>CBDAOT010000007.1:0-96395 GCA_965198165.1 Candidatus Poribacteria bacterium | reverse complement strand
AGGAAGCCCACGCCGACGGACCGCTCGCTCGCGTTCCCCACCGTGAGGTTCTGGCAGGGGCAGCTGAACGCAAGCGGCATCAGGCACTACCCCAACGCACACGTTGGCACCAAGAGCGTCTACCTGTATAGGATTGCCGCGTTCAACGGATGGCTTCCAGGACGCGTGTTTGACGTGCGGGTGCAGACCGTCGCCGACGGCAGGATCATCCGCAAGAGCGTGCCAAAGTCGTTTGGCAACGTGGAGGAGCTGCTCCGCTTCGGGGAGGAAGGCAATGAGAAGGAGGTCAAGAAGATAATCAGGGAGTATCTGGTGGATCCGCGGCACATCCACCTGAAGCGTTCCACGATGTCGGGCACATGCGCTGCCCTGAACTCGTATTTCGACACGAATGACGTGAAGATCGGCATCAGGCCCAACGGGAGCAAGAGGGACGAGTTCGAGGTAACGGACGAGCCGGAACTGGATCTGGTCGAGTTTTACACGATGATGACGACCGGCAACATGGGCCCCATGATGCGGGCGGTCATGCTCGTGCTGTTTCAGGCGGGGCTGGACAGGAGCACGCTTGCCGACAGGTTCAACTTTTACGCGCACTCCCAGATAGCCAAATTCTGCGGAACCGCCGACCACAGGGAGTGGAGGCTGGACGCATGCCCCATTCCAATACGGCTAAGACGCGTAAAGACCGGAGTCAAGTTCACTACTTTCATAGAGCGAGACGCGCTGGATGCCATCAAGAAATACCTGGCGTGGAAGGAGGAACGCCACGGGCCGCACGATCCGGACGGCGCCATGTTCATCACCACCAGAGGAAAGCCGATATACGGGGAATGGATTTCAACCGCGTTCAAAAGGCTGGCAACCTCTTCCGGACTGCAGAGGCGGCTGTCTCCCCACGTCCTCAAGATACAGGTCCACAAGACGCGCCGCCTGCTCAAGAGCACCCTCATGGCGTGCGGGTGCGCGGCATGGGCGGCGGACCACGTCATAGGGCACGCCCCCAAGGACCCCTATGAGAGAACCCCGGGCCTGTTCCCAAAGGAGCTGAGGCGGGAGTACGCCAAGGGTTCCCACATGATCAACATACTCTCCAAGGCGGCCTCGAAGATCGATGACACAAGCTCTCCTGGCGCGACCGAGAAGGCGCTGGAGGCAAGCGAGGCCAGAAACGGGGAGCTGATGAGGAGACTGAACGAGGCACACAAGATGATGGCAAGGAAGGATGCCAGAAAAGCCGACGCGGACTCGAGGCTTGAGATGGTCGTAAAGGCGATCATCGACGCGTCAGGCGATCCCGGCGTGGATTTCCGCCGGAACCTCAAGGCCAGGCTGGACGGACTTTTGTGAGGCTTTTATACTAACCTGCCATTGACCGTGTGCAAAAGGCGGAATGTGCAGATGGGTTCAGGGACATCCTTGACAGGCTCCTGACTGTCCGATCATGCGAGCACGAGCCGGGGGTCGAGGTACGGTACGCCGACTGCAGGACTCTCCGGTACCAAATGTGCAGGAAGTGCTGGGAACACACGAAATACCACGAGATAAGCAGGGACTACGTGCAGGCGATCAGGCCCAACCAGCTGGACGTGGAGCATGCCAAGTGCCTCCGGTGCGGTCTCGGCATGGAGTCCTGCGGGTGCGCGGCGTAAGTTCTGCCTTTAAGCGGACATGTACGTCATTGGCATGCAACGCACGTGCCCGATCCGCGGACAACGGCTCGGGGCCCGCGCCGACTCCCAGATGGCCGAATGCGGGCCTGCCTGATAGGGAGGGACTGCGGCTTCGGATCCGCCGAGGACTTTCTGGTACAAGCATGACATTATGGCGGCCCTGTAAGGAATCCCAGATCAGCACGCATGGAAAGGAACCTGGAGGCATGCAGGAGCCACATAAGCGGGATGGCAGGGAACACGCAGGGGCTGCTCATGTCGGCGTACAACGGGTTTTCCGGGCATCGGGGAGCTGATCGGCTCCGACCCTGGCGGGAACGGCACCTATGACGCGCCGCAGGCCCGGATAAGCGGCCCGGACGTGAATCCCGGCACGGTGAAACCGTACTTTTCCCACATGCGGCAGTATCTCCATTGCCGCGGCATAAGGCTCCACCGGCTGGGCGTACGCCGGAACCTGAGGTTTCCCACGCGATATAGGGAGGGGCTGCACCCGCTGGGCGTGGACGAGTTCCTGCTCATGCTGGAGGCGTGCAACCACGGCACCGTATCCCCTGCCTTGCGCAACCGTCCAGCGGCATGAGAATCGGCGAGACGGTGCGGCTCAGGAAGCGGCGCCTGAACCTTGGCATGGGGCGCATAATGGCCGGGATCCAGCCCGCGTCCACAAGGAGGCGGCGGAGCAGCACGGCGTTCCTCGGCCGGAAGGCGCCGGGGCTGCTGCCAAGAACGCCGGACGGGAAGAGGGACTCCGATCTGGTCTTTGCCGGTGCGGAAGACCCGGACGTTGCGGTCAGGGCAGAGGCGTCATACCTAGGCAGGCTGGTCCGCAGGATAGGGCTGGGGGACCGGCACGGGACGAACGGGCGCCTGAAGATCACGACGCATTCGCTCCGGGCGTTCTTCATAACGCGCGTATCCAGGAGGGATCCCAACCCGGCAAGGCTGTTCGCCGGCCAGAGGGGGTACTTGCCGCAGTACGGCCGCTTGGCGGACGGGGAGAAGCTGGCAAGGTACGCCGAGTTCGAGCCGGACCTGCTTGTCAGGGGCCAGAGGCGGGACCGCAGGCAGGGCGAGGAGCTGAAGCGCAGGGACACGCGGATAAGGGAGCCGGAGGGGGCAAACCTGGATCTCCTGTGCCGCATTGAGAGTATGAGATCCTGACGATGGAGCAAAACGGCCTCCCAGACCGGCCGCATCCGCGCCGTACCCGGGAGGTGCGCCGGATGCCCAGTGCCATGACGATTGGGCCGGATCGGGAAACGGACCTGCCGCCGTCCGCCAGCGTTTGGGCAGCAGGCAGGGATGCTCCCGCCGGGGGCACGCGGCAAACGGCATGTGCGCAACGGGCGAGTTTGCCCGATGCCGGATTTCGGTTGATCGCTACCGTTAACCGGCACGGGGCAGCGTGACACGGTCACAGGAGATGATTATGCCTGACAGCTGATCAGGCCTGTTTCCCTTATAGGCGTTTGCTGTTCGCGGGCTGTGTCCTACAGGGATATACCCCTCCAAACCGCAGGATACACGGATCGGTAGAGTACAGTCCCCCTAAATGGGTGAAAAAAGACATGATCAGCAGGCGTCAACCACTTGTGAAAAGCTGGATCCGAAGCATCCGCCAAGATACTGCTTCCGCAGATGCCGCTTCCCGGACTGCTATATCCCTGTAGGACACACCCCTGTTCGCGACCGGCGACGCTGGAGATGCCATCATGTTAGCACCTGCACTGTCGCTGGCTTGGCAGATCGCTGCCGCCGGCGTTCCGACCGGCGACGCTGGGGGTGCCATCATGTTAGCACCTGCACTGTCGCTGGCTTGGCAGATCGCTGCCGCCGGCGTTCCGACCGGCGACGCTGGGGGTGCCATCATGTTAGCACCTGCACTGTCGCTGGCTTGGCAGATCGCTGCCGCCGGCGTTCCGACCGGCGACGCTGGGGGTGCCATCATGTTAGCACCTGCACTGTAATCGCTAGGCGGATCCCGATTGCGGTTGAATCGGGCGTGTCCCCGCCCCCACGAAATCCGGTCATGTGAATCTGAATTTCTTTGGAGCACCATACTAGTATTCGCACTGGGCCTTATATGCGGTTTGGGGCTGAAGGGTGTGTCCTACAGGCTTATACCAAAAAAGTGGGCGCAGTTGTGCAACGATTGATGCTTCAGATCCTGCCCTTTATGGGACGGCACCGCGCCTTTCGCAGATCCGATCTAGCGGGATTCCGTTGCGCGATGCGCAGCATTGGCTGGCTGGAAGCATGTCCTGAAACGCGCGGCTGTCACGCGTTTAGCAGGCCGCTGCCTGTTTGAGCATATCGGGCGTGAGCGTGCCATCCTTTATCTGGGAGCGTATCACGAGGCCTATGTTGTAGCCGATGACGTGCATTCCAATCTCTCTCTTCTGGTTTTCCGGCTTGCGCGTCCTGAGGCGGTAACCATACATCGTCTTGATCGCTGCGAACACCGCCTCCACAATGCTTCGTTGATGGTACCTGGAATAGAACTCCTCGGGGTTGTCATTGTACAGATCCACCATGAAGCGCCACGACCAGCTGCCCTTTGCGTTGTGAACGGTGTTGGATTTGGGCTGGATGTACGGTGTCATGTTCAGCCTGGCTACCTGGTTGCAGATTTCCCGAGCCAGGTATGCGGCGTCCAGGCAAAAGTCTCCGGCCCGGCTGCAAGTCTTCCCAGCATGATCCTCATTGCGGTTACATCCGCCACGTTGCCGGGCGTTACCATGTAGTCTATTATTACCCTGGTGCGTATGCCGATTACCGCGTGGAGCTTGTTCCATCCCATCCTGACCTTGTTCGTCCTCTCGTCGAGCCAGCGGCGATACCGGTTGTTGGAGTATCCGGTGCTGTCGCCGGCCCTGCTGCCGGCCCTGCTGCCTGCCCCTATTCTGCCCGTGATCAGCGCGTTGGCCTTGGCAAGGTACTCCTCCGGAATTAGGCCGTACGCCCGCGAGATGGTGCTTTTGGAGGGGATCCTGCAAGGTCACACCTTTCCGGCCGTGTCCTAGTGGAATCGAAGGCATGACGACATGCCACGGCGTGTTTTGTCCGTCGCCTCCATGAAGAGGCAGACTGCGGCCATGATCTTGGGCGAGTATGCATTCATGCCTCCGACACCGGGCTTTGCTTCGTACGGATCACCCGGCTCGTCCACCACGCTCAGAACGGTGTTCAGAATCAGGCCGTATGAGTACCTTTTGAACAGTTCGTATGGTCGTTGATCGCGTTTTTTCCCTGTTAGATTGGCAGACATGGGGTCACACGTCCGCCCGACGAAATGATGCAGTTCGTGATCTAGGCTGCGAATTGCACTATAACAGACGGCACGTCAAGTTTTTTTCGTTATAATGCAACAAAAAAGCTGATCCGGCTCTATGTCGGCTGCTGCTTAGACGGTATATCCCTGTAGGACACACCCGGGGCTGAAGGTCTGGATCGGCGGAGGCATGCGCTTACGGGCGACGGCCCTGTCGGATCGGGTATTCTGGCCATATCTGCACCGTAGCAGTCACGATCCTGCTGCGTCGCCTACATGGGGCTAATCAAGAGTGAAGGAGAAGGGACATGAACGCCGGTTATCTCAGGTACGATGGTCGGCCTAGTGGCGTAATTGACCAGACGCCTGTCGCATCCCATGCGTTGGAAGGCACAAACCAAAACAGACCCGCCTTACGTGTGTTGGGTTTTTTGGAAAACGCGGCGTCCTGATGGAAGATGGCATCCAGCTCGCCCAAGACGCCTAGGTGGGGCAGCGGGTTGTTTGAATGCAAAAGCTGCACGCTGCCAAGCAGGCTGGATTTGCCTGCCACTCCGTGTGCCTCCGGTTGCCGCCCGGGCTGGGCATGCGCCCAAGACGGGTTCGAACGCCAATCCTGCCGAATCCAGACGCAGGTATGCGAGCCTGTTCATGGTGACGCGTCAACGGGCATTTACGTCTCATCCTTTTCATCACTGGTTTGCATGTCTTCCTTGCTTGTAAAAATGTCCGAGAAGGCACGGCAAGTGTTTGTCGCGTCAGAGGCGGCGTTATCCTGCTCTAACAGTGAAAGGCGCTCCATCCAATACTGGAAGTTTGCCATTGCTTCCCGAAGTTGTTCCGTCCCATCCTTGTCGAATCTCGGCTTCGAAAATTTCCATTTGGCACGAACCAACAGAACCATGTCTTTCATGTACTCGTGCAGGTTCTTATACGGGCCGGCATACATAGACATGGAGTCCCGGGAATGAGACTCTCCCTCCGGCGGGTTCCCGCACCATACATATCGCATCTTTACCAGATTGCCGTATATTTTGCGCATGGTGTTTTTAGTTACACCCAATCTTTCCCGCATGCCAAAGTGCTTCAAATGCACCCGCAGTTCATGGCGTTCAAGCACGGCCCATGTGGTATAGATTTCGGATATGACACACAGTTCGGTTATCGTGAGGCCGAGGCGGGGGGCCAGCGCATGCCACCTTCCCAACTGCGTCAGGCTGATTCTATCATTGTCTTGGATTAAGAGACCACGCTTCTTTCCGCGCCGCAGCGTGGTATTGTACAGCTTGCGTTCCATACCCAGTCTTGCGCGCAGCTCCGACGAACCCAACGGTGTCTTCCACACTTCTTTCAGTAACCGTACCGTGGCTCCTCCTTCGCGCAAAGCCAGAAGTTTCACTATAGCGCCGCGGCCCGAATCGTCATTCAACAGCTCCTCAAACCTGTCTAGCCGGGCAGTATCCGCTGCATCGTCACCGGCATTGGGCGGCACCGCATTGCTAGGCCCGAACCGCGCCTGATCTGCCGCTGCATTCGTCTCGGCAGCTGCTATTTCTTTCATGTTTTTCCGTGATTTGAACTATATATAACACTGTGACATTTTGGAACCGTGTTTGCTCTGATATTGTATAAGATTTGCAGCAATGCGTAGCGTAAAAAACGCAGCCACAATGAAGTTGCTCCATTTTTTTCGCGCCTGCCGTACGTCAGGGCTGGGGAAACCCACATCCTACAGAAACGACTGCGACTCGGCACTGCTTGGATATGATACGTGATTAAAAATCAAGCCACCCCTGCCATGATTTTCCTTACCGTTCATGTCAGATTGCCTGAGCCATCCTCAAAAGCACTTTTTGGTTGACGGAGTCACACATAATTTCATTTATACTGTAGTACTTTGCTGACAAAGTGCGATTATTAATCAAACTTATCATCAGGAGTATCCAAGAACCCGCTGAGAGGCACGACGGTACCAACTACATTGTGTGCGTCCTTGTCAACCAGAAGCATCTTTTGATGACAGCCCAAGCAATCTGACTAGAACAGTTTGGAAAATTTGGATGAGGGGACGTGATTTTTAATTACGGGTCATATCTCAAGCCTGACGCAATATCAGTCATTCTGGAGTGGTCACCGCGCGAGAACCAGCGGCTCTCCACAACGATGGGGATGCGCTCCCCAACCGATTCAACGTAACCCCACTTCTCCCGTTCTGCATGGATATTCGTGCCGCGCAGCAGCATAAGCGGCCAGGCACGCACCTTGGGCACCCCGTGTTCCAAGCACCAGTTGACCGAGTCCTGAAAGCGCCTCACTGTCTGAAAAGGCAGGCCGTAGATCAGGGACACCTCGTAAGGTATCCGGCGCCCGTTGAGTTTTGCGATGACGCGTTCCACCACTCCCATGTGGTTCGGCCTGCCCACCGCCTGCGCCTCGTCACCGTGAATTGTCTGCAGGCCGAACTCAAGCGTAGCGTCAAGCGGTTCGACCGCGTCCAGAAAGGTGTCGGTGACGAGCTCGAATCGGCACTGGAATGAAAGATGCGCCCCGATATCTGCTTTCTTCATACTGTCCAGCAGCCCCCTCGCCCGCATGCCGACGGTATTGAAGATCGGATCCAGCACTGCAATCCGGCTCGTCCCGGCGTCGCGGAACGCACTAATCTCGCGCCGTAGGCGGTCCGTCCCCAGATTCGCGTTGCGCAGGCGGTTCCCCGGCTGCCTGTGCTGGCAGAACGAGCAGGCAAACTGGCAGCCGCGCTGCGTCTCCCATCGCACGAAGTCGCCGATCGGGGCGGTGCCGTCAAGGTGCGGTGAGGGCAGCGCGTCCAGCGGAAAATCAGCCCTAGTGCAGAGGTCGGCCGCCCCCGCAACGTGCAGTCCGTGAAGGCCGTTCTCCGCGCGGCCGGTCGCCAGCGACACCATCGCGAGCTCCCCGTTTCCGCGGACAAAATAGCTGGCCCCCGGATACAGCCGCTCAAGGCCTTCCGGCCCCACGTACGAGACCTGTGGCCCCCCGAGCACCACGTCGGTCTCTGGGCAGAGGGCGCGCAGGAGCGCCTGCACCTCCGGTTCGCACCACACAAAGGCTCCGATTCCGACCAGAACTCTGGGTTCGGCCACGGAGACCGCTCCCACGACTCGGTCGAGGAAGGCGCCCGCCAAGAATCCCGGCCGGTTCACCGCGTCTGCGACGATCTGGACATCGATCCCGCAGGAGCGGAGGGATGCAGCGATCGACGCCGCGCCCAGCCCGAAGGGCGGATCGCCCGGCCTCAGCCAGTCCAGCGAGACCAGAACCACCGGACGCGGACATGTCCCCTGAGCTGGTCCCGACCGTACTGTCATCGGCGCCCTCCGGTTAGGTATGGTCGAGCCGGGCCGGGGAATAACGGCAGGTGCAGTCCCGCCGGCTTTCCCATTCCGAGCTTCTCCAGCTCCTCGTCTAGGCGCACGGCCATGGACAGCCCGCTTGATCGTATCTCGCTGCTCTTCAACACTATGTACGGAATGCCTGCCTCGGCGTAGTGGCCGTTCCGCCTTCTGTCCCTTACCGCAAGAGCCGCCGACTCGTGGATCCTGCCGTCCTGCTCTATTATGAACAGAAGGCCGCCTGCGCCGTCGATTACCGCGACGTCGGGGGTGTGGACAAGCCCCCCGATCCGCACGATCTGCTGCGGCTTCAGCGTTCCGAGTATATTGTAGCCATTGCGGTAAAACCGTATGCTGCATTCGGTCAGTATCCGGGAAAACGGTATCCGGTGCTCCTTTCTCAGGTACTGCTTGATCTTGAAGACCGTATCAGAATCCGGGTTTCCATTCCCGGCTCCGTTCTGGAGCATCCTGCGGTCGGCGTCCCTTTCCGTCATGATCCTCCGCGGTTCCAGATGGTGCGCCGCGCCCCGCTGGCTGCCCGCTGATCCGGCGGGAGCGGGCATGCCCGGCGCGGACTTGGACTTACGCACCGCCTTGTATTGTACGGATGGAGGAGACCGGCGCGAATCGACCCCTCTGTCCGGGCGTTCCCAATCATGCAGGAAAGATGCAATACTTTTCATTTAAGGAAGCCGGACATTTTACCGACCCCGCGGCTCTCCGGCAGCCGGCCCCACGCGGCATCCCGGAGGCCTTCAGCATTCCGCATGCGAGCCCGGATTCCACTGCCGGATTCATTCCGCGATCAAACCGATCAGGACTGGAACCTGTTTTCCTGTGTTTGCAGGCCGGCGGCCGTTTCAGCAGCAGGCAGGGCTGGGCAGCCTGCCGCGCGGGCGGGGTGGCCAAAAAAAGCAGTCCGAAATGTCCGGTTTCCTTTTATCGCATTCCGGAATAGTACATACATGAAGTACGACATGTCTGGCCGCTACCCTCCGTCAACTGATGCGGGCCGCACATCCTGCCGCAACCGCAGCAGAGGCGGCCAGACCACAGGGAAGCCCTGCCCTGCAAGTATGGGGGTACCATGATCCCGGAGAAGACGAAACAGGAGTTCAAGGACACGGTAACAAATGCGTTTAACAAGTACCTGAACCAAGACGGCCAGACCCCATTTGCCGGGAAGCCGGAATCGGATATCGGCAGAAAAGAGTTGGTGGTTCGTTTTCTCCCGCGGTACACCCTTGACATCAACCTGCACATGCAAGTGCTCATATCATGCGCCAACAACAGAACCGTCTTGAAGCGCAGGCGCGTCATGACAAAAGCTGCGATACTCTGCCTAGCAGATGGCAGCTTTGCCCTTCCGGAGCTTTGGAAAGGCGGAGATTCCGGCGGCGGGAACGGTTCCGGCCACAACTACACCGACCGGCATATGCGGAGGCTGATTAACGAGATATACTCGGGAGCGTTCAGTGAGGCAGACTCCAAGTCACGGGCAGGCGACGGCAGGGGAAGGCGGGTCTCGGGCTTGTTTTCAGTGGGGCTTACTCCCGCCGCCGCCGATCAGGCATCCGCATACCTAGATTCCGGACGACATGCCGCCAGGAGCCAGTCAGATTCCATGGCGATGGAGATACTCTTCACCCTTAATCTCCGCTTTATGTTCCCGCAATTTCTTGAAGACATCGAAGAGTTCATGGGAGAATGCAGGACCGTGTTTGAGGGCTTGGGCAGGCGCAACGAGCGGATAGATTTTCTGAGGGATCACCTGACAAGGATCACGCCCATGCTGCTCTCGGTCTACTCGAACCTGACCGCCATTCTCGGTCTGGAATGGTTCCTATCCAAGTCAAGGGATGAACAGGAACGGTTCCTCAAGTCCGATAGGGAGGTGAGGAACGGTAGGAACGAGCTCGAAAGGGCCGCACAGATGCTTACCCGCATCTGCGGGCAGGACATGTCCTTTCGCTATCTCAGCTTATGCAGTGCTCCCCTCATCCGCGACGGGAGGTTCCCGCAGGCGCTCCGCGTGCTCGCGCTGTGCCTCAAGACGGCAAGGAAGGAGATAGAGCGCGGGATAATGCGGCTGAACGTTGCGCAAGTTCACGCGATCAGCGGAGACTTCAAGCGGGCGCTAGACGAGACCAGGGGAGCCCTCCCGCATTTGGAGGCGTCCGGGGATACGCACTGGGTGTGCAGTGCACTGCAGCTGATTGGAGTGAGCCAGTGGCGCCTAGGATGCAGGGACTTGGCGATGAAGGCGTTCGGCGAGGCAGAGAGGCGCGGACGGGCCGCGGAGCCCGGCAAGAGGTGGATGATTCCGTTCACCCTTGGCATGTCGTTTTGGAGCCTCGGGGAGATGTCGCTCCGCAAGAAACACCTCACCGAGGCCCTGTCCCTAATTCCAGAGGAAGAGACGGAAGGTGTTATCTGGCTGAACCAGCTGATCGACTGCGAGCATTCAGTATACTCCGACATCCCGTCCCCGCCGATGCGATTGTGGGGGATCGGCGATGAGGCGGACGCTGCCATATACGGGAGGAAAACAAACGGAAACTGATAGATTAGGTTTCCGTGGTCGGGCGGAACCGCACGGGCGCCGTCCGGATCATCGCCGACATGGTGGAGGCAGGTCCTCCACCTTCCGGTGCTGTCGATGGTAGGATTCAATCGACGCGAAGTGTTTCGCTTTCGCTCTTACAGTGAATGTTGCGGCCATGCCGGCCTTGCCCAAAGATGGGAAATTAGATATTAGATCCCGATGGTTCTGGAGACTGGTTGACTGACTTAATCGCGTAGGCAGCCGCTGGATCAAGTAGCGGATGCCGTAGGTTCAGGCCGTCCACGGACAACCGTGCGCTCCGGCAGCGTGGACGGCGTCCCGATAGAGAAGGCGGCGGACCTTGTGCTGTCGCAGGTGTCCAAGAGGACAGGCCGGGAGGCGTACGTGGATCATGCCGTCCTGCTGGAGTCCAACGGCGCCGCCGTCAAGAGGCTCGTGCCGCTTCCGGCGTCCCTCATAGCCGACGAGGCGGGGCGCATGGGGGCCGCCGGAGACGTGGTTCTGGCCGGCGGCGGATCCCCGATTCCCGGGATGGTCGGTGCTCTTGAAGGCGCCCTTGGGGCCAACATCATAGCTGCTGACGATCCCGTCATGAGCAATGCCGCAGGGTTTGAGGGCAGGGCGGCGGCATTTGCCGCCAGCCTGGCCAAAGTCGAATCACAACAATGAGGCCTCGAAATCCAGAGCCGCCTTGCTTGCCTGTGTCCCGGCATCCTGTTCCGGCTCGCCGGCACTGTCCTGCGGCCCATCTGCTCCCTGTATGGAGACAAGCCTTATGGTCTTGCCTGGCTCCATGTACATCACGGTGGGGAGCCTCTCGATCTCCACCAGAAGGTGTTCCTTTGTCTTGTCATCCGCGTTTCCATGAATGTACTGCATGTCGTCGATTGCCGACGTGATGGCTCCCCTGATGGCGTACCGGTGTTTGGCGCGGGCTATGGCAGAGAGTGTTGAGGGGGCCGCTATTGACCTTATGACACGCAGCGAAAACAGCACCCTGCCGGGTTTTCTCATAAGAATCATAGAAAAAATCGTTATTAAACGTATACTCTAATAACTGCCCCAAATCGCCAATGTTCCGTGCCGGGGGGCATATGGCCAGGCCGAAAATAGTTACCAACTCCTTAATTCATTCTCCGTTTTCGGAAAATGGCGGTCAAAATTAGGCACGACCGCCACAAAAACAGCATCGGCCACCGGAAATCCCTAGTTTGACTTCTAGGCCTTGTGGTCGTTTTTGGGCCCAAAACCTATACCCTAATAACTGCCATTTTTTGGCAATGTGCAGTCCCGGAGAGTATGTCCGTTTGAACGGAAAAACGGCCCAAAAGGGCACTCCCCAAATCTAAGTTGACGGCGTTCCGTTGGTAATGATAGGAAACAAATTCAGGTCATGGCTCATAGGCCCAGACAAGTTTAGCCTGTACGTATCAACGTGCAAGTACAACGATGTCCGTGAGACCGGAGTCCTCGTCAGAATAGGCGACCACATATTCATCAAGAATTTCAGGATGAGGATGCCCAACAGGTCGTGGTTTACCATCCGCGGCAAAATACGCGGCCCGCTTCCTGGAGCACTTCTGTACCGGATCTGCCACATGTCAGTGTCTATCCACACAAAAGGGCTATACATAGAAGTGGCAGTTGCCAAAGACCCACTGGGACGAGCCATACCCTGCATCGATATCAGAAGCTACAACCGCAGATTCTTCAAGGCCTTCGACTAAGCCACATAACATCCCCGGGAGTCAAACCCCACTATTTTTTAGGTAATGAGTAAGACAATACACATGTGGGCAAGTATCCTATGGTTCATGGTTGGCAGTAAACCACCTGATCCAAATGCAATGAAGCATCAATACCACGATTACGCGAGCGAGTCGATATGTCTCATTAAGATGAGCCGCTTTGTGAATATCTTTGCGTTTGCAAGATGTTGGGACGTAGGCTTCGTGGACATGGACGTGATGTTTGCCGTCGGACCTTATGTGCGCATCTGGAAGATATACCACAAGTGGATTTAACCCACTTCAAACCTCCCCAGAACTCAATTCACCCCCTTTTTTACGTAATGGATGATTTCAGAACGCCCGCCACCCCTGACACGAGAATCCAGCAGGGCCTTGATGCCATCGACATGGCAACATGGCATATTGCCGGAAAGGCAGGGGGAGACATCATCAGGCTCTTCTCAGGAAGCCTCAAAGACGCGATTGACATATTGAACGCAGATCCCCTCGACGAGTACGAGCCGTTCCTTCTTACGGGAATCGACAACATCACGCACGGTGAAGGTCGCATGAGATGCAGAGGCATCCGCAGCATGCTGCATTTGCGCAAGGACTACATCTCTTTCGTGTTTGTGTTTGAGGACCGCATAATGGTTCTACGCGACACAAAGAAGACCCTCAATATGACAAGCCACACCAATGTTGCGCCGTAAAGTCAAACCCCCGAGGAGCAATCTCCCTCATTTTTTATGTAATGACAGGCAAACAAAACGCCAACAGGTCCAAACATGGATATGCCGAGCTTGGGTTTGTAGTATTCATGGTATTGCAGGTTGAAGCTGCCATAATCATACTGCTGACGGTGCCTGCAAACACGTTCTGGCACATGACTGCGGTGGTATTGCTTATTAATGGGATCGTGCTACTAGGGACAGGTATAAAGAACATGTGGTTCTCCGACAAGCTGATCGATTCCATAGATGAGTTGACAACTGCCGTGAAATCAGGCAATGAGCAGGCAGAGAAGGACCGTGAAGAGGCAAAGAAGGACAGGGCAGTCATGAAAGACTTGATGAGGCAATTGCTGCCTGGTCAATAGCCAACGTGGAATGGTTACAAAATATACAGACGAGTTGCCGCCAGACTCGAAATCCCCGCTTTTTTGGGTAATGATTCACATCCATGAAGCAGTGTTCAAAACAATTTTGGGCAACCTGATTCTGCTATGGGGCGCAGCAGTTCTGACCGCGTTGGTCGGAGATGCAGTCGTACCCGTGAGCGAGGCCGTCTGGCTCAACTACGTGGGGATACCCATCATACTCACTTGCGCCGTGATCGGCACGCTACCGGTCTTCCTTTATGTCCTAGATCCTTACATGACCGGGAGGTCAATATGGGCAACGATGACCTGTAAAGCTGAAACCCCGCCCGCGGTCTATCCGCTATTGGACATCAAGCCAACATTCGAACGCCTGCTTGTCGGCCCAGGCCCGGAAGAACGAATCTACAATAGCGGTCATATCTGACTGTTCAAAATGCATTCCGACAGGGAATGCATCATGGCCGGATGCAATCCGGCAAAGGCAAATAGCACTGATGAGTCTGGCACCCCGCCTGAAACAAGGGTCCAGACGAAACCATTTTTGTGGTCTGCCTTCAAGCTACCCCCAACCCAAACCCCCACCCACACCCCAACCCAAACCCAAACCCCCGCCCCACCCCAACAACCCCGGCGGCGCGAGCTGCCTGCCCGTGCCTAGGCATGTTCAGGCACACGGCAGGCATCCGCCCATGCCGCATGCCCTGCGCAGACAAGTAGGCGGCCGGCTGTCGGGGCATGTTTCCATTATGATTTTCACCTTACTGCCCCGTGCGGGGTTTCACGCACGGGCTTCAATGGCGGCCTGCCGCGGGACTTTCCCGCGGCAGAACCCGCGTCTGCCGGCCGGCGATTGCCAGCACGGCAGGCCGCCGCCCGCATAATGCGGGCAACGCGCCTGCGGGCCGGAAGCGGCCCATGGGCAGAACATGCGCCGGCACGGCAGGCCGGCCATGTCACGTCACGGCGGCACGGATTCGGCCATGCGCCTGCGGGCCATTGCCGCCGCCTCCGGGCTGCTGTCTATGCCAAGCCACCTTCTGCCCAGCCTCTTGGCCACGGCAGTGGTTGTGCCCGTACCGACGAACGGGTCAAGAACCATGCCGCCGGCCGGAGAGAACAGGCGGATCACGCGCGCCGCCAGCTCCTCGGGAAATTCTGCCCCGTGACGGCGGTTACTGCGCACCGACGCAATGTCCCATACGCCGCGGGATCCCCATGCCGACCACTCGGCGCCTGACAGCCTGCTGCGGTCATACTGCGTTATTCCGGGCTTCCAGAACACGAACACGTGCTCGAACTCGTCAACGGCCCTGTAGGATGCGGAGTGCCACCTGCATGTCGCCCAGCACGGATCCTTGCGCCAGATACGCCTGTCATACAGGTGAAACCCACATTCCTCGGCCATCGATACCAACATGGAGCCTGTCAGCAGGACCTTTGTCTGCGTGGCCGCCTTGCCTCCCCTCGCATTGTTGTTCTCCAGCCTGCGCTGTACTGTCTGCTCGCTGCAGCCAAGCAGCCGGGCTATCTTACGCCTGCCAGCTCCGGGGCTTCTCCGGCAAGCCGCTAGCACGTCCGCACGCGTAACCCCTGATCTCTTGCCGCGCATGTTGTCGGCCTGAAAGCGCGGCATGGCCGCATCTGGAAAGCACAGGATGTCACCGATGTTGACCGCCATGAAGCAGCCGGGTTTCATTATCCTAGTGTGCTGGCCAATCACGCCACGCAACAGATCCTGCCAATCCACAAGGCTCTGGCCACGTTCGTATGACTTGCCCACATGATATGGCGGGGACCAGAAGCTCAGGTCTATGCTGTCGGCAGGCACGTCCAGGAGAACCTTTCTGGCATCCCCTGCCACTATCCGGCCAAACCGGAATGCGCGGGACCCCCCCCGTCATGCCGGTTCATTGAGGCTGAACCCACAGACACAGGGGCGCAATCCAATAAAAAGCCGGGCAGGAAGCGGTTCTGATGCAGATAATCGGGGTGAAAGCAGGGGGGTTCAGGACACGTTTGCCGTCCAAGACCGTTGGCCGTGCATTCCGCTTAATATGAAAATCCCGTTTCCATGATGACGGCCCATGAGATGGACAAACGATATGAGCGTGCAAAGGTTCAAGGTCAAGCGGCGCGGCGAGCTCAACCTGCGGCCGACCGGCGAATACTTTTACAAGCATTGCCTGTGCCTGCCCAAAGATGTCACGAACAGCATGAGACTGGCCAACGGGCAGACAATGTACATTGAACATGACGGGCGCCAGTGCGTGATGAGGACGGAAAGGACGAGTCAAGATGACTACGAGGTAAGGATCAACGAGATCGTCACAAAACGAGTCAACGGCCGGACATACACGGTCACGAGGTTCATCATTCCAACAAGGCTTGTCTCTCTGCTCAAGATCGACAAAGGCGATACCGTAAAGGTGTTCGAGAGCCGTGACGGCATAGCCATGCAGTTCTAAGCCAAAACATACATAGTCCTCATATTATGAACCAACCCATTTTATTTACTCTCTTACTCTTCTTCTTTTTCTAATCTGTATGACCCAACCCACTTTATTTATTCTCTTTTCTTCTTTCTTTTTCTAATTTGTATGACCCAACTCTTTTCCTTTCATTTTTTCAAATTTTATGACTTTAACCTGCTTTCTCGCAGCATTTCCCCTGCACCCCTTTTTGCAGCCCCCATCCCCTGCATCCCCTGTTTCCTCGTTGCTTTGTCCTTCTTGAGTTTCCCGGCATCCGTACTAGGATACCATGTTTCCGCGCTAATCTCCCGATACTGACTATCTATACTGACTACCGATACTGAAATCCCGTACTGACTATCCTTGAAAACCCAAAGCCACACTTGCTCCGGCCACTGTTCCTTCCAGACGCCGTTCCTCCGGCCCCGTTCCCCGCACCCCGGCGCCGCACCCCCAGATACCGTTCCCCCGGCCCCGTTCCCCAGAGGCCGCCCCCAATAACGCCCCCAATAACGCCCCCAATAACGCCCCCAATAACGCCCCCAATAACGCCCCCAATAACGCCCCCGGACGCCCGCCCGAGCCATCCAGGCCAACGAACTGTTTTTTGACATGCCCCTCTCCCGGCCCCGCGCAGTCTCCGGAACCGCGCCGCCAGGGAACCGCGCCGCCAATAGGCGGCACCATACCCAGGCGGCACCATGCCGGCCGGGCGGCGCCTGCCGTCCCGCAGGACGGCAGCACACCGGAACGCCCTAGCGCCCCGACACCGGAACGCCCTAGCGCCCCGACACCGGAACGCCCTAGCGCCCCGACACCGGAACGCCCTAGCGCCCCGACACCGGAATGCCCTAGCGTCCTGATCCAGGACGCCCCCAGGCGTCCTTGCGAGGTCCCCCGAGGGACCTCGCTACGCCCCCCCCCCGCGCCTGCCGCCGGCCGATCGGCCGGCGGCTCTGCCTGCCGCCGCCGAATCCGGCGGCGGCAAGTGCTGCCAAAAGGCAGCACCATTCTGTGCCGCCCAATCGGGCGGCACCATACTCCGTGCCGGGCAATTGCCCGGCACCATTCCCGCCGGCCCAATCGGGCCGGCGGGCAGTCCCCGGATTCCGCATTCCAAGGCTCCGCATGCTCCAGGACATCCGCATCCCCGGACACCCGCATGCTCCAGGACATCCGCATTCCCAGGCTCCGCGTTCCCGGCCGGAGAATCCCCAATTCCGATCTGCCGCCCGGCCAACACGGTCCGCCAATCGGCGGTACCGTTCCCGGCTGCCCAAAACCGCGCCGCCAGGAACCGTGCCGCCAGGAACCGTGCCGGCCTTAGCCGGCACCATATACCGTGCCTGCAATTGCAGGCACCATTCCCCGTGCCGCCCAATCGGGCGGCACCATACTTCGTGCCGGGCAATTGCCCGGCACCATTCCCCGTGCCGCCAGGAACCGTGCCGCCGATTGGCGGCACCATGCCTGGCGGCACCATACCCCGTGCCGCCCAATCGGGCGGCACCATTCCGCCCGGCCGATCGGCCGGGCGGGCAGCAGGGCCGCCGCCGGTTTTGAGCCTGGCCTTTGCCAGGCGGTTTTGCGCCGCCCCGTTGGGCGGCACCATGCCGTGCCGCCCCGTTGGGCGGCACCGTACTTCGTGCCGGGCAATTGCCCGGCACCGTTCCCGCCGGCCCGATCGGGCCGGCGGTCCCCTCCCCGGATGCGGACTTAGACGGATTGCGGACTTACGGATTGCGTGCCTTGAGAGGTTGCTGGCTTTGACGGATTGCGCGCCCCGCCGGGATTGCGTGCCCCGGGGGGGAACGCGTACCCCGGAGGGATTGCGTACCCCCCGCAGGGCCGGGCCGCCGAAGGCGGACCGGAGGCGTGCCGCCAGGAACCGTGCCGGCCTTAGCCGGCACCATACTCCGTGCCGCCGATTGGCGGCGCCATGTCCGGCGGCACCGTTCCCGCCGGCCGCAAGGCCGGCGGATGCCTGACCGCCCCCCGCAGGGGGGAACCGCCGCCCCGAAGGGGCGGCGGCATTGCATCAAAATTCAAGAACATATGGTTCCACGGGGGGGGGGGGTATGGGGATTTTTCCCGTGGGTGGCAGCCCTATGGGGAAAACCAGCTCATGGGGGACTTGGGCGCTTTCATGGAAGCATGGGGGAGCGAGGGCGTGTAATATTGCGCGTCCTATGGGAGCCTGGTTCTCCTGCAAACTCGGTTGATGGATTCTGATTCCGAGACGTGATTTGTAATTAGCCGTGGGGCCTGGATCCCGGGCCGGCACTGAAAGATCCAAGTACCACCACCCCGACATTACGGGTGATGCGCGTCTTCAAGATCATGTCAAAGAACGCCCGCGCGTTCAGAACCACAATCGGTATGTCTCTCCAGCAGTTCAATTTTTTGATGAGAGACGCCGAAAAGGCCTATCCGGAGGCCGAGAGAAAGAGGCTCGAGCACCCGGGCCGGGTGCGCGGGACGGACGCGGGCCGCCCGTTCTCCCTGCACCCGTGGGACAGGGTTCTTCTGGTCCTCATGTACTGCCGGACCTACCTGACCCAGAACGGCATGACCCACCTGTTCGGGATTAGCCAAGGATCCATCTCGACCAACATCGGGAAGATGATCCCGATCATACGGGAGTGTCTCCCCGTCCCGCAGAAGCTCTACTGGCAGGCCAGAAAGGCTGCAACCGTCGAGGAGCTCAACGAGCTGTTCCCGGGGCTGGTCGCCCTGACCGACGCCTCCGAGCAACCCGTACAGCAACCCATGCGGGCCGACATGGAGGAATCGCACTACTCGGCCAAGGCCAAGACCCATACGGTCAAGGTCCAGTACACGACCAGCTTCGACGGGCTGGTGGTCCACAAGACGGCACATTCCCCAGGCCGCCGGCACGACTTCAAGGTGTACAAGATGAAGCATCCGGCGTTTCCCGACAGCCTTCCGTGCGGGAACGCAGAGAACGCTGGGAGGTTTGACCGCAACTGCCTGCGCCACTACGGGGATACGGCGTACATCGCGATGCGCAAGGTCGTACCGGGACTGGACAGCACCACCCCCATCAAGCGCAAGCCAGGCAAGGACCTGACCCCGAACCAGCGAGAATACAACAGGGCGCACTCCAGGATCCGCATACGCGTGGAGAACGCCATCCGGAGGATCAAGACATTCCGGATCATGAAGGACCGGTACAGGAACCGGCTGGGCAGGTACGACCGCATCAACGACATCGTCTGCGGGGTGGTCAACCAGACCATCCTGATGAAGAGAGCCGGGACCCTCTGAGTGGGGCCGCGGCGGGCCGACCGCGGGCGGGGGCCGCGTGATTTCTAATTACAGATCGCGTCTCGGCGTTCCTGTTATCTGACATAGGGGTGAGCTGAACAATGGCAGCCCAAGGCCTGACTGTGCCACCGGCCCGACATGCATGCCACAACGACTGGACAATCCGCTGACCGCGCCGGGCAGTGTGTCAGGTTTTGATAGAATCCTGCAAAATGCGAAATTAATGTAGGTGGCATGTGATCGGATTGCTATGGCGGCTACTACGCACAAGAACCCCCGATGTTACACCTCCGTTCAAGCGCCAAAGATGTTACAGCTCATCTACGAATACACATTTATGTACAATGTATATGCAAATCTATATCATGAGTACAATTGGTATGGAGCGTGAAAATGACTCTAAATATGTAGTGAGTTATGGCGGAGGAGTAAACTCAACTGCGATGATTGTTCACATTATCAAACACAATCTTCCACTTGATTACGTTGTGTTTTCAGATACTGGAGATGAAATGCCAGAAACATATGAATATCTGAAGACTATGAACAAATACCTCAAGAGAAGAAACATCCCATTAAAGATCGTGAAAGTACGGAACAAGACCTCACTATCAGAGCGCTGTATCAAACGGAAAGTTATTCCATCACAAATATGGCGCTGGTGCACACGCGATATGAAAGTTAGGCCAATCCATGCATTCTACCGCAAACTACATTCTCATATTTACCAATACATGGGTATTGACTATAGTGAAGTCCACCGCATGAAACCTGCAAGTGTTAATTATGTGACAAACTTATATCCACTAATCGATAATAAAATTGACAGAAATGAATGTGTGGATTTGATAAAACATGCTAAACTTCAAATTCCTGTAAAAAGTGGATGCTATTTTTGCCCATTTAATAACACAGGTCGATGGGTCGAGATCCATGAGAATCATCCAAAATTGTATCAGCGCGCTATGATGATTGAGGAGAACGGTAAACATTTTGGTCGACAGTATCTAGCTCCTAATGGACACACACTACGAGAATTGGAACAAATAATACTCCGGAATGGTAAGCTTCCTACATCCAGCATGGATAGTCCTTGTGGCGGCGAATGTATGATCTAGACATGGTATACTCGTTTGCTGATCAATCGCACATCACCATGAAGTACCTTTACCTCTGCAACGAGTGGTAGCAAATCATCTCGTATACGATAGAGAGAAGCTGTATCAAACAATCCGCGTGGTTGAGAATAAGCTCGATGCCTCGCAGTAAATCTCCTGTCAAGGGATTTTTTACGGCGTACAAGTGAATTGATTATAGCTTTTGCAATATTATCACTAGTTAACGGTGCGATACATTTTAATTGTTCTGAAATGTTTTTTAAATTAAGATCAATCCAATTGTCAATACTGTCTTCGAGCCGTCCAGAACGGTGCTTTATATCATCATTACAGGAGAGTATATTTTCGTCGAATTCAACCATGCTACTAGGTAGTTCTTCCTTACATTCACATTGAATCTTCTTACGCTCATCTTGGGTCAGGTTCCTCATAGAGTTTACATTATTGTACAATGAAATCCCTCACTAAATTTAAAATTATATCCTGAGGCTCTTTCTTCTCAATTGCGGCTCTCTTTGCTAGACTAATGTACACATCATTGGGCATAGGCACCACGACCATTGATATGTCATTAATGACTGTTTTATCAAATTCATTTTTACATTTTTGTATACTCTGACTCGGGTTTGATAAAATCATCTTTATAAATATTCGAGAATTGTGTGAGTTCATGGATCCTACTATACGAGCAACTTCATCTTGACGTTTTCCAGCTAAGCGTGACAGATGGTAGGCTTGTTCTATTCCAATCCTATTTTGCTGGACGAGGTTTTTAGAAAAATCATTTAGCTTATTGATGGCAACAATTCTATAAATACTAGTTGGAGAGATTTGGAAGATCTTTCGTATATCCGATTTGGAATAATGATGTTTAACAATTTTGGCCGCTTCAGCAATATGCAAGATATTGTCTTTCTTTTTCCTTCCACCCTTAAGGTTATCCATTAGGATGATTTCGGCTTGTTTTAAATCCATTTCAAAATCTCACTCTGCCCCGTTTATATTCCGTAATTCCTATGGCAAGTAAGTTCAGCAAAACCATCTCAGGAGTCATATTCTTGTCCTTTGCGATGCTAGTTATAAAATCGTTGTGTGATGTAGGGAGTCGTAGTTCAGTTTTGTGAGTAGACCGAATTTTATTGTATTCGTCATCTACATTAGCTACATTCTTAGCTGTTTTTATTGCTATATAATAAGCTGACTTTTCTTGACTATTTTTATTGATGTAGCTGTCAATTAGTGTGTTCATCCGTTCCTTATCGTTTCGCGTTAATTTGTGAATTGTCTTCGCAGTTTCAAAATTCATTTTTTTAGTGCGTATGGGTTTTTTTAATTCATTTGGCAAAGAATAAACGTCAAGATATTTATCTACGGTGGTTGTAGCAATTCCGAGGGTTTCGGCAACGCGGCGTTTGTCATTATCGTATTCTTTCATCAGTTGTTTTGTTGCGTTCGCTTTGTCCATCAGAGTCATGTCAGAACGGAAGATATTCTCACTGAATGATTCAATTAGACAGTCGATAGTATTTTCATATTTTTTAATTATACATGGAATTGTTTTAAGCCCGGCTTTTTTTGCTGCAAGATACCTCCGCTGGCCAGCAATTATCTCAAATTTATCTTTGTCATGTTTTGTTACTGCAAGTGGAATTTTAATTCCAATCTTAGCAATATTTTTTGCCAATTCATCAATGTCTTGATATATGCCTGCCTTCCTAACGTTGTATCTAGAGATAGTTAATTTATCAATGGACACATCTTGTAATTCCTCTTTCATTGTAAACAATTTAGGATCATACTATTTAACTCTGTCGCTAACATCAAGATGGTGTAACTGCAAGCTGTGTATTATAAAGTAAATTTCAGCAAAATATGTTGAAGATCTTATTTCCTTAAGCGCCGTTGTCATATGACAAATGACTAAATGATTTACTATTTATAGGTTTGAAGAGAGCAGAGACATGATCCGTAGTATCTGTTCGCCCTTGTGAAGCTGTTTTATGAGGCATAGACCATTTGGAATAAGTTCGTGAAATAATCGGCCATGTTCCATTACACGTCTTGAACAGTTATTGCGAGATCCTTTCCAGAGCAGAATCTTTCTGCCAATGCCTGTTTTTACTCAAATGACAGTATAAAACGTGGATTTGTGCGCAGCCGACTCTGGTCGGACATGCCGGCAGTGGCCGGTTCTACAGCTTTCTGTACAGATAGTTCTCTATTTGCAGCGTGGGCATCTGGTACCGCAGATAGCGGGTGATCTCTCTTCGCAGGCGGCCCAGGGTAACATACGGCACATCCAGCAGACTGTGCTTCATCTGCCTCCACTTCTCCTCCATGGAGTTGAGATCCGGGCATCCGGGCGGAAGGTACTTCAGTTCCGGCCCCTCCAGCTCCCTCTCGGTCTGCCTTACGGTGTTGGCGGTGTGCTGCGGCGCCCTGTCCAGTATGATCAGGATCTTCGGGAACCGTCGCGATGCCCTCTTCAGGTAGTTCGCAAAATCCTCCTTGGTGAACCTGTCGTACTGCGCGCACATGCTCCGGCCGTCCATGGTCTGCAGTCCGTAGACTATCGTCTTTCCGTGGGAGCCGGTAACGGTGCAGACGGCCCTTCTGCCCTTCTTCGTGTAGACCTTTCCCGGCCTGGCGTCTGCGAGCACTATGCTCTCGTCCTGAACGGCCACCACATAACCCTCCTCGATCTTCTGCGGTATGAGTCTGGCCAGTTCCTCCTGGAAGCGGACGATCTCCTCGTCCGGCGGCCTCCGGACGTGCCGCTTTACCGGCACCTTCAGGGAGTATTCCCAGCGTTTCAGCATCTTGTAGATGGACGAAATGCTGTACCTGACACCAGTCTCCCCAGATACCAGCTCGCGCGTCTTGGCTGCGGTCCAGTACTGTTTACTGTCCATCTCCTTCCGTATCTTCTCCGCTTCCTCCCTTGTGATCCTCGGCGGCCTTCCGGATCTGGGCAGGTTCCGCAGTCCCTCCACGTCCGCCTTTGCGAAGCGGCTGAACCACCTGCTGCCCCAGGAAGTGGCCTTTCCAAGGGAGCATGCGGCCTTGGTAATACCGACGTCTTCGAACCTGACCTTGATGTTTAGCATCAACCTGTCCTTGACATTGGGATCTTTCTCTTCTCTGTACAGCTGCAATAGTTCTTCTCTTTTCATGCAGTAGGTGTCAAGAGGTGATCTATCTGGTTTTCACCGAAACGATCGCGAACATATTCCAACCGGTATATGTCCTGTAGTAGAACAGGAGCAGCAGCGTCCGATCCCGCACACCCAACGCGAACCTGCGCCCGGCCCCGGTTGCACGCCTGCGGGGCCTCTTGGAGAGCCTCTCCCTCTCCGCCTCAGGGTGCGCCCTCTCCATTTTTGTGAGCAACAAATCAAACTCTTGAGGAGACATGCCCATTAGGGCCTTGAAACGCCTGGCGTTTCCTGACAGCCTGGTATATGATAGCATGTGACAGGCTGGATCGGACGATATTTTGATCTTGCTGCCTTCCCCAGGCCACCGCCTACGGCGAATGGGCTAATTACGAATCATTTCTCTGTTGTCCTTATGGCTCATTGATGCATAATTGCAAAATTGGTTTTAGGCCCATGCGCGACAGCCACTACATCGCTAGAACTATATAGTTTTGGACAAGGCCCAGTAATCCGATACGTTTTAAAACAAGACATTACATAACGATGCAGTGTCAGAATTCTATGTTGGATGGTGGAATCTAGAAAATTTATTTGACATCCAAGATTCACCAAGAAGAGAAAAAAGAATAGCATCTAAAATAAAAAAACAAGTAAATGGATGGACCGAAGCATTGCTTGATCATAAAATATCTCAGCTCTCTAAAATAATAAAACAGATGAATGGTGGCAAAGGACCGGACATACTTGGAGTTTGTGAAGTTGAAAACAAATACGTTCTTGAAAAATTAGTACAAAGCCTTTCCTCATTACGTAGAGACTACATAATAGTTCATGAGGACACAATTGATGGAAGGGGGGTTGACGTCGCCTTTCTGTATGACAGTTCTGAATTTGAGCACAACAAAACTTTTCAGCATTGGGTTATCAAGCGCTCTGCAACTAGAGAACTTTTTCAAGTAAATTTGGTAGTAAAGGAAAATAATGAAGAATTAGTTTTGGTGGGAAACCACTGGCCAGCCCGTTCTGCCGGAATTTATGTCAGTGAACCTTACAGAATGTTGGCTGGAGAAACATTAAGTTATTGGATGAGCCGGATTTTAGAAGAAAAAAACGGTGATATAGCTGTTGTGGTTATGGGTGATTTCAACGATGAACCGTACAACAGATCAATCATAGAATATGCGCGAGGATCAAATAATAAAACAAGTGTTAAAAATTCAAGAACCGTGCCCAAACTATATAATTTGATGTGGCAGTTACTTGCGGATGGATCAGCTACATATTTCCATAGAAAGGGAGTAATCTTGGATCAATTTATGGTATCGAAAGGATTTCTCATAGAAAGCTCAAAATTAAAAATCAAAGAAAACTCAACTAAGATAGAAGCATTCGAAGAGATGACACGCCGTGGAAGACCACGGCGTTTTGGATCACCAAATAAAAAAGTAGACGAACAGGGATTTAGCGATCATTTTCCAATATCTACCATCATAGTATCTAACAAATAATGCAAACTGAACATTTCCGTTCTGCTATAGCGCCGACTGAAAATTCGTTTAATATAATCCTTCAAATCGAAAACAATATGGAACGCATCCCATGCAGCTATGTCATGAGAAGTGATCCGCACCCACGTGAAGGGTAAATATACATTTTAGGCAATCTCAGACTGTCCAACACAGTTTTCACTTGCTGTTGAACTGCCTTTCAGCCGTGAATAAATTTCGGATGCATGTCCATTCGAGGCTTTCCCTCACT
The DNA here is from genome assembly GCA_965198165.1 of Candidatus Poribacteria bacterium. Taxonomy (GTDB): domain Bacteria; phylum Poribacteria; class WGA-4E; order WGA-4E; family PCPOR2b; genus CBDAOT01. The sequence continues at coordinate 70,883 of CBDAOT010000007.1, read as the reverse complement.
ACCATCTTCATCTCTTTATCAGAACCAACCCGCGGGTAATTAGGAGAGGCTCTCCTTCAACGTATTACCCGCGACTCAAGCCTTGACCGTAATGTCATGTCTAAGATCTAAATACATACACATGAAGAATCTAAAAACATGCAGTAGCAATTTATAGCACAGAGATTTAGCCAGTCATGTTGGACGTTCCACGTAGAACCCAAATCAAGTCAGGCACCTGTATCTGGGTAGAAACGAAACAGAACCAAGGTACGGGAAGGCTTACGAAAGGAGTAGTAAAAAAGATTCTGACGCACAACGAATCCCACCCGCACGGGATAAAGGTCAGACTGCAAGATGACCAAGTGGGGCGCGTCAAGAGAATCGACTTAACTGAAGAAGCCAAACCAACCGTAGCTGGTTTTGTAGATCTGCGTGAGATTGAGATACCCAAGATGGAAAACAGAGGAAACGAGTTCAAAGAGTTTTACCAGTACGATAAGGCCATCAAAAACCTGCTTGCTAGTCCCGCTCAGAACAGGAACACGATAGAGCAAATAAAGCACAGGGGAAGAATTGAGGTGGCCAGAGCGATTTGTGCTTTTGGGAATGATTACGTGGGGGGTTTTGTGTATTTGGGAATAAACTCGGACGGCAGGATCACCGGGTTGGAACAAGACAAAAAGCTAGGGACTTTTGGCGATTACGAAGACAGGTTTGCGAACCACCTCAGAGACGCGTTAGAAGCGCTTTTAGAAGACAAGGTGTTTGTTGCTAGCAAGATACAGATCGCGTTCCGAGTGGTTGAGGACAAGACCATTTGTATAATACAGGTACTGCCATCAAGCCAGCCCCTTTACCTGAAGACGGCAAACAGCAAGGAGTTCTTCACGAGAGGGCCCGTACCTAGGGCGGAAAAACTAGACGGAAGATTCTTGTATCGATACATCAGGGAGAGGTTTCCCAATTACGGATAGGAGAACGGCGCGAATTGGGTATACTGTATCACGGCCCGCTGTTTGACCGCATACGGGAATATTTCAAAGACGGTCGCCCCGAAGATACAATATTCCTCTTTGTCCCGTATATCAGAACCAGTGTGCTTGAGAATTTGCTGGAAGGCATTCCAAACAGGGTGGTAATAGTAACCACTTGGGAGCCAAAGGACATCCAGTCAGGATCCTCCGAGCTGTCCTTGTACCTCTTTTGCCAAGGGCGCAACATTGCGCTATACATCAGCAGGGGACTGCACCTGAAGGTGTACTCTGTCGGGCTGACAAGCGCGATACTGGCCACGGGGAACGTGTCGCGCAGAGGACTCTTGCCTGATGGCAACTACGAGGCAGCCACGAGAGTGGATAACCTAGCTGTTGGTGATAGGCTCTTTTTTGAAAGTATACGGAAAAAGGCAAGGCTGGTAGACGATGCTATGTATGAGGAGCTCGTGGAATGGAGCAAGGCCAACCCCCCACAGAGTTCAGAACACATCCCCCTAAGCGGGGCGATATCGTTACCTAGAATGGATGACTTTTTGGTCTCTGCCCTACCCATGACGCAGACAGTAGACGTATTGATTGCGGGATACCGCAGGATTTGTGCGGAGGAGAAGCCGTCCGAAGATCTCGAGGAATCCGCATGCATAATACATGATCTGGCCAACTATGACATCACGCTAGGTCTGGAAGAAGATGAGTTTGTACGGAAGTTGAAATCGGCATTCTTTGCGCATCCGTTCATACGTAGGATTGACGAGTTTATAGCACCAGAGGCATATTTTGGTCGCATCAAGGAATGGATTCAGAGCAACTGCACTGACGTGCCTGTGCCTAGCAGGCGCGAGTTGACGGGAAACGTGCAGGTGTTGCTGGAATGGTTCGTAGAGCTTGGCGGAAGCAGGTACGTTGTCGACGTACCGGGAGCTAGGTCACAGAGAATTAGGAAGCTGTAGGGCTTTCTCTGTTTACCCATATTCGTCATAGTACTTCCAGATATCAGTGAAATACTCGTCCGCCAGATCTATCTCCGGCATGTTGTCAACTATCCTGTAAAGAAAAAACTGCCTTGTGCCTCCCATGGCCGGTCCTCTCATGCCCCTTCCGATCATTTGCTGGTGAAGCACGAGGGATTTTGTGGGACGAGCGATGAACACCACGTCTATGTTGGGGGCATCGAAACCGGTCGAGAATACCCCGAAGTTGAAGATCATCTTTATCGCGCCCCTTCGAAACTTGGCTATCGTATCCCTTCTGTACGGACTAGGGGTGTTGCCGTCGATGTGGGCGGCCCGCGACCCGATAGCCATCATTATCATGCACATGAATTTCGACTGTTCTATACTCGGAGCAAAATACAGCACCTGTCTTCCCTCCTCATGCAGTCGCTTCAGGCATTCTGCTATGATGAAGTTGCGACGGTCGTCGCGGGCAATCTTGTCAAGCAGACCGGGAGGCAGATCCCTTTCCCGCTCGATCTCTCTTCTCTCTTCCGGCGTGAGCCTGTATTCCCTACGGGATGGTATGGTAACCGGGTTGCAATGAGACAGGTAGCCTTGTCCCTGAAGGTACTTTATTGGGTTTGTATCACCAGAGTCTATCTCAAGTATCTGTTCATTGAAGAACGCAACGAGACCTCGGCTCTCGCGATCGTCGCTGCGCAGGGGCGTTGCAGTCAATCCCATGATGCGTGTCTTTTTTCTTACGAGTCTGTCCAGTATTCTCCTGTGTGTGGGCGCGAGCACGTTGTGGGCCTCGTCGGTTACGATCAGGTCAGGCTCCAGGTTCAAGACGTTCTTTCTAAGCATGCTGTGAAGGGTCTGGTAGGTGGCGACTATGAACGAGGAATCGTCGAATTTCTCATGGCGTCTGGATCCCCAGAGCCTGTATATGTTGAGCGCCTGTCCTCCTATGTGTGGCCAAACGTGCTTTATGCTTTCCACTGCCTGCTCGCACAATTCGTCCCTGTCGGCTATCCAAAGCGCCTGCCTGAACCCGGTCCCGCCGCCGTCCCTGAGGAAATGGCACAAGACCTCCATGGCTGTCCTTGTCTTTCCGGATCCCGTCGGCATCTTGATGACAAAGCGCGACCAGGGGATTTGTACCAGGTTCATGCTCTTAAAGAAGATGCCTGACTGGTACTCCTTGAGGGTCTTCAGTGGCTCCCCGTACGGGCGGCACTTTTCGTAGGCCGGTACGTCTCCCGTCTCCTCCGGCACCAGCCCGTCCTCATAGCCGAATATGTCAACAAAAGCCCTTGTGTAATCGTTGTTCCCCCACGGCAGCCTCGCGGCTCTGCGGACAAGTACCCCAACATCCGCCGACGCGTCCAGCGAGGCAGCAATACCGGTCCTGTGAAAGAATGCCTCCAGCCTTTGCATCCCGGCGCGTCGGAGCAGCGTCTCCATGAACTCCGGCTTTCCATAATTGGAGATGTTTATTGCGTGATGCATTCTTCCCAAAAGCTTTCTGTTGTTTACTATGCTGGTGCCTGCGCCGACCCCGAGTTCGCCCAAGATGTAGTCTATCCTGTCAAGATAGTCTTCAAGTCCTGTAACTAGCTCGCCATGAGGCAGGTTCTCATTGATCATTCTGCCTGTTCTTGTATATCTGCCGCAGGTGAAGATTCCATTTCACCATCAGCTCATCAAGCGTGTCTTCCACCCTTTGCTGCTTGGTGTGATCGTCAAGATCATAGTAGGCTTCAGAATACGCATGAAACAGGTTGTCGAAGCACCCCTTCAGTTCACTGACCATGTCGCTCTTTTCACTGTCCTCCTCAACAGCCGTGCTCAATTTATTCACGGCATCATACAGGTGCAAAAAGAAGGCATGGTTCATGTTGTAGTGGACAACCTTGGTGTTGAGATCCGGCACTATCTCGAAGAACGGAGAATCGGGCCTCATGTTACTCGCCTCCACAATGTTGTACTTGTTCTCGGGGTTTAACACCTTCTCTATGTACTCTTTCTGCTGTTCTTCCTCTGACGAAACGCTTTCCGCGGCCTGCTCCGCATTCTTGTGCTTTTCTTCAGGAGTGGCCGTTGTCGGACCGGCAGTTGTTATCGATGCGAGCTCCTTCTCCTTTGGCGTATTGCCGTATATCGGGCCCTGGACAGACTCGTTCTCCTTGGCCTCATACTCGTCCATGGTCTTTTTGATCTGTTCCCTGAAGCGCATAACGCTTGGCCTAATCTGGTCTTTCAGCTTGTCCTTGAGCTCCGTTAGTGGTCTTGCGCCGATCTTTATGTTCCGTACGGAAAACCAGTGATCAAGCGTGGGTTCAAAATCGATTTCGCAGCTCCAGAAGCGGTCTATCTCCGAGCTCACACCCTCGCCCCTTCCAAAAAAGTGCGGTATGGGACCGTAGGCAACCTCCCTGCCTCTCCGCAGGATGGAATATCCCTCGTTTTCGTGTACACGCCTACCCATATTCTCAGAAGACCTGCCGCTTCCCGGCCTGCCGATCTTTGAGCGGACCTGCCTCCACGATTTGGGGAGCAAGGACGTTCGTATTGTTATCATGCCCTGCCTTTCCCCGCTTGTTGGGGCGTCGACTTCGTGGACTCTCCATTCGATATAGCCTTCGTCGTCCACAATGGTAGTCCCGTCACCGGGGCGCCGACGACTCTTTGTCACATAGAGCGGATCAAACGCGTGGACTTGCTGGCCGTTGATGAAGAGGTTTCGCTTGTCATCATTCCTGACTGCCTTTCCTTTGTGTACCGTTTCCTCGCCGAGAAACTTTCGGTATATCCTTCCCAGATTGTGCGTCAGTTCGTCCTCCTTTACTGGGTTGTCGACCCTGTCTATCATGCTCCATATCACAAGCGTGCCGCAATCTCCTACAAGGCTTGCATATTCGCCGGGCAGTTTCTTCGGCTTGATTGGCGAGATGCCTGGTTTGTCTTCTTCTCCCAGTCCGCTGATGTCCAGATACGTGTACTGCCAGTTGCCTTGCCTTTCCCTAGAGTATACCTCAATCTTCCTGCACAGGCTGATGGCCGCAAACGTCATTCCAACGCCGAACCTTCCTATTCCCTTCCTGTCGTCATATCTGCCGGAGTAGCCTAGCCTCAGGCAGTACTGCAGCACGTCTTCGTCCATGCCGTATCCGTCATCCCCGAAAGCGATCTCTGCCGGTCTCTTCTTTTTTCGCCGTGCCCCCTCCGGGTACCTGATTGCGATCCTTATGTTTTTCGCCTCGGCCTGCAACGAGTTGTCTATGACCTCACATATTGCCGTCTGTATGTCAAAATCGGTGTTCCTCATGGATTTCAGGGCCATCCCCACATCTACGGGAGAAATCTTCTCTTCACTCATTAGATTGCCATGAGTGATAACGTCGCATATATGAAGTTTTTAAGTGCCATACTACAGATGGCACACGGTGCACGGCGTGGTCTCGTCGTCGGCGTCCAGCGCATCGGAAAACACCTCGATCAGCGGCAGGTTTCTGCGCTTCCTCTTGGCGCGTTCCATGCTCTCGGCGTGCCGCTTCATGATTTCATCGCGGCGCGCGAGAAGTTCCGTCAGCGTCTCGCCCTCTGACCATGTGTACTGCCTTCCCTTCATGCCGCTTGAGGCAAACGACGCGTCCCCGTCCAGTCCTGCGTCCTTGAGCGTCTTCTGCTCGATGGCCACCGCCTTTTCGAACAGTTCGGGATGCCTGTCTGCCAGCCCGACCCATTCGGCCTTTCTCTGGAAGAAACAGAAATAGCATCCGGATCTGGTCCGCCACTCGTAGTATTCGGGCAGTTTTATCCCGGTGTCCTCCAAGATTCGTCTGACGCCCGCATGGTCTACGTTGTCCTCGACGAACGGAAAGCGCGTCTTGATGTTGGGCTTGGTGGAGACGTACCCCTTGCGGTTGTTCTCGTCTGCGCGGATGGCCACGTACGACACCACTTCCTCGTCCCCTATCCATTCCTCAAGCGGCTTTATCTTCAGCAGGCTGGTGCACCAGCGCATCTGGGGGGACGGCAGGGTTCCACGGAACATCTCAAAGTAGTGCGCAAAGTCGCGGTCCGCGTTGAGCCGCGCTATCGGTTTGCCTAGCACCACCTGGAGCTTGTCTAGGTACCTGTACGTTTCTGGCAGCTCCGCGCCGGTGTCGCAGAAAAAGTACTCCATCTCAGGCACCCTCTCCCTCATGTATATGGCAAGCGCGCTGGAGTCCTTGCCCCCGGATATGCCGCAGACGTGTCGCACCATACTCTACTTATCCGTCCCGGTTATAAGAATTCGATTTGGTCCACTTCGGAGACGATCTTGTCGCTGTCCGGCAGTATCACGCGCTTCTCACTGCCGTCGGCGCGCGTCATAGTGATCAGCACTGGGTCAGACATCCCGGAGGCGATCTTGGAGAACTTCAGGGCGGCCAGCCTGTTGAAGCCTGCCGCCTGCTCCTCCAGCCTGTTCTTGAACATTCCCACGTGCTCGTCGTTCCATTCTGACGGCGTGGTGTCGGTCAGCGTCAGGGCGACGTACTTGATCCATTCGCGATCGTCGGGTATGCCGGCTGCAAGCGCGCCCACAAACACCTTCATGCGCTGGTCCGAGACGTCCGGAAGCAGTCTTGCGGCCATTGACGACAGCCCCTCCCGGGTATCCGTATGCGTCCTCTCAAGCAAAAGGCGCAAGAGCCCGTCAAGCGTCCTGCCTAGCGCGTCGTGCAGATCGCGCACCGACTCTGCCAGGGCGCGGGCGAACCGAGCCGCATCTTCTTCGCTCAATCTGACGCCAAACGGCCCCATGCCCAGCGCCTCTGGAAGGGATCTGAACAGCAACTCGTCAGGCTCCGTGGCCCCCAGTATGGCTCTCCTGATTGCCTGCACCCTTTCGTCCACGGAACGCGTTCTGCGAGCGTACGTGTCAAGCGCCCTTCCTGCGCCGACAAGGCGGCCCACTATTCCCAGCATCCCGGGCGACGAGCCAAGCTCTGCCGCCGTCTTGTCCATGAGGGTTTGGCGTGACCTGGAGTTTTGGAACCACTTTATCCGGAAGTGCCCGGGGTTCTTGGCCAGCCGCTCTGCCACGTCGGCGGAGAACCTGTAGACGAACGTCCCGTGTTCGTACACGGCCACGTTGTCGCGCTTGACCACTATCAACAGCACTGCAAGTATCGGCATGACGCCGTCCTTTATGCCGTACGGAGGGAGTTTCCAGATCTCGTACATGTCCTCAAGCCGGACACCCGTCCCCGATGCCCTTGCCATGCCGACTGCCTCGTTCCACGCGTGTTTCAACTCGTCCCTGGGGGCGGATAGTTTTTCACCATGCATGCGGTGCGCGCGTATGACGGACTCGTATACGGCGCGCTCGGCGCTCCATCCGTCCAGCCCCAATCGCGGAGTTTCATTATTGTTTATGATGCGGTTCATTATCCGGTTGCGCGCCATCGCTCCCTGCGCCGTGATCTTGTTGCGGTTTATCATCTCGTTCCTGAACGTGGGCGCGCGGCAGTATGCCGCGTCGCAGGCGGCAGACGCGGCAGAGCCTGCGGTGCCGGTAACGCGTGCCTCCGTGCCGTCTGCCGCGTACACCCAATGGGCCCCCGAACCGTAAGCCGCCTCGAACTCCCTGCCGAGCACCGTGTCGGCGGCAGCCAGCCTCTCTGACACCTCCGCCCTTGCCACCGGATCGCTCGCGACATCCTCGTCCTCAAGCACTCCACGCAGAGCCAGCACATCTACCGCGAGGTCGGTCAGCTTGGCGACGTTTTCACACCTGCACAACACGACGGGCTTTGCCCTGTCTGATTTTACCGTGTCTGGCATGGGCGTGTCCGCCGTTCCGTATATAACTACACCGTCGTATGAATCGTCAGACGCCTCGTACCTGTCCTCGTCAAAGTACGCTTGGAAGATGCGCATGGTGCCGGTCCTGATGCCGTGTCTTGCTGCCACGACCGGGGACGGTTCCAGCGCCTGGTTCATGATGCTGCCGTACTTCCTCTTGCTCACGGCATTTCGCCACAACTCAAACTTTGCCTCTATGTCCACGTCGGTTCCGTGCCAGACGCGATACTCGTCTGCATGCTGCCTGTACGTCACTACGGAGCGATCCTCCAAGATCTTGATTGCAGCTTCCGCGCCAGCCCCCACCGTGCACCGTACTATTCCCGGTGACGCACGCAGCCTCCCGGCGCTTCCGACCAAGTTCAGTACGGCGATTGACTTGAGCGTCCGGACAGCGGTGTCATCCAAGCCGTCCAAGTCACGTATTATGGTGTCTATCTCCAGTCGCCTTGACGCTATGGCTCCGCCGGACCGCGCGTGCCCATGCCATGATATGAAATAATCGTACAGGGCGTCAAGTCCCATATGCGGCAGGCGATCGCCGTCCCATTTTGCCTCGTCGACGAACCTTGATACCGTGCCGGGCCCGCTTCCCGATACGAACGATGCCAGCGTGCGCTCGTTCTGCCCATAGCGGGAGCACAACTCCGGCAGCACGTCCACCGCAAGCGGGTGCAGCGGGTAGCACGATTCCGCATGTTTGGCGTTGACGCTGACGCCGGCCTTGCCAGTCATCTCTGCCAGCATCATTGCCCATCCGTGTATGTGGCGCGCACCGCTGGCATGGGACAGCAGGCTTGCCAGTACCGCCTTGACGTGCTCCAGCGAGTTTGAAAAGTGCACGTCCGAGAAGCGCCCCTGTATCTTGATCCATTCCTTCATCCGGCCCGCATCGCGTCCGGCCGCGTACTCCCCGAATGCCATGTGCTGTATGGTTACCACGTGCAGCGGCATCCTGTGCGCCCCCTCGGCGATCTCTTGCAGCAGGAAGAGATCGCCGTCGGTTCCTCCCTCGGCAAAATACTCGATGTTCTTGCCAAACTCGTCTATCATGAGCAGTACGGGATGGGCGCTTGCCATGCTGGCAAGTGCGCGGAGTACCGCGCCGGCATTGGGAACGATCCCACGCCGTGCCGCCCTTGCCATCCTCCGCAGCGCAGGCGCCTCGGCAAAGTTCCTCTTGGAGTATTTTTCGCCGAAAAAGGACCTGGCTCCCGCTTCGGCGGCCCTCAGGACAGATACTGCAACCGGCTCCTGGCGCGCCGACACGGCACAGCGTACCATTCCGCGGGACTTGATTCCCGCATCCCTCCTGAACCGGCTTGCGACGTCGGCTACGTCGGGGGATGCCGCGCGTATCTTCTCAAGGGCCACTCCAAATGAGGGATCGCCAGACGGCGCTAGGAGGCAGTTGAGAAGCACCCCGAATGTCGACTTGCCGGAGCCGTACGGGCCCATTATGGACATGACCGAATCGCCTCCAAAGAACCGCTTCAACGTGTCAATCGCTATGGGATCCGGCACGTAACGACCCAACGTGTCGCCCGAATCGTGCTCAACGTTTGACGACGCGTATGGCGCCGGAGGCACGTGGACTATCTCGGACAGCGGCCTGCCCCCCTCTTCCAGGCTCATCGTGCAATGATCTCCTGCCTGCGCTTGAGCGATTCCAGAATGCTGCGTGCCGCCTCGTCCGGCGAAGACCGGAACGTCATGTGGATCGTTCCGTTGATGTCGTCCGTGCCGAATGCGTTGGTGCTCTTGCTTGCAGCTTCCAGACTTTCGGCCAAGTCCCGCTCGTTGAGCCTGAACGTATTTCCCACTCCCCCGGCACCGGTTGCAAGCGCCGCCGCCGACACGCTCCTTCCAGTGAGGCCAGCTTTTGCGGCAAAGTCGGCGCATGCAAAGGCCACTGCTTCTTGCGTGAGGCCGGGCTTGCGGCCGTACGCGAACCTGACGTATTCTCCTTCGTGCATGACTAGTCCCATGTTCCTAAATGGGCAGTCCAGATACTCCTCCGGCGTCAACCTGTCCTGCTTTGTCGTGTACATGTGTGTGAATACGGATATGTCGCGCTTGATCGAATTCTCGCTCGGCCCGTCAAATTCGGAGCTTGCATACACCTTCTGTGGCACGGCGTGGTGCAGGTAGCTCACCTTGATACGGACAGACGCCATGTCGTTGAGTATTATCCACCAGACCGGCACGCGGCACGGCCTTGACAGCAGCATCCAGTGTAGCAGCCACAAGGTTTCCGGCCGCTCAAGGTAAGGATCTATGCCGCTTTCCCCGAATATGGCGTCCCCGTACTTGGTGGTTGCCAGGCCGTCTTTGGTCGCCTCCGTCACCTTGAACGCAAGGGACCAGAACTTTATGGAATTCACCATGTTTTTCCCCACGCCGAGTTTCACGATGGAGTCGTTGCGCCTGAACGCGCCCGGATCCCCCTTTATCGCATCGTATGCCTTCTTGAGCCACGCGTATCTGGGGTGGAAGGTCTCGTGTCGCCCAAACGCCGGAATCATGTCGGGGGGAATGGCGCCGGCCGCGCTCATTGTACAGCCTCCTGCCGGGCCTCCATGCCGCGCACCGCCTCTGCCGCCTGCGCTATCTCGGATGCTGCCAGTTCCACGTCTTCTGTTACGGTGTGGCGCCCGACAGACACCCTGACGGACTCGTCAGCCGCGTTCCTGTCCAGACCCATCGCGACCAGCACATGCGACGGCTCCATCGTACTGGATGAGCACGCGCTGCCTGTGGATACCTCGGCAGAGCGCAATCTGGTAAGTACGGCATCTGCCAGCGCGCCGCGTATTCGAATATTTGACGTGTTGGGAAGTCTCTCGGCTCCCGCCCCGTTTACTGATACACCCGGGATCATGTCCGCAAGATTCCTCTCGAACCTGTCCCGGAGGGATCGCTGCCTCGGGGAGTCGGCAAGCCCCTCGGTTAAGGCAATCCTGCACGCCTCCCCGAAGCCCGCTATGGCGGGCACGTTGAGCGTGCCGCTGCGCATGTCCCTCTCCTGCCCCCCGCCGTGTATCATGCATGCGATCTTCCTTCTTGCCTCGCGGGTTGCCACTAGCGCCCCGCATCCCTTAGGACCGTAGATCTTGTGGCTGCTGAACGTCACCATATCGATGTCCAGTTCTCCCGCATCAAAGGGGATCTTTCCCACCGCCTGCGTCGCGTCGCAGTGCATCATGGCACCGTACTCGCGTACCAATTTTGCAACATCGTCTACTGGATGTATCACGCCTGTCTCGCTGTTGGCCGCCATTACGGAGACGATATCTGCGCCTTCGGACAGCTTGTCTTCCAAGTCATCAAGGTCTGCCGTCCCGTTGGAGGCAGTTCGGATGATCGCGAGCGTGGAGCCGTCTTCCTGTAGGGCTCGGCACGTCTCCAGCACGGACTTGTGCTCGGTGGCACCGGCAAGCATCCTGACCGGCCTGCCGAGCCCCTTCCGAAAGCCTGTAAGTGCAAGGTTGTTGGCCTCCGTGGCGCCTGACGTGAATATGACATCCGATGCGTTCCTGCCCACCATGCCTGCTACCTGCCTGCGGGCATCCTCTACCATTGCCGCAGCCGTCCTACCAGTGCCATGATGCACGCTAGACGGGTTGCCAAAACGCTCTGCAAACAAGGGCACCATGGCCTTCAATACGCGCTTGTCCACAGGGGTTGTGGCATTGTAGTCAAGGTACGGCAATCTATTACTAAAGCGACCTAGTTTACTTAACTATGTATGCATTTCAGAGGCCTGGGTGGGAATTATTATGGTTCCAGTCCCTTTGTGTGGAATATGAGTCGTTCCCACCTCGCTCAGCACGGTACTCCTCTCCAGTCTGCTAGTCTACCACGATTTCGCCTCTAGGCGGCATCTTGCGGACAAACGCCTCGGCCGGGGTCTCCGCCCCGTCCCTGCCAAGCGACATGTACAGCCTCTCGTAGTTGTACCACTTCATGAACTGGTTTACAGGGTCGCTCTTGCGCATCACAAACTCCTCAAACGCGGACAGCTTGCGCTGCAGCTCTCCCTTCGGTCTTTCCACCTTCTCGTTTACTATCCTTGCGGTCTAGCCAAGCGCAACCTTGTGGGCGCCCGCCACCCTTCATGTCTTGGCAGGCTCATTTTGGAGTAGCACCTTTTCACGCGCGGCAGAATCCATAGATGCGATTCGTAATTAGCACGTAGGCACATTAGAGCACGATCTTTGGCACAATCATACGAAAGTTGCATGCTTTGAAGCCGATATCTGTAAGATTATGGGCATCGAAGGTCCGATTCTTAATTGCGGATCATGTCTCATGTCGGCATGCCACCTCAACACTCTGTGTTTCGGTTACAGGGGCGCTTCATTGAGCCCTCATGCTATGGACGATACCACAGCAGGTGGCTCATGGAGGAGGGATGAACGGTTATAATCACGCCAACGGCGCATCAATTGTTGCTTATGTATGCTCGCATGATGCAGCTGCAGAGATCGAGGCCCGGCGGTTTGAAGGATTAAATGGGTTTGACAGAGAGGAGATTCATGAATTTTGCCGTAACTGGCGGTGCTGGATTCATAGGGAGCCACATTGTCAAGCACCTAGTCTCAGACGGACACAGCGTTACGGTAGTAGACAACCTGTCCCGAGGCAGCCTGTCCAACCTAGAGGATGTCCATGATAGGATAGACTTTGTCCGTATGGACATTCGTGAGTACGGCAGGCTAAAAAAGACGCTTTATAATATTGATGGAATATTCCATCTGGCCGCCTTAGCCTACATTCCAAGCTCGTACGAGGATGAGGACAAATACAGGCAGGTGAACGTTGCGGGCACTGAGAATGTCTTTCGGATGGGCCTAGAGCACAATATCAGAATAGTTTACGCCAGCAGTTCTACCGTGTATGGAGATGGGTGTGGCACTCCGATTCAGGAAGATTCTGTGCGAAGGCCGCTCAACCCGTACGGCATGACCAAGCTTGAAGCAGAACTCGTAGCCGGGAGATACGTCAAGAAGGGGGCACAGATAATTAGTCTGCGATACTTTAACGTGGTGGGACTGGGACGCAGACAGGCATATTCGGGTGTCGTGCCTAGGTTCCTAGCTCGGCTTAAGACGGGAAGGTCGCCGATAATCTACGGCGACGGCTCACAAATCAAGGATTTTGTGTTCGTGCACGATGTGGTACAGGCCAATCTTGCAGCAATGGCGAGCAGCGTCAGGAGCGGCTCCTTCAACATAGGCAGCGGCAGGCCAACATCTATCGCCGATCTTGCACGCCTGATGATCAAGATCTCTGGCAGGTCGCTGGAGCCGAAATATAGTGATCCCAGGCTAGGGGACGCCAAGATGTGCGTGGCAGATATCTCCAAAGCTGACAGGTTGCTGGACTGGAGGCCGCGCACTGTCATGGAAGAAGGACTGCTAAACCTTCTGGCACACTCCTGAATCCCACTTGCGTGCGATGGTGTCTCCCGGAAATCCAGAGCTTGCGTAATCGCGGCCATGGCAATCCGCACGCTTCTTCCGAAAATCCATAAAATACCGCACTCCGTTAAACAGGTAATCCAGATCTGGTCATCGCACCTCTGATTTCGTGACGGTTCAGACGGAATTAAATTTCTCATATTAATTCTTCTAAGAGTGGCAGTTTCCGGAATTCTGGTGCAATTCACCCGTCATGCGTCGGGCCCAGCCGTCCGCGCACGCTACAACTGCGCTTTTTAAGGATCGTGGCACCAATTACTACCGCATGTCAGAAGCCGCACGCATGCTGTCCGGAATGACAGGATCTGTATTCGTGGTAGCCAGCGTCCGCTTGCCCCTGAATTTCGAGGATAACTGATCCGGAAAGTCCCTAATACAGCTGGACCTATTCCAGTTTGGCATATGGGGCCTTGGACAAAATGCGCCCTATGACGCGATCCCTTTCCCGTCGACTGCTCTCGTTCTTGGGAACTGCGGGATCGTACAAGTACAACCGATCTGGAATAAACCTTGGGTTGGCTGCCATTTCAATGAGGGGAACCATAAACGCCCAGTCTGTTGCGCGGTCAATCCATTCCCCGTCGATTTTAAAATCCTCGACGGCGATGGCGTCAAAGAGACGCTTTTTGAACGTGCGCAGGTGCTGCCACACATTGCTGTCCCACCACCGTGGATTGTCAAAGCTCACCCTATAGGAGACTTCCTTGTCCAGCCGCAACATCGATCCCACGGTGGCATCTACCCCGTCATCGTACTCAGCCTGCACCCTCTCCAAAACGCGGCTCCCTATCAGCGCATCGTCGGCGTCCAAGGTGATTATCACCGTTTCGGGGTCAACGCAAACCCGTGTAACAGCGCTCCAGGTGTTGTAGAGGGCGCCGCGTCGCCTTTCGTTGCGAATTAGAGTCACCCTGTCCGCGTAGTCTGCAAGCAGCATCTCGGCGTAATCTCCGAGCCCGTTGGTGGAGGCATCGTCCACCACCACCGCTCCCCATTCGCCCCCCTGCTGAGCTATCAGGGACTGAAAACATCGCTTAAACCGTCCGTGCGCCACGTTGCGGCCGCAAATCACGAAGACAAAGGGTTCGTTTCGCTGAGGCCCGGTCCAGTCCCTGGTGGAACCGGTCAGTTCCGCCCTCCCCAACTGCACCTCCGGAATATGTCCACGTTCAACAGCTCCGACAATATCCAGCCATTCGTCAACTTCCGTCTTCCGGTCATTGGGCACATGGATGAAAGCGGTCTTGGGGTTGCCGCCCCGATAGGAGTGATAGCCACTGGCCGAGATGAATCGGTCGAATGCACGGTGCCAAGCCAGCGTGAACTGGCCGTTTTCCAATTCGTTAGACACGGGCAGTATGGATTGGAGCCTCTGCCGGTCATACAAGCACCCCCGCACTTCCACACGCCAATCTCCGTCTGGGCCTTCGGCAGTATAGGGCGCCGTCTCTGTCCGGCAGATGCTCAGTGGTATGAACAGCGCCTTGGGATCGCGGCGCAGAACATCCGCCATTTCGGCGAGATGGTCGTGGTTCCAATCGGTGCGCGAAATCAGCAGATCGCTGTCCAGCTGCAAGACGTAGTCGCCGGTACATGAGTCAAAGCCAAACAGAGTGGCAAAAAGTTGCTGACCGTTGGCTGAATGAGTCTCGACGGATTCGACACCGAACCATTTCCGGTAGGCTGAGCGGATGACTTCAGGTTCTGGGGGAGCGTAGACCACCCTGTCCACCACACCGTCTTGGAGTAGTCGTTCCATTGCTGCCCGGTGGGCTTCTGGGTCGGGATGGTCGTATTGGCGCGGAAAGGGTCCTTCCGACGGGTCGACCACCATCACCTTTTCAACAAAGCCACGAGGATTCTCCAGTTGTCCTATCTGGTGCCGCACCAAACGCTCGATGACCCGCCATTCCATCAAGCACGTTTTGATCAGCAGGGATACCCGAGCCCCGCCGAAGGGAGCGGGACTGAGCCGGAACACCAGGTGCTCTGAAGCGGGCAAAATGGAGAGTGTGTCGGTCCCGTCAAACTCCTGCGCCCTTTGAATGAAGAGTCCTGCCTTGGCAAAGGCCCGCCGGTAAGCGGCGTAGCTGCGATGTACCTCCGTGCGCCGGTTGCTGTTGATTGCCAAGGTTTTGGTGTAAAGGAAGGTACCCCCATACTGGAAATATTCAGGCAGGTGTTTCTCCGACAGTTCCGTACAGGTAGCCGCAAGATAAAACGGGTTGCACACCGCCACGAAGATCGTCCCCATGTCTGTCACAAGCTGCCTCAGATCCCGCAAGACGGCCTCGAATTCCGAATTATCAGCGATGGTGCAGAGCACCCGGCTGCAAATCACGGCATCAAAACGGACGGAGTCGGCTAAGAGTTTGGCCCACAACTCCGTGCCACCGTAAGTTGCTTGACCTCCGCGGTTCCGGCACTTTTCAATGCACGCCGAGTCGCGGTCATACCCGGTGACCTTGATTCCATCCCGGGCAAGCTGCTCGGCCAGCTGGCCGTCCCCGCAGCCATAGTCTAGCACCGACTGGGGCTGCCGGTCGGCAATCAGCCGCGCCATGGGTTGATAAAAGAGAGTGTTCAGCCCGCGGGGATCAAGGACATTCCTAAACTCTTCCAGCCCGGTCAGTTCGGCAAGGGCAGCATCGTTCAAGGCGCGAGTCATCAGGCGCTTCAGGTCGGGACGGAGGGTAAAGCGGTAAGTGAGGAAGGCCCGTCTGCACATCTGTTCGAATTCCGGATCATTGACCGGAACGATGTCGGCGCCATAATCGATGAACCTCAGTCCGGAGGGCGTCGCCAGCAGATTGTCCGGGTGGACGTTGCGGCAGGCAATCCCGGCCCGACGGCATTCCCGGAGCAAAGTCAGCAGCCCGTCCAAGTGTCCGCCGTCATACTTCGTACCGGTCTCGTATGGGTAGACGGCGACCACGTGGTCGCCCCTCTGTCTCACTTCTCGAAGGGTGGGCAACGCCTTGTATCCGGACAGTTTGCCGGCCAAGGATTGGAGAAAGGCGACTCGCCGCTTCCGGAGACTCCAATAGTGAAAATACTTGTAGACAAGGTGGCCGTCGGTAAGGACGACCCCTTCATCACCAATGCCCAAGCAGGTCAGTGGGCCGGTTTCGAACTCCGACCTTACGTAAGCATCGGCGCCCCGACGCAACGCATCGGTGGGCAGCGGTGTATTGGCGCGGTGTCTCTCTACAGTTTCAGGCAGGTTTTTGAGGAAGTGTTCGATTACACTGGCATCAATGTCGGTAATTTGCTGTCTGAAGTCATCCAGATGCTTCTCAGTATAGACGGAGTTAAGGGACTCCACAAATTTCCGCAATTCGGAGGCGGAAGCAAGGTATTCCGGCGACTTTAGCCACCAAGGCACTGGTTCAGAGACTGGATTAGGTTGGCAGAAAGGGCGGAGAGCCGATAACAGGCCCATGATCCTGATAAAGTTCAGCTCGAAAGCGTGCGCACGCTCATGGACGTATTTCCGGTATGAGCTAACCATGCTCTTGGTTCCATGTTCATCGAAATCTAGGAAATCCCTGCCATGTGGGTCTTTTCCTTCCTGCCGACGCAGTTCTGCCTTGCATGTGAAAACGTCTTGCAGGGAGGAGTAGAACGCGTGTCCCCGAATGTCCTGCAGGAGACTGTCGAAGTCTAGATGGGCGTTGGCGGCCGCCTCTCGAACGTGGCGGACCGGCAGCTGGGCTCGCGCTATCTCGCGCCCACTCACGAAATGGTTGAGCAAGCTCCACACCATGTCGCTCCGCCTGACCTCGGCGCCGCCGATGGCGGGAACGGCATTGGGGAAATCCTGCAACGCCCGAACGTCAAATACCAGTGTGGCAGGACCTCGGGTTATTGAAGGGACGACGGCCGATCCTCGGTTGCCGGACTCGGCACGTGTCAAGGGTCGAAACACTTGGATACCGCTCAGGATAGCGGGTAACCGCGATATCATTTCATTGAAGACCTGCCCTGCACTGAGACCGTCACCGCTCGCCTCGTACCAGAAAGGCCGCTCCAAGTGGTCGGTTTCGGCACCGGAAAGGTCATAGTAATAGATGCGGCGAGCCAGCCGGGAGATCTTGTTCTCATCTAGAATGTTGGGATATGGGTCGTCCGGGCGTAAGCTGGCGATGCAGAGCAGGTTGTGGTAAAGGTCGACCAGCTGGGTGCGGATGCAACTGGGCGCAGGCACGGGAGGGTCGCCCGTCTCTTGGCAGAGAACCACGTCGGCGCCGGTCTCTTTCAGCTGCTGGATGCCGGAAACGTAATCGACGTTATGGACCCCTACGGAACCGTCCGGCCCGCATTCTAAGCCCTCCAATACTACGTCGTCGTCCAGAATCCACACGACAGCTGCTGCACGGGGCGAGGCTTCCAAAAACAGGTAGTGTTGCAGCATTGTGCGGCTCAGGGCGATACTCTTCCGTCCGGTCAATTGCTCGTCGGAGGCAACGAACGCCCCGGCAGCAGCATCCGCCGTCTGCTGCTCCAGCGTCCTCAGGGTGATGTCGAGTCCTTGCCGAGAGGCCTGATTTACCGCCTCCCGCAGGGCGTCCCTTGCGGCGATTTCATGGCCGCCGTTTTCCAACAGAACCACTTTCAGCGTTACATCGCTATGGCCGCCGATCTTGCGAACCAACGAATTCATCAGGTTGGTTACCTGGGTCACGCCAGGTGACGTAATCGCGCCAACCACCAAGTCTAGGTGGCCCTCGGCGCTGCCAAAATCGGGAGCGTGCGCAACGGGCGGAAGATCTGCAGTCCCCTCTGAGGGATCGCAGTCGAACAGTCTGCGGCTTCGCTGGATGAACGCCGACTTTTCGACTTCAGACATCCTGCCTCGGTGCTTGCGAAAGAAATAGCTCAGTCCGGCGCGCTTGACATCTGCCCCGGGCGTTGACAGGCGGGATCGGTCGTTTTCCGCGTAGTGGTGGACGAGATGTCCTGCCAACGCGCCGTATTGAACCGTTTTCAGGTCAGCTAACCTAACGCAAATGTCACGGTCGGTAGTGCTGGCTAGGGCCTCGTCGAAGCCTCCGGCTTCCAGCAACCTGCGAAGCCGGATGAACATGTTGGAGCCTTGGATGTTGGTATTGCGGATTAGCAAGTCCTTCACCACCAGCCGATCAGGGGGATCCAGCAACCTACCCTCCGGGGCAACGGACTCGTGATAGATGATGCCGGAGGCTGTCATGTCTAAACCCCTCTCCGATACAGCCTTTTCGCATTGATGAAGATATTCCGGTTCCCAGGAATCGTCGTCATCTAGGATAGCCACGAAGGTTGACGGGACAGTCGCTTGAAGATGGGCCAATGCGGTATTCCAGGCTCCGGCTGCCCCCGGAGTCCGGCGATTTTCCATGTAGAAGGTTCTGATGTCAGCTGCTTTGAACTCAGCCACCGCTGCCCTGTTGTAACGCCGGATCTCCGAATCCGAGTCGTCTACGACAATCAGCAGGTCTGGCGGACGAGTCTGATCGGCGATGGATTTCAAGGACCGCCTAGCCAGCAGCTGGGGGCGATTGTGAGTGGCGATTACGGCGGCTATTGAAGGCGCTACGGCAGTGCGGTGATCGGGCATATGCCTCCCGGGATAAAGATCTGGAATGTAGTCTCGGATTCTGGCATATCGCGGCCCTTCCAACAATTGCGAATTTTATGGTGCGTGCTATATCAAGGATGCGTAGATGTTTAGCCTCTTTGCACGCCTTGGTAAGCATGAAGAAGATTCTGTATGTATTGGGGACCGTCTTTGCACATGATGATTGTCGGGAGCGCCATATGTAGTCCCATGCATGGTCAGCTGCCAAGGCCTATGGCCCTAAAGCCCATACCTTGAAACTCCTTTGCGCTGAGGATCCTTCTAGCATCTATTATATTGCTGGATCTCATCCGCATTAGAAAGTCGCGCGGTTTCAGGCTTTTATACGCATCCCAGTCCGTTAGGATTACGCAGCAGTCGGCGCCCTCAAGACACTCTCCAGCGGAGGCAGTGTACGAGATCCTTGCGCCAAAGATCCGTTCAAAATTCTTCTGTGCCATCGGGTCGTGAACTTTGATCCTCAATTGATATTCGAGCAACTTCTCTACGACCCTCACGGACACTGCTTCTCTGATATCGTCAGAATCGCTCTTGAATGCCAACCCTAGAACCGCAACTGTGTAGCCCTCCGCTAGGATGCCTTGTTCCTCAATCATCTCTATTATCGTCCTGACCTGCCCGTCATTTACCTCCTTTACTGCCTTGAAGAGATTGGGGCTTTTTCCTATCATCTGCGAGAACCTGATCAGGCCCATCAGATCCTTCGGCAGGCAGCTGCCCCCAAATCCAGGCCCCGCTTGCAGGAATAGCGAACCTATGCGGGGATCCTTTCCGATTGCATGCGCTACCGTGTTTACATCGGAACCTGGGATCCCCTGACAGAGCGCGCCTATGGCGTTGATGAAGCTGATCTTTGTCGCAAGAAACGCATTGTTTGCATACTTTATCAGCTCCGCCGTGGGAATGCTGGTGTGTACAATCTCCGGCGGCATCTTGTGAAAGTCCCTATAGTACCTCTCTAGGATCAGCGAACCGCGCCTGCTGTTGGAGCCTATCACGATCAAGCGCGGCTTTAGTAGGGTGGCGATGGCAATCCCCTCACTCAGGAACTCAGGATTCACAACTACGTCCATTTTCCCGTCTTCAATCAGGTCTTTGAAGACAGGCAGAATGAGGTTTTCCGTAGTCAGCGGAGGAATGGTGCTTTTTATTGCCAGCAGGTGGAACCCCCTCTTGCCCTTCGCTGACAGAGCAATCCGCTCCACGGCGCTTTTGACATATGACAGGTCTACCTCGTCGCCGTTGTTCTTTAAGGGCGTCCCGACGGTCAGAAATGTAATCTCAGAGTTCCGTATGGCGTAATCAAGATCTGTTGTAAAACGGATCTTCTTTCGCTTTATCGAGTCCCTTAACATGGCGTCCATACTTGGTTCAAAAAAATCAGGCCTACACGCCCTCAGTTTGTCTATCTTTTTGCTGTCAATGTCGACGCCGATTGTGTCAAACCCATTTCTTGCGTTGACTACTGCCAGAGACAAGCCTACAAAGCCCAATCCAATAACGGAGATCCTGTCCTTTGACCTTGTCACGGTGCTTCTCCTCCCAGCCCGGTGCGGTCATGTGAGAGCGGGACGGCTTTGCGTGAAAAGCTATCGTGCGCCCTGCGCCCTGTCCCGTATACGGCCCTGCCATCAGCCTGCCTCTGCACGGCATGGCTGGGTTCGACGTTGTGGCATATCCTGCTGATGCCTATCTGCACACACACTGACCCCGTGTGGCGTTTTGCCTGCAAGCCTTTAGTGTTCGAGTCGCCACGATAGCGCAGCACCCGTCGCTTCGAGGAATGCCAGCATGCCGCATGCCATCCGACCTCACTTTCCTTACATGCTATTTTAGCCCGCATGATGGAGCCAGCCTCGGCAGCATGCTCGAAGGCGGGTTTTACATGCGAAGGGACAATTGCGCCTCCGCCTCTCATGGGAAGGCGTCACCGTCTGTATCGTTCCTCGAGTTTTCAAACGAGTCTTTGATGCACGCTACATAGCTTTCCGGCGTTCCCACGTCCATCCTCCTCTCTCCTGGTTCCAGCTCCACTGCAATACACCTGCCACGTGCAGCCAACGATCTAATCGCGTCGGAGAGCTGGAGTTCTCCGTTCCTATCGGGTTCGGTCCTTTCCAACTCAAAAAAGATCGATGGTTTGAAGACATACGTGGCGACAACTGCCAGATTCGTCTTGGGCCGTCTCGGCTTCTCCTCCAGATGTTCCACCCTGAGACGCCCCCTGCCGATGCTCTTTCCCTCAATGACGCCGTATTGCTCCGGCTTCTCCACCCTGTCAACAAGGAATGCAAGATCTGCGCCGTTTGAGAAGAACGCGTCTTCCAGCCTCCGGAGGTGGTTGTTGCCGGGTGACAGGATCACGTCATCACCGGCATGTACCAGAAAACTGTCATTGTTTGCAAAGATCTTTGCCCTCAGAACAGCGTCGCCAAAGCCGAGCGGCGATGGCTGCTGGACGTACTCAATATGACTGGAGTGTATCTTTTTGTAAAAGTCTTGAAGGTCGCTGTTTGTCGAGTACTTGGCAGAGTTATCCACTAAGAAATAATCTTCTATCGACCTCTTGCCACGGCCTACTATGAAACAGAATTCGCGACAACCGTGATCGTATAGGGACTCGTACACTACCTCAAGAATCGGCTTGAGGATTAGGCGGCCATCTTTCGTTCTTGCGCAATACGGCAACATCTCTTTTGGCATCTCTTTGCTAAATGGCAGGAGCCTGTTTCCGCTTCCTGCGGCGGTAATGACAACCTTTCCTATCTTTCCCATCATTCTTTCAGACTGCTGACTCCTTAACATGTTTTGTCTTTGGAGTCTGGTAAGACCTTACGTTTTTGCTTATGACTAGTATCGGCCACAACAATCCGCTCATTTTGACGAAAAATGCAGGAATACACCGGATCTCCTCTGATATTATTCGCATTGCCCTGCAATTTTTCAAGGATGTATGAAGGAACTCGCGGCTGCCGTACGCCGTTTTGGTACGAAATTGCGGTTTTTCCAGGCGGCCCAGCTTAGGCGACGAGGTAGCCTTTGAGCCTGTTGCCCATCTCGCGCCCAAGGATTGCGGTTATCGCCGCCTTCAGCTCGTCGAGCGACCGGAAGAACCTGCCGGCAAGCCTCTTCTTCAGGTCCCTCCACACGGTCTCGGCAGGGTTCAGCTGCGGAGTGTAGGGTGGGAGAAACTCCAGCCCGACGTCGCCCCCGGTGGACTCCACGTACTCCCTGACCGCCTTCGACTTGTGGCAGGAGGCGTTGTCAAGGACCATGAATAACCGCGGCCGGTCCCTGCGGATCTCCTCCAGGAATTCCCGGAACGTCTCCGGGTTCGCCGACTCCACGATCTTTATTCGCAGCTCATCTTGGGACATCGCGCCAAATATCCTGACAGACTCCCTTGAGAAGCTTGCCCTGACCTGCTCGCGCCCCCCGGTCGGCCTCCACCCGTAGGCGGGGTTCTGGGACCTTTGGACCGCGGCCTCGTCCTCGGCAAAGACGGCCATGCCGTCCGCGCGCCTCTGGGCCGCGCGCTCCCCGACCTCCCTTTTGAACTCCTCCTGCCTCTCTTTGGAGACTGACCTGTACGGGACGTACCTGTCCTTTCTCCAAGAGAACCCGATCCTGCGCAGCCACCTGCGCAGCGTGCGCGCCCTAGCGGTTACGCCAAACTCCTTCCGGATCATCTCGATTACCATGTCCATCTGCCACGAGCCGGTCTCAAAGCCACGCTTTTTCGGGCTCCTCTTGAGCCGGCGCCGCACGGTACGGATGATCTGGAGGGGGAGCTTGGCCCTTCGCCCCTTGGGCCTCGCGTTGAACCTGCCCTTCAGTCCGCGGTCGCGCATCCGCAGCAGCCAGTCGCGGATAGTCGAGTAGGCGGTTTTCAGATCCCTGGTTATCCTGCGTATGCTGTGGCCCTTCTTCCTGCCCAGGCACACCAAGAGCCTGAACTTTGCGCACTTGTCCTCCTCCTTTCGTGCCGCTTTTTCCAGCCTCTTCTCGCTGACGCCCGGCATGAACGCGGTGCCGGACTCCAGCCGCGCGCATCCGCCTTCTCGGATGTTCCCACAATCGCTTTCTGGCTTCACAAAATGGCGTCAATCTTCCCGGATCAATATCTTTCGAATTTGGATCGGCAGATCTGGCTTGAGACGGTCAGTGTGGGTAACGGGGTTGCAACATTACAGAAACTTGCAGTTTTTCTGGCCAGGTGATCGGATCATTGTGGCCACTACGCATTCCAAGCTGCCATATTTGACGATTTTGCTGCCTAGTGGAACACCTGTGTGTAGTCTAGCGATGCCTCTCAGCGGCGGGTCTGCATGGACCTGCTGCTTCGGGAAAGATCCCATAGGCCGTCAAAGCCTCCTTCGTCATACCGTTTGAGCCAGTCATGCGCCCATCTTTCAGACTGCATGAGATCTGTTGCCGTCTCACCGATGCCCTTCTTGCGCACGCAAGCCACATACACGGCAAGAATCCGAGCCCGTATCCTGGAATACTTTTCGCTCCGGCATGCCTTTTTGGGATCGTCCTTATTTGTTTTTCTCATAACACGTCTGAGATTGACGGATCTGGAAACCTTTCGGCTAGAGGGCTAAACTTGGAGCGAATTTTTGCGTGCAGCTGTATCTATAGAGCTCGATCGTGTCGCCACCTGTCCAGCTATCCGGCTGTGTCGAATTGGTTAATTACAAATCAAATCTCTGGTACTGGTAATTGTGGATCATTTTATTTCTCTTATTTTTTCCAAATCGTCTTCTATGCTCTCTATAATCTTATCAATGTGCCCTTCGATTGTATCTCCTTTCTTTTTTACGTCAGATGCTTCCTTTTTGATCTTCTTTGCCAAGTCAAGTCTGGCACCAATATTCTCCCGAAGCTCAAGAAATTTTTTTAGATCACCGGGTTGCTCTTGCTTTTTACTAATCATAGCAATACCATAACGCATAGTAGGGGCCAAAGCAATCCGCTCACCCCCGGCTAGAAGGGTCTCACAATTCCGTAGTTCATCAAGCTTGGTACTGTTAGAAGCCCTAGTTTGTGCAAGAATCTGGCCGCCGGTGAATAAAGAGCCGCGACATTACAGGCGCAGAATCGAATTTTTCTCACGCGAACGTGGTTAGTTTACCAGATAGCCCGTGAGCCGGTTGCCCATCTCTTTTTCAAGAATGCCCGTTATTGCGGCCTTTAGCTCCTCGATGGACCTGAAGTACCTGCCGGACAGCCGTTTCTTGAGATCCCGCCACACGTTCTCGATCTGGTTCAGCTGCGGGGTGTACGGCGGAAGGAATTCCAGCTCGATGTTTCCGCCGGAACCTGCCACGTACTCGTTGACCGTGTGGGAATGGTGATATGATGCGTTGTCCAGAACCATGTAGAACTTTGGATGGCTCTTCCGGACATCCTCCATGAATTCCTTGAATGTCTCGGAGTTTGTGGATTCAGCTATGCGCACATGGAGTGTGTCCTTCCCCATTATGCCGAACAGTTTGACGGACCTTTTTGAGAAGCCGGTTCGTACCGTGTCGCGGCCGCCGGTGCGCCTCCATCCGTAGCCCGGCTTCTGCGACATGCTGACCGCTGCCTCGTCCTCCACGAATACGGCGTACCCGCCCCTGCCCAGCTCCTTTGCCCTCTCTCCCGCCTTCTTCTTGAACTCCTCCTGCACCTTCTTGGAGGCGGATTTGCGCGGAACGGGCCTGTCCTTTCGGTAGGAGAACCCGATCTTCCGCAGTTTCCTTCGCAGCGTGCGTATCCTGCAGTCTATTCCGAATTCCCGCCTGATCATCTCGAGTATCAGGTTAAGCTGCCAGGATCCGGACTCGAATCCGTACTCCTTCGGCTCCCTGTTCAGCCACTTTCGGACTGTCCTGAAGATGGATCTTGGCAGCTTGCTCTTCCTGCCCCGGTGTCTCCTGTTGAACCGGCCCTTCAACCCCCGTTCCTGCATCCGCACCAGCCAGTCACGCACGGTCGAGTATGGCATGGCCAGCTCCTTGCAGATCTTCCGAATGCTGTGGCCCCCCTTTCTCCGTATGCACGTCAGCAGCCTGAACTTTGCCAGCTGGTTCCTCTCTTTCGCACTCGCCCTGATCAGCTTCTTCTTGCTTACGTTTGGCATGAACCTGTATCCGATCTCGAGTCCCTTTTGCCCGGCCCCGGATTCGACCGCCAGGCCGGCCCTTTCGGAACCGCCGGAACCGTCAACGCTGTGCTTTTCCTCGGTGGTGACCATCAAGAAAGTGCTGGAAAAGGACCCATGATCTGAAGGTTCTCCCATATCAAATCGTCCCTGTCCCTACGATGGGTCCTTGACAGCGACGCGTGCCAGATCAGGATGACTTTGCTACGCGTTCCATCGACTTATACTTTCGCTGCGTCATCTTGTCGTTCTTCGTGCGATATTCCTCCATGTTGGTAAGCATGTGCCAGACTATTTCCAGCATGTGCCTTGCCACCCCGATCTTTGCCTTTTGCTTTCCTCTTCGCTTCGCTATCCTCTCATAGATCGCCTTCATCCGCGGATCGTATCGTATGGCAACAGTTGCAGCGTCTACCGTCACGTTGCGCATTCATGTGGATCCCTGCTTTGTTATTCCTCCTCCCCTCACGGTCTCCCCGCTGTTCCTGCGCGACGGGGGTAATCCGGCGTACGCCACCAGTTTCTCGGCAGACGCAAATCTTGCAATGTCGACTATCTCTGCGATCAGGGACAGCGCGATGAAGGGACCTATCCCGGGCATTGTCATAAGTATCCTGACTCTCTTGTCCATGACCCCGATTGCCGCGATCTTTGAGCTAAACTCGTCTATCTTCTTCCTTGCCGTATCCATCATGTCCAGGTGCGCGTCCATCACCATCCGGTCCAGTTCTGACAACCTGGCGCTTCGCAACCATTCCAGCCCCTTCTTCGTAAACAGGCCGCACTTTGGCCCTGCAAGATCGTACTTTGCCAGTATGGCATGTATCATACTCTTCTCCTTTGTTGCCTTCCCGGTGAACTTGACCCTTGTCCTTGTCAGATTGCGGAGATCCCTGTGGTATGCATCAGGTACGAACGACTCGTAGATCATATCCGACCTCAGCAGATCCGCTATGACTTCCGAGTCCACCTTGTCGTCCTTGAGCTTTGCGTACGCGATTACCTTGGTCTTGGCCGGATGCAGCAGTGCCGTCTCTATCCCTGCCTCCTCAAGCATGTCGTGCAGCATCATCCAGTAGTTTCCGGTCGACTCGCATGCCGCCCGCATCTCGCCCTTGTACTTGCCCTTGACGTGTCTGATGAATCCCTTGATCCCCAGGCGCGTGTTTGCAAAGTCTGTCTGTTCAAGCACTTTCCTTGTCTCTCCCTTTATTGTCGTTACACATCTCTTCATGTGAACGTCTATTCCTATGTTGAGCATTCTATCACCTCCTTTTTGCTCATGTGGCCTGACCTGGCGGAAATCTCCCATTCACCGTCTGCGCGGTATTTCACCCTCCGCTCACTGTTCTGAGTTAGTCTCCTGCTCACCCTCGTACGGGGTATTAACCGATCAACTCTCAGGCCCACGAAAACAAGAATACCGCACGGTACAGTTAAGATTTGATATGGTGTCTCCTGCAAACTCGGTTGATGGGCAAAATTGCCGTTCAAGCGGGCCGTTGTCTGCAGATGGCTTGATTTCATAGCGGATTGTTGCGGTCCGGACGCACTTGTTCATCGCGGAGGCGGCTGCCGGCGCGTCAGGCTTTCTGCCCGGCAGGCATGTTCAGGTATATCATCTCCAAAATTTGTGGTGTGGTGTCCTGCGCCGTCCGGCTTTGGAGGTGGTTGCGGCCGGCTGCGCCGTCCGGCTCTATGCGGCAGACAGCGCGGCGTTGTGGATGAACGTGATCCACTTGTCGTCTCCCTGTATGGTTATTCCGGCCGCCTCGGCGGGCGTCCTTTTGCCGATGCCCAGGTGGGGGCGGAAGAAGTTGTGGTGCAGTATCGACAGGCGCACCAGTGCGGGGCTCTCGGCCCCGAATCCCCTGACCGTCTTGAACCGGTCCCTGAACTCGCCGTTGAGCCTCTCGTGGGGATTGTTGTTATTGAACTGCTCTTTCATGTGGATCTCCCGGATGTGGATCAGCCTGAAGCCGGTCCTGCGCCGGAACGCCTCCTTGGCCGCGTCAATGAACGGCGGCAGGCCGTCGGTAACGAATATCCAGGGTGGTGTCCCGGCAAGTGTCCACGCGGCCGCAAACAGCTTGAGCGGATCGTAGCCGAACTTGGTGTCCGATATGCCATGGGACAGTATG
Source organism: Candidatus Poribacteria bacterium (assembly GCA_965198165.1). GTDB lineage: Bacteria > Poribacteria > WGA-4E > WGA-4E > PCPOR2b > CBDAOT01. The sequence continues at coordinate 43,720 of CBDAOT010000007.1, read as the reverse complement.
AACCTGCTGCGGCCGTCCATCACCGTAAACAGGTAGCCTGCCTTCCCGCGAATCCTGAAGTATATCTCGTCGCAGTGCCACTTGTGTCCCGTCCGCGGACCGATCCCCCTCGCGTAGCCTTCCATCATGGCGGAGTAGTGGGCGGCCCACCTGTAGATGGTGCTCTCATGCACCGCCGTCCCCTCGTCTGCCAGCATGCCCTGCGCCGAGGCGCACGACAGGCCGCGGACAACCTCCCTCAGGACCCGCACTATGGTCTTCGGATCAGTGTGCCTTCCCTTGAATCCTAGTATGCCGGAAAAGCTGCGGCCGCAGTTCCTGCACAGGTACCGCTGTATCCAGCCGCGCAGGGTCCTTCGGTGCCCGTTCCGTACGAATTTCAGGGATCTGCAGTAGTGACACTGTTCCGGCGGCTTCATGATTTTGATCGCCTTGCCGGCCATCTTCTTTGCCACGTCCCAGGACCTGGCGATAACGTGCCCCACGGCGGCGATGTGCCTGCAGAGGCCGGGGCTCTCCTGGAGCGAGCAGCTGCACCACATCCCCAGCGCATCGACGATCACGTGGTGCCACAGGAACGCAAAAGTCCCCGATTTTACCCTCCAGCGCCTGTTGCTCTTCTTCCTTATCCTGCCCGGATCCTCCGAGAGGATCCGTCCCTCCTCCATCATGGCCCCGACGGCCCTGCGCTGCTTTGTTGTCTTCGATGCCATGAATCGACCCAATTGGGTCTATTTATGGATCTTGCGGTTTTAAATACCGCATCCACGGAAAAGAGACATGCCCATCTGGCCCAAGGACGCCAAGGAATTCACCGTGTCCATAACGCGCAACAGGCAGCGCGACACAAGCTACAGCTACATACCCAAGCCAATCCTGGCAAAGCTGGGCAATCCCTCTGGGCTGAAATTCATCATCCGCGGCGAAGATATTGTCGTGTGCAGGCCAGACGAATAGCGCGGCGTGTCCAGTCGAGACCTAAGCGGAATCAGAATCCATCAACCGAGTTTGCAGGAGAACCCAGTATACGTGGCAATGAACAATCATGGTTCAACAACAAAAAACTATTTTTAGTCCAACATTGAATACCTAACTTAGGGAATGAGTAAAAAAAATATCAAAAGCGTCCTTTACGGCTATCGCTATCAAAGTCTAATTGGAATTCTAAGATTGATAGATCTATTAAACGATAAAGCTGACAAAGTATCTTTTGAGAAAAAAGAATCCAACAATGACAGATTTGACGACATAAAAGTATATGTAAAAAATCAAATTCATCACTGCCAAATTAAATCTAGCTATGTTAACAACGAATTAAAGATTGTGGATTTTTCTTCAAAGCACATCCTTGATCTTTCAAAACTCTTTGATTCTTGGAAAGAATTACAGAAAAAATTTACAGATAAAGAAATGTTCTACCATGTGTATACAACCAAATCCGTTTCTCCAAACAATCCACTCAAAAATTTTGTTAAGAAAGCTACTGCCAACAAAACAACCTTCTGTGAAAATCGTTCTGATGTCTATCATTTGAAATTGGAAATTTTAGATCACGATCATCTAAAGAAAATAAAAAATTCATTCACAGCCGATGCTATAGATAATGCCGACATTCAGAAATTTCTAGATGTGTTGATAATAGAAACTGACCAGCCCTCAAATCCGCCGGAAATCCCAATTGCCATGCCGACGCATGGCGAGCTTGAAACGATAATCCGGAACAAAATATCGAATCTAGGCCTGAACCAACAACCCAATCGCATTCCTGATGATCGTGTATTTGCAAGCCTGCTTAATCTCGTAGACCGAGATTCTACGGCGCCTCATGAAATCACAAAAGGCGATCTAGAGGATTATCTCAACGTCGTGCAGAATTTTGGCGCTATTAAAAATCACATAGAGTTTGATGAATCCCTATATGTGGATACAACTGAAAACTTGGCCCAGCTGAACGAACAGGCAGTACAAAATGCAGGAGGCATATTGGGAATAACTGGAAAACCCGGGTCGGGTAAAACTTGGCTGTTGACTAGATGGTTAAAGGAATTTCATAGTACCAATCAAGACACTCCGCCAATCTGGTATTATTCGTCAATCAGCGTTACAAATGATTCAGATTTCGAAACACGTGTCACACGATATCAGATAATACGCAATTTGGTTGATGCAATAAAAACCAGCTATTACATTACTACTGAGAATAACAGATATGCCGCAAATGATGCCAGTCTCAAGGAATTACTTTACAAGTTAAATGAAATTGCAAAAGAAAAACAAACAGTCATTCCAATAGTTGTTGACGGATTAGATCATGTCGATAGAATAAAGGAACGCGCCATCACGATTAAAAGGCAAGAAGAAACAGTGATGGATTTTTTAAACGAAATAGACATACCGAGCCATATTTGTTTTGTGTTCGGATCCCAAGAAGGAGCCCATCTTGATAAATTGAAGGAAAAGTTTGGCTGCGAAAAATTCTATGAAATCCATGGATTTAGTGAATCTGAGACCGGATCGTATTTGCACAAGTTAAAAGTAAGCATTGAACTAATTACTACTGAAAACACAAGCCTAATCTTTCAAAAAACATCCGGCCTTCCGCTTTTGGTCAGTTATCTTGGCCAGCAGCTAAAGACTGGCGCAGATATTGAAGAAAAAATAAAGAACATCCCCATGACGGAAGGAAATGTCAAGAAATACTATGAATACCTGTGGAAGAATTTAGGAAACTGCGTTTACCCCAGAATATTTGCAAAATATTTTTCGTTGCTTGAATTTCCAATAGATACAGAATTTTTGGAATGCTTGAAACCAAGAAACCAGCGTGACGGTGAAGAGTTAGGTGCATGCATCAAGCCCCTGATATTTCTTCTCAGGGAAAATCAAAAGAATGAAATGAGTATTTTCCATGATAGTTTCAGAGAATTTATTTTAAAAGAGACGGGTTTTGAGGATTCTCTGCAAATACAATACTCAAAAGACATTTATGATGCCTTGCTTAGGAAAGACATCATTTTGAATACCAGAACTTTCCGGTATGCTTTGAAATACGCACTGAAATCTAAACGGTTTGATGAAATAATTAGCTTGGTGACACTTGAATTTACTGATAAGGCAATGATAAATTTATGCAACAGATATGACCTTCGGAATAATCTTCTATATGCAATAAGAGCGGCTTCTGAAAAAGAAAATGCGATAACACTTCTTGAGAAAAGCTTACTAAAACGATACACGATGGAGAGATACCAATACCTAGAAAATGATCGGTTTAACAAACTAATTATTCGGATACATCCCGACAAGCTTTCACAAATCTTGCTTACAGAAGATCAACTGAACCTGTCATTACACGATACGGTGCGGTTTCTTGGTGAGGGGCTAAGCAAAAAAATTGAATTGCCATACAATAGTATAATAAAAATATGGAACAATGCATTGAATAAAACCACTTGGGGCAAGAAAGGGCGTCTTCCCGAGCACATATCATTGCCAGATTACGGGGTGTTATTATTTTACAAAAATGGGATTAAAACCGTAGCCTCGTGGGTTAGTCAAAACCCTTTTTCACTAGAACAAACAATATCAATTTTCAAAAAGATTTTCCTTCTTAGTACGTATGATGACATACTCCAACTGCGAAACTCCAGTGATGCAAACGAGTATTGGCCAGCGCTCCGCTTATTTGCAGCATTTCATTACAAGAAACACGATCAATTTAAGATTCAGTTTGAGGAATTTATGAAATCTGATTCCATTCCATACTTTTCTGAGTTTGGAGAATTTCTCAAAAAATCGACAATTCCACCTGAGAACTTTGCCCATTTAATTCATAGGGTACACCTGAGCCCTCCAGCACACGGTAGTATTGTTCTAGAAAGCTTTCATGAATATGAACAGCAGATTTTACTAAACGCATATTGTAAAAATATTACATGCCTAGAAGAGTATGAAACAGAGATTAGACAAAACCCTACGGTTTTCTTTTATAAAATTGTGAGTCTGGTTTACCACGTCTCCAAATTGTCCCAAAAACCTGATTCTAGGCTAACATGCGCAGACGCAAACAAATTGTTGAATTCGCTGTCAGAATTTATCAATCATGATACCAAACGATCATTTGACGAACCCGGCTATCATGATCGGAATTTCCAGCCGTACATGTGCAGAATAATAGAGAAAGCAGTCAAAATCATTGTGACGCAGGATAATCCCAACATCAAAACAAAGTTGGTTGAGACAGTTTCTAAAATAGCAACAAAGCTGTCTTACACGTCGTTAACCTTAGACAATACATACGAAATGATCCTGAAGCACACAAATGACAGTAGTTTCAAACAGTTACTTGCTGGAAAAATATCTGATGAGTTAGATATGGTTGAAACCCAGATCATGGTAGAACAGTGTTTTGACAAATCCTGGTTATATTTTCAAACGAGAGATAAAAACAAGGCGAAAGAATTTTTTGAAAAAGGAATACTACTGACTTTCAGCTACGGGTACCATAAGGATCTTTTTCTATGGGAGATTCACCGAATATCAGTTCTGCTTGGTAAAAACAACTATCTGCAAAGGGCTAAAAGCTGTCTAGACATGACAGAATATTTGGACGTGATAACTGATGGCGATGAAACCAGGTCAATACCCTTCGAAATCATCAATGACACCATGAATATGCATTCTGATGCAGGATATGAAATTGCGTTAAAGTATGGGGTAGACTCTTACGAGTTTGAAAAAAGTGTTATTGATTTTGTGGAAAGCTGCTCACACTGTTCGGTTTTAATTCGATATTTCTTGGCAAAAACAACCATTGTTGAGAGTCATACAAATTCACATACGTCATCTACTGCATTCGAGACACGTTGTAAACTGATTCAAGAATGCATCAGTAAAAACCACACTGCCTTGGCAAAGCTTCTTTTGAATGATCTTAGAGTCGAGATGATGCGTGACTTGCCGGAAAAAACCAAATCGATGGAAAAAAAATTCAATTGCCTCGCAGAAATACTTGGACTTGATATCATCGAATTAAACTTGAATGAAGTTCCTAAAAACGCTCAAGAAAATTACCCGGACGAAATCGTGGATTACTCACACTTGTCCCCCGAGGAAGCAATACGATTGTTTGAAGGGCATTATGGATGGTCATGGGGACATAGCAAATCTGCAGATAGGTTGTTGGAAATAGCGTATCTTAAAGACAAAGAAAAAACAGACCGGCTGATTACCAAAAGCCTATTGCGTTGGTGCCTAAACTATGACTCTGAACCACAGGGAGCCATCCACAGATTTGGCAAATATCTGTCCATAACAAACCAAGTTGAGAAACTGAACGCATTCTATCAAAGAATGGATTTGTTCTCAAAGGATCTTTTCAGAGGTTATTGCCTAGAAACTAAACATGATTTCCAATTTCTGGAGACACACGTCCATGAAGATGACCAAACCCGCACTGGTTGTAAATATATTGTTAAGCAACTAACGTCCAGGGATACCGAAGTCCAAAGAAGAGCGTTTACATCAACTGTAAACTGCATAAAACACGGCTCGACAGAATTGCTTGGGTACTGCATTGAAGCCGTGATGGATAGCGGCACAGATACTTCATTAAAGGCCAAACTAGCTGCCGTGATTCATTCATGTGCTGTGTCCAGAAAGGATGCGTCCGAACAAATAATTTCTTGCGCTCAGTACTTGTGCCAAGCCAACGATCGCAGATTGGTAACGTCTGGAACAGGAATTCTTCGGGAACTGGAGGTTTCATATCATTGAGCGATCCTTCTAAACATTGGAGTGATAGGAAACATTTCTATGACGGTGTTTTAATAAGTCTGCTAGACAATCTTGAGAGTATAGAAAACGTGCTGTTAAGCTCAAACATTAAGGATGAACTTTTTGAGAGAGCATTGAAGATTGGTTACGATATGCAACAATCCAAGACAATACGTCAAATAATTTCAAATCGTTATATGGATAGAGATCACCATCCGATTCAGATAGAGTTGCCTGAGAATGATTACTGTGAGACCGCCTTAGCCCAAATTATTCAAGAACGAATTAATAATTCTGAGGTTTTTGAGGAAGATGTGATATTTCTTGATCAGCTGCTGGCACGATATGACCCAATACTTCCTGACGACTATCTCGAACCAATTCCTGACGATATACATGTTCCAGTATTTGAATCAAATGATTGGATCGAAAATATTGATTGTGAATTGCCGGCAAATTTAGATCCTTTTGATTGGGTTACATTGTATTCAGACACTAATTTTCATCTGAAAAATTTTGATATAGAAGGAGTCGAGACTGAAAGTATCTCCACTCTGTTATTATCCACAGAAAAAATCCCACAGTATCAAGCTAACTTTGATGAACTAACAATAGCTGACACTATTAACAGCATTCCCCTCTGCAAGACACTAGTAGAATTTAAAAAGCTGCCAACCTCTTCAAATTATAATAAAATTTTCTCGCCACTCATAATTGTTATGTACAATCATTGGAGATTGCACTCTTCGAATACGCTGGTTCGATTGGATCGGTCTTTTCTAGATCAAAATAATTTAAAATGGGATGCGCAAGCAGTTCTAGATTTGACACTGAATGGTTCCAAAATTGCACGATATCAGCTTTGGGCAGGTCCATTCGACGGGCATAGATATTCACGAAATAGAATTGCAAGCGGTGTCCGACTCCAGATAAAAAAGGATTTTTTAAAGCATATTTTGAAAGTAAAAAACATGTCACTATTCATGATAAATGAGAAAGAGCGCCGTCTTGTTAAGCCCGGTATAAATAAAACGGATACCATAAATAGTAAAAAACTAAAAAAACACTCTCTTTATTCTAATACTCTGGCGTCCAATCATGTTAGCAGTTAACAGTATTTTCAATCATAGTAATTTTCTATGACCGCATTTCACGTAAGTGTTCACGTCTTTTGGCCTCCATTTGCCCCATAGAGACCAATTTGGACCGCAATCCAGAATCGAGGTAAGTGTTCACCACATCTAGGCATGTTTTGACGCCCAAAGGGGCATTTCTAACCGGCTCACCCGGTTCTCCCATATCAAATCGTCCCTGTCCCTACGATGGGTCCTTGACAGCGACGCGTGCCAGATCAGGATGACTTTGCTACGCGTTCCATCGACTTATACTTTCGCTGCGTCATCTTGTCGTTCTTCGTGCGATATTCCTCCATGTTGGTAAGCATGTGCCAGACTATTTCCAGCATGTGCCTTGCCACCCCGATCTTTGCCTTTTGCTTTCCTCTTCGCTTCGCTATCCTCTCATAGATCGCCTTCATCCGCGGATCGTATCGTATGGCAACAGTTGCAGCGTCTACCGTCACGTTGCGCATCCATGTGGATCCCTGCTTTGTTATTCCTCCTCCCCTCACGGTCTCCCCGCTGTTCCTGCGCGACGGGGGTAATCCGGCGTACGCCACCAGTTTCTCGGCAGACGCAAATCTTGCAATGTCGACTATCTCTGCGATCAGGGACAGCGCGATGAAGGGACCTATCCCGGGCATTGTCATAAGTATCCTGACTCTCTTGTCCATGACCCCGATTGCCGCGATCTTTGAGCTAAACTCGTCTATCTTCTTCCTTGCCGTATCCATCATGTCCAGGTGCGCGTCCATCACCATCCGGTCCAGTTCTGACAACCTGGCGCTTCGCAACCATTCCAGCCCCTTCTTCGTAAACAGGCCGCACTTTGGCCCTGCAAGATCGTACTTTGCCAGTATGGCATGTATCATACTCTTCTCCTTTGTTGCCTTCCCGGTGAACTTGACCCTTGTCCTTGTCAGATTGCGGAGATCCCTGTGGTATGCATAGTACCGGACAAAGTAATCCGCTCACTTTCCTTCGAATTCATGCCTGATTTTGCTGGGTGGTGATCGGATTGCTATGGCGGCGACTATGCATCAGGTACGAACGACTCGTAGATCATATCCGACCTCAGCAGATCCGCTATGACTTCCGAGTCCACCTTGTCGTCCTTGAGCTTTGCGTACGCGATTACCTTGGTCTTGGCCGGATGCAGCAGTGCCGTCTCTATCCCTGCCTCCTCAAGCATGTCGTGCAACATCATCCAGTAGTTTCCGGTCGACTCGCATGCCGCCCGCATCTCGCCCTTGTACTTGCCCTTGACGTGTCTGATGAATCCCTTGATCCCCAGGCGCGTGTTTGCAAAGTCTGTCTGTTCAAGCACTTTCCTTGTCTCTCCCTTTATTGTCGTTACACATCTCTTCATGTGAACGTCTATTCCTATGTTGAGCATTATATCACCTCCTTTTTGCTCATGTGGCCTGACCTGGCGGAAATCTCCCATTCACCGTCTGCGCGGTATTTCACCCTCCGCTCACTGTTCTGAGTTAGTCTCCTGCTCACCCTCGTACGGGGTATTAACCGATCAACTCTCAGGCCCACGAAAACAAGAATACCGCACGGTACAGTTAAGATTTGATATGGTGTCTCCTGCAAACTCGGTTAATGGGCAAAATTGTCGTTCAAGCGGGCCGTTGCCTGCAGACGGCTTGATTTCATAGCGGATTGTTGTGGTCCGGACGCACTTGTTCATCGTGGAGGCGGCTGCCGGCGCGTCAGGCTTTCTGCCTGGCAAGCATGTTCGGGTATGTCATCTCCAGAATTTGTGGTGTGGCTCTCCTGCGCCGCCCGGCTCTATGCGGCAGACAGCGCGGCGTTGTGGATGAACGTGATCCACTTGTCGTCTCCCTGTATGGTTATTCCGGCTGCCTCGGCGGGCGTCCTTTTGCCGATGCCCAGGTGGGGGCGGAAGAAGTTGTGGTGCAGTATCGACAGGCGCGCCAGTGCGGGGCTCTCGGCCCCGAATCCCCTGACCGTCTTGAACCGGTCCCTGGACTCGCCGTTGAGCCTCTCGTGGGGATTGTTGTTATTGAACTGCTCTTTCATGTGGATCTCCCGGATGTGGATCAGCCTGAAGCCGGTGGTTCTCCTGCAAACTCGGTTGATGGATTCTGATTCCGATTAGGTCTCGACTGGACACGCCGCGCTATTCGTCTGGCTTGCACACGACAATATCTTCGCCGCGGATGATGAATTTCAGCCCAGAGGGATTGCCCAGCTTTGCCAGAATTGGCTTGGGTATGTAGCTGTAGCTTGTGTCGCGCTGCCTGTTGCGCGTTATGGACACGGTGAATTCCTTGGCGTCCTTGGGCCAGATGGGCATGTCTCTTTTCCGTGGATGCGGTATTTAAAACCGCAAGATCTATAAATAGACCCAATTGGGTCGATTCATGGCATCGAAGACGACAAAGCAGCGCAGGGCCGTCGGGGCCATGATGGAGGAAGGACGGACCCTCGCGAAGGATCCGGGCAGGATAAGGAAGAAGAGCAACAGGCGCTGGAGGGTAAGATCAGGCACCTTCGCGTTCCTGTGGCACCACGTGATCGTCGATGCGCTGGGGATGTGGTGCAGCTGCTCGCTCCAGGAGAGCCCCGGCCTCTGCAGGCACATCGCCGCCGTGGAGCACGTTATCGCCAGGTCCTGGGACGTGGCAAAGAAGATGGCCGGCAAGGCGATCAAAATCATGAAGCCGCCGGAACAGTGTCACTACTGCAGATCCCTGAAATTCGTACGGAACGGGCACCGAAGGACCCTGCGCGGCTGGATACAGCGGTACCTGTGCAGGAACTGCGGCCGCAGCTTTTCCGGCATACCAGGGTTCAAGGGAAGGCACACTGATCCGAAGACCATAGTGCGGGTCCTGAGGGAGGTTGTCCGCGGCCTGTCGTGCGCCTCGGCGCAGGGCATGCTGGCAGACGAGGGGACGGCGGTGCATGAGGGCACCATCTACAGGTGGGCCGCCCACTACTCCGCCATGATGGAAGGCTACGCGAGGGGGATCGGTTCGCGGACGGGACACAAGTGGCACTGCGACGAGATATACTTCAGGATTCGCGGGAAGGCAGGCTACCTGTTTACGGTGATGGACGGCCGCAGCAGGTTCATACTGTCCCACGGCATATCGGACACCAAGTTCGGCTACGATCCATTCAAGCTATTTGCAGCCGCGAGGACACTTGCCGGGACACCACCCTGGATATTCGTTACCGACGGCCTGCCGCCGTTCATTGACGCGGCCAGGGAGGCGTTCCGGCGCAGGACCGGCTTCAGGCTGATCCACATCCGGGAGATCCACATGAAAGAGCAGTTCAATAACAACAACCCCCACGAGAGGCTCAACGGCGAGTTCAGGGACCGGTTCAAGACGGTCAGGGGATTCAGGGCAGAGAACCCCGCACTGGTGCGCCTGTCGATACTGCACCACAACTTTTTCCGCCCCCACCTGGGCATCGGCAAAAGGACACCCGCCGAGGCGGCCGGAATAACCATACAGGGAGACGACAAGTGGATCACATTCATCCACAGCGCCGCGCTGTCTGCCGCATAGAGCCGGGCGGCGCAGGACACCACACCACAAATTCTGGAGATGACATACCCGAACATGCCTGTCAGGCAGAAAGCCTGACGCGCCGGCAGCCACCTCCACGACGAACAAGCGCGTCCGGACCGCAACAATCCGCAATGAAATCACGCCGTCTGCAGGCAACGGCCCGCTTGAACGGCAATTTTGCCCATCAACCGAGTTTGCAGGAGAACCGCGGGGACACGGTCAGAATGGGCGGCATAACAAAGCGCGGCTCCGTCTGGCTGCGCAAGGCCATGATAGAAGCCGCATTCGTCGCCATTCGGCACGACGCCCGTATAGGGGCGATCTATCAAAGACTGGCCGTCCGCATCGGTCCCATGAAGGCAAGGGTCGCCATAGCCAGGCGGATGCTCGAATGGGTCTGGGAGATGCTCGACAGCGGCACCGAGTACAGAACCCAGGACAAGGAGTTCGTCAAACGGAAGTTCCAGAGAATAAAGCGCATCGCCGAATCCCAGGGCTAGGCAGCGCCATGGGCGGGACGGGCCGCCGGGGGGGCGTCTCGCCGCCCCTGCACAAGCGAGGGGCGGCTCAACGCCCCCTCTCGCCCCCTCAGGCTTGCCAAAATACAATATTGGCAGCCGCCGTCCGGCGCGCCCGCCACAAGCTTCGGGGCAACGCGATCTCCAGGATACGGGGAAATTCCCAGCGGCAGCTGCGCACCATTCCTACGGATCCGCGGGCAATGCCGGCTGATACCGGCGCCGGCGCCGCCCAGAACCGCAAAACCCGCGTTTGGCCCTGCCGGATCAGGTGCGGACACGGCCAAAATGTCCAGGATCGCACCGAGCACGCCCACGAATCTTTAAAAAACCGCAGGACTAACCCCAACTGGACTGAACCAGACGCATTGCCAGCACATGACATCGACGGGTTTGGAAACCCGTAACACATGGGAGTGTTCACCACATCTAGGCACGTTTTGAGGAGACGGAAGGGCGTAGTAGCGCCAGAGCAATCCGCTCATTTGGTGAAAAATACAGGTGGGCGCCACGCGCCCTTCCGACATTATTTGCCTCGCCCTGTAATTTTTCAAGGACGCGTACGGGAACCGGCGTCTCCCGCACACTGCTCCGGAGACGTGATTTGTAATTAGCCGTGGGGCCTGGATCCCGGGCCGGCACTGAAAGATCCAAGTACCACCACCCCGACATTACGGTGATGCGCGTCTTCAAGATCATGTCAAGGAACGCCCGCGCGTTCAGAACCACAATCGGCATGTCTCTCCAGCAGTTCAATTTTTTGATGAGAGACGTCGAAAAGGCCTATCCGGAGGCCGAGGGAAAGAGGCTCGAGCACCCGGGCCGGGTGCGCGGGGTGGGCGCGGGCCGCCCGTTCTCCCTGTACCCGTGGGACAGGGTTCTTCTGGTCCTCATGTACTACCGGAGATGTGATTCACAATTAGCCGATTCGCCGCAGTCGGGCGGCCGGATGGGCAGACAAGATCAAGTACTACCAATCCCGTCATAGATCATGCTAGGATTCGATAAACTGGCAAGCAATGCCAGGCGGTTCAAGATGCTCATGGGCATGTCTCTTCAAGAGTTTGATTTATTGCTCACAAAAGTGGAGAAGATGTACCCTGAGGAGGAGAGAAAGAGGCTCTCCAAGCGGTCCCGACAGCGCGAGATCGGGGCCGGACGCAGATTCGTGTTGAGTGTGCGGGAGCGGATACTACTGCTTCTGTTCTACTACAGGACATACGCTACCCAAGATGTGGCCGCAGAGGTTTTTGGAGTCGGTCAGGCCACCGTATCGCGCTCCATAGAGCAGATAGCGCCTGTCGTGAAGAAGTGCGTGCCCATACCGGCAAAGCTCTACGCAAGGTCCAAGAGGGTATCCACGGTAGAGGAGCTCGAGGAACTCTTCCCTGGGCTCGTGGCCCTCGTGGACGCATCAGAGCAGCCGATACAGAGACCGAGGCGGAAGGATATGGAAAACTCCCACTTTTCGGGCAAGGTCGGAAGGCACACCGCCAAGACGCAGTACACCGTGAACGTTTACGGTCTGATCATCCACAACACCAGGCACTCCCCAGGATGCGTACACGACTTCAAGGTGCACAAGACGAAGCATCCCACGTTCCCCAAGAATCTGCCGAGCCGGGACGGTTCGGCCAGGGAAGGGAAGCGCGCGAACCTGCGGAGTTATGGCGACCGTGGGTATCAGGGAGCGCAGAAGGTAGACCCGGACGTGGAGGTAGTGCTGCCAATCAGGTGCAAGCCTGGCAAAAAGCTCTCCCCAGAAGAGAGGGAGATCAACAGGCTACAGTCCAGGATTCGGGTTCGTGTGGAAAATGCGATCCGCCGGGTCAAAACCCACCGGATCATGGGTGACAGATACCGAAATCCGCTGAAAAAGTACGACCGCACCAACGATATCGTGTGCGGACTCGTCAACCAGAGGGTGCTTTGGAGGGCGGCTCAAGCAACCTGACGAGAACGACCCGGAAAATCTGGGTGGAGGAGGCTTGATTTTTAATTACGGATCATGTCTCTGTACCCTATGAGGCCTGCGGCTCTGGTAGATTTTGGTGATCAAATCACCAAAATTTACCAGGGTCAAGAAAAGAATGGACCGAGATCACAAAAATCTACCACCAAGGTGCAAACATGAGCGAGCTCACTTTTGAACAGCCTTGTTGAATGCACCGCACTTTTGAACACCGTGACGAAATGCGGCGGGATTGAATCTGGAGGGGATCCTAGAACACACTATTGAACAGCGAACGGGCTCTGGTAAATTTAGGTGATCTCCGCAGGTCGCTGTTCAAGAAGTGAGCTTCAGATCTTCTCTAAGTTTGGTTTCCTGCGGTTCTTGTCGGCGCCGTCTTGCCGTTCAAAAGTCGTGATCCGTTCTGCCTCGGTGTTCAAAGGTGAGATGCGGACCCTGCTGTTAAATTTAGGTGATCCTCGGTCCAGAGACATGATCCGCAATTAAGAATCGGGCCTTCGATGCCCATAATCTTACAGATGTGTGCTCCAAAGCATGCAACTTTCGTATGATTATGCCAAAGATCGTGCTCTAATGTGCCTGCGTGCTAATTACGAATCACATCTCAGTCTCACGGTGTTCAAAAGTGTGATGCCCTCCACAAGGCTGTTCAAAAGTGTGTTGAGCCGCTCTTACACTTTGGTGGTAAATTTTGGTGTTCTGATCACCAAAATCTACCAGAGCCGGATTCGGGTCCGTGTGGAAAATGCGATCCGCCGGGTCAAAACCCACCGAATCATGGGGGACAGATACCGAAATCCGCTGAAAAAGTACGACCGCACCAACGATATCGTATGCAGACTTGTCAACCAGAGGGTGCTTTGGAGGGCGGCTCAAGCAACCTGACGGGGCGACCCGGAAAATCTGGGTAAAGGCGGCTTGATTTTTAATTACGGATCATGTCTCATGTCTAAAATTAGAACAAAGTGTTCTCAACTTTCCTCCAATGACATATGGCTGGATACCGCCTAACAACTGCTAAAGAAGCCATCTGGTAGATCTAACAACTTATCGGTAGATCGGTGTAGGGTTAATATTATGGAATTGGGTTCATCATGCTGATACATGGGACTTTTGTATGAAAGAAAATACTGTCGGCTAATAGTAGGAAGCCTGTTCATTGCCTTGTTTTTCGGCGGCGCGTTTATAGCTGTCGTCATTTTTTCATTGTCACTCCTTGAAGACAGCGCTGATACACTGCTTGCTAAAATCAGCATGATGGCATCTGTATGCGGGGTCTTCCTTGGGACATACATAGCGCTGTGGCTGATTAATCAAAACCGTACCAAAAGAATTGAGGAGAGTTATTTTTATCGAATACAAATTATCCCATTTATTAGTGCAACATTACGTAAAGTGAATGAGATCAATGAAAAGATAGCTGATTCAAAAAACAAAAATACATATAATAGCAATTTCTGGAAAATCATATTTGACAATTATGAACATCTTATCGCACTTATTAATTCCAATACATCAATACCTGCACATATAAGGACCAATGTTAATATACTACGAATCGAAATATACCTTTTCATTACAGCCTCTTTGGATAAACAGGAATCTATTATGTTGAGCCTATCAGAATATAATGATTCAGTTTTTAATTCAAAATTTTTTACAACCCACACTGATGAAGCGATACGAACAAACCTCGAAAAACTAAATGATGAGTGGTCTAAAATTAAAAAAAATACGTCGTCTTCGACATAGAAATTCAATCGCATGAACAAACCAATGATTCTGCACGTTAAAGAATTTTTCTAAAATTCGGGTCTGTTGCATCTTGGTGACCCGGGACGGGGTGTTGCATTGGTGACCTGCCGCAGAGTGGAAAGCGGGTGACCTGCGAATGGCGGCCTGTTGATGACCTGACAAAAAGGAGATTAAGCGGCCTCGGCCTTCGGCGCTGCCTGTATCATGGTCTTCCACTTGTTGGCGCCCTCGACCTTGATGCCCGCAGCCTTGGCGGGTGTCTGGTTGTCGGGCAGGCCGAGGTGTGGACACGCGAAGTTGTGATAGAGACGCAGGCTGGAGAGGATCGCAGAATCCCCCTTCTTGAGGTCGCGCACCACATCCTCCCGCAGCCGGATGGCGTTCCCGTTGAAGGACGCCTTGTATCAGGCTCTGGTAGATTTTGGTGATCTCTGCCGTTCACTGTTCAAAAGTGTGTTTGGCGGGACCGGCGGGCTCTGGCGGCTGCCGCAGATCGGCGTGCCGGCTTGACCGGGGCAGCCCGGCAGGCCAAAAAAAACGGTATCAATACGGAGGTCTGAGCTTGGACCCTTGTATTGATACCGTTTTAATTTCCTGCTTTAGGATCTTTCTCCAGATTCAATCCAGTCGCATTTCGTCACGGTGTTCAAAAGTGTGGTGCCTTCCACAAGGCTGTTCAAAAGTGTGTTGAACCGCTCTTGCACCTTGATGGTAAATTTTGGTGATCTGATCACCAAAATCTGCCAGAGCCGAGCTAACACAACAGAGGGAAAGATACCGGCAGTATTACGAGCTGGCAAGAGAGGTCGAGGCATCCCATATGAGGAGGACGCTGATTGAGGTGATACGGGAGAACCCGTGCCCGCATCCGTGAAGCGGCGGCAGGGACGTCCCCCGGCCCCGACCGTGCCTTGCATCTGACGCTCGCCCCGTACCGGTATGGATGCTAGGGAGAGGGGGGCGCGGGCCGTCCGGGGGGGAGCGCGCCGTCGCCCGTACCGCGTTTTCCGCCCTGCCGGGCGCCCCGGGATCGGCGGCCCGTCAAGAACGCAAAAACGGGCGCCTTTCAGAACACGGGATCCCATCACGCCAGTGTCCCGGCGCCTCCAGGTGGGCGGGGCGGCACCGCCTGATGACTGGCCGATACGGGACTGCCGTTGAGAGCGGCCGGACAGGCCCGGCGGGAAAACGGTAGGGAAGAGCCGGGCGGGCGGGGGGCGGTTAACTGCAAGCCACGGACCGCTTCCCTGACACCCTCTGAAATGCATAACTAGAAGAAGCGACACAGGATACGCCGTATGTCGGCTGCCGCGAAATACAGCATCCAAGACGCCCTAAAGAACAGAATTCTTGTCCTAGATACCAGCGCCTGCCTTGCCTACATGTACCATAAGATGGCAGGCGACGGGACAATAAGCGACAGGGCGAAGAGATTTTTCAAGGCGGAGCTGGAGGCAAAGGGAATGGTGCCGGAGATGCCCGACTGCATCGATGCCGCAATAGACGGCCGCCGGATACGGCTGCCGTGTACCGTGGAGCTGCAGACAGACAGCAGGATCAAAGATTTCATCGATGCCGACAAGCAGATGGAGCCCCTTGACCTGCTGAAGGTCCGAAAAACCAAGCTCTTTGCGCTCCTCTTCGGCCAGGCAGCAGGAGAAGAGGCCGCGTCGGTTCCGGACGGCGGCGACGCGATGATCGAAACGGTGGAAAAACTCTACGCTGGCTTTGAGAGCGATCCCAAGCTGGCGGAGGCCATAATGGAGATCAGGGAGAGAAAGGGGTATCCGCCTGGCAGAAAGGACATGGTAATACTGGGCGCCGCAGCCGAGGTCTCGGAGCGGGAGGGCGTAACGGCCTGCCTGATTACGCTGGACCGCGACTTTACCGAATTTGACGGTGCCATACTTGAGAGCCTTCGCGTTGAAGTGATGGCGGGCAATCCCGGAAAGATGTTTCGCCAGAGGGGCATGCGGCTGCAAAGGCTGCGGCGCCATGCCGAGGCTGCCGAATCCTTTTCCAAGGCAGTAGCGATGGAGCCGGAAAATGATTTTCTGCATGCAGCCTGGGGCGTGTCGCTGCAGAATCTGGGGGAAGAGGGTTCGGCGCTGCGGCTCTTTGACACCTCGATAAAACTCAATCCCCACAACGTTTTTGCCCTAGAACAGAAGGGCCGGTCGCTGCAAAGGCTGGACCGGCACGTGGAAGCGATAGCAAGCTTTGACACGGCGCTCAAAGAGGAGCCGGCAAACCCCTTCTGGCACGGCTCCAAGGGCCGGTCGCTGCAAAGGCTGGACCGGCACGTGGAAGCGATAGCAAGCTTTGACACGGCGCTCAAAGAGGAGCCGGCAAACCCCTTCTGGCACGGCTCCAAGAGCCTCTCGCTGCAAAGGCTGGACCGGCACGGGGAAGCGATAGCAAGCTTTGACGCGGCGCTCAAAGAGGACCCCGCAAGCCACTTCTGCCACGGCTCCAAGGGCAGATCGCTGCAAAAGCTGAACCGGCACGGGGAGGCCATATCGTCCTTTGACGCGGCGCTCGAGCTGGATCCTGCAAACCCCCGCTGGCACCGGTACCGCGAGGCATCTGTCCGGGTCTTGAGAAAAGGGCGCGGCGCCAAGATGCCGCCAAAGTTGGACCGCAAACACGCCTCACTTTACCTCTCCAAGGGCCGCACGCTCCAGAGGCAGGGAATGCACGAGGAGGCGACAGTAAGCTTTGACGAGGCGTTAGGGTCGGATCCTTCAAACGCCGCCCTGCACGGGTACAAGGCCATATCGCTGCAAAAGCTCGGCAGGCACGGGGAGGCGGTGGCAAGCTTTGAGGCAGCCATTGGCTTGGATCCCAACAATGCCTTCTGGCACGGCTCCAAGGGCAGATCGCTGCAAAAGCTGAACCGGCACGGGGAGGCCATATCGTCCTTTGACGCGGCGCTCGGGCTGGACCCCACAAACGCCTACTGGAGCCAGTACCGCGGGACATCCGCCCGGATCCTCAAAAAGCAGGGCGGCCAGGAGTCGCCACCCCCCGATCTCCAAAACTCCCGCCGGCACGGCTCTAGGGGGCGCGCGCTTCAGGGCCAGGGGATGCATGAGGAGGCGGTGGCATCCTTTGACGAGGCGCTCGGCACTGATCCCACAAACCCCTTCCTGCACGGGTCGAGGGGGATGTCCCTGCAAAAGCTCGACAGGCACGAGGAGGCGGTGGCATCCTTTGACGAGGCGCTCGGCACTGATCCCACAAACCCCTTCCTGCACGGGTCGAGGGGGATGTCCCTGCAAAAGCTCGACAGGCACGAGGAGGCGGTGGCATCCTTTGACGCGGCGCTCGGACTGGACCCCACAAACGCCTACTGGAGCCAGTACCGCGGGACGTCCGTCCGAATCCTCGAAAAGCAGGGCGTCCTAGAGGCGCCGCCGCCCCCCGATCTCCAAAACTCCAGCCTCCATGTCTCAAGGGGGCGCGCGCTTCAGGGCCGGGGGATGCACAAGGAGGCGGTGGCAAGCTTCGATGCCGGCCTGAAACTGGACCCATCAAACCCGTTCCTGCACGGATCGAGGGGGATTTCCCTGCAAAAGCTCGACAGGCACGAGGAGGCGGTAGCATCCTTTGACGAGGCGCTCGGCACCGATCCCACAAACCCCTTCCTGCACGGATCGAGGGGGATTTCCCTGCAAAAGCTCGACAGGCACGAGGAGGCGGTGGCAAGCTTCGAGACCGCCTCGGGATTGGACCCTTCAAGCGCTTTTGTCCACGGGCATAAGGGCCGGTCGCTGCAAAGGCTGAACCGGCACGGGGAGGCGGTGGCATCCTTTGACGCGGCGCTCGAGATGGATCCCGCAAACGCCCATTGGCGACGGTACCGCGAGACGTCTGCCCGAATCCTCGAAAAGCAGGGCGGCCGGGAGGCGCCGTCATCCCCCGATCTCCAAAACTCCTACCTGCACGGCTCCAGGGGGCGCGTGCTTCAGGGCCGGGGGATGCACGAGGAGGCTGTGGCAAGCTTCGATGCCGGCCTGAAACTGGATCTCTCAAACCCGTTCCTCCACGGGTCGAGGGGGATTTCCCTGCAAAAGCTCGACAGGCACGAGGAGGCGGTGGCAAGCTTCGATGCCGGCCTGAAACTGGATCTCTCAAACCCGTTCCTCCACGGGTCGAGGGGGATTTCCCTGCAAAAGCTCGACAGGTACGAGGAGGCCGTAGAATCCTTTGACGAGGCGCTCGAAGCGGATCCCACAAACCCCTTCCTGCACGGATCTATGGGGATTTCCCTGCAAAAGCTCGGCAGGCACGAGGAAGCGATTGCCAGCATTGAGAAGGCTCTGGATCTTGATCCCAAAAACCCCTTCCTGCACGGATCGAGAGGGGTTTCCCTGCAAAAGCTCGGCAGGCAGAAAGAGGCATCGGCCAGCTTTGCCACCGCCCTGGATCTTGATCCCACAAATGACTACTGGAGGCGCTAGGAGCACATTGCCGCAGACCATAGACGTGATCCGTAATTAAAAATCAAGCCGCCTCTACCCAGATTTTCCGGGTCGTTCCCGTTAGGTTGCCTGAGCCGCCCTCCAAAGCACCCTATGGTTGACAAGACCGCACACGATATCGTTGATGCGGTCATACTTTTTCAGCGGATTCCGGTACCTGTCGCCCATGATCCGGTAGGTTTTGACCCTGCGGATCGCATTTTCCACACGGACCCGGATCTTGGACTGCAGCCTGTTGATCTCCCTCTCTTCTGGGGAGAGCTTTTTGCCAGAGATTTGATTCACAATTAGCACCTAGGCACGGAATAGAGTAATTTCTGGACACGGCTACGCACGATCCTGCTTATTGCGGATCATGTCTCAGGCTTGCACCTGATTGGCAGCACCACCTCCACGTCCGGGTCTACCTTCTGCGCTCCCTGATACCCACGGTCGCCATAACTCCGCAGGTTCGCGCGCTTTCCCTCCCTGGCCGAACCGTCCCGGCTCGGCAGGTTCTTGGGGAACGTCGGGCGCTTCGTCTTGTACACCTTGAAGTCGTGTACGCGTCCTGGGGAGTGCCTGGTGTTGTGGATGATCAGGCCGTGAACGTTCACGGTGTACTGTGTCTTGGCGGTATGCCTTCCGGCCTTGCCCGAATAGTGGGACTTTTCCATATCCTTCCGCTTCGGCCTCTGTATCGGCTGCTCTGATGCGTCCACGAGTGCTACGAGCCCCGGGAAGAGTTCCTCGAGCTCCTCTACCGTGGATACCCTCTTGGACTTTGCGTAGAGCTTTGCCGGTATGGGCACGCACTTCTTTACGACAGGCGCTATCTGAGAGTTGATTTGCAATTAGCAGCTAAGCACGGATTGGAGCGGTTTCTGGGCCAATTTACGCACGGATTGCCTATTGCGGATCATGTCTCTGCTCTATGGAGCGCGATACGGCGGCCTGGCCGACCCCAAAAATCTCTGCAGCCACATCTTGGGTAGCGTATGTCCTGTAGTAGAACAGGAGCAGCAGCGTCCGATCCCTCATACTCAGCGCGAATCTGCGGCCTGCCCCGATCTCGCGCTGTCGGGACCGCTTGGAGAGCCTCTTTCTCTCCTCCTCAGGGCATATCTTCTCCACTTTTGCGAACAACAAATCGAATTCTTGAAGAGACATGCCCATCAGCATCTTGAACCTTCTGGCATTGCTTGCCAGTTTGTCGAATCCTAGCATGATCTATGATCGGTAGTGGCAGTATTTGATCCTGCTGGTATCATCGGCCCGCCCAACAGCGGCGAATCGGCTAATTACGAATCACATCGTAAGAGGTCGCCATTGCGAAGCGATTTCGTGCCTGATCTGCCCCGATTAATTATCATCCGAGCTACGTTTTCGTCCGTAAATGCCAGGCTTGGCGGGTAATTATTCCGGGTTTTTTCCGGGCGGGAGATACCTCGCGGAGCTTCATTTTGGGTGATCCGGTGATCGGACTTGCGAAGCGGGCCTTTTTTGGTGTGGTTGGGCCGGGATCCGTGGGTCGGGACTGCAGGGCCCTGTCCTATGACCTGCCCCGCTGCCTGTCACCGTCAGGCATCCGGCTTGGCGGGGCCCCGCGCGGGGCATCCGGGGCTGTCCGGAGGACCTTTTGCGGGCGTCATGCGGCCGCTGCGGCGCCCAGAATGTCGCCGACGCGGCCGTACATGTAGTCGACCAGAAAGTCGTACGGGTTGACGCCGCGCCTCCTGCAGGTCTCGCGGATGGTTGCCAGGACGGCGTGGCTGTAGGCGCCGGCATGGCTCTTGCTGCCGCCGGAGACCTTCCGGGCAGAGACGCTGGGGCGCAGGGGGCGCTCGGCGTCGTTGTTGTGGCACTTTCCGCCCATGCGGATGAACGTGAACAGGTGCGTGATCTCCCGCCGCAGCCGCTTGACGAACCGCTTGCAGTGGGGGTCGGTGTAACTGCCGGAGATCAGGCGCCTCACCCTGGCCTGAAGGTTGCGCACCTTGCGGTTTCTCGCGGCCCTGCCATCGTCCGGGTCGAGGCCCTTGGCCGGGAACCAGGAATCGCGGATGATCCTCCTGAGGGTCTTGGCAAACCTCTTGAACTCCGGTTCCGGGTTCTTCATGGCCAGGGTGCGGACGATCTCGCGGATATAGTGGTAGTGGCACTTTTGGTGGGTCCTGCCGATGCGGTTCCAGGCGGGGTGGGAGTCGGAGGTGACGTGGCTCCCGTACCCGCCCAGCAGCATCTCCGGGACGTCCACTCCCCGGCTCTCGTCTATGTGGAAGACAGTCGAGGTCGCGCCCACCATCACCCACAGCCAGTACAGGATGCCGGCTATCTTCCAGCTGGTCTCGTCCCCGAAGACATACTCCGAGAAGAGCATCTCCTCGAGCATGCGCTCGTAGAGCGGGTGGAGCGACCCGGTCACGCCGTCCACGTGGCCGATGACCGTGGACTTGGCCAGGTCGGTGTGGTAGATGATGTTGATCAGCCTGCGGATGGTCTCGTAGGGGATGCCGTGCATCCTCATGACCGTCTCCAGAGACGTCAGGCTGGCGCCGAACCACCCCCCGGGGAGGATCCCGGGGATCTCCGCGGCAACCTGCCTGCGGCATTTTCTGCAGTACCTGCGGACGACCGTATACTGGATGGCGACCAGTCTCCCGTCGACAATATCCTCAATGACACGGAAGGCAACCTCGGTGGGCTCCGCCGAGAGGGGGTGGCCGCGCGGGCAGGCGTACAGGTCGGTCAACCTCTTCTCGGATATCGGGAGATGGTTCCGGTGGGTGCTCATCGTGGTCACCTTCAGGAAGGGGTCTGGCGCCGGCTCCACCGCCTCCCGGGGCCGCCTCCCGGAGCGGTTCCTGATCCCCAGGTTCTCGGCGGCCAGCGCCGAGTTGGCGGCGCGCGTCTCCCTCAGCTGCGAATCCCGCTCGGCCATCTGCCGTTCCAGGCGGGCTATCCTGTCCAGGACGGCCTGCGGGACGTCGCATCCCTGCAGGAGGGCGGCGTTCTCCGCTCTCAGCTTCTCTATCTCGGCGTCTTTCTGCTCCATCTCAGCTGCCTGCTGCTCCATCTCAGCTGCCTGCTGCCCTATCTTGGCATCCTTCTGCTCGTTCTCTCCCTCCAGCTGTTCGATCCTGGCGCCCATCTCCGTCAGCATCATACGATCCCCCGCGATGGCCTCGGTCTCCTCCCTCAGCTGCTCGATATCTTTCCTCAGCGTCACGTTCTCCTCGTCCATGGATTTGAGCATGGCAAGGACGGATTCGAAGAGGGATCTGGTGTCGTTTATGGAGTTCCAGTCAATCTTTTCCAGGTCGATTGCAGGGCTCATGCTAGCGCGTGGGAAAAAATGATCCTTAAAGCTTTGGGACGCGCAGCGTCGGCGGGAAGGCGCGGCGCGATTGCATCCCGGATGGGGAGCCTCGACCAAAAAATGCCCCAACGGCAAGCCGTGCCAACAATAACACTCAATTAAATCGGGCATTTACGGCCGAAAACGTAGCTCGGATGATAATTAATCAGGGCAGATCAGGCACGGAATCGCTTCGCAATGGCGACCTCTTACGCACATCTGGGTTTACTGAACCGGCTCATCCCGCAGGGGATCGTGCGCATATTGGTCCGGAATTGCCGGATGAACCCGCTCCGGCTCCCCCGCGGACCCGCATGCGCGTAATCTTCCCCCGGACAGGGGGGTTATTTGGAAGGGATTTCGTAATTACTGGTGCAATTTTGCGGCAAAATCTGGTTTTTTGCTCACAAACTTATTCCCAGCAGTATACGTTACCCAGGATGTGGCCGCAGAGGTTTTTGGAGTCGGTCAGGCCACCGTATCGCGCTCCAGAGAGCAGATAGCGCCTGTCGTAAAGAAGTGCATGCCCATACCGGCAAAGCTCTACGCAAGGTAAGAGGGTATCCACGGTAGAGGAGCTCGAGGAACTCTTCCAGGGGCTCGTAGCCCTCGTGGACGCATCAGAGCAGCCAATACAGAGGCCGAAGCGGAAGGATATGGAAAAGTCCCACTATTCGGGCAAGGCTGGAAGACATACAGCCAAGACGCAGTACACCGTGAACGTTCACGGCCTGATCATCCACAACACCAGGCACTCCCCAGGATGCGTACACGACTTCAAGGTGTACAAGACGAAGCATCCGACGTTCCCCAAGGATCTGCCGAGCCGGGACGGTTCGGCCAGGGAGGGAAAGCGCGCGAACCTGCGGACTTATGGCGACCGTGGGTATCAGGGGACGCAGGAAGTGGATCCAGACGTTGAGGTAGTGCTGCCAATCAGGCTAAAGCCTGGCAAAAAGCTTACCCCAGAGGAGAGGGAGATCAACAGACTGCAGTCCAAGATCCGGATCCGCGTGGAGAATGCGATCCGCCGGGTCAAAACCCACCGGATCATGGGTGACAGATACCGAAATCCGCTGAAAAAGTACGACCGCATCAACGATATCGTATGTGGACTTGTCAACCAGAGGGTGCTTTGGAGGGCGGCTCAAGCAACCTGACGAGAACGACCCGGAAAATCTGGATGGAGGAGGCTTGATTTTTAATTACGGATCATGTCTCTGATGTGGTTTGCAGAGTAGAATTTTCAAGTTACGCTAGCAATTTTTAAAAAGATTTTCAATTTTTGACATGAAATCAGATTTTTTATAAATTAAGGCCCCTTGAGATGCAGGTCGATCGAGTCCTAAATCTGTGCGCGACGTTACTTTCATGAATTTCGGCCACGACATAAATGAATAATCATAAACATTCATGCCTTTCTCACAATTATAGTAATGAAAATCGCGTGAAACATCAATAAATTGCCTAAAATTTAATGGCGAGAACAATGCTATAAGACTACCTAATATCTCAAATTCATGTCCAGCTTGCGGTTTATTTTGAATAGTTAGAAGCTTGTGAAACAGTTTAAATTTTTCAGATCTCCCTCTTCTTTGCAACAGTTCAGTAATAGTTTTCAATTGATCCTTAAAATGATTAGGAATCTTTGTGTTTACATCCTGATGTACTCCAACATCTACATTAAAATCAACATCACGCAAATCAATTCGACCATATTCACTTTTTAGCGCATGAAGATGTTTCAATTGTGCTACCATCCAGTATTCTGTATTGTCTTCGGATGGAGTTTCTCGAACAACCTCACGATTGACTAAACTGTCAAGAAAATTAGGATCTTCTATAGTATATTCCACGTCAAGTAAGTAGCGTTGACCTGGCTGGAGTTCGTTAAGCTTTAATTCAAAACCATTGTTTAAAATATTTATTGCATTGGGTGATTCAAATCCAACTACTGATCTAATTTCAGCTCTTCTCACCTTGCCAAGTTCGAATTTAGCTTTGTTTTGTAAATGATTGTTTTTTAGACTAATAGACAGCGAATATTTTTGAATGGATTCGGGACACAAAATAGTCATTTCTCTGCCATCAATTAAAAATGCTTCAGTCATGTTTTGATCAATTTTTGATGCTCGTTTTGTAATTAATCCAATACCTTTTTCAATTATTGCTTTACCAGCAGTCCCAGCAATTGTTGATATTAGGTGGTCTTCCACTCACTTCTCACCTGAGGAATCTATAATTTGATAAAATGGTATGTAGTATGATGCATCAGACATAATTTTTATAGGGCGCAGTTTTTTTAACGGATATTCATTACTTGCTAAATCTGTTGTTTGTAACTCGATCTTTAATATTTGCGTTTGAGGCTGTATTTTAAGTACTTTCATTGCATCTAAAAGCAACAATTTATTTTTTCCAGTTGATTTTAAGAATGCAAAAAAAGAGTCAGCATTGGTTATGATAGATACATTTTTAAGATATGCTATTGCAACTAACCGTGCAAAGTCTTTCACAAAATTTTCATTGTTGTTAAAGACGTATTCTAAATCACGAATTGACTTGCGCACATCTGCTCTCTTAATTTTTGATGAAAAAGGGTTCATTATAATCAATCGCATTCGTTCTAACAGTTTACTATTTTGCGGAAATTTTTTTATTAATTCTAAAAATGCTTCGTCGAGATCTACTAAAAACTTAGCTTTGAATTCCTCAAAGCCGTGTGGTTGTCCTTCTTTGATCTCACTATCAGGTGTTATTTTTAATTTTACTACTGCTGTTCCTTTCCCACTATTAAAAATCTTGATATTGCCACGTACAATTGGTTTGCCTTCCTTGTTTGCATGTATATTGATCGTTTCAACAGTGTCATCAAATCGAACATCAGGCCTGAACAATTCAACCACTCTCTCATAAATTTGATCATGATTATCGTGAATTTGAAATATTATTTTTTTTGTTACTGATGGTTGGTTATATACTATTGAATTAAAAACGCCGCCAACATATCCGTTAATTTCTGTGTCGTGGATACTACAAACATTGTTATGAATTTTTAGATTATCTAAGCTTGTATTGTATATCTCAGCTAAAGCTATACCAGACGGCAGTGTTATTGTCACTTTATTCCTGATCTCTTCATTCCATAGTATATAGAACGGTATTCGTTCACCTTGAACGCAATATTCTGGCATGTGTAAAATTGGCTGATTCTCATTCATGGCTTAAATCGCTTTATATTGATATAAAAGTATGTTGGAAATTGGTTTGGGACTTATCCCAATTACTATAGTTTAAATACAAATTTTGCATATTAAGGCATGGACAAACAGTCAATCAGTACAGAAAGCGATTCTGGAAAATCCGGCCGGGGCGACCTGTCCCTGACGGAGTTGTTTGATATGTTTCCTGGCGACAAGGCCGCCATGGAATGGTTCGAGAAGAACATATGGCCAGAAGGTCGCAGGTGCCCCAGATGCGGTAACAAGTACATCTGTACCATCAGGCATCCGCAGATGCCTTACTACTGCTCCGAGTGCAGGAAGTACTTTAGCGTCAAGATCGGGACGGTCATGGAGCACTCCAAGATCAGCTACCGGAACTGGGCCATAGCCACCTACCTGCTAGCCACCCGCCCCAAGGGCGTATCGAGCATGCAGCTGCACCGGGATCTGGGGATCAAGCAGAGTTCGGCATGGTTTCTGTTGCACAGGCTGAGGGAGTCGTGGCGCACCCTAGCTGGGCCGGACCTGAGACATGATCCGTAATTAAAAATCAAGCCTCCTCCACCCAGATTTTCCTGGTCGTTCTCGTCAGGTCGCTTGAGCCACCCTCCAAAGCACCCTCTGGTTGACAAGTCCGCATACGATATCGTTGGTGCGGTCGTACTTTTTCAGCGGATTTCGGTATCTGTCACCCATGATCCGGTGGGTTTTGACCCGGCGGATCGCATTTTCCACACGGACCCGAATCTTGGACTGTAGCCTGTTGATCTCCCTCTCTTCTGGGGAGAGCTTTTTGCCAGGCTTGCACCTGATTGGCAGCACTACCTCCACGTCCGGGTCTACCTTCTGCGCTCCCTGATACCCACGGTCGCCATAATTCCGCAGGTTCGCGCGCTTTCCCTCCCTGGCCGAACCGTCCCGGCTCGGCAGATCCTTGGGGAACGTGGGGTGCTTCGTCTTGTACACCTTGAAGTCGTGTACGCATCCTGGGGAGTGCCTGGTGTTGTGGATGATCAGGCCGTGAACGTTCACGGTGTACTGCGTCTTGGCGGTATGCCTTCCGGCCTTGCCCGAATAGTGGGACTTTTCCATATCCTTCCGCTTCGGCCTCTGTATCGGCTGCTCTGATGCGTCCACGAGGGCTACGAGTCCCGGGAAGAGTTCCTCGAGCTCCTCTACCGTGGATACCCTCTTGGACCTTGCGTAGAGCTTTGCCGGTATGGGCACGCACTTCTTTACGACAGGCGCTATCTGCTCTATGGAGCGCGATACGGTGGCCTGACCGACCCCAAAAACCTCTGCGGCCACATCTTGGGTAGCGTATGTCCTGTAGTAGAACAGGAGCAGCAGCGTCCGATCCCGCACACTCAACACGAATTTGCGTCCGGCCCCGATCTCGCGCTGTCGGGACCGCTTGGAGAGCCTCTTTCTCTCCTCCTCAGGGTACATCTTCTCCACTTTTGCGAACAACAAATCGAATTCTTGGAGAGACATGCCCATGAGCATCTTGAATCGCCTGGCATTGCCTGCCAGTTTGTCGAATCCTAACATGATCTATGACTGATAGTGACAGTATTTGATCCTGCTGGTATCATCCGGCCGCCCAACTGCGGCAAATCGGCTAATTGTGAATCACATCTCAGTTACTTTATATATAAAATACAATCAATAATCACATGAAAGGAAATCGAGTAACTGACTACAACCAGACATCGTTCGAAACAGATGAAGCTCGTGCGAGTTATGTAGCTGGTGATTATAACAAGCTCGGAAAGATAGCGTTTGGATGTATAAGACTGATAGAGGTAGCAAAAGATGATCAAACAGTTGAAGTGAAGAATAGAACTGTTTTACAACAATATACCAATAACATATTTACAAAACATCCATGCCTAGTATTAAAAGCAAACAACGTTTATTCTTATACTATAGTGACGCGACTATGTTCTTGGAGGCAAAATACACCTGCCCGAAAAGTATATTGATCTCGCTCTTTTAGGCCGGGCATGGCCGAAACAAAAGGGAAACTATACCTAGCGTTCAAAAAGGAAAAAGATCCGAAGATGCGGAGTCGGATGCTGGCAGTCCACATGGTGCGCAACCGCGGCCTGGGGGTGGAGGAAACTGCGGAAAATCTTATGCAGTCTCCCAACTGGGTACGCATGTGGGTTGGACGCTATGATCAGGGGGGCTTTGACGCCCTCCGGGATCTTCCCAAAAGCGGCAGGCCCCGAAGCATCTCGCGCGAGACGGTGGATCAGCTGGTCGGCGAGGCGGTCCGGTCCAGATGCACGCCTGAGAAACTACAGAGGCACATACACGATGAGACCGGCACAAAGTTGCACATTACGTACGTCAGAAAGATCATGCGTGCGCGCCGCCTGACCCCCAAGGAACCGCAGAAGGTCCACATCAACAGAGCCGGCAAAAAGGCCGTCCAGGGCTGGCAGTACCGCTTCAGGAAGCTGGTTCCACGCTGGAGGGGGAGGGATTCACCATCTTGGACGAGGACGAGGCGTTCTTCGTGCACGACACCGTCTCCGGACGCAAGTACTGGTCGCCGCAGGGAGAGCCGATAACCGTCCCATACACGGGAAGCCACAGGAAGATCGCGGTGTACGGCGCCATCGCCAAGGACGGCAGGCAGTTCTTCCGGACGTACGACCGGTTTAACGCGCCCACGTTCGTCAAGTATCTCAATGCGATGCAAAGGCATTTCGGGAAAGTGGCGGTGGTGATGGACAGGGCCTCTCCCCATCGCGCAAAACTCGTCAAGAAGCTGCTGCGGGAGAACAAGAACATCCGGGTCATATATCTTCCAAAGGGGTCACCGTACCTCAACGCGACAGAGGAGTGCTGGCATCAGGGAAAGCGTGTTCTACTTGTCTCAGAATACTACAGGACGTTCGCCGATATGTGCAAGGCGATCTCCCTGTATTATAGAACCGCGAGATTTAAGCTGGACATACTAAAATACGCCAACAGAAAAGCTGTATTGTTCTCCAAGAACATATGATCGTCACTATAGAAACAATATTTGTAAATTTGTTAGAGGCCAATATGCTCATACATATGAAAGTGATCCTCATAGCAATAATCAGAAAAAGAAATTAAAAGTATTGGAAGATTTCATGCTTGAGAAGTCTTCAGCTAATGTCTTGTTTTGTGTTATGCGTGTATGGGTAAAAACACCATATATTCAGGCACAAAAACCTTCACATGATTCACAGTTTTTCATGAAAGATGAATACACAAACCAGTCCGGTCAAAAGAGCAAGCTCGGAGTCATCGAAAGTTTGATTTTCAACATAAATGACGAAATTGCCTATATCATGAACAACGGGAAGATTGGCTGGCCCGTCGATAAAGGCATCTTTCCGTTTGTTGATTCGTACGAGAAAGATTTTGGTAAAGAAAAATTTGATAAAATTAAAGACACGATTCCTTGGCTAATTAAAATGAATGACAGTGCCATAGCTAATAACAAAACTTGATACAGTAATCCCAGATGTGCCAGATCTGGCACCTGATGCAAACAGATCAATGGAGGCGCGCCCAGACGATCCTTATACCGCCGAGTATAATTTCGTGAACAACCATCAGATTTGATGCAGGCCCAAGACAGGATTGCCGAATTTCTTCCAAGCCGCTTGTTGTTTTTGTCCCAAAACATGGGTTCGCTCAGATCCGTGAAGAGTCGTGGAGCGGCCGTTTACCGTTTCCGGATCTGCGTGCGCACGATCCCCTGTGCGCCTGCTGGCGCCTGCCTATGCTTTTCTGTAGAGGTGCTTATCGATGTCAAGTTTTGACAGGGACGACCTCAGTCACTTGTCGATGTCGTTGCACATGGAGCTGAACCGGACGTACGGCACGTCCAGGACCGCGTGTTTCATCTGGAGCTACACCTCCTCAATCGCGTTGAGGTCGTGACAGCCGGGAGGCGGGCAACTGCGGGGAGGAATTTGCGTGCCTTTTCCCGATGTGTGCCGTGTTCTCGCATCAGGCCTGCGCTGACGGTTCCGTATTTTTTTGCCGCCAGCTGCCCAAGGCGGGTCTGTCGGGATACGCCCACCATCTGTGGCTTATTTCAGACCCGGACAGCCGGCCATGGCAGATGTCGGGGCGCACGGGCACCAGAGCCGGAATGGCCGGGATCCGGAGACCGCGTCCCAAAAAGCCGGTTTTAATATGGAAAACATGCATTAAGGGAGTGAAGTTGTCCCGTAACGACGTCAAGCCTACGGGGGAGTCGGATCCGCTGGATCTGTTCCACTCCGGCATACGGACACAGACGACTGATGCAACGTACACAGCAATATTGAGGATCGTGCTATGCGCCATATGCGAGGACGTGCTGTCCGGCACGTTTGAGGAGAGGGCGCGCGAGCTGGTGGGGCGCGCGCGCAAGGATCCCGTGTGGGCACGCGACCTCATGCACGACATCTTGAGCCTGCTGCGCAGGAGGACGGAGCTGCCGCGGACGGACAGCAGCTACCTGGCCCCGTCGTCGATTGCCAGCTACTTTGCCCCGCTGAGGAAGCTGCTGGACATGAACGGCATCGGCGTCCCGTGGAGTCGCATATACGGCGCGTTCCCGCCAAAGGAGCGCATTGCCGACATCCGCGGCTGGCACCGGGAGGAGATACAGAGGATGCTGAGGCACGCGCCCGGCATCAGGCACCGCGCGGTGATACTGACGATTGCGAGCTCCGGCGTGCGCGTCGGCGGGCTGGCGCTGGACTGGGGCGACCTGACCCCGATCGTCAGGAGGGACGGCAGGATCGTGGAGTCAAGCGATGCCCAGGAGGGGGAACGGGTGGAGTGCGCCGCGCTGCGCGTGTACCGCGGCTCGCGCGAGGAGTATGTCACGTTCGTCACGCCGGAGGCGTACGAGGCGCTGATGGAGTACAGGCTGGAGTGGCAGCAGGACGTGGGCAGGCCGCCCGGCCCGGCAGACCCCATATTCAAGAAGAACGGCCCGGCCCCGGATCGCCTCGGCGCGCCGTCCATAGACGCCCAGCTGAACAAGCTGCTCCACAGGATGGGCCTGCGGCAGCCGGCGCCGGGAAAACGCCGCTACAAGGTCCCGGTGCTGCACGGGTTCCGCCGGTTCTGGAACAAGACCGTGAAGGACGCGATATCAGACGACTCCCCTGTCGCCTCCCTGACCAGGAAGGAGTACATGATGGGATACGCGGGCATGACGGCGCCCGGCCGCAGCTACTGCCACGCGCACACGCTGGAGCTTGCCAGGGAGTACATCAACGCCGTGCCGGACCTGACGATAGACGACGCGGAGCGGCTGCGCGCGGAGAACCGCGGGCTGAAGCGGGAGATGCTGAAGGCGGGGCGCGAGGGCGCCGCCAGGATGGCCGAGCTGGAGGGGATCGTCGCCTCGTTCTCCCGCCTGGCGGACGGCCCTAGCAGGGCCGCACGCGCCGCAAAACCGGCGGTCTGCCCCGTGTGCAACAGGGACTACGGCGAGCACGCCGCCCCCGAGCTGGCGGCGTGCGGCCAAAGGGTGATAGCCGGAGACCGCGGCGCGTGACGCGCCGGGGCCGCCTCCCCGGTCTTGGCCGGCCCCGCCCCGGCGCGGGCACCCTGCGGCATGCCTTGCGCGCGCAAACCGGATCGGCCCTGCCGCGCCGGCCGGCGGACGCAGCGCTGCCCGCCCCTGCCGGCCGTCTGGTTTTCTTGGGCCCCGCAGGCCGGCCTGCCGCCCGGGAGCCGCGCCGCCCGGGCGCAGCCGGACGCGCGCCACGGGATCGTCGGGCCGCGCAGCCCAAAGGGGGCCGCAGGGCCAAAGCCGACGGACAGACCCATTCGGCATGCGGCGGGGTGGCCAAAGGGGGCATGGGCGCCAGTGCGGCGGCCAGGCGCCTTGTGCGGCGCATCCGACAGCCGTGGACAGTACCCCGGGACGGGAACCGCGCACGCGCGGCGGCGCCTGCCGGCATGCCAAAGGGTGCCCGACGGGCGGGGTCAAAGGCGGCAAGGCGGCGCGGGGTGACGCCAAACGGGCCCGCAGGCCTAAGATCTGGGCAACGGCAACGCCGGGCAGGGAATCCAATCTTTGGCCCAATAGCATTTATAGCATTTAACGGAACCCGGCATGGATATTTCTGTCTGATGTGTCTATTAAAGTTATAACGGATGCGGTTTCCAACCGGCTTGCGCGTAAAAAACCGACAAATAGCCGGTCAAAAGTATCCAAGCTTACCGAACGCTAGGGCAAAAG
Organism: Candidatus Poribacteria bacterium; assembly: GCA_965198165.1. Lineage (GTDB taxonomy): Bacteria > Poribacteria > WGA-4E > WGA-4E > PCPOR2b > CBDAOT01. Next base: position 11,745 of record CBDAOT010000007.1, on the reverse strand, counting down.
TCGACCGCATGCACGCATTTAATGCTATAAAGGTAACACAGGCCCCGCACCCGGGAGCGCACCCCTTGGCGGGGAGCGGCGGCGGAGTATTCCGGGCCGCCTGGGGGAGGGAAGAGACGGCAGGGCCCTGGCAATCGCGGCGCTGGCAATTGTGATGGCGGCCGGGCTCCTGGCCGCGCAGCCTGGGGGCTGGACCGGCGCGCCCTCCGGGGACGGCGGGGCCTCCGTTCCGGATGCGTGGCCCCCGTCCGGTGATGCCGCATTTGCGGGGCTGTTGCCAGGATACGCGTTTGCGCAGGTCCAAGACACGCCCCCGACCTTTGTCTCCTCCATCCTCAACGCCACGTCAGGGGCACTTGCAATAACCTTCTCTGAGGACATCGACGTGACGCCTGTGACAAACGTCGTTCCGGCCAAGATACACATCAGGGAGTCAGGCAACTACACGGGCGGCGGCATAACTTTGAGCGCAGGCGAGCTTGCCACCACTGCCGACGGCGCTACGATATCATTTACGTTGAATGCATCGCGCCTCGCGGCAGTTGCGGCACTGGGCACGCCGGAACTGACGATCGAGCCGGGGGCCGTACAAGACACGTCCGGCACCCTCATCGACGGCACCTTTGATGTGTCCACCGCGGTCTTCGTCGACGCCACCTCAATCTCAGCCCAGGAGGACGCTCCAAGAGGTCTGGCGTTCTCAAGCGACGGCACCAAGATGTTTGTAGTAGGCTATCAAAATGCCGAGGTACACAAATACACGCTATCTACCGCCTTTGATGCATCCACTAGAAGTTTTGCTGATTCCTTCACCGGGCTCATAAGCACTGAACAACAGCCGCAAGACGTGACATTCTCGAATGACGGCACCAGAATGTTCGTATTGGGCAGTGAGGACGACGAGATACACGAATACACGCTGTCCACGGCCTTTGATTCACGCAATGCAGTCCTAGCTAATTCCACCTCAATCTCAGAGGAATCTAACCCGCTAGGCATGGCGTTCTCAAGCGACGGCACCAAGATGTTCGTAATAGGCAATGCTGGCATGGATGTAAACGAATACGCCCTGTCCACGGCCTTTAATGCAACCACTGCAGTCTTTGTAGATGACACCTCAATCTCAGGTCAGGAGAATGTTCCGACAGGCATCGCATTCTCAAGCGACGGCACCAAGATGTTCGTAATAGGCAATCAAAACGACGCCGTAAACGAGTACGCGCTGACCACCCCATTTGATGCCTCCACCCGAACCTTCGTGCATGCCGCCGATGTCTCACAAGAGGAATCAGGCCCACAAGACGTGGCGTTCTCAAGCGACGGCGCCAAGATGTTCGTAATAGGTACTAGCGGAGACGACGTAAACGAGTACGCGCTGAGCTCGGTCTATCCAATCACGGTGGTGGCCAGTGCCCCGCCGCCGGACGCGTTTGTCACCACCTGGCAGACCACCTCTGCAGGCGAGACGATAACCATCCCGGTCAGGAACGCCGCGGGCAACTACACCGTGCACTGGGGCGACGGCAGCTCCACCACGCACGTAACCGACGCCACCCACACGTACGCCGAGGCAGGCAACCACACGGTCAGCATATCCGGGAATTTCACCCAGATAAGGCTCACTGGAGACGCTACAAACGCGGCCAAACTGCAGTCGATAGACCGGTGGGGGAACATAGCCTGGACCACGATGGAAGGCGCGTTCGAGGGAGCAGTCAACATGACATACAACGCCGCTGACGCCCCCGACCTCTCCGGGGTCGACTCCATGATCTTCATGTTCTACGATGCCCACTCCTTTAACGGCAACCTGTCCGGATGGGACGTCTCGTCAGTCACCGGCATGAGCGGCATGTTCGAGCGCGCCTCCTCCTTCAACGGCAGCCTCTCCGGCTGGGACGTCTCGTCGGTCACCGGCATGGGAGGCATGTTCCGCAATGCCGCATCCTTCAACCAGCCCCTCAACGACTGGAACGTCTCGTCGGTCACCTACATGAACTACATGTTCTACAACGCCGACTCCTTTAACGGCGACCTGTCAGGATGGGACGTCTCGTCGGTCACCAGCATGATCAGTTTGTTCTTCGGCGCCGACTCCTTCAACGGCAACCTATCCGGTTGGAACGTCTCGTCGGTCACCAGCATGCTCGGCATGTTCCGTAATGCCACATCCTTCAACCAGACCCTCAACGACTGGAACGTCTCGCAGGTCACCGACATGGACGGCATGTTCCGTAATGCCGACTCCTTCAACCAGCCCCTCAACGACTGGGACGTCTCTTCTGTTAGATTCATGGAAGGCATGTTCCGTAGTGCCGCATCCTTTAACCAGCCCCTCAACGACTGGAACGTCTCGTCGGTCATCAACATGCTCGAAATGTTCCAAGATGCCACCTCCTTCAACCAACCCATCTCAGACTGGGACATCCCGCAGGTCACAGACATGGAAGGCATGTTCCGCGGAGCCGCGGCCTTCAACCAGGACATCTCCACTTGGGACGTCTCTTTTGTTAGATTCATGGATGGCATGTTCACCGACGCCGCGAACTTCGACCAGAACCTGGGGGAATGGTACGTCGTGCTGAACAGCGCCGAGATAGACGCCGCCGCCGCTCCCGGCACAGTAGGAACGATATCGGCTCAGAACCAGTTCCTTCGCGGCCAGTCCATCACGTACGGCATCGGGGCGGGAGGGGATTCGGGCTCGTTCAACATCACCGGAGGATCGAACCTGAACATGAACATAACGTCGCCGGCCAAGTCACTCTACACGGTCAACGTCACCTCCGCCGGGGGCTTTGGCTTCTCCAACCACCGCGTCTACAACGTGACGGTGACGGGCCTTGACACCACATCGAGCAACACCCAGCCGACAGTCGAGGCCGGCCCCGACCAGACAGTCGACGAGGGGGACACGGTGACCCTCTCAGGCACCGCCTCGGATTCCGATAACGACCCGCTGACCTACATGTGGACCCACGACTCGGCCCTGTCAATCACCCTTGCCGATGATACGGCCCTCTCCACCACGTTTACCGCGCCCGCAGTGACGCAAGACACCACCGTCACCTTCACGCTTGCAGTCTCAGACGCCACCGACTCTGTCACCGACACGGTATCTGTCACCATAACCAACAACATCCCGCCGACAGTCAACGCCGGCCCCGCCCAGACAGTCGACGAGGGGGACACGGTGACCCTCTCAGGCACCGCCTCGGATTCCGATAACGACCCGCTGACCCACATGTGGACACACAACCGGCCAGGACTGGGCATCACCCTTGCCGATGATACGGCCCTCTCTACGACCTTTACCGCGCCCGCAGTGGCGCAAGACACCACCGTCACCTTCACGCTTGCAGTCTCAGACGGCACCGACTCTGTCACCGACACGGTATCTGTCACCATAACCGACACCACCCCGGGCAGCATCCCGCCGGCAGATGATGCCGGGCTGCGCCTGACCGCTGCAGACAGCATCACCGACACCGGAACCCTCAAGCTGTTCAACGCGCGCGGCATCGCCACGTTCACATCAGGCGGCGGCACCTACGCGGCGGTCACCGGATACCTGGACTACGGCGTCCAGATACTTGACATGACCGACCCGTATGGCATCACCGCCGCGGGCAGCATCGCCGATGACGCCGCCCTCGAGCTGGCCGGCTCATGGGACGTCGCCACGTTCACATCAGGCGGCGGCACCTACGCGGCGGTCACCGCATATTTCGGCGACGGCGTCCAGATACTCAACGTGACCGACCCGTATGGCATCACCGCGACAGACAGCATCAGCGACACCGAAACCCTCGAGCTGTCCGGCGCATTTGCCATCGCCACGTTCACGTCAGGCAACCGCACCTACGCGGCGGTCACCGCGCTCTGGGACGACGACGGCGTCCAGATACTTGACGTGACCGACCCGTCTGACATCACCGCCATGGGCAGCATCGGCGACACCAGAGCCCTCGAGCTGTCCGGCGCGTCGGGCATCGCCACGTTCACGTCAGGCGTCCGCACCTACGCGGCGGTCGCCGCATATTGGGACGACGGCGTCCAGATACTTGACGTGACCGACCCGTCCAGCGTCACCGCCGCGGGCAGCATCGGCGATGACGCCGCCCTCGGGCTGGACGGCGCACATGACATCGCCACGTTCACGTCAGGCGGCCGCACCTACGCGGCGGTCGCCGCATATTGGGACGACGGCGTCCAGATACTTGACGTGACCGACCCGCCTGCCATCACCGCCGCGGACAGAATCACCGACGACGCCGCCCTCGAGCTGGACGGCGCACATGACATCGCCACGTTCACGTCAGGCGGCCGCACCTACGCGGTGGTCGCCGCACACGAGGACGACGGCGTCCAGATGCTTGACGTGACCGACCCGTACAACGTCACCGCCGTGGGCAGCATCACCGACGACGCCGCCCTCGGGCTGTACGGCGCATCGGGCATCGCCGTATTCGAGTCAGGCGGCGACACCTACGCGGCGGTCACCGCACATTTCGACAACGGTGTCCAGATCCTGCGCCTGACCGGCGACGGCGCCCTTCAGCCTACCCTCAACAACCAGTTCGTGAGGGAGACAGTCGACGCCCAGGAGGCTGTCACGGTCGACATCGGGCTGTCCGACCTGCCCCCGGAGGTGGTGGTCAGGAACCACCCCACGCTCAACTCCTTGCGCGTCCACATCTCGAACGGCACTGCAAACAGCGTCTACCTCAATTCTGCGATGAACCTTACTGCCATTGTGGAAGGGGTGAGGATTACAGTCTCCCTGCCCGCCGGCGCCACAGTGACGGGAGACTCTTCCTGGGACGGCCTCATCGGCCTGCCCACCACGTCGGGGGTCGAGCCGCCGGCGCCAGGCCACTCGACCGTCCACACAAAGCGCGTCACGTTCCTGGTAGGCGCCAACACCACGCTCCACGTGGACCGGGCCGTACGGATCCTGGTTCCCGGCGAGGGAGGGCAGAACGCCTTCTTCAGCGGGCCGGGAGGCGCGTCGCTGGCCGTCCCGGAGTGCGCGTTTGGTGACTCGCAGGAGGAGGCGGATGCCGGCCTGACGGCAGGCGAGGACTGCCACATCGACGTCGGCAGTGACCTTGCCATATGGACCCGCCACCTCTCCCACTGGGGCACGTACCACGCGGGGCCGCGCGTGATTGAGCCGGAGATCGAATCCGGGGCTACAACGGATTATGTCGCAACTGCCGCAGGCGGCAGTGGCGGCGGCAGTGGCGGCGGCAGTGGCGGCGGCAGTGGCGGCGGCAGTGGCGGCGGCAGTGGCGGCGGCAGTGGCGGCGGCAGTGGCGGCGGCAGTGGCGGCGGCAGTGGCGGCGGCAGTGGCGGCGGCAGTGGCGGCGGCAGTGGCGGCGGCAGTGGCGGCGGAGGGGGCGGCGGTGGCGGAGCCCCCGTCGCGATCATAACCGACGTGCGCATCTACTCAGTGTCGTGGGACTGCGCGGCGGGCAGCGTCGCGGTGACGGCAGGGCCGGACACGGACCAGCTCTCGGTGAACATAAGGACGAGCTCGGTCGGAGAGCGGCCCGTCGTCCAGGCGGGCGGCGAGCTGCCCGGAACCCGATCCTTCACGTCGGCCATTGCAGGCTCCGACGAGTTCGTCGTGGTGGAGGCGAACCTCGCGTACGAGGGCGATCAGGTGATAACGAAGATAGTCAACATGGGGCAGTGCGCCGGAACCGTCGTTTTCGACAGGTACGAGCCGCCGCAGCAGACAGTATCCCAACCGGCGCCGGAACCGCAGGAGCCGGAGCTGTGCAGGGACGGGCGCGCCCCGGCCCTCCGCGACGGGAACGAGCTCCTCTGCCTCTTCCCCGGAACCTTCGAGGTCCTTGCGGAGAGGGGCTGGAACCTGGCCCGGCCCTGACCATGTGGCCCGCGGCCGGAGGATCCCTGTAGGGACGGCAGGCCGCAGGCCGTATACGCAACCTGCAACGAAACGGCGGACAGGCGCGGCGCCCACTCACACCACTTGCCGGACCAGCTCCCGCGCTGGCCGCCGCATAGGCGCCAGATGCCGCACCGTACCATGATCCGGCTGCCGCATGCCGGTTTTATTCCCCAGTTTGAGTGACTTTGCATCGTTTTGGCGCGTTTCCGTGCAGAGTCAGCGTTCAGATCCAGTGCAAGGCGCCATCGCCAACGCAGGATCAGCGCTGAAACATGGGAATTTGGGCACCGCCCGCGTTTGCAGAAGAACCCCTGCCTCTCAAAGTTTAAGAGCAACACGGCCGTTGGTTCCTTCAATGACCGCTTTCATGCCGGATCTGCGTGCCTGTGTCAGAAAAATCCCCGTGAAAATATGAAATGAAACGTTCATTTTGTTGATCCGCCTCCATATCGTGGTGTGATCCGGGGCATTCTCCTCTCCCAGAGCCATGATGGCCAGTCCCTCGCATCCGCGGCATGCCAGTCCGAGTTGGTACACTGTTCCGGCAATCACCATCATCGTTTCCTCATCTAGGTGAACGGGCGTCCGTTCTTTCCCTTGTTCATCCTGGCAAGATCCCTGGCGGAATCAGGGTTGGGACTCAGGAACAGCGTCATTCCCTGCGCCATGTACCTCGCATCGTTCTGGGCATGGGTCATGTGCAGTCGCGATTTCTGTTTGGCGGGCTTCTTCGCGTCCGTTCCCATACCTGCGGGTAGAAAACAGTGATCTTTTTGCCTTTCGGATAAAAATCGCTGACTTTTTAGCTAATGTTTCCTGATCTGGTGCGGAATGCTCCGTTTGTAGACATGTGTGGCCGGTTTTGGCAGATTGGGAGGGTGCCGGACTTCGGCTCTAGGCAGGGTTGCGCAACTAACTACAAAGAGCATGTCTGGTAAGGTTGCTGACGACGTATTGAGGCTCCAACAAGTAGAAGACCCTCATACAGGCGGCGGCAGAGTCAGAAGGCAGAGCCTGAAGTACCTCGCGGTAACGCAAGGCAGGAAACCATACGGTACTTGTGGATCCGCAGGTATTATATTGTAGTTTGTGGAGTGTATTCTATGGTAGTCAAAAACACACTCAAGTGGAGTGAGAAGCATACGCAAATCGCCAAGAAGTTAGAGGAGCGCCTGAAATCTAGGGACGTGCAGATAACATACTCCTCGTTCAATGAATACATGAGAGATCTCCATGGAAAAGCTGTCTAGAGAATACTGGACAATCAGTTATGCTGACGAACAACAAAAGGCAGAATGGAAAGACGCGTACAATGGCTTGGAGCCGGGGTACAAGTGGCAGGTTGACAGCGCCCTGAACAACCTCGTCTATTACAAGCACCCTTGGAAGAAATACCCAGAACTCAAATGCGACGAATGTATGGATGACATATACATTCTGGACGTGTCACATGAAGGAATAGGGGATAAGACAGTACAGATTGAGGTATGGTTCGATATGTCTAGGAATACATTGATCCCGCTTTATTGTGAGCTCCTATAAGGACCATATGTCCCGTAGTTAGTTGCGTAACTTTTCCGAGCCCCCAACATGGATACACGCCACCCGCACGGAATTAGTTCCTCTTCAGGCATACTGGGCGCACGCTCACGTAGGAAACGTAGCGCCCGATCCTTCAGGGGACAAAAATCCCGTACTGCCGCTTTCGCATGCGCTTTCAAGATTGCCTCCTGTGCGATGTCCAGTAGTCTGTTGTATATTTTGATCTTGATTCCGATCTCGTTGATTATGTTCTTCATGGTTCTTGCCCTGACCGAGTCACCAAACCGTCTTTTGAACGACGAGAATACGATCTCCACCAGCCACCGGCGGCCGTAACCCGCCTTCTCCTTCCATTTCTTCTGGTTCCGGGCGCGCTCGTCCCTGTCCAGCGAGGCGAGTTCTTTAGGATCCGGCTTCTCGCCGCACAGCTGGTCCTGCGCTGCCAGGGCGCGCGCCCGATCCACCCCATTTGCCCTCGAGTTGGCATTCTGGCGCACCTTGACGAGCGGGACAATCCGGCAATCACCATCATCGTTTCATCATCTAGGTGAACGGGCGTCCGTTCTTTCCCTTGTTCATCCTGGCAAGATCCTTGGCGGAATCAGGGTTGGGACTCAGGAACAGCGTCATTCCCTGCGCCATGTACCTCGCATCGTTCTGGGCATGGGTCATGTGCAGTCGCGATTTCTGTTTGGCGGGCTTCTTCGCGTCCGTTCCCATACCTGCGGGTAGAAAACAGTGATCTTTTTGCCTTTCGGATAAAAATCGCTGACTTTTTAGCCAATGTTTTCTGATCTGGTGCGGAATGCTCCGTTTGTAGACATGTATGGCCGGTTTTGGCAGATTGGGAGGGTGCCGGACTTCGGCTCTAGGCAGGGTTGCGCAACTAACTACAAAGACCGCAAGTACCAGCCCGACTCCTGCGCGGAAAACCGGGCCAGGCCGGAAAGCCCTGCGCCACGCCGGCGCGATCCAGAAACCACTCCCGCATCCCGGCTGCGTACATTTGGCAGCGGGCAGCCGGCTCTGCCGCGCTGCCCTGCCTTGCGCCAAATTACCGGAAATAGGCCAGATGCCTTCTGCACCGCCCTGAATGCGGATCTTCCAAGGAAACGGCAGTACCGCCGCTACTCCTCGGTAACTACACTCTGGATGTTCTTGTCTATTACTACCTCAGCTATGTCGCTAGAGTACTCTGCAGTCCGCTTGATGTCTTCCAGCACGAACTTTACCACCGACGCGTTCGCGACATCACCAAGATTGAACATGATATCCTCCTGCCTCTGGACCAGCCGGGCGGCATCGTCTGCCACCCCGTCTGCCATCTGGTAGTCGCACCTTATCAGGGAGTTGACGGCGCGCTCAAAGAGCTCCAGCGAATCCTCGCTGAGCCCGACTATCCGGGACATGATCCTTTTGTCGACAGGCTCGTCCAAGTGACTGACCCGCTTTGCGATAAGCGCCGCATGGTCGGCAATGCGCTCGATTCCCGATATTACGGTCCTGTATCCGAGACAGTCCGAGGGCCTGGAGAGCCCCATCTCGTGCAGCATGCTTGCGTTCTGGACCGCCAGCGTAAGGTTTCTGAGCATGTACAGGGCGAACCTGTCGATCTCGTCGTCCATGTTCACTATCTCGGCGGCGTAGTCCGCATTGCCGGTGGCCAGCGTCTCTATTGCGTCCCGGTGCATGCTGGTGGCCATCGAGTGCATCTTCCTCAGCGCAACATCAAACGAGAGTTCCGGCAGCCTGGTCAATATCTGCAGAACCATGGACTCCGAGTCGGACTCCACTATCTCGGTACCGATAATGGTGGAGCGTATCAAATTCCTGATCACGCTGGCCTGCTTGGGCCCCAGCTTCACCCCCTTTGAGACCAGCCTGATGGACCTGTATCCTGCCAGGTACATTGCGACTATTTTTCTCCTGACGGACTCGTCAGAGCTCTTCGGGCTGATCTCGGCCCGGGCCCTCCCCGCATACCCGGTACCTGCGTTCTCGTCGGGTATGAACATGAGGGAACGGTTGGAGTTTTTCATGATGAGGACGCCGTCTCCTACCTTCAGACCCATCTCCCCCACCCATGCCTTGGGGAGTGATATAACGAAGGTCGATCCCCCGCTAAGCTGAAGCCGCCTTATCTGCCCGCCGGTCTCAGCATATGCCATCTACAGCATCTATCTGGATTCCCTGGATTATTATCCATTGCACCATATTCTATATAGGGAACGATACGCTATATGCGGGACAGATCTGCTATGCCGTTTACGTATTCTATGATCATTTCTCACATATTGTTACCTGACCGCATGTAGTCTGTGAGCGCCTGGTCACTGAAGGGAAGGGTCCCCAAAGACGGGCCGCCCCCACTCTCCGACAGGCTCTTCAAGATTGGGGCTACCATTGCCGGAGTCTACGTCCTTGCCGTCATAGCCATAATGGTGCTGCAGCTCGGTGTCGAGTCCGGCCCCATCTGGGAGGCGGGACCGGTGGAGTTCATCACCGGCACCGACTGGAACCCCGTGGAGGGCAGGGAGTCGTTCGGGGTGCTGCCGTATGTGCTCGGAACGCTGATCTCGTCGGCCATTGCCCTTGCCATAGCGCTGCCCCTGAGCATCGGAATAGCGATGTTCGTCATTATCGTGCCCAAGAGGATCGGCGAGCCGATGGGGTACATGATCGAACTGCTTGAGGCGGTGCCCAGCGTGGTGTATGGCCTGTGGGGCCTGTTCATCTTTAGGATATACTTTCGCGACTGGATCGAACGGCCCCTCCACGACGCCTTCGGTGACTCGATATTCCTCTTCTCGGGCACGCCGTTCGGCCTTGACATCCTCTCGGCCAGCATAATTCTGGCGATTATGATCATACCCACCATATCTGCCGTATCGCGGGAGGTCATGCTGGCCGTGCCGCAGCAGCAGAAGGAGGCCGCATACATGCTGGGATCCACCACCTGGGAGATGTTCAGGATGGCCGTATTTCCGTACTCCAAGGGGGGCCTGATAGGCGCGTCCATTCTGGGGCTTGGCCGGGCAATCGGGGAGACGATGGCCGTAACCATGCTGATCGGAAACGCGGTGGGGGCCTCTGCCATACCGCAGTCGTTCTTCCATCCCAGCCAGACCATGTCCAGCATTATCGCAAACGAGTTCATCGAGGCCTCGCCGGTCTCGCTGCACCTGCCTGCGCTGATAGCCGTCGGCCTGGTCCTGCTGCTAGTGGCCATGGCGGTAAACGTGCTTGCCCATTACATCGTTACGCGCATGCTCAAGGTAAGGGAGGGAGCCGTCAAGAATTGAGCGCAGACACGTCGCGCAGCCAGAGGCGCGCAGAGATCCGAGCCATGTTCAAGTCCAATGTGGGCGGCCGGCTCCTCAAGGACAGGATAATGGTGGGAGCCATAACGGCCAGCGCCATTATCGCCATAGTTCCGCTGGTCTGGATTCTGGCCCAGCTGGTAATCGGCGGGGCGCCGGCCCTGAGCATCGAGTTCTTCACGGAGGAGCCCGGGGCCATCGGGGCAGGGACGATCTCGGTGGGCCCTGCCATCCAGGGAACGCTGATCATAATAGGCCTCTCGTCCCTGCTTGGGATACCGGTGGGGCTGCTGGCCGGCATCTATCTCTCGGAGGTGGGCGGCGGCAGGATGACAAAGCAGATCCGCTTCTTCCTGGACGTGTTCATGCAGGTTCCGTCGATCGTTCTGGGGCTCTTTGCGTTTCTGGCAATCGTGCTCATTCTGGGGCACTTTTCAATCTGGGCCGGCGCGTTTGCGCTCTCGCTCATCATGTTTCCCATAGTGGCCCGGGCGACTGAGGAGCAGCTGAAGCTGGTCCCGTGGACGTACAGGGAGGCCGGAACCGCGCTGGGCCTCAAGAAGGTTACGATAGCCACCCGGATAGTTCTTGCCACCGCCAAGCGCGGCCTGCTGACGGGCATCCTGCTGTCCGTATCCAGGATAGGCGGTGAGACGGCGCCGCTCATCATGACTATTTTGGGGAGCAGCCAGTTCTTTGGCGGCTTTGACTCGCCGATGGACGCCCTGCCGCTGAGGATCTGGAGGTTCTCGCTGCTCCCGTACGAGGAGGCGAGGATCGCCGGCTGGGGCGCGGCCCTCGTGCTGGTGCTCATAATACTGGCAATACATGTGGGGGTCCGGTACTGGTTCCAGGGAAGGCGCGGCAAAGGTTTAAGATGGCGCCCACGGCTGGGAGGATCGACCAAGCAATGACCGCTTTAACCATCCAAAAGGGGTCTAGGCCAACGGCGCCCTCCGGTTC
>CBDAOT010000006.1:0-33839 GCA_965198165.1 Candidatus Poribacteria bacterium | reverse complement strand
ACGGTAGGCTACTTTTTCATCGCGTTCTCCCACGGCATCAAGTCGTTCTTTCCCAAGTCAAGATACCTGAGGTCCGTGGGAGTCCTGCCCCTGTTTCTTGTGTCACACATCGAGTACATATTCCGCTCTGTCTCGTTCATCTTGCTGATATATGCGGCGATCGAGACGATAATGTCATACTTTGCCAGCCGAAAGAAGGGGGCCATACTGGTGGGATCCGGCCTCGGGCTGCTGGCATTTGGGGAGTTCATCGGGTGGTACTCGTTTGTCTTTCCCGGATTCATCCTGTACTATGTCTCCATATCCTCAAAGATTGCAGGACTGATATTCCTGTTCATTCCGGTGGGCAGGATCCCCATGACGAAGCTCAAGATGGAGGAGCCTGACGCGGAATCGGACTCCAGACCTGCCGGCCCTGCGTGATTGCCACGCCACTTTAGCCATTTTCTGCATGGACCGTCCAAGTGGAATGAGGTCAGGCTCTGCTGCATTTAGGCGCATATGCACGCGTTCCGGGGAATCTCTACGTCAGGGTTGGTGCGGCAGGTGGCCTCACGTCAGCCCGTGCTCCAGGTTGTAGTGCTCGATCGAGTCCTGCAGCTGTTCCCTTGTGACCAGCCCGTCCCTCTGTATCTTTGCAAACATACCAGGATAGATGAACTCGCGCTCCGAGTACTGCAGGATGCTGTCATAGTCTCCCTGAAAGTAGTGTTCTATGGCCCCAGCCCCGGTGGAGGACTTGACCTGAAATCCGTAGGCATGGGCCAGGACGTCGTGCTTGAGGCCCCTGAGCCGGTAGCCGTTCAGCGGAAGGTGCAGCTGAAGCAGGTCGATTATTACCGGCCCGCGAAACACCCTCTGGTACAGCCACTTGTCGTCGTCGATGCCGTGGTGCCTCATCCTGCCGTGCAGGAATAGCAGATCAAAGCTCAACACGTTGTGCCCCACTATGGTGCATGTCTCGCCCGTGCCCCGCAGCAGGTCCCCCAGAAGGCGGTAAAACCGGAGCAACGTCTCCCGTTCCCCCAGCTCCCATTCCTTGAGTCGGAAGGTGTGGGAGCCGCCGACGCTGTACGTTATCATGGATACCCTGCCGTCCAGCGGGTTGAGCGCCCCGTTCTTGAACTTCCAGAACAGATCCCGGTTCCCCGTATCCTTTGAGATGGCGCCCGAGTCGACCTGCTGCCGGAGATCAAAATACTCGTCGGCAGTCAGGTCCGGCACGGTCTCGATATCCACAAAGAGGTATGGCATAGCATACTTTGCCGTGTCGGCATTTGAGCTTTTTGCCTGCGCCGGCTGTGTCCCGCAGGCTACCGTTTGGATCCCACCGCTCGTACTACACGCCTGTCATGCCACCCTGGTGCGCCGCATGTGGCCAAAAGGCTCTGATCGCAAAGGATACGGCGCCTACGCAGGGCGGACATGAGCAGACCCTGCTGCGCACAGAGCTGCCCCGCGCATTGGGCGTGGCAGGCTGCATGAACGAGGCAGTCACGGCCTGCCCAGGGATGATCTCCATGTCAAGGGGCAAGCTAGCACAGAGGGATCCCGGTTCCAGATAAATGGCGGCAGACCTGCATCCGGCATGGTAAGGGCGGCAGTTACCTGCCAGGCGCGAAGACAGCCGGCGCCGCATGTAGCGGAGCCTGCGTGCCGTGTGGCGGAACTGAGGTAACGCCGCAGCTGCAAACCGGCGAGAGGTCTGGGAATGTCTCAGTGAGAGGCCGGATCCTAAGAATGTGCAAAGGTGTCATCCGGATGCAGGCTCCCAGGCCGCCATTTTGGGATATTTACCTGCAGCACATAGCTGCATAACGTAGCGCATTGCATCGAACCGTATGAAAGTTTGCGCAGGCTGCTCTTTGTGTCAAGGTAAACCCGACGATGTGCCAATTGATCCGCATGCGTCAGGGCTGCCCAACCTCCGGATTGCTGGTGATAATTCCTACTATATTCATTGCTAAATTTTCTATCTGTTTCTAGGTAAAGCAATGCTTTATTACAACATTATATAGATTGTTTCGATAATCCTGATCCCGTGGCAGATCCGAATACATACGCCGCCAGAATGTATGTTGCATGCCATTCTGATCCCGCCGATCCTCTTCGGATGGGGATGTGGTTCCACATCCATGTTCTGGGCCGGCAGGCGCCCAAGGCGTCTTCGGCATGTGGGAGGTATCCTCTGCAACGAGCGCCTGCCAGCCAGTCGGCCGTAGGACGAATTTCTGGCACATGCCTATTAGAGGATTTCCCCACTGTACCCCTCCATCCTTTTGCTAGAGCAAGCCGCAATTGCAAAGACGGGGACTTCACTCAATAGGGCCAGCGCGGACGCGGCTCCGCAGCGATGCGGGACATGCTCTTTTCTTTCCTTGGACACCCGGTGCACGGCAGGTGGCATCTTGGAGGCGGCGGCCGCCGCGGTCATGCCATTCCTCTCTGCGATGTTGGTTGCGCAGCACGGTAATTGATGTTTAAAGTTTTGTGGCGGCTGTAAAGTTATGAGGGCATCTGCTCCCACATTCGTAATGACAAGCTTCAAAGTATCTGATGAGACAATAACGGCTGCAAAGCTGGCAATGGAAGAGAAAGGCTTTTCCTACACCGGTACAGCTCCAGGAACAAAATCATTGGCGGCAGTGATAAACAAGAACCCCGTATTTGTTGCCGGGTTTATCAACGGAGTACACCGCCCGAGTGAGGCTGACAGGCATGCGCTTTGTGACGCCCTTGGCCTATCAGCTGAACAAACGGCAGAGTATGATCGCCCGCCGGTAAGAAAGTTCGCAGAAATACCAAACGATCCCTTCAACTACAGGTTGATTGAAGTACTTGCAAACTATGGGGATCCGGTAAGGGAGATCATCGGTGAACTCTTCTCAACGTTCTCACTGCCAGGCGACGCGCCGGGACGTGGAAACGACGGAATTATGAGTGCAATAGACTTCAGCTTCCATCTGTTTAGGCGCTCAGAAGGCAACACACTACCTGAAATGACGCTTCAGGAAGCAACTCCGCAGATCAACGAAAGGGTCACGATCGTCATGGACGGAAAGTGGCTCAACTTCAAGGCCTTCGTGTCTTAACACCCATTTTTTTTTATTTTTTTTTATTCACCCACCCAAGCGTTGCGGTATCGTGCCCGATCCGGTACAGGGTCGACAAGTTTGCTGGCACATCATGCTGTCAGGGGTTTAGTCCCTCACATCATCCAAATCTGCAAGCTTTTGATCGTATGCCTCCATAATGCCGGACATGGAAACTGTCCCCACCACGACATTCTCCTCGCTTATGACCGGCAGTTCCATTATCTTTGAATCAGATATTTTTTTGACTGCATCGTACAGGGAATCCTCGGTGCCAACCCCTGGCGCAGCCACAATTGACGGAATTATCTCCGACAGGAGGGCACCTGGGCTGCTCAGTTTCACCAGGCCGTCCGAGTCCGCAAAACCGACGTATTTGCCGTCGGCATCGACTATTGCAATGCTGTCTGGTTTTGAGTCCCTCAAGATCTGAATTGCCTCACCCACTGTCCTGTCATGGCGTATCTTATTGAAACTGGTGTCAACGGCATCACTGATTGGGCGCTTTTTTAGCAGGGCGTGGTATTCGTGCTTGTGTGCCGGGGACTCTGTCCTGTCCATTGGCTGACTCCTGTATATGCTGGACTTCAAGCCAATCAGCCCATAGGAGACTACAGAGGCAAGAATCATGGCTGGCAGCAATGCATATCCTCCCGTCATTTCACTGCCCATGATTATGGTCGAGATTGGGGCCTTGGAGACGGCTCCAAAAAACGCAATCATGCTGACAATGGCTATCGTTGAAATCTGGATGTCCGTAAACAGGGCAAACGAGTGAAAGATCTCCCCCACTACTGCACCTACAAACCCCCCTATTACCAGGCCGGGTCCAAAGACGCCGGCACTTCCGCCGGATCCTATGGACAGGGAGGTGGCCAGAATCTTGAGAAGCAGAATGGCTATTAGAATCCAAATTGGGAACAGCTTCACATCGTCAAATATCCCCACCTGCAGCCACCCGTACCCCCCGCCTAAAATCTGGGGAAGAAACATGCCGATAATTCCCACCAGCAGTCCGCCTATGGCAGGTTTGATGAATCTGGGAATGCTCCATTTTTGAAAGAGGTCATGGATTCTATAAAAGGAGGTCACGTACAGCCTGCCTGTCACTGCACAGCAGACCCCGACTACGGCATACAGTATGAAGTGCAGGGGCTGGTTGAACTCCGCGGCGGATTCGGATATTGAAAAGATCGGGAGCCATCCAAAAACTGAGCCAAATATTACGAACCCGGTTACAGATGCAATCAGCGCCGGAAGCAGGGCCCTGACCTCAAAATCCCGGCGGTAGAAGATTTCCGTGCTTAGCAGGGCTGCACCAAGGGGAGCCTTGAACAAGCTTCCAATTCCGGCCCCAAGTCCCGTTGCCACTGCAATTCTGCGATCCTCGACGCCCAGTTTTAGAAGCCTGCTGACTATTGAGCCAAAGCCGGCGGCAATTTGGGCTGCCGGCCCCTCCCTTCCCCCGCTCCCACCAGTGCCTATTGTTATCGAGGCGGTTACAGCCTTCAGTAGTGGAATCCGAGGGCGTATTACCCCTTCTTTGTTATGAAACGCATCTATCACGGCCTCGGTTCCGTGTCCTGCAGACTCTGGAGCAAACCTGCTTGTAAGCAACCCCACTACAAGGCCCCCGCCGCCGGTGATCAGGGGAATCATCCACGGTCTTTCGGCAACAGAGGTGTACGATGTGGCGATTATCTCAAAATTTGGAGGGACATAACCTGCCCCAAGGCCTAGGAAGACAAATGTTGCCGCCTGGAGCATAAGAAAAAAGGCCACCGAACCAAGACCCGCAACAATTCCTATCATCGTCCCGATGATTACCCATTTTTTCAGATAGGAGAATCCAAAAAAATCCAAGCTTCGTGCATGGCTGAGGTTTAAAAAATCCTTCCTGATGGCTAAAAACGATGGGAAATCCAGAAAGTGTTTCCCCCTTCACATTGCATAATACATTTACACTGTATGCTAACCAATAACAGTTTATCTTGGTGCATGGCTGCTGCGATATCCCTCCCTGAGCACGCCAGAGCCTACCTATCACACTACTTGACTGCAGCCGCGCATATGCCGCAATGGACAGGCACTGCAGACATCCGCATTGCTGGCCGGACCGCCGCTTGGAACACTCCCGCGAGACTGCCTTCCTGACTGGTGTGATAGTCACACTTGTCGAGGAGAATCCGCGCCCGCATGCCAGAAGAAGCAGCCTTCCAATACACTCCAAGGGCAGGCCGGATTTCGTCCGCATGCCGACGGTTATGCCACAACAGATGCCATGGGTGGCCTATACCTTCCAAAAATATTTTGAACCGCAGCAGCGGCATAGGACCAGTATGGAAAAGACCGAAACTGTGACCACCATCAGGGATCCCACTGGAAATTCAGGAATGACCCTTGTGCCCATGATCTCTATGAGCTTCTCGCCTGCCAAGTGATCGATAATCAGGCGGGTGTTTGTCTGATTGGCTATCTGATGGAACGGTTTTGGTTCGCCGTCTGCAAGGACAGAATACGAGCCGCCCAAAAGCTCGTCAGGGATGGTCACATGCAAGAATGGCGAGCTCGCCCCCAGCTGTGGAAAGTCTGGAGAAATCAATGATATCAGAATCTTTTTCTCCTCGAGAACAAAATCCGCCTCTATCCTCTTCGAGTCATAGAAGGTCCCGATCAAGAAAAGACGCCCGTCGGCTTGGATGGGGTGCTCGTTATGAAAAAATACGTCCAGCTTCCCCCAGCAAAACGGGTCAAGGGTGCATTCAGCCACCACCTGGCCCAAATTGCCATTATCCAGCCCCTTTGTAGCAGCCCTGAATGTCCAGTCTCCGAATGTCCCAGAATCTGTCCCGTCGGGAAACCGCTGCCAGGTTTTGTCACTTCCAAGTGCGTCGTTTAGCCCTTGGACGTTGTCCAAAGTCTTCATTTCAAAGGACAGTACGGCGGCAAGGTTCTGCGCCTCATCAGAAAAATGCTGCAGGGAGTCGCCCATGGGCACCACGTAATATCCCCCCGGCCGAAGCGTGTCCCCAGAGAAAAGAGGAACTGGAATGGTCGCCACGGCTGCATTGCCGTCATGGAGTTGCAGCTCAAAACCATCCAAGGGCACAGGTGAGTTGGTTGGGTTGTGCAGTTCGATCCACTGGGCCTCCCCTCCAGCCGGATCAAACTCAATCTCGTTGATGACTACGCTTCCCAGAACCTCGGTCATCGCAAACGGCATCAAGAACAGAGTGGATGCCAGTAGCAAGTATGGATTGACAAACAATTGTTTTAGAAAGCACCATACTGATTAATTTGCTTTTAAGGAAAAAACGTGAGAATTATGCCTATAAGATTACCCGATGTCTGGTAACTTTCAGGTTAAGGCACCGCATTGGACAATTTTTGAGAGGCATTGGGTGAATCAATCCCCGTCTGGGCTGCAAACTGGCTCTGGTTGCAGCCGGCCGCGGCTCCATTCCAATGCACCAGAGGCAGAAAAGGCACATCGGGGTTTGGAAAGGAGTCCACAGAGCCTGGACATCTGCCAGATTTTGGCAGGCATCAGAAGACCGACAACAGGCAGAAGGGCCATAAGGTGGAACTCGGTACAAACGAACCGAGATTAAGGGCATGGTGCGGCGCGCAGGTGTGCCGACGGATATGCCCATGGCACGATACAGCCGCCGCGGGTCTCGCATGTGGGAACAGTCAGTGTGGCATCCACAAACATGCGCACAAGACACCACTAAGAGGAGCTGTTACGTAATTCTGCCTGGCCGCGGTGCCAGTACCAAGGAGTGTGCCTCCATCGTCTTGGATGCCCGGATGGCAGGAATTGTATTTTTTGGACTAGATAAACTAACATAACGACTAACACTTAATTCGCTAAACGGAACAACTGTTCTAAGAATGAGCACCCCTGGTGATATAATAAACATGCCTGGCGCCGTATCAACCGCTGGTTTGGGCGCCATTGCAACGCCTTCAACCCCCTCTGCACCGTCAATGCCCCCGGCCAAGGCAACACCGCCGCCCGTTGCAAACGCAGCTGGCCCTGACACTCCTGCACCCTCTGCACAGGCAGAAAGTGCCACTGAAGAGACGCCACCACCGCCACGCATGTTGCCAGGACTGCTTGGCATTGCAGACACGATAAAGACGCTAAGCAATCTTGGAGTCGCCAAAACCAAGGTGAACCCCGCGCAGGGAATTCTCATGGGCTGGCAGTCAATGAGCTACCTCGCCTTTGCGGCATTCTTCTCGTGGATGATAATGTCCACGGTCGCGCCGGATCTCTCACCCGGACTTGGAAAGTTCCTGATGTTTGGCGTATTTGGCTTCTCCGCTCTAGCCCTTGTGATCATCTATGGCTCCAACCTTGTAACCGGGGATTATATGACCTCGGGAATATCGCTGATGACAGGCCAGGCCAAATGGCGGGAGGTGCTGTGGCAGTGGACGATTACCCACTCTGGGCACTGGGTAGCTGGATTTGTAATCTCGTGGATGATAATTATTGGCGCAGATCAAGCTGGACCTGCCGGCTCTGCATTGATGGAAATGCTGGCAGGCATTGGCAATACCAAGGTCAACGTGCTTGACTGGGATCAGCTATTCTATAGGGGAATCTTTGCGAACTGGATGATTGGCATGGGCGTGTGGGGGGCGTTTAGAACCCAGGAGGTCATTGCCAAGATTGTCCTGATCGGCATACCCGTATCCATATTCTTTGCCACCGGGTTCGAGCACAGCATAGTAAACCACTTTGCCCTGCCTGCGGGAATCTGGGCCGGTGCAGACTATACATGGGGAGAGGCATGGCTCAAGAACCTCGTTCCCGTAACGCTCGGCAACATTATCGGTGCGATGCTGCTGCAGGGCATGGTGTACTGGTATGCGGGCGGAATGCAGTCATGGGTTGGGCCGAACAAGTGGAAGCAGCCGCACGGGACATACAGGGATCTGGTAAGGGCAATCCGGGACACGTGGTCTCTCATGATATTCTTTGTCGCGATGGCGCCACTGATGGCCGGACTGATATTTGTCTACGCCGTAGAGCCCGCCTTGGGAATACTCCCCGGCACCAACGATCAAAACTGGATAGAGCCGATTGGAATCCTGATCTACCTAGTCGTCACTGCTCTGATTGTGAAATGGGTCCTGATGCCAAGAAAGCCCTGGTACAAGATTCCGCCGAAGTAGGCCGCCCTCTCATTTTGGGAGACGGCCGGTTTTCCTTGGTTCCCGTGAAGGCATGACGGCACCCATCCGCGCGACACTCCGATCCCCAACTGCACATGATCCAAAGGGGCTGCCCTTGTGAGTGGAGTGAGGCGACATCTGAGGAACTGAATGTATCCGGAGCGGGACAGAGCCTGCATCGTCAACCGGACGCGCAGCCTGCTGGACAAGTACAGACTAGGCACCAGATGTCGCAGATGATCCTGTCAGGCGGCAAACCGTGAACTGGCTAGTTTTCGGGGCGGAGCCGCAGCCTGTTGGAGCGGCATGACTGCGCATAGCGGCGGCCACATTGATCCGTCATTCCCACGTCCGGTTTGAAGTACGTTTCGCTTGAAAAACGACGGATCTTTATGGCCCCCGCTACGCATAGCCACCCTCACAGATACGAACCGTGCCACAACTTGGGGAATTATCCTGTGTCCGGACTGTTTCAGCTGTCTATGCCCACCAATCGGTGGAGGACTCACCCACTTTGCTCTCCATTGCCTTTCGAATACTCTCATACTCGTAAATCGTAATTTCTCCCTTAGCGAGCCTGTTGTTGAGAATTTTTAACGGTTCATCAAGCGACGGTGCCGGCACGGACTGGCGCTGGCTTGGTGCCGGGGCCTGCAAGCGGTCTGCCGGCTTTATCTCCTCCGATCTCATCCCGCCGCTTCTGCAAATGATCCTCCTTCTACCCAGGTTTGTATCCAATCTTGCAATGAAGGGTTTTTGGTCTGATGCTACAAAGAAGACGGTTACCGATTTTTTTGGATCCTTTGCAAAGGTGATGTGGGTTCCCTGCGAGCCAGAGGCAAAGGCAGCACAGCCCATCTTTTCCAGAATCAGGGATGATTTTTGCCCCACCGTGTCAAACTGGATTGTCGTTTGGTTGTCCGAGTTTTCGTTGTCAAACTGGAATGTGGACAGACAGGCATGATCCGATATGGTCGTATTCGGCAACGGCTCCAGAAGGAATCCCTTGGTCACAGTTCTCTTCTTTTTGACGGTTTTTTGCAGGAGTCCTCCTGCCTCAAATTCTTCCTGTCTCCTGAACACGGAGCACATCATAAACTTCATGTGCCTGTCGCCCTTGAGGACTATGGTTACCTCGTTGGGAAAGTCTCTAGATAGTCCGGGATTGTCAAACTGGGCATTGTCTTCCCTGCCAAACCTGCGGTCGTAGGCGGCATAGATCTCCAGTCCATCCTGTGTGACTGGCTCCGACATGCAGTCAATAAAGCTCTGATCCAGTTTTACTACGCCCTTCCACAGGACGTCAACATCTTCCCGATCCTCTAAAATGTCATATTTCAACCCAAAAAGAGTTACCCAACTTTTGGTATTTAACAGATTATTTGGCCGATCATCTGGCGCAAAGAGACCCGTTGGCCTTTCGGCATTGAGGCAGCGGCACTACCCGCCACAGCTGGCCCGGCAGGATCCCCGCGTGCCACCTTTGCACCGGCTACCGCCAAAACCGGTCTTTTTTCATGTATGCTCTCTCTAGCCTAGACTACCCAGCCCAGCAGGAACAGGATCACTGCCCCTGTGACAAAGATAATCCCATAAATCTTCCAAAACTTTCCCGATGTCTTTTTCTTTTTTGAGTCATCCTTCATTTCTTTGATTCCATTCAGAAGGTAACAGTATTTTATTTAACTTTTAGTTGCCGGGTTCTCTTGTGTTAACGTGACTTGCTGGAGTTCTCCCAGATCCGCTCGCATGATCACGGGCAGAAGTCCGACTACACAAAATGTGAATACGGGGCCACATGCAGCGTTGAGCCAAGCGTAGCGAATGCGTGCACCTACTCCTGAATGGGCTGCGGGCGCGACAGCATGCAAGTGCAGCAGGGAGCCAGAGTCTGCTTTTTCTGGTCGCCACGTTCTCGTGGCAGACTCGGGCATGCCTGCAAACCAAGTATGGATCAGAGATCATGTATGGGATCATGGGATCTGGAACCAAGTCACGCTAGTTCAAGAGCCAGGAATTGGTAAAGTGTTAATATCAGTTGCGGGTAATGCATTCGTTGGCAATCTCCAAGATGGACGAGATCGTTCTGTCATGTCTTTCTAAAAACGCAAAGGTGTCCACCAAGGAGATTGCAGCCGAGTTTAGGCGCAACGGCATAGACCGGACTGAACGGGCCATTCTGGGAAGAATTCATCGACTGGAACAGGAGGGGGCCATCTCCGGGTATACCCTAAAGACCGGACCCCAGGATTACGGGAGAAAGGTTATTCGGTTTATACTGATATCCTTCAAGACTTCCAAACTGTTTGAGGAACGCGTGGCAATGTTTACAAGTTATCTCAGCGCTGCCCCATTTGCCGCCTTTGCCGCCAGGACAAGAGGGGAGTACGATTGGATCAACATCAAGGTTTTTCCAAACACAAAAGTGGCAAATCTGGAAAGTGACTTCTATCGAACCCTGTTTGGAGATGTCATAGACAAATATGTGGCATTTGATCTGACCCCGATCAAGGGACCTGACTTTGCCCATGCGGCAAACCACTCGAAGAAGGAGTTTTACCAATTTCTTGAAACGTGGATAGGACACACTTCCATAAAGGAAAAAATTTCCTTGAAAGATGCCATACAAGGAAATAACATTTCCTGAAAAACAAATCTTAAAATAGATTAACTCGCATATGGCAGTGTATAATGCCAAGTCAGCAAACTGTTCTTTATTCCAAGATGGCCGGTGACATTCTTTCCTTGAGTGGCAACATACGCTCAATTGCTATAATTAATCTGTATGGGGAACTGGTCTACCAAAACATGCATGAATCCGCAGGTATCTCCGGCGATGAGATCCAAGAGCAGTTTAGAAAATTGTCTTTTTCCACCAGCGTCCTGGCATTTGAGAACGTAAAATTCATGCTAGTAGAGATGAATGACATAAAGACTGTTGTCGTCAACACAAACGAGAACAGCATCATAATAGGGATGGACGAAAAGTCAGTTTGGGGGGACATATCGATGGTTTTGGACTATTTTGCAGGTCTGCAGCTTGTCTGAGATTCTCCTGCCAGTTCGGGCGCATGCCAACAGCCGGGAGCCCCTGCGGTAGGGCACAAGCCCATGGGTAGCGCGCGAGCAAGTGGTCTACATCATGTGGCGCTGGCCTTCAGGCCACTTGGAGCGGACAGGGCACTAACGGACGAGGCCGACCCGAGATAGCGGGCACCCTAGAGAGGATCGGCAATGCATGAAAAGTCAATGTTGCAGGTTTCATCCACGAGCTGAGACCTGCCGTATGGAAGAGAAGGGCCTCGCGACGGCGCACACCCTGGTGCACAGGAGAGGCATCGGCGACGTTTGGGAGATGCTCCAGGGGAGGGGCCTGCCCGTGGCGGCGGGGGCAGAAGTGGCTCCAAAGAAGATCCACGGGCTGACAGGCTACAACGTGGCAGCCAAGAGCCGGCCCCACTCCGTAATCAGTGCGCCCGTAGTCCTTTTGGATCGTGTCCAAAACAAAAGACATCCTGAGAGGACTCATCGGGAAACCGGAAGGGGATCATCGCCGACACGGATGGGCAGGAACGCGGTTGCAGGCTACCGGTAACGCAGGCGCTGTCTGTGCGGCTCAGGAGTCTAATTACCAGGATCAGAGTTTTCTTTTTAGATCACTGGTTGACCTGAGGCACTCGTCAATCATTGAATGAATCTGGATTCTGTATGCCATCAGAGCTCTTACAAGATCGACCTTCTCCTCACTGCTCAGAGTGTTGTTGACCTCGTTGATCAAGCCGTCCATATTTGCCAGTGACATTCTCAAGACGGTCAGGGATTTTTTGAACATCTTGATCTTTTTCACCGTCACCCTGCTCTCAGACGATGGCGAATGGTCAAGGTATTCTTGGGACTCTTGGCCCCTGTTGGGGCGGATCATCTCCCTGAGACCTCGCACGGTTAAACTCTTGTTTATGACGGCGTTCGTCATAACCTGCTGGCTGTTTTCATCCAGGTTGATCAGTTCTATTGCATGGGAGACACTCAGGTTCTTTTGTGCAATCTCGGTCAGGATCCCTTCTGGCAGTCGGAGTATCTGAATTCTGCCCGAAACATACTGCTCGCTCTTTGAAATAACCCGGGCTAGGTGGCTAACTCCGCCCCAGCCATAGTCCAGAACGTATTTTTTAAACGACTCGGCTTCCTCGATAGGATCAAGACTCTCCCTCTGTATGTTCTCCACCAGCTGGATTTCAAATGCGGCCTTGTCGGACAGCGATCGTACGGTACACGGGATTCTCTTCCACCGAAGAAGTTTGCATGCCTTTAGCCTCCTGTGCCCGGCTACAACCTCAAAACCGGAATTTATGGGTCGAACCGTTATTGGCTGGATAAGTCCGTGCTCCCTGATGCTCAAAACGAGTTCCCGTATCGACTTGTTCTGTTTTATAGAGGCGTTGTCGGGCCTAACCAACAGCGATGTGAAGTTTATTCTCTTTATCTCTATCTGCTCTACGATTCCCTCCCCTACAATCATAGTCTAATACATGGCACAATCTTACTTAATAGTGTTCAAGCAAATATGATTGCTACTTAATTCTGATCTATACAACACAGTCCTCGGCTCAAGTCTGTTTTCCCCAAAAAATTTTCCAAAATGGATACCGATTCGTCGGATCGGCTGCTGGATCTCTAGTGCGGGCACTGCAATACTTGCGTTTGCTGCGATCATAAAGCGCATTGGCAGATCTAGGGCGATCAGGCAGCAAACACCGCAACCCGCAGCCAAACGTTATATTCAAAGCGTGGTCAACGGATCAAGATGGAGCCCAGTCTGGCAACTTCCATAGGATCGATGCGCCTGGACGGGCCCGTGATGCTGGCATCAGGGATCCTGGGAATCTCTCTGGACGTGTTCAGGAGGGTTTACCGCGCCGGCGCCGGGGCCGTGGTGACAAAGTCGCTGAGCAGGGAGCCGTGGGAGGGGTATCCCAACCCCACTGTAATCAGCGTAAAGGGAGGGGGCTGGATCAACGCGGTGGGGCTGTCCAACCCCGGGGCGCCAGCCTTTGCAGAGATGATCAGGCCCAACCGCAGCGTCCCGATAGTCGTCAGCCTGGTGGGCTCCACACCCGAGGACTTTACCGACATGATAGGGCAGTTTGAGGGATGTCGGGTCGCGGCGTACGAGCTGAACCTGTCGTGCCCCCATGTGGCAAGAGTCGGCCTGGAGGTCGGCGACGATCCAGAGCTGGTCGGGAGGATCATAGCGGCCGTCAAGGGCGCCACCGGTATTCCGGTCATAGCCAAGGTCGGCCTGGGCACGACGCACTACCTAGATACCGTGGGGGCTGCGGTGGACTCGGGGGCCGATGCCGTAACCGCAATCAACACGGTTCGCGCAATGGCAATAGATGTCCAGACACAGAGGCCGATCCTCAGCAACAGGTTCGGCGGACTGTCGGGAACCCCCATCAAGCAGATCGCGCTCCGGTGCGTCTACGAGATATCCTCCAGGTACGACATCCCGGTCATCGGGTGCGGCGGCATATCCTCGTGGGAGGACACGGTGGAGCTCTTTTTGGCCGGGGCAAGCGCCGTACAGCTAGGGAGCGCCGTGGGCACCAACTGGATCGATGTCTTTGGGTCGATCAACCACGGAATACTGGAGTACATGAAGAGAAAGGGGATCACAAGGATAGAGGAGATGGTGGGGCTTGCGAAGGGATCGTAACCGCCCTACGATCGTCACAGTCGAGGAGGTTATCGACGAGACCCCCACGGTCAGGACGCTGGTCTTCTCTGATCGCGTAATGGCAGAGGCCCTTCCCGGGCAGTTTGCGATGGTCTGGGTTCCCGGAGTCGGCGAGCTGCCCATGAGCGTGATGACCGCCAAGGTGTCCGGCAAGGCGGCATTCACGATAAGGCGGCACGGGATCGCCTCATCGGGACTGTTCCACACGGGCGTCGGGGGGCAGATCGGGGTCCGGGGCCCCTATGGAAACTCGTTTGATCTCAAAAGTGGAAGGATCTTGCTGGTCGGGGGCGGGACGGGACTTGTTCCCATGATGCGGCTGCTGACTGCGGTCAGGCCGGAGGATGACGTCACGGTCCTCATAGGGGCAAGGTCAAAGGACGAGGTCTTCTTTGACGGCCTGGCAGAGGAGCTCCTGCCAGAGAACCCCCACAGGGTGATCGTCACCACAGACGACGGGAGCTGCGGGGTGAGAGGACTTGTGACCGACCTGGTAGAGGAGATGGTCGGCAGAACCCGCTATGACGGGGTGTACGTCTGCGGGCCCGAGCTTATGATGTACAAGACAGTGCGGTCTGCGCACTCCAGGGGAATCTTTGTCCAGGCCAGCCTTGAGCGCATGATGAAGTGCGGGGTCGGAATATGCGGCAGCTGCTGCATAGGCGAGGATCTCGTATGCAAGGATGGAACAGTCTTTGACGGGGAGCACCTCATGGCAAACGCTGAGTTCGGACACGCCTACAGGAACAAGTCCGGAGTACTGGAGAAGTACCAAGTGTAGCATCGGCCAGGGGCCGCCGCTTGCATTGCGCCGGCGCTCGCGTCCTCTACCCGGCCGGACCATGGCCGCAAAAGACGGATCAGCGCCAGGGCACCTGCCGTGGGTACGGCAGAGCCCCCCATAGGGCAAAGCGGTTCCATTCGCTGTGTGCACCGAGAGGAATATATATTGCTCATATTAGACATTTCTCAATGACGGTAAAACTGAAAGTGACGCCCATCTGGATCCGGCAGATCCCAAAGAGTGCCACATGCGTCCGCCGTTCCCCTAGGCAGGCTTGGTCCGCATGATGTCCGGCAAGCCACAGACCATAGCACCGATGGGACCCATAGGCAACTACGCCGAGTACTCGAAGAGGATCGCAGCAGAGGTGGCAGAGTCGACTGCCCAGCTCAAGGAGTTCAACGACTCGCTGCTGCTATACTACAAGCAGCTGGCAGACACCTGGTTTGATGCCCAGAAGAAGGTCAGCGCAAAGGTGCCGCAGGTGCCACAGGATGCAGAACAGTTCAAGGCGTACAAGGGAGTCTGGACGGCCATACTGGACAACGACTTTACCGAGCTCTTTGGCTCGAAAAGGTTTGGCAAGAACTACGGAAAGCTGGTGGCGCAGGAGATGGAACTTGCCAGCCACTGGAACAACATAACAGGCATGCTGCTAAAGTCGGCAAACCTGCCAGACAAGAAGGAGATCGATGGAGTGTGCCGGCAGATCCACGATCTGAAGAAACGGATATCGGCTCTCGAGTCGCAGCTGTTGTTTAAAAGAGAGAGCAAGGCGGATGGCGCAAGGATCCCCAAGGCCGCAGCAGGGCCCAAAGGACGGGGTATGGCAGATGGCGCAAAGGCCGCCGAAGCCGCGCCTGGGAGACAGAGCAAGGCAGACGTCACAGAAGCGTCCAAGGCAGAACCCAAACTGCGCGTGAGGTCAGATGATGCAGGTAAGCGTTGATCCCAGGATAATTGAGGACGCCATAAGATTTGGCAGGCACGTTGCCGATGCACCAAAGATGGTCGCCGCGCTAGACGAGGTGTCCCTCGAGACCACAGAGTACGATGTGGCGTACCAAGAAGACATGATCCGATTGCTGCACTACAAGAGACGCACGGAGAGGCAGCACAGAACCCCGCTGGTCATATCATACGCCATAGTAAACAGATACCACATACTTGACATACACCCCCAGAGGAGCTGGGTACGCAACCTTCTGGATCAGGGGTTTGACGTGTACATGATAGACTGGGGAACGCCGGGCCGGACTGACAAGTACCTGGGCTTGGACGACTATGTGAACGGGTACCTGGATCACTGCATCAGATTTGTGCAACGAGATGCCAACGTGGACAGCGTATCCCTGCAGGGGTACTGCACAGGCGGCACCATTGCCGCCGCGTACACCGCACTGCATCCGGAGAATGTGCGGAACCTGGTAGCCACCGCGCCTGTCATCGACGGATGGCGCGACACCACGGTAGTCAGCAACCTGGCAAAGCATGTGGATGTGGACAAGATGTTCTCTACAATCGGCAACATGCCGCCGGAGTTCATGTACTACTGCTTTTCGGTGCTAAAGCCGTTCGAGCAGGGAATAACAAAGTACATCAACTTTTTCGACAATATAGAGAACAAGCGCTTTGTGGACAACTTTATCCGAGTGGAGAAGTGGCTGATGGACACGCCGCCCATAGCCGGGGAGCTGTTCCGTCAGTGGATAAAGAACATCTATCAGGACAACCTCCTGATAAAGAACGAGATGCATGTGGGCGGGGAGCGCGTATCCCTGCAGAATATCACCATGCCGATATTCATACAGGTCGCAGCGGGTGATCACCTGGTGTCACCAGAGTGCAGCATGCCGCTGTACTATGCCGTGGGAAGCGCCGACAAGGCAATGAGGATATACCCAGTAGGTCACGTGGGCATGATCGCCAGCTCGCTCTCCCAGAGGACTGTCCTGCCGGAGCTGGGGCGCTGGCTCCGCGAGCGGTCATAGCACAGGGATCGATAACAACAGCCATAAGAAGACCGCCGCGCACCGTACCGTATGGATCCGGCACGGCTGCAGCGTGACGTAGAGCGGTGGCTGACGCACGAGAACTATAGGTTCTCGCATCAGGAGAATGACAGGAATGTGTTCACCATACTGATAAGGCATGCGGGCTCCTTTGGGCACCAGATCGAGGTGTTCCAGCCGGTACAGCAAAGTGTCGCGCTGGTGGCGGGCAGCGTGGTGCCCCTGAGGAACAACCAGCATGCCAGGTACCTGAGGCTCGTCGAGTCACGGAGGAGCAGGTTCGAGAAGGATGTGGCGGACTACTGCCGTTCCATCGGGGCAATAAGCAGGGTAATGCACGAGTCTGGCAGGATCATAGTCGGGGTTTATGGCGTAATCGACGACGAGGAGATGTTCAACCAGCAGGACTTTGCGGATACGCTGACGCGGGTGGCCGAGATGGGCGACATGGTGGCCAGGTTCCTGATAAGGATGCTCTAGACATCTGCATGTAGTGATTTCCCGGGTTGCGAAAGCTTCCTGACGGAACCGTACTGGAGGAGTCTTGGTACCACAACACGGCAGACGGCGCATGCGGGTTTGCCGCAAGGGCCAAGGCCGAGTACGGCACATGCAAGGCGGTATGTGAATCCACCGGGAACCATTGGGTAAAGACGGCCGACGCTTTTGAGAATGCCGGCATACCGCTGGAGCTTGCCAATCCGATCAAGACCAAGGCCATCGCATGGGCCAGCATAAAGAACGACACCATAGACGCAAGGACGCTTGCACACCTGTCAAGGGTCGACCTGGTGGCAAGATGCCACATCAGTTCTGCCAAGGCAAGGAGAATAAGGCAGATCCTCAGGTACGAAACGAGCGTGGTACAGGACAGAGCCCCTGTAAGGGTTGAACGAAAAAGGTTCGATTTTTAATTGCGGATCAGGTCTCAGAACCATGACGAATTTGGGGCAGGTCTTGAGCAGCTCCTGCAGGAACCCGATGAACGTCTCCGAGTTGATTGCATCTGTGATCCGTATGTGGCACCCGTCGGTTCCCAAGGAACCGAACAGCCTTACGGACTTTTTGGAGAATCCCTGCCTGATGGTGTCGTGCCCGTTGGCAGGCCGCCACCCGTATCCGGCGCCCGACCAGATCTGGACGGCCACCTCGTCAGACCCGCACCACATGGCCCTGCTTGTTCATCTCTTCTAGCAGCCCGGCAGTCTCCTGCTTGAACTCCTCCTGTTCCATTTCGGAGGCAGATTTGTCGTGGATCGGTCGCGGCTTCCTGTATGAGAAACCCAGCTGCCCCAGCACCCTTTTGAGCGTGCGCACCCTGCATTCTTTTCCTGCCGGTGCGCCTGCGGTCGAAGCGCCTGCCAAGATTTCCCGCGTGCATGCGGACCAGCCAGTCCCGGACAGTCGAGTAAGCCAATCCCATCTTCCGGGCCGTCCCCCGAATGCTCCGACCCTCCTTCCTGCGGCGGCAGGCCTCAAGCACCTACTTGGTCTTGCTGGCGGACTCTTCCTGCCAGATCCTGGTGAGTCTCTTTAGGCTAACCCTTGGCATGAACGCCCGCCCACAGGGGAGACGCCATTTCGATGCGCCCGCGCCTCGGTTTTTGCCGGTACCAAGGATCATGGAAGTGTTACGGATTCTGGAGTGACCCATTCGTTTCGCCGGCACCGCCGCATCTGGTAATCCAGGCTTGTCCCGACAGGGCCGTTGCGACCTGTCTTTCGATAATTAGGGAGTTTTTTTGATTATTAGTGGAGAAGTGATCGGATTATTTTGACCGGGCCTACGCATAATCTCTAATGCTCTAGAGGTAACGTCCACTCCCATTACTTGCCTTGGCGTGCTGGGCAAACGCTGCACAAGACTACGTGATTTTATGCGAAGGTCTGTATGTGGCTCGGATTCTAGGGAACCTTTGCTCTATAAGCTTGGCAAGCTGAGGCGCATACGTGCTTCTAGAATAATCAGTCACCACGTACCTTGGATTTACTGCTTGTATGTAGGAGTATATGCCTTCTATGGATGAGTGCGCGGCAAGGTTGTATCTACAGCCAGTTCCATCGCTAAATGGGATTATGGGCGAACTCTCTTTACTAAACCTATACTTGCCTATTATCACATTGTAATAATTTCTTTGCAAATCATCGTCGATTACAGCCAGCGTGGTAAACAACACAAATGGTCTTCCATTTCTTACAAGATCCCAAAAATCATGTGAACCCTCACATACAATGTTGTTCCTGAACTCTCTGCAGTATGGCTCGTATATGCCAAACAGTATCTTCTTTTGCTTTTCACTCATGACAAAGGTAACGTCATTCGAAATCTTGTCGCTGTGGGCGATCTCAAAGTTCCAGACGATCTCCTGTAACGTTCCTCCAGATACTTGTATCACGACTGACTTGCACATGTCAGTTTTTTCTTTGACTTCATCAAACAGTCTATTCATGACAGACTTTCTATCCGTCCTGCCGTCGTGCCACGGATCGCCGTGTGAGGCGTCTAAAACCAGATAATCGGCTTTTTTGATCTGCATGTCGGGAAAGCTAAAGTCTCCCGAATATAGCATTGATCTGTCATTGGACTCAACGTACACCTGTGCCGATCCCGGTATATGGTTTGCCTTAAGTAAGCAGATCTTTACGTTCCTGCCGTAGTAATCAGTGCCAAATTGTTGCGGGACCCATTGCACCCTGTATTGCATACCCGGTTCTAATGCCACAATTGCACTAAAAGTAATGTTATGGGTGAGCAGTACATCATATGAGCTTATGCATTGGGTTGCTGCCTTGATATGATCGTCGTGGAAATGTGAAAAGACACCAATCTTCTTTTCTTCTTTATACCCATCACAAGAGACAGAAAGGAGTGTGACGGCACAGTTGCTCTTTTGGCCCGAATTACACTCCACGTCTACTACATACTCATCCAACTTTATCCTCCAGCACTCTGTTAAGAAAATCTGTAAAAGAGATGTTTTTTTTGTATTGTTGTTCGTGGAATGTATGGTACGCTATTTCATCCATGGATATGGTAATCAACACGTCTGTTGCATCAATGCTATAGAACAGACCATTCAAGCGTTCCCTAAGAATTCCAAGTATGATTTCTCGATAGGAAGGGGTGCTCGTAATGAATTTTTTTAGAGACTCACGCGTCTCGCATACTACTATGTGGGTGGTTGTAGAGACAGGCTTAAGATCCAGAACCTTGCGTATACCTTCCTGTATTGGAGCATCCTTGTTTGCCCTTCTCCAAGACTTGATCCTCTTTACATCATCTTTTCCAAGCACTTTTTTGTTGTCTGAGTTATATGCAGATTGTATAATTGTGTCCTGGTCGTTCTCATCTAGGACGGCAAGATGTGATATGACCGAAAATGGCAACTTCGGATATTTCTCATGCTTCCACCCGATAAGATTTCTGCTCTTTTCAGATACTCTGAGCAGATTTAAAAAATCTGTAACCTGAGTCGTATCGCGTTTTTTATACGGGTTGGATTCGTCCTGTGACCTTCCTAGACCCAGTCTCTCTGACACCTTTGCCAACGTGTCTCCTTCCTCTTTGATTAATCGGTCTATCATCTGAGCGCATTGCACGGGGGTCAGCGGTCGTGGCTGCTGGTTATCGCGCTTTTGTTGGCCCACACTCTGCAGAAGATGAGCATATAATTTGATGTTCTTGACTAGCGGCATCAATTTTGAATCAGTTATCTAGTTCGTGGTAATCCCGCGTAACTCCCTCTGCCACGTATTGGGAGGCTCTGTCGTTTTCCGATTCGCCACGGGCCTCTGCTACCTTTTGAAGCTTTTCTGCCACTTCGGTAGTTAGATGGATAGTACGTTTTTTAGGTGTTTTCTTGTATGCCCTTTCAGTGATCTCCTTGGCGTTCCCTCCCTTTTTAGCGGATTCTTTAAGCGCCCCGGTGTCACTTTCTGGTTTGGCAAATGCCTTTGCCAACTCAAGAACCTGGTTCACATCCACACTTCCCCCTTTGACATACTGTAAAGCATCAGCTGCACGTAACGACGCAGTTTCTGCTTTTTTGGGATTGGGGCTTATTTCACCCTCATTGATCGCTGTCTTGAGACGTTCTGGCAAGCGGGCTAGCCTTACGTACTTGTCAACCATGTATTTTGTTTAGCCCAAATTTTTCCCTAACCAGATCATAGTCGCTGTAATTATTGTATAGATCTGTTACTGCCTTTACCAAGTCGGAATTATGCATTGGCAGCTGTGTTATGTTCTCTGCAAGCGACAGCGACAATTTTTTCTTCCCGAGTTTTCGGTTCATTTACAACTACGCATGCAATCTTGTCAAATCCCTCGCCAGGGTGTTTCTTGTTTAGGTAGTCAAATGCGTTTAGCCTCCTTTGCCCAGCTAGTACCACATAACGTTCATTTTCAGAATCCAGATATGCTGTAATGGGTTGCAGCAACCCCACGGCCTTGATGCTGGCAGCTAAGTCATCGATGCCTGCGGTCATATCGTGTGTGCGTACGTTGTATTGTGGCACCCTTATTTTATCTAGAAGGATCATATCTACTTGCTTGTATGACAATATGTTAGCATATTACGCCATGTTAAAAAACGTTATCATCATGTTAGTGTGTTGCATAATTCCCCCTGCTCGCTTAGAACATGCACGAGCCTTGCATATTTTGGACTACACCGCACCTGCCCCCATGTCTACCAGCCTGCTGTAAGTGGCCACCTTGATCCTGACTTCCTGCACCATGTTCTTCCACTTTAGCGAGTGCAGGTGCTCGCCGAGCATCCGCTTGAGGGCAGAGAACACGATCCCCACCAGCCATCTCTTGCCGCACTAGACTTTCTTTTTCCATTCCTCCCGGAAGCGCCTTTTCTCGTCGTCTGATATCCTCCACACGTAACTGTCAGCAGATCCGCCAAGCTGCTCCCTGACTGCGATCCCCCATGCGTCGCCGGGTCCCTTTCCCGCGCGCCATCGAGTTTACCCTGAGCTTGATGCGTGAATCCACGCCACGATCCCCGCATGCAGTCACGTTGCTTCTGGAAGCGTAAGCGGCATCCCCGTACAGGCAGCATCCTGCGTCTGCCGGCCAGGCGGCGGAATCCTGCGCCTGACCTGTCCGTGTCGCAACCTCCAAGGCCTCGTCAAGCAGCGGAATGAACATCGGCGAGTCCCCGGTTCTGTCGTCGGTGACTTGGACTGCCAGTATCTTCTTCGTGTCCACATCCACCACCACGTGGAGCTGGCGAATCCTCTCCGGACCTTCCACTTGTGCCTGATCCACTCTCCCCTGTTGTGCTGCTTTAGGCCGGTGGAGTCGACTGCGAGGCGACCGGCACTGCCCCACCGCCCGTGACGGTAAACACGCTGCCATTCTTTTTGACCTCCAATGCTTGGAACCACCTGTATATGGTCGTGTAGCGGGCGTGTCCCAGTCGCCGAGCGTCTCAATCAGCATTCCCTGCAGGTGCCTGTACGGCAGTCCTGTCGCCGATTTTACCGCCGCCAGGGCCGCAAACAGTGACTCGGCGTACTGGAACGGCGCGCCCACCTTGTTCCTGTTGGTGACCATCACCCCCTCGTACCTTTGCGGATCGTCCCGGATGATCAGCGCTTGGCCGCGCTTGACGTATTTCTCGTTGTCAGTCATCAGCAATCTGTGTCTGATCCACTGATCCTTAGCTTTTTCGGTCTCGCAGGAGGCGGGGATATTCACGGTAATGTGCTAGGAGGAATTATGCAACACACTATATTTCACCAAGTCTTTATATACACATAATTTGATAAAATTTTATGCCACTTACCAGACCAGGAGAAACCCCATATTTTTTTGAGTATGCAGTAAAGTATGCCATAAAATCTAGTAAAAAAGAATGGCCAGCGGAAGTAAGCGATTTTGATCCAACCCCAATAAAAATTCCCGCGTACCAACGAAAAAATAGTGTGGGGTAAAGACGAGATAAAAAAATTTCTTGAGTCAAAATCTATACTTTTTGGAACCGTCATTCTAGCACAAACCCCACAAGATGAACCAAAAATATTGCTTGATGGCTTACAGAGGTTTGCAATTGCTACTGCGATATTAAATTATCTATATCCACTTGTGTTGTCCCCTATACCCAGCAGACAAGATATTTCTGAACATTTCAAAAGACTAAAAGGCGAAGTCGACAGCAGACAACTAATCTTTGCACATAATGACAAGGCGCTAAGAGAATACACAAGAATAGGCATATCAACAAGCTACGAGCAACTATACGAAAACGTAAAATCTACAATTAATGAAGAATTAGAAAACCCAAAAGAGTTTGCTAAAAAAATAATTAAAACATCGTCAATAACCAAATTGCAATAGATGGATATCATGGATTTAAAAGCGGGAAAGAATTTACACAGACGTTCATCAACATAAATTCTACAGGAATCGATCTTTCTGAAGTCGATCTGCTACGCTCAAAAATTATACAGCAAGCAGAAGATATGGAGTGGAGAGATGATGAAATCGATTATGTTGAAAATAAGTTTACGGAAACATTCCAATCAGGAAGAATAAAAGAAGCCAAGGTTCTTGGAAAAAACTTGTATGATGTATTAGAATGCGATGAAAACAAGGTTTTTAGAAATTGGGAGTCATTAAAGAAAGACGATGTTATTGACTTGCTGGATTTTATCGAGCACACATACGATGCGGCCAAAGAAAAAAATGAGAAGGGCGACGTAAAATGGCCCTATCTTTATGAGATTGTCGAGTGTGGACACCTCCCCTTTACAGTGACTACGTGGTTTTTTTATAAAAAGGTGCATCTAGAAGGAAAGGAGCCTGACTTTCTTGGCGGCACGGTAGATACCAGCTCGGATTTACATATTCTATTAAGGGCATTCTATCGCCGTATAATAGATGGCAGCATTGGACGCATCGGACCAATAGTAACTAATTTTATTAAAGAAAAATATGAAGATCCCATAGATGAGATTTCAAAATTAGCAGACAAAATTAACCCACCAGATATAGAAAAACTAAGCTGCGATCCAGATAAAAATTGGCTTAGTGCAAGCCTAAAAAAAGCAAACATTAACAAAGTCCGAAGAATTTTTAATGCTTGTTTATTACCAAATAGGGAAAACATGGGCGATAAGTTTTGTCCACTAAGTTATGGAAGTGCAAGCAACCAATGGACTATAGATCGTTTAATCCCCAAAAATAAACAGGCAAAAAAACCAAGAAGGTAGTGAACAAATAGATCAGATCATCAACTTAGCACCACTGCGCTCAAATTTAAACAAAAAAGCAAGAGAACTTCCGTGCTTGGAAAAAATAGGCCAAAATAGATTTTATCACAAAATCATAGATGAGCATCCATATATCAGTTGGCTGATAAACGTACAATATGAAAAACATAAAAAGTCCAGATCAACAAAGAATACATCTGCATATGCTTTTGATTCTCTTGAATGCTTGTCCAATGTTTCAGAACCACATATTGGCAAAGAAAGATTAACTCAACTCACAGAAATGTTAACGACTAAGCTCTAGCTGTTAAACATACACATGTGTTTGCACCAATGATTACAAAATTCTTGAATGTTTTCGTATAAAACAGAATGATCACCAAATCTAACATAAAATTCTTGTTTTTGATTAGATGATACGATGATTGGTACCTCACTGGGCGCGACCTTAATCATACAGACGTCCTCCTTGCTCAAATGTAAAATTCGTTTATCTGTAACACACGCACGAAAATCGTGCGCGGTCAGTAGGTTGTCCATGTGCCTTTTTAAATGAAACAAAAATTCTTTGTTTCGCTCTTCGTTTAACAAATCGTAGTCATGTTTTAATCCTAGGATTTTTCTTGGACTATCATTTATTCCAATATAGAGTATTCCACCTTTGTTGTTTGCAAATGCAGCTATTGTTTTAGCAATAGAGTGGGGGCCTTTATCGAATGGATGCTTTTCTTTAGCATGCTCAAACCTAGCAAGGTCGAATCGAAATGTAGCTTTAAATTCTAGATTTTCGCTTTCATCTAAGGATAAATTTCTAAGAAATTCGTTTTCTAACTGTTTTAATATTTCTCTTTCACTGAATGGTGAGTGTATCTTTTGGACTCGTCCAATACTATCATCATCAACTTGTACTTTTATGCCGTCCATATGATAGCTACATTTGGTCAATACGCGCTTTACTTTGCCCTCGATAGCATTACCGCTAATCGTTTTGATAGTTACTAAATTATTGATTTTGATATTCTTAAGAAAACGGGGGTTATCCACAAAGAACAGAATGCCACACATGGTTAAAAATTATTAGGCGCATATGGTTGTGTCCTATCCATGTGCCGAGTTTATAAGGCATTTGACGCGATTTTCAGCGCGGGGGAACAGTCTCGACTAGAGAAATGATTCGCAGCGTTGTATTGGCGCAGGACGAATCTTCGGATACATATCCATCCGAGGCTCCTCCCGTGGAACGGGGCTCGGAGGCCCACAGCTTGTATCCTCTTGCAACGTCGTTAACAAAGGGACTCGTCCTGCGTGATTATGGTGAAAATCGTGCCTCTTCATACATGAAACGAGATCCATGGTCTCCTCGTACCGCTTCTCGCGCTGATGGTTGCTGCTTGCGTTCATGTGTACCGGGTTTGGGATCCTCTTGGAAAAAACCAAAAGCGCTTAAACATCTTCCCAATATGCGAGACGACGTACCTGACTCCCGCGAGGCGCCTGATCTTTTCCCACAACCTCTTGGGCATCAGGCTGGTCTTTTTGTACATGTCGACTGCCACCAGCCGATTCTGCTGGCTGGGACGATCCTGAAACTGCCGGGTTTTGGTTCGTCTCGCAGTTCCTTACAGATCGCCTGTGTCTTAACCGTAAGCACACACTGCCTCATACACCGTGGGGTAATGCCAAAAATCTCCGGCTATTGCTGTCGCCTGAGTGCTACCCAGTTACGAAGTACAAGTCCGTAGGGTCATCAGGCCTGATCTTGACATTCAGATCCTTGTCCGTGCGTATTGTTGAGTTCAGACTCGATCCAGTTGATACATGCCATGAGTGTAAGATCTGAGGATCTATAAGCTGGTTTGATTTACAACGCATTTTTGAGAAAATCACTTTTGAACATCACTATACCAGCGCGTTCGGATTATCCGGTCCCGGATTGTAGGGTCCTCTCCCTCTTGCGTATCTTGAGCGTCTGTCTTGGTTTCATGCATAGTGTAAGGCGATCCGATCAAAGTGTCTTTCGGTGTAGGGCTGGCACAGGGTGAGATCGAAAGGCAAAGCGGTTACTTCCATACCGCGGTGATCTCGGGTTTTTATTCGGTGGTACATCTACGGATGTTTGATGCAGTAGAAGACTCTACGGACTTGGTCATGCACGGACGTGCTCAGAACGAGTTATTTAGAGCTAGCCGTACCCCAAAGTATGGGATACGTGGGTGCGCAAGCACCATACATGAAAAAACACAAATCGCCAAAAACCCTGCCAGAACGCCCATATTTTGTTCAAGCATGGCAAGGCCAAACACCGATCCCTGAACCACAATGGAGGTCAAAGGCCAGCTGCCAAGGAAAATGGACAGCACATCTAAAGATGAAGTAGGCCCTGAGCAATCACGGTATGTTGTGGTGCGAAACTGCGTAAAAACCATGCCTGTTTTATAACATGCTTCCAATACTTTATAACATGCTTCCAAGCATGTATTGTCGTTGAGCAAGCTGAAATATTGGCAAGACGAAGCTGAAAGCTCGTTTGCCTTTGATGCAGTGAGGGGCATGCAGGCAAAGCGGGTATTCTATGTAATCATGTGCGATTTTGCCACAATCAGCAACCACTTCAAATTTGATACTGATCCAAGCATACCACCAAAGATGAGGGCCCAGCGTAAACTTCGAGGAGCGCGTGTGCCTCAAATCACGGCCTATATCGTGAACAACCCTGACAATTATGTTTTTTCAGCAATCACTGTCTCAGTAGACAAGAGAATAGTCTTTGACCCCATACCTGGGCAGGGTTCTGAGGGCAAGGTGGGAAAAATAAAAATCCCCAGCAACGCAAAAATTTTGGTCAATGACGGGCAGCACAGGTGTGCAGCAATAAGGTCTGCGTACGAACAGAACGAAGATGTCGGAAGCGAGCGAATAGCGGTGGTGGTTTTTGAGGATCGCGGGCTCAAGCGCAGCCAGCAGATGTTTGCAGATCTGAACAAGCATGCAGTAAAGCCAACAAAATCCTTGGGCCTGTTGTATGATCACAGAGACACCTTTGCAAGATTCATAGTAAATTTGGTTAACGATGTTGATATTTTCTACTGCCGTACGGAGATGGAGCGTACCAACATCTCTAACCGCTCTGCCGTCCTTTTTACACTAAACGGGGTGGCCGATGCAACAAGACACCTGTTAAGGCTAAAAACAAAATCAATCCCTGCCGACAAGCAGAAGCTTGTGGTTGAGTATTGGAACAAGGTGTCGGTAAACATACCTGAATGGAACTTGTTGATGCAAAAACAGATGAAGCCATACGACCTTAGGAAGAGTTACGTCCACGCGCACACAAACATTCTAAATGCGCTTGGAATGGCAGGGTATGTCCTGACGCAGAGCCCTGACTGGAAGGAGCGGCTAAAGGGATTACAAAATATCGACTGGAGGAAAGACAGCCACATATGGCAGAACAAGGTGGTGATGGACGGCAGGATGCTCAAAAACAGGCTTGGAATAAAGCGGGCAGCCAACGAAATCCTGAAACACTTGGGCGTCCCTGCGACCGTGGACGGAAGTGCTTGACTATGCCTGCCGGATCCATATTCAAGTCGCGCAGCATTGGGAGCATATATGACGAGATACGGCAGGTGTATCTTGGAGACAACAGGCCGTGGATTTTGGGATTCAGCGGCGGCAAGGATTCTACCTGCATGGTTCAGCTGATCTGGAGAGCCCTGTCCAGCCTGCCTTCTAGGCAGCTTCACAAAAAGCTATTCGTAATCTCCTCGGACACCCTGGTTGAGTCGCCTAAGGTCGTCGAGCAGATAACTGGAATGCTTGACATGATGGAAAAAGCGGTGCAAAAGACACATCTTCCAGTATCCACCAATCTGGTGCGGCCGGTAATCGAGGACACCTTCTGGGTGTGCCTCCTAGGGAAGGGGTTCCCGGCACCAAGCAATCTGTTCCGGTGGTGTACCGAGAGACTGAAGATAAGAAATGCGGATCGGTTCATCCAGGACAGAGTATCGGAGTACGGGGAAGCGATAATCGCTCTTGGAACAAGGAAAGATGAGAGCGGTTCAAGACAGCAGCTGATGAACCTGTATGAGATCGAGGGGAGCCTTCTATCGCGCCACTCAAAATTTCCGCAAACCTATGTCTATACCCCGCTGCGCGACTTTACTGCAGAGGACGTATGGAACTATTTGCTACAGAACAAGAATCCGTGGGGCGCAAACAACCGGGATCTTTTGGCCCTGTACCAGAACGCAAACGCAGCCGAATGCCCACTGGTCGTAGACAATAGCACGCCATCATGCGGCAACAGCAGATTCGGCTGCTGGACCTGTACCGTGGTTACAGACGATTCATCGCTTCGAAACACGGTTGAGAACGGCGAGGAATGGATGGAGCCGCTGCTTGAGCTTCGTGAGGAGCTAAAAGAGACGCAAGATCCGGCAAAGCGAAAGGAGGTACGCTCCCTCAAGCGCAGGACGGGCCAGATGAAGCTGATTGACGATGCGCGCAGGAAAGGGTTTGACGAAAAAATCCGAGAATCCAGCCTGGAACTGAAGGCAAGGGGGGAGGATGGCAAGGCGGATCCGTACTCCGTGCTGGTTCCCGGACCATACACGCTGGAATTTTGTAAGGAGTTTCTGGAAAAGCTGCTCAGAGCCCAGAAAAAGATCAGGCAGAACGGCCCTGATCCCCACATGATGCTCATTCGGGAGGAGGAGATCCACGAAATTCAGAGAATCTGGCGGATGGAGCGCGGCGACTGGAGGAACACCGCATACCAGATATGTGAGAAAGTACTGGGTGAAAAACTCGTTGCCCCGCAGGAGGATCTCGGTGGATTTGGCATCATCGAGCAGGACGTGCTAGAGGAGATATGCCAGAAAAACAATGTACCGCAGCTGCTTGTGTCCAAGCTGCTCAACGCAGAGCACGAATCGCAGGGCATGGCGCGCCACTCGAAGATATATGCAAAGATAAACAAGATATTGTCTGAAGAGTGGCGCGAGGATCTGGACGCAATAGTGGAAGATTTGGAGCGCCAAAAAAAGGCAAAAAAGGAGTTTGGCAGTAAACATTGATCGTGACCAAGGTAATACTGCAGGACTATGGCGTGTATCGCGGCAAAAATGAGTTTGACCTTGCCTGCACGCAGACAAAGCCGATTGTGTTGGTTGGGGGAACAAACGGCGCCGGCAAGACCACCCTGTTTGAGTCAATAGCACTGTGCCTCTACGGAATCTCGGCAATGGGCAAGCGAGGTACGAAAAAAACATACAACAAATTCCTTGCGCGCAAGATTCACCGGTACCTCAAAAGCGCAACGCCAGCTGACCATGCGTCAGTGGTGGTGCAGTTCAAGTTCTTCCATAATGGGCAGGAGATGGAGTATCGCGTTGAGCGGTCGTGGAGAAGCGAGGGAGGCATGGTAGAGGAACAACTGGACATCAAAAAACGCAGTCTGGCTCAGAAAGAGTTTGGCCCGTTGGAGACAATGGAAAAATCGTACTGGCAGTCATTTATAGAAGATCTGATCCCACGAGGCATCATCCGACTGTTCTTCTTTGATGGCGAGAAGATTGTGGGAATTGCAAAGGAAGGCACGGAGGATGCGACCATAAGGGAGTCGTTCAACTCGCTCCTTGGCATAGAGGTTGTGGAGCAGCTTCGTACAGACCTGCAGGTAAACCTGATGCGAAACCTTGCCAAAGAAAGCGGGCAGCTCCAGCAGGACTTTGAAAAGCACAAGGCCGAAAAGGACGAGTGTGCCAGCAGCATAGAGAGGCTGCAGGAGAGGCTTGCCCAAAAGCAAACTGAGATGGATGCAGCGCGTATGGAGATTGACAATCTGGAGTCCAAAGTCTCAAAGATAGGTGGCAAGTTTGCCAGTAGCCGTAATGATGCCAAGGCGAAGCTTGCAGCAAAAAGACTCGTGTACGAGAACATTCTGCAGCGAATAAGAGATCTGTGTTCTGGCGTA
This sequence comes from Candidatus Poribacteria bacterium, assembly GCA_965198165.1. Classification (GTDB taxonomy): domain Bacteria; phylum Poribacteria; class WGA-4E; order WGA-4E; family PCPOR2b; genus CBDAOT01. The sequence goes on along the minus strand of CBDAOT010000006.1, from coordinate 3,823 downwards.
CTTCCGTTTTCGCTGATTCCAGCGGAGCTTGAAAAACTATCCGAACAGATCAGGATCGACGAATCAACCCAACAGCAAGTGGCAGGGCAGAAGCTCCTTGACTCAAAGCTCAAAGGAATTACGTCGCAGCTTAAGATGCGAAAATTCTGGAATGGTGCAGGACTTGACGCAAACAATATGGGCGCAGCTGTCTACCGGGTATCGGAGCTCCTCAAGAAGGAGATGAAGATGTCCGCGCCGATTGCAAAACCGGTATTTGGCTTTTCAGCAGGGCAAACGTCGAGAATTGTTGGCATAATGCAGCAGGCCAACTCGACTGCCCTGCAGAACCTCAGAAAGGACACTGCAAAGATAGTGGAGGTTGGGGAGGCGATTACAAAGCTAGAGGCGTCCATTGCGAATGCACCAAGTGACGACGAGATTGGGCCTCTGATATCCAAGGTTGGCGAGCTGCACTCACAGGCAGGAGCACTCCAGGCAGAGATGGATCACATTGAAGAGAAGATATCCAGCAACACTGCCCTGAAGCGGCACCTTGACGTAAAACTGCGGGATGTCGTGTCCTTGATCTACAAGAGCGAGAAATCAAGGCAGCATGTAGAGCTGACGCAGAACGTTCAGAAGGTGCTGGAAGAGTTCATCGAAAGACTGAAAGATAAAAAGATACACCTTTTGGAGCAGTATCTGCTTGATGCCGTCAAGACGCTGATGCACAAAAAGAACTTTATCGAAAAAGTAAGTGTTGATCCGGAAACCTTTGAGGTTGCGCTGTTTCGAAAGAACGACGATCCGCTACCAAAGGACATGCTTTCTGAAGGCGAAAAACAGATGTTTGCTATAGGAGTTCTCTGGGCTCTGGCCAAAACGTCGGGCCGGCCGCTGCCATTCATGATAGACACGCCGCTCGCAAGGCTTGACGAGAGCCACAGGACGAACATCGTGGAGAAGTTCTTTCCCATCGCATCACACCAAATTATGATATTTTCAACTGATAAGGAGATAGAGAACAATGACTACAGGAAGCTCAAGCCGTATATGGCACGATCATACGCGATGGAATACCTTGAGGACGAGGGCACCACAAAAAAGCATGACGGGTACTTTTGGAACAGAGAGGGCAAACGGGTTGTTGCGGTTCCGTAGGCTGAAGATGAGCTACCGCTCACAGAATCTGCTCGCCCAGATAAAGTCAAGAACCGGCCTCACACCGAACATAACGGGCAGGTTTGCGATATGCCTGTCACTCAACGACCCGTCACCGCCAAACCCTGAGGAATTTGACGAGAAGGGCTCTGAGATACACCCGTCCGTCCTGTTTGGCGAATATGGGGATGTCTTTATGGCAATAATGGTTCAGCGGCTCAGAAGGGACCGGCTCAACCCACAGTTGTATCTTAACAAGATGACGCGGGCCCACTTTAACCGGGGAACTATTGCCCTGTTTGCCCGGATACACGACATATCTGACTTTGCGCGCATAGTGGAGCAGGAGAGGGCAGATTGGCCAAGCTGAGATTTCCCATATACCTTGATCACCATGCCACGACCCCGCTTGACCCAAGGGTGCTAAAAGAGATGATGCCGTACTTTACAGAAAAGTTTGGCAATGCATCCAGCTTGGATCATTCATACGGATACGAGGCGTCGGTAGCGGTGGAGGCGGCGAGGGGAAAAATTGCGAAGGTAGTTGGCGCAAGACACGACGAAGTTGTCTTTACAAGCGGTGCGACCGAGTCAGACAATCTGGCGCTGATCGGAACCATGTCAAAGTACAAGAATCGAGGGAACCACATGATTACCTGTGTCACAGAGCACAAAGCAGTGTTGGACACGGCACAGCATCTTGAAAGCCTCGGCAAGACGGTAACATACCTCTCTGTCAATAAACTCGGCGAGATTAACTTGGGCGATCTTGAAGATTCGATTACGGATGGTACCGTGATGATATCTGTCATGGCTGCAAACAACGAGATTGGAGCCATAGCTGACATCGCAGAGATTGGCAGGATAGCACACGAGCGTGACGTGTTCTTTCACACAGATGCCGCACAAGCTGTAGGACATATTCCAATTGATGTCAAAAAGATGAACATTGATTTGATGTCGTTCTCGTCGCACAAGTTGTACGGCCCCAAGGGAATAGGCGCGTTGTACATACGCGGCATCCGGCCTAGAGTAAACCCAGATCCGATTGTACATGGGGGCGGCCAAGAGAAAAACATTCGCTCTGGAACCCTGAACGTACCTGCAATTGTGGGCTTTGGCAAGGCAGTGGAGATTGCGCAAAAAGAGATGGATTATGAGAATCTGAGATTTAGAAGATGGTCAGAAAAAATACTGACTGCATTTGTCAATATGGGGGCAAAGATAAATGGCCACCCCACAGAGAGGCTACCGCATAACATCAACATCTGCTTTCCCAACATTGAAGGCAAAGCGATAATCAACTCCATATCAAAACAGGTGGCAATCTCTGCCGGTTCTGCATGCACCACTCAAACAGTTAAGCCCTCGCACGTACTTCTTGCCTTGGGCCTAGACGAGAATGCCGCACACTCGTCTATCCGTATAGGTATGGGAAGATTCAACACGGATGAAGAGATTGACTACTTGATCGCAAAAGTCTCGAATGTCGTCAGTAGTCTGTTCAACATATGCACCGAGATTACTTATGATCATCATCCGCTTGACTAGCCGCCAAAAAAAAACGGTCGAACTTGGCCATACTGGATTATCTTTGCTTGCGTTGCCAAGATCATGTACTTTCCCAAAGGCTCGCAGCATCTTAATGCCGTGGAGGAATGCTGGCATCAGGGAAAGCGCATACTGCTCGTCTCCGAGTACTATAGGATATTCTCCGACATGCGCAGCGCAGTCTCCATGTGTTACCAAACGGCGCGGTTCAGCCTAGAGCTGAGACATGATCTGCAATTAAAAATCAAATCTTTTTCGTCCAACTCTTACACAGGTGTGTTTTCCAAATAAGCAAATTTTGCGCGATTATGCTGAAAATTGCGCTATTTTATGCCCGAGCGCTAATTACGAATCAAGTCTCAGAACGCACAGGGACGAGCTGGCCAGGTTCATGGACGAGTACCACCAGCGCAGCATCATCGAGGCCGTCTTTGGCGCAATCAAGAAAATGTACGGAAACCATCTTCGGAACCGCAGGCGCGCCCGGCAGAGCCGGGAGATAGCAATCCGGGTCATCTGCTACAACATCGAGGCGGTCGCGCGATCGCACGTAAAAAGCGGCAGGCTCACGCACGAGCCGCTCACTGCAATGGCTGCCTGACTGGCGCGGTGACCGCAGCGCTGTCAGTGGGGGAGCCTGCGCACCACCCATTGGATCGGATGGGATTTTACGGTTTCGGACAGACTTTGAAGCAGGCGATATGCGAAAAATGCAACAATCCCAAGAATTCGGATAATGCCGTACCGGCACGACATCAGCGGATGATTGTGGGGTTATGTCTCTAGGACACAGCCCATGGATTCAAATTTTTTCACTATCTCCAATCTGGGCTTAGTCTTTGTCATCGTCGATTTTCGTTGCAGCATGTCTTGCAATAGGATTGTGTTTTTCTAGGTGGATTGCAAGAATGTAGTTTAATGCTTTTGTAGCGTTACGTAACAAGCGCCGCTTCCAGTGGGTGCACCATGCAGAGTGGGAACAACTCAAAGACAGGCCCCGGTGTCCGACGGCTACAGAAAACCGCATAGATATGGGCTCAGACTGCCCAGAATGAGCCAAAGCGGCAGGAAAGACGATCAGTTTTCAAAATCCGGCAGGCATCACACGTTGAGCTACCCACATCAAGCC
>CBDAOT010000005.1:0-9469 GCA_965198165.1 Candidatus Poribacteria bacterium | reverse complement strand
CACCTGATGGGCCTTTATGGCATGGATCCCATCGCATCTGTGGCACTGCAGTTTCCTAGGCTGCCACCTGGAGTGGGAGATCAGCCACTCATGCCTCGCCCACAGGGGATACAAGAGATCGTTCCGCACGCAAAACTGGATGACTACACCCGCATGCTTCAAAGGCATGCCGCCGGGCTGCTCACCATGGCAAACCCGGGGATCATTCCGCCAGGGCACCCGCTGTACAACAGGCAGAACTCAGTTGCGACGCTGCAGGCAGAGAACTCCAAGCTTCAAAGGGAGAACCTCGAGCTGAAGAAGCAGCTGGAGAGTGCCCCACGTGGCAAACGCATGCTCTGAACACGGAATTCCTGCGTACTTGGATCGTTCTGCGGATCCGTAGCCATGACGGATACGATCAGGCTTAAAACACCGCGGTTTGCAGATCAGAGTGTGCCGGTTTGTAAAAAATGCAAGAAGGACGTGAAGAAGGTTCATGACTGCGAGCACACAGGTGGCCAGGAGTACTGCAACGAGTGCTATACTGAGCTGCACTATTATCTTACAGAGTCCGGCTAAATGTGGCCAGATCCGTACGCCAGATCTCCGATCCGTGCCCGACACGCGCATCCAGAGTGGCCCTTTCGGGACTCCTGTCCAGTAGCGCGCAGGTCCGGACTACCTGCTACAGTAGGCGTGCGAGGATCGGCGGCTACGCCTGTCACGAGAGCAGAAAACCTGCCACAAGCAGTGCACCCGCCAGCCTCGAAAACTTGAGCGTCGCGCTCATCACGGGCACGATTCTACCTACGTCGTTAAAGCTCTTCTGCAGGCCAATGCCGGACCAGAGAACTATTGGAGCTGCCAGCAGCGTGATCAGCACCGGAGGTGGGAAGATGTCTGCGGCTACCGATATCAGAACAACTCCATAGGCGGCTGCAGGAAATATCCAAAAGACGCGTGCGGCCCTCCTCCTTCCCCAAGCCACCACTAGCGTCTTGCGGCCTTGGGATCTGTCTGCATCGTGGTCGGGAAATGATGTGATGAGCAAGACCATGGCTGACAGTATGCCGATCACTACTCCTCCCAGCGCTGCAGGTGCCGGAATGTCACCTGCCTGGATGTAGTAGGCCCCCAGTACGATACATGTTCCCTTTATTGCAACAAATATCTCTGCCAGCCCCGAGTCCACGATCTTTGTGGAGTAAAAGTAGATCGAGACAACAGCAAAGATCAGCAGTACGGCAATGACGAATCCATCTGTTACGACAAAATATGCCCCGACTGCAACCCCTGCTGCAAGGGACATGATCCCGGCACGGTACACCTGTGCGGGCTGGAGCAGCCCCTCGGGGAGGACGCCTGTTCCGCCGCTCATGCCTGTGCGCTGTGTCTTTGTATCGATTCCGCGCTTAAAGTCCCAGTAGTCGTTGAGCAGATCCACACTGGCATGCAGCGCCATGACTCCGCCCATGGTAAGAGCCGCATCAAAAACGTCAATCGATGAATGGAGCCACCAGTTTATCGCAAGACTTGCAGATACTGCAAGCACTGATGACAGAAGAAAGCGGACACGAATTACCCTGAACCAGACCGACAGCATTCAAACCAGCGATTCGTTGCTCACTTCCACCGGCTTTCGTCCCATAAACCCGGTGTGCTTTTCGTGCCAAAACTTGACCTGGGCCTCGCCGTCCTTCCAGCACAACCAGATGTCCTCGTCAAAGCGCCTAGCGGGAAAGTCCAAAAGACCGTCATCTATGCTCTTTATTGCCACGCCGGTCAGCTCCAGATGCTCGATTGCACGGTAGTATTTTATCACTTTTGAGTTAAGATCCTGCTTTATTCTGACATGCTCCTCCAGCCTTGCGTCATTGGATACGGCTACCTGTATCCGTTCTTCTGCTTTTACTACCTCCATCTTGCACTGCAGGACAAATTTGTACCTCTTAATGACCTCAGGCAGTGCAGCGTTGGCCGAGACCAGGGTAAAGTATGACGGCATGGCTGGGATCTCATGCCGCTCAATTAAAAGTATAGCATCAGGCGCGGGTACTGTCTGCACCCCTAGAAACCAGCTGCTTCGTACATCGCCTTTGAGGCGCTTGGGCGTCGGGTCTGTACTCCGGGGGAGTTCTTGCGGCGATCGGGCTTCGGGGCAACTGCTTTTTGCAACTTACATTCTGTAAGTTGTGACGTACGTCTGGAACGGTGCCGCCACACCCTGTGAGATCCATGCACCGGACATGTGACCGGAGCTGCCGCGCCAGGATGCGATGCGTCCTGAAGATGTGTACCGGTCAGATCCGCCGTGCTGCCTTCGGGCATGCACACTGTTGTGATCCGAGTCCAAAGATCCGGTGCGATCTCATATGTGTGAGTTGATACCGACCGGTTTTTCTAACGTTTTCTGCAACTTTTTTACAAATTTTATACGGCGTCGCACTTCTTTATCATAGTCATTGGCAAAATATTTCGAATCGATCACGACATTCAGATAGCATAACAGATACTCTTGCACCATTACTCTGCGTGTTTCTTCACCATGCTGCTCGAAACAGTTTTTTCCATGCCGTAGCAGCAACTCAACACCGGCCCGTATGTCGGCCGGAACAAGCGCGTTTGCGTTGATTGCCTCAATTTTGTCCACATGGTATTCGAACTTGTCTTGGTTCTCTTTCATTCTCTTAACAGACGTCTTATCCTTTCTCCAACTGTCATCCTCACGTTTTCCAACGTCAATGTATCCGATAACCATTGCTACCATTGCTCCCGCATTGGCGAGAAAACTTACCTTGTAGAAGTAATTCTCCTCAATCCTTCTGCTGCGGTTCTGGTTGACCAGCAACGTGGCCACGTACGCCCCAAGGAATACTCCGCCTACTGATGTCATTGTGCCTATTTTGGCAAGCAACGTGTCATTCCCTGCCTCCAGCAGCGGCCATGAGAAAGCAAGGACAAAAGCAAACGCGCCTCCGAAGAACGCGGCAATGAGGAGGTTTCCACCCATCATTTTTCCGTACTCTCTCCTGCTCAAAAGTCCCATACGCAAATGTGATGAGCTGAACACAGTAATATCAATTCTATGCGTTGGAGAGAATTGTTGCGTTGTAAGCGTTCACGCCTCTCTCCAGCACCCTAGCTTAACACCCCGGAGCCCCAATTGAACACCCCCGTGGGCGTTGTCCATTTCCGCAAACGCCATCCTACTTGAGGCAGTCCTGGCCGTGCCATGTCGCCCGCGATTCCTGCGGTTTGACCGTTCCTTCACGCATTCCGATTGCAGGGGAACCGGGATCGGGGCTGACCGTGGTAGCGCGGCGCAGCGTGCGCTGGGGGAGGGGCATGCGTCCGGCGCATGCAGTTTGACTACGACAGCAGGTTGTAGCAGACGCTTCTCAGGATCAGCTGGAGCCTCTGTAGCGGGAGCGTCTTTGCCGCGACTACGGCGCCAAACCTGGCCTTGAGCGACGAGAACACGGACTCCACCAGGCTGCGCCGGTGGTACGTCCTCTCAAACTCTTCTGGGTTCTCCTTCCTCCACCTGAGCATCTCTGCCCTCGGGTTGTAGCCCTTGAGGGTATGGTCCTTGCGCGGGTCGATCACGGGCCTCCTGCCACTGTAACGGATCACCCTGTAGTTCTCGTAGGCATCGTATGCTGCGTCAAGCATCACGCACCCCGCGCCGCCAGGCACCCTCGCGAAGATCCGCCTGAACCAGGGCGAGTCGTGCGCCGTTCCCTTGGTAACCTCGCAGGACACGATCCTCTTCCCACTTGCGTCCACTATCACGTGCATCTTGACGAACTTGTGCCTGGATACGATCCCCCGCTTGGCGTCTTCCCAGTCCTCGTACTGCATTATGGAGAACCCGCTGGAGTCTCCCAGAAGGGATCCCTGCGCGTCGCTCCTTGCCTGCCTGCACACTATCTCGTGTATCCTCGAGCAGCCGGCAAATACGGCCGCGGCGTGGTGCAGGCACGACTTTGATGGAACTTTTTTTAAGCCATACAGGTACAGTAAGCCTTGGTGTGACTCTATGTACGAGACGTGCGAGCGGTACGAGTGGCCGCGGAACTCCTTGTCCACGAGGCACGCCAGGTACGAGATCATGCGTTTCCCGGTCGCAGACCGGGGCTCGTAGATGTCGTTGAGTAGGGTGAGGAGGGCTTTGGTTCTGAGTCGAATCCGTTTGCCTTCTCCCCTCCTTCCTCTTTCATACCTGCAATAGTATCCCTTGGGCCTAACCCACTTCGCGTCCTTGCTGCGCCTCTGATCCTTGCTGTTGTCCTTGCTGCGTTTCTTGTTCATTGGGGCTGACGCAAGATCCGCGATCTTTAAGCTTTTTGGCGTTTTTCTGTTATGGGTTTGGACAACGCCACCCCCGTGAAAACGGTGAAAAACCCCGAAGATTGAACAGAGTAAAAAAAATTACTCTGTTCAATCTGCGAGACTTTTGGGTTTTTGCAGGAATGAAAACTGCGTAAACCCCCGAAGATTGAGCAGCGTAAAGCAGATCAGCTGATTGTCTCCAGAAGATTCTCACCAACTGTCATCAGGACAGGATTGGTCTGTTGTTCCAAGTACTGTGACGGTGGTTCCATTAACTACGGTTCTGCTGGCATCCTCGTCTATGGCGGGCCCGCGCTGCCGGAGCCCATCACCGCTATGTTGACCATCCGGAAGTTGTTCGTGCCGAAGTCGCCGGTCGAGGTGATGTTGACGGCGTACTCGGTCTTGCCCGAGTAATCTTCAGACAGCCTTATCTTAAGGGCGGTCCTGTCAACCGCAAAGAGGGCAGAGTCGGCGCCAGTTCCTATTCCGTAGGTCGGGCTTTGGCCGTCGAGGGCCCGGTTCTGCGCTGCAATGTTCCCGATTATCTTGGAGCCGCTGCCGATGTTGGTAGACGTGTCGTCCAAGACGACGTACCAATTGCCCAGGTTTTGGCTGAAGGAGGAGGCGCCGGGGAACATGTCGTCCATGTCATATACCTTCGAGACGTCCCATTCGGAGAGGTCGGAGTTGAAGGAGGTGGCTTCGCGGAACATGCTGGTCATGCGACCCACGTTCGAGACGTCCCATTCGGAGAGGTCGGAGTTGAAGGAGGTAGCGCGGCTGAACATATAGGCCGTGTTCTTCATACTAGCGACGTCCCATTTCGAGAGGTCGGAGTTGAAGGAGGTGGCTTCGCGGAACATGCTGGTCATGCGACCCACGTTCGAGACGTCCCATTTGGAGAGGTCGGCGTTGAACGCGGAGGCGCGGCGGAACATGCCGTCCATGTCGGTCACGTCCGAGACATCCCAGTCTGAGAGGTCGCCTTTGAAGGAGAAGGCGGCGTAGAACATGCGGGTCATGTCTTTTACGTATGAGACGTCCCAGCCGGAGAGGTCGCCGTTGAAGGAGGAGGCATGACGGAACATTTCGGACATGTCGGCTACGCTTGAGACGTCCCATTCAGAGATGTCGCCGTTGAAGGAAGTTGCAGAGCCGAACATTCCGGACATGCCAGTCACGCCCGAGACGTCCCATTCAGAGATGTCGCCGTTGAATGATCTGGCATCACGGAACATTTCAGACATGTCGGTTACGCCCGAGACGTCCCATGAGGAGACGTCGCCTCTGAAGGGAGCAGAGGAGAACATTCCAGACATGTCGGTCACGCTTGAGACGTCCCATGAGGAGACGTCGCCTCTGAAGGGAGCAAAGGAGAACATTCCAGACATGTCGGTCACGCTTGAGACGTCCCACTCAGAGATGTCGCCGTTGAAGGAGACGGTGAAGTCGAACATTCGGGACATGTCAGTCACCCCTGAGACGTCCCATTCAGAGATGTCGCCGTTGAAGGAGTAGGCATGGCCGAGCATTCCGGACATGTCAGTCACGCCAGAGACGTCCCATTCAGAGATGTCGCCGTTGAAGGATTCGGCATCGGAGAACATTGAGGACATGTCGGTCACGCCAGAGACGTCCCACGAGGAGAGATCGGAGTTGAAGGATCTGGCATTTGAGAACATGTAGGACATGTCAGTCACGCCAGAGACGTCCCATGAGGAGATGTCGCCGTTGAAGGGAGTGACATCGGCGAATATTACGGTCACGGACGAGACGTCCCATGAGGAGACGTCGCTGTTGAAGGAAGTTGCAGAGCCGAACATTCCGGACATGTCAGTCACGCCCGAGACGTCCCATGGGGAGATGTCGCCGTTGGAGGAGGCGGCTTGATAGAACATTCCGGACATGTCAGTCACGCCCGAGACGTCCCATGGGGAGATGTCGCCGTTGGAGGAGTAGACATAGCCGAACATTCCGGACATGTCAGTCACGCCAGAGACGTCCCATTCAGAGATGTCGCCGTTGAAGAAGTCGGCACGGAAGAACATTTGGGACATGTCAGTCACGCCAGAGACGTCCCATTCAGAGATGTCGCCGTTGAATGATCTGGTATCACGGAACATTTCAGACATGTCGGTCACGCCCGAGACGTTCCATGGGGAGATGTCGTCGTTGAATGATCTGGTATCACGGAACATTCCAGACATGTCGGTCACGCCCGAGACGTTCCATGGGGAGATGTCGCCGTTGAATGATCTGACATCACGGAACATTCCAGACATGTCGGTCACGCCCGAGACGTCCCATGAGGAGATGTCGCCTCTGAAGGGAACAGAGGAGAACATTCCAGACATGTCGGTCACGCTTGAGACGTTCCATGAGGAGATGTCGCCTCTGAAGGGAGCAGAGGAGAACATTCCAGACATGTCGGTCACGCTTGAGACGTCCCACTCAGAGATGTCGCCGTTGAAGGAGCCGGCATCGGCGAACATTTCGTACATGTCGGTCACGCCCGAGACGTCCCATTCAGAGATGTCGCCGTTGAAGGAGTCAGCATAGAGGAACATTTTGGACATGTCAGTCACGCCCGAGACGTCCCATGGGGAGATGTCGCCGTTGAAGGAGGAGGCATCGGCGAACATTCCGGACATGTCAGTCACGCCCGAGACGTCCCACTCAGAGATGTCGCCGTTGAAGGAGGCGGCATCGCTGAACATCCAAGACATGTCAGTCACACCTGAGAGATCGGGGACGTCAGTCGCACGGTACACCATGTTTGTCGCTCCCCCAAATGCCAAGTTCATCGATTCCCATTGGATGTCGCCCCACTGATCTATAGATTGCAGCTTTTCCGCATTGGGGCTGCCGTTGAGATTGATTCTTGTAAAGTCGCCGGATATGACGACCTGGTACTCTCCGGGACTAGCATAAGCATGCGATGCGTCCCCGGTGACGCTTGTTGCGGTTCCATCGCCCCAGCCTACAGTGTATGCTCCCGTAGAGCTCCCCACCGGGATGGTTATCGACTCGTTCGGCGAGGCGGTTCGCCAAGTGGTGACGAACGGCCTGTCGCCCGTTTTGGACGCGTCAGGCACGGCCTCGAACGCAAGCACAAATCCTCTTGACACCAGTGCGTCCACTGAAGAGGCAAACACGCACGCCGGCGCTCCCGACGGCGACAGCATCAGCATGCGGTCTCCGGCGCACACCACCGCACCCATCGGCGTTCCGTCCCGCACCTGTTGGTATGGTGAGGGGATCGGCTCGGCCTCCACAACTGACACGGTGCAGGACATAGTGGATATGGCCACGGCAAGGCCAAGTATCGTTATTTTTTGCATTATGAGCATTGACGGACGGTATCAATTAAAAGATCGTAAATTAGGGCTGGGGGAAGGGTCCAAAATAAGCCGAATATGCTGGGTGGATTCCGACAGACCCGCCTTGGACAGTCGGCGGCGGAAAAATACAGAACCACCAGTGCAGGCCTGATGCGGCAGTACGGCACATACCCGGAAAAGACTCGCAAATCCCTCCCCGCAGTTGCCCGCCTCCACGCGGGCCGCAGCTCCAAGGCCGGCCTTCAGGCCGGCCGTACGGTTCGGCCCTTAGGCCGGACTGCTGTCGAGCCTTCAGGCTCGACTATAACAGGCAGGCACTGGCCCCCACTGCGACGCAGACGCCGTCGCCGCATCGCGAGGCAACGCCATGCCCATACCAGTACGAAGATTCTCATCAAAGACGCACAGTTGCACATTGTTGACCTCCGTTGCGTCGCCCTGACCATAAGGTATCTTTGCATTGGTTATTTGTCCGCCCTGACCGGGACGCCAGTGGAGAACAACGTGGGCGCTGACCATAAGGTATCTTTGCATTGGTTATTTGTCCCGTAAGGCCAACGGAACCTAGGGACTTGGTAGTACGGCGCGCTGTTCGGGAGACCGCGTCGACACACTCCCAGATACGATGCTGTCAATCTCGTCTCTTGTGTAACCAGCATCAATCAGGACCTGCTCACCATAGGTCATGTTGAATACGCCAAACGGTGGAAGGATGTTGCCCAAGATCCATTCAGTGGAAGGATCATGCTCCCGGATGAATTCTATGGCAAGGGAGGCAAACAACTCGTCGGTAAAGTTCGTGAAAGTGGCATTTTGCTCCTGAGTCCTCATGTCCTCGGCGGTCATGGGCGGCACTATATTTGCCGTGTCTGAAGCCGATGATCTTTCGCTTGCTGACCGCCCATACAATTCCGGATATCTTTCTTTGTGATCTTCGCGAAGCAGGGTCTCCTCGTCGTCAAGGTACATGCGAATACGATCTGTAACGTAAAAATACCCCGAGCCGGCGATAAATGCCTCTCCCTCATTTACGGCTCTGACCTCTATGCGATATGTCTTTGACTCTCCAACATCTAGCGGCGTGAATATGATGTACTCGGTGAATGAGTCTGATGTTTCTGCCAAGGGATTGGCCTCATATTGCACCCCGCCAAAATCCACAATTTCAAATCCATCGCTTACCGTCCAGCCTAAGCTATAGTCGTCACCGTAAGGGCCGTTGGAAAATGCGTCCGTGACGTTGGAGCTATAGGTGTTTGTGAATGTCATCTCCACGATTGCAGTTTCGCCTATGTTTGGCAGACAGGATATGCTGATTTTCGGAGGCTGGCCGAACAGAGGCACGCCGGACTGATGTCCGCCCGATGACACTATGGGGAATGGATCAGATTCTGGTATGGCGCATCCCCCTGTTGATTCGACATATACAATGGATGCGATGCCCGCCGCCGCGATCACGACCAGTCCCAGTACCGTCGATCTTTGCATATTGCCTGGTGGGTGTGGCAGTACTTAGTCATTGATTCAATCTGGATTGAACCAAAAAACCTTAAATGTGTCCGCGGGACGCAGAAGACCTATTTCTTTACGTAAACCAAAACCCTCTCTATGACCAATCCAAGTATCACTATTCCAAGCCCCACTACGATCGGTGCTAGTGGTTCTGATGTGACTGATGCAAGTGGATCTAGTGCTATCGACGCGGGTGGTTCCGGTGCTGTCGGCGCGGTGCCGGGTTCCGTAGAACCAGCGTATTTTGCGGCCAGCCACGAAGACAGCCCGGCGATCCCTATCGAGAAAAACCTCAGCAT
>CBDAOT010000004.1:0-30479 GCA_965198165.1 Candidatus Poribacteria bacterium | reverse complement strand
TCTCCGATCTCTCTCTTCCGGAACCCAAGACCAAATTGATGGCGAAGACGGTGAGTCAATTGGGGGCGACCGGCACCGTTCTGTTCGTGGTGGGGAAAAACAATCATGCCGTCTTTCGCGCGACGAGGAATTTGGCTCAAGTGAAAGCCGTACCGCCGGAAGAACTCACGGTTTACGACGTGCTTCGATACCAGACGCTCGTGGTGTTGAAGGACGAATTGCCGAGCGTCCAGGAGTTGTGGGCATGAAGCGTGACCCATTTGACGTCTTGGTGAAGCCGTTGTTGACCGAGAAAATCACGGGGCTTCAGGAGTCCGCCAACCGTATCGCCTTCGTCGTGCAAACTGACGTGAATCGAATCGAGGTTCGTCAGGCGGTGGAGTCGGTTCTCAAGGTAAAAGTGAAGTCCGTGAATATCATGAAGGTCATGGGCAAGAAGAAGCGCCAGGGGCGCTATCTTGGAAAACGTCCGGATTGGAAGAAAGCCATCGTCACGCTTCATGAGGGAGAAAAGGTAGAGTTGTATGAAAGTGCTTAGCAGGACGCTCAAAAAGACCGCCAGCGGCGTTCTCGGCCCGTTGTCGTGCTCACGTACTTCACGTACGCTCCGCGCGCCAACTGACCTGCGGCCTTGCTGGACGGGCCTTTTTGAGCGTCCTGCCTTGCCACGGGTGGTTTGACAGTTCCCTATGGAATGAACAAGGTCTGTAAAACTTTGAAGTTTTCAACGGATTTCCAGGCAGTCATTTTTGAAAGCGCTTCTTTCGTATACGTAGGTCTGGAGAAGGAAAAGGTCGCAAGCTATGCCGAGTAAACTTTATCGTCCAACGTCACCCGGGCGTCGAGGCATGACGGTTCTCAAGGACAAGACGCTGTCGAAAGAGCCGCCTGAAAAACGCTTGACCGCGGCGTTGCCCAGTTCCGGAGGACGAAACAACTTCGGGCGCATTACCACCAGATTTCGTGGTGGAGGGCATAAGCGCCTGTATCGCGTCATTGATTTCAAGCGAAATAAAGTCGGCGTGCCGGGGAAAGTCGTCAGGGTGGAATACGACCCCAATCGTTCGGCTCGCATTGCGTTGATTGTGTACGTGGATGGGGAAAAGCGATATATCCTGGCTCCCGTCGGCTTGTCGGTGGGGGATCCGATTCAGGCCGGCCATGGCTCGGACATTCGTCCTGGAAATGCGCTGCCCTTGTCGTCGATGCCGCTTGGCACCACCATTCATAACATTGAACTCAGGCCGGGGAAGGGCGCCCAAATAGCGCGGAGCGCCGGTGCTTCCTGTCAGGTGATGGGCCGGGAAGGGCAGTACGTTCAGGTCCGCTTGGTCTCGGGCGAGATGCGTCGGATTCTGGGAACGTGTATGGCGACCGTGGGGCAAATCGGGAATCTCGATCACGAGAATGTCACAGTGGGGAAGGCCGGTCGTTCGAGGTGGAAGGGTAAGCGGCCCCACGTACGAGGAGTCGTGATGAATCCGGTAGATCATCCGCATGGTGGCGGTGAAGGGAAGTCCGGACAGGGGAACCCCCATCCCGTTTCCCCTTGGGGTGTCCCGACTAAAGGGTTCAAGACTCGGAAGAAAAAATTGTCGTCGAAATTCATTATCTCCAGGCGGACGAAATAAGGAGAACCAGCGTCGATGCCGCGTTCAATTCGTAAAGGGCCGTTTGTCGATTCCCACCTCATGGAAAAGGTGGAAAGGATGAACGAGTCTCGTGATCTGAAATTAATTAAAACCTGGTCGCGTCGCTCGACGATTATTCCTGAAATGATTGGTCATACGTTTGCGGTGCACAACGGGAAAAAGTTTCTTCCGGTCTACGTGACGGAAAATATGGTTGGGCATAAACTCGGGGAATTTGCTCCCACCCGGTTTTTTAAGGGCCATGGAGCCGCCAAATCGGAAAAAGCCGTTCCATTGAAGTAGCGGCGGGTAAAGCATTAGGAAGGAACCTCATGGCCGAAGCAAAGGCAGTTTTGCGCTACGTCAGAATGACGCCGCGAAAAATGCGAATGGTCATCGATTTGATTCGGGGGCGTAACGTGTCTGAGGCATTGACGGTCCTCAAGTACTTGCCCAGGGCCGCTGCGCCGGTCGTGGAAAAGGTGTTGAATTCCGCCGTCGCAAACGCCGGACAACGGGAGTTGGGGGATCCTGAATCTCTGAAAGTCTCAAAAGCTTACGTGGACGGCGGTCCCGTTTTAAAGCGATTTCGGGCCAGGTCCATGGGCAGGGCGAATCCCATCCATAAGCGAACCAGTCACGTGACTATTGAGGTTTCTCCGATGCAGGGGGATTCCTAGAGGAAGCGAATGCCAGCCGTTTCAATTGGCGGAGCGAGGTAAACCGGGAGTATGGGACAAAAAACACATCCATATGGTTTTCGGCTGGGGTACACGAGGACGTGGAATTCACGATGGTATGCTAAAAAAGATTTTGTGAAGTTGCTGCATGAGGACGTGGAAATTCGAAAAACGGTAAAAACCCGGTTGTTTCACGCCGGCATTTCACGGGTAGAAATCGAACGTTCCGGGAATCAGGTAAAGGTGATCATTTACACGGCCCGTCCCGGCATTATCATCGGGAGAAAAGGTGCGGAAGTTGATAAGTTGAAGGCGATGCTGGAGCAACGATATAGTCGTGAAGTCTACGTGACGGTCAAGGAAATCAAGAAGCCGGAATTGGATGCGCAGCTTGTTTCTGAAAATATTGCCTTGCAATTGGAGAAACGCGTTTCATTTCGTCGTGCCATGAAAAGAAGCGTCGCTTCGGCGCTTCGGTTGGGCGCCCAAGGTATTCGAGTGTCTTGTGCCGGAAGGTTGGGCGGAAATGAAATTGCCCGGACGGAATGGTATCGAGAGGGCCGGGTTCCGCTTCACACGCTCAGGGCGGACGTGGATTATGGTTTTGCGGAGGCCCATACGACCATGGGGATTATCGGGGTGAAGGCGTGGATTTATAAGGGCGACGCCGAGTTGCCGAACGTCGCGAAAGACGAAGCTTCGTTGAATTTGCTTTAGAGAGACGGCGACGTTTGTCGAATGCATGAAAACGTCGGTCATATTCACTCATAATTTTTGATGAGTCCTGAGTATGTTAGCTCCGAAAAAAGTTAAATATAGAAAAGTGCAGAAAGGCAACATGCGGGGGAAGCCTACCGTGGCGGCGACGTGTCTTTCGGGCAATTCGGGCTCAAGGTGCTTGAGCCCGGTCGGATTACGGCCCGGCAAATTGAGGCGGCGAGAATTGCGATGACGCGCCACGTCAAGCGCGGCGGAAGAATCTGGACCCGGATCTTCCCGGATAAGCCGATTACCAAAAAGCCGGCGGAAGTTCGAATGGGGAAAGGAAAAGGGAGCCCTGAGTTTTGGGTTGCCGTGGTGAAGCCCGGTCGTATTCTCTACGAAATGGATGACGTATCGAGAAGCGTCGCGGAAGAGGCGTTTCGTTTGGCCGGTCATAAGCTGCCGTTGGCGACAAAATTTGTCGTTCGAGGCGAATATTCCGTCTGAGGCACATTGATGGATGTCAAAGAATTGCAGGGCATGGAAGCGGAAGAGTTGGTCGGAAAAGTGCATGAGTTGAAGCAGGAATTGTTTCACCTTCGCTGTCAGCATGCTCTTGGACGAATTGAAAATCCAATGAGAATCCGTCAGGCGCGGAAAGAAGTGGCCAGGGCGAAGACCGTCCTTCGTGAAAAACAGGTGTCGGGACATTCGAAAAGCTAGGATTGACGAAACATGACTGTAAGGCGACAGCGTGCATCATATGGGCGAGTGATTAGCGACAAAATGGACAAAACGGTCGTCGTGGCGGTCCCGAGACTGGTGTCGCATGCGTTGTACGGAAAAGTGGTGCGACGGCTCACCAAGCTTAAAGCCCATGATGAAAAGAATGAATCTCGGATTGGCGACCGTGTGAAAATCGTGGAGACGCGCCCGCTCAGTAAGGATAAGCATTGGCGGGTGGCGGCCATTATTGAGCGGGGCGAGCAGAGCCCGTCGCCGTAATCGGCGACGCAGGCGCTACGTGGAGTTCTGATGATTCAAAGTTACAGCTATCTTGACGTCGCAGATAATTCCGGCGCCAAAAGTGTGCGGTGCTTTCACGTGCTAGGTGGGACGCGCAGGCGGTATGGAGGTATCGGCGATATCGTGGTGGTGTCGGTTCGAGAGGCGATTCCCAAAGCGTCCGTCAAGAAAGGCGACGTGGTCAAAGCGGTGATTGTGCGAACGAAAAAAAGCCGGCGTCGCGAGGATGGCTCCTACATTCGATTTGATCGCAATGCCTGTGTCTTGGTGAATAATCAGGGGGATCCCGTGGGTACGAGAATCTTCGGTCCCGTTGCTCGGGAATTGAGGAAAAAGAAGTTCATGAAAATCGTTTCACTTGCTCCCGAGGTGCTCTAGCGCATATGGGGACTCGAACTGCGACAGGAAGCCGGACGGTGACCAAATCGCGTATTCGCAAGGGCGACACGGTGATCGTGATTGCCGGACGGGAGAAGGGAAAGATGGGGAAGGTCTTGCACGTGAATCCACGGACGAGCCGGGTGACGGTGGAAAAACTCAACGTGATTAAGCGGCACACGAAACCCTCCCAAAAAATCAAGCAAGGCGGCATTTTAGAGCGTGAGGCGCCCCTGGCGATTTCGAACGTCATGGTGTATTCCCAGGATTTGGGGAAGCCTTCACGTGTCAAAATCAAGCGATTGGATGATGGGCGGCGGGTGCGGGTCTTGCAGAAAAGTCCGGATGATGTATTGGATAAGGTGTGATGGGTAAAAAAGAAGCCAGTAAGCCCGCAACCCCCAAAAAAGCGGCACAGGGTGGACCTCCTCCGCGGTTAAGGGATCTCTACCGGAATGAGGTCGTCCCTCGGATGATGAAGGAATTCTCGTATGCCAACCCGATGCAAGTGCCTCGTGTGGAACGGGTGGTCCTGAACGTCGGCATGGGCGAAGCGATTCAAAACGTCAAATTGTTGGATAGTGCCGTGGCTGAATTGGCGTTAATCACCGGGCAGAAGCCCGTCGTGACCCGGGCGAAAAAAGCCATAGCCGGCTTTAAGCTGCGAGAAGGCATGCCGATTGGCGCCAAGGTCACGCTTCGCGGCAGCCGGATGTACGAGTTTCTTGATCGCTTGCTGAATATCAGCTTGCCTCGGATTCGAGATTTTCGAGGGGTGTCGCCCAAGGCGTTTGACGGTCGTGGCAACTATACGTTCGGGTTAAAAGAGCAGTTGACCTTTCCTGAAATTAAATATGATGACGTGGCAGCTATTCACGGTATGGATATTACGATTGTCACGAGTGCTCAACGAAACGATGAAGCAAAATCCTTGTTGGCTCATATGGGGATGCCGTTTCGTTGAACCCGCGCGATTGAGACGGAGGCCATTGTGGCAAGAAAAGCATTACGGAATAAGGCTGCGGCGGAGCCGAAGTTTCCCGTCCGGCAATATAATCGGTGCCCCCTCTGTGGTCGCGTGAGGTCTTTTTTGCGGCGCTTCCATATGTGTCGGATTTGTTTTCGGCTGCATAGCCTGTGCGGGAATATTCCCGGGGTCACCAAGTCAAGCTGGTAGGCCGGCTCCAGGGTATGGATGATGAGGATATGACGTTATGGGTATGACGGATCCAATTGCCGATCTTTTTGTTCGCATAATGAATGCCATTCGACGAGGGCATGCGACGGTGAACGTTCCAGCCTCCAAGCTGAAGGCCAACGTTCTTGCTGTCTTTAAAGCCGAGGGTTTTATTCATAATTTCTCACCCACCACACTCGATGGACATCCGGCACTTCAGGTGGAATTGCGGTACATTCCCGGACGGGAAAAGAAGCCCGTGATTGAGCGAATCAAGCGGGTCAGCAAGCCGGGTAAGCGGGTGTATGTGGGGGCCTTATCCATCCCTCGAGTGCGAGGTGGATTGGGGGTTGCGGTGCTTTCGACGTCGAAAGGGATCATGACCGACCGGCAAGCCAGACAAAATAGTATCGGGGGAGAGGTGTTGTGCCACGTGTGGTAGGACCAGGACGAACCGGTTCGTCTCAACAAAGAAGTCACGTCAACGATGTCTAGGATCGGAATCAAACCAATTGCGCTGGCCTCCACCGTCGAGGTGAAGGTTGAAGATCGGTCCGTTTCCGTGAAGGGACCCTTGGGCCAATTAGGGTGGGAACTGAACGAAGGGATCGACGTCGAAATCAACGAGGGGACGGTCCACGTGGGAAGACGAGGGAATGCTCCTCGTGTCAAAGCCTTACATGGGCTGACCCGCATGGAGCTCTCGAATTTGGTCGAAGGAGTGACCAAGGGGTTTCAACGAAACTTGGAATTGACGGGGGTAGGGTATCGGGCACAGGTGCAAGGTCAATTGCTGACCTTAAACGTAGGGTTTTCGCATCCCGTGACTATGTCGATCCCGGAAGGCGTGCAAGCTTCGGTCGAGAAGCAAACCATGATCTCCGTCAAAGGCATTGATAAACGGCTGGTGACCCAGACCGCCGCCAATATTCGACGGGTGCGACCGCCTGACGTCTATAAGCAAAAGGGCATCAGGTATGCCGGTGAAATCTTGATCAAGAAAGCCGGAAAAGCCGGCAAGAAATAGCGTATGAATCAAAAAACACAACGTCGTCGATTGGAACGGCGAAAAGCGCGAGTCAGAAAAAAAGTGCAGGGAACGTCCGGACGGCCGAGGCTGACGGTGTTTCGAAGTAATGCGCACATTTATGCCCAAGTCGTTGATGACGTCGCGGGTCTCACCCTGGCTGCGGCCTCATCCATGGACGGCAGTCTTCGCGAGACCGTGAAGTCCGGTTCTTCGAAGACGGCAGCGCAGGCTGTCGGAAAATTATTGGCCGAACGAGCAAAGGCCGCGAACGTGACCGACGTTGTGTTTGATCGGAATGGACGACTGTATCATGGGCGCGTGAAAGCGTTGGCCGACGCGTCCCGTGAATGTGGTCTTGCCTTTTAACCAAGAGGATGGCATCCGGTGCAAGTTAATCCTGAAGAATTGAACCTCAAGGATAAGTTAATCTCGATTAACCGGGTGGCGAAAGTCGTCAAAGGTGGAAAGAGATTTTCCTTCAGCGCGTTGGTCGTGGTTGGAGATGGGCAGGGATGGGTCGGCATTGGCAAGGGGAAAGCCACCGAGGTACCGCCGGCGATTGCCAAAGCCGTGGGGCGGGCCAAGAAACAACTGCTTCAGGTTCCTTTGAGAAACGGCAGTATCCCCCATGACGTGCATGGGCGTTTTTGTGGGGAACACGTGTACATGAAGCCGGCGAAAGAAGGGACGGGGATCATCGCGGGAGGGGCGGTCCGGGCTATTTTGGAAATGCTCGGGGCTCACAATATTATTGCAAAAACCTTAGGCCGCGGAAACCCCTATAACGTCGTGCAAGCCACGTTGGCCGGATTGTCCCAACTCAAGGGCCCGGAAGACGTCAAGCAACTTCGTCAGGTCCCGGATGGGTCGTCACTCTAACGTGGTATGAGGAGCGGTGTCGTGTCTCAATCTCCTGATCGGCTTTCCATTACGCTGAAGCACAGTCCCATAGGACGACCCTATAAACAACGGCTGTATTTACAGAGTCTCGGCTTACGAAAGCTCCATCAAACGGTGCAGCGCCCTAAGACGCCCCAGGTGTTAGGGTTGATTCTGAAGGTCAAGCACCTCGTTGAGGTCGACGGTCAATGAAACTCCATCAGTTGCAACCCGCCCCGGGTTCCAGGAAAGCGAAAAAGCGTCTAGGTCGAGGTCCGGGCTCGGGGTTGGGAAAGACGGCAGGCAAGGGGCATAAAGGCATGCTCGCCAGATCTGGCAGGGCGAACGTCGCGGGCTTTGAAGGTGGGCAAATGCCGCTTGCCAGGAGGTTGCCCAAACGAGGATTTCATAATCCTTTTCGGATCGAATTTGCCGTGGTCAATCTCAAAACCCTTTCTGCCCTTGGCGAGATCACGAACGTGACCCCTCAAGTCTTATATGAGAAAAGGATCGTCAAGAAGCAGTCAAGGCCCATCAAGATTCTTGGTGTGGGAGAGCTGGACAAGCCCATGACGATTGAAGCGCATAAATTCAGTCAGTCGGCTCTTCGGAAAATTGAACAAGCGGGCGGACAAGCCAAGGTCATCGGCAGTGCTTGAACGGCTCATTACGAGCTTCCAGAACATCCTCAAAATACCGGAGTTACGTAGCCGTGTCATTTTTACGTTGGCAATGTTGGCTGTCTACCGGATTGGGGCTCATATCCCGACCCCGGGGATTAATAATGATGAGTTGGCGGCATTCTTATTGGACCAAGGCGGAGCCCTTCTCGGGTTCCTGGATATTTTTTCCGGAGGCTCGCTATCACGGCTAACGATTTTTGCTCTGGGCATTATGCCCTACATCAGTGCTTCGATTATTCTGCAATTATTGACCGTTGTTATCCCGCATTTATCGAAGCTGGCCAAGGAGGGTGAACGAGGAAGAAAGACCATTATTCAATATACCCGGTACGGCACCATCGGCATTGCCCTTATTCAGGGGTTCGGGATTGCCATTGGGCTCGAGGGCATGAATGGCGGTCAATACGTGTTGGATCCGGGTTGGCCGTTTCGGTTCATGACCGTGATTACCCTGACCGCGGGAACCGCGTTCCTCATGTGGTTGGGTGAACAAATTACCGAGCGGGGAGTGGGGAACGGAATCTCGCTGATTATTTTCGCCGGGATTGTCGCCCGGCTTCCAAGCGCGGTTGCCCAAACCTTTGAAATGTACCGAGTCGGGGAGTTGAGCCTGCTCTTCCTGATCCTGTTAGGCGTGAGCATGCTGGCCGTGATCACGGCCATTGTGTTTTTGGAAAGCGGAAGACGAAAGGTTCCGGTTCAATATGCCAAACGGGTCGTCGGCCGCAGGGTGTATGGGGGGCAAAGCACTCATATCCCCTTGAAAATTAACACGGCGGGGGTGATCCCACCGATCTTTGCATCTTCGATTATTGCGTTCCCGGCCACCATTACCTCATTTGTTCAGGTGCCGTGGGTACAAGCGTTTGGGGCGCACTTGGCTCCGGGGTCGGTCGTCTATACGTTGATGTACGTAAGCATGATTATTTTCTTTTGTTTTTTCTATACGGCGGTCGTGTTGAATCCGGTCGATATGTCGGACAACATGAAAAAATATGGAGGTTTTATTCCGGGCATTCGGCCTGGCCAGCGAACGGCGGATTACATTTACAAAGTCCTCACTCGGATCACGTTCGCCGGTTCCATTTACCTGGCAGTCGTCTGTGTGATTCCGGAATTGTTGATTTATAAATTGAACGTTCCCTTTTATTTCGGAGGCACCTCGTTGCTGATTGTCGTAGGTGTCGGGTTGGATACCGCCCAGCAAATCGAGTCTCATATGCTGATGCGGAATTATGAAGGATTCCTGGCCAAGGGACGGTTGAAAGGCCGGAGTGGATAGCAAGCATGCGATTGGTTTTTCTTGGTGCGCCCGGGGTGGGCAAGGGTACGCAGGCTGAAATGGTGGCAGCCAAACTTGCCATTTCCAAAATTTCCACGGGAGATTTATTGCGAACGGGTGTGGCCAAAAAGACGTCGTTGGGTCTTGAAGCACAGCAGTATATGACGCGAGGGGAGCTCGTACCCGACAACGTGGTGATCGGCCTCGTCGCAGAAAAAATCGGTTCCCCTGAATGCGAAAAAGGATTTATCCTTGATGGATTTCCGCGAACCATTCTTCAAGCGGATGCCTTATCTGGCATTCTTCAGAAGCAGGAGGCAGTGCTGGACCGGGTCATGTATTTCGTGATCCCCCGCGAGGAAGTGGTGAGGCGGTTGAGCGGGCGAAGAAGTTGTTCGACGTGCTCGGCGGTGTATCATATTGATTACGTTCCGCCCAAGCAGGAAGGACGCTGCGACGAGTGTGGGGCGGCTCTTGTTCAACGCAGTGACGACAAACGGGAAACGGTGGAATCGAGGCTGATGGTGTATGAAGAGCAAACGTCTCCCTTGATTGACTATTATAAAGAGAAAGACGTGCTGGCTGAATTAGACGGCACGGGATCCGTAGAAGACGTACAGGGACGGTTACTCGCGTTGTTGGCCAGGTCGTAGCTCTTCATGATAATGCTCAAGACCGAGGAAGAAATTGCGCTGATGGCACAGGCTTCGAAAATTGTGGCCGAAGCGCATCAGGTCCTCCAGCAAGAGGTCAGGCCCGGTGTCACCACGTTGCATTTGGACGAACTTGCTGAAACGTTTATTCGTGACCACGGGGGAGTCCCGGCCTTTAAAGGGTACCGTCATTTCCCCAATACCCTGTGTGCCTCGGTGAATCATGAAGTGGTCCATGGCATTCCCTCTGACCGGGAACTGAAAGAAGGGGATATCGTCGGGCTTGACTTGGGGGCGATTTTTCAGGGATTTTATGGCGATGGGGCCGTGACCGTACCCGTCGGACCCGTTTCAGACGACATTGAAACCTTGCTCAAGGTGACGGAAGAGGCGATGCATAAAGGGATTGATCAAGCACGGGTAGGGAACCGGTTGTCCGATATTGGCCATACGATTCAAAGCTGCGTGGAAGCGCACGGGTTTTCCGTCGTGAGGGATTTTGTGGGCCATGGGATTGGTCGGCAACTTCATGAGGACCCTCAGGTTCCCAATTATGGACGTCCGGGGCAAGGCTCGCGTCTCCAGGTCGGGATGGTGTTGGCCATTGAGCCCATGGTGAACGTTGGGGGGCCTCAGGTGAAAGTGTTGGACGATCAATGGACTGCCGTCACGAAAGATGGCAGCCTGTCGGCGCATTTTGAACATACCGTGGCGATCCAACCCGAAGGGCCGCCAACGATTCTGACGACGGTCAAGGAGCAGGTGAGCGTCATTCATAGCGACGCGGTTCAAGGCTGATGGCAAAAGCAGACATGATTGAAGTGCAAGGGGTGATCATGGAAACGTTGCCCAATGCCATGTTCCGGGTTCAGTTAGAGAGTGGACACAAAATTTTGGCACATATTTCAGGGAAGATGCGGATGCATTTCATTCGAATTCTCCCGGGCGATAAAGTGACCGTGGAGTTGTCTCCTTATGATCTCACGAGGGGACGGATCACCTATCGCTTCAAATAGCAAGGAGAGACACGCTCTCATGAAAGTCAAATCGTCCGTCAAACCGATGTGTTCAAAATGTATTGTCTTCAGACGACGAGGTATCGTTCGGGTCCGGTGCAGTAACCCTCGTCACAAGCAGCGACAAGGGTAACGGCACAAGCCGCGTTACGTGAAGAAGGAGGATACATGGCTCGGATAGCAGGCGTCGATCTGCCGGTGGGCAAACGCATTGAGATTGGCTTGACCTATATTTATGGGATCGGGCCGTGGAGTGCCAGGCAGATTTTACGAAAGACCGGCATTGATTACGCCGTACACGTCAAGGATCTGCGTGAGGAAGATATTGTCAAACTTCGTGAAACGATCGATAAAGACTACACCGTGGAGGGAGATCTCCGAAAAGAGATCACTCTCAGTATTAAACGCCTGATCGATACGGGGACGTATCGAGGTCTTCGTCATCGAAGAGGACTGCCCGTTCGTGGACAACGGACCAAAACGAATTCCCGAACCAGGAAAGGGAAGCGGGCTTCGATCGGCAGGGCTAAAAAATAAACAGCCATTCAGGGGACAGCATGAGCGTAAAAAAAGGTCGGAAAAAAGAGAAAAAAATCGTGCAAATGGGGATTGCCCATATTCAGGCGTCTTTTAATAACACGCTTGTGACCATTACGGATATGAGCGGCAATACGGTCTCGTGGTCGAATGCGGGAGGCTTAGGCTTCAAAGGGGCCAGAAAGAGTACGCCATTTGCGGCGACACGCGTGGGGGAGGCGGCGGGACGAAAAGCCATGGAGCAGGGCATGCGCCAGATTGACGTCTACGTCAATGGGCCGGGATCTGGCCGTGAGTCGGCGGTGCGAGCACTGCAATCCGTGGGCTTACGGGTGAATTTGATTCGCGACGTGACCCCCATTCCCCATAATGGATGCCGGCCGCCGAAAAGACGACGAGTGTAAGTGGTGATTGACTTAACCTTCAGACGTGCCAACGCAGGTTCTGAAGTCTTGCAAGTGAGAGGCTAGAGACGTGGCAAATTATCGTGGTCCAGTATGCAGGATTTGTCGAAGGGAAGGCGTGAAACTGTTTCTTAAAGGGACACGTTGCATGACCGACAAATGTGCGATTGAACGTCGCAGTTATCCTCCCGGTCAACATGGACAATCTCGTCCCCGTGTGACGGATTATAGTATGCAGCTTCGTGAAAAACAGAAATTGCGCCGGATGTACGTCATCCAAGAGCGTCAGTTTCGAGGAATCTTCGAGCGCGCTGAACGTCAAGAGGGCGTGACGGGTGAAAATCTCCTGGCACTGCTCGAGCGACGGTTGGATAACGTCGTCTACCGGATTGGATTGGCTTTTTCGCGCAAGCAAGCTCGCCAGTTGGTCAATCATGGACATATTTTGGTCAATGGCCGAAAAACCGACATTCCATCGTATACGACCGCCGTGGGAGACGTGATTCAAGTCAGGCCACGGAGCCTGGAGTTGCTGGCGATTAAAGCTGCGGCGCAGGCCGCCGACAGCCAGTCGGTGGTCAACTGGATCGACTGTGACCATGATGCGTTGAAAGGGACGATTCTGGCATTGCCGACGAAGGATGACATTGGGGCCCCGGTCAATGAACAGATTATTGTCGAATTATATTCTCGCTAGAAGTGAACAATCGGGTACCCATACGTTAGCTGACGTTTCGGCTGTGACAGATGAGGTGAAAGGGGGCGTAATGAGCAAAGGGATCAAGGATTTTCAGTTGCCTATGCGACTGGAATTGGAAAAGGAAACAGCCTCGTCCACCTATGGAAAGTTTACGGCTGAGCCATTTGAACGTGGGTTTGGGACAACGGTCGGCAACTCCTTGCGACGCGTGTTGTTGTCCTCGTTATCCGGTGCGTCCGTGACTTCTGTCAAGATCGAAGGTGTGTTTCATGAATTTTCCACCCTTCCCGGCGTCACGGAAGACGTGACCATTATCATCTTGAACATCAAAAATCTGCGTCTCAAACTTCATACCGATAAATCGAAAGCGATGCGGTTAAAGAAAAAAGGGCCGGGCGACGTTCGTGCCGCCGATATTCAGCATGACGCAGACATGACGATTTTAAACCCTGAATTGCATATCGCCACATTGGACAAAGACGGTATGCTTGACATGGAGTTGATCGTGAAGCCGGGACGCGGGTACGTGCCGGCTGAACGCAATAAAGAAGAAGGGCTACCCATTGGAGTTATCCCGGTTGATTCGATTTTTTCCCCGATTAAGCGGGTGAACTTTCACGTGGAAAATGCCCGTGTGGGACGGGTGACCGATTATGACAAACTGAATCTTGAGATTTGGACCGACGGAAGCATTACCCCGCAAGAGGCGATTTCCTCATCGGCCTCTATTCTTCGAGAGCATTTGGCTATTTGCATTCCCAGCGAAGAAATGAAAGAAGTGGAGCATGATTCCGCTTATGAGGAAACGCAAGCCGAATTGAATAAACATCTGGCTCGAAGCGTCAATGAACTGGAACTTTCCGTGCGTGCGGCGAATTGTCTGAAAAATGCGAATATCAAAACCATCGAAGACCTCGTGCAGAAGACGGAAATAGAGATGCTGAAAACCAAAAATTTCGGAAAAAAATCTCTCAATGAAATCAAGGAAGTGTTAGCCGAAATGGGGCTGAGCTTGGGTCTCAGAAGAGAAAGTCTGGTACAGACCAACAACCAATCGCATTAACCTTTTATCAAGAGAGCCACACCGTGCGTCATAGAAAAAAAGGCAGACAATTAGGGCGAAATACCAAACATCGGCACGCGATGTTCCGGAACCTTGTCACCTCGTTACTGGAACACGAACGTATTGAGACCACGGAGGCAAAAGCCAAAGAAATCCGTGGCATCACTGAGAAAATGATCACCTTGGGGAAAGACGGCTCTCTTCATGCTCGAAGGCGCGCCTTGGATTTTATCCGAAAAAAAGAGGTTGTATCCAAATTGTTCGGTGACGTTGCAGGACGATTTCGTCGCCAGCCAGGAGGGTACATCCGGATCATTCGGACAAGACGGCGACCCGGTGATGCGGCAGAACTTGTAGCGATTGAATTGATCGAGCGCGGGCCGGTGGTCGACGACGTTCCAGAACCCGTGACCGAAGACAAGACTTCATAATCTTCTTGCCGTTCTCCCCTCTCTTCAGGTGTCCGGCCGTTGTGGGAGTTCCTGCCGTGCCGTCCTCCTCCCTGACGCTATCTCAGCTAGAGTCGAACCGTGTTTCAGGAATATCCCTGCGACCGTTTAGTTTACTTGGTCCGGAGCGTATGGTATTCTGTTTCAGGTTCCTTCCAAGCCATTCACGTATACACGTATGCCTCGCTTATGGATCCAATGGATTTTAAGAGGGATTACCCTGAGTTTGGCGGGCTTTCTCGGGTATGTTCTGATGCAGCAAATGCAGTCCAATCATCCCCTCCCCGTGCTTACGGCGCCGGTTTTTGAAACGACCGATGCCGGCCTGGAAGGTTTTGTCTACCGTCAAACCGAGGAGGGGCGGGTCCAGTGGGAGGTGGAAGCGCAAAAAGCCGAAAGCCATGAGTCCGAACAGCACGTGCTGCTGAAACAGGTTCAGGTTCGGTTGTTTGACAAGGAAGGTCAAGAGCAAGAAATGCAGTTGGAGGCTGAAGAAGGAACGATTAATACGGCCAACGGCAATTTTGATCTTCGAAGTCAGGAAGAGTTGATTGCAATTGAATTGGCAAATGGCTATACAATCTTTACCCCGCACGTTCACTGGGTGGATGCGGAGCAGACCATCAGCACGGACAGGCCGGTGACCATACATGGGCATGGCTTGATCATTACGGGTATTGGTTTGATTGCAGAGTTGAAAACGGAAAAGTTAGGAGTGCTCGATGATGTACACGTTCGGATTACGTCCTGAATATAGCAAGCCCATCCTCATGGCGATTCTGGTGTGTGGTTTCGTCTCGGCGCAGGCAATCCCTTTCGCCTTTGCTGAAAAAAAAGAGCAAACGACGATTACGTCACAGACGATGACCATCCAGGGAAAATCCGGACAGACGATCTTCGAAGGAACGGTGGTCCTCAAAAAAATGGACTTCGTCATGCGATCCGATCATATGGTTGTGACGTTTAAAAAAAGCGCGCAAGCTGGCAGCCGGCAAACGGAAGGGGGGACCACGCATCAGGTTGACCGTATTGAGGCCAGCGGCAACGTGGTCATTGAGAAATCGGATGGGAAAGCGACGTGCGGGCGCGCATTGTATGACAAAGATGAAGACAAACTCGTACTGACGGAGTCGCCGGTGGCCTGGCAAGGTGGCACAAAAATTAAAGGATCCCAGATGACGATGTTTTTAAAGGAACAACGAAGCATCGTCGAAGGCGGATCCCATGTGGTTATCCTCGAAGAGTAAGGGCCGTAAGGCCGTTGACAATCGTTGAGCCGTTACAGCCCGTCATGGCGCACTCCAGGCTTTCCGTCAAGGAATTACGCAAAAGTTTCAAGGGACGGGATGCCGTTCAAGGCGTCTCGTTAGAAGTTGAATCAGGAGAAATTGTCGGGTTATTGGGGCCGAATGGAGCAGGGAAAACGACGATTTTCGACATGGTGGTTGGCCTTTGCCAGCCCGACTATGGCGAGATTTTCTTAAATCACGATCCGATCACTGCCTTGCCGATGTACCAGAGGGCTCGCCGCGGTATTGGGTATCTCCCGCAAGAAGCTTCGGTTTTTCGTCGATTATCCGTTCAAGATAATATTTGTGCCGTCTTGGAGACCCTGGACCTTTCTCAGGAGGAGCGTCAGGAACGCCTGGATCGTTTATTGAACGAACTCGGCTTAGCTCATATTCGAAAAAGCAAAGCCTTCACGCTTTCCGGCGGAGAGCGGCGTCGATTGGAAATCACGAGGGCTCTGGCCACGACTCCTCAGTTTTTGTTGTTGGATGAACCCTTTGCCGGCATTGATCCCATTGCGGTTGCCGACCTCCAAAAAATCATTCAGTCTTTGAAAAGCAAAAAAATCGGGATTCTGACGACGGATCACAACGTGCAAGAAACGCTTTCCATAACCGACCGGGCGTATATCATTAATGAAGGCACGATTCTGGAGGCAGGAACTTCAGAAGTCATTGTCAGGAGCCCCAAGGTCAGGGAAATCTATTTAGGCGAACGCTTCAGGCTCTGAACGTTCCGGGCCTGCCTGGATGACGGCGATGGAACTCAAACTCGATCTTCAACTCAGTCAGAAGTTGGTGATGACACCCCAACTTCAACAGGCCATCAAGTTATTGCAGTTATCCAGACTGGAACTGCAACAGGTGCTTGCCCAGCATTTGCTGGACAATCCACTCCTTGAAGAGGTGAGTGCCGATGTGGATGAGGGGGATGGGCCAACGCCGGAAGAGACTGCTCCCGAGAGAAAGGAAGAAGTCGTCGATGACAGTGATACCGGCGACAGTGATACCGGTGGTGAGGCCGGAGCAGCCAATGAACTTTCCGAACCGCTCTCGCCGGAGGGGTGGGAAGATTATTATGAAAGTGATTGGCGACCGAGAGGTGGTGATTGCCAGGCGTTCTCAGACGAAGATTTTCCGTCTTATGACCAAACGCTGACCAAACCGACTACCCTGGAAGATCACCTGCTATGGCAGTTACGGCTTTCTTCCGAGGATGAGGAAGAGAAAGCCATCGGCCATATGATCATCGGCAATCTCGATGAAGACGGGTATCTTCGCACATCGATCGAGGAAATTGCCGAAGAAGCTCGGGTGTCCGTCAAGAAGGTGGATTCTGTTTTATCCCTGGTTCAGACATTCGATCCCATCGGCGTGGCTGCCCGCGACCTTCAGGAATGTTTATTGGTTCAACTTTGCCACCTGCATAAAAAACCCATTGGAAGTGAATATGTGCATGGCGGCGCTCACCAGGAATCCCTGCTCGAACTGATTATCAAGAACCATCTTCGCGACCTCCAGAAAAAACGATATTCCACCGTCGCCAAGGCAGTCGGGAGGTCCGTTGAGGAGATCGTGGAGGCCGTGCATATCATCGAAGGTCTGGAGCCAAAACCCGGACGGCCCTATTTTTCCGACAACAACCAAATCATCGTGCCCGATGTCTTCGTGTTCAAGGACGAAGGCGAATGGCAGGTGTCCCTGAACGACGGCAGGATGCCTCGTGTACGCACGGGAAACCTTATATCTATCGACTCCCATCAGGTGCTCCAGGATCTCGATAGGATACCTCGTGTGCGGATCAATCCTTATTATGCGCAGATGTTGGGAACGAACCTCGGAGCTGGAGACACCACGAAGGCGTACCTGGAGGACAAACTGCGAGGGGCTCAGTGGATCATTCGCAGCCTTGAGCAGAGGAACAAAACGATTCTGAAAGTGGTTGGAAGTTTAATCAGATTCCAGGAATCCTTTTTGGAAAAAGGCATTCAGTACTTGAAACCGCTTGTGCTGAAGCAAGTGGCTGAAGACGTGGGCATGCATGAGTCGACCATCAGTCGGGTGACGACGAATAAATATATGTATTGCCCCCAGGGCATGTTGGAACTGAAATTTTTCTTTAACGCGGGTATTCAACGGGCGGAACCGGGCGCCGAAGATTTATCCTCGATCACCGTTCGTGAGTTGATCCGTGAAATGGTCGGACAGGAAAATCACGGGAAACCGTTGAAAGATCAGGAAATTGTCTCGAGGTTGCGTGGCAGAGGGATTGTCATTGCCAGACGGACGATTGCCAAGTATCGGGCGGAACTCAATATCGCCACGGCCAGCCAGCGAAAACGTATCTATTGAGCCCACCGTGATTGCATCTTCACTCCAGGGCTTGCCTTTCTTGCCGATGAGAACGATGCCCCTTCTCCTGAGGTCGTCGTGACTGCGGAACGTTCACTCCATCTCGTGATTGTCAGTGGGTTGTCCGGCTCCGGAAAGACGCAAGCCCTGAAATGTCTCGAGGATATCGGGTTCTTCTGTGTGGACAATCTTCCTCCGGCGCTGTTTCTCTCATTTGCAGAATTTTGCGGCCAACGAAGTCACACCGTTCGCAAGATTGCCTTGTGTATTGATATTCGCGAACGCGAATTCTTCTTGGATTTTTTCGAAAATCTCGAGCGGCTCCAAGCGAACGTCTCCGTCGTGGAACTGTTGTATTTGGAAGCGAATGACGTTGTCCTGACCCGTCGTTTTTCGGAATCCCGTCGTCCCCATCCGCTCCTGCCCCAGCAGCCCGTCCTGGAAGGGATCCGACTCGAACGGCAGCACCTTGGCGAATTACGTTCTCGTGCCGATCGCGTGTTGGATACGTCGGAGTTGACCGTGCATGAACTGCAAGATTGGATGGTGCAGCGGTACGGCGACCGTGACCATCGGCATTCGATGAAGGTGTCCGTGATGACGTTCGGTTACAAGTTTGGCGTACCCTACGAAGCCGACCTCGTGTTTGACGTTCGATTTTTGCAAAATCCTCACTTCGTTCCTGAATTGAAACCGTTAACGGGAAACGAAAAAAATATCCAGCGGTACGTTCTCGAAAACAAAGAGGCACAAGGTTTTCTTGAGCACATGAAGGGGTTTTTTACGTTTCTCCTTCCGCTGTTTGAGCGAGAACGACGGAGTTATTTGACCATCGCCATCGGCTGTACGGGTGGGAGGCATCGTTCCGTCGCGATCGGGAACAAGGTGAAGGACCTGTTTGCGCTGTTAGGCTACAGCGCCACGCTCAGCCACCGGGACATGGATCGTTCGGAATATTGACGTGCCGTTGTTTCCGGCTACGGGCTTTTCCGCATTGCACGTTCTTCCTGCCTGCGCCGTTGCCATGCACAAATCGCGGCGAGGAAACGTTCGCCGCCACCGTCATTTTGCGAGAAATCTTATCGGCACGTGAGCCAAATCGCCATTGTTTGACGGTCAATCGAGAACAGTGTAGGGTTGAATATTTTAAGCGGGAACATGAGAGATGTTGCCTTCGACGTCAACCCGCCCTCGCAATTGACCGCCGATGATGAAGCGACTCCGGAGATGGGCCTACGTCTTTTCACGACCGCAATCCCGTGTCGGATTGGACATCGGCTCTTCCACGATCAAGCTGATTCAGCTTGAGCAACATGCCACCGGGTATCGTCTCAAACGATTTGGCGTCCGCAGTTTCGATTCAGACGTTGTGGAAGAGGACGCGAGCCACCATTCCCATCGGCTCAAAGCCGCACTCAGCGATCTGCTTCAAGAATGTGAGTTGCTCGGCAGCTCCGTTGCCATCTCCGTATCCGGACCATCGGTGATGGTCAAGCGGATACGCGTGTCCGGTGTCGAGCAAGATGCCCTTGATGAATATTTGACGTGGGAAGGTCATCAATACATCCCCTATGCCATGAGTGATATTTATTTTGATTATTGGATTCTCCCTCCCCATCAACCGCAGCCCGCCTCTACGGAGACGGAACTGCTGCTTGTGGCCGCCAAGCAACAGGTGGTTGAAAGCCGCAAAACGTTATTGGAAGAAATCGGGGTTCATCCGATCGTGTGTGACGTCGATGGTCTCGCGCTGATGAAGACGATTATGCGGAAAAGTCCCGCCTTCCGGGGAAGGTCGTTTGCCATTGCAAACGTGGGAGCAAGCGGAATGAATATCGTCTTCGTAGCCGATGAGTATCCCCTCGTGGTCCGCGATGTCAGCTTTGAGGGAACTTCGTCAAGCTGGGCAGTCGATCACACGGGAGCCGTCGAAGACACCGCTGGGCAGCACGGTCCGGGTGGAACCGGTGGCCCGGAGAATCCATCCCTCGTAGCAGAAGTCGTAAGGGAAACCAAATGCTGTTTCGAGTCCGTCCTGGAACGCTACCCGGAACTCGACGTGGAAAAGATGTTTCTTTGCGGAGGACAATCGAAACATCCGCGATTGCGAAGTGAGTTGCAAAACGCCTTGGCGATTCCCACTCTGCCGTTCAATCCTTTTGATGAAATCGAATGTCTGGCCGATCATCGGGATCGTGACCATCTGTCGGCTTCGGCCCACCTCGGAGGAGTGGCCCTCGGTTTGGCCCTTCATAAGGACAACCATGGTTAGCATCAATTTACTGAAAGGCCAACGACACGATGAACGCCAGGTGCGGAGTCGCTCCAAGGCAGAGTTGTTCGTGGGGGTAGGCGTCCTGGCGAGTGTCTGTGCGTTTTGGGGATGGGTCTCCATTGATGTCAATCACGCTACGCAACGGCTTGAACAAGAAATGCAGGCAAAACAGGCACGTGTCGTTTTGCTGCAAAAAACCCACGAGGAGGTTTTGACGCTGGAGAAACGACGGCAAGCCATTGTCACCGAACGGAACAGGCTCAAGGCATTGACGAGTGAACTGCCCATTCACCTGCTGTCGATCATCGGCCGGGCGGTTGACCCTCTGGACGTGTGGTTGCTGCATCTTCAGGCAAAGGATGAAAAGATCACGTTATCCGGTTTTGCCCGTTCCCTCGAAGACGTGTTGAAACTGGCGAAGGATTTCGAAAAAACCGAAATGCTTGGCCCGGTCGACGTTGTTGATGCCGGGCCGCACGTGCAGCAGCCTGACCTCTTTCAATTTTCAATGAACGTATTCATGGACTCGACGGATCATGGTCGAAAGCATTCTTGATTGGGTGGAAGACACGCGTATGGCCCACAAGGTCATCATCCTGCTTCTCTTTGTGGGTTCGCGTCGATCATCCTGTTTCAATTCGTTGTGGAACCGCAACGGCAACGAACCCAAGCGTTTCAACAAACCCTTCGATCACTGGACCATCGACTTGCAACGATGAAACGGGACCCTCAATTGGAGACTCTCAAAGATGAAATCGCCAACCTGACCCGCCAGCTCGAAACACAAAAAAGAGTATTGGCGGTGCCCATGGATCAAATACTTTCGGGCGTCCTGGACAAAGCCCAGTCGGTTGACGTGGTACTCACGTCCTGGAAGTCCGAAGAGCCCGTCCCGTTTCCGGAAACGGATTTGAATAAGGTCACGCTTCGGCTCTATGCGGAAGGGCGGTATCATGCACTCGCGCACTTTCTTGAAGAGCTACGAACGCTTCCGAACACGTTGACGTTGAGGGCGCTGGACTTTCAAATCAGGGAAGCGACTGAGGAGAGCCCGGAGCGCCCCATTCAAGCTTCTTTTGAATTGATAGGTCTCCAGGCGACTGCCGTCGGACAAAGGGAACAGCGCGTTGCCGTGCAGGTCACAAGTTAAGGGAGCAAACCCGTGATGCGTGCTATTGCCGTGCTCATGTTCTTCGTGTGTGGGAGCGTTTTTTTGTTCACCGGGACCCAAGTCCATGCAGGGCCGGGTGAACAGGTGGTAACGAACGCTCCATTGAATGAACCCTCTCGCGCATTCCGGTATCGTTCGGATCGCTATCGCGATCCTTTTGTGCCGAAATCGGTTGTCCGGAACAAGGCCGGTTCTTCCTTGCAGGGGCAAGACGTGAGTCACCAAACCGTGAAGGTCGTTGGAACAATGTCATCCGCTCAGGGCCGTTGGGCTCTGTTGGAATTTGAGGATGGGAAGCGACTCATTGTCAGGCAGGGACAAGTTATTTCCGCCTATTCCCGAGTCGTGCAACGCATCACGGATCACGGGGTGACTCTTTCGGCGATAGGGGAAAAGGCAAGGCCTCAACAGGAGAGGACATATTGGTTGTACGAAGAAAAGGACTTTTGGGAACCGCGTTCCGGCGGGGATTCCTGAAAGCCCTGATGGATGAAGGTGCAAGATGTTGCGTTATTTAAATGCCGGTGAGTCCCATGGAAAAGGGTTGATGGCCGTGTTGGAAGGGGTTCCGGCAGGGCTTCCTCTTACCGCGGAAATGATCAACCATGATCTGGCGAGAAGACAGGGTGGGTATGGCCGTGGGGGCCGGATGCGAATCGAAAAGGATCAGGTTGAATTTTACTGTGGCGTCCGAAAAGGGAAAACGTTGGGAAATCCATTGGGATTAGTCGTTCGCAATCGGGATTGGGAAAATTGGCAGGAGATTATGGCGGCCGAACCGGGTCCTCCATCAGAGGAACGAGTCGTGACCCGTCCGCGACCCGGTCACGCGGACCTGGTGGGGGCCATTAAATATGGACATCGGGACATTCGCAACGTGCTCGAAAAGGCGAGTGCGAGAGAAACGGCTATCCGGGTGGCCCTCGGTGGCGTGGCCAAGGCCCTGTTATCTCAATTTGACATGCGGGTGGTGAGTTATACGACCCGCATCGGCTCGGTCGCGATCCCGCCGGTGAATGATCCCTTGGCGGCGTATGAACGGGCTGAGCAGTCGCAGGTGCGGTGTTCTGATCCGGAAGCGAATGAAAAGATGATCGAGCAGATCCAATCGGCGAAACGTAACGGCGATTCATTGGGTGGAGTCTTCGAGGTCGTCGTGACCAATCCTCCCATTGGGTTGGGCAGTTACGCGCAGTGGGACCGGCGTTTGAGTGCACGGTTGACCATGGCGGCCATGAGTATCCAAGCCATGAAAGGCGTGGAAATCGGCATGGGGTTCGAGTCTGCTTGTCGCTTTGGATCTGAAGTGCACGACGACATTTATCCCAGTGAAACCAAACCGGGCTTTGCACGAAAGACCAACCATGCCGGTGGATTGGAAGGCGGCATGACGAACGGAGAACCCGTTGTCGTGCGGGTCGCCATGAAACCGATTGCCACCCTGTATCAACCGAAGAACAGCGTGGATATTCAAACGAAAAAACCATTTGAAGCCACGGTGGAACGTTCTGACATCTGTACGGTTCCCGCCGCCGGCGTGGTAGGGGAAGCCGTCATTGCCTATGAAATGGCCAATGCCATGCTGGAAAAGTTCGGCGGTGATAGTTTGGATGAAATGAAACGAAATTTCGACGCCTACCAGGAATACGTCAAGAATTTTTGAAAGGCACCCTGGTTTCTCCATCCTTGTCCTCAACCAACGTGAACCGATTACATCGCTCAACCGGAAAAGCCGAGTGCAGGGCTGCTCATGACCCACTCTAACCAAACAGTCACAGTCGGTCTCGGCAAGCGAAGTTACGATATCGTGATCGGTCCCGGCAGTCTTCACCGGATGGGGCAGTATTTACAAGCATTGGGACTGTCCGGAAAAGTCGGAGTCGTGACCAATCCGACGTTGGCACGTCTCTATGGGGCATCGCTCAAAAAGGCGATCGTCAAAGCGGGATTCACCTGCCACGTGATAAGCATTCCGGATGGCGAGCGAACCAAAACGCTTCGGTGGGTCTCGTCCATCGTCGATGAATTGGTCAAGCATCGATTCGAACGCCGGTCCGCGCTCGTGGCGTTGGGTGGAGGGGTGATTGGAGACATCACCGGCTTTGCCGCGTCAATGTACCTTCGGGGCATCCCCTTTATTCAAGCACCCACCACGCTTGTGGCGCAAGTGGATTCCAGCGTGGGTGGGAAAACCGGGGTCAACCATCCCTCCGGGAAGAATCTGATCGGCGCGTTTTACCAGCCGGCCCTCGTAGTGTCCGATACGAATACGTTGCAGACCCTTCCCAAGCGGGAATGGCTGGCCGGGTTGGCCGAAGTGATTAAATATGGGGTCATTGCCGATAAAAATTTCTTCGCGTTTTTAGAGGACCGGATAGAACATATTCTCGACATGAAGGAGAAAGACGTCCAAAAGGTCGTGACGCGTTGTTGTGAGATCAAGGCGCGGGTGGTGGCCAAAGATGAACGGGAATCGGGTCTGCGTCGGATTTTGAATTATGGACATACCATCGGTCACGCGTTGGAATCCTTGGGCCGGTACCGACAATACATCCATGGTGAGGCCGTGGGAATCGGCATGGTGCATGAAGCTCTCCTTGCCAATTATTTGGAACTGTGCTCCAAAAGCGTCGTGGACAGGCAATGTGCCTTGATACAGCGAACGGGCCTTCCCGTGCGGATGCCGGCCCATAGTTTTTCGAGATTTTGGGGTGCCATGCGTCATGATAAGAAAGTGGCACAGGGAATCGTCCACTGTGTGCTTCCCAGATCAATAGGGAAAGTCCAAGTCATGCCGCTGGAACCGCGCACGGTGAGACGGTGGTATGCACACTGTCATGAGCAGTCTTCCTAAGGCATGCTGGACAAGGTTGCCTCGCTAGGATTCTTGAGATGACTCCAACAAAGAAATCCCCCAAGCGGCCCAAGCAGGACGTCAAGGCCGTCCTTCGCGAAAGAACGCGGGAAGTGGAAGTGCTGTATCGTATCAGTGAATCGATCAGCAGTACACTCGATTTGGGAGCGGTTCTCAAACACATCGTGGAAGTGGTTGTCGAAGTGACGAAGGCTGATTCCTGTTTGTTGTATCTCGTCTCCGAGAATCGGGACGAACTCGTTTTGCGATCATCCAAGAACCCTCATCCCAAGCTCATCGGACGAATCTCCGTGGGGTTGGGAGAGGGGATTACGGGCTGGGTGGCACAAGAAAGGGTGCCGGTGGTCATTCCCCGTCACGCGAGTGACGATCCACGGTTTAAATTCTTCCACAATCTGCCTGAAGACCGATACCAGGCGTTTGTGTCGCTTCCTATCGTGACCAAAGGCAACGTCATCGGCGTCATTAACGCTCAACACAAACGGGCGAGGCGCTATCAGGATGCCGAATTGGCGCTGTTATCGACGATTGCGAACCAGGTCGGGGGCGCCATCGAGAACGCGCGGTTGTATGACGAAATGAGGCGGCAAACGTTACAACTGGATACCCTGTCCCAGGTTTCGGAAACCGTGGCTTCCAATCGTGTGATTGAGGAAGTGCTCCAATTGATCGTGATGACGACGGCGCAGATGATGGATTCGACGATCTGTTCCCTTATGTTGGTTGATGAGGAGAACCAGAAGTTGCATATTGCGGCGACCCAGAGCCTAAGCGAAGCCTATCGTCGGAAACCTCCGCTTAAGATCGGCCAGAGTATCAGCGGGCGGGTGGTCAAGGAACAACGGCCGATTTACGTTTCGGACGTGAAGAAGGAAAAAGAGTTTTTCTACCAGGATTTAGCCAAACGGGAGTCGTTGTGTTCGTTATTGTCGGTGCCCATGATGAGCAAGGAAAGGGTCATTGGCGTGCTCAATACCTATACGTCCACGTTACATGCGTTTGACGACAAGGAAATCAAAATCATGCAGGCCATTGCCAACCAGGCAGCGGTCGCCATTGAGCATACTCGTCTCATGGAAAAATCATTTGAAATGCAGGAAGCCCTGACCGTCAGAAAACTCGTCGAACGAGCCAAGGGCTATCTTATGCATTCTCGCAAGTTATCAGAAGCCGATGCGTTCAGGTTGATCCAGCGCCAAAGCATGAACATGCGAAAGTCCATGCGGGAGATTGCCGAGGCTATTATTTTGGCCGGAGAATTGGAAGGTGGGTCCATGGATCAGTAGGGGACAACGATCGTTGTTCCCTCCGCCTCCTTGACAGGCTGTCCGAATCGTTGGTACAAACTCAAAAGACGACTCGTGCACGTTTGATAGGTGTTAGGACAAAGGCGTCCTCCCTCCCCTGAAGGGAAGAGGACGTTTTTTTTTGCGATGCGTGTTTGCCGAATTGCCATGGTTCAAATGAATCCCGTCGTGGGCGACGTGGACGGGAACGTGCGTGCGATGGGCAAATGGGTGACACAGGCTCGTCGGGTGGGAGCGGATATTGTCGTCTTCCCTGAACTGGCGATCACCGGCTATCCCCCGGAAGACCTGGTCTTACGACCAAGCTTTCTTCGCGACACCAATCACGCACTCCAATGGTTGACCAAACAGTGTCGGAACCTCACCGTAGTCGCCGGCTATCTTGAAGAGGGGGGAATGATTCGTTTGCGGGATTCGACTCCTTTCGTCGTTCCCTCGGGACCCCGGCACGTGTTCAATGCGGCGGCGGTGATTCATGACCGGCAGGTCGTCGCCACCTGCCAAAAAACGTTCTTGCCGAATTATGGGGTATTCGACGAAAGCCGGTATTTTTCGCCAGGCAAGAAAGCGTTAGTCTGCCAAGTCCAAGGAGTGCGGTTTGGCGTGAACATCTGTGAGGACATCTGGTACGCCGGTGGGCCTACTCGCGATCAGGTATCCGTCGGGGGTGCGCGACTGATCCTGAACATCAATGCCTCGCCCTATCACGTGGGAAAAGCAAGAACGCGGGAACGCATGTTGGGGCAACGCGCCAGGGAGAATGACGTGGTGGTAAGTTATACCAACATGGTCGGGGGGCAGGACGAAATCGTATTCGATGGAAACAGCATGATTGTCGATCGAACGGGAAAGGTCATCACGCGTGCCAAGGCGTTTGAAGAAGAGCTTCTTGTGGCTGACCTGTCTTTCGATGGTCCACGGGAGACGCGCCCTGCGGGTCGAGGAAAACGGGCAGGGCAACGGTATCCCGTCAAACGAGTGCGACTTTCTCCGGTGGTGCAACGGAAAGCGAACACGCCCGTGCCGTTGAAAAATCCGGCCGTGTCTCACGATGTGGAAGAAATCTATCAGGCCCTGGTGACGGGCGTGCGTGACTACGTCAGGAAGAACCGTTTCCAACGCGTCTTGATCGCCATCAGCGGGGGAATTGATTCAGCCCTGACGACAGTGATTGCCGCCGATGCCCTTGGGCCGGATCGCGTGACGGGGGTGTTCATGCCCTCACCGTTTACCTCGCGGGAAAGCCGCGTTGACGCCAACGCCTTGACGAAGGCACTGAACGTTCGTTTGTTGACCATTCCGATCACGCGCCTCTGGAAACAATACGTCCGGGCATTGTCTTCGACTTTCGGAGAACGCGCTCCAGATACCACGGAAGAAAATCTTCAGGCTCGCATACGTGGAACCATCGTGATGGCCCTATCCAACAAATTCGGTCATTTAGTCTTGACGACCGGCAATAAGAGCGAAATGAGCGTCGGCTATGCCACCTTGTACGGGGACATGGCGGGCGGGTTTGCCGTGATTAAGGACGTACCCAAAATCCTGGTCTATGTTTTGGCTCGGTATCGCAATCTCAAAGCCGTTGATGTCCAAGCCGTGATTCCTCAACGTATCATCGACCGGGCGCCTTCGGCTGAACTCAAGCCCGACCAAACGGATCAGGACGCCTTGCCGCCTTATGAAGTCCTCGACCCCATACTGGAGGCGTACGTCGAAAGAGAATATTCCTTTCAGGAAATTGCCGGAAAGGGCTTTCCATTGCAAACCGTCAAGCGCGTGATGGCCATGGTGGACCGCAGTGAATATAAACGCCGACAGGCTCCGATCGGGATTAAGATCATGCAAAAGGCGCTTGGGAAAGATCGACGGATGCCGATTACCAATCGGTACGTCAAGCGTTGACGAACAATGTTCGAGCTAGTATACGAACCCGATAGGGAACAACGATTGTTGTGCACTGACGACAACGGCACAGGAGTACGTCCGTGAATCAGGAACGTATGGAACAGTTGGAGCGTCCCATCGACTCGTCTCAATCGAGTGTATCCTCAACGCAAGCCGTACTCCAGGCGCGACGCGAAGGC
This sequence comes from Candidatus Poribacteria bacterium, assembly GCA_965198165.1. Classification (GTDB taxonomy): domain Bacteria; phylum Poribacteria; class WGA-4E; order WGA-4E; family PCPOR2b; genus CBDAOT01. Next base: position 2,833 of record CBDAOT010000004.1, on the reverse strand, counting down.
ATCCACCGGCGATTGCGGGAGGGGGCATCCGGGACGGAAGTCGTGTCGGATTTTACCGCCCTCGTTGATACGGTCCTGATCGGCCGGTATCGAAACGTGGTCAGGCAGTGGGGCGGCGATGCGCCTTCGGGTATGCAGCACTGTTGCCTTGTGGCTGTCGGGGGATATGGTCGACGCGAACTTGCACCCTATTCCGACATCGACGTCATGATGCTCTATCGCACAGGCGGGGGAAAGGTCGTCCAGGATCTCTCGAAAAAAGTGTTTCACCACTTGTGGGATTTGGGGTTTCAGGTGGGGCATAGTGTCCGGTCGATTCGCGATTGCGTGGTCGTTGCGGAAGAAGATTTGTCGGCAAAAACCGCGCTGATGGAGTCGAGGTTTTTAGTCGGAAGCCCATCGGTCTTTCAAGAATTTCGGCGACGTTTTGCCAAGCGCGTTCTTGGAAGACGAGTGGAGAATTTTGTCCGGGAAAAGCTTGAAGAGCGGGAGCAGGACTATGCCAAATTCGGCGAGACCGTGTTTCTCCTGGAACCGAATATCAAGAGAACCAAAGGCGGGTTGAGAGACGTCCATTTGCTCCAATGGATCGGCATGGCCCGGTATCAGGCCTCCACGTTGCAGGAGTTGGTCGATCGTGGAGCATTGGTGCACCAGGATTATACGGCGTTACTCGAAGCAAGAGAGTTCCTGTTCAAGGTGCGCGCCTTGCTCCATTTGGGGGCGGATCGCGCCCAGGAAATATTGTCGTTCGACGAACAAGTACGCATGGCTCAAGAGTTCGGCTATCGGGATGAACCGCATATGCTGGGCGTCGAACAGTTCATGCAACACTATTATCGTTTGACCACGGGCATTCATCATCGTGCGATGCGCTTTGTGGAGCGTGCAGGTTCCACGCCCCTATGGACTCGCCTCAAAAAACTGTGGCCTTCTCCCGTGATCGACGGCTTCTTTCAGGTCGTTGACGGGAGGCTGTCCATCCATGATGCAAAACTCATGCAGGTCCTGGATGATCCGGAGCATCTCTTGAGTCTCTTTCAGGTTGCTCAAAAACAGGGGGTGACGATCGATGGCCTGGTGCTGGAAGAGATTCACCGCCACATGGAAAGCATACCCGACCATCTGTTTGCGTCCCCGGCCGTGAGCCGGCGGTTTCGGGAATTGTTGTCGGGCCCCGAGGCGGTTGCCGAAACCTTGACGTTGATGCATCAGGCTCGGGTTTTGGAAAAACTGATCCCGGCCTTTGGTCGTGTACGGGGCCTCATGCAATTCAATCAATACCACAAATATACGGTTGATGAGCACAGCCTTCTGGCCGTGAAGAAAGTCGAGTTTTTAGGGAAACAGTCCGGAACGTTGGGAACGGTGTACGAGGAGATTCAAGAGAAGGATCTCCTGCACTTGGCCGTGCTTCTTCATGACGTGGGGAAAGGCCTCCCTGAAGACCACAGCGAAGTCGGCAAAAGGATCGCCCAGGACGTGTCCGTCAGGTTAGAACTTGACGCACAAGAATCCCGGACCCTGGAATTTCTTGTCCATGAACATCTGCTGATGGCGAATACGGCCTTTCGGCGGGATCCCCATGATGAAAAAGTGCGGCTGACGTTTTGTCGGGCCGTGGGCAGTCCCGAACGATTGAAACAACTCTTGCTCCTGACTGCCGCGGATATTGCGGCGGTGGGGCCGGACATGCTGACCAGATGGAAAGAAGCGTTGCTGATCGAATTATATCTTCTGGCGCTCCCCGAAGTTTCCGGAGAAAGTGAACAGGTGGAATCCGCTCTTCACATCGAGCGCGTCACCGACGAGGTCTTAGCGGTCTGTCAGTCGAAAGCTCAACGCGTTGAAGCAGGTGGGCAAGCCGCCGAGAGCCCGGCTCTTCTGAACCGTGAGTGGGTCAAAAGCCAATTGGAAGCCTTTCCGGTGCGCTATCTTTCCGGAACGGCCAAAGATCGAATCATCGCTCACCTTTCTGCAATCCAGTCCTTGACCCCGGAACGTCCCAGGGTCGAATCCACCTACAACCGGGAACTCAAGGTGTGTGAGTATTCGTTAATTGCCTTCGATTCCGTGTCGTCAGGGATGTTTATGAAGATGACGGGCGTGTTGGCTGCAAAGGGCCTTCGTGTGCTTGATGCCCAGATTGTGACGAGGCCCGACGGCATTGTGGTGGATACGTTTTTGGTCAAGGATCCCGATTTCAGCGGCGAGCCGACGCCGGCACGGTTGGAAAAAGTGGGGAGGGCGATAGTCAGCGTGTTGAAGGCAGAACTCTCGATCGAAGCGTTTATGGAACAGAATCAACGCGTGTCATTTCGCAGCCAAATGCCGATTCGCCAGCATCGCACCGAAGTCAAAATTGATAATGAAACGTCGGACCAGTTTACCGTGATCGACGTGTTTGCCGATGACAAGCAGGGTCTGCTGCATGAAATAGCCAAAACCTTGTATGACCTCGGTCTCTCGGTTCATTCGGCCAAGATCGGGACGCGCCTGGATCAAGTCGTGGACGTGTTTCACGTCACGGAACGGAACGGTAACAAAGTCGAAGACGCCCGGACGTGCGAACTCATTCAAACGACGTTACAAGAAAAGGTCGATCGATTTTTGCAATCCTGATAATACCCCGCATTTTTCAATTTCCCCGTCACGAATTTGTGTCGTGTGCTTGAGATGAGAGTTTGGCAGGGAATCCCTTCCTTTGGAGACCCATTGATGGCTCTTGATTGATTCTCGTGAGACCGAACTTTGACCAATGGGCGGTTCAATACCCGAAAAAACCAACGGAAACCGAGACAGTCAACTCGCCGGCTCTATAGTCCGTTATTCT
>CBDAOT010000003.1:0-50759 GCA_965198165.1 Candidatus Poribacteria bacterium | reverse complement strand
ACGGTTCACGCCGGCGTCGGCGTCGACGCAGCGTCGTCGCCGTGTCCGCCGCCGACGCGAGGCCCACCCGTCGCTGGCCCGGGGAATCTGGGTAAGCCGGTTGGATGCGTGGATCTGGGTGAGCCGGAACGCTGGTCTCGACTGGTTGATGCTTCGTCTGGGCATGCGGTACCGCGCCAGCAGTCGATGCAGGGAATTTGTGGAGGCCTGCGGGTGCCTGATTTGCAGAACCGGAAACGCTGGTCTCGTCGAAACCAATGTCATGTTTCTGGAGCTTGGCAACTGTATGGAGGAGCCGTGGAAACGTATGGTGAGCCGGCTGAACCTATGGGGATCTGCGTCGGCGTGTGGAGACTGCGGGAGCCGTGGAGACGTATGGGAGAACGGCGCTGGCGTATGGGGAAGACCGCGCGGATGTGTGGGGACTGCGGGCATGGAGGGCGCCGCTTGCGTATGGGGGCCGCTCGCTTGTATGGGGAACGGAAATCCCATGAAAGCCCGGAATATGAAGGCGGGATGCGGCCTGCGGACTTTGTGTATTTTTGGCAACATCGGGGGGACGGCACCTAGGTATGTGGTAGCCCTGCCCACAGAAGCCATGCCGGAGAACGTCGCGGTGGCGCCCCCGGCAGGCAGTCGGGACATCCGGTTCCTGTCGCAGCGCTCTCCGGCGGCGGGTCGCGCACTGCTGGCGCGCACAGGGGGCCTAGAGGATCCTGGCTGTCAGCCGCGCTTGATGACGGGCTCACGGATTGGGGCATGGGCTGACCGGCTCTAGGTCGTGGAGGCCTCACAATAGTATGGGGGAGGAAACTTTTGTCAAAAAAAAAAGGGGATAGACCCCGGATTATTTTGTTATTCCTATTCTCCGCATCATTTCGTCCAGATAGATGTATGGCTTCTTCCTCTCTGTTCTGATCTTTTTGGTGTTCAGTACGATGCATGGAATACCTGCGTAGCCGTAGTGCCTATTTCGTGTTTTGTCTTTTTTTACCTGCCTCTCAGACTCGTGGATCCTGCCGTCTTGCTCTATTATGAACCACGGCTTGCCGTTCCCATCGATTACGGTGATGTCCGGGGTGCGGACAAGGCCTTTGGTCTGTGAAATTTTCTCACGGGTCAGCCTTCCCAGCATCACGCAGTGCCCACGGGTAATCTGTATGGCGTGCTCTATTTTTATTCGGTCAAACGGCATATGGTATTCTTTCCTCAGATACTTCTTTATCTTGAACAGTACGTCAGAGTCAGGCCTGTCATCGTGCAGTGCCTGCTGGCGTGTTCTACGGTGCCTGTAGCTGCTACCACTCATAGTAACCACCGCGCAAGCCAAATCTCCCCGGATCGGTTTTTACATCCTGCAGGGCATCTGACACACCGACCTGCAGAATCGGACGGCTGTAGGTGTGACGCCCTTTTGCGTTGTCAAAAAAGCGGCCAGTGGGATCTATCATCACATAGCTGCTAGTCATAAGATCGTTGCCCTCCGGCACCACTATGATGTCCCCCACGGATCTGTTCCTTTCCACATATGCGTCAAACTGCCCTCCTGTGACCTCAAAAAGCCCGGCGTTATGGTCGTTCTGCCCCATTACAGTCAGAACCCGCATGATCTTCCATCTCTCTGGAGCCGCCTCCCTGATGAATCCGGTCATGTCCTCGTCACGGTTGTAGCGTGTGACCACGGTGTTGATCTTCAGGCGCATGCCGTGCTGCCTTATGGAGCGGCACATCTCCAGATATTTCTCCGTCTGTATGGCGCCGTCACATGTGACACGCCCAGACCTCATGTGCGTGTCCGGGTTGGCGCTGTCAATACTGAGGGCAATCCAGTCCAGATATCCGGACACGCCGTCAAGCCACACATCAGTAATTCTGGTACCGTTGGTGACTATGGATGTCGTCATGCCGCTCTCCTTGGCCTCCCGGATCAGGCGGTCTAGTTCCGGATACAGCATGGGTTCGCCACCGGCAAAGTTGATCTTCTCGAATCCTGCCTGCGAAAGCAGCCCAATTATTTCGCTGGACTCGTCCAGAGTCAGGCGATTCATAGGCAGGCTAACAGCAAAACAGTGGCCGCACGCCATATTGCAGGCCTGCAGAAGGTGAAAGTTAACCGCGGGAATTGGCTGTTTTAACTCTTCCATTTGGAATCTTTTCAGTCCCATGCTCTTGTATGGTTCTGTTTTCCTTTTAAGAAAAACGGACAGTTTCCAGTTTGGGTCAATCTACAACCATGGGGTATATGCCCTACCGTTTCAAACTGTCCGCTTTCCTTATATCGGAAAAACACCCAGTGTTATGAGTGTTGAAGGGTAGCGATTGGGACGATTCAATGGAGTTTGATCCCAAAACATACGAGGATCAGCCACTTAGTCAAAGAACGCAGCACGGACTTGCTATGGACAGGTACTCCAACCATTACCTTGCCCACCTCTTCACAGCGCTTTGGAATGCTAAAGAGGCTACAGCGCCTGGGAATCCAATACCACTGATCGACCCAGCCATGCTTTATAGGATACAGCGCAAACTTTCCTGGCACACTAAAAGACGAGTCAATGCAAAAATTGCCGATCTAGACAACATTCACAAACAGATGATAGAGCTTTTGAAACCCGTTCTGCTTGACGTGTTTTTAGGCACCCAACCCACGGCAAGGGACTGGAAGAGACTATCTGATAAGGGTGAAAAACAGACACGAAGAACGGAGGAGATGTATCAGCATGTGGTGCGCAGATCTGACAACGCACATGTGCTACTCCGCGAGCAGGACGGAGCCATTACGGCCTATCCCCAAAAGTTTGATCGAGGAGGCAATAGCGACGGCCGTTTCAAAGAAATCACCACGGAGTATTCCTCACCTAGTGCCGGTCATGAGAATTTTGACCTAAGAATGTTTGCTGACTGGGCATATGTCAGACGGGAAAGAAGGTTTTGGCGTGATGCCGTACAGATCCTGTCCAGATTGTTGGAGGACAGCAGAATAAGATCGAAAAAACAATGGCTCATTTATCACATCGTAAACAACGACATCGCCCTGCATGTCATATTTGACAATATCTCAGTGGAGTGCGAGTCGCGTTGGCTCACGAACCTAGGTAAAGAGTCCCAACTGGAAATTTGCTCAGGAATGCCGCTACCGTATGACTTTACCAAGGACAACGCAAAGAAAGCGGTCAGGGAGCATGAAAGATTTGTTGCCGACTTTGAAAAAAAGATGCCAGACAATCTTGAAAAATATGCGATTTCATCACCCAAGATGAGAAAACGGGTTTATGATCTGATCATAGAGTCTGCTATGATATTAAAACCACTTACAGGCGAGTCGGTTTATGCGACCAACATCAGGCGGCACAATCCGGAAACTTGGCTTCATTGCCCTGCAGACGAGTGGGAGATAATTTGTGTAGCCTTGGCCACCAGCAGCTTGTCCAAAAACGGCGGATAACAGAACCAGACAATGCCAATTACTGTAGCCAATATCCATAATTACGTAGGCATAAAACCCAACGGCGTCATCGATTGTCTGGCGCGCGCGGCTTCTGCCGGCGTTCGCGCTCCCACGGGGCTCCGTTTCCCTCGCACCTGCTCTATCGCTCCCCGTTCCGGCAGGCACGCGGGGCAGCCGGCAGACTCCTTCGGAGCGGTCCTGCTCCCGGCGCACAGCGCCTCAACGCCGCACGCCCGGAGCAGCCGCCGCGCCGAAGCCGGGGAACTCTTGGCTGGCCGGATCCTGTCGGGCCGGCATCCCCATGTGGACGCTGCGCAGGCCGTCGTGCCGGACCGAAACAAATCAAGTTTAGTGGTAACTGATCGGTTTCATGAAGTTCAGGCACGGGTGGCCTGTTCAAGCAGTGTTTCTGGTTTTTTTGATGCCGAATGCGCGGTTGTGGTTTGCAATAGCGGTGGAGTTAACGACGAGTCCCGTTTAGGGTGTGTCCCCATGCTCGCCGCGTTGTCCCAGAATCAGGCGGCTGCGGCAGCGGGGGCCGCTTTGCCTGCCGGAATCTCCGCCGTTTTTCCTTCCAAGTATAGCTAAGAGCACAAGTTCGTGCAGAGCATTAACCAGCACCTATTGGAGTCGATCACAAATGGTCAAAAAAGCAGTGTATTCCATGAAGGGTTTGGTTCCATAAGTGGATTTTTGAGCGCGTCAAAGTCTTACGATCTGTTTACGCCCTGCACGAATTTTTGCGTGTCGCTATACATTGCATGTTTATCCGCTGGGATAACCGGCGCCGGTTCGCCAAGGGAAGGACGATCATCTGTAGCATTCGAACCCTCAACTAGGTCGAGTGCGCCAACTGGCTAAACATGCCGATACCTCCTACGGCGGCATGGCACACATGGGGTACGTCTAATGATTCGACCCGCTCTAGCTGATCGCGACGTGCGAGCAACAAAGACCATACACACGTCGAGAACCCGCCGGTGAAGACGCGATGGGAGACATGCATGGGAAGGACGGCACAGAATTACGCGCCAAACACTATTTTTTCAAAAGAGAGTTGACTTGAATAAAGATTCTCTCAAATGCTCTGCATGTGTTATCCGATATTTTATTTTCTTTCGAGTCTTTCTGAATTCGGTCAATTAAAACACTTGTGACCTTCCATTTATTAAAGTTACCAAAGTTCAATCTTTCAAACATTTGGTTTATTTTTTTGGTAATACATGCAATTGATTTTTCGTTTTCACCTAACTGCACTTCGTTGTCAGGATATGCTTCTTTCAACGCGCCCATGTAGAACTCCTCAGTGAATAAATCCTCAATTTCTGCATTTTTTGTTTTTATAAAAGTGTTGACAAATAGGCAATCTATCATGAGACGTTCTTTAAGCTGCCTTCCTTTTTGAATTCCCGATTCGTCACCATCAACAAGAACCACTAGTTTTAGTTCGTTCCCAACAAGCATAGATGCTAGTGGCATCATATTCCTAACACCACCAGAAGGAACAATTGACACGTCAGAGTCTAACGTTGTCATATTTTTCGTTGCGAGAAGTTCGTTCATTGCCTTTAGGATTAAATAGTCAGTTATTCCTTCAACCACCAAATTGTATCGAGAGTAGAACAACGTCTGTGCCAAGGCATAACCCAAACCCGCCTGTAATGGAAATAACGAGTCTGAGTCTTTTGGCCAAACATCGGAAGACACAAGCGTATGTCCTGTTTTTTTGTCTTCATAAACAACGCGAACATCTAGCAATTTATCTCCATCAATCATAAATGGAGAATGTGTAGAGTAGAGAAGTTGGTTATCTTGTGAGATTTTCTGCAGGAACTCCACCATCTTTTTTTGCGCGGTGCCGTGGTAGTGGAGCCCTGGTTCGTCCAGTAGCAGGATCGAGTTTTTGTGGGCATTCAATGCTTCCTCTAAAAAAACAAGGTAGAAGGAAAAGAAATACTGCATTCCTGCGCTCCGCTGATCTAATTCAATTTCACTGGAATCGAGATTATCAGAAACCCAAACGCGGAAGAATTGGCCATCAACATCGTATCTGAATTTATGCCTTCTTTGCTCCCACCAATCTTTAAATTTCTCTGTCATAGCCTCAGATGCAGAATTCATCAAGATATGTCGCTCACGTGCCATTCTTTCTAATTCCGCGGTATAAGTTTCACCTACCGGGTCTAAGTCATGAATTTTTTTTACATCCAAGCCAGCATGCTGAAACAAACATTTGGTTGTACGAAGTCGTGCATTTGCTGGTTCATCGTTAATTTGTTTTATGAATGTCTTAATGTAGACTGCACTGTCAATCACATCATATCTGTCAAAATAGATGTACTGCGGCATGTTTTTGGAAACCCATTTTTCTGCTTCGCTGATCTCAACTGTGATTTGGGCAATTTTATGATACTCACGGTTTTTATTGACTATTTCTTGAAACAGTTTTTGCTCCCACTCTTCATTCAAATTTGACGCTAGTACATCTGAAACTTGCTGTACCACCAATACGCCAACTGGAGATGATGGCTTCTCGGCCTCAAGTTGCTGTACTGTTGAAACAAGAACCGCATTTACGTTGCTCTTAATATCTCCCAACCTTTTACCTTGCCCCTCTGAGGCCGTGGCATTGTCAACCTCTGCCTTACAGCACTTTAGAAAGGCAAGATATGACGTTACTAGGAGACATGGAATGTCTATTTTTGATTTAAATTGAAATGTGCATCTGTTTGAATAATATCTAATCACTACAACACTTGTGACGTTATTGAGCACTGAGCAAATTTCTGTTAATTTGTCAATATCGGTATTTTCTAACTGGAATTCTACACTACTCACAGGCCAATCCTTTTGTTCAAACTCACTGGTTAGTCTTCGTCGTGGAAATTCTTTCAATTTGTCATATTTTTCTCCATCAGAGGGATTAATTTTTGATAGTCCTCTAAATAGGGCTGACTTACCAGACTCGTTCTTTCCAACAAACGTCGTTATGTCCCCACATTTAATCCAGCCCGTATCTTGAATTTTCTTATAATTTTGAATTCGGAATTTTCGCATTCGCATAATGGTTATGAATCCGACAGCTACAATTAAATGATTCTCAGGCAACAGGGGTTATTGAAAACATGATAACACCCTTCCACGTAGCGTACGTGGCATGCTGACCCCTAATTATGCATGATCCAAGAGACCTTGTTGTTGAATGGGGCGATGCGAGCTACTGTGTTAGTGGGACGTAGATCCCTGATAGGTGACTGCAGCTTCCGGCTTGCTATCAGTGGAAAAGGAGGTGAGGAAGTGAAAAACATAGGAATTGACATCGGAAAGAGAACCTGAGACGTGATCCGCAATTAAGAATCGGGCCTTCGATGCCCATAATCTTACAGATGTGCGCTCCAAAGCATGCAACTTTCGTATGATTATGCCAAGGATCGTGCTCTAATGTGCCTGCGTGCTAATTACGAATCACATCTCTTGATGAACCGCGTACCGGATCAGACCAAACCAGGCTAAGACATGCACCCGTAACCGGACAGGCCAGGAATCAGACAGGCCGCACCCCGCAATTCAACAGGCCAGGCACCGGACAGGTCGCGTACCGGATCAGACTAGACTGAACCAAACCAGGCCAAGCCATACCAGGCCATTGGCCCCATTTTCGCCGAGACCAGCGGCCGGTCTCCGCAAATTTTCCCAAGCAAGCCTGACCGCAGATTAATCCGCGATGCGATGCGAGCCGTGCCGATGCCGTCGTTAACGCAGCTTGACGTGCCCGTTTGTTGGGAGGCGGATTGGATGCGCCGGTGTGATTCAGGCACCGGCCATACTCGATGCTCGATCTGCCGTGCCCGCTTGTTGGGAGGTAGATTGGATGCCGGTGTGATTCAGGCGCAGGCCATACCCGATGACGTGACGTTGTCCACAGTCAGGTGGACCATGCAGGCACGCAGTGGCCCGCCTTCAGGCGGGCTGGACATCGGGCCCCCAGGCCCGATCATACAGGCATGCACTGGCCCCCTGTCGTCGGCGTCGCGGCGGCGGGCCGTCGTCGCCCGACGACGGCGCGTATCGACGGCCAGCGCGAGGCTTAAAGCAGACGTGAAACAAACAGAGGCATGCTGCTCCTGACCGCAAAGGCCGCCCGTGAAATAGTGGAGGCCATAGAGGCCAGCGCCGAACCATTTGCGAAAGCCATGGAGGCCAACACGGAAGCCCTGAAACGCCTTGAGGACAAGATCGACGGCCAGACGGCAGCCCTGAAACGCGTTGAGGATTTAATACCGACACGCGGCAAGGAGAGGCATGATGAGGATGTCTGAGGATGTTTGAAACGGTGATTAGGGGGATGTATGAATCCGGAATACGCCCCAGGCCTTACAGGACGAACGGCAAACCGGACAGCATCAACGGCAAACTGGACGCCCTGATTGAAGGCCAGAAAGGGATGGTGACGGTTTTGAATGAAGGCTTCAAAGAGACGAACGACAACCTGAAGGGAATCAACGACAACCTGAAGGGAGGACTGAAAGAGACGAACGACAACCTGAAGGGAATCAACGACAACCTGAAGGGAGGACTGAAAGAGACGAACGACAACCTGAAGGGAATCAATAGCATCCTGAAGGGAGGACTGAAAGAGACGAACGACATCCTGCAAGAGATACTCAAAAAGGTAGAGACACGGTACCCCAACGGCGCGGCGCATGCGTGACGCCGGGCCTGGCCGGTGGCCTGCGTGACGCCGGGCCTGGCCTGCGTGATCTGCCATCCGTCCTGCGCGATCCGGCGCCGCGTCTGCGGACTTTTGCCGGGTCCAGCCTGCCCCGACTCCCCGGGGATCCGCGCGCCTGGGCCGCAGGCCTTCGGGCCGGCCTGAACGCGGGCTCCCACTGCGCCGACGCCGCGTCGCGAGGCGGCGTCATGCGTTGACGCCGTCGGCGGGCTGCACGTCGTCGCAATTGGTTTGCGGGACTGGTTGGCGTGAAGATTTGCGCAAGCCGGCGCGCTGGTCTCGGCGGGCGCATGGTCAGACTGTGGCGGTATGGGGATGTGGCCCGTATGGGGATCCGAGGCGCGTGGGGATCTGCGAGGCATGGGCCGCGGTGCATGGCCTGCGGGATGCAGGATTGCGGGCTTTGCGGTTTTTTGCGAATTGCCGGAGGGCGGCTGATGCGCATGGGGATCCGCCTGTGCAGGCCTACCGCAGCCCCGGCGCTGGTCTCGGCTGGCGTGGGGCTGGACATGATGGCGTATGATAACGTATGATTGTGTACTGGCGGTACCGGCGGTTGAGGCCACGGCCATGACGGTGACGGGATGCGCCTGCAGGCCTGCCTGCCCCCGCGGCCGGTCTAGGTGGGTATGGGGTCGGTTTGTGTGCCCCTTCCGTACGAGCTTGAGCATCCTGACTGTCGTCCGGCAGGCGATCTTTTCTGCCTTCCTTCTTATCCATGCCATTGTTTTTACTGGAACCAACAGCGGCCTACCCGACCTGTGGCTGGTCTGTACCCCCGTATACCCCCCTCCGGGTGGCGGAGGCACCGCCTGCCGCCCCATGGCGGGAACCTGCCAAGGGTATGTGCCGCCTTGGCAGCGCCCATCCTGTCACGCGGCACGCAGATGGATAACATCAGTCGATCCTTGACAGCAGTATCTTTTTCTTTTTTGTACAACTCTGGCAGATCACTCTTTTGCACAGGGCAGATGCGCCGGCGCGATCAAAAACCTTGCGTTCGGAGAAGCATGCACGAGCTTTATCCCCGCTGTACAGGTTCAAGTTTGAAACGAGTTACATAAAAATTAGCATCGTCCATACCAATAGAAGCAAGATCGAGGTCTCTGCAATATAGGTCCGGTTAAATTTATCAGATAGCCCGCGATAGAAAAAACATGTCGATATGAGTGCAAAAGGCGTAGACAGAAGCCTCAATGACGATAGGAATATTTTACTAGAGTCGTTCATGTCCGTCTCGCAGCAGACATTTGGCGATGTCAAAATAATTGCAGTCCCAAAAAACAGCAACGAGGATGCCGCAACTCCGCACAGTCCGGCAATTACGAGCCGTTTGTCGGTCTTTGTTTTTTTAAATTTTGATACAAGGACTCCGATTACAACGGATGGAATTACCATGTATATTGCAATCAACAATATCTGGGTGTTGATGAAATATTCGTCGATCATTTCAGAGTGGACGCCTCCAATGCCATCAGTGGAAATGGGATGCCCCAATAATTTCCCGAATTGTCATACTTGAAAGAAATCTCCGGCTCCAAAAATCCGGCATTTTGTGAGATTTTATCAAGAAATTCTTGTTTAAACTCCGGGCTTGCCCCTCGCATGGACTTGTGAAAATCGATTGTTATTGGCCCAGTGCTGCCGCCACAGCTTATTCCAGAAAAGAACGGGTATTCCCGATAATCGATTTGTAAAAGCCGGCAGGCAATACTGTGCCTAATTGATTTTGGAATGTCCTTGAGGGGTTCGTCTATTACAAATATTCGAACGGACAAGCCTCTATTATCGTGCTCGCTTGCCGGCTCTAATCGGTATGTATACAGCCCAACATTGGTAAACTCCCTACTCCAAAAACCGTCCGCATCCAGGGCCCCAAGCAGTTGGGTGTCTGAGTAGGCACGGAGCAGAACATCATAGTTTAATTTGGAATCATTGAGGATTGTCACCGTGGAATTATACTTTAGGTTGATTAGTAGCGACCTTGGACTAGGCTGAACGCCGCTATGTTCGTCATCATATTTTAGGATAATCTGGTTTAGAAACTCCCGTGGTGGCTCACCGGATAGCTTGAAAACATCGCTGCCGGCGTATGGCTTTTCTACGAGATACGGGTTCATATAATAAATCAAATGGTCATAATAGATTTCTGCGCCTGCAAGTTTGAAAGCGCCAAGCGGGTCTCCGCCAAATCTAAAACAACTGCTATCAAAAACCTGAATAGAGTCACAGTATGCAACCGTTCCGAATGGGATGATTAAACCAAATACCGCAATGACTGCGATGATGCTAAGGCTGATCCTGTGATACCACACGCGCGAGTTTGGTTCGGACTGTATAAAAGAGCTCACGCGCAGTGGACTGTGTCCCACAGACACATACTTCCAAAAAACCGAACGGCTCAATGATCGGTTGATCGCGACTCACGCCAAATGGAAGGAAAAGAACGCGATCAACGAGCATACGAGAAAGTCAAACAGCATTTGCCGGACCTTCCTCTGAACATCGTGCCACATATGGTGAAAGAGCTAGGAGACCACTACCGGGTCAGACCGAAGCAGACATCACTGGTCGCAGTGGTGAATAGCAGGTCAGAGGACAGGCTGCGCCGATGCAGAGCCCGCCGTCAGGCGGGCCGCAGTCGAGACGCACCAGCCGGCCTTCAGGCCGGACTATAGCGACACGCAAAAGTTCGTGCAAAACATTGACCAGCACCTATTGGAATCGATCACAAATAGTCAAAAAAACAGTGTATTCCACGAAGGATTTGATTCTATAATCAGATTTTTGAACGCGTCAACGTTCTACGGCCTGCTTACACCCTGCACGAATTTTGGCGTGTGGCTATATAACACAGGTGTTGGGCCTCCGGTCGTCGACGTCGCAGCCGTGCCGTCGCAGGCGGCGACAAACGCAGACGCCAACGCCGCCGGCGTTGGAATGCAGCACGTTGAGCGCTTAATACCGATACAGGGCAAGGGGGGCATGTTGAGGATATTCACAGGGATGTTTGACTGCGGAATACACCGCAGGCTTGACGTCCTTATTGAAGGCCAGAAAGAGGCAGACGACAAACTGGAAGGAATCAAAGAAACGCTGCAAGAGATACTCGAAAAGGTAGAGGCGCGGTACCCCAACGGCGCAGCGCAAGCGTGACGCCGGGCCTGGCCTGCGTGATCCGTCATTCGTCCTGCGCGATCCGGCGCCGCGTCTGCGGACTTTTGTCGAGTCCAACCTGTCCAGATTTCTCTGGGATCCACGCCCTGGGCCGCAGGCGCCGGCCTTCGGACGGGCTTGAGTGCAGGGCCCCACTGCGATGCCGATGTCGCATCGCGAAGCGATGCCATACGTTGACGCCGTCGGCGGGCTGACCGTCGTCGCAGTCGCAGGGAGTTTGAGGAGACCGGCGGATGCCTGGTTTGCGTAAGCCGGCCGCTGGTCTCGGCGGGCGCATGGTCAGACTGTGGCGGTATGGGGATATTGCCTGTATGGGGATCCGAGGCGTGCGGGAAGCAGCCAGGCATGGGCTGCAGTGCATGGCCTGCGAGGTGTGGGATTGCGGACTTTGCGGTTTTTTGTGAATTGCCGGAGGGCGGCTGATGCGTATGGGGGCCGCCCGCCCGTATGGGGAACGGAAACCGCGTGAAAAACCGGAACATGGTGGCGGTGTGAGCCTACGGACTTGCGTGTTTTTGGCAATATCATGAAGCGGCGCCTGGGTATGGGAGATGGCCTCGTCCACAGGGGCCACACCGGAGAGTGCTGTGGCGGCGCCCCTGCAGGCAATCGGGATGCTTGGAGTTCCTGTCACAGCGCTCCTTGGCGGCGGGCTGCGCCCTGCCGGTGCGTGCAGAACGGTACCCCACGAGAAACTGCCGAAACGGCACTGCTAAAAATTTAGGATCCAATTTTCAAGTTTAGGAACAAGTCAGGCATCCCGGATCTCTTGTCTTTAACAGTACCCTCACATGCGTTGGCTTTTGTCAGCGTCCCCGTCTCTCCCGTGCGGGGAGCCCGCAGCACACGACGCGCTGCCCTGGTTCACGAATCCAAAGAAAGGGGCAGGTCGCGGCATGCCTGCAGCCAGGCGCCCTCCCGTTAACCTGACGGGTACGGCTCGCGTGCAGCGGCGCAGGTGAGAGGACCAGAGCTTCCAGTCGCTTTCGTGGCAAATTTGCGGAGCCGGTCTTACCCGGTTCCCGCGACGGTGACAGTGAACTCCCCGCTCCAGTCCCCGGGGCCGCCACTGCTGTACCGGGCGCGCACCTTCACCTTGTACTGCTCGCCCTCCTCGAGATCCGTGACGGTCTGTGAGGGGCTGGTGGGGAAGGCGTTGCCGCTCAGGTCCGTCCAGGTCAGGTACGGTTCACCCACCTTGGCCCACGCCATGCGGTAATCTGCAGGAGTCTCCGTGGGCGCCTCCCAGCTCGCCTCTATCACCCCGGGCCCTGTGCTGGTCAGGGTTATCTCGCCTATGCCGCGCGGCGACCCGGGTGTCCCGACGATGGTGATGCCCATCGAATCGGAGGCGGCCTGGGTGCCGTCGTCGACGGTCAGCGTAAGGATAAAAGTGGTGTTGGAGCTGACCTGGGGCGCCGTGAACGTTGTGGAGGGGGCGGTCGAGTTGGCGAACTCGATAGCCAAGGCGGAGTCGTGGCTCCATGAGTAGGTCAGGGGGTCGCCGTCCACATCGGTGGCGGTCCCGGTCAGGCTGACTACCTGGCCCCCTTGGACGGTCTGGTCGGGCCCGGCGCTTATCGACGGCGGGGTGTTGATAGTATCACTCTGAATGGGTGGCGTGTGAACTGTGTAGGTGTGGTCCGCCCCCGTCGGGGCCGGGCTGGAGAGCGGGTTGCTTGCAGAGTCCGTGATGCCGTGGCCGGATGGCACTAGATCTAGGTTGTAGGTACCGTCCTGCGCGGCCGAGACGGTCACGAGGTACTGGCTGCCCGAGCCTGCCAGGTTTGTCACGCTGCCTGTCCCGGTGCCGCCGGAGGACAGCGCAAAGTCGCTCAGGTCCACGCCGGTGACATCCTCGCTGAACGTGACCGCAAAGACGAGGGTTCGCCCTGATGTCGTCGCCTCTGCCGGGTTGCTCCTTACGATCGACGTGACGGCCGGGGCGGTCGTGTCCGCGGGTATGGCGCCGACGGTGTAGGTGTGGTCCGCGCCCGTCGGGGTCGGGCTGGAGAGCGGGTTGCTTGCGGAGTCCGTGATGCCGTGGCCGGATGAGACGAGATCTAGGTTGTAGGTACCGTCCTGCGCGGCCGAGACGGTCACGAGGTACGCGTCGCCCGAGCCCGCCAAGCCTGTCACGGGGCTGTCGGCGGTGCCGTGGCCTATCGTGAGCGTCCAGCCGTTCAGGGTGCCGACATCCCCCCCTGCCCTGTCGCTTACGCGCAAGGTCCAGTTGCCTGCGATCCCGGTGCCGTCAAAGTCCGGCGCGTACGTCCGGTCTATGTCGTTTGCGGAGCCGCCGGTGCGGCTGTGCAGCGTCTGGGACGTGCCGTCGGGGGCGATGAGGTCTATTACGAGGTCGCCGCGGTACGTGTGCGAGATGTCCACGGCGACGGAGACTGACGTGGCAGTACCCGACCGGTCCACCGTGATGGCATCCTGTATGGTGCTGCGGTCGGCTATGCGAGTTGCGGGCTCGCTGGTCTGCGTGAACTGCCCGGAGGAGCTGCTGCCTCCGGTGCTGTCCGGGGACAGCGCAAAGTCGCTCAGGTCCACGCCGGTGACGTCCTCGCTGAACGCGACCGCAAAGACGAGGGTCCGCTCTGATGTCGCCGCCCCTGCCGGGTCGCTCCTTGCGATCGACGTGACCGTCGGGGCGGTCGCATCCGCGGGTATGGCGCTGACGGTGTAGGTGTGGTCCGCGCCCGTCGGGGCCGGGCTGGAGAGCGGGTTGCCTGCGGAGTCCGTGATGCCGTGGCCGGATGACACGAGATCGAGGTTGTAGGTGCCGTCCTGCGCGGCCGAGACCGTCGCGTAATACACGCTGCCAGAGCCGGTCAGGCTTGCTGTGCTGCCTGTCCCGGTGCTGCCCTGAGAGAGAACAAAGTCGCCGGTATCCACGCCGGTGACGTCCTCGCTGAATGTCACCTTGTAGACCAGCGTCTGGCTGTCGGTGTTCTGGTCTGCGGGGCTGTATCTCTCAATTGACGCAAGCGTCGGGGCGGTGCTGTCTGTTACAGTGGTGCTGACGGTGTATGTGTGATCTGTTCCGGTAGGGGCGGTGTTAGTCAGCGGGTTGCTTGCGGAGTCCGTGATGCCGTGGCCGGATGACACGAGATCTAGGTTGTAGGTGCCGTCCTGCGCGGCCGAGACGGTAACAAGATACGCGTCGCCGGAGCCGGTCAGGCCCGTCACGGGGCTGCCGGCGGTGCCGTGGCCTATCGTGAGCGTCCAGCCGTTCAGGGTGCCGACATCCCCTCCTGCCCTGTCGCTTACGCGCAAGGTCCAGTCGCCTGCGATCCCGGTGCCGTCAAAGTCTGGCGTGTACGTCCGGTCTATGTCGTTTGCGGAGCCGCCGGTGCGGCTGTGCAGCGTCTGGGACGTGCCGTCGGGGGCGATGAGGTCTATAACGAGGTCGCCGCGGTACGTGTGCGAGATGTCCACGGCGACGGAGACTGACGTGGCAGTACCCGACCGGTCCACCGTGATGGCATCCTGTATGGTGCTGCGGTCGGCTATGCGAGTTGCGGGTTCGCTGGTCTGCGTGAACTGCCCGGGGGCGCTGCTGCCTCCGGTGCTGTCCGGGGACAGCGCAAAGTCGCTCAGGTCCACGCCGGTGACGTCCTCGCTGAACGCGACCGCAAAGACGAGGGTCCGCTCTGATGTCGCCGCCCCTGCCGGGTCGCTCCTCTCGATCGACGTGACCGTCGGGGCGGTCGCATCCGCGGGTGTGGCGCTGACGGTGTAGGTGTGGTCCGCGCCCGTCGGGGCCGGGCTGGAGAGCGGGTTGTCCGCGGCGTCTGTGATGCTGTGGCCGGATGAGACGAGATCTAGGTTGTAGGTGCCGTCCTGCGCGGCCGAGACGGTCACGAGGTACCGGCTGCCGGAGCCTGCCAGGTTTGTCACGCTGCCTGTCCCGGTGCCGCCGGAGGACAGCGCAAAGTCGCTCAGGTCCACGCCGGTGACGTCCTCGCTGAACGTGACCTCAAATACCAGGGTCGACGCCGGGGTGAGCTCGCCTGACGGGTCGCTCCTCTCAATTGACGCAAGCGTGGGGGCTGTCGTGTCCGCAGGCGCCGTGCCGACGGTATACGTGTGGTCGGTTCCGGTTGTGGGGACGGTGTCAGTCAGCGGGTTGCTTGCAGAGTCCGTGATGCCGTGCCCTGACGATACCAGATCTAGGTTGTAGGTACCGTCCTGCGCGGCCGAGACGGTCACGAGGTACTGGCTGCCCGAGCCCGCCAGGCCTGTCACGGGGCTGCCGGCGGTGCCGTGGCCTATCGTGAGCGTCCAGCCGTTCAGGGTGCCGACATCCCCCCCTGCCCTGTCGCTTACGCGCAAGGTCCAGTCGCCTGCGATCCCGGTGCCGTCAAAGTCCGGCGCGTACGTCCGGTCTATGTCGTTTGCGGAGCCGCCGGTGCGGCTGTGCAGCGTCTGGGACGTGCCGTCGGGGGCGATGAGAACTATAACGAGATCACCGCGGTACGTGTGCGAGATGTCCACCGCGACGGAGACGGACGTGGCCGTACCCGACCGGTCCACCGTGATGGCATCCTGTATGGTGCTGCGGTCGGCTATGCGAGTTGCGGGCTCGCTGGTCTGCGTGAACTGCCCGGAGGAGCCGCCGCCTCCGGTGCTGTCCGGGGACAGCGCAAAGTCGCCCAGGTCCACGCCGGTGACGTCCTCGCTGAACGTGACCGCAAAGACGAGGGTCCGCTCTGATGTCGCCGCCCCTGCCGGGTCGCTCCTTGCGATCGACGTGACCGTCGGGGGGCTGTCGGGGGCAACCTGGACGGACAGGTCCCTTATGGCCAGCCGCGGGATCACCGTGCCGCTCTCGGCAAACCCTTGGGCGTTGTCTGGCTCCCCCACGAACTGGCTGCTGGCAGTCAGGATGGCGCCGCCGCCGGTCAGGCGCAGGATCTGGACGCCGCTGTCGAAATGTGCGGTGACCGCCGCGTAGGTGTCGCCGCCTGATGTGAACGTGGCGATGCCCGATGCGCCGAGCAGCTCGAGGGCGGCGTCATCGGTGATGCTGCCCACGGCGGTGATGTCAGACGGGTCGGTTATGTCAAGCATCTGGACGCCGTCGTCGACGACTGAGGCTACCGCCGCGTAGGTGCGGCCGCCTGACTCGAACACGGTGATGCCCTCTGCGCCGTCCAGCTCGAGGGCGGCGTCATCGGTGATGCTGCCCGCGGCGGTGATGGCAGACGGGTTGGTCACGTCAAGTATCTGGACGCCGTCGTCCCAATATGCGGCGACCGCCGCGTAGGTGCGGCCGCCTGACGTGAACGTGGCGATGTCATGTGCGCCGTCCAGCTCGAGGGCCGCGGTATCGCCGATGCTGCCCGCGGCGGTGACGCTGGACGGGTTGGTCACGTCAAGTATCTGGACGCCGTCGTCCCAATATGCGGCGACCGCCGCGTAGGTGCGGCCGCCTGATGTGAACGTGGCGACGTCCGACGCGCCGGACAGCTCGAGGGTTCTGGTGTCGCCGATGCTGCCCGCGGCGGTGATGTCAGACGGGTTGGTCACGTCAAGTATCTGGACGCCGTCGTCGTCCCAGAGTGCGGTGACCGCCGCGTAGGTGCGGCTGCCTGATGTGAACGTGGCGATGCCAAATGCGCCGGACAGCTCGCGGGTTTCGGTGTCGCCGATGCTGTCTGTCGCGGTGATGTCAGACGGGTCGGTCACGTTGAGTATCTGGACGCCGTCGCCGAAGTATGCGGTGACCGCCGCGTAGGTGCCGCCGCCTGATGTGAACGTGGCGACGTCCCATGCGCCGGCCAGCTCGAGGGTTCCGGTGTCGGCGATGCTGCCCGCGGCGGTGATGCCATACGGGTTGGTCACGTCAAGTATCTGGACGCCGTAGTCCAGGTATCCGGTGACCGCCGCGTAGGTGCCGCCGGCTGACTCGAACGTGGCGATGCCGCGCGCGTTGAACAGCTTGAGGGCTCCGGTGTCGGTGATGCTGTCGGCAGCGGTCAGGCCCGGCCCGGCATCAACCGCCGGGGGGATGGCGCCAGAGTAGGCGTACAGCTTGTCATCACCCGAGTCCGCCACCCACATGGTGATCCCGTCAGACCAGACTCCGGCAGGGCCGGTGTTGTCACTGTACAGTGGAATGTCCCGTGTGGGGTCGTAGGTCCCGCCTGCAAGGGCATAGGCGTACAGCTTGTCATCACCCGTGTCCACCACCCATATGGTGATCCCGTCAGACCAGGTTCCGATAGGGCTGCTGTTGTCACTGTCCAGCGTGATGTCCCGTGTGGGGTCGTAGGTTCCGTCTGCAAGGGCATAGGCGTACAGCTTGTCATCACCCGTGTCCGCCACCCATATGGTGGTCCCGTCGGACCAGACTCCGAGAGCGGAGGTGTTGTCACCATCCAGCGTGATGTCCTTTGCAGGAACGTGCGTCCCGTCAAATGCATAGGCGTGCAACATTTCATCATGCGAGTCTACCACCCATACGGTGGTTCCGTCAGACCAGACTCCCTGAGCGAAGATGTGGCCAGAGTACAGCGTGATGTCCTTTGCGGAGTCGTAGGTCCCGTCTGCAAGGGTATAGGCGTACAGCTTGTCATCATCCGCGTCCACCACCCATATGGTGATCCCGTCAGACCAGACTCCCCGAGCGGCGGTGTTGCCACCATCCAGCGTGATGTCCCTGGAGGAGTCGTGCTGGTATGAGGAGGGATTGGTCAGGACTGCCGGCGGGATGCTGCCCGGGGTAGTGTCGGTTATGGTGACAGATACCATATCGGTGACAGAGTCGGTGGCGTCTGAGACTGCAAGCGTGAAGGTGACGGTGGTGTCTTGCGTCACTGCGGGCGCGGTAAACGTGGTGGAGAGGGCCGTATCATCGGCAAGGCTGATTGGCAGGGCCGAGCCGTGCGTCCACATGTAGGTCAGCGGGTCGTTATCGGAATCCGAGGCGGTGCCTGAGAGGGTCACCGTGTCCCCCTCGTCGACTGTCTGGTCGGGGCCGGCGTTGACTGTCGGCGAGCTGTTGGTGTCAAAGCCCGTCACCGTCACGTTGTAGACGCGGTGGTTTGGCGTGCTAAAGCCCCCGGCAGAGGTGATGCTGACCGTGTAGAGTGACTTGGCCGGCGACGTTATGTTCATGTTCAGGTTCGATCCTCCGGTGATGTTAAACGAGCCCGAATCCCCTCCCATTCCTATGGCGTACGTGGGGTTCTGGCCGCGAAGGAACGGGTTCTGAGCCGATATCGTTCCCACCACCCCGGGCGCGTCGGCGGCGTCTATCTCGGTGCTGTTCAGCACGACGTACCATTCCCCCAGGTTCTGGTCGAAGCTCGTGGCGTCGGTGAACATGCCAGCCATGAATCCAACAGAAGAGACGTCCCAAGTGGAGATGTCCTGGTTGAAGGCCGCGGCGCCGCGGAACATGTCTTCCATGTCGCTGACCTGCGGGATGTCCCAGTCTGAGATGGGTTGGTTGAAGGAGGTGGCATCTTGGAACATTTCGAACATGTTGAAGACCGACGAGACGTTCCAGTCGTTGAGGGGCTGGTCAAAGGATGCGGCATTACGGAACATGCCTTCCATGTTGGTGACCGACGAGACGTTCCAGTCGTTGAGGGTCTGGTTGAAGGAGGAGGCGCCGCGGAACATGTTGTTCATGCTGGTGACCTGCGAGACGTCCCATCCGGATAGGTTGCCGTTGAAGGAGTCGGCATTACGGAACATGCCTTCCATGCTGGTGACCGACGAGACGTCCCAACCGGACAGGCTGCCGTTGAAGGAGTCGGCGCCGAAGAACAAACTGATCATGCTGGTGACCGACGAGACGTCCCATCCTGACAGGTCGCCGTTGAAGGAGTCGGCGTCGTAGAACATGTAGTTCATGGCGGTGACCGACGAGACGTTCCAGTCGTTGAGGGGCTGGTTGAAGGATGCGGCATTGCGGAACATGTTCTGCATGTCGGTGACCGACGAGACGTCCCAGCCGGAGAGGCTGCCGTTGAAGGAGTGGGCGTTGTAGAACATGCTGGTCATGGAGGTGACGCCCGAGAGGTTCGGCGCGTCGGCGGCGTCGTATGCCATGTTGGATGCCCCCTGGAAGGCGCTTGCCATCGTGGTCCAGGTTATGTTCCCCCACTGGTCTATCGACTGTAGTTTGGCCGCGTTTGCAGCGTCCCCGCTGAGCCTTATCTGGGTGAAATTCCCGGATATGCTGACCGTGTGGTTGCCTGCCTCGGCGTACGTGTGGGTGGCGTCGGTTACGTGCGTGGTGGAGTTGCCGTCGCCCCAGTGCACGGTGTAGTTGCCCGCGGCGTTCCTGACCGGGATGGTTATCGTCTCGCCTGCAGAGGTGGTCTGCCAGGTGGTGACAAACGCGTTCTCCGGCGGGGCGTTGGTCACCACCGCAATTGGATAGACCGAGCTCAGCGCGTACTCGTTTACGTCGTCGCTGCTAGTACCTATTACGAACATCTTGGAGCCGTCGCTTGAGAACGCCACGTCTTGTGGACCTGGTTCCTCTGGTGAGACATTGGCGGCATGCACGAAGGTTCGGGTGGAGGCATCAAATGTGGTGGTCAGCGCGTACTCGTTTACGGCGTTGTTTTGATTGCCTATTACGAACATCTTGGCGCCGTCGCTTGAGAACGCCATGCCTGTCGGAGTATTGTCCTGGGCTGAGATCGAGGTGTCATCTACAAAGACTGCAGTGGTTGCATTAAAGGCCGTGGACAGGGCGTATTCGTTTACATCCATGCCAGCATTGCCTATTACGAACATCTTGGTGCCGTCGCTTGAGAACGCCATGCCTAGCGGGTTAGATTCCTCTGAGATTGGGGTGGAACTAGCTAGGACTGCATTGCGTGAATCAAAGGCCGTGGACAGCGTGTATTCGTGTATCTCGTCGTGCTCACTGCCCAATACGAACATCCTGGTGCCGTCATTCGAGAATGTCACGTCTTGCGGCTGTTGTTCATCGGCTATGAGCCCGGTGAAGGAATCAACAAAACTTCTAGTGGATGCATCAAAGGCGGTAGATAGCGCGTATTTGTGTACCTCGGCATGTTGATAGCCTACCACAAACATCTTGGTGCCGTCGCTTGAGAACGCCAGACCTCTTGGAGCGTCCTCCTGGGCTGAGATTGAGGTGTCATCGACAAAGACAGCGGTGGACACATCAAAGGTGCCGTCGATGAGGGTGCCGGACGTGTCTTGTACGGCCCCCGGCTCGATCGTCAGTTCCGGCACGGCCAGTGCCGCAACTGCCGCGAGGCGCGACGCATTCAACGCAAACGATATCGTGGCGCCGTCGGCAGTGGTGGCAAGCTCGCCTGCGCTCAAAGTTATGCCGCCGCCCGTGTAGTTGCCCGACTCCCTGACGTGCATCTTGGCCGGAACGACGTTTGTCGCAGGCGTCACGTCGATGTCCTCAGAGAAGGTTATCGCAAGCGCCCCTGACGTGTTGTTGAGGATGGAGGAGACAAAGCTTGGGGGAGGATCCTGTATGGTCAGGGTCATGGTATCAGTCACGGCATCGTTGGTGCCGTCATCGACAGACAGGGTAAGCACGACCGAGGTGGCAGCAGTGCCCAGGGGAGCTGCAACGGTTGGATTCGGCAGGGTTGCATCATCGAAAGTGACGGTGCCGGGAGGATCCTGCGACCAGAAGTATGAGAGCACATCACCAGAGTCAGCATCTGCGGCCGAGGCCCCTGTCAGGTGGACTGACAGCCCCTTGGTCACAGGCAGGTCCGGACCTGCAGTGACCGTAGGAGGGGTGTTGGTCAGGCTCAGGATCTGGACGCCGCTGTCGAGGGATGCGGTGACTGCCGCGTAGATGCTGCCGCCGGATGTGAACATGGCGATGTTTTCTGCGCCGTTCAGTTCTAGTTCGTCGGTATTGGTACCATCGTCGGTGATGCTGCCCGCGGCGGTGATGTCAGACGGGTCGGTCACGTTGAGTATCTGGACGCCGTCGCCGAAGTATGCGGCGACCGCCGCGTAGGTGCTGCCGCCTAACGTGAACGTGGCGATGCCGCGCGCGTTGGCCAGCACAAGGGTTCCGGCGTCGGTGATGCTGCCCGCGGCGGTGATGTCAGACGGGTCGGTTATGTTGAGTATCTGGACGCCGTCGTCGGATTGTCCGGTGACCGCCGCGTAGGTGCTGCCGCCTGATGTGAATATGGCGATGCCCGATGCGCTGTTCAGTTCTAGTTCGTCGGTATTGGTGCCGGGGTCGCTGATGCTGCCCGCGGCGGTGATGTCAGACGGGTCGGTTATGTTGAGTATCTGGACGCCGTCGTCGGAAAATGCGGCGACCGCCGCGTAGGTGCTGCCGCCTGATGTGAACGTGGCAATGCCCGATGCGCCGTTCAGTTCTAGTTCGTCGGTATTGGTACCATTGTCGCTGATGCTGCCCGCGGCGGTGATGTCAGACGGGTCGGTTATGTTGAGTATCTGGACGCCGTCGTCGGTGGATGCGGCGACTGCCGCGTAGGTGCTGCCGCCTGACTCGAATATGGCGATGTTCCGCGCGCCGTTCAGTTCTAGTTCGTCGGTATTGGTACCATCGTCGGTGATGTTGCCCGCGGCGGTGATGTCAGACGGGTCGGTTACGTTGAGTATCTGGACGCCGTCGTCGGTGAATGCGGCGACCGCCGCGTAGGTGCTGCCGCCTGATGTGAACGTGGCGATGTCGCGTGCGCCGAGCAGCACGAGGGCGTCGGTGTCGGTGATGTTGCCCGCGGCGGTGATGTCAGACGGGTCGGTTACGTTGAGTATCTGGACGCCGTCGTCGGCGAATGCGGCGACCGCCGCGTAGGTGCTGCCGCCTGATGTGAACGTGGCGATGCCCGTTGCGCCGCCCAGTTCTAGTTCGTCGGTGTTGGTGATGCTGTCGGCAGCGGTCAGGCTCAGCGTCTGCGTTACGGACTGCGCAAACGCGTATCCTGGCAACAGCCCCGCAAATGCGGCATCACTAAGCAGGAGCCACGCATCCGGAACGGCGGCCCCGGAGGGCGCGCCGGTCCAGCCCCCAGGCTGCGCGGCCAGGAGCCCGGCCGTCACCGCAATTGCCAGCGCCGCGATTGCCAGGGCCCTGCCGTTTCTTCCCTTCCTCAGGCGGCCCGGAGTACCCCGCCGCCGGTCCCCGCCAAAGGGCGCGCGCCCGGGCGCGGGACCTGTGTCGCATTTATAGCATTTAATAGAATTCCGCACTATTGTTTTTTCCATGTATATCTTATAAATTTATCAGGGATGCGGTCTGCGCGTACAAAACGGACAAATAGTCGGTCAAAAGTATTTAAGCTTGCCGAATGCTAGGGCAAAAATCAACTGTATGCACGCATTTAATGCTATAAAGTCTACTTGGCAGAAGATTTGGTTTCCTGCCCGGCGCTGCCGCTGCCCAGATCTTAGGCCTGCGGGCCCGTTTGGCATCCCCCCGTATCGCTTTGCCGCCTTTGACCCCGGGCGCCGCCGCGTGCGCGGTTCCCGTTCCGGGATCCTGTCCACGGTCATCGGATGCGCCGCGCTGGCGCCCATGCCTCCTTTGGCCGCCCCATCGCATGCCGCACGGGCCTGTCCGCCGGTTTTGGCCCCGCGGCCCCCTTTGGGCTGCGCGGCCCGACGATCCCGTGGCGCGCGTCCGGCTGCGCCCTGGCGGCAGGCCGGCCTGCGTATCCCGACAGACCCGCCGCTGAGAGGTATCGTTAGACTACACAGAGGCCTGATCCGCAATTAAAAATCGAACCTTTTTCGTCCAACCCTTACAGAGGTGTGTTTTAAAATAAGCAAATTCTACGCGATTAATGCCAAAATCTAGCTATTTTGTGCTTAGGTGCTAATTACGAATCAAGTCTCAGGCCACCCGTGCCTGAACTTCATGAAACCGATCAGTTACACTCGTCATTAATTCCACCGCCATTGCAAGCCACAACCGCGCATTCGGCGTCAAAAAAAAAACCGGAAACACTGCTTGAACAGGCCACCCGTCCTGAACTTCATGAAACCGATCAGTTACAAATCGAGCCGTCCCTGCTGGTGTCCGACAAGGCAAGGGACCGGGAAGGGATACGCAGTCTGGAGAATGAAAACGCGAAGGTGGTCGAGTTGGAGAGGAAGAACAGGGAATTTGAAAGAATGGCCATGGAATTTGAAAGAAGGAGCAAAGATCTGGAAAGGAAGTTTTACGAGTTGGAGGATGCCATGTACAAGGCGATCACAAAGCAATCAGGGTGCCTGACGCGGCAGGCCGGACATGTGAACAAAGGCGGCATCGCTCCACATGCAAGCCTGCATGAAGCCGCCAAAACCCAGAGTCCGGACTATGAACGCGGCAACAGGGATGTCAACTAGTGAAGATGCCGCAGTAACACCATGCCGGCGGATCTTGCATCCTACACGAAACATGTGGGGAGATTCGGTCGTTGTAGAGAGACAGGATCAGTAGTCAAGGCGGAATGGGGGGCAGTAGTTCCATCACCCGCGTTTTACGGAGAACCGCAATTAAGGTCTGACTCATCTTGGTGACCCGTTGGAGGTGACCCATTGGTGACCTGTAGACGGACTCCGCTGCGTCTGACCTTGGGTGGTCTGTCGTGGGTGGCCTATCGGGGGTCGATAAGCCATCGGAGCCTGACCGGCACGGACATCTATTCTTCTGGGCGCATGCTGGTCTGGCCCAGCGCGGAAGGGTCAGACCGATCGGAATTCCTCCGACCTAAGCACGGCGCTTCCTCACGCTTCAAACACCGTATTTGGAACACAACCTGTCGGCAATGGAGCAAATATCCACATCGGCTCGTCCAAACTCCACCTTCTTCTTGAGGCCGTCGCAGATTTCATGAAAATCCTTTTCTAGGCCGTCCATTTCCTTATTTAGTTCGTCCAGATGCAGGACAATCGCTGCTGCCTGCTTCCTGTCTCTGAATTTGATTCTGAAATAGTTCTCCATTTGGCATTGGTAGTCCTCATTCTTGCGTCCCAACTGAACCACGATGCGAAGCGAGACCCTTTCCAGATCGGGTCTTGCCCGACAGTCCGCGTCGTCTAGTCTCTCCAGCAGGGCGTTAATTTCCTCTTGGTCGGCGCGAAAATGCGGTGACCTGTCATACCACACGGACTCGACTTCCTTTTCCCTTTCGTGTAGCCGATCAAGATACCAATCCAGCGCGTCGTAAAGCCTGCGTTTTGAAACATACCGATACACGGGCACTCTCTGCCGTATCCGTTTCAAGCACTCTTCGTATTTGTCCAGAGTACGGTTCAATGTCCTGTCAAGCTCAGCGGTCTCCATCTCGTCAATGGACGTATACTCGACGGCCCTTCCTCGGCGGTGGCTGCGAATCTTTTCCTCCTTCTCCAAATCTGCAAGGCGGTTTCGGACTGTGTGCGGTGATGCCTTGCCCCGTTCGGCAAAGGACGCGAGCAGCTCGCTTTGAATTACGCCCGGCTGGCGCCTTATCCTCTCAAGCAGCATGTTTATCAGGGACTCGTCCATATTTATAACACGATCATTCCCACAATTGCACCATAATATATGCGGTCAGCCTGACATTGTACAGAAAATCAATCTATGTTAGCAAGGAAATACAAGCTCTTCCATGGAGCAACGGCTCGCATAGGAGGTGAAAGAGATGGAAAAGTATAGTGGAACCGGCGACAAGGCAGACCTTGACAACCATTCGAACCAGTGCAACTCGAACCACGAGGAATATCGTGGACACGGAGACGATGAGGACTAGCCGCGACGGTTGAGCCTGCCGAGGCGCCCCAGACAGGATGCTGCTTCCATAGCAAGCGTCAGTAACTATTTTGTTTTATTTCCGACTGGTCTGTTAAGTTGTTGTAGCGTTTGGAATTGCGTTAACGTCAGTCGCGCGGCCATTATGAGATGTAAGGCGGTGGGGATTGGAAGGGGCAGCTACTTCAGTGGCAAAGTGAGCATGTCTGTGTTAACTGAGATTTGCCATCTCTTTGCGTAGTGCTTGATGCGCGTCCTTAAGAAACCGATTCGCATGCAGTTCGATTGATTTTGCATTGTGCGCATCAGTTGGATCAAATCTACCAGAGACTTGATCCGCAATTAAAAATTGAACCTTTTTCGTTCAACCCTTACAGAGATGTGTCTTAAAATAAGCAAACTCTACGCGATTATGCCAAAAATCTACACCGCCGAGTATAATTTCGTGAACAACCGCCAGATTTGATGCAGGTTCGAAGACAGGGTTGTCGAATTTCTTCCAAGCCGCTTGTTGTTTTTGTCCCAAAATACGGGTTCGTTCAGATCCGTGAAGGGTCGTGGGGCGGCCGTTTACCGTTTCCGGATCTGCGTGCGCACGATCCCCTGTGCGCCTGCAGGCGCCTGCCTATGCCTTTCTGTAGAGGTACCTTTCGATGTCAAGTTTTGGCAGGGACGACTTCAGCCACTTGTCGATGTCGCTGCACATGGAGCTGAACCGGACGTATACCGCCGAATAAAAGTGCGAGATCACAGCAGTGGGAAACTAGGAATCGGCCATCTGATTTGAACAAGGCTTGTCTTGCAGCGAAAGGTTCATTGATCAGAACAGTCCAGACATGCCATGAGATACAAGCAGATGCTCAAGATTCGCAAGATTGAGAGGGATCCGCAGGTGCGGGACAGGATATTGCTGAACGTACTGGTGAAAAGAGACGGGATGAGCGTGACCGGGGCCGCGCGCCTTCTGGGCATGGCCCCGTCATGGGGCGTCAAGTGGCACAACCGGTACCTGAAGGAGGGCATTGCAGGCCTGCAGACCCGCACCCGCTCAGGCCGCCCACCGAGGATCTCAGGCGAGACCCTGAAGGCCGTTAAAAAAAAGTAAAAAAGACGGTCTGCCTGACGGCAGAAGGCCTGCGCGATATCATTCGCGACGGTTCCGGCATGGAGTACATGACGGGGTATGCGATACCGTACGCGCGCTTCCTGCTGCGCAGCTGGGGATTCACCAGGAAGGTTCCGGTGGGACGGCACGTGAAGGGAGCAGGCAGGCAGAAGATCGCGTGGTTCCGCAAGAGGCTGGGGGCCGCTGATAGAGGAGAGGATGAGGGCCGGCCACACCGTATGCGTGCAGGACGAGGCGATATGCGTAGCCGACGCGCGGCTCAGGAAGGGCGTCTACACGCCCAAAGGGGTCCGCGGTGTCTACACGTACACGGGATCGCACTCCAAGACCATCGTGTTCGGCCTGATCACGCTGGACGGGGAGGGGTTCTTCCAGAGATACGGCTCCTTTACCGGGAAGGAGTTTGTCGAGTTCCTGAAGGCCGCATGCGAAAAGTTCGGGAAGATCCTGATGATCACAGACGGCGCTCCACAACACAGGTCGAAATTCGTCAGGGAAGAGATCGGGCGCCTGGACGGCGTGGAGCTGCAGTTTCTGCCGCCCGGCTGCCCGGATCTGAACGCGATCGAGGAGGTGTGGCGCCAGATGAAACACGCGGTCCTGGACGTGCCGTACGTCCGGTTCAGCTCCATGTGCAGCGACATCGGCAGGTGGCTGGGGTCGTCCCTGCCAAAACTTGACATCGAAATGTACCTCTACAGAAAGGCATAGGCAGGCGCCTGCAGGCGCACAGGGGATCGTGCGCACGCAGGTCCGGAAACGGTAAACGGCCGCCCCACGACCTTTCACGGATCTGAACGAACCCGTATTTTTGGATAAGAATAACAAGCGGCTTGGAAGAAATTCGGCAATCCTGTCTTCGGGCCTGCATCAAATCTGGCGGTTGTTCACGAAATTATATTCGGCGGTGTACATGGGAGCGGTATGGCAATCACGCCGCGGCAGTCGGCTCCAGATATGGTTGCCGCCTCGTTGAAGAGAAGGTCGCACGGAACCGTGCCGGGGCAGTTTTCAGTCGACCTTCGGGCCAGTCATGGGTAGCGGCATATCATCCGCTACCGTTAAAATTTTGCAAAGTCTTACCAAAATTGGCCAATATCTGGGACCAGGGTTATACGGCACCGGCATGTTCATACTACAAGCATCTTTTTTAATATGGCCTTTAGCTTATCTTCCTCTTTTTTATGGATTAGTTCTGCAACATTATCCAAGTCCACGTATCGCGTGTAAATGGACAGCTTTTTTACATCCTTCTTGCTTGAGCAGCTGGTAATGGCCTTCTCTTCATTTTTGCAGTTCGGCACGCTAGGCAGAACTGCATATGCCCTATTTCCTTTTCCGTAAGCGTACGCGTAGAACCCAATCTGATACAAATCCGCCAATGTAAGAGCAGGCGTATTGTCTTTGGACACCTTGTATTTTGTATCCAATACAACCCCCTCGTCTTCCAGCCAAATGTCTAATCTCGCCGACACGGCGTCTGGATTTCTCCAAGCGGTAAGCCCCTCTTGTGTCCTTACGGGTGGCGGATAGTATCTTTTAAACAGTTGCGCCACGAAGCTTTCAAAAACTTTGTTCATGTCCACAAAGAACTGGCCGATATCGTGTAGGTGTTCCCCATACAAATCCAACATGCCAACCGAGTCAAGAACCAGCTTACAGAGCCTGTGTATGGGTTCGTAGTGCAGGTTGATGCGATTGTATGTGATTTTTGTTCCATTTGATATCAAACTGGAATCTGTGGTATTTGCATAACTCAGAAGATAGTGTCTGCCCACACGAACGACGGACATCCGTACAGAGTCTGACACTATGCCATCCATGTGGCTCAATAATCTGGATATGCGGCGTCCCATATCCTGTTCTGTGGTAATACGTCTGCATACCTCAAGGGCGGCTTTGACTAGTCGGTTCTCCGGATTGTCATACGATATATCGTCAAACTCGCACCATAATCTTGTTTCACCGGTTGCAATATCGCGCATATGGATGGAGTCGAACAAAAGCCGACCCCGCATATGGCCTGTATGGCGCTGGTGGATTACATATGATCTATGCATGCCCCTGCGGAACAATTTTTCCGTTTTTTTCACAATTGATCTAATCAGTATCTCTCGGAGGGCATCGCCGTCACCCACAAACTCAGTTTCTGCCACAGAGCCATCCACTCCGCTGTGTGCAAACTCTACCATCCGGGGCAGGGTTGCGGTATTCTTGAATGCAATTTTTGGACGTACGTTTACAGTGAATCCGTCAAAGTGAGCCATTCCGACATGTTGCTTAGCCACTATGCTCAATCCGTCTGTCAGCTCTGTGATGTCAAGCTTCTCTTTCAGCCCGGCACAGAGTGTTCTATCCTGATCTGTGAGTTTCTTAGCGCCTGATCCTGAACCCCTAATCTTTTCGTATGGGAGTTTGTATGACTCGTATTCGCGTAGATTAATTACCAACGGTTCATATGCTGGCAAGTTCGTTTAGACCCCGAATAAAGATACCGTCGTTTTCTATCCATTCGTTCTTGGTTTTTTTGTTTGTCTTGTCTACAAATGCATTCCCTAAAATTTCGGCCATTTTATCATAATCGTCATAGGCATAATCCTGTATTAGCGGCACTATCTCGTATTGCATGATCGTACGAAGATCCTCAAGTCTTTGTGCGCGCATAAAGTATGAATGACCAATCTGCTTGTCTTCGAACCCGTTTTTCACAAGCCGTCCATTAATCCCACGAAGCAATTGACTTAACGGTATTCCAGTCACTTCGCCTTTCAGAAGCGAGGAGTTCGGCAGTAGCTCCACAAACGCAAACCGGCGTCGTAAGGCCACGTCTATCTGTACTAAACTGCGATCCGACGTGTTCATGGTTCCGATCACGTACAGGTTGGGTGGAACTCCAAACTTTTCACCGGAGTATGGAAGTGACACGCTGTATCCGCTCCCGTCTTTGTCAGATCGCCTGTCCGGTTCGAGCAGGGTTATGATCTCTCCAAATATGCTGGGTACGTTTCCTCGGTTTATTTCATCTATGATCATTACGTAATAGCGAGACTGGTTGTCGGCAGCCTGCCTACAGATCTTTGCAAAGACACCTTTTTTAATTTCATAGTTCAGTTTGTCCGCATTAATCTTTGGCGCTATTCCCTCTACAAACTCCCCATAGGAATATGACGGATGAAACGTGACTGCCTTGATTGCGCCGTCGAACGTGCCTGCATCCGGAACATCCGTGGTAGACATGCTGGCCAGATATCGTATAAAATCCTGCGCACCGTTATTCGGCGTTGGCAATGGATCATTTTTGTTATGGGCATTCATATCTATAGCGCGCATGGCTCCGTATTCAGAATACCTGCGGCTGTCCATTTCCGACTCCTCCAAATATGGCACTACCTTGAATCGCCGGTTTGCCGAATCTATTACTATCCTAAAACAATTCTCAGGTTTGACATCGCCCCGTATGGCGTCTGCCGCAACCTTATCGATCGTCTGCACCGATCCGTCACTGCTAACCATTGCCACAACAAAACGCTTTTCGCCCTTTACGGCTTGCACATTGTGATCAGATCTCGTCTCCATTTTTAAACCGCATCGTGCAGCGCATGTCTCTACCATATGCAAGACATACTCTTTGTACTCTTTGCCGCTAGACGGCGACGAATCAGGTGTGCTTGTTACCGCCTTGGCCAACTCATACGCCATCCGTGTCTTTCCTGTTCCGGATGGCCCGTAGAATATCAGTTGCTTCTTGTATTTGAGGATCTCTAGGTATTTACTAGCAGCTGGATCATAAGCCGCAGCTGAATTATTTTTCGTGATATCGGGTTTGCCGTGCGCAGGGACAAGTCTGTAGAATGCTAGTTCATTGAGCTCTGATTTGAACCTGCGGACTTCTCTAACAAACTTGTTTAAATTCGCGAGCAGATCTTTATCGTCAAGGGCAGAAACCAGTGTTACATCCATTGTTCCATGAGATCCTTCAGCATGCTTCCAGTCAAGCTCGCTACGCTCCTTAAATGGAGCCTGTCCCACTCCTTGTGTACCGCCTCCGACTTTGCCGTTATGTGCGACATATATCTTGCCATCGCCACTACTTACAAGCACTCCGGCAGCTTTTGGCTTCGGGCTTTTGGAAAAATTGATTTGACATATTATGTTTTGATTTTTTGACTCCAGCGTGGATTCGTCATTTGGAATGCCAAATGCGTTCCAGTGCCTAGTATTGACATCATCATCATACGACCACCAGAACCCATATTCTGGAAACCAATACGCTCGTCGTCTCTTGCTGTCTCCCCGGTGCCCTGCTGTGATGGTTTTTTGTTTTCCGAGAGCCATCATTTTTTCGGATAACTCTTTTTGAATTGCGCTAATTTTTTCTACATCCTCCACAATTCTAAGCATAGGTTTCAAGTTTCATAGGCGTGTATTAAAACATGCTGCCTAGGAAGGGTTCTGTGGAGCTGCTGTGATACGGGACACGCAGAGAGTCTGGTAAAGTAGGTGATAAGACCTTATACGAAATTTTAACGGTAGCAAACGCTATGCCGCACCCATGACTAGTGCGAGAATCGACGATAACTTGCCCTGGCACGATTCTGCGCGGCCGTCTCCTCAACGATCACACTCGGAGTCGGTCATTTGGTGTCTTGGATCCGGCACATGATTGAAAAGCCCAGCACCAATGCCGGCAGGAGTTCTCATTACCGTACAATTGTACGGTAAATTGGAACAGATGCCATACTCAAACTGCTTCGGTCAGGCATGGTTCCACATTCCAAGCTATCATATTTGACAACTTTGCTGCTTGGTGGAACGCCTGCGTGTAGTCTGATAGTGCTACCCAGCGACGGGTCTGTCGGAACCCACATAGTGTATGCGGCTTATTTTGGACTCTTCTCTCCGTTCCAGCTTGCACTGTTCAATCTTGGATCATTTTCATCAACATATGCAGGCTGTAGGATTCCCTTATCCCGGCACCGTCCGGAATCAGCAGGGAACTGGCAGCTTGCCTCCGGCGGCGCGCCGTCCGCCGAGACAGGCGAGGAGGCTGGACCTGTGGGAGTTTTCTGCGAAAGCAAGACGTATGAATCTGGGATCAGGGCCCTACAGTGGGAAATACGGTGTTTTCTTTGAACCTATTCCTACAGCGATACTATCAAGATGGCACTGGTAAATTCTAGTGATCCGATCACCTAAATTTACCAGTGCCCGTAAAGGGAACGGCTACCCCAAAGATCCGGCGTGCTGGTTGACATGGCCGACTCCCATACGAAACGTTCTATGCTTCCAACGTTAGGCTTCCCTGCTCGGCATGCGGCATCGGGCTGTTCTTGCTACGAGATCCATATCTTTGGATAAACTTTAGCGCGTCGTTATAGACATGGCATCCTGTTTAGGCTGGAATTGGTACAGGGGCAACATCAAACAATTCACGTTTGCCAAGTACGATAGAATCGCGGATCCAGATAACGCCATGACTGTCACGTTCATGTTTTCCCTTCATGTGCAGTCGGGCAACGGTCACCTCATCATAGTCGATCCCTGCACTCAGATGCTCAGTGTTGTCAGACAGCCACAGTGATATCTCCTCTCCAAACGGGTGGCATACTGTGAGAAGTATCTTGATTTCCGATTCCGATGCAAGTTTAGTGTTAATACAGATATTTTTTATACCGCTACCACTTGCTCCGGTGACCTGATCCTCTGCAAGTAGTTCTTTTGGAGAAGCACTCCATCGGGTTATTTGTTGATCGCATCTAATGCGTATGGTTTGGCCACGTGTTAACATCCTAACCGACAGTGTTTTTGTTGATTTTTCATAATCCTCAAACTGTCTTCTAAAGTGATCACCACCAAACAGTATGGGCAACGAGTCAATACAATCCATCACTGCTTGTGGAAATTTTTGTTTTATGTTGTCGGCGTAGGGGTTTATGATCACCAGTTTTTTGTCTTTGTAGGATCGCAAAGCTTCTTCAAACATGTCTCGAATAGACTCATCATTGAATGCATATCCTATAACATACCACGTGTCTTGGCTAGCAAGACCGTCTCGCAAATCTGCAAACATGAGAAACCACGGATGCAAGTAGAGATCCTTTTGTTGTATGGGAAACAACATGACATCACCTTTAGTTTCATAAACACTGTAACTGTTGTTGGTCTTGCGGATAATTTTGCCGTCTTCTACAGTGCGTGTCCAATTGATTGAGCCGTGAAGCTTGCAAAATGACTTGAGATCCAAATTATGTTGGCTAAAGCAATAATTGTTCGAGTTTTGTTCTTTGGAAAAGTGATCATGTATATCGCCATCAAGAAGCTGCCAAAATGACTCAAAAACTAGATCGTAATTAGTAGTGTATGATTTCCAATTTGTTGCCAAGTTTAGGTGTTCAGTGTAATTTTGTTTTTTTCCTTTCATAAAACTAAAGAGTGGAACGTATGATTTGTTGTAGACGTCGTTAATCTTATCAAGTCGTAGTTGACACGAATTTTTGATGTAATCTTGGAGATAATCTAGTGTTTTTTTTGCTGTTGAAACAATTTCAGATAGAAATTCTCCAACCGGCGATACGTTCGCAGTCTTTATAATAAAATACGCGTAATGGCCAAGATCCTTTGCTGTTATCTGAGATTCTATTCCATGCAGTACAGAAAACACGGATTCTATGTCTATGCTATTCCCGTATGCATTAACAAGCGTGCTCTTGATTCTGGAATATAGTGCAAAACATTTAGCGTCATCTCTTTCAAGCCTTTCTTCAAATTTATCAACCATTTCTTGCATCGTGGGTATTCCAAACGGCTTGGACGCTCCCGCGCCCAGAAACACAAGACTATTCTCAGCTGTTTTAGGAGGCATTTTATTATTAAATCATTCACACAAATTAATTTGTTGCGCAATTCCCTGCCTGTCCTAAACGCACACGGCTTGCAAGTCTAAGCAACGTCACTCGTACACCCATTTCTATCAATCTGTTGTATAGCGACACGCCAAAGTTCGTTCCAGGAAAATTACACCAAGCCGAAAACTTTGTAGATCACCTCATCCTTTGACACAACATGGATGAAACAGAGCGGGAAGAACTCAAGGAGGCATACAGGAAGGAAAAAGATCCCAGGGTGGTTGCAAGAATGCTCGCGGTGCACATGGTCTATGTGCGCAAGGCGAGCATAGACGAGACCGCTGCCCACCTCATGCGATCCGCCAGATGGGTACGCAACTGGCTACACCGGTATGACGAAGGAGGCCTTGATGGCCTCCGGGATCTTCCCCGGAGCGGCAGGCCGCGAAGGATTCCGCGCGAAACGATAGAGCAGATAGTCAACAAGACGGTCCAGCTCAAGTGCATAGTGGGGGCCATAAAGATCCGACATCTTGGCATCAAAATACGGCAACTGTTCTGCATTGCCAAAGAAGTCCGGTGTCGCGGCGACCTGTTTCGGGTGAAAATAAGACGGCGGCAGTTGAAGGATTGCAAACCGGCATCATCTTACGGCGCGGACATCCGCAAGAAACATCTTGACAGTCTGCCGCAGGCGGTATCTCAGGTAGCCAGGTAATCCATTGTTTTGACGTACTTCAGCTCGCCGCCACCGACTATCTCCATTATGGCCCTCTCCAGATCCTCCTCCGACTCAAAGTACCGGCAGGACAACGGCCGCTTGATCTCCCTCCAGAGTATCTCGGTTGGGTTGAGCTGCGGCGTGTACGGGGGCAGGAATACCAGACGGATGTCCCCGTTGGCGTACGCCAGATAGTCCATGACCGTTCCCGACTTGTGGTACGAGGCGTTGTCCAAGACGAGCACGAATTTTGGATATTTCAGGCGCACCCACTTTAGAAAGTCCACAAATGTGCGCGAGTTCGTGGCTTCGGCTGTCTGGACGTGGTGTCCGTCCTTTCCCAGGATCCCGAACATCCTGACGCACCGAGTTGAGAATCCCGTCGGGACTGTCTCATTTCCGTTGGTGGGAAACCATCCGTAGCCGGCCGCCGCGGACAGCCGCCGGAGCGCCTCGTCCTCGCTGAATACGGCATATCCGTGCCCGGTCAGTCTGCCCACTTCGGCAGATGTGCGTCTCTTGAACTCCCCTTGCTCGGCCTCCGGGGCGGAGTTGTACGGGACGGGTCTGGGCTTCCTGTACGAGAACCTGATCTTGTGCAGCATCCTCCGTAGCGTGCGCGGGCTGCACGATATCCCAAACTCCCTGCGGATCAGCTCCAGGATGGTCCCTGACTGCCAGGATCCCGCCTGGAATCCGCATCCCACGGGACCGCGGCCCAGCAGCTCCGAGAGCCACCACCGGGACGGCTCGTCCAGCAGGGCCAGGCGGCCCGGGGCCTTCCTGTCGGACAGGTCGTCGGGACCGCGCTCCATCGCGCGTGCCAGCCAGCCGCGGATGGTCGTCCTTGGCCTGCGCATCTCCACGGATATGTCCATGATCGCCATGCCCCGTCTTCTGTGGTATGCGGCCAGCAGCATCTCCCTCTCCTTGCAGGAGCCCAAGGTGTCGATCCTCTCTTCCAGATACCCCGGCCGGATGGCCGGTAGATACGCCCCGCCCTTCGGAATCCTCATCCGGCAACACATCCCGGTGCCGCGTCGGCCTGTTTTTGGACGGTTTTATGGCTCACGGGTGGCGCAGGAGATCTGCCGATCGATGAATCTTTGCTTTGGTGCCAATCCGGCGCGCATCAGACCGGTTAGGTTATTTGTGGATTTTTTGACGGAGAAAACGTTGAATCATTATGGCCGCGACTAGGCATGCCCGGATGCCTCAGGAACGTGAACAGGCACGGCGCGGCACCCTAAAGCGTCACCCTGAACTTGTGGCCGTCATGCTCTTTCTTCCTTTCCGCTTCCCCATACGCGGCGGCGATCTCGATCACGGCTCTCTCCAGGTCCAGACATTCGGCGCAGCTTGCAGACTCCCTGCCCTTGATTCTTTTGTATATGGCAAGCAGCCTGCGGTAGCAGGACAGGTAGTTGCCGCCTTTCCTTATCGCGTGCTTCTCTGCCTTGCGCAGGATGTGCACCCAGCACCTCTGCTTGACGGGGAATGCGTTGTACACCGTGTACCCGTCCACCACGACCGGCATGCCGAGCAGCCTTCCAAAGTGCCTGTCCAGCATGATGGCGGCCCTGCTCGGGGCGGCCACCAGATACGTGGCATCTTTGGTCGTGACCAGCCACACGCATCCCTTCTTGTCGTTCATCTTGAAGGGCGACTCGTCAAACTGCACAAACGGGGCCTCGGCGATGCGGGCCAGGATCTGCCTGTACGCAGGCGCGAGCAGGTTCTTTAGAGCCCTGAGACATGATCCGCAATTAAGAATCGGGTCTTCGATGCCTATAATCTTACAGATGTGTGCTCCAAAGCATGCAACTTTCGTATGATTATGCCAAAGATCGTGCGCTAATGTGCCTGCGCGCTAATTACGAATCACATCTCATCTATCAGGGCTGAGCCCAGTAACACAGCAGCTCGGATTGCCCCATTCAACCTCTAGGTCTCGGAGACCATGGTGTGTGAGGGGTCAGCCTGCCACACTAGGTGG
The DNA here is from genome assembly GCA_965198165.1 of Candidatus Poribacteria bacterium. Classification (GTDB taxonomy): domain Bacteria; phylum Poribacteria; class WGA-4E; order WGA-4E; family PCPOR2b; genus CBDAOT01. The sequence continues at coordinate 14,985 of CBDAOT010000003.1, read as the reverse complement.
GTAGGCGAGGTTAACATGTGTTCAACCCGGCGCAAACCGACACACTTATTTTCTCTTGGAAGAGCGCTAGAATTGGAATAAGCGATGCCTACCATTCACTTTTTGAATGTACGAAACGGCGACTGCTCGATCATACAGCACTATTCAGGACGTGTGACTGTAATTGATGTGTGTAATGCAAACTCCGATTTAGCCCAGTCGGAGCTAGAAACGTCTCAATATTTCGTCGGCGCGGCGTTGCATAATTTCAATCAGAAGAAATATCCAGTAAACCCCATACAATACCTCTCTAGCCATGAAATCAACAGTATTTTTCGGTATATTCAGACACACCCAGACATGGATCATATGGATGGCATTCGTGTGCTATTCAAAGAGTTCCATCCCACTAACTTCTGGGATACAAACAACAAAAGGGAGATAGACGATTCGTCATGGATGCAACCTCCATATGATCGGGCCGACTGGAATTTTTATAAGAATTTACGGGATGCCGATCCGGAAAGTGATCCACGAAGGCTAACACCATTAGCTGGAGCTAGAGGTAAATACTGGAATCAAGACGAGGATTCTTCTGGGGGTGATGGCATCAAAATCCTTGCGCCAACGGACACGCTTGTTGATGCTGCAAATCGTAGTGACGACTATAATGACTGTTCCTACGTTCTTCTTTACAAGACTGGTGGCAAACGTATAGTATTCGGCGGCGATTCCCATGACAATACGTGGGATCATATTTTGAAAAAATATGAAGATGAAGTCACGGACATTGATCTCCTGATCGCACCGCATCACGGACGGGACTCGGGACGTTCATACGACTTCCTAGATGCACTCAGACCTGCTCTGACTTTCTTCGGGAATGCACGTTCTGAACACTTGGCATACAACGAATGGCATCGTCGAGACTTACCTATCCTTACCAACAATCAGGCAAATTGCATGGTTGTCAATGCAGACGAAACTATGGAACTGTACGTGACAAATAAAACATACGCTAAATCAAAAAATCCAAATGCTAGATATAACGCAAGACTCAAAGCGTGGTTTGTTGGCCCTATAGAAAGGTAAATCTGGTATGATGATGGAGAACAAGACACAATGATGTATGGAGGATGTAACTGAGATGGGATTTGATAACGATGCCATCAATTATGTATATGAAAAGACAGGTGGCTATTGCAATTACTGTGGCAAAAAACTGTCATTCAAAAATTATGGGAAAGTAAGAATTCGAGGTGCGTGGGAAATTGATCATAGCAGACCAAAATCAAAAGGTGGCAGCGACTACCTAAGAAATTTAGTTCCTGCATGTGTTTCTTGTAATAGAGATAAAGGTGCAAAAGGTGGCTCTGCTTACAAGAGAAATTTTGAACCTGAAACAGTAGGAGGTTGGCTTAGTAAACAGTTAGGATTGCCTGATGGATTTATGGGATCATCTAGAAGGAAGGTAGACAGGAGATAAACTATGCTGGATATGCGAATTTGGAATGTTAATCATGGTAACTCCATGTCGATAAAATTACCTAATGGTAATGCGATGATGATAGATTGTGCTTCAAATCCCATCACAGATTTTTCTCCACTGCATCATACCAAAAAATTGTGGAAAAATCCTGATTACATGATAATAAGTCATCCCCATATGGATCATATTCGAGATATTGTAAATATTGATTCTTTCAAACCTACTACACTTTTGCGATGAAAAATAGATTATGCTGTATTAAGAAAGGAAAAATTTAGTTCAAATCTAGATATAATTAACGCATGGTGAGGGCTAAAGTACTTATGGTAACATCCGACTCGCCATCCATGCTGTGCTTCCCGTCTGTCGGCTACTCTACGGCATCAAGTCTCTTAAGCTTTTTCTGGTATGGGGCGTTGTCCAAACCCCTAACAGAAAAACGCCAGGTTCTTCTCCAAATTTGGGCACCAGCAACGTTGCTAGTCAGACCCGCTGACCTCGACGTATCCGTCACGGATGATAAACTTGAGATGGGCAGGATTGCCCAGCACCTTCAGGATGGGTTTTGGTATGTATACCGCCGAATAAAAGTGCGAGATCACAGCAGTGAGAAACCAGGAATCGGCCATCTGATTTGAACAAGGCCTGTCCTGCAGCGAAAGGTTCATTGATCAGGACAGCCCAGACAGGCCATGAAATACAAGCAGATGCTCAAGATTCGCAAGACTGAGAAGGATCCGCAGGTGCGGGACAGGATATTGCTGAACGTACTGGTGAAGAGAGACGGGATGAGCGTGACCGGAGCCGCGCTCCATCTGGGCATGGTCCCGTCATGGGGCGTCAAGTGGCACAACCGGTACCTGAAGGAGGACATTGCAGGCCTGCAGACCTGCACCCGCTCAGGCCGCCCACCGAGGATCTCAGGCGAGACCCTGAAGGCCGTTAAAAAAAAGTAAGAAAGACGGTCTACCTGACGGCAGAAGGCCTGCGCGATATCATTCACGACGGTTCCGGCATAGAGTACATGACGGAGTATGCGATATCGTACGCGCGCTTCCTGTTGCGCAGCTGGGGATTCACCAGGAAGGTTCCGATGGGACGGCACGTGAAGAGAGCAAGCAGGCAGAAGATCGCGTGGTTCCGCAAGAAGCTGGAGCCGCTGATAGAGGAGAGGATGAGGGCCGGCTACACGGCATGCGTGCAGGACGAGGCGATATGCGTAGCCAACGCGCGGCTCAGGAAGGGAATCTACACGCCCAAAGGGGTCCGCGGTGTCTACACGTACACGGGATCGCACTCCAAGACCATCGTGTTCGGCCTGATCACGCTGGACGGGGAGGGGTTCTTCCAGAGATACGGCTCCTTTACCGGGAAGGAGTTTGTCGAGTTCCTGAAGGCCGCATGCGAAAAGTTCGGGAAGATCCTGATGATCACAGACGGCGCTCCACAACACAGGTCGAAATTCGTCAGGGAAGAGATCGGGCGCCTGGACGGCGTGGAGCTGCAGTTTCTGCCGCCCGGCTGCCCGGATCTGAACGCGATCGAGGAGGTGTGGCGCCAGATGAAACACGCGATCCTGGACGTGCCGTACGTCCGGTTCAGCTCCATGTGCAGCGACATCGACAAGTGGCTGAGGTCGTCCCTGCCAAAACTTGACATCAAGAGGTACCTCTACAGAAAAGCATAGGCTGCGCCTGCAGGCGCACAGAGGATCGTGCGCACGCAGATCCGGAAACGGTAAACGGCCGCCCCACGACCCTTCACGGATCTGAGCGAACCCGTATTTTGGGACAACAGCAAGCGGCTTGGAAGAAATTCGGCAATCCTGTCTTCGGGCCTGCATCAAATCTGGCGGTTATTCACGGAATTATACTCGGCGGTGTACAACCTGCTGTCGTAGTCAAACTGCATGCGCCTGACGCATGCCCCTCCCCAGCGCACGCTGCGCCGCGCTACTACGGTCAGCCCCGATCCCGGTTCCCCTGCAATCGGAATGCGTGAAGCAACGGCCAAATCGCAGGAATTGCGGGCGACATGGCACGACCAGGACTGCCTCAAGTAGGATGGCGTTTGCGGAAATGGACAACGCCCCAATGATGACTAACCATTAATAGCAGTAAAACAACCCACTACCAGTTCATGACGCTAGAAATTATTATTTGGGATGTGAATCATGGGACTTCAATCTCCGCAAGAACACCTAATGGAAACGTCCTGATGCTTGACTGCGCAGCAAATCCCAATACAGGTTTTTCCCCAATATGCCAGACAAAAAAGCGTTGGAGGCGTCTTGACCTGCTAAAAATTAGCCACCCACATATAGATCACATAAGTGACATCGTGAACATCGATTGTTTTATGCCGGTAATGTTTCTTGCACCGTATGTCTCACATGAGAGATTAAGGAAAGGAAAGTATGGCAGACCCAAGATGATCATTGAGAAATACATCGGGTTTTTAAAAAAACAGCGACTTGTTTCACCAAAGCTTGGTCCAAGTAGATGGGGAGGTGTAACAATTTCTTGGTTCAAACTAAAAGGATACCAAAATGACATTAACGACTATAGTTCGGTTACTTTTCTTACATATGGAAGCTGTACTTTTGCCTATGCAGGAGATCTTTCTTCTGCAGGATGGAGTCGCCTAATCACACAAGAAGGTTCCAAATTTACCAGAATGCTTAGGAAAACCACCTTCTTTGTGGCGTCTCATCATGGAAGAGAAGAGGGATTTAATCCAATAATCTTTGGTCATATGAGGAATCTGAAAATGGTATTTATCTCTGATAAAAATGTTCAGCCAACTAGCGTTACCGATTGGTATTCAAAGCGATGCAGTGGATGGGATGTGACAAATGAAAGCACGGGGTATACAAAACGTAGGAAGGTTGTGACTACTAGAAATGATGGCAGAATCAAAATCAAGGTATCGTCTGGTTACTACGTCTATGCGATGGGTAAAACTTTCAATTGGTAGAGATAGATCATGTCTGATTCAAGTAGCAAGAGCTGGCTTTCAGACTATTATAGCCGAATTCAAGGCGAGTGCAAATTATCTTTTGAGAGGCGCGACAGAACAACTCATTGGTCATACATAGTTTTAACGGCAGTGGTTACTGCGTACATTGGCTTTTTTGCTGATGGCAATTTTGTCACACCGCTGGGAAGATTTGGATTGGTTTCGGGTGTTTTGCTTGTTTTAATCAGGTTCTTTTTTCAGTCCATGATCGCATACGGATATTTTCTTAAATGGCGATATTTTAGGACTAGAATTGAAGAACATTGGATGAACGACACACCTTCTATAAACGAGATCAAGCAGGATATAGTCAAGTTCGATCACAACAAAGCAATGCCTGAAACTGGACGAAATCTTTTCATGGGGCAAGTAAAATCCGGCTTTATACTGATTTTAGCAATTCCCATAACTCTTCTTGCAATAGAATTACATCTAACCCAAACGTGGGAGTATTTCATGATTTTAATCTTAGTTGGTGGTTATTTTGTTTTGGAATCTTATAATTTTAAAAAATATGATCAGGTGCGCAGCGCAAGGCACGAGTAATCGAGCAGCTACGGCACTGTACTCTCACATACAACAACGTCACATGTGGCAATCTACACCCATGCTCATGCGACAGTGCCAGGCTTATCCTTGATTGATAGGCGTCGTCGACGCCCAAAGGTTACAAAACTATATAGTCACTTTCATGCTTACAGAAGATGAAGGTGCGGATGTTGCTGAAGTTTATAGTGTGGAATGTTCAACACGGTAGCGCTGCCTATATTCAAACCCCTAATGGCAAACATATTGTCGTGGATCTAGAGTGACGCTCATTGAAAATTTCGCCTCACACGCAGCGGTACAGAAACTTGTAGATGTCAAGCCTGATTGAACACATCCTGAAATATTCGGATACCGCATGCGTCAGGTCCTCAAGCGTCTCGTAGTGTTCGGAAGTGACAAGCCTGTATTTTGCATTCTTCCATACGGACTCGACTGCGCCGAGCATCGGCGTCGCGGTAGGCAGGTACAGGATCTCCAATCCGTCGTGCTCCTCCAGATACTTCCGCACCTCCCTATGCTTGTGCTGGCTTGCGTTATCCGTTACGAGGAGGACCTTGCCCCACTTGCGGCGCACCTCCTTGAGGTATCGTACAAACGTCGGGCCGTCAAACCTCCCATACTGCCACATCAGCCGGGTTCCGTCCTCGGCAGGCGTGCCGTACACGATGGTCTTGTCTCTCCTGCCATGCCTGCTGACAGTCACTGGATCCCCGACGCGCGACCACAGTCTCCTTCCGTTCGTCCCCGTTCTGAGAAATATGGACTCGTCTTGCACCACGATCGTAAATCCGCGCCTTTTTGCCCCCGATATCGCGCCTGCGACGCCTGCCTGCCAGCCACTACCTTACCGCATCGGAGTCGGCTGCCGAGGCGTACTCCGTGGTAGACCTCTTGGACGAGAACCAGAGGAAGCGCAAGATCCTGCGCACGCTGCACAGGCTGTACCTGGCGTTCAGTTTCCCGCGTATCCAGTTCCGAAGCTTTCTCGGGGTGAGCATGTTCTTGCCGGCAAGCCTGTCGGCCAGTTTCCTGATCTGCCCGTACCCCGCGCGTGGGGGCCTTCCCCTTCCGGGAGCGTCCAGGAGGCCACCGATGCCGCCCTCGTCGAACCGCGCCACCCACAGCTGGACCGTGCGCCGGTCCACGTCTGCGAAGTACGCCGCGTCCTTTGTGGGGTATCCCGCGAGTATTCCGCGCACCGCCATCATCCTGTTGCGGATCCTGGCGTCCTGCTCTGCACGCATGGCCTCCGTCAGCTCCCGGATCTTCTTGTCAGTCTCGTCCATGGGTGGCTTGTCGATCTGGTGTTCAAAAAGCTTTTCTGTCTAACTGCACTTCAGGAGGCGAAATTATTTGTGAGCGTGACTCTAGTGGCTTGTTTTATAAGTATATACAATCCGGATAGTCTGCAGTGCTTTCTCCAAATCTGACTCATTCGTTATCTCAGACTGATAATCCCCCACGCCGAAAATTCCTATATTAGTAACATCGCGGATGAAATCAGAGGGCGTTATGAGTTTGTATTTCGAAGAAATAGAATACGCCAGTTTAATCTTGGTTCGTGATACATCTAGGGTGCAAATGGGGGAATTATTCTCTCTCAAGTAAAAACCTATGTATGGCTTCCTTGGCAGCACATCAACATTATCGAATGTGTCCTGTATTTTTTTCTTTATTTTTTCGTATAGTTCTTTTGTTCTCTCACTTGCCTTTCCATACCCGTACCTTCCGCTCAGATATCCTTCTTCTGTGTAACCATTTGGTCTCGATTCTGATAGAACTGTTTCATTCATTTGATCCTCTATTGGCTCTAGAGTTAACAGGCCTCCTTGATACCGTCTTACTTTGAGCAACCGGACAGGAAGTCCTATTCCACTAGCCCCAATCTGGTACTTTGTGAATTCCGGGGACAGAAAAATCACGTAAATTTCCTCCCAATTAAATTTAGAAATACCATATTGCTCATTTTTGTGTTTGTTATAAAGAAGAACAAACGCATCTTTATGCTCTTTAAGTAGTCTGTAGTATGTAGCTCCCTGATCCAATACCTGTTTATTTTTGACATTTTTGTACTCGATAATTACAAACGTTTTCTTATCAGTGTCAAAAGCTACTGTATCGGGCCTCAGGTTGTTGTATTGAAACTCGCTAGTTAAGAATTCGAGATTATTAAAAAATGTTGACAGGTTTTCTTCGATAACGCTCTGAAGAACTTTTTCAGCTTCAAACCTCTCTCTTTTCAATTCAGTAAATTTTGATGGGCCTAGTTTGAAAATTTTTATGATTAATCTGTGTATTTGATATATTAAAACAGCTTGTTTTGGTAGTGGCTGTTGCGTTGTTCTCCCTACCCCCGATGTCGATGCCATGACGCGACGACGCCATCTCCATCACGCTCACCGCTGCCTAGCTCGCATACGTGGGGGATCCAGACTCCCGCTACCTTGGTGTCGGAGATGGTGCAGTGCGGGACATTGCGGGCAACGCAAGCGCCCACGCCCCCCCCCCCGATCCACACTTAGTCGCAACCCCCATCGACATGTCCACGGACACGAATCGAGAGGGGGCGTGAACGCTTGCATCTTGCTTATGGGAAGGCTGTCGGATCTCTCGACGTAGTGTAGCGATGCGTTGCCACTACTTGTGTTACGACAAGTTGCGTGTTATAGGACTGTGTTGGCTTTTGAGCAGGCATGCCCGAGTGCATCTCACATGTGCTGACAGCGTTTTTACCTGAGAACAGCAGTTGAAAATGTACCCCAAACCCACTGTTGTCATTCATGACGCAATCATTGCCATGGTCGATGACTCGTTATGGAGCATGTTCTCGTCGGGCATCCTATCGCCCATATTCAGGAATTTGTAGCAGGGCAGCTAAAGCAACCCACTGACGGGCAACCCAAGATGCTGTTGCACGGCCTGCCGGTTTGTCCCGCACATATTCCGTCAGAGCACCAAAACATTACGTCCTATTATCCAAGATGGCGCCATCCGTGATCCCGTGTGACGATCTGCCGCCGCACCTAGCCGATGTTATTCCCGTAGACTACCTTACATATTCGTTCATGTCTCAAACGGGTTCTCGCGAGTGTCTGACGAGAGGTGGGCGGGGAGACATGAACGCATGCGTTCACTTCTAGCATGACACGGGAGCATGAATGATCACACCTCGCCCGGCCGGACGTTGGTTGAGGGAATCCGAACGGACACATCCTCAGGTTGATGTTTTTCTGCACCTGCTCAGACAGCCCATTCTTCTGACAGCACCTCTGCCTGTTCCAGAACAGTCCGCGTCGCCTTCTCCTGTTTGTCTGGTGGGTAACCATACTTGCGGAGAACGCGCTTGACCAGCACGCGCAGATGCGCGCGCACGTTCTCACGTATGGCCCAGTCTATGGTGGTGTTGTTGCGGACGGTCTCTACCAGCTCGCGGGCGATGGTGCGGAGGACATCGTCTCCCATGACCCGTACCGCGCTGTCGTTGGTCTCCAGGGCATCATAGAATGCCAGCTCCTCCTCCGAAAGGCCGAGCTTCTCGCCACGGGTTTTGGCCTCGCGCATGTCCCTGGCAAGTCGGATCAGCTCCTCGATCACCTGCGTCGCCTCTATGGTTCTGTTCTGGTACCTGCGGATGGTCTGCTCTAGCATCTCGGCAAAGGAGCGGGCCTGCACTATATTCTTGCGCCTCCTAGCGGCGAGCTCGCCTCTGAGCAGCTTCTGTAGCAGATCCGCTGCAAGGTTGTGCTGGTGCATGCCCCGCACTTCATCAAGAAACTCGTCTGAGAGTACCGAGATGTCGGGCTTTTCCAGTCCGGCAGCGGCAAATATGTCCATCACGCCCCCGGATGCTACCGCGCGGGAGACTATCTGGCGCACTGCCAAGTCAAGATCTCTCTCTGGCTGTGGCTCGCTAGCGGCGCGCTTCGTCAGATGCGCCAGAACCGTCTGGAAGAACCCCACATCGTCCCGGATATGCAAGGCCTTCTCGTGAGGTACGGCCAGCGCGAAGGCCTGCGACAGTTCGCGCACCAGCCTTGTGTATCGATCCTTGCCGTCTTTCTGTGCCAGGATGTGCTCCTGCGCGGAGGGCAGCAGTGCCAGCTTGTCTTGAGGGGTTCCGGCTGTCCATTTTGACCAGTCGAAGCCGTGGAACATGTTGCGGCATGCCTCGTACTTTTCCGTCATCAGCGCTACTGCTTCATCCTGATCAATGGCGGTCTTCCCCTTCCCACCGCTCTCGGTATAGGTGATGAGGGCGCGCTTCAGCTCGTAGGCAAGGCCCAGGTAGTCCACCACGGTGCCGCCCGGCTTGTTTTTGAAGACGCGGTTGACCCTGGCAATGGCTTGCATGAGGCCGTGCCCGCGCATCGGCTTGTCTAGGTACATGGTGTGAAGGCTCGGCGCGTCAAAGCCGGTAAGCCACATGTCGCGAACCAGCACAATCCTCAGTGGATCCTCGGAGCTGCGGAACCTCTTGGCTAGCGCCTCGCGCCGGGGCTTGTTGCGGATGTGTGGTTGCCAGTCCGGGGGGTCTGATGAGGATCCGGTCATCACCACCTTGATGGTTCCTTCGCCGTCGCCTCCACGGTGCCAGTCGGGGCGCAGCCGCACCAGCTCGCGGTAGAGGTCGATGCAGATGCGCCGGCTCATGCAGACCACCATCGCCTTGCCGTTCATGACCTCAAGGCGGTCTTCAAAGTGGGCAATGATGTCCCGGGCAACCAGATTCAGCCGCTTCTCTGCACCGACTACCGCTTCCAGCTGTGCCCACTTGGTCTTGAGCCGCTCCTTGCGCTCCACCTCCTCGCGTTCGGTGGCCTCTTCAAACTTGGGATCTATATGCGGCCGCTCTTTTTTGTCCAGCGTCAGCTTGGCGAGGCGGCTCTCGTAGTAGATTGGCACGGTGGCCCCGTCCTCTACCGAGCGCTGGATGTCGTAGACGCTGATGTAGCCGCCGAAGACGGCTCTAGTGTTGGCATCCTGCAGCTCGATGGGCGTGCCGGTAAAGCCCACGAAGGAGGCGCGCGGTAGCGCGTCCCGCATGTGCCGTGCAAAGCCGTCGATAAAGTCATACTGACTGCGATGCGCCTCGTCGGCAATGACTACGATGTTACGACGCCGGGAGAGGGCCGGGTATGTGCCGCCCTTCTCCTCTGGGAAGAACTTCTGGATGGTGGTAAACACGACACCGCCGGACTCGACTGAGAGCTTGTCGCGAAGGTCGGCTCGACTCTCTGCATGTGAAGGTGGTTGTCGTAGCAGATCCTGGCAGCGGGAGAAGGTGCCGAACAGCTGATCGTCAAGATCGTTCCGGTCGGTCAGCACAACTATGGTGGGATTGCCCATCCCCGGCTCGCGGACGATGCGCCCGGCGTAGAAGGCCATGGTGAGACTCTTGCCGGACCCCTGCGTGTGCCACACCACCCCAATGCGCCGGTCCCCTGGACTGCCTCCCGGCTCGTATCTGCCATGCTCTCTGGTGTTGCGTCCAGACGTCTGCTGCAGGTCTGCGGCGCGGAGGGTTTCAGACACTGCCGCCTGCACTGCGTGGATCTGATGGTATCCTGCCATCTTCTTGGTTACGGCGCCGCCGTCGTCCTCAAACACGACGAAGTCGCGTACGAGTGCGAGGAGCCGATCGGGCGAGCAGACGCCCTCCAGCATGACCTGAAGCTCCGGCATTTGCGGGCCTGGAGGTGTTTCTTTGTGTATGCTGCGCCATGGTTTGAACCACTCCATCTCGGAGGTGAGCGCACCCACGCGCGCCAAGATTCCGTCTGAGATCATGAGTATTTCGTTCATGGCGAACAGGGACGGCAGTTCGTCCCTGTACGTCTGGAGCTGCTGCCATGCGGCTTGTATGGCTTCGGGGTAATTCGGATTCTTCAGTTCGATGATGCCAAGGGGAAGGCCGTTGACGAACAACACGATATCCGGGCGCCGCTGCTTCCGGTTTTCGGTAACGGTAAACTGGTTGACTGCAAGCCAGTCGTTGCTTTCCCGGTCATCAAAATTGATTATTTGTGCCTGCGCTCCGCGTACTGCGCCGTCAGCGGTTCGGTACTCTACTGTTACGCCGTCCACCAGCATTTTATGAAATGTGCGGTTGCGGGATTCTGGCGTAACGCCGCCAAGGCGCGTCAGTTTGCGAGAGGCATCCTCACGTGCCTCGGGGGGCAAGCCGGGGTTGAGCCGTTCCAGTGCGTCGTGCAGTCGCCGTTCCAGCACCACCTGCCCATAGTCAGTACGCACCGCGCCATCGGTGTCTGGCGCTATGTCCGGCCCGTAGACGGTGTCCCATCCTGATTCTTTCAGCCAGGCTAGGGCGGCCTGCTCCACCTCGGCTTCATCCATAGCAGTCATGGATCAATTGCCTCATTATAGCCTGATGCCTGCCACTCTGAGCCGCTTCGCGCTCTTGGGGCGGTTGGACCAAGCTCATGAATGAATTGGCTTGTAGACAATCTAGCGTAAACATTGTCACCATAAACTGGAATTCGCATGCGGCTGGCATAGGCTCTGCTGGTGGTAGTAAAAGAGGAAAGTACAAGAACTTCTCTACATCGGGTAATCGCAACGTAGAACAGCCTGCGTTGCTCGCGAACGGCATCTTCCTGTTTTCTGGGGGACAGGCTCTTATCTACGAAGGGGAATAGTTTTTCGATGCAACCAGTCACAATTACGACTTTGCTAGACAGCCCTTTAGCCTTGTGCGGACTCATTATCCTTACAAAATCACCATCTGGCACTTCTGGATGGACGATGATATCCTTAATGCGATTGAAGAGCTGATGAATGTCTTCACTGTCTACAAAAGCCTGCTCTGCAATATCTCTCAAGGCAGCGCAAGCGTCATCATCTTCCGGCAATAAGCTGTCAATCAAGTCACGCAGGTTTAACGAGGAGAGGCGCATAGTATTTTTAATCAATTCCCTAAATGGCTTTAGTAGCGGTAATGCGTCTGGAATCTGCAGGCTGCCATTATCCATGGCTTCAAGCGCGTCCCTTGGTGAAGTATCAGTTTCTTCACAATACTCTCGTAGTTTCTGATATGGGCCGCGGAGACCTAGTGGGCTGCCATGGCCCAGCCACCATCGAAGTGCCACTCTGTCTTCTTTATCGTCCAATAGCGTCAGCAAGGCAAAGGCGCACTGTGCGGAGTCTTTTTCTAACACTTCATCGCCATAGAAGCTGTATATTGGAATCTTTTTCTTCCTGATAATGCACAGTATTTTATGTGCTAGCATTTTACGTGGAGTTAGGATCAATATGTCACCAAGCACATAACCTTGATCATTCAAGAGATGCTCGATATATTCAGCTATTCCTTGCGCTTCTTTTGTCGAACCAGTCCATTGGATGATGTGAATTTTACCGTTTTCACTGTTCGGCATGGCTTGTAAGCGAGATAGTGAGTTTGGCGGATGATTATTCTTGATCAGCCGATCTGCGATTGTCACTATACGGGTTGGACACCTCCTGCATTCTGTAAGCAACTCGTCGTGCGTTGTAGGGTGTCTGTTTTGGAAATCCTCAATTCCTTCTGGGTTGGCATGACGGAAGCCATAGACTGACTGATCCACATCTCCCACAATGACGCAGGATCCCTTATCTGACAGAAGATCGATGATTTCCTGCTCTGCCCGGTTCAGGTCTTGATATTCGTCAACCATCACATGATCAAAAGCTGTAAGGGCATCAGATGCTGGGTTATCGCGAAGGAAGCGCAAGGTTTCCGGCACAAGCTCGCCTATGAGCATGGCCCGGTGAAATCGGAGCCACCGGATCAGATGTTCCTCGAACATCGCGTCAGTCGGATCTGTGGGCCAGCCGGGTCGCTCAGACTGTAATGTCGCCCAGCTTGCTTCAAATTTTTTCACGTGTTCCGTACAGTCACGCTTATCGCCAAATTTTTTCATCCCGACCAAATCACTGAGCATCATGCCGCCCTCAAACTGCAAGGAACCAGATGTGGAAAATGTTACGATTGGGCGATGTACACGGTTACGGTGCTCAAAGACACCCGCTCTGCTCAAAAGTGAAAGACAGTATGAGTGAAGCGTCTTGACATGCACGTTTTCACATCCCACTACGCTGAGATCAGCGAGATCTTGAACAAGGCTGTCAGCTGCATTACGCGTAAACGTGACAACCAAAACGCGATCTGGATCCCGACCCTGCTCAAGCAGCCGTGCCACGCGCCGCTTCAACGCAAAAGACTTGCCCGTTCCGGGACCGGCCATGACTCGCAGTCTCTTCTCATCCGTCTTCGCTATATCTAGCGCGGATCCAGCCAGCCCTTCGTTCCAATTCACTGCGTCGTACTCCTTTCGCGAGCTAGCTGAAAAGTATCCAACTCTCCAGAAATCAGTTTCGGCAGCAATTCGTCTCGCAGGATGGCAAGGCTTCGGAATTCGGTTTTGTTGAATTCTGCTTTGTTGAGCAAGGGAGCAACAGTCTTGGAGAAGTGATCTAATATATCATGATCGCTACGCGGCACCACTACTTTGGTTTCCCCGACAACATCTGATCGAACCGCGGGGTATGCTGCACCATCCGCACGGTGAGCTAGTCGTTCAATGTTCTCTGCAGCTGTGACCACAAGATACACAAATTCCCTGCATCTTGGATTCACCGGTCTGAGCACGGTGAAACCAGTGCTTCCGGTAAGGCCGTCGGTTGCAATTAAAGAATATGAACCGTTGGCAGGTCGAACTGTCCCAACGACGGTATCCCCACTGCGCAGTATGCGCTTAGCTCTACTTGGCGCATTGTTCCAAAGAAAGTGCCGAGTGCTCTCTATAACTCCCCACTTGGTGTTTGCTAGGTCAACGTACTCGACCTCCTTTGGAACGTTCGTGCGAGACCAAGACTCAGGATTGACGGATGCCCAGCAGTTTAGCGCCTTTGCCTTCCAGCCCTCTGGAATCTCTCCTAGCCCCGAGTCCACCAGACGATCTGGGAATAGGCCATAGAGGTGAGCCGGGAGGCCGGGGAGGGACTCTCCGGGGCGCCAGCGGTCGTCCATCTTGGCGCGGACGGGTTCAAAGTCCACGAACCACGACTTGAAGAGCGCCCGCGCCATCTCCTCCAACGTCCTGTTCATCTGTCGACTCAGCTCGATCTTGTCGTCCAACACGCCCAAGACATGAGCGATGGCGCGCTGTTCAGGCAGGGGTGGAATTAGACAACTCATTCTTGACACAAATTCCCATTTAGCTCTGGGCATTCTTGTACCTTCAGAGCCTTGTGTTGCCACATGTACAAATTCTTGCGATGCCATTTTGTAGAATAAGAATCTCACATCTATTCCATTTAATGGTCGGACCACCCATATGTCAGTCGAACAGACGCCGTCAAATGGTGCCATAATGACTTTCCGAAAGTATGGTCGTAGCTTACCGAATAGAATATCGCCACGTTTGAATCGTGTTTTGGTGCTGGTTACGTCACTTGCTATTCCGTGAGATCTCAGCGATAGAGTATCCTCATCTATGTGCCCAAGGCCAATATATGGAACATCGCCCATTTCTGACGGAGATACCTTTTCGCTTACGAGTGTAGCACAGTTCACGAACAGCGTTTCATTCCACTCGTTATGACGATCTTTACCCACCAGCATCACATGATCCTGTTCGATCACCCTCCGAAAAAATTTGGATGTGGGTGACCAATCTACGATGTCCACGCGAAAGGGCAGGTCTGACTGGACAAAAGCTTCTCGCATCTCCGCTAAGCGCATGGCATCCAACGGTTCTGTTGTCATGAGAGCGATATCTAGATCGGAAGTCCCCCTGGCAGTCCAAGACACGCGGGATCCAAAGGCCCAGACCTCCAGTCCCGGCACATGCTCCCGCAGGACGCGCCGAACCGTCCCTAGGTCAGATGGGCCAATATCAATCGGCTTCACGGTTTCGCCTCTCAAGCTCCTTCAAAAGGAAGCGCAAATC
>CBDAOT010000002.1:0-51150 GCA_965198165.1 Candidatus Poribacteria bacterium | reverse complement strand
ATCGGCATTGGCAACACTGCCGACGGCCTGTCCGGCCGGTGCGGCAAACGGCCCACCGGATGCGGGCTTGCGCTGGCCGGGATACCGCCTGTCGGAACCAGAACGGCGGTCGGCCAGAACCGGCATCTTGGCCTTGCCTGTTGATATGCGACTGCCGTGAAAATTACCACTGCGTCAACGACTCGCAACCGTACAATGCCCATAGTGGAACTGTCGGCAGGCGTTATGCAGACACTATGTGTTGCTGATATAAGGGCAACCGTAGTAACCGCCCTGTTGGACCTGAGAGTCGATGGTACCTTGCCACGTATGAGGGCGTTATGCAGATTGACTCAAGGTATGCGGATAGTGAAATGCCGCTTTGACGGCGAATGGGAGTTTTCCGCTGGTCGGGTCCACTTTACTGCAAAGGAGGTGAGAGAATGTATTACATTGGAATAGACGTTCACAGAAAGAAATGCGTTACAACGATCAAGGGAGACACCAAGCGAGTGCTGAAACGCACCTCGTTTGACAACGACATCACCGGAATAAACGAGTTCATCGGGATGCTCCGCAGTGACGGGTACCTGCCGGCCACGGCCGCCTGCGAATCTACCGGCAACTACTGGATCGTCCTGCACGACACGCTGGAGGCCGCAGGCATCAACACCCTGCTGGCGCACCCGTACCACCTCAAGATAATCACCCAGACCGCCTACAAGAACGACAAGGCCGACTCGGAGAAGCTGGCCGAGCTGTGCAGGCTGGACATGATCCCGGAGTCGTTTGTGGTGAATGCCGCCCAGCGGGACATGCGCGAGCTGACCCGCAGCCGCCTTGCCCTGGTAGACGACACAAAGGCCCCTAGGAACCGCATCCACGCGATCGTTGCCAGATATCCCTACAAGCGCCCCCGCGGCGGACTGTTTACCGGCGACGGACTGGAGTGGCTGCAGAACCTGGACCTGAGCGAGACCGACCGTCTGGGGGTGGACACCCACCTGGCCAAGCTGGTCTTCCTGCGTGGGCGGATCGCCAAGTACGAAAAGAGAATAGCCGAGATCGCCCGGGACGACCCGCGGGCGCGGCTCATCATGACCATCCCCGGAATAGGCTACATTACGGCGGTAACCATACTTGCCGAGATCGTCGACCACGGGCGCTTTGACAGCGCAGAAAAGCTGGTCTCCTACGCCGGACTGTCGCCGAGGCACCACAACAGCGGGGATACTGTCAGGACGGGCGGCATAACAAAGCGCGGCTCCGTCTGGCTGCGCACCGCCATGGTCGAGGCCGCCTTCGTCGCCGTCCGGCACGACGCCCGGATAGGGGCGCGCTATCAAAAGCTGGCAGCCCGCATAGGAACCATGAAGGCAAGGGTGGCCACGGCCAGGGTCATGCTAGAATGGGTCTGGGAGATGCTGAACAGCGGCACCGAGTACAGGGGAATAGACAGAGAACTCGTCAGGCGGAAGATGCAGAGGACAAGGCGCATCGCCGTGTCTCAGGCGTAACGCCAGGCACGTCCGTCCGGGGGCGTTTCGCCGCCCCTGCACAGGCGAGGGGCGGCTCAACGCCCCTCCCGTTCCCTCCGGTTGCCAAAAACAGTGTTAGCAGTAGCCGTCCGGCACGACACCCGGCGCGGCAGCCGCCGGCACACTGGAACTTCCCGGATTTTTAACCGCCTTCTCGCCGTGATCCGGCGGGCAATCACGGCTCCCGTGTAGGGGGCAGCCAGTATGGGCTGCGCACCATCCGGCGATCCCGTCCAGAACAGGCCCGAATATTTAAAAAACCGGCCGGCTAACCTGCAACCGGACTGAACCAGACGCATTGCCAACACACGACATCTGCGGGCGCAGACGCCCGTAACACATGGGAGGTACCACAACATTGAGGGCTTTGGCTTTTCTGATCGCAGACAAATCCCAGGCATGCGCCAAGAGGCTCCGGGAAAACGGCAGGAGGTGGCCGAAAAGCCAAAGGGCGCCGACGATCTGCTTGCAATCGTAAGGGAGAGATACGCCAGAGGCGAGATCAACAAGGAGTTCACGACATTGACCGAAGACCTGACAGGCCAGGGATCCTGATGCGGCTTTCACAGATCCAGGCACCAGGGGTTCTTCTCCAAATTCGGGCCAGTCGGCACTCGACAGTCTGATCACAGTCTGAATTACCTACCGACACACTCTACCCGTTTGTGCGACATGTCCATGACATGCCATACTAAACTCCGTAGCAGCAACCGGCGTTTTTCAGGATCCCGTCTGCACCGCCTGTCGGTGCTGAGGCACGGCTGGAAACGCACACTATGCGCATAACAGTGCCGCGTGCCCTATGAGGGTGCGCCATTTGTCAGGACCTGCTATTGTGATTCCGGCAGCCTCTGCCGGAGTCCTGCCGCCCAGGCCCCCGTGCGGACGCATGAAGTTGTGGTATACGACCAGCAAGCCAAGCAGTGCGGGATCCCGGGACTTGAACCCGCGTATACGGGCTATCCTGTCCCGAATCTCCCCGTTGAAGCGCTCGTACGTGTTGTTTGCCGGGTGCCTGTCCCGTATGCCGGTATCTGCCATGTGGATGGTTCTGGGCATGGCTCTGGTGTACATTGTCCTTCTGTATCCTGTCTTGAACCCGGCTAGGCCGTCAGTTATCAGCACGTCCGGACGCTTTCCGGCAGCCCCTATTGCCACCTCAAAAAGTCCGGCGGCATCGTATCCGATCTTGTGCGGTACGATCTCATGGGCGATTATGAGCCTGGTCTCTGCATCCATCACGCCAAACATCCACATGGGCCTCCCCCACGCCTTGAGGTAGATCTCGTCGGCATGCCACGTGTATCCGGTTACCATGCATGTCTTTTGGAAATTTTCCAAGAGTCTGCCATAGGCTCTTGCCCATCGCCAGACAGTGGAGGCACTCACGCTGATTCCCCTCTTTGCCAGGCCGTCAGAGATCCTGTTCGTAGACAGTCCTGCCGCGTACGCCTGCAGCGCGTCTGTAATCACCTCCGGGGGATGGTGCCTTCCCACAAAACCGGGGTTGTGTGTGAACCTGCGTTTGCATCTGCCGCACCTGTGCCTAGGCACCGTGCCATTCTTGTTGTTGCGCATCCCGCGCTCTGTGCAGTCCGTAGAATGGCAGAACCTGCACGCCACGGGGGGCTCTGTGACTGCCATCCCTTCGTGTCCTTCGTCTGCAAGCCTTCTCTCGCACATGATCGTGCCGTATACTGCCCGGATGTGCTTGCACCGCCTGTTTCCGTGCAGATGGTACGGGCACGTGCATCTCCATCCGTCAGGCCCAAACGAGACGTCGTAAAAGGCGTCAGCCACTGACTGGGAGGACACCTTGTGCCTGGCAGAGCCGATGTACAGAATGGTGCCGCTCCGGACAATCTCCTTGCCGCGTGCGTCTAGCACTTGTTGGGATGATCCTCCACGACGCCTTGCCATGTGTGGCGCATGTTGCCAATTGGCAGAATATAGATCTTCCGATTGGTTAAAAGTACGGGCTTCCCATACTGCCATGATGACAGCCTGGCCAAAAGATGCCAAGGAGTTTGCCGTGTCAGTGATACGCAACAAGGACAGGAGGACCAGTTACAGCTACATACCAAAACCCATCCTGAAGGTGCTGGGCAATCCTGCTCATCTCAAGTTTATCATCCGTGACGGATACGTCGAGGTCAGCGGGTCTGACTAGCAACGTTGCCGGTGCCCGAATTTGGAGAAGAACCGGCACCAGGCAACAGTTATATAGAAACAACAACCTAATAGATATCAGAGAACCAATCTCTACACCGTGCGTTTTTGCATGGCAAGCAGTTTCTAAAAAAAGAAGGGAAAACAGCTATTCTAGAGCGTTCCATGGAACGCTCTTAAATATCACCGAATTTTTACAATATACACATTAAATATTTGGTTTGTTGGGATTTTTATATTGTTTGGGGGTCCAACTTCATAGGTTGGAAAATATTCGGCAGATCCGCACTATTAAAACTTGTTGTTTCTAATATCGAATTGGCGCGTGTCCTTTTTGCGGTTATGGGGGTTTGTGTTGGATCCTGACATTTTGGTGGGATTTTCTGCCGGCAACACGGAGCTGATCCGCCGCCCGATGCAGTGACGCGAGCAGAGCGCCGGAACGGCAATACCGCTGCGCTTCTTAGCCGTTATTGCCAGCCACCATGCTGCCCATGCACAGATTGCCAAGCGGGAGTTTTTCAATCGGCCTCTCGCCGACTTTGTTTTTAATGGCTTCAAAGTCATCCTCCCAGTATTCCTTCTTTCTGGCAGGGTCTGTCACTGCCGACGACCTACCCATGTCGGTTCCGGCAGCACTCGATGACTGGCAATTTCGGTGGACTGCTGACTGTCAGGACGTTCCTGGCAGTCGCGACCCGCCATTGCATGACGGGCGGTGTTTGCGATGCTGTTTTTTTTTTGGCGGTTTAATATCATCCCCGACAGGAATAGCCTGCCAACAAGCAATGGCCGCCGTTGGCATGGCCAACAGCGCTTAGACCGCGGCAGGCCGAGGATGGTTGTGGTGTGCGGGTTGGCTTGGAGAACGTCATTTCTCTCTCCGCAGGCTGTCTATCAACAGGGCGATCTCGTACTTTGACGTGGGTGCATCTCCTAGCCATCCGGAGGGTTTTCAGACCTGCAACCTGCTCGGCCGCCAAGGAACAGCTGGCAGGTTTGCCGCTGCTGCCGTTGTTTTGTGTCTGCCCTTCCGGATCTGGTCTGTTGTCGCCCTTGAGATCATCCATCTTGGAGCCTGCCTCAGCCATTGTCTTTGGCTCCGATCCCTTGTACCCTGCCATGCGTTGGTCTAATAAGCATTCATGGCGTTTTCGGCATGTGGGAGATGACCCTCGCTGGAGCCTGCAGTTGTCCACCCGGCCAGGAAACAGTCTGCCGCCAATTAGCCAACGGATGATGCCACACCCGCATTGCCGCACCATCTTCTGGCAGGGCCACGCCACGGCCCTCCAGTGCTTGCCGGGAAATGGCGGCAAGTGTTACGCGTTACGCTTTTTGTCTAACACGGAGTAATATTATAATATCTATAGTGCTGCATGTGGGAGAGTGTATGTGGGAGAGTTAATGGAGAAAAAAGCGTAACGCGTAACACGTCGATTAACCCAAGTGACCGCCAATCCGGACGGAGATCCGCAGTCAAGGCGGATCGATAAAAAAGCCCCCAGATGGCTTTGGTTCCGGGCAAAAGTGGTTTGGGGCGCGCTTGCCGGCACGGTCGAACCGCATGCAGTCTAATCGCAGACGCCACAGGCGCGTCCTGCCGCGCGTTCCGCTGTCTGATAGGTACAGTCAACCGCACGGAGCAAGCCAGATCCATGCAGCGCATGAAGACCCCGTACATATTGCCAGGTCCCCAACCACCAACAGAAGGCAGGCCGCCGGGTAGCGGACGGGTGTGGCGGCCAGCGAGCCGCGATGGGACAGATATCCACTGCGCGCCGTCTGTCCGGTCACTCCTTTACCGCGCCCCTCTCGTTGCATTCCACAACATCGTGTTCAAGGTCAACATGATAGTCAACCATGTCCATTCCGGTCTTGCTGTTGCCGACCTCCCACGGGCCGGCGTCGCATGTCGTGCAGTACCTGTACCCATCCTGCTCTGGCTTTGCGTCAGAACCTGTCCCTTTCTTGTTTTTGGGCTTGCCTTTTTTGGTTTCGTCCGGCGAACCCTTATCGTCACCAAAATCATCAATGTTACGCGTCGATTCTGGCTCGTCTGTTCCGTCACCAATTATCACGATATCAAGCCAGACGCGCACCGGCTTCCCCATCCTCACCGTGTCATCGTCATACCCGTTGGCCTTGCACCGCTTGCTAAACATAGTACAGCTTTTTGGAATGTGATGTAGCTTCTTGCAAAATCTCGCATATGCCGAGTACACGTCTTTTTTCTCTGTTTTTCCCCCCTTGACCTCTTTAATGCACTCGCTGAAAAACTGCATGATTGGGTCTGCCCTGTCGTGCCACCTGGCTCTAACCTGCTCGGTCGTCGGCCCATATGTGAGGCGCTTGTTCCGCATGACGATCCTGGCATACCCGATCAGGAGGTTGAGTATTCCGGACTTTTCCTCGTCCGTGGTGAGTTCCACAAGAAGCGTCGGGTTGCCGTCCTGTCCCTTGAACTGCCGATCGAACTCAATTATTAGGAAGCGCCGATATATGGCGTCCGTGTCCTCGTTGACTTCCGGCAGCCGGTTCGCGGCAAAGAACATCTTGGCGTAAGGCCGCATCTTGAACGACCCCTTGTTCTTCTTCTCCGCCCTGATCCTCTCCCCGGTGATGATGCTCTTGAGGACGCCCACGTGGTTGAGGTCTTTGGACGAGATGTCCCCGTATATGTTGAGCATCTTGGCGTCCAGGTCGGCCTTTGAGAACCTGTTCCACAGGAGGTCGTGTATCGAAACTTCCGACACGTTATCAGAGCCGAATACGTCAGATATGGCGCTCAGAAGCGTCGACTTGCCGTTGGCTCCCTCGCCTATCAGCATGACTGCCTTTTCCATGTTGAGCGTGTTGCGCAGGAGCGCCGTGGCAAACATCTCCAATATGGTCTGGCGGTCATGCTTGTCCTCAAGCACCTCCATTAGGAAGCGCATGAACTTTTTCGGGCGCGCTCGCTGGTCGTATGACACGTCGAGCTGCGTGCGGAAAGGTATCTCGTGGCTGTGCGGCATAAGCTTCATGGCCGTCATGTCAAATATCCCGTTCTTCAAGTTGATCAGTGTGGGGTTGCTGTCAAAGACGTCGCGGTCGACATACGTGTTGACCATTATCGTGTGAAGTATCTCAATGCGCATCCTTGTGGTGCACTTCTCGACGAGCCTTTCTGCCTCTTCATCTATTATTGTCTCGCCGTCAAGCTTGTAGATGCCGTTTTCATAATACAGCACCTCCTTGCTGTCACGCATCGTCAGAAAATGGCGCTTCTCCATGATGATGGCCGCGTACTCGGTGTGCGACAGCTTGTTGTCCTGCATTGTCATTACTTTCAGGGCCTTCTCGTTTTGCACCGACTTGATTTCATGCCCGGCCTTCCTGCAAAGCGCAAGATCCTTCCACCGGTTCGACATCCTGCCGCATGTGGAGCAGCTCAACATGTGCTCCAGATTGCAGTCCCTCCCAGGCATGGCTTCCGGATCAATTCCCCCCAGGAAGCATCTCGGATCCGCGCAGTAGTACATGTCTATGTTCCTGTCGGCCCCGTCAAAGAGGAACACTGACGAGCCGGGCTCTATTTTGTGGTTTGAGTGTGAGCAGAGTTTTGACGATATTCCTTTCATTACAAGGGACTTTGCAAGAAAATCCACCACTGCTTCCGGCGTCACGTCAAAGTCATCGGCGTACTTGTGGATCTCGGCCTCAGACAGGCCAAACCTATCGGTCAACGGCCTGCTCCTGCGCGCCAGCAATTGTGCAGGCTGGAGGCCAAACCGGCCAAGTCGGTTACTGGGGAATTGGTTTGTAGGACAACTGCCATCTTGATCTTTGCATGTACGCAGTCACCGTTCTGTACCGACTGCCAGTGGCATCCTATCATTAGTTACTAAACAAGCAGTTGCTTATAAGGGCGGAAAATTGTCGCTCAGGACCGTGTCGTGCGCCGTCATACCGCAGGTCATCGGGACGCTAGTGTCGTGTGGGAGGGAGTCCGGCATGGTCATAAACATAGGCCACGACACCACCGAGATAATCAGCGTCCACGGCGGTAGAGCCGACGGCATCTCGATACCAAAGGCGTCCGACTTTGTGATCTCCCAGATATCCCAGCGGAACCACAAGTCGGCATACGTGGACCACGAGGGCCTCTTTGCCAGGAACGCGTCAGCCGTTGGAAGGCTGGTGCCGATGCTGGCCGCCAACATAGCCGACGAGGTTGTCAGGATAGGATCCCCGGACGAGGTGGTTCTTGCAGGCGGCGGCTCGCTCATTCCAGGAATGGCAGACGCGCTCTCAAAGGCCGTCGGCTGCAGCGTCATCCCGGTGGACGATCCGGTGATGAGCAACGCAGTCGGGTTTGAGGCCAAGGCGGCAGTCATTGCGGGGAGACTCGGTGAGGAGCCGTCTGCAGCCAGACCGCAATAGCGTCATCCCCACAGGCTGTCTTCAACGTCCATTCCAGCATCCGCTTCACTTGGAGCCTCGGTGCCGCCGTCTTCTGGTTCCTCTGGCCGTCTGGACTTGGCAACATCTTGAATCGGAATCATTGCCGCCGGGCCGTCGTCTTCTGGTCCCTTTGGTCGTGTCGCCTCGTTCTTTTCATGTACGAACCCCGGCAGCCTCTCCAGCTCCGACCTGAGAAACGCCGCGGACTTTGGATCACCGCCTTCCAGTATCTCTACCATGTCGTCAACTGCGTTCCTCATGGCGAGCTTCAGCCTGTACCTGGAACGCTTTCTTGATTCGATTGAAAGCGTGGATGCCGAGTGGATGATCCTTATCATTTTTGGCGATGATAGTATCTTTCCTGGCCTTGCGCACATGTCACTGTCCACCCCCTTGCCAGGCAAGCGGTGCTCTGCCGTTCTGGTTCGCCAGGCCGTCGCCGGCCAGCCGAACCCGTTCTGAATCAGGCCACGAGCTATAGTCTAAGAGCCTTTCAAGCTCGGCAAGAAGAAACGTCGTTGCCTTCCTGTCGCCGCTGGACAGTATCTCGATCATGTCATCAACTGCGCGCCTTATGGCGAGCTTCAGCAGATACCTGTAATGGCTTCTTGAGTCTACTGAGAGCTCGGACGGCGAGTGTATGACCATTACGGCCTTTGGTGTCATGATCATCTTTCCGGCCTTTCCACACATTCCACACTTAAATCACTAATCAGATAAAAGGTTCCGGACTTGTCGGTTCTGCGGCAGACCGCCCACCCGGATTTCTTCCCACAGTCCAACGACTGCCCGTCAAACAGTCTTTCGATCTCACCGATCAGGAACGTGGTTGCCTTCCTGTCGCCGCTCTCCAGTATCTCAACCATGTCATCTACGGATCGCCTTATAGCCGTCTTCATCAGATACCTTGATCGCTTCCGTGATGCGATGGATAGCATTGAAGGTGAATAAATGGCCGCCGCCATCTTTGGTGACAGTATCTTTCCCGGCTTTGCGCGCATGTTTGCCATATGCAAATTAAATATAAAGTGTCCCGCTGTTTGACAGTACATACTCAAGTCCAGATCAAAGCTGGGCATAGTTTTGCACACTGCCGCGTGTTTTTACGTCTAAGCGCATCATGGACGTGAGGATGTACGTTTGACACACACAACCCATAAAGTGTCACGTTGTGGGACACACTATTTTTAGGGCAAAAACGAAGCATTGAATAGGGAATCCGTCTTTTCCTCTTGGAATTCGAGATTCAGTGCGTAATTCCAGAAAAAACCAGCATCGGTGAAGGCTAACCCCCACTTTAAGCCATAGACCCACACAGAGACACCCAAGTGGCATTTCGGACAAAAAACTGCCACCCCTTGTGGCATTTTCACACAGGTCAGTAAGGCTGAATTTCAAGCCAACCGACGAGTCAGTCCAACCAACAAAGACATCCAACAAACTCCAGAACCATTATTTTTTTTACAAACCAACCAACCCCACCAAAACCCCCAGAATGAAAAAATCCAAGTTCCCCAGGTAATGTACCCGTACATTGCTCAAAAAAACAAAACCTCAAAGAGACAAAAACCCAAAGAACCCCCAGGCGGCCGCCAAGCCGTCCGCACCTGTCCGGTGCGTTACCCCGGTCAGCGAATCATCACCGTACCATGATGGCGTCTCTTTAACGATATGGAATATCATCTGTAGCGAGTAGCGTTGCGGAATGAAGATTGCCCCTGAACGGCCATCAAGCTAGAGACGTAAATTCCACACGTCGACACCAAGGCCGCCCGCGGCCAAACAGTGGAACCATCAAAGATGGCAGATGCCGCCATTGCCGTCAGCGACATCACAACGCCGGCTGCCGGAGCTGCCGTCTGGGGATTAACTACACTGCGGGGTCAACCCGCATTATTGGAAATGGCGCCCACGAACGCGCATTATGACTGAATAGCCGGGGTCTGGGCCACACATGTGCCGAAAACCCGCCATGCGGACCAGTTTCCAGCCAAAAACACAGGCAGGCCGCGCCACAGGCGGCCTGCCAACAAAACGACAAAACCTCAAAACATTCCCGACGAACCGGGTATCCTGACATGGTGCATCTTCCTCCCATAGTCGGCGACCTTCGGCCGCCCCGGATCGGTTCCGGTAAGCGTTCCCACAAGCCACACGAACCGCATACCCTGGACCATGAGATCGATCGAGGCCGCCGGCCCGAAAAACCTGCTGCATATGCTGACAGACGGCACATGGCTCGGAACCAGCCCCAGGGTGCTCTCCGCGAGCGTCCTGCACTGCGGAGTCACGAACGCCAGCATTCCCGTGGTGCCGCCGTTTTTGCGAATCCAGTTGTGCCGGCCGTGCGCAAAGTTTCGGTAGTCCACGAGCTGGACGTTGGCAAGCCCGCCCTCCGCAAGCTTTGACTCGGCGTCGACTGCGGCCGCCTTGCCCCAGTAGTCGTACAGGACGATGACGGTGCTGACGTTGCGGAACGGCTCTGCGCAGATTGCGGACTCTGATCCTAGATCGGAAAAACTTGGAACCGCATACCGCGGCGGGTACGTATTCCTGTGAGACCTCAGCAGCCAGACCATGCTTGACACCAGCGTATTTGTCGCAAGAAACCCGTCACGGCCTGTTGGCGGCGCGGCCTCATGCACGGCCGCGTTGCCGGCTCCCCTGGCCATTTCGGCCAGCTTTCCTCCGGTACTGGCGCACAACACCCCGATGTTTTCCGGATCCAAGCCCTGGGCAATCCCAAAGGCCGACAAGGCATCCGGGTTGTTCCCTCCTGCCGATATTATGAGGATGGACGACTCCCTCTCTATTGCCGTATGGCCGGCAAACTCCAGCGGCGTGACGGCCTTTGAGATGCTGCCGGCGCTCTGGTGGAGCAGCGACGCGAACACCGCGGCAGAGAACGACCCGCCGGAACCGACGACATACAGCGGCCTTCTGGCCGCCTTTCTCGTGAATTCCTCAAGGCCGCCGATCCCGGCCTTTTCGGCCCATTCATACACACCTGGCATAGCATCCAGTTCACTCAGAAACGGCTTGCCCATCCAATGACACCACACCATTCGCGCCACGGCTCTAAAAATTTGACAACATGACAACCCGTGAATTGCCCACAAGCCACCCAAAAAGACGCAAGGGCTTTTATTCAAATGCGCATTTGCAGTGTGATCCAGATGAGCATGACCAACGACTACACCGTAAAGATACAGGAGTGCAAGGTCAAGGCCACCGGAGACCTGAGCATGAAGCCGTCCGGCACGCACTTCTACAAGTTCCACATGAACCTGCCAAAATACATGAGCAACGCGCTGGGGCTGGCCGGCGGCGACAGGATGTACATATCTCGGACAGACGACGATGTCTACGCGCTGTCAAGGAAGCGGTTGGATAATGATGACGTTCTTGTAACGTTGAGCGAGACGGTGACGAGAAAATACAACGGAAGGACATACACGGTAATCAAGTTCGTCATACCGAGGATGCTTGCAAACAGGCTAAAGGTCTACAAGGGAAAGGAAGTAGATCTGCACCTGAGGGGAGACCGTATCATAATGCTCTTTTAGCTGCCGAATTTTCAAAGGCCGTATATGACTAAGTCCTATAATTATATACCAACCCATTTCTTATACTTCTCTCTACTTTTTTTTCTCTTAATTTTTATGTACCAACTGATTCATTGCCATACCCCTCCCTTCCATTTTCCAAAATTTTTTTTCTTCAGAATTTATGTACCAACCACATACACACACAGGCCATACCTGACTTTGATCTCGACGAGACCAGCGTCCGGTTTCCACACATCTCCGCGCCAATCCAGCCACCGCAAACCAATCCACCAACGACACTGTCCACATCCACAACCACACACACGCCACGAATTCCGCGCCCATACAGCCCCACACACAACCACACAGCCTCCACAGACACCCACAGACACCCACAGACACGCAACACCACAAACACACAACTACACACACGCCAACGCGACGCCGGCCCCCGCCGACGTTGACGACGCATCGCGAAGCGATGCCATACCCCGACGTTGACGCCCAGCCCGCCTCAAGCGGGCTTACAGTCCGGCCTTCAGGCCGGACACGCCGTCGCAGCACCGATGCAGTCGCAGAGTCCGCAATCGGACAGGCCAGGTACCAGACAGGATCAGGCCAAACCGGATCAGGCCAGACTAGACCAAGCCAGGACATACACACAATTCAACCGGCCAGGCAGACAGGCCATAACCTGACAGACCAAGTGCAGGATCAGACCGGATCAGATCAGACAGGATCAGACCAAGCCAGGCCGTTGACCACGCATCCGCCGAGGCCAGCAGGCCGGTCTCCGCAAATTTTTCTGCGAGACCTGACAGCAGATTGATCCGCGATGCGGTCCGTGCCCGGCAACACCGTCGTTGACGCTGTCGGCGCAGATGCAGGTACCATCGGCCCTGTCGAGCCTTCAGGCTCGACTATAAGCCCGCTTGAGGCGGGCTGGCCTTTAGGCCCGATAGCCCGATCATACAGACAGGTCCTGGGTCCCCCTGTCGTCGTCGCAGACGGCGGAACTGCAGACGCCGCCGGCGTCGGGACGTGCAGCCGCGAGACTTAAAGGGGAAGCGAACCAAACAGGGACATGTTCCTTCTAAACCGCGAAATAGCGGAGGCATTCAAGGCCAACACGGAAGCCAGAGAGGCCCTGACGGAGGCTCTGAAAGACCTAGAGAAAGAGGTAAGCGGTATGAAGGAAACCCTGAAACACACCGAGGGCAAGATAGACGGCCAGACAGAGACCTGAGCACGTTTAGGATTTAATACAGGAACGCAGCAAGGAGAGGCATAACTAGCATGTTTGAAACGATGATTAGGGGGATGTATGAATCCGGAATGCGCCCCAGGCCTTACAGGACAAACGGCAAACCAGACAGCATCAACGGCAAACTGGACGCCCTGATTGAAGGCCAGAAGGG
The DNA here is from genome assembly GCA_965198165.1 of Candidatus Poribacteria bacterium. Taxonomy (GTDB): domain Bacteria; phylum Poribacteria; class WGA-4E; order WGA-4E; family PCPOR2b; genus CBDAOT01. The sequence continues at coordinate 38,052 of CBDAOT010000002.1, read as the reverse complement.
GATAGTGACGGTTTTGAATGAAGGCTTCAAAGAGACGAACGACAGCCTGAAGGGAATCAATGGCGCCCTGAAGGGAGGACTGAAAGAGACGAACGACAACCTGAAGGAAATCAATAGCATCCTGAAGGGAGGACTGAAAGAGACGAACGACATCCTGCAAGAGATACTCAAAAAGATAGAGATACGGTACCCCAACGACGTAGCGCAAGCGTGACACCGGTCTGGCCGATGGCCTGCGTGGTCTGTCATCCGTCCTGCGGATCCGATTGCCCTGACGCCGCGTCTGCGGACTTTTGTCGAGTCCAGCCTGTCCAGATTCTTCGGGGATCCACTCCCTGGGCCACAGGTGCCGGCTTGAACGCGGGGCCCCACTGCGACGCCGCGTCGCGAAGCGACGCCATGCGTTGACGCCGTCGGCGGGCTGCACGCCGTCGCAGCCGCAGGGAGTTTGTGGAGACCGGTTGGCGCCTGGTTTGCGTAAGCCGGCCGCGCTGGTCTCGGCGGGCACATGGTCAGACTGTGGTGGTATGGGGATATTGCCCGTATGTGGATCCGAGGCGCATGGGGATCTGTGAGGCATGGCAACAGCGTATGGACTTGCAGGATGTGAAACTGCGGACTTGCGGTTTTTTGTGAATTGCCGGAGGGCGGCTGATGCGTATGGGGCGCCGCCCGCCCGTATGGGGAACGGAAACCGCGTGAAAAACCGGAACATGGTGGCGGTGTGAGCCTACGGACTTTACGTGTTTTTGGCAATATCATGAAGCGGCGCTTGGGTATGGGAGATGGCCCCGTCCACAGAGGCCACACCGGAGAGTGCTGTGGCGGCGCCCCTGCAGGCAATCGGGATGCCTGGAGTTCCTGTCACAGCGCCCCCTAGCGGCGGGTTGCACCCTACCGGTGCGTGCAGAAGGGTGCCACCACGAGAAACCACCGAAATGCCTTCCGTGCCGCGTCCATGCATGACATTGCCCCAGCGCGCCGCGCACGTCCTTGGATCCTCTACGGGCCGTCGGAGCAGTCCAGGCGGGCGCCGCAGTTGGGGCAGAGGTCGTGGCGGGCCCGTATGCCGGTTATATATCCGCACGCGGGGCACTTTTTTATCTTGCCTGCAACCATCCACCAAACGCCCGGGATCCGCTTCATGTTACCCACCTGGCAGGCACGGCGCCTGCGTCCCTCCGTACCGGCGGGGCAAAGCCAAGGCCTATCGCACTATGATCGCCCTGACTACAGAGTCTGTCTTGCCGTCCGAGTCCGTGCATGAGTAGTGGATGTGGCGCTTGCCGGCACTTGACGTATCGGGGTTGCCGCCGCGCACGGTGACTTCCAGAATGCCGTCCTCGGGGTCGGTGCAGGTGGCGCCCTGTTCCGTATAGGTGGAGCCTGCCTGGATTGTGACCTCAGAGTCGCCTTTGAGCGTGATGACCGGTGGGAGGTTTTCTTCCGGCGCCGCCACCTCGACATGCCGGATCGCGAGGGATGTGTTGTCCGAGGAGTCGGCGCATTCGTAGATGACGATGTAGGAGCCAACCTCGGAGGTGCTGACGGTGCTCTTGTGGATTCTGGCGTCCCACGTCCCGTCGGTATCGTCGACGCATCTGGCGCCCTGCTCCGCGTAGGTGTCTCCCACGTGCAGGCGTACGGGCGACTGGCCGGTGATGTCGATCTCCGGGGCTTTGGTGTCGTCGGCAGTGTCAGCTGCCCTGACAAACACGATCCTGTCTGCAGTGGCATTGTTGCCGCTCGAGTCGGTGCAGGCGTAGGTAACGGTGTAGGTGCCCGGCATGCTGGTGTTGACGGTGCCGGTGGTGGTGACTTGGAGGGAGCCGTCTGTGTCGTCTGTGCAGGTGGCGCCCTGTTCCGTATAGGTGGAGCCTGCCTGGATTGTGAGCTCAGGAGAACCGTTAATGGTGATGACAGGGTCAGTCGTGTCGATGGGCGTCTCGGCTGCCACTACCGTGACTGTCCTGGAGATGGTGGACCCGTTGCCGCTCGAGTCGGTGCAGGCGTAGGTAACGGTGTAGGTGCCGGGGCTGGAGGTGTCTACCGTGTCGCTGATGGTGATGGGTGTCAGGGAGCCGTCGGTCTCGTCGGTGCAGGTGGCGCCCGCGTCCTCATAGGTGGAGCCTGCCTGGATTGTGAGCTCAGAAGAACCGTTAATGGCGATGACAGGGTCAGTCGTGTCCACTACCGTGACTGTCCTGGAGATGGTGGACCCGTTGCCGCTCGAGTCGGTGCAGGCGTAGGTAACGGTGTAGGTGCCCGGGCTGGAGGTGTCTACCGTGCCGGTGGTGGTGACTTGGAGGGAGCCGTCTGTGTCGTCTGTGCAGGTGGCGCCCTGCTCCGTATAGGCGGTGCCGGCCGTGATTGTGAGCTCAGAAGAACCGTTAATGGCGATGACAGGGTCAGTCGTGTCCACTACCGTGACTGTCCTGGAGATGGTGGACCCGTTGCCGCTCGAGTCGGTGCAGGCGTAGGTAACGGTGTAGGTGCCAGGGTTGGAGGTGTCTACCGTGCCGGTGGTGGTGACTTGGAGGGAGCCGTCTGTGTCGTCTGTGCAGGTGGCGCCCTGCTCCGTATAGGTGGAGCCTGCCTGGATTGTGAGCTCAGAAGAACCGTTAATGGCGATGACAGGGTCAGTCGTGTCGATGGGCGTCTCGGCTGCCACTACCGTGACTGCCCTGGAGATGGTGGACCCGTTGCCGCTCGAGTCGGTGCAGGCGTAGGTAACGGTGTAGGTGCCCGGGCTGGAGGTGTCTACCGTGCCGGTGGTGGTGACAGTCGGGGCCGGGTCGGTGTCGTCTGTGCAGGTGGCGCCCTGTTCCGTATAGGTGGTGCCGGCCGTGATTGTGACCGCGGAGAGGCCGTTAAGGGTGATGGTGGGCGGGTTGTTGTCTTCGGGCGGCTCGGCATCCATGGCTATGACCGTGACTGTCCAAGTGGCAGTAGACGAGTTGCCCGAGGAGTCCGTGCAGGTGTAGGTGACCGTGTAGTCGCCTGGGGTGTTCAGGTCGATGTCGACTATGTCGAAGTCGAGCGAGGGGTTCGGGTCGGTCTCGTCGGTGCAGGTAACGCCGGGGTCGTCAAAGGCGGTGCTGGCGGTGACTGTGACCGCGGAGGGGCCGTCAAGGGTGATGATGGGCGGGATGTTGTCTTCGGGCGGCTCGGCATCCATGGCTATGACCGTGACTGTCCAAGTGGCAGTAGACGAGTTGCCCGAGGAGTCCGTGCAGGTGTAGGTGACCGTGTAGTCGCCTGGGGTGTTCAGGTCGATGTCGACTATGTCGAAGTCGAGCGAGGGGTTCGGGTCGGTCTCGTCGGTGCAGGTAACGCCGGGGTCGTCAAAGGCGGTGCCGGCGGTGACTGTGACCGCGGAGGGGCCGTCAAGGGTGATGATGGGCGGGATGGTGTCTGCGGCTGCCGCTACCGTGACCGTCCGGGTGTCAGTGGCCATGTTGCCCGAGAGGTCCGTGCAGGTGTAGGTGATCGTGTAGGTGCCGGGGGTGTTCGCGTCGAGGCCCGAGCCGTCCAGCTCGAGCCTGAGATCCCCGACGGCGTCTGTCTCGTCGGCGCAGGAGTAGCCGGGGTCGGCATACGCGGAGCCGGCCTGGACGGTGTACGGGTTGGCGCCGTCAAGGGTGATGTCGGGCGGGGTCGTGTCGGTGCCGGTGCCGGCGACGGCGATCTCCAGCATGCGCCAGCTGTTCTCACCCTCAAAGACGCCGCTGCCTGAGGCCGTCACGTTGACCGGGTGCCTCCCCACGGACGGCGTATCCCTGAACATCAGCGTGCTTCCGGTCATGTTGAACAGGTCAGGGCCGTCTCCCGAACCTATGCCGTACTCGGGGGAGTGGCCGTCAAGGACGGAGTTCTGCGCCGACACGGTCGTGACGTTGAGGGTGCCTTCCGAGGTGGCGTAGGCGGTGTCTGCGGGAACCACGTACCAGTTCCCGAGGTTCTGCTGGAACGAGTTGGCGGCAAGGAACATGTGGCCCATGCCGGTGGCCGACGAGACGTCCCACGAGGAGAGGTCCCCGTTGAAGGATGAGGCAAGGGCGAACATGATGGACATGTCGGTGACCGACGAGACGTCCCACGGTGAGACGTCCCCGTCAAAGGCGGTGGCGGAGGTGAACATGCCGGACATGTCAGTCGCCTGCGAGACGTCCCACGAGGAGAGGTCGCCGTCGAAGGAGGAGGCTTTGCGGAACATGTTGGTCATGTCGGCCACCTCGGACAGGTCGGGCGCGTCATCCGCGTTGTACACCATGTTGGAGGCGCCCTGGAACGAAAACGCCATCGCGTCCCATTTGATGCCGCCCCACTGCTCTATGGATTGCAGCTTTTGCGCGTTTGCCAAATTGTCGGCGAGGTTGATCCACCTGAGGCCGCCGGTTATGCTGACCGTGTGGGTTCCGGGGGTCTCGTACTCGTGCGACACGTGTCCGGACACGCCGTCGAAGAATTCGCCGTCCCCTGACGCGGCGTCGGAGAATGTGCCGTCTCCCCACACCACGTCGTAGGTGCCGGTCCCGGGTATGGTTATCGCCTCGTTGTCACTGGTGGTCCTCCACGTGGTGATGAACGCAGAGCCCGTCTCCTTTACGGTTACGTCGACGCCGTCTGACCCGGAGTCCGTGCCGTCGCCGGCGGTGAGCGTGAGGGTGAAGGTGGCATCGCCGTCGACGGCGGGCGCCGTGAAGGTGGTGGAGGCCGAAGAGCCGTCGGCAAACGTGATGCCCGAGCCTTGCGGGGCCGACCAGGAGTACGACACTACGGAGTCGCCCGCGTCAGGATCGGCGGCCGACCCCGACAGGGCGACCGTGTCGCCCTCCCCGACCGTCTGGTCCGGTCCGGCGTTGACTCTAGGCGGGTTGTTGTCTTCGGGCGGCCCGACGGCCACGACCCTGACTTGCCGGGTGGCAGTAGACTCGTTCCCCGAGGAGTCCGTGCAGGCGTAGGTGATATGGTAGGTGCCCGGCGTGTCGGTGTTGGCGGTGCCGGTGGTGGTGACTTGGAGGGAGCCGTCGGTCTCGTCGGTGCAGGTGGCGCCCGCGTCCTCATAGGCGGAGCCTGCCTGGATTGTGAGCTCAGAAGAACCGTTAATGGTGATGACCGGCGGGGCGTTGTAGGCGCCCACGACTATGACCGTCCGGGTGGCAGTGCCTATGTTGCCCGAGGAGTCCGTGCAGGTGTAGGTGATGGTGTAGTCGCCGGGGGCGTTCACGTTGAGTTCCGAGTCGTCCAGACGGAGTCGGAGATCCTTGTCGTCGTCTGTGTCGTCGGCGCAGGAGTAGCCGGGGTCGCGGTAGGCGGTGCCGGCCTGGATGGTGTACGGGTCGTCGCCGATAAGGATGATGTCGGGCGGGGTCGCGTCGGTGCCGGTGCCGGCGACGGCGATCTCCAGCACGCGCCAGTTGTTCTCACCCTCGAACACCGAACCTTCCGAGGCCGTCACGTTGGCGGCGTGACTCCCCACGGACGGCGTATCCTTGAACATCAGCGTGCTTCCGGTCATGTTGAACAAACCAGAGTCGTCTCCCAAGCCTATGCCGTACGTGGGGGAGTGGCCGTCAAGGATGCCATTCTGCGCCGATATCGTGGTGACGTTGAGGGTTTCTTCCGAGGTGGCGTAGGCCGTGTCTTCCGGCACCACGTACCAATTCCCGAGGTTTTGATCGAAGGAGGTGGCGCCGAAGAACATGAAGGTCATGAAAGCCACCTGCGAGACATCCCATTCGGAGAGGGGCTGGTTGAAGGCGGTGGCGCCGTTGAACATGCCGTCCATGTCGGTCACCTGCGAGACGTTCCACGAGGAGACGTTCCCGTTGAAGTAGGTGGCGCCGGAGAACATGGAAGTCATGAAAGCCACCTGCGATACGTCCCACCCGGAGAGGGGCTGGTTGAAGGAGGTGGCGTTCCGGAACATGCTAGACATGACAGTCACCTGCGAGACGTTCCAGCCGGAGAGGGGCTGGTTGAAGGAGGTGGCGCCGGAGAACATCTCGGCCATGACGGTCACCTTCGAGACGTCCCACGAGGAGACGTTCCCGTTGAAGGAGGTGGCGCCGGAGAACATGGAAGTCATGGAAGCCACCTGCGAGACGTCCCATCCGGAGAGGGGCTGGTTGAAGGAGGCGGCAAAGGCGAACATGCCGTTCATGTCAGCCACCTGTGAGACGTTCCAGCCGGAGAGGGGCTGGTTGAAGGAGGCGGCAAAGGCGAACATGCCGTTCATGTCAGCCACCTGTGAGACGTCCCATCCGGAGAGGGACTGGTTGAAGGCGGTGGCGCCGGTGAACATGCCATACATGTTAGTCACCTGCGAGACGTTCCATCCGGAGAGGGACTGGTTGAAGGCGGTGGCGCCGGTGAACATGCCATACATGTTAGTCACCTGCGAGACGTTCCAGCCGGAGAGGGGCTGGTTGAAGGCGGTGGCGCCGAAGAACATGCTGCCCATGTCGGTCACCTGCGAGACGTTCCAGCCGGAGAGGGGCTGGTTGAAGGCGGTGGCGCCGGAGAACATCTCGGTCATGATGGTCACCTGCGAGACGTCCCACGAGGAGACGTTCCCGTTGAAGGAGGTGGCGTCGTAGAACATGGCGGTCATGTCAGTCACCCTAGACAGGTCGGGCTCGTCGGTCGCGTTGTAGACCATGTTGGAGGCGCCCCAGAAGGCTTCCTCCATGGTGGTCCACTCCATGTCGCCCCATTGCTCTATGGATTGCAGCTTTGGCGCGTTGGCCGAGATGCCGTCCAGGTGGAACCTCACGAGGTCGCCGGTTATTTTGACCACGTAGGTCCCGGGTTCCGCGTACGTGTGCGTCGTGCTGCCTGACGCGTCGTTGTCGAATGCGGCGTCTCCCCACACCACGTCGTAGGTGCCGGTTCCGGGGATGGTTATCGTCTCGTTGGCACTGGTGGTCTCCCACGTGGTGATGAACGGGCGGTCGGGGTCGTCGGCGGTAACCGTGACAGTCAGAGTCCGGGAGTTGCCGGTGCCAAAGTCGCCGCCCGGCGCCGTCACGGTGACCGTGTAGTCTTGCGCCGACGGCGTATCCTTGAACATCAGCACGTCTCCGGTCATGTCAAACAAGGCAGAGTCGCCTTCCGAGCCTATGCCGTAATCGGGGGAGTGGCCGTCAAGGATACGATTCTGCGCCGATATCGTTGTGACGTTGAGGGTGCCCTCCGAGGTGTCGTAGGTCGTGCCTTCCGGCACCACGTACCATTTCCCGAGGTTTTGATCGAAGTCGGTGGCGCCGAAGAACATGCTGTTCATGCCGGTCACCTGCGAGACGTCCCATCCGGAGATGTCGCCGTTGAAGTTGGAGGCGCTGTGGAACATGAGATCCATGTCAGTCACCTGCGATACGTCCCACGAGGAGACGTTCCCGTTGAAGGCGGCGGCGCTACGGAACATGCCGCCCATGTCGGTCACCCGCGAGACGTCCCAGGAGGAGAGGTCCTGGTTGAAGTCGGAGGCAAAGGCGAACATGCCGCCCATGTCGGTCACCCGCGAGACGTCCCAGGAGGAGAGGGGCTGGTTGAAGGCGGTGGCGCCGGAGAATATGCTGGACATGTCGGTGACAGACGATACGTCCCATCCGGAGATGTCGCCGTCGAATGAGGAGGCGCTGGCGAACATGTTGGTCATGTCAGTCACTCCCGATACGTCCCATCCGGAGAGGTCGCCGTTGAATGAGGAGGCGAAGATGAACATGTTGGTCATGTCAGCCACCACGGACAGGTCGGGCTCGTCGGTCGCGTTGTACTCCATGCTGGAGGCGCCCTGGAACGCAGAGTTCATCGTGGTCCATTCTATGTCGCCCCACTGCTCTATGGACTGCAGCTTGGGCGCGCTGTTCGGGTCGCCTTTCAGGAAGATCCTCTCAAAGCCGCCGGATATGGAGACGGTGTGGTTGCCGGCATCGGCGTACGCGTGGGCCGCATTGCCTGACGCGTCGCCGGAGAATTGGCCGTCTCCCCACACCACGTCGTACGTGCCGGTTCCGGGTATGGTTATCTCCTCGTTGTCACTGGTGGTCCTCCACGTGGTGATGAACGCGCCGGCGGTATCCCTTACGGTAATGTCCATTTCGTCTGTCACGTCGACGGTGCCGTCATTTACGGTAAGCGTGAGGGTGATTACCGTGCTGGATTCCACGGCAGGCGCCGTGATGGTAGGAGTCAGCGTGGTGCCGCCAGAAAGCACGACGGCAGGCGTCTCGGGGCTTTGCGACCACGAGTACGTCAGGGTGTCGTCGGCGTCTTGGTCGGTGGCGCTGCCTGACAGCGTGAACGAGGCGCCTTCGGCAAGCACCAGATCCGATCCCGCACCGACGACAGGCGGGTTGTTGTCGGCGCCGGCGACGGTGATCTTCAGCACGCGCCAGTTGTTCTCACCCTCAAAGACGTTGGTGCCTGAGGCCGTCACGTTGGCGGCGTGACTCCCCACGGACGGCGTATCATTGAACATCAGCGTGCTTCCGGTCATGTTGAACAAGGCAGAGTCGTCTCCCGAACCTATGTCGTACTCGGGGGAGTGGCCGTCAAGGACGGAGTTCTGCGCCGATATCGTGGTGACGTTGAGGGTGGCCTCCGAGGTGGCGTAGGCCGTGTCTGCGGGAACCACGTACCATTTCCCGAGGTTCTGCTGGAACGAGCCGGCGCCGGCGAACATGGTGGTCATGTAACCCACTTGTGAGACGTCCCATTCGGAGATGTCCTGGTTGAAGGCGGCGGCAAAGGCGAACATGCTGCCCATGTCGGTCACCTGCGATACGTTCCATTCGGAGATGTCCTGGTTGAAGGCGATGGCGGTGGTGAACATGTTGCCCATGTTGGTCACCTGCGATACGTTCCATTCGGAGATGTCCTGGTTGAAGGCGATGGCGCCGGTGAACATGTAGGACATGTCGGTCACCTGCGAGACGTTCCATCCGGAGATGTCCTGGTTGAAGGCGGCGGCGCCGAAGAACATGTTGTTCATGTCAGTCACCTTCGAGACGTCCCAGCCGGAGAGGTTCCCGTCAAAGGAGGCGGCGTTGTTGAACATGGTGTGCATGTTGGTCACCTGCGAGACGTCCCAGCCGGAGAGGTCCCCGTCAAAGGCGGAGGCGCCGTAGAACATGCCCTGCATGTCGGTTACCTGCGAGAGGTCGGGCGCGTCTGACGCGTTGTAGACCATCGCAGAGGCGCCGTTGAAGGCGTCCTGCATGGTGGTCCATTCTATGCCGCCCCACTGCTCTATGGATTGCAGTTTTTGCGCGTTTGTCGCATTGGCGCTGAGGTTGATCCTCTCGAGGCCGCCGGTTATGCTGACCGTGTGGGTCCCGGGGGTAACGTACGTGTGCGACGCGCTGCCTGACGCGCTGGTGGAGGGTGTGTCGTCTCCCCAGTCGATCGTGTACGTGCCCGTTCCGGGGATGGTTATATTCTCGTTGGCAGTGGTGGTCCTCCACGTGGTGATGAACGGGCGGTCGGGGTCGTCGGCGTCGGCGGTAACCGTGACAGTCAGCGTCCGGGAGTTGCCGGTGCCAAAGTCGCCGCCCGGCGCCGTCACGGTGACCGTGTAGTTTTGCGCCGACGGCGTATTCTTGAACATCAGCACGTCTCCGGTCATGCCAAACAAGGCAGAGTTGCCTCCCGAGCCTATGCCGTAATTGGGGGAGTGGCCGTCAAGGATGCCATTCTGCGCCGATATCGTGGTGACGTTGAGGGTGGCCTCCGAGATGGCGTAGGCGGTGTCTGCGGGAACCACGTACCAGTTCCCGAGGTTTTGATCGAAGGAGGTGGCAAGGACGAACATGCTGGCTATGACAGTCACCTGCGATACGTCCCACGAGGAGAGGGGCTGGTTGAAGTCGGTGGCGCCGAAGAACATGGCAAACATGTTAGTCACCTGCGAGACATCCCAGTCGTTGAGATCCTGGTTGAAGGAGATGGCTCTATAGAACATGGAGTTCATGTCAGCCACCTGCGAGACATTCCAGTCGGAGATGTCGCCGTTGAAGGCGGTAGCGCCCCAGAACATGGCATCCATGTCAGTCACCTGCGAGACGTCCCAGTCGTTGAGATCCCGGTTGAAGGCGGTGGCGCCGCCGCTGAACATGGCACCCATGCCGGTCACCTGCGAGACGTTCCAGTCGTTGAGGGGTTGGTTGAAGGAGGTGGCGCTATAGAACATGGAGTTCATGTCAGTCACCTGCGAGACGTCCCACGAGGAGACGTTCCCGTTGAAGGCGGTGGCGCCGGAGAACATGCCGCCCATGTCGGTCACCTGCGAGACGTTCCACGAGGAGACGTTCCCGTTGAAGGAGGTGGCGCCGAAGAACATCTCGGTCATGAGGTTCACCTGCGAGACGTTCCAGCTGGAGATGTTTCCGTCAAAGAAGGCGGCTTCGGAGAACATGAAGGACATGTCAGCCACCCCGGACAGGTCGGGCGCGTCAGTCGCGGCATACGTCATGACGGCGGCCCCCTCGAACGCGCTCTCCATGCTGGTCCACTTTATGTCTCCCCACTGGTCTATGGATCGCAGTTTTTGCGCGTCTACGAAACTGGCGCTGAGGTTGATCCTCTCGAGGCCGCCGGTTATGGAGACGGTGTGGTTGCCGGGGTTCGCGTACGTGTGCGACGCGATGCCTGACGTGCTGGTGGAGGGCGTGCCGTCTCCCCAGTCGATCGTGTACGTGCCGGATACGGGGATGGTTATCGTCTCGTTGGCACCGGTGGTCTCCCACGTGGTGACGAACGCGGTGTGTGCACCCCTGTTGTCGGCGCGCGGTTCCGAGTCGGCGCCGGCCGGCTGGAGGATCTCGACTCCCAGCGCTGCAGCCGCAAGGCACGAGGAGGCCGCGACCGCCATGACGATTAACGCTACGGGGATCACGGGTTGCGCCCCCGGCAAATCACCGCAACAAGGCGCGTTTCGGTTGCTTTAAATGACATAAACTAGCGCGTACAGTATGTCATAGTGCCAACACGCGGCAAGGCGTGGGCAATATTTAATTAGTACCGGAGAAATGTTGGGAGCCGCGGACGGATCTCATCACGTTTATTAGATAGTTGCCCAAAAAAAGCATGCACATGCTTGCGTTTATGTCATAAAAACCAATGCGGGGACTCCATTAAACGGAATATCTGGTGTCCGTTCACGCTGTTTGTGAAAATTTTCTGATTTGGGCACGAACCTGGCATGCCCTGAGAGCGTTCCCTGCTTTTCTAGGCACGGCATGAACAACATCGGACGCATGGGAAAACATCCTCGTCGTAACCCCGGTGATGGACCGGCCACTTGGGAAGCATGCGCTTCGCGCACTGACGGGTGACTGCGGCATCCGATCCGCCAAAAAACGGTCCGCAGGGGGGTGAGGGAAAGGATGAAAAACATCGGAATAGATACCGGCAAGAGGAAATGCGTAGCCGGGGCCAAAGTGTTTCGCCAATTTATCATCTGAATTCTTAGGTGCCCGTGTCCGTCGGCCGAAGGGTTTTGATCCGGGCGCATATCCCGCGCCCGCATGGCACCTTCACGCGCGCCGGTTCGCAGTGGGGCAGGGCCTCCAAGGGGAGGCAGGCCTCTTCCCGGCACAAGCAGGGGGGCCCTTTGCCGCATGATCAAAAGGCATTCCCCCGGCAGGGCCAGGGACATCCTACACCTGAAGGAGGACGGCTAGGCGTAAGTTGGGTAAGGATCTGAACGCTTACATGGCGTGAGTGGCAGTACTCGCATTAGTATTAATATGGAAGTAGGAGTACTTGGTATTAATTCCCAAGGAACCTTACAGTTTGCATATATTGATGAAGGTAGCCCAAGGTTGAACGGTGTAAGTCAGAACGGGGGGAAGGGTCCAAAATAGGCCGCGTATGCCAGGTGGGTTCCGACAGACCCGCTAAAACGGTATACAAAATGCCACATTCGTGCCGGAGTGGCACGTCATGACGAAACCAGTGCCCCACAGCCACAACGCCCGGATCGGCCGCCACCGCACCTGGCGCACGGCATCGGTTCCGAGCGCGGATCTGGACATGCATGATGTCCGCAAAGCCCCAAAACCGGCATGATAATGGCATCACAAGCGATCAGAATGTCCCTAAAATGGTGTTTTTCCACATCAGGGCAAAGGGAGCTTGATTTTCAGCTGCGGATCGCACCCCCGTATTCGCTGAAGTGGAACAACATGGTGTATGAGGGCAGGGTTAAGGCGGCCACGTACGACAGGCCGGTAGTCGTGGAGGCAGGAGCCGTGTAGGACAAGACGGGCAGAACTGCTTATGTCCCAGCGGAGCAGGCTGAACTGTGCAACAGGCTACCGCTTGGGAAAGCTGCATATTGGTGGCCGGCACTTGACATGTAATGGACTCTGACTCGCGCCGGCTGGCCGTGCTGATCGACGGGGACTTTATCAATCCGGCACACTTTGGGCGCGTATTTGCTTGGGCAACCCAGTGCAACGACGTGATCATACGACGCATCTACGGTGACCACGACAAGCTGGAGCACTGGAAGGAGTGCATCAACAATCACGAGATTGAGTCAGTACCCAGCTACGCCAAATACAAGAACGCCGCGGACATCGTCTTGGCAGTACATGCTGCGGAAATACTATATTCCAATAAAGGGATCGGCGGTTTTTGCATAGTCACCAACGACAATGACTTTGCTGGTTTGGTCAAATGGATCCGCGATAAGGGGGCCTACGTGGCGGTAGTCTGGAGTTCAAGCAAAGAAAAACACACACCATCTTTCGAGGACGAGTGCAATGACTTTGAGTACATCGATAAACTGCCCCCGTCGGACAACCCGGATCCCGCCGCCCAGAGAAAACTGTCAGGCTGGAAAGAGACGATCATGGAGGCCATCCATATGTCCGCTCGAGAAGACGGCTGGGCCCTGCTGTCGGACGTCGGAAACAAACTAAAGGAGATTGGACGCGACTTTGATTACCGCGCTTATTGTCACGGGGATCTGCTGCCACTCATCAAGTCATGCCCGGGGTTCGAGACGGAGACGGGGCCGGATCGTGTAAGGTCGCGATCCCCTGCTTGACCATCAGGGAAGTTGCTGACGTACTCTACGATGGGTGGTTCCAAAGAGAGTGGCAAGCTATCAGTGTACCAATTCTTCTGGAAAGCGCCGAGGTACCGCTGGCCGCCTTGAGCAGGCCCAAGGTGGGTTTGACGGCGCATTGGCACCTCTGGAAAGCGTCCGGATATGGCAGATGGCATGGCTTGTGGGCCAGAACCAGTCCCCACGTGGGAGCGACATGGCAACCATGCTGTGGCAATCGACCCCGGTGCAGTTGCCACCCAGTTGGATGGACGGCCGCGCAGAACCGTGCCGGGACAGTTTTCGATCGACCCTCGGATCAGTCATGGGTAGCGATATGGTATCCGCCACCATTAAAACTTTGCATAAGGTTTTGCTACCTTCGAAAATCCATGTCACCAATATGCTACAGAACCAAGAATCGAAAGCCATATAACGTTTAATCCGTGATGTTCACATAGACAATGAAAGTGGATGAAGCACTAACTTTAGCTAAAACAACAAGAGCAGCATTACCTGAAGAAAAAATTGCGTTGCCTGCTGTGTTACAGAATTGTAAAACAATTTGTAGATATTTAGATAGATTAGATAATAACAAATGGATAGACTATGAGCTAAACGGCTATCCTCTTTCACTAGCTGGTGATGAAGATAACGAATATGGAATTCCAAACTATAGAATGGCGCATCAAATTCTTTTTGACGAATATCGTAGACCAATACAAATAAGCAGTGATTTAGCTCCTTTATTTGAAAAGGTACCATTGCGTCATTCAGTTGTAGAGATATTACAATATAAAACGGATGGATTGATAATACCTAAATCTCCTGCTAGCGAGAAATTAAATGACCCAAAGTTTAGAGCAGAACTCAATATACATGACGCAGCTCAAGTAGCGTATGGTCTAATTTCAAATGGACAAATTGCCAGAATTATTTATGGAATTCAAGATAAAATTTATGACTTTCTAGATAATCTAATCTTAGAATTAGAGTATGGTAAAGTACCAGAAACAATCTTCGAAACAATTAGGAAGGAGGCGGATAAAAAATTTCTGGAGCTGTGTCCAGACGCAATAAAAAAACTAATTCTCATCTATGAACAATTAAACAGCAACAATGATGTTGTTTATTCACAAATAGCGGGCACTTGTAGGCAAATCATAAATGATGTTGCAGATAGCCTCTATCCTCCAAACTCACAATCTAGAAAAGACGACAGCCGTATAGGATTAAACAATTTCCAGTATCTTAATAGGTTATCAGTTGGAATCAAGAGCAATAGTGAAAAAAATATATTTAAGTCAATGTTTAAGTACACAATACAGTTTTTGCATGAAATAAATTCTTATGCAAGCAAAGGGGATCACAGCTTCTTCCAAAAAAGCGATGCTATACGGTGTGTCGTTTACACATACATTTTACTAGGTGATATATTACACTACTATGCGAATGATTCTATGTCAACAAAATAGAGTGTAATAGTGTGTATGTACTGACCAGAAGAATCTGCCCACTTTGAAAAAAATACCTCCCAGTACACGCCCCTTGTCCACAATATTCCAGATGCCTTGTGATTTCTGTAAAAAGTAACTCTGAATGGATGCTTGGTAGTATCGTTATTGGTTTGTGATAATAATTTTCACGGTTCTGTAACGTATTATGGCGGCGATCAAAAGTTTGTGCAGTATAGCGCCGCGTTTCTGTAAGCAAATTTGAGTATGTCCAGCTTGAATCTTGCAGTCCTGTAATATGCAGTGATTGCTTTACACATGTCAGCAAACGTCCGATAGTATTCGGAGATGAGCAAGACTCGTTTTCCTCAGCGCCAGCATTTCTCGACCGCATTGAGGTATAGGGATCCCTTCGAAAGGCAAATGATCCTGATGTTTTTGCTCTCCCGCAGCAGCCTCCTGACCAGCTTGGCGCGGTGCGTGGAGGCTCTGTCCATCACCACCGCCACCCCCAAAATTTCTCTGCATCTCCTTGAGGTACCCGACGAAAGTGGGCGCGTCAGACCGCTCGTACGTCTGGAATAACTGCCTGCTGTCCTTGGTGATCGACCCGTACGCCGCGATCTTCTTGTGGCTCCCCGTGTACGGCACTGCTATCCGCTTTCCACGTAGCGACCAGTACTTGCGTCTGGACATCGTGTCGTGTATGAAAAACGCCTCATCCCCCATGACCGGGATAAATCCGTCCTTTTCTAGGCGTGGAATTTGCTTTTTGAAGCGATATTGCCAGTTCTGGACGGCTTTTTTGCCTGCCTTGTTGATGTGAACTCTCTGCGACTCCTTGGGTGGCAGGTTGTACCTGCACATGATCTTCCTGATATATGTGATATGTAGTTTTGTGCCGGTCTCTTCATGCATGAGTTTTTGCAGCTCCACAGGTGTGCACTTGGGCTGAACCATCTTGTTGATCATCTGCTCTACCGTTTCGCGCAGAATCCTTCGCGACCTGTCGCTTCAGTGAAGATCCCGGAAGTCTTCAAAACCTCCTTCGTTATACCGGCGTAGCCAGTTGCGTACCCATCTGCCGGATCGCATGAAGTGGGTAGCGGTCTCGCCTATGCCCGCTTTGCGCGCATAGACCATGTGCACCGCGAGCATCCTTGCAACTACCCTAAGATCTTTCTCCTTCTTGCATGCCTCTTTGAGTTCTTCCCGCTCTGTTTCATCCATGTTGTGTCAGAGAATGACGCGATCTACAAAGTTTTCGGCTTGGTGCACTGTTCTTGGAACGAACTTTGGCGTGTCGCTATAGCGTCCATGACGTGGCTGTACGGGAGGGGATCATTATTGCTTTCGATTTGGTAGATTTACCCTGAACGAACTTTCAGTCGGCGCTATACCTGCTGACCACAGCAGGGATTGGCAACGCCGAGGAGGTTGCGCAGGAAGTGGTCCGCATACAAGAGGAGCACGCTGCCAAGTGATTGTGGGTGATGTCTCGGACATCCTCAGGCGCCATCTCCAGATGCTGAAAAGCCCCAATGATTTCATTGCCAGTTATGTGAGACTTGTGGAGGACGACACCTCGATCAAGTATGCGCACAAGATGGCGTGGAACAACGTCGTCAGCACCATGCGTTGAACCAAGCCCGCCATATCGCTATTTTATGTGCCTAGTCTACTTATCTATATAATTCCCCGATAATGCAGAGAAATGGTGTGGCGCATGTGGTGAACGTCTTGTAATGTTCTGAGACGGGCAGGACATGTTTTCCTTGGTGTTAGCACTCTTCTACCGCGTTACGATATGGCGAACCTTTTGAGAAGTAGATAATCTTTATGTTTCTATTACTCTGTTCAATCTTCGGGGGTTTTCACAGTTTTCATTCCTGAAAAAACCCAAAAGTCTCGCAGATTGAACAGCGTAAGCATGTAATAACACTTAAGAAGCCGAGAGATAAATTTGAATAACGATGGTCTTAATAAACAGATCTAATTCCGATCCAATAAAAATCGAAGGGCTAAAAGAAAATATTAAAATCGAAGATACACGAAATATGATTACAAAAACTGAAGATAGATTAAGAGATACAATTGATTCTATTTTAACAAGAAAACATGGAGCAAATTGGGAAAACAACTCCCAGATTGGATGGTCAAAAGGAAAAAAGCAAGAATTAGAAAGTAGACTAAAAAACAAACAATCGAAATTTCCTGAACATACCCACTCTACGAGGTTACTAGACCATGGATACATTTATGATTTAAAATATCTCATAGAAAACAATGAACCTGTGTTTATATCGGAGTTGGGTAGCGTAAAAAAAGTTACAACTTATCTAGAAATTTTAGGTGAAAACAGGAACTCTCTAATGCATTCAGATGATGTTGATGAATACCAAAAACATCTTTGTCTTGGTATTTGTGGATATTTGCAGCAAGTTGCTGAAAAATGGAAATTAGGTTATAAAAGGAAAGCCAAACGGTGGGAGGCAGACATTAGATTATCACAGCTGGAATCTATGGGTAAAGACATAGCAAAAAATGAAGCTCAAAGATTGGCTGACGCAATGATTCAAAAATTGAAACTTAAAGCAACAGGCCTCGTAACCGAAAAGATCGAAAACAATCAAGCTGTGTATGAAATTCCAATTAATAAATGCAAGTTATTAATTCGCATCTCTAAACCTACCAGACAAGATCATTCTAAACATGGAATTTTCCAAAGCGTTAATTTCCATCTATCTTCAGAAAGTTTTGAATTGATATCTGACACTCTGGCAGAGTTGCCTTACAAGAATTGGACGTTCACTTGGATAATCCCAAAAGGTTTAGATGCAATTTTTACAATCGATAAAATACAGCAAATTAGAAGGATTAGAGCTTCCGGCTCTATGTCATATAGTGGAACCGAACTTATTGGAAGGAGAATGGAGTTTTATCTTCAAAAGAACGAAGAAAGAACAGTTCGAGCTGACATTGGAGGTGGCAAAAACCATCCTACAAAAATTACTCTTGTATTTGATGGAGCTGGCCCTAACGACGGCTTCACGAATGCGCACACTATTTTTTCTCCAGATGAGATTTTAACTATATGCTATGGTGAAAGAACGCCAATTGGAGTTTTAAAATTGCTGGATGAAGCCTGTGGAGGTTCTGTAACATATTAGTGATATATAGCTAAGAGCATAAGTTTGTGCAGAACATTGACCAGCACCTATTGGAATCGACTACAAATGGTCAAAAAATATATTTTACGGACGATTTGGCCCATAATCAGATTCTTGAGCGTGTCGGCGTCTTACGGTCTGTTTACACCCTGAACGGACTTTGGCGTGTAGCTATAGACCGTGTACAGTAATCCCAGATGTGCCAGATCTACACCGCCGAGTATAATTTCGTGAACAGCCGCCAGATTTGATGCAGGCCCGAAGACAGGATTGTCGAATTTCTTCCAAGCCGCTTGTTATTTTTGTCCCAAAATACGGGTTCGTTCAGATCCGTGAAGGGTCGTGGGGCGGCCGTTTACCGTTTCCGGACCTGCGTGCGCACGATCCCCTGTGCGCCTGCAGGCGCCTGCCTATGCTTTTCTGTAGAGGTACCTTTCGATGTCAAGTTTTGGCAGGGACGACCTCAGCCACCTGTCGATGTCGCTGCACATGGAGCTGAACCGGACGTACGGCACGTCCAGGACCGCGTGTTTCATCTGGCGCCACGCCTCCTCGATCGCGTTGAGGTCGGGACAGCCGGGCGGCAGAAACTGCAGCTCCACGCCGTCCAGGCGCCCGATCTCCTCCCTGACGAGCTTCGACCTGTGCTGCGGCGCGCCGTCGGTTATCATCAGGATCTTCCCGAACCTTTCGCATGCGGCCTTCAGGAACTCGACAAACTCCTTCCCGGTAAAGGAGCCGTATCTCTGGAAGAACCCCTCCCCGTCCAGCGTGATCAGGCCGAACACGATGGTCCTGGAGGGCTCTGGTAGATTTTAGGGCTCTGGTAAATTTTGGTGATCTCTGCCGTTCGCTGTTCAAAAGCGTGTTTTAGGATCTTCCCCGGATTCGATCCCGCCGCATTTCGCCACGGTGCTCAAAAGTGTGGTGCCTTCCACGAGGCCGTTCCAAAGTGGGCTGTGCCATACTTGCGCCCTGGCGGTGGATTTTCGTGATCTCGGTCCGTTCTTTTCTGGATTGTGCCCATGAGGACGCTTTTTTTATTTCTATAACAGTAATCCCAGATGTGCCAGTAAGAGGCCAAGTCGCCACCATTTGACTGAGTGAGGGGTTGGTCCCACTCAGATATTTTTGGCCATTTCATGTAGATTTAGACACAAATGATGACGTATGCGACAGAATACGAGGGTTTGACCCATGCCAAATTGAACTCTTCATGGGCATGATGGGGGTGATCTAAACTCTCACAGGTGCTAGATCTGGCACATCTGGGATTACTGTATAAAGATCCTATGGCTCGCCTGCCTGCCATGTGCCCGATTTTACAGTCTAGGCCATGTACCTGCAACTTTACAGACCCATTTAACCTATTGGCATAATAACCCGTCAAGTAATCGTTGCCAGTTAGCGCCCTCCTGAAACCGGTATGCCGTGGAATACCGAATACGTGCCCAGCGGCACGTATTCGTCCCCGATGAATCCGCCAATATGGAAGGTGTATACGCCAGGACCGTGTTGCTCTATCGTGTCCATTATGTCGGCTTTCATTTCAAAGCGATCCCCGTCGATCTTCCAGTTGCTCGCAGTGTTCCATGGGACAACGTGGGCGGCACGCGCCTCTTGCCTTGTTGCCTCCTCGTGGTGGCTCAAGGCTTCTTGCGGCGATGATGGTGCTGGCAGGGATGTTGGCATGTTGTACGGATCGGGGCATTCAACCATGTCTGAGATCCAACTGCTATCCGTGTACTCCCACCCGCCGGACAGGAATGGCCGGATTGAAACCACCGGCACCCCAAAGTTGTAGCAATAGGTGCGCGAAAGCTGGCCCGGTTCGAGGGAGTGCGGGGGTGGATCGTAATAGATCGTTACGTAATAGTCGTCAAAGTTCGATGAGAGTGGCATCACTACCACAAACGATGCGATCCCGCCGTCGATCTCCGGGAGCGACCCGAAGGAGACGTAATCGTACTCGAAGTGCTGCGCTACCATGGTGTTGTAGCCGTCGTTTGCCACGCCGACGTTCACAAAGGCATGCCGAGGATCCAGTATGTTGTCCCGGTGGCCGGGACTCGCCATTAGTCCCCGCATCGCTTCGCTGACTCCCTTGTTGGGGGTTTCCGAAATGTAGCCGTACCCGACGCAGTAATTTAGTCCTGCAACATTTTCCGCATTGTGTTGGTACCCGCCGGCCTGCGAGTATCTCATGTACGGCTTTAACCCGTCTGTTCCCCAGTGGCTGGACGTGCACGTCGCCAGCATGCTGTCGGCATGCGCCTGCGCCGCCGTGTTGCTTCCCATGGACACGGGGTTTAGTCCGCGCTTGATCCGTTCCTCGTTTATCAAGTCGAGCATCAGGATCCTGCTTTCTGCTAGTGCCTTTTCCTCTGATGTTGAGACTAGTGGCGTAACGGTTTCCACAATATCAATATCGGGTAGCTGGATCTGGACGGATGCCGGTTCAGGCGGTTCAACCTGTATTACGATTGGCTGCTCGGGTTCAACCATGGCCGCGTCAGGAGCCGCGGCGGTTTGGCTTGGCTGCTCGGTTCCGGCGGTGTTGCCGCTATCGGCGCTTTCGCCAAGCTCGTCTTGGACGGCACCGCCTGCGCGGTGCGGGTCGGATTTGATCTCGGAATCGGCATCTACCGTTTCCGCCTCGTCGGTGACAGCGTCCAGAATTACCAGCGCGTCCGGCATCGAGATTACGCCGATGCCGTCTAGGTACGGCAGGCCCAAAAGCGCACCGACTGCCACGATGCCGACTACAGCCACTATGATAATTCCCACGCCGTTGCGCCTGCGCCGTCCAGTGGATCTTCCAGTGTGTGTCCTGTTTCTCCCGCCGCGCCTCTTGTGGCGTACCCTCGAAGCACCAAAACGGGGCCTGTTTTTGGGCGCGCTCCGGATCACGCGCGGGTTTGTGCAGTCATGCCGTTCCGGCAACCTGTGATCAACGCAGAACAGTTGGTTGCATCCCCTACAAGCAAACAGGCCACCCAAGCCGACTGGTGTTCCGCAGTGGCCACACGTTGCCATAAGTGCTTTCTATGGTGGCCGCTATAAAAATCAGATTTTGCCAGCATGTTCATGGCATCATTGCAGTGATGTCTTGGCAATTATCTCGTCCAACGAGACAGGCGCATAGCCGGTCATCTCCACGCAGACGTTGACAGTCTTATTCAGTCGGTCTACGTGTGGGTAGTCCGGATCGTTGTTGTGCTTGTCTCCGTGGATTATCCACCCGTCCCAGTTGCGCGGCCTGTATGGCCCGTGCATCAGGAGGAAGTCGCGTCCCCTGTACCTTACCGCGACCATGTCTTCCATTACTTGCGCCTTGGTGATTGCGTCGGTGTCGTGGTTGCCGCGTATGAAAAATATCTTGCCGTTGAGCTTGTCCAGCCACCAGTCGATCTCATGTCTGTCCCTCCCGTACGTCATGTCGCCCAGATAGTATACACTGTCGCGCCTTCCGACCGTTTTGTTCCAGTTCCGCAGCAGCGCTTCATTCATCTCGTGCTTGTCCATGAACGGGCGGCGGCAGAACCTTATGATGTTCGCATGATCAAAATGCAGATCGCTTGAGACGAACGTGTTTCCCTTTACCGAGACCGGCTCGAACGTCCTGCCCTCAACCTTCACGCCGTCGCGAATGGCCATTCTGAGCCTGCCGCGATCAAGCGCCTCCCTTCTGTACAGAAGGCGCCTCTCGACCAGATCGTACTCGCGGAGTATCTTGCCGTTCTTTAGTATCGTCATCCTCACGACCTGCTGCTCAATGCTGGGGATCCTCCAGCTCTTGAGGAAGCTGGTAATCTCCTTGAATCTGTCAGAGATGTCTCTCATGGCAAGGGTCGCGTGCGGGCTCCAGTCTGCCTTGTAGTCGTGTTCTGCCATGCGGCAAAAACCCTTCAAGTTGTCCACCATTTCCCGCCTCATTTCAGCGAAGCTCTCTGACGGGATGATCTTCACGTAGATCACGTCATTGTGGAAGGCGCCGAACCCGTCGAGTCTGAATCTTGCCGTCTCGTGCTTCCGCGCTGCGTCACAGACCACGCTTACGAGTCTCCTTTCATCTTTCGTAGAAAGCGGCCCGGCTATCGTGATGTGGGGGACTGACCTGCGGTCCGTGACCCACTTGATGTCGAAATTCTTGGAAAGCACGTATGCAAGATCCCTTATCTTCGCCTTGACGAACCCCGAAAACCTGAACTCTACAAGGTATGAATCCGGCTTCCTTTTGTAAGGCGGCCTGCGTTCTCCCCTCACGTTGCTATTCACTTTTCAAATATATAAAAAACCATATTTAACGGAACTCTGTTTCCTAATTATTTCCAGTCACGCCTATACCGTCGAATAAAAGTGCGAGATCACAGCAGTGAGAAACCAGGAATCGGCCATCTGATTTGAACAAGGCTTGTCCTGCAGCGAAAGGTTCATTGATCAGAACAGCCCAGGCAGGCCATGAAATACAAGCAGATGCTCAAGATTCGCAAGACTGAGAGGGATCCGCAGGTGCGGGACAGGATATTGCTGAACGTGCTGGTGAAGAGAGACGGGATGAGCGTGACCGGGGCCGCGCGCTTGCTGGGCATGGCCCCGTCATGGGGCGTCAAGTGGCACAACCGGTACCTGAAGGAGGGCATTGCAGGCCTGCAGACCCGCACCCGCTCAGGCCGCCCACCGAGGATCTCAGGCGAGACCCTGAAGGCCGTTAAAAAAAAGTAAGAAAGACGGTCTACCTGACGGCAGAAGGCTTGCGCGATATCATTCGCGACGGTTCCGGCATAGAGTACATGGCGGAGTATACGATATCGTACGCGCGCTTCCTGCTGCGCAGCTGGGGATTCACCAGGAAGGTTCCTGTGGGACGGCACGTGAAGAGAGCAAGCAGGCAGAAGATCGCGTGGTTCCGCAAGAAGCTGGGGCCGCTGATAGAGGAGAGGATGAGGGCCGGCTACACGGCATGCGTGCAGGACGAGGCGATATGCGTAGCCAACGCGCGGCTCAGGAAGGGAATCTACACGCCCAAGGGGGTCCGCGGCGTCTACACGTACACGGGATCGCACTCCAAGACCATCGTGTTCGGCCTGATCACGCTGGACGGGGAGGGGTTCTTCCAGAGATACGACTCATTTACCGGGAAGGAGTTTGTCGAGTTCCTGAAGGCCGCATGCGAAAAGTTCGGGAAGATCCTGATGATCACAGACGGCGCTCCACAACACAGGTCGAAATTCGTCAGGGAAGAGATCGGGCGCCTGGACGGCGTGGAGCTGCAGTTTCTGCCGCCCGGCTGCCCGGATCTGAACGCGATCGAGGAGGTGTGGCGCCAGATGAAACACGCGGTCCTGGACGTGTCGTACGTCCGGTTCAGCTCCATGTGCAGCGACATCGACAAGTGGCTGAGGTCGTCCCTGCCAAAACTTGACATCAAGAGGTACCTCTACAGAAAGGCATAGGCTGCACCTGCAGGCGCACAGGGGATCGTGCGCACGCAGATCCGGAAACGGTAAACGGCCGCCCCACGACCCTTCACAGATCTGAACGAACCCGTATTTTGGGACAAAAACAACAAGCGGATTGGAAGAAATTCGACAATCCTGTCTTCGGACCTGCATCAAATCTGGCGGTTATTCACGGAATTATACTCGGCGGTGTAGTATCTCCAAAATCAGGCCAGACTAGGTACGCCAACTGAATTTGAGCATCATATCAGGCATTTTCAACAAGAAGCCATATTGATCAGAGAGGCGTGCCGATAGTCAGGCTACGAAACATGACCACAAACACCTCCTCTCCGAACACACCTGACCCACATAATAGAGATTATGCGTAATCGATCATAATGTCCGCACAATACGTGGTTTTACGACACGCACGTCAGCGGCAGAACGGCTTGCAGCCAGATAATCCGTACAACACATGAACAAAAACGCCAGAATCCAAAATACAATGCGCAGCCCTGCAGCACCGCCGCGTGCCCCGAAATCACATCGTCAACCCGGTGGCACTCGCTGCCACCCGGCGCTAACCAAGAAATCTTCTGCGTATACCGCCGAATAAAAGTGCGAGATCACAGCAGTGGGAAACCGGGAATCGGCCATCTGATTTGAACGAGGCTTGTCTTGCAGCGAAAGGTTCATTGATCAGAGCAGCCCAGACAGGCCATGAAATACAAGCAGATGCTCAAGATTCGCAAGATTGAGAAGGATCTGCAGGTGCGGGACAGGATATTGCTGAACGTGCTGGTGAAGAGAGACGGGATGAGCGTGACCGGGGCCGCGTTCCATCTGGGCATGGCCCCGTCATGGGGAGTCAAGTGGCACAACCGGTACCTGAAGGAGGGCATTGCAGGCCTGCAGACCCGCACCCGCTCAGGCCGCCCACCGAGGATCTCAGGCGAGACCCTGAAGGCCGTTAAAAAAAAATAAAAAAGACGGTGTACCTGACGGCAGAAGACCTGCGCGATACCATTCGCGACGGTTCCGGCATAGAGTACATGACGGAGTATACGATACCGTACGCGCGCTTCCTGCTGCGCAGCTGGGGATTCACCAGGAAGGTTCCGGTGGGACGGCGCGTGAAGAGAGCAAGCAGGCAGAAGATCGCCTGGTTCCGCAAGAAGCTGGGGCCGCCGATAGAGGAGAGGAGGAGGGCCGGCTACACGGCATGCGTGCAGGACGAGGCGATATGCGTAGCCGACGCGCGGCTCAGGAAGGGCGTCTACACGCCCAAGGGGATCCGCGGCGTCTACACGTACACGGGATCGCACTACAAGGCCATCGTGTTCGGCCTGATCACGCTGGACGGGGAGGGGTTCTTCCAGAGATACGACTCCTTTACCGGAAAGGAGTTTGTCGAGTTCCTGAAGGCCGCATGCGAAAGGTTCGGGAAGATCCTGATGATAACCGACGGCGCGCCGCAGCACAGGTCGAAATTCGTCAGGGAGGAGATCGGGCGCCTGGACGGCGTGGAGCTGCAGTTTCTGCCGCCCGGATCTGAACGCGATCGAGGAGGTGTGGCGCCGGATGAAACACGCGGTCCTGGACGTGCCGTACGTCCGGTTCAGCTCCATGTGTAGCGACATCGACAAGTGGCTGAAGTCGTCCCTGCCAAAACTTGACATTGAAAGGTACCTCTACAGAGAAGCATAGGCAGGCGCCTGCAGGCGCGCAGGGGATCGTGCGCACGCAGGTCCGGAAACGGTAAACAGCCGCCCCACGACCCTTCACGGATCTGAACGAACCCGTATTTTGGGACAGGAATAACAAGCGGCTTGGAAGAAATTCGGCAATCCTGTCTTCGGGCCTGCATCAAATCTGGCGGCTGTTCACGAAATTATACTCGGCGGTGTATTTTTTGCTATCCCCTGCATTCGTTTGATGTTACAACACCGTCGACCTGTCAGGGGCAATCGCTGGACAGGCGCCCGATGTTACATTCCCGTTCAGGCACCGAAGATGTTACTTGTCCGCGCCTCCCCCCAGTCGTATCACCGCACCTTCACAGAACCGCTGAAAAAAATACTTATTAGCTCGTTATCCAAGATCTAGCATATGAGTGATTATAAAGAATACTATTCAACGTTTTCCACGATTACTTCAAATGTACAAAAACAGGTTATTGAGGATAATACTGATGCTTATTCAGTTCTTGAAAATTTAATTGGCTTTCATTATTGGTTACATGACGAAGTTGCTTCCATCTACAATGATCCCAATTATTACAGCCAGTTTGTTACAGGAAAATTTGTGCATCTAGAATTTGGACATAATTTTTTGTCATTATATAGTGCTTTTGTTGCTTTAGAACACAATTTGCTTCATTCAGCAATATCTCTTAAAAGAAACGTTTTAGAATCAATTGTAAAAATGAATTATTTGGCATTCTTTCCTTCTAATATATGCGATGTACTATTTCACGACGTAATTAATGGACTTCGAGAAGAATCAGATAAAAAACAAAAACTGAATAGTTTTGTTTCACATACAAAACCATCATTCTGTCAGACTTTAACTACAGATAAAATACTAAGTAATATTAAAAATAAATATTATTTCAAGTGGTTAAGTAAACAAATATACGCCAAGCAAACAACAAATTCTATAAATTCTATGTATAATAAATGGAGTCCAAGCGTCCATTCTAGTTTGTTACGTCCTCAAACAAACTATGATAAAGAAAC
Organism: Candidatus Poribacteria bacterium; assembly: GCA_965198165.1. Lineage (GTDB taxonomy): Bacteria > Poribacteria > WGA-4E > WGA-4E > PCPOR2b > CBDAOT01. The sequence continues at coordinate 12,186 of CBDAOT010000002.1, read as the reverse complement.
AACTGCTTCAGAACTTTATGACTTACAACTACTGTTGTTTTTTAATATACTTGCCGAGGTTGAAGGTCATGGAGACATGATTAAGAAAGATCTATTTCCATATCACAAATCGAAACAATTTATCGATTCCATACTCCCATTGTTAAGACAAAATGGAAGGATGATATCATTTTTTCCTGATCACCCAGATATTGCCTCTAAGGTGTACATTCATCCTCCAGGTGCACCATGGAAATGAATTTCCGGGACACAGATTAGGCTGGTAAGGTGTCGAGCTTATGATCCGATTGTTGTAGCTGACATCGTGGGTTCGAATCCCACTTTAATCTGAACATAAGCATTGATTTTGAATCGAGTTTCAAGTCACAAGAACGAAAGTGATTTTAATTGAGATTGTTTTGTAGATGATAAAGCCTTCTTGTGTGTTTCCAAAATTATTTTTAAAGTTGGCCACGCGGCCCACGAATTTCGAACTTGATCATTACGAATTACAGCATCGGCGATTTTGTTTACCTGGCTTGTTGAAAAATGAACGTTATCCTGTATTTTTTGTGTCCAAAAACCAGCTTCCTCCCAACTACTGGATACACGTATGTGCTCTATGTAGAAATCAACTTGTGTTTTTTCATATCCTGTGTATTGGAGAATGGCCTCTTCGAGTTTTTCCATTTGGGTAGAAACACTAGCGCCGTTGCAACAAATACATTGTATGCCATCCAAGAAACCGTAGGGAATAGTCTCGTCTAGACAAATCGGTATGATGTGTTTATCTAACCCTAGTGCAATTCCCAATTCCTGATCTGTATAAACAGATATGTGATAATTTTGTGAAATCAATACCACGAACGTAGTGCAGGATTTAATTTTTTCCATCAGCTTGATACGAAAATCTTGCCCAATGAGGAGATCGACGGGCGCAAAAAAACAGTCAATTCCTATGTTTTTTAACCCTTCATGCACAATTGCCGCTGCGTTAGCATCTTCTTTACCGTAACTTAAGAAGACAGGAGTGAAATTGCTCATAATGGAAAATGTCCAGAAACATCATATTAAGTTATAGTGCAGGGAAGAGCAATAGCGGCTAACCCAAATGTGCTCACGTTGCGGCAGGATTTGGCTGGGGGTTCGGGTAGAATCGCGTTCCTCTAGCGGCCTGCCATCAGTGTGACAATTTTCATGTGCGATTGTGTTATCGGAAGAACCACACATCTGCAGAATGTTGGCCAGCCGTGCGTTTGCCAGTATCCATGTGTTGAACAGCACTAGTGAATACAGAAAACAGAGAGCTTGGCGGGCCTGTTGCGACCGAATATCTTTGCCCTGGCATTCTCTATCATCTGTAGCCCGTCTCAATACCTCATCTCTTGAATATTCTTCCACGTCCATCCACGAAGAGTTGGTGATAAACACAACGCATCGATCTTTTGAAGCGCCTGTCTCTTTTGCCTTCTTGCCTGCAGTCTTGTCTTCTCTGCCACGACCATGTCATACTGAACCGTCACCTTGTCAGAGTTCGTCATGTCTGGCTTTGAGATCCGGTCAAGAGTTCCGGCCGCAAGCCCCCGCAATGCTTTTTTCACCTTCTCGTTACGGAGACACGACGTCAGATACTCAAGACTGAAGCGTTCAATCTCTGATACCGAGTTCGCTGAAAAGAAGCTCCTGTCAATCAGAATCAGCCCAACTCAGATCCGATGGCAGAGACGTTTTCCAAGTTGAGGGTGTTAGGCGGAGCTGCCTGATCCTTTATCCAACCGCCGCCTCGAATAGAACTCATGCGTATTCCCCCAATATCTGCCGGAGCCGGCCGCTGCAGCAACCAGATTTTGCAAGCTTGAAGAAAAAATCAATTTCAGTGAAATGGATCTGAAGCATGCTGCGGTATTTTTTGCGCCAACGGGGCGAGTGCGTGCGCAGCCCTGCAGCGCTGCTGTGCGCCCCGGACAGTGCCTATTTTGCGGGAGCCCTTGAGCGGGCCCGTTCCCAGTCGACTGACGTCTTCCACTCTCCCGGAGGGGCCTCCTTGCGCACGTGGTCCCACAGCAGGTTCAGGTTTACAAGCCCGGTTATCACGTTAAACTCCCTGTTGAACTGGGCCGCCGTCCCGTCGTAGGGGTCTGTGATGCGGTCGTAGCGCTTGAGCCTTCCTATGGAGTGCTCTACCAGCACCCGCTCCGAGTTGATCCTGCTGTTGTGCTTCTTCTGCTCCCGCGTCAGGGGGGATTTTTTCGTCCTCTTGTACGGGATCATCGGGGCGGTGCCCGGAAGGTGGTCCGCGATTCCTTGGAGGCCGCGGTCGCAGAAGATGCGGTTCCGTTCCCCCTCCGGCCTGTCGGCGCCATGCATAGTACTGGCCAGAACAATCCGCTCATTTTGACAAAAAATGCAGGAACGCGCCGAGCCTCCTCTGGCATTATTCGCATTGCTCTGCAATTTTTCAAGGATGTGTAAAGGAACTCGCGGCTGCCGTGCGCCGTTTCGGTACGAAATTGCGGTTTTTCCAGGCGGCCCAGCTTAGGCGACGAGGTAGCCTTTGAGCCTGTTGCCCATCTCGCGCTCAAGGATTGCGATTATCGCCGCCTTCAGCTCGTCAAGCGACCGGAAGAACCTGCCGGCAAGCCTCTTCTTCAGGTCCCTCCACACGGTCTCGACAGGGTTCAGCTGCGGGGTGTAGGGCGGGAGAAACTCCAGCTCGACGTCGCCCCCGGTGGACTCCACGTACTCCCTGACCGCCTTCGACTTGTGGTAGGAGGCGTTGTCAAGGATCATGAATAACCGCGGACGGTCCTTGCGGATCTCCTCCAGGAATTCCCGGAACGTCCCCGAGTTCGTCGACTCCACGATCATTATTCGCAGCTCGTCTTGGGACATCGCGCCGAATATCCTGACAGACTCCCTTGAGAAGCTTGCCCTGACCTGCTCGCGCCCCCCGGTCGGCCTCCACCCGTAGGCGGGGTTCTGGGACCTTTGGACTGCGGCCTCGTCCTCGGCAAAGACGGCCATGCCGTCCGCGCGCCTCTGGGCCGCGCGCTCCCCGACCTCCCTTTTGAACTCATCCTGCCCCTCTTTGGAGACTGACCTGTACGGGACGTACCTGTCCTTTCTCCAGGAGAACCCGATCCTGCGCAGCCACCTGCGCAGCGTGCGCGCCCTGACGGTTACGCCAAACTCCTTCCGGATCATCTCGGTTGCCATGTCCATCTGCCACGAGCCGGTCTCAAAGCCACACTCTTTCGGGCTCCTCTTGAGCCGGCGCCGCACGGTACGGATGATCTGGAGGGGGAGCTTGGCTCTTCGCCCCTTGGGCCTCGCGTTGAACCTGCCCCTCAATCCGCGGTCGCGCATCCGCAGCAGCCAGTCGCGGATAGTCGAGTAGGCGGTTTGCAGAATCCTGGCTATCCTGCGTATGCTGTGGCCATTCTTCCTGTACAGACACGCCAGGAGCTTGAGCTTTGCGCACTTGTCCTTCTCCCTTCGTGCCGCTTTTTCCAGCCTCTTCTCGCTGACGCCCGGCATGAACGCGGCGCCGGACTCCAGCCGCGCGCATCCGCCTTCCCGGGTGTTCCCGCAATCGCTTTCTGGTTTCACAAAATGGCGTCAATCTTCCCTGATCAGTATCTTTCGAATTTGGATCGGCAGATCTGGCTTGAGACGGTCAGTGTGGGTAGCGGGGTTACGACATTACAGAAACTTGCAGTTTTTCCGACGACGCCGGAGTGCAGGCTTAGGTCGACCTCGCCGCGAGTCACAACATTACAGAAACTTGCAGTTTTTCTGGCCAGGTGATCGGATCACCTATGGTAACATCCTCAACAGGCCATCCATGTTCTGCTTCCCGTCTGTCGATTATACTGCCGCATCTATCCTCTTAAGCTTTTTCTGATAGAGTTTCTCGTTTCTGTCCCTGTACAGATCCCTGCTTGTCAGCATGTGCCAGATTATCTTGATCATCTTGTTCGCAACGTGCGTGATAGCGATGCTGCTGTGGTGGGTCTTTTTCATCCTCTCGTAATAATCCCTCATCCGGCCGTCGTAGAGCACGGCCACGTGCGCCGTCTGGATCAATACCCAATTTACCTTCCTGTTCGAATCCTTCTTCATCCGTCCGTGGTACATCGTGTTGCCCGACTGGTGGACCGTGGGGCACATTCCGGCCCACGAGACCAGCTTCTTGGGCGAGGCAAACCTTCCTATGCCGTCAATCTCAGACGCCAGAAGCATCGCCGCGAAGTAGTCTATCCCCGTCATGCTCATCAGGATCCTCGCGTCCCCGCTGGCAGAGGCATGCCCTGCGATCTTCTTCTCAAGCAGGCCCAGCTCTGCGTTGTGGTGCCTGATGCCGCGCACGTACCGGTGTAGCACGTAGTCGTCGTTGGGATCCGCCAAACTCTTCGAATCGAGAGCCTTGAGGGCCTTCTCCCTCCAGATGTCCTGTGCGAAATCCTTGGGGTTCAGGTCGTACCTGTCAAGCAGGTTGTGCAGCCGGTTGATGGCCTGCGTCCTCGCCTTTACCAGGTTGTTCCTCTCCCTCAGGAGCTGCCGCACTCCTCTCACCCCCCTTTCTGCCACGTGACACCTTGCGATAAGGTTTGTCCGTAGCAGGTGCGCCAGAGTCCTTGCGTCCACCTTGTCGGTCTTGACGCTGGCCTCCGCTATGGCCCTCACCTTCATGGGGTTGGCAAGCTCGATCGGTATGCCACGATCCTCAAACGCCTCGTACGTCTTGATCCAAAGATTTCCCGTCGACTCGCACACCGCCTGGCATTTCCCATACTCCCTTCTTGCCTTCCTTGCAAACGCGGTTGCCGCGGCGTGGGTGTTCTCGTATCCCGTCTCCTCCAGGACGGTTCCGTTCCGGTCCATGGTGCAGACTATGCATCTTCTTTTTCCGATGTCGATTCCTATACTTTTCATTTTCTCACCTCCTTTTTCCATTTGTGACAGGCCGGAAGCTGTAGCCACCTATCAGGGATCGTGCGTCCCACTAACGAAAGCAGCTCGGATTGCCCCATTCATTGTGCAGGCCTCATAGGCCATGATCCGATAGGGGTCAACCTGCCACGTACAGTACGTGGGCGGATGTTATCATACTTTCATTGTGGCCACTACTAAGCGTCCCTTGTTTTTCCAAACATGGCATGGATGCACGGTACGGATTTTGGTTCCGTACGCGTCGGCATTACCGTTACAGATGACGGTGTTCTGGATCGTCTGCCATGGTAGTTGAACGTGGTTTTTACCAAAATACGGGAGATTGTCGGGCATTGCTTGATTTGCAGGCATTAGGTTAACCTAACTTTTGGGTTAACTGCTAACTGCACTTCAGGAGGCGAAATTATTTGTGAGCGCGACTCTAGGTCTCTTTGACCATGCACAGCAAGGGGTCAGCCCGCCACACTAGGTGGGTAGGAGGGGGTTATCATGTGTTCAACCATCTGACTGACACGGCAATTGACAACGGGTATGGCACGCCAAGGGTGGTGCGCCCGTCTGCAAAACCGGCCCCGAAGACGGCAAGACAGGAGGGGAGGCAGTGACATAGACAGAGTCGCACAGACGGGTGTCTGTGTGCCGCATAATTAGGAAACAGAGTTGCAGATTAGATTTGCTTTTAAGGCAGGCTAACCCAAAAGTGACCACGATGGCCTGCGGTACGGGAGATGTCAAATGAATGGGATACTGGGCCACATAAGAATCGGTGCTTTCCTGAAGGCCACCAACGGAAGGGTATTCGGGCAGGTCATTTCTGACGCGAAGATGAGGTCATTTTCCGCAGAGTACGACCATGAACGCGTCTCACCATCCGACATAAAGATAGCCCGAAAGTCTGGCACTGGAGACGCGCTAACAGTGAGGTCAGACATACCCATTGACAGGGAATTGGTCGCGTTCTTTGGGCTCTACAGCGGGGACGGCAGCAAGGGTTCCGAGTCTCCCCCGGGCTCTAGAAAGCTCAACGCGTCTGTCTCATTCTCCCAAGTCGAGCCGAACCTGATATTGTTTGCAAAAAGGCAGATAGAACGCCTGTTCCCGAACCAACTGCGATTCACATTCTCGCTTGGGGAAGACTCGGCTTATTTCATGGGCGGTAACGGCTTGGACGAGCTCAAGCGACACTATGGCGACACCTTTCCCGCACAAAAGCGGTTGGAAGAGGTGCTGCCCAAGCCAAGCGCGGCCGATAGCAGATACCTTTCGGAGGAAAGGGACGTTGACGGAACCAGTGAGGAACATCTGGCGTTTTATTACCAGCACAAGCGCGCCATGAAGGAGATCATGATCAGGAAAAAAGAAGCCGGTATGGCAAAGATTGGAATAAGACCGTCCAACAACATAAAGATAACGGCATCGCTCCGCCGGCCATACAAGAAAGGAGCTCGTGCCCCCGGCAGAAGCAGCAGGGCTGACGAGATGTACATTGGAGGGTTGAACGGAATGGGCGAACTGTTCCTCAAGATCCTGTTCGAAGTGGAATCATCCATACGCGATGACTCCCGGATATCCTCGCAAGGATTGGTCGAATGGAACGGCATTCCGTCCGAACTAGGAGAACTGCTTGACATGGAGCGATTTTTCACGGACCGCCAGTACGGCCAAGTAGGCGGCGAGCGCCCTGTCATTGCCACGAAAAACCGGCAGTATCTCGTTGGCCGGTGGCCACGATCCAGCGACACCGAAATAAAAAAGACGGTACGGCTAAATCCTCTGTTCGCTTACGCGGCTGGTTTGTACATGGCAGAGGGCGTAACCCGCAAATCTACCTTCTTTTCGATGTTTGCTAGAAAGCCTGGGAAGTTTGGTGTCGGCTTTACTTCCTCGGAAGATTCGAGTATGTTCATGATAACTCGATGCCTGTCGCTGGTCTTTAGGAACGAAGACGTTCTTACTGGATGGAAGATCAAGGTTGGCTCGCAGTACTTTCCGGAACTCGTCATGATCGGGATGAAAAATGGGGTTCCGTTGTTGCGTGGCGGCAGTTCTGGTGACGGGAAAGCACGCACTATGGAGATCTCTTTGTCTGTCAAACCGTGGGGCCTTACCACATGCCCATCGTTAGCGCCGTACTCCGATCTTTACACCCATGTGGAACCTACGGGAGCAGGCGTGGCAAGGGTTCATTTTCAGTCATCGTCAAGGCTGGCCAAGTGGATTTTTCCGTTGTTTATGTACGTAATGTTTTCCATAGACGTGCCGAATCCGAGGAGTGGGTTTGCAATTGATTGATAACCTACTCTTTCCAACAGGTATGTTTGAGGTTAGGCCATGCGCGGAACACAGGACATGGATGAAAGCGTGGATAGACAACGTGTTGTCAAACTCTGAAAATGGAATCGTGAGCTCTTCTGAATGCATGGCGGGGGCAGTATCGGAATTGATGCTGTTTGGGCGGCCAAAGACTGATTGGATAGGAATAATGGATGAATATCTGGAAACGGACGGCGTGCCGATGGCATACTCGGAAAGGTTTGGTGAGCGCCTTTACAAGTTCTCGCAATGGGCGCAAAGCCCGGTGCACGCCATATACTCTAGGTGGTGGATAGAGCGCTGCACGAGTGAAGGATCTGCCAACGCGTTTGCGGGCATGGTGGCGAAGTTCATACAGCCAACAGGGTGGGCGTACAACCCACGCGTCAGCAACACGGGCGTAAGAACCAGGATGAGAACGGAACTGTTCATGTCACAAGCAATGACTGCCCAGATCCTAGATGACGCCGGGGCCGCATTCGATCGCGTTTCGATGATTTCCGCGGCCGTTTCCGTTACGCCCACCGGCTTTGTCGCGGCGGAGTATTTCCGTCTGCGGTCCCTCCAAGTGCTTGATGCCCCGGAACAGATGCCCGACACTGGGCAGCTGCTTGAACGCTGTTCGGTGGAGGGCGGGTTCTGCGACTTTGACGTGAATGCAAAAACGGACGACTACATGGGCGTGCGCAAGAGAGTTGCAAGGGATGTTGCGGTGTTTTCGCCATTGGTTACAATGTACGCGCTATATGTTGCCGAAATGACGTTGCAGGATCAAACCGCTGTTGGTGCCATGAGGAACCGGACGCGCGAGTTCGTCAGGGCAGAACCCATGAGCATTCCGTCGCTCAGGATGCGCGACCTCGACTACCCGTTCGGCGACGGCGTCACCATATACGAGGTCATCGCAGATGCCATCCTAATGCAGGACTGACTGCTTTCTGAACAGCAGGATGTGTTCCCTCTTTATCCTGGCACCCTGATTAAACGACTTTCTGCCTACCGCCAGTCTCCTTACCCATCGCTTCTCAAGGGCCAAGCCAACGTCGCGGGAGATCTTTACGAGGCTGTCACCAACCGGCACAAATGTTCCGTTTACTATTGCGTCTCCGACCACCACCAGCGCCCTGCCATCGGCACACAGCATCCTCTCCCATTCCGTAATGCAATGCCGCATGTCATCGAAATACCGGTCTGGCGTGGCGCCTGGCCTGGTAAAGACATCATGTTTGCCTATCTCCGTATTCCTAGCGAACTGGATGTCTCCGCCTATCCAGTGCATTCTGTGCCGGTGGTACTTGTGGTAGTCGTAGGTGTTCAGGTATGGGGGAGACGTGACGATCAGGTCTATTGAGCGGTCGCTAATGGACGGCATGGTTCTGGAATCTCCAAGAATGACTTTGTGGCTTGACTTGCGCATCATCCGACTGGTGTCGGACGCGCGCTCAATGGCGGACTTCATCTTTGATACCCACCGCTTTGTTGCAAGTCCCTTGACGTATTTCCTGTCGGTTATAGTGTATCTCGTATCACTAGATTGGCGCGAGGTAGACAGTACGATGAAAGAGAAAGCGCTCATTGCCATCAGCTTAGGCCCGTACGGCAGCGTCTGGATGTTGCTGCGCAGCCACTCAAGCTCCAAGACGGCTTTTTGGTCGAACCACCTGTAGAGGGAATCGTAGCGTGGCGCGTTGAGCAGTAGCGAGTTTGGTGGACCTGGCCGCATGGAGGAAAACTTGGCTTCAATGCCGCTTACAAATCTAGTCAGAACCCTGATATCCTTTGCTTGGTACTTGCGGGTCTTTGCACGGGAGATCAGCGTCGCTACGGGGTTGTTGTCCACACCTACAGAATTCCGCCCTAGCAGCGCCGCCTCCAGCAGCGTGGTTCCGCAGCCACAGAACGGATCCAAGATCGTGTTTCCGACTGCAGACCACCTAGTAATGGCCCTACGCGGTATCTGAGGGATGAATCTGGCAGGATACGAGTGTATCTTGTGCATTAGATAGCCGGTGTTAGATCCTTCAAAGTCCCAGTTCTCGTTGTCAAGCTTTTCCGAGTCCACTACCTGAAGATCCAAGCGGCATGTTGTTTGAAGGACAGGTTCCATGGAGTCACCTTTTGGTCAGCATTATTATCTTTTCTGCGGATCCGCTGTTTTTCTTGAACACATCGTTGGACGGTAGCAACTCCATGTCGACTACCGGGTCTACAGCAAATCCTACGCCCTCTGCAATCTCTGCCAAAAACCGGTCGGTCGGGATCTCCACCCTCCTGTCTACGATCCTAGTACTGTTGCTTCCAATCACTACGAACGCCGGCGACCTGTGCTTGAGCATCTTTTTCATTTCCGCCAGAACGTCGGTCATGTCCAGAAGATACTTGACCAGCAAGGCCGGAAGGTTCCGCTTCCTGAACCCCACCGCGCTGGAATGATGCGAACGGGCTATGTCATTTATAATCGAGGACATGCTTTCAGGCAGCGTGCGTCCAGCTCCTTCCTCGTAAGTAGCCCATATGTCCGCTCGTTTCCTTTCCGTTATCTCCCTGCTGCCTATCATCTCAGATTCTTTGGAGGAATACTCTCTCCTTGGCAGCAGGCCGAGAATAATCAGACTCAACCTGTCAGCGTCAAGGTAAGGCAAGGCAGTGGCATACGGCGGGGATGTTATTACTACGTCAACCGACCTACGCAGATCTGGGAAGTGGTGACCCATGCTCCGGGCATCGCCTTCTCTCACGTCAAATTCGGCATCACACGTACCGGTGCGTGCCGTAGTCGTGAGAGAATCCAAGCACCCGTCGCATTTTTTTCTGAAAAGGACAATCGCGTCCCCTTGGCGGTACTGCCGCACTTCCTTTCTGACTCGAAGCTCGTCTTCCTTCTGATATGACACTGCGCGCACCACGTCACTTAGGCAGACGCTCGCAAAGTCGCGTATGGACTGATCTGCGATAGACCTGATGCCGGCCACCAGTCCTGCAATGTCGACTATGGCTGCTTGGCTGAACCACCTGCCCAAGTACGCAAGATCGTCTCCCTCCCACGCGTCATCAGGGCGGCTGCTGTACAGCGCGCCGCCCATCACGTAGTTACGTGCGCGCCTGATCGCTGCCTCGTCCCACGACAGCGAATCCGTCTTTACTTTAGATATCAAAACCGAAAGTGGATTCTTGTCCAAGCCGAATGCTCTCATGCGCAATGCCCTGGCCTCAACCAGTGTCGTCCCGCTGCCGCACATGGGATCCATGACCGTCGAGCCTTCTTCCAAGCCAGTGAGGTTGGAAAGGCTCCTGACCAGCTGAGGAAAGAACTTGCCACGGTACTTGTGGAAATTGTGCGGAGCGAACCTTAGCATCCTGCGTCTGGGAAACGATGTGTCTGGAGAGTCGGCGTCCGGTCTAGCGCCCTCTCTGCATGCTTGGACAGTCGGTTTGAACGTCCCGTTAACGAACCAGTCGTAATACGCCAGCCGGTCAATCCTTGACTGCAAACCGACGTGATTTCTTACTGCGAACAGGTTGCGTTTCTCGTCCACAGACACTACTGTCAGATCAAGGCCGTCAAGTTCGCCCAAGGAGAGCGAGTTTTCAAACGGCTGCAGATATTCCTTTCTGTGCAAGCTGACGGTGCCTGACTTGGTCAGCGTACGCTGTTTCATGTCCAACCTCCAGAGCGTTTTGACGCCATGAGCATAACACTCGACATAGCATGCACTACTCGTGTCCTGTTTTTAACGGTGGCGGTACGCTGATGTCGGTTCCTGTGGGGTTGTGCGTCGTATCATCTTCCATATTACGGTAGTATACCGTACCATACTATTTAACATGTCGATTGTCATTAGTGTATTGCATAATTCCCCCTGCTCGCTTAGAACACACACGGGCCTTGCATATTTTGGACTACACCGCTCCTGCCCCCATGTCTACCAGCTTGTTGTACGTGACCACCTTGATCCTGACTTCCTGCACCATGTTCTTCCACTTTAGCGAGTACAGGTGCTCGCCAAACATCCGCTTGAGCGGCGAGAACATGATCTCCACCAACCACCGCTGGCCGTAGCCGACTCGCCTCTTCCGGTTCTTCTGGTTCTGGACGCGCTCGCACTCGCCCAGCGCGACGAGTCTTTTCGGGCCGGGATCGTTGCCGCACAGCTGATCCTAGGCGGCCAAACCGCGCGCCCTGCCCGCCCCACCGGCTCTGCTGTTGATGTTCTTCTTTATCCTGATGAGTGGCACTATCCCCAACCCTCTGCAGTATTCAAATATCTGCCTCGTGTCGTATCCGGCGTCTGCCCGCAGCTCTATCACAGACTGCCCATGGCCTTTGTTCTCCGCCACAGGGTGACGTGATCTGGGGTGTCCTCTTCACCCAAGGCAGATATTGCCATTCCCTAGCACATGCGGTACGGCAGGGGGCTGTGAAGGGAGCGTATTCCTGCGATCGCCATTATTACCGTGTCGGGGTAACTGTAGGAACGCCCGCTCTTGTTCATGTTCATGCCCTCAAGCTCCTCGTCCGAGTTGGGATCCTTCGTCAGATGCAGCAACTTGTCCATCTCCACGTATCTGGCGTCGTTTTGGACGTGGGCTATCTTCAGCCACGATTTCTGTTTGGTCTGACCTGCCTTGGGTTTGTCCATATATGCGACATAGTTGATCTGATCTTAGTGTTTTTCAGATTAAAACAGTCAACCACCAACCTGAATTCTGTTGGCCCCTGAGGGTCTGGCATGCGGGACAGTCTGCTTGAGACGGTGATGCTCTAGTAGAATACAATGTTGTGAAACTAACTAGTAGGGCCCTACCAGATCCGTTAAACAGTGTACAAAATGCCGCACTCACGCCGGAATGCCCGCACCATGGCAGCGTCACGGACGCTGGACATCTCTGCCCGACCCGACACACATGGCATCTGGCATGCATCTCAGGTTCTAGGCACGG
>CBDAOT010000001.1:0-41090 GCA_965198165.1 Candidatus Poribacteria bacterium | reverse complement strand
ATGAGTTAACTGCGAGGCTTAACGTAACCATCGGCGTATCCAAATTTATTAACCGGAGTGCGTATAACATGGCTAATATCTCGGAAGCGAAAATCAAGGAGCTCCAGGCCAAGATGGCCAGCCTCGAGACCAGCAGCGGCTCCAGCGTCAAGAAGCTGACGGCCGCCGACTCCAAGTACGTGGTCACCCTGATCGCCAAGGAGATCGGTGTTGACCGGGCCTTCGAGATCCGCGGGATGCCCGCGAATGTCAAGGCTAACCTGGTTTCCAAGTTCAAGCTCAACTCTGACGGCACTAAGCACGCCGAGGCCATCCGGATTGCCAAGGTTCTTCGGATGTCCAAGCAGATCGAGGTTAAGATCGCTGAAAAGTCGGTGGTCTTGATAAACCAGCCTCAGGAAGCTCACCAGCCCAGCAAGTGGGCCGTCATGAGCGTATAACGAAAGCTTCGGGAATTTAGTGAGGATTAGCAAAATGGGTGAAATCGCAGATTATGTCCGGCAGTTGCAGGCCCTCTGGGCTGCGCAGCGTTTGCTGGTCAAGACTCTCAGGTTGGCCATCATTGTCAAGCAGGTAAATGAGATCGACTAACACTAACCCGGCCAGTTAGTGACTAGGCGCTAACTGGTCGGTCACATAACCTAGGCTCCCACGCAACCCAGGTGAGATACCCGGTGGAGGGGGTGCTTGGCCTTTTTTATATCTAGCCACTTGAGGCCATGAAGCCGTAGCCAAGCCGTGGAGCCTAATTGGCCACGAGGCTCATAGGCACCGTAGCCGGGTAGGCATGCCTGTGCGTGTCTGATATGGCAGATTAACCGGCGGCATGTGGAGCTATTCGTCGTGGTATATGAGTTAATTAGCCGGCTAGTGGGTGCACAACGGGCGCTTTCGGGTACAATATAATAGAGGGGATATAGTAATGGTTATAGAGGAAGAAGAGATTATATATCAATGAAGCAGCATTAATGTTGGTTATACATATGTTGCCCTTTTAATCATATTGGTTAGGTATGGATTGGTATAGTCCTTCTTTTTATCCGCTATATAAACCCCCATGCAAATAGTGCACCAAAGCGCCCGTTGTGCACCCGAAATAACCGAAACCCGATACCCATGATACGCGTATTGGGTACCCACGAGTGGTGGGCGGCGTATGGTGTGGTGGTGACGACGGGGGGAGCTTTCCTGTGCTTTGCACATGACTGCTATGGGTATAGACACCTGGTATAGTGGGTGCACCGGGGAAATTAGTGGTAATATTGGTGGTTTAAAAGCGGTTACATATGTGGTTGCTAACGGTATATAATATAAATATGGACTCTGTAGATAGACGGCTACGACGAAACGGCTTAAATGGCTAAATGAGTTAGGAGGTTACGTGACACAATATGGCACAAATGGCAAATACACGGATCTAGGCATATACAATGGCAAGATACACATTCCAGTCACTCGATTTAGTAGAGTCATGGAGGTGCTAAGAGACATACAAGGCGTAGACAAGGCATTCACAGTGTCGAGCTTCACGAGTCCTGAGCTTGATAAGCTGTATAGAGCCGCGATGGTATATCGTAAAGGCACTGAACGGCTTCAGTTGCAATCAGCAGTCGTCAATAGCATCTTACGGATAATGTCTGAAATGGATGTTGATGGCTACGTGTTATTGACGGCTCCAGGATTCATGCAAGGCCGGCAATGGTGCATCTTTAACCTAAATGAATAGGAGGGCTATAATGGATTCAATAACAGTTACACGCATAATACAAATCTTGGATGCCTTCGACTGCCACGAAGCCTTTGCAGTCAATGATCTGCATCCGTCTGACTACGACGACATCATAGAGGCGTATGATGCTGAGTTAGACTATCACACGTACTCTAGGCGCCGTGCGACTAACCTGGTTAACAGGATACTAATCGAAGCACGTGGCATCAAGACTGAGCATGGCACACTAGTGTGTAACATGTCTCTTCCGACATTCTGGTCAATCATAGACTTGAGAGGTTAATATGGCAGTACTGGATGACATACTCATCAAGGTAGACGAGCTTAAGAGGCTAGGTCATAGCCGCTTCGATCAGCTGCGCATGTTCTGGGAAGCTTATCAGGAGGGCAAGATGTCTGAAGATGACTATCATGCCTGGACTGATGAGTTCTTTCCTGAAACTGAGCGTGCAGATACGGCTAAGTAGCGAATCGATGCTGTTAACGGTCGTTGACGGCATCAGTGCGCTGGTTAGACAAAATAAAAGCGCAAGAGGTTAAACTCATGGCAGAGTCGAAATATCAGCATCTCCTGGCTAAGTTCAAGGATCTCCCGGGTGCGACGGCTAGCTCCGGCGTCAAGAAGCTTAACGAGGCCGACGTCAAGAAGGTCGTGGCCGTGGTCAAGTCCGGCATCGGTGCTCAGACGGCTTTCGAGGTGCGCACGTTGTCTGATGCGGTCATTAGCCAGCTTCATGCTGCTGCCGGCATCGCGATCGACAAGAGCACAAGCAAGCATCAGTTGAGCATGAAGACGGCTCAAATCCTTCGGCAGTCGAAAGAAATCGAAGTCGAAGGCTTCGTTCTGATTAACCAGCCACAGGATAGCAACAAGCCTTCTAAGTGGGCTCTGCTTGCTGTTGAGTAGCCTAAGCCGGTTAATCCGGCTCCACGCGATGAGGTCAGCATACTTAGGTATGCTGGCCTCTTTTATTATCATTTGCACGACTAAGAGTCAAGGAGGCTAACATGGTCATGTACTATAGCAGTCAGCAAAAGAAGGCTGAGTGCTGCAAGTGTGGCGTTAAGGCTAGTATGTTCAAGAACGTTTATCTTGTCGAAGAGGAGGGATTCGCTGGCTACTGTTGGGATCATCTGCCTGCAAAGTATAAGAAGAACTAGGAGGCTAATATGGCTACACTGACATTGGTCGAGACCTACAAAGACGAGGCTGTCTGCTTATGCAAGTTCGAGAACGAAGCATTGATGGTCATATTTGTGCATGATGTGGCTACTGAGTGCCCGTTCGCCAACAACATCGAGATCGAGACCGATCTTAATGCCAGGGCTGAGGGCATTAGGCTGCTATACCTCACAGACAAAGAAGATGGCTTCGTTAGCTATGTAACTACTCAAGAGGCTGACGAAATCGCTGGTTATGGCATTCAGGTCTCGACCAGCGAAGATAGCTGGGGTGCACCTCAATGGCACACATGCACGATTGAAGCCAGCTAGTGAATCGATGCCGTTGACAGCCAGTCGACGGTATCAGTGCGCGAGCTGACAAAATAAAAGCGCGAGAGGTTAATATGACTCAAGATATCGGAAGTGTCATTGAGGTGATCGAGCATATCGCCGGGTATAAACCGTTTAGAATCACTGAGCTAAGTGAGCCGGAGTGTGAAGAGATCTGTGCTGCTTGGTATGGTGACCGTGATTATGCGTGGTGGCATGGCAGGGCTAAATTCGCCGTCTCTTATGTCTTTACTGCCATACGTGGTAATGTGACCGGCCATGGCACGCTAGTGACTCTAGTGAAGACACGCCCAATAACCTGGTGTGTAATTCTAGTGGCATACGAAGTCGACTAAACAGAAGGAGGGTTAACATGGCAGAAGGTGCAATAGGAACCGCACGGCGGGCGCTGATTAAGCTTAGGGATCAGTATGTCGAAGGGCTGCTTGTTGATGAAGGCTACGAAGAGCAGGTTAATATGATCCTGCTTGAGTTCTTGTCTAACATGCTCATCGATGATGCGTATACTCCGGATTCGGAAGTCTATTAGTGGATCGGTGCCGTTAATAATCATTGACGGCATCAGTGCGCTAGTTAGACAAAATAAAGCGCAAGAGGTTAACATGGCGGATAAAATCAAAATGATTGGTATCGACTGTGATCCGTGGCAAGCGCGGCCTGACACCTACATAGGCGGTGTTATCAAGGACCTTGGCTTCGAAGATCAGCTGACTAATCCAGCTTCCAAGTCTTTCGGTGCCTGGGTCTACGAGTTCAATGTCTCTGACGAGGACTGGAACAAAGTCGTTGGCACGATTAAGTCCCGGCTTGAGGCTCTTTATGCCAACGATCAGATCCGTGGGGCTAGGAATACGTCTAAAATAAGCTAGGGAGGGTATATGCACATCCGATTCACTAGTAGCACATACGATGTCGAGAGCAGCCGATATCGTTGGGTATCTGCTACGCTGCAAGAGGTGCTGTGGCTTAAGTCCGATCACGTTCTTGCTCAGGCTGGCGAGATAGTGATGCACATAGAGGAGGAGACAGCTAACTACCTTCCTCTGCATTTAACTACTCGTTTGTATATGACAGATACAGCGAGTCGAATCCGGCGTTTTGACACTGGGTACTTAACATTAGAACTCAAAGCAAGATCAGCTATATGGCCTATGAGTCCTTCACATCTTTGGTTTGCCTTAGAGGAGGTGAAAGACGAGAATGGCAGGCCGGTGCAGCAAGCATATGCAATGGTAGCGCCGGTGACAAAACCACAACTCAAGACGAAGGAGTATAACGAGTGCGTTAATCGATGCAAACTGCTAGGCAGGTCATTCAAGAATCAGGTCATAAATGAAGCTCAGATGGAGATGGAAATGGCGATGGCTATTAACTATCTTTTGGAGCTTCATGGCATAGACACTAATAAACCGACTGAGTGGGTGATATGAAGTATAGTTTGTCGGTTAAGTGGCAAAACGTGCTAGTCAGTAGGCTAGTAGTAGGTAGATTAGCTAAAGGTACTAGCTTGGCTGCAAAGCTTACTGCTGGCGAATACAGCGTTGAGAGCGATGGAGAGTCTGTTCGATTCATTTTTGACGTTGATGAATCTAAGACTAATGAGATCTCCATAGTAGTTGACAGTCATCAACGCGCAATGTATGCAGGAGGTGAACTTAAGTCATTCGGTAAGTCAAATCCAATACCATGGGAGATGCCGTGAAACACACAGTGCTATGTGCCCGGGTTCAACTCTATCCGGGCAAGTTCAACAGTACATATGCATACTATTGGTACTGCGTAACCTGTGGCAGGCGTGATAAGTTCGTGGATGAGGTCGATTGCTCACGCCTAGTTCCTAACCACGAGATACTGACAAACTGCATGAAATGGTAAGGAGGAGAGATGCCAACTGAACGTGCAATCCGGCTTCAAGAGCGCGCTCGCGACTCTACCATCCTCGATCATATCGAGAGTGAAGTGAGGTGGTCATTCAAGGACAACATCAAAGCGCTCGCGCCTAGGGCTGAGGCTCTTCGCCGCGTGATGGATCCCATTCGTCATCGTGAAAGTACTTGGCTAGATAAAGGCTCAATAGAAGCCATATCGGCTGAGCTGGACGAGGTACCCAAGATCGAAGTTAACGGCATGGAGGTAATGCAAAACGTAGAGAAATACATCGAACAGCTGGAGGCTATTTATGCCACGTAAGCAAGGTACGCTTCGCTTCGTAGACCCTGGCTATGGTTCATTGCATTGGCTAAAATGCACATGTGGATCTGAGGAGGTTAAAATCTACCGCTCGTATGATCAGGCTTCTATAGTAGCTGAGTGCTCAAAGTGTGAGGGGCATGTAAGGCTGATCAGCAATGGCAAGATTTTTGTAGGTTAAGCGGCATCGATGCCGTTGACAGCCAGTCGACGGTATCAGTGCCGGTTAAACTGGCAAGAAAGGAGGATGAAGATCAGATCAACTAATAGGCGTCTTAGCTTACTCTGGACAGCAGTGTTAGTGGTAGAGCTAGTCGTTATTATCGCTTACGACATTACCATGCTCGCTGGTGCTGCTGTCATAGCTACTATAACCTTAATGGTAGGAGGTGTAAGTGAATAGCCATCGTGGTCGCCATCCTAAGTTTAGCGACCGGCATGTGGCTATTGTCCGCGCTATTGATGTCAACATTGGTACGCGGGTGGTAGCCACGCTTCTTGGCGTCGATCAGCGCTTGATTCGGAGGATTCGCAATCACACTAGTCCATACAACAGGCCTTGTCCAAGCGTTGATGATAGCCAGGAGGTAGATGCTGCGCTTAAACGTCACTTCCCAGCAGCAACGACTAAAATAGATTCTTAGCAAATGGCGGCGTCAGTTATTGGCGTCGCCATCTTTTATTCATTAAACCTGCCGATATATGGGGGTACCATAAGCGGTGTAATTCCGGGGAAAATTGTGGTATAATATATACATGAGGTGTGAAAATGTGGCCGAAAACTAGGCATCCTTACCGGCTCGTTAGTGACCGCCAGGCTGAAATAATCCGCCAGCTTTATATTTCGTACAGCATGTATGAGCTGCATCGATATCTCCCGATTAGCTATCCGACAATACGTGACATTATACGCAAGCGTGGAGCATACGCTGATGTGAACACTGGCGTTCCTGACTACGACATTCTCCAAGAGGTCTTGGAAGAGAAGTTTAAGGCAGGGGTAGATGTTTCAACACACAGATAAAATGGCTAACTATCCCCGCCCTTGGACTATCTTAGATGAGCATGAGCTAGTCGAATACTGGCGGCGGTATAAACAACCAATCATCGACTACCGAGAAGGTCGTCATGACCTGCTTGACTTAAGCGGCACGGCAATAGCAGGGCGATTTGATGGCTCAGGTGAATCACGGCTTCAAAATATCATGATAGCGACCGGGTATGTTGTAGTTGATTATGATAACCTCGGTGGCATGGATGTAGCAGCAGCTGCGCGTGACCTCATTGGCGCATCTCCACACACTCGTGTTGCTGTTATATCTAAGTCCGGGGATGGTGTTCATGTCATAGTTAAAGTTGGCAGAAACATGGAGATCGTCAGGCATAGCTGGTATTCGATCGTCAATGAAGTCATCGATTACTACGATAAGCTGACGGGTCTTAAAGCAGATAGACAAGCGTCAGGAATAGCTCGCGTTATCTTCGACACGTGGGATCCTGAACTTATCTATAAGCCTGACAACGTGTTTCCGCTGTCAACTAACCGAGTCTATAACGGGGAAGAACGCCGCCTCAATACGCACACAGAGTTGACGAACGCTTTGTGGCCACGTGTATTCGGTGCTGCTTACAGCTTAGTCAAAGATGATCTCGAACGCGACGGTCGCATTCATCACGAAACCATCGTCCTCTGCTTACTACCTCTAAACACAGTATACGCCGAATCCATGATTGAGTTTCTGACAGAGAACCGCACTGGTCACGAGAGCTGGGGAGTTGACGAACTCGAATCACTGGCCCGCACTGACAACCGCCCACTAGGATTAGGTAGCCTCATCTACGCTGCTAAACAAGTCGACAACTTATACGTCGAGTCCGAGAGTTGGCTGACTGAAAAGGGCTGGGTACTAAAGGTTCAATTCGATAATGAATTGCCTTGGTCATCAGTTATGCCACGACTAGAGCAACGTATTGAGCAGCAGTATAATCGTGATGCGACGCCACGACTCATTCAGGCAAAACCTCAAGGACTTCGTTGGTTAAATAAACCTGACCAGCGTGTTGGGCTCGGTGACATCTATAAGATACTAGGCGAGACGATGCAATATCGTCGAGGTATGAATGTCGATAGCAATCCGCCCGCCGAACTCATCCGCATGTGTGAGCACTGGAGCTATGAAACACTTCCAGAAATCGACCGCATTGCCAACACAGCACGAGTCGTGGACGGTAGATTCTACGGGTCGCCTGCATACTTGCCGAGTCGGAAACTGCTCTTGCAACCGGAGCGTAATCTCATTGACGCCCTTAATTTGGAGGACGCACTTAACACATGGGAAGACTACTGCGGACAATTTGCCTTTTCTTCCAAGCACAGCAAAAGAAACCTGCTACTCTTGCACATGAGCCCTCTTCTTCGAAGCGAGGCATACGGATGGTCTATACTCCTGGTTACAAAACCGAACAGGTCTGTCGGTGGTACCAAGGCTCTACAGGCCGGATGGTATGCCTTACACACGGCGGGTTTCAGCAGCCCATCAATTCCTATGCAACGCGTTTTAGGTGCCCGGATGGTAGATACCGCCCTAGCGTCGGATAGGGCTGAGGTCTACTTAGACAACATCTACACCCTTAATTACGTTACGCTGAAGAACATCCCCGTCAACGCTGAAGTGCTCGTCGACCCCAAGATGCAAAAGGTACAGATGATATCGACGCGTAATCTCACCGTATTCGCCGATGGCATCAATGTATCCTTAGACAGTGAGATGCGGCGTCGAGTACTTGTTGTCCAGCTCACTGAAGAAGAGGCTATTAAGCGGCGGCTTGAAGGTTATCGCCACCCTGTTATTATTCGAGACATTCAGCAGAACCACGATTTCACTGACTGCTTATTGTCTCTAGCAAACCACTATACTCGTCATCCACGCATCGGCTCTCTGCCATCATATATTGACTCTCTCGAAGAATTTACTGAGGTGGCTTACAGTTTCTTGCAAATGTGTTACGGCACAGATGACGCTGATGAGTGGCTAGAACAACAACTCCAAGAAGCAGAGACGTCTGATGTATCTGATGAAGAGCTAGGTATAATATCTGCTCTTCAGCTTGGTTGGACTCAAGTGTTCCAAAATGGGGAGCGATCGGTTAAGGCACGCGACCTTCTCTATTGGATTAAGACTGATGCATCCGAGCAGGTTGAAACGTTTGAGACTAAATATGACAAAACACACGTAACAGCGACATCAGACATCGTCGATGTCCTTAAACGTGGGCAGAACACAAGCCTTAATGAGTTCACTTGGCAGCTAAAAGATGCTGAGAACCGGCTGTTTGAAGTGGACGAAGGGCAACTCGTGAAGTTACAATTGACACATCAACGAACCGGTGCAAATCGGGGCACGTGGTGTCAGCTAGTAACTATACAGGCATAGAAAGGAGGTGCTATGAGAACAACTAACTATTGGCGGATCCAGGCTATGGAAACCAATGACGAGCGGCAAATTACCATGCTTGCTACTGACAGCATGGCTGCTGATCTCGCCCAGTGTCGAACCTACGCTGAGCAGCATCCTGAGCACAAGTTCAGCTTCGAACTCTGGGAAAGCCGAAGCATAGCTGAGTGGCAGAACGAAGATCATGACGTGCTTCGCGACCATCGCCTGTTGCTCGTCATCGATGACTTCGACCCTGACTGGGAGAACTAACCAATGACTGAGCCATTCATCTTTGCAGGGCTTCCACAGATGACATATAAGAATTGTGTCACCTGTGGGCAGGCTACTCGTGGCCCAGAGCAGATAGCGCAATGTCACGAATGTGAGTATAAAGAGGCACACCCAGAAGAGCAAGATCTCTACTGGACATGGCGGCGTGGTGGAAGCCAATGGATGATTCAAGCTTACTGGCCTGACCACGCACCTATTCCAAATCCTGGAGATGATGTCACTGTTCACAGGCGCGACGGTAATGAGTCCGTGGAAGTTATTAAAGAGGTAGATGGCTTAGTCTACTCCATGGATGGCAGAGGTCGACTTCGCTGCTATGTCGAAACACCCACGTTTAGGAGGGATAGTGAGGATCCGAGATCCGCCCAATGGCGACGAACCCAAACCCTGGCACAAAGAACGAAGATTGAAGAGGAAAAGCTACAAATGACGCAGAGTAATAAGCCTCAGAAACCCGCAAAGCCGGCGTCCATTGTCGACAGCTCTGATGACCCCAGCCTGGTTCCGTTGGACGATGACCGCCCCTCGTACCGCCCGACGATGTCCGATGAGATCGACACCAGTGCCGAGTTCCGGCCGCTTCAGGTCAAGATCATGCAGCCGAGCACCCCTGAAGTCGCTGCTAACGAGATCAGCCCCGGTGTCTGGGCCTCCAGCCTGGTGGGTGAGCTGGGCAACTCGCTCATCATCGTCCCTCTCAAGCAGGGTCGCTTCCGCATCATGAACAACCCCACCAAGGAATTCGGCGAGAATGAGATCGTCTGCATGAGCCCGGACGCAACGCACGGCATCCTCAACCCGGAGAGCGACTACGAATTCCAGAACATGGCTGGTCGCGACTGCGATGGCTGCCCGTTCGCTAAGTTCACCAAGGACCCGAAGACGGGGCGTCGCAAGGCTCCCCTTTGCACCTTCAACCGGACGTACGCCAATTACTTGCCTGAGCATGACCTGATCGGCCAGATCACGTACCGGCGCACGTCTCACAACGCTGGCGAGGACATGATGTCCATCATCCAGCAGTCGAAGGGCTACGGCCACGACGCCTTCCAGCAGACTCTCCGGCTGACCCGGCAGGGTTCGTATACCTACTACGTCCCCATTGTCCGGCGCATGCCTGTCAAGGAGGAGTGGATTGAGCAGATCGCTGAAGTCAAGCGCATTCTGGGAACAGGTGTCGCTGAGCGGATGGCTGCCGACGCCTACGCTGAAGCTGAGGCTGACTCCGGTGCGACCTTCAATCCGAGCAGTGGGTTTGCCGGTTCTCAAGAGGGTGATTTCGATAAACAGACCATCAACCCCGATGACGTCGGCAACGTCAAGGACGTCCTAGGTCTCTAACCTAATCCAGTAACGGCGGCGTCGGCAATGGCGCCGCTAATGAGGAGAGTAATGACAGAACCAGCAAGCCAAAGTATACAAACGCCGTGGACTAGGCAGCATTTCCAGAAGTTGGAGCCTTTTGAAGACCACGAAGTGCGTTTGACGTATGACTTTCATGGGACAACTTGGTTGGGCTTCAAGGCACCTGAATCGCCTGCGTGGGTCAACATTCCCCTGAGCTACGCCCGTCTCAGCAGTGTTTTTCAAGGCATAACTAGCATCGGTAGTGCTTTAGGCAATGCTGACTATATCATAGTTTCATATGATATAGAATCTAGGTGGGTTTCAAAGGCCGCGCTCATGACCACCAACTTCGGCGAGTACATCGAGCCCAGCACTGGAATGTCTATCCATGAGCTAATGCCAGACGCGCAGCTTAAAATGTGCGTTGATGAGTCTAAGTACGCTGAATGGGTGGAAGCGACGAGGATACTGCCTGATCCTCTGTCTTACGTCAGCGCTTAACGGCAACAAACGCGGCGTCGGCAATGACGCCGCTTAAATTAACACAGAGGTGAATATGTTTGGAAAGCCTAAACCCTTCAAACATGATGCCATCATTGACACTTCGCGTTTTGTCATAGAACCGAAGATTGATGGCTTTCGTGTCAGATTCGTTAGCGACGAAGTCGGTGCTGTTGGTGCCGCTTTTGGTCGCAAACGTGACTATACCCACCACTTCGCCGGCATCACCCTCCCCGCTCACGGCGTGTTTGACGCTGAAGTTGTCGTCAATGGCTCCCTGCAAGAGACCTCAAAAGTCTTGAGCCGTCAAGCTACGGTAGCATTCGATGACATGCAAATTCATGTCTTCGACATCCTCAATTACCTAGAGATGGATCGGCTCATGTACACATACACAGTTCGTCGCGCATTGCTTGAGTTGCTTGACTGGCCAGACGCGCTGGCACAGCCGATAAAGTCTAGCACTCATCTAAGCTTAGAGACGTCGATGGCTGTGGCTGACTTAGCTGCCCCCTACATTGAGGAAGGCTATGAAGGCATCGTCGTTAAGCTACGTCAGGGTGTCTATGGCGAAGGTTGGTTCAAGTACAAGAAGCAGCACTCGGAGGATTTTTGGGTATTTCGCATCGACGAAGGTGCCGGCGAATGGTGTGGGACCGCCGGCAGCCTGGCTCTTTGGGATCCTCGGATGAAGAAAATAGCCGGCAATTGCTCGGCTGGCAGCGACGCTCATCGCGAGCTATTCACGAGTTGGGCCGGGCACAGACTGAATCAGCGGCTGTATGATTGGGACGTGAATCCCTTAATCGTTGAAGTCGAGTTCCAGCAACGCACTGCTGACAACCAGCTTAGGCACCCGCGGTTACTGCGAGTCAGACACGATTTAATGTAGGAGGACGCATGTTTCTGAGCAACACTGACATTCGCATCGCTCTTCGTCAAGGTGAAATCACTATAGACACCTTTGAAGAAGAGCACTTGCAGCCGGCATCGTACGACGTCCATCTCTACCCCATGGTGAAGCGGTTTGTCTCTAACCGTTTCGTCGACTTCGAGAGGCTCGAGGACATAGACTGGGTTGACCAGGACATTCCGCCTCAAGGTTGGGTTCTGATGCCCAACGAGTTCATTATCGCTTCTACGGTGGAAGCGATTAGCGTCAACAATCGCCACATCTGTGTCATCGATGGCTCCTCCACATACAGCCGCTCCGGTTTCACTGTCCATCAGACTGGACAATGGGGTGACCCCGGCTTCCATGGCACACTCAACTTCGAGTGCAAGTGCACAAATGGCGCTGGTATCCTTCTTCGTCCAGGCATGAAGCTAGGGCAAGTCATCTTCGCCCGGACATTGTCAGCTGCTGATCCTGCGTACGCTGGTCGCTACCAAGATCAGAAAGGACCCCAAATTCCTGTCACGAAGAAGAAGCCAGAGAAAGATGCTGCTAGGTACGCTCATGATCTCAAACGAGGTCCGCTACAGCTAGAGTTACTGGAAACCTTCGACGAAGCGCGCATCGAAGCGGCTCTGGATTTCGACTACTACCCAACCATCCCTGATAACCATTCAGTGATGGTAGGGTGGCGATGGCACCGTGATGCAGGCCGATGGCTAGCTAGAGTATCTTGGCCATCTGATAAGCCTGCACCAAGGCCTGGTACGCAAGTCTGGGTTGTCCGCAAAAATCGCACAGCTGCCTACAGGACCTTAAACCAGCTTGAGATATGTTTGCGCCCTAGCCGAGATATCTGCGAGTTATTCTACTCAGTCCAGGAATAGCAATGGCACTCAGACACCGGGCCCGAAAGATAATCTTTAAGGTCTGGATATCTGATCACAACATCTCTATCTCGCATCAGTTCGTGATGCGAGATAGACAAGGAGGACGCGCATGGCTAAATTCATCGCTATTGAGGGTCC
This sequence comes from Candidatus Poribacteria bacterium, assembly GCA_965198165.1. Lineage (GTDB taxonomy): Bacteria > Poribacteria > WGA-4E > WGA-4E > PCPOR2b > CBDAOT01. The sequence goes on along the minus strand of CBDAOT010000001.1, from coordinate 28,157 downwards.
TGAAGGGTCAGGAAAGTCTACCCTCGTCAAAGAAATCCAAACGGCATGGCAAGGCCCGAGCCACGCAATTCACTTTGCCAAGCAGGGGTCTACAGATCCTCAGTTTGTCGCCGATAGACTCGAGGATATTGTAAACTTGCCTAACAACTACTTAATCATCTTCGATCGTTGCTGGCTGTCGGATGCTGTTTACTCTGAGCTCTTAGGAAATCGCGAGCCAGAGTGGTCTCCCGAGGAGGTACGAGGTATTGAGCACATTGCTCAGGTGAATGGTGTTGTACTGATTCTGCTATGCGGTTCACATTACCCCAACGGCGCTACCTCCAAAATTGGTGTGCCAATCTTCGAAGAAGTTGCGGCATACCACACCTTTGCATCTTCCAATTGGATTCGAATGTGGGAGCCGACAGCTCAGGAGGTGATATGTTTACTATAAACGACAAGAAATTCAACCTCGACCAGGCACACGAGCGAGTGCTACTGGTCGGGCAAGAAATAGCACCTCGAGGCTTAGTTACATATGAGGTGTTAAATCTGTCCTATGACTATCTTGACACCATGGGACCTGGACGCATAGGTTTCAATAGGATGCTAGGGTATGTGGAAGGTCTTAACCTCATCGCCGGTAATACAGACTTGGCTGCTTTGTACAAGGTAGCGCCTGCTACGACGGAAAAGTTTCACCTTCACAATACCATGAGTTGGTATGCTGAAGCAGTTAGCGTGCAGACTGAAAAGGCTATCCGCTACCTCAAAGACGACTCCTTCTCCCGCAAAGCAGTGGTATACGTCGGTGGTAATCGGCCCCGGCCAGAAGACCAAACCTGTACCATGACGATACAATTTCTCATCCGGGATGAGCAGCTAATCACTATCGTCAACATGCGTAGCTGGGACCTATATCTCGGCTTGCCTTATGACGTGGCTATGTTTGCTATGCTGGCGCAGGCAGTACGTCAGATACTTGGACTTAAGAGTGGACGACTAATCTTTCACGCCGGGTCTGCTCACATCTACTGCCACAACTACAAGCCGGTAAGATGGCGTTACACGACCAGGGAATGGGTAGAGGCAATAGGCGCAAAGCATTGGCGCGATCTCCAGGCCTGGGCCGAGAAGCAACTCGAGGGCATCAAAGCATCATGATGAACGAGGAGGTGACACTGGTATTTGACATCGGCGGAGATCATATCCTCGAGTATCGAGGCCCACAACCTTACTGTGAAAGATGCTACGAGCCGATAACGGAGTATCCTTTTCAGTTGAAACGAGAAATATTGCCTAACATGGTTGCTACTGGCCGCTGGTTTTGGCTTTGTAATAATCATCCAGGAGAAGAACTATGACCACATTTAGCATTAACGACCTCGGCGTACCGGAGGCTGAACGCATTGACGTGTTCGGCACCCGGTACTACAAGCTAGGCGACCTAAGTGGGCCATCTGTGACGACGGTAATCTCGGCCCACATGGAGGATGACTTCAGTGATTGGCGCTGCCGTCTCGCTGCTGGCTATGCCCTTGACATGGCCGCCATCCATGACAGGCCCGCTCTCTTATCCGAGCAGAAAGAGTGGCGGCGTGATATTGTCCAGGACGCCGCTGGTGAGGGTGAACGTGAGGCTCTCCGGCACGCCGCTGTTGGTGAACTCTTCCATGAGGTGATGTGGACGGGAGATATTGACGTCGACTTCGTCAGCGCATTGGATCCTCGGTTTCAGAAGATGTTCTGGACTGTTGTCAGAGGCTGGCAAGAGATGCTGGATCGTTGGCACGTCTTTCCCGTCCTTGCCGAAGTGAAGATGCTCATGATTACTGAGCTTGGCTTCATCGTAGGCGGGACGCTCGATGCTCTCGTCGAAGATGACAGCGGACATCGCAGCATACTTGATGCCAAGACTGGTCGCGAGCTGAAGAAAGCAAACGCACTCCAGCTTGCTGCCTATGGCAAGATGCTCACCTATAACGACATCCACTACGACGATGCCTACCTTCTTCGTCTCGACAAGTACCAGGCAGGTAAGTTCGACTATTGGCCTGTCGACGTCGACGTCTCTTATGCAAAGTTCTTGAAGTGCGTCGACCTCTACAACACCGGCGACGAAGTCTGGGCCAAACATCAGGAATTCTAGCACTAATAGAGCCGGTGTCATTCGTGGCACCGGCTCAGGAGATATTATGGATTGGAAACTTCAAGCACAAAAGGATGCTGCAGAAGAGGATATTAGGCGTGTAGCGAGGCATGCTGTGCACGACGTCAGAGAAGCTCAAGATAAGGCTATGCGAGAAATTGAATATGCCTTAGAACGCGTTAAACGCGAGATTGATATCCTTAAAGACAGCTAGGAGCCGTAATGGCAGCAATAATTCGAGAAGCACGAGAAGCTTATCAAACCTTTGAAAACAAAGATGTTCTTGCCATTGACATCGAGACTTCGGCGCTTCGTCATTGGCACGGCAGCATCATGGTTTACAACATCGCTGACACCGATGGTAACACTGCTGTCATTCACACGCCTAGCGGTACAATGCCTGAGCCAGTCGAAGCACTACTTAAGCAGCCAATACCACGTCAGTGGGTAACTCACAATGGCACCAATTTCGATTGGCATTGGCTTCGCTCTTATGGCATACCTATTCCGCCCAGCCACTATGACACTTTAGTTGGCGAACAGGTACTTGCAACAACTGGTCGCGCCGACATCAAAAAAGATTTAGGGCATACTATGCAACGTCGGCTCGGATATTCGAGTAAAGGTGTTGCTGATCACAGTGGCTGGGCTAATCGCGAACTTAATGAAAATCAAGTCGCTTATGCCGCTGGTGACGTCGAAGAACTAGCACGCTTAATGCTTGCTCAGATGGAGCTAGCTGAAGATCGCGGTCTTGGCGAAGCGCTAGTTAAAGAGCAGTACCTGACTTCCATTGTTGCTGAGATAGGTTCAAATGGCACTCAGCTAGATGTTGAAGCTTTTGAAAATCTGCTCATTGATCAGTTTGAGAAGGCGATAGCTGCACGAGAACGCATTGGTGCGTGGTTTAACCCAAACTCGCCAGCGCAGGTTAAGCGGTACTTGCATGACAATGGGTGCTTCGTGCAGGATACGAAGGCGGCTACGCTTAATCTCCTGGAAGAAGATTTTCCAATAGTCAAAGATATTCAGATAATGAAGAGAGCAGCTAAACGTTCATCTATGTATTCAACGAAAATGCTAGATGAGTTTGCTGATAACGACTTCCTTGTCCGCTCCATGTACTGGCAGACAGCTGCAGAAACGACTCGGATGACCTCAACTGACCCCAACTTCCAGCAAATCCCAAGAGACATGCGCGGTATGTTTGGCTCTAAGGATCCAGGCGTCCGTACAGTAAGCTCTGATTTCTCTCAGATCGAGGTTCGCTTTGTTGCCGAGTTTAGTGAAGACCCAGAACTCTACATTGCCATAGAAGACGAAGACATTCACTCAAACATGGCACGCACTATGTTTAACAAAATTATCCTCGTCGGTGATGACCGGTTTCGTGGCAAAGCCGGCACGTTTACGTGGACATTCATAGGAGGTATAGAAGGTATCCAAGCTATGGGTGCACTTGCTGGCGTTTACATCTCTGATGAAGAAGCAGATGAGATGATCGCCCGGCTTAACGCGCGTTTCAAAGGTGTTGCTAACTGGCATCGTCGAATTCGAGTTGCCGCAAATCGACGCGTTGTTACCATTGACCTCCCCTGGCATCACCAACGCCACCTAGTTGGTGCAAAGAGACGTCCGCAAGTCATCTGTAACACCATGGTTCAAGGCTCAGCTGCTGCTGGTATGAAAGAAGCGCTATTTGAATGCCATCGCCGCCGCCTCACCCCTTACATTAGCGCACTTATTCATGATGAAATCATGGGTACTAATATTCCTACTGCTTACGCTGAAGAATTCGGGCGCGAGCTTGAAGAAGCAATGATTGAGGGGATGAGTAAAATTTTGCAGACTGTGCCTGTTAAGGTTGAGACGACTATCAGCTCCCATTGGGGCAAATAAGGAGAAGATATGATCCCTAAAGCTATTCGTACCTTTTTATCAATAAAAAGCAAGAAGAGTAACTTAAGCACTATAGATGTGTCATCCAGCGTAGATAAAGTTACTACTGATAAGCTTTTGCTCGCTGGCAGCACTTGGTGTTTCTGCACACCTACTCCACATTTGTGCTCAGAAAAGTGCGCTAAGAATTGTCATGGCTTAGACATAGGTGGTTAGATGTGTGCACTTTTCTTCTTTGCCGTGATCTTCATCATGGCAATTCCAGTAACAATAGTGGTTCTCGGCACTGGCGTGAAGACTTTAATATTGGCAATAGGAGGTAAAGATGAGTTGCCCAACGTGGCTCCCGTGGCTCGCCGCAATAGCTACAAGCGCACTAGGCCTGCTAGCGATAGTAGGGCTCCTAGCGCTGCTGCATTTGCTGCGATATTTCAAACTTACGAAAGAGATGCAACAACGCACAGTGGAAACGTGGAAAATCGGCAGACGCGCTACGCCACTACGTTACCACCTCGCCCACGTCCTTATTCTGTTAGTCGCTATCGCGATTTTCGCGTTGGTGATCTTGATGATGACGGGGCACATAAACCCTAACATCTTAGGAAAGTAATGCTCCGACTCGCCAGTGCCATAGTATCCCTGGCTGCGTTGATAGTCATCATCAAGATGCTGTTAGACGCAAATCTGGATACAGCAATTCTGAGCTCTGTCATCATTATAGCTGTCCGCGAAATAGGATCGGTGGTGACAGGGCTATTCAAGGAGGACAAATGAACTGTCCAGAATGCGGCTCTGATAAATCTCGCGTATTCGAAGTCCGCTTGCGTGTTAAAGGCACAGAGAAGCACCGCCGCCGTCAATGCCTAACTTGCCAACACCACTTTCAAACCGTTGAAAAGGTCGAAAGCACGCACGTAGGTCGTCCACGCGTAAACTAAGGGGTACCATAAGGGGGTACATTCCCGGTTATTTCCGGGGTATAATATAATAGTAGAAGTTGAGGTGGGCTTACCGGGCGCCCAGCTTGCCTTCGGGCCATAAATCTAAGAGGCCAAGAGCCTCATAAGGAGACAGTCCCCATGACCACACCAGAGGTTAAGGATCCCGCGGCTTCGACGCCGTCTGCCGAAGAGCGTAAAAAGAGAATCGCTGAACTCCAGGCTCGCTTTAACTCCGTTCCCAAGATGGCCGGCGCTGGCTCTACCGCCCCTACCGCTGCCGCTGACGCCCCGAAAATCGTCGCGACGATCGCCGAGGCCATAGGCACCGACCGGTCCTTTCTTATCCGGGACTTGACCGACGACATCAAGTTCAAGTTGCGTGACGGCTTTGGCATCACCACCGACGAGCACACGTCCCAGCACCAGCTCAGCCAGGCCCTCGCCATGGCCATGCGGCGCGCGAAAGAGACGCCTGTCGTGCACAACAAGGAGACCCTGGTCCTCATGAACCAGCCCGGTGAAGGAACCCGTCCGTCACAATGGTGCGTGTTCAAGACCTAATCCCAGACAGCGAAGCCCGGTTCGCTGCAGCAGCCCCGTATGTTGAGTCTGTAATCTCAACTACGGGGCTTTCTTATTCCGAGGATGAAGAGTCTTCGGAGGATGCGCTACTGGCAGAAAATATAGCTGCTGTGATCGAGTGGCGTGCCCTTGGTTTGCAGCCCGATGCTATCGCTCGTCTAGTCAAGATATCTGAAGGAGAGGTTGAGGAAATAGCAGAGGCGTTCTTTAGTGAATGGAATCATGCAGCCGAGGACGCCTTCAATCACCTTCTTCATATCATGCATGACTTAGCGCGTGGGAAGCAGACACCCAAGTCTGGCCAGCTTTCATATCTTCAAGCAATGCTTGGGTATTTGAGTGCTAAGAGCACATCTGACGGCGAAGAAGACAATGAGTCAATTGTTAACCCTCTAGCTAGAGTGGTAAATGACGACGACGTCTAGATTCACTCCACCGAAGTGGATGCCGTCGCAGCTCTCTAAAGAAGAGCGACGTCGTTACACTTTGCCAGCATGCCTAGTAGGACTAATGGACCGCCCAGAGCGATACATTGTCTTACATGGCGGGCGCGGTGGCGGAAAGTCGACAGGCATCGCAGTCAATATTGTTGATTACTGCAAGACACATCCTGGTACACGCGTCGTTATCGTACGTGACTACAAAGCCTCATCTGAAGACACAGCGTTGCAGCTAACGTGGGATATATGCCAAGAGTGTGGGGTTGCTGCCTACAAAGCACCGACTGGCTTGCGTATCTACTTCGATAATGGGTCACGCGTGAGCTTACTCGGATCTGAACGCAATTATGGGCAGCTGAGAGGATTGGAAAAGGTTTCGATTGCCTGGGTTGAAGAGGCGCATGACGTTTCACACGAGGCATTCCAAACCCTTACGCCATCAGTGCGAGGCCCTAATCCTAAGATCTTCATAAGTTTCAACCCCCAAGACCCAGATGACTACGTCTCGGAGCATTTCATTGAGAACAAACGACCCAATTCATACATCGTCGAAATTAACTACGGCGATTACCCTGAAGCTTATAATGAAGGCACAGAAGATGAATATCGAGAATCGCTGCGGCGCGGCGACCCCAACCATGCTCACATCTGGGGTGGAAAGTACCGCTCGTCGATGGGCTTGGTATTCCATGCTGACAAAATTCAACGTGTTGAACCTCGCACAGCCGAGGAGCTCTGTGATTACCTAGAGTTACGAAATGCCATCATTTACCGCGTACGAGCGTGGGATCTAGCAGCTGTACAAGGTGGTGGTGACTTCACCGTCGGCGTAAAAATGGCTGCAATTATGTCGAAAAGCGGCGGCAACACTGAGATCCGATTTATGGTCGAAGATGTTGTTCGAGGTCAATGGTCTCCTGATGAAGTCGATGCCCAGATTATCGCTTGTGCTGAACTTGACGGCGAATATACCGGCATTCGCATCCCTCAAGATCCTGGTGCTGCTGGTAAACGCGATGCACAACGCCTACGGTTGATGCTTGTTGGCTTAACAAAGTCGTTACTCATTGAGCCAATTACAGGCCCGAAACTTACGCGAGCGACTGGTTTCTCATCTGCCGTTAATAATGAATTAGTGTATGCTCCAAAAGAGCTTCCATGGGTTCGTCCATTTCAACGAGAACTAGCGGCATTTACAGGCCTACATACTGACCGTGACGATCAAGTAGATGCTGGCTCCGACGCTTATGAATACCTCGCACAGCGAGCGCGGCCACGTCGTGGCGTATTAGCTGGGCCAGCAGACGACGATAATGTCTAACATTTACGTCGACTACGCTAAATGGAAGCTATGGCAACTTAAGCAAAAAGCATTTCATCCATTCACAAGTGGATGGAGTCCGCCAGACAATGGTGTTGGAGCGAGTGGAGGACGCCCTGTACCGCATAAAATCAATCAATCAGTGGATGAAAATGACATTGTGGAATCATGCGCTCGAGTACGACGAGAAGGATTACTCCTTGCTCACCCTTTCGTACTTAACACACGAGGTCGTCATATTGATCATCCATTACTCGAGCAGCTTGAGCCTTTAATGCTAGGCGGGCTTTACGATGCTGCTTACTTTAGTGGCGATGGTATTCTAGCCATAGAGCGTAATGCATTAGGCATTCCTGACAAGCTCTGTTACATCAGTTATAGAGCTCTCACGATTCGCCGACACCGCGTTACTAATGGCAAAGTCACTCAACACGTCACTATCTTCGAGGAAAGAAGCTTAGATCCTGGTATGTCCAAACGCACCTACTACAGTGAAGATGAAGTCTTCCACCTTCGTTGGCAAATAAATCCGCGTGCACCATGGCGTGGTCGTACACCTCTGGAAACAGTGCTCGGAGAGATACGAACTGACGCAGTCGCTGAAGCTTACACTGGCAGCATGCTATATAACAGCGGTGTTCCTGGCTTAGTAGTAATGCCTGCCGAGGATGATCCACAAAGTCTTGATGAAGAGCTTGCTCAAAAGATTAAACGCCAATTTGATGCCGGTTTCAGTGCGACTAACGTCGGAAGAACAGCAGTATTGGGAGAGCGATATGAAATTACAGAAGTCAAAGGAGCTGCTCAAAGACTTAACATCGCTCATATCCGACACATTCCTGAAGAGCGAATCTGTGCCGTCAGTGGAGTGCATCCTGCGCTTGCAAACCTCGGAACAGGGATTGAAGGAACTCGAGTTAACGCTACTCTTCGAACAGTCTTCGAACACTTCGTTACCACAACAGCCGAAACTCTTCTGAACATCGTCGAAGGTCAGATTAATCGGCAATTAATGCCTCTCTACGGCATTGTAGGCACCTTTCGGTTTGATCGGCGCCAATTGCCTGGCAAACAAGAGAGAATGGCGGAACTATACGATCGCTATGCCGCCACTCAAGCCGAGTTACGGGCGTCGCATGGCATGGATCCTCTAGGCCCAGGCGAAGTAGCAGGGCCGCCACCAACCGATAACGATAGTAACAGCGGAGACAGCGATGACTCTTAAATACATGAAGACAACAATCAACCCGTTCGAGAAAGCACCTGATCCTGACAAGCCTCTCGAGATCGTCATCGCCCGTGCTAACACCATGGATCTCGACGGCGACATATTTCAATCCTATGTATGGAAAGACGCCGGTGTCCTCATGAGTCCATGGGGTCACAGCATGCGCGAAGTTCCCGTTGCTGCCAGCGTGCCGTCGCTGCGCAAAGACGACGCAGTTCTCTACGTTCCAGAATTCACGAAAGGGGACGAAGTCGCTGAGCGCACTGAGCGGGCTTTGAGACAATACTGGAAGATAGTCGAGTTCTCTTACGCCTTTTACCCAACCAAGGAATATTACTGGGCTGAGAATCCTGAGGCCCCGTACGGCCGATCTATCATATTCACTGAGGTAGAAATCTATGAAGCTTCTCCGGTTCATAAAGGCGCTTCTATCGACACGGGCATCGGTAAGGAGTGGCGCAAAGAAATCTTGGGCGATCGACAGTATCAGTCTCGAGACGCTGAAGTGGATCTCAAGAGTCTGACAGCAATGACCCGAGCCCGTATACTTTCACTTAACTAGGAGGACGCCATGGCTACCATCGCTGAACTAAAGGTTCAATACCAGGACCTTACCAAAGAGCTCGACACCATGCTCGGCGGGAAGGACATCTTCTCTGACGACTGGTCTCCTGACCTGCTCGTCATGGAAGGGGCTAAAGACTCCGTCGATAAGATGAACGCCTACGTCAAGAAGGCTCAGGAACGCAAGGGAATCGAAGACCAGCTCACCCAGGCCGAGAGCGCTAGGAAGCTTGCCGCTTCCGTCCTCAAAGATAGCCCTGGTGACAAGGATTGGACATTCACCGACCCAAACAAAACCTCGACCGGCGGCATCAAAAGTTTTGAAGAATTGTATGCAGCCCTGCCCCAGCTCGTCAATAACTACAGAGATGGTGTGCGATCTACGGAGCTTAAATTTGATCGCAACTTTCTCAAGGCCATTGTAACAGGCGGCGGCACCCAGGCCCGTATGCCAGGCCAACAAGTGCTAGTCCCTGCGTATCCTTCAACAGACATCTTATCGTTAGCGGAGTGGTATGGCATCGACTCCAATATCTACATCCGCTACGAAACGGCCCGAGGTAATGCCTTAGCCGGCCGCGTTGAAGGCGGCACCATCGCTGACCTGAACCCTACGGTTCCACAAAAGACTTGGACACTTCAAAGCCTAGGCGGCTTCATTGACATTGCACGCGAATCTCTGGACGACATCGGCCAGCTCGAGATGGCTATCGATGAGCTCCTTGACAGCGAAGTGCACCGGGCCGTAGCCTTGCATGCATCGCAAGGAACTGGAACTGGCAACGAGTGGAACGGGCTGATCAGCCAAATAACCACTACGGCTGCAGTGGCCGCCAACACCGTCATCTTGGATCACATGCGCGGTATCCTCATCTCAGCAGTCGCCAATGGCCACCCTTACACCCACTTCCTTGCCGACGCTGCTACCATAGGCAAATTCGTTGAAGCCTTGGACAAGCGCGGCTTCTCCCAGTACGACCGAGAACGGTATCCCTTCGGGTACTATCTTGGCTGTGTCCCGGTGCCGATGACTCAGTTAACAGTCAATACTGCCCTGTTCGTCGCTCAGAATCACATGAAAATCATCCACAAGGGCGACATCGAGATCATGATGTCAGAAGACGTCCAGTTCAAGGCCAACGCCATTACTCTTCGAGGCCTAATTCGTGGCAACATGGTTTACGCCTACGCCGGCTCCGAAGGCCTCAAGCGGACCACTACCAACAACTTTGTTGTTGCCCCGTAACACCAGCTAATCAACGTCTATATTACAGGAGGAAGTAATGTCTCGAGAACTCCACATTCAAGTCACTGGCGGTATGGCTACCGTCGAGGTTCAACAGCTTACCGGGTCACTCGAACATGTGATGTTGGAAGATGGCGATGTCTTCGTCATTCACGACTTCAACGAAACAACGCACTTCGATGTCCAGCCCCGGCCTGAGATGGAACGCCCAGACCTGTATAACCAGACCGAGATCATCCGTGTTGCACCCGGCGTACATCTCACTGTCCGAGACGGCGCCGCCGACGTCGAAGAAGGCGATCCACCGCGGGACGGCGACGTCGAGTGACCGTCGACCCGGCGATCATCATTAGCGCAGTAGGTGCTAGTATAGCAGTGGGCGGCGTTATTGCCGGCTACGGTGCCATGCGCTCATCAACTCGCTCTGCCCACTATCGCATCACGGAGGTGGCAAATGACCTGACGACGCTAAAAACTGACTTCGCAGCATCACTTATCACAGTGGAGCGTAGATTAAATACTAGAATAGACGAGCAGAGCATACGCTTCGCTGAGATGAGTGAGAAGATTGACAGGACTGAAATACGCCTTCACAAACAAATAGAGGAAGGCCAGGCACGGTTCAACATTCACGAACGCGAGAGTACCGAGATTCGCGAACGCCTTACACGAATCGAGACTCTACTAGAGCGACTAACAAGTCGTTAAGGAGGTGTAATGATTAAACCTAAAATTCGACCTAATGTTTTGTACATCGCTACGCTAGTAGCTGTGTTACAACTCGTGATGATCTTAGGCATGTTCTTTTTCTTAGGCAAGTTCGTGCCTGAGACTCAATTCTGGACCGGCGCTGTAGTCGGCAGCATTGTAACTTTGTGTATTACCGTCATCGGTGTCTCCTTAGGTGGCTTGGTAACCACAATGGCTACCGTTGCCGAAAATCCACCGCCGCCCACAGTCCCGGCTGAGGTTCACACTCATTTAATGGACCACTACGGCGCGATGTCGGCTATGGTCGACCACCGGATCCAAGACCGGGAAGACCGGGACTAGCTCCCGGCACTGGTGCTGCCGGTAATGTTAGATGCCGGCAGTACCAATAGCTTAAGGAAGTATACGAATGCCATTAGAACTGATACACACGAGACCCAAGAAGACTCTAAAAATTAGCTTTTATGACACCAGCCCTGCTGAGATGTATGGCAACGCCACATATGACGGCGTCAAGTACATCATACGGTTGAGTCGTAATAGCACTAGCCCAACTGACCACTACGCCATGGTCGAAATCCAGCAACTCACGCATTCGCCAGAAGAGGCGATTGGCGCTGAGTTAGGTGACGACCACTTTGACAACGTCATTCCTTTGCCTAAAGGTTTACGATCCCTTGAGGGCGATACCCTCACCATCGCAAAAGACAGCACTGCGCATATATATGCCCGCTTCGCTGCACCGTGGATTTGGCCAGACGCCGACGGCAATTACCCAGACAAGCCCAAATACACCCTCAAAGTCTTGCAAGCAAAGCTAACAAATGAGCAAGGCGATCAGTTATTCGGCCTAATGAAGCAGCCTACCTGGACTGAAATCTTGGAGGAACAACGTGGTCGTTAAAGAGGCTCCACCACTGACGAAAGAAATTCAAGGGCCTACTAAGCCAGTGACGCCATTCACGAAAGGCGTGCCACCAAAGCCTGTACGTGTGTATCCCCGGCCGACCGGACCAGGCGGACCAGGTCGGTAAATGAGGCAGCTGCCGAGGTTGTTTTTGGGGATTGGGCAGCCTCGGTAGCAGCCATTCTGCTTACAGATGAAATAAGCATGGCTAGTGATTTAATCACAATAGACCAACTCAAAAGCCTAGGCGTTGGTACTCTATTGTCGGATTCGGCATTAGAAATCATAGTCGATGGCGAAGACGAGTGGATCCGTCATAAGGCTGGACCTCATGATGGTGTCATTCGTATTGTACGACAAACTGTAGAAGACGGCCGTATCTACCTATCCCGCCCTGCCCGCTTAATAGGTCTTGTACAGTACTCATATCCTAACCTCAACCAGTGGACGCCTGTCACTGACGTTGCAATGGACTTTAATGGCTTATATATAACGTCGCAGATATTATGGGGCCTAGGTCCTAGGTGGGATGTGGAAATTAGCTTCTTCCCTGTGCTGGATACCGCGCGTCGCCGCACTGCTCTCATAGAAATGGTGAAGAATACACTGGCGTACACTGGCAACGAAGAGATGGAAGTGCCAGGCTTGGAAACTAGCTGGAAACGAGAACGGCAATGCATCTTGCGACAATTTGACTATCGGACAGGGCTAGCATGATTCCTAACGCCGAAGTCACAGTATTGCGCCGCAGCGCTGGCCAAGCGTTGCCAAGTGGCATTATTGAAGTGAACACTGTCGAGGCTGAAGTAATCGAGCCCGTCGTTCCATGCTGGATTGCTGAACATTTTGTCCAAGACAACCCTGAGTCTTCGATAGGCGTTGTAAGCTTAACAAAGAAAGTTAGTGCCCTCATTTGGCCGTATGGTGTGTGGAACCCGCGCGAACGCGATGTTCTCTATGATCGTAATACCTATCAAGCATATGAAATCCGAGAACTCGTGCATACTCGTACACCCGGTGTTGTATTGCCACAGTACGCAATGCTGACTACAACAGTCGTCAACCATGAAGAAGTACGAGTACTTGAACGTGTTTGGGGCCCTGTCTTCGGTACCAACTTTGGGGCTATTACTGAAATCATCATTGAGCCGATAATAGAGATCTAATGCCAGAAGAAACACGCGAGCAGCTACGTGCCCGAGTCGAACGACTCAACTCAAATGTACCTAACAGTTTTAGCGCACAACGAGACGGGTATCCTCTATTCCTGAACATGATCGACTCATTTGCTAAGATAGCCGATATTCCTACAGATATTACACCAGTCCTCGAAACTCGCATGACTGTTACTAATGCCCAGTTAAAAGAACTTAATAATACTTACATAGAGCTAGTAGCAGCACCAGGATTTCGACAATTCATTCAAGTAACACAGATTTGGTTATTAAAGTCAGGTAATGACCAGCCGGCTGAAGCATATCCATTTCTGCTCTACATGACTGTCTCTGAAGATGAAATCTTATCAGAAGAAGAAGCGGCGATTTACACTCCTGACAGCAGTGCATACTCCGGCGTAGATATTCCAAATTGGCAAGGCGGTGGTTCGCGCTACTTGTTTATAGGTGTTCCTACTACTCATGAAGACATAAGTGGAATAGGTGGTTCCACTTCTGATACTAGTTACCCCGATGATGATGACCGAAGACGTACATTTAGCCAAAGATTTCAGCGATATCCAGACATAGTAAATGTGGAAGATGTCCCAGTTAAATGGTGGCGATCAAATAATGCTTATAATAGCCGGAGTGCTTTTATAGGTGTTTCACGTGCTCGTGGCGTAATTTTTGAGCCTTCACCGACACTAGGCGATATTGCTGCCTACGCATACTTAGCTACCATGTTACCTCTTATAGACGAAGAAAAACCTTTATATAGCAGAGATGGTGAACATATTTGGGTAGCAGGGCATGGCCTAGAAGACTTGCTAGCTTTATCAGGCGGAACAATACTAGCTGAAGCTGTTGGTGGGCATGGCTTGCATGAAAATGTGCCACTTCAACTAGGCATTGTTTATGGTAGTAGTAGACTACACCGCCCTTCTACTTACTCAGATGCTGTATATGATCAGTATTTAGAAAATGTTGACGATACTAGCATTGAAATACTAGTACGATATCAAATACACAGCACAATTGACCCTAGCGGTGGGGCGTAATGACAACGTCCATAAACATTCGCTTCACACTTCGAGACCGTCGAGTACGCTTGCGTACAGCGTTGATTGATATGGCTCAGCCAGCATTCATTGCTCGCATGCGCGTATTCATTCGTCGTCTTCAAGCAGTGACGCCAGTCAGGACTGGCTTCATGCAGCGCAATTGGTATTGGCGTCGTTTTGGCGATAGAGTCATTGTCAGCAACCGGGCACATTATGCCGGCGTTGTCATTGACCGCAATCCCCGGCTCGCTCAAGTCTGGCAGCGGGGTCCATAATGGTCACACTCGCTGAACACCTCAATACTCTGCAAGTCGGGCTAGTACAGGTCTTTAACGTAGTTGATGACGACATTGGCATGGTTGCTGAGTCTGTTGGATGGCGCAATGTTGGTCAAGGTACGGGTAAACGTCAACCTAATACTTTTGACTTTTCAATAGCACACATGAAGCAATCAGCACGCCAGGGTCAAGACTTTAATGACATGACGTTAGAGCTAGCGATTACACTAACGTCTAAGCCTGATGTAGAACGTGCACGCGCTCAACTCATATTCGCTATGATACATCGCCATCTAGGCCGTCGAACACACTTAGAAATGCACAACGAGCAAACAGCAGTGCCTTTCACTCTTGAAGGCGAGCTAGTGCCTACAGGCCGAGATACAAACCGAGAAACTGAATTCATCGGAATCAACTACGTCTATACATGGACAATAGAAATCGAAAACGACTACCGCTACCTCGATGCTTCAGTTGACCCGCCCGCCGAATTCCTCGACTTTGACGTTAGTGTGAACGAACAACGCTATGGGTAGCATGAACGCTGAAAACTTCGCAATCTTCGGCAACTCCTTTTTTGAGCAAGATCTCGGCCTTCGCCAGGCTGTCCGAGACCATGTACTCACAATCAGAGGGCGTCGGCTTTACCACCCAACATATGGTACATACGCCCGTCTTCACCCTGGACGCATAAGTCGTCTAGCCCTAGACAAGTCTTTACTCGAGTCCTTACACGAAGATCCTCGAGTGCATCGTGTCGCTATATTTGAAGGCGATAATCGTATCCTCCACGTTGTGGTTAACAATCAAGACATGGTAACGGTCGGCCAGTGACAACTCTACGCGAATTCATATCCCCAGTTCCTACGCTCGCTACACTGCGCGATGCTTTCATTGCTCACTTACAAACTCGTTTGCCATCGTGGGAGCCTAATGAATCTGACCCCGGCTATTACATAGCTGAATACTTCGCATCCGAGTTCATCGCCTTTATTAACCAATACAACTTTGGAGCCGCAGAGTCTTTTGCACCTACTGCTTCTTCAAACGGTCTTGTAAGGCTATTAGACAATGCCGGCGTTGAAGATGCCGTAGGTACTCGTGCACAACTGCTAACACAATATCGCGACCGATGGAATGCCCTTGCAGCATCTACTGAAGAATTCGCACGTCGCCTAATTCGTACATTCAATACCGATATTATAGATGTTCGCTTAACTCGAGATACCCGACGTTCAATTGCTTTTGTCTTTGCTACTAAGGCCAACGGCGAAGCGTTATCTATCGCCGAACGCACAACTCTTGAAGAACAGTTAAATGACGACTCTGAAATTCAGACAAAAGTTATCTGGTGGGATTACAAAGTCTTATCAGCTCTTCATGTCTCCTATACACTCGCAGTAGAGATTCACTACCGCGATAACTTAATCGCACTAGTTGATCTTAAGGAACGCGTTGAATCAGTACTTGACGTGGCTGTAAACAATCTAGCAAGACCAGGAGCCGTAGTTAGTCAAAATATAATCGCTAGTATTCTTTACAGCCTTAACACACCTGAAGCCCCGATTATTGCATATGTAATGCCTACATTAACGCCTACTCGGCCAGACGACCCAACTGACTGGATATCTAGCAATTCGCCGTTGGGCGGTCTCAGCCCAGTAACATTCGTTAATCACAATGGAAGACTTCAAGTCGGCGTTCCAGGCATTAGGCGTGTTAATCCTGTTGTTTTACCTGTACGCCTGGTCACTAATGATTTCGAGCCTCTAAAAGGTCAATACATTAAGCTGACTAAAATAGGCTCTCAGTACTTTACCGAAGGCTATATTGATGAGCCAATCATTCCAACAACTTTAGCAAATGAAGTAGGCATCCAATTCGACATCCGAGATGCCATTCATCAGGGCTCAGCATTTCAGACAGGAATAGGTGGAAACTATCAATTTGGACCACGCCCAAATCATGTGTTTCTTAATGAAATTACAGGAGTTTATATGCCTGCGGACCGCGGTATCGTGTATGGCCCAGGCACATTTGACTCAGCTGTAGATTTGACTTACGTGGTTCACAATGACTAGTCAGATAACCTGGGTTACGCTCGATGAAAGCCCAATTGTTCGGGCTGCTCGCGAATTACTTGTAGATATCCCAGGTCTTGCAAATCTAACCCAGCCTTTTGATATTCGTACATACACTGATTGGCTAACTATCCCAGTTGAAAATATTGAATACTTATTTGCGTTTCTAGACATCCCATCTGGAACATTCTTAGGTGAAGAATTTCAGCGCACGGCGTACAGAGACTTATTTACGCTAATTCAAAGCCGCAATTATCGCACAAGTCTGTCTGTATTTGCCCGTGCCGCTAGAATTGCTTACATAGCAACATTCATAATTGTCAACGAACAAAAAGTGCACCTAGAAATCTGCATAAGTAATACGCCGGCGGGCATTGATCCCACGACGTATATCAACAGAATCACAGCGTGGTTTAGGTGGCTAATGGAGTGGTGGAGAGACGACATGACCGTCTTCACTTGCCAAAGCACTGAACTAGATCCACGGCTAACTATAGCCGGATCAGCTGTGCATGTGTACCCAGCTACGTTGTTTACTCAGGTGTAATATGGCAACTGTTTTTTCAACGAACGGACTAATACAATATAACCAGAAAGCACTTGACGGCGAAATAATGGTTAATCGCGTAGTCATTGAAGACTACAGTGCCGTCGCTGACCAAGCCAGGCGATTTACTGCCCAAGCAGATTCAGCAGGGCCACAATTCGCACTAGGTGATGCTAACCGTTACGATTATACTGGGGCGATGGTGATAGATATTTCATCAGTCGGCGCCTCAGTACTACTCCCCTTAGCTATCACTACCGATGCTCAAGAGTACTCAGCGTGGGCTGTATTTATCTACATCGAAGGAGAGTTAGCTAACTCTGAAGAGTTATTTATCATCCAAGCAGACGCCGCCGCTACTCAATTTGTCAAAGCTGCAAATATTGATGTCCTCACATCCATTGCCTGGATATTAGGGCAAGATGCTCCATCAGCTCTGACAGTGTCCCACGATATCACTGTCGGTAGCTTCACTCCCGCTGACGCCTCTGATACCGTTAAAGGTGTTATGCGGATAGCTACTCAGCCTGAGTTCAACGCTGGCTCATTAACACTAGCAGCAGTGCCTTCTCGCATTATGCACTGGGTTCTAAATACTGTCCAAATACCTGCTGCCCGCATTATAGGGCTACTGGCACCTGGCAATATCCCCAATATTAGCGCTAATAAAGTCACTACCGACGTGTTCAATTCTGCCCGCCTAGGCACTGGCTCTGCCAACGACCTCACCGTCCTATACGGCGATCTTGAATGGCGTACAATGCCTAGATACTGGTACGGTACCCGCGCAGCTTATGACGCCATCACCAACAAATCTGACAACGTCGAATACAACATCCACGAATAATTATGCCAGTTCATCGCGGCACTACTAAAACAGTAGGGATTTATCGTGGCACTACCGAGATCCTTCAGCGGTATCGGGGTATTCAACTTGTCTACTCAACTGCTCAAGTAGACCCTGGAGTAGTTCAAAACTGGGTTATAACTACTCTCCAATCTCAAAGCGGCTCAACTGTTTATAGTGGTGCTATATCTAGTAACAGCGGCACAGCATCTTCTAACGCAAATGCACAAGCAGCTATAGACAACTTCCTCGACACTGCGCCTGCTTCGCCACCATCGCCATGGCAAAATGTCGTGACAGAATCAGATATATCGCCTAGACAGACAAGTGGCGGTAGAGTATACAGCGGAATTATCAACAGCGCTGGAGGTACACGAAATTCCCGTAGCTCTGCAGAAGCTGCTATATCAGCATGGCAAGCTCTACAAACTGCGTCAATTCCTTCTCCATACACTAATCGAGACTTTACCGACTCAATTGTGGCTCGTTTTATTTCTGGTGGCTCTCGTGTCTTTAGCGCAACTATAAATAGTGGTAGTGGCACTGAAAATACTCAAGGTGCAGCGCAAGCTGCTGCTAACGCTATTTTAGCCGGAGCATCTCCGTCTTCACCGTACACTAACACTGACTCTACCAGTAGCGTTGTGCCACGTGTAATATCAGGCGGTAACCGAGTCTATAGTGGATACACTAATGGTAGTGGTACTGAAAATTCACAGAGTGCTGCTAGTGATGCTGCATTCGATTTCCGCTTCGACGCACCTAGCCCATCTGCTCCATATACAAATATTACGTCTACTCAGTCAGTTACTGCTCGCACAATACCAGGTACACCTGGGCGTACTGTTAGTGGACCCAATGTAGTCTCAGGTAGTGGCAGTTCACCTAGCCAAGATCAAGCCCATCGTGATTTACAAGCCTATGACGCCTCTGTAGCTTCTATTGTAGCTGCAGCTCAGAGTAATATCCCTCATCCGTACACCTATATAGCCGCTCAGGCTTCAGTCTTTCATGATCAGGGTTGGCGATGGTTTCTTGTTTACAGATACTACTATAATGTACCAGCCACACCAGCTACTACAGTCTACGACTGGTCTGCATCATACCGCTACTATTACGATGAATCTTCCGAAACAGTCTACGATTGGTCTGCATCATATCGCTACTACTATGACCCCGCCGGTCATTACGTCTATGACTGGTCTGCTTCATACCGCTATTACTACACCTCAAGCGGTGGAACAGTCTACGACTGGACTGCTTCATATCAGTACTCACGTATTCTTACTGCTGTGATTACTACATATCAAGCAGAGTGGGCAAGACCGCTAGTCGGATCATTTACCCAATACCGAATTGAACGAACTACACTAGGAGGTTCAGTATTATCTAGCATCATACTACCTTCAACAACACTTTTGTACATCATCGGCACAACACGCCGTCGTGTTCGAATACGTGCTGAACGACCTGCAGATGAAGTTGTTGGCCCTTGGTCAGCCTGGATATCTTAACTTAATGTGGAGATGACAACATGGTAATGCCTCAGCCACCAAGTGTTGACTTTGAAGTCCAAACCGAAATCGTTGCCCCAGCTTACTCACGCTTATTCAGCGTCGTGCTCATCGGAGACGACGTTGGAGGCACGGCATCTACGAATCCTCTAGTTGACCGAGTAGTCGCCGGCCCCTTCAATGACTTGCAAACTGCGCTAGGTCGCGTAGACTCTACCAGTGCACTAGCCAACGCATTACGCGCTATGTTTGGCCAAGACATCTCCCCATCAGTATACCTTATCGCCAGCGACAACTCACTGACTGCCGTGCCCCTTCGCACCGACATACAAGCTTGCATCGACGCTGCCCTGCTCATCAATCCACTTGTCGACTACATCTACGTTGTCGACGTAACCGAGAATGGATACAAAGCGGCTACAGCAGCGACCTCAGTCGCTATTGCCGCTGCTCTTGAAGTCGCGGCCGAAAGAATTGACGCTATTGCAATCATGGACAGCCCTGACTTTGTCGACATTCCCGGTCCGCCAATTGTACCCGCCGTAAACCAATACGTACTATGGCTAAGCCGTGCCACTTCAGCGCTCAAGAAGCGTGTCCGCCCTATATTCAATCGGGCCGCGGCTACCGGCATCGACACTGCTGGCGGTGGCTACTTCCTAGGCGCCGCCATCCGCCAGGCTTCCAGATTCGGACGTCAGGCAGGCATTAACCTAGCCCCAGTCCTAGGCGTCCCAGGCCTTAAACACAACCTCAGCCACTCACCTATCGCGGCTTTGCCCACTAACATCAAAACCCTCGTAAATAACTATGGCTCAGCCATTTTTCAAGGTGACTCTGGCTACGAAATCATCGGTGACACCTTCAAAGGCTACGATAGCGGTGACCCGCACCAGTACTGGTCGCCGCTACTAGTCATAGACCACGCCTTAACCCAGGCCCGTATCGCCGCTGCCCCATTCGTCGGCAACGATAGCATTGGCAATACGCCTGAGTACCGACGCGGCCTTGCCAAGATCGTCAACGAATCCCTCGACGAGTCTGTACTAGCCGGCGAGCTAGCTGGTGCTCGCGCGCGCCCTCATCCTACCCGGAACACAGCCGCGCAACGTGCAGCACGCCGGGTAGTAATCCAAACCTTCTTGACGGTCATATTGCCTACCAACCATGTGACCATCGAAGCAAACATCGAAATCTAGCCATATAGGAGGAAATAATGCCTGCACCGGTAAATGTATTCACCTTTGGTCGAGCTCTGCTTGAAACAGAGTCAGATTGGTCAGGCAAGACGGCTATAAGCACTGCCAATCCGCATAGCTTTACCGACATCTTGCAAGACTATACGCTACCCAACGTCCGGCTTACACCTGTGCGAATCGGTTCTGCCCGGGCCAACTACCCCATTCGTGGCATGATAGAAGACATGGTGGCTACCATGACTGTCACCGGCCACAGCCCTGCCTTAGTCGGTCAAGTAGGCGCAACGCTTGAAATGGTCTTTGACGCTGAAATCGAAGACGATGGGCGTACCGGCCAAGGCCCTGGTGCCGACCCTCAGAGAGGTATTGCAACGCTTCGAGGATGGTGTAACGCTTACGACCCTGGTCAAGTCCAAGGCCCATACTCGCAACCGCAGACCGCTACCTTCGAAATGCAAGTCGTTGCCTTCAAATTCGAGCTACCTAGCTTATTAGCCGTCCGCACACCCATCGATGACCTTTACGACATCGACCTCGACCTCGAGAAGTACATGCGCCATGGCGTCAGCCTCTGGAAAGCACTCGGCTAATTTAAACAGGAGGACATTTTGGTTACCGAACAATCCCCTCAGCCTAAACCTGGCCGCGTAACAATTGGCCACCTAACAAAAGCTAATGAAGACGCTGCCATATTCGACTCCCTTGGAAACATGAATGACTGGGTTGAAGTTCACGTAGTGAATGCAATAACTAACATCCCTATCCCAACCCTCCGTAGTGCACCTCGTCGCCAATACATCAAACTCCGTAATGAAGTTTATGGCGACGACCCTATCTCTACTAAATTTCGTGTTTCCAGCCCCGAACCTCCATGGACACTCAACGAATGCTCATGCATATGTGGCTGCCTACTAGTCTGTGTCGACCACATCGACGACGGCCATATCGATGCCAACTGCCCTCAGACACCCCTGCTACAAATCCGGCGTATTACCACCGACGACATGATATCTAGCTCTACCGACTTAGGTATTAATGTTGTCAAGCTATACGGCCGTATTTCGTCGTTAACCGAAGATGAAATCGCTGCCCTCCCTAGTCGTTACTATTGGGCGCTACAGACAGCGATAAGTAGGTCAATAAACGACCCTTTATGGCCCGACGATCTCGACGCGAACGTACTCGTGGAACAGTGGCTCGCCCTATCACCCGGGACACCGTTATAGAAGCGGTGTATTTTTTATCAAATGCAGGAATTGACACTTACTCTGGCATTAAAACTTTAGACTGGCATGAGTTCCAGCATTTGGTGAGGATGCATGGCAGATATAGACAAAGGTCGGCTTCTCCGCTTAGTTATAACTCTAGACATAGATGAAGCATCTCGTCAGAATATTATAGCTAAAATTGGCCGTATCCAGCAACGCTGGTCTGACGTGGCTAAAAAACGCCACGTTGATGAAGTCAACGCTATGATAGGCCAAGCCCGTATGCAACAGCGGGTAATAAAGCAGCGCCAAAAAGACGAGCAAGCGCTTAATAGCCAGCGTTCTCGTGAATACATAGCCTCACAACGGCGACGAATTCGCTTTGAAGACAATGAGCGTGCTCAAGGCTACCGCGAAGAAAATAAGGCTAGGCGTTTACAAGAGCAACAAGACCGCCGTGACAAGCGCAAGCAGCAATCAGCTAGCGATGCCTTAAATAACCAACGCTCACGTGCATATGTTCGCCAGCAACAGCAAGCTGAGCACCATTTGCACAGAATGCGGATGGATCATATCCGCGAAGAAGAACGCCAACGTCGCCGACAACAGCAGGCTCAAGAATCGCTAGAACGCCAACGTTCACGCGCATACACACGGTCGCAAGAAGTACGCCATCGTGCTGAAATGAAAAACCTCAGAGACCGTGACCGTGAAGAGCGTAAGATGCTTCGGCGTGGCTTACGACACCTACGTATCGGAGCATTAGGCGCTGGTGTTGCTGCTGGTGGAAGTTTCTACGCCTTTCAAAACGTACTCAACGAGCGCGGCAGAGAAGCTATCCAGCTGCGCGGCACATCAGACGCTCTAGGTATTCCACTCGATGACCTTCAACAACTAATTTACGTCGCACGCATTATGGGCCTATGGTTCGGCCCTGCTGAGCTAGCAGATGCCCAGAACAAGATGATTGAGATCCAACGCGATATGAAGAGGTATAATGAAGGTGACTTGCCTGGCGGTAAGCTACGTATCGGTGCCCGCAAACTAATAGAATATGGCGTCAACCCAGAAGATGCCACAATGGCCAATATGTTGCCCATCATTGAATTGATGGCTCAAGGCTGGCTAAAAGGCGACCGAGAGGTGATGGCTGCCCTCAACAATATGTTTGAGGAGCAAGTTGGTAAACGTGTAGGTGTCATATCCACTATGATGGCCACTGGCGAGTGGCGTAATCTATTGGCCGCTGACCTATTAACCGCAGAAGAAATCGAAGATGTTAGTCGTATGTACCGGCAAATGATTCTGATCATGCATGAAGCTGACGTAGCCATGCAAAGATTCCTTGTCGGTAATAAAGAAAACGTCGACGCGTTCATGACTGACCTACGTACAATGGTTCATACCACAGGTGAACTACTTAACAACGTAGGTTTCTTAGGTCACATAATGGGCAACCTAGTTCCAATTCTAGTCGGCATAGGTGCTGCAATGTCTGTACTAGCCCTCAAGATTTGGGGCACTGCCTGGGCTGCTGCAGCTCTTTCAGCTGCTACTGGCCAGTGGCATAACATCGCGATGTTTGCTGCTGTTGGTCTCGCTGCTGGCATGTTTACACGCTTCTTGCTTGATAAACTAGCACCGTCGGCAGAGGTAGAGCCACCTGCTACTAAGACAGGCCAGGTAGCTACTGTAGATGCTATCGAAGCAACTAATAAAAAGATCCAAGATGGCCTAGATAACATTCTTTGTGTCGCTAGAAACGCTGAAGCTGACGCTAAAGCTGCCTTAAAATATGCTGGCGCAGCTCGTACTATAGAAGAAGCTGAAGCTGTAGCCAAAGAATCCCGTGGCACTAATCCAGCATATGCCCTAGTACAAGGCCTAGTCACAGGCAATTACGACCCAAAGCTTAGGCAAGACTACACTAGGTGGCGTGAATTAAACACAGGCCCAGGAATGCCTTCACTCATATCTGACTTCAACCGAGTTACTGCATATGACAAAGTGCCTAGGAGCCCTACATTTACTGAAACTCTTGTAGATGAGTGGCGTAGAAGCCAAGATGAAGGTTATAGGCCACCAAATCGCTACGCTTATACACCAGCGCAAATGGATTATCCTACTGAAGAAACACTAGAAGACCAGGCATTTTCATATGCAAGAGACTCATTAGACAGCATAAGAAATACAGGGTATCCGCATGGCATACGCGGCCCCCTGCAACCTAACAACGACACTCCTATCCAAGTAAACGGTGATATGAATATCAATGTCGAAACACTAACAGACATAGATGACGCCATACGCGAAACTGACAAATACCTAAAGAATAACGAATGATAGATTATATACTCTTAGAAAAGAACCCATCACCGTTCTTAAAAAACGGCATAACACTTCGCGTACAAGCAACACCTTATGCCGTTAGCCTTGATCGTCTAGGCTTCAAGAGCTTTTCAATTGAGCCCATGCTACGTGTCGAAACTATCCCTAAATTAGACGGCTCATATGACGTTCAACATCATGGTATAGCTTCACGTAAACGCTCTGTTCGCGGTAACATACGTTTAGACGGCCTCTCAGGCGTAGACAACGGTATCAGCTTCCGCTCTTTACGAGAATATATCGCTGAGCTTGAAATACTTAAGCTAGATTGGTTAGCTAATAATGGAATCCTGTGTACTCTTCTAAAGCTAGAAGATGGCCGATCTACGCTTGAAATATCCGAATGTTACATATCACGTGGCATACGCGTACAAATGTCTAGCAGTATTGCAGGTGAACCATTACTGCGAACGTGGTCATTTGAACTGACCGAGCTCTACCAAGAACTTGACGAAGTCAATATCTTCGACGGTAGTTTCTTACCTTTGCCAGGTTCGTTAACTGATCTAACAGACCTAGGCCCTGAAGTAATCCTAGCCCAGCCTTTACAAGCGTCTGAAGAAGATGCTGTATAACGAATACGAAAAAGCACACCAAGTTAGCCATGTAACTAGCGTTATAGGTCTCATAATAGACCAAGAACGATATAGTTATGACACTTGGTACTATACAATAGTCGTTATAAATCCGCGTTCAGGCTTACCGACAAACATATCAGGCGTGCGTGGCCCTAATAACGCCATGGCTGAGCCGACAAAAACACGTCGCCTAGCTTATGTACAACGCACTGGTCGCTCTTTGTGGGAAATAACACAGCTACTGCCATTTACTAGAGACGAATATGATAACAATCCAACAATTTACGTTAACGTCTGGTACTAGCCGCCCATTCCCTGGTCCACCACTAACTGAAGGTAATATTAGCCTTAAATCCGGCCTTGGCTACGACTCAGCTACAACTACATGGACCGATATCACACATGAAAGCTTAGTCCGCCTCTTCGAAAACTTAGATCGCACTCAATATGTCTTTAATCTCCGCCACAACAATATCATAGATAGCTTTGGGCACTGGTACCCTGTTACTTTTGAGCCTACTATCAAACGTGGTGGATATAGCGCATCAGTAATTTGGCGGCGTTGGGATGACCCCTCAGCCATCGAACAGCATCTAGAAGATAAAATCCGTAGCACTATTATAACTGAATCTAATCAAAGTGACGTTATATCACTTAGCGAACTAAACCGAGAACGCAGCGCCTCTCTAGGATTTACCCGACTTACTGGCTCACCATATTGGCATTGGAATCTCCTGCTAGCTTCTATGCCTCCCTTTAACTTTCGCACAGAGACTAATGTGCCACGATATTCACCATTCCCAGGCTTAGCAATTGGCGAAGATATTGACCTTCATGTTCTCCTTACGCCTAGTTTACAATCATACATACTTTTTGGCGTAGGCCTAGTAACTGAGATACTATCAGACATATTTAAAGACGAAGATCAGGACTTTAGTGACGTCTTAAAAGAGCTCCGTGAATACCAGCTAGCTTTACTCTTTACAAACACTGAGCACTCGGCTCATTACCCTATAACACCGCGCAATAGTTATGATATACACCCAACACTTCCAACACAATCACAGCCTAGCTATGTCATGTCACGACAACTTATGGCTAATGATTTCTCATACGTAGCACCCTTAGACGACAAATATACCCGGCCTATAAGCTGTCTATACTCGCCTACTAACAACTACTTTGTAGACTCAGAGTCTATAGAAGTTATGAATGAATCATCAAAAATGTATGCATATGTAGACAGACCTGGCGGGCTTAGCGACCCTCGAACGCCCCTTAAAGTTAAACACCCACAAAAATCGCGTGAAAAGGCAATATTAGAGACGCATCTACAACGCTACAAACTTCTTGAAGACTATAACCGAGCTAACATCTCATTAACACTAACTGATGAGACGATACAAATGCGACCACTCAGCACTCTCATATTCCCAGCAGAACTATATCACCTCCGCACAGATGTTGTAGGTACCATATTGAGCGTAACCCACTCATACCCATCTAAAGGCCCTCGCCTCACCTCACTCCAGATAAAACTATTCCCACCGGTGACGTAATGATACAGCATACTAACCCTGGTAGCTTAATAGCGCCGGCAACTGGCTTCACAGCTACTGTCGCACTCGATCATACTACCTTTGATAAAGTCATTTACGTCTCTGGTATAGTCTCTCAAAACATATTAGGCGAAACTGTTGGCATTAATGACCCAGAAGCTCAATTTGAGCAAATTTGGCTTAATATTGCCTCCCTTTTAGCCCCAAATAATGCTGATTTAAGCCACATTGTAGCTACTACAACGTATATAACTGGACGCGAATACCTTCCTGCACTAGAAAAAATACGCAAAGAACAACTAGGCGGAGCACCTCCCACCTCTGCTGTAGTCATTGTTGCAGGTCTACCAAATCCTTATCACATAGCCTCTATTTCAGTTATTGCTGTTGTTAACTCAGAAATAAGTATCCATCATACCCACCCTAATGAATTTGTGACTAACCAAGGCGGTGGAGCAGGCCATACTCACACCGTACAAAATATCCATAAGCATGCTGGTGCTACCGTACCTGCCTTCACCGTTGACGCCACTGCCATTCATCCACACCCCTAGAACCTCAGCACCCTCTCCCTAAGCACAGGAAAGCTCCCCCCGTCGTCACCACCACACCATACGCCGCCCACCACTCGTGGGTACCCAATACGCGTATCATGGGTATCGGGTTTCGGTTATTTCGGGTGCACAACGGGCGCTTTGGTGCACTATTTGCATGGGGGTTTATATAGCGGATAAAAAGAAGGACTATACCAATCCATACCTAACCAATATGATTAAAAGGGCAACATATGTATAACCAACATTAATGCTGCTTCATTGATATATAATCTCTTCTTCCTCTATAACCATTACTATATCCCCTCTATTATATTGTACCCGAAAGCGCCCGTTGTGCACCCACTAGCCGGCTAATTAACTCATATACCACGACGAATAGCTCCACATGCCGCCGGTTAATCTGCCATATCAGACACGCACAGGCATGCCTACCCGGCTACGGTGCCTATGAGCCTCGTGGCCAATTAGGCTCCACGGCTTGGCTACGGCTTCATGGCCTCAAGTGGCTAGATATAAAAAAGGCCAAGCACCCCCTCCACCGGGTATCTCACCTGGGTTGCGTGGGAGCCTAGGTTATGTGACCGACCAGTTAGCGCCTAGTCACTAACTGGCCGGGTTAGTGTTAGTCGATCTCATTTACCTGCTTGACAATGATGGCCAACCTGAGAGTCTTGACCAGCAAACGCTGCGCAGCCCAGAGGGCCTGCAACTGCCGGACATAATCTGCGATTTCACCCATTTTGCTAATCCTCACTAAATTCCCGAAGCTTTCGTTATACGCTCATGACGGCCCACTTGCTGGGCTGGTGAGCTTCCTGAGGCTGGTTTATCAAGACCACCGACTTTTCAGCGATCTTAACCTCGATCTGCTTGGACATCCGAAGAACCTTGGCAATCCGGATGGCCTCGGCGTGCTTAGTGCCGTCAGAGTTGAGCTTGAACTTGGAAACCAGGTTAGCCTTGACATTCGCGGGCATCCCGCGGATCTCGAAGGCCCGGTCAACACCGATCTCCTTGGCGATCAGGGTGACCACGTACTTGGAGTCGGCGGCCGTCAGCTTCTTGACGCTGGAGCCGCTGCTGGTCTCGAGGCTGGCCATCTTGGCCTGGAGCTCCTTGATTTTCGCTTCCGAGATATTAGCCATGTTATACGCACTCCGGTTAATAAATTTGGATACGCCGATGGTTACGTTAAGCCTCGCAGTTAACTCAT
>OZ240244.1:4800000-7031690 GCA_965198165.1 Candidatus Poribacteria bacterium | reverse complement strand
CAGTATTGCCATCGGAGACGGTTATCGTTACCTCATAGGAATGATCGGGGTTAGCCGCGTCTTCATAGTCAAGAGCCTCCTTGGTCTGCAACTGCCCGGTATCAGAATCAATGGCAAAAGAGTCATCATCAGCAGTGTCACCGAGGCTGTAAGTCAAGGACTGGTCACCATCGGTGTCAGGATTAGCATCGGTCATTCCGTCAGGATCCGTCGCTGCAACTAGAGCACCGATGTCTTCGCCTGCGCCTGTGTTCTCCGCCACTTCGCGAGTCGCGGTTTCACCTTCGGTAAACACCGGGGCTTCGTTTACGTCCGTGACCCCAATGGTAACTGTAACTACCATTTCGGCGGTGAGGATACCATCAGAGACGGTGACCGTTACCTCATAGGAGGCCTTGGCTTCAAAGTCAAGGTCATCCTTGGTCATCAACTGCCCGGTATCAGGATCAATGGCAAAAGAGCCATCATCAGCGGTGTCACCGAGGCTGTATGTCAAGGACTGGGCATCAGCGGTGACAGGATCAGCATCACCGATGCTTCCGTCAGGATCGTCAGGATCCGTCGCTGCAACTGGATCACCGATTGGCATTTCTGCCGCTGTGTTCTCTGCCACCATGCGTTCGGCGGTGTCACTGTCGAACATCGGTGCTTCGTTTACATTTGCGACTCCAATGGTAACTGGGATTGAGGTGTCAAGCGCGCCATCGGAGACGGTGACCATTACCTCATAGGAGGCCTGGTCTTCAAAGTTAAGGGGATCCTTGGTCTGCAACTGCCCGGTCTCATCATCAATGGTAAAAGAGTCATCATCAGCAGTGTCACCGAGGCTGTACATCAAGGACTGGTCACCATCGGTGTCAGGATCAGCATCGGTTCCGTCAGGATCGTCAGGATCCGTCGCTGCAACTGCATCACCGATTGGCATACCTGCGTCTGTGTTCTCCGCCACTTCGCGCGTCGCGGTTTCACCTTCGGTAAACACAGGGGCTTCGTTATCCGTGACTTCGATGGGGACATCAATTGCGGTTTTGTGTTCGCCATCGAAAGCGGTGACCGTTACCATATATTCGGGCTTGGTTCCATGGTCAAGTGGCTCCATAGTCTTCAACTGCCCAGTCTCAGTATCAATGTCAAAGGAGGCAGCATCGGTGCCACCGAGGCTGTAAATCAAGGACTGGATACCAGCGGTTTCAGGATTAGCATCGGTCATTCCGTCAGGATCCGTCGCTTCTACCGGAGCACCGATTGGCATATCTGCCGGTGTGTTCTCTGGCACAAAGCGGGTCGCGACTGTATCTTCGGTGAACACCGGAGCTTCGTTTACGTTTATGACTTCGATAGCGACCGTGATTGTGTCATCGTGGTCAGTGTTGCCATCGGAGACGGTGACCATTACCTCATAGGAGTCCTGGGCTTCAAAGTCAAGGGCACCATCAGTCATCAACTGCCCGGTCTCACGATCAATGTCAAAAGAGTCATCATCAGCGGTGTCACCGAGGCTGTACATCAAGGACTGGTCACCATCGGTTTCAGGATCAGCATCGGTTCCGTCAGGATCTATCGCTACCACTGGAGCACCGATTGCTAGACCTGCCGCTGTGTTCTCTGCCACTATGAGGGTATCGACGGTGCTCTCAGGGAACTCGGGGGCTTCGTTTACGTCCTCGATGCTGATAGTGACCGTGATTGTGTCATCGTGGTCAGTGTTGCCATCGGAGACGGTTATCGTTACCTCATAGGAGACCTTGTCTTCAAAGTCAAGGGCACCATCAGTTATCAACTGCCCAGATCTGCTATTAATGGCAAAGGAGGCAGCATCGGTGCCATCATCAAGGGTGTAAGTCAAGCGCTGGTTACCAACGGTTTCAGGATCAGCATCGGTTCCGTCAGGATCCGTCGCTTCCACTGGAGCACCAATTGGCATACCTGTCCTTGTGTTCTCTGCCACTGAGCGGATCTCGGTTGTCGCAGGGAACTCGGGGGCTTCGTTTACGTCATTGACGGTGATAGTGACCGTGATTATGGCATTGTCGTCAGTGTTGCCATCGGTGGCGGTTATCGTTACCTCATAGGAGTCCTTGGCTTCATAGTCAAGGGCCGCCTTGGTCTGCAACTGCCCAGATCCGCCATCAATCTCAAAGGAGGCAACATCGGTGCCACCGAGGCTGTACTCCAAGAACTGGGCACCAGCGGTTTCAGGATTAGCATCGGGGGTTCCGTCAAGATCGTCAGGATCCGTCGCTGCCACTGGAGCGCCGATTGGCATACCTGCCGCTGTGTTCTCATCCACGTCGCGGGTGTCGGTTGCCGCAGGGAACCCGGGGGCTTCGTTTACGTCCGTGACATTGATAGTGATCGTGATGGTGTCGTCAACGACCTTGTTGTCGGAGGGGTCGAGGTTATTGTCTATATCTCTTCCATCTGTGACGGTGACCGTCACCGTATAGGAGTGATCGAGGTTAGTCGCGTCTTCATAGTCCGGTGGAGTCTTGAATGTTAACTCTCTAGTGCCGGAATTAAACGTAAAGAGATCTTTATCCCCGCCATCAACGAGCACGTATTCCAATTCCCCATAGTCCGGATCCGGATCCGGATCCGTGGCTTCCGGCACCGTGATAGACATCTCGTTCTCATCGACTGAGATGTTAATACTCCCGCGGAAATCAAACCTCGGTGCTACATTCGCCACTGCTTCGTTTATGTCGAGGACATTGATGGTGACCGTGGCTGTGGTGAATTTGGGATCATCCTCATCATCATCGGTAACGGTGACCGTCACCGTATAAGAATCCTTGGTTTCACGGTCAAGTGGTTCCTTGGTTTTCAACACGAAAGCTTCGGCTGTGAGCTCATAGGAAAATGAATCTTTATCGGGACCATCAAGAACGTAGCTCAACATTTGAGCAGGGATGTCCTCATCCGTAACTGCCAACGGGAGACCGATGGATCGGTTTGCCGCCGTACGCTCCTCGATCTGGCGGGTGAGGCTGGGGGTGGGGCTGGTGGGGGCTTCGTCGAAGACCGGTGGATCGTTTACGTCCTTGACTTCGATGAAGACCATGATTGTGTCATCGGCAGCCTCATTGGCAGCGGGATTGCCACTACCATCTAGCTCATCTCTGACCTCGACCATTACCATATAGCTTTTCTCTTCAGCCACCTTGGTGGCATGCGCCGGCAGGTCTTCATAGTTAAGCACGTCCTTGACTTCCAACTGCCCGGTCTCACGATTAATGGTAAACAAAGAATCATCGGCATCCTTGAGCGCGTAATACCTTTTGTCACCCTCAGGATCGGTCGCTACCACCGGGTCACTGATTGCCATACTGTTCTCATTCAATTCGCGCTCCGTAAGGGGGGCCTCAAACACCGGTTTCTTGTTTGAAGGTTCGTCGTCTTCGGTGTCGTCGTCCAAGACCTTGATGATGACTACGATCTCGTCGGAGAGTTCGCCATCATCGGTGGCGGTGACCGTCACCTTATAGTCGTTCTCGGCTTCATGGTCAAGTTTTTCGTCCCGCTGATTCAAAAACAACACGCCATTATTCTCTTCAATGCCAAAGAAACCGCTATCATCGGTGATCGCGTAAGTCAACGGACGGTGGTTGTTAATACTAGGGTAAATCGGCGGATCAGCACCATCAGACACCAGATCCGGATCTATAGCCAACACCGCATCGTCGAAGGAAACAGGTCCTTCGCTTGGGTCCGCAGCCTCTGACACCTCGCGGACGGGATCTGCTTCATTGAACGTTGGTTTTTCGTTTACGTTCTCGACCCTGATAACGACATCGATCCAGTCATCGGCTGTGAGGTCCTCGTTGCCTTCGGCATCTTTGCCATCGGAGACCCCAATCGTTACCTTATAGTCGTAATCTGCACCATCAACTGCACCATCCCCGCTACGATCTTCTTCATGGTCTAGTTTTTGGGCGATTGACAACTGCCCATCCGACGGATCAATGTTAAAGAACGAGTGATCGCGACCAACGGGCCTATCAGCAACGGGCCTCTCAACGAGGAAACTGTATTTCAAGGTATTGAAGTCACTATTATCGGTATCCGGATCCATCGGTGACGCTACCATTATCGCCTCATCGACGTCTGTGTCTGCCTCCTCGCTCTCATCGATCGTAAAAGGCATCGCGCCTGACCCAGCCCCAGTCAAAACGTTGAACGTTGGTGGTTCGTTTACGTCCGTGACATTGATAGTGATCTCAATCGTGTCGTCAACGGCATCACCTTCAATGACCTCACCGGCGTTATCAATAACTTTGTTATCTGTGACGGTGACCGTTACCGTATAGGTGTTATCGTCACCATCAATTTGACCTCTGTCATTGTCACGCTCTACTTCATAATCAAATATGGCATTAGTCATAGTTATCAACTGACCGGTCTCCGCAACAATGTCAAACCCCGGATTGCTAGTGCTACCATCCGGATTCGAGAAATCACCGAGATCGTAAGTCAATTCATCACCGTCGTCATCTGTCGCTTTCACAAGGTCACCGATGTTTCTCTCCATCGGCACATCCGCGTCCGTATTCTCGTCCGTATTCTCGCCTATTGAGCGGATAGCACTGGGGCCCTCGGAAAAAAACGGTTGTTTGTTCACTGGCTCGTTACCGGGCACGTCCAAGACCCGGATGGTGACCATGATTGTGTCATCGGCAGCCTCATTGACAGCGGGACTACCAACGGGATCTACGCTATCTCTGACCTCAAACACCAACTCATAGTCGTTCTGATCTTCATGGTTAAGGTCTGCGTCATCCGCCAAGTTCAACTCGCCGGAAGTGGAATCCTCCTCAAATCTAAACGGATAATAAGCATTACCACCCATAGGATCAGACGGCGTAATACTCACGAGGGCGTATGTCAGCGTATTGTAGCCTGGGGTGTTTATGTCAGGATCCTCAGCCTCCACGGCGATGCTGATCCCCACTGCGTTCTCTTCAATATCGAAGGTGGTGTCAGAGACGAACATTGGTTTTTCGTTTAGGTTGTTGACGTTGATGGTAATCTCGATTGTGGAGAAGATTGGGTGGGCACCAACAACACCACCCATATCGGTGGCCCTGACCGTTACTATATACTTCTCCTTGGTTTCATAGTCCAGTTCGGCACTGGCACTAGTCTTCAACTCCCAGTCGCCAGTTTCATTATTAAGCTCAATGCTAAACGACCCCGCATCCACCGTGCCCTCAAGAATGTAATCCACTGTGTCACCCTCAGGATCTGTCGCGACCACCGGGTCACCGATGACTACGTCTGCCCCCTCATTCTCGTCTATTGAGCGGGTGGTGCTGGTGTCAGGGTCGAACACTGGTTTTTCGTTTACGTCCGTGACGTTGATAATGACCTCAATTGCGGCAGTCTTCTTATTATCTTCATCTAAGACACCATCAATAATGCCATCATCCATGACGGTGACCGTTACCCTATAGGAATAACCATCTTCGTGTTGTTCGTGGTTAGGAGTGAGTGTTCCCTTGGTTTTCAACTCGCCGGATTCGGGATCAATGTCAAACGCGTCATCGGTGCTAGTGATACTGTAAGTCAAGGTTTGCGTAGGCTCATCCTCATCCATAGCAACCACCCAATTATCAATTAGGTGACCCTCTGGATACGAACCCTCTGCGATGAAGCGGTTGGTGGGGCTGCCCTCACGGAACACTGGCACTTCGTTCACGTCCGTGACCGTGATGGTGACCGTGATGGTGTCGTCAACAACAACGCCAATGTCGGTACCGCCGTGGTCATCCTTCCCATCTGTGACGCTGACCGTTACCTCATACTCCTCCTTGGTTTCATGGTCAAGTGGGGCACTGGTTGTCAACTGCCCAGTTGCGCTATCAATGCGAAACGAAGATACATCGGTGCCACCGAGCATGTAAACCAATGTGTCAGTATTGTCAGGATCTGTCGCCTTCACCGGGTCATCAACGTCTGTACCAGAGCCGTCACCACCAATGTTTGTGCCTGCTATCGCATTCTCTTCTATTAAGCGGGTAGTGCTGAACCCATCGTCAAACGACGGTTTCTTGTTCGCTATTTCGTCGGGTTCGTCTACGTCTGTGACAGTGATAGTGACCGTAATTGTGTCATCCTTCCTCTCACGAGCACCACCATCAATCATGCCATCATCGGTGACGGTGAACCTCACCGTATAGGACTGGGTTGTTTCATAGTCCAGTTCCTCCTTGACTTTCAACTCTCTAGTGGTGGGATCGAACGTAAAGGAATTGGCATCGGTGCCAGAGACCCCGTCATTAACGAGCGCGTATGTCAAGCTTTGAGGATTGTCGGTCGCATCGCGATCCTCATCCGTAGCTTCCGGCACAATGTAGATGGCTGTATTTGTCGATATGTTCTCTGCCACTGAGCGGGTGTCGGTTGCCGCAGGGAACTCGGGGGCTTCGTTTACGTCCGTGACAGTGATTGTGACCGTGATTTTGGCGAACTTCTCAAGCACATTCTCAGTTGTGCCATCACCAATAGTACCATCATCGGTGGCGGTGATCTCTACCGTATAGGCATCCCGGATTTCATGGTCATAGTCAGCATTACTAATGGTTATCAACTGCACACCGGTGCCTTCGATCGGCTCAACGCCAACAATTTCTGTTAGACTACTCGTATATTCCAGTGTGCCACCCTCAGGATCCGTTACCATTATCAGGGCACCGATGTCTACAGTTCCCACTGTGTTCTCTACTATTGAGCGGACAGCGGTTTCGTCTAACACAGGGGCTTCATTTACGTCCGTGACCTCAATAATGACCGTGATTGTGGCGGACTCAGGCGTAGTTTTGCCATCAGCAGTAGTGCCATCATCGGTGGCGGTGATCCCTACCGTATAGGCCTCCTGGGTTTCATGATCCAGTGTCACCGCGCTTGTCAACACGCCATCCTCATCAATGTCAAAAAACGCGTCACTCCTCCTATCAAGGGAGTAGCTCACTGTGCTACCCTCAAGCGTCTCAGGATCAACCACGGCAAAAGTAAGATTGGCGGGGTCACTAGTGACTGCTGTGTCTGGATCTTCGTTCTCTGCAATTGAGAACGTGGCAGCTCCAATGTTTTCGGCGACGAACTCAGGGGCTTCGTTTACGTCCGTGACCGTGATGGTGACCGTGATGGTGTCGTCAACGGTGGTATCTGAAATGACATTACCTTGGTTATTAATAGCTTTGTTATCTCTGACGGTGACCATCAACGTATAGGAGTGATCGGGAGCCGTCTCTTCATAGTTAGGATAGTTAGGATCGTCAGGATCTGCCTCGATTCGCAACTGCCCAGATGTACTAACAATGCTAAAATGCTCTGCATCCCCAGAGATCCCCTGATCAACGAGCATGTAAGTCAATGTGTCATCGTCAAGATCGGTCGCTGTCAACGCACCGATTACACCTGCCCCCGTATTTTCGGCTATTGGGATGGTAATAAAGGGGCCAGCGTCAAACGACGGTTTGCGGTTCGCTGGTTCTTCGTCTTCTATGTCCGTGACCTTGATGATGACGTTGATTATGGCTTCAAGTGCGGGAGAACCCTCATCGGTAACGGTGACCTGTACCAGATGGTCGGTCTGGGTTTCATGGCTCAACGCACGTGAGAGTGTCAACTCTCTGTCGCTGTTAAGGCTAAAGAAAGCTCCCACGTCAAGAGTCTTATTATAAGGATTCGCACCCAAATTATCATCCGGATCCGTAGCTTCGGGCACAAGGCCGATGAATTCGCCTATCTCTGTGTTCTCTGGGATATCTTCAAAGGTGATGGTGTCAGGGTCGAACACTGGTGGTTCGTTTTCGTTCTCGACTGTGATGGTAATTACGATTTTGTCCTCGAGACCTTCCCCATCGGTGGCGATGACCTCTACCGTATACTCACCCCGAACTTCAAAGTCCAGTGCTGCGCTGGTTTCCAACGTAACGGTGTCTTCTTCGCTATCATAATCATACGCAAAGAAGGATCCATCGGCACCACCAAGGGTGATAGTCACTGTATCTTCGTCGTCAGGATCGGTAACGGTAAACGGATTATTATTATCCGAATCGCCAACAAGAGGTTCGCCTGCCGGTGTGTTCTCTGCGATCTCAAAGTCGAGCTCCACACCATCGGCGAAGACAACGGGAACATCCGCCCCAGTGGCGAACACTGGTGGTTCGTTTACGTTTGTGACAGTGATGGTGATCTCGATTGTGGAGGTTTCTTCAGTCTGCTCACCAAGACCATCATCGGTGGCGGTGATCTCTACCGTATAGGTTTTCTTGCCTTCAAAGTCAAGAGATATATCCTTGGTACTCAACTGTCTATTACCAGGATTAAACTTAAAGACATCGTGATCAGCGATTTCTGAGAGTCCGTAAGTCACGGTTCCATCCTCAGGATCGACCGCCTCTCCCACGGTGTCGATAAGTCTGTTTGCTGTAGCCCCCTCTTCAATTGAAAAATCGGTCTCAACACTGTCGGGGAAGACTGGTGCTTCGTTTATGTTATTAACATTGATGGTGACTGTGCTTGTAACTGGGGTTGTGCCATCAGTGACAGTGACCGTTACCGTATACTCATCCTTGGTTTCATGGTCCAGCATCGCCTTGGTTTGCAATTGCCCAGATGTACTAACAATGCTGAATGACCCGCTATCAGTACCACCGAGCGAGTAAACCAATGTGTCAGTGTCACCGGGATCAGCATCTGTCGCTTCCACCGCATTACCGATGTCTACGCCTGCTGCTGTGTTCTCGGGTACTTCGCGCACGGCCTGATGTCCCGCGATGTCATTATCATCGTCATCCTCAGTGAACACCGGGTCAGCAGCATAACCAATACCCTGTATACTACAGATTAAGAACATCATCGCGAAAATTGACACGATGGTTTTTGGATTTCCAACTAATACTTTCGTAATAAGCTCTTTTGCTTTCATACAATCAAACTCCTTATAAGAGGGGCGACCGCTCACGGTTCGCCCAGTTCTGTGTGGGTTTTCTAGACTGCCTGTCAAATTTTAACCCAATCGTGAAAATCTAAGGTGTCACAACGTGGGATTTTATCGGATACGTTCGGGGCAAGATGCTCTGTGTACGGGGGTACAGTAAATACCCGAACGATCCGGACGCTAACGTTATATTATATTCTAAAACTGCGAATGCTTCTTAAAAGTTCCTGTCTACTGGTATTTCCGAACATCATTGTAAATTTTAACACAACTCATTCACTACAAAGTAAGCAACTTGGGTTATAATACTACAGGATCGGAAAATATGTCAAGACTTTTTTTGATTTAATTTATCTTGTGCATCGAAAAATTCACACACTTGCACGGCTAAAGTTGGCAACTTGGGTTATAATACTACAGAATAGGAAAACATGTCAAGCCTTTTTCTGAATTTTTTTTGCTTCAGTTCATCCCTCGCTCAAAAAATTCATATATTCCTTTCAGAAAATGGTTACGTTAGAGTTTACGTTTGAAGTATCAATTGGTTTCAGGAAAATCCGTTTTTTTGTCTGCCCCCCCCAACTCCCCCTGTAGGAACCCCCCCTGTAAATCCCCGCCGTGGGTGGGGAATCCCTTCCCCACCCTTCTTGCATCCCCCCCGTGGGTGGGGAATCCCTTCCCCACCCCTCTTGCATCCCCCCCGTGGGTGGGGAATCCCTTCCCCACCCTTCTTGCAACACTTAACATCACCTGTGGGAGTGAAATCCCCCCCGTGGGTTGGGAATCCCTTCCCCACCCCTCTTAACACACCTGACCGTGGGTGGGAAATCCCTTTCCCACCCTTCTTGCAACACTTAACATCACCTGTGGGCGTGAAATCCTCCTCCTGTATTCCTCCACTATCCCCAAACGTGGTGGGAAAGGGATTTCCTACCCGAGGTCCGTGTCAAGAAGGGGGGGAAACGGATTTCCTAACCATGGGGGGATTTCCTACCCGAGGTCGTATCAAGAAGGGTGGGGAACGGATTCCCAACCCACGGAGGATTTTGCGGATTTCCCACCCATGGGGGGATTTCCTACCCACGATCCGTGTCAAGAAGGGTGGGGAACGGATTCCCCACCCACGGGGGGATTTTGCGGATTTCCCACCCATGGGGGCGGTGTATCTCCTCTCACGCCCTACTCCATCTTAAACTTACACCACCAATACGGATAATCCCTCGCCCGCTTAACCAAACCATCCTTAACAGGATTCTCATAACAATACCGTATAATCTCATTCAAAGCCTCATCCCCCCGAACCCCACGATCATGATATCCATCCTGCCACACCGAACCCTGTTCACCACGCCGCCTATTAATCTGCTTCGCCGTAAAAATCTTGAGGGAATGCATAACCTTCGGTAAGGTTTGATCACGACCAAGTTCAATAACCGCATGAACATGGTCAGGCATCACCACAACACATATCCACCGAATTCGCCCTTGGGACTCCAACCACTCAAAAGTCTCAAAAATAACCCCCGCAACCTCAGCGTTCGCGAGTATCCGCCTCCGGCCCAGCGTAGAAGTAGTCAAAAAATAATATCCTCCCGCCATTGAATACCGCCCCCTCCGCAACCGCTCATACCCCTCACTCCGCAAACGATCCATAATGCCCCTCCTCATACTAAAAATCCACACACCAGCCCGTGGGTGGGAAATCCCCCGTGGGTGGGGAATCCCTTCCCCACCCTATCTTAACACACCAGACCCGTGGGTGGGGAATCCCCCGTGGGTGGGGAATCCCTTCCCCACCCCTCTTAACACACCAGCCCGTGGGTGGGGAATCCCCCGTGGGTGGGGAATCCCTTCCCCACCCCTCTTAACACACCTCACCGTGGGTGGGGAATCCCTTCCCCACCATTCTTGCGACACTTAACATCACCTGTCGGCGTGAAATCCCCCCCATGGGTGGGGAATCCCTTCCCCACCCTTCTTGCAACACTTAACATCACCTGTCGGCGTGAAATCACCCCCGTGGGTGGGGAATCCCTTCCCCACCATTCTTGCAACACTTAACATCACCTGCGGGCGTGAAATCCCCCCCGTGGGTGGGGAATCCCTTCCCCACCATTCTTGCAACACTTAACATCACCTGTCGGCGTGAAATCACCCCCGTGGGTGGGGAATCCCTTCCCCACCATTCTTGCAACACTTAACATCACCTGTCGGCGTGAAATCACCCCCGTGGGTGGGGAAGGGATTCCCCACCCTTCTTGCAACACTCAACATCACCTGTGGGCGTGAAATCCCCCCCGTGGGTGGGAAATCCCTTTCCCACCCTTCTTGCATCCCCCCGTGGGTGGGGAATCCCTTCCCCACCCTTCTTGCAACACTTAACATCACCTATGGGCGTGAAATCCCCCCCGTGGGTGGGGAATCCCTTCCCCAC
Source organism: Candidatus Poribacteria bacterium (assembly GCA_965198165.1). Taxonomy (GTDB): domain Bacteria; phylum Poribacteria; class WGA-4E; order WGA-4E; family PCPOR2b; genus CBDAOT01. Next base: position 7,020,312 of record OZ240244.1, on the reverse strand, counting down.
CCTTCTTGCATCCCCCCGTGGGTGGGGAATCCCTTCCCCACCCTTCTTGCAACACTCAACATCACCTGTGGGCGTGAAATCCCCCCCGTGGGTGGGGAATCCCTTCCCCACCCCTCTTAACACACCAGCCCGTGGGTGGGGAATCCGTTCCCCACCCTTCTTGCAACACTTAACATCACCTGTCGGCGTGAAATCCCCCCCGTGGGTGGGGAATCCCTTCCCCACCCTTCTTGCAACACTCAACATCACCTGTGAGTGAGAAATCCCCCCGTGGGTGGGGAATCCCTTCCCCACCCTTCTTATTCATCCACTATCCCCAGACGTGGTGGGAAAGGGATTTCCAACCCGAGATCCGTATCAAGAAGGGTGGGAAAAGGATTTCCCACCCACGGGGGGATTTCCTAACCATGGGGTCGATGTATCAAGAAGGGTGGGAAACGGATTTCCCACCCACGGGGGGATTTCCCACCCACGGGGGGATTTCCTACCCACGGGTCGTGTCAATAAATGTTTTGCATCTGCCATGCGTCAAGCGATTTAAGTGTACTCTCTTGACCCTGAGAACGGAGCGATACGCCGACACTATCCTCCCGCCCCGGATAGACCCGCATCGCCACAGACTGTTTGCCGTTGATGAAGACCTCAACCACGCTCTTGTCGATAAACACCTGTAACTTGAGCGACTCGTCTGGTTCAATCAAAACTGGACCCGTTTCCGGTGCGCGTGAACGTACATCTGGGAGAACCGACGAATAGGATGAATCAATCGTAATCAGGCTGTGGTTTCTAAAACCGCGGTTCTTGAAGAACGCAATGCGAGTGAACTCCTCCCTGTTTGGTGAGCGCAATACGTTCAATTCAACCATTGGCGCGTCACTCGGCTCGATTTCAGCGTACAGTTCCATCGCGTTGCCTTCGATGCCTTCAAGCACCACCTCTTGATTGGCGGAGAGCGTCGTGGTAGGGATGTGCTGATGGTCGTAGCGTAACGATTTGATGTCCCCGGTGGGCTCAATTCCCAGTTCGTCCTCCGAGACCAGCGTCAGGCGGCGCGGCAACGTCATAATCTGATTCCAACCTTGGGTCGGCTTGCCCGGGTTCATGTTAAAAATGACGATAAGTCCACCCTCACCGTCCGGTGTTGCGGATGGCGCGTGTACGCCCGAAGGACCTGCTGCACCGAAATTGAAGAGACCCGCCGCAGTCACGACAAACTTATCCCGCTCCTTGTCATAGTCTCCCAACAGATACTGTCCACCGCTCATGTGACTGAAGAATGGAAGGATATGTCGGTCACCGATTGGCCAGAAATATGGGCAGGCACCGTCATCCCCCACCAACGTGAATTGGTCATCCTCGACGAACGGGTGTAGGTACTCCCAAGTCGCCAAGTCTTCAGAGCGGAACAGGAAATTGGCACGAATCGGTTTCCCGCCCGGTCCGTTCGGTAACGTCCCACCCGAAAGCGAGTAGTACACGCCATCTTTCTCCCAGATGCACGGATCGAAAACCCGGTACGGCAACGGGGAACCGTCGGGGCTCCGGATCGGAATCACAGCCGCATCGGTCACCTTCTCCCAATTCAACAGCAGTGGGTCGCTAGACACGGCGACCATGTTACCCACCTCAGTGCCGTGATACATCGCAATCACCCTGTCTTCTTCGACAAGCGTTGCACCAGAAAAGCAACACCGTTCCGGGTTGGGGTAAATCGCGTACGGCAGGTCTCGCCAATGGATCAAATCATCGCTGATGGCGTGTCCCCAGTGCTGCCGCGGATCTTCGGGTGGATAAGCCTGATAGAACAGATGCCAGCGTCCCTGCCAGAAACAGAGTCCATTCGGGTCGTTGAGGGTATGTTCCGGGTTGATGTAGTGATAAATCGGCCTGTGCGGCTCGCTCGCCATTGATTCCCGTGCCGCTATCAGTCGCTGCATCAGCGGATTGGTTTCCAGTTGCGCTTCCTGTTCTGCGAGTGTGTCCGCAAAAGTATATTTGGGGACTCGCGAAGTGTGGTCAGGTGCCTCCTGGCCCGAATCTTCGTTTTTCATAGGTATTCTCCTTATAGGCTAGGCAAATCTCAGAATAAACTTTACATGCAGACTTGAAGGATGGAGGGGATAAACTCTTCCATCCTTCCAATCTTCCCCCCTTCCAATCTTCCCCCCTTCCATCCTTCCAACCTTCCATCCTTCCAATCCCCTTCTTCCAAGCTGCTTAATACTGCCTATTTTTATTGATAGACTCGTCCCACCGTTGGGCTTGCAGGTATTCAAGCATTCCGTCCGTTGCCTGCGGTGAATTGATACGTTTTAAGGCATCCATCGCAAAAGCACTAACATGCCCACAAGGGTCATCAAGTGCTTGAAGTAGAGCATCTGTGGCTTGAGTGGCGTTCGCACCCAACCGCGCCAATGCCATCGCCGCATTGGTCCGAACGCCATCCTGAACTATCCATCCGCGTGTCAGAACCTCGTTCCACCCTGCTCGGTGCTCTACCAAGAGGCGGCTTAGGTTCGGGATACAAGCATCAAGATTCTGCTGGATGCATCCGAGCGAGTCCGTTGCCGTGCGGATAACACGATGGGAGCTGTCATCGAGGCACTTGGCTAGGGCAGGCACAGCATTCGTTGCATGGGAATCCATTTCACCCAGCGCGAAGGCGGCGTTAATACGAACCCACTCACTGGGCGCGTTCAGGGCGTTGACCAGTGGGGCAACGGCGGGTGTGCCAACCGCGGCAAGCGCGTGGGCGGCATCCTCCATCAGGATGGCACCTTCGTTCCAGGGGCGTGGTGCGGGATGTTCATCCTCTCGCGCCCCCGCTTCCTGAAGTTTACCCATCAACGGTTCGATCGCAGGTTCCCCGATAAGCCCCAACGTATAGAGCGCAGAAACCCGAACGGCATGGTCGTCCGAATCTAAGTTAGCAATCAGTTGGGCCAAGTTGCCGTTAGTGGAGGTCCCGCCATTTCCCTGAGCACTTTCGTAGCGATTCCGCTTGCCACACATCCAGTCCCAGACATGAGACCACGCGAGTTCTAGGTCGTAAGGACTCTGGATGTTGTGCGGTTTCTGCCATACGGTGTTGCCGCAATCCCACGACGGTGCCTTCGGTTCTGAGCCGCGGGTATAGATGAACTTGATCATGTGGCGCTGTTGATTGACCGTGTTGACCCCCGCGGCATGGCCAATATCAAAATGCGTCAGCGATACCGTGCCAGCCTTGCCGGCCACCGGCAGGGCGCGCCCCCGGTCTTCATCGGTGAGCCCCTTATTAAATTGGGTGCCGGGGATGACGTGCGTTGGGCCGAGCGCAATCGGCGTGTCCTGCGGGTAGTACATTACCCGTGCGTAGCGCAGGTAGTATTGCCGCGGTCTGCCCGACGGTGTGTATGCGTCCTGATGACAGTTTGCCTTAACTCTCTCCTCCAGATCTGCCGGTGGTTCAGATGCGGGTCCGAGATGATGGCAGTAGCGGTGTGGGTGTTCGATATAGTCTTCGCCCAAGATGCTGATTAGCGCGCCTTGTACTTCCGGGGTACTCAGGATGTGCCGCATCTCAGGGACGCGAGGCAAGACATTATTCCCGGGATTTCCTACTTCGCTTAGAACCTTCGTAAGCTTTGTACAGATGGTTTCGTGCAATGATTCGGGAACCGATGGCTGTAAGACAACATAACCGTTTACAATAAATTCGCGAATCTGCTCATCACTCAGCAGAATGGGTTGTGTTTTGTGGTTCATAAAAAATCCTTTCATTATTGAGGCAGAGAAGCGTCTCCTACACTTAGCCCTGCCACGCCAGACCCGTGGGTGAGAAATCCCTTCCCCACCAAAACCGTGGGTGGGGAATCCCTTCCCCACCCTTCTTAACACACCTCGCCGTGGGTGGGGAATCCCTTCCACACCAGAACCGTGGGTGGGGAATCCCTTCCCCACCCGTCTTAACACACCTCGCCGTGGGTGAGAAATCCCTTCCCCACCCGTCTTAACACACCTCGCCGTGGGTGGGAAATCCCTTCCCCACCCGTCTTAACACACCTCGCCGTGGGTGGGGAATCCCTTCCACACCAGAACCGTGGGTGGGGAATCCCTTCCCCACCCTTCTTAACACACCTCGCCGTGGGTGAGAAATCCCTTCCCCACCAAAACCGTGGGTGGGAAATCCCTTTCCCACCCGTCTTAACACACCTCGCCGTGGGCAGGAAATCCCTTCCCCACCAGAACCGTGGGCAGGAAATCCCTTCCCCACCCTTCTTAACACACCTCGCCGTGGGTGGGGAATCCCTTTCCCACCCGTCTTAACACACCTCGCCGTGGGTGGGGAATCCCTTCCCCACCAAAACCGTGGGTGGGGAATCCCTTCCCCACCCGTCTTAACACACCTCGCCGTGGGTGGGAAATCCCTTCCACACCAGAACCGTGGGTGGGGAATCCCTTCCCCACCCGTCTTAACACACCTCGCCGTGGGTGGGGAATCCCTTCCCCACCCTTCTTAACACACCTCGCCGTGGGTGAGAAATCCCTTCCCCACCCTTCAGCGATACATCATAACGACTTTTCAAACAGATTTCTGACATTCATCAGGACATTAGTGCCTCGATTAGTCCAGCCACGTCCCCAAATCGATCGCTTTTCCGGTTGCCAGCGATTCATTTGCCGCTATGGACAGCAGTGCAGACTTCGCCGCGTCTGGGTACGGAGAGCGGATTTTACTGCCATCACCTGTACGCACGGCATCAATAAACGTAGCGTCCATCTCAATCGTACACTTGTTCTTGACATCCCACTTCTGCACACCCTCCGAGGTAGACAGCACGACCGAGTTGCGTAGATGATATTCCAGCGAGCCATCTTCACAGAAGATATCCAAACCTGACCGGCGCATCCCCGCCTGGATAAAACACGCTGAGAACATGATGCCGAAAACACCGCTCTCAAACTCCATTGACACCGCCGATGCCTCCTCAACGTCGTAGTCGGCGTTGGGAATCAACCCTTTGCGCTCGACCGCATAAACGCGCTTCACTTCGCCGAACAGATATCGTGCCATATCAATCTCATGTGTGGTTTGCTCCATCACCTGTCCGCCCGACTTCGCTTTCTCGCGCCACCAACCGCCCGGCATTCCCCCCATCCAATATCCCATAAAGAAACCGACCCGCCGCTCTTCAAGCAATTCTTTTGCCTTGTCGATGATATCAAGATAGCGTTCCTGATACCCTGCGGCGGTAATGAGCCCTTTTTCTTCGACCAGTGCTGCGATTTCAAGGGCTTCCGCGGCATCTATATGCACCGGCTTTTCGACAAACATCGGCAACCCAGCGTCAATAACCGCTCGCTCCGGTGCCCCGTGTGCAAACGGCGGGATGGAGATATATACCGCATCCAAGTTCTCCTCGGCAAGCATGACATTGTAATCGGTATAGGAACGCCCGTTGTACTGTTTTGCCGCATTCTCCGATTTTTCTGCCACCACATCACAAAAAGCCACGAGTGCTGTTCCTTCAATCGTGCTCAATTCGCGCATGTGGCGATTTGAATTGCCACCCGTCCCAATAAATCCCAATCTCACTGTTGACATTATCTTCCTCCAGAAATAAAACTTCATCCCCTCTGATGAAATTTGACAATCAAAATCGGTAGGGAATAACGATCGTTATTCACTACTTAAATCTCATGACATATTGCACTCCGTTGGAGCGGGCTGGTTTCGCCTTCACGTCAAGAAGGGTGGGCAAGGGATTTCCCCACCCACGGGCCGGTTTCGCCTTCACGTCAAGAAGGGTGGGAAACGGATTTCCCACCCACGGGCTGGTTTCGCCTTCACGTCAAGAAGGGTGGGAAAGGGATTTCCCACCCACGGGCTGGTTTTTAGAAATTACCGTGAACGTCTAAACTCATTCAGGGCGAACTACCGTGGGAAAGGGATTTCCCCACCCACGGGCTGGTTTCGCTTTCACGTCAAGAAGGGTGGGAAAGGGATTTCCCACCCACGGGCTGGCTTCGCCTTCACGTCAAGAAGGGTGGGAAAGGGATTTCCCACCCACGGGCTGGTTTTTAGAAATTTCTCCAAGGCATTAAACAAGAGTGGAGACTATTGAGTGATTATATGAAAAGTTGCCAATGAAGTCAATGAAAAATTGAATCCAACTTCCTTTCACAAGTGGGAACTCCCTCCCACAGTATCGGGAGTGGGAAGAACTATGGTGAAATCTAAAAATATGTGGGCACCGGCCGGTAGGCGCTGTTTGATGAAGTTTAAATAAATAATTCGGTAATTCTATCGCCAAAAATCACTGTAGGGGCAGGTCTTGTGCCTGCCCACTGTAGGGGCAGGTCTTGTGCCTGCCCACTGTAGGGGCAGGTCTTGTGCCTGCCCACTGTAGGGGCAGGTCTTGTGCCTGCCCACTGTAGGGGCAGGTCTTGTGCCTGCCCAATGTAGGGGCAGGTCTTGTGCCTGCCCAATGTAGGGGCAGGTCTTGTGCCTGCCCACTGTAGGGGCAGGTCTTGCGCCTGCCCACTGTAGGGGCAGGTCTTGTGCCTGCCCACACATTACCGAATTAAATTCTGAATCTTCATGAAACTGCGCCTACCCCAGTGTATACATAATTATGAGCTTTACCATAAATGATCCTATCCTTCATCATTTTTCACTTGACAGTTAAACGGATTCCGGCCAAAATAGAACGCAAAGATGCGAGGGCCCTTAAGCAAGTTTTAATAGTAATTTTACATTCTTGAAACCGAGTTTTTTCTTGAAAACTCGGTTTCTCGTGGATAACTACAACGGACATCGATTTCAAAACTGCAACTTTTATATTTAAACTTGCTTAAATCCGATATTCCGCATCTATTTTGAGCGGTTCCAGCATTTATTGAATTCCTGAATATCCGATAATCTGACTTGACGAAAAAATTCCACGCCCTTGTGGGCCTGCTGTCCCACGGTGTCCTTCTAACAAAAATGAATTACGTGTGTGTGAAACTCCCGTTTTCGCGAGTTTTATGTGCTTGCTAAACAATTAGACCGTATGTTAACATGACTCACGTTTGCGAGCAGAATGTAAAAAGGGGGAATAATTTCAGCAACGTTTACGCCAGCTAAGAAGAAATAAAAACAAATTTCCATCTATGTGAAAGTGTTTCACCTGTGGATGGAGTTTCACCTGTGGATGGCGTTTCACTTGTGGGAGGGAGTTCCGACTCCCGATACACCCGATAAATTTCAAACTTCAGTAGCTAAACTTTAACAGTAAAACGCGCGACTGATCACTTTTTTTTCTGTCAACCTTTGTCAACCTTTCGCCATGAACCCAAATCAATTAGATATCCCCTTGAAGATAGGCCACTTCTTATTGTCAGGGGATAATATGTCAAAAGTCAAGTGAAGCACCAGAGGTTGACGCCGACATCAATTTATCGCATTTTTAACCGCTGTCAACCTTGTTATTAAAAAATAAGTTGTAAAACTCAAATCGGAGGGGATATTGGCAAACCCATCCCGTCATTTTATGGCGAAAACGAGTTGTGTCATTAAATCTTCCCCTAAAGAATGGGATTACGAAAAGGATACCATCAATTCTCTCAATTCGCATCCACAACTGCGGAGTATAGGTTAAATAGAACGCAAAGGCGCAAAGCAGAAAAGTATTGACATACTCCCCACCCTAAAGGGCTGGGGATTCTGCCGTTAGCGCGGACAGCGGGGCGAACCCCGTCTTACGGTCTACTGAGACAATGGACAATGTCCTGCCCATTTCGTCCAAATGGACGGCAAGATTATTTTTAGTGAAGTTGCGTGTCGCTCGTAAATTGACACAATATAGCTGCTCTTTCTACCAAGCACACCAACACTACTAGAGTTGGCTTAGCATCTCTAGGGGATCGATTGGGCATTACGCCTCTTCCAATCCGCTCGCGTATTCCAGTTTCAACTGGCATGATAGGGATGCTCTCCCCCAACATTAAGGTTTGAACGATGTTGCATTACCATGCTTTCGCTGGAGATTTTGTGGTCTCCATCACGTTATCTAACGAAGTATAATATAGCACAATTCACGTTTTTTTACAACAAAAAGGAGGCGTGTTATACTATTTCGACATCTAAATGTTACAGTCAATCCAAACCGCGCAATGAATTGCGCTACTACGAACCCCCGAATCTTGTAACTTATGGATTGCCAATTAGTATTACATCCCCACTCTAAAGAAACGGGGTCTTACACGCAAGATTGATAACGGAGGCCGAAGATTAATATGGACATAAAACCAACCGATGGTGACGTGCCCAGCCCCATTCACGGGGCGAACAACGATAAACTGACCAACCAAGAGATGCACACGCTCCCGCTGGAAACGGTTGTGAACACCCACCGTACCGGAGCGGACGGCAATTATCTGCCATCGCGGGTGATTTCGACCATCTCGCCAATAGTCGTGCGTCAGAATGACCCTGGCGGTGCGAAGTATCAGGAGGCATTGAGCTATTCGTTTCTGCTCAACGCCCCCAAGTACCCCGGGCTCACAAAGATGGACGATGGGACGCTCGTGTTGACACTGACCGCCGCACTGTCCGGCGGTCCAGCCTACGGAACCGACGAGGGTCGCACGGATGTCATCCTCTTTTCGCAGGACGACGGGATGAGTTGGAGCCAACCCCACCGCATCCCCGGCTACCGCACAACACCGATGAATCTCGGCGGGAAACGGCTCCTGCTACGCGGTTGGAACAGTTACATTGACACCGAAGACAGCTTCTGTTTTTGGTTTAGCGAAGATGGCGGGTTGACTTGGTCAGATGCTGAGCCGGTTGCGCGACTGCCCGATGGTCAGGGTGTCAACACAGATGTCTCGCCATCAATGCTCATTGAAGGGGATACCATTCGGTTCATGTTCTACGTTGCAAACACCGGAACGATGATGTGGCCCTACAACCACGAGAAACACATCTGGGGCGAGCCGTACTTCTTCCCGGAAGACTGGATGGCATTCGCTCGGTGTTCGGAAGCATCGCTCACCCGTGCCAAAGATGGGGCACTTGTGGCATCGTTCCGTTCAAGCCGTCCTGAGATACCTGCACCTTCAGACCACTGGCGCGGCATCCTAACTGCCCGGTCAACCGACGATGGCAAGACATGGACAAAGCCTGACGTGCATTCACTTTATGGACACGTACATCACAGCCTCGTGAGCTTCCCTGACGGGCGCATCCTAATGACCTACGCCGCACGTATCGGGGAGCTAGATGGCAGAACCTATCACGGTCACGAGGCAGTCTTTAGCCACGACCACGGCCGAACATGGGACTGGAGCCGTCGCTACATCCTATTTCGCGGCATCAACGGCGTAATGCACAGCCCACAGTCCGTGATACTGTCCAACGGTCGCGTTATGACAGTCGTCATGCATCCGATCAGTTTCTCTTGGCAGGACGAGCAGACCGAAGGAAACATGGTCGGCATCAGCCAAGTCTCTGCGGTGCTCTGGATACCGTGAGCAAAGATGCGGTGTACTCTGCTTTGCGGCTTTGCGTTCCATTGCTTCAACCACAAAATTAGTAGGGGCAGGTCTTGTGCCTGCCGCCTCAACCTCGTAGCCGGGGCATCTTGCCCCGCCGCCTTCACCTCGTAGCCGGGGCATCTTGCCCCGCCGCCTCAACCTCGTAGCCGGGGCATCTTGCCCCGCCGCCTTCACCTCGTAGCCGGGGCATCTTGCCCCGCCGCCTTCACCTCGTAGCCGGGGCATCTTGCCCCGCCGCCTCAACCTCGTAGCCGGGGCATCTTGCCCCGCCGCCTTCACCTCGTAGCCGGGGCATCTTGCCCCGCCTCCTCCGATGTAGGTTTCTCTGGAATAGGTAGCAACTATAATCGGCAAAATTACAAGGAGCGAAAAGCATGAGAACCGATACAAAGCCGGGTGACGAAGTAGCAAAAGGCACTTCAACGTTGACCGATACAAGTGCGCGGCTCTGGAATGTGCGCGAAGAGGTTGAACGCCCGGTGCGACGTGTGCCCGTAATCGCCGATGTCGATGTGATCGTGGCAGGTGGCGGTGTCGGCGGTGTCATCGCCGCGATTGCCGCCGCACGACACGGTGCCAGTACCCTCATCGTCGAATCCTGTTCATCCCTCGGCGGCAACATGGGCCCAGCGATGTTTGTCGGCGGGTCCCTCCATTTGGCACTCCACAATCCCGAAGCGTTTCCAAACGGTCTAGGCGGTATCCCCGCGGCGTTCAACAATCGCGTCTTGGAGGGCGAAGACCGCCTTGTCGGCTCCGACTATTTCCGCGACCACCACAGCGTCTCATACATCGCCGTTCAGATGATTGAGGAAGCCGGTGGCGAGATTCTTCTCTCAAGCGGCGTTTCCGATGTCATCATGGATGGACACAAGGTAGGCGGTCTTTTCGTAGAAAACAAATCCGGGACCCTGGCGATCAAATCCAAGGTAATCATTGATTGCACCGGCACCGCTGATGTCGCCGCACGAGCGGGTGCGGCAGTGGTTGAACAACCGCGCAACCCTTCGGCGGGCACCTTCTTCGCCATCGCAAATGTGAACTGGGAGGTGTATGAGGAGGCGTTGGAGGCACGAGAGAACCGCTCTCAAGCGGATACAGATTGGATGAAATCCCATATATGTCCGGTGCCAGAAAGCTTCATGCCCTGGGCACGCGAGGCGTGGGAGCGTGGCGAGTTTGAGATTGTTCAGACAGTTGATAATTTCGCAACCCTAGAGGCGAGCATCAAGCCCCCACGCGGCAATCCACCGTTAGCGTATGGGCGCACACGAATCAACGGCAACTTCAATCCCGGCGACGGGTTGGCGATGTCGCGTATTGCCCAGAAAGAACGCGTGTACATCTACGAGTTCGCGGCCTTCCTCAACGCGCACGTTCCGGGATTCGAGGCGGCGACGTTACACATCGTCGCACCACTGACCTGTGCGCGGGGCGGCAAGAGCGTCGAAAGCGTCTACATCGTGACTGCCGAAGATGTCGCGCGCAGTGCCCGCTTCGACGACGTTGTGTGCATCTACTACGACGACAAGCAGTTTTACCCCGGCGGCTGTGACATTCCGTACCGGATGCTGTTGCCCGCACAGGTGGACGGTCTGCTGGCTGCCGGTAAGAGTGCTGTCAAGCGTGGCCCTCAGATTCGCCAACGGTACTGCGTACAACTAATGGGGCAAGCCGCCGGAATCGCCGCCGCGCTCGCTGTCAAGCACGGTGTAGAACCCCGCCACATTGACGTAAAGGAACTTCAAAGGCACATCCACGCCCTCGGTTCAGAAATCGCCTCCGAAGAGAGACTAACGGAGCTTGGAATCATCTGACCACCATCCGTAGGCGGGGCATCATGACGTTTAAAAAATAAATGGGGTAATCTGGATTGGACAACGGGAGATTAACCTCCAGACCCGTGGGTGGGAAATCCCTAGTACTATTAACTCTCCTGAACTATAACCTAAGACGTACTACGCCAGAGTTAATAGTACTCCACCCTTCGGCGATACATCATAGCCACTTTTCAAACAGGTTCTGACATATCTCGGCCATTGTTTTACACCGTGGGAGGGAAATCCCGTGGGTGGGAAATCCCTTTCCCACCCTTCGGCGATACATCATAGCCACTTTTCAAACAGGTTCTGACATATCTCGGCCATTGTTTTACACCGTGGGAGGGAAATCCCGTGGGTGGGAAATCCCTTTCCCACCCTTCGGCGATACATCATAGCCACTTTTCAAACAGATTCTGACATATCTCGGCCATTGTTTTACACCGTGGGAGGGAAATCCCGTGGGTGGGAAATCCCTTTCCCGATACATACAAAAGAGCTGACCTACCGGAGAATGATATGAACGAAATCTACGAACTCATTGTAGTGCCATGGCGGCCCGGACATCCACGAAACGACCACCAACTTATCTTCCCGATGAAAGAAGGGCGGCTGATGCTGGTCTGGTGTGAATACTATGTCAACAAACCCTCCCTCATCGTTGATGTTCCGTATACCCGCGGCCGGATTGGGGACGCAACACCGTGCCGAATCTCGGCGAAACTATCCGACGACATAGGGCGAAGCTGGAGCGACACTTTTACGCTACAGGACAATGTCGGGACGATGAACGTGAAACACCCAAACCTGCTCCGCCTTCCATCCGATGAGATCCTGTTCTTTTACACTGTCCGCAATTCCTTCACCGACCTCGGTATCTACATGAAACGCTCGGGCGATGAATGCGAGAGGTGGAGTGAACCCGTCCGAATTTCCGCACTCCCCGGAGTGAATTTCGCCAATAACGACCACGTCCTCCAACTCAGTACCGGTAGAATTCTCGTGCCCGCGCATCACGGTCAGTTCTATGGACAAGGGGACCACTATCAAGGGCTGTGCTACTACTCCGATGACGAGGGACACACATGGAAGCCGAGCGAAATGCGAATGGACCTTGCGAAACGGGGTGCCGAGGAACCCTCCATTGTAGAGTTGAAAGACGGTACACTCTTAGCGGTAATGCGAACCAGCTTAGGGGCGGTCTACAAGTCCACCTCCAACGATGGCGGCGAGAACTGGAGCACACCCGAATCCACAGGACTTCCCGCACCTGCATCGCCACCGTTGCTAAAACGCATTCCAACAACGGGAGACCTGCTGTTGGTTTGGAATCACAACCGCGACCTTGAGCACCACCATCAAGGCGAGCGAAATCCGTTGACTGCCGCGATTTCCAAAGACGAAGGGCAGACGTGGGAACACATCAAAGACATTGAGAACCACAGAGGCTACGACAGTGCCTATGCCGCAGTGACCTTCGTTGACGATGAAGCCCTCGTTACCTATTATACCCGCGCCACCTCGACCTATCAGGAATCCGTCAAACTCAAAATCCTCTCAACCGAGTGGTTTTACCAATAGGCGGGCAATCCCTGTGTGGGAGGGAAATCTCTTTGTGGGAGGGCAATCCCTGTGTGGGAGGGAAATCCCTTTGTGGGAGGGAAATCCCTTTGTGGGAGGGTAATCCCTGTGTGGGAGGGTAATCCTTTTGTGAGAGGGAAATCCCTTTGTGAGAGGGAATCCCTTTGTGAGAGGGAATCCCTTTGTGAGAGGGAAATCCCTGTGTGAGAGGGTAATCCCTGTGTGAGAGGGAAATCCTTTTGTGAGAGGGTAATCCCTGTGTGGGAGGGAAATCCCTGTGTGAGAGGGTAATCCTTTTGTGAGAGGGTAATCCCTGTGTGGGAGGGCAATCCCTGTGTGGGAGGGCAATCCCTGTGTGAGAGGGAATCCCTTTGTGAGAGGGAAATCCCTGTGTGGGAGGAAAATCCCTGTGTGGGAGGAAAATCCCGATGTGGGAGGAAAATCCCGATGTGGGAGGAAAATCCCGATGTGGGAGGGAAATCCCGTGGGAGGGAAATCCCGATGTGAGAGGAAAATCCCGTGGGAGGGAAATCCCTTTCCCGACACATAAACCATTTAGATATTGCACAAGCTCAAATTTTGTGCTATGCTTTGAATCGCAAAGAAAAATCAGATAATCTTCTCACGATGGAGCAAAGGAGAAATCAATGCCAGAGACAGACACGCAAAAGATTGGTTGGAACGCTGTCAGTAAAACCGGTGTCGTTGCTGCGGGTGGCGCGGCGGCGGTCGCCGCAGGAATTACAATTTTAGATGCCGGCGGGAATGCCGCAGACGCAGCCGCGGCAACGATTATCGCGCTCAACGTCACAGACCACGGTGCCTGTTCTATCGGAGGTGAAGTGCCACTCCTCATTTTCGATGCCGAAAAGCAGGAAGTGAAATCACTTTCCGGACAGGGGCGCGCACCGCTTTCACAAGCCGCCATTGATTGGTATATGGAAAACGGTATACCCAACGGCGATATTAAAATGGCCCCTGTTCCCTCGGCTGTTGACCTATGCACGACCACGCTCAAGCAGTATGGCACCAAGAGTTTTGAGGAGATTGTGGCACCCACACTCGCTCTACTTGATGCCGGGACGGAGGCTTGGCATCCCAAACTCGCTGTCACCCTACGTCGGATGGTTGAGGAGGAACAGATAACGTCCGGTAGCCGCGAGGAAAAAGTGCAAGCCGCGAGCGATCGCTTTTACGGACGGAACGGTGGCAGTGACATTGCCGATGACCTAGAAGCCTTTTACATCGAAAAAGGGGGGTTCCTTCGCAAGAAAGACCTTGCCGCCCACACCACGCTTATTGAGGATGCAGTGACAGTTGATTATCGGGGATATACCGTCTGCAAGTGTGGCCCATGGACGCAAGGCCCTTATCTCTGTCAGGCACTGCGCCTGCTCGAAGGCTTTGACCTCAAAGGCATGGGATACTGCTCCGCAGACTACGTGCATGTCGTCACTGAAGCCCTCAAGCTGGCGATGGCTGACCGGGACGAGTATTATGGCGATCCTAATTTTGTGGATGTCCCGTTATCTGTGCTCCTTTCGGATGCCTACACCGAGCTGCGCCGACCGCTGATCGATATGGAACAGGCATCCCAAGAAGCCCGCCCGGGCGACGTAGATAACATGAAGCCGATAAAGGCGGGTGGCGTGTTCCGACCCGGGGTAGGTGGCACAACGACCTGCGCTGTGGCTGACCGGTGGGGCAACGTCGTCGCTGCCACACCGAGTGCCAACGTCTATTACGAAGAGGGCATGGGCGGCCCGACCGGCGTAAGCTACGGCAACCGCCTGCGTAGCCTCAACACAACCCCCGGCCATCCGAACTGCATCCAGCCCGGCAAACGTCCGAGAATTACACTGACCCCCACACTGGTCCTCAAGAACAACGCCCCGATTTTGGCAATCAGCGTTGCAGGTGGAGACCTACAAGACCAAGCGACAATGAATCTGTTACTCGATTTCGTCGAGTTTGACCTACAACCCGAAGCCGCTGTCACAGCACCACGCTTCGCAACCGCACATCACCAAGATTCGTTTGACCCAAACCCCAACCGTGCACAGACATTCATACAGCCCGGGTCGTTGTCCATCAACGACAGTGTGGATGCCAGTGTACGACAAGAGCTCACTAGACGCGGGCATCAGGTTGACGCAAAGGCATCTCCAATTGCGACACCGGTTATGCTCTATGTCGCTCAAGACAGCGGAATCAACTACGCCGCTGGCGACCCCGCTGCCCGCCGTCATGCCGCAGGCCTGAACGACAAATAATGACGTACTATCAACCCAGCCCGTGGGTGGGAAATCCTCCCAGACCGTGGGCAGGAAATCCTTTTCCCACGGCCCGTGGGTGGGAAATCCGTTTCCCACGGCCCGTGGGTGGGAAATCCGTTTCCCACCCTTCGGCTATCAACCCAGACCGTGGGCAGGAAATCCTTCCAGACCGTGGGTGGGAAATCCGTTTCCCACCCCTCAGCTATCAACCCAGACCGTGGGTGGGAAATCCTCCCAGACCGTGGGTGGGAAATCCTTTTCCCACCCCTCAGCTATCAACCCAGACCGTGGGCGGGAAATCCTTCCAGACCGTGGGCGGGAAATCCGTTTCCCACCCCGATATGTCATGATGATTTTTCAAACAGGTTCTAAATCATTTTTGCTTTCCAACTAAAAGGAGAAAATTATGTTACGCAAACGCAACGCTACAACAACTACTCTGTTCGTGATAATCCTGAGCATAGCACTGTGCGGGCTGCAAGCCATTCAAGTAGCCACAGCCGCAACGGTTACCGCACCGAGAGTCGCTGACAATTCGATTAAAATTGATGCCTCCCTTGACGACTGGCATCTTGAGCTGCTCACGGACGATAACAAAATCACGCTAACCCCCTCAACCGCAAGCAACATCAACGGCACAATAACCGATGAAAACGATGGGAGCGCCGTTATCTATGTCGCCTATGACACCGAGAATTTATATCTTGGCATTATGGTCACAGACGATATCACTTATGCGGAACAGACGGGTGATACAATCTGGCAAAACGACAACTCGGAACTTTGGATTGACGGTGCCAACAACGCGGGCGCATTCCCCGGTGAAGAGGACAACTATCAACTGGTTGTCGATAGCAATGGTGCGCTACACGGCTATCGAAACACCAATGTTGCTGCACTCGCGGCACTTGTCGAAAACGCTGCAGCTCGGGACGGTACCAACTATACCTTGGAGGTCAGAATCCCGTTCGCGGGAATCGCGAACCTAGACATGAGTAAAGGGATGGGGTTCAACATCACCATTGTTGATGCCGACGCGGCGCAAAACGCGAACGGATGGAACCGACTCTTCTGGCAAGGTACCGTAGACACAAATACCAGCGATTGGGGCGACCTAAATTTCGGAGACCCACTCACCGCTGTCGAATCTGCAGGCAAACTCGCGACCACTTGGGCGCAAATAAAAGGGCGATAATCAATGGACAAAATTAAGCTGGGACTGGTAGGCTGCGGCGGGATGGGCACCCGGCACCTCTACGGTTTGCGCGAACTCGTGCAGAGCCCCTTCAACAACGTGGCACTCTCTGCACTATGCGACATTCGCCGCGAAAACGCAGAACTTGCCGCCACCGAAGCGGAGAAACTGTTGGGGGTACGTCCGCCAGTGTTCACCGACCTAGAGGAGATGACCCGTGAGGTGCCCGACCTGATTGCCGTGGATGTGGTTGTTGACCCGTCCGTCCACCACGATGTCGTGTGCCAAGCCTTGGAGCTTGGACTGCACGTAATGGTTGAGAAACCTATGGCTATCACCGTAAAGGCGTGCCAGAAAATGCTTGAGGCGGCAGAACGCAACCGTCGCATACTATCGGTTGCCGAGAACTTTCGACGCGATGCTTCTGCCCGCCTGGTCCACTATCTCATTCAGAACGGTGCGATAGGGATGCCGTACATGGGGCTGTTCCATTCACTGAGCCCGGGCAATACTATTATCATTACGCCCTGGAGACATCTCAAAGAGCGGGGCGGTCCACTCCTTGACGTTGGTGTCCATTTTACCCACATGATTCGCTATCAACTCGGAGATATCGCCGAAGTCTACGCCGATGTGAGACTGGTAGAACCTGTGCGAAAAAAGCCCGGACAGATAGGCGATAGCTACACCTTCTATCAGAATCGGTTCAAGCAGATGGAACCGCAAGTTTCCGCCACGGCAGAGGACACCTCTCTCGCTATGTTCAGGATGGAGAGCGGGGCAACGGTGAACTGGCTGGTCGGTCTGGGCGGTTCAGGCAGTTACGGCGGTCAACTCATCCTAGGGACTGAGGGCAGTATTCAAGGGTTTGGCACCCGAGGCGGCACTGTCCGTCTGAAACAGGCATCCCAACAAGAGCTGAGCCACGCCGAAATCTTGGCTACCTACGACCAATTTAGCCTTGAGCCGTTGGCGGAATATCTTTTTCCATCTAAGATGGCGGCTGACGACCCGGCGGTTGATTGGAAACTAATCGCGCTTGAATACTACGAATTAGCCGAAGCCATCCTCAACGGGCGAGATATAGAGGTCGATGCTACCGAAGGATTGAAAGATGTCGCCGCCATCTACGCAATGTGCGAATCCGCCCGTGCAGGCCGAGCAGTGAAGATGAGCGAGGTGGAAACCATGTCAACCTACGCCTATCAGGCAGAAATTGATGAGGTGCTCGGAATTCGATAAACAAGTTTCTGTATTTCGGAGAATCCCACACCCTAATGAGTTTTGACGTTCAATTTAGGTAGAAACCGAGTTTTTTGCGCCCGTGGGTGGGAAATCCTTTTCCCACCCTTCTTGACGTGAAGGCGAAACCAGCCCGCTCCAACGGAGGGCAATATGTCATGAGATATATTTCTAAAAACCAGCCCGTGGGTGGGAAATCCCTTTTGTGTTCGCTCACGCGATGCGCTCGCTCACGCGACCATCCGTCCCCGGACCATCCGTCCCCGGACCCACCCTTCTTGACGTGAAGGCGAAACCAGCCCGCTCCAACGGAGTGCAATGTGTCATGAGATATATTTCTAAAAACCAGCCCGTGGGTGGGAAATCCCTTTTGTGTTCGCTCACGCGACCATCCGTCCCCGGACCCACCCTTCTCGACGTGAAGGCGAAACCAGCCCGCTCCAACGGAGTGCAATGTGTCATGAGATATATTTCTAAAAACCAGCCCGTGGGTGGAAAATCCTTTTCCCACCCTTCTTGACGTGAAGGCGAAACCAGCCCGATCCAACGGAGTGCAATGTGTAATGAGATATATTTCTAAAAACCAGCCCGTGGGTGGGAAATCCCTTTCCCACCCTTCTTGACGTGAAGGCGAAACCAGCCCGATCCAACGGAGTGCAATGTGTAATGAGATATATTTCTAAAAACCGGCCCGTGGGTGGGAAATCCTTTTCCCACCCTTCTTGACGTGAAGGTGAAACCGGCCCGTGGGTGGGAAATCCCTTTTGTGTTCGCTCACGCGATGCGCTCGCTCACGCGACCATCCGTCCCCGGACCATCCGTCCCCGGACCCACCCTTCTTGACGTGAAGGCGAAACCAGCCCGCTCCAACGGAGTGCAATGTGTCATGAGATTTAAGTAGGGAATAACGATCGTTATTCACTACCGATTTTAATTGTCAAATTTCATTAGGATGTGGGCGTATGTCAACTCAATATATCAGGAGCAACCAATATGCCAGACTACACAAGAAAACAAGTTTTAGACAGACTCCAACACAGTTTTGACAAAGGGGAATCCCTGCTCGCCGTTGGTGCGGGGACAGGCATTTCTGCCAAATTCGCAGAACGAGGCGGCGCAGACCTCATCGTCATCTACAATTCCGGACGATTTCGGATGTCCGGTTTTGGGTCATGCGCTGGACTCCTAGCCTACGGCGATGCCAATGCGATTGTGATGCAGATGGGCGAGCGCGAAGTATTGCCCGTCGTCAAAGAAGTGCCCGTCATCGCAGGAGTCAACGGCACAGACCCGACACGACGCATGAGCAACTTCCTCAAACAGGTCAAAGCACTCGGATTTGATGGTGTCAATAATTTCCCGACCGTCGGCGTTATTGATGGTAACTTTCGCGTGACCCTCGAAGAGACAGGGATGGGTTACTACAAAGAGGTTGAGATGGTAAGTATCGCGCACGAAATGGATCTCTTTACCATTGTCTACGTTTTCAATCCCAACGAGTCAAAACAGATGGCGGAAGCGGGCGCGGACATCATCATCGCCCACATGGGAACCACCGTGGGCGGAACAATTGGTGCGGAGACCGCTCCCGACCTCGACGGTGCCGTCACTAATGTACAAGAAATCTGCGATGCCGCATTTAGCGTCAATCAAGAAGTCATCTGCATGTCTCACGGCGGCCCAATCTCCACCGCAAAAGAAGCCGCCTACATCAACCAAAATACCAGCACCGTCGGATTTGTCGGGGCATCAAGTATCGAACGGTTCGCCTGCGAGCAGAGTATTCCACAGGTGACTGCATCATTCAAGAAAATCCCGTTGAGTTGAGGAACCGATGGAAATAAAAAAAATTCTAATCTCAAACGCCGATGATACCGAACTGATGCACATCAGCCGCGAAGGACTACTCTCGCTCAACCTCGCCGAGATGCAGGCAATTCAAGCCTATTTCGCAAAAATCGGAAGAGCACCAACCGATGTCGAGCTTGAGACAATCGCCCAGACGTGGTCTGAACACTGCGTCCACAAAACCTTCAAGAGCATAATTGAGTATTCCGAAGCGGGGCAGGACACAGAAATCATTGATGGGCTCTTCAAAACCGCCATCCAACGCACGACAGAAGAGGTTGACAAGAGTTGGTGCGTCTCCGTGTTTGTGGACAACGCGGGAATCATCGAATTTGATGAACAACACAACGTCGTCTTTAAGGTTGAAACCCACAATCACCCCTCCGCCATCGAACCGTATGGCGGCGCAGGAACAGGAATCGGCGGCGTTATTCGCGATTCACTCGGTACCGGGCTCGGCGCGAAACCGATTTTGAACACAGATGTATTCTGCTTCGGCATCCCCGATTTGGCTTACGGTCAACTCCCCAAAGGTACACTCCACCCAAAACGGGTTTTCAAGGGGGTCGTCGCGGGTGTGCGCGACTATGGGAATCGGATGGGCATCCCGACAGCGAATGGAGCCATCCTTTTCGATTCACGTTACACCGCAAATCCCCTGGTCTTCTGTGGCAACGTCGGCTTAATTCCGAAAGACCGATGCGAGAAATCCGTACAACCCGATGACCTCGTCGTAGCCGTCGGTGGGCGCACAGGGCGCGATGGGATACATGGCGCGACCTTCTCCTCGCTGGAATTAGATGATACCTCGGAAAACCTTGGAAGCGTTGTCCAGATAGGCAACCCGATTATGGAGAAAAAAATTGTGGATGCCCTAATGCAAGCGCGTGACCACTGGCTCTATCGCTCAATTACCGATTGCGGAGCGGGCGGGTTCTCCTCTGCGGTCGGCGAAATGGGCAAAGATCTCGGCGCAGAAGTTCATCTCGAAAACGTCCCACTCAAGTACGAAGGGCTCGCACCGTGGGAAATCTGGCTTTCAGAGGCACAAGAGCGGATGGTCATCGCTGTGCCCCCTGAAAATCTGGAGGCCTTGCTGGAAATCTGCGGAGCCGAATCGGTTGAAGCCACTGTGCTGGGCAAATTTACCGACACACACAAACTGCGCGTTTACTATGATAGCGAACTCGCCGCTGAGCTAGACATGGATTTCCTGCACGATGGGTTACCACGTCTGATAAAAAAGGCAGTCTGGAAACCGACTCATCAGCCTGAACCGCCCCACACCCCGCTCCTAAGAGGTACGGTGGTTCGTCGTGCAGACCCACCTCATACCGATAATCTCTGCCAAATTCTGGCGAGTCCTAATGTTGCGAGCAAGGAGTGGGTCATTCGACAATATGACCACGAAGTGCAGGGCGGAGTTGTTCTCAAGCCACTTGTCGGTGTGCAGAACGATGGGCCAGGTGATGCCTGCATTGCAACGCCCGTGCTCGGCTCCCGAAAAGGAGTTATCGTAGCAAATGGCATCAACACGAAGTTTGGGGACATCGACCCGTACCACAGTGCCGCCGCGTCAATTGACGAAGCCCTCCGAAATATCATTGCTGTCGGCGGAAATCTGGAACACACCGCGCTACTCGACAACTTCAGTTGGGGAAATCCCGACAAACCTGACCGTCTCGGCGGTTTGGTACGCGCTGCGAAAGCGTGCTACGACATCGCAACCGCCTACGGAACGCCTTTCATCTCAGGTAAGGATAGCCTTTACAACGAATATCGCGACACCACCACAGGCGAGCAGATTGCGATTCCCCCGACACTGCTCATCTCCGCGATTTGCGTGATGCAGGACGTAAGCAAAGCGATTTCCATGGATGTCAAATCACCGGGCAATCTAATCTATGCTGTCGGGAAAACCTACCCCGAACTGGGCGGTTCGCACTACTACGCGGTACACGACTACATCGGAAACGATGCCCCAATCGTTCGCACTGACGAAGGCAAGCAGACCATGACCGCTCTCAGTCATGCCATCAATAGCGGGCTTGTTCGCTCCTGCCACGACTGCTCCGAAGGCGGTATCGCTGTTGCGACAGCGGAGATGGCGTTTGCCGGTGGATTCGGGATGGCCCTTGACCTCACTAACGTACCCCGCGATGCAACGGTCACCTCCGACGATACATTGCTCTTCTCCGAGTCAAATAGCCGTTTCATCGTCGAAATCTCGCCAGATAAGCGGGAAGCGTTTGAGAAAACCGTAATAGATGTGCCAATCGGTCATATCGGCACAGTAATCGCAGATGCAAACTTCCTCGTGAAAGGGATTGATGGCGAGACAGTCGTTGAGACAACAATTAATCAACTCAAAGAAAGTTGGCAGGGAACATTTCGATGGTAAAGGACGGGGAAAGGAGAGATACGATGCGTCATCCGGAACACGACGCGATTTCTGTTGAAGTCCGCTCATGGTACGAGCAATCCTATCCGAGCATGGGAATACAGGTTGAACAGCGTCGATATGGAATTTATCAATCTTGCGTGTAAGACCCTATCCCTTTTGCGTCAACTCATGTTGCCATCCGTCCTCGGAAGGGTGGGGATGTAACACGCCGCAGCGCGCGCGTCTGAACCATTCAGACGCGCGTAAAAAACCTTGTAATTTTCGATGGGATATGCTATATTTTTTCTACCGTTTCGAGGCAAGGTTTCACACTCGCAACCTAGCGGGTGCTTGCCTCACCTTCTGAAACAAGGCATAAACAGTGAAACGGAATCCCATGCGAACATTTAAATACAAACTACAAGCGCAACAAACACTTACATCGCGACTTGGAAATCATCGCCCACGTTTACAACCACTTCGTGGCATTGTGTCGCCGCCACTATCGCATCTATGGACAGTGCGAAGGCTACAAGCGTTTGACATTCAGTCGAATGGCCAAGCACCTCACGAAACTCAAACGGCTTGATAAGTTTGCCCACTGGCACATCCCGTTTTCGTGGGCAGTCCAAAACGCTTTGAAACGAATTGAACGCGGATATATCAATTTCTTTGAAAAACGTGCCAAACGGCCACCCAAATTCAGAAGTCGTAAAAAATACCGGTCTATGACGTTTGACGGTTCGCAAGTCAAAATAGAACCCGTCGCCGATGCGGAACATGGCATCCGCCGGTCGCCCGTTGCGAAAATTTGTATCCGGAGGCGTTGGTATCGGTTCTGGTCTTCACGACCGATTGAAGGCAATATCAAACAGGTAACGGTCAAGCGTGATACACTGGGCGATTTCTATTTAACCATCACAACAGATGACGAAGGATTAACCCCTGAACCACTAACTGGTGAAACAGCAGGGATAACTATCAACTCTGTCGTAGTACACGATGAGGTACACAACAGTAGAGTTGATAGTTATGATTTTGGGTTAAAAACCTTTTTAACCTGTTCTGATGGCACAAAATATGAATCGCCCCTGTTCTACAAACGCTCTGCCCGCAAGATTGCTAAAGCCTCACGGGCACTGTCCAAAAAGAAACGGGGCAGTAACAACCGCGAGAAAGCATGGTTAAACCTTGCCCGTGCTCACTGCAAGATTCGATGCCAGCGTGAAGATCATCACTGGAAACTCGCCCTTGACCTCGTCCGCAAGTTTGATGTCTGCTTCTTTGAGGATCTAAACCTCAAGGGTATGGCACGGCTTTGGGGAAAAAAAGTGCTTGACCTCGCTTTCGGTGACTTCATGCTGAAGATGCGATGGCAAGCCCATAAGCGGTGCAAGCATGTTGAGACTATTGACCGCTGGACAGCCACAACGCCTGTCTGCCATGCTTGCGGTCAACGATCTGCGTTCATTGACCTCAAAGTCCGTGAATGGCGTTGTTCATGTGGCATCAACCATGACCGCGACATCAACGCCGCAATCAATATCCACAAGGTTGGGACATCAACCTTTGCAGGAGAGGATATTAGACCTGCTACGGCAGGCTTTCCTTGCTGATCGCAGAATCCCTATCCCTTTAGGGTGGGGAGTATGTCAAGCCAAAGGGTGTCGTTCAGTGCTTCTCAACACGAATCCGTTAGATATGCCGATTCATTTCTATCGTCGTATCGGTTTCACTGATGAAGTGCATTGGTGGGCGCGATACATGTTCAATCCAAAATGAAAGAGCAAACTTCAAACAAGAGCAAACAATGAAACCGAAAGCCCTCATTCTACGCACCGCCGGCACGAACTGCGACTATGAAACCGCTCACGCCTTTCAGCTCGCCGGTGCCGAAACAGCGTTGATTCATGTCAACCAACTGCTCAACGGGAAAACACACCTCATAGATTATCAAATTATGGCGATTCCCGGTGGGTTCTCCTACGGCGATGACATCTCCGCAGGGATTCTACTCGCCAACGAGCTCAGGCATAAACTCACCGAGCAACTCACCGAATTTGTGGATTCCGGAAAGCCAATCCTCGGTATATGCAACGGTTTCCAAGTGCTGGTACGTGCTGGGCTATTACCGCGTCTCAATTCACAAACCGCTCAACAAGCCACACTGACGATGAATACCTCAGCGAAATTCGAGTGTCGCTGGATCCATTTGGAGACACATCAGAGTCCCTGCATCTTTACACGCGGTTTGAAGCCCCACATCTACCTACCCGTTGCCCATGCAGAAGGGTGTTTTACCGCACCCGACCATATCTTAAACCAACTTGAATCGAATAAACAGGTCGTCTTTCGATACACCGCTTTCGACGGGACATCCCCCGAATATCCCGCGAATCCCAACGGTTCATCCCGTCACATCGCGGGCATCTGCGACACAACAGGACGAATCTTTGGCATGATGCCCCACCCAGAACGCTTCCTTATCCGATTCAATCACCCTCGATGGACACGCGAAGACCTTCCCGACGATGGCGATGGATTAGCGATTTTTCAGAATGCCGTGGATTACGCAAGGCAAACTTAAAGAATAAACCTGATGAGTTTTGACGTTCAACTTCGGTAATTTCTAAAAACCGCCGGCCCCGTGGGTAGGAAATCCCTTTCCTACCCTTCTTGCGATCTCGGCTTATGGCGGGAATGCCTTTCCCACCCGAGCCACCAAACATTACCGATTTTGATTGTCAAATTTCACTAGGTTGTGTTTACATTGTAAAAATGGTTTCCATTTAACGCCCCCTTTGGTATCATAGGATCATGGAAAATACAAAAACACCCCATCGGGAAACATGCCCCATTGAAATACCCAATTCCGTATGGGAGAAGATTCTACCGGTTCTACAAGACAATCCAAAGGTATATGTCGGCGAACCCCAACCGTGTCGAAAGTTCCTCTCTGCCGTGCTGTGGATGACCAAAAATGGCGCGCCTTGGCGTGATTTACCCAAATCGTATGGATATTGGAACTCCATCTACCGGCGCTTTGGTCGATGGTGTGATGCGGGCGTTTTTGAGCAAATGATGGCCATCTTCGACACAGACGAGGCGGTGCATGCGCTCCTTGTGGATAGCACAATGATTCGGGCCCATGCTTCGGCGGCAGGGGCACCGACCCAAAAAGGGGGTCAAAAGGCAGAAGCCCTGGGCCGGAGTCGTGGCGGTTTCAGTTCCAAGTTGAATATCTGCTACTCTGATTCGGGTGTTGCTTTGCGGTTTATATTAACTGCAGGGCAGTGTCATGATGTGACGCAAGGAATCCATTTGATAGAAGGTTTTTCGTGCCCCTATGTAATTGGGGATAAAGGGTATGATTCGGATGCGTTTATAGCGGCGATAGCGGCTATGGGTGCGGTTGCGGTGATTCCGCCTCGTAAGAATCGTGTTGAGCAACGGTGTTACGATGAGCAATTGTATAAAACTCGGAATTTAATAGAGCGTTTTATAGGGTACTTAAAGCGGTATCGTCGCGTTTTCAGTCGTTATGATAAGTTAGCGGTTCGGTATCTCGGTTTTGTCTATTTTGCTACGGTTCTGATTCAGTGCAGGTAAAATGTAAACACAACCTAGAAGGGAGTTCCCGCTGTGGGAGGGAGTTCCCACTCCCGATACATGCTCAACCTTACAACACAAAACTTTCCCAACAGTTCGGGGTTGATATAAATTAACCTAAATTGCACCCTATTCCAAATTCCAAAGAAACCAGGGAGAAATTCCGTGAAACCTTTTCCGCGAGATAACAAAAATGCTTCGCTCAGCAAACTCCATCGTCGCTATCTTCCCTTCTACATGAGACCTGCCAGCTTAATCACCTTTATAATTATTTCACTTGTAGGCGAATTTATGTGGGCATGGCTGACCACTGTTTACTTTCGCGATGTCGATGCGCTTGTCAGTAGCTTCGGGTTCGCGTTTGGCATTGTACTCGGTTTCATCCACGGAAAGGGGATTGCGCGAGTGTGGCGCAGAGATTACCTCCGTGTATTGAAACGAGAAATTTCATTCTGGGATGCGAAAGGCGCAACAGGAACGATTTTTTATGTTATTCTCGCGTTAGGCTTACCGATTGTCGCCGGATTATTCTTCATGCAATCCTACACCGTTTTGGTAGCACTCCAATCTTATGTGTTCGGCTTTATCGGCGGCATGAATTGTGCCCTTTACACATGGGTACGGCAACTCCCCCGATAAAAGTGTTGAAACCGATAACAAGATTTATCAGTATACTATATAACCCGATTTATTTAAATCCATCGTTTTCTTGACAGTTGTTTAAGGATGTGCTATAATCGTTTAACTTGAGTTATTCAAACAAGAGGAATGGAAGTGAGAAACATTTCACGCCCAATTATCGAACTTAAGGGTTACCGTGATGGTCTGTACCTGATTATCGACCCGGTTGCACCCATGAAGCAGATTGTGCCTGCGATTGAAGAACGGATGACAAACCTGGGTGATTCTTTAGCCGGAATGTCACTCGATATTGATGTCGGCAACAGGCCGTTAAGCGAGCAGCAATTAGGTCGTTTAAGAACCATCTTGCACAGAAGCTATGGTCTAGCAATTAACAGAATCATCAACGCCTCCGGCCGTAGTTCTCAAGTTGCGGAGCGACCTCAGATTAGTAGTGCGCCTGCACCCCGTCTCGAAGAGCGTTTGAGATATGACAACTTTCTGACCGAAAAAGAGAAAACCCAATTGATACGAAACACCCTTCGTTCTGGACAAGTCGAACGCTTCCTAGAGGGAAATGTGGTCATTTTAGGTGATGTAAACCCGGGGGCAGAAGTGACTGCGGCGGGCGACATTGTTGTGGTAGGGACTTTGCGAGGCATTGCTCATGCTGGAGCACTTGGTAATGTGTCGTCCGTAGTTGTTGCGCTAAATCTCATACCAACGCAATTGAGAATTGGACGCTTTATTACGCGCCCGCCCGCTGAAAAGCAGCGTTCACGAAGTAGACCTGAGATTGCCCGTATTAAGGGAGAGGACATCATTGTCGAACAGTATGACGGAAAGTTTGATGGAAAGTATAATGGATTATAGAGCTTTGATAGGAAAGGCAAACTTCGACGGTAGGTCATTAATCCCTGTGACCTAGAAGTTGAAAACTGACTTAAAATCAATTCACGGATGAAAGGACGTTAAAGTATGGGAAGAGTTATTGTACTTACCTCCGGCAAAGGCGGGGTTGGTAAAAGCACTTCCACAGCGAACCTTGGAACGGCTCTAGCGATGGCGGGCAAAACAGTGGTTGTCGTTGATGCTGACGTTGGATTAAGAAACCTTGATATTATCATGGGATTGGAGAGTCGTGTTGTTTACACATCAATGGATGTTCTTGATGGAACGTGCAAACTGAACAAGGCACTGGTTATCGATCGCCGCGTCGAAAATCTCAAACTGCTCGCTGCATCTCAGAAGAACAACAAGACCGACATGCAGCCCGAACAGATGCAAAAAATCTGCACAGAGCTCAAAATGGAGTATGATTATGTCCTCATTGATTCGCCTGCCGGGATTGAACAAGGATTTCAGAATGCCGCCGCAGGCGCGGATGAGGCGTTGATCATAACGACCCCAGAAGTGTCGGCAGTCAGAGATGCGGATCGGATTATCGGGCTATTGCAGAACATGGGGATTACCACCATGAGTCTGGTCATCAATCGTCTCTCGCCGAAAATGGTCAAGGTTGGAGATATGATGAACCAGCAAGATGTCATTGACATCTTAGCGATTGAATTGATTGGTGTTATTCCCGAGGACGCAGAAATTGTGGTTTCAACCAACCGGGGATTGCCCTTAGCTCACAACCCAGGTTCTGCGGCGGGAGAAGCGTACAAACGCGTCGCCCAACGGCTTGAAGGAGAATCTGTACCAATCCCAGAATTTCAGACAGAAAATTGGTTCGGTCAAATAGTGAGTAAACTGTTCAAAGGAAGCCTAAAGGAGTAATGATGTATGTATAAACAGCTCAAGAAAATACTTAATCGAGAACCGAAAAGCAAGAATGTTGCCAAAGATCGCTTAAAACTGATTCTGATCCAAGACCAAATTGGACTTAATGAGGATGTCATGCGAGATTTGCAGCGTGAGTTGACAAAGCTTCTATCCGAGTATTTTGAACTCGCGCCAAACCACATTGATGTGGGACTCCAACGTGATGACGAGTCAATGGCACTCGTTGCAAACATCCCTGTCTTCGGCATCAAACCTCGGCACCCGGTACAGTATGAAAACCCGTCAGCCGATACAGATGCCCCCCGATGACTTTCAAGCCGATTCTACATCGCGTAGCAACAAACGCTCAACTGCGAGCGCAACACCATCGGCGTGATTGGTCTCGGTAATATAGTCTGCACACGCTCTGATTTCATCAACGCAATTTTCCATCGCGACACTGAAACCCGCAACGCGCATCATGCTTTCATCATTATAGCCATCGCCAAACGCTACAACGTCATCCATCGCAATGTTGAGTTTGCCTGCAAGTGCTTTTAATGCGGGACCTTTTGAAACTTTGGGATTCATAAACTCAATATATTCCACCTGTGTGCGTGTGACGTACAACCGTTCCCCAAAAGCCTGCTTGCATTCAATAAGAAGCCGATCAATTTTTTCAGGCGTATCAATAAGTTGCATTTTGGTCGGTGCCCCGCCCTGCAATTGACGAAGGTCACCAACAGCCGTGGCAGTTACTCCCGTTCTATATTCGTAAAGCGTACTCCACTGATTTTTCTCTTTGATGTAAAGTTGGTCATCCAAACAGAAATTCAGATGTACCCCCAGCATCTCAGCATATTCGACCAGTTCCATCGCCATTGCTCCCGCAATGGGCGTATGATAAAAAATCTCTCCTGTTTTCGCGTACTTGACCATCCCACCATTGTATGAAATGATCGGGTTTTCCAACCCAATCCGATTGCTAATCGGCAAAATCGACTGATGCATCCTTCCCGACACCAGCACAACCATAACCCCTTGAGCGGATAATCGCCTAAGTGCTTCACAGTTTCGATCCGTCACGACATGGTCATCATTCAGCAAAGTCCCATCCAAATCCAAAGCCGCCAAACGACACGAAATTTTCTCCATACTTCCCCCATCCATTAAAAATCAACCAACTGCTTCTCTGTCCCACGGTCAAAAAGATGTACATGTTTTTCGTCAAAATCCAACCAAATCGGTTCCCCCATGCCAACCTCAAACGCTGGGTGCGTTCTGGCTCTCAGGAGAATAGGCTCCCCAGCTTCCAAATTCTCACCGAGAAATATATCAATAATATTCGCCGCACCAATCGACTCAATCAAGTGTACCGATGCCTTAATGCCGCTTCCAACAGGCTCCTTGGTAACAGTGATATGTTCAGGACGAACACCGAAAACCAATTCATTTGCTCCCGCCCGTTGATGCACACCAGAAATCAGTTTTTCAGATAACGGAAGCCAAAGGTCTGTGTGCGTAAGGTGCAAGGCAAACCCGCCGTTTCGAGATTGCAGTTCGCCGTGAATTAGATTCATCGCCGGACTCCCCATGAACCCCGCCACAAACAGGCTTTGGGGGCGATTATACACCTCTTGGGGCGTACCGATCTGTTGTAATACCCCCTGGTGCATCACAGCGATTCGGTCAGCCATTGACATCGCTTCCACTTGGTCATGCGTAACGAAAATCGTCGTTGCACCGAGTTCATGTTGCAACCGTTTAAGTTCAGACCGCATCTCAACCCGTAGCTTCGCGTCAAGATTCCCCATTGGTTCATCCATCAGAAACGCTTTCGGGCGACGCACTATCGCCCTGCCGAGCGCGACGCGCTGCATCTCTCCACCGCTCAACTGCCCCGGCTTCCGCGCTAACATATTCTCAATCTGTAAAATCGTTGCCGCCTCCCTGACCTGCTGTTTAATTTCAGATTTGGACATCTTGACCGCCTTGAGCGGAAAGGCGATATTCTCATAAACCGTTAAGTGCGGGTAAAGAGCGTAAAATTGAAACACAAAGGCGATGTCTCGGTCTGCCGGGGAGAGCGCATTCACCCGTTTCTCATCAATCAGGATATCCCCCTCTTCAGGATGTTCCAACCCGGCAATTGCCCTCAACGTCGTCGTCTTTCCACAGCCAGAGGGCCCCAGAAACACAACAAATTCCCGGTCATGAACTTCGAGACTCAGGTCGTTCACAGCAACGACCTCGCCAAAGCGTTTGGTAATGTGTTCTAGCTTAATTGCTGCCATTAGTTTTGACATACTCCCCACCCTAAAGGGCTGGGGATTCTGCCGTTAGCGCGGACAGCGGGGCGAACCCCGTCTTACGGTCTACTGAGACAATGGACAATGTCCTGCCCATTTCGTCCAAATGGACGGCAAGATTATTTTTAGTGAAGTTGCGTGTCGCTCGTCCGAGGACGGATGGTCCGGGGACGGATGGTCGCGTGAGCGAGCGCACAAGATGACTTGACGCATAAATTGACACAATATAGCTGCTCTTTCTACCAAGCACACCAACACTACTAGAGTTGGCTTAGCATCTCTAGGGGATCGATTGGGCATTACGCCTCTTCCAATCCGCTCGCGTATTCCAGTTTCAACTGGCATGATAGGGATGCTCTCCCCCAACGTCAAAGTTTTACGATGTCGTATTACCATACTTTCGCTGGAGATTTTGTGGTCTCCGTCACGTTAATCCGAGGACGGATGGTCGCGTGAGCGAGCGCATCTAACGAAGTATAGTATAGCACAGTTCACAGTTTTTTACAGCAAATCCGAGGACGGATGGTCGCGTGAGCGAGCGCAAAAACGAGGAGGCGTGTTACATCCCCACTCTAAAGAGATGGGGTCTTACACGCAAGATTGATAAAAAGGAATGGAATGTTCGGAATGTGCAGACAGCGACCTTTACGTTTCACATTCTCCGTTATTAATACCAACCGTTGAGAATCAGTTGCATCACCAACCCTGAAACCAGCGGCATCGTTATATTATCATCTATCCCCGTCGGGAACAATTCAACCAGCGTCGCAGTCAGCGCACCAGCGAGTGCGATGATGGGAGGAGGGTATTTCATCATGAGTGCAACCAATGCACATACGACGAAACACGCAACACTACCCTCTAAGCTTTTCTTGTTCAGTAGTTTTGTTCGTCCCCACTGCTTACCAACCACTGCCGCAAAGAGGTCACCTAAAATTAGGAAACAGAGACAGACAAGGGCAAGATTTTTACTAAAAAACAGGATGCAGAGAAATGATCCGATGAGGTAGTAGGTTGCACCAGTGATTTTACCTTTTCTTTCGTGAGAGCGCAACATCGGAGAGAAGAACCTGAGAAACAGACCCCGGAAGGAAGGAAACAGCGTCTTTGATAATTCGACAAATAAAGCAATGGACACAAAGAAACCCACGAAGACCAGAGCAGTCGGTTTACCAATGAAATAGTAAATGATAGGAATGCCTAAACCCAACAAATGAATGCTTTTACGCCGTAGTTCTCGCGCCATGGATTTCCACCTGTTTTCGTACGTAATAGGATTATACTCAACACACGCAAGATATGTGCCAGGCGGTTCATGTCTCAAAACCCCAACCAATTGGGGCAATTTCATTAAAATGCTCGCAAGCGAAAGAAGCAAATTTTGCACCAATATGCAAAATTTGCGTATCACAACCCGATTTCATCCTGAAAACACGACTAAATTGACTTCAAGTTATCCCATTCACAATCAAAGCAGAATACATCTGTTGGGCTAAGATGCTGGATATTTTCGCTTCCACAGGCAGGGCAAGTTTCAACGTCTTGCGGCTTTGAACTTTCCTCTTTCTGTTGAAGAATATTCAGATGGTAAATTTTAATCTGTCCCTCATAGCGATGTCCAAGCGGACAACTGACTCTGTCTACAGAACATGATTCAAGGCGTTCAATCATCTCCCGGAGAAATGGGATACGGCGGCCACACACAGGGCACGGGTTGGGAAACAACTCCTTGGCGATAATCATATCCGTATCCTCTTCCCGAATCGAAATCGGGATTGAGAAATGATTTTCAAGCATCAACCGCGTATTCTCTTCACCCGTGTTCCTTGACATATTCTGCTCATCAATAATGCTTTGATAGAGCTCGGGACTCAATATGATTTCCGTAGGAATCATCTGCCCTCTGAGGCTGAGCATAATATTATAGATTCGGTCTATTATTGTCGTTGAATTCATCATCCTCACCCTCTCGCGACTTTCCAATTTAAGAGAAGGACAGCGACATTAGTGTCTATCGCCGCTTGGCTATTGCACAGTGGTTTCATTTTTCACCTCTCCTTGAAGCAGTTCCTCACGGGTTCGAGCGAGTGCAGACGTTGACCGCTGTACTCTGTACGCTTCCGGGGGACTCTTCCGAAGGAGGATTACATCGTGTTCCGTCCTCTCGATCACATCTCCCGCAACCAAAACTGTCTCAAACTTTCTCATGCTAGTTGTGAAATTAATGGTAACTCTGGCCAACTGATGAAGCGCGATCGACCACCCCTCATCCGTCTTGGTTCTGGTGAACCGATCTGAGATATCGATTGATTGAATCTGATTGATATTGATAAAAACACCGCTTTCCGCACTGTTGTCCGTAGCGATGACAGGTAATTGAGCATCAGTTTCCGATGTTGTACTATCTTGAGTGCTCTCTTCTTCCTCTGGGTTATGGTTGTCCTGAGCCATTTTATCCCTCATTTCATGATGAATTGGTCGCCAGTACGACCCAGTTCCTTGAAATTCTACAGGAGATAATCTACTATGTCAACCCTATTTTCCCAAAATAGCGTACCTGAAAACCAGATTTATCTAGAGAATCCGTAAAACCCAATCCTTCGGGTTTGGATTTTACGGGTTTTTCCTGCTTTGGTTTCCCTTGTATTTCAAGGCGCATTGTGGTAAAATGAGTATCAAGATATGTTTATTAGAATTGTTGTGATTAGGAGCATGTCATGCTTAATCCAGACGAGATTCGGCGGTTTGAAACAGATGGTTATTATATCATTGAAGACCTACTTCAAGGAGAAGCATTAGACCGAATCGCTGCCGCATTCGATCGCCTTGAGCGGTATAGGAATCTGCTCGATCTCGACTTCACGTTTTTAGAAGTCGCGGCGCACCCGACTTTGTTGGCAGCGGTTAAATCTCTGTTATGCCCTCACCCGCAACTGTTGCAGTACGACGGAATCGCCCGTCTGCCCGCATCCAAAGACCAAGGATGGCACATCGACTTTAAGTTCTTCTGTGATCGGCCGTTGATGGTAAATGTTGGTGTCTACCTAGATGGGTTAACCGAAGAGAACGGGCCTATTTGGGTTGTTCCCGGTTCACATCGGCGGAGGGAACTCCCACCAAGTGGGGATGGCGTTGAATTTCCGGAGGCAATGGCGATTACTGTGCCCCCGGGGAGTGCTGTCATTTTTGATTGTACGCTTTGGCATCGAGGCGGTGGGAATCGATCAGACCGGGTGCGTCGGGCAATTTTCCCAACTTATGGGCACTACTGGATGAAACGTTTTGAAACCTGGATGCCCTACCCCACGCAAGAACGTTTCCGTGATATGGAATTATCGCCAGAGTTACAGGGACTACTCGGCATTCGGCTACATGTGCCGAGTGAATACAGTGGCTACGATGAAACGTCTATCGTCCGAAAGAATCTGGAAGGCGAATGGGAATAATTTTGTGAGGACTGATGCAATTGAATCAACGGATTGAACCTATGCCAAGTGTATTTCAGTTGACGGGTTTTCAGGTGGTAAGGTATAATCATGATACATTAAAAACGTTTGGTTGGGATTGACAAAATTTTGCCAATAAGAATCACAAAACAGGGTTGGAAAAAGAAGAGGATTTGATGCGATTTACCTATTTTTGGCCATGGTGGGCTGTCATACTTGGACTCTTGATTATGGCCGGTATCACAGTTTATACCTACCTCGGTTTGAAACGACCGCTACGCCGAAGATTCCGATTTCTTCTCATCACCCTCCGAATTTTAGCCGCATCGGTGTTGCTCATCTGCCTACTTGAGCCCGTGCTCGTTGAAAAAAAGGACATCACTCCGCCGATGAACCTCCTCATCCTCGCCGACACTTCCCGCAGTATGGCCCTGACGGATGTTGAGTTAAACGGCGAACCTGTGTCACGGCTATCCCTTGTCAACCGTCTACTGTTCGATGCATCCACGGTTGCCCCTATGGAAAGGGGCCTGAAAGAATTTCTGCCAAAACTCAACAGCCGGTTCGACACCCATCTCTATCAATTTGATAAACAATCGCAACAGGTCACCAATCCAATCGAACCCCTTGAGGCAGATGGTGGACTGACAGATATTGCCGCCGCGATTCGTCACGCGGCCAAAGAGTGGCGGGGGCAACAGCTTGCAGGCGTAGTGCTTATTACCGACGGGGCTCACAACGCCTCAACATTTCCGATGCGAGAGATAGCTGAGGCACAGATTCCTATTTACACCGTCGGCGTAGGCAATCCGCAACCGCCCAAAGACCTCAAGATTGCAAAAGTCGAGGTCAGCCCGGTTGTGTACATGGAACACGAAGTGCCAATCCGCATCACCGTGTCGCACACCGGCTATTCGGGAAGTCAAGTCCGTCTTTCATTACGAGATACAGGAGCATTACGAGATACAGAGGGGGCAGTGATTGATGCGACCTCAATGAAGTTGACCGAAGAGCAAACAGAGACCATCGAATTTACCCTGATTCCCCAAGTGAGCGGTACGTTTCAATATACCGTTTCCCTACCGAATCTGCCGGACGAACTGACTCACGAAGATAACGAAAAAACGTTCCCGCTCAAAGTGGTCAAGACAAAACTGCGCGTACTCTACATTGATGGGCGGCCACGCTGGGAATATACCTTCCTCAAACGCGCTTTAGAACGGGATGCGAATGTGGATGCAACCTGTCTAATCCTATCAGCCCGAAGGTGGAAGGGAAATCCGTTTTCCGATACGCGGCTCCCACGTACAGGTGGGTACTATCCGCAAGGCACAGTACCCAATCAGGTGTCCCGTTTTCCAACAACGCTTCAGGGCCTGCTCGCCTACGATGTGCTGATTGTCGGGGATATTATACCACGCGCATTGACCCAGACCCAGCAACGTGCGATTGTCGATTTTGTTGAAAAACGCGGTGGGGCGATAGTTTTTCTAGGTGGGCAAAACTCGCTAGGCATTAATGGATATAGCAAAACAGCCCTCGCAGAACTGCTGCCGATTCATCTCCCACCCAATGGGTGCTATGTCCGCGACGAAGATTTTAGCCTTGAATTAACCCCAAGCGGATTGTACCATCCGATGATGCGTTTGGGCGACACGCAGGCAAAGGTTGAAGCCATCTGGCGTGATTTGCCAACCTTATCCCGCTGGTTCAGTGGATTTCAACTCAAAGGAGGTGCTACAACACTCGGCGCATACCGTCGAACTAGGGGGGACAGTGCTGTGCCGATTATTATTTTCCACCGTATCGGTTTGGGGAAAAGCCTCCTGATTGCCACAGAGGGCGTATGGAATTGGGCATTTGGGGTATGGAGCTTCACCGATGAAGACGATACCTATCCCCGTCTGTGGGGACAGATTATCCGTTGGATGGCAACCCGTGCGGATACCAAACAGCTCAACGTCACAACAGATCTGTCAACCTACTCGGTAGGCGACGACGTTCAAGTGACGTTGTTTGCCTACAATGAAAGTTATCAACCGCTGAACGATGCAGAGGTCAGAATTGAGGTCGTTCCCCCCGGCAAAAAATCATTTCAACTCCGTACCAGTCCGCAACCAGTGACCACAGGTGCCTATAAGGCACAATTTCGTGCAGCTCAGAAAGGCAGTTACGAAATCCGCGCTACTGGCTCACACGGCGGCCTCCCGCTCGGCGAAGATTCAACAGCGGTCTTCGTCCAATCTCAACTCGCAGAGTTAGAAAATCCACAACTTAACGAGGGGCGACTCAAAGAATTGGCATCCAAAACCGGCGGTGTCTACACACCAATTGCCGATGTCGCAACCTTACCCGACAAAATCAGAGATGTTCAAGAGCCAGTCTTTGTCACACAAGAACGAGATATATGGGATACACCGCTCGTTCTCATCCTTGTACTCAGCATGTTAGGCACGGAATGGTTCTTGCGAAAACGAAGGGGGCTAGTCTAAATTATGACACAAACGAATGTGGAAGGGAAATCCGTTGTGGGAGGGAAATCCCTTGTGGGAGGGAAATCTCTTGTGGGAGGGAAATCCCTTGTGGGAGGGAAATCTCTTGTGGGAGGGAAATCCCTTGTGGGAGGGAAATCCCTTGTGGGAGGGAAATCCCTTGTGGGAGGGAAATCCTTTTCCCGATACAAACGTAGGAGGGAAATCCTTTTCCCGATACTCTGTACTCTCCTACTAATCGGAATGACCGTAGGAGCAGGTCTTGTGCCTGCCTTCCAAAGTGCTGGCGACAAATTCGTTATCGCACAAGTCCACTACGGCGGGGGCGGCGATTGGTACGGCGACCAGACCAGCATTCCCAATTGGCTAAAGTTTCTCCGCAATCGAACCGATATTAAGACAGCCGACGAGCGCGTGATTGTGAAGTTGGCAGACCGGAATCTGTATCAGTATCCAATGCTCTACATTAGCGGACACGGCAACCTCCGGTTCACCGAGAAAGAGGTTGAGATATTGCGGTTCTATTTGACGCACGGCGGTTTTCTCTTTGTCAACGACGACTACGGGCTAGATAAGAGTTTCCGTCGTGAAATGAACCGTGTATTTCCCTCTCAGCAACTGCAACCGATACCAAATTCACACGCCATCTATCACTCATTTTACGACCTGCCCGGGCTCCCGAAAATTCACGAACACGGTGGCGAACCCGCACAAGGGTTCGGGCTATTTCACGACGGTCGCATGGTCGTTTACTACGTTTACAGTTCCGACATCGGGGATGGACTCGAAGACCAATCCGTGCATCCCGACGACACGCCCCAAGTCCGCGAACTTGCCGCGAAGATGGCAGTTAATATTGCTGTCTATGTCCTGACACACTAACCTCTGCTAAAATGTAAAGTTTATCCTTGAAAATTGCAGAAAATTTCCCATATAGGAGGGCAACCGATGACAAGTCAAAACACCAATCAATCCTATCAAACAATAATCAACGCCCTTCAGTCACTACGAACCCAATGGCGACTGATATTACTATCCCAAAGCGTGATGCTCTGGTTCGGGATACTCGCGCTCGCACTTGCAGGGATACTCATGTTTATCCTTGAAAATTGCAGAAAATTTCCCATATAGGAGGGCAACCGATGACAAGTCAAAACACCAATCAATCCTATCAAACAATAATCAACGCCCTTCAGTCACTACGAACCCAATGGCGACTGATATTACTATCCCAAAGCGTGATGCTCTGGTTCGGGATACTCGCGCTCGTACTTGCAGGGATACTCGTGGTCGACCAACTTCTGCCACTGCATCGTGTGCTACGCATGGGGCTTGTCATCGTATGGCTTGCGGTTGGTGTGTATACAGGCCTCCGTTATCTGATTCGCCCCGTTTTTCAGAAACTCACCCACAATCGGGTTGCGGCATACATCGAGACCTCCTATCCCGGGTTTGAAAACCGCGTTTTAAGTGCGGTACAACTCAAAGACGAGATAGAGAACAACCGTTTCGGATATGCCCTAGCGTTCATTGAAAAATTGATTGAACAAGCCCGTGAATCCATCGAACAGATTCACCCCAAGCACGTTTTCGAGCGTGAATTTTCGACCTTCAAGAAAAATGGGGCAATTGCTGTCGGCGGGATTGTGTCGTTGATGCTCATCCGCCTGATTTTCCCATCCGCACTCAACGATTTTGCACGGGCGTTTGACGAAATCCCCAAAACACCGCAGCAAATGCTCACCGTTCAGATTGATGAAGTTCACCCCGGAAACGCCAACATTGAACCCGGTTCCGACGTTACCTTCACCGCGAAAGTGACCGGGCATCTCGGTGCAGATGTGCATCTATCCTATCGGGTGTGGGCGGGAGAGCCCTCTCCCGATACGGCTAATTGGCGGTCACTGCCGATGACCCGAAGCAACACGGCGATTGCTTACCGCGTAACCGTCAGGAATGTAACCGAGTCAATGGAATACTACATCACCTCGAAAGGCAAGGAATCTGAACATTATCAAATCTCCGTTACCCGTGCGCCGATTGTGAGTCGTTTTCAACTCAAACTTAACTACCCCAAATATACCGAACTCTCGTCGGAGGTGTTGGAGGAAAATCTCGGCGATGTCACCGCGCTCATCGGCACAGAAGTCCAGTTCGAGGCGGAGAGCAACAAACCCCTCGCCTCTGCGCGACTCGTCTTTGATGAATCCGAGCCCGTCAAGTTCAAGGTTGCTGAGAACAATCAGTTGTCGGGACGCTTCATCGTCCAGCGGAGCGAAAAATATCGCCTTGAACTCATTGATACAGATGGCACAACAAACTCACAGCCAATCGCATACACTGTGAATGCCATCGAGGATGCCACCCCTCAAGTTCAAATTGTCGCGCCCGGCAGAGATATCGTGCTTGACGAGTCAATGCTTGTCACGCTCCAAGTTAATGCACAGGACGATTACGGGGTTCAAAAAATTCGGTTGGTTTATCGGGTCGAGGGACAGAGTGAGAGCGACATCATTGTGCCATTGAAGACATGGCACCCAACGGAAATGACCGTTTTCATCGAATTTCCGTGGGATTTAGACGCTGTCGGTTTATTCCCCGAAGATGTGGTGTCCTACCATATTGAAGCAGCCGATGCCGATAATATCACAGGACCAAATGTTGGGAAATCCGATATATACACCATCCGATTCCCTTCACTTGAGGAACTATACGCCGAGGTTGAGTCCGAGCAGGAGCTCG
Organism: Candidatus Poribacteria bacterium; assembly: GCA_965198165.1. Classification (GTDB taxonomy): domain Bacteria; phylum Poribacteria; class WGA-4E; order WGA-4E; family PCPOR2b; genus CBDAOT01. The sequence goes on along the minus strand of OZ240244.1, from coordinate 6,981,456 downwards.
AAGCACAAGGGCTTGACGCTTTGTACGATAAACAATCCGAAGCTACAGCCACAGTTGACGAACTGCTCGACAAGTTGCGTAAATCCCAAGAGCTCACCCAGAAAGATGAAAAGGTGATGCAGCAGGTTCTTGAAACGCAGAAGCAGATTGAGCAGACAGCAAAAGAACTCGTTGAGGAAATGAAGCAGACCTCTGAACAGATGCAAAAGAGACAACTCTTCGACATCCAGACTGTTGAAAAATTCCAAGAGTTGCAGAAGCTGATGGATGAGGCTTTATCCAAGGAGCATAAGGAACTGTTACGCAAACTCTCCGAAGCGTTGGAGCAACAACAGTTGTCCGAACAGGAAAAAAAGCTGATGGAAGCGAACCTCAATCAAGAACAGTTCCTCCAGCAACTTGACCGACTAAAATCACTCTACGAACAGCTAATTCTCCAGCAGAAATTAGAAGCCGCAGTCAATCAGGCAAAAGACCTCGCTGAACGCCAAGAGAAATTGATGGCCCAAGCGAAAGAACTCCTCGAACAGGCAAACCGGAAGCAGTCTGACGATAACACACCGACCGAAACTGATGCACAAACCGATCAGCAACAGGAGGGGGATGAGAAATCCCCCGTGGGAGGGAAATCCCCCGTGGGAGGGAAATCCCTTTCCCGACAAGACCTTGCCAATCGCGAAGATAAAATCGATAAAGGAGTTGGAAATCTTCAGGACAAACTGGGGGAACTCGGCGAACAGATGTCAGAACACGAGAACCTAAAGCGCGTTGCCGACGAGCTCAAACGCTTAAATCAACTCTCCCGCGACCAGCAGATTCGCGAACAACTTCAGGCAACCAGCTCCCAGATGCGGGCAAATCGGATGCAGAACGCAATGCAACCGGGACAGCAAGCGCAGCAGCGACTCGGTGACTTACACCAAAGTTTGGACAATGCCATGGCATTCATGGAAGGTGGCAACTCAGACGAAGCATTGGCAGCGATGCGCGAGGCTACCCGAAGCGGGCTCTACCTATCCCGCACCCATGAAAAAGTGATCGAAGATACCAATGAAGTGCTGCAATCCGGGCATGGACAATACACCGAGGGCGAAATTAAACGGTTACAGTCACTCGCTGCCAATGAGTTAAGCCTCGCCGCTGGAATTGACCGTCTTGCCGACAAACTCTGGGAACTTGGAAAACAGCAGATGCAGGTTGACCCCAAAATTGTCTGGCGACTCAACGAAGCCAGCGATGCCCTTGGCCGTTCAGCAAAGGCGTTAGAGGACCGGAAACCGAGCCTCGCAGCTCCGATTCAGAAACAAGGCATAGCCGACCTGAACAAAGCCGTATCCGAACTGCTCAATGCCATGAACCAGATGAATCAGCAAATGAGCGCGTCGGGGCTTGAGAACATGCTTGAGCAACTTCAGCAACTCGCACAAAATCAGGGGCAACTCAATGAGATGGCGCGGAACCTGAATCAGCAACGGCGACGACAAGGGAATATGCCAGGGCTTGAAGAGATGATGAAACGGATGGCGTATGAACAACAGCTAATCCGAGAAGCAACAGAGCGACTTTCAGAGATGATGGACAAACTCTCGCAAGTACTTGGCAACCTCAAGAGCATCGCGCAGGATATGAAAGAGGTTGAGCAGGAACTTCAAGGTGGTCGTCTCGACCAGCAAGTCCTTAAAAAACAGCAGCGCATCCTCACAAGAATGCTTGAAAGTGCCAAATCACTGCAAAAGCGAGATGTCAGCAAAAAGCGCAAAAGCACCGTCGCCCAAAAACCGGAAACAAGTGCCAAAGACGCGCCCCCCATTGATCCGAAGCTGTTGGAAACCATACAACAACTCGAATCAAATCTCAAATCGGGCGAGGCAGAACGCATCCCGCCCCAGTACAGAGAACGCATTGAGCAATATTTCAAAGCCCTCTCTCAACAAGCACAGGGCGCGAAAAGCGGAGGCGAGTAAACCCATCGCAATCGGACTGCCGTTGATAACGCCGATATCGTGTTCTGCCGCAAAGGGGAGCAAGGGCAATGATGTTCCTTGTGTTGGCATAATTCCCCCCTTTTAGAAACCGAGTTTTTTCGGCAAAACTCGGTTTCTCACGGATAACTAGAACGGGCATGTACCCACAAAACTTTAACTTTTTCTTAAAATGGAAGGTTTGAAGAATGATAGGATGGGAAGAAAACGATGCACCTTTCCCTTCCAATCTTCCACCCTTCCATCCTTCCCGTCTCAAAACTTGCTATGATGACTTTCCAAACAGGTACCTACAATTCTCTATGAAGATGACCCCGACGGGCATCCGGGCGAATTTCACTAACCCACTGGATTCCCTTGACAACATCATCGGGAATGTGCCCATGCTCAACCCCTGCCGGGGTAATAACAAAATCACCCGGCCCAATTCGATACGATTTGGACGTACCATCCGGGGTGCGTATGGTAATAGTCGTTGTGCCCTCGGTAAAATACCAATACTCATCGTAATCGTGGTAATGTAGCTCCGTGGGATGCTCCTTTGACACTGTGAAATGACCGATGGTTGCCATGTCTGCTGAGGCAAGCAGATTTTGGACCTCTTCGTTGACTCGCTCGCCCTCACCGAGCCGAATAATACACATATCCGTTGTCATAACACTTTTTCCTCCTTAATAATCGTATTTTGGCGTGTTCATTGCATAACCTTTCACAACATCTTGGCTTATATGCCAGTTACTTCAGTAAACAGAATACCATCCATCGCATTGGATTGCCACTCCAAATCTTCCAAAGGATTAGAAGTGAACAAAATCGTGCATTAACACGCTTCTGTATGCACAGGGATGTGCAATTTGGAGATAAGGATAATTCAATTCTAAATTCTTGCAATGGATGCTTGACACATTTTTGCAAAGATGATAGAATTTGACCATCCGATTAACTCAAGCAGGAAATCCCATCTTACATAGGAGCGTTACAAAATGAACAATATGAAAAAAATCATTATCGCAGAGATTAGTCTTATCGCCGCGTTCGCAGTTGGTGTTTTCGTCGGATATTTGTGGTTCAACTCAGACGGAAATTATGAGCAGTATTATGAACGGGCGGAGAAGGCGTGGCGAAAAGCGCAACAGGCGGATAATCCACCTGTGACCCTTGATGACCCTGATCAGAAGCGGGTTCGCAAGGTGAGGGCGTTATACCGGAAAGTTGTCGATAAGTATGCCGATAGCCCCTGGGGAGACGATGCCATCCAGCGATTGGGGATCATTGCCCGTTATGAAGAAGAACAGCTCGCGCTATTTCGACGCTTAATCAACGACTATCCTGACAGCGACTGGGCGGACGAAGCATTGTACGCAATCGCCGTGGCCCAATATCGAATCGCCGAAAAGAAAAAAGCGGTAGAGACAGCCGAGGCCGCGAACGCCTACTATCAACGCGCTTTGGTGCTTTTCGAGCAGTTGATTCGGGAGTACTCGGGTAGCGTACTCGTTAACGAATCCAGGTTGAGCCGAGCACTGTGCTACTATGCACAGGGTAATTGGGGCAGAGCACTTGAGGTATTCGATGAACTGAAAGTGGATTTCAGAGATAACATACTGATTCACAGCGTGATGTACTACTCGGGCAAGATCTACTATGACAAACGGGAATACGAAGCAGCGCGCGTCGAATTCCAAAACGTCGTTGACTCCGGGCATCCAGAGTTGGGACCATCTGCCCAGATTGGAGTCGCACAAACCTATTTTGCCGAAGGCGAATACGAGGACGCTGTCAAGGCATATCAACGAGCAATTGATAAATATCCCGAAACATCAATCGCCGAAGATGCCCACTTTTACATTGGAAAAGCGTACGAGCGGTTAGAGCAGTACGACAACGCCATTTTACAGATCGAAGAAGCAATTAACACCTACCCTCGCAACGAAAATGTTCCCAATTACCTATACCTCCTCGCTCGGATTTACTATTTTAACGACGATACACAAGGCGCAATTGAGACCTACCGTAAAGTCGCTGACAACCCCACCCTTGGGTATGATACACGCAGGGCCGCTCAACATGCAATTGGCCAAATCTATGAGAAAACGGAGGACATTCAGCTGGCTCTAGACGAATACACAAAACTACTTAAAGACTTCCCTGAACCGCACAACTACCAAGGGCACCCGTCGAATACCGTCAACGAAAACTACCTTCAAAAATTACAGACACAATTGCAAACAGGTGGTTTATAATACCGTCGGACCTAGTGCCAACTTGCTTCTGCTGGGTTGCCAATAACCAATCGTTTTAAATCTCCCGCTCTCACGATGCCTCTGGGTTGCCAAATCCAACGCTGTCTGCGGCATCAAGGTAGCGGTTCTGCGCCTTCAGATCGACCTCAGCAAAGTCTTCGGGCCAATCCCCGTAAGCCCCCAGCTTGTCCAAGTCGGCACTGCTCACTTCGGTCACACCATTTTCGTCCCGTGTGAACCAATGGAGCTTCACCAAATCCGGCGAGAGGCTCCCTTCGACAACGAGCGTTTGAACCCCCAAAAGTAGTAGTGAACTGTGCGTTTCCGCGACGACACGCACTCCCCGTTTCGCCACATCTGCCAGCACTTGGGCCAACACAACCTGTGCCCGGGGGTGGAGGTGCAGCTCCGGCTGTTCAATATAGACCAACTGCCCCGGCTCTGCACCAATTAGGGCGACTAAAACGGGCAAGACTTGAGACACACCGTATCCCGCATCGGCGATGCTGACCATGTTTATTTTGCCGGTTCCGCGGTGAAGGAGGCGACCCACTTTAAGTTCAATCAGGGTGTCCTGGATTTTTTCTGCCCTCACTTGCCCGGTCAGTCCCAGCGTATAAAGAGTATGGGCTAACGTGCTGAGGCAGGAACTGCTCGTTTCCTGCCACTTGTGAATGATGCTCGCAACATAATTCTCAAACGTGCTCGGGTACTTTGGACCGGTGCTGGTCAGTTTATCAATGCGGTCCAGATTCCCGCGTGATATCGGGCGGTGAATGATGTTGAAAATATTGGACTCAAGGTTAGCAGCAAGGTTTACGCGCACTTCACCATCTTGAGATTCCAAACCTAAAAAGCAGCGTGAACGCGTCACGACCTCAACGTCCTTGGGAATCCAGCATTTGTCAGAGATCGGCTTGAGCTCTTCGGGCGGCATCTCAGGATAGATGGCAACATACTGAGGAGGCCATGGGTACTGCGTCTTTAATTTTCTTTCTCTGCTCATTTCGACAATTTCAATCCCACTCGCTCCCACTCTGAAAATCATTCTCATCGAATAAGCAGTCTCAAACGCATCCGTATCAATCCGAATCTGAAAACGGTCTGTCTCTTTTTCGCCGACTAACTTGGACAAAAATTGCTCTGCCGAAGTAAACTGAACGTTCGGGCCATTAAACAACAACGGGCCTGGGTCATACATCGCTTCCAGCGTCTGCTTCAGCATCAATAGCGGTTGCATGATGTTTGATTTCCCAGAGCCATTCGTGCCGGCAAGAATCGTCAACGGACGGATGTCAATTTCGCACTCTTTCGCTATTGACTTAAAACCGCTCACAGCGAGCTGGGTGATGCCTTGGTCCTTTGGTGTCCACCACATGGGTCTGCTACTCCTTCCACCTTTTAGAAAATGTTTGAAAAATCAGCGAGTATCATCTAGTTAACCCCTAAGGTCTAACAATGCGTTCTGGGTTGCGGGTTTCGATCTCCTGTTGCAAGGCTTCAATTTTTGCGTCTTGGGCACTTATGTCTTTTCGCTGCATTGCGACGATAATCTGTGGTATTCCCACGGCCACGGCAATGAGAGCGACCAAAGCGATTACCATCGCAAAGATGTAGTTCAAGCTTTTGCCCCTCTCTTCAATTTTGACGGAAACTTTTCCAACTTCTTGTGCGATATCTGCTTTCAGTTCCTGCTTTAATCCGGCGATGTCTTCTGTCAGTCGCTTCTCGGATGCAGCAACTTCTGCTTTAACAGAGGCAATCTCTTCTTCCAGTCGCTTCTCGGATGCGACGATGTCTTCTTTCAGTCGCTTCTCGGATTCGGCGACAATTGAGCTAATCTTCTCAAGATCCGCTACAGTCAGTTCACTGAACGCAGGGATGGTAAAGAGCAAGAGCAGTGCGCTCAAAATCAGGATTAACTTCATTTTAGTCTCCTTTATCCGTTAGTTGCTTTCGCAGAGTCATTCCCCAATCCCAACTAATATTTGATGTCGTAGTTAATAATTCTAACCCCTAAGGTCTAACAATGCGTTCTGGGTTGCGGGTTTCCATCTCCTGCAACAAGTCTTCAACCCGTTTTTCCAGCACTTCAAATTTTTTCGTCTTGCGCGCGTATGTCCTTCCGCTGCATGGCGACGATAATCTGTGGTATCCCCACGGCCACGGCAATGAGAGCGACCAAAGCGATTACCATCGCAAAGATGTAGTTCAAGCTTTTGCCCCTCTCTTCAATTTTGACGGAAACTTTTCCAACTTCTTGTGCGATATCTGCTTTCAGTTCCTGCTTCAATTCGGCGATATCTTCTTTCAGTCGCTTCTCGGATTCGGCGACAATTGAGCTAATCTTCTCAAGATCCGCTACAGTAAGTTCACTGAACGCAGGGATGGTAAAAAGCAAGAGCAGTGCGCTCAAAATCAGGATTAACTTCATTTTAGTCTCCTTTATCCGTTAGTTGCTTTCGCAGAGTCATTCCCCAATCCCAACTAATATTTGATGTCGTAGTTAATGAATTCTAACCCCTAAGGTCTAACAATGCGTTCTGGGTTGCGGGTTTCGATCTCCTGTTGCAAGGCTTCAATTTTTTTATCTTGGGCACTTATGTCTTTTCGCTGCATTGCGACGATAATCTGTGGTACCCCGACGACCACGCCAATGAAAGCGACCAAACCCATCACCAATATAAAGATCTGGTTCAAGCGTTTGTCCATTTCCGAGATTCTGACGTTGATGTATTCTTTCAGGCGCACCTCGGACTTTGCGGCTTCTTCTTTAACAGCAACGATGTCTTCTTTCAGTCGCGTCTCGGATGCGACCATCTCTTCTTTCAGGCGCTTCTCGGATGCGACAATATCTTCTTTCAGTCGCGTCTCGGATTCGGCGACAATTGAGCTAATCTTCTCAAGATCCGCTACGGTCAGTTCACTGAACGCAGGGGTGGTAAAGACCAAAAGCAGTACACTCAAAATCAGGATTAACTTCATTTTAATACTCTTTTATCCGTTAGTTGCTTTCGCAGAGTCAGTTTCCCAACCCCATACGATATTTGATGTCGTAGTTGATGATAAAGTCCAATTCCTCGTCTGTCAAGTCGTAATGTTCGGCAAGTAGCTGGTCAATTTTGTCAATGATGGGTTTGGAATGGCGCGGATAAAACTCGTCATAGACGACACGTCCAGTGGTTTTATAGTTGGTTTCCTTGCGATGGGCGTGGCGTTTCAAATCTTGCATCAAATCCTCCGTAAGTGCAGACAGACGTTGCTTTATCGCCTCGTCCATTTGATCGATGCCGATTGGGAAATTTCTAATTTCACGCAAAGTTAAGTCGCGGCAATTAGAGAGCACAACAAACCACCAATAAAAAAGTGAACTGTTCAAAGTTGCTACGGCTACGGCGGCATCTAATTCCGTTGTTAGATACAAGGGTTTGACATGACTAGATATTTGCTCTCCATCGCGTTCATTCCAGAAGTAGGGAATAAAATCAGTCGCTCGAATCCAGTATTGAGGCGCATTGTGAAAATGGCAAAGGAATTTCCCCGTCTTAAAACTCAAAACAGATTTATTTGCATTCCTGAGTTTGCTGGCAATGCGTTTCCCGATAGAATCTGCTATCTTGGGAAACGCACCTTCAAAGCAAATGCTTGTTATGTTTTCATAAGCTATGCCCTCAAACAGGGTTGAGCGGGCCTCCGTGAACCATCTTTTATATTGGGTGGCATACAGCGTAGCCATGTCCTGCTCTTTTTCTGCTACAGAGAGGAAAATGGTGGCGCGTATATGCTGTAAGTCATCAAAAAGTTTGCCCGGTCTGTCATCGAAATTGGCAAACCAACTTTTCCTGTTTCGCGTCTTGAACAGTGATTGTGCAGGTATCATGCGATCAGTGCATACGAGAGGCAGTTGAACGATCATTCCGACTGGACCTTTGCTTAAATCAAAAGATCTCTCAATGGACATCGGATACAAATTCCCACACTTTTCGGTCTTATATTCCATTACTGTGTATTGCTTCTTCACTTTGCTATATTCCACATAAGGCGGATTTCCAATAATCACATCAAAGCCACCATCCTTGAGAATCCCGTAAAACTCAATGAACCAGTGGAACGGCTTGTGCGTAGAGAGCCAACTCTGATAAGCGCGTCCTTTGTTTGGGTCAACCTTGTATTCATCGGCAAGGAATCGGTTGAGTTCATCTTCTAACGCCTGAAGTTTTTCCCGCAACCCTTGTTTGTCCGAATCTTTCACCATACCGCCCAATTCCGTCTGTTGCTGGCGAAACAGAGTAAACAGACGCTCAACGTCCTCCGCCTGTGTTGCGATGCAGGGCATAGTGTTGTCAAAGTCTAACTTACCGGTGACCGCTTTTTCCACCTCGTCGTATGTCGCATATCCAACCAGCGTATTCCCTGCCTGTATGTTAAAGTCAATGTCGGGCAGGGGTTCAATCTGTTCTACGGCCTCAATCTGTGCCACCATCTTGAGAAAGAGCCGCAACTTGCAAATCTCTATCGCCTCCTCCATAATGTCTACACCGTAAAGGTTGTTGATGATAATCGACTTGAGAATGAAGTAACGACGATTCGGGTGTTGCTCAATGCCTTCAAGGATTGCGCGGAAGTCTCTGAATCTTTCTGCCCGCGGCGTTTTGACCGCATACTGTAACTCGTCAAGAAAGACCTGCATCCGCTCCAGACACGCTTCGTAGAGCGGTTCAAGGACATTAAGGGCGGCAAACAGGAACGCACCGGAACCGCAGGTCGGGTCCAGGATTGTCACCTGAGTGATGGCGTTCCAGAAGGCGCGGAGCAGTTCGGGCCCTTCACAATTTTCGATCACGTCGTGTGCGAATTGACGGATGTTGAGGTTGTCCGTAATGAGCGCGTTGACCTCGTCTATTTCGCCGTTTGAGAGCTTGGCATGAATTGACTCGTATCGCCCCCGCCGTGCGACCACTTCTCGCCATATCTCGGTCGGCAGGGCGTATTCATCGGGCGCGGGCGTGTTCCACGCCGTGCGTTTGGATACATCCTCAATCCCTGCCGCAATATGTTCGGGCAACTCCAATTCGACCCCCGTTTTGACCGCATCGTAGATGTAACGGTCTGGATCTGCCTTGAGCAGTTGCCAGACACTCGTCTCCCCCTCAAAAGCGATTTGACACGCGGTGCGGGCGGCATCGAAGAGAAACGGAATTATCGTATTTTTGCTGATGTACTCCGTGATATCCTCTTTGGTATAGTACGCGCCCATCTGTTTCTGGTTGATGTATTTTTCAAAGATGTAGCCGAGAACATCCGGGTTAATCTCGTTATCGTTTTGCAAGGTGTGGTCGTCGAGGTGCCATTGATACTGATCAAAGAAATTAAAAAGCCCCTCAAATGCGGTGTCAGGAATCTCAGTTCTTTCGCCGTAGAGCTCCTCAAGCTGGTGTCGCTGAAAGATGCCGCCGTTCAGGTAAGGTACTTCTCCGAGCAGACCCTTCGCCTCTTCGCTCCGTTCGTCTTCCGGTTTCGCAAACCCCTCAAAGAATAGCGGACAGAGGAACGCGGTGTAGTATTGGTCTGCCCCGTTGGCTTGGCTCTCCGTCAGTTTGGTTCGCAAATAGTCTGTATCGTTGTTCAGGAACCCCTTCTTCTGGATAAAGTAGATGAACATCAGACGATTGAGCATCACCGAGGCGTACCAGCGTTGCATCTCTAAATCGGGAATCCCGTTGAGAAATTTGAGAAACTGGGCATGTTCCGTTTTGAAACGGTCATAAAATCGTTTGGTAACACGCTCAATGTCAAAGCTCGCCCGAACGCGCCTCGTTACGTCTACCAGTGTGAGGTCTTCTTCCTCCGCAATGCTAACTGAAATCGTTTGAAGTTTTTGAATCAGTGCATCACCTGACTGTCCCTGATGATACCGATGTTCCCGCCGTGCGAGGGGTTTCCCCGGCTCCCGCTTGACCCACTGCCAAATTTGAGTGGTTTTCTCAGCGTCAGTATAAATGATAATGTGCTCGTGGACGGATTTTGCAACTTGCGACTCAATTTTACATCGGGTCGCATAATTCGGAATACGCCCATCGCCCCTTGGCAAACACCGAAAGACCGCCATCCCTCGTTTTTCGGCAATTGCGGTCAATAGATATTCGCCGACATCCCCCTCCTTTTCTCGGATTTCAGTGTTCATGTCTTGGTTGTAATAATCCCAACCGAGTTCCTCAATCAGGAGTGGTTCCAAGTCAAAGCCGCTAAGGAGTTGGCGGGCCCGGTGAACATCAATTTGCATTCGGCGTTCTCCTCTCACTCATTCGGCTCCACGCCCCTTAAAACCGATTTAGCATCAATTTGGTAATCGGGTTGGGACGACTGTAGTATTTCTGCGTCGCCTGATCTTTGCCTTGCCACAAGCGGCGTGGAAAAATGGTGAAATTGCTCAAGTAACGGTCTGTCGTCCGCCCAAAGTAGAGATGAATGGTGCGACGTTCAGCAGGGGTCTGCCGAACATTGCCAGCGTGAAACAACTCCGTGTCGAAAAAGATAGCCGTGCCTGCGGCACCCTCGATGTGGTGCGCTGTTGAGAGGTCGTAAGCATCAACAGGTGGGAGGTCGTCGGGTCTGTTTGTGCCGGGTATGACGCTAAAGGTGTGTGTCGTATCGTCCACATCCGACAGGTAGTAGACAACCGACAGATAAGGCGGACTGTGTGGGGCTTGACGAGATTGCCTTGTCGCATCACGGTGCCAGTGACACCATGTTTCCCCATCCGGATTGGGACGACGGATGCGTACCGAATGCTCGTCAGCACAGAGATCTGGCCCCATAATCGCCTCTAGCAACGGGAGCAGACTTGGCGGTCTCATGGTGAAATCGATCTCCGGTTGGGCAAGCAGTATGTGAACGTTCAATTGGCAGTGCCCATCCTCTTTCTCATACCACATCAACGAATTCTCGACCATATCTCGATCGATGGTGTTGTTGATAGTCCGGACCTCATCAGCGGATAAGGCATCCGGGACAACGAGGTAACCGTTCTCGCTAAAAAAATCTAACTGTTCTTTCATCAGATCTCCTCCCAAATTTTAACAGGACGTAGGTTGGTTGAACGGTGAAAAGCATAAGGTTATCAATACCGATAGAGATTCTGCCTTTCCACTGTCATATACAGATATAGAGTGAAACCCAACAGGCGCACTACCTTTTGGCTTTCAACCGCTCGACAGCCTCTTTCTTGGTCTGCACCCACCCCGACCATCCACCGCCCCGCTCGTAGCGCACGACATCATGAATCGTTGCACGGGACTGATACGTTACGTAATTCCCATTATGCCACGCAAGGTTACGGTAGACCATGAAATCACCCGGTCCAAGGTGCATCTGCACTGCACCGGGAAACTGCTGACAGTGTTCAAGATAGAACCGCTCCGCCTCCGTGTTGGAGAGCCCCTCAAGCGGTCCCTTCAACATCGGGTCGCCGACGGTCTGCCGCTCGCCGGGCATATCCGATTGGCGCAGGTGGCTACCGGGTACGAACCATGTACAGGACTCCGCATAAATCGCACAGTTGACCTGATTAAAGTAGTGCAAATCGTGCCACACCTCCGCTAACTTTGACCGTACAATTTCGTCGTAAGCCTCTGGCGGAACTTCCACAACCCCGTCCCGATGCCAACCGCAATTCCAAGGGCGTTCCAACGGTTCAACGAGGATGCCCATTATCTCAACATGCCCGTGCGTGTACCCTGGCCCCAACAACTGCTCAATTGCGTCACGCAACTCTGTCAATTCGGTGTAATCTTGGAACGGTTTGAGGTTCAGGGAATCCCCGTATTCGGACAGGGGCTGAATCCGTTGTGTTTGAGGGCCATTTAATTCATGGGCGAGTGCCCGTGCCTTGTCAGCCTCAACGCGCAGGTCACGCAACAACGACGGTGGAACAATTCCACGCAAGACCAAATAACCGCGTGTGAGGTAGTCGTTGACCATCGAATCACAGAAGTGAAACGCCATAAGAGGTTCTCCAATGCTGATTAGTCTGCCGCAATGGGCAAATCTGCGTCTTATCATATCTCCACCCGCGGGGGTGTAGGCGAGTCAATGACATATTAGCATTGCAGGCGCGTATTTGTCAACTGTAGATTATCGGTGGGCGACCCGCTCTCAAAATTGGCTTGACAAGGTTTTGATTTTCCACTATACTCCTTTAAGGAGCAATCGTAGGCAGGGTTATGCGCCATTGCTCTGTCGAAATTTCTTTGTAGGTCGAGCGTTCAATCTCGACAATGGTATTCCCGATAGCAGAAAGCATAAGGAGGCATCCACATTGAAAGTTTTAGTTTTATCTGGTCCAAATCATGGATTTGAAAATAGCGCGCCCGTCATTCGCGATTTTCTTAAAGGTCGAGGCGATATGTCCGTCACGCTCAGCGACGACAAAGACGTTTTGGCATCCTCCCAACTTGATGGGTACGATGTCTGTGTATTTGGCACGGGGTTTACTCGTACAGCACGTCAACCCGATGGGACATCGAAGCGTGAACCTGATCTAACACCAGAACAGGAAGCGGGCTTGTTCGGATTCGTGAGCGGTGGTAAGGGGTTAGTTGGCATTCACGGGACAGCGTGGTGGATTGGGGGACGTGCGGCTGACCTCATCGGTGGACACGCAAACTGGCACCCCCCCGGTGGGACGTTTACAGTGCATATTGAAGACGCTGACCATCAGATCACTCAAGGCGTTGAGGATTTTGAGGTGGAGGACGAGATCTATATGTCCGCCTACGACCCCTACCTCCACATCCTCGCCTCTGCCGAATGGTCTGAACGCCCGCACCCGATGGCATGGGTCAAACCCTACGGCGACGGGCGTGTGTTCTATACGGCACTCGGACATGGCCCAGGCACGTTTGAGAGGCCTTCGATGCAAAAACTGGTCGGACAGGGCGTACAGTGGGCGGCAAATGGTTAATGGCTCAAATGTGAAAAGGATTGGGGCACGGATTGACGGAATAACCGAACGAATTTTGATGCCCGATGAATTAACCAATCCTTCAATCTGTGCTCTGGTTATCTCTGCTTTACCGTAAAATTCGCACTGCGAAGGAGGTTGTCACGCGATGAATGACGACGAAAAATATCTATTCGACCTGATGGGCTATATCGTTATCGAAAACGCCCTCACGCCTGAAGAGGTTGAACGCTGTAACGCTGGCATTGACCATCACATCGACCAACTCAAGGAGCGAGACGGTTCGCTGGCGGGTGGGTCAAAGGCATTGGAAGGCACATCGCATCGGAAAGACATCGGCGGGATGCTATCATGGGAGAGTCCGTGGTGTGAACCGTTTCGGGAATTGCTAATCCACCCCAAAACGAAGCCGTACCTTGACAGCGTTTTGGGCGACGGCTATCGGCTTGACCACGGCCCAGGTTTGATTGCGATGGATGAAGGCACCGAAGGCGGTACGTTGCACGGCGGAGGCATTGAGCGATCTAATTTCTCCGAAGCGTATTTTTTCAAGAACGGACGTATCTATACCGGTCTCACGGTCATAGAATTTATGCTGGCTGATGAGGGACCTGGAGATGGCGGGCTGGCACTCGTTCCGGGGAGTCATAAGGCGAATCTGCCCTGCCCGCGTAGCATGAAGTTATACGAGCAGTATCAGCGGTACGTCGTTGAAGTCCACGCGAAAGCGGGCGATGCGGTGATTTTCTCGGAGACCTTGACGCACGGGACCTTGCCGTGGACAGGAAAGCACCAGCGGCGGGCACTCCTTTATAAGTTTAGCCCGGGATTCCAAGCGTACAGCGCAGGTGCTCATCAGATTTCATATCCAGATTATATTGAGGACATGACACCGGAGCAACGGGCTGTGATGGAGGCACCGCACATCCGTCGATAATCCCATTCGCCCGAAAACCGAAAGGGAGGAACCCGATGAGCAACGTTCCAATGACACGCCCCAATGAGGCGTTAGCCATTCACGAAACACCTTACTTTCACTCGTCCACCTTTGTAGAACTCGACGATGGGCGCGTCCTACACGCCGCAGGTACAGCCTTCACGGCATCCGAAGATTTCGGAATTACTTGGTCAGAGCGGTTCTCATGCACCGATACGGACGGAAATCGGGTGGGGGGTAGCGGCACTTCGCTCGTCAGGCTGTCGGGCAAAGGAATCGGCCTCGCCGCGATGCGGAGGCCGACGGATGCCTCTGCGGAGGAAGCCCGACGGCAGACCCACATGGTCTTCTGGCGTTCTGAGGACAGCGGGCAGACGTGGGAACCGCCTGTGCGTGTGACACCGCCGGGAATCGGCACCTACGCCTACCAAGATGTACTGCTACGGACTTCTTCTGGGCGCATTGTTCTGCCGGTGTATCTTTCGCTCGGTCAATCCACCGGTCCAAACGACATCAAACCCCCTGGGATGGGAAAGCTGGTAAACGGTCAATGGGTCTCAACATCGGCGCATTTTTTCGACCCGCACTTCTCCGCGTCATACGTCTGCTATTCCGACGATGATGGGCGAACCTGGCACCGCAATCGGGACGGGGAATTGATCATTTTGCTGGACTGGAACGCCCAGTACAGTTATACAAACGAGCCGACGGTGACCGAAGTGACACCGGGGCGGTTGCTGATGTTCATGCGGAATGGGCTCGGTCGCGTGTTTCAGGCGTGGTCTGAGGACAATGGAGAGACGTGGACCCGTCCGCAACCGACTTCGCTGGCGGCTTCGACGGCACCCGCACAGATTCGGACGCTACCCAACGGTCATCTGCTGGCTGTGTGGAATCAGGAGGGTGAAGAGGAGATTAAGCGCGGGTACAATCGGACGCGGATATCTTCGGCAGTCAGCCGCAATGGAGGCAGTGTTTGGGAGTTCTTTCAGAATGTGGAATCCATGCACGAGGAGACGCGAGTGGAACCGGGCCCGATTCGACCAATACGGCCAGCGGAATATCACTTCGAGCCAGGACTGCCGGCACCAGAGCGCGAAAGAGAGCATGTTTTGCAGGTCGGTTTTCACGGGCGTTGGTCGTATCCGTCGGTCTATGTGATGAAGGATAGGGTGCTTATTGCACACACCTACTCCGTGTATGAAGAACATCCCACTCGTGCGGAGTTGATACTGAGCAGTCGGAAAGAGGGCGGCTTCAACCAAAAGTTAAAGGTTCTACCATTGACTTGGTTCTACGGTGGCAAGGAACCGGCGGATAATCCGTTCCTGCCGCGAGTGTATGAGCCAGCCAGTCCGTGATGCGTTATACAAAGATCGCTTGGATTTGGCTATCCAAGCCAAAGTATATTGACAAGGAGATAGATAATGCCACTTAAATTTGCGTATCTGGGTGCATGGCATAGCCACGCTGGTATGCACGTCCGCGAGGCGACTGAACGCCCTGACAAATTTCAGTTGGTCGGAATGTATGACCCGGACGCAACGGTTGTTGAAGGTAGACAGAAAGATTGGTCTGAACCCTTCCCCAATCTTCGCGTTTTTTCATCGGTTGAAGCGGCACTGGAAAGCGACGCTGAAGCCGTAATCGTTGAGGGACATGTGTATCAGAATTTAGACTATGCGGAACAGGCACTGGAAGCGGGAAAGCATGTATTGTTGGAGAAACCGGCGGGCGTTGATTTGGAGCAACTGGAACGCATCCACAAACTGTCAGAGCGCAAAGGGCTAATGCTTCAGATGGCGTATATGTGGCGTTACAATCCCGCCCTCCATGAGATGCTCCGGCTCGCCAAATCTGGGGCGTTTGGAGATATTTTCTACTATCGCGGGCACATCCCTAAGCCGATATCGTGGCATCCACAGTTGGCACAAGAGTTCAAGGTATATCACGGTGGGATTTACTTCGAGATGGCGGGACATCTGATTGACCTAATGGTCATCATGATGGGAGAACCGAAGGGGGTGCAACCCTCTTTGGGACAGCACTACGACAACCGATCTGAGGTGGATAATGCGGTCGTCGTCCACGAGTTTGACAATGGGTTCGGCACAATTGACACCGCCGGTATGCACATTGAGAGTGGAAAAACTCGCCGTATTGAAGTCTACGGCACGAAGGGCACCGCCATCCATACGCCAATCGGTTCGGATAACCTCAGTTTGAGTTTGGAAACGGCTGTCGAAGGCTATGCGGCTGGCTCGCAAGATGTAACCATTACTCGGTCGTCAACCTCTGGGTCGCTTCTGCGCGAACTCGCCGCCTGTATTCGAGGAGAAAAGCAACCGGATTACACACTGGCGCATGATATGGCTGTGCAGCGGACACTGTTCGCAGGTTGCGGCATAACGGACGGGGACGCGCTTAGATAAGCGTGAGATTGCCACCGACGTTAGAAACCAACTGAATACCGGTATATTGCTGGCTTCGGCTGCTGTTGGATTTAAGACAGGATTTGTGCCTCGACCCGAAGAATACGGACCACACCGCAACCGAGATTTAGGGCACGATGCCTCTTTTGATGTGGTGGCAACTGACTTCAATAATCTGGCAAGTCAGCTAGGAGCATAGAATAAAGATGTTCGTTGGTGTGGATGGTTGCAGGGCGGGTTGGCTCGCCATCGGGTTGGAAACGAAGGATAGTTGGCAGGTCAATATCTTTCCAGATGCGCTCAGCCTTTGGGCTCATCACCGAGAGGCATCCTTGATACTGATTGATATTCCTATCGGCTTGAAAACGGAGGGTAGGGCTGAACGCCGGTGTGACCCGGAAGCGAGGCGATTACTCGGTCTCCGGCGTTCAAGTGTTTTCCCTGCGCCGTGCCGTTCTGCGGCCTATGCAAACTCATACCTCGAAGCCTGCGACATCAATGAATGTCTCACGGGCAGGCGATTATCCCGTGAAACGTGGAACATCATTCCGAAAATTCGTGAAGTTGATCGGTTGTTGTTAAGCACCCCATCTGCCAAATCCCGTATCCGCGAGTCCCATCCGGAACTCTGCTTTTGGGCATTGGCAGGACATCCGATGGAATATCCAAAGAAGCGACCTGAAGGACAATTGGAGCGGGAGAAGGTACTGACTTCGATTTATCCACAGACAGCGGAGGCCATGGCGCACACGCTCTCCACATTCAAACGTAAGGATGTGGCAAGAGATGACATCCTTGATGCGCTATCTATCGCGGTGACTGCCATGATGGGCAGGCAACGGCTTGTCTCCATTCCACAAACTCCTGAATTAGATGACCGGGGTTTATGTATGGAAATGGTCTACTGTCTCATGGAAAATTAGGTTTCTGAAGACAATAGAATCTCCCGCATGTTGAGTCTGGCGTGTTAATCCTACATCCAAGCCGCCTTGCGTAATTTTCCGGTGTCCCGAAAAAGAAGAGAAGGTTGAAAGCAAACGGATGCCAGTCTCTTCCTTCACGCCTTCCATTCTTCCGCGTCGCCCTGTTCCGCCCTTACTCTTTCCATCGAAACGCGCACATGTTCCAATCTCCTCACTGTGACTTGAAGAACTCAACCAAATCCTTGCCGTGCGTCCGTGCATTGACCTGCTTATCAATTTTAGAAATCTTTCCCTCCGTATCAACGACCACGGTGATGCGTTTGCTCATCCCCTTTGGATTATCTGTTGCACCCAAAAGCAGGCTCAGGTTACGGCCCGTATCCACGAGAAGGGGGAATTTTAGGTTGTTTTGTTCAGCAAATTCCTTGTGCGATTTGGCATCTTGAACGCTGATGGCAAAAACCTGTGTCTGATGTTCGGCGAATGCGCTCAACTCATCCCGGAGTGAGCAGACTTCCGCCGTTCAGCCACCTGTAAAATCTTTGGGATAAAACGCCAAAACGACGTTCTTTTTTCCCTTAAATTGACTGAGTTGGTATGCTTTGCCATCTTGGTCGCTGGCGATGAAATCTGGCGCGGGCCTCCCAACCTTAAGTTCTTTCGGAAGATTTTCCGCAATCAACTTAACCAGATCAGCACCATGAGTCCCCACGTTCACCTTCCGGTCAATGACGCGGATATATCCCGCTTTGTCGATGATAAACGTCACGCGGTTCGAGGCGTTGAAATTTTCCATAATGCCGCTGTACATTTTGCTGACAGCAAACTCGGTATCAGCGAGCAGGGAAAAGCCGAACTTTTCTTCCGCTTGAAACTTCTTGTGTGACGCTATGTCATCAACGCTGACAGCTAAAACGACGGTGTTAGTCGCCTCAATTTTGCTCAACTCATCCCGGAGTGAGCAGAGTTCTTTCGTTCAACCACCTGTGAAATTTTTGGGATAAAATGCCAGAACGATGTTCTTTTTTCCCAGATAGTCTCGCAAGCTGTGGTCAGCACCGTCATCACCTTTCAGTGTGAAATCTGGCGCGACCATCCCAACCTTCAGTGATTTGAATGCCTCCATCGAATCCTCCTCTGCGGTTTTTGTTTTGGTCTCTGCGATTATTGCTGTGGTCGTCGCGACAATCAGAACTGCCACAACGAGAAAGGGTAAAATTCGGAACATGGTTGTCCTCCTAATCGTATTTGTCAGAGTTTTGAAAATCGTGGACATTTCAAAGGTGAATTGACTATCTTCTGCGAATTATACAGCTCTTTGATATTCCTGTCAAGGAGTGATTGTATCTATGCACAATGAAGTCATCCACCTACCGCACACAATTGACGTGGTCCTCGTACTTGACGACGAAACAGATTAGCAAAAAGTGCAATTGGAAACATCCTTTCAAGCGGTTGGTCTGTATAACCTAATCGAGTTCAAGGGCGAAAACGACCCATTGACGATTGACGATTTTCGGATCATTCTGGGGCGAGTGAACCTTTACATGGGTAGAAATCGCACTCGAGTCGCCGATATAACAATCACGATTGTTTGTGCTGGAACACCGAAAAAGCGGTTATTGGAACAGTAAACCGGTAATCGGAACAGGTGAAGTATGATGATTCATTTAATCCGCCGCTATGTCAGTTGATGCTTCAGCATTTGATAACATCTGCCGAACCATCTTCAACATCACCTCGACATTTTCTTCCATGTAGCCGGTTAAGCGTTGCCTCGCTTCCGCACCACGCCCCTGAGCAATGAGTGTTTTCCCCTCCTTCGCCACTTCGTAAGCACTCGCAAAAAGACGGTCTTGGAATGCGTTCCATTGCGCCTGAACATGCGGAATTGAATCTCCCCCATTGGCACGAACCCTCAGGCTGAGCTGGCGGAATAGCCACCACGGGCTGTCGTCAGAGGGGTGCTCATCACCAATGGCTAACACCGACGGCAAATCCCCTTCAATAAACATAGGCAGGAAAACGGCTAAGCAGGGCGAATAGAAACTACACCAGTAGACGGGTAATTGCGAACCATCGGCGCACAGGTGTGCGACCAAGCTGGCGGCGGTATTTCCCCCGCCTCCATCATCGTTGTGATGAACGCAGATACTACTGCCCGGTGAAATCTCTGTTTGAAACGGCTCATTGGGTGAATTGCCATCGGAGTGGTCACTCAACAACGCCATCATCGTCTGGACATCAATTTGTCCCGAATCCCGGCTCAGCACAGCGCACGACCGAAGCCTCCGCATCGCTCCACTTCCCGTTGAACGGTCTTCTTGACGGCTATAGGCCTGTGCAAAGTTAAATCGCGCTGAATCTTCGGTCCACCATCCGTTCGCTTTGGCGTGAGCAATCGCAGTCGGCGATAACAGCTCCCAATCTTCCTCAAGCGAATAGACATTGCTAATCCCCATAGCACTTTTGGCCCGTTTGACTGCCCAATCGTGTCCCGCGGTTTCAAGGACATACGCTTCATGCGGGTCAGCGATGATGTATCCGTTATCGTAGGTCCGTACGTCTTGGCCATTGCTGAACTTCCCCTGCCCGTATTTTGTTATCAGCGCGGTCATGACCTCTACCGCTTCGGCAGCAGTTTTTGCACGCTCGAGGCCGAGTCGAATCAACTCCATGCCGATTAGCTTGGGCGAATCAAATTCCTCATTTTTGGAACCCAATCCCTCGTTTCCGATGACGACCTGATGTTCGTTAAATCCGTGCTCGTATCCCCAGCACCAGTATGGGCGCGAGCCAACATGCCGATAGGTTGTCGCTGTCTGAGGGAGTTGAACAAACTGGCATTTCGTCACCTCGCCAGTGGGGTGAGTACGCCGCTCGTGTTGGACGAGAGGTTGACATTCTATCGCAGGGCGGTCACTGTTCTTGGCGAAAATCATTCGTCCGTCCGTGGTTGCGTCGGGTATGGCAACCATCGTGTCGCAACTTTTAAGCATTTTTTCTCTCCTTAAGCAAGTTTCAATATAAAAATTAAGCAAATTTCAGCATAAAGCGTCACGGATGGGAAGCCGTTCCTACAGGGTTTGCGGTTATAAACAAGGTCGCGGCTGGGAAGCCGTTCCTACAAGTTTATTCTTGAAAGTTGCTTAAGTCACAGCTCATTGTACACATCATATCACACACAAGCACAGTTATCAAGCAGGAAAGTGGCGTAAATACCCTTGCTTGGATTTGAAACGTTTTTCACTATTGAACAACGATCGAATTTGTGGTATAGTATCTATTGCAATCAATCCGCGTAGCCGAATATACCGATTCCTATAATCATCTGAAAGGTGAAGTATGCCACAGTTCAGGCAACAAATTTTAGTGCTTTATCTGCATACGCCCGACTTGAACAGTCACGTTGTTGCGTGGTCGATGTACGATGGCACAGGGAAAGAACAACATACGACGGGCGATAGCACTCAGCCGCCATATAACTCGGTCCTTGACGCGATGAAAGATGGGTGGCGGGTTGTGCAGTTTCCCCAACAATTCCCTGCTTATCCGGGCATGGAATATCACACGTCATATCTTAGGTTTGAATACATTCTTGAAAAAATGGAGGAGATCAATGGTTGACAAAAAGTACCTGTTAGATTCCACACAGATGGCAAATTTCGTCGCTGACGGATTCCTTCGCTTCGATGAATTGGTGCCAAAAGCGTTAAACGAAGCCGCTCACACTGAAATGGACGAGCGGCGCGTTCCAGGGGCATCCGGTGGCACCCCGCTCGACCAAGTTTGGGGCGATGATTCGGCAACTGGGCGTGTCTTTCGCCTGCCTGAAGTTCAAGGGATTATTCAGAGTCTCGTCGGACCAGACCCGCTTTATGACCACCAAGCAGTGCATATTGTCCAAGCGAATCAGTCAACAGGTCAAATATGGCACGCCGATGCAATTATCGATCTTCGAATGCACTTTGATATTCAGTTCTTCTATTTTTGCCACGACACGCCCCGGGAGATGGGCGGAACGA
Source organism: Candidatus Poribacteria bacterium (assembly GCA_965198165.1). Classification (GTDB taxonomy): domain Bacteria; phylum Poribacteria; class WGA-4E; order WGA-4E; family PCPOR2b; genus CBDAOT01. The sequence continues at coordinate 6,959,952 of OZ240244.1, read as the reverse complement.
TGATTCTACCCGGTAGCCATTATCGCCGGGTCTGCGAGACGGACATCGCCCGATATCAGAATTTCTTGGGACAACATGCTTTCGACTGCAAAGCCGGAACACTAGCGGTTGTCCACCACGGAATGTGGCACTGTGCCCAACCGAATTTGACCGACCAGACGCGATACATGTTTAAGTTGCGGCTGAACCCAACGGTACGCCAGCTGTGTCTTTGGAATACGGATGACATAGACCATGGGTCAATCCCCGGCATCCTGAGCAGAAACCATAAGTGGTACGGAAATGATGTCCGGCTCGAAATCGTCAACCGGATTAAATTCTGGCGGTTCTTGATAGGCGATGATAAATTCGATGTGGGATACTGGATGTCTCGCCTTGAAAATCTGCCTGAAAATGTGCTTGAGGCGGCCTAGCGAGTAAAATTTTGTTATGGAAACCGAACTTAAATTTCTCGCTCATCGTGGTGGGCTAGACCGAGCCCCCGAAAACACAATTTCGGCGTTTAGGCAAGCGCATCAGGATGGAGCGGATGCCTTTGAGTGCGATGTCCGTTTGACCAAAGACCAGGAGCCGATTATTATTCACACCGGCTTCAACCAAGACGACATTCGAGAGGTGACAGGTTCTTCAACGCCACTGAGCGAATTAACCTTGGCGGATGTCAAAAAGCTGAGCGTATTCGATTCTGACGAACCTGTTGCCCATCTCGATGAAGTGCTCGCATTCGTTCAGGAAACGGGCTTGCTATGCTTTATTGAACCGAAAGAGCGTTCGGAGCGGCTCCTTCCGATTGTGGTAGATCGGATTCGGCAGTTTGATCTGGTCGATAAGGTCGGGATTCTGACTTTTTACCAGCGTCGGGAATTGACTTCCTATTACCCGCGTAAGAGATTGTTGATACAAGCCAAACAACTTGAACCGAAGATTCAGACGAGTGTGATTTTCGTCAATCCGATGGCAAACTTTCTCAAATTGGCGGAATCCATCGAGGCGAATCGGGTCATCATCGGGTGGTCTGGGTTCAACCAGTTTCGCTCCTACAATTTCTTTGCTCGCTCCCTGATCCGCAAGGTGAGACAGCTTAAAGCAAACGGCATCGCTGTTGAGGGTGGTTTTGTGCGTACACGGTCTGATGTCCGATGGTTGCTACAAAATGAGATTGGCGGACTATGGGCGGATGATGTTCCTAAGATAAAAGGCTTTGTGGCAGAAGAGATGCGGGATGGCGTGTAAATAATCGTTCAATTAGAGAGAAAATGACAACGAACAAAACCCACACCACAGCCGTTGTGCTGATTCCCCCCGAAGAAGTTTGGGAACCGATTCAAGCACTACGGCGCGTTTATGACCGCAACTTTGATCGGTGGATGCCGCACATCACACTGCTCTACCCTTTCGCAGAACGAGAAGCTTTCCCGCAAGTGACACCAATCCTTGAAACGGTTGCGGCACAAATCAAACCCTTCCAGTGTCATCTTTCACATTTCGATCACTTCCGTCATCGGCGAAGTTGCACGATTTTTCTGCGCCCGGTGCAGGAAGAACCGGTCATTGACCTCCACGTGAGTCTCTTAAAAGCCCTGCCTGACTACGACGACACCTCCACATACCCCGGTGGCTTTCATCCGCACCTATCAATTGGGCAGTTTCAGCATCAACAGGTTCAGCGCGACCAGCAGAAGTTACAGTCTGACTGGACACCTCTCGAATTTGAAGTTAAGGAGGTGTGTATCATCAGTCGCACTCCAGAGACAGCGAATCGGTTTGTTGTTGAGGAAACATTAGCTCTGGGAGGGAGGCTTGATTAGAGCACTTCTAATGTTGAGTCTCGCGCTTCAACCAAACTGACTACCGCAAAAATTCAGTGTCCGGGTCAAGCGGATAGATTGGTCGCCTCAACTTCTGATAGTCATATCTGAAGAGATTCGGGCTATGGACACCGGGGGTATCAACTTCCAGAATATGACGCGTAATCGGGGTGTAATCCGCCCGGAAGTGGACAGCAGATTTCAGGGCGATGAGTTTGCGGTCAGTCGGCTCAATGCCGACGCTACGAAGCACTTCGGCATCAAACGGTTGGATTCGCCGTTCCGTCAGGATGATTTCGACTCCCCCGACCTTGACAACAGCAGTTCGCCCCATTGAGGAACTCCTTCCGCGTCCCATCGGGCCTTTGTTGACGAATATGCCATCGGAAATTGTTTTGACATAACCGGTTAACGAGACCGGCTCGCCGTGCGTTTTATCGGTTTTGCCACCAACATTAAGCGCGACACTGTTCCCAACCCCCGCAGCGATAGCACCTGCCACCGACTCAGGGTCAGCAATAACGGCGATAACAGCATCCTGAACATCAGCATCAATAAAAGCACGTAGGATAGTTGTGCCATCACACGGCCCGCCACCACCCGGGTTATCGGAACCTTCCGCGAGCACAATCGGCCTGCCTTCTACCCGACTGGCGTACCCGATGGCTTCCTCAACGGATGCGAGGTGAATACGGAAATCGTCGCGCATCTTCCAGAGATATGTTGCAAATTCGGCGGCGTACTTTGTTGCGAGTTCTTGGTTATCGTCGGTTGTAACGAGCACCGAAACGCCAACGTCATGTATATCCGCAAACGGGAATCCCATTGACAGGGTGGCGGTCACAACGCCCTTTTTATCTTCAAGGGCGTGAAGTTTTTTTACAACTTCCTGCATCAACGGTTTCATCGTGCATTGAGCCGGTGGGGCAGTCAATAACGGCAGTTGACGATAGACCATCGTCGGAGCAATACGCCCTTGGACGATGGCAGCGATCAGCTCTCCCGCCTCAAGTCCACGTTCATAGCAGTCAACGTGTGGGTAAGTATCAAACCCGATAATTGTATTCGCATACGTTGCCATTTCCTCTGTGATGTTCGCGTGGAGGTCAAGTGTGACGACAATTGGAACTGGCCCAACCTCCTCCCGCACAGAGCGAATGAAATCTCCTTCAGCGTCTTCAATATCTTCGGCCACCATCGCCCCGTGTAGGTCAAGCAAAACGCCGTCAATTTGCCCCGCATCCCGCAGGCACGCGAGAAACTCCGCTTTGAGCGTGTCGTATGCTCTCTGCTCAACAGTTCCAGATGGCGTTGCGAAGGTCCATAGCAACGGAACCAGTTGCGCCTCTAATTTCTCAGCTGCATCAATAAACCCGCCCGTGATGGTACTAGTTCCCTTAAATGCCTCAATAATTTCCTCGCCGATGTGATATGTGCCGTTCCTAAAGCTGTCGATAGTGGTCTTTACAGGCGAAAAGGTATTTGTTTCATGTCCAATACAACCAGTTGCGATACGCATCGAATTACCTCCCTGTTTTGTGGATTGGTGTCTGGCAGTATGATATCCATATCGGAATTATACATGAGACAAACTCAGAAAACAACTCAAACAAACGAGAAAAATGGGATTTGAGGTTCCTCACTTTCGATTAGATTCTATCAGTGTTAATATGCGCTCGCTCACGCGACCACCCTTTAGGGTCAAGTTTGGATACGCCAAGTTCGCCGGAAATGAGTTTGGGGAGTAGAAGGTCGCGGGTTTGGCGGAGGTTAATGTTTTTCATTGCCAAGTTTACCAATTGCGAAAAGATTGGATTCACAATTTCTTCAAATTGGTCAATCACTGATTCCCCAGGGCTTAATAGTGGAATCCCCAACAGATCATCCTTCCTGATTCCACTGAAGATGGTTCCACCCCCCATCGTGTCTTCCTCTTGGAATCTCTCTTTCAATTGCTGAAACAGAAACGCTTGGTTCCCTCTTTTGCTCCGGATTGCAGAAAGCCCACGGCCAATCACGATTTTCTTATGTGCGATGTTGATTCGTCCCACAGGTGCCCGTACGCTAAACAGGATGTCCCCTGCCTCAGCAATGCGATTTTGAACCGTGCAATAGACCCGATCTGTTGGGAATCGTTTTCCAAAGTCTCTGACTCCCTGATGGAACGGCAAACCTTCGCCAGTCTCATTGTAGAATTCAGATTTGGGGGACTGCCCCATTATGACATGGCACATTTCACCAAGCCTCTTTACCTCCCATCCCTGCGGTATCAAACCCAACTCCGACTCCACCATCTTTACCTGCTCATGTCCCGGAAATTGAAATTCGACAAACCATTGACGGTAGATTATTTGCGCCATCTCTTCAAGGATTTCGATGCGGCGGGTGTTGTTTTCAATGAGTTTGTCGTAAGGCCTGAGGACTGCGGCGATTTTCTGTTGAGTTGGAAGAGGGGGAACACAAACATTGATGCCTGCGAAGGTTGATTTTTTGACTATAGGAGTTGCTACGCCTCCTGCTATACTTTGGAGTACGGCTGTCTTGGTTCTAAGGAGGTAATAGACAAAGTATGGATCGTATTTGCTTGGATTCACTACAATGCTGTTAATTTGTTGATTTGTTGCACTAGGGACAGTTGTCATACAAATTTTACCAAGAGAACCAATGCAGGTCACGCAAACCGCGTCAGGAGGAAGCAGACGATTTTTTCGATATTCATATCCTTTTTGAGATAAAAATCGTTCCGTTTGAACAATACGAGAACCCATTGTTATGTCTGTTGGGGTAATGAAAGGATACTCATTACCAAAATATTCCGTTTTTTTTATAGGTGGGGTATAGCCTGTGATGATCTGCCCCAAATCATCAACAGTTGTGTTACGCCACAAACTCATACTGCCCCCTCTAAAATCATCGCTGCATCTGTCTGAATCAGGATTTACAGGATTTTAGGATTTACAGGATTGATTTATGTAACTATTTATACTCACTTTGGGAGTCGGCACTGATAATAGTGATAAGTTATCAGTTCCTTACTGAGCATAAGATTACTGGCATCAAAAAACACCGGGATGAACTAGATCCGTGGATAAACTGGAAACAAACTATTTGAGTGGCTCGTTGACGCGCTCGCCGCCAGCACATCACCCTAGCCTTGTAAAACGCAAAAAGTCGCAAGCAGTGGACGTATCGAAAAATCGATCTCCAACCGAATACGACTTTAGTGATTCAATGCAATTTTTGGATAGCGCTACGGGGAATCGAACCCCGGTTTGGTGGCTGAGAACCACCCGTCATAACCCCTAGACTATAGCGCCACATATTGATTGCCGGGGAAGGATTCGAACCCTCGTAACATGATCCAGAGTCATGTGTCCTACCACTGAACGACCCGGCAAAATGGTATTGGAATTATAACAAAAAATCAGATTGTTGTCAAGTTTTTAACCAATAATCCCTTTGACCGATGCTCCTGATAGTTTGTAAAAGAACTCTATAAAACCGATGATGAGCGTCGGAATGACAAAAATGATTAGTAGCACCTGATTGGCAGCGGGAAAAGAGATGGGTTCGATATCGTCGGCTGTCTCAAAGAACATTGCTTTAACAATCCGAGCATAGTAGTAAAGCGATACAACGCTGTTCAGCAGGCCCACAATCGCTAACCAGTAAATTTCACTTTTTATCACGGCGGTAAAGAGGAGCCATTTACCGAAAAAACCGGCAAAGGGTGGAATGCCCGTGAGCGAAAATAGGAAGATTGCCATTGAAACAGGGACCCACCACGGTGCGCGTGAGAAGAGACCGCGATATCCGTCGATCGTTTCGCTACCCACTTCGTTTGCAATAAGTATGACAACAAAGAACGCTCCCAAATTCATAAACAGGTATACAATTAAATAAAAGAGAATCGCTTGAACGCCTTCTGAAGTGAGTAGCACACCGCCCATCAGCAAGTACCCGCCGTGTGCGATGCTCGAATACGCCAAGAGTCGCTTGACGTTTTGCTGTGGAAGGGCGGCGAGATTACCGACCGTCATCGTTAAAGCGGAAACAATCGCCAGCATGAGTGACCAATTAACGGATTCGGTCAGACCTTGGAAACTTGAGTAGAACAGACGGATGAACATGGCAAAGCCCGCGGCTTTTGAGGCGACAGATAGAAATGCTGTGATTGGAATTGGCGCGCCCTCGTAGACATCAGGAGACCACATGTGGAAAGGAACAGATGCAATTTTATAACCGACACCTGCCATGATAAACGTGATTGCAACCAACACGGTCAGTGGGTTGCCATCCCCATTGTTGAACATCTCGACGAGTGCTGTGCTGATTTCTGTCACGTCCGCTGTCCCAGTCAGACCGAACAGGAATGAGAGACCGAATAGCATTGTCCCAGAAGCAACGGCACCATAGGTAATATACTTGAATGCCGCCTCACTTGAACGGGGGCTGCGCGTTAGGAAGCCCGCTAAAATGTAAGAGGTCAAACTGACCGTTTCAAGCGACAAATAGATCATCAACAGATGCGTTGATGATGCCATGAGGAACATACCCAATGTCACAGCGAGTAAGAGCGCGTAGTATTCGCCTTTGGTCCGCTGGTCAAGTTCGTCAGAGTTCATCGAAAACAGAATCGTCGCTCCTGTTGCAATCAGAATAATAATCTTGAAGAACACGGCGAAGTTATCGAGCCGAATCATCCCGAGGAAGAGCGATTGATCGGCCGCGCCGAAGATACTTCTTACGATAATTACCGCAATCAGGGTTGCGACTACCCCCACGAGTGATAGATATCCCACTTTCTCGCTATTTCGGTCTTTGAGGGTCAGGTCATACAGAATCGCTGCCACAGCCGCAATGACGAGGACAAGCTCTGGGATAAAATAAACAAGGCTATCAATGTTATCCATCTATTCTCCCTTATTGCACGAGCGGCAGCATCTTCACCGCCTCATTAAACATGTTGATGGCGATAGATGGCCAGACACCGAGGACAATCGTTAAAATGCCGAGCGGTACCAGTGTTGCGATTTCGCGTTTATTAATTTCAGGTATGTCAGCGTATTTGGGATTTAGCTCGCCTAAGAAAACGCGCTGTAGCGTCCAAAGGAAATAGGCCGCACCAACGACAATGCCGATTGTCGATAGAATTGTCAACATTTTGAATTTACTGTAGGCACCGAGCAGGGCAAGTGCTTCGCCGACGAATCCACTGAGCCCGGGTAGCCCCAGAGATGCCATGAATGCTAACATTGTAATACCCATATAAATCGGCATTTTGCTTCCTAAGCCGCCGAACCCATTAATTTCGCGGTGGTGTGCCCGGTCATAAACGACCCCGACAAGCAGGAACAACATCGCACTAATTACGCCGTGATTAAACATCTGTAGAATCGCACCGGTCAATCCACTCTCATTGCGTGCCGCAAGCCCAAGAATGACGAACCCCATGTGTCCAATACTTGAGTAAGCGACCAGTTTCTTGAAGTCCGTTTGGGCTAACGCACACAGTGACCCGTAGACAATGTTCACAAAGGCGAGAATAGCGAGGGAGTTTCCAATGAAACCGACCCCATTGCAGAAATAGTTCATGCCCTCGGGCAACATCGCAAAGTTCACACGGACAAGCCCGTAGGTGCCCATTTTCAAGAGTACGCCTGCAAGGATGACGCTGATTGCCGTTGGGGCTTCGACGTGGGCATCGGGAAGCCACGTATGGAAGGGAAAAATCGGGACTTTGACAGCGAACCCGATAAAGAAGCCTAAGAACACCCATTTCTGAAAGTCGGCATCTGCGAGTGCCCCTCCCGGCTGCGCTGCTTCAATTAGGGTCGGGATGTCAAAAGTTCCCCCCTTGAGATAGACAGCAATCATCGCAATGAGCATCAACACACTGCCGAAGAGTGTGTACAGGAAAAACTTAATCGCGGCGTATTCCCGCCGGGGGCCGCCCCAAATGCCAATCAGGAAGTACATCGGGAGTAGTGTCAGTTCAAAAAAGACGTAGAACAGAAAGAGATCCAAGGCGACGAAAAAGCCGAGCATCCCCGTTTCGAGCAACAGGAACAGTGCCATATATGCCTTAATGCCCTTGTCAATATTCCACGATGCACCAACACAGATAGGCCCTAATAACGCCGTTAAGAGCAGAAGCGTCACACTCAACCCATCAACCCCGACATGGTAACGGATATTGAACGTATCAATCCAACCGATATTATAATCAAATTGCATTCCTGAATCCGCTCGGTTATATGCCGCGAACAGAATGACAGCGAGGAGTAGTGGGAGCATGGTCACACCAAGGGTGACCCACTTAATCTGATTCTCGTTCTCCCGCGGTAAAAGTAATACAACAATCATCCCTATCAACGGGATAAAGATCATTGCCGTTAATAACAGTGATGACATCCAGTAAATTCCTCCTAATTACACTCATTTCAGATTTCGTACAAAACTCGACTTTGCGAAGTTGTTTATGATTCCCTCACATTGCCTTTAATTGGCTCAGCATGATAGGTTACAATAGCCGATGGAAAATCAAGATAAGCAGTACAATACCGCCTAAGATAATCAGCAGGTAACTTTGAATCATGCCTGTTTGAATTCGCCTTACTCTACCACCAATCGACCAGATAATCTGTCCAACCCAGTTCACGATGCCATCAACGATGGTATTATCAATCCAACCGATGAGCGCGGAAAAAATCGCCCGGACAGTAAAGCCAACGCCATTGACGATACCGTCAACGGCACGCAGATCGAAGTATCCAAGAACTCTTGACCCCCAGACGGTAAAACCGACCAGTACACCGTTGTAGAATTCGTCGAAGTAATATTTATTCCAAAATAGGTTATAGATGGGGCGGAACGTCCGCGCCACTGCCTCAGCGGAAAATGTTCTTCGATAATAGAAGAGGTAAGATAACGCAATTCCCAAGGTCGCGATGATGATCGATAAAATCATTGCGATGTTATGTGCCGTATGTGCCACGCCGTGTCCGCCCTCGCCTCCATGGTCATCGTGCGCTTCCTCTTCGGCGGCGTGGGCATCTGAGATTCCCACCTGCACGAATTGGCTTGCCTCGCTTCCGTCCGCCCTCATTGCGTGGCTGGCGGTATGGGTGGCGTGAGGTTGTTCCGCATATTTTTCCAGTAATCCTTTGTTGATTGGAAATTTGCCCAAGACAGAGATGCTGAGCACCGCCAAAATAATCAGGGGCCACTTCATGGATGGCGGCGATTCCGCGGCAATGTCGTACATCTGCTGATTGCGCGGTGCGCCGAAAAAGGTCATGAAAATCAAGCGGAACATGTAGAACGCCGTAATGCCAGCGGCACAAAGTGCTACGCCAAACAGAATATAGTAGTGCACCGAACCCCCTGCCATCGCTGTTCCAAGTACCTCACCCAAAATGGCATCTTTGCTGTAAAATCCTGAGAATAGGAAGGGAACACCGGAAATGGCTAACGTCGCAATCAACATCGTCCAGAACGTTGTCGGCATCTTGTGTCTAAGCCCGCCCATGTTACGCATATCTTGGTCTGCTGGTATCCCGAAGGTTTCAAAATCGGATTCGTGTTCGTGCTCTTGTTCATGGTCGTGGTCACCGTGTTCATGGTCATGGCCGTGGTCACTGTCATGGCCGTGGTCATGGTCATGGCCGTGGTCATGGTCACCGTGCTCATGATTATGCTCATGGCCGTGGTCATCGTGGTGGGCGTGCATGGCGTGAAAGGCGTGAATTACGCTACCCGATCCGAGGAACAGCAGTGCCTTGAAGAAGGCGTGGGTGGTGAGGTGAAAGAGCCCCGCGACATAACTGCCCGCACCGATTGCCAGCATCATGTAACCGAGTTGGCTGATTGTCGAGTAAGCGAGGACGCGCTTAATATCAAATCGGACAATGGCGATTGTCGCCGCTACGATTGCGGTGATGCCGCCGATATACGCAATGACCAGCGATGAATCTGGCGTAAGAATTGTGACCATGCGCGCAGCCAGATAAACGCCCGCGGCGACCATCGTTGCCGCATGGATTAAGGCACTTACAGGCGTCGGACCCTCCATCGCATCCGGTAGCCATGTGTGCAGGGGAACTTGCGCGGATTTACCAATTGCACCACAGAAAATCAGGACACCGGCAATCGAAAGCCAGGTGGTATCAGCAGCCGTGAGATTGCTTGCCTGCTGGAAAATCCCGCCATCTCCGTAAAGTGCCAGCGTCTCGAATTTCGTGAACAGCATCATCATGCCGATGAACATCCCAACATCACCGACGCGGGTTGTCAGGAAGGCTTTCTTACAAGCGTCCGCCGCCGAGTCTTTTTCAAACCAGAACCCGATGAGCAGATAAGAGCAGAGTCCAACAAGTTCCCATCCGATGTAGAGCCCGAGTAGCGTATCGGAAACGACCAGAAATAGCATCGAGAAAGAGAACAGTGAGAGGAAGGCAAAGTATCGGGGGTAGCGCGGATCGCCGTGCATGTAGCCGATCGAAAAGATATGGACGAGGCTACTAACAATCGTAACAACGAGGAGCATAATCGCAGTCACGCTGTCGAAATAGAACCCCATCGAGAAACTTACCTCTCCGATGCGTATCCATTCAACAGAAGCGTGTGCGGGCGAGTCCGGATTGACATGCGTTAAAAATAGAAATAGGGAGCAGCCAAACGCGATTAGCATTGCCAATGTCGATATATAATCTTGACGAGCGAAATTGCGGCCAGTCAGCGAGAGTATCGCAAAAAATGCAAACGCGGCAAGCGGTGCAAGTAAAATTATACTGATGAGGGCTACCATACCACCCTTTCTAAATGTCGAAATTCGCGGTCAGAAACCGCTGTTAAAGGTTTGCAGATTATGAGGCGACCAACTCAATTTCCGAGGTTACATGGTCAGGGGCACGCGGATACAGTTTCCGGGCGACACAGTCAACAAGAAAGTCAAGTTCTTCAAGCACAATCGCGCCGATTATTACCGAATCCCTGTTTGGCTCAACGACTGCCCGGAACGTTGCCAATCGTCCCTGGATCTCTACAAGCACATCATCCACAAGCTGCCGTGTTTCGCGGCGGTCAGCGTAACGAACTTGTATATCGCTCACTGCGTGGACACCCAACTCCTCTGCCACGCTTTGCGGAATGACCAATCGCGTTGCTCCAGTGTCCACAAGTCCTGAAACTGTCACTTGACGCACATTTTCGGGGGCAAGTAAACCGCGCTGTGCATCGGTGACATCTATACGATTTGCCAGCCTCAAACCCACAAAAAAGCGTCCCATTTGTAACCTCCTGATACACCTTTGACGGGCGAGAAATACGGGCTTAACCCTTCAAAGTATCTGTTTCATCAGGTCGAATTGTGCCAAATTCTCTATAGATTGCCAGAATAATCGCTAAAAACACGGCGGCTTCCGCAGCAGCGAGAACGATGCCGAAAATGGCGACCATCTGTCCGTCAATGTCATGGGTGATAAAACGGGAGAACGCGGCGAAATTGAGATTGCAGGAATTGAGAATCAACTCAATTCCCATCAAAATACTGATTGCATTACGGCGCGTCAAAACGGCAAATACGCCAAGCGTGAACAGAATCGCGCTGATAACGAGATAGTTTTGCAGGGTCATTCTTCGTCCCGGACCTCCTTACGTGAAATCAGTGCCGCACCGATTAGTGCAACTAACAGTAAAATCGAAGCGACTTCAAACGGGAGCAGAAACTTTCCCTTCAGAATGATATCGCCAATCTTTTCCGTCGTTCCAATCTGTTTAGTCTCTGCGTCGAGAGGCTCTCCGTCGTCTGGCGTTCCAATCCGTTCAGTCGCGGCTTCAAGCGGACCCCCGTCGTCTGCCAACCCCTTCCACTGAGGCGTATTTATAATCACTCCCAACAGGAGCAAGAAGATTAATAGGGATACAACGCCGCCCCAAAAGAGTTGTCCACGTTCCAGTTGGAGCCGCATCTCCAGCCTGCCGCTGGTCATCATAACGCCAAACAGAATGAGTACCAGAATCCCGCCTACGTAGACGATGACCTGTGTTGCGGCGAGGAAATCTGCCTGTAGGAATACATAAAGTCCTGCGACGCTAAAAAGCGTTACCATCAACGCAAATGCGGCATGAACGATATTCCGGACGGTCACGACCACAACCGCCGATCCAATGGCGGAAAGCGCGAAAATGTAGAATATCAACGCTTTAATTTCCATAATGAAACCTGTTTCTCCAACCGATTTAACCAGCCGCTTCTGCCTCGGAATCTTCCGTATCACCGTACATTTCTTGCTTTGTAAAATGGAAAATCAAACTGGTTCGATCAAATGTTGAGTATTCGATACCGTCAAGAGAATCCTTCATGACTAAGCATTCTGTGGGACAAACCTCGGTGCAGAGCCCACAGTACATACAGAGGGACATATCAATATCGAACTTATCGAGATAGAAGACCACCTGCTTGCGCTCCACAATACTAGCGATCTCGTCACTCGAAATCGTGCGGGTTCTGCTGGTGTCCGCCGACTCCTCGTGGCGGTCGACGACTTCCTGCTCGCCGATACGACCAGTAAGATTCTGAAGCGTAACGGTTGTGTTTGCCGCCGGCTTTTCATCGTCAATAATTCCGATAAGTTCCGTGCGGTCTTTGAGATGGACGACATTCAGACTCTCCCAAAGTTTTTCGCCTTTGGGCAGTTTCCGTGCGTCAATCACAATACAATCAACAGGACAAATCATCTCACATTTCTTACAACCGATACAGTCCTCGACCCGGTTGTACAACTGCCCTCGATATCCAGCAGGAATCTCACGTACGTTTCTCTTCTTTTCAAACGCATGTTGATAGGGATATTGGTGCGTCACATTGGGCTGCGAGATTTGCCTGAACGTAATCCGCATACCGACGAGGACTGCATAAATCCCTTTATAAATATTCCGAAAATAACGACTCATGATGTACCTTCCTCTTTTCCTATGCCGAACTCGCTTGAGGTTCCTGGCTTTCAGACAGATTTCTACCCACTGTCATGTATGCACCCAAAAGCCCAAGAACAATAATGATGATACTAACCACAATACTTCCGAGTAGCCATTCCTTAAAAATGAGCAGCCATATTCCTGTGCCGAGAATATTAAAGAATGAGATGGGAATGAAATACTTCCAACAGAGATTCATCAGCTGATCGACGCGGAGGCGTGGCAGCGTCCACCTTATCCACATCATGACAAAAACCAGAAAGAGAGTTTTGATAACCACGCCAAAAAATCCGCCGAGGGTCACCACTCTGCAAACCACACCGAGAATCCCTGTCTCCGGTAAAATCCCCTGGGGTAAAATCCCTGTCGCTCCGCCGAGGAACAGGGTTGATGCGATTGCACTGACAGCGAACATATTCGCATACTCTGCGATGAAGAAAAGTGCGAACCGCATCCCGCTGTATTCGGTGTGAAACCCAGCGACGATTTCTGACTCCGCTTCTGGCAGATCAAAAGGCGTTCGATTGACCTCCGCAATCGCTGAGATAAAGAAGATAAAGAACGCAATAAACATAAAAGGGGAGCGAAAAATGAGCCAGCTTGCGATTCCATACTGCGCCTGTTCAGCCACGATTGCCTTCATCTCCAAACTCTCCACGACCATAATAACAACTAGGATGGAAAGCCCAACGGGAATTTCATAGCTGACAATCTGCGCGGCAGAACGGAGCGCACCCAAGAGTGACCATTTGCTATTGGATGCCCACCCTGCCATAATCACGCCCATCACAACGACGGAAGAGATCGCCATGATATAAAAGATACCGATATTTAGGTCACTTATCAGAAATTGCCCAAACGGTATCGCCGCAAACACGGCAAAAGAGGAGGCGAAAATGATATAGGGCGCGAGAATAAAAAGAACTTTGTCACCTTGGGGCGGAATATAATCCTCTTTGAAAATCAGCTTAACGCCATCTGCCAAAGTCTGGAGTGTGCCCCACGGGCCAACGCGCATGGGCCCCGTCCGATTCTGAATAGCCGCCGAAACCTTCCGCTCGGCGAGCACCAGCACAAGCGGAATGAGCGGGACAACGGCGACAAAAATCCCACAGCAGACAAACATTGCCAATATTGTGCCTAAGGTCATTAGAGAATTTTCATCAGCAGCGTGTGCCACAAAAGGGAGTTTTTCCAAAATCGGAATAATATATTTCCCTGCGATTTTTTCTGCCCAGTTGCCATCGGCCTGCGTTAAGAATCTCGGCAAGCCTTCAATAAACGACTGTAAAACGTCGGACATTCCAACTCCTTATTTTGTAAGGAGAAACCGAGTTTTTTGCGTCAAGTCATCTTGCCACCCGTTAGGGTCTTGAAAACTCGGTTTCTGTCGTTCCATTTCACCCTCAATTGAATGATAGACAAAGCACTAACGATCAACTTCACCCATAACGATGTCAATACTACCGATAATCGCAATAATATCAGCGACCATCAACCCACGACTCAACTCCTGCAACACGCTTAGGGCACTAAAACAGGGCGATCTGGCTTTCAGGCGAACAGGCTTGGGCGTACCATCACTGACGATATAAAATCCAAGTTCCCCACGCGGTGCCTCGCTACGGAAAAAAATCTCGCCCTTGGGTGGACGAACGGCTTTTAAGTCCGCCATCACCGGTCCGTCGGGGATCCCTTGGTCAAGAATCTGCCGAATAATACGCACAGACTCTTTCATCTCGTCCATTCGCACTTTGTATCGGTTCCAGCAATCCCCGAGCACTGCGCCGATGTCCGGGATGTTTTTGCCGTACGGAATATCGAACTCGAACCGGTCATAAATTGAGTACGGTTCATCTTTACGCAAATCCCATTGCGAGCCTGAACCGCGAAGATTCGGTCCGGTTGCACCGTAACTAATCGCCATCTCTTCGGACATCACCGCAACGCCCGCCGTTCTCTCGGTAAAAATACTGTTTTCTGTGAGCAGTGCGTTGTATTCATCAATCTGCGGCTCGAAATAGTCGAGGAATTCTTTGATCTCATCAAGAAACTGCTGTTCTGACAGAGATTGTGGGAACATCGGGATGATTTCGGAAACCCCGCCGATACGGATATAGTTATACGTTAATCGGGCACCGCAGATTTTTTCAAAAAGCAGGAGAATCTTCTCGCGGTCTCTAAAGGCGTAGAGGAATGGAGTAAACGCGCCGATGTCCATACCGTAGGTCCCGAAAGACAGAAGATGACTTGAAATCCTGTTCAGTTCACATATAAGTATCCGTAGGTATTCGGCACGTTCAGGGACCTTAAAGTCCTTCGTCTCATCCATCTCCATCAACTTTTCGACACTCAGACAGAAGCCCCAGTTCTGGTTCATTGCGGCGATATAATCCATCCTATCCGTAAACGGGATAATTTGCGGATAGGAGAGGTTTTCGGAATGCTTTTCAAAACAGCGATGCAGATAGCCAATATGGGGGATTGCCTCTCGGACGACTTCGCCATCCAGCTTGAGCTCAAGCCGTAAAACGCCGTGAGTGCTCGGATGTTGCGGCCCCATGTTGACAGTCATCTCTTCTGAGAACGGTTGCAACTCAATAAATTTGCTTTCGGTTTGTGGTTCTGCCATGATTCTATTCACCGTGATTATTTTAACTGAAGTTGTCACCTACTGTGGTCAACTTCGCGGCGGTCTATGTGAAAGGCGTGTTCATCAACGCTGTGCGGGCACTTCTAATAGGCACTTCTAATACGGAACTCTCATCCCTCGATAAAAATCTGGCTCCTTAAAATCTTTGCGTAATGGGTATCCTTCCCAATCGTCTGGGAGTAGGATGCGCCGTAGGTCGCTGTGCCCCTCAAAGACAATCCCGTACAGGTCGTATGCCTCTCGCTCGTGCCAATTCGCAGTTTTCCAGATATGTTCGACCGTTGGCATCTGCGGATTCTCTTTGGGAACGATAACTTTGAGCACAATTTTGTGACGGAGGGTCATTGAGTAGAGATGGTATACAACGGCGAGGTCTGTATCCTTAGCGTTCAGGTCAACTCCGCTGAGACACATCAGCGAATCGAAAGCCAACCCTTCATCTTCGGCGAGATAATGCCCTATATCGGCAATGGCTTCAGGTTTGACAAGGATATAAGGGTCACCAATGGCTTCTTCAAATGAAAGAACCGATTCTCCAAACTGATCTTTTAAGCGGGTGTAAATCTCTTGTGGTGTCACGAAAAAAAGCAACGCTTACGAGCGTTGGCATTCTCCTTTCTCGTTGAAATTCAACTCGTGGACGGGGTTAACCAGCCGCCTCTTCACCCTGTTCATCTGTACCTTCTGCTTCTGCGGCGGCTTTTTCTGCTTTTTCCTCTGCCTCTTTCTGATCCCATTCAGTCCTCGTGAAGAGTTTCTTCAAAAATGGAACATTAGAGCGTTTTGCAACGGTCTGCTGTTTAATTTTTTCCTGAAGTTTTAATAACCCTTCAATTAAGGCTTCCGGCCGAGGCGGGCAACCGGGGACATAAACATCAACGGGGATGATTCGGTCTACCCCTTTTAGAACATGATATCCGTGTTGCCAATACGGTCCGCCGCTCGTCGCACAACTGCCCATAGAGATTACATATTTCGGTTCGGGCATCTGCTCGTACAGTCGTTTAATCCGCGTCGCCATCTTCAAGGTCACTGTGCCTGAAATCACCATCAAGTCCGATTGACGGGGTGTTGCACGCGGTACGCCCGCGCCGAATCGATCTAGATCATAGTTAGAAGCCGCTGTCGCCATAAACTCAATTGCACAACAGGCCAAGCCAAAGGTCATAGGCCAAAGCGACGAGGCCCGCGCCCAATTTGCAACGGCATCAATTGAGGTCACAATGGCATTTTTGTCAAGTTTCTCGTCAATTATCATGATAAATCACTCCTTCGCTGTCCTCTTGTTGCTGGGTTCTTAGGATGTATACGCCCCCACATTGTGTATAATCCCTCTTGCTAGATTCCAATCCAATCTACGCCGATACATGCCATCTTTCCGAATACCTTTGTAACAAGTCATCAGTACATCATGTGTGCGATTTCGGAAATCATCAAGGTATTCATTCCATCCTTCAATCTGTATATTTCCCTCAACATACATCTTTGTGATGTGGCGTCCTGTATTCTTAACAGTGTACTTTGCAAGTTCGTCAACAGGACAAAAGCGAATGGATGCTGTGTATGTATTATCTAAGGCGATTAACCCAACATTCCCATGCGGATGGTTAAATCTAACATCTGGACCGTTTGGTTTCTGTTGAGGGCGCAGAGATTCAAGTTCAGAAAGATAGCCAACTTGAAAGTCTTGTGACCAGACTCTTATCTCACTTGATGGGTGTGGCTGAAAAAGCGCCAAGCCCACGGGATGTCCGGTGTCTGCAAAAATCTGTGAAGTCAGAGAAATAAAGTCTGTAAGCCTCTCTTGAAAGATTCCGGCGCGAATAAAGGATTCTGGCACAAGGGCGGCAACCCACTTGCAATTATCAAGACATTTTTCTAAGGCGAACTTGTAGAGGTCATCATAACGGCAATTTGGAAAAGATAGCCCGCGCACTGTTGCACTATTCTTCGCAAGCCAAGGTGGATTTGTTATACAGACATCAAAACCATTGGGGAAACATTCCAACGTATCTCTTTTTTGGACGTGCTTGTGAGAAGGTTCAATGTCATAACATACAGACTCATTACACAGTCCCATATTCTGTAAGTGTTTAATCAGACTGTTTGCACCCGCAAATGGTTCGAGTATTGAAGTTGAAGGCAAACCTGACTGTTCTGCCCAATTAGAAAAAGCGCAATGATGAAATGGATTCTTTACTGTGAAGAATTGTCCTTTTTGTCTTTTTATCCGGGTCTTCATGGCAAACTTCCAATCAAATGCCAACAGAATCTAATCCTCTCCCTCTTCCACTGCCTGACTGGTTTGAACCGAACGGATCCATTCAAGGTCGCCTTTCGCCCAAACGTAGGCGAGACCGACTAACAGGATGGCGATAAATACCAACATTTCTACGAATGCGAGCACACCTATTTTACGAAACACGACAGCCCACGGAAATAAGAAAACGATCTCCACATCAAAAATCAGGAAGATGAGTGCAATCACATAGAAACGGGTATTAAATTTGATGCGAGTGTCACCGACCGGATCTTCGCCACACTCATAAGGGATGTATTTTTCTTCCATGAACAGCTTGGTATGGAGCAGACGGGAAATCGTGATGTTTAGCACGACAAAAACGGTGCCAATGCCGAGAAAAATTAAGACATTGGCAAAATTAAAAAGCATTAATCGTGTTCCTTTTCATGTCATTTGTGAAATTTATCACAAACTACGATATCTACTATAGTTTGGACAATTTGGGTATAGCCAATATCCGGTGCAAACGGACTATATTATACATCAGATCCGGATTGTTTGCAACAAAAAATCGGAGATGAAGTGCCCTTCGGTTTTTTATAATTGACAAATGGTCAAAGGTCTACGGGTGTGGAATGTCCGTACAGGGGTAGTACATCAGACGTTCTTGGATTCATTGCGCGAAAAGTAGAACAATATGGAATCAAGAAGGTGTTGCAAAACGGTTGCGGATCTGATAAGCTTCTGTTGCATGAGATGGTCTCCTAATAGTGAATTGAAAGAGTTGAGATTTTCAATTAGGATTCCGTTTCAGGCGCGAAAATCAAGGACAATCGTGCCACCGTAAGCGCATTCTCATTCCGCTATTCTAGTTTGTTGTATTCCAGAATCTGATGAGGAGAGAAATCGATGTCTCGCAAGCATTTCTACATCCGCTGCGTTATACTACTTATCTATACTTTTCCCCTGGTCCCTTTCTGCAGTGCCGACAAAAGAGTCACCGTTCTGAATCAAGGCACAGGGGTTCTAGAGCTCCAATATTCTCCTGATGGCCAATGGCTGGCGGTCAACACTGGTATGGTTGTGTTATACGATGCAATCACCTTCCAACAGAAGGGTGTTCTGCTCAAAGATGGCAACCATCTCATTCATCCGATCAATATGGCGTTTAGTCCAGATAGTACACTGTTGGCCACGCTGCTGCTGGGCAGTAAAATCATCCTCTGGGACGTGGAAACGGCGACCGAGTGTCGAGCCACACAAGGGCTTGATGCCCTCGGGTTCAGTTTTGGGGCGGTTTTATTCAGTCCCGAAGGCTTTTTGCTCGCTCGGCGGGACAAACGCGAGATCGTTCTCTGGGATATCTGGCGTCGCCGGGTTACGGCAACAATTCCCGATGTTTCACACGTGGGTTCGCTTACGTTTCGTCCGGATGGAAAGGTATTGGCAGGTATTGTGACCAGTCAAGAACCGCCGCTTCCATACGACGTGCTCACGTTTTGGGATGTCCGCACGGGTGAACCTTTGAAAACTGCTGATGAAGACGTCGTGTTATCCATAGACTACAGTCCCGATGGGCGTTTCTTCGCTGTATCGCTTCTCTCCCACACGAAGCTTTCGCGGGTCTCCGATGGCAAAGTCCTGCACACGTTCTCTAAGATATGGCCAATGCCTTTCAAGCTGTCAATGGCTTTCAGTCCCGACAGCCGATTTCTGGCCGGAATAGTGTCTGGCGAACCGCAGTTGCTTAAGTTGTGGGATGTTGAGACGGGCGAAATTCGTCACACGTTCGAGAATATAAACTCATTTGCGCTCAGCCCCGATGGCCGAACCCTCGTAACATCAAACAGTAGGGCCAAATTAATCTTCTGGGACCTAGAGACCGGTGAAAAAAAGAGAACCGTCCTGTGGCGGTCGGGCCGTGATGTCATTTTCAATAGCGATGGGACCCTCATCGCGGCGATGAGCAGCTACGACCCCACCATCCGTCGCTATGTGCCGACGCTGGTTCACTGGGATATAAAGGGCACCAAACCGCTGAGAGAAACTGCCTTCCGTGTCGAATCTTTTTCGAGCCACGTCTCGTCAAGTCCTGATGGCCGATGGTTCGCGATTGCAGCACAGGGAAGCCTTGAGGTTGTGAACACGGAAAATGGAGAGCGATTATGGCGGCGCGAACAGCCCTTCACCCTTTCGGGTTCCATCGTCTTCAGTCCGGATGGTCGCTTTTTGGCAGCCCGCCATAGGACCGGCACAAGGGACACAAGGAAGTATTGGGTGAGTGTCTGGGAGACACACAGTGGCATCGAATACCGGCGGTGGTCAAGTGATCTGGTTGCAAGCCTGGCGTTTCATCCCAACGGGAATATATTAGCACTCGTCAAACCTTACGGGGAAATCCAGTTGTGGGACATTCATACCGGTGTCATGATCCGTGAACTTCGAGGGAACCAAACCCGTCTTCGGTCGTTGGCGTTTAGTCCCGATGGCAAAATCCTGGCGACTGGCGGTTACTTTGAGATTGGTCCGCTTCGTATTCAACAGACAATTCAACTCTGGGATGTGCCCACCGGCAAGCCCCTTCGTATGATAAAAGGTATGAGAGAAGGGGGTGCCCCCCCCTTTATACAATCGTATTCAGTCCAGACGGGCGGATGCTTGCCGCCGCGAATGGCATCGAGAATAACACGGTCACGTTGTGGTCGGTTGCAGACGGGAGAGAGGTGTTGACCATCGGCGGCCTTGATCTTGACGCGGGTACGCTGAGATTCAGCCCCGATGGTCGGCGTTTGGTGACGACTGCCAGCGCAACATTGGTATGGCACCTTGAAGAACTGCTCGCCCCCTTCCCCCCCACATCTGTCACCCGACTCAAACCGGTAAAGCTGGTTCCCCGGCCGGTGCTGTTGCCCAATTTCCCGAATCCTGCAAATCCGGAGACGTGGATACCGTACCAACTTCACAAAGCTGCCAACGTCCGTATCAGCATCCATGACGTGCGGGGCCGGCTCGTGCGTGTGCTGAACATAGGTCATCGGGCGGAGGGACAATATACCTGCCATTGCAAAGCCGCCTACTGGGACGGTTGCAACAATGTCGGGGAGCGGGTTAGCAGTGGTCTCTATTTCTACTCAATTTCCGCCGGGGGCTTTCGCGCCAGCCGGAAGATGGTTCTCAGAAAATAGGAACGACTACCATCTGGTCATGCGTTTTAAGGATAAAACGAATGGGGCTTGCCCTCTTCATCTTTTCTGTTTTGGCTCAGATTTCGGCATTATTTCCTAGAAATCGAAGAATGGGTTCGATTACGCCTCGATCTTCAGTTAATCGAACTCACCACCGCACTTGCGGCATAGGATATAAAACTGAACCTCATCGTTTTGGGCGTATTGTTTGATGAGGTCAACTGTGGATTGCGGCAAATCCTCCCAGCATTTGGGGCATTTGTAGAGTGAACCTTCCATCTTAGGGGCTTGGGCGAGGTCTCCTAAAATATCTTGCCAGTAGTTAAATTCCCACGGAATCTCGGTTCCTACTTCCTGCGCGATATCCAGCGCATAGCGAGCCAGCTTTTGGCATTCAGCGAATGAAATGAACGCAAATGGAAATGCCTCTGTCGAAACAGGTATCGCCTTTCCTTCGGCGGCTTCTTCGGGATTAAATTTTTCGTCTCTGGTCAACAAGATTTGGTCTAATAGCGATCCGGGTTCACGTCCTTTTGCCCATAATCTATGTTTTCCGGAGGATTTGACATCAAAGTAAGCGTTCGGCACGGATTCGCTCTTCACCCCCGAATCCCAGTACCAGACTCCCCAAGCGGACTTCTCCTCGTTGACGGAATCACCGGCTTCGGCGTATATCTTGATGGCACCGGGGCCTCCTGCTTCGTCCCAAGGGTGTGGTTCGGCGTTGTCCATTCCAACCCAGTATGAATCTTTGCTTGATTCCGGAAAAAAACCACGAATCCAGACGTACCACTTGCCCGCTTTGGGCAGTTTAATTTGATGTATCGCCCTAGCGCCCCTTTGGCTGTCAATTGCCCTTCCGCCCGATGCGCCTTCTGCCTCAACAATTTTTACCCCGTCATCCATATACATCGCGGTCTCTGCCTCAAGGACAATCGTATCTCTGGGTAGATCAATAAAAGCGACTCCATCCTGCCCATTGGTGGCAACCAGTTCACCGAGGTGGTAAGATCTACCGAGTTTCTCACAGTGTCGGTCAAGGCCATCCTTGGGAAGATTCGCGTCAACAAAGCAATCGCGGATACCCCTTTTCCAAAGATCTAGCAACAGAAACATCGCCTTCAAATTGCCATCAGGTCGCTCGCGGGCGACAACGACGATAAGCATCCCCGTATTTTTCGATCTGCTGACAAGGCATTGATAAACGGGGTAATCTGGGAGGGGGCCAATTTTACTGGTACGAATCAAGGGGGTGTAATATTGACAGCGTTCGTCGCACCCCGGGATTTTCGCTCGTTTCGCGGCACAGCATTCGGGGCAGATCAGAATTCCATTTAGCGCGGGGCATAACCGTTTTCCATTATCCGACGCGCAGGTGCGGCAACGATGCCGTTTTAGTCGTCTCTGTTTTGGTCGAAATGGGTCAGAACGGCGCATTTAACAAACTCACCTTCCAATCGCAATAAGCACTTTGAAGGATTTACGATCAGTCTAAGGTTGGCCGGAGCGATTTACCAAACCTGCGAGGTACTCTGCCACTTTATCCGCAATCTGTTGAACATCAACATCAGCAAAATTGAACAGCTCTTTTAGCATCGGCGAGATTGCTCCGGTGTCAAGCAGGTTGTTGGCGAGTCGTCCCATGTTGTTCCGGTCCGCTCCTCCTCCGTCGTTGCCTCCCATATCAAGAATCTTGATGCTATCGATCTTCTCAACAGGCTTCATCAGTTTCTCAGCGAGTTCGGGTGATGTCTCAATGAGTTCTAAGATAGCCTCCTGAACGAGGACGCGCTGTTCAGCGATGTTTCGAGCTTCCAAGTGTGCCATCTCACCCTGAGCTTTGGCCTTGGCTTCAGAGAGTACCGCATCTGCAAGGCGTTCAATCGGCTGTGCCTGAGCTTCGGCTCCGATTACTGCGACATCACGTTGCCATTCGGCCTCTTTTACCCGTTGGGTCGCTGTGACACCGACCTCCGCACCGATCTGTTCTGCTTGGGCGAGCAGCTTCTCTTTCTCTGCCAACGCCGTTACCTGTTGCTTGTGAGCGACATCAATCTTCCGATCTTCGTCTCTCAACGTAATCGCCAATTCTTGATCGATCCGGGACTGTTCAACCGTCAGCACTCTATTAATTTCCGTCAATTCGACCTGACGGTTCTGATTAATCTGAGCAGTTTCGAGAACCAAGTTCTTCTCAATTTCGCGTTGCTGTACCTGTTGCTCTTGGCCAAATCGGGATGTCTCCACCGATAACGTCCGGTCAATGTCACGCAACGACACACCCTCTTCAGCGGTAATCTTCGCCTTTTCAACGAAGAGTTCTTTCTCATAAGTTCGTTCACCAATCGCCTGCTCTTGGGCGAGACGAGCGGTCTCAACTGCGAGTACCTTCTGAATCTCTGTGAGGGCAACCTGACGGTTCTGCTCAATGGACGCAGTTTCAACAACCAAGTTCTTCTCAATTTCGCGTTGCTGTACCTGTTGCTCTTGGCCAAATCGGGCGGTTTCCACCAATAACGTCCGATCAATCTCTCTTAATGAAACGCCCTCTTCAGCGGCAATCTTCGCCTTTTCAACGAACAGTTCTTTCTCATAAGTCCGTTCACCAATCGCCTGCTCTTGGGCGAGGCGAGCGGTTTCAACTGCGAGCACCTTCTGAATCTCTGTGAGGGCAACCTGACGGTTCTGCTCAATGGACGCAGTTTCAACAACCAAGTTCTTCTCAATTTCGCGTTGCTGTACCTGTTGCTCTTGAGCAAAGCGGGCGGTTTCCACCAATAACGTCCGATCAATTTCTCGTAACGAAACGCCTTCTTCAGCGGCAATCTTCGCCTTTTCAACGAAGAGTTCTTTCTCATAAGTCCGTTCACCAATCGCTTGCTCTTGGGCGAGGCGAGCGGTCTCAACTGCGAGTACCTTCTGAATCTCTGTGAGGGCGACCTGACGGTTCTGCTCAATGGACGCAGTTTCAACAACCAAGTTCTTCTCGATTTCGCGCTGCTGTACCTGTTGCTCTTGAGCAAAGCGGGCGGTTTCCACCAATAACGTCCGCTCGATCTCGCGTAGCGACACGCCCTCTTCGGCGGCAATCTTCGCCTTTTCAACGAAGAGTTCTTTCTCATAAGTGCGTTCACCAATCGCTTGCTCTTGGGCGAGGCGAGCGGTCTCAACTGCGAGCACCTTCTGAATCTCTGTGAGGGCAACCTGACGGTTCTGCTCAATGGACGCAGTTTCGACGACCAAGTTCTTCTCAATTTCGCGCTGCTGTACCTGTTGCTCTTGAGCAAATCGGGCGGTTTCCACCAATAACGTCCGCTCGATCTCGCGTAGCGAAACGCCCTCTTCGGTCACAATCTTCGCCTTCTGAACGAAGAGTTCTTTTTCGTATTCACGCGCTTCAACGGTCTGTTCCTGTTCAATGCGTTGAAGTGCGACGGTCAAGACCCGCTCAATCTCGGCGAGTTCTACGGCTTGGGTCGTCTCAATCTGCTTGGTTTCAACAATCAAGTTCTTTTGGATATCACGTTCTGCAACGGTCTGCTCCTGTTCAATGCGGGCGACCTCTACCTCTCGAGTCATTTCGATTTCCCGCTCTTGAACGGTCTGTTCTTGGAGTATCCGCGCTTTTTCAACCTCCTGCTTCATTTCATATTCGCGCTCTTGGACACCCTGTTCCATCTCGAACTGAAATTTGAGCGTATCCGCCTCTCGCTCCGCGGCGTAGATCGCAATATTCTTCTGTTGGTCTGATTCTGCAAAAGCCTGGTCCATCTCGGCTTCAAGTTTTTGAATGCGTGCGTCCACATCAATTCGGACGATGGCGACCTCTTTCTCCTGAACGATTCGCTCTTTCTCACGCGCTTGGTCTGCTGTGATTTCGGTGATATCGCGAAGACCGACAGCGTCAAA
This sequence comes from Candidatus Poribacteria bacterium, assembly GCA_965198165.1. Lineage (GTDB taxonomy): Bacteria > Poribacteria > WGA-4E > WGA-4E > PCPOR2b > CBDAOT01. The sequence goes on along the minus strand of OZ240244.1, from coordinate 6,935,175 downwards.
CCTGTTCTCCGGATCGAGGGATTGGGTCGGGGTTTGATCAACGCGGATAATTGAAACCGTTTCTAACTTTAGTCCATTTTCAAGTTTCAGGTCTTCGCCACATGCGGTCTGGACTTTGTCGGCGAATTCAACTCGTCTTTGCAGTAGGTCTTGAATCTGGGTCTCAGCGGCGACACTTCTCAACGCACCTTCGAGTTTGGAATCGATCAGTTCACGTATGGTCTCAGGTGTCATCGACTTATCACCGAGTGATTGAGCGGCTTTTAAGATGTCGTCCTGTGCGGGTTCAACTTTGATGTAGAAAACCGCCTCGGTATCTGCCCTATTCAAGTCAAGGGTTATCAGGGCATCTTGGGCATCGCGGACGACCTCAATCCGCATGGTATTTAGGGAAATCTCTTTCACTTCGTGAAAAAATGTGTTAATCCACATACCCCCCGTAATCTGCACCTTCTCTCCCCGACCACCAGTGCGAACCAAAGCCAGATCCGCTTTTGGTTTTCTGTAATGAAACCCGGCCGCAATGATGAGCAGGATGATAATAAGGATAACTGCCAATACACCCAAAGCAAGGCGACCATAGTTCGGTACATTAAAAAAATCGCCGAATATCACCCCGACTAAGAGTGAAACGACGAGCAAAATCCCAATGGCAAAGATTAAACGTAGCATCCATTTCTCCTACGCGAATACTTGACTTATGCTTTATACGGCGTTTGGCTTGTTGCCATACGTCCGTGTTCCCGCCTAAATTCGGTATCAGATACTTTGCATAGACCTCTCAATGCTTGAGTGCCTATGCCGTCCTTTGAGAGGTTGGCGGGGTGAGGTTTGCCATGCTAGGCTGGCAAGATAACAGAGGGCGTTTTCAATCAATGTTTTTGCAAGAGAGGCACGACGCGCATCACGGGTATCTATGGCAAAGGTGACATAATATCCATCACCCCACCGCAACTGAATCCCAACGGCATCGTTGTTATCCCCACGTTGGGCTAAGTGGATATATGCCGAATCATCTGTAACCCAATGGTCATCGGTTTCCAGCGCATTGACATCAACTTTGTGAGGCCATGTGAACAACCCGGTCCTTTCCCCTTCAGGGGTAATTTTGACATTGACATCACTCGAATTGACGACTCGGATTGCATGACGGTCTACGGGCATCCAATCTCCTCGCCACGTCGGTTCGTGGGTATGTACGCCATCAGGGGGCACAATATTATCGTCCATCGCCGAAGCCCAGACGATGCCGCCCCGCCTCACAAACTCTTTGATCGATTCTTCGGCATCTTCAACAAAATATTCGCGGTCATGAGCGGGAGCGTTCCATGTAAACCAGATGATGTCGTATTCGGAGTGAACAATGCTAGACAGCTTCACGGCGTTGTTGGAGTCTCCATGATTGTTCGGATTCGGGTTTACATTGACCGTCGTATATTGAAATTCGTGCCCTTCAATCGTGGTGAGTGATTGCAAAATAGCAGGTTCGGTGGTACGCCCATCCCCGACCACCACGAGGACGCGAAAAACGCCGAGCGGGACAATCTTAACCGACGAAATCAGGTCTGAAAATGGCTGGGGTATGTTGTGAAGATTCCGAAATGCGACCTGGTATTCGCGGGCAGTCAATATAACATTAAGTCGGCGTCCCTCGAAATTTGGATGGTCATAGAAAACAACATGACAACCGCTGAAAGGAAAATTGGGACCGCGCTGGATACGTAAAGATGAAATCATGTTGTTCATCCCAACTTCCTGGAGATTACTGACATCTCGCATGATGATACTTTTTTGCCCACGAAAATCGAGGTCGCGGAATGCTTCGATGATAACCGGTATTGCGCCGTAATCGGGCGGCGTTGGATTGGCAGCGGGACTGAAACTAACCGAAGAGATAGCATCGCCGAAATTATACGGAATATCGTGAATGTTTGGATAAAATCCTGGTCCAAGCACCAATCTTCGACCATTATAATTAATGTGCTCATGGAAAATCGCTTTGTAATTTGGAGATGCCGTGAAAGCAGGGCCCTGATAGATTTTAATTGAGGATATGATGTCGTGAACGCCAACATCCGCTGTGTGCGGCACAGAATCAATAATCGTGGCTTTCCGCCCGTTATAGTTAATATGCTCGAAAACTTCAATGACTAATCTTGGCGCTCGTGCCATCCCGGTTTCCTCCAAATAAGCAATCAAACTCCGAACAAAATTCAGCTTTCCTTAAACACGCTTGACCGGGATTGGCGAATCCCGATTTGTCCGCTGAATCTGGAATACATATAGTAACGACTTTGGCAATCTCTGGAGTTCAAACGCATTCTTGACAATGCCATTGTTTATCATATCACTTAACGGCTTTATCTGTCAAACAAAAAGCAATCAGCCCAAAAATTCTTCACACTGTAGGTGCCCGCATTTATCCGTGGAGTGGTCAGCGTGCCCGAAACGCGCTGTCCATATCTTCAATGAACTCAAGTGCCTTCGCTCGCGGGTCATCCGCGTCCCTTATCGGTCTACCAATGACAAGATAATCGGCCCCTGCTTTGATAGCTTGTTCAGCAGTCATTCGACGTTTCTGGTCATCTGCCCCGTATCCAGCCGGGCGTATGCCGGGGGTAACGATGAGCAATTTATCCTGTGTCATCTTTTTTATGGCGTGTGCTTCTTCCCCGGACGCAATTACGCCATCACACCCTGCGTCCATCGCGCTCTTCGCACGTCGTAATGCTAATTCCTCAACTGTACCGGAAAAACCGAACGACTCTTTTAGATCGTCGCTATTGAGACTGGTCAGAACCGTCACCGCCATAATTTTCAAATCACTATCCCCGCGTCCGGCAACAGCCGCCCGATTGTTTGCCGTATGCCCATGGACGGTTAAAAAGCTGACCCCCATCTCTGAAACACGTCTCACAGCTCGCTCTACGGTTGCGGGTATGTCTAAATATTTATAATCCAAAAAAACCCGCTTTCCCGAATCAATCAGTTCTTGGATAAAATCCGGTGCGGTGGCCATCTGGAGCTCTATCCCAATCTTGAAGAAAGAGACAACCCCATCCAGAAGTTTTATGTAATGTCTTGCTTCCTCAATACTCGCCACATCTAACGGCAAAATTAAACGCTCTGCGGGATTCAGTTGGTTCATAAAATTCTCCTATTCGATACGCTGAAGCAGGTTTTAGTATTAAAGTTAAGCAAATTTGAGCATAAAGCGTCACGGCTGGGAAGCCGTTCCTACAGGGTTCGCCGTTATAAACAGCGTCACGGCTGGGAAGCCGTTCCTACAGGGTTCGCTGTTATAAACAGCGTCACGGCTGGGAAGCCGTTCCTACGGGGTTCGCCGTTATAAACAGCGTCACGGCTGGGAAGCCGTTCCTACAGGGTTCGCCGTTATAAACAGCGTCACGGCTGGGAAGCCGTTCCTACGGGGTTCGCCGTTATAAACAGCGTCACGGCTGGGAAGCCGTTCCTACGGGGTTCGCCATTATAAACAGCGTCACGGCTGGGAAGCCGTTCCTACGGGGTTCGCCGTTATAAACAGCGTCACGGCTGGGAAGCCGTTCCTACAGGGTTCGCCGTTATAAACAGCGTCACGGCTGGGAAGCCGTTCCTACAGGGTTCGCCGTTATAAACAGCGTCGCGGCTGGGAAGCCGTTCCTACGGGGTTCGCCGTTATAAACAGCGTCACGGCTGGGAAGCCGTTCCTACAGGGTTCGCCGTTATAAACAGCGTCGCGGCTGGGAAGCCGTTCCTACGGGGTTATCGGTTATAAACAGCGTCACGGCTGGGAAGCCGTTCCTACGAGGTTCGCCGTTATAAACAGCGTAGCGGCTGGGAAGCCGTTCCTACAAGTTTATTCTTGAAAGTTGCTTAGATGCGTTGCACTATGTCAAGATTTTCCGTAATTCCCCGTTCCTATCACGCAAAATCAGGCGGCCATCAAAATCCATCCGTTCTGCCATCCCATCGAAAACACCATCGGCCGTCTCGATTTGCACCCACTGTCCACTCATCACCAACAACCCGTTTGCCCGCTCAATGAGCTGTTCTGTCTGGCCCGCTTTCAGAAGCTGATAGTTGTCCTCAAGTTGGTGAAGAATTTCCTTAATTAACCCGACACACAGAATTTCACGTCCGCTTTCGATACGCAGGGAGGTCGCGGTATCGCGCAGTTCAACAGGCAGATTCGCAATCGTGGTATTAACATTTACGCCGAACCCCATCACGAAAAACGGCTGCCGATGTCGGTCATACTCCAATTCGGTTAGCACACCGCTCACTTTTTTGCCGTTAATCAGCACATCGTTGGGCCACTTGACCATCGTCGGAAGATTTGTCGCATTCCGGATTGCTGTGGCGATAGAAACGGCACCGATGAGATTCGGTAGCCCTATCTGGGTCGCCAAAAGTCGGTGACGCAAGATGAGGGACGCAAGGATGCTCGAACCGGGTGGGGCATACCATCTTCGCCCGCGTCGGCCTCGCCCCGCCGTTTGATGCGATGCAAGGATGAGTGTGCCTTCGACTGCCCCCTCGGCCCCGCGTTGTAAGGCGAGGTCGTTGGTTGAGCCAACCTCGTTATAAATCGCGATGTCCTGTCCGATGATTTCAGTGTGAAGTCCGTTTCGGATTTCTGCGAGTGTCATGGTCAATTCAAAATTCGGGGTACGCCTAACCCCCAAGTTTTCGTAGATGCTCTTCAGCCTGCGATTTCCACTCGGCGGGTGGGTTCAGTTTGAGGAACTTTTTCCACCGTGCAATGGCAAGCTGTTTTTTCTCCGTGTATTCGTACATCAAGGCAAGGTTGAAATTCCCGGTCAGATTTTCCGGCTCTATTTGTAAAACCAGTTCAAACTGCACGGTTGCGGCACCGAGCCGGTCTAAACTAAAGAGCGCGTTCCCATAGTTCAAGAGCGTCGCTACATGCTCAGGCTCTAGCTGGAGTGCTTTTTGGAAGTATACTTCCGCCCGACCAAAGTCCAATTTATAATTTGCGTAGAGCATTCCAAGCCGCTGATAGGCCTTTGCAGAATGTGGGTCAATGGCAATTTCCTTCTCAAAGTAATTAATTGCCTCCTGATATTTCTGCTCCCACTCTGCAATCAGGCCAATCTGGAGATTTGCGCCCTTATATTTCCGATCGAGCTGGAGTGTTTTTTGGAACGTCTCTTTCGCACGAGGCCGCTGGTCGATGTCCAAGTAGGTCAACGCAAGATAGTAATGTGCGTCAGTATTCATCTGTCGGTCGGCCTCGGTGGTGCGTCCTTTCAACTTCTCAATTGTCTGCCTGAAATCCTCGGAGATCTGGCTGTAGCTATAGAGTGTTCCCGCGATATCCTTATATTGATAGGTAATCAACCCACGATACATATAAGCAGGGGCGTACTCCGGTTTAAGTTCTGCTGTCTTACTGTATTCACTGACCGCCATTGATGCGTACTTGTGATGGGTGTCCATCATTTCCGTCTGACGGTCTAGCAGACGGGCGTAGCGGAAGTGCCAATCGTAGCGGCTATCATCGTGTTGGTTCGCCAAATCGAAGTGCTTGATTGCCTTTTCGTTCTCCTCGCGTTCCTCAAAAATTGCCGCAAGGTCATACTGTGCCTGTGGATGATTCGGCTCAAGCGTTAGTCCCGGCTCGTACACACGAATGACGTTGTCTTTATCACCCCGTTTGTGGTAGATATGCCCAAGACGAAGGAAGGAGTCTGCGTTTGACTTCTCTAAGGCGATTGTTTTCTCATACCGCTCAACGGCGTTGTCAATATCGCCGCTCTGCTCATACAATATACCGGCTTGATAATGGGCATCAACATGGGTTGGCTCAAGCCGTGAAGTTTCCAGAAAAGCCGCGAGGGCATTCTCAGATTGGTTCAATTCCAGATATGAGAGTGCCGACAGATAGTACGCTTCGACGTTCTCAGGAGCGACGCCGATGAGCTGTTTCAGCATGACCAGTGCGTTCTGCGGGTCGTTCTGTCCGCGGTAGATCTTCGCAGACCGCATCATCGCATCTTGATGTCCTGCATTCAATTCAATTGTCCGTGCATAGAACCCAAGCGCGTCATCGAAACGTTCTAATGACTCATGGCTGATGCCGAGCAGATAGTTGGTCTCAACATCCTCCGGGAAAATCAGGAGGAACTTGCTGAATGGTTCGATCGCCTGCTTAAATTGTTCCGCGTCGAGCGCGGTTTTACCGAGGTTGAAGAAATGCCGTTCCAAGCCCGCATCCACTTCAAGCGCACGTCGATAGGTCGTTGTCGCTTGTTCGGTGTTTCCACCTTGGTAGTAAAGATTTCCCAATTCTAGATAAACTGCTTTGAAGGAGCCAAACGGCAACTCCATTTCGAGATAGCTTGGATTGGCTTCAATGAGCTCGATTGTTTTTTCATAATGCTCAATGGCGGCATCACTGTTATCTGCCGCCGCTTCAATCTGAGCGTAGTAAAAATGTACCTGCGGGGCATCGGGGTTGATGGCGAGCGATTTATCCATCAAGACTTTCGCCTCCGTTACACCCATTAGCCCTGCATGATACGGTGCAAGTTGCTCAACGAAATAGTTTTTGAGCGAAGCATCAGCGGCAACAGCCTTCTTGTAGTGTTCAACCGCGAGATCGCGCGCGTCTTTCCCATAATAGAGCTCGCCCAGTTGAAGATGTGCGGGGGCATATTGCGGGTCAATTTCCACCGCTTTTTGATACAGCTCTAACGCCCTTTCGGATTCGCCTTCTTCGGCAAAGATAACGCCGAGTTCATAAAGGATTTCGGCGGTGTAGGCTTGGTATTTCGCCCCTTTCTTGTATTCCTCAAGTGCGTCTTCAAAGAATCGTTCTTTGGCGAGTACCTGCCCCAATTTGAAATACGCTGGTGTGAACTTCTTATTGCGACCAATCGCCTCGTCAAAGGATTCACGCGCCATGTTGTCGTTGCCTTGGGCAAAATAGACTAACCCCATTCCGTAGTAAGGATACTCCCATTTTTTATTCAGTTTCTGAGCCGCTTGAAATTCCTGTAGGGCTTCATTCAGATTTTCCTGTTTCAGATGGATTTCCCCACGTTTATAATGCGAGGCATAAGACTTGGGATTCAGTCTCAGGGAAGTCGCTAGTTCCTGCAATGCCAAGTCATCTTTTCCCTGTTTCTGGTAAATTACACCAAGGCTAAAATGTGCGTAGTACAGCTTTGGATTGAGAACAAGGGCCTGCTGAAACTGATTAACGGCTTTTTCAAATCCACGCTCGCCCTGTATGCCATAAGCGTAGCCCAACCCGTAATGGAAGACGGCATCTCCGTGCTGGTTTTGAATTTCCCTTTCATATAGATGGATTAGGTCGTCAAGGTGTCCCTTCTCCTTCCATTTACTGCTGAATTGGCGGTGTTTTTGTACCTTTCTGTTCTCCCTTTTTTCCTTCAAAACCTTCGCTAAATCCTTGACCATGTCTACCCGCCATTTTTCCACATCATCGTCTTTGGCGAATACCGGGGTCAGTGAGTAGGCTAAAATGAGTAATGTGAGCCAAGTTGAAATCTGCTTGAGCGGTCTCATGATTTTTCTCCTCGTAATTTTGAGAGTATTCACGTAAAGACAGATAAGCCATTTGCTGATAGTGGAAACATCTCTAGAGGTCTGTCAAAGCAGACCACAACTGGATGCAATTTGCCATCCTTCTTTCTGTTACGATAGTTTGGACAATTTGGTAAAAGTCATTCAACTGTAAACGATTAACAGTTGTCTCGCTTTTCTCCGATTTAGAGTCAACAAAAGCTCAACGCGTTTTTGCCACTTTCAATCTCTGATAATGACCTTGTGATAGAATCTCTCGGTAAAACTGTGTCCTCTGTCAGAAGAGCACGATAAGTTTTGCTTTCAAAAAGCGGGCAAACATCGTTATGGACGTAATTCTCCATTTGCCGTTGATGGTATAAAAAATGGGAGTATTGGCTGGCTGCCTTCAGCGATAGCTAGTCCGCGTTTAATATTCTGCGATTTAGTTTGCTGAGTTCATCCCGCAGAACAAGGCGTTGCGTTAGCATGGAGCGGCGATACGCCCTCTGTCGGTTTCCGTGCGTCAGTGCTATTATTTTAAAAATTGTCCAAAGCTTGGTTCCTGTTAGCAAAATTAGACCATAAATCTGTCCATAAGGTAATACTCTCCTTGCTTGAACATGAGGCGGGAACGGTCTCCGCCATCCCGTGTCTCTATAGTCAAATCCACGGGGTCTTGAGTGATTTTCGTTCGTATTGTATCGCCCGGAATCTGTCACTTATGTCACCTTTGTCATTTTTGTCAGTGGCCATTTCCTCGTGCCAAAATTCACGGCATTTCAACGCAGGAAAAAGGCTGGCCGCAATGCTCCCAAGTCCCTTGTAGACAAATCTCGACCATATCATCTCGTCTCTCAAATTGTGGTGCGTTTTTCGCGCTAGTCGATATGTCATAAAGTGCCCTGTTTGTACCTGTGAGAATATTCACGTAAAGATAAATAAAGCCATTTGCTGATAGCGGGAACATCTCCAGAGGTCTGTTGGTCACCGTACAGAAACGTCTAGCCTATTGGGGCAAGTCAATTTTTATGTATCACCGTCTTACGCTTCGCGCCGATGTCAGAAATTCGGTGATTGCTTCGGATGTTGGAATTGCCGGTCCTGCTCCAAGTACGGTAACCGCCAAAGCACCTGCGGCATTCGCAAAAGTGAGGGCATCTTCAATCGTTTTCCCTCGTGCGAGTGCAGTGGCTAAAGCACCGCAGAACGCATCACCGGCGGCTGTTGTATCAACGACGTTAACAGGGTAAGCGGGCACTGTTTTTTTTAGGTCTGCTGTGAGCAACAACGCGCCACGGTCACCCAAAGTTAAAACAACTGTCGGCACCCCTTTGTCAAAAATAATTTGTGCTGCTTGTTCAACGCCTCGCTGGTCAGAGACGTTGACACCTGAGAGCGATTCGGTTTCCAACTCATTGGGGGTCAGGATATCTGCCAATCCAATAAAGCTGTCCGGCAGGTCTTGCGCCGGGGCGGGGTCAAGAATCACTAAAGTACCGTTTGCCCTCGCAATTTCGGCGGCGTTCTGAGATGCCTCGATTGGGACTTCCAATTGTAGCAGAAGAATGTCGGCAGCGGCAATGCAGGATGATGAGCGCTCCACATCTTCGACGGTTAACCGCATATTGGCACGAGGGACCACGACAATACGATTATCCCCTTCAGGGCCAATGGAGATGCTGGCTATACCTGTACCGACTTCCGCATCCCGCACAACAAAGCGACCATCAATTTTGTCGGCGGTAAGCACAGACATCAGTTCATCACCAAACAGATCCCTCCCCAACCGTCCAACCATCGCCACCTCTGCGCCCGAGCGCGCCGCCGCGATTGCTTGATTAAATCCCTTTCCGCCAGTAAACATTCCAAATTCATCTCCGAGCACTGTTTCGCCTGTTTGCGGTTGTTGATCTGCTTTGATGACCAAATCCATATTGAGACTACCGACGACAACGACCTTGGGGCTCTGCGCGTTCATACCGACCTCCGAATTTTGCAATCCGTGTTTTGTAGATTATAGTCGAATGGGTTGGGGTTTGTCAATGTGTTCGTATTTTCTTCTGCCCGTCTTTGCGTCTTTGCACTCTAAGACGATTTCATTGGAGATTTCTACGGAACGGAAAAACGTCTTGTTCATTCAGGGGAGCTGTGATAGAATGAAGGGGTATGAAAGGAGAACAGACATGTCGAAGTTGCACGCTGCCGAAACTGCACAGAAACGGTACACGGTTAAGGATTTTTATCGTCTTGTCCCAGATGGTGAGAAGGCAGATCTGATTGATGGTACTATCTATATGGCATCACCGGATTCGACTGAAAATGATGATATTGGGGGATTTTTGTACACGCTCATGAGGATGTACTCCGAAATAAAAAACCTCGGTCGAATTTCTGGAAGTCGCTTTGCGTATAAACTGAGCGAATACAGTTGTCCAGAGCCGGATGTGGCATTTGTACGTCGGGAGCGGTTAGATATGATCGGTGACACCGGGATGGACGGCTCGCCGGATATTGCTGTAGAAATTGTCGCGGCTGAAAGTGAAGATAGAGATTATGTGGATAAGAAAAATCTGTATCAGGAAGCGGGAGTCCTCGAATATTGGCTAATCGATCCAAAGGGCATGAATGTGGAATTTTATCGTTTTGTCGAAGGGCGATATGAATTAATCCCGTTGGAGGAAGGGCGTATTTTTCGCTCCTCAGTTCTCAATGGTTTTTGGCTTGATACCGATTGGCTGTTTTCTAAACCGAGACGGCTTGCTTATGCAAGATTGCAAGAAATATTGGAGGAGGATCTGGATTAAGGATGTGCTGGATTTGGCAATCTAGGGGGAGCCACCTGGGAAAATTTGGATTGATTTGGTGTTAAAAGTTGAAAGCGACTTAGCAGATGTGCTATAATCCACAAACATTCCGAGAAGGCTAAGTAGACCGATTTTGCCCTCTGCTCGGATAAGGCGGGCGGCGATAATGTGAGATTTCTGAAATCCAGAAGCCAGATTGTTCGTAAAATCTTGTATAAATCCTAATAAAATGGAGCAAGATGACAGTGAAAACAAAACCGATAGAGTCAGCACCGACCGCAACGTCAAGTCGAGATTCGCTTGTTGTTTATTCTCATAAGCCGCGTACACTTCCTCAAGCAATAACTCCTGTCAAGAAAAAGGGATTGTTCCGTCATAAGAAAGGTAAACCGGGCCCGACGGGAGACCATGTCAGATCTTTTTTATTTGAGAATATCGAATCCTTGCCAGAACACGAGTCCCGTATGTTGTGCGGTATTTTCTCACTTTCAACCCTAACCGCCCGCGAGATCATGATTCCATTGTCCGAGTTGATGGCGGTTCACATTGAGACACCGACTGAGCAAGTTAAGGCGATGGTGCGCCATTCGAGTTATCGCTATATTCCCGTTTATGAGGAGCGCATTGACCGACTAACAGGAGTCGCCAACATTATTGATATTCTGTACGCCCCTAATGAGTCGGAGGAACTGAATTCCTTTGTCGAGACTGCATACTATGTGCCCGAAACGAAGTTAGCAATCGATCTGCTTGAGGAATTGCGTAGTGTTGAAGATCCGGTTGCAATCGTAATTGATGAACATGCGGGTTGTGTCGGTTTCGTCACGTTGGAGGATATTATTGAGCAGATCGTCGGCGAAATGTCTTACAACCATAAACGGAATACGTTGAAAATTGAGCCGCTTGGGAATGGGTCATGGACCCTCGACGCACGAACATCAATTGATGTCGTCAATGGGACACTCGATCTCAATCTTCCCAAGGATGGTTGCGATACAATCGGTGGTTTTATATTAAAGCTACTTGGTCGATTGCCGGAGCGGGATGAAAAGATTGTCTGTGGGGCTATTCAGTTCACTATTGAGGAGGTTTTTGCCTACGGTATTACGGCACTTCATGCCACCCGAATTAAACCCGATGTTCATTGAAGAAACGGTAGTGTTAGCCGTAGACTTTATTCTTAGGTTCGGACGTAACACCATTAAGTTTGTTGTTGGCATAATCAGAGAGGCGTGACCATGAAACTTGACAGATCTCCCCGACGTATTAAACCCGGTTCATGGAAGCGGGTCGTGTGGTATGCGATTTTATTGATTGTACTTCTTGTTTTGATGTGGAAAATGCCCGCAATTGTTGAGCGAGTTTTTTCTTGATAAATTCATTATTTTTTACTATAGTTTGGACAATTTGTGTGCTTTTTAGATATTCTTATCAATAGGTGCTGCCGGCTGTAGGGCGAAACCGGTTTCATATTCTGCGATTTTGTTTGCTCAGTTCACCTCGCGGAAAAAGGCGTTGCGTTAGGATGGCGCGGCGATACGCCCTCTGTCGGTTTCCGTGCGTCAGTGCTATTAAGCCAGTTTCAATATAAAGGGTCACGGCTGGGAAGCCAGGTCACGGCTGGGAAGCCGTTCCTACAAGTTTATTCTTTAAGGTTGCTTATTCTTAAAAATTGTCCAAAGCTTAGTATTTTTTAGTGGCAATTGGTTAAAATCTGGAGTCGCACAACCCAAGTCGCCACCTAAACAGTCCTAGGTGTGCTCCTTTTCATTGTCCTTATAGCTGTTTAATACTGAAACTTACTAAAATGGCGGAATTTGACACTATTGCCAAGGAACTGATCAAAAGTTATCCCCAACATTTCGTGCGATTTCTGCTCAACAGTGTAACCTTTGAAATCGTGAGAATCCTCACCCCCAGATTGACGACCGCCGAATCGCGTGAGGTCGATAGCCTTATGCTTGTGAAAATCAATGGCGAAGAGTGTTTGGTGCATATCGAGTTCCAAACCAGTGACAGCACAGAAACGCCAATGCCTCGTCGAATGGCAGGATACATTGGCAGACTCATCGAGCAATACGGGCTACCTGTCTACGCATTCGTTATCTATCTCCGTCCGAATGCTGGAGCCAGAGACCCTGGTCAGTATTTTCAAGGGCCTCCCGGTCATCGAATCCTGGTTGAGTATGCGGTGGTTCGATTGGCCGCGCTCGAAGGCGAAAGAATTATCTCGGAGAAACTGTGGGGACTCCTTCCGTTTGCGTTATTGATGCAATTGCCCGAAAATACATCGCCTGAAGAGTGGGCGCGAGAATGTGTCCGGGCGGTTAAAGAACTCAACTTAGACTCAAGGGACGAAACCAATTTTTTGGGAAACATGTCAACCCTTGGTGGGTTGATTTATGACCCGCAAACCCTTTTCGATATCATTTCGGAGGAAACCATGTACGAATCATCAATTGCCAGACACTTTGCAGAACGAGGCCGCAGAGAAGGCGTAGAACAAGGCCGCGAAGAAGGCCACAGAGAAGGCCGCAGAGAAGGCCGCGAAGAAGGCCGTATGCTTTTCGTTCTCGATGTCATCAGTGCCCGATTCGGTTCAGGCAACGCAGAGCAACTCAAACCGACACTTGAGTCCATTCAAGAGACAACACTTTTTCAGCAGATTCTGGTTAAGGCTTCTCAAGTTGAGACGTTTGAAGAACTACTGCACGAAGTGAACACACTGATTTCTTGATGAGGAAACCATGTACGAATCATCAATTGCCAGACACTTTGCAGAACGAGGCCGCAGAGAAGGCGTAGAACAAGGCCGCGAAGAAGGCCGCAGAGAAGGCCGCGAAGAAGGCCGTATGCTTTTCGTTCTCGATGTCATCAGTGCCCGATTCGGTTCAGGCAACGCAGAGCAACTCAAACCGACACTTGAGTCCATTCAGGAGACAACACTTTTTCAGCAGATTCTGGTTAAGGCTTCTCAGGTTGAGACGTTTGAAGAACTACTGCACGAAGTGAACACACTAATTTCTTGATTACCAATAGGAGGAGTTGGCCTATGGGCTCACATTATATTGACATGGGACGGTCAGTGGTCCTTATCTTTTGCCTCGCTTGGATTTGCTTTGGGGGGCAATGGGTACACGCCGCAGACCAACTTATCATCATCTCTCCGCATCCCGAAGGAATTGAAACGGCATTCAATAAGGCATTTAAGCCGTGGTATACGCGCGAAACGGGCAGAGCGGTAGAGCTGGAGTGGATAGACCGGGGTGGAACTGTTTCCGATTTCCGATTTATCGAATCTGAGTTTCAGCGTGTGCCTGAAGGGATTGATATCGACCTCGTCTTCGGGGGCGGGACCGATAGTTTTATGAAGCTGGCAGATAAAGGGTTATTGGTGCCACATAAACTGTCGGAATCGCAACTGAAACGTATCCCCACGGAGCTGTTCGGCATTCCTGTCTATGACTCGGAATACCGATGGTATGGTGCTGTTTTGTCCAGTTTCGGAATCATGTACAATGACGAATATCGTCAGCTAATCGGATTGCCTGAGGTCCAGACCTGGAAAGACCTGACACATCCCGAAGTAATTGGTCAAGTCGGGGCGGCAGACCCTCGCGAAAGTGGCAGTGCTCATATGATGTACGAGATCATTTTGCAAGGGTACGGTTGGGAAAAAGGGTTTGAGGTCATCACGAAACTGGGCGCGAATGTGCGGGGATTCTCGGCGGGGTCAAGTACGATTCCGCGTGACGTTGCGACTGGACAAGTTATCTATGGCATGGCGATCGATTTTTACGCCTACGGGAAGATCGCCGAAGTCGGAGCGGATAAAATCAAATATTGCCTGCCGCCGGATGCAGCGGTTGTTAGCCCTGATTCTATCGCAATCCTCAAAGGCGCGCCGAATATGGAGGTCGCGCAAAAATTTCTTGAGTTTGTGTTTTCTGATGAAGCACAGAAACTGTGGGTTTTGAAAGATACAGACCCGGAGGGACCGAAATGGAAGGGCGGTCTGAATCGTGCGAGTGTCGTCCCTGAGCTTTATGATGTGCTGGGCGAGCGTTGTGTGGTCCCGAATCCGTTCACGTTGGCGTTGACACCGATCCGTTACGACGCGGTGAAGGGCGGGAAGCGTTGGGATATCATTAGCGACTTAATCGGTGCACTTGTCGTTGACCCACACAAAGAGCTGGTTAGTGCGTGGAATGCAATCGGCAAATGTAAGAACGCAGAACAGCGGGAGGCGGCGATTGAGATGCTGGTTCGATTGCCAATTACCGAAGCGGAAGCTTTGCAGATGGCTGAAGAAAAATGGAGTCGCCAAGATTACCGGAATGAGAAACTCAAGGAGTGGGGAAAATTCGCCACCGATAAATTCAGAGCGGCGAAGCGGATGGCGAAGTAATTTCAAGGCAGTGGTGAAGCGGATTATTTTCCAGAGGCGAGCCAATCGACTGGCGCGGATTATTCTCCCGTATGTCAATGAAAACGAAAAGGTCCTGGATTTTGGCTGTGGGACACTGACAGTCGCCGAAGAGATACTCAAAAGCAAGCGCGTCCAGATTCGTGGTGTTGATGTCATCAATTTTAATCTGACGGATTTGCCAGTGTCAATATATGATGGTAAGCGGACAGATTTTGAGGATAAAACTTTCGACGTGACTTATGCGGCTTTTGTCTTGCACCATTGTGATAATGTCGAAGCGGTGTTTGCGGAGCTCTTGAGAGTTACGAATAAAAAAATTATCCTCATTGAGGACACTTATAAAAGCCGATTGGGGCTTTTTTGGATCAAACTGTGTGATTATGTTGAAAACCGAATCGGTTCTCTCACCATAAATATCCCTCTGAATTTTAGGAGCGAGGAGGAGTGGTTGGCCTTTTTTCACGCTTCCGATATCACGAAGGTTCATTCGCAAGTTTTGAATCCGAAATCGATCCGGAGGCATATTTTGTTTGTTTTGAGTTTGACGTGAATCGGCAGATTCAGAATTGGTATGAGGTTTTGAGACTGATTTCCCGCCCGCTGTTGTTTATGCCCGCCTTATTTTTTTTATTTTCCATCCAGACTTGGGTGAAATCTCCAGCGAATGAATAACGCCCAATCGCCGTATAGTTCACTCCGAGCGTGATGCGGTGTTCGCTTTCCGTGATGCCAGATAGCGGAGTCCATCGGTCATCCCCTGGTGCGTTGGGGGGATGCGGTTTATTGACACTGCCTTCGCCGTGCCGCTCGAGCTCGTATGTTAGGGCGGATTCCAACTTATCGGTAAATCGGTGGCGGAGTTCGACCCAGAGGTTATCGGCATCGGCCCCGATGTGGTGTCCAAGCACCGCGCTGAACTGTTTGTAACTATGCACGGGATTCTCATGCGTATATGCGTATTGGTTGATGAAAGCGTATTCCGCGTGGAGGTCGGTATCAGAAACACCGAAAGGATCTGTCACATAAATCCCACCAAGCACACCCAACTTTGTGTCCCAATGATGGAAGTCGTGTATCGGGTCTCCGTCATCAACCATCAGTTCGCCGTAGATTTCCAGATTATCGATCAGCCTGAGCCGTGCATCCCCGCTAATTAAGATATTATCCCCCAGATTCCCTGCGCTTTGGTTTGATGACCGAGCATCCCCCCGGGCGTTGTAACGTTCGCTAAAAAGATAGACGGTTACGGGATTCAGATAACCCGGCTCGAACCGATTGCCGTAGACGATGGTCTCGGATACGCCAATACCGAGTCGATTCCAAAAGAACCCCTCAATCCGATGTCCCGAAAGGTATTTTTCATAGATTTCCGGTGAATGGTCTTCGAGGATAGCAGTGAACGCTGTGAAGGTGAGGTGATTGTAGGATGCCCGCAACTGAATTGAATTCATCGAGACCGGGTGTTGCGATATGAGCAGTGTATCGTGATAACCGGGACCCCAACGCAAATTCTCTTGTCCAAATTGCAACTCAAACCAGGGGAGCTTAAACTTGAAGTAGGCATCAATTGGCTGTCTAAATTCTATATCTCTGTTCAGAATGCCGACTGATGTTTCAGAGGGGAATAGGTCTTGAAACGCATCTCCATACAAGCCGTAACTGGCGACCCGCGTCGAAAAGCCGAAATCGTGGCGAATTTGCCCATGGATGTGTGGGAGCATCCCGGTTATGTGTGTTGTTCCAGTCTTTGGAAAGACAGCGTTACTGCGTGATACAGCCTGTTGTGATACGGCAAAATCAATCGCAAAATGATGGTCGGGACCTTTTGACTGGAAGAGATGTAATCGGCGTTTTGGAAGATTCGCTTGCGGGGCGGGTAATTCATCGGCAAACAGTTGCATGAATGCCTCAAGCCGCTGTCGGTCAATTTCGCTCAAGGTGATTACGCCGCTTTCGTGCCTTTCGGCGAGGTCGGCAAGGATAGCGGCAACTTGACTGCGGGTTAGGGGCAGAGAGCCGCGGGTGATGCCCGGGGCAAGACGTTTGTTGAGACACCGAAAAATAAAGGCGTAGGTTTCATCACCGAAGACGGACATCTCGGATTTCAGCGGGATATTAATCAGTGAGCTTCCCTGGGTCATTGGGGCAAACAGATGGGTGAGGAAAATTAGGGTGATAAGAAGGTGGATGGGGAAGGAGCGAGGGGGAATTCGCATGTTTTTCGACACAGAAGATTAAATTTAACGCAAAGACGCAAGGCAGATAATAGTGTGCAATTACCTAGTGAAATTTGACAACCTCAGACTCGTGAGGTTATCATAACTTTGGGGGTATCAACATAACTTTGGGGGTATCAATACGTTTGAAGGGAATTGAAAATTGAACGTCAAAACTCATTAGGGCGGGAAAGGGATTTCCCACCCACGGGCCGGTCTTTTAGCGTTGGATGTTGAAGATAATTTTGCTACCGTCGCGTTCGAGATTGAAGGGGTACTCCTGAAGGTGATTCAGGGCGGACCGGATGTCGTCGTGGTTTTCGGGACAGGCGTAAAATAGAAAGAAGCCACCACCACCTGCCCCTAATAGTTTTCCACCCAATGCACCGGATTCATAGGCAGTGCGGTATATTTCATTCAATTGCGAATTTGAGATTTTGCTTGCGAGTTTTTGCTTGAGTTGCCAACCTTGATGGAGCAAATCGCCAAATTCGTCGAGGCTATGATGCCCGTTGTTCTGATGATGGATTAGCAGACTTTTGAGTTCTCCAACTAGGGACTTCATGCTACAGAGGATATTTAAGTTGCTTGTGGTATTCTCCTCCTGCTCAGTGAGAATATCGCTTGCATGTCTAGCAATGCCTGTGTAAAAAAGGAGTGTATTGGTGTTAAGTTTTCGTTTGGTCTCGCCGCTGATTGGTAAATTTTCGACCAGCACAGATTCGTCGCTTTGGAATTGGATATGTCTGAGGCCGCCATAAGCAACAATGTATTGGTCTTGTTTGCCAATTGGTTTGCCCAACACCTCAATTTCTATTTCGCAAGCCTTTCGCGCTAGGTCTTCGGCAGTTTTGCTTATTCCTTGGTACGCATAGAGCGCATTGAGCACACCGACCGTCACACTACTTGATGAGCCAAGTCCTGAGCCGTGGGCGGGGATATCTGAAAGTGTCGTAATTTCTACGCCCTGAGTGACGTTGGTTTCTCGCATCGCTTCTCGTATTAATTCGTGCTTGATTTCATCAACAGAATCAACGATTTCCCGACTTGTATAATTCAGGCAAATCTTAGGGTCGTACCTCTCTTTAATAATGACATAAACGTATTTGTTAATAGCTGTACTAACAACTTCTCCACTTTGCTTTCGATAAAAGTCGGAAAAGTCGGTGCCACCTCCCACAAAGCTAATCCGTAATGGTGTTTGGGTAATGATCATCGGCGTAAACGCTCCATGTTTTATCCAAGAAATTCGTCTATTATCGGTAGTTGCTCCAATTTCGTGCGGTGATGAATAGAGCAGGCTAAATTCCAACATACCGATTATAGCACACAGCCAACGATCTAGCCATGAAAAAATCGCAATGAGCGTAGAATCACTTTTGATTACTATAGTTTGGACAATTTGTGTGCTTTTTAGATATTCTTATCAATAGGTGCTGCCGGCTGTAGGCCGAAACCGGTTTCATATTCTGCGATTTTGTTTGTTCTGGTCACCCCGCGGAAAAAGGCGTTGCGTTAGGATGGCGCGGCGATACGCCCTCTGTCGGTTTCCGTGCGTCAGTGCTATTAAGCCAGTTTCAATATAAAGGGGCACGGTTGGGAAGCCGGGGCACGGCTAGGAAGCCGTTCATACGGGGGCACGGTTGGGAAGCCGGGGCACGGCTAGGAAGCCGTTCATACAAGCTTATTCTTAAAAAGTGTCCAAAGCTTAGTTTTGATTAGGGAAAACCAATCTTTTGAGATGCTGTGAGATACGTTTGTCAGGCGACAAATCCTGCTTAGCGCGGGGCCTCGCCGTTCATGGTGGGGAGCATGTCAAATCCATCTGGATGCTTACACCGCCATTCCCATGCAGAGCGGATGATCTGCTCTAGTGAATCAAATCTTGGTTGCAAGCCGAGTTCTTTTTGGGCGAGTTCTGACGAGGCAACCAATACTGCTGGATCGCCCATGCGGCGGGGGGCCGCTACCCATGAAATTTTCCTTTCGGAGACTTTCGCTACGGTTTCAATGACCTCCCGCACTGAAAATCCGTGTCCATTACCAAGGTTATATTTGCCATTCGGATGCTTGTCTAGATTCTCCAAAGCAAGGATATGTGCATGCGCTAAATCCAATACATGGATGTAGTCACGAATGCAGGTGCCATCTTTGGTTGGATAGTCTGTTCCGAAAATGTCGATATGTTCACGCTTTCCGAGTGCGACATCAATCGCTATCGGAATCAGATGCGTTTCTTTCTTACGATGCTCTCCCACTTCTGCCGACGCACCTGCGGCGTTAAAATATCGGAAGGCGTTGAACTTGAGTCCGTAACCGCGATGATACCAATCCAATATCCTCTCAAACATCAGTTTCGAGTCACCGTAGGCATTCATCGGTTCTTTGGGGTGCGCCTCGTCAACTGGGGTGTACTGCGGCTCACCAAAAATTGACGCTGACGAGGAGAAGATGAATCGCGAACAACCGTGTTTGTGCATGGCATTCAGCAGATTGATGCTATACGCGACATTGTTCGTGAAAAATATGTTGGGGTTGGTTATCGAGTAGTCAATCGCTGCCTCAGCGGCGAAGTGTATGACCGCGTCGATTTGATGTTTTTGAAAGATAGCGGTGAGTGTGGGCATATCCCCAAAACTGCCTTGATAGAATATGGCTTCCGAATGGATGGCAGCCCGGTTGCCAGCTTGTAAGTTATCAATGACAATCGTGTGATGGCCGTGATTGACGAGTTGTTCAACGGCGATACTCCCAATATATCCGGCACCGCCTGTGACGAGAATGCTCACAAAACCTCCGTGAAGTACAGCGCGATGAGGCGATGAAGTTGTTAGAGCGCACCTTCGCGCTTCAAAACTTTCCACACGGTCTTGATTAGGATGGCAATATCCATCCAGATCGACCAGCGGTCAAGATAGAACATATCCATGCGAACGCGCTCATCATAGTTCGTCTCTTGTCTACCGTTAACCTGCCAAAAACCGGTCATCCCAGGCTTGACGCTAAACAGCTTCTCCTCTAAACCAGCGTAATACTTTTTGACCTCTTCGGGAACTTTCATTCTTGGTCCAACAAGACTCATCTGTCCAAACAGGACGTTGATGAGCTGTGGGAGTTCATCAATGCTATATTTGCGGATAAAGTGACCGAGCTTCGTTAGCCGGGGGTCATTTTCGAGCTTGAAATTCTTCTCATACTCACGCTTAAGGGCAGGATTACTCTCCAAAATCTCGTCTGCATCCAAGCGCATCGAGCGTAGCTTGAACGCATCAAATACCTTCCCATTTTTCCCGACGACCTTTCGACGATGAATCACGGGCCCTCCGTCCTCCAACTTAGTTGCAATTCCAACAACGGTATAGGTCATCATTACGAACGGAAGCCCCAAAATCGCTCCCAATATATCAATGAACCGTTTGATAACCTTATTTCCCGCTTGACTGACTGGTACGGTTACGGGCGGCTGTAGAACCAGAAGGCCTGTGAACTCGTCAATACTGATCTGCTGGTCTGCGCTAAATTCGTTTGAAGCGATACTCACCTTTATATTTATTGACCGGCAGTAGTTTGAAATCGCCAAGCCATCTTCATACAAAATGCCTTTGGGAACGATGAATACCTGATTAATGTCGTGCGTTTCAACCAGTAACTGGATGGAAGGGATTAAAACATTGTTCCCTGTTTTTCTCGAGATGCTGTCCGCCGTTACTGGGGCAGGTAGCGTGTCTATTACATGCGGGGCGGCAGATTGGTACGGAAAATCGGGGACAACGTACTCGATATATTCAAATCGGTTATGTCGCTGAGTCTCAAGAAGTTGCTTTATTTCTTCAATGCCATCGGGTTGACCGACAAGGAGTATCTTCTGTTTGAGGTGTCCCTTCTGCCAAAGCCCTTTACAAAACTCTCGCAAAGAGAATCTAAGCAACAAAATGGAGCAGAGGGAACCGACTGTCCAAACGAGGAAGAAGATTCGGAGGAACTCCCTCAGTTTCAACGCGAAAAATGCTGCAAAGATAAACAGGAACGCGAGGAAAACGGACTTGCAAACGATACCGAGTTCGGTCTCCGCTCGCCGCTCTTCGATCGGGCGATACCCACCCATGATATGGAGAGAGAGCACAAGGAATCCCATCAGCATTGGCAACAAACGGAGATAGCCGCTGAGATTTTGGCGATATTCATAAACGCTGTTTGAAATAAGGTAGGCGATAAGAAAGGATAAGGAGATGCTCAATACATCCATCGCCAACAGCATGAACTTCTGTTTCCACTGCCCATGGAGCAGTCGAATGAGTATGAAATTAATTTTTGACACCTGAGCTTGATTTATTAACAGTACGTAGGTTGGGTTGAACGGTAGTGAAACCCAACAGCTACATGTCTAATGACGTCGCGCGTAAACAGTCATGTGATTCGGCATATTCAGCACTTTCCCCAGGGCGAAAACGGTGGATGTCCCGATGATTTTGATAATATCTTTTGGGCGTAGGCGAAATCGGAGGAGAATGTTTTTTAGCCCAAAGGTTGAACCGAAGATTTCCACGATTTCAAAGCCATTTTTTCCCAACAGTGTTCCTATTGAGTGTCTTGAGAAGCAGAGGTTATGTCCCCCGTTTAGAAAGTAGAACTGCCCGACGTGGAACCGAATCTTTCCTCCGCTGAGCTTGTAGAGACCGTGTCCCGCCTTTCTCAGAAACCCGTCTTCGGTGGGCGTTTGCAAACATAAGACCCCGCCCGGTTTGAGCAACCGATAACATTCTTGAACCGCGTCGGTGGGGTTCACCAAGTGCTCAATAACACCAAACATTGTGATGACATCAAAGCATTCGGCAGGGAAGTTCATTTGCTCCTCAATATTTCCAATCTGAACATTTAATTGCGGGTGTTTTTCGAGGGATTCAACCGCGTTTTTGTTAATCTCGGTACCGTACGTTTTCCAGCCGTGTCGAAACGCTTCGATCAGAAAATGCCCCAATCCACATCCGATGTCCAACACTCTAATCGGTGGCTTACCACGCGGGGGCGCGGTGATGAACTTCCGAAGGTTCTCAAAATCGTGTCGGGATTTGGCAATGCGCGGTTTGGCGCTTCTCTGAAAATTTTTGATGCCAAATTCACCTGCTTCGGTTTTCGTCAACGCCTCGTTGATAAAGACCAACCGACACTGCTGACATTCTAGCACCTCGTGGGGCATTGGATACAAGATTTTATAACTGTCCGCTGCTTCCAAAACACATGTAGGGCAGACCCGTTCCAGTCGTTCTGGTTTTTTTATCATTCTTGTCATGGTCAATAGCGTGTGGCACCGAAGCGACTCAATGCCTTTCGATTCCTTTCGGATACAAAATACAAGATGCAAGCAAGATACCAGTATCCAGTATCTGTTGACCGTCTTATCGGTCTTTTGAGGCGGCATCATCAAAGCGGGGCAGTTCATCGAAGTGATTCGGGGGCGCTGCCACCGTACGAAGCGCGACTTCAAAGCGATTAATAACCCGTTCCCTGTCGTAAAACCGAGCGCGACTCAAGGCGTTCGCCTGCCATTGAAGATAACAGTCGGACTGTGCGGTGGTGCGTTGAATCAGAGACGGAATCGCATCCAGTTCAGTCCAAAGGTATTGGGGACCAACGTTCGCTGTGTGCATCTCTCCGCCGAGCGGACTCTCACTGTCACAGATGGCAAGGATGGGTGTCCCTGAAGATATACCGGGGATGAGTTTGCTGGGGATGAATGAGCCACCACTGTTGTGTTTTTCGGTGATGACGAAGAAATCTGCTTCATGCAAGACCTTGGCAAATCCGGTTTCGTCAAGGAAGGGGCCAAAGTGGAACCGCATGTCTCCAATCTGACAGACCCACGCCTCCACCACTTCAGCCTGACTCCCGTCCCCGTGAATGCGAAACTCGAATGGCGCGTTGGTTTTCTGTAGCGTTTGGCAAAAGTGGAGCAGGTCTTGCTTTTCACCGATGTTTCCTGCATAAAGCAATTTGACAGGGGTTTGCGGTGTTCGCCCTTTCTTGGAGGGGAGGGACTGGATCTGAGCCGCAAGGGAGCGATGCAACCAATTGGGCAGATACAGCACAGGTTGATTGTGCTGGCGAATGGTATTCAGACGATTTATCATAATTGGCGAAATTGAACTCCATACATCCGCACGATTGAACAGCCTATTTTGTATCCAAGCGAATAGCTTGTTCACGAGCCCAAATCGGGAAATCCCGCTGGCGGTGGCGGCATCCGCGGGGAGGTCTTGGACATTCAACCAGAGCGGTTTATCGAAGTAGAACTTAAAAAGACTCGCAAACGCAACAGAGGCAGGGAGCGGGCAGTATACCATCACCACATCGAAATCCCCGCCGTATAGAAGCGACCGCAGCAGGGAGATAAAAAATGAACCTTCATATATCAATCGTTGCCAGAGCGAATTGGGTTGACTTGGGATGAATAATCCGTATCGCTCGACAGCAACGCCCTGCTCCTGATACCGCCAGATACGCCAACCGTTGCGCCCACTTTTGTCCCTCCATTCGGGATAATACGGGTAAGCACATCGCACAGTTACATCAAACCCTTGCCCCACGAGTTCATAGCACAGGTCACTGAATACGGCGGCACCCCCAGCGCGGTCAGGGTGAAAAGCATTGACGATGATGAGTAATTTTAGTTCCTTACTGTTGTTTCCCATGTTCATATCGACGTTTGTCCCAAGCCTCAACAATCTCCTCAAATATCGTACGTAAATTTTTGGTGATATCCCAATCAGGATAGTCCCTCCGTATCTGCGCCAGATCGGAATAGTAACAGATATGGTCGCCCTCCCGATTTTTTTCGGAGTAACTCCAGTTCATCGGTTTGCCGGTAATTGACTCTGCATAATGGAAGGCTTCACGCATTGATATGGAATTCTCAAAGCCCCCGCCGATGTTGTAAACGGCGGCGGTGTTGGGTGCCTGTATGAAGGCTTCCATGAAGCGCACAACATCGTAGGAGTGGATGTTATCCCGAACCTGTTTGGCTTTGTAGCCGTATACGGTGTAGTGCTGTTCGGTGACGTTGCACTTAATGAGATAGTTCAAAAAGCCGTGTAACTCAACGCCGGAGTGGAGCGGTCCGGTGAGGCACCCGCCGCGTAAACAGCAGGTTGGCATTCCAAAATAGCGTCCATATTCCTGTACGATGATGTCGGCGGCAACTTTTGACGCACCGAAGATGGAGTGCTTCGATTGGTCAATGCGTACGGTCTCTGGGATGCCGTTGATATAGGCGGGGTCAGCAAATTTCCAACGGGTGACATTTTCGACGAGAGCGATCTCATTCGGAGCGTCACCGTAAACCTTGTTCGTGCTCATGAAGATGAATGGCGATTCGAGCGAAAATTGCCGATTCGCCTCAAGCAGATTGAGGGTTCCAACGGCGTTCACATCGAAATCAACTAACGGAATTTCGCTCGCCTTATCGTGCGATGGCTGCGCCGCACAGTGTATTACGGCATCAAAGGACTCCTGTTTGAACAGTTCAAATAGTCCGGTCCGATCTCGGATGTCGATGTCGAAATGCCTGAATCTATCCGTTACCCTCAGCAGTTGGTTTCGGCTCCAGGAGGTATCCCCTTGTGGACCGAAAAATACGGCGCGCATGTTATTGTCTATGCCGACGGTCTGGTGGCCAAGTTTGTCGAAATGGCGGACGGCTTCTGCACCGATTAAGCCGCTGGAGCCTGTGATGAGAATTTTCATTATATTAACGTGAGTGCGGCATAAGTATGCCGAATCCCTTTCAACACCTCCGCATTGGTAAATTTTTAGATCGAAGAAAGCAGTAACTGTGCGGGTTCTCACTTGCGAAAATTTACCAATTTTACCAATGCCGAATTCTTACTATCCTCGTCTGCATCGGGGCGGTGGGCATCAGCAATCGCTTAATCCGTTAAATCCAATAATCCGTCTAAGCCCCGATTCAGACAATAATATTATACTATAGTTTGGACAATTTGTGTGCTATTTAGGTATTCTTATCAATAGGCATTGCCTGCTGTAAGCAAGTTTCAATATAAAGTCGCGGCTCGGAAGCCGTTCCTACAGTCGCGGCTCGGAAGCCGTTCCTACAAGGTTGCTTATTCTTAAAAATTGTCCAAAGCTTAGTAGATTTTAACAGTCTCAAATTATCTCACACAAAACCTGATTTGTCAATTACCCATTTACCAATTTAGGTCGCTTTCATAGCCGAGTTCAACAAGAAGCTCACCGGCAACCGCTTTCATCTCCGCCTGATGCTTTTCGCTCAAACGTGCTCGCCAGCCACCCGCTTGCCCTTTGCGAAATGTGGGCGATTTAGCAGGGTCAATGTTCTTCACGATTCGTTGAACAACTTCGTCAATATCCAACTGAAGCCCACTATTTTTGCAATAAAAATCGACCATCTCCCGAAACATCTCATGCTGCCCAGCTACCACATCCTCAAACCGTAGGGTGAACACATCGGGTTGCTTTAGCCAACCCTGATACCTTTTGAACCGCTGACCGATGTCTGGATAGTCGCAAGGGAAGTTTGCATCCGAAATCCCCAAGAGCGTAGCGGATATACGCTCGTCCATTGTGGAAAGGGATTTCGCAAAATACTTGTGGAGCCGGTGCCACGGATTCATGTGCGTCAGATAGTACGCCTCTGAGATAGCAACATCTCGCGGGTCACGATAGATGAAGAACTGGATACTGCATCGGCGATGAAGGGCTTCTTGGTAGGCGGGTTCATAAAAAAGGTGTGCAAAAACGAGTTCACCCGGCACAATACGTTGGATGGAATCGAGGTGTGTTTTCTGGCTTTTTTCTTTGTATGTTAGCGTGGGAGTAGAGGCAATCACTGAGCCGTAGCTATAAATGTTCGGCAATGCTTCGACAATCTGTAGCAGTAGATTTGTACCGCTTTTAGGGAAAGAGTTGGCGATGATAGGCGGGTGCTCGGCGAAATCTTCCGGTTTGGTAAGAATGCGTTTGACCGCCCTCGGAATCTGTTTGGC
The DNA here is from genome assembly GCA_965198165.1 of Candidatus Poribacteria bacterium. GTDB lineage: Bacteria > Poribacteria > WGA-4E > WGA-4E > PCPOR2b > CBDAOT01. The sequence goes on along the minus strand of OZ240244.1, from coordinate 6,909,152 downwards.
AAAACCGATCGATTTGCGTACAGGGGCTTTTTTCCTAATTGTATACCACAAATTTTTGTTCATCATAATTTGACCCAACCTCGTAGACGGGGCATCTTGCCCCTACGATTTGAACATCATCTCACACATCTCTTGAAAATCGCTTTTACTCACGAATGCCGATGCGGGTAGGTTGTGATAATTTTCCTTAACTTCCAAATACGCTTCAACGGTCAAGTTGTCCAGAAACGCAATTAGCGACTCGGTGTATGGCGGGTCAAAAGTCCAACCGGTAGCCAGCTTTTCGATATATTTGCCCACCTCAAACCCCTTTGCCGAAAGCATCGGTACCTTGAAATATCCCCCTTCATACAAACGGTTGGGCAACAGCCACCTCGAATTGTGCTGTTCATCACAAAAATCGAAGCACCACGCGATATCGACCTGTCCGTAGAGCTCATCGAGCTCTTCCGGGTTCCGATACTCCCCTTCATACCGGATGTTTGGAAGCTTCTCCAGATTTCGGTTGAAGTCCTCTGGGTCGATCCGTTTTGACCGACCTCTGAGATAAAACTCAACCTTGTCCGGCAACGCCTGAGCGAGCGTTTTGATTATCTCCCACGATTTTGGACATCGCAGTGTCCCAAAATATCCGATCACCCACTTCTTTTTTTTATCGCCTAGTACCACGCGAGGTGGACGTTCCTTTTTAGGGGGAACATAGGGGGGATAGAGCCTGTGTTCGAGGATGAACCATTTCCCGGTATAGTTCTGAATCGGTAAAAAATAGTTTTCAATAAAACCCGGCGAGGTTGTAACCAATAGGTCACACCGCTTTAAGATTATCTGCTCAAGCCATCGCGCGAGTTTCCCTTTTAGGTTATTTTGAACAATGAGCGCGGGAATATCGATCACCTCATAAACAATTGGTACGGTCTTGCCAGTAAACCATCGGGCGAGGAGTGCCAGAACCGCAAGGTCTGCGTTTCGTGCAAAGTAGAAGGTCGTGGCTTGAAGTTGCTTTCGCTCTCGAAAGACACGCCAACCCGCCCTGAACATCCTCAACACGCGGCGGAGGTACTGCCGATCCTTTATCAGTCCGAGATGGATATTCTCCCACTCAGGGACATAGTCCGGGTTGTATCGATTCCTGCGGTATGACAGTCCGAAAACATCAAAGCCGTTGTCTTTGAAGGCGCGAGCCCGTTTAATCACATTGGCATCTGTGCAGTCGGGGGCGAAAAGGGTAACGATTAATGGCTTCACTGGGCGTATGCTCCTGACCCCGGATTGGGCGCATTATGAATCTGAGGGACGTTATTGGTGCGAGTTGCCCCTCTAAAAGTGGAGACGAGGAACACCATAAAGACAATTGTCCAGGTCCTTGTCCCGACATATCCACCGGTTGTTTGACTGATAATGAGGAGTGTCATAAAGCAAAAATAGAAATGTGTAACCCCTAGACTTTTCATGAGTCGATACACAAGCCAAAGGACACCGATGCCGCCCAACAAGCCGAAATAGATCCAGTGTAGCCAAAAAAAGTTTGCATTTCTATGAACCAAAGCATCCGCCTTTGTCCACTTTTGCACTGCCGCAGCGAATCCAAGTGCGATAAAAATATCCCCCATCTGCTCCTCAATCGCCTCTTTACCGGTAATACCAGCACCGAAAACCGGGTATTCTTTGATCGTTTGGTAAGCGATTAATGGAGGGGCGACAATTCTCGCGGAGAAGCTCTGATCTCTACCGGCCAGAATCAGTTGCACTCGTCTAGCCATAATGGTACTAAACGCAACGTATAAAAAAGTCACTACAAAGAGGGCGATGAGCATTACGGCGACCAGCTCTCTCATCCCCAACATCCTTAAAAAATTCCTTAATCCGCCGTAATCGAGGTAGAACATGACCACCAAGGCAATTGGGGCGGCAAGCAATATAATTGGACTGCGAATCTGAAAGAGTGCCATTGCTGTCAGTAAACCGTGGTAGAGATATTTTCGACGTTCCTGAGACAAACCTAGCCATATCGTAGAAAAGAATAGGAACAGCAGGGCCACATACGACGGTTCTGAGGTAAAGAGTTTCGGGCGAATCATGCCAAAAGTTCCCAGATCTCGCTCAACCCCCTCATAAACTCCTGACCTAAAGACTGCTAGACGGAATGCATCGGATACATCTCGGAACCGGGTGTAATTCTCAAAGAGGCATCCAACAACGATGAGTATGCTCAGGAGCTTAAAAAGGCTGGCGACCTCTCCCCGTTCCCATTGATGCAATTCCAAAAAAAGTGCATAGGCGAAGACCATCGAATAGCTCAAATACGCAAGCCCTTTAACCCGCTCTCCAAAGAAAAAACTTGCTTCTGGTCCCCAAAATACGGTCAACCCACCGATGGTTAAAACGCCAAGAATTGGACCGAGATGTGAGCCCCTGATACGCCTAACATTTTTCATCAGGAGAAGCACACCACCGATACCCACACCAATAGAGGGTATAAAAAAGAAGGGGGACAGATATAAGGCAACATGCGTATAGACACCGATTAGGTAGATTAAAACGAAAATAACGGCAAATGGGTTTTTCGCAAATTTTTGAGTGAACATACCGAGTCGTTCGCCACCTGTTTTCAGTGCTCAGAACCCAACACTATTTGTTGGGAATTGCCCCATAGGCGTGAGATTTTTTAAAGAGCCCGTCCTCTTTGGCAAATGCAATATCGACTTGAGCGAGCGCACCATCAAGCGGCCGCAAATGCCCCCCGAAAATATCGTACACAACAAAGTTGCGTTCTTTCATGTAACTCACAACATCAAAAAATTGAGGCCCGTTTGTGAAAAATTGAAATAGCGAGACTTCGAGGATGACCAAATCGGTCTCTTTTAAGACCTCCTGTGCACCGCCCAAAACGGTGAGTTCGGCACCTTGGACATCAACTTTGATTAAGTAAGGGCCCTTCAACTGTTTCACGCGACACAAATCATCAATTTTTACCGTCGGCACCTGTCTTGGAACACCATCAACGTGTGTACCCGATGTTTCTTTTAAGGTTGAAGAGCCGTCTAGCTTTTTGTGGACATTGATTTCCACTGTTCCGGGCGTATCACTGGCAGCCGCAATCACATACTCAACCTTGCTGAATTTGCGCGAGATATGCCGCATAACGCCTTCAAACTCCTGTATCGGTTCTATCAGGAGATGGGTTGCATCTGGGAAAGAGGTGTAGAGTTCAAAAGTACCGTGAGCCACCCCGACATCAATGGCGGTTTCAGGCGTAAACCCCAATTTCTTGACATGGGCAAGGAACCCTTCAAAACTATCTCGCCGCCTCTGCCTTCGTCGAATTTCGAGTCCGAAAGCACCCAGTGCCTGCTTAATCCATGTTTTCAGTACAGGTATTATCCGCGTCATATTTTGATAGCCTCGACATATAACGTTTCTTCAGGTCGGTTATCAAGCAACTCAATATCGGGGGTTTTCCCCTGTTGGTATGAACACCTCTCAATGTTGACAAATCCAACTGCCTCCAGAAGTTGCTTGAGCAGGTCCAAATCGTACATGTAGTGGTGACGAGTAAGTGCTTCCGGCTTGAAGATGGTGAAGATATGCGACATCGCCTCCTCCTTTTTACCACTTTGATAAAGCGATAGCGAATATTCAAAATCGGGAACGCAGATACGAATCATTCCCCCTCTTTTAAGCACACGATACGCTTCTTTTATCAGATTTCTGCCATCCTCCTGAGTGAGATGTTCTAGAAAGTGAGAGGAGAACAGATAATCGGCCACCTCATCGTGAAAAGGCATCCCATGCCTGAGATTGTGATGCACGAAGGGATGATTTTGGAGGATGCGACAGTACTCAACTTCGGAATACCATCGATTTGAGCCGGTCGCTTTATAAAGCATTTTGAGTACCCCTCGGGGCCACTTCGCAAAGAAGGCGTTCAAACTTGCATCAACATTAATCCAACCGGGGACAACAGCCAACGCGCTACCGATATTCACTTTGACAATCTCAGCTTTGGGTCTAATTTTGCGATTTTTTCGGAGATGGGACAAAAAACGGTTGATTGTATGAATCAGATAGCCTTGCATAAATTTTAACTCATCTTCAGTCAACAGCTAAGGGCCTGTTTGAAAATCCATCATGACGTATTGGGGCACGGGATTTCCCGCCCACGGGTTTTATTTCTCACTCACAGGTTTTACTCCCGCTTACGGGGTCAATGCACATTGTTACTCCTTAGCCACATCTTGGCTAGATTTGTCAGAATGTAGGCCATTGACAATTCCATTGAAGATGGTGGTTGCGAACTGCTTCGGAGTTCGCAAGTCGGCAAACTGCTTCATTGAGTTTGGGTCGCAAAAATCTGTCACATTTTTTTCGACACACGCTCGCATTGCCGCCGCAATTGCTTGCGGTTTTGTCGTATCTACGACGAGACCCAATTTATAGTCCCGCGCCAACGCGCCAATCAATCCATATTCCTGTATTATTATTGGTTTCTGTGCGCCAGCCGCCCAGAGCATGACATTGCTGGAACCGATATGGTGCTGGTACGGCGCAAGCACGACATCAGACCGGATGATAAGGTCAGTGATCTCAGCAGGATTGATAGCCCTATCTTCAAGATGCATCCAGATTTCTGGGGACTCGGAAGTCAGTTGACCCAATCGTTCTCGAAACTCGGAGCGGACATCGTCTTGTAATTTACCAGCGAAGATAACCGCGATTTTGCTTGCGATTTTTGAATCTAGCATTCGTAAGGCTTCGAGCACCTGCAAGAGGCCTTTTCGCCGTATAAGGACACCGAAAAGCAGAAAGCAGGTTCGATCTTCGGGAACCGCACAATCCACGATATCACTTGGGCGATAGGTCGCGAGATCTTGGGGGAACAAGCCGGGCTCTGTTAGGGTACGCACCTTGTCGCCTTGCTTAAAGGATTTAGAGGCATATTCCGCAAAGTATGGGTCTAATGAGAAGAGGGTGCTTAGGGCGGGATGTTTGACCATGCGCTTATACAGGGTGGTTTTCCGATAGTTTCTAATACGTTGGCGAAAATTGGACGGTGTCTGCCACAACTGCTCGTAGTGGACAGTGGGTCGAAACAGAATACCGGAAAGCGTTCTCCCTTTTGGGGCCCCCAGTTTTAGGGCAAATGCCAGTTGTACGGTATCTATATAAAGGAAATGGCCGTGAACGGCACCTGTGCGCCGCAGGTATTTCATCATCGTAAACCACTGAAACAGAGACCGTATCCATTGCGGCAAGGCGTTGTGGGTACACAACGCATGTTCTCGAGGACCAAAGGGTATAAGGTCTACATACTCGTGCGAGTCTTCACACTCCGATTTGACCGCATCCCAAAATCGTGCCTTAAACTTGGGATGCACAAGAAAGGTAAGCTTAATCGGCACGTTCTGGCTATGGACATGTTGAACCAGATGCCGAATATAATCTGAATAATGTCCCTCTAGCATTGGTTCAAATATCAGTATATGCAAGGGGGAACTCGAATCAGAAGGCATACGAATCTCCTTATTGATATCGGTGTACTTTATACCAGTTGGGCAGATCCTTGAGTTTGTATTTTATAATCTGCGTTTCCAAGAGACAATAGACAAGACCATAGGCCATACGACGGATATCCGCTCCAACAAATTTCATGCTCAGTGAAATCGAATCCAGGGCGCTGAGGAGTTCCTGCAAATCGTACCCCATTGTCGCCAATCGTTCACTACCGAGCCATCGCAAATAACGCCTGCACCACGCCTTACGGAGGGGATTGGTCAACACACCCTTCCACTTCTCCAACGGCTCTTTACTTAACACTTGGTATTGCTGTACACCCGTTGGGTCCCCCATGCGCCCGGACAGTTGAACCTCCTTAAAGCGGGATAGCAATTCCGGATTAAAAGGCAGTTCTAAATAGGCGAACACCCGCTGCCACTCGGCTTCAGGATTAGAAAGAAGATTCTCGTATGTTACTGAACAGACCTGACCTGCGTGTGCCTGATAGGCAGAAATCAGGTTTTCGAGTCCGTCAAAAAGATCAACCTTGTAAACGTAAAGGTTCCACTTACTTTGACCCCATGTCTCAATAATAGAGGCGATCACCGCTAGAGGATTGCGCCATAGAAAGATGAACTTCCCTTCGGGGAACAGACGGATAACCTCATCAACCACAAGATGGTAGCGCGGCGTCTTGTCAAGGAAGTATTTTGCTTCGCCATCGGTTGCCTTAGCGTAGAGCCGCAACGCGAACGTTCGCAGCTCCTCGAAGTAATCGTCGATACCATCGGGTAGTTCACCACAAAAATCCTCAACGGCTTCCACCATAACCTTGTGATGATATTCAGCACACACCCCCTTCTCCTTTATCGAAAACAGAAAGGGTAGCAAAATCCACGGTTCTGACGTTGTGGCGATATCGTCGTGAGCAGCGAGCACCCGCTGTACTAGGGTAGAGCCAGCTCTGGGTAGGGAGAATATAAATATTGGTCGTATCTCATTCAATTTTTCACTTACCAACCTTGCTTTGAATATTTATACATATTTTACGCTCAACCTTTTCTCTATATCAAGAACTGCAGACTTCTTTTTATATGCAATGACGATACTTCTATTGTCCGTTATATAATCGGCGACATTGTCTAACCGATAAGGCTTTCCATCCCCATACGCTTCCTGCTGATCACTGAGAAAAACGGCGGGGTTTACCTCTATGACTCGCTCATATCCACTCTTTTTCAGGTAAGTGAACACTTCATTGCGTGTTGGCCGCCACTTTTTTAAGATTTTCCCTTCAACCTCTACAATCGCGTTTTCAGGAGACGTTTTATCGAACCAGTATTCATCATTATCGAACCATCTCGTATCTATGATTAAACAATATTCATTAATTTCGTACACCCTTTGGAAAAACAGTGTCCAATCGGTTTCCTCTGGCAGATGATAAAGTATGCTGAGTAATAGTATGATGTCAAAGGTCTCCTCGTTTTCACCGTACAAGAATTGGAGAATGTTTTTCACCTTGAAATCATAGTGTGGGAAATTATAAACCTTCTTTAAGACATTGGCGCGAAGTATATTGCCCCGAGTCAAATCTATACCAAGTGCCCTCCTGATTCCAAATTGACCGAGCTTGAAACTCCAAATTCCAACATTGCACGCCAGATCCAAACAGGATTTGTTCCTTAAATCCACACATAAAAGGATTGTTCTCATGATCATGTCTTCTCTATATAGAGTTCTAATTTTCCATCTGCCCTCTACCAGGCCACCCACAGAAATTGCATGTAGCCCCCGTTTCGCTCCAACCTTTATAATAACTTTCACCATAAACCAGTAAATCGCACTTATCAGAAAATAAGGGAGAAGAAGGAGCTTAATCACACCAATCCTTAGCTTCACTATCATTAAATTGAATCCTCCAGTCTTAGGTTATGATGATGGTATTCCTAAGCAAAAAGGCATCAGAAAAATTATCGCACTGTTCTTGATGACAGGCCGCTTCTCATCATATCAATATGTTTTTCCCTCTGAGCGGATGCGGACAATCTCATATTTTCTACTTGTCCAATTTTGAGCGGTGTATATCCAACATCCTTTAGCATCTTCCAAAGGGTCGATCGAGATGGGATAAACCAGTTCCATCCCTGGCGACTTAAATCTTTGACTCCACTTTCCTCGATGATTTCGGGGCCCTCATACTTGGTAATAAAGGATAGTGGAAAATCAGTCGCATACGTTTCAAGGAAACATATACCGCCATCCTTCAAACAGTTAAAAGTAATCCTTAGGGCAAGTATCGGATCGGTAACATGATAGAGTACCCCGGCAAATAAAACGTAATCAAAGGCATCCTGAAAATCCTCTCGGGTGCAGTCATAAAGTGATAGATTCATCGGCTCTAAATTTTCGAGCGCAAACGCATATTTCAAGTAGTTCAACGCATCAGTGTACTTTTTCACTTCATCAATGGCAACAACATGAGCCCCCATTTTACTCAGCAGAAGACTGATGCCTCCGACCCAACATCCAATATCCAAAACCTTCATGCCAGACAGAGATTTGGGCAACTCAAACTGATCAATAAAAGTCGCGAGAAGATTTATGTGGCGATTCCCCATCTCCCCTTCTAGAAAAAAATCTCCGAAATCGTGGTTGTGTCCCCAATGAAATTGGATGGACAACCCGCGTTGCAGTTCCGCATCCCTAAATCCCTCCATCTCCGCATCGACCAGTTCCATAAATTCATCGAGTTTGGACTTAAATTCTTCGGGGGTCTGATTCTTGAGGTTCTCGACCTTATAATAACTCATCAGCTCCTGTAGATGACCGATAGATGCACTTTGAAGCAGGTCGTTATAACCGAACTGCTTTGGCCGACTCAGAAATCGCTTGAATAAATAACGTATCAAACGTATCCAACGATTTGCTTCTCTGAATTCATCCATTAACCGTGTTCCTCCATTAGATCTCTTTATTCATTCTCGCCATCAAGTTTGATAATAGAAGTTTGTCCTCTGCCTCAAGCCCAAATCGCAAAACAGTAAATCCGTAGATGCCTACCGTCAAGCCCATTTGAAGATAGAACGGCATAGGGGCAAAGTGATGAAATATAAGCGTTACGAGTGCGGTAATGATTGCGGCACTGATCGGTTTAAGCACCGACCTTTCATAAGGGGTCATCTTATACAATTGATAAACTTCAAGAAATCGAACCGTATTTAAGAGAACCAATCCTATCGCCGTTGCGATGGCAGCACCCAAAATACCGTAGGGGGGGATTAACCAGAGATTCAGTAAAACGTTCACAATAATCAGAGCCACGTTGTTGAACACATCAATATTCTGTTTGCCCGTCATGTGTAGTATTTGGCCGCAAGGACCGGTTGCCGCACCGATTAGGAAGGCAACCGAAAGAATCGTTAACGCGACTGAACCCGCCTCAAATTCAGTCCCAAAAATGCCCATGATATGCGTCGGAAAAAACAGAAACAGGAGGAATAGGGGGAGGGTAGCAATCAAGATCCATCGGGTGACGGTTTTGTACAACCGTTCTATCTCAGGGTATCTATCCTTATTGTGCAGGTCAGCAACGACCGGTGAGAAGATAGGAAGAATGGCATTGAGAAATAGAGGCATCTGTGCGGCGAAGAACGCTGCGGCGTTGTAGATACCCACGTCCGTCGCTTCTCTAAAATTACCTAACATGAGTCGGTCAACATAGTTGAGTAATACATACGCAACTGCTACAAATGCTATCGGCAACGAAATGAGAAGAAGTCTCTTTATTTCGTATGAAGGTGATAACCCTGACACAATTTCAGGAAACGTCTTCCAAATAAAATAAAACGCTATTCCACTCCCCAGTACGCCAGCCATTAACAATCCGTACATTGCCCCAATTAATCGGTAACCGAGCAGGAACGCCAAACCGACCAAGCCCAAGTTGAGCAAAACCTGACAAACAGTGACAGTTTGCTCATAGTCAATTCTTCGGAACGACTGGGCAACCGCTGTTGCGATACCTATCAATATGTAAAACGGCAGTATTAAAGCGAAGATTTGCAGTACGTACGTCAGGTCGGGTTCATCAAAGAGACGCTCGGAAATGATTCCAGCGAGGCTAAACAGCACCGCAGAAAAAAACAGCGCAGATACCAGGGAGATGCCTAGCGATGAACGGATAACCCCTTTGACGTGCGCTCTGTTTCCTTCGCCTCGGTACACCGATCCGAGTCGCACGGTTCCCCTGTTTAGACCCAGAGAACCTATGGGATGGACCACGGAAACCACGCTTCTTCCCAAGGCGTACAATCCGTATGCCCCTGCGCCGAGTATTCGCCCCAAAAGGATATTGAAACAGAAGCCTGCGACAATTCGGACCCCATACCCCATAAAAGCAATTCCCGCACCTTTTGCAACCTGATTGGTGAGTCGATTGATTTCACCCGTGGCCTCACGTTTATCAGTTTCAGCCCGAACAGACGAGGGGGCATCCAGACTACCATTTGTTTTAGGGACTTGCAGAATTTTAAACCTCATTCGGTTTGATAAAACGGGCGATTTGCCATCCGTTATGCGCTAATCCTTACTCGAACTCACGTTAACTTAAATACGTTAGGGGTTTCACTGCTTGGGAAGTGCAAAAAGACGAACAGGTTCTGTGATGGGAGCCTTGCCATCATATACTATTGGTTCATCTGGACTTTGCCACTGCACCCATAGTTTATATTTTTCCAGATCAATAAGGTTGAATACATCTTCGACAGATGAATTATATCTTTTTTTAAGGGCATTGGGGTGAATTTCTATCATAAGGGTTGGCATTTTTTTGAGAATATTTTGTGCCCCTTTTAGGACTTCAATTTCAAATCCCTCAACATCAATTTTTAGGAACGCGGGATTTAAGTGCACATATTTATCAAGATATGTTATATTCACTTCAAGCCCACTACCTTTGCGGTTGAGCACTTGGGCATTGGATTCGTCAGTCATCACAATTTTCCCTTCTTTTGAGCCGACCGCTTTCCTTTCAAGAACAACGTTTTGTAGGTTATTTATTTCAATATTCTTCTGTATGATGTCGGCATTTCTGGGAACCGGCTCGAATGCAATAACCTTACCTTCGGCACCAACCCAATGCGAAAAAACAACAGTCTTGCATCCATGGTGAGCCCCACACTCCAAGACGACATCACCGGGTTGGAGCAGATAATCTCTAATAAATCTCATTTCATGTTGAACCCACTGGGGTTCATACCACTTCTGCCCGGAACTATCACCAATCCAGAAGTCAAAAATGACATCTTCAACCGTCTGATTCTTCTTGACATAAGGCTTAAATCCCTTGTTCCGCAATTTGAATCTTGCCTGCCTTAAAGTTGGCTTGATTCTTTCGGGCATAAACGCCGTGATAAGTTTGGTAACGTTCCCCATATATTTTGTCCAGCTTTATGAGCCAATAGAACCGCGATAGTGTACTATTCGTGAAGGGTTTGTGCGAACTCCTCAAAGTTTTCTACATAGGGTGCGGCGAGTAGCAATTCCTTGAGACGTGGTAAGTCGTCAATGGTCTCAAGGGCCGGTCTCAGGATTTGCATAGTATTAGGCGGGAACCGGGTGCCGAGCAACGCGAGAATGGATTCAATGGTTGCCTTTCTTTCCCCTCGTTCAAGCCCTTGTTCAATCCCTTTTGCCGTTGCCTCGTCAACAAATTCTTGGATTAACGGAAATTCGTGCAAAATGCCCTCCGGTATACGTTGTTTTATCAGTTCAGTGTCATAAATCAAACTGCTCACGCTGGGCAACGGTTGCGATGATGGGTACACTATTCGTGAAGGGTTTGTGCGAACTCCTCAAAGTTTTCTACATGGGATGCCACAATTAGCAATTCTTTGAGACGGGGCAAATCATCAATGGTTTCAAGGTTAGGCTTTAGGATTTGCACAGTATTAGGCGGGAACCGGGTGCCGAGCAACGCGAGAATGGATTCAATGATTCCCTTTCTTTCACCTCGTTCAAGCCCTTGTTCAATCCCTTGTTCACGCCCTTGTTCAATCCCTTTTGCCGTTGCCTCGTCAACAAATTCTTGGATTAACGGAAATTCGTGCATAATGCCCTCCGGTATACGTTGTTTTATCAGTTCAGTGTCATAAATCAAACTGCTCAGGACACTCAAAGCCGTCAACTGCTCACGCGGGGCTACCTCTGATGCCCCTACCACATTAACACATTCGTCCAACCAGCGAATGGCATCCATATCCCCAGGTCGTTTCATCAAAGACGAAAAAGCCAGTAAACCGGGGTCCTGTGTCTTCAAAACCGCTTGCCCATCTATCTCAATCAGCCTGACCACCTTGTACTGCATGAGATACTGGCCGCCATCCCATTTATAAGCATAGTGGCCAGAGTCAGTTCTGCCTGCGTTGGGGTGCAAGTAGATAACGCACCCATAGACGGGGAGCTTATGTTCCTTGATCAGCAATCCGTGATAGGCTGCCATGCGGGTTGCCATCGGTTCCCGGCTGTCGTGTGTTTGCACCTCAATATGGAGGATAGCTAGTGTTCCATCAGAGTGCCTCACCTTGAGGTTGACATCGCTGTGGTGCTGGAGAGCGATGTGCTCGGTAGACAGGGATTCCCCCACCTCGACGTTTTGATCTCCTGAGACCAGTTTTGCGACAGCGTGGGGATGCTCACGGATCATGTATTTTGAGATACTATCATATTGTTGTGCCATAGTTTATAACGCAAGTTGCCACCTCAACCGCGTAGCGGAGGTATCATGAAGATTAAAAAATAAATTGGGTAATTTCATACGGATGAACGGTGCGGTTGCCCCTAACGGATGGTCGTCCGAAGACGGATGGTCCGAGGACGGATGGTCGCGTGAGCGAGCGCACAAGATGCCCTTACGGGTGGCGAGATGCGCGCAGGGCGCGAAGTTCGTCTTCCCATCCGTCTTCGGATGACTCGACGCAACTTGACGCAAAACCGCACCTACCGGGGGTGGGGGAAAACCGGGGTTACCCGTTTAAGTTCTTAAACTTCATCTTGCCCCACTTAGCAGTAGATTATTATATACCCGTTTTGCGTAAGGTGTCAATAATTTTTTGGGTTCATAAGCCGTAAGTTGGCATCTATTCCAGATTTTCTTCTCTGCTCTGCGCCTTAATGACTGAGAAAATATTGACAGGCGCGTGAAATGAGCATATAATCTGTAGTCTATATCAATTCAATATCAGGAGTAATTTGAGACATGAGTAAGGGTTATCGGAGTGTTCTATTTATCATCGCCGACGATTGGAGCCGTATCGCTGGATGCTACGGGGATAGCGTCATTAAAACACCGCACATTGACGCACTCGCCGAGCGTGGGGTTGTTTTTGATTACGGGTTCTGCACGAGCCCGTCCTGTGCGGTGAGTCGGGCATGTATCCTGACTGGACAGCATAGCCATACGCACGGGCAGTACGGGCACTGCCACGGTATTCACGGGTTCCGAACGCACGAAGATATGCAGTCAATCCCCAAAATAGTGAAAGCGCGTGGGTTTGCCACTGGCTGTATCGGCAAGAAGCATGTTGAACCGATCAGCGTTTATCCATTCGACTTTGAACCGAAAGTCGATCCGCGGAGCCCAACGGACATGGCTGACAAGGTGAGGGGGTTCCTTGATCAGAATCAGGATTCGCCTTTCTATCTTCATGTTGGGAGCAGTTATCCACACCGTGCAGGGAAAAGCTTCGGCAATGAACGGGAACACGCAGGAATAGAGCCAGTGCCGTACACCCCCGCCGAGGTGATTGTCCCCGATTTCTTACCTGATGTGCCTGCGGTGCGCGAAGACTTGGCGGAGTATTACCAAAGCATATCGCGTTATGACCAAGTTGTGGGAGCGGTGCTTGGGGCACTGGAACGTTCAGGTCGTGCCGATGAGACCCTCATTTTTGTGACCACCGACCATGCCATGCCGTTCCCCGGCGCAAAGGCATCAAGTTTTGACAGCGGGCACCACTGTCCACTGATTATTTCCAACCCAGACCAGCAGAAACGGGGGATTCATAACCACGCCCTTATGAATTGGGTTGATTTCTGCCCAACCATACTTGAATGGTGCGGCGTTGAACACCCAGATGGCTCAGATGCACTCCCCGGCCGGTCGCTGTTACCAATCCTTGAAGATGACCGCCTGCACCCGGGCGATGGTGCATGGGAGGAGACCTACTTCTCCCACTGCTTCCACGAAATCACCAATTATTACCCGTATCGTGTCTTGCGTGGTCGACGCTATAAGTATGTCCGCAACCTCGCCTATCAACTCGAAACGCCGTTGCCAAGCGACCTGTTCCGGTCTATGACATGGACTGCGGTGCGGAACGACAACATTGAGATGCTCGGTCAGCGTCCCCGCGAAGGGTTTGTACATCAGGGACGTGAGGCACTGTACGATATCCAAAATGATCCGGCCGAGTCGAAGAATGTAATTGATGACCGCGCACTTGCAGATATCGTTGCCGAGATGCGGGCAAAAGTGATGGATTTTCGGAAACAGACCAAGGATCCGTGGTTGGAGCAGTCGGTTCAGGAGGGGGAGCCTGGGACCTAGAAACCGAGTTTTTCAGCAAAACCTAGAAACCGAGTTTTTTGCGTCTCGTCATCGAGCCATCCGTAAGGATCGGCAAAACTCGGTTTCTCTGGCATACTGAAACTTGCTTAATATGGGGAAACCGGGGTTACCCGATTAAATTCTTAAACTTCATATGAGATAACCACTACAACAAACTGGAGGATTAAAATGCCGACGAGGATTTTAGTTGCCGATGATCAGGAGGCGATTCAGGAGTTATTGGCGGATTTACTCAAACGACGGGGTGTCGAACCTGTAACTGTGGGAACGGCAGAGGAGGGTTTAGAGCAGATTATCAAAAACCCTGATGCGTTTGATCTGGCGATTCTTGACCGTGATTTTGGTGAGGGGAAGATGGATGGGCTCGCTTGCTTGGAAGCGATTAAAAAGGTCAACCCTTCGCTACCAATCATTATTTTGACGGGGAAAGGGACCGTCTCAACCGCCGTTGAAGCGATGAAATTGGGGGCCCACGACTATGTTGAAAAAGACTTCTACATTGAACAGAATATGGAACTCGCCCTGGCGCGGATCGACCGTCTCATTCGTACAACTGTTGACAATAAACGCCTGCGGCATGAACGGGAATTTTACCGTGAGGAACTGAAGGGGCAATATAATATCGTTGGCACAAGTCGGGCAATCCAGCAGGTACTTGAGTTGATTCGGGAGGTGGCATCAATACCGCGTCCTGTCCTGATTCGCGGGGAACGGGGGACCGGGAAGGAATTGGTCGCCGCTGCTATTCATGACAGCAGTGACCGTAAGAAAAATGTGTTTACCACAATCAACTGCGCGGCACTGGCGGAAGGGCTTCTCGAATGCGAACTGTTCGGGCAGGAGGATAACGCCTTCACCAATTCCTCATTCCGCGAAGGCCGCTTTGTGCTGGCAGACAAGGGGACCCTTTTCCTTGATGAAATTGGGAATATGTCACTTGAGTTTCAGCAAAAGATTCTTCGTATCTTGGAATATCAGCAATTTGAGCGGGTCGGCGGCACAAAGACCATCAAAGTGGACGTGCGTATCCTCGCGGCGACCAACAGCGACTTGGAGTCAGATATGGAAAGGGGCAAGTTTCGGGCTGACCTCTATGACCGCCTCGCTTTCGAGACCATTTGGCTCCCGCCACTCCGTGACCGGAGGGAAGATATCGAACACTTATCATACCATTTCATGGATCGTCTCGCTGCGGAGGTCGCCGGAATCAAGCCCAAAAAACTGACACCTGATACACTCGACTACCTGAGTGCCTACGATTGGCCCGGCAACGTGCGTGAACTCAAGTATGTCATTGAGCGGGTGACCTACAAAATCGAGGGAGATACCGTTTTCCCGTACCACCTCCCACAGGAACTCCACACGGCTTACACAAGTGCCGGTGATGCCGAGTCTTTTTCCAATCGGGTCAGTGAGTTTGAAAAACAGGTCCTGGTTGAGGCTTATGAACAGTGTCAGAAGGATTTGGGAGCGATTGCGGAGCGGTTGCGGATTCCGTTGGATTCCGTGAAACAACTTATTGACCGACACGGGATTGGGGGAGATGGAACGCAAAGACGCAAAGTTTAAATTTAACGCAAAGAAGAACAGAATGCACAATCAACGCGCGACTACTTACCACCTGATTTAGGGCTATTTAGTTTTCGGCTTTTTGTCCATTTTGGGCGAAAAGTCGGGGCAGGGATGCCCCTCCTACAAGGCTTACTATTACCCATAAGTCTCCGGGGACAGGGATAATCTATGTTGGAGCTAAGAACTATCGTTGAATTCGGCAGTGTGAATCAGAGAAAACGTGGCGGAAATATCACTTAATCTCTGCCACCCGCGCCAGATGACCGTCACACCCGGCACACCATCCGACTTACGCGCTAAAAAACCACCGAGTTTGGCAATCCAAATCACCACTTCAGAAACCGTTGGTAATTTCTTGGGTAAAGTCATTGTCTTATGAGTCACACAGTAAAGGGCTTTCCACTCTTCATCGGTCAATACACACGTACAAGCCGCACTCGGGGCGTAGCGATTGTACATCGTCACCCAATACAACCGCCACCCAATCACACTCATTAGCGCGAAATAGGGGAAAAGCCGGGCTTGGGTTGCCAAACGGCATCCCTCAATTTTGGTACCGGATTTAAGCACTTTGAAATACACTTCAATATGCCACCGCAAACTATAACTCTTAACTCTCCTGTTGTACGCTTAGAAGGTGTACTATGTCAGAGTTAATAGTTATCCAGCGGATTCTTTCGACCGCATCCGCGAAATCCCTCACTTCCACATTGGTGATTAACAGCCATTGGAGCGGCGGCGTTCCAACCGGCGGATTTGGTTCCGTCACGCAGACGATATGCACATCAACCGGCGGTAACTTTTGGGCAGATTCCGCCGGAGTCCGATGAGGCGGAAGCAACCTCGTTTTCACAAAGTGAACGCTGAGAGTCGCTGTCCGGGCAGGGTGACTGTCCCGCTTCGGCACCTTGACCCCTAGCTCACCGGCACACGGCTGACTTTTTACCAAATCGTTGAGTTTGCCAATCTCATTCTCAACGCGTCGATTCTGAGCGGCGCGAATCACGAAGGGGGTGTTGCCTGCTTCAACGAAAAATTGATAAATATCTGCCTCACGGTCACAGATGCAAATCACCTCAACACCTTCGGGCGTTTGGGCTTTAGTTTGGTTTAATGCCTCAATCCATTTGTAGCTCTCTTTTTCCGTAATCGGTGGGTTCGATTGTCTCGGTTTCTGTGCCCCGTCTTCACGAACCCAAACTTTATCGGTGAGACACCCTAACGGTACGCCGGACTCGGTGAATACTACGGTGGTGTGTTTGACAAACCCATAGATGTTCTGCTTCTTTGTTCCGATTGGCCCTACGCCTTCGGTTGATGGGTGATGCGTATAATCTAGGTAGGTGGTATCCTGTACCGCAAACACCCGCTGATACTCACTCATTCGGGCAACCGTTTGCTGAAAATGAGGAGCTAGGATTTTCGCCGCTGTGACCTTCGGGTTATCAAATAAGCGATACGCGGCTTTGGTCGCTGCCCAGTCGCCGCAAGCCGCATTGATACTCGATTGCGGGTACGCTTCCAATTCATCAGCGACCTGAATCAGTCGCGCCGTGAGTCGGTTATCTCCCAAATCTATGGTTTGAAATTCTATCCGACTCCAAGACGGAGTCGGCTCATTATTATTTTTCGCCATAAGTGCCTCCAAGTTATTGATAGGATAATGTTTATTGGGTGAACCCATCTTGTTGATTGTACCGTATTTACGTTTGCGAATCCATCAAAAACCGATTCTCAATTCGGTCATTCTGCCGGCTTTGATTTAGATTTTTGAACGAGAGGGGAATAGAACCCACGCCCTACAAGACTTTGCAGACTTGTGGGTAATAGTAAGCCTACAAGGGGAGTGTTGGGACTGTCCGTTCCCTCTTATCTGAGAACTAAATGATCCTACCACCTGATTCACACAACCCCGTCCCGTTTCAAACGCTCGATCTCCGCCGTTTCCATTCCCAATAGGTCTGTTAGAATCTCGTCCGTATGCTCACCGAGGGTTGGAGCGGGGGTCTCAACCTGACCGGGGGTTTTCGAGAGTTTGATTGGGAGTCCAGGCACCCCAACGCTTCCCGTGACCTCGTGTTCGACGGTTGCAATCATCTCGCGTGCCAGTACCTGTGGGTGATTGACGACTTTATCAATTGTGTTGATCGGGCCACACGGTACACCGATGGCATCGAGCCCTTGCATCCACTGGGATGTTGTGTGTTGTCGCATCAGCTCGGCGAGGATGGGGAAGAGTTCGGCGTGATTCGCTGTTCGCAACGCATTTGTGCGAAACCGCTCATCGGTGATGAGGTCGGGGTGATTGACATGTTCGCAAAACTTCGCCCACAGTCCATCGTTCCCAATTGCGATAATGACGTGCCCATCGGCGGACTCAAACGCCTCAAATGGTGTGATCGCGGGGTGGCGAGCCCCAAGTGGTTGCGGGACATCGCCGGTGATTAGGTAGCGGACAACAGCATTTTCCAAAATCGCCACCATGCCATCCAACATCGCCACATCGACAAACTGCCCGTCGCCGGTCTGATGTCGATGGTGTAGCGCAGAGAGAATCCCAATCGTTGTGAACATCGCGGCTGTGATATCGCTGATTGATGTCCCGACCCGGACAGGGGGACGGTCAGGTTCGCCTGTGATGCTGATAATCCCGCCGAGCCCTTGAATAATCATATCATACGCCCCACGGTGTGCGTCAGGGCCGGTTTGACCAAAGCCTGAACATGCGGCGTAGATGAGTGATGGGCGATGTGGCTTGAGTGACTCGTAATCGAGCCCCAACTTCTTCATCGTGCCCGGGCGAAAATTTTCAACGAGGATATCCGAACCCTTGACCAACTCCAAAAAGAGTTCTATTCCGCGGGGTGTCTTCAGGTTCAGCGTCAAACTCTTTTTCCCGCGATTAACGCTCATGAAGTAGAGGCTAAAATCGTTTTTGAAAGGGCCGAAATTCCTCGACTCATCGCCTGTACCGGGTTGTTCAATTTTAATCACCTCCGCCCCGAGATCTCCTAAGAGCATCGTCGCATAAGGGCCTGCTAGGATTCGGGTGAGGTCTAGAACACGTATTCCTTCTAATGGACCTGCCATGTGCCTTCCTTATGAGTTTTGATGTTCAACTTTGTCTTGAGCACGTTCATTTTTTGCGTCAAGTCATCTTGCCACCCGTCAGGGGCGGCGATTTCAGACATTTCACAAGGGCCTATTTGAGAAGTGATAATGACTCACCAGGGGTGGGCAAGGGATTTTCCACCCACGCGGGGATTTCTTAGAACCGTGTAATAAAAGAGATGCGATGTGCGTCTCCCACATCCGCATCAGGGATTCCTGCGGTGCCGCAGGAACGCTGAAATCTGCGCCGGTCTACGGTTGACCGGGGCAGATTTCAGAATTGCCATAATCAATCGCTTATTTCACTTTTTCTTTAACGTTCCCCACTGTATGGCTTTTTTTTTCAATGGGGTGACAGAAAAAATCGTATCGCTAATCCAGTGGGGTGCTATGTCGTCCGCGGGATGGTTGGTGAGGTTTGTCAGTGTTCCGGTGGTAATGTGATACCGGTAGATGTCAGCCTTAGCCCCTGGTTCGGTATTTCTGTCTGCGGCGATGAGCACATCGTCCTTTAGAAAACAGGCGGAATGTATCATCCACTTTGGGGGGGGTTTTAAGACCTGCCGGGCTTTTGCGCCGAATCTTTGAATCACCGCTCGGGATTCAAAGAGCTTGATCTGTCCATCGGCATCAACGATGCGGCGGGTTTCAAAGTACAGTACGGATTTGCTGTCTTTTGACCAGCCGCCGGTAAATCGATACCAATCATCACCGGGGACGAGTGGCACTTGTTTGGTTCCATCGGCGCGCATGACGTAGATTGTGGTTAATCTGTTTGGGAGGGTTGCTTGTCGGTACGCGATGTATTTACCATCGGGGGACCAGACCGGAGACGCAGCCCATTCCCCATCGTCTGGGTTGTGGGTGAGTTGCGTCACCGCGTGGGTTTCGATATCTATTACATAGATTTCAAACCCTCCGCTTTTGTCGCTTGTAAATGCGATGCGTCTCCCATCGGGGCCCCAGGTCCCCGTCCCGCTCAGTACTTTATAGTGGGTGAGCTGCCGGACATTGTTCCCATCCTTATCCATGACGAACAACTCTAGCTCTTGACCGCCTACCTTAGACACATTTCTATGAAACAAAATGCGGGTGCCATCCGGCGACCAATCGGGGGCACCATCAGATCGGGGGCGCGGTGAGACCTTGAGGATTTCGGCATTGCTGCCATCATCGTCCATCACACATAAGCTTCCACCGTCACGAGCCGAGTTAAAAATGATTTTCGCGGAGGTGTGGGTGGGAATGCACAACAGCAGGGTGCCGCTTACTAATACGGAAGTCAAAAACCTTGTCAATGACATTGACAGGGTTAGGGACACCGTACGGGAAAGCAGTGTCATGGTTAGCCTCCTTTATTCGTCTGGGAGTGGACGATAAAACCGATACGTGCTGTTGATTTGACAGGGGGGATCTTCATTCCTGCCTCTGACATTTAGCCAATAAGTGGCTTGCGCGTCGTGCCATTCTCCCCTTGCTACATTGTTGTTAGCTTGAACCGAGAGAGGGAGGGAGGGATTAATATGGTCACAGGCGTTTAGCTCCCTGTTTTTTACTTCAGTCTTTACATCGGGCATTTTGTTAACTATTTCAAGGCGGGCACCGTAGTCATAAAAATAACTCTCACCCGGCCCGCCATTTTCATCGGTTTTTGGATTTTGATTTACCAGATAGACCTTTGGATATTGACATTATATCAGAGCTGTTTTTGTCTGTCAATAGAAAAATACCCACATCTCCTGTTCGGCAGCGCGACACTTGATGATGTTGGTCAGCCACAGTGAGTCGCGTGTAAGGCCGTTTACTTCCAGGTTGTGTATACATTGTAAAAATGGTTCTATTTAACGGTCCCTTTGGTATCATAGGGGCTATAGAAGATACAGAAACACCTAATGGGGCAACAGCCCTCATCGAACTACCTGATCTCGTATGGGAAAAATTTTCCCGGTTCTTAGTGGTGAAATCGGAAAATATGTAGACATCGGCCAGTAGGGCGCGCCTACCGCCGTGTATAAATAATTATTGGCTTAACCATAAATTACCGATTTTGATTGTCAAATTCCTTTAGATGTTGTGCGATATAAGTGTTAAAATTGTAACGGGGGCCATATCCCTCCGCCTCTTGGAATTTCCGGCAGATGAACAGATGACACCCATCACAGTCCGCCTCGATAATCAACGGTTGGCCGGTAGCATCCCGCAAGAAATCAACGACTCCGACCTCAAACCCGATTTGCTCTGCTACGCGCAACGCGAGTTTGACCATTTCAGCGTCAAGGCTTTCCAAAAATATGTAATGGGCACCAGTTGCGACGTTGACGATGGATTGCTCCGGGGTATCAACGCCCTCCTTCACGCGCAACGTCCCCATGACGACCTGCTTCCCGACAACGTACATGCGCCACACTCGGTCATTGCTCTGTTCTGTCGCACCGCCGATGAATTGCTGGGCATAATAGGGCGGGCCCAGTACGATGGTCTCATTCCGGATGTGATTCCGTGCGCCGAAGCTGACCTGATAGTTTCGACCGCGTGAAAAAGTGGTTATTTTCGTCCCGTGCCGCCGCAAAATCCGATGGCCAAGGCCTCCACAGAGATTCGTTGATTTCAACAACAGAATACCAAATTCATCCAACGCATTCAAAATCGGCTCATGGTTTTGCGAAATGATGGTTTGGGGGGTCGGCAAGCCGTTGTCAATGAGTAGACGCGAGGTTTCAATTTTACTGATTGCGATTTCCTGTGCCCGAGTTGAATTGATCACTGGGTGCCGTCCCTCAATTCGTCTGAGCCTTTCGAGCACTTCACACGGTAACACATAAATCACATCCACGTTGGGATTATCTAAGTCATCGGGTGATAATCGCACACTTTGTCCACCAGTGAGATGCACTTCACCTTCAAGGTTGCGAATGAGTTTTTCTAAGAAGAACCAATAAGCAGGTTCGTAGAGCAGGCCGATCTTCATTGCGGGCATGTCTTTTATTATGCCAGTTTCGTGGGGAAAAATCAAGATAAACCGTCAAGTTTTTCAACACAGGAAAACGGAAAGCCCCTTGACTTTGGGGCCAAATTAAGTTAAATTTAACGCAAAGACGCAAAAACGCAAAGAAAAACAGAAATACGTGCAATGAATTGCGCGACTACGAGCGAAAGAGGGAAGATAAAATGAAAGCTGCTGTGTTATATGATGTGAATACACCGTTGAAGATCGAAGAATTTGAACTGCCTGAGACAGCGACTGATATGGTGCGGATACGATTGGCGGCGAGCGGTGTGTGCCACTCGGATTGGCATGTTGTTAAAGGGGACTGGCCGCATGTCCCCATCCCGACCATTCTCGGTCACGAAGGTGCGGGCGTGGTTGAAGAGGTCGGCAGTGCGGTGACTGGAGTTCGCGAGGGAGACCACGTTATCCTAACATGGAAGCGGAGTTGTGGTCGTTGTGAAATGTGCCAGAAGGGGTTTTCTAACCTGTGCGATCTTCCGCCTGACACCCGTGGTCGCCCTCAATTTAAGGGGCGTGAAGAGACGATGGACAAGCTCGTAGGGTTGGGCACGTTCGGTACATACACGGTAGTGCCTCAAGATGCGGTTGTCCCGATTGATAAAGATGTGCCACTCGCACAAGCCGCCCTTGTTGGGTGCGGTGTCATGACTGGCGTTGGTGCCGTTATCAACACTGCCAAAGTTGAGCCGGGTAGCTCGGTTGCGATTTTCGGGTGTGGCGGAGTGGGGCTCAATTGCATTCAGGGCGCGGTGCTCGCAAGTGCTGAGCCGATTATCGCCGTGGACATTCTCGATAACAAACTGGAACTGGCGCGACAATTCGGTGCGACCCATACTGTGAACTCCTCAAAAGAAGATGCTGTGGAACGGATTCAGGAGATTAGCGGTGGGCCTGGGGTTCACTATGCGTTTGAGGCAATTGGATTGACCGGTGACCCCTTTGTTCAAGCGATGCTATGCACCCGTAAGCGGGGCGTTACGGTATTCGTCGGACATGCGCCACACAACACACCCGTCGCAATGGATGCCCGGATGTTGATGCACGAGAAGTTGGTTATCGGCTCCTATTACGGCACCGCCCGTCCTCACGTTGACTTTCATCGGTTGATAGGTCTGTACAGAGCGGGAAAACTGAAGCTGGACGAGTTGATCACTCGGACATATCCGCTTGAAGGGATTAATGAGGCTTTTGAGGCGATGGCAAAGGGGGAGGTTGCGCGTAGTGTGCTGTCTCTGGGGTGAAATGTATCGGGAGTGGGAACTCCCTCCCACAGTGGGAACTTCCGCCCACAGGTATGGGTTTATAGTAAACTTTAGAGTTAATGATACATGTTTATCACTTCATCTAGTGGTATATCGGCATTGTATTCACGCAGTCGTTTGATGTAATAATTCAAAATGTCACTATAGTTTGTACACTTCGGCAACCGTAGCATAAACTGTTAGTTTGTGCGGTTCTTGTGGGAGGGGTTTGTAACCCCGAATTACCGAATTATTTATTAAACCCGCATTTATAGTAAACTTTAGAGTTAATGATACATGTTTATCACTTCATTTAGTGGTATATCGGCATTGTATTCACGCAGTCGTTTGATGGTTGCAAAATCGTGTTCAATCGGATTGTAGTCGGGTGAATAAGCCGGCAAAAACAATAGCTCTGCGCCAACGGCTTCTATCTGCTCACGAGTGCGTTCCGTTTTATGAATCCGGGCGGTCTCCATTATCACTAAATGCTCCGAAGAGAGCAGGGGACACAGGTCTTCTTCAAGCCACTTGTTGAAACGCTCCGCATTGCAGCTGCCATCAAAAAAACAGAACGCTGTAAAAGTATCTTCATAACTATTAACTCTCCTGTTGTTAGCCTCATCGTGTACTTCGCCAGAGTTAATAGTTATACGCGCAGCTACCATTGTGGTTTTCCGGGTTCTTTGACTTGATATGAGCCCCAAAACAGGGGCACCTTGTGGAGCATACGCATAAGGGATAAAACGCTCCGCACAAAAACCGCATTCATCGACATAAACAACAGACTTGCCCGCCGCTTCTTTCACAGCGAGGTCTTGGCAATAGGTTGCCCGTTTCTCATCACAGCGTTGTTTATACCCGAGTGTTTTTTTTCGCGTGATGCCGAGTTTTCGCAGTCCATAGCCGATACAAAACTCTGAAACACCGAAATGTGTAGCCCGCTCTTTTTGCGTCAAGTCCGGGCAATCAGCAACCTGTTTTCGGAGTGCCTCCTCGTCAATCACTCTCATTTTTTTTGGGCCCGGTTTTTTGATAGCCAGTGGGTCTTCAGCGGCTAACCATCTATCAATGGTTGAACGTGCGACGGTAAATAGGCGGGCGGGTTCGGATTTTTTCCCGCCGGCTTGAATAAAATCTAAGATGCGTTTGCGTAAATCGGGTGAATATGCCATAATAGAGATATTCTAACAGAAAAACAGAAAACAGAAAAAATGTATCAATAATTCAAAATGTCACTATAATTAAAGAGGTGAAGAATGGCTGAATACAAGATCGGAGTGATTCGAGGCGACGGGATTGGCGTTGAGGTCATTGAGGAGGGCATCAAGGTGCTTTTGGCTGTTGCCGAGATGTATGATATTGAGTGGAATTTTGTTGAGTTTCCTTGGGGTTCGGATTATTATTTTAAGCACGGGCGGATGATGCCAACCGATGCGCTGGATACGCTGGCTGAGTTTGATCAGATATATCTCGGTGCAGTTGGTCATCCTGATATTCAAGACCACCTCACGCTCAACGGTCTCCTGCTACCGATTCGGCGCAGATTCGACCAGTATGTTTGCGAGCGACCAAGTGTGCTGTACCCGGGTATCAACTCGCCGCTCAAGGACAAATGCGCCTGGGACATTGATTTGGTGGTGATACGCGAGAACACAGAAGGGGAATATGCGAATGTCGGTGGGTTCCAATATCAAGGGTTCCCTGAAGAAGTTGGTGTGCAGGTCAGCGTGTTCACCCGCCACGGCTGCGAGCGAATCATTACTTACGCCTTCGAGACAGCGCGCAAGCGGGATAAGAAGCGTAAAGTCACGTCGGTCACCAAATCGAACGCGCAAGGGTACGGTATGATTGTGTGGGACAATGCCTTTGAGCGGGTCGCCGCTAGGTATCCCGATATAGAGCCAGAGTCTTTGCTGATAGATGCAGCGTGTATGGATTTCGTCCGAAGACCGGAAGATTTCGATGTGGTGGTTGCCAGCAATCTGTTTGGGGATATCCTCACGGACATCGGCGCGATCATTAGTGGAAGTATGGGGCTCGCTCCGAGTGGGAACATTGACCCAGAGCGTCGTTTTCCGTCAATGTTCGAGCCCGTTCACGGCAGTGCGCCGGACATTATGGGCAAGCGCATATCTAATCCGCTGGCGGCTATCGTGTCCGGGGCGATGATGCTACGCTTTGTAGGTCAAGATGCGGCGGCAACAACGATAGATGACGCGGTGCTTTCCGTGCTTGAGGCGGGTGAAACACTCCCTGTAGACCTAGGGGGCAATGCGACCACTGCACAGGTCGGCGATGCGGTGGTGGGCGCGCTCCGCGAGTGTTCTTAATGCCACAAACCGAGCCGTGTATACGGATTTGCAATGACTCAGACATTCCAAACACATAGCCCGGAGGAGACGCAAGCCATCGGTGAACAGTTTGGGCAGACCCTGAAGCCCGGCGATGTGGTTGCGCTCATCGGAGATTTGGGGGCGGGGAAAACCTGCCTAACACAGGGAATCGCTCGCGGCGTTGGTATCTTCACGGACCAAGTTGTCAATAGCCCTTCCTATACGCTTATCAACGAATACGAGGGGGCAATCCCAGTCTATCATATAGATCTCTATCGGCTAGAACATCACGGTGAGATTGTAGAGTTGGGGTTGGAGGAGTATTTGGAGGGCGATGGCATCTGCATCATTGAGTGGGCAGATCGGATGCTTGAGCTGCTCCCTGAGCATCACATCCGATTGCAGATTCGCTGGGAAGATGAATTTACTCGCACAATTGAATTGCGCTGTTCGGGCTGACTTGGCGCAAATTTTGTATTTTTGCTTGAAACGGATTTTACAATGAAAGGAGCATATTCTCATGAAGGTGTCAGATTTTCTTCAATTATCTACTTTAACAATTGTGATTGCGATTGCCCTTATTTTAACGCCCTTGCACATCCAAGCGAAACAGGGTCGACATGACAAGGGGACAATCTTCTCGTTCCATTTCGACGAGGGCAAAGGGAAAAACGCCGAAGATTTTTCAGGCAATGAAAACCATGCAAAACTCGGTGGAAATAAAGAACCGAAATGGGTAAATGGTCCAGAACCGCATTTCGGCAAGGCACTCGCTTTCAAAGGTGCAAATTTCATCGAAATCGCACCATCTGACAAACTGGATACGGACGATGCAATTACCTTTGAGGCATGGGTGAAGCTTGACGTGATAAACGCCAGTTGGGCGACCCTATACAGTAAAAATAGCCAGTCAGCAAACCTCGGTTTTCACTGGATCTATATCTACAAAGACGGTGGAAGACTGGCATACCAGTACGCCACCGGTGCGAAATATGTCACGCATACCGCTGATGTCAAATGGGAGTTTGGTAAATGGGCCCATGTTGCCATTACACACAAGATTGATGGAAAGAAGGGCGGTAAAATCGAATGGTACATTAACGCTGAGCGCCTGCGAGAAGTCGAACATAAAGACGTGGCGTTGAAGGTCATTGGCGGTAAGGCATCCCTAGGTACCTATCAGTCGAACCCCGCACACGATCGGTATGCGCTGGATGGTGCGCTGGATGAAGTGCGCCTCTCACCACGGGTCAAGACCGCACAAGAGATTAAAGAATCTATGCTTGGGCTTGCCGTGGAACCTTCCGATAAAGTTGCAACGACGTGGGGAAGTATCAAGCAACAATTTTAGGTCTTAATTCGCCTTTTATGTGAACCCGAGTTGCCACCTCACCCCCGTAGCCGGGGCATCTTGCCCCGACGGTGACATTAAACACTCCCGTAGCCGGGGCATCTTGCCCCGACGGTGACATTAAACACTCCCGGAGCCGGGGCATCTTGCCCCGACGGTGACATTAAACACTCCCGTAGCCGGGGCATCTTGCCCCGACTGTGACATTAAACACTCCCGTAGCCGGGGCATCTTGCCCCGACTGTGACATTAAACACCCCCGTAGCCGGGGCATCTTGCCCCGACTGTGACATTAAACACCCCCGTAGCCGGGGCATCTTGCCCCGACTGTGACATTAAACACCCAACAGTGCCCTGTACTACAGTCGGGTAGCAGTGCCTTCAACTCCGATGAGACTGGCGTTCTGCAACTGCCATCCTTGTTCCACGACGCTGACGACAACTAGCGTGAATGTGATTTCATATTTGCCAGGTGTTGTCACCCGCTTTGAAACATCAAGCTCCCCTTGAATGATAGGGTGTTCAATCGGTTGAACGGCACCGATTGCCTCATCATCAAGGAGCTGGGCATTGTTGATACGGATAGTGAGAAACGCTCCCTCCCGCGCCTTATCTTGGCGAATTTCATACCGCAATTTCACATTGGGAGCTAAAATTTTCGTCACATCCACTTGATATTTCAGGCTTTGTGTGAAACCGTTCCCTTCCCAATATGTAACCGAACCGATGGGGAGCGATGGCACATCAACAACCTCCACGGCAATCGACCCCTCGGCTGAAACAAGCCCGTCGGTCAGTTGTAGTGTAATTGTATAGGTGCCGGGGGCATCGGGCGCGAGGTAGGTCACGGTTGCTGTCTTACCAACAATTTTCCCGCCTGTCGCTTTCCATGAGTAGGTGAGGGATGCGGCTTCTCCTGAATAGTTGATTAAGACTGTGACAGTCGCCGTGTTGCCAGTTTCGAGGGTATCGGTGGTGATGGTTAAGCTGTTAATTTCAAGCGTATGCAGTATTGATGGGATTGGAGTTTCGCCATCCGTGCAACCAACCAGCATCAGAATCAGCGTGAGGGCGGAGCATACAGAGAAATTAAGGGGGATACGTGAGCGGAGATTTGGGGCTTCTCGGAAGGGTTGGGTTCGTTTAATCGGGAATATTTTGGAGCGTTGTTGCATTCTCGGGTCCTTCGACTCAGGAATATTGATACGATTAAGTGGGGTGTGTACCATCCCCGCTGGAGGGCAGTACACACCCCACGAAACGCGGAAGTTATTGTGTAGAGGTTCCTAAGCGAGTGCATCTTCGACAGCGTAAGGTAATGTAATTGTACTTGGGTCAACATCCATGGGGAAATCTGTCCCGTAGGCTTCGACAAGTTCATCAAATGTTACGTCATCAACGGCTTCAAGTTCTTCGCCGGGACGATTCAGGTAAACGCCCTGACACCCATCACAAGCCATTAAATCTACATCCGATTGCTCAATTGGAAATTGTGTTAGCGGAGCATTACAACCGAGGCAAGGTAGCATAAAATTTTCTCCTTTCTTGTTTTCAGTTGACTTAATTCGCGGCGGCGAGTTCTGTGGTGACAGCCATTTCGCTAAATGCGACATAATCCGCTATCAATTCAGTGACGGTCGGGTTTTCGCCGCAAATGGGGCAGTTTTGGTCTCGACTCACTTTCATCTCACGAAACGTCATCTCAAGCGCGTCGTAAAGTAGCAGTCGACCGATGAGGGATTTGCCCTGTCCGATCAGGATTTTAACCGCTTCTGTTGCCATCATAACACCGATTACGCCCGGGAGCACGCCCAGGACACCTGCTTCACTTCAGCTCGGCACCATGCCAGGCGGTGGAGGCATTGGATACATGCAGCGGTAGCATGGGCCTTCGTGCGGTTTGAAGACCGTTGCTTGTCCCTCAAACTGGAAGATACTACCGTGTACCACCGTTTTATCTGCCAACACTGCGGCATCGTTCACCAGATAGCGCGTTGCAAAATTATCGCACCCATCAACAATCAGGTCGTAATCGTCAAAGATGTCCATAACATTGTCTGACGACAAGCGGACATGATGCGGCACAACTTCAACGTCGGGATTCAAGGCTTTGATTGTCGCTGTCGCAGACTGGACTTTCGGTGTACCAATGGCTTCCGTGCGGTGGAGAATCTGACGCTGGAGGTTGTTGATCTCTACAATATCGGAATCAACAAGCCCAAGCGTACCAACCCCAGCGGCGGCAAGGTAAAGCCCCGCCGGTGAACCCAACCCACCGGCTCCGACGAGCAAGACTTTGGATTCAAGCAACTTCGTTTGCCCCCGCTCTCCAACTTCGGTCAGCATAAAATGACGACTATAGCGGTCTAACTGGTCAGTCGTCATTTCTTTATTTTTCATCGTTGGATGCCCGGCATCAGACCAGCCTCGATAGCCGCCTGCCATTGATTCTGTATCTTCGTATCCCAGTTCTCTGAGGGATTTCGCCGCAAGCAACGACCGCATCCCCGCGGCACAGTAAACGACTATCTTTTTGTTCGGGTCAGGGGCATAGTCGTCAATTGAGAATTCGAGCATCCCACGGGTCACATGGACAGCGTTGGGAATATAACCCGCGCGATACTCATCGTCGTCCCGCACGTCAAGGAGAATAAACTCTTCGCCCTGGTCCTGTCGCTCCTTAACTTCGTCAACGGTTACTTCCGGAATTTCCTTCTTCGCTTCTTCGGTAATGTCTCTATACGATTTCATTGTATCATCCTACCTCGTTAAGTGTTTGGCGTTATTCAATCAGATTCGATTGATTATATCACAACAGGATGAAGGTGTCAAAACTTAATTTTTGAATTTTGGGTGTTGAACAAACCCGGAAAGCGTTATACAATAAGGGCAGACGCCGAGTCGTGGGATGGGGACATTGTCTCCGATTCCTACACAATCACCGTTTACAAAAATGTCATTGCTCATGATGGCGGAACGGAAAACGATCTGGGATACGCGGAACTGTCCCGTTGTGAATGGATCGGCAATACCGCTCATGCAGAGATGTTGGTCCGCGTCCATAACACAACCGATGCGTCGATACAGGCAACTATGGTGTTTGGGTTTTGGGTTCAGCGTCTAGGAGCAGATGGCCAACTAGATGCCGGTGTCAAAATTGCCCGACCTATTGTTGAAAAGGGGAAATCCACTTGCGAATACTTCAGCAGGTCCCATAAAGCCAAAGGAATTCCGGCAGGTGCCGTAATCCAATTGGAAGCCCGGGTAACGTGTGATGCGGGGGGAGGTTCATGGACAGCCTCCCACACGGTTATCTACGTGGTTTCAGATCCCGAATAATTTCCCGTAGTCCTTTCGCACACAGGTGTCTTTTAGTAAGGCTTATGTGTGCTTCAAATGGAGGGTTCTGATGAAATACATAGAAAAAGGCCACTTAAGCGTCAGTCTGTTGCTCGCAATCCTTCTGCTGCTCGGGGTATCTATCTCCCACGCAAAAATTGTGTTTTCTTCAAAACGAAACGAGGATACACTCTATCATGTCTACATGATGGAAGACAACGGCAACAACGTCAGAAGAGTAACGTCCCCTTCCTTTTATGATAGAGCCCCGCGGTGGTTTCCCGACGGGCAAAGGATACTGTTTGAAAGAGACTTGTCCCAGGGCAATGGTGCCGTATCCAATGCCGAATTTTATATTATTGATGCAAAGGGTCGGAACGAGCACCGCTTTATGGCGAACCACCCCACAGATGTCCACCCGGCCCCGTCGCCCGACGGAAAACAGGTTGCATTTTCGAGCGAACGCTCCGGCGAACAGGAAATCTACACCTATCATCTCGAGAGCGGGCACTTGGAGCAACTGACAGACAACCGCGACACCGGTGCTTGGTCGCGCAGAATGGACTGGTCCCCAGATGGCAGAAAAATTGCCTACGAACATGAATCGGCGAAAGGTGATGACATTTGGATTATGAATGCCGATGGCAGTGATAAGCGTCGGCTCAGTCCGCCGGAATTTGGTGCTGACACGTTCTTCGTTCGAGGCGTGCCGCGTTAGTCCCCATCGGGAACATACATTATGTATGCGGAACACAAATGGAGAGTAGATAAGGACAATTGGCAACGACTTTTTGCAAGGGTTGTCGTTCAGACTGTGAGGACAGGCATCCGAAAAGTCCACAATTTCCCCGTAGAGGATACCATCTCCGCCGGGTGTTGGATGGGGAATGACCGGACCTTACTTTTACCGATAAAAAAGGATCCGAATGCCCCGGCCGCCCATTACGAGATATACCGGTACGATTTGGTGAGCCGTCAATTGACCAACCTGACGAACCAGCCTGGCGGCGACTACGGTCCCCACTGGATTAGTGGCTCCCTTTCAGTGGTTCCTGCGGGGAAACTGACGACACTGTGGGGCCAACTAAAGCAAACCGATCCTAAAGGGTGGCAAGATGACTTGACGCATTGAGAAGCAAGCACCCCATTTACCCGCCACACGCGACGTTTTAGACGCGTTGACACAAAACGTTTCCTGTTTTCCGTCAATAGCAAAACAAAAGCCCGGTAAGCGTCATCTTACCGGGCTTTTTTTAATTCAAGTCAACTGATATTTCTACGCAATCAGTAGTTTTGGACTATGGGAAAATGGTTGAAACCGTTGTGAATAAAGGGTTTTCACTTGTTTTTACTCCTTATATATTGACAATTTTTATCGCTATCTGCGATAAATTGTTTGACACCTTGCAAAACTTCCTGATAGAATATGATAGCATAAGAAAGAATATAACTTCAACAGGCGGTTTTGACAATGATTGCGTATATTCCAAGTATCATTACTTTAGTTGTGTTACTTATCACATTTGTCTTTGGATATGGGAAACTAGGACAGAAGATTGATTCTCTATCTAAGAATGTTGACAGGATGCAAAAACAACTTGATCAGCTAAATCAAAACTTCATTGAGCACCTAAAAGGTCACCCATAAAACGCTCGAAACCCTTATAAACACTAGCTTTTCACTTGTTTTTACCCCTGAAATTTGATACCATAAGGTATCAAAAAATGGAGGTGAAATCAAGTGGATAAACCTAAACAGCGAAGCGGATACTAAGGGAGATGATCACACCGTGCAGGCTACCTACACGATAAGAGTCAACGATGGGAATGCGAATCGGACAGATACCCGTTCACTCAACCTCACGTATGATTTTACTCACGAATGATAGAGATCTCTATCCGTATGAAGGAACGGAGGCTAACCATGAGACGGCTTTCCCGATCGGTACGGTTGAGAACATACCCCATTTCATGGGGTATGTTCCAGCCAAGGCTTTTGACTTCCGTATTAGTAACCGGTACCCTATTGCTGTGCGCGATGTACGCCCACGCGAAAATCGTTTTTAGATCGGAACGTGACGGTGTAGGCAGTATCTATGTGATGGACGATGACGGCAGCAATGTCCAAAAACTCTCCTTCCCACAACCCCACGAATCTGATGGTGCGCCCGCTTGGTCACCCGATGGCAACCGCATTTTGTTTGATAGAAATCTGTCTAGGGGAGGTCAACTGATGGAGTTGTTTGTCATGGATAAGGATGGGAGCAATGTCCAGCAGCTCACCCACTATAAGAAACGGAGCGGGGCGGGCACCTTGTCCCCCGATGGCACCCGCATCGCATTTAGAAGCAACAAAACCGGCGGGCTGGAAATCTATGTGATGGATCTCTCTACGGGCGCGGTTAAGCAACTCACCAAAAACCCCGGCAATCGGGAATGGGCAACCGAACCACTCTGGTCTCCCGATGGGAAATACATCGCCTACCGACAAGCCACACCGCCACTCGGAACAACCACAATCTACGTCATGCGCGCCGATGGTACAGGACAAGGGCCACTGGTCCGCGGTGATGAGTGGTTTCGATATACCGGCGGCTGGTCAAAAGACAGCCAATCCATACTGTACTTTGAAAAACGCCACGGCGAATCCCGCGTCGTGATTCAGAACCACCGCACGAAAGCCCGGCGAATGTTAAACCCCCCCCAAAAGTGGCAGATACACGCCGCTTGCTTTATAGGGCACGATGTGTTGATCGCCGCGGACAAGAATCCCGACCCAGAGACTAATGCTGACATCTACCGGTATCACATCCGCACCGGAAAACGGACCAAACTCACCAGCCATCCCGCGGACGACTACAGTGCCCAATGGATTAGCGATACGGTTTTTTCCGTGACCCCACTGAAAAAAAAAGCCATACAGTGGGGAACGGTAAAGAAAAAATGAAATAATACCATTTCTGAAAATTTATATCGCGTTAGCGGTTTTGATGAAATATCAAACGCCTGTAATCCCGGCTACGGGGGTGCGGTTGATGACGCTTTCTTTGAAAGTGGCAACATGAGTTGACGCATATCGTTATCCGATGGGGCAAGATGCCCCGGCTACGGGGGTCTGATGCGTTTTTGCTTATGACTTTCTTTGAAAGTGGCAACATGAGTTGACGCAAATCGGACTTCCATTAACGAGTGATTTATTATCGGAATTGGTATAAGCCATTGATTATGGCACTTCTGAAATCAGTCCCGGTCAGCCGTAGGCAGGGACTGATTTCCTGAGGCTGATGTGGGAGACGCGCATCGCATCTCTTTTATTACACAGTTCATTTATTTATTGGCTTAGCTATAATCCCCAATCCACCAAACTTTGTTGGAAAGAATATCGTCGCATCCCTCACCTGCCGGACCGGCGGTATAAATAACCCCGGGCACATCAACACGATTGTGGCCAGTGAGACGTTCTGGGTTTGGGAGCCAATGTGCCTCCGCCGTATCCGGCTTAGAGAGCAGTTTAGCCGTGAAACGCCCACCCATAAGCAAGTTTCAAAAAATAAATTTACATTTTCAGGGTGAACAATTTTGCGTATCCGCTCTTCCGATCCAGAGGATCGCAATGTCTATAGCACACGATAAGCCCACATGCCCGCGCTCCAGCGGAGCGCAATGTGCAAATTTTCTATTAAAACCTGCTTAGCCGAATCCTTTACCTTACTGTTCCCAGAACCTCTCACGCCTATTTGTGCTCACTCACGCGACCACCCGCAACGGTTTTGCAAAACCACTGATAATCACGCCTCAGAAAAAGAGGTGCAAAATTGCGCTTTTCATTTGGGGTAAGACGTGATAAAATAATAGTATTGTTTCTATCCCAAGCTTGCCATAACGCACTGACAGTAACGAATAAGGAGAATTTTGATGTCAAACGTGAATCCATTCAAGCAACCCGGTCAATGGTATCGCGGCAATACGCACAGCCACAGCACAAAGTCCGACGGCAGACTGCCGATGGACGAACGTTTTGCCGCCTATCGTGATGCAGGGTACGATTTTTTGGTATTGACAGACCATCGGACCGTCAACGATGTGTCCGCTTACAGTGACGACAACTTCCTAGCGATAGCGGGAAGCGAAGTCCATCCCGACAACCCTTACGGCGGCTCAACGTATCACATCGTTGCCATCAATATCCATGAACGCATTAATTGCGCCGAATTGCACCCCAACGAGGTTATCGCAGAAATCAAGGCGCAAGGGGGTGAGGCGGTGCTTTGCCATCCGTACTGGTGCGGCCATACGATTACAGATTACTCACCGCTAGATGGCTATTTCGCAATCGAAGTTTACAACGATACCTGCATGGGCATCGGCAAGGGGTTCTCGGAGTCGGCGTGGGATGATGTCTTGGACCGGCTTGGTCCAGTTTTCGGCATCGCGGCTGATGACGCGCACGGCACTGAGCACGATTGCTTTCACGGTTGGATTATGGTGAAATCGCCTGAACTTACAATTGACGGAATTATGAATGCGCTACGGGCAGGGGCGTTCTATTCAACGCTCGGCCCTGAGATTGTTGATTTCGACCAAGTTGACAATGGGAAGAAGGCGGTAACGGTCAAATGCTCACCCGCCCAGTCAATCGTGTTTAAGGGACAGTGTAGCCGCGGGAGGCGTATCGTCGCATCCGAAGGTGAATCCCTGACCGAGGCGGCGTATGACGTGCCAAGTGGAACCACATACGTTCGTGTCGAAATCACCGACGCAAGTGGTAAGAAGGCGTGGTCGAACCCCATCTTTTTCTAGCAGAAGTGGGCATCAGTTTGGTGGCCATTCGGTGTTTTTTTTATAAACTACTACAACTTATCTCATAAATCGTGGGAGGGCTTTGTAAGCCCGATTTACAATACCCGCGCTCGGGTAAATTTGGACAAAATTGTATTTATGAGACACGCTCTACTCTGTTCCATGTGAATAGGTTTTACTGGGAGTGCTGTATTTGCCCGCATTGATTCGATCGGTGTCGCGATGGATGAGCGGACAGTGAAATTTTGACTAATCCTTACCTCGCTTTTTTCGCCTTTCTTTTGGGTATTGTTTTGCCACAATCTAAATGAACTGACCCGACCTGTGCCGTAGCTTTTAGTACGGCACGGTCAGGTTCAGTAGCAAAATTATCAAAAAATGCAATAAGGCGTAAAGTCATGACAGTGATACCAAATTTCAATCGAGTGAACTGGGCGATTTTGAATGTTTTTATTAAAACACAGGAGGTAATAGGCACCCCTTACAATGTCTCTCATCTTCATTTTCGTTCTAAAGGCGACTGCCACAGCGGTTCATATTCGCCCAAACGATGGTTAACGGTTCGTGCAAGCACAAATAGTACATCCGAAAGCCGATTCAAATAGCGCAAGACTTCCGGGTTAATCGACTCCGCATTCGCAAGTCGCACAACGCAACGCTCACTCCGACGACAAACCGTGCGAGCAAGGTGCAACGCTGAACCGCCAACACTGCCGCCGGGCAGAATAAAATGTGTCATCGGCGGGAGTTCGGCTTGAAATCGATCGATTTCGCTTTCCAGAGCAGACGTTAGATCTGACGCAATTCGCAGGCTGTCCGCTTTCGGGTGGTCGTCTAAGGTCGCCAGATCAGCACCGAGGTCAAAGAGTTCACTCTGAATGCGACGGAGCAGTGCATTGAGTTCTGCGTCTTGAATATGCGAGGTCGCATAGCCAATGCAGGCGTTGAGTTCATCAACCGTTCCGAGTGCCTCAACACGTTGGGAATCTTTTGGGATGCGACTGCCGCCATAGAGTCCTGTTTCGCCGCTGTCGCCAGTTTTGGTATAAATTTTCATAAATGATAAATGCCTCTTTAAGCGGTTGCTTTCGCGTTCTTTTAGGAATTGAGATATTTTGCCCTATCTGCCCGATAATGTCAAGCCAACTACTGTTAATCCGCTTAATCTGCGATTCAGGCAAATAGGGAAAACGAAATGACCCAAGGCGCCAGGAAGAGGAATTTTAACGCAAGGATGCAAAGACGCAAGGAAGAGCAGATAAGGCGCAAAGGGGGATGCGAGGGATGGGAAAGGGATTTCCCACCCACGGGCCTAATGGGAAGCCGTTCCTACAGGGTTATTCTTTAAAGTTGCTAAAAAGGAAACCGAAAGCGTTTGAAATTTAGCTAGTGGAAGGTGTATAATAAGGCGTTTCAACCAATGCCTGCCTCAATCTCCCATCGAGGCTCTTCGCTGTAGGCGTGGACTCTAGCTCGCGACTCCCGCCTAAAGTGTACCAAAAAACTGAAAACTAAGCAACCCTAGTTGATTAAAAACGGCAAAAACGTTGTAAGATAATAGGCGTGTTGACAAACTGACTTTACCATCAATTTATTTTAAGGAGAAATTTAAATGACCTCAAGAAACTTGACCTATTCTGTCCTCGCAGGCATTTTAATTTGCCTAATCAGTGCATGTGCATCCGGTGTCAAGGTGCCAATGGTAAAAACGGAATTGCCTCCACCTGAGCAATCGACTCCAACTGCCACGACACCATCCGAAGAACCCCTTTCGATTGCTCTAGCCTCACCTAAAGAGACACCATCAACGCCGACCAAGGCGAAGCCGCCAACGGTTATTACGCCACCTGATATGATGCCTTCGACGGCCCCCGCCCTGATCGATGTTGCACCGGCAGATGCCCTGCTTGTGCTACAAATAAAAGACGTTGCCGAAATGCTCGCGCTCATTGAAAACAGCAGTGCATGGCAACAGTTGCTTGAAGCCCCGATGTGGGAGATGTTGTGGGCATCTCTTGAAATGGAAACTGGGGCTAAAAATTTGCACCACCTCATCAGACCGAGCCTCTCAATCCTTTCTCACCTACTTGGACAAGAAGTCCTGCTTGTTGTTCCCAAGTTTAAGGGAATCGTAGAAATCTCCCCAACACTCATGATAGAACTCGACCGATCAGATGACCTCGGAGAGATACTCGCATCCGCGATTCAGGTTTTGATATCGAATATCCCAGAGGCAAAGACTCGCGAATACAACGGATACTCCTATCTAACCGCCTTAATTGAGGAGAATCTACGCCTGTCGTGTGGGATGATTGATGACTATCTGATTGCGAGCTTGGGGGAGACAACGATACGCAAGATAATAGACCTTCACCAAGGCAAATCGGAGGCAAGCCTTGCCAAAGACCCCAATTTCTCCCAGGTCATTGAGCGACTTAGGGCAACTTCGGCTGATAAAGTGACAGACTATCAGACACTGTTCTATCTTGATTTAACGGTTCTTCCTGAATTTGCCGAAATGGTGTACCCGATGGCTCGCGAAGAAGTGGATGAAAATCTTCGGCCGCTGATGGATGGGGCGGTTAAGTGGTTAGACCTTGTGGAATCAGTAATAACGGTTTCAAACCTCACGGAGGACGGGATTCTGTCTCAGAGTTACGTTGAACTCAATCCTGACGCAACAGCGAGCAATTTTCACGCAATGTTGCAAGCCGAACCGACGCGACACGACTCGATCGAGTTCGCGCCCGCTGATACAACATCTTATAGTGCCTTCAATCTTGTTGACCTTCCCAAGCTTTGGCAGATGGCGATGAACACCGTTAAGTCAATGCCACCGGAACTCAGTGGAGTGGTGCTTGGGGGTCTGGAGCAGATGCAGACACAGTTGAGCATTGACATCGAAGAAGACCTATTTTCGTGGATGGGGAATGAAATCGCATTCATCCGTACCAGCGATTTGAACTTGTTCCCGAGCGAAAATCCTAGCGACGCGATATCCGGCATCCTGCTTTCGATTCAAACAACAGACAGTGCCAAAGCGGTTGCAAGTCTCGAACATCTAACGGACTTGGGCGCGATAACTTTGGGAGGAATAATGGATGCACAGCTTGAGTGGAATACGGTCGATTATGCGGGGAATCAGATTCGCACGACCACACTTCCTGAAACTTCGCTACGTCCGAGCTACGTTGTGACCGAGCAGTATGTATTGATTTCTACTGAGCTCGCCGACCTGAAAACTGCGCTTGATTGTGCGAGAGGTACTGCAAAAAATCTCTTAACCGACCCCCAATTTAAAGAACTACGCGATATCGCTCCAGATATGGTAAATAATATCTCCTACTTCAATCCGGCCCGGGCGTTGGGACAGATGATGGATTCACTTACGGAACAGATGCCAGCACTCCTTGAGGAAGACCTATCGGAGATGGAATCTGAGCTGATTGAATCAATGCTCCCTCCAGTAGCTGATTTCGTTCGCGAAATCACGAAGACCCTCGTTGGTCAGATCAAGTATACCGTGAAGGACGGGGATGGCTTACGAAGCTACTCATTGCTGAAGGTGCGTGACATTGACCCCAATTTTAAGTTGGCAGACCCACCCGAAGCGAAGATTGCCCGCTCGCTGTTGATTGCTCGTGGATATGCCGACAATGGAATGCCAGATCGAGCGCACACCTACCTTGACCGTGTCTTGGAGAGCGACCCCGGCCATCCGGAGGCTCTGATGATGAAGATTGATCTTTTAGAAGAAGAGGGAGACGAAGAACGGGCGAACTGGTATCGCAGTCAGCTTGGCTTTGCAGATGAAGGGGCATGGTACATTATCGGACCATTTCCCAATCCCTATGGCGAAGGGTTTAACACGTTGCATCCGCCGGAACTGGACGTTGACCTTGAAGAAAGCTACGAAGTAGAAGGGGAAGCCATCTCTTGGAAAAAGCGATGGGATGAGAACAGAAATGATGGTTTCGTGAATTTCTACGAAATGTTTGATGACCCCGAATGGAAGGTGGGCTACGCCTGGACGACCATTACTGTCGAAGAAGCGCGAGAAGTCGAACTACGGATTGGTAGCGATGACGATGTAAAGGTGTGGGTCAACGAAATTGATGCGTTGATAAACCAAATTGGGCGGTCGGCTGAACCTGACCAGGACCGGGTGCATATTTCCCTGTATCAGGGTGAAAACCAAATTCTTGTTAAGGTTTGCAACCGTGAACAGGATTGGGGATTCTACCTGCGTTTTACCGACGCGGATGGACGCCCGATTAAAGGGCTAACCTACGGAAAATAAGCAAACTTAAAGAATAAGCTTTACATTTTGAGGATGGTATGGAAGGAAAAGACTGGAAGGGTGGCAGATCTTTGGAGGAAAGATTGGAAGGCGGGAAGGTTGGGTGAAGTTTCTTCATCACCATTATTCCACTCTTCCAATCCTCTTCTTCCATCCTTCCAATCCTATGTAGGGGTAGGCCTTGTCCCTACTCTTTCAACGAAAACCCCTACCCTCTCAACGAAAACCGCCTACCCTTACAACTAAAACAAATGAAAGAACGCGAAACAGATCCAAACAAGGCAGTAACACCTTCCGATTCACCGATTATCCAACGCTCGCCGCAGGAAGATTTAATACGCCGTGCGCGAGAGGATGCCCGCGTCCATCGGGAGGCAACCGAGTACTTGAATCAGGCGGTGGAAGCCCTTAACGCCAAAGCGTATCCGCAGGCAGTTGAGGCATTTCAGCGCGTCCTCCGACACAATCCGGAATCCGCCGAGGGACATTTCTATCTCGGCCTCACCTATTTCATGGTTGGAGATTACAAGAAGGCGGCGGCTTCGTACAAGATGGCTATTGCTTGCGAACCCACAGATGCAACAGCACACCTAAATTTGGGGATAGTTTACGAATTGCTAAAACGCTACGATGAGGCTATTGAGGCCTATCAGCGGTCAATTGCGCTTGAACCAAATAACCCTGAAGCGCATTCTCAACTCGGTGCGGCTTACGCGGCACTAGGGAAGCGCGAAAAGGCTGTCGCGGCTTACAAAGAAGCAATTCGTGTGAAGCTGTTATCGGAGTAACGCGCTCACAAAAAGAAACCCTGATTCCCCAAATCCAGCCCCGGATTGCTCCTGGCGCAGACCGCACCTACCGGGGGTTGGGAAAACCGGGGTTACCCGATTAAATTCTTAAACTTCATCAAATCCAGCAGACTATATCCAAACTCCGCAACTGCCTTTAACTAAGGAATCTGCAATGGAACAGAAACGCACGAAAATTATATGTACAATTGGCCCAGCCAGCAACTCTGTTGAAGTGATACAAGCGTTGATAGAATCGGGGATGGATATTGCGCGGGTGAATTTTTCCCACGGCTCACATCAAGACCATGCAGAAACCATCGATCGGTTGCGATCGGCTTCAAGGGCACTCGGAACGACACTATCAATTTTACAGGATTTATCTGGGCCAAAGATGCGGATTGGTAAGTTCACGACCTCTTCCATCCACTTGAGGCCCAATTCAAAATTTACCCTCACCGCACGACAGACCGACGGAGACGAAAATGGGGTATCAATCAATTGTCCAGCACTCATCCGGGATTTGAATGCGGGGGATAGCATACTGTTAGCGGATGGCGAGCTTGAACTCCGTGTGATTTCCACAACAGGAACTGATGTGACCTGTGAGGTGGTCTTAGGTGGCGAGTTGCAAGGGAATAAAGGCATTAGCGTTCCGGGCGTTCTGCTCAGCCAATCTATCCCAACCCCGAAAGATATCGAAGATCTGCGCTTCGGGATTCGACATGGTGTGGACTGGGTGGCACAATCGTTTGTCAGGACAGCTGATGAATTGCGGCGGC
This sequence comes from Candidatus Poribacteria bacterium, assembly GCA_965198165.1. Classification (GTDB taxonomy): domain Bacteria; phylum Poribacteria; class WGA-4E; order WGA-4E; family PCPOR2b; genus CBDAOT01. The sequence continues at coordinate 6,868,400 of OZ240244.1, read as the reverse complement.
TTATGACCATCATTCAGGAGAACGGGTCCGATGTACCGATTATCGCCAAAATCGAAAAACGGGAGGCATTGGATGAGCTTGACCAGATCATTGCGGAAGCCGATGGGATTATGGTCGCCAGAGGAGACCTCGGGTTAGAGATTCCCCTCCATGACGTACCGCTTGTCCAGAAGGAGATTATACGAAAGGCGAACCTCGCCGGTAAACCAGTTATAACCGCCACTCAGATGCTTGAGTCAATGATTCATCACCCGCGTCCGACGCGGGCCGAAGCGACTGATATCACCAACGCAATCTTTGATGGTACCGATGCCATCATGCTCTCCGGGGAAACGGCAATCGGCAAATATCCCGTAGCGGCGGCGCGCACCATGGCAGACGTTGCCCTCGCCACGGAAGAAAAAATTGACTTTGTAGAACGGTTCAAGCGTCAACCCCTCGAATGCGGAGGCGAGATACCAGACGCAATCGCTCATGCGGCCTGTCACACCGCATTGGAGGTTGATGCCGAGGTGGTCATCTGCTGCACCCGTTCGGGGCAAACAGCACGGCTCGTGGCCAAACATCGGCCCCACGCCCTTAATGCTGTCGTTAGCGCGAACGAAGAGACACTGCGACGGACAATGCTCTTTTGGGGCACGTACGCAGTCAGGATTCAATTTGCACAGAACACCGACCAACTCATTGAAATGGCGAAGGCGGCTGTCCTCAAATCGGGAATTGCTCTACAGGGAGACCGTGCGGTCATCGTCGCGGGAATCCCAACAGATGTGCCAGGGCCGACGAACATGATTAAGGTTGATGTACTCTGATTTTCTAAAGAAAGTTAAGAATAGTAAAAAACTAACAATACAAAGGATGAATAGCTAAAAATGAAAAGGCAACTAGCTATGTGGCGCGTGAAACAGTTCAACGTCTCAGAGAGAAATTCTACAAAGGACTTGACACTGTATCATCAAAAATGGATGAAATCGTTGGCAGTTATTCTCCCATTTATACTCATCTGTTGCATCCCTGTGATAGTTCGTGCTCATGAAAAATCTCATGCCGCTCGGGAACGCCTTCTGCGCTTTGATGGCGAACTCTCATTGTCTAACCCACCGCGAATTAGGGAACGCTCAACGCTGACGCTGGAGATTTCCAGTAAAATCAGCAATTCGCGTCCAATCGAGGTGGTCTTTCGATTGCCGGATGGTCTGACAGCACATAGTCAGAGCACCTTTGCGAATCAGTTATTACCGTTGAATGCCGCTCAGAACTATTCTGTTGAGATTCAAGTCGGACAGGTCGGTGTCTATGCCATACACGCATCGGTTTACTGGACTGAAAACGGTTCCCCCAAAGCCCAACACTTCTACACCTATCTTGCTGTCAACCAACACGGCTCGCAGGTGAGCGAAGTCCCCGTGCCTCCGACATATAGCCCGCGACTGGAACCGCTACGGAGGAAGCGATTGAATCGAACACTCGTGGATACACAGAAAGTTCTGGTGCAGGGGCAGATTCGCTATTTCGATGACAATCAGCGTCTAGAACTCCCAATCAGGCACGTTGGGGTTCCTCTTCTTGAGCAGAATGCCATCCAGCCGGATGAGGAAGCTTGTTGCACGGCCAGGCGATCCGGGCGATGTTCCCGTCACGGGTGGGCAAGCGTTCATTCTCATCGCTCGTAGTGCTAGGAATGTAGAAATTACCGGAGAAGGGTGGGATAACGTGACAGGCAGTGCTGTCGCCTTGGCACCGTTGAACGAAGCAGGGGGGCCTCACGTTGGGTACATCCCTGATGGCAACACGCCTGTTTTGGCAGTTCAGGGTTCGATGGCAACCGAAGAAGGAGCAGGTTTCACCGGGGCGGGATATCATATTACCGTAACGAATGTGTCAACGGGTGCGACGCTTAGCACACAATTCGGTGGTGAAGATGGGGAACCGCAACAAAGCTACCGCCTAAACTTTGTTGACCTGCTGTCGGGCAATTCGGCGCAAATTGGTGACATACTTCAGATCAGTGCCGAAACATCAACGCCAAACATTGGCGTTCAACCGCTCCGTTACCACGTTACGCCAGAGGACGTGCGCGCCAGCCGTGTTCATCTCCCAGACCTGGTTGCGTATGAGATTCCATCGGAAACGAAGCTGCTGCTCAACTACCCGAATCCATTTAACCCCGAAACGTGGATTCCCTTCCGATTGGCAGAAGATGCCTTTGTGACCCTCAGCATCTACGACGTAAGCGGGGTCTCCGTGCGTACCATCGAAGTCGGGCACACACACGCCGCAGTGTATGAGTCAAAAAGCAAAGCCATCCATTGGGATGGTCGTAACGACATCGGTGAGCGCGTTGCGAGTGGGCTATATTTCTATACGCTCTCTGCCGGAGAATACACCGCTACCGGCAAAATGTTGGTAAGGAAATAACCGCTTTTGCAAAGAAGAATCAACGCTACGCTTCGCGGTGCAGGCGGATTCCAAACCTGCTCTCATCGTTTCTTCTCTTAACGAAGGACGCAATGAATCTTAACGAAGGACGCAATGAAAACAACACTGTTCCTTATTTTTTTGACGCTCGCTACTGTTTCAATTCTATCCCTCCCGAACACCTTCGCTCAAGATTCCCCGCAATGGGGTTTACCCGAAGGTGCCAAAGCGCGTCTCGGTAAAGGGAGGATAAACGAAATCACCTATTCGCCGGACGGAAATCGCTTGGCAGTCGCCAGCGATATAGGGATTTGGATATACGATGCACACACTGGTGAAGAGCTCGCCTTGCTCACGGGGCATACGGAGAGGGTCACGAGCGTCGCGTTCAGCACCGATGGTAGGACGCTCGCTAGTGGGAGTTGGGACGAAACCATTCGCCTATGGGATGCCACCACGGGCCAGCACCGTAAAACGCTCACCGGGCATACAGGTTGGGTTTCGAGCGTTGCATTCAGTAGCGATGATAGGACGTTCGCAAGTGGGAGTTGGGACGACACCATCCGCTTGTGGGATGCCACCACGGGACAGCACCGTAAAACGCTCACCGGGCATACAGGAATTGTCAATAGCATCGCGTTCAGCGGTGATAGCAAATTACTCGCCAGTGGGAGTGGTGACGGCACCAGCTGTCTGTGGGATGCCACCACGGGACAGCACAAGCACACCCTCAAGGCGCGTGTGTTGATACCCAAGGGGTTATCACATGTCTCTAGCATTGCGCTCAGTGCTGATGGCAAGACGCTTGCCAGTATGAGTTATACCAAATTTACTTGATTTTTATTGTGTATCAATTTTGCAAATCCACTCAAAACCGACATGAGATTGTACAATCTCACAGTGGTTCAAAAACCATCGACACCGATTCACAATCACCTCCTCTAGCTCACAAAGCGTCTTCAACACCCGATTCGCAATCACCTCCTTTAGCAACGGCCAAAGCCGTTCCGCAGGTTGCAACTCCGGCGAATAAGGAGGCAAATAAAATAACTCTATACCTTCTCGCACCTCCACCGCATCGCTCGTATGAAAACCCGCACAATCCAATATCAACAATATCTGTTTCTTCCCTTCAGGATTTACGGCTGCCGAAAACTCCGATAGGGCGCGATTCATCACATCAACGTTCACTGTTGGCATCAACAACCAATACGTTGCGCCCGTCTTGGGACGCACGAAACCAAATCCATAAAGCCACTTATACGCAGGACAAACCGGGGCTATCGGACGCACACCTTCTTTGGCCCACACCCGACGCTGAACGGGAAGAAGACCCAGACGCGTCTCGTCTTCTGCCCATACTTCTACCCGTTTATCGGGGTGTTGCCGTTGCAGGGTAGCAACCTGATCTGCTACTTTTTTTTTACCTCCGCTTGTGCCTCGGGCGATGCCGCTGCCTGATGGCGGGGCCGCGGGGTTTGTAAGGTAAACCCTAGACGTTTGATATATTTCCAGCCGGTCACCGTGCTGACGGGTCGCCCAATTTGCTCCGATATCCAACTCGCCACTTTGGGCCCCGTCCAGAGACCGCCATCCGGGGGTGGGTTGGAAAGGGCAATTTCAAGTTGCTGTTGCTGTGATTCGTCTAGGCATCGTTTCCCGCCATTGGTTTTCCGCTTGTCTATAAGGGCATCTTCGCCATGAGCGTTGTAGCGGCGGCGGAGTTTCCTTACGCAATCCGGAGAACAGCCAACAATGGCAGCAACTTCGCGCGGTGTTCTGGGGATATCGGTTTGAGCGAGGAGCCAAATGATATGCCAATGGGTGCGTTCTTTAGGATGCTCACAGTTGAGATATCTGTCTTTGAGTTTTTCTACTGAAAAATGAGGGTCAACTTGATTACTGTTTTTCATGGGCGCATGATAACAGATTGTAAAAAATAATTCAAGAACAATTACGTTAATTTGGTATTACTACGGTACCGTTCACTTATGGGATGCTACCACAGGCCAGCATCGCAAAACGCTCACGCGGCATACGTTTGGGGTTAAGAGCATTGCGTTCAGTCGTGATAGCACAACACTCGCAAGCGGGAGTCGGGACGGCATAATCCGTCTATGGGAAGTTGACACGGGCCAGCATCGCAAAACACTCACGGGGCACACGGACGGAGTCGTGAGTGTTACGTTCAGCACCGATGGCAGGACGCTCGCAAGTGGGAGTTGGGACGGTAGCATCCGCCTGTGGGATGCTCCTACGGGCCAACACCGCAAAACGCTCACAGGGCATACGGCTTATGTTTCTAGCATCGCGCTCAGTAGCGATGGCAGGACGCTCGCTATTGGGAGTATGAACAGCATCCACCTGTGGGATAGCACTACGAGTCGGTACCGCAAAACGCTCACAGGACACACTGGCCATGTCACTTGCATTGCGTTCAGTAGCGATGACAAGCTACTCGCAAGTGGGAGTCTAGACAGAACCATCCGCTTGTGGGAGGTCGCCACGGGCAAGCACCGAAAAACGCTTACAGCGCACGAGGCTTGGGTTAATAGCGTCGCGTTCAGTGGTGATGGGACAACGCTGGCGAGTGGCGGTCAGGACGGCACCGTCCGCCTATGGGATGCCACCACGGGCAAGCATAGGCATACCGTCAAGCCGTATGCGTCGCAAACCCTCAAGAGACACATGTCACTTGTTTCTAGTGTTGCGTTCAGTGGCGATAGCAAGACGCTGGTTACTGGGAGCAACGATGGCACCATCCACCTGCGGGATGCTACCACGGGACAGCACCACAGAACGCTCACGGAGCATAGGTCTTCGGTTAAAAGCGTTGCGTTTAGTCCCGATGACAGGACGCTGGCTAGTGGGAGTTCGGATGACACCGTCCGCCTGTGGGATGCTACCACGGGCCAGCACCGTAAAACGCTGGCGGGACATACGAATCAGGTCTTGAGCATCGCATTCAGTGGTGATGGCAGGACGCTCGCCAGTGGGAGTACAGACCACACCATCCGCCTATGGAGTGTCGCCCCCGGACAGCACCAGAACACGCTCAGGGGCCATACATCCAATATCACTAGCCTCGCGTTCAGCAACGATGGAACGACCCTCGTTAGTGGGAGTGCTGATGGCACAGTGCTCTTTTGGCACTTCACTCGTTAGCATCTTTCCCCCCAATATGGTGTTCGATCTGCTACGCTCAGCAAGTACAGGTCGCACAACCGCAAACCCCAGAAATATTGAACGCGAAAAAGGAACCGAGTTTTTGCCAAAAACCAGGTTCCTAAATGGTCAAGACCTTCCACATTGCCACACTGTCCGGTTCCTATTTTTCCAACTCAATAATAACGGTAGCGCGTTTTTCTGGAGCGAATAATTTCGTAGCCAAATGCTGCATGTCTGCATCCGTGACACGCTGGATGGCAGTACGCAACTCGTTCCCATCAAGCTTCAGTTGATACCGACGGCCAACGCTAAAGGCTAAACCGTACAAATTTTGCATCCACATGGCATCCGTCATATCAACTGTGCCCAACATTGCCATTGAGTTGAGTGTTCGCTGTTTATCCTGCGACGTGAGCTGTGGTGTCAATGCAGCGTTTAGACGTTGGTCGAGTTGCTTCAGCGCGGACTCGCTGTCTGCGTCAGCCGGCAGGCCGGTCTGGAGTACAATCATCGTCACATCATCCAGTGGCGGGTAGTACACTGGCAAAACTTTGCCCGGCTGAAAGGTATGTTGTGCACGCGCCCACAAACGTGAGACCACTATTAGAAACGGCGCATAATCCTTGCTCCCGGGCAGCGGTACCGCATATCCGATAGCTGCTACGCCGGTCGCATTGTGCATCATAGGTTTCACATTGACATGCTCGGTGGTGCCGGTCTTTGCGGTGGCCTTCGACGGCTTTGCGGGAGGCGACTTGCCGGGCGGAATTTGACTGAAGTTTCGGTGAATCAATTCCCGTGCTTCGGCAACGTCAAACCGGCCTGCGATGGAAAGAATCGCGTTATTCGGCTTGTAGTAATCTTTCCAAAACTGCTGTAGTTCATTGAGAGCGATTGCTTCAATGTGCTCGGGCGCACCGCCGTGCTGTCCACCTTGAGGGATGGGGTACAACTGGGTACGCACACGGTTTAAGCTAGCCCGCGACGGAATCCCACCGTACATATTTCTCAACTCCGTTAGCACCCGAGGCACCTCACGATTGAGATCGGCTTCGGTGATGTGCAGGTCGTTCATGCGGGTAGCCGCGTCCCTTAACTCCACTGCGAGATGTTCTGCTTCAACAACACCCGCAAAAACGGTGTAGTTGCCCCCTGTTTGTGCGTTCCATCCTGCGACGTAGTGTTGCTGAAACTGCATGAAATCGCGTGCTGGCGTGTCGCCTGTTGCAGCGGTACAATATAAGTGTTCAAGTAGGTGTGCTCTGCCGGATTTACCTAGCGGGTCGTGGTCGCTGCCCAAATCGAACAGTACCACGACAGCCACTTGGCTTGACGTGGACACGGGGCGTAGAATGACGGTGAGCCCATTGTCCAGTTTGTACGGTTCCGGTATCTCGGCAAATACCGTGGGGACTGTAAACAAAATACACATTAGCGTTATCAAAATGGTCCGTTTAATTCTACTTAACATCTTCATTACCTCCAAGCGTTAAATCTTCAGACATTGACTTCCTCAGTTCGGCATCCCTATATCTCTTGAGAATCACCGGGAAACCGATACCAAATAGAACTGTGCAAAGGAGTCCACAGTAACCGAATCCGTACCATACATCACGAGGTTGACCGGACAGATAGGCGATTACACCGATGATGAGTAGGATTAGCGACAGGACAAAGGAGAAAACATTAACGCCCAAAACCAGTTTCTTGTATTTTCCTTTCGCGGGGAACCAACCTGCTAATGTTCCAGTAATTGCACCAAGAGTCCCCATTGTGCCACCTAATATGCCTCCTAGTATTCCAGGGTGAATCCACGGTTCATTCATGAAAATCCTCCTTCTCATTAAACAGAACATACGTTAGCTTTATCAAAACAACTGGTTTAATCCTGCCCGACATCTCTGTTCTCTCCAAGTGTTAAATCTTCAGCCATTGACTTTCTCAGTTCGGCTTTCCTATATTCGTTGAGCAGTACCGGGTAAAGAATACCAAATATAATCGTGCCAAGGAGACCGGTGTAACCGAATCCGTACCATACGCCGCGAGGTTGACCGAACAGATAGGCGATTATACCGATGACCAGTAGGATAAGCGACAGAGCAATCAAGAAAATAATAACGCCTAAAACGAGTTTTTTCGCTTTTCCCTTTGGAACAAACCAACCTGCTAATCCGCCAGTAATTGAACCAAGAATACCTATCGTCCCGCCTAATATGCCGCCTAATATTCCAGGGTCAATCCACGGTTCATTCATGAAAATCCTCCTTCTCATTTTGATTCTTCGTACACTTTGATAAGTGTCCGGGCGGTGGCTTGTGTTAGTGTGCCCTCCGCAACCATTAACCGAACTTTTAATAAAAATGGGTTTTCCAAATCCAGGTCATCGGCGACCTTGATTTTCTCGATAAGCCGATTCAGGCGAACTCTCAAGGTTGGATATGAGACCTGATACTGTTTTGCCAAGTCTTTGAGCGACCCGGAAGCTAAGATAAATCGTTTGATGAAGTGGAGCTCTTCTTCGCTCAACACAGATAACCACTTTGGGATTTGTGCTTCACTCATTTTACGTTTCCCCTTTGATATTACGGTATTATAATATTGAATAAAGTTAAAGTCAAGTTTAATTTTATTAAAAATATTTAATGCGTGTTTCCACAACGCAGAGGATTGGTATAGATTGGTGGGGCGAGGCTAATCGGATGACTTACGGATAGGAAGGTTTATGCGTTGTGCGGGCAAGCGGGTGGGTTCGATGAAAAGGGGTGCTGTGTCCATCGTTAAATTGTGGGTCAAATGGAACAACAGAAGCAGAAACCGAGTTTTGAAGAAAAAACTCGGTTTCTAAAGGCAATACCTTCGCCAAAATAAGGGTTGAATTAATAGGGCGAATATCCTAAAGTTATGAATACCAAAACCATAACTGAGAAAGGATAAACGCCCATGCTTGAAATTGTATCACTTTTCACTTGTTTTCGTCCACTCTTATCCGCAACAACAAGCGCTCAATTCGCCCGCGTCGGATTCGCCCTAATTGCGATGACCAGCCGAGTGACGATGCTGGGTATCTCCCGTTGGGCGGGAAAAGGCGGAAGTTATCGCACCATACAACGCTTCTTCAATACTGTTATCCCTTGGGGGCGCGTCTGCTGGCTCTTTTTTAAGGTCCATTTGCTTGACCGTGACGGTGAGTATCTGATTGCCGACGACGAGACAACCGTGAGTCAATCGGGGAAACAAACTCATGGCTTAAATCGATTTTTCTCCTCTGTCTTTGGGAAAACGATTCCCGGTGTGGCGTTTATGGCAATCTCATTACTGAGTGTCAAACCGCGGCGGTCGTACCCAATGGGTATGGTGCAAATCGTGCGGGACACCACCTCGGAAGCGATACCACCGCCTAAAAAACACTCCAATGCCTCGTATCCCGCACCCCCAAAGCGAAAGCGCGGGCGCCCTAAGGGGAGCCGCAACCGGGACAAAACCGATGGGGTTCTTACCGATGAGTTGAAGCAAATTCAATCTATGGTGACCCAACTACAGAAGTGAGTCGGCGGAGTGATTCAACTCCGGCACCTCGTCCTCGATGGTCATTTTGGCCACAATAATGCGGCACAGATGACAAAACAATGTGGACTGGATTTAATCTCAAAGTTGCGTACCGATGCGGCACTCTATTTTCCGTCTACCACTCCTTATGCGGGACGGGGACGCCCCCGCATCTATGGGCAACGCTTCAATCCAGAGCAGATTCCATCCGAATGGCTTATCGCCTCCTACACGGTAGGAGAGGTTAAGACCGATATTTATCAAGCGAAGCTGCGGCACAAACAGTTCGCAGACCCGATCAATGTGGTTTGTATTCTTAAAACAAATCTACAGACGAAAAAGCAATCGCATGTGTTGCTGTTTCGTTCAGACTTGGCGTTAGAAGCGGAGAAAATGATTGATTATTACCGTCTGCGTTTTCAACTGGAGTTTAACTTCCGCGATGCGAAACAGTATTGGGGCTTAGAGGGCTTTATGAATGTGAAACCAACCCCAGTGCATAATGCGACGAATCTATCGATGTTCATGGTGAATTTGAGTGCGAAGCTGTGCGCGCCGTTCCGTGTGCAACACGGTGAGTTTAGCGTCTTTTCTCTCAAGGCACACTATCGGGGACTGAAGTATTTACACGAGATATTAAAATGACTTCCGGAAAAACCGGAACCGATTGTTTTTGATGAAATCGCTGACCATCTGGGTTCAATTGGTTCTATTCATTGCACCCGGAATAAAATCACACCCGGATAATTGGCGAAGGTATTGTTTTCATGGTTTTCCTCTCTTTCTTTTTAGATAGATCGAATCGAAAGCCAAGTCTCGACCAATTTCCAACCCAAAATCATTCGGCCGAAAATATATCAAACCGTCTCAGACTGGGCAACTGTTTTTGGTTTCATCTGTCCCCATTTTTATGTACTCAGAAAATTTTTCGATTGACCTGTTTTCTAGACCATGCTATGATATTTGCGCTTTCCTCAGCGGATGCCTTTGTTCACGTCATTGTGAGCTACCAAGTGTTCTTGGAAATATGGACTTGCGATTGACTCCTAGACCTGCCCCGTTAAAAACGGCAAGGTTAGCACTTTTGCCACGAAGTAGCAGACAATATTCTCACATTCCGACACAGCACATTCTGAACGGGATTCGCCAATCTAAGGCATGTTCTTGATGAGGCCAATTGACATATCCGAACCTCACGCGGCTCAACACCACCGTGTGTAACATCTAACCACAAAGGAAGCGAAGAACATGAGCAAAATGCAACAATTTTTCTCGGACAACGGATACTACCTGGCCAAGGGTGTCTTTTCGCCAGATGAGATTAGCTCGCTTGAAACCGAGTTTGATAAAATTGCGCAACAACTCGACGGCGGAAAGGACGGTAATACCTCGAACAATAACGGTATCATTGACACTCGCAACGTGCAACAGTATTCAGGGCTATGGATGGCGGCCCTGCTTCACAAAGATTTCCTCGACATTGTTGAACAATTCATCGGCCCCGACATCGTTCTGAACCATTCTACGCTCTTTGAGAAGCGGACGACAACTGCAACAACGCCCTTTATGATGCACCAGGACTGGAGCTACCTGCCGACCCAGACAAATACCATGATTGCGGGAATGATTCATGTTAGTGAAGCAACGGAGGAAATGGGATGCCTCAAAGTCTATCCCGGCTCGCACAAGCACGGCCGGATGGAGGCCTCCACTGCCAACGATGCCGCATTCCACAAACGGTTTCCACTTGAAGGCGCGACGGCGATTGAAGCCGAGCCGGGTGACATCACCTTCTTCGATTATTTCATTGTACACGGTTCGATGTCCAACCGCGCTAAAAATCCAAGGAAGGTGGTGATTGCGCGGATGTTTTCCGGCCGGGATCGAAAGGAGGACCTCTATCAATTCAGTGAGAATCTGGTGTTACGTGGCTGGAACTACCACACGACCCGGGCGACAGCCAGGAAAGTCGTTATGAAATCTGGTTAGAAATCAAAGAATCTCATGAAGTTTTTGATTCTCATGCGTTCTTTTAACGGCGTTTGGTCGCAATCACTACAATTGGTCACATACAATTTGATACAGCACCTCCGGGATTTTAATATGATTGATTCTTACTGACTCTGTTTCATGGCAACTGTTTTGGAGTTTTATCTGTCCCCATTTTATTGACTCAGAAAAATTTTGGATGCATTTTACGGGTAAGCGGGTGGAATAGGTGAAAAGGAGTGCTGGGCATATAACACTAGAGAGACATTACACGCCCAAGCACCGGTGTTTGTTGAAACATGACAAAAATAGAGAAAATCGGAGCACCTAAATTGACAGCTCACAAATATCATCGCTGTATCTGACAACTGTGCGCTCATCAATCTTCTCCGCACCCTGTTTTAAGTATCCCTCGATGGATTTGCCTTCGAGTACCCGCACTTCAAACTGATACGGCGGCTCGATCTTCAAGGGTTCAATCTGATCGATATTTCTGTACGCCTCAGCCGCTGTCTCTCGGATTAATTCCCGTGACCGTTGGGGTGACAGGTGCAGAGCGAGTTCCTGCCCGAGTCCCTGTTTGGTTTCGACACCGTAAATGTTCGGGATGAGACGCTTCGCTTCGGCGACCGCTTTGTCGTCACCGGAAATGAAGACCGTTGGCACATTAAATGTCCCTGCCATTGCGGCACGACACCCAAATTCCCCGATTTCCTGCCCGTTGAGTTTGTAGTATTCGATTGACAGCGAGGAATAGGTATGGCTCAGTGGTGCGTTTGGGGTGCCTGCCATCGCGTGTTGCCCAACGAAAAAGAGCGCGTCATACGTGCGATCAAGGTAGTACGGCGCACGGATGGGGCCACGCGCAATGAGTTTCCCCTTCGGATGAAATTCGAGGACATCAATCCCACCGTTTCCGTGTCCATCCCAGACCACAACCTCCGCATCGGCATCCACATCCAGAATGCCATCAATGGCGGCGTTAATCTCCCATGTTAATAATTTCATCGCTGTATGCTTCTGTGGTCCCTCTTCTCGGGTTTGGCTGAACCGGGACACCATCGCCGCGCCTTCCAGGTCGGTTAAGATGTAAATTTTCATTTTGAGTGCTCCACTAAATATAAAAGTCGGTCGATTTTCCGAAATTAGTTCTTGAGGGCATCAAACGAACCGACGCAGAATAACCGACCAACAAAGTTTGGGATGATGTTTGACTACTCTTCAAACGCCGCATCGAATGCCACATCGGACGGCTCGAAGTCGTAGCCCTTGACCGCGCTACACGCTTCGCGGGCTCCGTGCTCACGGTCCATACCGCTGTCCTCCCACTCAATTGAGAGCGGACCGTTGTATCCAGCGAAGTTGAGCGCACGAATGATTTCTTCAAAATTGATATTGCCCCGACCAATCGAGCGGAAATCCCAATATCGCTGGCTATCACCGAAGTTCAGATGCCCACCGAATACGCCGGAGAGCCGTGGCGTTGATGACCACCAGACATCTTTCATGTGAACGTGATAGATACGGTCACTCAATTTTTCGATGAATGCGACGTAGTCGACACCTTGATAGCCGAGATGGCTTGGGTCGTAGTTGAAGCCGAAGGTTTCGCGCCCATCAAGCGCAGCGATGGCGCGTTCTGAGGTGACGACATCAAACGCAATCTCGGTGGGGTGAACCTCTAGCCCGAATTTGACCCCGACTTCATCAAATACGTCAAAGATCGGATTCCAACGGTTCGCGAAATCTTCGTAGCCCGCATCAATTGCATCTGGGTCATTTGGGGGGAACGAGTAGAGCAGGTGCCAGATACTGCTACCGGTGAACCCATTGACAACGCTCACGCCGAGGTTTGCCGCCGCCCTCGCTGTTGCTTTCATCTCTTCTGCGGCGCGCTGGCGAACCTCCTCCGGGTCGCCATCTCCATAGAGCTCCGGTGACAGAATTGCCGCATGGCGACTGTCGATGTTATCGCAGACCGCCTGCCCAACGAGATGGTTGCTAATCGCCCAGACCTTCAGCCCGTACTTTGCCAAAAGGTCATGCCGCCCCTGACAGTAACCGTCATCTTCAAGGGCTTTATCGACCTCGAAATGGTCACCCCAGCAGGCTAGTTCTAAGCCATCATAGCCCCAGTCGCTCGCCTTTTTCGCCAAATCTTCAAGTGTTAAATCCGCCCACTGTCCAGTAAACAGTGTCACAGGTCTTGCCATTTTTACCTCCTAAAATTATCTCCTAATTGGGTTTATTTCCTAAGGAGCGGTATGAGAAACAGAACATCGGAATTTCTGCTCCGAATCTTGGTCGTACTGTATTCGATAATCTTCCCACTTTTGAGTACGACAACATAATCGGCTTTTTCGTGGTGAAACTCACAAAATTAAAGTGGACAAAGCACTAGGTGGATGAGTTCACCGATTCCGTCAACTGTTCAATCTCCTCCTTAGACAATCCGGTGTATTTGATAATCGTATCAATCGGTTGATTGTCGTTCAACATCGCAGTTGCAATTGTCGTAAGAGCTTGCTCCGTACCTTGTTCGATACCTTGTTCGATACCTTGTTCAATACCTTGTTCGATACCTTGTTCACGACCACGTTTTGCGCCTTCGTCAAGAAGGCGATCTGCCCTTGAATAAACCATCTCTGTTACCTCCTTTCTGCGTGACAGTGGAATTTGTTCCTCAATCACTGTTTTCAAGTTGTCATGTTGTTCATCTGGACGACGATGCAGAATTAGCAATAAGAAATAGGCAATCGCCATCTCCCACTGCTCCTGATGCTCTTCACCAAGGGTGTTGAGATGCGAGATTGCTCTAATCAACGCGTTCTTTATCTCTACCTCATCCGCATTTTCCTTTTGCAAGACGGTCAGCAACCACCCCAACGGATGCCCTGTTTCCGTTAACGTATCGGGTTCTGTCCCTTTTACGTCTAGCAGCAGTATGTCGAATTTTGGGACAAACCGAGAGAGCACATCGGGCACGTCCGTGATTGCGTCTAGGGTCAACGGGGTATTCCATCTCTGCTCGCCGGTGTAAAACACAATCGGAATCACCAGACTATAACGTTGCTGACTTTCAGGCACGTTGTTCGTTGCCCATTCCCTGCGTTGCAAAGCCAAAATATTGACCATGTAAGACAGCACTCGGGTGGCCATTTTCTTATCCACCGTGGATTGGTGTTCAACGAGGATATAGATGAACAGTTCATCGGTGCCCGATTCACTACGAAATGGCACTCGAAACACGAGATCAGCGACCAGTTCCTCAAGATTATCTGCCAGAAAACTCCGATCGATGAGTTTGAGTTGGCTAAAATCAATACGGGGCACCAGGGGGCGGGCGAGGATTTCAAACAATCCCCGGACGAACTCTCTGTTTTGAAACAACCATCGGGCACTTCGATCGGAGAAGTGTCCAATCTGCATTTCAAAAAATTTGATTATTTCGATTACTGTTGACATAGACCTCCTCGCTTTTCAAACAGGCACTCAGAAACCGAGTTTTGAAGAAAAAACTCGGTTTCTCTCCACAAAATTAAGGTGGACAAAGCACTAGTTGTGCTACGTTGCTTTGATGTTAAGGTCGGGTTTCCTCCGTGAGCCCCGGCCAACAGATTGAGATGTCCGCCACTATGCCGGTGTGGTATAGCTCGCATCAACCCATGCCCGCTGATTTCCACTCTCCACAGCTGTGTGGATAAAGTGAACGCCGCGTGCACCATCCTGTACCGTTGGGAAATCGGAATCGAACTCGCCCGGCTGTTCACCCGATATTTTGGCCGCCATCGTGCGTGCGGCGTTGACATATATGTTCGCAAACGCCTCGATAAACGCCTCTGGATGTCCAAACGGGATGCGTGAATTATGCACAGCGATTGGCGCAAGGTAGTCGTTGCCCCGTTTATAAATGTGTTCAGGCCCATCGGGGAAACGGACAGAAACGTAATTCGGGTTTTCCTGATGCCAGTCAAGGGAAGCTTCAGTTCCGTAAACACGGATGCGAAGATTATTCTCCTCACCGATAGAGATCTGCGAAGCGTAGAGAACGCCACGCGCACCGCCGTGATAGTGCACCAATAGGTTTCCGTCGTCTTCGAGTTGGCGTCCTGGCACAAAGGTCGTCAGGTCGGCACAGAGCGATTCCATCTCCAGTCCTGTGATATAGTGTGCGAGATTCTCTGCATGCGAGCCAATGTCTCCAATGCAGGAGGAAACGCCCGCCTGATTCGGGTCTGTGCGCCATACAGCTTGCTTGGCACCCTCGCCCTCGAGAAACGTTGCCAGCCAGCCCTGCGGATATTCAACAACAACCTTCCGAACCGTTCCCAACGCCCCCTGTTTAACAAGTTCGCGTGCCTGTTTGACCATCGGGTAGCCGGTGTAATTGTGTGTCAGGGCAAAGACCACATCGTGTTGCTTGACCAAGCGGCACAGTGCCTCCGCATCCTCAACCGTCGTTGTCATCGGTTTGTCACAGACGATGTGGATGCCCGCCTCAATGAAGGTTTTCGCCACATCAAAATGAACATGATTTGGTGTCACGATGGATACGAAGTCAATGCGGTCACCTTCCGGCAATTGGTTCTCCCGCTCTGCCATCTCCTGATACGACCCGTACACACGGCTTGCATCCAAAAGGAGTTCTTCGCCCTGCTGTCGCGATTTCTCCGGCGAAGAGGAAAATGCCCCGCCCACAAGTTCAATCTCTCCATCAAGTGCGGCGGCTTTTCGGTGTACCGCGCCGATAAATGCGTCGGGCCCCCCGCCCACCATTCCGTAACGTATTTTTCTGCCAAGTGGCATATTATGTTCTCCTAATGATTTTGGTTCATGATATATGAAGTGAGAGCGATTTTTACCCTTACAAAAGATATGACTCTGATTATAGCACGATTGACTTAGGTTGTCAATTGCCTAGAGCCGTTCCGTTTTCGATAAAAGTACGCCCATCCTCAGACTGTTCCCAATAGAAACCGAGTTTTTTTGCGTCAAGTCATCTTGCCACCCGTTAGGGCTTCAAAACTCGGTTTCTTCGGAATCATCTGCTCCCGTTCCAATTTTCGAGAACCAAATAACCCTACCATAAAAAAAATCAAATTTTTGTGAGACTTTTTCGCTCAATTTTCATACATGCAAATAGGGCTAGAAAAAATCCGCACTTTTGAACTTTCAATCAACTTCCAAACTTGTGGTGCCCTCATGAAAAACGATGCGAAATCGCGATGGAGCGATGCAGAGTTGGTTCGCCACTGCTTGGATAACAATGATCAAGATGCCTTTAAGGTGCTCCATAACCGATACCAAGACAACGTTCTTCGCTATGTCACTCAGCGCGTCAAAAACAGCTCTGATGTGGAAGAAATCGTCCAAGACACGTTCTTTGAGGCGAGCAAGCAATTAAAAAAGCTTCGGGATGCCGAAAAATTCTTAAACTGGATGTTCAGTATCGCTGATCAACAGATTGCAATCTGGTATCGAAAGAACCAGACACGCATCGAGTTTGAACCGATCTCCGACGTTTCCGAACAGACATTATATGCCGCCACAGTCATGGCGGATCTGTTAGATCAGGAACGCGTAACCGACGATGCTCTACTGGAATATGTTCTGGGTTTGGTAAACGCTTTGCCAGAACGGCAACGCGATGCGCTCCGCTTGCAACTTCAGGAGTTCACGTATGAAGAGATTGCTGATCAATTGGAGGCCCCTGTGGGTGCCGTAAAGGACCTGTTGTATCGTGCGAAAAAAAGGTTGGAGGCACAAGTCGCCGAGGCTGGATGGCTCGACGAGGATTTGGAGGAGTAACACCCGTGGTTGCCGCCTAATAGGTAGCAACTTAGGTTAAATATTAAGCTTGTGAACAGCGATTCCGTTTTGGTAGAGGGGCTACAGTTATCACTCCCGATAACCGCCTCTACCACGCCCTAGACCAACGAATAACTGTGAAATTGTGTAACCCATAACCCAAAAATCAAATCACCTGTTGCCATCCCTATCCGGATACTCAATACGGACGGGACAGGCACAAACCCATAAGGAGGTCCAACACAATGTACCCCAAACCGATAATCATCGCGGTCTGTTGTGCGATTGCCATTGTCGTAGGCATTTACTTCGTCGGGCAATACACCTTAGCGAAAGACAGACCCGACGACAACCCAATCACATCCGCCAAGAAAACCACCATCCCCGCTATTGAGCAGAAACCCAACCCCACGGCAAAGGGACACTGGCACGGCGACGTATGGCACGAAGACCCGCATGAACCCTCTACTGAAAGTACGGAACAAGGCGGTCATTGGAGCGACACGTACCTGCCGCCGTTAGAAGAACGAAAGAAGCAGTACGCCAACGATCCGGAAGCACTCTTGGTTATAAACAATACGGAAGTCTTACAGAAACATGGACTCCACTCAGACCATCCGGAGGCGGCTGCAGCCAGAACGGAAATTTTTTTCTTCTTTGAAGATCTCTTTAAGAAAACCAATTTCATGAACCCAAAGGAATTCGATCGTTTCAAAGAATTGAAGAAACTCAGTTGGCCAATGTTCGACGAGCCACGCGGCACCCATGCAGATCTCTCACAGTGGTAAATTTGAGTACATTTCTACAGAAAGGAAAAATGATGAAAAATAGACTTGTTTTAGCAATACTCACCGTTTGTTTCGGATGCCTCACCATACTCACAACGTCTGGTGAAGCCTACCACCCTCAATCTGGTGCCCTGACAACAGCGCAAGACAGATGGCACACCGCTACCGGAGATTTATCGAATGCGATAATCAATCTTGTGCATTTAGATGGCAAAGCCGGCGATATAGATGTCAGAATTGATGTGAATAATGAGGAATTACGGGATGCACTACTCTCCACCCCGCAACACTACAGCGTGGATTTCATCAATGCCTGGGCAAGTGCACTTTCTGCTGCAGCTCTGACAGGATACGATATATACGATGGAATACTTCTATACCAGGCAATGCAAAAAGCTGCGGGCGCAGTCAATACGCAGATAGATAGCATTGGAACAGAAAATGATTCGCCCACAGCTTCTTCATATTTCGCAAAACGGAAAAAGGCGTATAATGACTACGTCAGGGAAATCAACATCCACAATGCGGGGCACTCTGGTGACGATATAGGGCTTCCAACACAATCGGAGGCTACACACAATATAGCACGCAGAACCCCTCCAAAATTCAGATGCAAGGGCGGTAGCCCATGTGAAGTAGAGTTTGATACCCTTGGTGAAGCGAGAACATCACATCGGCAAAGCTGTCCCGACAAAATAGAACAAGACCTAACTGACGAGGGAGTAGACTGCCCCGGCTTCCTCTGGACCTGTAATAATCGACCATGCGACTACGAAAACAACGGCCACATATACCAATGCTATGGTGGTTGTTCCTATCACGCACAATCCAGAGACAATGCCGAAAAGCATCATCGCACCACATGTGAGTGGGATGCAAACCACAAATATTATAGATGCAATGATGACCAGGTGTACCACCACACCAAGCCCGAGCGCAGTTACAATTATTGCAGCCACCGCCATGCACCATGCCAGGCACAGTATCACATACAAACTCAATGTGACGACTCAAACTGCATTAGTCGGAACTACCGTCCCTGTCAGGGGACACACACTCACGTATACTCACCCACCAACACCGAAGGGACAACCAACAACCAACAAAGCAACAACAATGTCGTTGCACCCCCTCCAGAGACTGTCGTTACACCCACTCCGCCCCAAACCGTCACCTGCGCCGGGTGTAACCAATCATACGACCCCAACAACCGAGGCAACCACTACCAGATGGGATCCTGTGATTTAACGCACAACGGGGAAAACTGTACCGACTCAAACATGTGGGTATGTCAGCACATACACACCTTTGCCACCCCGAATTTTGCGTACGCCTGGAATGACCCGTGCGGGCACCGATTGACAATCGCCACCCTGTCCGGCCACAACTGGGTCCAATGTAATCAAAGGCATCCGACCGATGCCAATGCCCGTTGCGAATCCGGTGGCTACTACGAGTGCCAAACACATACCCACACTTGGGTAGGCCGGGGGAGTTGCCATCTACATACATACGACCCCACAGTGGCCGGTGCGAAAACACCACACATGCTCCACCAGGGTCAGTGTACCCACACAAACATGAGCGGCCAAAGATGCACAGGAAGAGACTTCCACCCGTGCAAACACACCCACACATATTAACTCATCCCACTGACGCGGGTAGGAATGGGCTTTCCCCGTTCCTACCCGCTAACCCACAATCTTGAGGATATACGGATTACTCCATTACGGAATCAACAATGAACAAAACACTTGGGCAAAAACTCACCCCCGCAATCGGCATTCTGCTAATGATAGCCGGCTACCTACTCGGAACACTACTCTTCGATACCACCGCACAACAGAGCCAAAACGAATCATCCGCCCCGATGATTATCCGAGTAGACAAGCACAACGCTGTCAATACCCAACAAGTATGTAATACCATTTCTGTTTAAAATTTTCCGTTTTTTTTGTTGAATTTTTTCGTAAACGTGCTAAACTGTTTTGCATCTAACCTATTAAAGGAGAACCTATGCGAAAAAAACTTCCCAACATTAGTGAAGGAATCGAGACACTCAAGGCAGAGATGCACAAAACTTCTGATGTCCATCGGAACCAAAAACTGACGATGCTCTATCACCTCAAAAGCGGGTATGCCAAAACGCGGCGGGAGGCAGCCGCTCTAATCGGGGTTCACCCCAAAACCGTCGGCACCTGGCTTACCGTCTACGAAACCGATGGACTTGAAGCGATGCTTCACCGAGGCACCCCCACAGGCAGACCGCCCTTACTGACACCCGCACAAGCCGATATGCTACGGAGCAAACTCCAAGAGGGCGAAGGGTTCGCTAGCTATACAGATATCCAGGAGTATATTCAACACACCTTAGGGGTCAAAATGAGCTATAAAGGCGTTTATTCCCTCGTGCACGACCGATGGAAAGCAAAACCAAAAGTGCCCCGCAAAACGCACGAAAAAAAAAACGTCTCCGATGCGGAGGACTTCGCCGCAACCCTTGGCGCGCAAGTGAAGGCAGCCTGCGCGCAAAAACCGGTCTCAAAGTTCAAAAGCACCCGTCTTTTCAGTCAAGATGAATCTCGATTCGGGTTATTAGGTTGTGTTCAAAGACGCATCACTGTGCGCGGGACGAAACCGATAGCAAGCGTTTGTCCTAAATATGAATCAATTTATCTCTATGGTGCGGTGGAACCCCGCACCGGTGCTCACTTTTACTTGGAGTTTTCGGGCTTAACTAGCGATTGTTTCCAGTATTTTTTAGACGCATTTTCCGAGGCGTTCCCGGAGAGTCTGAATGTACTAGTGCTTTGTCTACCTTCATTTTGTAGTCGCTTGTTTTCAACCGCGCCGATGGCCCCTTACAAAGTCACTACAATTTCAAACTTGACAAAGCACTAGTTCTTGACAATGGGCGGTTTCATCTGTCCGATGCGTTAGAGGTTCCTGAGAATGTAGAGCTACTGTTTTTGCCGCCGTACAGCCCGGAGTTGAATCCGATTGAGCGGGTGTGGCAATACTTCAAACAGCGTCTTTTCCGGGACACTTATTCAAGTTTAGAAACCCTGCAAGCCGGTATAACGGCGATACTGAAAGAGACGAGTGAGGCTGCCATCTCTAAAATGACTTCCTTTCCATTTTTCATTGATGCTGCAAAACAGATTTGATTTTTCAGAATTGGTATAACTATTACATAGAAACCACCGACCTTGACACATCCAAACTGTACGCAGACCTAACCAACGGGATGCGAATCCCA
Organism: Candidatus Poribacteria bacterium; assembly: GCA_965198165.1. Classification (GTDB taxonomy): domain Bacteria; phylum Poribacteria; class WGA-4E; order WGA-4E; family PCPOR2b; genus CBDAOT01. The sequence continues at coordinate 6,847,424 of OZ240244.1, read as the reverse complement.
CTTTGCACCGGCACAACCGAGCAGTGTGAGGCTTGCCTTGACCGAATCGTTGCCGCAATCACCCAAAACCTGAGATATCACCCGCTCTTTTAATCGGAGGAGACAACCATGCGCCCCCTCCCTGTGATAATCGGAATCTGCTGTGTAATTGCCATCATTGCAACCGTCTACTTTGGCGGGAAACGCCTCTTTGATACTAACCCCACCGATTGCGTCAAACAACAACGAATCAACATAGACAGACCCTGCTCAATTTGTACAACCCCCACCATCGGAGCGCAAGCTCACCCCACCCAATAGCAGATTTACTACATGCCCCAAAAACATCCTATTAGCACCCTCAGAGATCGTTTATTCCATGTAATGGGCTTTAATCCCATACTCCGCACTTGTTTTGCCACGTTTTAGTATTTTTAAGACAAACCCGCGTCACAAAAGGATTCGCACAGGATGACGGAGATTCGGCGTTGTTGATTAAGATTCCATTTTCCACTTGTCTTTTTCTCCTGCTCACCTTGGATATCCTGCTCAATGTAGGGCCCACGCGGGTTTGAGAAATAAATCCAAAAAACGGGAATCAGAAGTGCGGAGTGTCAGTTTAATCACATACCGACCATCGAGATAGCCTCTACCTACCGTATTTTTTCTTTACAGAGAAAAAAAACTATGGTATTATCCGAAGCGCACAGCTTTGGTAGAGAGATTGACAATTATCACTTCCGATAACGGCCTTTACCACTCATAGACCAGAGGATAACTGTGAAATTGTGTAACCCATAACCCAAAAATCAAATCACCTATTGCCATCCCTATCCGGATATTCAAAATGGACGGAACAACACAAACACATGAGGAGATTTAACCATGTATTCACAACCCAAATTCATAATAATCACCACCTGTTGCGTGATTCTCATCGTATTGACCGTCTACTTTGGCGGTCAATACATATTACAGCAGGAACTCATCAAATCACTACCACCTGCCATCACAACTGAAAAATCCATCACTCCCGCCGTTGAGGACAATCCTGGCCCCACGGCAAAGGAACCCCGGCACGGCGAAGAGGAGCACACAGACCCGCATCAACCCTCTACTGAAAGTATTGAACAAGGCGGTCATTGGAGCGACGCGTACCTGCCGCCATTAGAAGAACGGAAGAAGCAGTACGCCAATGATCCGGAAGCACTCTTGGTTATAAACAATACGGAAGTCTTACGGAAACATGGACTCCACTCAGATCATCCGGAGGCGGCTGCAGCCAGAACGGAAATTTTTTTCTTCTTTGAAGATCTCTTTAAGAAAACCAATTTCATGAACCCAAAGGAATTCGATCGTTTCAAAGAATTGAAGAAACTCAGTTGGCCAATGTTCGACGAGCCACGCGGCACCCATGCAGATCTCTCACAGTGGTAAAATTGAGCACACTTCTACAGAAAGGAATTTACAATCCAAACACCTATTGCCATCCCCATCCGCATTCTCAATACGGACGGGACAGCAAACATAAGGAGGACACCCTCATGTTGCATCCAAAAACCATAATCATCGCAACCTGTTGCGTGGTTGCCATCATCGTAGGTATTTACTTCGTTGGACGATACACCATAGAGCAAAACACCCCCGACAACAACCCTGTTCCATCCACCGAGGAAATCAACATCCCTACTATTGAGCAGAAGTCTGGTCCTACGGCGAAAGAACACTCGCACGGCGACGTGGGGCATGATGAAACACAAACAGCACAAGATGCACCAACAATACCAAACACAGCAGACCCCTCTGTTCTAACCTTATCTGGTCCCCCTGTAGACGCATTACGGACACAGACACAGAAACTAGGTCACTGGAGCGCAGAGTTCATCCCGCCATTCCCACCCGATGATTTGGAAGCGGCAGCGATTGCCGAAGCCGTGTTTATCGTCGTGGCGAACTCCGTCAAGCACGGTTTTTATGAAAACGCACAGATTGGTGTAGAATACCCGCGCTCCCCTGAAGTCGATGCCGCTTGGCAATTATTACAGGCAGAGCGTGAAGCAAGGCTCGCAGAAATGCTGAGTACAGGAGTCACACCACGCCTAAACGATTTGGCCAAATTGTCGCTTCCACTAGAGATGTGGACAACCCCTGACATGGTTGAGAACTGGCCATCAGAGTTTGATAACCAATAACACAACGAATAAAGGAGACACATAAAGGAGGTCCCCATAAAAAAAGAGAGGTACGCTTTTCTCTTCGCTACTACAAGTCAATGCCCGGCTCTCGTCGATATAGTGAAACCCAACTCCCATCACCTGTCTACTTATGTTTAAACATTGCAACCCACTTGCAAGGCTCACCCCGAATTTGCAACCTTGCAACCCGTTCCACAATCAACCGAAAACCGAAAAACACACCAACTTGAAAAATTTGACTCAGTCAAGCAAATTCCATCCCTCACCGCGCCTCAGATTCTTGCGTATAACGCAAAAAATACCAGTCTCTATTCTTCCCTGCCTCTCTGCTTCTGCCCATCTTTGCGTCTTTTTTCCTCTGCGTCCTTGCGTTAAAAATCAGTTCTCTTATCTCCCCTGCGTCTCTGCCTCTCTGCGCCTCTGCGTTAAAATTCTGTTCTCCTATCTGCCCTATTGGCTTTACCATAAATGTCCCTGGTCAATTGCCTAAAAAATGTGCATCCTGTTTGCGGATGTGCTATAATCAATTGTCCTGCGTAAAAGAAACAGTAAAAAGAGACACAGAGCTGGCATAAAAACCGTGTTGGGATGTCAATCATAAAGAACACTAGCGTCCTTGACAACGTAATGATTGGCACAGTAGGCAACTGACTCTGTTCGTTAGGTGGAAAGGAGATGTTTAATGCCTGACGTTGTTATCGGACACATCGAAGACCCTGAAAGTCTTGAACCGGTGTTTGCCGAATTTGAGCGACATCACCCTGGCTTCAAAATCGGGTGCGGACATTTTGATGCCGATGATGGTGAACTGCTCGCAGAACACGAAGGGGTTCGATATCTTTGGCTTGACCGTGGGCGAGGTGAGGTTTTTCTGGATGCCGGTTACCGGACACAGGAAGGCGATGGCGAGAAGTTACCGGCGTTCTACGAGCCGGATGAATGTGATGACGAAAATTGGCCCATCCTTCAGACATTGGCTGAAAATTTAGACACACTGCACGAAAAGATTCGACCACCGGTTGAGGCAATTCTGGAGCGGATATCAGGGCGGACGCTGGTCGGTGACATCGCTGGCGAAATCTACCTGCTGGAAGGCGCAGGTATTCCTCGCGAAAAATGGGCAACGCGCCCCAAAGTACGGCGTACCTTTGACCTATTGCTAGAGAGCTACTCGCTTGTCGGCTGGTCAACCAAACAGATCAGTTCATTTGAGTCGATTCAACCGGGAGATGGACTTACCGTTGCGCCGGACGAATCCATCCGAGCCCGCGGCAAATTCCGCTATTGGTGGATTGAGAACCTCAACATCTTTATGACACACGTAACGACTGCCCGCCGTTTACGCTATCTTAGAGACACAGCAGAAAACCACGATTTCGCATTTGACGCTTTCCGACGGCTACCGATGACGTGGTATTGCAACACAGCGACCGAGAATGAACTGGATGGAGTCAATACTGTCAATAACCATGTGGTCAACGTGGCGGCTGAAAACTCGCAGACCCATTATCACCCGGAGACACCGATTGGCGGTGGAACAGCGCAGCACGACCTCTATTTCGGCCTTGACCCAAATGGCTATTCACTCGACACCTACGGGCGCGAAAGTCACCTGTATGTATTCCCTGACCTGAAGGCCCTGTCAATCTTCGAGCGGGTGTCGCTCAGGCCGGGCACAGCTGTCTATATTCCCCCCGGCACCGGGCACCGGTGCATTGATACGTTTGTCAACATCGTGACACTGCCCGGCTTTAAGCCGTGTAACACGCTCTATCTTGATGAACAGATTAAGGAAACGACGGGCGGAAAATCTCCGTACAACGAGAATGCCATCCGTCAATGAGGGGGTGAGACAATGAAGAAATGGTACACCAGCAAAACTCTGTTGAACACACTCATCGCGGTTATGATTGTTGGGTTTATCGGATTTTTGTTTCCGCATTCGTCGCAAACGAAATTGGTGGGAATCATCGTCTTCTTGACAGCCGGGACGTTAATCATGGTCAGAGGTGTCGTAAAAATTACGATGGGGATGTGGAAAAATGAGTAGGCGAATCTGGGAGAGGTGCTTGTACACCCAAATTTAAGGAGAAAGACCATGCAAAGAAGAGAATTTATAAAAATTACCGCAATCACTGTCGCGGGGACAGCATTGCCTCTCCACGGTTTTGAGGCAATGGCCAATCAGACCGAGGGGCTCAAGCCAGATTCAATGGTAACCTCCAACGAAGACTTTTATGTGCTACAGTATCGTCAACCGGTGACAATTAAGGCGGAACAGTGGCGATTGGCAATTACAGGATTGGTGGAGAAACCGGGGTCACTCTTGAGCTACGATGACATCAAAGGCATGAAATCGGTGACGACCATGCGAACGCTCAAGTGCATCGGCGACCCGATTGGTACGGAGCAGATGAGCAACGCGATGTGGACAGGTGTTCCGCTCCGTGACGTGCTCAAAAAGATGGGCGTTAAAGCCGAAGCGAAAATGGTTGTTTTTCGCTGTCAAGATGGGTATCATACTGCCATTCCCCTCGACGACGCGATGCGTAAAGAGACACTGCTGGCATACAAAATGAACGGCGAACCGCTTCCCCGCGACCACGGATTCCCTGTCCGTTTGCTGAATCCAGGTCACTATGGGACGAAGAATCCGAAATGGATTGTCAATATCGACTTGGCGGAACAGCATGTAGGATACTGGGAAAAACAGGGTTGGGACCCAATTGCCCACGTAAAACTTGCCGCAATGGTCGGGACACCAGCGGAGGGGTTGAAAATTAAAGGAGGCACGGCCTATACAATCAGTGGTGCCGCATTTGATGGGGGAAATCACGATGGTATTGAGACTGTTGAAGTGAGCCTTGATGGCGGTGAGACATGGGAAGAAGCGGAAATTTGGGCAAGCGATTCTCCGTTGGCATGGTCTCTTTGGAAATACACTTGGCAGGTTCCAAAACAGGCGGGACGTGTTGAGATTTGCGCTAGAGCAATCTCCAAAGATGGGTTGATTCAGAGTGAAACGGGATTTGATGTTGACCCGGCTGGTGCTGTCGGTTACCATATCGTCGTCGGAGAAATCGTCGTGGATGAGTAAATTTTCTGGCTTGTCGAACAGATAGGGAGGTAGCATGAAACTAACACAAGAAGAACGTGAAAACAGAACACTCAAGCCTGAGACGCTCGATTTTGCCGTTCAGCAGGTTAGAATGAATGGCTACGTTATCTTTGAAGAGGTCTTACCTCGCACCCTAGTTACCGACCTCCACATAACTTTCATGAAGGTGTTTGAAGCGTATATCGCACGCACCGAGCAAAATCGTGGTGTCAACCGCTATCAGATGCACTTGCCGTTTATGCAACCACTTATTGACCCGCAGGTGGTAGCCAACCCGCTTGCATTACCAGTGATCGATGCGCTCTTGGGTAATGATTGCGTATGCCATTATTTTGCGTCGGATACGCCCTTGCCCGGGTCAGATTATCAGGCGGTTCACTCCGATATTCATCCACTTTTTCCCGGAACAGACCTCTCTGTACCCGCCTACAGTATTGCGCTCAATATTCCACTTGTGGACTTTCGCGACGATAACGGACCTCTAGAAATTTGGCCCGGCGGTACGCATCTGATGCCGGGTGGTGTAAACATACAGGAGCTTGCACCCCTGATGCACTCGGAACGGGTTTTTATGACCGCTGGCTCGTTGCTGATTCGGGATATGCGAATGTGGCATCGTGGTACGCCGAATCGTTCCAATGCCGCACGTCCCAATATGGCGTTCATCTACTCGCGCCACTGGATGAAGACCTCCTATCCACCGATTGGTATACCGCACGAGACGTACGATGGGCTTTCTGAGGGCGCAAAGCGTCTCTTCCGCGATGAGAACATCGGTGGACACCTTGTGAACGTTCCGTAATTATTGATTTTTAAGCAAGTTTCAATATAAAAGTTAAGCCAATTTCAGCATAAAGCGTCACGGCTGGGAAGCCAGGGCACGGCTGGGAAGCCGTTCCGACAAGTTTATTCTTCAAAGTTGCTTAATATGGAGATAACAGAGATTTGCAAATTCGCCCAGTTTTCCTCATCTTAAATTGGAGGGTATTTCATGTCAACAGAACTTAACATTACCGTCGAAGATATCGAGTTCTTCACAGACAACGTAGACGTGCAACGCGCTGCCGACACCTTCGCAGAACACGGTTGTCTTGTTGTCCGCGGGCTGATGAAGCCGTACATCAAAGCGATTCATCGCGATATCGAAGTTGCGGCGGCAGAATCAATTGCGTTGCTTGACCGTGCCGAGAAAATTGTGGAGGGGTGGCGTACGCCCAACGGAACGCTCTTTCTTCCTGCACCGCCCGGCTATAAGCGTGATAAGCAGATTATGGTACTTGCCGTCAACCATTTTACGAGTGCCGCTTTCTTCCGCTCGGCGTTAGATGAACGGACGATAGATATCGTTGAGGCGATTCTCGGCAACAACATTGAGATGTTTGGGAACGGTCAGTGCCTTTACAAGGAACCTGTGGGCGGCCACCCCAAGCATTTGCATCAGGATTCCGCCTACTTTGAGCACTACTATGAGGGGCCTGTGGGCACCCTGAATTATGTCGTTGATACCGATTTGGTGAACGGGGCTTTATATGTCGTACCAGGCTCACACAGGATGGGGCAACTCAAACACATTGATACGTTCTCCCATCTGGGGCTTGATGACGGGGAATGGCCCTGGGAGCGCGCCCTACCAATTGTTGGTCAAGCGGGCGACTCAATCTTTTTCCACGTCAAGACAATTCACGGGTCTAAACAGAATATGTCAGACAAACCGCGTCCGGTGTTCATCAACCGCTACCGTCGCGCAGATGACTACGTTGTTATCGGTGGAACGACGACCGAGAATCGCGCCGAAGCAGAGAAACGTGTCGCTGAAGCCAAGAAAGGAAGTCAGCGAGGGTTGATGGTTCGTGGATTCCGGCCCTATCAGGAAACGTAAAACATACATCATCTGAGGAGGAAAAATTGATGTCCGATAACTCACTCTCTCATGCCGGCAGACGACTCTTAAACCGGCGCAATTTTTTGCAGGAAGCCAGTGGTGGATTAAGTGCCATCGCGATGGCTTACCTGTTCGGTACGCAAGGATTACTTGCGGCTGAGAACGATAAGTCTCCCATCCGTCCAGAGATTCACCCCGATAACCCGCTGGCATCACGTCCCTCGCATTTCACGCCCAAAGCGAATCGGGTGCTCGTCCTATTCTGTAGTGGCGGATTTAGCCACGTTGATTCGTGGGACTATAAGCCTGAATTGCTTCGCCGTCACGGCCAACCGATGCCCGGCAGTGAAAAACTGATCACGTTTCAAGGGGGACAGGGGAATCTGACCCAAAGCCCTTACGAATTTAAGCCGCGTGGGGAGAGCGGAAAGTACATCTCCGACCTGATACCGCATCTCGCAGAACTGGCAGACGAAATGTGCTTTATCCACTCTATGACCGCCCTGAAAAATACGCACGGTCCCGCCGAAAATCAGATGAGCACCGGATTTGCGGTTGACGGTTTCCCGAGCATGGGAGCTTGGGCATCCTATGCCCTTGGCACCGAAAACGAAAACCTACCCGCCTTCGTCGCGATTCCGGACCCGCGCGGTGTCCCGCAATCTGGGCCGAACAACTGGGGGACTGGTTTTCTCCCCGCTGTGTTCCAGGGCACACCTTTCAATGCCGACAAACCGATTTATAACCTCGCCACACCGGAACATATCAGCCCAGACGCAGATTCAGCGACCCGAACGCTCCTGAAGTTCCTCAACGACAAACATCTCCAGCAGTTTCCCGGCGATACAGAGCTCAGTGCCCGCATCGCCAGCTATGAGCTTGCCGCAAAGATGCAGTTGAATGTCCCCGATGTCAGCGACCTGTCAAAGGAGAGCGCGGCGACCATCAAGATGTACGGTGCCGATGACCCAGACCCCATCCGGGCGGGCTTCGCTCGCAACTGCATCCTCGCCCGCCGGCTCTTGGAGCACGACGTGCGTTTTGTGCAACTCTTCAACGGGGCTTACGCAATGGGTGAAGGGGTTGGCAATTGGGATGGCCATAAGACGCTCAAAGCGCAGTACGACATCCACGCCCCGATTCTCGACAAGCCAGCGGCGGCGTTGTTGAAAGACCTGAAGCAACGCGGTCTGCTTGAGGATACGCTGGTCGTCTGGATGACTGAATTTGGTAGAATGCCCACCTTCCAACTGAACGCGAGTGGGCGCGACCATAACCCATACGGCTTTACCGCTTGGCTCGCCGGAGCAGGGGTCAAACGCGCCTTTTCCTACGGTGCGTCCGACGATTTCGGCTACAAAGCCGCAGAGAATATAACGACGGTTTATGACCTACACTCGACAATCCTGCACCTCTTGGGCTTAGACCATGAGCGACTCAGTTTTTATCACAACGGTATTGAACGCCGCTTGACGGACGTTCACGGGGGTGTGATTAAGGATGTACTAGCGTAAATTCTAGAAAGAAGGGGGGACAAAATGAACGAACCTACAATGCCTTCAGCGTTTCATATCATGACGAAGCCAATCGGGCCAATTTGTAATCTGGATTGCGAATACTGCTTCTATTTGGAAAAAGAGGAGCTCTACCCTGAGAATAACTCGTTTCGGATGACTGACGAGGTGTTAGAAAACTACGTTCGTCAGTACATCGAGGCTCAACAGGTCAACGAAGTAACCTTCGCTTGGCAAGGAGGCGAACCGACGTTGATGGGGGTTGATTTTTTCCAACGCGCTGTTGAGTATCAGTACACGTACCGACGGCCCGGGATGCAAATTCAGAACACATTCCAGACCAACGGGACGCTTATTGATGACGAATGGGCGACTTTTCTAAAACAGAATAAATTTCTGGTCGGAATTAGTATTGACGGCCCCCCTGAAATCCACGACAAATACCGCTTTGACAAAAGAGGCAGACCTTCTTCCGACGATGTCATCCGGGGATTGCGGTTCCTACAGAAACACAACGTGGACTACAATGTGCTCTGCGTCGTGAACCGTGCCAACGAGGATCACGGGGTGGAGGTGTATCAATACTTCAAGGAACTCGGCGTTGAATTTATGCAATTTATTCCGGCCGTTGAGCATTTCGGCGACGGGACACAAGTGAGCGATCGGTCAGTGGGAGCCAAACAGTACGGCAAGTTTCTGTGTGAGATTTTCGACCAGTGGGTTATGAGCGATATCGGGAAAATCTTTATCCAGATCTTCGATGTGTCCTTAGAGGCGTGGTTGGGCTATATGCCGAGTCTATGTATTTTCAATGAGACGTGCGGCAACGCAATGGCGATTGAACATAACGGAGATCTCTACTCGTGTGACCATTATGTGTTCCCGGAATACCATCTAGGCAATATCGCAGAAACATCAATGGAAGAGATGGTGAACTCGCCCTTTCAGCGGAAATTTGGAACGGACAAGCGCGATACTCTGCCCCAATACTGCTTGGACTGCGAAGTCCGTTTTGTCTGCAACGGCGGCTGTCCTAAGAATCGCTTCATCAAAACCCCCACTGGCGAGCAAGGACTAAATTATCTCTGTGCGGGTTATAAAATGTTCTTCAAGCACATTGACCGCCCGATGAAACTAATGGCGGACGCATTACGAGCAGGCAGACGGGCGGATAGCATTATGCCGCTGATGCGCCGAGAGCAAAAGCCTCCGGTCGTGGAGCAAAGGGTTGGGCGCAATTCGCCGTGTCCGTGTGGGAGTGGGAAGAAGTATAAACAGTGTTGTTTGAGAAAGGCGTAATGGACCGGTTTCTGTCTGGATGTCACCGCAGTACGCCGATTCTATCAACTTTCCGAATCGTCTGCCCCCCTTGAGTCGCAGAGATAACGTAAAGATAGATACCGCTTGCCACCACCACCCCATCAGCGTTTTTTCCATCCCAACGGAAGCGGTTAGAACCGATGACATTCGCACGGGTGTCCGTGTGAACCAGACCGCCTGCGAGGCTAAAGATATCGAGTTTTACCTCTTCAGCAAGTTGAAATTCGGGAATGGTATAGGTAAAAGTGACTGCGGAATGCCCCCTGCGAAATGGGTTTGGAAAAGCACGAATCGCTGCGAGCTGTAACGTCCCCGAACCTGTCTGGGCTTCATTAATGGTCAACAGATAGGAATCGACATCGCTGAATCCGAAATGAGATTCAACCAAAATGTAAATTGCCCCTATCTGCTCTGGCAGATAAGCGACCTGCTGTTCGGCTACTCCGGTCTTTTCCCCATCTGCAATCGGCTGACCGCCTGCGTCAAGTAGCGACAGACGATAGTCAACGCCGTCGGGAATATCGCTCAAGGTGATAACGACTCCTGTTCCCACCACCGCATCAAATCGATAGAAATCCTGCCGGTCGTCGGGGGTGTACAGAAAAGACTCGTAGGTCTCACCTGGTTTAACGGGGAAAGCGGTGGCGATGCTATCATTCGGTTCGTAGGTGTCCCCGAATGAAACCGTCAACGTCATCGTTGGCCCTTCAGGGCCGATGTTCGTAATCGCAATGTTTGAAACCGAACCATCCTCTGCATTGCTGTTGGGACGGGTTGCGGGGGTGAAGGAGATTTGTCCGTCGTCAGCGGAGTATGCCGCGCCATCGGTGACCAATTGAATGCGTGGCGGCGCGTCTGGATTATTCGGGTCAATGCCGACATGTTCAGGGTCATTCGGGTCTTCAAGCCAAATTTGGGCAGAAGCATCAACAGCACCGATGGGACGTGCTTTGGTTTCGTCGATGTGCCAAATCAGGATGCCGGATTCGGGGAGATGAGTATCAAAAAGCGCGCCCGAACTACGATAGCGATTTTCGATGAGAAAGAACTCGACGCTATTTCCCGATACGCCAACTTTATCGGGAAGGTCGATATCGAGCTTGAAGAGTTTGTTCTCTTTAGGAGCCAACTCGAAACTTGGAATCTGTAGGTTCGATACGTTTTCTCGTATCTCGACAGGTTCAATCCAACCCTGTTTGCCATTTTCAGGACGAGCGTCAAAATCCCATTTCAGGTAACCGATTATGTGGCTAGGGTGCAATCCATCTCCAATCCCATCAATGAGATTCCCTTGATAGGGGCCATCAAAACCCATCAACCCCCACTTGTGGTCACGAGCACCTATAAACCTGCCGTACACATCGGGCGCGCCGAAATCGTGGAAGAATTCGTGGAAATAGATACCGAGATGGGGCTTATCAAAGCTCGGTTCCTCACCCACAAGGATGGCAGTGCGAACAAGCACACCATCAAATCGGCGGTTGACCCCCGGCACAAGCACAGACCAAATGTCATCGCCGTAGACACCCGTAAAGGTTGAAGCCTCATCGTCACCGGCGTGGATAATAAAGAGATGATCAACCACCCCATCGCCATCCCGGTCGTATGCTGAAAAATCAACAGTTGCGTCCGCTGCCGCACACGCCTCAGTCACAAGTTCTCTGTAGCGAACCACATGCCGGTCGCCTACACCGTAATATCCCATCGGATTTTTTGCACGATACCACTGATTCCCTTTGGGAATGACCCCGTCCATCGGTCCCGGCTGAACCTCCATCTGACCATAAGAGACTTCACGGTAATAGGTTTTCAGCGAGACCTCATTTGCGGCGTAGAGAAACTGATCAAATTCTGCGCCCGGACGCTGTCCAGGCTGGTCAGAGAAATCAATTTTGATTGCTAGGACATATTCAATCCCATCCGCTTGCAGAACGCTCGCCTGTCGTGCCAGACAGCAGTTTTGTAACGCACCAAAGAACGCTTCCTGATTCTGCCCCGCCTTAGGTGTCCACTCGCCGCTAGGGGAATGTCGGTCAAAGAACAGATAAGGATTGGGTGGGGCGGCACTGCTGAGATTAATAAAACAGGTAAGAAATATAAGACATGAAACCTGAAGCGTGAAACGCGATTTAAGGTGCCCCGATTCGTCTGCCAATCTTCTACTCCTAACGCGCTTTCATCGCTCCCCACAGCACCGCGAGTTTGCCACCACTGTCAACCGAAGTCTTTGCAATGCCGGGACCATTAATTTCGACATAGTCGTACCAGACGGTTGAGTCGCGGCCTCCCAAGCCAGGCCTGCCATCCTGATACGTTTTATCCTTCGTCTCAACCATCAACTTGCCATCAATATAGGTTTTGAGCGTATCCCCTTTGACCTCAAAAATTATCGTATAGGCATCGCCGCCCTTCGTGTCCTTTGATTTTGGACGTGCAGGTCGTGGACCACCGGTAATTTCCTGGGACACTCCGCCCTTAAACACAAACACAGAGGTTGTATGGGAATTGTAGCTAATCTCCATGAAATAGAAATCTACCGTTGGCTTCTGTGTGCGTGCGAACAGGTGGAAGTACGGTGTCCCCTCCTTCTTTCGAGCGTGAACCTCCATCATGTAATCCGTCCATTTGTCTTCGCCGAAATAGATTCCTGAGTTCTGACCGCCGCCAACGGTCAACTCCAGCTTCCCGTCCTGCACTTTTGCTGTTGCATTCGGGCCTAGCTCCCAATCTTCGATCTCTTTGTCGCTATCAAACTCAAAGCGCAACCCCGTAGCAGAATGCGCGCTCAATAGGATGAGGCATACAAGTATGCCACCGAGAAAAATGGAATTTCGTTTCATTTTAATACTCCTTATATTTGGTTGCCAAAATTTGTCAAATTGTGAACAACTGAACGACTTAAACACTTTAGGAACAGCGATTTAAGGGACTTAAAAGATAGTCCTGAGTCGTTCCTGAATTTCATTGTACATAATCAGGTCGCCGTTTGTCAAGTGGGTTATTGTCGTCGGGTATGTAAAGTTTTTGACATTAAACACCCCCGTAGCCGGGGCATCTTGCCCCAATTACAATGGGCGGATATCCAATCCATTGAGATATCTTGTCTCGGATGATTCGTTAATCGGGTGATTTCCCCTGTCGAGATATGATACTTGTAGATATTGTAAAGGTTCTGTGCATCATCTAGTATCGGTTGGTTCAACTTTATCTGAACCGCCGTGATAAGCACCGAGCTTCCATTATCCATCCACGCAATGCCCTGAGATTTTCAATCCTTAGGAATTTTCAACTGGCGAAGGTGTTTCCCGTTGCTATCGGTTATAAAATAGCGATACGCCTGCGGTATGTAATGTCTCACATTGCCGATTTGCGCCAGCGTCTGCTCGGTTTGCCGATACAGTATCCGTTTCCATCCGGGGCCCATTTCGGATTCCATCGGCTAATAATCAACTCCCGGCGAACAAGAGCGACCAGCAGGCGAGGAAAAGGATTTCAGAGCAGAGAAAGGAACGCAAGGGCGCGGGGATGCAAGGGCGCAGAGCAGATAAGAAAGGGCGCAAAGTATCTTCTCTTAATCCTTTTAATCCTTTAATCCTGTGAATCCTGATTAACTTTGGACGGTTCATCTGTGGACTCCTCCTGTACGGGTGATTCCTTGCTTTGCGGGAAAATCTCCGACTATCTCAAAGGTGAGGATGGCAAGTCTGCCCTCCCCGTTGCCTTTATATCTCCCCACTGCGTGGGCAACTTCCCTTGCGGTGAAACGGACAACGAACCTTCTATCCAGTCTGGCTGCTTCTCATCACGCGCATCCCGTGTCAAACGTCTGAGACTCCGCGTCTGAAATACATATCGATAGAGGTTATAATTCGGGTTCGGTGTATCCGTTAACTTCAGTCCGAAAATAATGGCACGGTCATTCTCCATCCAACCTCCGATTGAGGTCAGCCAGTTTTTGCCGAGTAGCTTAATAGCCGTGATTTCCTGTTTCCCGCCGCCGATTCGCTGAACGGTGAGGTGACACTTTACTTCATTGCCACGCCACTTGCAATCATTAAATAGAATGCGTTGGCCGTCCGCTGACCAGCGGGGGAAGAACCGCATAATAATGGTGTCGGCACCTTCTTGCGGATCGGGGAATAGGGGGTGCTGCTGCTCGCCATTCGCTCTCATCAAGTAGATGTTTTTATGGGCGAGCCCGCCGCCGTTGTCTATGAACTTCTCGTAAACGATCTCTGTGCCATCGGGCGACCAGTCGGGTGCCCCGGAACCTAGCTCACCTTCAGTCCCTGTTAACCGTTGGACGGTCTGACTCGCTAGTTCTATGACATACACCTCATATTTTCCATTTCGGTGATTTCCACTTTGCTTACTCGTAAAGGCGAGGTATTGTCCATCGGGTGACCAGGACGGATATCCGTCGGCGACGTTGTTGTGGGTGAGTCGCTTTTGGTCCGTTCCGTCTGCGTTCATGATGAACAGCTCAGACGAGGTTTGCATCTGCTCCTTGTCCATGTATCGGGTAAAGGCAATTCTTTTTCCATCGGGCGACCAGCGCGGACTACGGTCTTTCGACAGTGTGTTGTTTGTAAGCCTGCGGATGGCACTGCCATTATCGTTCATGACGTAAATATCATCTTCTATACAAAAGACGATTTTCGCATCGACGACAGTCGCAATAGAGAAAAAGAGCGACCAGCAGGCGAAGAAAAGGATTTGGATGCGTCGAGTCATCTCGCCACCCGTCAGGGTTTGTGAGAGAACGGTGGTTTTTGGACAGTTCATCTGTGGACTCCTCCTGTATAGGTGATTCTTTGAGGGCAAGCGACGATGTGGTACCGCTCGCCGCTTGCGTTAAAGGTTTGAAAGGCTATTCAATGTCGAAAACAGTGGAGCATTCCGCATTCCAGTGGTCAACCTCACCCTGTTCCGGCTCAAAGACATCATTCTTTAGGAGTTACGCACTTGGCTGAAGTGTATAAAGCGGTTGAGCCAAATAATCACGTACCGCACCTCTGACAATTGAGACTTTTGCCTCAAACCAACTCATGCTCGCGTGATAACAATAGTGCTCCAGTCTCAGAAACGCTCTCAGTGCAAAACCGATGTGATTGCTTTGACCTCGACCCGAACGCACTTGAGCCCGTTCGACACCTACATACTGTTTGATGCCTCTATGATACTCCTCGATTTTCCACGACCAACGCGCATACTGACTCCGAGCACATTCATCCATATCAAGATCATTGGTTGCCCAATATTCAGCGTCACCTTCTTCTGTGTCTATCCTGAATACTTTTATCAACCCATAACCTTTCAGATGAACAATACTACCGGTCAATTCAATCTCAACCTCACATACCGCACGGTTGGAGGAGCGGTCTTTACTCACATGACGGTTTTTTGCCAGGCGCGTTAGCCACCGCCAACCGTAATCGCGAATGGCTTTTAGATTCTTTAGACTCGAATACCAACTGTCAAAGCAAACATATTCCGGCGCAAAACTTCGTGCGTAAGCTGCCTTTAACATCGCCCGGAAATGGTCGTTTTTGGTCAAGGCATCCTCATCCTTGTTATAGATTCGATAATCGCACGGAATACAGCGACACCCATCCGTCCAGAGTAAAGTGCCTCGGTTGATTCCAGAAACGACGCGACGGTGTTTGCCAGACCAATGCCTTGTTACCAGTTCAATCTGCTTGGCATAAGGCTTGTCGAGTGTCGAATCATCTATAACTAGGATTCCGGAGTTATAATCCACTTGATTTTTGGCTTCGTCAAACAGTTTTTGGGTATCTGGATTGTTTCGTTGCAAAAGTCGTGTTAACGAATCATGAGCGGGTGAGTTATTCTCTTGAGGTTGTACTTTTTCTGCCTCAAGGCAACTGTAGCTTTTCTGAGTGGCAATCAAGAAATTAATATAGTCTGTTTCATTACATTTTGGTGGATTCATGCTTAAATTATAACATATTTTCACTCAACTGCGTAACTCCTAATTCTTATTAAAATCAACTTTTGCGGTTAAGTCAGAACTCGCGGTAATCTTGTATCGACCCCTTGGTTTGCCTCCCATAGGGAACTTGTAGTTTGGGGCATCGACCCACCGCTCTCCAGCGGGTAGGTTGTCCCCTTCGTCACTCCTGTTTCTCACGTCAGTCGACCCATTAGGATACGTCACTTTGACCTCAAACTTGAAATAGCGTCGGACGAGTAGATCGAGATTATTCATAAAGAAGCCATCAGCATAGCCTCTGGCGTGTGGGGCATCATACGAAGTACTCACGTAGGCTTCTCCCCATACATTTTGGAGTTTCGTTGCCTGCTCAAAATCGACTTCAGCGGGGAGGTCCGTTAGAAGTAGGCAGGTTGTCGCGAAAAGCACAGTCAGTGTGAAAACAACCGCGACTTTCCAACTGTTTTGGGTTAAAATGTTGCCGTTCATGATTAAACTCCTTTGCCCTATAAGGGCTATTGTGAGTTTGAAAGCCGATTGTCGGTTCGGGCCGACGGTCGGCTTCTTTTTGGGTTGGGTTTGGTCACATAACCAATCCCAATCCGTTAAGTTTTATCCCCCAAGTTGCGCCTTATCGAAAACGGGGAATTTCACGTCCTATCTTTCTGACGTTAGGCAACATATAAGCAAAATCCGTGCCAAACTCAAATTTTCGGGCAGGTTATTCTGGTCGTAGAGGTGGGCAGATTGTAGACGGTGACTATCTTTACGGCTCTATGGATAATTAGGAAAAAATTTACCGGAACCCAGAAAACGGGGAATCTGTACATCAGAAACCGAAAAATAGCCATTAATTGGACGATTTTCTCTTAAGATTTTTAACATTTTGTTAAAATTTTTTCGTTTTTTGGTCGGAAAACGCTTCAACTCCTTACTATGACTGAGTTCAAGCGACTTTGCACTAAATTCGACAATTTTTTAACATTTTGTTAAAATTTTTTCGTTTTTTGGTCGGAAAACGCTTCAATTCCTTACTATGACTGAGTCCAAGCGACTTTGCACTAAATTCGACAATTTTTTAACATTTTGTTAAATTGCTGGTCGTGGGTGTGAATATTCGCTCACAAATTCGCCATCCAAAGTGGGGTAAAAAAGTGAAAACCAATATAGCCCTAGATGACAAAATAAGATCATTGATCTCTAATCGGATTTCTGATACACTGTTCGTTGCCTGAAAACGGAAGTGCGAGGTAAACCCATCTACCAAATTAATTTCACGAGTCATATTGCGCTTGCTTCGGCGCGGGGATTTAGGCATATCGTGTTCTTGTGAAATTCGACAATCAAAATCAGTAATGTTATCACGTAGTGTAATTGATCGGGCGTATCGGGAGCAGGAACTCCCTCCCAGCGAATCTGGTTAATTTGGTATAAATAGAATGCAACTGATGAGCACCTTTCGTTGACTCGCAAATTGCCCATTTTAACCACCACAGGAGGTTGAAGATGTTATCGGAGTATTTAACGGCGGAACAGCAGAACCACTGGCACGAGGAGGGGTACGTCATTCTCAAACAGGTGCTTTCACCGCCGGAAGTTGATTCCCTCTTGAAAGCTGTTGAGAGTGCCATTGAAACCTACGTTCAGGAGACCCCCCACTTACAGAGCACCACATCGAAATTTGGAAAGGGTGCATACACCATCATTCGGGCGATTGAGCAGACAGATGCCCTCGACCCGTTAACCGACCACCCGAACACGTTCGGGGCCATCCTTGCTCTGATGGGGCCCTATCTGCAAATCATGGGGACGCAAATTTATGTCCGCCACCCGCACGATGACGCGCTGATGGGCTTTCACACAGACGCTGGCCCATCGTTACAGCAGATTCACCCCCATCCCCAGAGCCTGCCGTTACAGTTCAAGGTGCAATTTTTTCTCACAGATCTGTCTCAGCCGGATGCGGGTAACTTCATGTGTGTCCCCAGTAGTCACAAAAAGCCGTATCCGTCCAAAGCATTTGAAAAGGGGATTTATCCAGAGGGCGCGACTCAGGTGCTCGCAGAAGCAGGTGATGCGGTAATGTTCCCGTGGGCACTTTGGCACGGTGTGGGGCCGAATAAGACCGATCGGATTCGTAAGAGTGTCACCTTCCGCTACGGTCAGATGTGGAGCCGACCGTATGACTACGAAAGGCTACCGGCGCATGTGCATCAACGGATGACACCGCGCCGCCGCAGGCTGTTTGGCGACATGGGAGAGGGCTATCATCCGACCGACTACTTCAAGCCGAAAGACCAACTTGAAATTATTCTCGGCGATGAGTGGCAGGACGTAGTACGTGATGTGTGAGGGAGAAATTACGATACAGTAGACTCTTTATGAAAACCCGTCCGATTAAACTCCAGCTTTACACCAAATCCGATTGTCCGCTCTGTGACGAAGCGAAAGATGCCTTGCGGCAGGTCAAAGCACAATTCCCGATTCAGGTTGAGGAGACCGACATCACAGCAGACTTGGGGCTGTTCATCAAATACAAAAATCTTATCCCTGTGCTTGAGATGGAAGGGAGGCGGTTGTTTGTGCATCACATTGACACGCGCCAACTTAGGCGACAGTTGAGGTGGACGCAGTTGCGAACACTAATCCGCCTTTGAGCGTGAAACGCTCTCAAAACCCGCACTCCTTTAGGATAGGGTGTTCTAAAAATAACGCAACCTCGTTCCACGCTTCTTGGCTATTTTCAGCTTCGAGGTCTGGATAGAACTCGAAATCCAGATATACCTTGATGGCGGCGATTCGTTGCGTTGCCGTGCCGAGAAAGCAGCGTTCATGAGATTGCTTCAGGCATTGCATTGCGACGGACATCATCGGTTTAGCGAGCCCACGACCTTGATAGTCCGGGTGAATGGCGACCCAGTGAATCTGGCCCCACTCCTTGCCTCGCCAATCGTCCTGCCACCACGCTGTGATTGTGCCGATTTCTTCACCTTCGTCTGTTGTCAGGTAGAAACTGCGGTCTTCCATCGCTTTCAGACGTTGTCCGAACTCTCGGTCAAACAGTTCGTCGTCAACTTTAATGTACGGTTCGGCGGCTCGCTGGATGCGCGTCCAGATATACCCTTCGTCTGGGCGATAATTTCGGATACCGAACCCTTCCGGCATGGGGAATTCCGGAATATCGTTCATGTCTTCACGGAGCATGTGTACGCCATAGTGTTTTATGGGTCTTTGCGTCATAGGTTTAATTGGCAACAGCCGGTCAAAGGAAGAATGGTAAATTTTGTAAACTGAACAGTGAAACAGATTCGCGGTCAATCAGGATACCCGCACGACGAACTCGCACCCCTGTCGAAACCAATCTCGTAGGATAGTCTGTTCGTTGTAGGTGCGTTCTGCGGTTCCTCTTTTGGCTTGTGAAAGGTCAATGGTCTCTGCAACAATTTCATCGCCGAAGAAGCCTGCCTCTTGGAGCACATTGCCATCTGGGTGAACAATTTTTGAATTTCCGTGCGAAGACCCGCCGAGGTCTTCAGGGTTCGCTGGCGTATTTGCCATGACTAGGTAGATGCCGTTTTCAGTCGCACGGGAAATTGGCATCGCACGATAGGCAGAAAGTTTGTACTCCGACAACAACCCTCCCTCACATGAGCAGAAGAAGCAGACCTGTGCTCCCATTGCCGCAGGCAGTTTGACCAGTTCTGGATAACGGACATCGTGGCAGATGATAAAGCAGCAGTCTACACCCGCTAGGCGCACGATAGGGAGTTTGCCACGGTTGTTGATGCACCACTTTTCACCGGCGAGAAAGGTCTTCCCGTAGCGGTATTTAAGGACACCGTGTTCATTAAATACTGCCAAGTCATTGTACCAGTTCCCACCGGCATGATGAGCGGATCCGACAACGACAGCGATACGATGCTCACGACACGCTTCTGCGATTCTGGCTTCAGCTTCTTTGAACGCGATTGGCGAGCTCTGTTTCCAATACGCCTCGCGGCAACAGTATCCAAACAGACACCCTTCTGGAAAAGCCGCGACCTGAACACCCAGTTCAGCGCATTGCTTTAGTTGCTCGAGCACCTTTGATGTGCTCTGTTCGATATCTTCACTGGTCAGCAATTGACATGCCGCCACTTTAATTCTGCTCTCTGTCATCTGGTCTCCTCCACATCAAAGTTTCGGGTACTCAGGAACGTCCTTATAAAGTTTCCAACGCTCCGAATAAATCCGCCAAACCCCATCGGTCGGGTCAACCATGAGGATGAGATGCTTGGTGCCATAATCCGAGTAAGGCGGGCGATTTCCTGAGGCCGGGGTGGCAGTGAACTTTTGGAGAAAACCCACATCGGCTTCCGCAGTGTTACCGTTGATTTTCACATTGGAAATCAGCACCTCGATTTTGCTGTACTTTCGATTGAGTATCTTCATTCTCTTACGCAGTTCACTTTTTGTGAGCGTTATTGGATATTCCTGCGAATTCTTAACGGCGACTCGCGTGATTTCTGCCTCATCTGCATACATTGACATGTATGTTTCCAGGTCTTTATCCTGCCAAGCTTCCTGCCATGCGAAAAGAATCTGGTTCACCTTGAGTTTCGTATCGAGCGGTGCCGTTCCTTCAAAAGGCATTGAAATGTCTGGTTCTTGCATCTGCTCTATTGGATTTTCTGGAATTGAGTTAACTAGGTTCACAGAAGATGACTGCTCTGGGGCGGGTTGTGTACCTGAATCCGCAACGAGCGATTCGTCGCTTGTGATTTCATCGTCAATAAGTTTCCATTGTCGCCTTAACCCTTTCTTTTCTACAGTAAGGTGCCGATATATCGGAATCTTATCGTCCGCTCCGAATGTTGCAGGAATGTTTTTAACCTGATAACGGTCACGGCTTTCGGGGGCTCTTGTGTGTTGAACATTGGTGATATCGGCTTCAACCGCTTCCTGCATGACGAACTTTAACGCTCTCTCGTAATTTGCCCGGTTTTCACGAATAGCATCTGAGTCCCATAGTGCTCGGTACCTCGCCATATCTTTCGATTCAACAGCTTGCTCCCACCGTGCGATAAACGTCTCGATGGGTTCATTCTCAATCGCTTTTAGCCCCAAAAATACAAAGCATGAGATGACCAATGCACCGATAATACCAATCATGGCATACCGCGTATTCGGGTCTCGAAACCATTGTGTAAATTCTGTCTTGCTTGTGTTGACTACGCTTTTTGGAGAATTGGCTGGATGCATCAGTTGCCCTCCTAATTAAAAACGGTTGCATACTTTGGGACCGCTTCGTAGAACCGCCATCCTTCACGATGAATCTTCCACCGGTTATTCATCTCACGTGCCCAGACTTCTCGTTCCCAAACATTGTATAGAGTCGGGGCATTTTCATTCCCGGTGTTTGCGGCTGGCTGGCTAAATCGGTAAGTGCCAATAACGCTTTTACCATCTGCTTCATACGAGGCGTGAGTCTTCTTCCATGATTCATTAATCCGCTCGCTGACGAGTTTCACCATCTGCGCTCGACTCAGCGCGGTGTGCTTTTCGCTTCCTGAACGCACATGAATCTGATTGATTTCAACATTTTGGGCGTAATCGCCGAGATGTTGGTCGATATCTTTTGAAGCCCACGCGAGATACCAAGCGTCAATGGCGCGTTTGCCGTTTGATATCTGTTTGTTTGTCAGTGAGGTCGTGCCAGTTCGAGGGGTGCGCCACACCTGTTGGCGGCGGACATATTCTCTTGCGGCTTGCGCTTTCTGGTTGAGGTTCACTTTCCGCTTCTTCCCGACGTTCGCTTGAGTCAGACGCTCAATCCGTTTCGTGTAGGATTTTGCTTGTTCTGTTGCTTTTGTCTGTGCCTGCTTCGCTGTCTTGCGGGCTTCGTCAACAAGCGATTGCGAGAGCGCAAGTTCTCGACGCAGTTGATAAATATCACGCTCATGTGCTTTGGTGCGTTCTTGCGCTTGCATCAGTTCTTTTTGGGTGGCATCGTAATTGACTTGAAGCGCGCGAAGTTCCCTTTGAACCTTATCATAATCGCGGAGGGCCTCTTTGTTGTCCCGATTGAGTTCTTGAATCTTGCTATCCTTATCCAAGATTAACTTGGCTCTCTGTATATCAAGTTGCTGAATCTCGGTTCGCGCTTTCTCAAGTTTCGCCTCTGCCGCTCCGAGATTTTCTTGTGCGTCGGCGATTTCCATCTCTTTTCTTTGAATGATAGCGTTCAAACCCGCTTCTTGCGATTTGTACATCGCTTTCTGCTCGGCGATTCTCGCTTGTGTGCGGGCATCATAAGCGAAACGAATTGCGTCTAACCCCGCTTCCGCTTCAACCGCCTTCCGTGCGTCTGTGAGATAATTTTCTGCCAATTCTAACGATTTGGGGGCGAGTGCCGCAGCGTTGGCAGAACGCGCCGCTCTGATAGCCTCCTCTGAATGGGTGATGACCTCATCAACGTTTTCTAACTGAATCTTTCCTAGAGAACCTCCGCATCCAACAATAAATATCGGAAGCAGGAGAATCCACATCCAATTTACGGAGAATTGCCACTGTCCGTTGTTGCCACATTTGAATCGCATAATATATCAACTCCTTATGGGATGTGCTACTGTGTCAAATTCAACAAATTTCAGCAAGTGCTACATAGTATTAGGGTATGTAAAGTTTTTGACATTAACCACCCCCGTAGCCGGGGCATCTGGTTTCCCCATCCCCCGTAGCCGGGGCATCTGGTTTCCCCAATCCCCGGAGCCGGGGCATCTGGTTTCCCCAATCCCCGGAGCCGGGGCATCTGGTTTCCCCACCCCCCGTAGCTGGGGCATCTTGCCCCACTCCCCGTAGCCGGGGTATCTGGTTTCCCCAATCCCCGTAGCTGGGGCATCTTGCCCCAATCCCCGTAGCTGGGGCATCTGGTTTCCCCGCTCCCCGTAGCCGGGGCATCTGGTTTCCCCACTCCCCGTAGCTGGGGCATCTGGTTTCCCCAATCCCCGTAGCCGGGGCATCTGGTTTCCCCACCCCCCGTAGCCGCTTACTATTACCCACAAGTCTGCAAAGTCTTGTAGGGCGTGGGTTCTATTCCCCTCTCGTTCAAACATCTAAATCAAAGCAGGCAGAATGGCCGAATTGAGAATCCGTTTTTGATGGATTCGCAAACGTAAATACGGTACAATCCAGAAGATTGGTTCACCAAATAAACATTATCCTATCAATAACTTGGCGGCACTTATGGCGAAAAATAATAATGAGCCGACTCCGTCTTGGAGTCGGACAGAATTTCAAACCATAGATTTGGGAGATAAACGACTCACGGCGCGCCTGATTCAGGTCGCTGATGAATTGGAAGCGTACCCGCAATCGAGTATCAATGCGGCTTGCGGCGACTGGGCAGCGACCAAAGCCGCGTATCGCTTATTTGATAATCCGAAGGCCACAGCGGCGAAAATCCTAGCCCCTCATTTTCAGCAAACGGTTGCCCGAATGAGTGAATATCAGCGGGTGTTTGCGGTACAGGATACCACCTATCTAGATTATACGCATCACCCATCAACCGAAGGCGTAGGGCCAATCGGAACAAAGAAGCAGAACATCTATGGGTTTGTCAAACACACCACCGTAGTATTCACCGAGTCCGGCGTACCGTTAGGGTGTCTCACCGATAAAGTTTGGGTTCGTGAAGACGGGGCACAGAAACCGAGACAATCGAACCCACCGATTACGGAAAAAGAGAGCTACAAATGGATTGAGGCATTAAACCAAACTAAAGCCCAAACCCCAGAAGGCGTTGAGGTGATTTGCATCTGTGACCGTGAGGCAGATATTTATCAATTTTTCGTTGAAGCAGGCAACACCCCCTTCGTGATTCGCGCCGCTCAGAATCGACGCGTTGATAATGAGATTGGCAAACTCAACGATTTGGTGAAAAGTCAGCCGTGTGCCGGTGAGCTAGGGGTCAAGGTGCCGAAGCGGGACGGTCACCCTGCCCGGACAGCGACTCTCAGCGTTCACTTTGTGAAAACGAGGTTGCTTCCGCCTAAGCGGCCTCCGGCGGAATCTGCCCAAAAGTTACCGCCGATTGATGTGCATATCGTCTGCGTGACGGAACCAAATCCGCCGGTTGGAACGCCGCCCCTTCAATGGCTGTTAATCACCAATGTGGAAGTGAGGGATTTCGCGGATGCGGTCGAAAGAATCCGCTGGTACAGTTTGCGGTGGCATATTGAAGTGTATTTCAAAGTGCTTAAATCCGGTACCAAAATTGAGGCATGCCGTTTGGCAACTCAGGCTCGGCTTTTCCCCTATTGCGCGCTAATGAGTGTGATTGGGTGGCGGTTGTATTGGGTGACGATGTACAATCGCTACGCCCCGAGTGCGGCTTGTACGTGTGTATTGACCGATGATGAGTGGAAAGCCCTTTACTGTGTGACTCATAAGACAACGACTTTACCGCAGAAATTACCAACGGTTTCTGAAGTGGTGATTTGGATTGCCAAACTCGGTGGTTTTTTAGCGCGGAAGTCGGACGGTGTGCCGGGTGTGACGGTCATCTGGCGCGGGTGGCAGAGATTAAGTGATATTTCCGCCACGTTTTCTCTGATTCACACTGCCGAATTCAACGATAGTTCTTAGCTCCAACATAGATTACCCCTGTCCCCGGAGACTTATGGGTAATAGTAAGCCGTAGCCGGGGCATCTGGTTTCCCCACTCCCCGTAGCTGGGGCATCTGGTTTCCCAAACTTTTGACAAAATATTTACACACCCATAGTATTATACTGTTCTAGATCCAACTTTTGCCAATGAAATTTTCCAATGATCGACGAGATTTGAAAATAAAACGTAAATAGTCCAATATCAGTATCAGGAATTTTCATCCTACCTGTATCGCTGTTCAAAGCCGTGGACTGCGGTTTGCACAGTCAGCATTCCCAACGAAACCCGTTTTTCAAAACTGCCGTACATCCCCATTTCCGTACCAAAAGCCAGACCGTAGAGGCGTGATGCGTAGTCCGCCAAATTCAAACCCTCGCCGCGGACAGTTGCATCCAGCCAGTAGACTCCTTTTTCAGAGCGTGTGAACCAGGTTTCTTCGAGTGGGCGATTTCCCAAGATATCCGTGTCGGAAGCCAGCACTGCACCAGAATCCGCAACCGCTTTAATCGTCGCCTGTGCAATCCGTTGCTCCCACGCTTCGTTCGCTGCATCCTGTTGATGACGGGCAGAGAGCCAATATCGGTCTTCCATGAGTTGAGACTCGTGCAGGTCAAACGTAATTCCCGGCTTAATTTCTGACATCAGTTGACGTACGCAACGCGCCTCTATCGGTGCCCAGGCCGTGTCGTGAAATCGGTTCAGGTGCAACACTTCCCCTGTCAAGCTAATAATCAACGTATAGGCACGTCCGAAATTCCCCGTGCCTTGCACACCGGGCTGCCCGGGAGTCATGTAGATACGTCTCCCTTTGAAAGGCTCAAGTATTTCGGGTTGCGATTTCTGTATCTCCTGAAGCGTGTTGTAGAACGCCCATTGGGGATGCGGTCTATCGACTGAAGGTTTGCTACTGGCATAACCGTAATCTCCAATCAACGACAGCACCATATCATCCGCATCGAAAAACACCTCGCCAGCATCTCGCAGGATAAGTTCGACCTCTTCAAAGGACGAAAACTCAGGAATTTCACCTAAGCCGAGCCGTAAAGCATAGGCATACCCGTTCAGTCCGATCGGGTCCCGTGTGGGGATGACATAGACCTTGTGTTCGGTGTCAAGGGCTCGGATTAATTCAACTGCCGCACTCACCCCAGCCTGCTCGGTAGAATGGCTGCCAGCCGTAATGAAGACCGCAGGCTCCTTCTCGCCGCCCGTCTTGACCGAGACAATCGGGGAGCCGTCTAGTGTATGTCCAAGTGTCCTCCACGTATGCCCCATCTGCTGAATGTACTCAAGCAGTTCAGAATACTGAGTGAATATCTGCATTTACCACCTCTCACTTAACAGGATTGGGAATTCCACGTTCCAATTCCATTATTTCTCGTATGTATACGAATCACCGGGTAGCAGTTTGACGACCTCCGTGTGCGGTGAAGTTACTGCGACCATCTCGCGGAGTCTATCAATATCGGCGGCTTGCTTGGGGAAGGTGTCGTAGTGACACGGGATGGCGACCTTGGGACGGAGCATGTGACACGCGAAGGCGAATTCGCGGAGACCCATCGTATATTGCCCGCCCGCAGGCATGATTGCAATCTCAGGGGCATACATGTTTCCAATAATCTGCATCTCGGCACTCACACCTGTATCGCCGCTGTCGTATAGAACGATGCCATTGTCGAATGAGATGACAAACCCGCAAGTTTGCCCATCGGGGCCCATCGTCTTATCTTCGAGATACTCATAAAGCATCATGTTCGTCGAATGGCACGCTGGCACCATCGTATAGGTTGCCTTGCCGACCTTTGCACTGCCTCCGATATTCAGCGCATAGGCAGTCGGCTCTTCATCGTAAGGGATGCCGTGCTTATCGGCATACATGGCGACCTCCGGGCTGGAAATCAGACAGGCGTTGGTCTTTTTGACCAGTTCAATCGAGTGTCCGATGTGGTCAATATGCCCATGTGTCACACAGACGACATCGGCTTCGTTGATGTCGTCAATGCTCCACGGGGAGACCGGGTTCTGCCAGTCTCCGAGGCTCTCGCCTTTTAGCCACGGATCGAAATAGGTTTTTTCGCCTTCGTTCTCGAATAGAAACGAGGCGTGACCGATGAAAGTGATTTTGATGTTTGCCATTGCAATTCCTCCAGTGAGCCAGTGAGTTGGTCTTTCGTGTGAAATAGTTAAGCAAGTTTAAGTAACGTGGGTTTGACTTAAGAAAGAGAATTCTCTGTGGCATAATGAGTCGCCCAACAACCAATACCAAAAGGAGTTCTCAATGAACATTATACCACTTTTCTGCGAAATTGGCGACTTTTGTTAAGCATCGATCTTTATATCGAACTCACGTTAAACTTTAATGCTAAAACTTGCTTAGCAAGTTTTAAGTATTTAATCGGGTAACCCCGGGAGCCGTGGGCCGACCCGGTAGGTGCGGTTTTCCCACCCCCGGTAGGTGCGGTTTGATGAAGTTTAAGTATTTAAATCGGTAATCCCGATTTCCCCCATGCCCAGTAGGGGCGGTTTCCGAACCGCACCGGGCATGGTTATGGAATTACCGAATTATTTTTTGAAACTTCATGTAACCGCACCGTTCGCCCGTATGGAGTAACCGCACCGTTCGCCCGTTAGGAGTAACCGCACCGCTCGCCCGTATGGAATTATACCGGATTAACCAGATTCGTATTGTTTTCTATTTCGCTCGGAACTCTTCCGCTCCAGAGGAGCGCAATGTCTATAGCACACGATATGCCGAAATGCCCGCGCTCCAGAGGAGCGCAATGTGACTCATCAAGTTAATTTGGTATTACCCCATTTATTTTGTAAACGTCATTAGCAAGTTTAAATTAAAATTGAACAAATTTTAGCATAAAGAGTCACGGAGTACTATTAACTCTGACGTAGTACACGCTTAACTCTGACGTAGTACACGCTGAGGATAACAGTACTATCAACTCTGGCGAGGTACGTGATGAGGCGAACAACAGGAGAGTTGATAGTACTAGGAGAGTTAATAGTACTGGAAGCCGTTCCTACGGGGTTTGCGGTTATAAACCGTGTCACGTCTTTTTCTAGCAGACACGGGCATCAGTTTGGCGACCATTAGGGGTGGCTTGTTATAAATTGCCACCCTGTTCCACACGGATAGGCTTCACCCGGAGTGCCGTTTTTGATTATCTGGATTCGATCGGTTTGAGATGAATGAGCAACCAGTGAATTTTGACTAATCCTTACCCTGTTTTTTTCGTCTTAATATTGTTCTGCAAAGATCTAAATAAACTGACTGACCTGTGCCGTAGCTCTTGGTGCGGCACGATCAGGTTCAGTAGCAAAATAAGGACAAAAGGTGCGGATGTTTTCGGTAGATAAAGAAGGCATTATTTACACATGGAAAGCAAAAGGTTTTATTATACCAATTCTGATAATAAATCACTCATTAATGTCTGTAGGGTCGCTGTAGGAGGGGCATCCCTGCCCCGACTTTTCCCCCTAAATGCACAAAAATTTACACATGGAAAGCAAAAGGTTTTATTATACCAATTCTGATAATAAATCACTCATTAATGTCTGTAGGGTCGCCGTAGGAGGGGCATCCCTGCCCCGACTTTTCCCCCTAAATGCACAAAAATTTACACATGGAAAGCAAAAGGTTTTATTATACCAATTCTGATAATAAATCACTCATTAATGTCTGTAGGGTCGCCGTAGGAGGGGCATCCCTGCCCCGACTTTTCCCCCTAAATGCACAAAAATTTACACATGGAAAGCAAAAGGTTTTATTATACCAATTCTGATAATAAATCACTCATTAATGTCTGTAGGGTCGCTGTAGGAGGGGCATCCCTGCCCCGACTTTTCCCCCTAAATCCACAAAACGCCCAAAACCAAATCGCCCGATGGGTTTCTGACCGTAATGCGACATTTTTATTTAGAAATGGTATTACTAAGCAACTTTTAGTAGTAAATTTGACATTCTTGAAACCGAGTTTTTTCTTGAAAACTCGGTTTCTCATGGATAACTACAACGGACATCGATTTCAAAACTGCAACTTTTATATTGAAACTTGCTTAAAGAAAGACAGACTGAAGCACTTATTGTAGTTGGAGTGGTTTCGGTAGTGATGCTTATTATAGCCGATCAAATACGCAACAAGAGGCTTGAAAAAATCAAGGCACCTTGGATCCCGTGAACATGCTTTTGTGGCATGTTCACAAGTAGCTTCATTGAAAAACTTATGACACATCAGCAAGCCGAAAACTTGTGGAGATGTGTCGCTGAAAAGAACCCGTGCCAAGAGAGAAAAAGAAAAGTGGCATCAAAAAATGGGACATTTTATGCCTCAAACCCACGCCAGCACTGATCTTTATCTCGCAAAACGGGACATTTTCTGACTGGAGAACAACAATGAAAGAACGTGAAATTAACAGACGAGATCATCCAAAAAATCGAAGAGTACCTCGGTCTCGGGTACAACCGGACACACATCGCAAAACTAATCGGCGTTGACCGCCGAACACTTTACCGCTGGCAGAAAGAATCGAAAGAAGCCAAGCGCGGTAAGAAAAAGGAACTCCGGTTGGCGATAGAGCGCGCGACATCGAAAATCAACATTGCCTGCCGCAAGACCATCGCTGAACAGGTTTCATCACCCCGCCGTCGTACCACGATAATAAAAAAGCGTATTGACAAAGGCGGCGAAATCACAATCGCTGGCTTGCGTTCTATAACGGATTAAGCGACGATTTTATGAAGCAGATGCGCTTATATCCCACCGGCGATTTCGTTGACGGTCCGGACGCGTTGGAAGGGGCGTGCCAACTTCGCATCTCAAGGTTCAACTCCGAAATTAAGGCGCGCAAAAAACGCATAAAACAACGAAACCAAAATTTCACCGTTAAGGTCTGATTAGCAGATGCTCTTGACATTAAACACCCCCGTAGCAAGGGCATCTTGCCCGTTAGCCCAAACTTTTGACAAAATATTTACACACCCTGATTCGCCGATGCTTTTGACAAGGAATCATGATGATGGAAAATAGAACCCTCTTCATAGCCGACAATCTTGATGTCATGCGCGGTATGAATACCCAAACGGTTGATCTAATCTACCTCGACCCGCCGTTCAACTCCAAAAAGCAATACAAAGCCCCAATCGGCTCACCCGCCGAAGGAGCCGAGTTCAAAGACATCTGGACAGACGAGGACATCAAATACGAGTGGCACGGTCAAATCGCTGAACAGAACGAAGAACTGTATCAGATCATACAGGCATCTTCTGTCGTCTATGATAAATCAATGAAAATCTACCTCACGGCGATGGCGGTGCGGCTCTTTGAAATGAAGCGTATCCTCAAGCCGACAGGTAGCATCTACCTACACTGCGATCCAACGGCAAGCCACTACCTAAAACTCGTTATGGACTCGCTGTTTGGAAAGCAGAATTTTCGCAATGAGATTGTGTGGAATTCATCGACAGGCGTAAAAAATAACGTCAAATCCCGTTTTGGCAGAGGACACGATATTATCCTATTTTATGGAATGCCCAAAGCCAAATTCAACGTTCAATATGACCCACTGAGTGAAGAGTATCTGAAATCGCATTATACTTATACAGACGAACATGGGCGACACTTTCAACCTGGTGACTTAAATGCCCCAAGCACTGGAGGGCATCGCTACGAGTTTCTGGGCGTTACAAAAAATTGGAGAATGACAGAAGAACAGGCGCACCAGTGGTTAGCCGAAGGACGTATCGTGCATCAGGGTATCACGCCAGAGTCTCGTGTCAAAATTCCGAGATATAAACGTTATGCCGATGAATCTATGGGACGTCCTGCATTGGATAATTGGACAGAGATAGGCGCACTCAATTCTCAAGCAAAAGAATCCACCGGTTGGCCGACCCAAAAACCTTTAGAACTCCTCCACCGCATAATCAAAGCCTCCAGTAATGAAGGTGATGTGGTATTGGACCCGTTCTGTGGGTGTGCGACCGCGTGCGTCGCTGCGGAACAACTCGGCAGACAGTGGATGGGCATAGACATCTCGCCATCAGCAGAGGTGATTACCAAACTACGGTTACAAGAAGAAGTGGATAAACAATCGGACTTGTGGAATCCACTTGAAGATATCATTGTCCGAACGGACGCGCCCGTGCGAACCGATTCGGAGGAGACTGCGACACAGCTGCGTCTACCGAAAGCAGACACCTATAAGCACAAACTCTATGGCGAACAAGAGGGGAAGTGTGCAGGTTGCAACTACTTCCTGCCGTTCCGTAATATGACGATTGATCACATCGTGCCGCAGTCTAAGGGGGGTACAGATGTCAAAGAAAACCTCCAACTGCTTTGTAATGCTTGCAACGCAACCAAAGGCACACGCTCGATATCCGAATTTATCACCATCCTTCAAGAACAAGGTGTTAGACAAAAATGAAATTCGGTTCAATCGCCGCAACATTAGGTGCTCCTACAGTAATCGGCTTGAAGGATTGGGGTCTCCACTGCGACGATCTAAATAAGGAGAAAATCGTGACAGTAATACCACATTTCAATCGAGGTTACTACTATGATGCTTTCATTGGATGCGTGTTCTCTTCCGACCCGTTGCCAGATGCACAAAAGGTATTCGCGGAAGCACAAGACCTTCAAAAACAGGGCAAACTCGAAGCCGCACGACTCCGGTATCAGCAGACGTTGGGGCTTCAGGGTGCTGTGTTTCATGAAGACAAGCATGGCATTGTATCTAACGCGGTTAGGATGGTTGCGACCTTGACGGAGGAAATTAATCAAAAACGTGCCGAAGCGCATCCCCGTTTGAACCAAAGACTCGATATGGTGGTTCGGAATCAACCGCTTGACGAGGCGATTCGTGCTGTGGTCGAAGCGGGTGGGTTCCAACTTGACCTCGTTGATGGCAGTCTCGAAGATGCTATGGCGTTGCAGAATCTGCCGGAACTTAGAGAGCCGTATCTTGACTTTCGACCTGCAACGGTATGGCAGGGGCTAGAGTTACTAATTGCACCCTACCATCTAACATGGCAAATGAAAGATGCAGACACCATTACAGTTGGAACCACGCGGCGTTTTCCCATGCCCTCCGTATGGGGATACGCGGTCGCCGACCTCGTGGTACCTTTAGAGCAAGAGATTAGCGAAGAAACCGTGACCGTAGAGAAAAATGACGCAATCGCAGAGAAAAGTGTCGCAAAAGTAGTGAAAACCTTCCTCAAAGCTATCAGAACCATCACCGGCCAGAAAACGGATTCGATACTCACCCCCGGCTCGGCTATGTTGATTGACTTTGGACTATTGGTCGTCTACGCAGAGCCGGAAACCCATGCAAAAGTACAATCGTTCATCAGGGCATTGCGGGATAGTCGAATGGACATAGTGAAAGTTGCTGGGTGTAAATTGCCAAGCAAGGAGCGTACATTCCTGAAAGAGCTGCAAAAACTGACCATTGCTCGATGGAAATCGCGTACTGGAGCCCGTAAAAAAGAGGCGAGAGAACAAGCCCTTCAGCGAGTCAACACCAATTTGGCAACCGAACCGTGGCAACTTTTATCGGAGGCAATTCGCGGTGAAGTTGACCTCAGGGGCCTTACGATGCTTCAAATCGCTTGGGACGACCCGCATATCACAAAGGTGGACAGTGAGCTGGTGATGCGGTCAGCGTGGTGTATCACCGCGGCGGCCCAAGCCGTGCCGACCAATACTGAACTGGTTGCCCTTTCCGAAAAGGTCCTTTCAACGGTGAAGGATATCAAAATACGGAAGCCACGATATAGCTACCCCTCCGACCATCTCGCAGTGTTATACGCAGGATTGGTCTCTCAGGATGGCGACACACTCAGCAGTCAGGTTGATGATGTAATAAAGTCAATGGCAAAGGTACACGAAGACTCTAATCTGTGGACAACACGCATCATCGCCGAGGGGTTGTTTTCCCCCTCCGCAAGAAACGAGAGCAGATTATTGGAGGCAATCTTAGCGCATGAGATTAAGGGCAATGACCACGTTCTGCTGACCAGTCTGATTGCAAAACGTCGTGGCGGCCAGTTGTGGGAAACCTTCTCTCAGGAGATGCCGGATATCGTCGAAGGTCAGTGGTTGTATACGGAGGTCGAGGTTATCCTCAATCAACTTGAGGAGTCGGAATTGGCATTTTTGCCAGAGTAAAAGACTTTAGTCTGACTGCCGCAAATTATCAAAGACTCTGAGTAGGAGAATCAATCGTGCAAGATAAAGGTGTGTTTGCGTTAGATAAATTACCGCCATTAATCGAAACCGCTCTGCAAGAAGCAGGTATCGCAAAAGATGCCGTGCGGTTTGCTGGACGGACGGATGTCGCTCAGGATGGCTCGTTCGGTGAAGGCTGGTTTGTGATG
This sequence comes from Candidatus Poribacteria bacterium, assembly GCA_965198165.1. Classification (GTDB taxonomy): domain Bacteria; phylum Poribacteria; class WGA-4E; order WGA-4E; family PCPOR2b; genus CBDAOT01. The sequence goes on along the minus strand of OZ240244.1, from coordinate 6,814,424 downwards.
GCTAGAGATGAAATCCTCGCGCTTGATGCGGAAGGTAGGGTACTTCATCGCGTTCCATACAGCGAAGTGGTAGAGATACGTTCAGAGACAGTTGTGGACGGCGGTATGCTCGTGCTTGAGTTGAAGCGGGATAGCGTCGACCTGATTCGTTACTCGAATGGATTGGCTCCGAAATTCGGGTATATCACCCGGTTCCTCACCGAAGAGATTGAACACCGGAACGGCGAGCGCGACGAACCACCGGAGTGGAACTACGAAGAAGAGGAGAAGTTCTGCCCTACGTGTGGCTTACCCCTTCCCGATGAATTTTCGCCGTGTCCTGCGTGTACCAAGCCCCACCGCGTTATGTGGCGCGTCCTTTCCTATCTGAAACCGTACACAGCCGCGAGGAATAGCATCATCTTGCTCGTGATTATCTCGACCTTGATTACACTGATAGTGCCTTATTTCACGAAAATCCTGATCGATGATGTCCTGAAGTTGGACAGAACCGAAGCGACGATTGGACAAACCTCAGATTCGATAATTGAGCGAATCTTCAAACTAGAGCAGCTCTTCCGATCCATTCCAACGGTGGGGCGCGCATTGGTCGTCGCTGTCGGATGTCTGTTGGTGGTTTATATCATGACCTACACGCTTGAGATTTTTCGTGGACGTTTGGGGGCGTGGCTCAGCCTCCGCATAACGGCTGATATTCGAGACCAAGTCTACCAACGAGTTCATAGCCTCTCCCTCCGATTCTTCGACAAACGCAAGACTGGGACCGTCATCTCCCACATCACAGAAGATAGCTCCCGCTTGCAATGGTTCCTATTGGAAGGACTTCAGTTCCTCGCCGTTGATTTGCTGATGCTTTTTGGCATCGGTATCGTGCTGTTCGCGATGAACTGGCGCCTTTCGTGCTTCATCCTCATTCCAATTCCGCTGATTGTCATTGGAGGCGGGTGGTTTTGGAAAAAGGTCCGGAGTCTCTTCCATCGTGCATGGCGGCGTAGGTCTAAACTGTATGATATCGTCAACGATTCGGTGTCCGGCATCCGCGTTGTTCGAGCGTTTGGTCAACAGCAGAGCGAAGTGGGACGCTTCGGCGTTGCGAATGATGACGCTCGGGATTATGACACTTATGCGGAGCAGATATGGGCGACCTATTACCCACCGCTGATGTTTTCCGTTCAGTTGGGAACGCTAATCGTCTGGTATGCTGGCGGTTTACAAGTTGTCGTGGGTGACATGACGCTCGGGACGTTGATGGCGTTTCACGGCTACTTGGCGATGTTCTACGGTCCATTACGGCATATTAGCCCACTCATCAACTGGGCATCCCGGGCAATGACAGCCGCGGAGCGTATCTTTGAAGTGATAGATTCCGAATCGGAACAGTTGGACGATGGTACGCTGGTCCCAATGTCGAACCTCAAAGGCGAAGTTGAATTTCGGAATATGACCTTCGGCTACGACTCACACGAGCCTGTTCTCCGAAACATCAACCTGCGCGTGAAGCCCGGCGAAATGATCGGTTTGGTCGGGCATTCGGGTGCCGGTAAATCAACGTTGATTAACCTTATCTGCCGGTTTTATACGCCGGATTCCGGTGGGCTCTACATTGATGGCGAAGACATCACCAAGATTCGTCTCGACGACTTACGGAAGCAAATCGGGGTCGTCCTCCAAGAGTCGTTCCTCTTTAGCGGGACCATTAGAGAAAATATCGCTTACGCAAAGCCGGACGCCACGATGGAGGAGATTATTGCGGCAACGAAAGCCGCCAACGCCCACGAGTTCATCGTAAAATTCCCCGATGGATATGACACAGAAGTTGGTGAGCGCGGGGGACGGTTGTCCGGTGGTGAACGTCAGCGTATCGCCATTGCCCGAGCGATTCTGCACAACCCGCGTATTCTGATTCTCGACGAGGCGACTTCGTCGGTGGACGTTGAAACGGAGAAGAAGATTCAACAAGCCATTGACCGGCTTGTCGAGAACCGAACGACCTTTGCCATAGCTCATCGGCTTTCGACGCTACGGAATGCGAATCGGCTATTTGTCTTGGAAAAGGGGAGGAGCGTAGAATGCGGTTCTCACGAAGAATTGATGGAACAGAAGGGCGTTTATTATAAACTTGTTGAGACGCAACGGCAGGCCTCGGAGATTCGCTCAGCAGCACAAGTTGTTGAGCGTTAAGACTTTAGTAAGAAATTTTACGCTCTCTACGCCTTTGCGCCCCCTGCGCCTTTGCGTTAAGTTCTTACTCTGCGCCTTTGCGTTAAAATTCTTACTCTGCGCCTTTGTGCGTTAAGTTCTTATTCTTGGCAGGAGGTACCCCATGAACACTGAAAAAGAGAAGGTAGCCAAAGGCATTGCGGCGTTAAAATCAGGACCACCAAAACCTATTGATGGCCAAGATGATTTTATCCCGCGATACTTGGTGCCTGAGCAGACCCGGCTGTTTCGGTCGCCGATGGGCACTGTGCGTTTAGAAATTCAGGATGAAGTCTGCTATCCCCGCGTAACGGTGCGACGCATTCTTCCATTGAGTAACCCGCAGAACTACATCTCGCTCTGGGCTGGCGATGACGTGGAAATCGGCATCATCCACTCCCCTTCCCACCTAGACCCCGAGAGCCAAAAAATTATCCATGAGGAGATTGATAAACGCTATTTTACGCCCATCATCAAAGCAATCCACCGTGTGAAGGAGCGATTTGGCGTACACCAATGGGAAGTTGAGACCTCACGCGGCAACGTCACCTTTTTCGTGCAAGGGCTTCATCAAAATGTAAAACAGGTGCCGCCATCACGAATCATTGTGACAGATGTTCGTGGAAATCGATACGATATTCCCAACTACCACAAACTTGACGCACAAAGTTTTCGACGAATTCAGCGTCACTTGTAAAAACTAAGGAGCGTACATGAACTGTATTTTCCATTTTGGGCATCGGCTACCGCATCACGGCAGGCTCATGAGAGTCGGATGCCTTCTCTTTTTCTCTCTTTTGTCCGCCACTATTGCAGTCGCGGATCCTGGGCTTTCTGATTACCGGATTGAGGCATATCGCACCTTTCAGAGTATAGAGATTGACGGCGATTTCCACGAATCCGACTGGCAGAACGCAAAACCGATTAATCAACTCGTCCAAATTGAACCGAATGAAGGTGAAGCCGCAACACAATCAACAGAAGTACGTATTCTGTATGACGAGAAAAATCTGTACTTCGCTTTCACCTGCTTTGATTCGGACATGTCCAAGCTCGTCGCCAACGAGATGCGCCGTGACGGGCGCGATATACATGATAACGACAACGTTTTCGTGTTACTGGATACCTATAATGACAAACGGAGCGGGTTTTTCTTCCGTATCAACGCCCTCGGAGCAAAGCAGGATAGCGCGGTGACGAACAATGGGGATAGCATGAACAGGGATTGGGATGCGGTCTGGTCATGTCGGTCAAAGGTCAATGATACTTATTGGACAACAGAGATTGCCATCCCATTCAGCCAACTCCGCTTCAAGAAAGACGAGGAGATGACGTGGGGAATGAATCTAGGCCGAGAAATTGCTCGCAACCAAGAAGAGTCAATATGGACACCGGTATCCAAAGTATACGGTGGGATGGCAAAATATCGCACTGCCAACCTCGGTCATTTGGTCGGTTTAAGAGGTGTCACCCCATCTCGAAATCTCGAATTTTTACCGTACCTTCTGCCCGGAGTCAGTCAAACTCGTGAAGATGGGAAAACAGAAACGCATCAGGAATTCGAGCTCGGTTTTGATGCGAAGTACGGCATTACCCCGAACTTGACCGCAGACCTAACGTTCAACACCGATTTCGCACAAGTCGAAGCCGACGAGCAGCGCGTCAATTTAACCCGATTCAGCCTCTTCTTCCCTGAAAAACGCCCCTTTTTCCTCGAAGGTGCTGGGATGTTCGATTTCGGTGTTCCACGCGCCAGCTTCCGCCGTCCGCCCCCGTTGCTTCTGTTTTATAGCCGTAGCATCGGTATCGCCGATAACCGAGCTGTGCCAATCATTACCGGTGGAAAAGTTTCAGGTAAGATGGGCCCTTACAGTGTTGGGCTCTTGAATGTGCTCACCAATGAACTTGAGATTAAGGAAACCGATGAACTTGGGAATGAGGAATCAAAGACCGAGCCGCGCACAAATTACACTGTATTCCGCTTAAAACGGGATGTCTTCAAAGGGTCTAGCGTTGGGCTTATCGCCATCAATAAGCAGGGTGCCGATGCCTACAACCGCGCCAGCGGATTCGACTTTGCCTATCGTCCAACTGAGCGCATAGATATACGCGGAATGTGGGCGCGCACGTTTGATGAAGATGGGCAGCAGCGAGACCCTGCTGACACCAACGCAGGGCAGAACGCCCTGTATTTCGGTGGTCGTTGGCGAAATGACCTGTTTCGACTGCAAGGTTCATTTATGGACATTGATGAGGCTTTTAATCCCGCTGTTGGTTTCGTTCAGCGTACAGGAGTTCGCCACATCCGCAGCGAAATGCGCTATACGCCGTGGCCGAACTGGTTTGGAATTCGCCGCATCTGGATGGGGCCGGAGTTCAATTTCATTCTCAATCAAGAAAACAGATTGGTCACCCGAAATATATCATACCTCAACTGGTTTGAACTTGGGAACGGGGCGTGGATTAGTTTTGGGGGCAGGCGAAGATTTGAGTCCCTCAATGAAGATTTCGATCTCCGCGATGATATCGTTATCCCGATTGGTGAATACCATTTTACGACCTTCCGCTCCTCGATTTCATCGGATGACACGAAGAAACTCGCCGGACGGTTGAGCGGAAATTTCGGCGAATACTTCAATGGAAAGAGTTGGGGGTTTGACATTGATGCGAGTTTCAAACCAACCAAGCGTCTCAGTATTGAGCCAGAATATGAATTTAATCGCATTATTCTTCCGTCATACGATGCCTTCAATGCCAATGTCTTCAGCACCCGTGTGAATTACTCCTTTTCCACACGTTTTTTTGCGAAGTTATTCGCGCAGTGGAACAGTGAGAATGATGTGGTTTCCTCCAACTTTCTGATTAACTATATTTACCGTCCCGGTAGCAATTTCTTTTTCGTTTTCAATCAGACGTATGAGAACGAGGGGGGCGAACCCCAGCTCATAGACACCACATTGGTCAGTAAAATAACGTATTGGTGGAATCCGTGAGGGAGAAGCGTGGTTAAGAAGGCAGGCACAAGACCTAATCCCTACGGTTCCTCTGGAATCGGTAGCAACTTAGGTAATAGTTAGGGGGCTTTTATCATGGCAAGTCAATTTCTTGTACACGGCGACCTGTTCGTCGAAGTAGTAGACAACACCGACGGGGGCGGTATCCCTCAGAATCGTGCGGACGAACTCTCCCAAGCGAATAGGGAGGGCCGATTCGATAGCATCGCTTTCCCTTTTGAACGAGCGAACGGTTACAACGGTGTGCGCCAACTCTACAGCCTACACGGCCCGCAGGAGAACATTTTCCGATCCGCTTGGGGCAGTAGCCTCAATTTTGAGTTCGTCTATGATGTTTCCGGCAGGTCAATGACACCGCGTTGGGTTGGCGGCAAAATGGGAACGCCACCAACGCCAAGCCGACTCACTCGGCTCGATGATAATTCGGTTCGATTGGAGACATTTGTCCCCGAACCCCATCGTATTGATGCCAGCACCACCTTCACTCTCGTTGCACCGCATTACATTGATTTGGAAACCACGGTCATTGCACATCCCAATTCTTTTGAGGGAGATTGGCTGGGGGTATTTTGGGCGAGTTATATCCACAACCCCGAAAACAAGACGACCTATTTTCGCGGGCGGCAAGACAAAAACAGCCCCGCACAATGGGTTGAATCATTAATAGAACAGCCACTGAACCCACGTGTTTTTGCGAGTGAAGGGGATACATTGGTTCCGAGTGAGCCCAATCCAGAGGGCGGTCTGTTCCACAACATCCGCCCCATCCGATACGCAGAGCCGTTCTTTTACGGATGCTGGCGCGATATGATGCTGGAAATGATGTTCAAGAGTACCGAATCCCTTCGATTCGCAATTCAGCCAACTGGAGGTGGACTGACAAATCCAGCGTGGGATTTTGCCCTCCTGATACAGAATTGCCAACCGTTGACCCCTTACACCTTCAGTGCCCGTGTTATCTTCAAGCCGTTCGTCAGCCGTGAGGACGCATGGGAAGAGTATCAGAGATGGATTGTCGATTAACTTCTCAACGAGACACGCAATCGCTTCAAGGAACAGGTTGCGCGTTGTACTGTCAGACCATAAATAATAGGAGCAAATCCCTGTGAAAACACATCAAATTGTCTTTACCGAAATGAACAGAGCAGAACTGCTTGAACGTGATATTGATGACCAACTCGCGCCAAACCAAGCGTTGGTGCGTGCGGAACACTCCGTCGTCAGTGCCGGCACAGAGGGTGCGGGATTTACCGGACTGGTCAAGGAGATGCCATTCAGCGGAGATGGTGACCCTTATCCGATGAACACAGGATACGGTCATTTGGGCGAGGTGCTCGACATCGGCTCGGGCGTGACGATGTGTAAGCAGGGAGACCGAGTGTTGAGTTTCGCGTCCCATGCTTCGCTGGTCAAAGCGGATGCCGCCCGATGTGCGTTGCCAACACCAAAGGACGCGCCCGGGGAGAAGATTGTCTACGCCCGAATGGCGGGCGTGAGTATCAGTGCAGTCAGGTCTTCGTCCGTTCAGCCGGGCGATACCGTGCTAATTATCGGGCTCGGTCTCGTCGGGAATTTTGCCGCGCAACTGTTTCAGATGGCAGGTGCAGACGTTCTCGCTTCAGAAATTAGCGACATCCGGATACAGAAGGCGAAGGCGTGTGGCATAAAACAGGTGGTGAACCCGAATGAGATTGACCTGACAGAATACGTCATGGACTGGACCGGCGGCCAAGGCGTTCACATCGCTGTTGAGGCGATTGGTATCAGCGAACTGGTTGCAGAAGCGGTCATGCTCACCCGCCGTTACGGTGAAACGATTCTGCTCGGTAGCCCCCGAGCGAAGGCGGTCTTTGATACGACCCCGATGTTGTTGAGAATTCACCTTGAGGCCATCCGGATGATCGGTTCGCTGGAATGGCGATGGCCGCCGCACGATGTCGAGCGAGGGCGCCACAACATCGTGGAAAATTACCGGCAACTTGTGAACTGGATTGCCGAAGACCGCATCATCGTTGACCCTTTGAGAACCCATCTCGCTTCCCCAACGGATTGCCACGAAATCTACACTGGGCTGACCTCAAAGAAAGACGAATACCTTTCGGCGGTCTTTGATTGGAGCCGTCTGGATTCATAGGAGCAAAAACCGAGCCTCCACCAATTTTTCCCATTAGAGACGTTAATCGGTTTCTCCACTCTCCATTGAAGACCTAGGCGCAGATGTTTTCTTGACGTACCGATTTCTTGACCCCTTCACCAACCCAAATTTTGCAAAGGAGAACCCCATGGATACACCCGATACCTAGTGAACTTTGCGTCTTTGCGTTAGATTCTACAGGGTGACATTACTGGTTTTGATTGTCAAAACTCATTAGGAGGGGTTACCCCGCCCGTACACAATTCATTGCGCGTTCTTTTCTTCCTTGCGCCTTTGCGTTAAATTTAAGCGTCCTTGGCCCCTTGCGTTCTATTTATTCCAATTTTTTCGCTTGACGAAAATATTGAAATGTGATAAATTGTATTTGTCAACTCCAATTCACTGTTTAGAGTCGCTCAAAATTCTATTTTGGCTTTGAACTTAGAACGTTGAGCCGCGAAAGGAGAACCACATGCCAGAAGAAAAAGAGAAAGAACAGCAGAAGGAAACAGGTATATCACGGCGGAGTTTTCTGAAAGGTGTCGGTACTGGGGCAGTCGCTACGGCGGTCGCACCGGTGGTATTGGTCGGCACAGAGCAGGCGGCAGAAGCCCAAATGGGCGATGAGATGTCGCGTACCAAAATTACGCTGAATATCAACGGCGAAGCGACGGAAGTTGAGGTTGAAGCACGTACAACGGTGTTGAGTGTCCTAAGAGATGGATTCGACACCGACGGAAACCGCATCGATCTGACCGGTGCAAAACCGATCTGTGAGCGTGGTGAGTGTGGGGGATGTACAGTACAGGTTGACGGAAAGACTGCCTACTCCTGCATAATGCTTGCGATGGATGCACAGGGCAAAGAGATTACGACCGTCGAAGGGCTTGCCACTGATGAGGGCTTGCACCCTGTCCAAGAAGCGTTTGTCCAACACGACGCTTTGATGTGTGGATTCTGCACACCCGGATTTGTTGTGGCGGCGAAATCGTTGTTAGATGAGAATCCAAGTCCAAGCCTTGAGGAGATTAAGGTTGGGTTGTCCGGCAACACCTGTCGCTGTGGCACCTATCCGTTTATCTTTGAGGCTGTCAAAACGGCTTCACGTAAGATGGGAGGTTAAACAATGGCATCATGGGGAGAAGCAAGTGAATCTCGCCTGATTGGCAAACGCATCTCGCGCTTGTCAGGTGCAGATAAAGTCACAGGAAAAGCGAAGTATACGTTCGACATCAATCGCCCCGGAATGCTTTACGGTCGAATCTTGCGGTCAGAGGTCGCCCATGCACAGATTACGGCACTCGACCTCAGTGAAGCAGAAGCGTTGCCCGGTGTCAAAGCGGTTCTGCCGTTGATTGAACCGGGTAAACGACTACGCTATCATGGGCAAGAGATTGCCGCTGTCGCGGCGGAGACCCCTAACATCGCAGCGGATGCACTCAAGCGGATTCAGGTGGACTACGAAGAATTGGATTTCGTTGTTGATGTTGAAGGTGCGATGCAGGAGGGTGCCCCGCAACTCCGTGAGGATTGGTCGGGGAATCAGAGCAAACCGGGAGTCAGTGAAAAAGGCGACCTTGAGGCAGGTTTTGCACAAGCCGCCGTTGAAGTGAAGGCGACCTACCATGCGGCAGTGCAAACCCACGTCTGCTTGGAAACACACGGACACGTTGCCGAATGGGATGATGATGGGAATCTGACCGTTTGGGCATCAACGCAGGCGGTCTTCGGCACCCGTAGGGATTTCGCAAGACATTTTAACATACCCGAAAACAAAGTCCGCGTCATCACCGAGCACATGGGGGGCGGCTTTGGAAGCAAGTTTGGTCCGGGCGTGGAAGGTAGAGCCGTCGCAGAGCTGGCTCGCACGGCAGGCAAGCCTGTCAAGCTGATGCTAACCCGTGCCGCCGAACACCTTGTCTCAGGCAATCGGCCGTCAATGACGCAACATGTTCGTGCCGGTGCCACGAAAGCAGGCAAGCTGATTGCTTACGATATGCGCGGTTACGGCACAGGCGGCTTCGGCGGAGGCGCGAGCTTTACTGGCCCCTACGTCTATCACGTTCCAAATTACCGAACTGAAAAGTTCGCTGTCGCCATTAACGCTGGAAATGCCAGGGCACTCCGTGCGCCCGGTCACCCGCAAGGGGCGTTTGCGATGGATTCACTGATGGACGAATTGGCTGAAGCACTCGGCTTAGACCCGTTAGCGTTTCGTCGCATGAATGGCGACGATAATGAACGTCGGAACCGTATCCGTCAAGAGGAATACACCATCGGCGCACAGGAAATCGGCTGGCACCGACGCAACGCGATCGCCGGTGCTGGAGAAGGCCCCATGAAACGGGGTATCGGTATGGGGTGCGGCTTGTGGGGTGGCGGCGGTGGTGGTGGCACACACGTCCGTGTAGCTATCCGTCCTGATGGAAGCGTAGAGGCTGTCACCGGTACGCAAGACATCGGCACAGGCATCCGTACGGTCATCGCGATTATCGTTGCTGAAGAATTCGGCTTGCAACCTGAGGACATTGAGGTGAAAGTTGGTGACACCGCGCCGGAATTGCCATCCGGAGGCAGTGGCGGCAGCCAGACAATCGGCTCTGTCGCACCCGTGATAAAAACCGCCGCGATTGCCGCCAAACAGAAGCTCTTTGAAAAGGTTGCGCCACAGTTGCAAACCACCCCGGAAGAACTCCGCGCCACAGGTGGAAAGATACACGTCGCATCAGACCACAATCAGGGCGTTACGTGGCAACAGGCAGCCGGTCTACTCGGCATGGAGACAATTTCTGAAGATGGCGTTTGGGACCAAGAGCTTCGCGTCGGCGATGTCGCTGGTGTCCAGTTTGTTGAGGTCGAAGTTGACACCGAAACCGGTATTGTCAAACTAATCAAGATTGTCGCTGTCCAAGACTGCGGTATGGTGGTTAATCGTTTGACAACCGAAAGCCAAATCAATGGTGCTGTTATCATGGGATTGAGCTACGCGCTACTTGAAGACCGCATCATGGATCCGCAGACGGGGAGGCAAATTAACGCGAATCTTGAAGATTACAAAGTCGCAGGGACAATGGAGATTCCTGAGATTGTAGCGATTGCCTACGATACCGATCGGAAGGTGACAGGTATCGGCGAACCTCCAACAATCCCGACCGCGGGAGCGATTGCAAATGCCGTTCACAACGCAATTGGTGTCCGTATCCGGGAACTCCCGATTACGCCCGATAAAGTGCTGAAAGCCCTTGCTGAGTAGAAGGCGTAATTCGTCAAACGTAACGCATCAGTTCATCACCAAGGAGAGAGAAAAATGGAACAATTCACTTACGTCAATGCGACAAGCGTTGAACAGGTCCCCTCGTTGCTCGACGGCGGCAAGTGGGGCGAGACAATGATCATTGCGGGAGGAACAGACCTGCTCGGTGAACTTCAGGAGCACGTCGAAACACCTAAGAAGTTGGTCAATCTCAAGACCATCCCCGGTTTGGACGAGATCAAAGAGGACGGATCGGCGCTGATGATTGGTGCGTTGGTAACGCTCTCTGAGATTGCCGCGCACCCGATGATTCGGATGCACTATACCGCCCTCGCAGAAGCCGCACACGCCGTGGGCTCTCCACAGATTCGGAATGTTGGCACAATTGGCGGTAATCTGTGCCAACGCCCCCGCTGTTGGTATTATCGCGACGCGACAGTCAACTGCCTGAAAAAGGGTGGGGATATCTGCCTCGCCGCTGACGGATTGAACAAATATCACTCAATCTTCGGCGGTGGGCCCGTTTACATCGTCCATCCCTCTGACACCGCTCCCGCGTTAATCGCCCTCGGTGCCCACGTCAAAATCGTTGGGCCGAATGGGGAAAAGATAGTAGATTTGGAGGAGTTCTTCGTCTTACCGGAAGATAATCCGTACCGCGAAAACATCCTCGAACCGAACGAAGTTGTCACCGAAATTCACGTTCCCAAACCAGCGTCCAATATGAAGAGCTGTTACGTCAAGGTTCGTGAAAAGGGCTCTATTGACTTTGCGTTAGCGAGTGTGGCCGCCGCCTGCGAGATAGATGGCATGACCTGCCGCGAGGCGAATATCGTCCTCGGCGGGGTTGCCCCAGTGCCGTGGCGCTCCAAAGCCGCCGAATCGGTACTCAACGGCAAGCGAATCACAGAGCGTGTCGCAAAGCAAGCAGGAGAAGCCGCGGTCAAGAACGCCCAACCGCTGAATGACAACGAATACAAGGTCACGTTAACCCGAAACATCATCAGCCGCGCTGCAACAATGATAGCGGATGGCTAACAAACTGCATTACTGGGTAGACATTAACTGCCCTATGGAAGGAGTATTGACATGGCTGAAGAAAAAAGTTTACCCCTTTTCAGGCGACCGATATGTCAAAATTTACGCACCAAGGCACTCTACATCCCCGGCGGGAACTTGCAGAATCTCACCGAAACCAATCCATTCTCAAACTATTGGTGCAACTGCACGATGCAAGTGGTTGGTCCCGATGATGGCTTTGTGTCACCAGAAGGCTGCAACGCTGGTCGTTCCTGCTTTGACCCTGTTGGCGGTCAGCCCCTAGCGTAAGCCAGTTGGTATTAGAGCCTGTTTGAAAAGTCATCATGACATATTGCCGAAGGGTGGGAACCCCCCGTTTCTCGTAAATTCAGAAAAATTTACAGGAAACGTGGGGAAGGGATTTCCCACCCACAGGGACGGGTGGATTTGGCAAAATAAAAGGGTAGTCGTCGCTCCGTATAACGGCAGCGACAACTACCCCAAATATAAAATGCAAAATTCGTAAACGAATTTACAGAACAGTTAGTCGAAGGCAAGAAACCCATCCGAACTACGATACCGTTCCTCCGGCTTGAGTAAGACCAATTTTTCTTCAGTCTCAGGTACGCCAGTAGGGTATAGCGCATGGGCAATTCGACGGGGCAGGTATCTTCCCAAATCTGCCAGCAGTTCTTCATCGGTCTTAACAACGATGTTATTCCGCTGATAAACGAGGTAAGCATACCAATACTTGAGATAACTTTTGATCCCGTCATTGAAGACCATCTCCCCGGTCTTCGTGTCAATAACCTTTACCCGGGCTTCCCCGAGTGCGGAACGGAGGGTACGGTTATAAATGGATGCGCTCGGCGTAATTCCGGCTTGGCGTCCGTGCCTCTTGATTAGTTTATCGTAATCCTTACGCTTGAGCCGAAGATTTTTAATCCTTCCAACCATAATCAGGTCAGCATCAAGTGCTTGCCCAACTTTTGCGGCGAGCGCGGGATCAGCGTAAATGTCCTCTAAGGTTAACCCCAATTCCTGAAGTTTTGACGCGACCGGATTTAGGGATAGGGATTGGTCATACACCCATTCGATATTTTTTTTATCCTGTTTAAGAGCAATCTCAAGCCGATTCACGGTGTTGATTGGCACCCACTTTCCGGCTTTTTCCGCCTGCTCATCGACGATAAATGGTGTAACAACGACGCGAGTTGCCTGATCAAATGCAGGGGGTGTGGAAATAGTTGGTTCGCCACTCCCACCAATACAACCGACAATCCCGACAAGGATAAGCGGAATGAGAGAAAAACAGAGGTAACGCATTCTATGATTCTCCTTTCTGAAGATTTCAGATTGTCTCATTCACAAACAGTTGCGAATGACTTTCTAATAGGATAACACAAAACGCAAATAGATGAAACAAATTTCTTTAGCACGGCTCATTTTTTTTTCAAACTCCCAAATTCACCTTTACTGAAAATCAACTCAACATGAAAGGAACAATGAACATGATTGCTAAAAAGCTTAATGACGAACAGATGCGGCACTATATTCTTAACGGATATATCACGGTCAAAACAGACCATCCTCCCGAATTTCACGAGGCCATCTACAATGAGACGGAGATGACATTTGAAAAAGAGGGCAACCCGGGGAATAATCTAGTACCGAGAATCCCCGCCATCCAGTCTATCCTGAACGACCCTGCCGTTCACGGTGCGCTGACCGGCATTTTGGGGCCGGATTACTACGCCCATCCTCATCGCCACTGCCACTTCAATCCGCCCGGTAGTTCAGGGCAAACGATGCACAAAGACAGTTGGGCACGGAGACATCATCACACCCGCTGGCTGATGGCACTCTATTATCCGCAAGACACCCCTGAAGAACGCGGACCAACAGGAATTTTATCGGGCAGTCACTACTACAACACCGAAGCGGGAAGCAAGACAGGGGACGAGGTGGCACTGCACGGCGAAGCAGGCACTGTCGCCATCATCCACTACGATTTGTGGCATCGCGCAATGCCGAATCGTACCGATAAAAACCGTTACATGATGAAATTCCTCTTTACCCGCATGGAAGAACCCCAATCCGCAAGTTGGGATAAAAAGCGAACCGAATGGCAACCCGTTGGGGATAATAGAGATAAGACGATGTGGACGCACCTTTGGGATTGGCACGCTGGAGAACAAAACGGGGTTGGCACCAAAGACAGCGTGTCCATACCGCAACTAATCGAGGCGTTGGGAGAGGATTTAGAATCGGTCTGTTTTGATGCCGCCTATGCGTTAGGTTGCATCGGCGCGCCTGCTGTGCCAGCACTGATAGAGGGGTTGACTGATGAATCAGAGACGATGCGTCGCAATGCAAGCTATGCGCTCAGCGCGGTTGGTGCCCCCGCGGTGCCTGCGTTGATAGAGGCATCCGAGCATCAAAATCCAGCGGTTCGCACCCTTACAGTTGAGACATTAGGGGATATCGGTCTGGCCGCTGAAGATGGGATACCGGTGTTAATCCAAGCCCAACGGGATGAATCCGCAGCGGTTCGCGGTGGTGCCGTTGAGGCATTGGGGTTGGTGAGCCAATCCACATCCGAAGCTGTTCCAGCGTTGGTTGATGCGTTGGAGGATGAGGATATATGGGTACGTCGAAACACATCGTTGGCACTCGCCCGGCTTGGCAACCATGCCCAAGAAGCCATCCCAGCGTTAGAAGCCTCCCTCAAGGCAGACAATCGGTATGTCCGTGCAAACTGTGCTCACGCGCTTTACCGGATGGGTACCCCTGTTGCAAAAGAGATCTTGCTTGATTTCCTTTTGACCTCCCGATGGTGCCCCTCAACGACGAGAGAGAGCACCTTTTAGGACCACAATTTCACATCCTACCGTAGGCGAGGCATCATGAAGATTAAAAAATAAGTTGGGTAATTTCATACGGGTGCCCGGTGCGGTTGCAAACCGCATCTACCGGGGTTTTCATACGGATACCCGGTGCGGTTGCATGAAGATTAATAAAATAATTCGGTAATTCCATAACCATGCCCGGTGCGGTTCGGAAACCGCCCCCACTGGGCATGGGGGAAATCGGGATTACCGATTTAAATACTTAAACGTCATCAAACCGCACCTACCGGGGTTGGGAAAACCGGGGTTACCCGATTAAATTCTTAAACTTCATCCTGCCCCGCACTCTACCGACCAAGACCATATACCGTAGGCGGGGCATCCCTGCCCCGCACTCTACCCACCAAGACCATATACCGTAGGCGGGGCATCCCTGCCCCGCACTCTACCGATACGTCATGATGACCTATCCAAAATATGGCGCAAGGCCCCTTCCAGTTCCGGATAGCGAAACGTGTATCCCGATTCCAAGAGTTGAGCCGGTTCCGCACGTATACTTGAGAGTAATGTCTCATCAGCCATCTCTCCGAAGATAAGATGTACGGCGAAGGTGGGCATGGGAAATATCGTCGGACGCCCAAGCACACGTCCCAGAGTCTTCGTAAATTGAATGTTTGTAACGGGTTCAGGTGTTACGGCATTGACAGGCCCACGCAAACCTTCTGTGACGAGGGCATGATGGATTATTTCAAGGATGTCATCCAAAGCCAACCAGCTAATATACTGTTTCCCATTTCCCAATTTACCGCCAACGCCCATCTTAAACGGTGTTAGCATCCGCGCCAACGTGCCACCCGCCAGATCGAGCACGATACCCGTGCGAAGGTTCACAACACGGATGCCTTTTTCTACCGCCGGTGCCGCCGCCCCCTCCCATTGATGGCAAACGTCGGCGAGGAATCCATCCCCCAAAGGGCTTTCCTCATTGACAACGCCTTCAACCCGAGCACCATAATAGCCAACACCTGACGAACAGACCAGCACCTTCGGTGGCTCCGCAAGCTCTGCCAGTGATTCGCAAAGCAACCGTGTGCCTTTCACCCTGCTGTCAAGGATTCTCGCTTTTTTTGCGGGTGTCCATCTCCCCGCGGCGATATTCTCCCCGGCGAGATGCACGACCACATCTACCCCTTCGAGCCCTTTCATATCAATACTTTCCGATTCCGGTTGCCAACGAAATTCAGCTTCCCCTGTGGGTTCAGATCTGACAAGCCTCCTCACAGTATGCCCACCTGCCGTGAGAAACGGCACGAGTGCCGAACCGATGAATCCTGTACTTCCAGTGACCAGAATAATCATTGGAACACCTTCCTTTCCAGCCCCAATTACGAGATTGAGATTGTGATTCGCGTTTCTCTGAAATATAACACACAGAACAGAAAATAGCGAATCTTTTCTGATTGACATCAGTTTACAAATGTGTATAATTTAGTCGGAGACCATTTGTTGAACGTACACCACCCACTCAATTATTACAGAATTAACGAGAATTGAGGATTTATCTATGATTCACAACCAAAACACGATTCGGCGGTGTTACTACTGCCTAGTCGCTGTCACTCTGCTCTGCGGTTCCGTATTCGTTGCAACTGCTCAATCTGACAAAAAGGAGAAAACAGATATGAAACATAAGGTGTATCTTTCCATTGCAGGAGAGAACAAAATTTCGATATACAACATGAACCCCGAAACCGGGAAACTCCAACTCCAAGAAGATGTCGTTCTTGATGGCGGCCCCGGTCCACTTGCCGTTGACCCTGGGGTCAAATTCCTTTATGCAGGTGTCCGATCGAACCGCGAAATTTCCAGTTTCCGCATCGACCAACAGACCGGAGGCCTATCGCTCACCGGAACGGTATCGCTCGAAGCCGACCCGTGCTACATCGCCACAGATAACACCGGCAACTTTTTACTCTCTGCCTATTACGGTGCGGGTGCGATAGCCGTTCATCCGATTGACCAAGCCGGTGCGTTGGGAGGTCCAGGGATCGAGTGGATTACCACTGCACCGAAAGCACACTGTGTATTGACAGACCGTTCTAACAAGTACGCGTTCCTCCCGCACGTAGATGAATCGAACGCCATTTTTCAATTCCTATTCGATGAGAAAACAGGCGCGCTCACACCCAACGCTGTCCCCAAAGTTATGGGTGGAGAGGGACAGGGCCCACGTCATTTCTGCTTTCATCCAACCAAAGACTTTGTGTACACCTCCGACGAACCAGGCTCCAGTGCCACCGCATACAAGTTGGACCCGTCAAATGGGACCCTATCACCTTTGCAGACGATTTCAACGCTTCCTGAAGGCTACGATGAATCAAACACCTGCTCCCAGATTCACATCACCCCTAACGGGAAATTCCTGTATGTCTCCAACCGGGGTCACGATAGCATTGCAGGGTTCTCGATTGACGATACAACCGGCCGCCTAACTGCGCTCGGCCAACAGCTGACCGAACCGACTCCAAGGGTTTTCAATATCGACCCAACGGGAAACTTCCTCTTTGCCGGCGGTCAAGGTTCAGGCAAGCTTGCCACGTACCGAATCAATTCCCAAACTGGGGTTCTTGAACCTTTGGAAACGTACACAGTTGGGGCAAACCCAATGTGGGTACTTTTCATCATATTGAACGATTAAAGGAAGGAAACGAAACAACCGTGTCGTCCCAATACAAGGTTCTGGTAACCGATTGCACATGGTCTATCGAACCCGAACAACAAGTGCTCGCGGAGATCGGTGCAGAGGTCATTCTCGCCGACAGCGGAATAAGCGAGTCGCTTGATCGTTTGGTGCCTCAAGTTGATGGCATACTCACAGACCAGTATCCGATAACCGGCGACCTTATCAATGCCGCCGAGCGGTGCAAAGCCATCGCCCGGTACGGGGTCGGGTTTGAAAAGGTGGATTTGGACACGGCGACAGCGTCAGGCATCGTCGTCACCAACGTCCCAGCGTACTGCGTTGATGAAGTCACCGACCATGCGATGGCGTTGCTATTGGCATGTGCCCGAAAAATCCCAATTTTCGATAGAGGCATCAAAAGGGGCAACTGGGACCGCAATCTGGGGCCACCAATGCGCCGAATACGCGGAAAAACATTGGGCATCATCGGGTTCGGCAGGATTGGACGATTAATTGTGCCGAAAGCAAAAGCCTTCGGACTAGAGGTCATCGTTTTCGACGAGTACATCCCGCAAACGGTCGTGGAATCGGAAGGCGCGACGCAGGTCGGGTTTCCCGAATTGCTTGCGCGTTCCGATTTCATCACCATCCACGCACCACTCACAGCCGAAACACAGGATCTGCTCGGTGAACAGGAATTTCAGCAGATGAAACCGACATCCTACGTCATCAACAGCGCACGGGGCGGTATCATCAACACCGTTGCACTGCACAAGGCGTTGCGTGAAGCGTGGATTGCAGGGGCCGCGCTGGATGTGCTCCCCGAAGAGCCCCCAAACCCCGATGAACCGTTGCTTGAGTTAGACAACATCATCCTGACCCCCCACGTCGCGTTCTTGTCCGAAGAATCGGGCTACGACCTCCAAGTGCTCGCGGCTCAGGAGATGGCGCGAGTGTTATCCGGGCAGATGCCAGAATCCGTTGTGAACCCAGACGTTTTGGAAAGTCAAGCGTTGCGCGCCAAGGAGCTCAGCAAATAAACCTGTAGGAGGGAGTCCCCACTCCCCGACACGCTTTAGAACCTGTCTTAAAATAGTATGATTTTCAGGGCATTTCCCCCAAAATGCGCTCTCAAAGATAGATTTGGAATATTAAATGACCCTGAATTTGGTCCACGGCTATTTAGTTTTCCCTTTTTTGACCGACCCTAACGGGTGACAAGATGACTTGACGCATTTCGGCGGGCAAACGCAAGATGGAATTCATGGCCACAACAGATCCTTGATCTAGGCAACGGGAGAACTATAGTAAACTTTAGAGTTAATGATACATGTTTATCACTTCATCTAATGGTATATCGGCATTGTATTCACGCAGTCGTTTGATGTAATAATTCAAAATGTCACTATATATACACTACCCGGGGCGGCACCGCCGATTCAGTCTGCGTCGTCAGAACCGAACTGGACGGAGGTCGGTCAGAGCTTCCCAAATCCCCTGAATCCAGAAACGTGGATACCGTACACATTGTCAGAAGATGCCAATGTGGCCATTGATATTTATGATGCAAGGGGGCAACTGGTCCGCACTTTGAATCTCGGGGTAAAATCGGCTGGACGGTATCTCACCCAAGCGACGGCGGCCCATTGGGATGGGCGAAACAGCACCGGGGAGCGCGTCGCGAGTGGTCCCTACTTCTACTACTTCCAAGCGGGGGACTTCAAAGCCACGCGCAAGCTAATGGTATTGAAATAATTTTTTACGCGTCGTCCCGCTCAAGAGTGTGGGCGGCGCGTTTCGTATTTCGGTTAAACGATAAGGAGCAAGCCGATGAAAAACCGATCTTCACAGCACACTCTCAAACAAAGCCGAATCCTTTGGGTATTCGTTGTGAGTCTAACGCTCTGGTTGAGCAGTGGCGTTCAACGCACCGAAGCGAACGCGCAAGACGCACTTGCCACGATGAAAATTGCATTCGCTTCAAAGCGTGAGGGCAACCACGAAATCTACGTGATCAATGGCGATGGCACCAATCTGTTAAGACTGACCGAACATCCTGCACTAGACGGTAGACCCTCTTGGTCGCCCGATGGCACAAAAATCACCTTTGTATCCAAACGGGATGGGACTTATGAAATCTACGTGATGAATGCCGATGGTACGCATCCGGTTCAACTGACCCACAAGCGGCGCATTGCAAACATCGACTATTGGAGTCCAGATTGGTCGCCCGATGGGAGCAAAATTGCTTTTGTCTGCAGCGCGAGCGGGAAAAATGTCTTCGTGATGAATCCCGATGGAACAGATGTCGTTCAACTCACCTTCTTTAATAAGGCGAATGTGGTTGCTTCATGGTCTCCAGACGGCACCCAGATTGCGTTTTCGTCACGGGTCGACTTTATAATCAATGGAGATGAGCTAGGATATACCAACCTCTTTATAATCAATGCAGACGGAACCAATCTACGACAAATTACCAACCAGCCTGTATCAGATAGCACACCGAGCTGGTCCCCGGATGGAAAACAGATTGCTTTTACATCATACCGCGATGGAAACCATGAAATCTATGTGATGAATGCGGATGGCACTCAACCCACTCGACTCACTGACCATCCCGCCCAGGATGTTTCCCCTTCGTGGTCGCCCGATGGGAACTACATCGCTTTTGTCTCCGCGCGCGACGGGGACTATGAAATCTACGTGATGAATGCGGATGGGACCAATCTGTTGCGGCTTACCCATCACCCTGCGACCGATACGTCACCGGAATGGGGCCCGTTCGGCGGGGTTGTCTCGGTTGCCCCAAAGGGCAAGCTGCCAATCCAGTGGGGAACGTTAAAAGAGTCAAGCCGATGAACAATCAACCTTTGCAACGCGCCCTCAGCCAAAGCCGAATCCTTTGGGTATTCGTCGTGAGTCTAACGCTCTGGTTGAGCAGTGGCGTTCAACGCACCGAAGCGAACGCGCAAGACGCACTTGCCACGATGAAAATTGCATTCGCTTCAAAGCGTGATGGCACCAATCTTTTGAGACTGGTCAATTAACTAACTGTTGACTACGAGCGGTATTCAAAAACTTATGAGACTATGGTGTATACTGCCTCTTACTCAACAACATCACACCACACTGCAGGTGCACCGACGGGCGCACCGACCAGCGATAATTCAAGACCAACTGAGGCATCATCTACCGAATCATCGGTAACTGCCGAAAGATTGGTGTGCGCTTCCGACAAATCCTCGGCTTCAATCGCTTCTCTGAATTTCGCCATCGCCTTATCCCGTCGGCCCTGCTGATAGTAGGCAACCCCCAGATTATTGAGGGCTTCCGCCCAATCACCCGCTTCCTCGTGCGCGGCAATCGCCTCATTAAGTCTGCCCTGGTGGAAGTAGACAATCCCCAAGCTGATGTCCGCTTCTGGCGTATCTGGGTTGATGCGAAGAACCTCCTTAAACTCCGCCTCCGCCTCGTCAAGTCTGCCCTGACAGATGTAGACAAATCCCAAGTTGATATGTGCCTCTACAGAGTCCGGGGCCATTTCAAGTGCCTCTATATGTAGCGCAATGGCTTCTTCAAATTGTCCCTGCCAACTATAGAGCAGTCCTAGATTCGTGTGGGCTTCCTCGCCTCCATCAAGTTCAATGGCTTCCTGAAACTCGGCGATTGCCTCATCAAGCTGCCCCTGCCACATATAAATCAGTCCCAGGTTGTTATGCGACTCTGACAAACTGGGGTCTATTTCAAGTGCCTTCCGGTGTAGGGCCATAGCCTTCTCAAACTGTCCTTGTCAGCCATAGATAAGCCCCAGATTTGTATGTGCTTCGCCCTCGTCCCCGAGTCGAATCGCCTCCAAGGACTCAGCGACCGCCTCCTCAAGGTCACCTAGACATATATAAACAAATCCCAGGCTGGTATGAGCGGGTGCCGAGTCTGGATTGAGACAAATCGCCTCCTCCAACGCCAAAACCGCCTCCTCAAGCTCGCCCTGCCAAGCATAAGCTACCCCCAAGTTCGTGTGGGTAGCTGATGAATCTGGGTCAAAGCCAAGTGCGCGCTTATGGAACCCGATAGCCGTGTCAAGCTCGCCCTCCCACGTATAGAGAACTCCTAGATTGGAATACGCTTCTGACAGGTTTGGATTGAGGCGAATCGCCTCCTCGAATGCCTCCCTCCCTTCGTCAAGTTCGCCTTGAGCGACGTGCTCAACCCCGATACGGTTATACTCCTGCGCTTTACCAATATTATCAATCTTGCGTGTAAGACCCCATCCCTTTAGAGTGGGGATATAACACGCCGCAACGCGTTAATTGTAAAAAACTTGCAATTCTAATATAAATATGCTACACTTCCTTTTGAAACTAACAAAAAGGTGTATACAATGCGAATTGAACAACCTGAAAAAAAATATAGGACATCAGGGCATATTGTCTATAGTTGTGAGTATCATATTGTTTGGTGTACGAAATACCGTCGCCAAGTGCTTTCAGAGGACATTAGAACACGACTAAAGTCTCTAATATACCAACAACAAGATGAATATCAATATTCAGTAATTGAAGTCCAAATCATGCCGGATCATGTTCACCTGTTAGCCGCGGTAGACCCTAAGGAACCTGTTGGGCTAGTTGCATCTCGCATTAAGGGATTTACCTCAAAAGTGCTTCGCTCGGAATTTAACGAATTAAAAACACGTCTCCCTAATCTTTGGACTCGTTCTAAATTCATCTCTTCAACAGGTGGTGTAACCCTTGAGGTCTTAACCCAGTATATTGAGAACCAGAAAGGTGTTTAAGGCAATGCGAACATTCAAATACAAGTTGCAAGACCATCAGCGCAACAAACACTTGCATAGCGACTTGGAAATCATTGCACACGTCTACAACCACTTCGTAGCATTGTGCCGCCGGCACTATCGCATCTATGGACAGTGCGAGGGTTACAAGCGTTTGACATTCAATCGGATGTCTAAGCACCTCACGAAACTCAAACGCCTCGACCAATATACCCGCTGGCGCATCCCGTTTTCATGGGCAGTCCAAAACGCTCTGAAACGCATCGAGCGGGGATACATCAACTTCTTTGAGGGACGTGCCAAAGTATCGCCCAAATTCAGAAGCCGTCACAAATATCGGTCTATGACTTTCGACGGCTCACAAATCAAAATTGAACAAGTCGCCGATGCCGAATACGGCATCCGCCGGTCGCCCGTTGCGAAAATCCGTATTAACACTCGTTGGTATCGGTTCTGGTATTCACGACCGATTGAAGGCAACATCAAGCAAGGCACAGTCAAGCGTGACACACTTGGCGATTTCTACATTACCATCACAACTGATAACGAAGGCTTAATCCCGGAACCCCGGACTGGTGAAACGGCAGGGATAACTATCAACTCTGTCGTAGTACACGATGAGGTACACAACAGTAGAGTTGATAGTTATGACTTTGGGTTGAAAACCTTTCTCACTTGTTCTGATGGTACGAAATACGAATCACCTCTGTTCTACAAACGCTCGGCTACTCATGTTGCCAAAGCCTCACGGGCCCTGTCCCCAAAAAGCCCGTCTGTAGAATTTCCTGATCGATGCGCGTCTGAATCAATTCAGACACGCGTAAATTCTGCCGCGGGTCTTGATGACCCGCGCAGACGTGCTTTGAAACGGGGCAGTAACAACCGCGAGAAAGCACGGTTAAACCTTGCCCGTGCCCACCGTAAGATTCAACGCCAGCGTGAAGACCATCACTGGAAACTCGCCCTTGACCTCGTCCGCAAGTTCGATATTTGTTTCTTTGAGGACTTGAACCTCAAAGGTATGGTGCGTTTATGGGGACGTAAAATCAGCGACCTCGCATTTAGTGACTTCATGCTGAAGATGCGATGGCAAGCCCATAAGCGGTGCAAGGATGTTGAGACAATTGACCGGTGGACTGCCACAACAACGGTTTGCCATAGTTGCGGTCAAAAACACGCCTTCATAGACCTCAAAGTCCGTGAATGGCGTTGTTCCTGTGGCATCAACCATGACCGCGATATTAACGCCGCAATCAACATCAAAAAGGTTGGGACATCAACCTTTTTGAATCGGTCGCTTATCGATAAGCGACCCGATTCAATTGCAGGAGAGGGTGTTAGACTCGCTGTCGCACGTCTGAATCAGACGCGCGACAGCGGGCATCCCTCTGTGATAGCAGAATCCCCATCCCTTTAGGGTGGGGAGTATGTCAACTTCCATGCTCTTCGCCTTTCATTTCGAGTAGATGGTTTCAGGCTTTGATACCCAATTCCCGATTTGCGACATCTTGGTAGGTGCTCAATGACCCGTCCACAACTTCCTCCATCAGGACCGGGCGATTCGCCTCAGATGACTCGTGACATGCCATCACAAGGGCGACAGCGACTAGACCTTCCTCCGGTCCAACTTCAAGCGGTGTTCCATTGTCAATGGCATCCAGCAGTTCAGCGACCTCCATAGCGAGAATGTTTAAATCAGCATTACCACCAACGCCAGATCCGGTTTCATCGTAACGTGCGAGACGTTCACCCCCAAAGATACGTGCAGTGCGGTCATCGAGCGCAAAGTCCGGCACAAGTGCCAGCATATCGTCGTCATTGAGGGGGCCATCATAGTCGTTACGGTATACGCGCAACGGTTGACCACTGCGTACCCCCGGCAAGTCTATCTGTCCTTCGCTCCCAAAAATTGTAAAACGGCGGAATCCGGGGCCGTGCGCTGCCTGGTTGTACAACCATTGTCCGATGGCACTGCTCTCAAATTCGAGCGTCCCCATCATGATATCGTCGGCATCTGCGGGTTGCACATCGGGATAGGTGTGGGCATAGTGTTCATGAAACCCTTTCACCCCTGCCCCCTTGAAGGTGCGCTCCGTCTCCTGAAGCCGCACACAACCCGTCACCTGCCTGACGGGGCCGGCCAGATACATCTGCATATCCGCATTGTGAACGCCTGATTCCAGAATTGCTCCGCCCTGTTTGCGGAGATACTGCCATCCGCCAGCACTTGCTCTGCGTCCACCGCCAGAAGTGAAGTCCAGCACTGTCCTCATTTCACCGACCGCCCCCTCCTCAAAAAGTGCCCGCGCCAGACGGCTTATCGGGTCACGTCGGTAATTTTCGGCGATGGAGAGTAGCGTGTTGTGTTGTTGTGCGGCGGCTTGCATCTCACGGCAGGCAACGACCGTCGGTGCCATGGGTTTTTCACACATAACATGCAAGCCAGCTTCGGCGGCGACCCGAGCGACCGAGTGATGTGCGGCGGCAGCCACAACGATGTCCAACACACCCAGGTCTGGTGTGCCCGCTATGGCATCCTCAAGTGTTCGGTAGGTCGTTGGTCGCGAACCAAACATCTCCTCCGCTTCTCCAGCGACGAACTCGGCACGTTCTGACTCTAGGTCAATAACTGCGGCAACCTCAATTCGCCCAGGCTCGAAATCCTCTAGAACACGATAACCGCGCAGATGCCGGCGCCCCATACCGCCGCATCCCGCGAGTGCAAGTCGGTGACATTTTGACATTTTTTCCTCCTAAAATGAACGGTGCTTCAATCAGAAAACTCGCGCCACTTAGCGTACAAATAAGACGCAGAACGCCAAGGAAAAGTTGAATCCTCCTTGAACACACCATTTTCGGGTTGATCTCAAAACCTCTGTATGATAAAATAGGTTTGTAATCACAACAGATGTCCATTTATCCATGGCAGTTCATGAATCCAGTATTAGCGCCAAAACCAGAATCTCTTCGCGTTCATAACGCACTGATGGGCATCGCCGAATTGTTGGCACAATTTGTAATTCACGCCTCAAATTAGGCATCAACAACAACTCTATCACCGTTCATTAGGAGGAAAACAGATGGCAGTTAATGTTCGCCAAGAAAATGGCGTTATAATTTTTGAACCCACTGGCCGCCTCATTGGAAGAGGCATTAACGAGTTGAGAGATGCAATCAATGAACATCTTACTGACGATATCGAAACCCCGAAATTGTTGTTTAATTTCGCCGGCGTCTCAACAGTAGATAGCTCTGGACTCGGAGTTCTCATGTCAACACACCTATCGGTCACACAGAAGAAGGGGCGAATTGCTGTTATTAACGTCAGTAACAGCATAAAGAATCTCATCATTAGAAGTCGGCTCATCAGTACCTTTGAACATTTCCACAGTGAAGATGTAGCGATTGCCGAACTCACCGCTGATAGCTGAAACAGACCAGTACACCCCAATTTGACAGAGGTCCGGTGCAACGTGTAAGGAAATTTATGCTCATTCCGATTGACCACAATTTTCTCGAAATGCGGAATCAGACCGAAAGCGAGCTGTTTGCCATTGTCGAGCAAAATACACCCGAAACCCACAAAACCCCTATTTTTCCCCAAGATGAAGACGACGCATTTACGTTTCACCTGAACAAGGAGCTACTTGAGCAGTTAAATCTTTGGGAGTGGTTTCGGAATTACAAAAAGGAAGCACAGGTCTCGACTGCTGGCATCCGCGGTCCCCAGAACATCCTGTATCCGTGGGATACCCGTTTCCCGATTAATCAGATTGGGATTGTGTTAGCGACCCTTGGCAAAAGCTTAGTCGCTACCGAGAACGCAGGGGACCGTCAGATTCGGAAAATTGCCGGATGTGAAGTCCGATACAATTCCAAGAAGTACGTTGAGTTGATTGCTCGCATCCAAGCCGCGCAAGGCATCCAAACCCTCGTCTCAAAAGACTTTGGCACTATCCCAATCTGGCTGGTTTCGTTCCTAATTTTCGTGCTAGACCTAGACGGAGGTGAGCATGTCACCTCAAGCCATTCGGTGAGTACCAAAAACGCGACCAAAGACCTCAACAATCAGGGGAGCCAATATCTTCCTGAAGAGTCAATGCAGTTTGTCGAGAAAATTGAGATAGTCCTCACGCAGGCGGAATCTACGGGATACCCCATTCAGTTCAGCGCAGTGGATGATGCAAACATTGACCTCGATACCCTTGACGAACTCCATGATGGTGTTCAGCTTTATGTCGGTTATTTGCGAAACGGCGTGGCGACCAACGCCAACTTGAATCTCATCCGCGAAGTTAAGCCGCCGATTATCGTCGATTGCGTGGGCGGATGCATGTATCGCACAATGCGCGCCATTTTCGAGCGGCTCGGCATTGCGGATGCAATCAAGTGGTTGCATGTCACGCCCGACCCGCTGTTCCACAACATCGGCAAGCTCGACCACAATCCGAAATCCGGTGCGAAAGAGTATTTCGACCTAAGTTGCGACTTTAGTATCCTCGACGTTGTGAAAACGGCAGAGTACGAGACAAAACTCAAAAATGCCCTAATCGGAACAGTCATACAGGTGACAGACCCAGATGGTGACCGATTGATTGTGTGTCAGATTGAACCCACCGATCGGTTGGATAAGCTCCAAGCACTCGGCATTGAAAACGTTCCGCTCGGCGAAGGCTGTCTCCTGAGTATCTACACCCCAAACCAATCTTTTCTCATGACGATGGACTTCCACGCGAAACAACTGAAGGCGATAGGGCTTTGGGACAATCACCCGCGCTTCATCATCAAAACCACACCATCGGCGATGGCGTGGGACGAGTGGGCAGATGCCAACGGCGTGAAAGTTATCAACGTCCCTGTCGGGTTCAAAGAAA
This sequence comes from Candidatus Poribacteria bacterium, assembly GCA_965198165.1. Lineage (GTDB taxonomy): Bacteria > Poribacteria > WGA-4E > WGA-4E > PCPOR2b > CBDAOT01. The sequence goes on along the minus strand of OZ240244.1, from coordinate 6,787,603 downwards.
TCGCGGCGATTATGAAAAAGGTTGAAAAACAGTTGTCCGTCACCCCAGAGCAATCTGTTACGATAAGGGATATTTACGGTGCAGCCATCACCCTCGGGGTTCAGCCACGGCTCGTCTTTGCAGGCGAGGAGAGCGGCGGCATGGTCACCGGTCCGGAGCACCCCATCCGGAGTCAAGCGGGCAGGCAGGCGATTGCCATGCGGGAGAAGTCCGCGGGCGAAGCGATGGTGATAGTCACGGTGCTCGCGGCACACTGTAAACAAGCGCACATCTACCTGTCCGACTATCTCGAAACGTTATTTGCCGAGAACCCAATCGTCGGTAAATACGATATTCGCGAAGATGTTGTGTACTACAACGAATCGGAACCTGACCCGGCGAAACTCAAAGCTGCAAAACTGGAAGGTGAGGAAAAACGGGATAAAAATGATCTCTTCTACCGCGGTATCGCAATCGCCAAGCAGGAAGGCAAAATTACGCCAGAGGTAGCGCGGAGAATCTTTGCGGATACGTTTGCAGACCTAGATTTCTCCAACCTCGAAGATGTGTGTTTCGTAGGCGATGGAACATACCTCAAATTCAGTGATAAGTTTGTTGAGATTCGCAAATCCGGCACGGATGCGAAGACAAAGGCGTATGCGTCCGGCAATGACAAAGCGAACTGTCTGCGGTTTGCCAAAGCCTTCGGCGAATATAGCGGCAACCTTACCGAGCGATACGAGCAAGCCATCGGGAGCGACTATTTGAGGCGGGTTGAGGAAAAGGCGCGAGCGATTTACGACAATTTTCAAGCGGACAGCGCGTAATAGAAAAAACAGCGCGACAGCAACGGAGGATAACATTGCGGACTGTTGCACACATCACCCACGAAGCGATTCAGAAAATCGGCGGTATCGGTGCAGTTTTACAGGGATTGCTTACCGCACGAAGCTATGCCCAAAACGTCCCTCGGACGCTGCTAATCGGCCCCCTGTTCGACACCGGCACAGATGGTGATGCCCGTTTGGGAGCGGGAGGCGAGGTTCTCTACTCATCGCTCGATGGCATCCGCAGAACGCCACACGCTGACGCATTGCAGGCGATTGAGAGCGCGTATAGTGTCGCCATCGTTTACGGCAGACGCCGCTTTGAAAACCGTAATACAGGAATCACCGCCAATCCAGAGGTTATTCTCATCGAAGTTTCCAACATTAATCCAGAACGGAACAACAGCTTCAAGTACGCACTCTACGAACAGTTTGGGATTGAATCCAACCGTTATCAGGAGATATGGGAGTACGAGCAGTACATACGTCTCGCCGAACCGGGGTATGACGCGCTCTGCACTCTCACTGCCGAGAATGCGGACGATGAATGCTTTATCATCGCGCACGAGTTTATGGGAATGCCTTTCGCACTGAAGGCTACCCTCGATGGCCGAGCGAACATGCGGACGATTTTTTACGCGCACGAGGTGGCAACTGTGCGCCGAATCGTCGAAGAACATGCCGGGCACGATACGATGTTTTACAACGTGATGAATCGTGCAATGGCGGATGGACAATCAATTGGCGAAGCCTTCGGTGACCAGTTCGACTTTTTTAAGCACCCGCTGATCGAGAACGCCTCAGCTTGCGACAGCATTTTTGCAGTCGGCGATTTCGTACAGCAAGAATTATATTTCCTTAGCCACGCCCATGGGAGCCTACCCATTGATTTGGTCTACAATGGCATCCCCGCTTTCGAGCTGAATCTCACCGAAAAATTGGCTTCAAAACGACGGCTACAACAGTACACCGAAAACCTGCTAGGCTATGTACCCGACTATGTGATGACACATGTGACACGCCTTGTCCAAAGCAAGGGGCTTTGGCGCGACCTACAACTGCTAGGGCATCTCGACCAATTATTCGCGCCAAATGACAAAAAAGCGGTGCTGTTTATTCTGTCAACGGAAATCGCAACGGGGCGGTCGAGTGAGGCCGCGCATCAAATGGAAGCGGAGTACGGCTGGCCCGTCCATCACGAACTCGGTTACCCTGACCTCACCGATGGTGAAGCAGACCTGAACAGTGGGATTGTTGCCTTCAACCAGAATTCGCGTGCTATCGAAGCGGTCTTTGTGAATCAGTTCGGTTGGAGCCGGGAAAGATGTGGGATTCAGATGCCGGAGGATATGGAGTTTATCGACATCCGTAAAGGCTCGGACGTTGAGTTTGGACAATCGATCTATGAACCGTTTGGCATCGCACAAGTTGAGCCGTTGAGTTTCGGCGCAATCTGTGTGGTGAGCAATGTCTGCGGCTGTGTCGGCTTCGTGCAACGTGTCACCAATGGCGCAGACGTGCCTAACGTCATTGTTGCCGACTACACCCATCTGACCCACCCGCCCGATTCAATTGATGCACTCAAGGCAATCGGCACCGAAGAGCGAAATCAGATTGAGGCCGCAAACAGTTTCGATATCGCCGCAAAGTTACTCGGACGCTTGCCTCGCAATGAGCGGGATGTTGACGAGATGATTGCGCGTGGCTACGAAATCGCCCAAAAGATGAGTTGGGAGGTCGTTGTTGAGGATTATTTCCTACCCGGACTGGACCGGGCTTTGAACAACCGAACGTAAAAAATCCTCCAGATTGTTGAAGCAATTCACACGACTGGTACAAATTACGTCGCAGACAGTGTCTGCCACTTTAATAAATATCCAAGGAGGGCAAAATGATTGATCGAATTGGCATAGCTTCCGGAAAGATTTGGTCATATCTGAACCAAAATGAAAAGGCAACAATCAACAAACTCGCTGGTGCCTTAGACGAACCTGAGCGTGTTATTTTGATGGGCATCGGCTGGCTTGCACGAGAAGATAAGGTGACATTTACCACCGAAGGTCGATTCAATTACGGCGTGCTGAACGTAGGTGAATCATCCATAGCCGCATCCAGCACTTCAACTAAATAACACTGACATCAGCAGAAAGTTATTTGTCGTGCGCCTCCAAAGTGGTATATGCTCTACGACTACCATTGCTTCCCGAAATTTGCTGATGTAGTAAACCGTGAATCTCAAACAAATAGTCAGGCAGTGGCTAACTTTCAAGACAACTGATACGCACCGATATATCGGAAAAGGAACGAGGCACCATGAATCAGAAAGAAGATATGTCCACCGCCGAATTACAACACCTGATTGAGCAGATGAACTCCGCCAAATTTCGCCTCTTCCTGCTGGCGGATACAACTGCTCAGATTACCCGGTTATTGGACACAGAGCGGCTGGCAGAAGAGGTCGTGCCACATGCCATCAGTCTTTTAGATGCGGATGCGGGTTGCCTAATGCTTATTGAGGAATCCACACAGCGGCTTGAGATGAAAAGCCATTTTGCGTTTGAATCAGAGCATCTCCCCGAACTCAATAATCTCTCTATCCCACTCGCAACCGAGTCCGGGGCGCATCCGGCGTTTGAAATCCTGCGCGAAGTTGTCAGTCAGGGCATAACACACATCCATAATGACGAAAAGGTAGCCGCACATTTCGACAGAAGAAATCTGATTGCAACTCCCGTCTTCGGTCGTGAGATTCTTGGGGTGCTTGTTGTGTGCGATAAACAGGGAAGAGGAGGGGCTACACCAGAATTTACCGCCGAAGACCAGATTTTGCTTGAAGCATTCGGCGCACAAGCAGGTATCGCCATCGAAAACGCACGGCTCTACCAAGAAGCCATAGAGCGACAGCGGTTACAGACGGAGATGGAGGAGGCCGCAAAAATTGTGGAGACCTTACTCCCGGATAAGCCCCCGGAGATTCCGGGTTACGAAATCGCAGGGTTAAGCATACCCCGTCACGATGGAGTTGGGGGTGATTACCTCGATTACATTCTAGAACCGGATGGGCGTTGGGGGCTTGCAATCGCCGATGTCTGCGGCAAAGGCATCCAAGCGGCGCTCCTGATGGCAACCCTGCGCGCAGGGTTGCGCCTAGAGGTTGTAAAAGAGCAAGACCTGAGCGCAGTGGCGATGTCCCTTAATTCTCTAATAATCGAAAGTAGCCCGATCGACAGATACGTGACATGCTTTTACGCACGGTTGCAACCTGACACAGACACGCTCACCTCAATCAACGCGGGGCACTGCTTCCCAATGGTCATCCGTCGTGATGGACGTGTAAAACGACTCAAGGAGGGCGGATTGATTGTTGGGATGTACCCGGAAAACATGCTCGTTGAGATTGAGCAATATTCTGTTGAAATCACACAACTGTTCAGTGGTGATGTCGTCCTACTCTACACCGATGGCGTGACCGAAGCCACAAACACCAACGGAGAAGAGTACGGTGAAGAACGCCTTGAAACACTGGTCATACAAGAACGGCAGAAAAACGTCAACGAAATATGTGGTGCCATTTACAACGCCGTGACCGATTTTCAGGGAGATGCACCGCAGTTTGACGATTTGACGCTGATGGTTGTAAAGAATAAGAAATAAAACGCGAAATCGAAGTACACGGTCAAAATCTAACCTTTCACGTAAATAAGGAAATTTCCCATGACAAAGGTAACGACGAACATCCGCGACAAATCAGATGTCAAAATCGTTGATGCAAGCCAATATTTGGGCGGCGATGCCGCGATTGATTTACGAGAAATCCTTGACACGCTTGTCGCTCAAAACGTGTTGAAGATCATTGTGAATCTCAGTGCCGTTGAACATATCAACAGTCGTAGCATCGGTACTTTAATCGGTACGGCAAAAAAACTGCACACTGTAGATGGAGTGCTCAAAGTTTACGGTCTCGCAGAGCATATCAGGCAGATCTTTGATTTAATTGGTGCATCAAGCATCGTAGAAATTTATGATTCAGAAGACGACGCACTTTCCAATTTCTAGGGGGGTCTGTCAATACTCAAGGTTGCTTAACGTCTGATGTAGAAAGGAATTTCGAGAAAATGGCCCCAGGGTGTATTGAGTTCAAGTTTCCCAGTCAATTCACATATATTCAGCCGATTCAGGCATTTATCGGGAAATTGACGGAACAACTTGGATTTTGCCAGACACACATTTATAACGTCCAATTGATTATCGACGAACTCTGTAGCAATGCAATTGAGCACGGTTCGCAAATGTCAACCTCTGACATAGAACTACAATTGCTTATTGATTCAGACCAATTGGAAATCCTCATTCGGGATAAAGGCAAAGAGAACCAGCAGAATTGGTTAACAACTGGACGGGTAGATGAAGTGCGTCGAGATATGGCACCCGATCGGGTACGCGGACACGGCCTCTACATCGCCAACGAACTCGCCGACCATCTCGAAATGCATCCCAACTCGTTAGGCGGAACGGATGTTCGAGTGTCTTTTAACCTGCCCGAATCAAAGTCCACCTAGGCCCCAAACCCCGTAAGTGGGGTATCTGGTTGCCCCGTTGCGATACGTCATCAGGCTCTTAACCTCATAAATCTGGAGATAGCAATGAAACCGAACGGAAAACAGCAAGTCGGCAGATACGGTCTTGAAGTCACGCAGATGGGTTTGGGTGGTACAACCTTCGGCAATCTCTACAGGGCGATGGACGAGCAGGCGGTTTCGGACACGCTTGCCACCGCTTATGCAGGAGGCATCCGATACTTCGACACTGCCCCGCTCTACGGTTACGGCCTAAGCGAAGAACGACTCGGTGCTGGGCTTTCCCGCTACAATCGGGACGAACTGGTCATTTCTACAAAAGTGGGTTATACGCTCGTCCCCCGTCTCGAAACGGATGAGACAGACGCATACTTTGTGGACACCCCACCGCTGAAAGGGAGCTTTGACTACTCCCGCGACGCGGTTCTGCGCTCAGTTGAAGATAGCCTCAACCGCCTGAAGACTGACCGTATCGAGATTTTACTGATTCACGACCCAGATGAAGCCATCAGCGTTGACCCCGATTCTGACCCATATACAGTCAGCCACTTCCCCGAGGTCATGGAACAGACCTATCCGGTGCTTGATGAATTGCGGGCACAGCAGGTGGTTAAGGCAATCGGGCTCGGGATGAACCAGTGGCAGATGCTCTGCGACTTCGCTATGGCAGGCGATTTCGACTGCTTCCTGCTCGCCGGACGCTATACACTCCTTGAGCAGGCACCGCTCCAACGGCTCCTCCCCCTTTGCGAGGAGAGGAATATCCGCATTATTGTTGGCGGTCCTTACAACTCAGGGATTCTCGCCACGGGGGCTATTGAAGGTGCGTTCTACTGTTACAAGCCCGCACCCCTAGAGATTCTTGAGCGAACCCGCCAAATCGAAGCAGTTTGTGCCCGACACAACGTCGCGTTGCAGACAGCCGCTTTGCAGTTCCCATTCGGCCACCCAGCCATCGCGACTATCATCCCCGGTACACGCTCTGTCGCGGAACTCGAAGCCAATATCGCTTTCTTCGAGCAGGAGACCCCGGCGGCGTTCTGGGAGGAACTCAGGGACGAGTCGCTGATTCATCCGGATGCCCCGCTACCGGTATCGGATTAGCTGAACAACAGCACCCATTCGCCACCCATTTCGCCATTTTTTCGTTGACAACTTCACCGCTCTCTGATAATATAAACAGCGATTTTCTAACCCATTAGAACTTACGCAATGACTGTGTAAAGTTCGACCTAATATTAATAAGGAGTTTCACATGCGTAAAATTTTCACTCTCGGATTAAGCACCCTTCTGATAATCTCATTAGTAGGACTCACACACGCACAGATGTCGAACAAGGCCAAGATGGGACGTGAACTGTTCTATGACCCATCATTCGGTGGAACACTTGACCCCGAAGGCGTGAGCGGGCTTTCGTGTGCAAACTGCCACGCAGATTTCGACGAAGCGAAGAATCCTGATGGCAAGATTCGTGCGGGGCATAGTATTGTCGGTGTACCGCACCGTGGTGAGGCAAAAGGTGGGCTGATTAAGGGCGCAGATTTCAGACGTGCGGCAGGCGGAGGCGGATTCTGCTACGAGCATTTCCTAAAACGGGTGCCGAGCAACAAAGTGAATCCAACCGCTATTCCAGAGGAACAAGCCGAAGCCTTGATGGCTTATTTTGAATATGTCACTGGTGACAACAAAGGCCCGCAGTTCCAAATGAAAATGCTGAACATAGATGAAGCAAATGCGGCAGCGGATAAAATTGTCGCCATGAAAGGCGATGCCAAGAACGGATGGAAGGTGTTTAGCAGAACCTGCAACGATTGTCATCCAACGGCGCAAAAAACTGGAATCGGTTCACAACTCGTCAAACGTAGGATGCGCGGTGACGTAAACAAGCGGTTGCATAAACTTGCATCCTACACGCGCAAAGGCGGGTCTGTGATGCCATTCTTCGCAGAAGACCGCCTCTCAGATCAAGACCTCGCTGACATCCTCGCATTCATCAGCGATTTGATAGCAAGAAAGCAAGGCAGTAACAAAAGGAAAACGCCGTAGCGAATCGAAACCGTGAGGCGTGACGAGTGAAACGTGGAGCTCAATGAATGCGGTTTTCACGTTTCACTTGTCAATGCCGATGCCTCTTCTAACTCAACATATTGCCATGCAACAATACGACAGCGTATCCAAATTCGTGATGTTTGAGTATACCGAAGCCATCGCGAAACTCATCTTCGGGAATGTAAAAATCGTGGTGCTCGGTAGACTCGCTACTGAGCAACTCACTCTCAAGACGCATCACAACGATGGAACCTTCAAGATACAGCTCTCTGATGGAACAACATTCATCCTCCACATTGAGGTGCAAACACACGACAGCCAGAAACCGATGCCGCTCCGCATGGCAGCCTATCACGGATTACTGCTGGACGAACATGAAATCCCTGTCTACTGTTGCGTTATCTATTTGCACCCCAACGCAGGTAGAACCGACACCGGCTACTATGCTTACGAATTGAACGGTTGCGAGTATCGGATACGGTATAAAGTGATCCGGCTGATTGAGATAGATGGGCAAGCGATTTTGGAGGCACAGAATCCCGGTTTACTGCCTCTCACGCTTTTGATGAAACGGCGTGAGGAGATGAATGCCAATCGCTGGTTGGACGCATGTGTTAACGCGATACGAACAGCAGACATAAACCCGTCAGATCGGGATGATTTATTGGCGGCTGCGGGTATCTTTGGCGGTTTGGTTTATGACCCACAACAAATTAAACAACGCATACCGGAGGCTATCATGCGAGAATCTTCTGTAGTCCAATCCTATATGAACGAAGCAAAAACACAAGGCATTGAGCAAGGCCGTGAAGAAGGCCGTGAAGAAGGCCGTGAAGAAGGCACCATTGAATCCATTCTCACGTTGCTGGGAACCCGATTCCATCCTAATGCAGTGCAGGCCCTAAAACCTACCCTTGAAACCATTGACGATTTGTCGCGTCTCAAGGAATTGCTAATCGCGGCACCCCATGCTCAAAGCCTAGACGCGTTCACACAAACCTTACACGAATAGTGTACCCAAGGAACCGGCATCCAGGAGGCTATCATGCGAGAATCTTCTGTAGTCCAATCCTATATGGACGAAGCAAAAACACAAGGCATTGAGCAAGGCCGTGAAGAAGGCACCATTGAATCCATTCTCACGTTGCTGGGAACCCGATTCCATCCTGATGCGGTGCAGGCCCTAAAACCTACCCTTGAAACCATTGGCAATTTGTCGCGTCTCAAGGAATTGCTAATCGCGGCATCTGGTGCACAAAGCTTCGAGGCGTTCGCACAACTCCTCCACAAATAGCGTACCGAGGGAAAACATCTACTCCCTCGTGAGCTTGACATCTTCGACCCCTTCTAATGAAGTAAGTTCCTGAAAGAAAAGTATCCACTGTTCCGGTTCCTTTAATTTAACGTGAAATTCGAGCTCAATAGTTCCCGATTTCGTCGTACGTTGGTGGATTAGTCGCTCAGCAGTGAGATGCTTACTGAAAACTGGACGGTAGCTCTGCTCATACTCCGGATCAGGGGGAACTTTGAAAGTGAGCATGGCACCGGCTTTTGCGGAACAGATAGTGTGCCATTGATGAAGCCCGATGATAATCCCACCGATAAGGAATGTGCCGATAATCGCGAGGGCGGGGTCGCCTGCTCCAACTGCCATTCCAACCGCTAAGGCCAAAAAGACAAAAGCGATGTCTCGTGGGTCTTGCACCGCAGAGCGGAAACGGATAATCGAGAGCGCACCAACGAGGCTAAATGCACGGGCAACGCTATCACCGATAACAACCATCACAACAGCAACTATCATCGCGAGGATGATGAGTGTATCGGTAAAGGATTTCTCTGCGATTTCAGCGTGGCTCCAGCGGTAAACATTGGCAACCACCACACCCAGTACGAACGCGAGTAACACCTTGAGGACCGCAGACGCAACGGTTGCTAAGGAAAATGGCGTAAGAAATTCGTGTAGTATGTCCATAGATTTGCGAATTAACTGATAACCCGTTCCCGTAGGCGGCGCATCTTGCTCCGCCCTACCTGCTCACTTTACCGATTTCATCTCCTCGCTGAATCTCCCCCGGTTCAATGACTTTCACAAAAAGTCCACGCCACCTCTCGTCTGAGTTGACAAATTTTAGCGCATCTGCACCGTATCGCGCTTCAAATTTCTTACAGCCGGTATGAGGCAGGTCTGTGACCTCAAAAGTGGCTGTTCCAATTTTAAGCGTGGTGCCGGCAGGTAGGTTCGCCTCACTCAAATCGAAATCTACCAGCAGATTGTCCCCGGCGAGCGACATCCGCTCCTCACTCCCGGAGAGAACCCGCAGCAAACGGGAGTTCATCATCGAAATCTGCGCTCTGGGGTTCGGTGTCTTCACTTGTCCCCAACGGTCTCCGTGTAGCCCACCTTCAGGGCTGACTGTGGCTTGTTGTGGGGTTTCTCGCTTCTCATTCGGTAAGCGCAGCACGACATACTCAAGTACGCCACGCTCCTTTGAACTACCCCCTAGGTATTCGACTTCTGCCTTAATCTGATCCAATGATAATTGATGGATTGGCATGTTTTCCTCCAGTTCTGCTTTACGCAGGTTTAAGAATAAAAGTTGAAGTATTGTGAACTATGCTTGTTCTGGTGATTCACGAGAAACCGAGTTTTGAAGAAAAAACTCGGTTTCTACATCTCAACTTGGTTTCTACATTTCTTCGATAATTTCAACGTTTGCTCGTGGCAAGGTGACACGGTTACCCTCTTCCAACTCGACCTCCAACACCCGCACCTTTGCCTCCGTCTCAAGCTGTTGCAGTTCAATCGGGAGTGCGACGACCCGTGCGAGTTTGCCGAAGTACGGGTCACGAATCACACGAACCGATGCGCCGAGCTCAAGCATACCGCCCGATGCCGCTGTTTCTGCGACTCGCTCATGCGGCTCAAATGGGATAATAATCTCAGGCCGCATCACTCCTGCTCGAATCTGCGTTGCACCGTTGATCGAGGTTTTCATTCCCTCCCGGTCATTGAGTAGACGAAACGTCCGCTCCGCCATACGAATCTGCCCAAACCCCTCCGTGATAATGAGGGTGATACCGATCTTCTCAGAACCGGTAATCGCAACGCCGAGTTCATAGCCCAAAATTTGTCGGAGTTCTTCGTCATTGATTCCTCCGACAACCAACCCTTTCACACCGCGTTGAATTGCCTCTTGAATGGCATCATGCGCGACGATTGAGCCACCAACCAAAATTTTGTCTTGATGCGCCGATTGAACGAGATCGCGTGTCAACGGTGCATCCGGCGAATCAACGACCATCTCTAACACCCCAACTGTCTCACCGCCGATTCCCAAGATGCCTTGAATGTAGGTGCCATAAGCCTCAATCACAACGCCTTCCCCAGGCAGGACTTCAGCGACTGTCCCATCAACATAAGCCTCAACCGCAACAGGGATGGGCGGTTCACGCAGGACGGCCTGTCCGGTGACATCGGATACGCTTTCGATTGTTCCATCAATGGGTGCTGTGGCCTGCGATTTGAACAACCCGAAAAACCCCTTAGTTGTCGCAATCACTTCGTCCATCGCGACAGTCTCGCCCGCTTTTTTGAGCATGTAATCTTCGACATCACTCGCGGGAACACTGAGTAAATTTGCGATATTCACCAGTTGGACGTTGCCCGGCAAATCTGTCTTAGCGACAACATTCTCCGCCGCCACCTTATCCCCCGCCTGCGCCAGCACCTCGCCTTCAAGGGGGAGTCTACGTTCTTTATGGATTGTCATGCCCGCCGTAACTTTGAGGCCGGGCGTATATGCGTGTGCCACAGAATGTGTAAATTCCTTTCAGATTCTTCAAACTTGCTTACGACTTCAAATGTGAAACATGCTTACCATCTTCCGGTTCAAACGTCTCCGCATGTTCCCCAACGTAGTGACATATAAAACTTCGCCGCCACCGCTCCGCTGTCGCGTTCATATAGGAGCCGTGTATGGTCTTGCCGTGAAAAAACAGAGCGTCGCCCGGTTGCATGTCAACGCCAACCTCTTGAACCCCTATGGGCATCGCTGACTGCACATTCGTGAACGAAACAGATGTGTCTGCGGCTTCCACCGGCAACAGACCGAGTTTGTGTGAACCGGGCACAACCGTCATCTGTCCGACCGCCGCGTCAGACTCATCAAGCGCAACCCACACGCCGATGAGCGGATCGATTGTGATATACTGTTGGTCTTGGTGGAGCCCCTGCCCACGTCCCCCCGGCGGCTTGAAGTAAATCATCGTCTGACGAAGCACAGGCGTGTCGTCGATCAAACCTTCAACAGCACTGAGCAAATCCGTCTGCATCGCCCATCGCTCCGTCAGTTCGTCCCAATTGTGCATGTTAATCATACGAGGATATTTATGGTTTGGGTCGTCCGGCTGGTCTAGGGTGCCGCCAGAATCACCCGGTTTTGGGCCTTCGGCACGCATCACCATGTAGTGCTCGACCATCTGCTTTGCAGTTTTCCTGTCAAAAAGACCAGGCACAACGACAAAGCCAGAGTCCGCGTACTGATTTTGATGTTCGCTGGTTAAATTCACTGCTGCACCTCCCGAAATGATTGTGTGATTGGTATATACCAAATTAATTTTATATTGTCTGAATCACTGATTAAACGGATTAAGCTGTCTGAATCAGGATTTACAGGATTAAGAAACGCCCCCCTACGCATAGAACGGTGCGGTTACATGACGTTTAAGAAATAAATTGGGTAATTCCATACGGACGACCGGTGCGGAACGGGTGGTCCGAAGACGGATGGCAACATGAGTTGACGCACGTGAGCGAGCGCACAAGATACGCGCAGTCATCTGCCCATCTGTCTTCAGATGACTTGACGCAACTCGACGCAACTTGACGCAAAACCGCACCTACTGGGGTGGGGCGTGAAACGGTGCGGTTGCATGAAGTTTAAGTATTTAAATCGGTAATCCCGATTTCCCCCATGCCCAGTAGGGGCGGTTTCCGAACCGCACCGGGCATGGTTATGGAATTACCGAATTATTTTTTGAAAATTCATCAAACCGCACCGGGGTTGGGACAGGGGTTGGGAAAAGCGGGGTTACCCGTTTAAGTTCTTAAACTTCATCAAACCGCACCCGGGTGGGGGAAGCGGAGGAGTGGAAATCCAAGACAGAAAAACAATACGAATCTGGTATTATTCCCGCACCTGTCCATTCCCGTGGACAACGTACTTATAACTCGTTAATCCGTCGAGCCCCATCGGGCCTCGGCAATGGAGTTTTTGTGTGCTGATGCCCACCTCAGCACCGAATCCAAATTCGTATCCATCAGTGAAACAGGTACTCGCATTGACATAGACCGCCGCCGAGTCCACCTCTTTGAGGAAGCGTTCTGCCGCTCCCTCGTCTTCGGTAACGATTGCGTCTGAGTGATGAGAGCCGTAAGTTTCAACGTGGTCAATTGCCGCGTCAAGGTCTGGCACAACCCGAATCGACAGAATTCTATCAAGATACTCCGTCCGCCAATCTTCTTCCGTCACGGGCAGCACATCGGCGCAGAACTGCTGTGTCTTCTCACACCCGCGCAGTTCAACATCTGATGCCGTGAATTTCTCACACATTGATGGCAGAAATTTATCGGAGATCTGCTCGTGGACAAGTAAGGTTTCCATCGCGTTGCAGACAGCGACCTTGTATCCGTATTTTGCGTTGAGACAGATCTGCTCTGCCATACCGATGTCCGCGGCTTGATCAACATAGACGTGGCAGATTCCATCCGCATGACCCACCACTGGGATGTCCGATTCTTTCATCAAATACTGAACCAACTCATTACTCCCACGCGGCACAATGAGGTCGATCAACTCAGGCAGTGCAATCATTTCGTAAACAGCCTGCCTGTCTGTGATGTCCACAAACTGAATCACGCCCGGTATACCCTCTCTTTCAGCGGTGTCACTCAAGATATTTGCAAGCATCGTATTGGAATGAATCGCCTCCGAGCCGCCGCGCAGAATAACGCCGTTGCCTGACTTGACACACAAAGCCGAGACCTCAACAGTGACATCGGGACGCGACTCGTAGATAACCCCAACAACACCAATCGGAACACGGACAGTGTCGATTTGTAACCCGTTGGGACGCACGTCCAGAGGTGTCGTTTTCCCGATCGGGTCTGGCAGTGCAGCGACCGCTCTCAGATTATTCACCATCCGCTCAATCTTCTCGTTCCCCAATGCGAGTCGTTCCATGAGCGGACCGGGGACACTGGTCCTTCGCCCTTCCTCCAAATCCACCTGATTGGCTTCTACGATTTTGTCCTTAAATGTGAAAATGCTATCCGCCATCGCTAACAGTGCGTTGTTCCGCACCTCAGAGGATGTTTTAGCGAGTTTACGCATCGCCGTTCCGGCAGAGCTCGCCTTAGCCCTCATCATCTCTTCAATCGTTTGACCCATATCAATCTCCTAAGCAAGTTTTAGTATTAAGGTTTATCTTCTGAAGCAACGAAGAAGATTGGAAGGTCTCTTCCATTCTTCCATCCTTCCACTCTTCACGCTTTTTGCATCAACACAAGATTATCCCGATGAATCACTTCATCATAATAGTGGTAGCCAAGGATTTTTTTGATTTCACCGGTCCGTTTTCCCATGACCGCCTTCGCTTCCTGTGCGTTGTAATTCACCAGCCCTCTCGCAAATTCGCGTCGGTTTTCGTCGAGACAAGAAACGGTATCGCCGTGCTCAAAACGACCCTCCACGCTCCGCAACCCTGATGGCAGAAGGCTTTTGCCGCGATGAACAAGCGCATCATGGGCACCGTTATCGACGACCAGCGTTCCTCTAGGTGGGCGCGAATAGACAATCCACCGTTTGCGGGCTGACATCCGTTCCTGCGGCAGAAATAGCGTACCGAGCTCCTCCCCTGCGAGAATCCGGTTGACCACCTGAGGCACCGCACCGTTTGCGAGTACCATCATTTCACCTGACCCGGTGACAATCTCCGCCGCCTGCAACTTCGTGACCATCCCGCCCGTGCCATCTGCGGTATTGCTCTCTCCTGCGGCGCGTTGGGTCTCTTCGGTAATTGACGAAATAACGGTGATTAACTCCGCGCCTGGAACCTTACGCGGGTCAGCGGTATAAAACCCGTCTTGATCGGATAAAATAATCAACAGGTCTGCCTCCGCGAGGTTGGTCACGTAAGCCGCCAAAGTATCGTTATCCCCGACCTGAATCTCCTCGACCGCAACGGTGTCATTCTCGTTGATAATCGGCACCACGCCAAACTGCAACAGCGTCCTAAGCGTATCGCTAATATGGATATAACGCTTGCGGTCATTGAAATCCTCCCGCGTCAGGAGCAACATTCCCGCCACCTGATCGTACCGCTGAAACCGATTCTCGTAAGCGTGCATCAGTCGGCTCTGCCCGACTGCCGCCGCCGCTTGCAAACCGGGAATCGTCTGCGGCCGTTGGCTCAACCCAAGCTCTCCTGTGCCCGCCGCAATCGCCCCCGAAGTCACAAGGATGACCTCTGTGCCGCCCTGTTTGACAGTTGCCAAATCGTCCACGAGCCGGTCAATACATTCGGGTCTGAGATCAAAATGCCGCGAAACCGTGCTACTGCCAACCTTAACCACGACCCGCTGCACACTCGATAACAGTTCGCGTCGATCAATCTGTGTTGATTCCGTCGGAGGTGTATGTAAATTCGAGCTCATCGATCCTAACGGTATCCCCCTCTTTAACCCCTGCCTTAACCAGTGCGTTCATAACGCCCATTTTCTTCAGCTTGCGGTGTAGCAGGATGATTGCCTGCTCATTTGTCATGTCCGTCATCAGAACCGCCCGGCGCGGCTCTTCGCCATGTACGACGAAACCACCTTTTGTTTTAACAAATTCAAATCGATGACGCGGTTTTGGCGGGTAAATCGTCTCTGGTACTTCCCCCGTGTCACGCCGTTCCCGCCGTAGCTGGTTGATTCGCTCCAAGAGATGATACGCCGCCCTAAGCAGTTGGGAAACGCCCTCCCCTGTCATCGCAGAGATTGGGAACACGCGCCGTTTGCCGAAATACGCCTTGAGCTCCGCGAGATTTGCCTGACTATCGGGCAGGTCAATTTTATTGAGCGCGATTAACTGCGGCAGACGGATGAGCCGGGGGCTATACAGTTCCAACTCCGTGTTAATCTGTTCATAATCCTGAATCGGCGTACGACCATCGACCCCAGCCGCGTCAATAACATGGATAAGCATTTTTGTGCGCTCAATGTGCCGCAAGAAGTCGTGACCGAGTCCCGTTCCCTCATGCGCCCCATCAATCAGCCCGGGCAGGTCTGCGACCACAAAATTACGCTCGGTATCCAGTCGAACAACCCCC
The DNA here is from genome assembly GCA_965198165.1 of Candidatus Poribacteria bacterium. Taxonomy (GTDB): domain Bacteria; phylum Poribacteria; class WGA-4E; order WGA-4E; family PCPOR2b; genus CBDAOT01. The sequence goes on along the minus strand of OZ240244.1, from coordinate 6,771,797 downwards.
AAACTCGGCGCAAGGGTCGTAAACGGATAACTCGCAATTTTCGGTTTTGCGGAGGACGTGCGTGAGAGCAGGGTTGATTTTCCAGCATTCGGATAGCCCACCAAACCGATATCCGCGATTAATTTCACTTCCAAATTGACGATGCGTTCCTCCCCTGGCTCACCCTTTTCCGCAACACGCGGCGCTTGGAACGTACTGCTCTTGAATCGTGCATTCCCCTTGCCGCCTATGCCCCCGCGTGCAACGACAATGCGCTGACCGTGCTGTTTCAGATCTGCGAGCACCTCCTCCATCTCACCGTATCGCACAATCGTGCCAACTGGCACTTTGACAATCCGATCGTCGGCATCTTTACCGTGCGTCTCTTTGCCCATCCCGTGTTGCCCTCTATCGGCAATCTGTTGGGCATTGAATCTGAGATCGATCAGTGTGCTCATGCCCTCCGTCGCTTCAAGGATGATGGTCCCCCCGTTCCCGCCGTCACCGCCGTTCGGCCCACCACGCGGTGCGGATTTCTCTCGACGAAAACTGATACACCCATCTCCGCCTTTGCCCGCTCTGACATGGACTTTTGCTGTGTCTACTTTCATTTTTTATTCTTCCACATCCTCTAGGTCGGTTAAATCTTCGACTTCAGCGATATCCGCCAGCATCCGGGAATATTTTCGTAATTCCACTTGAAGGGCAGCAAGTTCTGCTCGGAACGCCGCTCTTTCGGATTCGCGCTCAAAGTCGCCTGCTAAACTCTTTCGATGCCACTTTGCCGTAAAAGGCCGAACCACTTGGTTGAGCACAACGATTGCAATCTTTGTGAAGTTGATGCAATCTGGTCCGTGTTCTTTGATGACCTCTCTGGTGATTGCAAATAGGGAATAGACACTATCCAACGCTGTCCCCTCATCGCCGTGCTCGGTGGGCAACGGTTGTGTGGTGATTCTTGTGAGCAATTCGATGTAGAGTGCCCAGGCGGCATTTTTATCGGCATCCTTTGGAGTCCACTCCATTTCCAGAAAGGGGGGCTTAATTTTTAGGTTCGTCATACCCCATTTTTCAAGAAAATCCGCGAAGTTCATAGACCACACCTTATAAGAAAAATAGAACGCAAAGGCGCAAAGACGCAAAGGCGCAAGGAAGCACAGAATGTACAATCAACGCGCTACTACGCCTAATAGGTAGCAACTTCGGTTATTATAGCATTTAAACTGCTACAAGATCTGCTGGATTTGTCAATCCAGCAGGAGCAGCCGGGGGCAGGAGCGACGTGAACCTTGCTCAAAACCCAATAACGTTTCTTACTCCTTCAGATCGATGTCCAATTGATTAAACGTCTCTTTAATTTTACCTTCGTAATCCTGATCTGTTATATCCCCATCGGTTGCCAGCAACTCAACTTCAAGGTTGTCGAAATGTGATTGTAGCAGATTCATCACGCCCAGGATTTTTGACACCTGCCCTTTCGGAATTGTGAACTTTAGACTAACTTCGTTCCGCTCTCCAGTGGACGGTGGTGGATGTACGAGCGGTGGATGTACGGGTGGCGGATCCACGGATGGCGGATCTATGGGCGGAGGATCTTCGATAACAGGCTCCTGCTGGGCGATGCAGATGTCCTCTCGGATAATGACTTCATTTCCAGAGAGGGCAATTGACGGAGGACGCTCTTTGAAATATCGGTAGATTGGTTTTCCGTCCTCTAATTCACCGAGGCCGAAGATGCCTTGTTCCACGCCTTCACGAATGCTTGTCTCCCACGCACTCCGACTGATGAGCCGTGCTTCGCCTGGGGTCTTCGCGCTGGACTGATAGAGCTGTTCTGTGGAAACGGAGTCGGTTTTAAGATACCGCTCTTTAATCGCCACTGGCTGAATGCCTTCCAAGAGCTCCCCGTCTGATTTCAGCTTGCCATATATGACTTCGGCAAGTTTCCTTGACACGCCGACGGTTGGAATCCCTAAATCCGTTTCTTTGAAGCCCTCTTTTGTGGGAATGCACACGGTGCGGTAGTATCGACACAACCAATTGTCTAATCCGCTCTCCGCTTTTCTGAGCTCGGTCTTAACCTCTTGCTGTTGTTCATCAGAGAGGTTCAGCGTTTTGTCAGTGCTGATGGCTCGGTAGGCGATGGCGTTTCGTAGTTCAGTATAGAACCCGCGCTCCTCAAGCTCCAGGGGTACGAGAAAGAACACCGTGTTGCGGTTCACTCTGGGCGTATTTTTTCCCTTATTTTCCAGTATGCTCGTCATCAGGGTCTCGTCGCGCTTTTTGAGGACAACCAGTTTTAGATCGGAGTCGTCCGGAACCTCTGAGCCCTCCTTCGCCTCGAGGCGGGTCTTGAATCTGCCGACTGCGAGATTGTTGTTCAGCAACGTATCCTCAAGCGCGTCAACCTTCGAGTCGTCGATGTTCTCGATTCGGGTTAGGAGAATGCGGTTGAGGTTGGGTTGGTTGGTGAAATACGCCCTTCCATCGTCGTGCTGAAGGTAGAATAGCCTGCCTTTCAACTGGTTATTCGCTTCGGCGACGACGCTGGACGGGTTTCCTGTCGTGGTCGCGCCCCGCTTCACCTCTCCGAGAGTCGCGCCGTGCTCTGGGCCTCCCGAAAATGAGTAGAGAAAAATGGTGGTCGCAGCACGGGTGCCCAACTTCAATCCTTTGTGGATGTCTCCGACACCGTTATCAACCTGCCTCGCGCCAGCATCCTCACCGGTGATGTCAGCGGCGATGACGCTGTCGTATTGTGGACCGATGTGCTCTAAGAGTTCCTGTCGAATCTCCTGAACGCCGAGATCAAAATCGCCCAGGCTGATATACGGGATAGCTTGCTCTTTAAGGGCGTGGATGACAAGCGAGAGGATTCGCAACACGCCCCGTGTGCGTTGAAACTCTGGGAAACTGCCCCACCGCTGGTAGAGTACATCAATCACTTCGGGTTGGAATGGATAGGACGCTTCAAACCGTTTTCGGTATTCTGAGGGTTGTGTTCTGGGCGGCAGAATGGATTCCTTGTCGGCGTAATCCATGAACGCCCGAATCACTTCCGCTGCGTCATCCATATCAATCCGTGAGAACAAGCGTTGTCTGATGACCTTGGCAATCTCGTGCTCCTGTACTGGCGTGTAAATTTTCTTCACCCGTCCCGCGACATGTGCGAGTTGCATAAATAGCTGTTCTGCCCGCTCGCCATAGCGTTCCAGAGAACCGGATGGGAGAGTGATGACGAGGGCGACCTGTTTCAAAATCGCGGCAACTTCGGTCAACTCCTGCATAAAGGCGAGCGTCTGGGCCGCAAGTGTGCTGTCAGCAACCGGAACGCCCGCGGCTTTGGTGATATATTCGAGTACTTCGTCCATGAGGATAAGCACCGGTTGGTGGTCTGAAAGCAGTTCGCGGAGCGTGTCGCGCCCGGGCGCAGTCAAGCCATCGCAACGGTTTATACCACCTGTCAACTGTTTTTCCAACACGCCCCACAGTGTATCGGACGGGCTCATCGGTGTGCCAACAATCACGACCTTTCGGGCGTTCCAGTCAACTGCTTTGTGATACATCGCGATCAGTGCGTGGGTTTTACCGCCGCCGAATGGGGTCTGAATCTGAATGACCGGATCACCGCCCTGCCCCTTGAGCCGCTGTTCAACAATTGAAAGCAGGTCTTTGAGCCCATCGGTTTGATAGGTTTTCTCAAAGAATTGTGTGGGGTCTTTGTATTCATCGGGTGCTCTGCCCTCGAACACTTCCCACAGATCTGCCGCGAATACGTCTAGCGTGAGTCTGCCGTCTAAGATGTCACTGTGTGGGACAGCAATTGTGTGGAATGGCATCACTGGTTTTTCTCCTTTGCATTGTCTGCCCTTACGGGTGGCGAGATGACTCGACGCAAAACCGCACCTACCAGGGGGTTGGAAAACCGGAGTTACCCGATTAAATTCTTAAACTTCATCAAACCGCACCTACCGGGGTTGAGGTTGCCCGTTCAACCCAACCTACATATTAACATGCTCAACTTCCTTTTCGATGCGCGGCTTTAGGCGCGGTCTGACTGAATTGGCGATAACGAGATCAATCTTTTTTTCAAACAGATCTTCAAGAAAAATACGGAGCCCCATGTAATGATCGAAAGACAGTTCCTCAAATTCTACAAGCAGATCAATATCACTATCCGCATGAGTGGGGCCTTTGACGTACGAACCGAACAATCCAACCCGTTTGACACCGTATTTCCGCAATGTCTCCCGATTGGCCTCAAGCGTCTGTTTGATGAGGTGCTTGTTAAGAATAACCTGAGCCTTCAACTAAAATCCCCCTTAATGTCGGCGGTTCGTAATAGAGCGTTCATTGCGTTTGCGTTTTTGCGGTTTATTTGCGTTTGAACGCAAAATGTGAAATGGTCTCTTTTTAGACGTTGCGCGGTTTTGCGTTTTTTGCGGTTATTGCGTTTTTTTGCGGGTGGTGAGATGACTCAACGCATTTTTGCGTTTATTGGCTCCTCCACGACCAATCTAAAACAACCGTCGTTGTCCCATCTCGTCCCTGACCCGTTCGCGTCCGATGAGGAAACCCTCTAATAATTGTTTTTCTTTGCTGTCATTAGACAGCGTTTCAGAGACAGCTTGCGCCACCCGATAGAGCGCCTCGCCCACTCCGAAGCCGCTTTCTGCGAGAACGCCGAGCATGTTATTCCGATGGTCCTTTTCCCATAGGAGCAGGACATGGTGCAACACGTCAATCAATTCGCTTGTGTTTTCAAGGTCGTCTAGCTGTCGGTCTTGTGGCCCGAGGACGTGGATAAACTGCTTCTCTTTGACGATGAACCCCTTTCTGTCCCACTCGTGGGCGAGGTCAATCCCACAGGTCTGTGCCAACTTTCGCGCAGCGTCAAACTGGACACGCGCCTCGCCGAACTCCCACCGCCACAGGACGTAAAAGCGGGTGAGGTCTGAAATCTCACCGGCAAACCCATTTTGTAGAATCTGTCGCACGGCGTAATCGGTGGCGATCTCTCTCACATCGTCGAGCAGACGGTCAGCGCGGATAATCTCCCCTCCAAAAGTCATCACCTGTTTGTATTTGCCGAAGACCTCAACTGCGGAGCCGATAGCAGCGATGAAGAAGTCTGCGCCACTCAGTCCCTCTTCCCAGAGTCGGTGTAGTTTGGCGTTGAGGTGCGTTGTTAGCTCCTCTTTGACCTCGTTGTAGAAGCCGGTGGGTTCGCGTTCCATCTTCCGCGCGACGATGTAGATGGAGGAGGCGAGCGCAGCGGATTCTTGAGCAAGGATGCGCGACTTCAACTCTGTATCAAGGGGCCACGCCCCGGTCATAATCAACCCTGAATCAAGAAGGGAGTTAATCAGGGTTTCCCAGCCTTCGGTGGATTTGTGAGCGTAAACGATAACGGCGATACCGTTCGGTTTTAAGACGCGGTGGATTTCTTGGAAAGACAGTTTAAGCGACTCCTCAAAAAAGCGTTTTCCCTCCTCCAAGCCGCCTGGGCCGTGCGAATAGGCGACAATCTCGTTTCTCTTAGGTGTCAACGGTGTGGCGAAGAGTTCGGGATACAGATCGCCCAGTGTGCGCTTCAGCCAAACGTAGAAGAAATCGGAGAGATAGGAATACGGCACATTGTCGTAGTACGGCGGATCGGTGAAAACAGCATCAAAGAAATTATCGGGATGCGGGAGATTGGTGGCTGAAGATTGAGTGGCAGTGGCGGGTTGCGTTAAATTTGAAAGTATCTGAAAGCTATCTAACACAACCTTGATTGAATTCTGCCAACTTGTGCTGATCCCAGAAATTGTGTTTAATTCAAAATAATCCCAAGCCATTGCCAGTGATTGTCTGCCTCCAAAAGCTTTTACAACCTGCATTGAATCCGGTTTCCATGTGCAAATTGAACTGGAAAACGAAGTCATTTTATTGAGAGTAAATGCCAAATAACTTGCCACCGTCTTCGCATACTCCGTATCAGTATCTTCCATCACCATCTTTTGATACACCTCCTTGACCTTTTCTATAAACGTAATCAACGCTAACTTCTGCCTCGCATTGAAGATATCGCCCCAGTCGTTGAAGTTATACAATGGAAGTTGACTTCCAACTGCTCTATGACTCTCTTTGGGAGGTAAGGGTTCTTCCGGCACAGGATCTGCTCCCCAAGCCAACATTAGTTGATTACGCTTTTCGGAAAGGTATGCCTCGGCAAATCGAAAAACGGCAAGGTCGGCATCTGTCACTACACGATATCGCTTGCCCGTTGTGCCCGGCTTGTGGGTTATAACGGCGACCATCCGCTCTCCCGCACTTCCCTCCTGAAACAGTTTCCGGGTCAACTTTGCTTCTATCGGCGTACCGCAAACGGGGCACACCGCTATAGCGCGTGAAACGGTGCCTTTCGTCGGGTCGAAACCGGCGGGCATCGGTTCGTAGCCATTTCCGACAAGCTTGAAATTCACGGATCCGTTTTCAACGTCGGGATAAAGGGCAACCTTCTTTTTCGCCTTTTTTGCCAGCCAGAATTGACGCATGAGCGGAATTTCTGCCTCACAGGTGGGATGCTGGCACGGAATCGTTCGCGCCCAGATATAGCCCACCGGGATGGAACCGTCATCGTCTTGGGGATAAAATTTTTTTAGTTCTTTTTTCGCTTCCGCAAGGACATACGCGCCCCACTTTTTGACATCTTCGAGCAAGGGGTTTTTCGTTGCCTCACCAAAGAGTAGCCTGTCATCCGGTTGTTCCGTCGGTCTGCCGTACTTCTGCGGATATTCGAGTGTACATTTCTGAATTAGGACTGCGACGGGGTTGAGGTCGTTGGAATAGGTTTCACACCCAAGCCTAAGTGCCTCTAGGGGAATCGCTCCACCGCCGCCGAAGGGGTCTAGCACCTTTGGGGGGACACCGCCGTTGGCTTCGAGGATGTCTTGCTGTGCTTTTTCGATCCAGTGTGGATTTAGGGAATTTTCCCACTTTGAGAGATTGATGATAAAATCCCGTTTGCGGCTCCACTCGTCGATGTCTTTCGGTTCAGGAGTCAGAGCGGCGTAGGCGGTGGCGCGTGAGGCCGCAAGCGGTCGCCTCGCCCACCAGATATGGAGGGTGGATATGTGTCCGTGCCGTATGTTCTTCTCGCGAGAAGCCTCGGCGGAGACCTCTTTGACCGGGAAAGTTTCTTCTATGAAGCGTTTTTTCATTTCTGTACCTCGTCAGGTTCCTTATTAGCTACTCAACCGCGTATTCTGTGTACTGTCGCATATCCGGGGCACGGAATCCCAAAACGATGTGCTCTTTGGGGACACCGTATCGCTCCAATTCCGGCGCGATGCCTTCAGTATTGTCCTGCTGAATCCACAACTTTCCATTGATAATATCAATGCGGACCACGCAGGCGTGGATGCGTTTGTGTTTCTGGTATCCTCTGATCATCCACAGGTAACGCTCTGCCTCACGGTCAACGATGATTTCGTCTATCAAATCCCAGTAAGCACTTGGCACTTCTGTATGCTCCCGAAAGACTTTTAGTATAATCTCTCGATACTTGTCTATGCGTTCCATTTGACGATGGCCTCCTCGGTTTTGTTGAAGACAATCAGTTTGAGATCGTTTTTTCGGATTATTAGCTGCCCGAGTGCTTCCTCGAAAATCGTTGCAAATGTCTCCTCGTGGACAGCGAGATAGAGGGTTCGATCGGGGTCGGTTTCTTCGATAATATTCCGGTATAGGGTGTATTGCCCTAGTGCGTTTTGGAGGTCTGCGATGTCAGAGGGACCATTGAAATCTTTGACCATAACAGCGATTTTTCGATTTTCTTTTTGCGCTGTCAAAAATTGCTTCCCGCTCAGATCTACATACAGATCTTTGCTGCGTTGTAAACGGAGCCAATGGTCTGTTATCGTCCAACCGTCTTTGATTAGGGCGTTTTCCATAGCATTGTAATGTTTCCAAGTTGGCTCTGAAGCCCCCCTTACCATCAAGTCTGACGCTTCTTTCTGAAGTTGAAGCGCGGTATACTGATCCCGATATTCTCTTAATCCACCAATCCAATCCAATTTCGGTTTCTTTCTGGGCGGTGGGTTCTGTACGGCGAGCAGGGTATTGATGAGCTTGAGCACGAGGTCCTGATGATTGGGATGCAATTGGCTGAATTTTTCAACGATTTCGGATTCTGTGTTAGATTGCTGTTCAGGAAACAGGGTATTGATTAGGTTGAGCACCAGATCCTGATGATTTTGCCACAGTTGGTTGGATTTTTCGACGAATTGAGATTCGATTTTAGAAGTCATTTTTACCTCCTGGAAATTTTCAGATGGGGTTCTATGTTGGTCTGCCATAGATTTCTTTGATTAAGTGTTTCATCCCAGCACTTCGGCAGGCTCCTTTCGTTTCCGTTCTGTTCGATCGAAATCCTTATCAAAACTGATGAGTTCTAAATCGAGTTTCGCCGCGACAGCATATTGATAGGCATCGTCAAAATCGAGGTTGAATTTCTGAGATAGCTGGTTTAATGTCTTCAGATCTTCCAGGTCCAATGAGACGACATTTACACCATTACTAACTATATTCTCGACGAATGAGTTAAAATCTGCACACTTTCCCTCCCTAAACAGATTGATACCAATAGAATGAAGAGCGAGATCTGTCATGAAGATGTCGCTCAAATTGATCGAATCCAAAAACAGTTGGGCTTCGTCGGCTCTGTCTTGTTCCAACAGTATTTCCAGAAAAATATTGGAATCCGCGAGGTACACTAATCCCTCCACTCTAACGATTTTTTCTGAAGTTCAACTGAGGTATATTGGTCTCGAAGTTCTTTTAAGCTACCAGCCCAATCGAATTTCGGTTTCTTTTTTAGCCGTGGATCCTGTCGAATGAGACTGTACGAAATATCGGTATGGTGTTTTGCATAATTAAAAAGATATTTCGCCGCTAACCCCCGTGGAGTTCGTGAAAACTTCATTAGCTTTCCCTCCCTAAATCTATAACTTTATCCCTATATCTCCCAACAATGTCGGGAGAGTGCGTTGCAACAATTATCTGTATCTGTCCACTAAGCGTCACCAAAGACTCCAAAAGCTTTTCCTGCCATAATATATGAAGCGACAACTCTGGTTCATCTACAGTATAAACCACTGGCTTACCCTCCCTCAGTAGGGCTTGGGTGAGTAAAATTAAAATCTGTTTTTCACCCGAAGATAACATAAACGGATTCAATTCCGATGGCGAAGGAGATTCAATTTTTAACTGACCACTTTCATCCACCTTAACGGATTTTCCATCCAAAAACAAATTAACAATGGCCTCATAACGTCGTAAGGGAGCAAAAATATGTTCTCTATCTTCTTCCAGTTCCGCTGCATATTTCACCATCGCTTGCGTTCGACGGATAAGCGGTACTACAAGCATTTCCTCGAAATTGAAAGAAGGCTTGTCGCGAATTCGTTTCACTGTATCTTTTGCCACAGCGAAATGCTCATCAATTCTGATTCGCATCTGTTCATCCAAAAGTCCAGCTGCCTCAAAAGCACCTAGTAATTGCTCTTTCGCTTCATCTGTTAATAACGAATTAAGCACCGAAAAAGAAATTGACCTAACTTGATCATGCTCCTTACTATAGAGCATTTCTAGTAAAACTTGATGCCCGAAATCCTTGTAACGTTTAGAAAGCTGTGCGTTTAAGTCAGAGTGGTAGCGAGAAAGACTTTCTAACAATTTCCGAAGCCGTAAATCTACCGATTCTACAGAATCTGTCTCTGTATATCGTTTCTCTTTACCTTCTGTCACAGGCAAACGACGACTGACAGGGAGCCAAACAATAGGAACTAAGCCCGTTAATTCATCATAAAGTTTCTTTGGTAGGATTCTTCTTCTTAGAAAAGGTCGAATGGTTGTCCTGCGACCATAGGATCCCCTTGGATAAGAAGTAATGTCTTCATCGGGAGATGTTCCGTCAGAAATTATCTCTACATTAGGAGATGCTTTGCTCAAAAAGATGTCTACATCGGAAAATGCGCCACTAGAAATAGAGTCTATATCAAGGCTAAATTTGGTCCGTCCTACACTGAGTTTCAAAAGTCCATCTGCAACCTCAACCTTAACAGTACGTACAGATTTCTCGTCAAAGCTCTTCAACTTAATCACTGCTCGGTCAAAATTAATGTTTAAGAGGCTTGGTAAATCAGCGGATAAGATCCCATGAAGGAGGTTTAAGACAGTGGTTTTGCCGGAACCGTTTGGCCCTATCAGTATATTCACATCGCTGTTAAAGGTTATGCCGATGTTTTGATCGCCCCACAGGTTATCTATTTTCAGGGATTCAATAAAGTAGTTTTTCATTGTCTGTCCTCCTTCTGTTTGAAAGTGGGATGGGGTTGGAAGATTGGGGGTGCCCTCTCATCCTTCTTTTTCTCCCCCGTTTACTCTTATACCACATTAGAAATTATGCCTTCATTTTTCGCATCGCTGGCACTTTGGACTGTTGTAGTTCGGTTGTTCTAATGAAATTTGACAATCAAAATCGGTATTGAATCAATCGTGCGACACATTGCCTTGGCTCCGGTGCGGGTCTTTGGGCATATCGTGTGCTATAGACATTGCGCTCCGATGGCGCGCGGGCATTGTGACATGGCGGTGTTTTATCCACTTTTTCACTCTGATTATACCATATTAGGGAAATTATGCCTTCATTTTTCGCAATGTTGGTGCTGTTTTGACATGGGGTTGGGTATACACCTTGTGCACCGCTAGTGCTATTTCTTCCACCCTTCCACTCTTCCATCCTTCCAGTCCGTTTCCTTCCAGTCTGCCCAGTTATTGTGGGACATTGAAGCCCTTTTCTGTAATTTGATCCAAGGAGATTCGATACCGCACGGCTTCAATCTTCTCCTCTGGGTGCGTTTGTTCGGCTGGATTCTGGATAATATAGAGTTCGGGTTGGGTTGCGGCGTTGAGGATGACGTACAGGAAATAGTCGGATTTGAACTGTTGCGCCTTGAACCACTCGTTTTGGGTTAAGGTGACTTCGCCAAGCCCCGCCCGTGCTTTGACTTCGATATATTGTTTCACCCCTGCCGGATCGGTGGAGCGGATATCGAAGCCGAGATTTTCGGCGGAGACATCTTCAGGGGTGCGCCCCGCTTTGCGCTCGTAAGCCATCGCGGTTTCCATGCCGATCTGTTCAATCTCTTTTGTACTCCGTATGATAGCAGATTTCTCCGCTGATGGCAATACTCGAATGGCACCGAGGTAGTTGGGCGTTTGCATTGTCAAGACCTGCTCTTGGTCAATGACACGCTCCAAGTCACCTTGGGCGTTGTGATAGCTGTCCTTCTGTACCTCTTTATTGTGTATGGCCAAATCAACGTTCTCACCCTTGTTTCGGCGGTCGTAGAGTGTAATCAACTCCCCGTCCAATCGGTTGATGAGATAGTCAAGCGAGGTGAGGCCGTACTTCTGTTTAATTTCCGCCTGTCGTTCCCGTTCAACCGCAAGTTCGCCCTTATACGCCGCAAGGGCAGGCATCAACTGTTTCATGGCCAACGCTTTCAACGCTTCAATGTCTACGGTTTCGACCTGCCGCGTACTTTCCGCCACATCCCAAATGATTATAGGGTCGATCGGTTCAACGTCGCCTGTATCGGATTGAACGTAGAACCCAAACAGCCGCGCCCCAACGACCTGACTTAGCCCGTCATGAATCTCGCCTTCATAGAACAGAATCACACCGTCCAGTTTCCCATCAGGGTCTTCAAAGACCGCGCCCCGCTTCAGAGAATCGGATAGCTCTTGTTCCACCCAACCGATAACGGCTTCAAATAGGGGATGCCCAAAAGAGATAAATTCGGCATCGGGGGTTCTGAAGGCAACCTCTTTATCGAAAGTGGCTTTCGGATATGCTGTGGCTATTTCGCCGTGTTTCTGCTTGAAGGCATTCTCTTGGACAAAGCGTCGGATAGGGGACGGAATACTCTCAATCGCAAGGAACCCGTCTCTGCGCTGGCGCAATCTGCCTTTGAGGGTTTCAAAGGCTTTTCGGAAAAAGGCTTGGGTGTACTCTGGAATGAGCCGCCGTTCACGCGCCCGCTCCGCCATTTCGCTCATACGGGTATAATCAATGTAATGGGTTGCAAGGCTTTCGCCCAAGTCCTCCTTGACTTTGGTGATATAGTCCGCATCGACTTCAATGTTGAGTTCTGCGATAATCTCATCAGTGCTTTTTGCGCGCGCCGCCGCTTCCAGTAATAGTTGAGAGAGGTTCACGCCGTATAGCACCTCGTTCAATACGTCGAAAACCTTATCACTGCCCAACGCGCTTTTGATTTCCTCAATCTTCTCGAACAGTGCTTTCAACACCATCCCCTCTCGCGTGTCCTCCGCGACGAGATTGTAGACGAATACCTCTCGCGTCTGCCCATACCGATGGATACGTCCCATCCGTTGCTCTAGCCGATTCGGATTCCACGGCAGGTCATAATTGATCATCAGGTGGCAAAATTGCAGGTTAATCCCTTCACCGGCGGCTTCTGTCGCAATTAGAAGCTGGGTGAGGTCTTTGAACTCGCTCTCCGCCGCGATGCGTTCATTAAGCCGCAAGCCCCCGTGAATCACCGTGACCGTATACCCCCAGCCTATGCTTTTCTCCTGAAGATATTCCAGCGTATCCCGCGACTCGGTGAAGATTAGAATTTTTTCGCCGGGGTAATCCGTCTCCAATTTATCAAGCGTGTTCTTCAATTCCCGAACCTTGATTTCCGTCTCCCCTTCGATAATCTCCCGCGCTGCCCCCGCCAGCGTTTCAAGGGTTTCGATTTCACGTCTCAACTCCGCCTGATTCTCTGCAACCGAAAGCGTCTCCCAAATCTCCTCCTGCGCCCACCGCTCTTCCTCACTCAAATCATCGACCACCTCAAAATCAATGGTATTTCCCGTTAGCCTTTTACCCTCTGCGCCCGCCAACAATTCAGAAAGCCGTGCGTTCCGCCGTTCCAGCGACTTGAGCAAGGCGTGGGTGCTGGATGCGAGTCGGCGTTGCAAGATGACGAGGGCGAACGCCACGTTGTTCTTCTTATCTTTCGTGAGTGCTTTGTTGTATTGCCCGTTGACATATTCGGAGAGCTCGTTGTAGAGTTCCTTCTCCTGTGGTGAATCCGTGCCGAGATTAAACGGGAGCGTCATGACATGGCGCGGCAGAAACAGTGGTTTCCCCTCAAAATCTTTCAGATCTTCTTTTACACGACGGATAAAGAGCGGATTATCTCTTGCCGCAATGGATTGACCGAGCATTTCACTGGTGGCGAAGAACCCCGGTTCGAGGAGATCCAAGAACAACCTGAAATTCTCTGGGTCGCCCTTGTGCGGCGTTGCGGTCAGGAACAGCAGATGGGTTGAGATTTTCGATAGCGTTTCGCCCAACCGATAGCGACTCGTCTTGTTCAACTTGTCCCCATACTGGTAAGCCGCCATTTTATGCGCCTCGTCCACAATGACCAGATCCCACTGGGATGATGCAATCGCGGGCATAACATCGTCCCGTTTGGCGAAATCAATGGAAGTAATCAGTAGAGACTCACGGGACCAGGGGTTCTCACCGGGCTGTGCATCCAGAACCGCACGCTCCATGATGAGAAAGCTTTCCTCAAATCGCTCCTTCAACTCTCTTCGCCACTGGTCTTTGAGATGTCCAGGGACGACAATCAGGACCCGATTAATCAGATGGCGAAGTTTCAACTCCTTGATAATAAGCCCCGCCATAATCGTTTTGCCTGCGCCGGGGTCGTCGGCGACCAGAAAACGGATGCGTGGCAGTTTGAGCACATACCCGTAGACCGCCTCCACTTGATGCGGCAAGGGATCAACCTTAGACGCGTTGACAGCGAACAGCGAATCGTAGAGCGAGGCATATCGGTATCGCCGCGCCTCAAGGCTCAGGAAAACATGCCGCGCCTCCGCCATGAAGTCCAATGAGAGTTTCATCGCCTGCAACGCTTCCGCATCCGCCCGGGGAAGCATAGCGTTAACATGGCTCCGCGAATGAATTGTAGAGCCGACCAGCCGGACGTATTCCCCCATTTCTTCCAAGAGGACAATTTCTACAGGCTCCGGCCATTGATTGGATTGTATGATGTCTCCGATTTTGATGTTCATTGGTAAGCAGATTTCAATATAAAATTTGTATATTGCAAGCTACGGCCGCTCTAGTTATCCGTAGGGCTCTGCTGGATTTGTCAATCCAGCAGGAGCGGGCCGGGGAAAGACACTACTCCACTAAAACAGCTCCACCATCATCTGCTCTATTTGGTCTGCGAAATCTTGATCTCCGTACTCCTTCACAAGCTTCAATGTCCTTTGAAAATCCCGCTTCGCGGATCCACGGCGCCCCAATACACACTTTGTAAGACCTCGACTGATATAGGCATCAATAAAATCCGGATTAACTTGGATCGCCTCATCATAGTCAGCAATAGCGTCATCGTACTCCTCCAATCGCACCTTCGCATCCGCACGAGTGCTGTAGGCAATGGGATGATTCGGGTTAAGACGGATAGCCGCGTCACAGTCAGCGATAGCGTCAGCGCACTGCTCCAATCCAACCTTCATCATCGCCCGTTGGATGTAGACATCGGACTTATCTGGGTTAAGACGGAGGGCCTCGTCATAGTCAGTGATAGCGTCAGCGTATTTCTCTAATTCAGCCTTCGCATCCCCCCGATTGACATAGGCTTCGGTAAACTCCGGATCGAGGTCGATAGCGATGTCATAGTCAATGATAGCGTCATCGGGGTGGCCCAAATTCGCCTTCGCAAAACCCCGAGCCGAGTACGCTATAGAAAGATCGAGGACGAGTCGGATAGCTGAGTCAAAGTCCGTGATGGCATCAAAGTATTGTCCCAAGTGCCCCTTCGCAACCCCCCGAGCGACGTAACTTTCGACAACAACGGGGCTAAGACTTAAAGCGATGTCATGGTCAGCTATGGCAGCAACATTTTGTCCCATATCCCCCCTCGTAAGCCCCCGTAAATAGTAGGGAGTGGGGAAATCCGGGTTAAGTTCTATTGCCTTGTCAAAGTCAGCGAGGGCCTCATCATACAGTATCAAGTCATTCATCACACACCCCCGACTCATATAGACTTCCGGATTATCCGGGTCAAGTTCTATTGCCTTGTCAAAGTCGGCGAGGGCCTCATCATACTGTTCCATCGCATCCCTCATAGCCCCCCGACCAATATAGGCTTCCGGATTATCCGGGTCAAGTTCTATCGCCTTGTCAAAGTCTTCAATCGCGGCGGTGTATTCCCCCTCACTAGCCTTCACATTCGCTCGCTCAAGGTAGTCATTGGCGTTATCAGTCATATCTTTAATACTCCTTTTCTACTTGTCGGTTTCAGTGTCAAAAAACTCAAGCATCATATTCTCTATATATTCTTTAAGGTCAGGATCGTCAGACTGTTCTACGAGTTCCAACGCCCGTTGGAAATGGGACTCCGCTTCGTCTGTGTTCCCTAATAGGCTCTTCGACCAAGCTCGATCTGCGTAGTCCATGGCATCCCTTTCCTAAGTAGGGAACAACGATCGTTGTTCCCTACTTAAAAAGATAAACGGCAGAAATCGAGTTTTGCCGAAAAAACTCGGTTTCTATTTTTAAGGTTGCTTAAATCACTTCAAGTATCTTCTCAATATGGTCTCTGAGATCGTCTCTCCCTGCCTGTTTCGCGAATTTCAATGCCGTTTGGAAATCGCCCTTTGCCTCCTCGACGAGCCCCAACGCGAACCTCGCAGTGCCCCGCTTGAAGTGGGCAGCGGCATCATCTGGTCTGAGGCGGATAGCGGTCTCATAGTCAGTTATGGGGTATTCTCCCGATCTCTCCTTCGCAACCCCCCGATTGAGATAGGCTGTGGCATTATCTGGTTCGAGTTCTATCGCCTTGTCATAGTCGGCGATCGCCTCGGCGTGTTGTTCTAAGGACATCTTCGCAGTCCCCCGATTGACGTAGGCAGAATAATAATCGGGGTCGATGCGAATAGCCGCATCATAGTTGGCTATCGCGTCTTCATATTGTTCTAAGGCAATCTTCGCCCCCCCTCGATTGTAGTAGGCAAGTATAGAATTGGAGTTGCGCTTTATCGCCTTGTCATAATCGGCGATCGCCTCGGCGTATTGTCCTAAGGCAATCCTCGCATTCGCCCGCCCAGTGTAGCCCTCCGCATCATTCGGGTCAAGACGGATGGCCGCATCATAGTCGGCTATCGCTTCGGCGGCCTGTCCGATGGTAATTTTCAAAGTGCCTCGACTGCGGTAGGCAGAGATCTCATTCGGGTCAAGACTGATAGCGATGTCAAAGTCGGCGATCGCGTCCTCGTATTGGCCTAAGTTAGCCTTTGCACTCGCCCGATTGTGGTAGGCTTTGACATAACCGGGCAAGAGACGAATAGCCGTATTAAAATCTTCGATGGCGGCATCGTGTTGTCCCATACTGGCCTTCGCATTTCCGCGATTGTAGTAGGTAGGGTAAAAATCGGGGTCAAGTTCTATTGCCTTGTCATAGTCTGCCATGGCGGCATCGTATTGCCCTAAATCAGCGTTCGCATTTCCCCGATTGCTGTAGGCAGAGGCATTATCGGGGTCAAGTTCTATTGCCGTGTTATAGTCTCTGATCGCACTGACGGTTTGTCCCATCCCAGCCTTCACAGCTCCTTGTATGAGATAGGCATTAGCATTATCGTTATCATTATCTTTCATCAAAATCTTCGGGCTGGATACCCCATCTTTTTAGAGAGGGGCGGAAAGCCCGCTCCTTTCTTTTATACAGTGAAATCTAAAAATATGGTGACATTTACCGGTAGGCGCGCTTTGATGACGTTTAAAAAATCAATTGGGTAATTGCATACGGACGGTGCGGTTACCCCTAACGGGTGGTCCGAAGACGGATGGTCGCGTGAGCGAGCGCATCGCGTGAGCGAGCGCACAAGATGCGCGCAGTCATCTGCCCATCTGTCTTCAGATGACTTGACGCAACTCGACGCAACTTGACGCAAAACCGCACCTACCGGGGGTGGGGAAAAGCGGAGTTACCCGATTAAATTCTGAAACTTCATCAAACCGCACCTACCGGAGGTTGGGGTTACCCGTTTAATCTTAAACTTCATAAGTTTTACATCCGCTCATTCTAAGGGCGGAGCAACTTATACCAATTCCGATAATAAATCACTCGTTAATGGAAGTCCGATTTGCGTCAACTCACTTTCAAAGAAAGTCATAAGCAAAAACGCATCAGACCCCCGTAGCCGGGGCATCTTGCCCCATCGGATAACGATGTGCGTCAACTCATGTTGCCACTTTCAAAGAAAGCGTCATCAACCGCACCCCCGTAGCCGGGATTACAGGCGTTTCATATTTCATCAAAACCGCTAACGCGATATAAATTTTCAGAAATGGTATTAGGTTAATTGATAAGTTGAAGCATCCCCTCAATATGATCTCTGAGATACTCATGCCCTGTCTGTTCGGCAAATTTCAACGCCTCTCGAAGATCTTGCATTCCCTCCTCAATGAGCCCTATATCGATCTTCGCAATGCCACGCTTGAAATAGGCAGCGGCATAATCCGGTTTGAGGCGGATAGCCGTGTCATAGTCAGTTATGGCGGACTCCCCCAATTCATCCTTCGCCGCCCCCCGACTGAAGTAAGCTACCGCATCATTCGGGTTGAGTTCTATCGCCTTGCCAAAGTCAGCAGCCGCATCAGCAAACTGTTTCAAATCCATCCTCGCCGATCCCCGATTGAGATAGGCAACATAAAAACTCGGATCTCGTTCTGTCACCTCGTCATAATCCGCTATCGCATCGGCGCGCTCGCCTAAGCTCTCCTTCGCAACCGCCCGATTGTAGTAAGCAAGGGTATAATCCGGGTTGAGTTCTATCGCCTTGTCATAATCCTCTATTGCGTCGGCATACTGCTCAAGATTACCCTTCACATTCCCACGACCAGAGTAGCCCCCGGGGTCGTCAGGGGCAAGGCGGATAGCCTCATCAAAGTCTGCTATCGCATCGGTAGGCTGTCCGAATTCATTTTTCAAAGTGCCTCGATTGCAGTAAGCAGTCGGGTCATTCGGGTCAAGGCGGATAGCGATGTCAATGTCAGCGATTGCCTCAGCGTATCGTCGCAATTTGCCCTTTGCATTCCCCCGAGAGTTATACGCTTTAACATAATTGGGATTGAGACGGATAGCCTCACCAAAGTCCGCGATGGCGGCATCATGTTGCTCTAACTTATCCTTCAAGTTTCCCCGATTGTAGTAAGCTTGTGCAAGATTCGGGTCCAGTTCTATCGCCTTATTATAGTCTTCGATGGCCTCCGTGTGCTGTCCCAAATCATTCTTCGCCGCTCCCCGATTATTATATGCCTCTGGATAATCAGGATAGAGTTCTATTGCCTTACTATAATCTGCGATGGCCTCCGCAAGCCTTCCCAATTGAGCCTTCATGCCACCTTGTATCAAGTACATACCAGCTTTAACACTATCATTCATAACCTTAATTCTCCTTTTCAGTAAGTAGATCTAATCTCGTTTTGCTCGTGCTGGATTGCCAAATTCCAGCACATCCACCTAATAGACCTCCTCAATCGCCTTCTCCATTTCCGCCTTGAGCTCTTCATTACCCTGCTGTTCCGCGAGTTTCAATGCCGTTTGGAAATCCGCCTCCGCCTCCCCGATGAGCCCCAATTTGTACCTATCATAGCCCCGAGCGAGATAACCGAGCGCATAATCCGGGTCAAGGCGGATAGCAGTTTCAAAGTCCGGGAGAGCGTACTCGCCCACCTTACCCTTCGTATTTCCCCGCTTGACGTAAATACTGGCATCATCCGGATTGAGCTCAAGAGCCTTCTCATAATCTGCGAGGGCATCCGAGAACTGCCCCAACAGAAACTTCCCATCGCCCCGATTGACATAAGCAAAGTGATAGTCAGGGTCGAGGCGGATAGCGGTATCATAGTCAGTCATGGCGGCAGAGCGTTCCCCTAATATATCCTTCAAATTTCCACGGTCATAATAGGCAACAGCATTATTAGGATTGAGTTCTATCGCCTTGTCAAAATCCTCGACAGCGCCCGCATAGTCTCCCAAATCATTCTTTAAGCTCGCCCGACTAACATAGGCATCGAAAAAATCCGGGTTGAGTTCCAGTGCCTTGTCATAATCCACAATCGCCTCCTCATATTTCCCTAATTTATCCTTCGTATTTCCCCGATTGTAGTAAAAATCAGCATTGTCAGGGTTGAAACCGATAGCCATGTCATAGTCAGAGAGCGCGTCATCGTACTGTTCGAGGTAAGCTCTTGAAGTCCCCCGATTGATATAGGCTACGGCATCATAAGGGTTGAGCTGAACAGCCGCTTCAAAGTCCGCGATCGCGGCCTCGTGTTGTCCGAGATCAGCCTTCGCAATTCCCCGATTGACGTACGCCATGTCATAAACCGGGGCGATGCGAATAGCAGTATTATAGTCCTCAATTGCCGCTTCATGTCCCCCTATGCCAGCCTTCGCAATCCCCCGATTGACATAGGACTTAGGATTACCCGGTTCGAGACGGATAGCCGCATCATGGTCAGGGATGGCATCCGCATGTCGTCCCAACTTAACCTTTAGAAGCCCCCGATTGTTGTAAGACGAGGGATCTTTCGGGTCAAGGCGAACAGCGACATCAAAATCATCCATCGCTCCATCGTATTCCTCTAACTTGCCCTTCGCCGCCCCCCGGTTGTGGTACGCATCCGGAAAATCAGGGCTAAGCTCTATCGCCTTGTCATAATCAGGAATCGCGTCGGCGTATTGTTCCAACATCGCCTTCGCATTGCCCCGACTATAGTAAGCAATAGCAGAAAAACCGGGTTTGAGTTCTATCGCCTTGTCATAATCCTCCAGCGCACCAGCGAAATCGCCAAGCACGTACCGCTCATCTCCCCGCCTAAGATAGTAACTGGGTTTCCTCCTCATTTCTTTAATCCTCCTTTTTTACTCTGTTTCCACGACTTCACCACTAGTCAGGCCCGTCGGAATCCACACCCACAAGATCCTTCAGCCATTCGCGTTTTTGAATCACCGACTCGATGAAGGCTTTGAGACGCTTATTTCCCTCTCGTTCTGCGAGTCTCAATGCCGTTTGTAAATCCTGCTTCGCCTCCAAGACGCGCCACATCTCATACAGTGCCAAGCCTCGACCAATATAGGCACGAATATAATCCGGTTCGAGACGGATAGCCTTGTCATAGTCGGCGATCGAGGCATTATATTGTTCAAAACTAGACTTCGTAAACCCCCGTCTGACGTAGACATCGGCACCATCCGGATTGAGCGCAATAGCCTTATCATAATCAACCATGGCAGTTTCCAATTGGCCTAAGTCAGCCTTCGCATCTCCCCGATTGATGTAGATAAAGTACTCATCAGGGTTGAGTTCTATCGCCTTGTCATAATCCGCAATTGCGGAATCGTATTGTTTCAATCCTATCTTCGCATTTGCCCGCCTGTAGTAGGCATAGTAATAATCTGGTTTGAGGCGGATAGTCTCGTCATAGTCTCTCACAGCATCAGCATGCCATCCCAAGTCAAACTTCGCATTTCCTCGATTGTGGTAGAAAAAAGCATCATCAGGGTCAAGTTGTATCGCCTTGTCATAATCCGGAATCGCGTCAGCGTACTGTCCAAGACTATCCTTCGCAAGCCCCCGATTGTGGTAAGCCAAGGCGTTATCCGGGTCAAGGCGGATAGCCGTATCATAGTCAGCAATCGCATCAGCATGTTGTTCTAGTCTGAATTTCGCAACCGCCCGATCGATGTAGGCATAAGCAAAATCCGGATCAAGTTGTATAACGGCATCATACGCTGCGATAGCTTCGGCATATTCCCCCAATTCCATCTTTTGATCTCCTCGTAAATAGTAGTCCTGAACGCTATCACACATTTCATTAATTCTCCTTTTCTATTCAATTTCCACAACGGTTCCCATCACGCACCGCGTGGTTCACAGATTTAAGACTCGCCAGAGTCTATAATACCAAATTAACACCTAATGAGTTTTGACGTTCAATTTTCAATTCCCTTCAAATGTATTGGTACACCCAAAGTTATGATAACACTACCGATTTTGATCGTCAAATTTCGTAAGGTGAGCTTTGAGACGCTCATTACCCGGTTGTTCTGCGAGTTTCAATGCCCTTTGGAAATCCTGATTCGCCTCAAAGGTGAGCCCTAGTTCGTTCTTTCCTGCGGCCCGAAGCGC
Organism: Candidatus Poribacteria bacterium; assembly: GCA_965198165.1. Classification (GTDB taxonomy): domain Bacteria; phylum Poribacteria; class WGA-4E; order WGA-4E; family PCPOR2b; genus CBDAOT01. Next base: position 6,750,533 of record OZ240244.1, on the reverse strand, counting down.
GTAGGCGTTGGCATTATTCGGCTTGAGGCGTATCGCCGTGTCAAGGTCTACGATGGCGGCGGCAAATTGTGCCAATCCAGTCTTCGCAGAGGCCCGACCAAGGTACGCCTCGGCATCATCCGGTTTGAGGCGGATAACGACATCATAGTCGGCTATGGCATCAGCGCGTTGTTCTAAGGACAGCTTCATAGCCGCTCGATTGTTGTAGGCTTCGACATTATCGGGGTCAAGTTCTATCGCCTTGTCAAAAAATGTAATGGCGGCGGCGAATTGTCCCAATTGAATCTTCGCAAGTCCTCGTATGAAGTATTCATTGGCCTTATCACTCATTTCTTTGATTCTCCTTTTCTAATCGGTTTTCACGATGGGCTTCACCGCGTACGGTGGGATTTACAGATTCAGGATACCTCAGAATCTGCAACATGAGCAACATCCACCCGCTAGTCGAGAGCTCGAAGCATCAACTCAATTTTGGTTTTGAGGATCTCATCGCCCGCTTGTACCGCGAGTTTCAATGCCGTTTGGAAATCCCGCTTCACCTCCTTGGTGCGACCCAGCTTATGCTTCGCCAAGCCCCGACTGTAGTACGCATAAGCATCATCCGGTTTGAGACGGATAACGGTGTCATAATCGGTGACAGCGGCGGCGTGTTGCCCGAGTTTATACTTCACATTCCCCCGATTGTAGTAGGCATCGACATAATCGGGTTTAAGGCGGATAGCGACATTAAAGTCTATAATAGCACCGAAGTGCCGTCCCAATTCAGTCTTCGTAGTCCCCCGATTGTAGTAGGCAGAGGCATCATCCGGTTTGAGGCGGATAACGGTGTTATAGTCGTTTATAGCGTCAGTGTGTTGTCCTAAATCCGCCTTCGCATTTCCCCGATTAATGTAAGCAAAAACATAATCCGGTTTGAGTGCTATTGCCTTGTCATAATCCTCTATTGCGGCAAGGTTTTGTCCAAGATTGTGCTTCGCAATTCCTCGCTGGTTATAGGCAGAGCTATCCTTTGGGTTAAGTTGTATAGCGGTGTCATAGTCGACGATGGCGGCGGCGTGTTCCCCTAATTCAGCCTTCGCCATACCCCGATTGACGTAGGCATTGGCATAATCGGGTTTGAGTGCTATCGCCTTGTCGTAGTCTGTGATGGCGGAAAAGTATTGTTTGAGATTCCCCTTCACATCTCCCCGACCAACATAAGCATAGGCATCATCCGGTTTGAGACCAATAGCCGTGTCATAGTCGACGAGGGCGGCAAAGTACTGTCCCAGTGTGTTCCTCATAGTTCCCCGACTGATATAGATAGGGGCATAATAAGGTTTGAGTCGTATGGCCGTGTCATAATCGGCTACGGCATCGTTGTACTGTCCGAGACAGCGTTTCGCAAAGCCCCGACTGGCGTAGGCAAGGGCATCATCCGGTTCAAGTCGTATCGCCGTGTCATAGTCCGCGATGGCAGCAGCATATTGCTTTAATTGAACCTTCGCATCTCCCCGATACTCGTAGGCATCGGCATAATCCGGTTCAAGCCGTATAGCCGCGTCATAGTCAGCAATGGCCCCCTTATAGTCATCCTCGGTAGCCTTCGCCGCACCCTGAGAGAAGTGGGTCTTCGCAGATAGCGATGGTTCCTTTTTGGGCGGAGGTGGTTGCTCTTTGGGGGACGATGGTCTCTTTTTGGGGAACGATGGTTTCTTTTTGGGAAACGGTTTTGTGGGATCCAATCGAGCGAGGAGTGCCTTGAGATAATTTGAAGGGATAGCAAAATTGAGATTCTGGGCTTCAGGAATGCCTCCCATAGAAACACCGATCACTTCCCCTTTCTCGTTTAGCACCGGACCGCCACTGCTTCCCTGGGAAATTGGAGCGGTAAGCTGAATTAGCTGGTCCGGTAGCTTGTCTATTCCAACCTCGCGGATGCTACTAATGTTGCCAACCGAGAACGTGCCCTCAAATCCCTTCGGATTGCCCATGACATAAACTGTATCGCCAATCCCAGCCTTTTCGCTGTCGCCCAAAGGAAGCGGCTTTACTCCTGGAGCCGACACCCGTAAAATCGCCAAATCGTTTTTCTTATCCTTCACGGCTACGCTTTCAATGCTGTACGCCGTTTTTTGCTCCACGCGCTTTGCGATAACGGAAGCCGCACCTTCAACAACATGAAAGTTGGTCGCTATCAGGTTCGGTTTCACGAAGAATCCACTCCCCAATCCAAGGAACTCCCCCTTAACATCCTCCACGGCCAAGAGCACCGTAGCGTCCAACGCCTTTTTGGCAATCTCCTGGGGAGTTTGGGCGTTTGCCACAGTTATCCCACACAGCAAGAGCATCCCCAACGCCACGAAACGCAGTAACGATTTTCGCTTATGTTCCATAATTCCCTCCAATGGTGAAACCCGACAAATAAAACATCTCCTTCCAATTTTCCACTCTTAAAAATCCCTGCCAGTAGTAGGCAAGGGCACAATCCGGGTCGCGCTCTGGGGTTCACAGATTTAGGGCTCGTCAGAGATCGCAACGTTCACACCAGCCGCCCGCTAGTAGCGTGTTCGCATCGCTGATTCAATGAAGGCTTTGAGACTCTCATCGCCCGACTCTTCTGCGAGTTTCAATGCCGTTTGGAAATCCTCATTCGCCTCATCCATGTTCCCTAGTCTGGCCCTCGCCACACCTCGAACAGCGTAGGCATTGGCATCATCCGGGTTGAGTTGGATTGCCGTGTCAAAGTATGTGATGGCGGCAGAGTATTGTCCGAAAATAACCTTCGCAAATCCTAGCTTGAAATAGTCACTGGTACTATCGCTCATGTATTTGATTCTCCTTTTCTAATCGGTTTACACGATGGTTATCATCGCACACGGTGTGGTTCACGGATTTAGGACTCGTCAGAGTCTGCAATGTCTAACTCCTCCTGCATCCAGTGGAGACCTAACGTTGCGGCTGTAATGAAGGCTCTGAAATCCCGATCGCGCCCCTCTTCTAAGAGTTTGTATGCCCTTACTAAATCCTCCTTCGCCTCCTCCATGTGCCCGAGTTCGCCCTTCGAGATTCCTCGAAAAGCATAGGCATAGGGCTCTTTCGGTCTGAGGCGGATAGTCTCGTCATAGTCAGCTATAGCGATGTGGTACAATCCGAAGCTGTACTTGAACGAGCCTCGACTGAAGTAGGCCAGGCCATGGTCTGGGTTGAGTTCAATTGCCTTGTCATAGTCGGCTAAGGCCCCGGAGTATTGTCCGAGCATCTGCTTCGCAGCCCCCCGATTGTAGTAGACAAAGGCATCATTGGGTTTGAGCTCTATCGCCTTGTCATAGTCTGCGATGGCATCATCGTATTGTTCCAATCTAGCCATCGTCTGTCCCCGAATGTAGTAGGCAAGAGCAAGATCGGGTTCGAGCGCTATCGCCTTTTCACATTCTACGAGTGCCTCGGCGTATTGTCCTAAGTACAACAACGCAAATGCTAGTCTGAGGTAGAGAGTAGCAATATCAGACATTTCTTTAATCCTCCTTTTCTAATCGGTTTGCACGACGGTTCTGATGGTGTACGGTGTGGTTCATGGATTTAGGACTCGTTGGGGTCTGCAACGGTCATAGCATCCACAAGCTAGTAGAAGTCTCGAATCGTCGATTCAATTTTGGCTTTGAGACGTTCATCGCCGGACCGTCTTACGAGTTGCAATGCCGTTTGGAAATCTTGCTTCGCCTCCAAGGTGTAACCGAGATCATACTTTACCCCCGCCCGAAGGTAATATGCCCAAGCTTCATCGGGTTCAAGTGTTATAGCTATGTCAAAGTCTTTGATGGCGGCGAAGGATTGTCCCAAGTCATACCCCAACGCCATGAAACGGGGTAACGATTTTCTCTTATGTTCCATAACACCCTCCGAGTCATCTAAAAATATAAAAAAAGCCCCGGCTGATGACGAGGCTTTGCGTTTCAAATATTTGTCAAAAAACAAGATTGCTAGAAATCTGGACGTTCAGGATAGACACTCACCTTTCGGCGGAATTTATCCTTGCGCTCAAACCAGACATAGCCATTAATTTTCGAGAAGAGCGTGTAGTCCCTGCCGACACCAACGTTTTTGCCAGCGTGGAAGTGGTTGCCGCGCTGTCGGACCAGAATGCTCCCGGCAGTCACGGAGTTCCCAGAAAACCGCTTGACACCTAACCGTTTTCCGATGCTATCTCGACCATTCTGGCTACTACCGCCACCTTTTTTATGCGCCATTTTCTGCTACCTCCTCCGGTGCCTCTTCCGCTTGTTGCGTTGCACCGTTTCCGTGTTGAATTTCAGTGATTTTTAATCGCGTGAATCTTTGACGGTGTCCAAGTTTCCGCTTATACCCCTTGCGTCTTTTGGATTTGAAAACAATAATCTTTTTTCCCTTACCCTGCTCTACGACCTCGCCAATCACCGCCGCGTTTTCAAGATAAGGTCTACCGACCTGAACATTGCCTTCCCCATCCCCTATCGCAAGTACCTCTGGAAAAGTTATCGTCTGGCCAACAGGGGTTTCAAGCTTTTCAACATCAACGAGCATATCTACCTGAACGCGATGCTGTTTTCCACCTGTGGCAAATACAGCGTACATCTTTCGCTCCTTACATCAGTTTCAGATCTTGTGCCATCCTCGTTAATTGGAGGCACGTATCGAAATTATAACAAACCAAATCAAAACTGTCAAACAAATCACCGGGGGGGTGTGTAAATATTTTGTCAAAAGTTTGGCTCATCTGATTGGGGCAAGATGCCCCGCCTACGGGGGTGTTTAATGTCAAAAACTTTACATACCGTTGGGGAAACCAGATGCCCCGCCTACGGGCTTACTATTACCCATAAGTCTCCGGGGACAGGGATAATCTATGTTGGAGCTAAGAACTATCGTTGAATTCGGCAGTGTGAATCAGAGAAAACGTGGCGGAAATATCACTTAATCTCTGCCACCCGCGCCAGATGACCGTCACACCCGGCACACCATCCGACTTACGCGCTAAAAAACCACCGAGTTTGGCAATCCAAATCACCACTTCAGAAACCGTTGGTAATTTCTTGGGTAAAGTCATTGTCTTATGAGTCACACAGTAAAGGGCTTTCCACTCTTCATCGGTCAATACACACGTACAAGCCGCACTCGGGGCGTAGCGATTGTACATCGTCACCCAATACAACCGCCACCCAATCACACTCATTAGCGCGAAATAGGGGAAAAGCCGGGCTTGGGTTGCCAAACGGCATCCCTCAATTTTGGTACCGGATTTAAGCACTTTGAAATACACTTCAATATGCCACCGCAAACTATAACTCTTAACTCTCCTGTTGTACGCTTAGAAGGTGTACTATGTCAGAGTTAATAGTTATCCAGCGGATTCTTTCGACCGCATCCGCGAAATCCCTCACTTCCACATTGGTGATTAACAGCCATTGGAGCGGCGGCGTTCCAACCGGCGGATTTGGTTCCGTCACGCAGACGATATGCACATCAACCGGCGGTAACTTTTGGGCAGATTCCGCCGGAGTCCGATGAGGCGGAAGCAACCTCGTTTTCACAAAGTGAACGCTGAGAGTCGCTGTCCGGGCAGGGTGACTGTCCCGCTTCGGCACCTTGACCCCTAGCTCACCGGCACACGGCTGACTTTTTACCAAATCGTTGAGTTTGCCAATCTCATTCTCAACGCGTCGATTCTGAGCGGCGCGAATCACGAAGGGGGTGTTGCCTGCTTCAACGAAAAATTGATAAATATCTGCCTCACGGTCACAGATGCAAATCACCTCAACACCTTCGGGCGTTTGGGCTTTAGTTTGGTTTAATGCCTCAATCCATTTGTAGCTCTCTTTTTCCGTAATCGGTGGGTTCGATTGTCTCGGTTTCTGTGCCCCGTCTTCACGAACCCAAACTTTATCGGTGAGACACCCTAACGGTACGCCGGACTCGGTGAATACTACGGTGGTGTGTTTGACAAACCCATAGATGTTCTGCTTCTTTGTTCCGATTGGCCCTACGCCTTCGGTTGATGGGTGATGCGTATAATCTAGGTAGGTGGTATCCTGTACCGCAAACACCCGCTGATACTCACTCATTCGGGCAACCGTTTGCTGAAAATGAGGAGCTAGGATTTTCGCCGCTGTGACCTTCGGGTTATCAAATAAGCGATACGCGGCTTTGGTCGCTGCCCAGTCGCCGCAAGCCGCATTGATACTCGATTGCGGGTACGCTTCCAATTCATCAGCGACCTGAATCAGTCGCGCCGTGAGTCGGTTATCTCCCAAATCTATGGTTTGAAATTCTATCCGACTCCAAGACGGAGTCGGCTCATTATTATTTTTCGCCATAAGTGCCTCCAAGTTATTGATAGGATAATGTTTATTGGGTGAACCCATCTTGTTGATTGTACCGTATTTACGTTTGCGAATCCATCAAAAACCGATTCTCAATTCGGTCATTCTGCCGGCTTTGATTTAGATTTTTGAACGAGAGGGGAATAGAACCCACGCCCTACAAGACTTTGCAGACTTGTGGGTAATAGTAAGGCCTACGGGGGTGATTTTGTGTATCCGTTGGGGCAAGATGCCCCGGCTACGGCCGGGGTTGTGATTACCCGATTAAATACTTAAACTTCATGAAACCGCACCTACCGGGGTGGACGGGTGTCATTAAACCGTTTGACAAAGCAGTAGAGAAACCGAGTTTTAAGGAAAAAACTCGGTTTCTTAGTCTAAATGAATCTCACGATTGCTATTCTCAGCAAAAATTCGATAATCCTCAAGATGCAGGTCAGCATCCTCTTCAAGTTGAATCTTCACATTCATTGAATTCTCCAACTGGTTCAGTTTATCCACCTCTCCATCAAGGAGATGTGAAACAATCGTGTGATTCGCAACAACCCGCAATTTCCGTTTCCGAGACTTCCGGTACGCTTTTTTAATCGCCCGGAGCACATCAACCGCAATGGTATCAACCGAAAGAATTGTCCCGTGTCCATCGCAATAGGGACACTGTTCTGTGAGCAGGGTTGACAGGTTAGATCTCGCCCGTTGCCGAGTCATCTCGACAAGCCCAAGTTCCGAAAAGTGCAAGATATTCGTGCGCGCCCGGTCCTTTTTTAACGTCTCCTGGAGTAGCTTGAAAACCCTTTTCCGATGCTCGGCTTGGTCCATGTCAATAAAGTCAATGACAATGATTCCGCCAAGGTCTCTCAGCCGAACCTGCCGGAAGACCTCCTCAACAGCTTCAAGGTTCGCACTCAAAATTGTATTATCCGGATCTCCGCTACCGACGAACCTTCCCGTATTCACGTCAATCGAAACCATCGCCTCCGTCTGTTGAATGACGATGTATCCACCACATTTGAGCCAAATCTTTTCACTGAGTGCCTTCTTGAGTTCCTTTTCAATACCGAAAGCCTCAAAGACCGGCACCGAGCCATCGTACACCTTAACCCGCGAGCGTAACTCTGGCAACGCCGATGCGAGGTACTCTTGGGTTTCGCGGTATCTGTCTTTGGAATCAATGACAAACTTCGTCACGTTCTCAGTAAAGAAATCCCGAATGATTCGGCCGAGGAAGCCAAGGTCTTTGTGAACAAGATTCAACACTGGCGTTTTTTGGGAACGCCTATTAATATCCTTCCAAAGCCCGATAAGGTATCGAATCTCGGTGACAAATTCCTTCTCACTTTTCCCCTCGGCAGCGGTCCGAACAATAAATCCACCCTCAACATCGGTTCGCAACCCTTGGGCGATTTTCTTCAGCCGCTCCCTCTCCTCGGACGTGCTAATTCGCCGAGAAACGCCGATATTCGATGAATTGGGCAGATACACAACATAACGCCCCGGCAACGTAATACCTGTGGTGGCGCGTGGTCCCTTACTGCCGATCGCCTCCTTGGTCACCTGTACCAGAATCTCTTGGTTTTTGTGGAGCAGGTCGCTAATCGAGTACGAGTACCCTCTACCACCGCGACGAGGCGTTGGGGTCTCAGGATTCAGATTGAGCGTCGCATCCTTATCAAAATCCTCCTCAATATCCTCTGCGTCAAAATCGTAGTAGATGTCCGAGACATGGAGGAAAGCGTGTCGCTTAACGCCAATGTCCACAAAAGCGATTTGCATACCGGGCAGGACATTTTCAACCCGCCCCTTATAGATATTGCTTAGAATCTGTTCATCGTCTTTACGCTCAATTTCAATTTCGGTCAACACGCCATCTTCAAGGACAGCACATCTGCTTTCATACTCATCGTCAGCAACGATAATTTCTTTTTGCATTGTCGCCTCCAGTCTTAGCGCGTGTGTGAGCTTGTCTGAACCCGACCCTAGGCAGATCGGCAGACAACCACTTTTACACATACTCTGAGATGCTTATGCAATCCAAACCTCGCAATTGCATAACTCAAATTCTATTCTGTGAAGGCAACGAATAAAAAATCCGACAATTCCCCCAATCTTCCAGTCTTCCAACCTTCCCTCTCCGTTTAGCGTTAACTCTGTTTGCGCGGCATCATCGTGACAACGGGCACAATGAGTTCCCCCGTCGAGATGCCTCCATGTTGGAATCCGCCCCGAAACTGCCGTGTATATTCATAGTATTGATTCGGATAAACAAAATAGTAATCTTCCTTCGCTATGATATAGTTCTTACTTGAACTTTCAGCGGGCAATCGAAACGTATTGGGATGGTCAATATAAATGGCTTGGTCATAGTCACATCCCAAATGTGTGCCAACCTTGAAACGAAGGCTTGTAGAAGTTTCACGATTTCCATACGCTTTAGAAGGTCGGTTGCAAAGAACAGAACCGTGGTCTGTCGTTAAAACCACGACAGCATCTTGAGTCGCAATAATCTTCAAAATCTCAAACAGCGACGAGTGAGCGAACCACGATTTTGTCAGAGAACGAAAGGCTGACTCGTCTGGCGCAATCTGTTGGAGTAGGTCAGACTGCGACCGCTGGTGTGTCAACGTATCAATGAAGCTGACAACTAACGCCGATAGACTAATTCGATTCGAGGAGGAGACCTGTCGGATATATTCGTTGCCTCCCTTAGCATCAAAAATCTTAAAATACCTTAACCCCGGTCTAAGTTTCAATCCCTCATTCTGCAACTTATGTTGGAGAAGTTGTTTTTCATACCGATTGGTAGAAGTCTCCTGCTCAGCGCCTTCCTGCCAATACTCAGGGAATCTTTCAGCGAGTTCCTGTGGGAATAGCCCACTGAACAGTGCATTGCGTGAGTAAAGGGTTGCACTCGGCAAAATCGAATAGTAATAATCTCTGTCAATGTAAAAATAAGGCTGAAGCAAAGGCTCAATCGCCAGCCAATGGTCTAGCCTAAGACAATCAACAACAATAAAGTACACTGGTCGCTCTTCACGCAAATGCGGAATCACAAACTTGTTCACCACATCAACGGACAAAATTGGGGTATCATCCCCATTTATCCAGCGCATGTAATTCTCTTCAACATAGCGAGAAAAAAGAGCGTTACACTCCTTTTTCTGCTCTAAATGCGTTTCTGTAAGACCAGTACGTGCCAACCGATCAAACTCGATATCCCATTCAACCAATTTGATATAAATCTCAATCCACTTTCGCCAATCCGGATGCGATTCTTTCGCAAAGCGAATCTGATTAAAATCTTCCGTATATCTGATCGGCAAGCTATCTTCAATAATATTAGTTTGGTCAAGCACTCGCTTGAGGGTCGAAGCAATTTGAGCGACACCAATCGGCTTCACGAGAAAATCAGCAATACGCTTTCTGATTGCCTCCTCAATGAGTTGGTCATCGCTACACTGTGTCACCATAATCACCGGAACCACCGGATCGATTTCGCGGATGCGGTCAAGGGTTGTTATCCCATCCTGCCCCGGCATCATCTGGTCTAGCAAAACTGCATCATAACGAATGTCCGTGACCAGCGCAATTGCATCATCTCCATTGGAAACAGGGGTGACATCGTATGCTTTTTCACTCAATAGCATAATATGAGGTCTGAGCGCGTCAATCTCATCGTCAACCCATAAAATTTTGTGAGTTATATTTTGCACAGATGTCCCCTTTCATCCGTTTGCCAATTCGCCCTCTGCTCCCTTTCACATATTCGCCGCTTTCAAAGTTTCCGATTTCACACGTTGCCCGTTGTCGGTTGTACCTTGAGGTTATGTGGCTCGGTTTCCTCGCCATCGGACAGCGGGAGCACGAGCTCGAAGCCTGTGCCATCGGGCCCCGTTTCAACAAGTCGAATCTGGCCGTGATGATACGCCTCAACAATCCGCTGGGCAACCGTTAGACCAACGCCCCAGCCGTGTTTCTTGGTCGTCATCCCGGGCTGAAAAATTTTATAACGGTCTTTGCGCTTAATCCCGCTCCCATTATCACGATACTGAATGACAATCTGCTGTTTCTTCTCATTAAAGTCCGGATGGATTTCGATTAAGCCAAATTCCTTATCCATCGCATCAAGCGAATTTCGGATGAGATTCTCAAAGACCCACTGCAAGAGATCCGGATTGACCCAAACAACAGGAAGGGAGCGGGGAGTCACGCGAATCTCAACATGCTTGTTCCGATTGGGAAGCCGTTTTTGGAAATATGAAACCACATCATTAATCACTAAGTTAATGTCAGTCTCTGTCTTGGGCGGATACGACCCAATCGTGCCGAATCGACTCGTAACCTTCTGCAATCTAGCGAGGTCTTGCTGCATATTTGTGTAGATTTCAGTCGCCGTTTCATCTACCTTCTCCCGGTTCCGATCCGTCAAAAACTCAACCCAAGCCATCAATGAAGATATTGGTGTTCCTAACTGATGAGCGGTCTCCTTTGCAAGCCCGCCCCAAATCGCCGCCTGCTCGCACGATTTAATCCGTTTATAACTTAAAAATCCAACAATTAGGAATGTCGAAAAAACAAGAAGTAGCACAGCAGGCATGACGATTAGCCCATAATAAGGTGTTTTTTCATAATGGAAGTTGCCCGGTTGCAATTCAGGAGTTGTCTGAAGGGGCACATAGTTCCCAAAGGCTTTCGCTTGGTCGACAACCCGGCTCGCCTGTTCATACTCCTCCGGGGTCGCATTCTCCGCCGTAACCATCTCCCCCCATATCTGCCACTTCTGCGGTTTGTCCTCGGTGTCTGTGATGACAAACGGAATCTGATCGATTGCCGTTGACGCTGCCTCGCCGTAATAAAAATAGGCATACAGCATTCTGCCCTTGAAACTATACTTTATCCGCCGAGGCTCCCGCTCCTTTGCTTTTCTTTTCATCCGCTCCAGAATCCCCCTGAGCTTCGATTCCTCAGTCGGAGATAAAGGGATTGGCGGTTCAGCATTCAGTTTGCGTTCGATGGATTCATCAATACCCCGTGCAATTACGACATGGCCACTTTCTGCATCAGTGATAATAAAAGAAAGCCACCCGACCGCTAAAGATTGTCGAATAATCTGCGTCAATTGGGTTTGGAGTCTCTTCTCTTTTACACCCGGGATTTCGGCAGCAAGATTCGCTAGTGGGCTAATCTGTTCATCGAGATCTCGATTCAGTTGGAGTATCTGCTTGGTATAGTATACAAAGGCAAGCGACAGAATGACAAGCCCAACTATGAAGTAGGTGAGGAGAAAATTGGTAGCGACATCACCGGCTGGAACGCTCTTTTTACGCTTAGAAAACATGCAACTGCCTCAATCGAAAATGACAAGGATATGGTTATATTGTATCAGACCACACCTAGAAAGTCAAGATCAATCCCATTTTCTACTAATCTGTGCTCAAAAAAATCCCTGCTCGGCTAGTCCCTCGTAATATATTCTTCCTTTCTGCTTTGCGCTTTTGCACCTTCGCGTTAAATTTAATTGCGTTCTATCTATCCTTGCAACGGATGCTCCCGATTCGCCAAAGGGAGTTCAACCATTCCCCCCTGTTTCTGGGATTCATAAACCGCCATAATCAGTTCGAGTGCCGCACGCCCTTGATAGCCGCTGGACGGGTGTTCTTCGCCTGTTTCACTTGCTCGAATGAGTTCAGTAACCTGCCGTCCACATATCCACCGCCCCAAACCGTTTTGATTCAGTTCATCGCTCGGCACCTCAATCGACTGCCATGTTCCCACCGGATGGTCGGGTGTCCAAATCGCCAGCGGATGAGGATAGGGGCCAGCGGGGGCATCAATGCAAACCAATCGTCCCCCTGTCCCGGTCAGTTCAACCCCAAATGGGCCTCTAGCAGATTCAAAAAACGCCCGTGAGCCATTTTTGAATGAAAAGACAGCACTCACTCGATCTCCTGCGACCAACGCCTCCTTTCGGCTTGTCTCCTTGCGGTCTGCCCATGCGACATCCTCATCGGTAATTGCTCTACCGCCAACTGTCACAGCCGCCCAAACCCATTCGGCATCCTCCCCAAAGATGCGGACAGCATCGAACAGATGTGTGCCGTTGTTGGTCATATCGAATCCGCCATCAACACCCATGACCCGAATATGCCGGAGTTCACCGATGGCCCCATCATTAACCAACTGCTTCGCTCTTCGATACTGGGCATCACACCGCCGCTGATGATTGATGGCAAGTTTTGTTCCCGCTTGCTCACACGCGGCAATCATCGCGTCTGCCTCCACCAAGTCGGTCGCCATCGGTTTCTCAATCAATGCGTGAACCCCATGTGCGGCAACATCAATGACAATCTGATGCCGGACATTTGCCCCCGTCGGCACACTCACGATGTCCAGATTCTCCTCGTCCAGCATCCGACGATAATCGGTGTAGACGTTTGTGACGTTATATTTCTCCGTAAACCGCGCCAACGCCGCCTCACTCAGATCCGCGGCGGCAACCAATTCCGTGTTCGGTAGTCCTACATAAGCGTCTGTGTGCAAGACCGAAACACCCCCAACACCAATAACCCCTGCCCGGTATATTTTCATTCGACTTTATCTCCTTCCAATAGCTAAGATATGAAAAAATGGAAGATTGGCAAATCTGGTTGTTTCGCTTCCATCCTTCCTCTTTTCTTCCACCCTTCCCGCCTTATTCCTTCCACCCTTCCATTCTTTACCGTTATTTTATCAATTTTTCAACATTGACTCAACAAAAATCGGAGCAATCAAAACATCCTTCGCTGAATCGGAAAAATATGGTTGTGCAATTCGTCAAGATACGATATATTTAACAGTGCATAAATTCGAGATACATTTTCCGAATGTTAGAAGTAGAATATTCGGAATAACTGATGTGTCAAATGTCCTATAGGAGAAATCTGAAGTGAACATTATCAAAGGGCCTTATTTGCAATTCAACCGTTCTAAAAATATGCTCGTGTTATGGGAGACGGATGACGCTGGAACATCCCGAGTGGATTATGGGGTAACAGACGAATTGGAACACTACGTTGAACAGACCGCTCCAGTCACCCTGCACCGCATTGAGCTGAGCGGTTTAGAACCTGAGACCACTTACCATTACCGCATCCAAACCGATGATGCGGAGTCCGATACCTTCACCTTTCGCACAGAAGTAAACGAGTCCACGCCGTTTAGCTTCGCGGCGTTCGGAGATTCGCGGACAACGCCTGAACAATCGTCCGTTGTTGGTCGTCAGATGGCGAGCCACGAGCCCCATTTTCTGCTTCATTCGGGCGACCTCGTGTCAAACGGCACCGCTTACGAGCAGTGGGAGGAGCAGTTTTTCTCACCGCTCGGGGATACGCTCAACCACGTTCCAATCTTCCCAGTACTCGGAAACCACGAACAAAATTCCGAGCACTTCTACAATTTCTTTCCGAGCGGTTCGTGGTATTCCTTCAATTACGGTGATACCCAATTTATCGCATTAGATACGAATACGGCTTCTGGGGGATTTGCCCCCGGGACAGAACAACACGCTTGGCTAGAACAGACACTAAAAGAAACCGATGCGACATGGCGCATTGTCTGGTTCCATCACCCGCCCTATAGCTCCGGCAATCACGGCTGTTCCTTTGAACAACGCGAGGCATTCGCCCCACTGTTTGAAAAGTACAAAGTGGATATGGTCTTCAATGGACACGACCACATCTACGAGCGTAGCTTCCCGATGCAGGCGAATGCGCGAGCGGACGACAGCGGCGTGATTTATGTTGTGACCGGCGGAGGCGGGGCACCGCTCTATTCGGTGAATGCCGGGGATTGGACCGCGTACGCAACTGCCGTGCATCACTGCTGCATTGTATCCATTGATGGGCCTCTGTTGCAGTTGGTGGCGTACTCGCTTCACGGGGATATTGTGGATTATCGGTGGTTGTGCAAGGACCCTGCGTTCATTTCAGAACAGATTCAGCGACTTCAGAACGGCGGGGCAGAGCGCAAGGATGCGATCACCGCGCTCGGCGCACTCTGTTGTCAGGATGCCATCCCCGCACTTTTGCCGTTTGCCACAGATGCTGATACCGAGATTCGGCGCAGTGTAGCGGAGGCTCTCGCGAGAATGGGCGACCCTCAGACGCAGGAGGGGCTGGAACATCTGTCGGCGGATGCGGATACGGATACGGCGCGATTTGCGGCTTTTGGTCTGGCACTCATCGCCCGAAACGCTCCAAGTCGTCGGCTTGTTGACCTGCTTGACCATTCGGATGAACAGGTTCGTCAACACGCCTCAGACGGACTCAACTTCAGTGCAACCGACTGGGCACGAGAGGCTTTGGAGGCGGCGACACCTTCAGGAGAGGAGTAGGAACAGCGACTTTCTGGATGTATGAAAATATCTGAACCACTCGCGGGGAGACGTTCCGCTGTAAGGATACGCGCCATCCTCGTTGGATTACTACTGATTCCAATCAATAGTTATTGGCATATTCAGATGACGTTGGTGTGGCTGATGAATTTTCCAGCGATTCTCACGCTACTCTTTAACGTCATCTTTATCCTTTTTATCCTCGTCGCGATAAACCATCTGCTGAAAAAATACCTCCCTCAGGCCGCATTCCGTCAGGGGGAATTATTGACCATTTATATCATGTTGTGTGCCGCAACCGCTTTGAACGGATACGACATGATGCAATGTCTTGTTTCCATAATTGGAACGGGCACATGGTATGCCACGCCTGAAAACGAGTGGATGGCACACTTTGGGCGTTACCTTCCGAGTTGGCTTGCGATAAAAGACAGGGAGACGCTATCACCGTTTTATGAGGGCGGAACAACCTTCTATGTGGCAAAACATATCAGCGCATGGGCGGTTCCCATCGCATCGTGGACGCTATTTGCTCTGGCTTTAATTTTCGTGATGGTATGTATCAATGTGCTGTTACGGAAACAGTGGATTGAGAATGAAAAACTAGCGTATCCGATCGTTGAATTGCCGTTTGACATGACAAGGGAAGGGAAACCGCAATTCTTTTCCAATCGCGGCTTATGGCTTGGAATTGCCGTTGCGGGTGGGATTAGCCTGCTCAACGGTTTCTCCTATTTCTACCCGCAGATTCCCCGGATACCGATATGGGTAACTTCCTTGAACCGCTATTTCACGGTCAAGCCGTGGAACGCGATCTATTCAATGAACATCACGCTCTATCCATTTGTGATTGGGCTCGGATTCCTGATGCCGCTTTCGTTGGCGTTTTCATACTGGTTCTTCTACCTCTTCTGGCAGGGACAACGTGTTATCGGCAGCCAGCTTGGATTATCAAGTTTACCCGGATTTCCGTATCCAATGGCGCAGGTGCGTGGGGTGTGGATAGGCTTACTCCTGTTCGCACTATGGGGCGGTCGAAAACACTTTGTGCGCGTCTTTCTAAAAGCATTCACCGGGCGTGGCATTGACGATTCCAACGAGCCGATGACATATCGCAACGCGGTCATCGGCATCGCAATCGGGACCGGACTAATTATCGGATTCTCCTATCTGGCAGGTTTATCGCTCTGGTTTTCGTTCTGGTTCTTCATTATCTATTTCGCACTCTCAACAACAATCACCCGCATCCGTGCCGAACTCGGGCCGCCCGCACACGATATGTACGGTTCGGGCCCAGACTACATCTTGACAACACTGCTCGGCACACGCCGTATTGGCCTACAGAATCTGACGGTCATGACACTGTTCTACTGGATTAATCGAGAGTCGTATCGGGCCCATCCAATGCCACACCAATTAGAAGGGTTTAAGCTGGCCGCTCGAAGCGGCATGAGCGGAAATCGAATCATCGTGGCGATTTTATTGGCGACAATCTTGGGCGCGCTCTGCTGCTTTTGGGCATTTCTTCACGCCGGATACCAACTTGGGACAGAAGCAAGGCTTTACCGTACTACATGGTTTGCGCGGGAAGGATACACCATCCTCGCTTCAAGGCTTGCCCACCCGGCTAACGTTTCAATTACGGATCTTTCTTTTATGGGCATCGGTTTTGTCTTTACGGTAAGTGTGCTGCTCATCCGAACAAGGTTTCTTTGGTGGCCGCTACATCCTGTTGGATATGCGGTCACAGGGTGGTGGATTATCGGACGGCTCTGGTTTCCGTTACTAATCAGTTCTATCATCAAATGGGCGACGCTAAAGTTCGGCGGTGCCCGTGCATATCGTCGTCTGGTCCCCTTCTTTCAAGGATTGATTTTGGGAGATTTTGTCATCGGAAGTTTTTGGAGTATTCTTGGAATTGTTATAAAAAAGCCGACCTATGTGTTTTGGGGCGGATAGCTTAATGGACAAAGAAAATTCTAAAAGTGAGAGGGGTAGATGATGAAAGATATGTTGTTTTGGAAACCCTTGACCCGATATTCCGCATCTATTTTGAGCGGTTCCGGCATTTATTCAATTCCTGAATATCCGATAATCTGACTTGACGCAAAAAGACCGCGCCCCGGCAGGCCTGCTGTCCTACCGTGCGATTCTAACCAGAAATAATTACGTGTGTGTGAAACTCCCGTTTTCTCGAGTTTTATGTGCTTGCTAAACAATTAGACCATATGTTAACATGACTCACGTTTGCGAGCAGAATGTAAAAAGGGGGCATAATTTCAGGACTGTTTACGCCAGCTAAGAAGAAATAAAAACAAATTTCCATCTATGTGAAGGGAGTTCACCTGTGGATGGCGTTTCACCTGTGGATGGCGTTTCACTTGTGGGAAGGAGTTCCGACTCCCGATACACCCGATAAATTTCAAACTTCAGTAGCTAAACTTTAACAGTAAAACGCGCTACTGATTACTTTTTTTTTCTGTCAACCTTTGTCAACCTTTCGCCATGAACCCAAATCAATTAGATATCCCCTTGAAGCTAGGCCACTTCTTATTGTCAGGGGATAATATGTCAAAAGTTAAGTGAAGCACCAGAGGTTGACACCGACATCAATTTATCGCATTTTTAACCGCTGTCAACCCGGTTATTAAAAAATAAGTTGTAAAACTCAAATCGGAGGGGATATTGGCAAACCCACCCCGTCATTTTATGGCGCAAACGAGTTGTGTCATTAAATCTTCCCCTAAAGAATGGGATTACGAAACGGATACCATCAATTCTCTCAATTCACATCCACAACTGTGGAGTATAGGCTTGACACTTATGCTCGTTCTGGGCTGTTTGTTCGGCTGCGGCGACAATGGCGGTAGTGCCAACATTACCTTGAACGTCAAACCCCCGGATTATACGCCACCGAAAATGACCAAGACGAATTTCACTGTCAAAGATGCCGACCCGTTGGTGCTACTCAGAGACGGTGTGATTATTGAATTTGATGAAACCATCGCTAAGTCGAGCCTTAAACTAACCTATGAAGACGATGGCGACCTTGGCTGGCTACTAGAAGTCAAGGATAACAAAGTGAAACTCATACCTCTGAAAGGAAAAGGCGACTTTTGTGGACCTTTTATCGTTCAGGGTGCGGTCACAGATGTCGCGGGTAATACGACTGATATCAAGTTGACGTTCGTCACCAAAGAATGCCCAGAGTGACACACCAAGTGCGTAAGTCAGCCGACGCGTATGAACACTGCCTGAAGTTGGTTGGCAACGGTCTGCTTTTCTGATATAATTCAGTTCAACGATTGGATATTGATAGTAAAGCCCATAATTACTGATACACCGCGACCAGCGCGCTTACATGAAGTTTAAATAAATATTTCGGTAATTCTATCGCCAAAAATCACTGTAGGGGCAGGTCTTGTGCCTGCCCACACATTACCGAATTAAATTCTGAATCTTCATCAAAGCGTGCCTACCGGTAAATGTCACCATAGCGCGCCTACCGGTAAATGTCACCATATTTTTAGATTTCACTATAACATCCCTAAGTCGCCGCCGCCATCGCTAGACGTATCCTAACAGGAGTCATGCCATGTCACCTCTAATTTTAGCAGACGAGGGAGTGAGTCAAGCGGTCATTGTGGTTTCTTCTGAAGCCACAGCACCGGAGAAACACGCCGCTCGTGAACTTGCCAACTTTCTCAAACAGACCACTGATGCCGAATTTCAGATCGTTGACCGGTACGTGGAAAACCAGACCTGCCTGCTCGTCGGAGGCGATGCGGCGCGGTGGGCTCTCCCAGAGTTCTCCACCGATGCTCTGAGCCCCGAGGAACTGATACTAATTCCAAATCTAAATGTTACATACAATCCAATCGAATCCGGTGATGGATTGAACAATATCTGGATGAGTCTCAAAATAAAGCAAGCCTTCAACCAATCGGTTCTCTAACTCCGTCATGTCCTCAAACATTTGGTTCGGGAAGAATTTCTCCCGCAACGATTCCCATATATTCTCAACCGGATTCAGTTCCGGGCAGTACGCCGGTAACGACTCCACCATCATCCGCTCCGGAATCGCCAACGCCGATTCACTATGGCTTGGAGCCTGGTCATATATCATTAGAATAAATTCATCCGGATGCCTACGCGACACCTCCGCTAGAAATAGACTCATTGAATCACTGTCCATCTTCGGCAATATCAGAGAATCACATACCCCATCTACTGGACTCACTGCACCGTAAGCATACGTGTATTCCCTTACCGTCTGTTTCAAAACCACAGGACGAAGCCCTTTGGGTGCCCAACATCGCTTCGGTGCATTGATACGACCAAAACGCGCTTCATCTTGGAGCATCACTCGCAACCGTAGACCTCTTTTCGACGCTTCGATTTGAGCCCGTTCAATCCGCGAGGGGAATTTTTTTTAAACGCAGCCACATCGGATTCATTCTGCTTCGGGTGCCGAGGTCTCGGAACCACTTTACGCCACCGATGCCGTTTGAGAAGAGCGTAAACCGTTGATTTGCCAACAGCACTGCCTACTTTAGCTTCATAGGCACTCTGAATTTGTGAAATCTCAATAATTTGACCCGCTTCTGCCTGGGTGCGGAGGGTGTCAAGGAGGGCTTGCTCATCAGCGAGCGAGAGGTGAGCACGGTTTCTACCGCCCTTCGGTTTAGGGGATAGACTCTCAATCCCCTCTTTCCGGTATTGACTTTGAATTCTTCTCACGCTCGCTGGGTGATAAGTCGTTATATCGGCGATTTGGGTTGAGGTATACCCATGCTTTTCTTTGAGATAGACGCATTGGATACGGCGGTACTCCGAGAGCGTGGGGGCTTGTTTCTGGCGTTCAAAGAGTCGGTCTATGTTCTGTTCAGACATCTCTGCTCCTTTGCGTAAGAGAACAGTCGGATTGACGTAGCAGACTTATGTTCACTTCAAGAAAACCAACCGTTAAGGTTGGGATACTTTTCATTATAACACTTTGTAGCTTCTTTAGCAAGAATTAGTATGATTCTCCGAACTGTTGGGAAAGATGTTATCTTGGCAGGTGGACGACCGCGAGGCACTCTATACGCCGTGTATACGTTCCTCGAAGACATCGTCGGTTGCCGCTGGTGGACACCAACCGTCAGTACGCTTCCGAAAATCCAAAGGTTGAGGCTAGAGGCTCTGGACATCCGCTACACGCCGACCTTTGAATTTCGCGAACCGTACTTCGGCGATGCCCAAGATGCCGATTGGTGCGTCCGTAACAAACTGAACGGGGCACGGACACAGGTTGATGCGGTGCGCGGCGGAAAGTATGCGGAGGTTGGGGGCGTACACTCATTCTACCAATACCTGCCCCCCGAAGATTACTTTGAAGCCCACCCAGAGTGGTTCAGCGAGTGTGAGGGAGAGCGGACAGCGTCTCAGGCACAACTCTGTTTGACCAACGCCGAGATGCACGCCGAGTTTGCTGAGCGTGTGAAAGTGGACATTCGCGCCCATACGCCTGGGGCAACCAACCTGTGGGTGTCTCAGAACGACTGGGACGGACACTGCCAATGCCAACGGTGTCGCGAGTTGGAGGAACAGGAGGCGAGTCCGGCTGGCGGTATCGTGCATTTTGTAAATGCGGTGGCAACGGCAATAGAAAATGAGTTTCCAGAGGTCATTATCAATACGCTTGCCTACGACTGGAGCCAGAAACCACCGCGCCATATCAAACCGCACCCGAATGTTGCTATATGGCTCTGCACCACAGGTTGTTCATACGCTCACCCAATCACCCACGAGCGGAATGCGGTCTTTGACGAAAATCTGCGGGCGTGGGCACAGATCTGCGATAGAATTTATATTTGGGATTATGTCACGAACTTCTCTGCCTACCTGTGTCCGCATCCGAACCTTAGAACGCTTGCGCCAAACGTCCAACACTTCGCCCAAAATCGCGTCAAAGGCGTGTTTTCACTCGGTGCTTACGGTGCGCCGGGGGCGGAGATGAGCGCGTTGCGGGCCTGGGTCATTGCAAAGCTACTGTGGGAGCCGAACTGTGATGGTGCGGCGTTAATCTCCGAATTTCTATCGGGATACTTCGGCTCTGCGGCACCGTATATGGAGGTGTATCTTGCTCTGTTTCACGATGCTGTAGAGGCCACTGGCGAAGACCTATACATGCAGCAACAGCCGACTCGGAGTCGGTTTCTCACCCTCGAAACCGCAACTGCGGGCATGGCGCATCTGCAAGCCGCCAAAACTGCCGTTAAGGACAGTGATGACTTGAGCCGTCGCGTGGAGGTCGCCGAACTCCCTCTGCTCTATCTGTTTTTGACCCGATGGGATGAATTGCGCGATAAAGCGAATGCGACAGGCACTACTTGGCCGCTAGAAGGGGAAATGCGCCCAGTCTATGACCGATTACTAGCGGTTATGGCGGAGAACGGAATCACCCTGTTTTCCGAACGCAACGCCCGCGACTGGTTCCCCTATGTACGAGAGTGCATGTCTGTGGGCACTGTGGCACCGCCACCGGGCTGTGAAGGTTTAGCGACCAACCAGTGGGCAGACCTGCAAAATATCGGGTTCAGTGTCAGAACCGCTGTTGACAGCGTTCTGGCTGAAAAAGCGGTTGAAGATATGACCGCATCAAACGGTTCTGCCGCATGGATGCCCGCAGACCATGAACAGAAGGCGTTGATTCGGGAGCTGTGGCGTGTGCCTATGGTAACGATAGCGAAAGATGCGGGGAGGCGACTCCGTTGCTATCTGTCCGTGCGTTGTGAACTGAGCGGGGACGAGGGGGTCGTTTTCCGGTGCGGGGTTGACGGTCTTAGCCCAGAACTGACCGTCATGGCTAGGGACATACCCGACAACCGCTACCATACTTACGAACTGGGCGTGTTTGAAAATTTGATGGGCTGGAAGACCCTGTGGCTGGCACCGGGAAATAATCCCGATAACGTCAAAGGGATTTTCGTTGACCGTATATGGTTGGTTCAGGAAGAGTAGAATTGTTACGCAACTAAATTTTCCGGATAGATGCAACATTACGCGGATAACATGTGTCGGAGGTCTACCGATAACGAGAGGAGAATGAATGCTATGCAAAACACCGGATGGACACACATAAACGAGGATGACCGTGCCATCAAAATTGAGACCGACAAACTGGAAGCCGTCATCCCCAAGCAGAACCCCAAACATTGGATGACCGGAATCGAAAAAGGCTCGTTTCTCGACAAAGCCACAGGCTTCCGAGAAATCGGCGATGGCTTGATGGTCATTGATTGGCTCATGGAGGCGGGTAGCGATGAAAACTACGGGGAGGAGGTTATCGCCCCAGATGGGCACGGTGTTGGTCGATATACTTGGCACGAGAACGAAACCGACCCAGAGCGGCAATTCTACACCCGCATGGCACACGGCACTAGCCATCGTAAACGCATGGTCGAGGGCCCGCAACTCTGCCACCGGATGAAGCCCGTGCAACCGATGGTCATCCACGGCTCAGACTTCGTTGCTATTGAGACTACCTATCAGTATGAATACGCCGCCCCAGGGCGCCGGGCAGGGTCTCAGTGGACGCAACTCATCGTGTTCCCACAAGGCGAGCGGTTCTTTGTGTTGATGGACAAGGTGGACAGTGTCAACGATTCAGAGGAGATGTTTCTCCGTAGCGACATGCCGGGATGCGTCCGCCACGAGGAGGGCGACACGTTCAGCGAAATCTACCTCAGCTACCTGAGCGGCCCCAGAGGGATATGTATTCCGTCCAGCGAGTTCTTCACCCCGTTCCCACCCGACCTGAAGTTCGGTTATCGCCGAGATCTAAACAGCACACCCGAGCATTTCATCCGTGCGTACCATTTGCGGGACAAGCAGACGGGTGAAGCCGGCCCATGGCTGGCAGGCATGACGCTCGAACCATCCGTGGTCTATGAGGCGTGGTGTAGCCAACGACCCGGGAACATCATCGTCACCATCCAAGAGATGCACGGCAAGCCAACGAAGGCAGGCGATTCCTTCAGTGCGGCGTACATCGTCGGTTACTTTGACACCATCGAGGAGATGCACACGGTATACGACCGCCACAAAGGACACACCGCCCTAACCGCTGACGCTTCTGGCTGGCGGCTAGTGCAGTAAACTTGCCTACAATCTCTCTTTTGGGTTTAAAGCCCAAGCCCCTAGTAAGGATTCTGACGAGGTACAGCAATGAAAAAACGCTTCATAGAAGAAACCTTCCCTGTCAAAGAGGTCTCCGCCGAGGCTTCTCGCGAGAAGAACATACGGCACGGACACATATCCACGCTCCATATCTGGTGGGCGAGGCGACCACTTGCGGCCTCACGCGCCACCGCCTACGCCGCTCTGACACCCCCACCGAAAGACATTGACGAGTGGAGCCGTAAACGGCAATTTATCATCAATCTCTCGAAATGGGAAAATTCGCTAAATCCCAATTGGATTGACAGGGCGAGGCAGGATATCCTCGAAGCCAACGGCGGCGTACCCCCGAAAGTGCTCGATCCCTTCGGCGGCGGTGGAGCGATTCCCCTAGAGGCACTGAGACTTGGATGCGAGACCTATTCCAACGACCTCAACCCTGTGGCGGTTCTGATTCAGAAGTGTACGCTGGAATATCCGCAGAAGTACGGCAGACCTACGGAGCAACCGGATGACAGGATGCTCTTTGGCGAGGCAACGAAAAACCCCTTGCTGGAAGATGTCAAGAAGTGGGGCGCGTGGGTACTTGCAGAGGCGAAGAAAGAGCTGGAGCGTTTTTATCCCCAAGAGGATGACGGTTCAATCCCAGTCGGCTATATATGGGCGAGAACCATTCCGTGTCAGCATCCAACCTGTGGGGCAGAAATACCGCTCATGCGTCAATTCTGGCTGGCAAAAAAGGCAAAAAAGAAAGTTGCCCTTTATCCTTTCGATGATGGCGGAGCGGTGAGTCTTAAAATTGTCGGCGATGGTTACGAACCGATGCCCGACGGCTTTGACCCAACGAAGGGCACCGTTTCACGCGCTATAGCGGTGTGCCCCCTCTGCGGTACGCCGATAGAAGCGAAGTTGACCCGGAAACTATTTCAGGATGGGCGTGCAGGACAGCGGATGGTCGCCGTTATAACCCACAAGCCGGGCACAACGGGCAAGCGGTATCGTCTGGCAACGGATGTCGACCTTGCTGTATTTCAGTCCACCGAGGCAGTCTTTGCAGAGAAACAGGAGCAGTTGATGTTAGAGTGGGGCATGGATGCGGTGCCCGATGAACCTACACCAAAAGGAAAAGGAAGCGGTGCTGAAAGAGCATTTTCTGTTCGGAACTACGGAATGAACACATGGGGCGACCTCTTCAACATAAGGCAGAAACTGGCATTGATTACGTTTGTGGAGAAGGTGAAGGTAGCGTATCAAAAGATGGTGGAGGAAGGGGTGGATACTGAGTATGCGAAGGCGGTGGTGAGTTATTTGGCAATTCTTATTGATAGATTGGCTGATAAAAACTCGAATCTTGTCTTTTACCATGTGATTGCAGAAAAAATAGAGCATGTATTCGGAAGGCAGGCTCTGGGTATGGTTTGGGATTATGTCGAATTGAATCCTTTTACTGATGTGGGTTGGCACAATATGCAGAAATGGGTTAAAAAAATAATCGAACACTGCTCAAAATCTTCCACTTTTTCAGCTAAAATTACACAAAGTTCAGCTACCAACCTCCCGCATCTCGACAACTTCTTTGATGCTGTTTTCACCGATCCGCCATACTACGACAACGTACCCTATTCGTATCTCTCCGATTTCTTCTACGTTTGGCTGAAGCGCACACTGGGCGAGCTGTATCCCGAGCTCTTCGCCACACCGTTGACACCTAAGAGAAACGAGATTGTCGCCTATTCGCACGGCACAGGCGGTTTCGAGGAGGGGAAACGGTTCTTTGAGGGGTTGCTCAAGCAATCTTTCCAAGAAATCCACCGCGTCTTGAAACCGAACGGTGTCGCCGTTATCGTCTACGCCCACAAATCCACAGAGGGATGGGAGACACTGATTAATTCCCTCCTTGATTCGGGATTGATTATGACCGGAGCGTGGCCCCTGGATACGGAGATGAAATCGCGTCTCCGTTCTCAAGAATCCGCCGCCCTCGCATCCTCCATCTACATCGTCGCCCGGAAGATGGAACGCGAACCTACTGGGTTCTACAACGAGGTCAAGGAGGAGCTGACAGCGCACCTGAACGCTAAACTCTACCGACTCTGGGAGGAGGGCCTGAGTGGAGCGGACTTCTTCATCGCCGCCATCGGCTCCGCGGTTGAGGTCTTCGGCAAGTACGAACAAGTGATGACTTTTGGAGGGGAGATTATCCGCGCCGACCGTCTGCTCGACGATGTGAGAGAGATTGCCACCGATTACGCGGTGCGGCAGATACTACAGAATGGGTTTGCCGGTGAAATTTCAGACCTCACCCGCTTTTACGTCCTCTGGCGGTGGGAGTTCGGCGAGGCGCGTGTTCAGTTTGACGATGCGCGCAAGTTGGCACAGACCTGTGGGATAGACCTCGCCCACGAGTGGGACAGAAAGGGGTTCATCGTCAAAGAGAAGCAGTTTATCCACGTCCATGGCCCACAGGCACGGAAGCTGGACGACCTCGAAAACGCAAGCGAATTGATTGACGTGTTGCACCGTATCCTACTGCTATGGCAAAAGGATCAGCGGAATGAAATGCTTCACGTTCTCGCGGAAAGCGGATTCGGAGTGGGCGAGGCGTTCTATCGGGTGGCGCAAGCGGTCTCTGAAACGCTGTCTAATGACAGCAAAGAAAAACAATTATTAGAGGGTTTCCTCATCGGACGCGAACGGGTCATGGACGCTATGCAACAAGCGCGGTTCCTTTAGGTTTGCCGTGTGAGGCGACAAAGGGGGATTTCAAGATGGATATGCTTAATGTTCGGGGGTTATCCGATGATGGGATCGAATTTCTACAGCAACTGATTGAGTTTATGCGTCAGAAGCATCAAAAACGGCTCACGCAACCTCCAGCATAGGGACAGGGACACGCCCTGTGTGAAAAAGGAGGAAGAAATCCCAGCCCGCAACAATTATCATGGGCAAGCTAAAGGAATCCCAATGCTTTAGCTTTGGGAGGGGTCAAAATTCCTAAACAGGGCCCTAAACAAGGAAGGAAATACTATGCCATTTATAGATATCAACGATTATGAACCGATTGAACTCGCACCGGGGGCACACGCCCGCACACCATACGGGACCAATATCATGCTCTCGTACCTGACGCTAGACGAGGGCACCGTAATTCCGCTACACAAACATCCACACGAACAGGCGGGCATACTGCTAGAAGGGAAACTGGAATTGACCATCGGTGAGGAGACAAGGGTGTGCGAGGCTGGCAACCTATTCATTATTCCATCAAACACGCCACACGCCGCCAAGCCCGTAGATGGACACGCCGTTGTGCTTGACGTATTCAGCCCTGTGCGCGAGGATTACGCCGAACTCTTCAACAAATGGGCACGAGCGCAACAAACGTAGGTTGAAGCACAACTCCGACTACCGCTTTGAACGGACTCACCGTCTCAAAACAGCTTGCTACTATCAAGGAGAATCGTTACCGGACCGTCGTTAATCAACTCGACATCCATCATCGCTTGAAAAACTCCAGCTTTAACAGACACGCCCAACCGAGCGAGTGCCTCCATAAACGCTTGGTAGAGTGCATCCGCTTGTTCAGGTTGAGCCGCCGCAATAAAACTAGGTCGCCTCCCTTTGCGGCAATCCCCATACAGCGTGAATTGCGAAACAACGAGGGCTTCGCCTCCGGTTTCTAGCAAAGACCGATTCATTCGCCCCTCATCGTCTTCAAAGATACGGAGATTCGCGACTTTGTTTGCAAGATAATCGACATCGCTTGTCGCATCCTCTTGAGCGACACCTAGAAAAATGAGCAGTCCCTTTCCAATTTCTGAGACCCGCTCTCCATCTATCGTAACACTAGCGAATTTAACACGTTGAACAACAGTTCGCACAGTTTGCCCTCTTAATTTGGGGTGGGTGTAGTCCGTGTCCGTCGAGGCAAGGATGCCTCTCCCACTGGACAAGGATGCCTCTCCCACTGGGTTAGAATAACATCTCATCCCCCGTTGCACCGCCCTTCCGCTTACCACCAACTGTCAGATAAAATTGAAATCCCGGTTCAGTGATATAACCGAGATGAAACGCCGCTGTATCCGTCAGCTCATAGCGCAATCCCAAGCTGATTAGATTGTCAAGCGTGAGGCCAAGAATCGGATGCTTTCGTGTGAAATCCCCGACGACCCACAGCTCATTAGAAACCGAAAGTTCGCCACCAACCTGCCAATTCAGACTGAATGAATCCGTTGCTTTAAGGGATTTCGAGGAGAGATACATACCCAACGCACCGTGAACCCGGAAAATATCCTCCAACTCATAACTACTAACGAAGTACGTATTAACGCCAACAAAGGGAAACCCATCTGCGGGGGTGCGGTCAATAAATTCTGCGTTAGCGTTGAGGTTGTTGTCAGCGGTAAACCCGAGCGCCATCTCTCCACCAACCGATATGCTTGGTAACCTATCGCTAACATCAGGTGTGAGGTTATGCTTGAGCCCCAAAATAAGGTCAAAAAGTGACTGGTCATAAACGCGCCGGTCCCGCGTACTATCTAGCGCAAGCTCTTCGTCCGGCGGGTCTTCCCGAAATCGGTAGAAATCCGGGATGACTTTGCGGGCACCGCTGGTCGTGAAGGTCGAGCCCAAAATCAGGTCGAGATGGTCACCGAGCCCATAAGTGAATCGAATCGGAACCAGAAACGTCTCCATCTCAAACTCAACAAGATGGAACCTTTCAAAATTGCCAAGGACAACTCTCTGCGTTTGTTCGGGCGCAATTGGTTGTCTTTCATACTGAAATAACCCCACAGTTGTCATATACCCGCCTTTACCTATGGTCTCAGCAGTCTGCATCACGCCGAGTTGAGACCCAGCAGAGGATTGACCAAAGGCGAGAGTTACAGAGCACAGCAACAAACACGCACAAAAAATCGGAACGTCTCTGTGCTGTTTCGGCCAAAAAAATCGCATGTATTTGTCCTTTCAAATTCGGTCTGGTTCAGAATCCGGCATCTAATACCGGCTTTTTATCGCGCCCCATTTGGTCACCAATTTACCAGCAGGTTCAACCGCATGGGGAGTCTCCATGATTTCCTGTATTTCGTCTTTAGTGAGCACTTTTGAGAAAATCATAAATTCATCTAAGTCGCCATCTAGGTTATAACTTCCGTCATGCGGTGCGGCTGAACCGATGAGCAGATCGCTGGTATCGTGGCCGATATCGCCAGCGACATCGTTTGAGGCAACCTCCTCGCCATCAATGTAAAGCCTAAGTTTCTTCGCATCATAAGTTCCTGCGACGTGTATCCACTCATTGACGGGAAGTGCCTTCTGATAATTGGCATTTTTCCACCCTCCGGGGTTCACCCACCAGTAAATGGGTCCATTCTGTATCCTGATATCATACCCCTTTCCGTTCGGCAGCTGTTTCCTGACGATTTCATGTTTTGCAACACTGTTTCTCAGTCGCACCCAAGTCGCCACCGTGATATCCTTCTTCAGCTCAAGGGCATCTGACCGTTTGATTTCAACCTTCGCCCCCTTCTCAAAAGAGAGTGCTTTATCAAACTTTCCGTCAATCCACTTGGGGTTGTTCACCAAAACGCCCACATGCCCTTCGTCCGTTCTGTCCTTTGTCTCTTTTCCCGCACCTTCATCAAAACTCAAGTGAAGGACAAGGTGTTCCTCTAATGCCTTCGTGGCGGTACCACTCACGAGTAAAAACACGATAATCATCAAACTCAACAAAAACCTCATTCAATTCTCCTTTATTTTATCGCTGCGGGATAGCTTTAACCAAAGCACTTTCATCTATGCGACCATCAATCCTCGCCGTATTATCAAATGCCGTGATAAAGTATTGGCGAAACTCAAGTTTTTGTCCAACCCGTATTGGGTCTTCACCAATGATTGTCGCACTGTTTCTTTTCCGATCCACCCGATTCCTGGCGGTGAGCCCTGCCCCGGGTACCGGTGCGCCACCGGTAGCATTCGTCGCGTAAATCTGATAGCCATCAAGGTCTGGTTCCTTGTTTGGAACCCAAGATAAAATAGCATCATACTTCGTATTGAACAACGAGCGGCGACGTAGAGCCACGCGCACGTTCTGCGGTGGAGCAGGGGGCAAATTCGGTGACATTCCTTCAACCGTCGCAATGCCTTCGACCCCGAATTGGTCAACGGCGATGACTCGGTAGATTTTTCTGACCTTGTCCTTTTCAAAGCCAGTAATCCGATCTCGAAGGTCTCCACGGTCAAAGTAAAATGTTTTTTCCTTTGTTAATACGCCATCCTTCAGCAATTTAAACTGTAAAGGTTCATCCCCCTCAGGAATGGCGGCCATTACGCGAAAGCTTTCAAAATCCTCGGAGAACTGATAATCGTCCCAAAACAGCTTGACCGTCAAGTCTGTCGGGTCGCCGAGGATAATGTTTGGGATAGGAGGTGGATGGCTTGGGGACGTTTCGGCGGTAGGCCAAACCCGGAGCGGCACTCCCTTTTCGTCAGGTGGTGCGTTCGGGTCGGGAGTTTCGACACCATTTACATCAACATACGCAATCCGATATTCGTAGGTATGTCGTTGACCTCGCTCCTCATCATAAGCGTCGTTTATGAGATTCACTGTGTCAATAAACTTCGTCGCTGGCGCGTCAATCTCGCCAACACGCTTAAACGTCGCATCCGCATCCCCAGTGAAACGTCGATAGATTCGATATTTGGCAATCCCTTCAACCTCGAGCAGTTGCCAAGACACTGTCACCTGCCCATCACCCGGTTTGAGCGTCAAACCGGGCGGAGATCCGGCCGTAAGTAAATTCTGCGGGTCAAGCGGATTCGCAAAATCCTCGCTATTGGTGCATCCGCTATAAAACACGACAACGGCAAAAAGCACAAAAAGGGTCACCGATCCAAGCCTGTAGATATACATAATGCGCCTTTCCTTTAGAATTGGTATCGCAAACGGAAAATGGTTTCACGGGTCGCGAGGTCATAACTCGGCGTGACCCGAAAAGCGGTGGATGGAGTCGCGATAATATCGAGTTGGTCAAAGACCGAGACCAACGCGGCAATCCCGACCAATCCGATTCCTACCCGTGACATAATGGTACTCGCGTTGTGTTTTGCTGTATAACTATCTCGATATTTCGTGATGTCCGTTTGGATTGCCGTGTTCAGGTATTGGTCATACGAATCCTGCGCCGATTTCTCGACGAATACGCTCCCAAACTTCATCCCCATCCCAGTAACGAACAATCCAATCGTCCACGCACGACTACGGTCTGCTGTCGCCTCCAGAGGATACACGACAGTTGCCAAAGTCAAAACACAACAGATGACGAGAATAACTGCTTTTTTCCGGTGTAAATTCATTAAACCCTCCTTTTCCCGTGGGCGGGCATCTTGCCCCGCACCGCACCCTACGGATATATGACGACTTCATCTAAACCTACGCGCCCGAAACCAATGCCAAACATACACGAAGAGACCACCCAGCACACCACCCAAGCTATCAGCTACCCAATCCGAGGTGGTCGAATATCTCTCCGGTACAAAAGACTGATACCACTCATCACACGCCCCCAATAGCACAGCGACGAGCATGGCAATCGTCCCAGCAAAACCGAGAGAAAGCCGTGATACAGTGCCCACAAGTGCCTGCCCTAGCAAAAAACTCAATACGGCGTATTCGATCACATGATAGAATTTATCGCTTGCGTTCCAACCGAGTTGAGGTATAGGTGGCTTTGACAGCGAAGAAAGAGAGAAGATAAGAGCCACATATAATAATGGGGGTAACCAATATTTCAAAAATCTCAGGATGCGACCCTCTACAAGTGTTTGTTCGTATGGCGCGAAGTAGCACCACCAAAGATGGATTATACCCAATTCCGATTTTTCATTGCAAGTTTTTTTTCGTACCAACGACAGAGCACAATCTAAGTGGGAGGTAAATCCCTTCCCCGGTGAGTTCACTCAATTTCGCCCGCGCGTTCCCACCTCTGTCTCCCTGCTTCAAGTGTTCTGATAATCTCCTCAACATCATAAACACAACCGCCCCACGTACCACCGCCGACGCTTTGAAGTGCCGCCCAGAGTCGCGTATCATCAGGGAGCATTTCATCAGGGGAGAGGTCTGGACGAGGTTCACGTTCTGCCAAAACCTGCGTTCCCACTTCCGGTCCAAAGACTGCCTCTCCATGACCAACCAAGTCAACGCTGCCCTCAAGCCGATTCCTATCAATGCGAATCCGAATAATGTCCCCATCAACAACCTTACCGATAGGCCCACCTGCCAATGCCTCAGGCCCAACATGCCCAATGCAAGCACCCGTTGACACACCAGAGAACCTCGCATCCGTGAGCAAGGCGACATGTTTGCCAAACGGCAGATGTTTAAGAGCCGAGGTAATCTGGTAGACCTCCTCCATCCCCGTGCCCATCGGCCCGCGGCAACAGAGTACCATGACATCGCCCGGTTTTATCCGATTTTCGCCTTTGCTCTTAATCGCTTGGACAGCATCCCGCTCACGAACAAAAACTCGCGCCGGCCCCTCCATGCGATAAACGCCATCGGGGTCAACAACGGTCACATCAATCGCGGTACTCTTAATCACAGACCCTTCAGGCGCAAGGTTGCCACGCGGAAAAGTAACTGTGCTCGTCAATCCACGCGCTTTCGCGGTTTCAGGAGTCATAATCACGTCATCAGGGTTAACACCATCCCGTTCTAACAGCAGGTCGCGCAGACGCTGTCGGCGGTCAGCTTTCTCCCACCAATCGAGATTCCGTCCGAGAGATTCCCCCGAAGCGGTGATGACCTCCTCGTGCAGCACACCCAAACCTCGCAGATGCAACATCACTTCCGGCACACCGCCTGCGAGAAAAACCTGAACGGTCGGATGCCCGACGGGCCCATTGGGGAGCACATCAACGAGGCGGGGCACCTGACGGTTGACCGCGTTCCACTCCTCAACAGTAGGGCGGTGCAATCCTGCGGCATGAGCAGTTGCGGGGATGTGCAGCAACAAGTTCGTCGAGCCACCGAAGGCCGCATGAACAATCATAGCGTTCTGAATCGCTTCATCCGTTACAATATCCTCCGTCTTGATACCCTTTGCAGAAAGTCCGACGAGCGCACGGGCAGATCGTCTCGCCATGTCCAACCAGATCTCCTGCCCGGAAGGCGCGAGTGCTGAATGCGGAACCGTCATCCCCAACGCCTCTGCAACAACCTGTGAGGTCGCCGCTGTCCCTAAAAATTGACACCCGCCCCCAGGCGTTGCACACGCTTTGCATCCAAGATCGGCGGCATCCTGCAAAGAAATCTCACCGTGTGCAAAACGCGCACCGATGGTCTGGATTTTTCCCGCATCCTCGCCCACTGTCGGCGGCAATGTCACACCGCCTGGGACGAGGATACACGGCAATTCACGCATCGAAGCGAGTGCCATCGTCATCGCAGGCATCCCTTTATCACACGTCGCAACCCCCATCACCCCCTGGCGCGTCGGCAAGGACCGGATGAGACGACGAAAAATCTGAGCGGCATCATTTCGATATGCCAGACTATCCATCATGCCAACAGTTCCCTGTGTGCGTCCATCACACGGGTCTGAGCAGTAACCGGCAAAAGGAATCGTATTGAGTGCTTTGAACGTATCCGCCGCCGCCTGCATCAGCAGACCGACCTCCCAATGCCCGGTATGATAGCCAAGCGCAATCGGTGTCCCATCCGGTGCCCGGATGCCCCCCTGTGTACTCAAAATGAGGAATTCCTGCCTATTCAATTCAGCAGGTGCCCAACCCATACCCGCGTTATGACTCATTCCAAAGATATCGCCGCTCGGCAAATTAAGGAGCATTTCCCCCGTAAACGGC
The DNA here is from genome assembly GCA_965198165.1 of Candidatus Poribacteria bacterium. Taxonomy (GTDB): domain Bacteria; phylum Poribacteria; class WGA-4E; order WGA-4E; family PCPOR2b; genus CBDAOT01. The sequence goes on along the minus strand of OZ240244.1, from coordinate 6,717,800 downwards.
AAGCTCCCCTCAGGCCCAGGAGCATTAGTTTGGATGTCATAAATTGAAGAATCATGCGAATCAAGAATTTCGTCAAACGTTACTGTTTTTTCAGAACCCATGCGGTATCCCCTATAATATCTGTCATGAATTAGAATCTAAAAACACCCGTGGGCAGGAAATCCCTTTCCTGTCCTTCCTGTAATACCAAATACCATGGACGAAAAATCCCTTTTCTCTATTTACTCTGTCTTAATCTTCTTTGCGCCTTTGCACCCTTGCGTCTTTGCGTTAAGTTTTTTGCGTTCTTGCGTTAAAACGGCAAGAAACTTGAAACCTTTTGACATACAAGGTGTGTTAAACATGATACCCTTTTCTATACCCAAAGTTTTCACCATCCCCCGGAGGATTTGAACGCCAAAGGAGACAGATTATATGACAAAAGATGATGGTCTTTCATTGCCATATTTAACCAGCAGTTTAACCCCGATTGATGAGCAAGAACTTGTGGAGCGGTTCCAAAACGGGGAAGAGCAGGCTTTTAACGCTCTGGTCATCGAATACCAAAAACGGGTCTTTAATCTGATCTATAAGTACGTCCCGAATTCCGAGACCGCCAAAGACCTAAGCCAAGAGGTGTTTCTCAAAGCATTTCTGGCACTACCCCATTTCAAGCGTCAATCGGCATTTTACAGTTGGCTCTATCGAATCGCGATCAACCTCTGTATCGACTATCTGCGTAAACAGAAACGGTCCCATCTCCAACCCCTTAGCGAACTACCGACAGACTTAAATGACGAAGAAATACTTAACGATTTGAAGCCATTGCCGCCAGACCAAGCCGAAGCAAAAGAACTGGGTCAGATTATCGGCAAAGCCGTCAATCAACTCCCGCCCGGGCAACGGCGCGTTTTCAACCTCCGCTACCAAGAAGGGCTCCAACTCAAAGAAATCGCCGCCCGGTTAGACCGCTCCGAAGGCACAATCAAGGCACATCTCTATCACGCCCGCCGTCGGCTTCAAACCCTCCTGTTGCCGTATCTGAATAATGAGCCATTGGAATGGGCCGTCAATAGCTAACCCGCAAACGGTTGTAGTAACCCGTGGGCGGGAACTCCCTTTCCCGCCCCTACAAACTAAAACTCGCTCACAACCTACTTAAAAATCGTCGTAATTGGCTCCCCCTCCCATGCCTCCACAAGTGGCAAATCTAACGCATACGCAATCGTCGGTGCAGTGTCAATAATTCGCACCAGCTGATCGATTTCCCCCATCGGCTTCACATTCGGCCCTGCGGCAATCCACGGAATCGTCAAATCCTCCGGCATATCCGTCCCGTGACTCTGCCCGTGCCCGCCGTGGTCACTTTGGAGGAGCATAAAATACCGGTCAAGCAAATCCGCCTCTCTGAGCCGTTCAAGCACAATTCCAATCGCTAGGTCTGAGTTCTCAATCTGCGCGAGATACTCCGATGACATCCACCCGTGTTGGTGGCCTATCACATCAACCAAACCGAAATAAACAAAGCAGAAGTCAGGTTGCTCGTTGACGATATATTCGGAGGCGATGTGTGCAATCGTTATATCCGCCGAATCATCGCCCTGATAATTCTTGTAATACGAAAAGTCCAGAGTGCCCGGCTCAGCGAGGTCACGGAGTTGCTCCCAGTTGTAGATGAAAGCGGTACGTCTCCCCGCCGAGTGAGCAACCTCAGCAATGCTTGATACAGGGCGAACCATCGGCATCCAACTGTTTGTGGTGATACCGTGCCGCGATGGCGTAACTCCTCGAAACATTGACGTATGACACGGTAGCGTAGACGACGGGACAACGCTCTGCGCGTTGAAAGTGTACGCCCCGTCCTCAATCAATGTATCAATACTTGGTGTGTTTGCTTCTTGGATACCGTCGGGACGGCATCCGTCAATGACGAAAAGAATTGCGCCCAAGTTTGATGAATTGTGCATAGTTTAACTCCTACAAACGTAAAACGTGAACTGGCAATTCGCAAGTGCCCCATCCCTAATCAATTGTCGTGTGGCACAAGTTGAATTCGTGCATAGCGGAGAATCAACGAATCTTGACCAATACCGAAGAGATCGAGCGTATCCGACGGTGCAGAACCGCCACGCTCCGTCGCCGTGAAAAAGATATGGAACGGCTCTTCGAGCGGGATGTGCACTGGGTCTTGACGGCTCGGAAGAACCCGAAGGAGTTTATTCCCACCGTTAGCATAGTAAATGACGAACAATCTCCCATCCGCTGTAGCGTGGAAGCGAGCGTTGCCCGGTGCCTCGTTTGATAGTCCCTCGCCACCTTCGACCAGTGTTGCACGAGCGGTAATTTCCCCTTCCTTCAATACGCAATATTCGAGCGCAGTGGTCAGCGGTTGGTCAGGGAAGAATTTATCCCGCATTAGGGCGGACTGCACAGGCTGTTTGAGATAGAGCAGATGCGCCGCGCCATCGGAATCCAGCCAGAGGTCTAGGTTACGGATGTATCCCGCTGTCGCGTCCAGATTTTCGAGTTCAATCGGCACCGCAAAATCGGATTGTGCGATGTCCGGTGTCCACGCATAAAACAGGCGGCGGAAGACGTAATCCCAAGCGCGCCCGGTTTGTTCGTGTTTATATGCCCGCCACTGCTCATTCGGCTCAACAATATCCCCAATCGCCAAGATATATGCTGACCGGTTTCGCAAGGCGACCTGCGGATAGCAGGAACGGATCGGGAACTGAATCCGCCCGCGCTTGACCCACTCCCCAGAAGCGTCTCGAAAACTCCAGTATTGCGCTCCCGTTGGGCTATCAATATTCAAAACCAGCAATTCGCCGCGTTGCCGGTCCGCCGCGATGCCACGGTAGGAGTGGTCTGTGAAGCGATAACCCTGGTCCCAATCGGGATAGCTTTCAACCCCCGAATAATGCTGAAGGGCTTCAGTGGTAAACTCAAGTAAATGCGGCTCGCATGACCCATACTGTGTGCCCGACGGTTGGGTTGATGGATTAATTGAGAGAAACAACCGTCCATCAGCAAATCCGACGAGAGGACACGGCTCACGCTCCTGAAAATCTTCAGCCTGCTGTGGCCGGTTCCAACCCTGCGCGTCTCTCTGAAAAATCTGCCAGCGAGTGTTACACAGAGGCGGCACATCCTCACCAGTCTCCATCGCACTCACAAACACGCTATCCCCCTGACGCACCAAAAGCGGTGCACCATAGCACCAGAGCGGACCAGCACCGTTGTTCGGTGAGACGTAGTGACTCACAATCTCTTCGACCTCCACCGACGGTTGAGCACCGTAAGGTACAGAAAATAAAGAAAGACACAGTTCAAACATCAAAAATCTCCTTGGCTTCTACTAAGAAATCACACAAGAACCAAATTATACCACGTTAAATCGAAATGAGGTATCAAATTCAGTTGATTTTCATCAGAAAAACTGTTATGATGGCACCATATCATACATGACGCACGAAAAATTATGAACTATCTACCAACCCTGATGCAATGGATACACGTCGCATCCGTTGTGCTACTGATTGGCGGCTTCTTTTTTCTTCGAGTCATCCTGCACCCCGCAGCCAAAGCGTTATCCGATGCGAACCGCTCACAACTAACCGAGTCAGTGTTTCGGCGATTCAGAGTCGTCATTTGGACGACGTTAATAACCATTCTGGTATCTGGGATTTATAATTTTATCGCCTTCTTACGCGCCGCGAGGGTCAAAAGCGCGCTAGACCCTTCACTAGATTACTCTTTATATATCGTGGTTTTGGCAATCAAGTTTTCCATCGTGTTTCTTATATTCACACTCGGTGTCCTGCTCACCTTCCCGTACCCGGTTTTTGCCCCTATCCAAAAGCGGCCCTTACCATGGTTGAACATTACGCTAATTTTAGGACTAATTGTAATTTTTCTATCAACATTCTTACGACGTATGCCGATTGCGAACCTGTAATCGGCTCACTGATCTGATATTCCGTACAACACACTGCCCCCGTTGTCCTGTGGGCGGTGGGAGATTTTAACGCAATTTGCCAATCCCAATCGAGCAAGTTGCAGACTAACAATGATATTGCAAAGGAGCAAAACAATGGCAGTTTTAAGTCCAGAAGCCCTAGATTTTTGGGAAGAAAACGGTTATGTTGTCGTTCCCGAAGCCGTACCGCCTGAAAATTGCAAAGCCGCCGAACAAGCGGTCTGGGATTTTCTCGAAATGGACCGCGACGATTCAGAGACATGGTATCCCGACCCACCGCGCCGAAGCATCATGGTAGAAATCTATCAACATCAAGCCCTGTGGGCTAATCGCCAATATCCTCGTGTCCACCAAGCCTTTTCCGAGATCTGGGAAACCGAGAAACTGTGGGTTAGCTTCGACCGTGCAAGCATGAACCCGCCAGAGCGTCACGATTTCAAGTTTACCGGACCGTATCTCCACTGGGATATGTCCTTGGACGATATGCCAGTACGGCTCAAAGTGCAAGGTGTCCTATACCTAGCCGATACGCCCGCCAATCAAGGGGCGTTCACCTGTATACCCGGCTTTCACCGGAAACTTGAGGGGTGGCTTGAGAGCCTGTCATCGGACACCGACCCACGGAAGGTCGTCAAAGAAGAACCCGGTGCTAAACCCGTCGCAGGAAAGGCAGGAGACCTTGTGATCTGGCACAGTGCCCTACCGCACGGTAGTAGTCCGAATCATGCGACGTACCCCCGGATGGCACAATACATTACCATGTCCCCAGCACCCGTAGACAATGAAAAAGCACGTCAAAGCCGAGTCGAAGGTTGGCGTGAACGTTTGACCGGACTCGGCAAACATCAGCCGGAGAAGGAACACCATAAAGGGCAAACCGCTGAATTGACACCTTTGGGCCGAAAACTCTTAGGCCTCGACCAATGGGAGGGTTAAGCAAGGCGAAAGACTGGAACGGTGGAAAGTTTCACAATATCGTTGAAATTTTAGCCGAACCCTGTTACACTATCTCCCAAATTAACCAGAAACTGTTGACGAATTAGAAACCGAGTTTTGGCCAAAAGCTCGGTTTCTTCTAACCCGTCAACTATCTCTGTCAACGAGTACGACACTCAAAAAAAGGTATAAGCGAAGCAAATTTTTATGGAATACGATTCGCTGTTCAAGCAGTTACTCAAGGCGTTCTTCCAATACTTTATGGAACTCATGTTCCCAAATGAGGCACAACGCATACAGTGGGAGTTGATTGAATTCCTTGATACAGAGGAACACGCACAAACCGACGAGGGACAATCATTTCATCGGAATGCAGACCTTGTTGTGAAAGTTGCCACCTTTAACGGTGCAGACGAACTGTTTTTAATCCACGTTGAAATCGAAAACCCGTGGCGGGGGAACTTCCCAGCTCGGATGTTTGAATACTCTATGCTCATACGACTTAGGCATCGTCTGCCGATATTCCCAATAGCCCTTTGTCCCGAGCGGGGAACGAAACCGTTTGAAGTCGAAAGTTACCGTGAGGAAATCTTCGGTCACGAACTGCTGACTTACAACTATTTTCACATCGGTCTGTCGGGTCTTTCTGTTGCGAACTATTGGTCAGACGATAATCCGGTGTCCTGGGCCTTTTCCGCGTTGATGGATAGAGGCGATAAAGATAAAATTCAACTAATGATAGAATGCTATCGTCGTATCCACGAAAGCGGCTTGGAAGATAATGAGAAGTCTCTACTTGTAAATTTTACTCGTACCTATAACCAACTCACACCCGCAGAAGCCGCTACCCTTCGTGAGCGGCTGGATGGGGCATCCAACCAGGGGGTAAGAGAAATGGAATACAGCTACTTTGGACAAGCAAGGCAGGAAGGATGGCAAGAAGGACAGCAAGAAGGACAGCAAGAAGGACGGCAAGAAGGGATGCACTTAATGCTTTTGGAGATGTTACAGGAAAAATTTGGTGAACTCCCGCTCGTTATCACCGATCAGGTCAGGGCAATTGAATCTCAGGATGAATTAACAACCCTTGCCACCAGGGTGCGCCACGCGGAGTCATTAGCAGATTTGGGGCTAAATGGAACCGCATAGCAAACCACGGTTTGGGGTGAGTGCATGTAAACTTGTTTACCTAGCGAATCTCCCGCCCTTCATGAGCGGCTTGGTCAGGAAACCAACCAGGGGGTAAGAGAAATGGAATACAGCTACTTTGGACAAGCAAGGCAGGAAGGATGGCAAGAAGGACAGCAAGAAGGACGGCAAGAAGGGATGCACTTAATGCTTTTGGAGATGTTACAGGAAAAATTTGGTGAACTCCCGCTTGTTATCACCGATCAGGTCAGGGCAATTGAATCTCAGGATGAATTAACAACCCTTGCCACCAGGGTGCGCCACGCGGAGTCATTAGCAGATTTGGGGCTAAATGGAACCGCATAGTAAACCACAGTCACTCAACCCTTTAGCACATCACAACAATTAAAGCCTAAGAATACTTATTGCGGAGAAGAAAATGCATGTTTTAAGTGCCGAAGACCGAGCTTTTTGGGAAGAAAATGGTTATGTTATCGTTCACGACGCTGTTCCGCAGGAAAATGTGAAAGAAGCTGAACAAGCAGTCTGGGATTTCCTTGAAATGAACCCCGACGACCCGGAGAGTTGGTATACCGACCCTCCACGCGGTATTATGGTCGAAATCTATCAACACCAAGCGTTGTGGAACAACCGTCAATACCCGCGTCTACATCAGGCTTTCGCGGAGATCCGGGGGACCGGGAAACTGCGCGTCAGCTTTGATCGGGCTAGCATGAGTCCGCCCAACCGCCCGCCGATATGGGAACGTGACAATCTAGGACTACATTGGGATATGTCAATTGACCTGCCCATCCGATTTCACGTTCAAGGTGTGCTATACCTCACCGATACCGCCGCCAATCAAGGTGCATTCACCTGCGTTCCCGGATTTCATAACAAGATTGAGGACTGGATTAACGGGTTGCCAGAGGGTGCGGATCCGAAACAGCAAGACCTGGTGAGCCTGGGGGTTGTCCCCGTCCCCGGAAAAGCGGGCGACCTCGTTATATGGCACAGTGCCTTACCTCACAGCGCAGGTATCAACACCGCTGACCGTCCGCGAGTGGCGCAATACATCACCATGTCGCCGGCCGGGGAATATAGCGAGGAAGCGCGAGATCGGCGCGTCAATGCGTGGAAAAATCGCATGGCAGGATTCGGCGGTGAACGCGCAGAGAAGGAGCATGAAACCGGCACAACGGCTGAGTTGACACCGTTAGGCCGCAAGCTGTTAGGGATGGAGGATTGGGATTAAAAAACAAAAGCCCGTGGTGAGATGGTCACCACGGGCTTTTTGTTTTTTGATTTTCCTCCTATTTTTCTTTCTTGTGCCTTTGCCTTCTCTTTCTGTTCTTCTTTGCGCCTTAGCACCTTTGCGTTCTATTTTCCCTATCAAAGTGGCACCCTCGCTTAACCCAAACACCGAATCGCTTCCTCAAAAACTTGCCGCAACGAAACGTCATTCTCCTCAGCAAGTTGTTTGCAATCCTCGTACTCAGGAACAGCCTTGATTAATTCATCCCCCCAATATCCACGCTTTACGCGAACCACTCCCCATCGCGTCTGAACCTCGACAAAATCACGCGCCAACTTAGACCGCTCAACCGTGTAACGCCTAATACCAAATGTGGTTGTTTCCGCCAAAATGACCTCGGTCAACGCCTCAACCCGTTCTTGCGTACACAACACGCTGAGCATCGTGGCGGGACGGTTTTTCTTCATGAAAATCGGGGTTAGAAAGACATCAAGTGCCCCACCCTCAAAGAGTTTATCCATCACATAACCGGTAATCTCCGGCGACATGTCATCAATGTTCGTCTCAATCATTGAGACCTGGTCCTGCTCAAGGCCGTTTTTTTTTCCCCGATACAAACTCGCAAGAGGTTGGGTTGTGCCTCAAGGTCTCGTGTGCCTGCGCCGTATCCAACCCGCTCAACGACCATCTCCGGCATGGGCCCGAATCCGGACGTAAAAGTTGTAATGAGTGCCGCCCCTGTGGGTGTTACCAACTCCTTTCGGATATCCGTCTGGCGGACAGGCACCCCTGTCAGCAATTCCATCGTCCCCGGCGCAGGCACTGGCATTAACCCATGAGCGCATCGCACAAAGCCACTTCCGAGCGCAAGTGGGGAAGCGTAGATTTCTTCGACACCGAGTTGATGCAACCCAATGATCGACGCAACGATGTCCACAATTGAATCAATGCCGCTCACTTCGTGTAGGTGAACTTCGTCTTTGGGCATGTTATGGACCTTCGCTTCCGCCTCTGCCAACCGATCAAAGACCTGCTTAGCGCGGGCAACGATTATCTCATCTAACTCGCTGTTGTCAAGGATGTCAAAGATATCCGATAGGTGGCGACTCGGGCCATGTTCATGTGTATGATGATGTTCATGCGTATGATGGTGTGACTCATCATGATGGTGATGATGCGCTGCGGATTCCCCATGTTCATGCGCGTGTTCAGTTTCATCCGCCTCAACAGTTCCGCCCTGCGCTTCGGCAGTTTCTACAATTGCCCGTGTCCCAGTGATACCGTGTTTGATGGCTTTCTCAAAGCGCAACGTAAATTCCTCATCCAGCTTCAGCTTCGAGAGTTCGCCACCAAGCACATTCGGCGCGAGGCCAACATCAACCAACGCCCCCAATGTCATATCACCACTAATGCCCGAGAAACAATCAAAATAAGCAATTTTCAACTTTATTCTCCTTCCGATAGAGAGCAGGTGTGAACAGATCGGTTTCACCGAGAGCAAGGAATGAAGTTACGCCACAAACGCTTTGAACAACGCCACATATAATGCAAGCACCTTCTCCGGGTCAGGCCCCCGATACGCACATTCATTAGAGATATAGCCCTCAAAGCCAATCCGCTTGAGCCACTGGAACATCTGACGGTAGAGTTCAAAAGTCTCCACGGCCTCAGCCTGATGGGTATGAACGGCGGTGATGTGTGGCGCAATCCGCGAAAACAACGGTTCGATGCTTCCCGCTTCGCAACCGACAAACTGTGAATTGAAAACAAAACCGACGTTGGATAGATTGACCCCTTCAATCACCTCCATCGCAGGGTCAGGAGCGGTGAAGGTGCCGTGCATTTCGATTGACACGGTGATGCCTTTCGGACGCGCATATTCACCCAATTCCTTCAAGGCATCGGTCACATATCCCACAACAGCATCACGAGTGTTATCGTCAAACCGATCGCCAAGAACGCGAACGTGGCTACAGCCCATGAATTCCGTCATATTAATCACACGCTTGACACGGCGCACACGCTCTGCACGGTCATCCGGATCAGGCGAATGGAAATTCTGGCAACTGGTCAACGATGAAATAACGACACCGCTGGCATCCACTTGGTCTTTGAACGACTGCCACCGGTCCTCGGAGGTATCCCACTCCAAACCGTGCTTCTGTTGGTAATCCATCAGCAACTCAACACCGTGATACCCTGTCCCTTCTGCTACTTCAAGGATTTTGCTTAATTCCCAATCTTGACACGTTTGATATGTGTTCAATGCCCACTTCATAATTTTATCTCCTAAATTATAACCTAAGTTGCTGTCTATTCCAGAGAAACCGAGTTTTGACGAAAAAACTCGGTTTCTGTCAAAGTCTATTATTCAAACTTGCTTAGGAGGCACCACCCTCCATTGACTCACCCAACGCCAGGAGCTCCTCAATGCTTCGACTATGCAAAACCTCATACCGTGCCGCGCAAAGCTGATCAAAAAGCGGATTCGTAATATCCGAAAACGCGCCTTCCATTTCAGCCACACCATCCAGACTATCCTCAAAGGGACCAACGACCTGATCTAGAGTAATGTTCCCCAATGCACGGGCAGGGACATATTCGTCGGCATCGCCTTCAACCTTATAGATTAACCTCGCCTCCTCAAAACGGTTGAAAATCCGATTTACCAAATCCTGAGAGATGCCATACTTCAACGCAATCTGCGATTTCGCGCAAGCACCATGCCCCTGATGGAAGTGGTGAGCAAGTGCCAGAAAAAGCTTAATCACCAGTGTCGAGTTGATAAAAACCCCCTCTTCACCCTCAAGCATCAATGCAGGGTGCCCCGGCAAGTTCTTTGTGGGATAACTGTGCTGCAGATTTTGAATCACATTCGTCACTTCTGCACCGAGAAGGACAATGACCCATACAATGTATATCCAAATGGCAAGGATGAACGGGAATAACAACGCACCGTAAATCTCGCTTAAATTGTTTCCCATCAGCTTCAGATAGCTTGTGAGCGCGATTCGTGCAATGTGAAAAAGTGTCCCGGCGATTAATGCGCCCACCAACGCCGCTTTCCATCGAACAGCCGTATTCGGCAAAGCGATATAGGCCACCAGAAAAAGTCCGTACACAAAAATCCAAGGCAAGAAACCGCCAAACAACTCACTTTTCGTCGCTGGGAAGAGCGAGACCCACACCAAGACGAGCAGAGAGCCAATCGTGAGAATCGTATAAAAAATGGCGTACTTTTGGAAGAAGGGGAGTCTACTGCGGGTGTTCCAAATGTCGTTGAAAGTCTTCTCAATCGCGTTGAAAAGTCCCGTCGAAACGAGCAACAGCAGGAAAAATCCCAACCCCCCCAAATTTGCGCTATTCTTGTTGGCAAATTCCGAAACCCTTAACGCAATTTCGTTTGCCTGATCCCCGGGCAGAAAATCGCTCATAAACCTGATGCCTTCACTTTCGACAACACCAAGCGTCTTGAGCAGAAACAGCACAAACGCAGAGAGCGGAACGAGGCAGACAAGGGTATTGAATGCCAGAGAAGATGCCTGCTGGAGACATTTATGACCAATAAGCTGCTGCCACATCCGCACACCCAACCGAATGACATAGTTTAGGTAAAAACCGACACCCCTCAATTGATTATTCTCATCCAAAAGCGGCACAATAATCTGATTAAATCTCTGACGGACAGACATAAGCAACTTCCAAGAATAAACTTCACATTTTAGAAACCGAGTTTTTTGCGTAGCGTTCGTCGCGCCACCCGTAGGGTCGGCAAAACTCGGTTTCTTCTCTTCTTTGTGCCTTTGCACCTTTGTACCTTTGCGTTAAAATTCTTCCTTGCGCCTTTGCGTTAAAATTCCTCTCGCCCTACCGTTTTTCATACTCAAACGGAAACGTCACCGGTTCCCCACCATTCCCCCACGACCTCGACATCGCAACATCAATCTCCCTATCTTTGCGGCCATTGTACGCCCCATACTCCGGCTCAGTGTCATTGCGAACCGCGTTTGCGATGCTCATCAATTCAGATGCGACAGTGATTTCGCCATCACTGAGCGGGTAATTTCGCAAGGGATTCTCCCAAACCACCTCCGGCGTTGTATCCGCCACGAGTGCCGCGAGAGTTTCATTGCCATCAACGGTGTCAGTTTTGCGCGTGATTGTTATCTTGCGCTGTTGGTCAGCGGTGTCGTTAAGAATCACCGCCTCATCACGGAAGCACATCCCGCGCTCGGCGTAAAACTTCGTGCCATTGAAGCCACGAAGCGGCGAACCGTAAGACAATCCGCTGAAATTGAAGACCCCGACAGCCCCATCAGCAAATTCAATGACCGCGTGTTGCCAATCCTCAGCATCACGTTTCGGCTGACCCTGCCGCCAAACGTGTTCCTGTACTGCGAAATTCTTTCGGAATCCGAACACGCGAACAGGTTCGTTATCAAAGCCGAGGTAACTCCGAATCAAACCGATGCCGTGATACCCGTGCCCGCGAAATTCATTGTAGGCGACGGTGACCTTGCCAAAGACCCCCGCCAAAATGAGCTCTCGCTTTATCCGCTCCGCCGGGACGCGATAATAATTTTCGTTCACCTCAAGTTTTGTCCCGTGCCGATTCGCCGCCTCAATCATCTTATCCGCCCAGCCGAGGTCAGTGTCAATCGGTGTTTCGGTGCAATAACTAACACCGTGTTCAGAGCACAGCAACCCCGGAATGTGATTATTGCTCGGCGTAATCACGATAGAGCAGATATGAGGCTTCTCTTTTTCCAACATCTCGGCGATATCTGTGTATGCGGGAACGGCGTACTTGTCGCCCTGTTCCTTGACGGTGTCTTCGCTGACATCGCCGACAGCGACCAACTCAAGGTCATCTTTCAGTTTAGCAATAAGTGGGAGATAAGTACCTGTCCCACGCCTCCCAGTGCCAATATGTGCAATTCTGAGTTTGTCCATTGGTTATCCTTTTTGAGCTGTAAAACTTTAAAAAACTAGGAAGATTGGAAGGATGAAAGCTTGGGATTGGAAGGATGGAATTGGAAGGATGGAAGATTTTATACCTTCCCCTCTTCCCTTCTTTTCTCTTTCCCTCTTTTCCCTTCCCCTCTTTCACCCTTTCATTCCTTTCCCTATTGGCCTATTTGTCTGAGCGTTGCACGAATGTCCGCAATCGTTAATCGACGAACATTAAACTTGAGTTCCTTAAAGAACGGGACCAAGTCTTGGCCCGCGGCCTTGCTCAGGTAATAAACAAGAAAACTGGTGGGCATCTCGCCGGATATTTTTTGGTGTAACTGATCCGCCTCGATTAAACGAAACAATTTCGGATAAAAATCGTCCCCAAAGCGAGATTTCAGTTCCGAAACAATGGAATACGAGTAACTATACCGCCACTGCGTCAGGTTGTCGAAGGTATAGTGTCCCTTCCAATTTTGAACCGAATTGTCACCATCAAGGTCGGTTCGCAAGTCATCGTCGAGATCGAGTTTGCTTCGCGTCTTGTCCTTCGCATATTCAATCTCTACAAGAACAGCAATGCCCTCAGCGAACCATGTTGGAAGCAGATAAATGTTCGTGAAAGCGTGGGTCAGTTCGTGCGCTCTGGTCCCCGTCCGACTGTACATATCAAGAGGAAAATGTATCTCAATCCCCTGAATATCTTTGAGATATTCTTTGCCGTTATAGATGGTCCGATACTGAACCACCGTCTGTGCCATCATGTTTGTCCCTCTATAGCGATGGTAAAGGATAACTTGAATGCGGTGGTCTGGCTCAAATCCGAAAATATCATGGACGTACTCATAAAGACTCTCCATGTACACCAACGCGCCACGCCCCCAGTCCTGACGTTCTTTGGACTCATCAAAGGCCTTGTTTTTTTTCAGGTCTTCGGCAAAGCTCAAAGTGTAATGGTCGCTATCAATCTTTTGCCCATCAGGTGAAGTGTTAATCTCTGATTTTGGACGTTCAAGTAACATGTAAGGCCCTTGTTGCTTTTGCCGTTTGAGCCTCGCTTCTCTTTTCTGTTGTGCCTTGCTTAATGCGCCACACCCTGGAAAAAAAGTGCAATCAAAAGTAGTGTCAATATAGTGAAGCAATGGTTTCTAAATCGGCCTAAGTCTTTCATCTTTTTTCTCCTTGAAATTATGGGCTGGTTCTGTGCCATCTATTTTAACGTCGAACCGCCCGCTCCTTATTTCCAATCCGCCGCATCGTAATATCTTGTTCGACCGTCGGATCCGGTAATCCTGTTTCTGCAAGCCGTTGCTGAAGAAAATCCGCCATATCCCCCTTCAACCGTTCAACGATATCTGTCGCTTCCTCCGCCAGATTATAGACCTCATCAGGGTCATCTTCAAGGTCATAGAGTTCCAGCTCTGGCGTATTATAAACTTGGGGCGTATCGCCCGTCTCCACGATTAGCTTCCACTGCTTCGTCTCCCACCCACGTTTTTTCATCCACGAACACTCCGTTAGATAAACTGCCTCGGTAGAACCCGCATCGCTCCCCATATCCATCACGCCGCGCAGACTCGCGCCCTCCATTTTCTCTCGTTCCGTGAGCGCAGACAGACCAGCATAATCAAAAATTGTCGGTGCAATATCTTTGAGCGTCACGATGCCATCAAGCCGCTGCCCTTGAGGCACAACATCAGGACAGTGGATAATCAACGGAACGCGGCAATTGGTCTCGTATAAACCGTGATGGTCATACCAAAGCTCATGTTCATCAAGTTCCTCACCGTGGTCTGCGGTGATAATCAGCAATGTGTCGTCCATCACCCCGTTATCGGTGAGATACTGAAACAGATGGGCGAGGCTTGCATCCATATATGCAATTGAGCCATCATACTGCGCGTTGACATAACGCCGATCTGTCCACAGGCGTTTCTTACCGATATCATCAGGAGCTGAGGCATCTGGCGTGTACATCCACTCCATGAAATAGTCCTTGAACGGCTCACAGTCATAGACCGCATCCATACTGCGATTGTTCGGTGCACATTCATCGCCGTTATAGAACATCCGTTCAAACGGTGGAGGCGGCAAATAAGGTGTATGTGCATCCCAATAATGAAGAAACGCGAACCACGGTTTATCCTGTGCCAGCGCGACATCCAGCAGTTCCATCGCGGTCTGATTGACGGCTTCCGCCTTTCGTGCGTTGTGGAACTTCGATTCCCACGTATATCCGCGATAGTATTCGTCATCGAAACCCCGCTTAAACCATCGCCCAAGCTGATCTGCGGCGACGGTGAAATACCCTGCTTCGCTCAACAGTTCAGGAAGCATTTTTACGCTCGGATGCAGGTCACGGGTCCCAGCGTGAGCGATAATCTGATGTGTCAGAACATCCTTCCCCGTAAACATCGTAGTATGCCCCGGATGCGTTGGGATATGCGGACTGATACATCTTTCAAAAAGCGTTGATTTCGATGCCAACCGGTCAAGGTGTGGAGTCGTCAAGTTCTTATGCCCATAGCAACTCATACTCGATGCCCTGAGCGTATCAAGAGATATGAGGATAATGTTTCGCAATATTCTTCTCCTTAGGTTATCTTCTTTGCGCCTTTGCGTGAAGTTTATTCTTTAAGGTTGCTTAAACACCAAAACCCCTCCCCACCTGTCGGTCACTTTCCCATCTTCTGCTCGTCGCGAAAACCTTGACTTCGTAAGGGGTCAATCGGGTGACCAGTTCACCGTGATTGATAGTCACACGCTCATCGCCGTACAACAGAACGAAATCCATGCCGTTGAGGTCGTCCAACCCTGACACTTCCACACCCATCTGCGTCTTATTATCCTCATTAACCAAGCCAATCAGCCAATCCCGCCCACTTCTTCTGGCGATGACCTGGACCCCTCGCTCAGGAGCAAGATCGACTTCACCCTCCCTTTTACGCCTACCCTCAATCACCCTCACTTGTGCATATCGCTCCTGCGGTGCCGTTAGGAAGAGTTGCAATGCCGCCAACTCACTCGTCAGTGCATAGAGAGATTCTCGGAACGCTTGATGCCCCTCAGACTTTAAGTAGCTTGACCCCCAATACAGAATACCCCGTGCGCCGTGTGCAATGCAATCATAAGCCATGTGCCGGGATTCAATAAATGTGGGATAAGCGACCGGATCATCATGCTCATCAAGGTCGCTCCAAGCGAAACCTTGCAAGACCATCCACACCGGCCGGTTTCTACCGACCTGTTTCCACCGTTCCGTCGAAACGCCAACGCAACTAACATCCCTGTCATCAATTCGCACAGGATAGTGATCGCAACCGATGATGTCTATATGGTCAAGATATTGTCGGACAAACTTGAGGTCACTATCGCGTGCCTCGTTCATCCAAAATTAGCGGTTGTGGGTATCGAGGCTCCGCAACAACTGAATTGCATCGCGCATATTCGGCATGATTCTCTTCGCTTCAGTCTCCGAATACTCTATCGCCAACGGTGTCTGCATCCACCATTCATCCCGATGCTTAAATACTCCAACTCTATCCTGTCTCCACAGGTGGCTGAAGGCAGTAAAACACCATACAATCTCATCCGGGCCCTCCCAGACTGCCAGCGCAGGATGGTCTACTACAGCCTCAATCTGTTCGCGCAGACCGTCAGTGCCCCCGATATGTACGGGAAGCGAAACCCACCCCATCATCCCCAAAGCGGCAACTTTGTCAAGGTTTCCTCTATTGCCACAACGGATGAGGTTGACACCCGATTCAGCCATCGCTCTCAGTTCATCCTCGCCTTGCGGCATCTCGTAAAAACCGATTGGAAACAATCGATGTCCGTCCTGGGTTAGGAGCCCGTCGCCTTGTCCATAGATATCACTGTTCATTGCCTATCTGCTCTCTTTTCGATAATTCGCTTAATTTCGGTATTTAGAATCAATTCCTAAAAATCCAACTTCCTGCTTTGCTACTATGGATTTTACCTGAATGCTGTACTTCTGTCAAGTCTGAACTTGGGAGGGGAGTGGATGAATATGGTTGCGAAGATGCGGTCTATTATGGTATGTTAAGTAGCGTACTTTTCAGAGTTTTCCGAGGAGACGGGAGAATTTGATAGATACAGATAAGGGCAAGAACGCAAGCAGTGATTGAGCTCCGGGTGATTTGTACGGGAGGGGTACTCGGAACCTACTCGGAAGTTTCAGAGTTTTCCGAGGAGACGGGAAAATTTGATAGAGATAGAAAAGGCGTAGAACTCAAGCAGTCACTGGGCTCCGGGCGGTTTGGATAGGAGTGACCTTCGGAAGTTTTCCGAGGAGACGGAAAAGGCGTAGAACTCAAGCAGTGACTGATCTCCGGGCGGTTTGTACGGGAGGGTACTCGGAACCTTATGCTTTTATAGCAACTGTGCTCGGAGGCTTATATTTTTATTGTAATGGAGGTAAATGATGGCAACGAAAAAGCGGTTGACGCTTGCGCTGAAGGCACCGGAGCAGGAGGCGGATGGCGGTGGGGTTAAGGCGTTGCCTGCGGCGAGGGAGGGTGACGAGGGGAAACCTGAGTGAGGTGATTGGGGTTCGGGGCTAATCAATTATTTGCGTACAATAATATGGGTTTAATTTATAATCTCATATTTACCGTTTTGTTTTTCCAGTTCATTTCTTGGTGCCTTCTGTGTTGTCCGCTAACTTCTTTATTTCGTTGATTAGTTCGGCAAACCTCCCAAGAACACGAGGTATCTCGTGGAATTGCTCTATGCCTTCATAAGTAAGCGAGGCTAATATTTCACGGAATTGTAGTAGATTCACGCTTTCCTGCTTTTCGTCGTTAAGTTCCTTCTGTACTTGCTCTTGTTCTTCATGGGTGAGATGCTTAGAAATGAGTTCATCAATGTCATTCCTAGAAGCATTATCGGTATCCCAGCTCCCACATAAAAATTTTTCAAGGGCACTGGACAAGAAACCTTATGATTGCATCATTGCTAAGGTCTTTAGTGTGGTTATGGTGGAAACCATCAAATGGAATGTCTGTGTTATCCTCGCCATGATGCAAAGATAGGTTTATGGTCAAAGCCATACTTTTGTCCACTGAATTGCGGCAACTTACTTTGAGTGTATAGGAATCCCTTTTGTAATCGTGAGCGCAAAATTCAATAAACATCCGTGCGCCATAGATAGAGAGTAACAGTGTTGCCTCAAGAGATTCTGCCTTGGGAGATTCAATATCGGTTATACCAGAGTCGAGGGCATATTGATCCAATGTGGCTAATACCATTTCAAGTATGTCGTGATGTTCAACGAGTTTATACCCCTTGGTATCAACCGCTTCAATTGGTATATGCTCGCTAGTTTTTGCCTCGTCATATTCGAAATCTGCTCCAGCATATCCGAGATCCGCTCCAACCTCACTTAGGGGATGCCTTATGATGAGGGACTTGTATTCATTGACTCCCTGTTTTATGTGAAACGGCTCACATGTGAAACGAGGAATTTTCTTCCGAAGATCTTTGATTGATCCGGTCCATTGTGTGGATTTGCGACCGTGCCAGTTTTCTATATGTTCGCTTTTCGTAGGGATAGGTAGATTCCTCACGGAATTTTCTCCTCCTCCAAACCGTGTGTGCGACTTTCACCGCACACGGCTTTCCAGTTTTGGCAAGATTCCAACGGGTTTATGCTTCGTTCATTGTTGGGCTTGCCCACTATATTTCATAGCGTATTTGCACGTCCAAACTTACATCTCCCCAATCTTGTCTTGTTAATCACCTGCGTATGCTCGCATTAAATGATGTTGATTAGACACCATATTGCTACCTACGCTCCTCTCCCTAAGTCATCTCAATGAGATGGCTTAGGGACTCCTCTACTCTCGTTTAATATGAATCATGAATAGGTTAGGTGCTGGCTGTACCCCGATGTTATTATACTTATCAGATATGCAAATTGTGTGTGCATATCCATTAACACATACCTTATTGGTTACAGGCTTTTAATTGTAGATTTACCTGTTTTCGACTAACGAGGCTTCTCGCACCAGTGCGTTGTCTCACCATACTATTCTAGTCTGGCGTGTCACCTTATAGGGTCTACATTCCCTTTGAGACATTCGCCTTGTCCCCTTGCTTTCCACATATCCGTTTCCAGATACGGAGTTAGGGTAAGACTAACACCGATAAGTTAGTGTTACAGAATTTAACTGTATCATATTAAATTACGCAAAGGCGCACCGCAATGGTTCGATTACTGGCACCTACTCGTTGATTTTCTTAAGTTCTCCCCACAGTGTCGTCAGTTTCCCTGCGGGGAACACCGCGAGGGTGCCACCCATCCAGTGTGGGCCGTAGTCGCCGCCGGGCTGGTTCGTTAGGTTGGTTAATCGACGGCTCACCAAATCGTAGCGGTATATCTCGTAATTGGCGGTCGGGGCTTTAACATCCGTTTTGAGTGGTAAAAGCACGGTTTGGTCATCTCCCATCCAACACCCGGTGAGGACATTATCCGTTACGGGGAATTCGTGGACTTCTCTGACACCCGTACTCACTTTTTGAATGACAATCCGTTCTTTGACTCGCTGCCATTTTTGGTTCCGTTCGACTTCATCATACATGATGTATTTCCCCGATGGGGACCAACGCGGCGCGCCTCGGAGTACGACCATGTCGATACCCTTGTCCGGCGGGCTGAGCCGACGTTTACCGCTGCCGTCGGCATTCATAATCCAAATGTTATCGCCATCCGCCGCGGTGTCATCTTCGTAGGCGAGCTTTCTGCCATCTGGGGACCAGTCGGTTCGGTTGCATTCGTGGTTGTTGGTCAGTTGCTTCAACTGCCCGCTCTCGAGATGATAGGTATAGATATCCCATGCGCCGCCGCGGAGGCTCACAAATGCGACCTGTTTTCCGTCGGGCGATAGGGCCGGGGAGAAATCTGTGGGGTGGTTCTCCATAAAGCGGTGCTCGTTCCGACCGTTTGCATCAATAATATAGAATTCGGAATTGATTTGGCCACTGCCCCGTGCCAAGTCTCTTTCAAACAGTATCCGTTTCCCGTCTGGGAACCAGCGTGGGTTATAATCAAAAAAATCGGGTGACGTTATTCTTCGGACGTTGCTGCCGTTGTCTTCCATCACGTAGATGTGAAAGAGTGTATCTCCATTTTGTTTTGAAGAAAACACGATTTTTGCGTGGGTTTGTTCATATCGCGATATGAACAACAGCAAAAGGATTGCGAGTAGCAGACTGACGCTTAAGCGGCCTTTTTCTATGTATTTCATCAGAACCCTCCGTTTAAGGAAGTTTCATGATTCTTTTCCTTTCTCGCTATTTTGGGCAAGTTTGAGCAAAAAACAGAGACTTCCCATAACGGGTTCTGTTCCGTGCCGATTCGATTGTAAAGACAGTTAGGGGTTATGCAGTTTGCAGATTGACACCGAGCTCTGGTACGAGATAGGCGGATCCCGGGTGTGAGATCCGCAGCTCTCTATCTCCTCTGCACGGGGGTATTATAGTAGAGGTGTGTGTGGTTGGTCAACAAAATTAACATCGTATAAAAACAATTATACGAGACTAATCATTTCGTTTGAAGAAAAACGGCAGAAGGCAAAGCAGGAAGATTAGGAAGATAACGAATCCAATCTGCATCGCCAACTCGCAAAGAAAAAGGTGAATCCGAGTAACATCAGGTACAGAACGCAAAAACGGGGCATCAGACGCATCTCCGCTCGGTTGACGGTCAGGCTTGTTGGTAGACGATTTTGGTTTCGGTGGGGCTAGGGTGCAAGGGACTTTAGTTCCACACGGCAGGAAAGCGGTTTTCTTTCCTGAGACGGGATATTGCCCGTCACGCGGAAGGGCTTTTCTTGCCCCGCTTCAAAGTCACCGAGCGCGACAGAGCCTACGATTCTTCTGTTGACAAAAGCGGTGAGCCGTATCTGATCCTGTTTCTTGTGTGCCTGCACCGTGCCTTCGACGGTCACCGCAATGACTGCGCCATTTACGATGTCCGTGCACGTTGTGATTTCAGTGGTGAACGGGGGTTTATTGGTCTCACGAACCATGCGTATCACAAATAAAAGGGCACCGAGAATCAGTAAGGCGGTGAGGATTCTCATAAAGGGGGTTTGGCGGTTTGGCGGTGGGTCTGGTATGAAGAACGTCATGGGAATGACTTCTTTCTATCAGTGCCCCAATCGTGGCAATCACACAATAGAGTGCGATGAGAATGGGGTGGGGCGCATGGTTCATCTCCTTGTTTCAATCTCATTGTATCGTTTTGGGCTTATTCGCCGTTTTCTTTCTTCGGGGTGTTGGGTTCGAGGTGCATGTTGTTGTCTTCACCTGCTTCGCGTTTAATCCTTTCCTCCATTTCACGATACGCTCGCTCCACGTTTATCATGTTGAAATCCTCTTGCCACGCCTTCAGTATTGGCGCCGCCTCCGCTAGATGCTGTTTCCACGCTTTGAGGACACGGAGACCGGTTGCGATGATTTTCTCGTGCTCATTGAGCCATTCGAGTTCTTCGGACTCATCGGCTTCGATTTTTGTGATTCTTTGTCTGATCTGTTTCAAAAGTGCCTCTCCCTCTTTGATAACAAACGCCAGGTTTTCCTCTGTGGACTTGGAATCGTCGACGCGCCCGGATTCAAAGCCCCACTTCCAGCCAAAGTAGACCGCCGCGACGAACAGGATGGCACATAAGCTTGTGATGACCCTAACGGGTGGTAGCGTGAGCAAGCGCATCGCGTGAGCGAGCGCACAAGATGCGCGCAGTCATCTGCCCATCTGTCCGAGGACGGATGGCAACATGAGTTGACGCAAAAAAACTCGGTTTCTGGAATGTGAAGCAATGGGGATAACTCGCCAAGGTGGACATGTGTTCACAGCTAGTAGAGCAGGTGTTCCCACTGGGAAACTACCTTAACTAGCAGCGGCGGTTGCTAGGTGTCTAGCTTATGCTAGGCACCTACTCCTTCCTAGTGTTGCCTTTCTCTGCGCCCCTCGTATGTGTATCAGCCTTTGAGTCTCTAGTGTGTATACGAGGTTCAACCCCTTTTTTCCCATCCTGATAACCAGCATGATAGCCTTCTTCTCTAGCTTTCTCAATAAGCTTCTTTTTTTCCTCGCGATATGCACGATAACGTCTAAACATGATGTCTGCTCCCTCAGCAAATATAGTTAGTATCGTAGTTGATGCCAATATGTGAGGCATACTTCCTGCTACCAGATAAAAGGCATCCGAGTACCCTTTCTTATCCAAAAATTTTGCATGAAGAAAAACTACAACGATCAGAATAATCCCTAAGACTGTGAAAAAGGTTATGGCTCCCTCAGTATCACGAGAGGTAAATAACGCTGATCTGTTGCTCTGATTTGTCATATCAGATATTCTATCAAGTGTACACTAGGATGTCAACCTAAAATTACTTACGATTCGTCATGTGCAACCTTTCCTGATAAACTTCTCCAAGATGTTCTTGTTATCTCGGTTGTTCCACTTATAACAAGCCTCAGAAGGTGTGTGAAAAGTTAATTTCGGTTCACAAGTGTTATAATACACGATAAATTACCGTTTGTAAATCGGAAGTTATCGTGTATTATGTTGGGTTATGAATAACGAAATATACCCAACAGACTTAACAGATGAACAATGGGAATACCTTCGACCTTTTATCCCGCCGCCAAAGACCGGCGGACGACCCCGAACCGCTGACATGCGGGCTGTCATTAATGCCATTCTCTACTTCCTACGCAGTGGCTGCCAATGGCGTATGCTACCCAAACACTTCCCACCGTGGGGCACCGTTTGGTATTATTTTAGAAAATGGCGTATTGATGGGAGAAGGCAGAAAATTCATGCTCAACTCTACCGCAAAATGAGGGCGAATGAAAACCGAGCCCCCACCCCCACTGGTGCGATAATTGATTCTCAGAGTGTGAAAACCACGGAACAAGGGGGTGAAAGGGGATATGACGCGGGCAAAAAGGTCAATGGTCGCAAACGGCATCTGATAGTAGATACGCTTGGATTGTTGCTTGAGGTTTCGGTTCATAGCGCATCGATTCAAGATAGAGATGGCGCGCAAGGCGTTATTGAGAAATTATTCACAGAATTCAGTTCTGTGAAACGAATTTGGGCAGATTGGGGGTACAGTGGTTCGCTGGCTGACTGGGTGAAGGAGTCTTCGGGTTGTGTGCTTGAGATTGTTTCTCGTCCTCCGGACGCGGAGGGGTTCGTTGTTCTTCCTCGTCGGTGGGTTGTAGAACGTACATTTGCGTGGTTAGGTCGTTCCCGCCGTCTGAGCAAAGATTATGAGCGGCTTCCCTCAACGAGCGAAAGCCTAATTGAGATTTCGATGAGTCACCTGATGCTCAAGCGGTTGGTTCCCGCTAACGGCTGATGTCCGTAAGAGCCAAGTCGTTAGTGTAACTTTTCACACACGCTCTCAGCAATATAGAGCCTAACATGCTTATAATGATGGGTCCGATGAAAGGCACGTTTCACAAGTGACCAGAACCCTTCAATCGTGTTTGTATGTACCTCACCATCAACGTATTGCCTTCGTTTATGTCTGACGATATGATGGGGCATCAAGTCATCAACGGCTTGATAGGGATCCCTTTCCCGATCAAGCGGAGGCGTGTGGCAAGTGCGTTTCTCTTAGTTCGTCAACACGCCCTAAATCGCCCTGAGTAATTTGGGTGTGTAAATATTTTGTCAAAAGTTTGGGAAACCAATGTAATAAAGTGTGATATTTTGCGTATCCTTTGGGGAAACCATAAGCCTCGGCTACGGGGGTGTTTAATGTCAAAAACTTTACATACCCGATGGATGTTTACTGTTGAGTAATAGATCTGTTTTTGGTATAATTAGATTTGAGATAATGACAGGAACGGAGGAGGTTGCCGATGGTACTAAAGGATCGGGTTGCAATTGTGACCGGCGGCAGTTCCGGCATTGGGCGCGGGATTGCGCTTGAATTTGCCAACGAAGGTGCCCGGGTCGTTGTCGCAGATCTTCAGGAAGCCCCGCTACAGGGCAAATACCATGAACGGGATGTGACAACGCCAACGGTTGAGGAAATCGAAAAACGCGGTGCTCAAGGTGTATTCATCCAAACGGATATCGCGGATGAATCGCAGGTTGAGTCGTTGGTCGCAGGATGCGTCGAACACTTTGGTAGGTTGGATATCCTCGTCAACAATGCTGGCATCCATATCCCCGGTAGCAGTCAGGATATCACGATTGCCGAATGGGACAGGGTGATTGGCGTGAACCTGCGAGGCGTTTTTGTCGCCACAAAACTCGCCATTCCGCACTTAAAGCGGTCCCAATTTGGACGGATTATCCAGCTCGCTTCCGTCCACGCTTACGGCGGTGGTGCTGGGCCTGCCTATGCCCCTGCGAAAGCGGCGATTGTCAATATGATCCGTGATACCGCCCTAGAGGTCGGACAGTACGGCATCACCGTTAACGCAATATGCCCTGGCTATATTGAAACAGCGATTCAAGACTACCTGACCCCCGAACAGATTCAGGCGTGTAGAGAAAAGACCGCGTTGCCCCGGCTGGGTGTGCCACGCGACATCGGGCGGGCGACGGTCTTTCTGGCATCGGATGACGCAGAGTGGGTCACGGGAGCCGCGCTACTTGTTGATGGCGGATTCATTGCCGCCGTCTAGAGGCAACAACGCCTCTCGGTAGAAAAAGACACCGGAAACGGTTCAATAACCAGTTGTTCACATATACAGAGCTTCTCCCTCACTTTGGTACTTCCATTTTGGTAACTGTGGGAATGGCTCTGCTCATCACAACTCAGATGAAAAGGAAAATTTTATGTCTCAGAAAATCTATCGTGCCGCTGCCATTGGGCACACTGACGCTGGAAACTATGGCCATGGACTGCACATCGCCTATAAGGAGCTAGATAACGTTGAATTCATCGCAGTTGCGGACCCGAATGAAGCGGGGCGCCAAAAGGCGGTGGAAGAGACAGGCGCGGTCTGTGATTATGCGGATTACCGTGAAATGCTCGACAAAGAGGAGTTGGACATCGTCAGCGTTTGCCCCCGTTGGGTGACGGAACACCTCGACATGGCACTCGCCTGCCTCGAAGCCGACTGCCACATCTACCATGAAAAGCCGCTGGTCGCGTCTCTCGCTGATGGAGACCAGGTTGTCAACACCGCCAAGGAGCGGGGACTTAAAGTTGCCGTTGCACACCAAGCGGTTTATCTACCGGCGATTCAAGGAATCAAAAAGTTGTTGGCAGACGGTAAGATTGGCGAAATCCAAGCGATTTATGCACACGGCAAGCAGGACAGGCGGGGTGGTGGTGAGGACATGATTACGCTCGGCACACACCTATTCAACATGATGCGCTACTTCGCTGGAGATGTCGCGTGGATGCAGGCGCACGTCACAGAAAACGGGGTGGAGGTTACTGCCGACCATGCTCGCGACGCGACGGAGCCTGTCGGGCCAGTCGCGGGGGATTGTGTCAACAGCTACTACGCCTTTAAGAGCGGTGTTTCGGGCTTCTTTGATTCGAGAAAAGACCAGGTCGGCCAACGGTACGGGATGGAGATTGTCGGCAGCGAGGGAACCATCTCCTTGCGCGGCGGGGGTGGGGATGAGATGATGATTTACCCCCATCCGTGCTGGACACCCACGGACACATCCCAAACGTGGGAGCCGTTGCAGATTGATGAAACACCGTTTTTCAACGGGAATCGACTCGCAATCATGGACCTGATTGATGCCATCGAAAACGACCGGGAACCGATTTCAAGTGCGGCGGACGCTGTCGCCGCGTTGGAGATGATTCTCGGCACATACGAATCGCAACTCACGGGGCAACGGGTCAATTTTCCGATTGCGAATCGGGAGCACCCATTGGCGCGTTAGTGCGATTGACGCGCAATCAATTGCAATACAAACCGAACAGTTCAGGCGCAAGGCAGACCGTGCAATCAGCCTAAGGCAACTTTGGCATGATGTCGTTTTAATGGGAAGAGACACCGAGAAACTATTTTCTTCCCCTTATCTTCTTTGCGCCCTTGCACCTTCGCGTCTTTGCGTTCTATTTTTCTTTTAATTCGTTTGCATTTGTTGATGACAAATGATAGAATAGATCCAACGGTGTCTATGTAGACAGGAGCCGAGGGTCTTATGTTGGATGTCCTTCAATTTATCACACTTTCCGCCACGTAACCAAGCCGATGAGATACAAGTTAATTCCGTTCATTGTTGTTGTATCTGTTAGTCTCTTTGTCGTATTTGTTAGCCTATTATTGGTGTATCTTCATACCCAGACGGAGCGGTTGGTTGCCAAATATCAACCATTGACCGGCGCGCCGCCGGTTGAATTGCCGCATAAAATGGTTGGTAATATCTGCCAAACCGAGATTGATGAGTTGTCGGGGTTGACGTACCATCCCCAACGGAAAACCCTCTTTGTGGTTGCCGATGAGGGCTCTCTCTATGAAATGCACACCGATGGTAGACTCGCCCGCTCTGAGCAACTCAAACAGGCTGACTTTGAGGGGATAACTGTCAATCCGCAAACAGGATTACTGTATGCAGTTATTGAGGGTGCGGATAATATTGTTGAGTTGACCCCGGAAACGTTCCAGATTAACCGAACATTTGATGTGAATCGGAATTTTGAGGGACGGCAGTTGCTCAAAAAGGGGGGGATGGGACTGGAAGGTATTGTTTTTATCCAGAATCCTTTTCACCCTGAAGGCGGAACGTTCTGGATTGGTAACCAATCTTTCACCCTGAAGCCGAATCAAGAGCCTTCGATTATTTGCGAAGTAGTGTTGCCGCTTGTGTCGTCGAAAGCGCGAAAGGCAGAGGGGCGCATTATCCGTTTCTTTCCAATGAACGTTATTGATATCTCTGGTCTCGCCTACGATGCGTGGCGCGATTGTATTATTGTAATGAGTGATACGACCAATCTTTTGCTAGAGGTTAAGCCGAATGGGCAGATTATTCACCAATACTTCTTACCGGGAAGTGACCAAGAAGGAATTGTGCTTGACCAAAAGGGATTCATGTACATCGCACAGGAGATTGGTGGGGTTATCAAAATCGACGATCGGCGGGTTCGGTAAGCCAGTTTTAGTAACTCAAGTTGCCGCGTATTTCAGAGAAATTTAACGCAAAAACGTAAGGAGGCAAAGAAGATATTGAAAATTACGAAGGTCGAGACATTTCTTGTTCAACCACGTTGGCTCTTTTTGAAGATTCACACTGACGAAGGCTTAGTAGGTCTCGGTGAGCCGATTCTTGAGGGACGGGCGTTGACGTGTGCTCAAGCGGTTGATGAGTTCGCTCCGTATTTAATCGGGAAAGACCCGCGTCGGGTTGTACACCATTGGCAGGCGTTGTATCGGCACGCTTTCTATCGTGGGGGTCCAATTCTCACGAGTGCGTTGAGTGGGGTTGAGCAGGCACTTTGGGATCTGGCGGGCAAATCGCTCGGTGTGCCGGTGTATCAACTGTTCGGCGGCCCGACGCGAGACCGCATCCGATTATACAAAGGGGGCGGCGACCCGGAAGGCATCAAGGAATGGATTGACAAGGGCTTCACAGTTTTCAAGACCGGCGTTGCGGGCGGTCGCCCTGCCCGAATCATTGAAAACAAAGGCTTCGTTGACCGTGCTGTTGAACACTTCGCGGCACTGCGCGAGGCGGCGGGCCCAGAGATTGATATCGGTATTGACTTCCACGGCGCAATCAGTCCACAGACAGCGAAACTCCTGATCAAGGAGTTAGAGCCGTATCAACCGATGTTCATCGAAGAACCGTGCCAATGTCAAAATGTAGACGTAATGGCAGATATTGCCCGCGGCACACATCTACCGATTGCAACCGGTGAGCGAATCTTTACGAAATGGGGATTCCGCGAAATCCTAGAGAAGCAGGCGGCGAGTATCCTACAGCCCGACCTGTGCCACGCAGGGGGAATCAACGAGGTACGAATCATTGCGGGCATGGCAGAAGCCTACTATGCGGGCATTGCACCCCATAATCCTTTGGGGCCAATCTCGCTCGCAGCTTGTATTCAACTCGATGCTTCGATTCCAAACTTCATGGCGCAGGAGCACACCACATTGGGAGAAGGCTATCTCAAGAATCCGTTTGTTTTCAAAGATGGCTTTGTGGAGCTACCGACGGGGCCTGGTTTGGGTATCGAACTTGATGAGGATGCGCTAGAGGATAAGCTCGACCACGATTGGCGAAATCCGGAGACGTATCATCCGGATGATAACTCGGTGGTTGATTGGTAGGTTTGCGAAGGATGGAAGGGTGGAAGGATGGAAGAAGGGAAGGATGGAAGAAGGGAAGATTGGAAGAGTACCACGGTTGGCCGCTTCTACGGGCTTATTTTTTAAAGTTGCGTATCGAAATTCATTGCGCGTTCTAGCCACTTTTGGCAAATAGAAGGAGTCGTCAATGGCAATCCACCGTATGCTCTCGGAGTCGGGTTCAGACCGGGCGACGGGGTATAACATGAGTAGCAAACTGATCCGGCGTGACGATACGCTTTTTGTGAGTTGGCTTGATACGCCGTCCGAATTGGGACATCCAGCGAAGGCGATACTGGGGGTGTGTGACCCGAAATCAGGCGAGATGCGAAGTCGCATCGAGCTCGGCGAGGGGATTGACAATCACTGCGGGGCGGCACTCGCGCTTGACAACACTGGTCGTCTCCACGCGATAGTCGGCGCGCATTCGGGCGATTTTCTCTATCGCTGGTCGGATACGCCAGCGGATGCCGAGAGTTGGAGTGCATCAACGCCACTCGGGCCAAGCGATACCTATCCGAGCCTCGTTGTGGATGCCGAAGGCACACTCCACTTAGCGCATCGTGAAGCAGGGGAGCGGTGGCAACTGTGGTACAGACGCAAGCGCGCTGGTCAACCGTGGGAAACGCCTCTGCCACTTGCAATCAGTCCTGTTCCCGGTTACAATCACTTCATGCAGTCGCTCACAGTCGGCCCGACGGGGGAACTGCACCTAATTTTCCAATTTCATTACGCCGATTCGGGTTCGGCGAGCGATTGTCGCGGCCGGGCGGCAGTGAGTATGCAATCGGATGACGGTGGGGATACATGGTTTAACGAAGGGGAACGTTGTGATTCGTTGCCGCTGACAGTCGAAACGATGAACGCCATCTGTCACCCTGAAGGACAGCATGAAAGGTGGGAGGTGCGGGTTGGGAATCACGTTGTGGATGCGGATAATCAACCGTGGTTTTTCGCATCAATACCGGGTAGACGTGCTGGGGTGTTGTGGCATCGCACTTCGGACGGATGGGAAGGGGTTGAACTCGCGAAAACCATCCCCGACCTGAACATGGAAAACGGGCGGGCGACATCAATCAGTCGAGATATGCAGGGACACCTTCATCTGATGATTGCCACGAATCCGCTTGGAGAAAAGACAAACTGGTTCGACCCGAGCTTGGAACTGTTTCATCTCAAGTTCCGCCCGGATGGTTCGTTGATTGCCATTGAGGAGATAACGGCTACCGAACCGGCGGCGGCAAATTGGTTGCCCGCGCTCGAATGGTGGGATTGGACGCGCCCGACGGTGAGTTGTGCAGACAGCCCGTGGTTCATGTATACGAAAGGGTTGAATGCGGGCGGTATCAGTGGGGATAATCGGAATGCGATATCGACAGGGGTTTATCTTGGTAAGTTGTGAATACGGTGTCGGTAAGGAGCGGGGCAAGATACCCCGCCTACGGAATAATTCTATAATTGGAGGAACAAATGGCAATTAGACCAAATCGGGTTAAACAAAAACTGGCTGCTGGCGATACTGCCTACGTGATCAGTGGTTTTACACATTCTGACGATATTGATTCCTTCGGTCCAAACGGATTTGACGGAATATGGCTAGAAGGTGAGCACGGTGCTGTAGATGCCGCCGACCTGGGCAATCTCACCCGCGCTTGCGACATTTGGGGGATGACATCAATTGTGCGTATCAATCTCAACGAGCAGGGGCTCATCTACCGAACCCTTGACCGCGGGGCGCAAGGCATCGTTGTGCCGCATGTCAACACGAAAGAGGAAGCGCAGAACGTCGTTGATGGCGGAAAATTTGCGCCCATTGGGTATCGGGGGATGTTTACCAGCCGTCAGGGCTATGGGGTGGACGATTACTTCGACGTTGCAAACGACGAAACCCTTATGATTGTATTGATTGAAGATATCGTCGCCATCAGGAACTTGGATGAGATTCTGGCGGTAGACCATATTGACGTATTTTTCGTCGCGCCATCTGACCTCGCAACGTCAATGGGGCATATCGGTGACCTTCAAAACCCAGAGGTTCAAAATACCATTGACGACGCACTCGCTCGTATTCAGGCGGCGGGGCGCACTGCGGGCACATTGACCACGAATCAGACCATCACGAAGTACGCCGAAGCGGGTGTCAGGTTCTTTCTGACGGGTATCGGCGCGTGGCTTGCGGCTGGGGCATCGGAGTTTATCAGCCGTGCTGAGGCGGCGCGGAAAGGTTAGTGGCGTATGGGATTTAGAGTTAAAACCCGTGTGTTATCGCAATTGTCGCACGATGAGGTTGCCCAATTAAAGCGGCGTGCTGAAACCAATATTGAGGGCGTCATTGCTGATGCACGCCTTATCGTTGAGCAGGTCAAGGCGAGCGGTGATGATGCGATTTTGGCGCATTTGGAAGCATTCGATTCTGTTAAGCTCACTGCACCTGAGTTGAAGGTTTCCGACCCCGAATTTGAAGAAGCCGAGCAGAAACTTGACCCTGCTGTGAAAACGGCAATCAACCAAGCCGCTAACAATATCACCAAATTCCATAAGGAGCAGATGCCCTCGAAACTGTGGTTTGCTGAACTTGAGTCGGGCATCCTTGCGGGTGAGAAGATTACGCCGATGGAAAAAGTTGGGCTATACGTGCCACGAGGGAAAGGCACATTCCCTTCGGTCATGTTGATGCTGACAATTCCCGCCACAGTCGCACAAGTTGAAAAAGTGGTTGTTTGTACACCGCCGAATCCGGATGGCTCTGTTGACGGTGCTTCCCTTTTTGCCGCAAACCTCGTTGGGGTAAAGGATATCTACAAGGTGGGGGGTGCCTCAGCGATAGCGGGAATGGCTTACGGCACACCGACTGTTCCGAAGGTGGATAAAATCGTTGGCCCAGGCAATCCGTATGTCGCGGCGGCGAAATGGCTCCTGTACGGCACCGTTGATGTCGGATTGCCCGCGGGCCCGAGCGAGGCGATCATCTTGGCTGATGACAGTGCGAACCCGCAGAAGGTCGCATTAGATCTGTTAATTGAAGCGGAACATGGGCCAGATTCGGCATCGACGTTGGTGACACCTTCAAGACCGGTGGCGGATGCAGTTGCAACGTTGATACCCACTCTCGTGGGCAAACTGCCACAGCCGCGAAGGGAATACTGTGAAACCGTGCTTTCGGGCTACGGTGGAATCTTGATAACAGACACGCTTAAAGCCGCCATTGATTTTGTCAACGACTACGCTCCAGAGCACCTAGAAGTTCACGTCAAAGAGCCCCTCGCCATTCTTGAGCAGTTACAGAATGCGGGTGAGATTATGCTCGGAGAACACACCCCGATTTCCATCAGCAACTACTGCTTAGGCACAAACGCGGTTCTGCCAACAGGGGCGCGGGCGAAAACCTACTCATCCGTATCGGTGTTTTCATTCCTAAAACGCACATCGGTCAGTTATCTCACTGCGGAGGGGTTTGATCGGCTCCAGCAAACCACAAGGACATTGGCAGATTATGAGGGCTTTCCCGCACATGCGATGGCGATTGAAAAGCGCGAATAGAACGGAAAGGTGGTTGAATTTAACGCAAAGACGCAAAGAAGAAAATCAGAAAGTATCGGTATCCGTACAAGGTGGAGCAAGATGTTGAGTTGTGTACACTACCAATCTCTACACAAGATAAGTCAAATTAACATAGGAGTACAGTCGCCCCTAAGTCATCTGTGAAGTGAGTTAGATCTATACTTTCACAAAATTTAGGGTTAAAATTTAACAGCCTGTTGCTCTGCCTGGAGAAGACCAGACTGTTGCCATCAATACGACGGTCAATTTCGACGGCTCCAGCTCGCATGATCCCGACGACGAAAAGGTACCGCGCCAAGGGATAACCAAGGGGCAATGGAGGTTTCCCGGTGGTACGCCTGCGAGTGCCACGACTCCCACCGCTTTAACAACCTATAACACGGCGGGTAAAAAGAAGATCAGTCTCACCTTTTGGATTGAGAGAAGTCTGAAATCCCTAGGAGGTTACAATGAAATTTTATAGTTGGTTTTCAAGGTTAGCGATTTTGATAATGTTGTTCATGCCAAACGCTCTCACGCATGCTATTAAGTTCCCAATTGACATTCATGAACTTGTTGATAAATCGGACATAGTGTTTATCGGAAGGGCCACGGGTTCCCAGTGTGTCACTAATATAGACACGCAGGATTTATCAGAGCCAATATTGGGAGGATTACATATTATCCGGATTGATAAGGTGCTTTACGGAACAGAGGAAATTAAACAGGAACTCTTTTCTGAAAGTCACATTAGAGATATTAATGTGACTTTGAAGCGCAATCGGAAAAGAAAACCAGTAAAGATTTCCGCTTTTCAGAGCGATCAATTCAGGGGTACAGAGATGGCTGTATATTACAGGAACGAATCTCAACTCTTTTTTTTAAGCGTCTCAAAGTTCCGTGAGACCCTTCCAGATACTGTAGTAATTCTGGACGAGAATTGGTCACCGCATGGAAGCCAATCCCAAGAGCTCACCAAATCGGACTTAACGGAAAAGTTTTACTTTGAAGCTTGTGTTAAAACTGATCAAGCCACATGGGTTCTCGGAGAAAAAAAGCAGAAGAAAAAGGTCCCAACCGTTGAAGCATTTTGTGAAGTGATGTTGATTCCGAATCTCGTTGCGCGTGAGCAAAGACTTCGCGGACTACTCACTCATGCCGATAAGTTGCTCGTAAGCAACGCAGCAGCAGCGTTAAGGAAAATCCAACAGGCTCGAGAGGCGAGCAAAAAGCAGGTGGTGCGAGAACAGAAAGAGTGAAGATACAGAAAAGGGGTTCAGCAATGCAATATATGGAGGTACATAACGGTGTTGAAACATGTTGTTTTATTTCTGATCGGACTTTCAGTTTGTTTTATCTTGCCAAACTCGGTTTCCGTTGCCGCAGAGTTGAAGGATTCGTCCTCGACAGACTCGTCTTCTGTTGCTGTAGAACCGAAGCCATCGTTGTTCATTCCGCATCAACTCAAACTCAAACATCCCGACTACAAGTTGGCTGTTCAGCGTGTGAAATTCTTCAGTCCTGCATATGGGGCTTTTCGCGGGAGCAACAGACTTGACCGTTTTGAACAAGCAGTAGATTGAGAAAGCGGAACAAATCATTCAGTCGTTGGATTGGTCTACATATTGTTTCTGCGTACTTAAAACCGCCTCATAATGAGAGTGAGATGGAAACCTTTTTGGAGAGATACATCAAGGACGAAGAGCTAAAGCAGACCTTACGCACGAAGTATGCCGAAGGCTTGACCAGGTATAACGAAAATTTACAGAAGCAGGGCACTAAACTACCCGCAACTGGAGGGGCGGATTCAAAGTGACTGTTACTGTTTTACGATGTATTTTGCTTTGCGTATTCATTGTTAGTATTGTTCAAGCTGCAACCCCTGTTCCAACACCCCCTTGCGCGGCTCTGATGAAAACACTCTCTCCAGAGGAATTAGAACCTATTCTTCAAGAATGGGACCGAGCAATGGCAAGCGGAAAATTTCGGGATAAAGATCGGGCAATAGGGTTGGTAACCGGTATCGTCCCCAAGGGTATGCGGTTCGAGGGAAGAACGTTTGTCCGCTATAACAATCCGGAGATAATAGATCTAGTTGTCGCTCTCTACTTAAAAGAGGAGACAGACTACGAAATCGGAAGGAACAAGCCGCGTCATCCCTCCGATCTCAGTAGCGAGGGAGTTGCAGAATATATGATGTTTTTCTCGGAGGCTGCCGAATCCACATTCGACCCACGTATCCATGAGGCCGTATTACGCTCTAAGAGTGGGTTTGCTGGCTCCTTTCAACATCTTTATCATCTCGCCACCATTAATACGAAGAGAACGCTACACATACTGTCTGATGCCAAACCGGGTCCCCATGGGCGCATACAATGGGGCCCCAATGCAGGTCAGAGAGGCCATCCGGAATACTTCTATCACCCTGAGATTGGCGGGCTATCTATAGTGAGTGTGTATGATATCTTATCGCTGATGATCACACAATCTCCTGAAGTGTTACGTGCTGAACGGACGCAGGTACTCTCCTTCGTCGCCAAACATGTCAAACACTTTGAGACGCTACAGAACAGCTCATATAAACCGAAATCGGTAGACTTTCAATGGTATGATTATAGAGTGCGGAGTGCTGGACTTGATGTAGTGGGTTTTCTAGGAACAGCGCTTGAAGTGAAACTAGTTGAGGAGATTATCGACGATGCCCATGAAGTCAATTTTGAAAAATTCGTAGGCATGGGACAGCGCAATAAGCAGTATGAGCAGATTCGGGAGAAGGGACAGCGTATTATCAAGCAGATTCGCGGGCGATCGCCATCAGAGAGATAATGTGTATGCACATTAGGGATGATACCAATACCCCTTCTATGTCGTGTGATACTATTTCGACATCTAAATGTTACAGTCCATCCAAAAGGCGCAATGAATTGCGCTACTACGAACCCCCGAATCTTGTCACTTATGGATTGCCAATTAGTGTGAGATGATAAACGAATCTACTTGACGATGAGCAGAATTGAGTTCACACCATCATTTTTGCGTGAAAGCGCGGCTCAATACTGAGCCGCGCTTTTTCTTTGGCTGTTGACACCTCCCATTGGCACCGTTCAGAACCTGTCTTAAACGCCTCAAAGCGAGTTAATAGAAACTAACGCTTGGGGCGAGTGCTTTGTCAAGTTTGAAATTGTAGTGCCTTTGTAAGGGGCTATCGGCGCGGTTGGAAACACGCGAATACTTGTCACCGTGCCGCTCCCATTGTTCGCGATGAGTCATAAGATAAAAGCGCGGAACAGTGCGAAGTTTGGGTGTTGAATAAATGACGAAAATGCGTAGACTCATGTCGCCACCCTTCAGGGTCGGTTAAAATACGATTTGTCATCTAAATTCTCAAAAATTGTCCAAAGTATAGTAAACCCGATATTCCGCATCTATTTTGGGAGTTTCCGGCATTTATTGAATTCCTGAATATCCGATAATCTGACTTGACGAAAAAATTCCACGCCCTTGTGGGCCTACTGTCCCACGGTGTCCTTCTAACAAAAATGAATTACGTGTGTATGAAACTCCCGTTTCCGCGAGTTTTATGTGCTTGCTAAACAATTGACCGCATGTTAACATTACTCACGTTTGCGAGCGGAATGTAAAACGGGGAATCAGTTCAGGACTGTTTACGCGAGCTAAAAATAAACATGAGAGGGAATTTCGATATGTGCGAAGGCGTTTCACCTGTGGGAGGGAGTTCCGACTCCCGATACACCCGATAAATTGGGCACTTCAGAAAATCAAGTTTAATAGTAAAACGCGTTACGGATCGCTTTTTTTTCTGTCAACCTTTGTCAACCTTTCGCCATGAACTCAAATCAATGAGATATCCCCTTGGATATAGTCCACTTGTGTATAGTCATGGATAATGTCTCAACAGTCAAGTGAAGCCATAGAGGTTGACACCGAGCGCAATTTATCGCATTTTTTAACCGTTGTCAACTCATGTATTAAAAAATAAATTGTTAAAATCAGGTCAGAGGGGATAAGGAATGGGGTTCCGAAAAGGAGACCATAAATTCTCTCAATTCGCATCCACAAGTGCGGAATGTAGGGTAAACTATACGAGAAGTATGTTAAATCCATTCAGATGAATAACGTGAGTATCTACTCACTACATCAGAAATTGCACGACTACGAAATGGAGGACTACAAAAATGAACGACAACGAATTTTTAACGCCTGACCCGATTCAGTTACCCGAACCTTTGCTGTCTACGGAGCGAAAGGTTATCTATCGCAGGCCCACTTTTGAGTCTGAAATTGAAGTGACTGTAGACATGGAGGAGCGACGGGAGATAATGAGTGATTCGGAGCTGCACTTTTTGAGTCACATGCTCGAACACATCAGTATGCGAGGTTGCATCAACATTGAGGTAAAAATCGGCTTGCCGCGATATAAACTTACGCACGTCGTGTGCGAAGATTTGGGGATAACCCTCGGCTATGCGTTGCTCCACCTGCTGGCAAACAATATAAGCAACGGCATCAACACTTTTGGCGAGGGGTCTGGGGTGTTGGATGAAGCTCTGAGCCGTGTGGTAATCAGTGTTGAAGGACGTCCGGGCTTATTTATTGACAACCATCTTGGGCGCGAACTTGAGGAACTGGTCGAGGATATGCAGGCGCACGATTTGATTGCCTTTTTGGAGGGATTCTCACAAGGATTTAAGACGACGCTCCACATTGATATTCTGAAGGGTAGGAATCCGCATCATATCTGGGAATCGGTGTTCCGGGCACTCGGTGAGGCGTTAAGAGGGGTGTTTGCGCCGTGTGAGTGGCGAAAAGGGCTTATTGCGGCAATTAAGAGGACGCTATATTAAGATGATGAAAACACAGTCAAAATTCTCACAGATTGACACTGTTATCTTTGACATGGATGGCGTTATCACCAGTGAACGGAAGTATTGGGAAGCTGGGGGGCTCACTGTTGCTGAGATTTTGGAAAGTGAGGTATACCTCGGATTAAACCCGACCGAGTTTCGCGCTGATGCACCGCTGGAACAGCTACTGACAAAGTGTCAGAAATTCCTGCCGGATGAGACAATCTTGGCACTCAAGAACCTCGCCATCAACTCCAATTGGGATATTGCTTATATCATGATGGCTTTACACATAGTGGGTCTGCTCCGAGGCACGCTCTTAAAGCAACCCGCCTTCAGGGATACCATTGTCTCAAACGGACTGACAAAAGAGACCCTACGGCAATTGGGGGAAACCACGCTCAACGGGGATTTTTGCGTCACTGAGATGGACAGCCGAGTGGCCAGCACCTTTCTTGAGGATAAAAGCGGGTTAAAGGGATATGAGTTAATGACTTCGCTCAATGACTGGCTTGCGAAAAAGACTGGCATTGCGGCACATCTGTTTAACAGAGGCGATGAATTCTGGAAGCTGTGTCAGGACATCTTCCAAGAGTGGTATTTGGGTGATGGATTGTTTGAAACCACTTACGGCAGACCGCCTGCCCAGAAGGGCAAAATCGGGTTGATTCAGTCTGAAGTGCCCATTCTCCCGTTGGAACAAATTACGGGTCTCCTAAAGCGATTGTGTGAGGCGGGGTACACACTCGGCATCGGCACCGGACGTCCTTACGAAGAAATTATAACCCCTCTACGGAACTGGGGGC
The DNA here is from genome assembly GCA_965198165.1 of Candidatus Poribacteria bacterium. Lineage (GTDB taxonomy): Bacteria > Poribacteria > WGA-4E > WGA-4E > PCPOR2b > CBDAOT01. Next base: position 6,681,049 of record OZ240244.1, on the reverse strand, counting down.
TTTTGAAATACTTCGACAGCAAAAGGATTTCCACCCATCGGGAAGTGGAATGGGCTGAACGCAGCATCCTTGAAGCGGGGATTAGAGATGGCGAGGGGGATCTCGTACATCTCTCAAAACCGCATCCATTCGTTTTTCTGCGGGCGATTCACCCCGGAATAGACGATATCGCGCTCTATCGAGAGGAATATCCCGCGCACAAACACACCTCTGTTGCCGTTGTCGGTGATACCGTTAGCGACATAAAAGCCGCGAAGCAAATTAAATGCCTAACAATCGCTGTTTTAACCGGAATCGGCGGTACGGAAGCCCGCCCGCAGCTTGCCACAGCGAAGCCAGACCTTTTTCTTGACGATGTTCTCGGTCTTTCCGATTTATTTGGTTTGGAGATTTCATGAACCCACACGATTTTCTCAAAAAGAATCTCAGGCGGAATATTTTATCCCTGCCTGAACCGCATCCGAGCATATATTACACTGACCAAGTTGAGGGTGAGGACATCTTTCTGAATCGGTCAGAAGCGTTTTTCCCACCATCTCCGAAAGTGGTAGAAGCCCTCTCAGAACACGCCAACCTTGCGAACAGATACCCCGATAGCGCGTGTACTGCCCTGCGTCACAAACTTGCCCAGTACGTCGAAACTGGCATAACGCCTGAAAACATCATTATCGGGAACGGCTCCGATGGCTTAATTGAGTTGTTGGTCAAAACGTTTGTCAATCCACAGGAAGAGGTGATAATACCTGCTCCAAGCTTCTTCGTATACGTTCACGCGACCCAATTGATGGGCGGGACGTTGGTTGAGGGCGGGCGCACTGGGGCATCGGAGGGATTTGATATTGACACCTACGCACTTTTGGACAGTGTAACAGACGACACAAGACTCATCTTTCTGGCAAATCCGAATAATCCGACCGGCAACACAGTTGACAGAACCGAGCTTGAGACGATTTTGCGCGAAGTGGCGTGCATGGTCGTCGTTGATGAGTGCTACTATGAGGTGTCCGGGGAAACCGTTTTAGACCTCGTCGAGACGCACGGCAATCTGATCATTTTGAGAAGTCTTTCAAAAGCGTTTGGGTTAGCGGGTTTGCGCGTCGGCTACTGCATCTCCAACAGAGAAATCATCAGTTACCTAAATCGGGCAGACCAGACGTTTCCTGTCAACCGTTTCGCGTTGGTTGCCGCCGAAACCGCGCTTGAAGATTTGGCATATAGGGATGCCTGCATTGCAGAACTGAAAAGCCAACGGACTGCCTTAGCGAACGTACTGTCCGCGCTCAATTTCCACGTCTATCCTTCTGCGGCGAATTTTCTGTTGGTCAATTGGGGGCAGACCCTTTCGGTCAATCCAGTGGCGCAATTGCAGGAGGCGCGGGTTTTTGTCGCGGATTTCCACAGCAAACCGGGTTTGGCAAACTGTTTCAGAACAGCGGTGGGCAACAGCGTCGAAAATCGAATGTTTTTGGACGCATTGAGCAAAATTTCATGACGTATCCCGTAGATGGGGCATCTTGCCCCGTTACGGGACACGCTATCGGGAGAGGGGAAATCCGTACGTAGGCGGGGCATCTTGCCCCGTTACGAGACACGCTATCGGGAAAGAGGAAATTATGCAAGAGAAAGGAACACGGTTAGCAGGGAAAGTTGCGATTGTGACTGGCGCGGGAATACGCAGTTCTGTGGATGGCACAGGACAAGCCATCGCCATCCTGTTTGCGCGGCACGGTGGGAAAGTCTTGGTCGCAGACCGCTCGGAGGAGAACGCCAACAAGACGCTTCAGGTTATTGAGGCAGAGGGGGGTGAGGCATCCGTATTCGTGGCTGACGTGACCCAAAACGACGATTGTCAGGCAATGGTTGAGGCGGCGATAGCCCGTTACGGTGCGTTACACATCCTAGTCAACAATGTGGGCATCGGTGGGGGAGGGTCTGCGGTTGAGGTTTCGGAGGAGGAATGGCATCTAGTGTTGGATGTCAACCTCAAGAGTATGATGCTGACCAGCAAACACGCCATCCCGAAAATGATTGAGGGGGGCGGCGGTTCGATTGTGAACCTCGCTTCAATCAACGGTGCACGTGCTGGCTGGAGACCTGATGTTCATTACAGCGCATCCAAAGGCGGCGTTATTGCCATGACGCAAAATATGGCGGTGCATCACGGGCGAGACAACATCCGCGTTAACGCCATTGCACCCGGACACCTTCATGGGTCAATCGTGCATCACATCTCGGATGAACAGCGCGCTCTTCGGCGAGATGCGTCGCCATTGGGAACAGAGGGCACAGCGTGGGATGTTGCCTGGGCGGCGTTATTTCTGGCGAGCGATGAAGCCCGCTGGATTTCTGGGGTTGTGCTACCCGTTGATGCCGGGGTGTTGGCAGCAACGCCACTCTCAATGATATCCTATTTGCGGGAACAATGAATTGAAGGTTCGTATATTCCCATCAGGAGGGAGAAAATATCGTGGAAAAAACAATCATCTCAGTTGCGGTTGTGGGCTCGGCCCCTACTAAGGAAATGAACCCCGCAGTGCCGTATACACCAGAGGAAATCGCACAAGCGGCAATTGAATCTCATCAAGCGGGTGCAGCGATTGCCCATATCCACGTCCGCGACCCGGAGACGGGCATCCCGTGTTCGCGGATTGAGCTCTTCCGAGAGGTCGTAGAGCGAATTCGGGACGCGTGCGATGTCGTCATCAATCTGACGACGAGCGGAAGAAATATACTTGGGAAAGACATTATCGAAGAGCGTCTTGAACCTGTCACCTTAAAACCGGATATCTGTTCGCTCGATGTTGGTTCAATGAATTTTGGGGATGGAGTGTTTCTCAACCCACCGGAGTGGGGAACGGCGGCCGCCCAACGGATGCGTGAGTACGGTGTTAAGCCTGAAATCGAAGTCTTTGAGGCGGGGCATCTACGGGAGGCGCGCCACTTAATTGACCAAGGCTTGTTTGAAGACCCACCGTTTATCCAACTGTGCATGGGTGCGGGGTGGGGTATTGAAGCGACTCCAGAGAGTTTGCTGTTTATGAAGAACCTGCTGCCACCCGACATTCCCTGGTCGGTGCTAGGGGTGGGGCGCGCACAGTTGCCAATGATTACAATGGGCATCATCTTAGGTGGCCACATTCGGGTTGGCTTTGAGGACAACCTCTATCTCCGAAGAGGGGTGCTACTCAAAAACAACGCCGAGATGGTCGAAGTCGCGGCGAATCTGGTGAAGCAACTGCAACGTGAGGTCGCCACACCGAGTGAGGCTCGAGAGCTCTTGTGCATCCCTAATTTTTAAGTCCCTTTTTCATCGGACGTTGGAAGCTTTGTGCGTTTTAGGGCAAAACTGCCTAGTGGAGGAGCGGTCATGTGTCAAAAACAAGCGCGGAGACGCTTACGTGAGCAGGGCATTCGGAGACGGGATGCGATTCCTCCTAATGTGCGGTCTGAATTGAGCACGGAGATTGCTGACCGGGTGCTCGATTGGGTGCAGACGCATTCCGTCAACGCGGTGATGCTATATCTGGGAATGCGAAGCGAAGTCGAAACCGACCGCCTGCTCAATGTCCTGTTCGCACAGGGCAAAACGGTGCTCGCTCCAGTGATGGATGTCAAACGGCGCACCCTTACGCCCCACCGCATTACCCATCTAGAGCGAGCACTGGTGCGGCATCCTTACGGAATGCTGGAGCCAAACCCGATGACCTGCCCTGTGTTCCCCACCGATCAGATTGAGCTTGTCCTTGTGCCCGGTGTCGCGTTCGATCCAAGGGGGTATCGTATTGGATACGGGCTCGGTTGCTATGACCGATTCCTACCAACGTGTCCGAAAGCAACTTGGATCGGTTTGGCGTATGAGGCGCAGATGATTGCGGATACCCTGCCACAAGCGTGGGATGTCCCGTTACATCAGATTTTCACAGAGAGTCGTGAAGTCTTAGGGCCTATTTGAAAAGTCATCATGATGTATTGCCGAAGGGTGGGAAAGGGATTTCCCACCCACGGGGCCGCTTTTACAACAGGTTCTTAATCTGCGGCAACGTCAACCGACTCAACCTGCGCCGCCCGAATCGCATCGCAAAGGTATCCGATGCCTTCGGCAACGTCATCAATATGGCAGTAAGCGTAAGCGAGGCGGATGCACTGAACTGGGTCACCGCGGTAATGGAATCCACTACCGTTGCTGAAGCCAACCTTATGCTCCGCAGCGTACTCACCGACTTTCTGCATGTCCGTTGTTTCCGGTACGTGTATCCAGAGGAACAGCCCGCCCCGCGGCACTGTCCATGTACACAGGTCACTGACGTTCTCTTCGAGGGTGTCAAGTACGGCGCGGCATTTTGCACCGACAGCGGCGTTTGTTACCGCAAGGTGTTCTTCGAGATGGTTCTTGAAGAACTCTGCAACGATAGCACTCGCCAACGCGCTGCATCCGCCATCCCAACGATTCTGATGAATCATCCCGTGATATGGTGGTCTCGCGACGAAGTATCCTTGACGCACACCCGCACCGAGGATTTTTGAGAACGTGGCGATGAAGATGACGCGATTGGACTCGTCTAACTTAAATAGCGCGTCGGGGGTCGGGTTCGGCACGAAGTCGATGTCGCCGTAACAGTCGTCCTCGACAATCAGGGTATCGTATTCGTCCGCCAACTCCAGCATCCGTTTGCGGCGTTCCAGCGAGAGAATTGCCGATGTCGGATTCTGATGGTTGGAGGTGGTATAAATCAGCTTGGGACGGATATTGTACGCCTTGAGTGATTTGAGTGTATCCTCAAGCGCGTCCATGTCCATCCCATCAACGTAATCCATCGGTACACCTACGATATTCGCTTTGAGGTGCCGCATGATACCGAGTGTACCGCTGTACGTGAATTCTTCAGTTAGGACGGTATCGCCAGGTTCAATGAACGTCTGTAGCACAAGCTCTAACGCCTGCATGGAGCCTGACGTAATTGAGACGTTATCAATAGGCAACGGCACCCCTTCACGGCGTTCAAAACGCATCGAAGCCAATTCACGGAGCCCTTGATAACCTGTCTCTCCGGGGTAGTTGACGAGACTCCCGCCGAGGTCTCTTAGGGCTTTGGCACTCGCCTCAATGAGCCCTTCCGTTGGAAATGTGTAAGGGTCGGGGCGGCCACCAGTAAAAGCAAAGTCTTTCATTGATATTCTCCCTTCGGTTCGTAAGTCGCGCGTTGATTGCGCGTACTTTTCTGCTTCGCGCCTTCGCGCCTTTGCGTTAAGTTTCTCTGGAATAGGTGACAACTTGGATAATTATAACTGAATTATCGGTTTGAGTCAAATTGAAAATTGAGAAACCCTTTAGCGTCGGCAACGAAACCCGCGACAATGCGATTAATCGTATTAAACGAGGGCGGTTCATAAATGGTCTTATTAAAAGACGGTTTTAGTGTGCGCTTCTGACGGTTTCAAAAAATCCTCTAGCAAAAAAAACAGAAAACTGATATACTCGTTGATGTCAGAATTTGTTGGTCAGGAATATCAGCTCGGCAAACCGGAGAATATGGTAAAATACGGATGAATAATGCCAGAAGATAACCTCCCAAGATTATTTGGATTGCAACATTCAAATAGAGACTTTACTTTGAGAGATTCATGGGAAAAAAATCAATAGAAACTTTAGGCAGGGAGTCGCGCTCGAGAGATCGAGGCTACAAGGGAATTAAATGCCCTATTTTTGGATTGGCAAGCGTTCGCATTTCAGGTATAATACCGTTCACTAAACAGTTGTGGCAGAATGGGATTGTGCTTCTGCCTTTAATAAAAAGAGGTTATGAAAAACTAAGGAGGAAGTAAAAATGGCATTACTCAGACACATTGCGCTCCGGGTGAAAGATGTTGAAGCGACCCGGCGTTTGTATGAAACGATCGGTTTTGAATTTGTCGGTTATCGCCCAAGCGGGACGAGCGTTGACCTCACAGATGGTACGCTGAATATGACAATCATCCCGCACACGGGTGAAGAACGCCAGCCGCAAGAGGAAGGCACCGAATTTATGCACTTTGGTGTGATTGTTGATGACCTTGAAGATATTTACAGGAAACTTGAAGCGAGTGGCGCGAAGTTATTGCGGGATGATATAAAGAAGCGGGATGACATTGACCCAGAACAGGCACCAGCGCGGTCTTTTAAGGTCGAAGACCCGGACGGTAACGTGGTGGATATCACTTGTGCGAAGGATGAGTGGCGAGGCGTTTCGCTTTAGGGAGGTAAGCGCTCGCTCCCGCTAATTGTACGTGGCAAGGATGAGCGTTACGTTATCTTCGCCGCCGTAATCAAGTGCTTGATTGATTAGAGCGGAACTTGCATCCTCGAGGTCGGATGCTGAGCGGATCAGTTCGGCGATTTCTGTGTCGTCGATGACCATGTCATACAGACCATCGGTGCAGAGGAGAACGGTGTCGTCAGGTGACAGTGGGATATTTCCTGCATCAATTGGTACGGTTGATTCAAGTCCAACGGCCCGACTGATGACGTTGCGTCTCGGATGGACACGCGCCTCTTGCGGGGTTAATATGCCAGAATCGACCATTTTCTGCACGAGCGAATGGTCTCTGGTAATTAGCTCAATGGCATCGTCTCGCAACACGTAAATCCGGCTGTCTCCAATATGGATATGGACTAGGCAGGTGGGGGTAAGAAACCCGGCAATGAGCGTTGTTCCCATCCCATCCGGCAAATTGTGCTGTTGTGAATAAGCGTAAACGCGCCGGTTGGCTTCCGCGGTTAGTTGTTTCAATACCGCCAATTGCTCATCGGGACTCAAATCCAAATCTGCGGCATCGGTCGCCCATTCCTGAAATACCGTAACAGCAATTTGACTGGCAACTTCTCCAGCGTTGTGTCCGCCCATCCCATCGGCGATAACGAGCAGATTGCTGTTTTCATCCACATAATAGAGATCTTCATTGAGAGCGCGGCGTTTACCTTTATCCGTTTGTGCGGCGAATTGCATATACATCCTGCCTCTACTTTTCGAGGTTCGTAATTCTATACAACTAACGATGGCAACGACTTAAAACCCAAGTTGGTTTCAGTTGTTACTAATCGAGGTTAGTAGTAGCAGTTCGTAGTAGCGCGTCTATTGCACGTTAGCCTTGGCTAAGTCCACACTCGGTGAAGCCGAGTTTTGCTTCTTTTCGTCGGAGCCAAAGCCGCACGAGATGCCGTCTTCGTTTAAGTTCAGGGGGGTCTTCAAATGCCGTGCGATTGTGAAGGATGCAACGATTGTTGGTGAAAAGCATCTGCCCGGGACGCAGGTCAAACGCCACCTTAAAATCTGGACATTGCAACAACGCTTCGAGTACGCCGAGGGCGTTCTGCTGGTCAGGATTCAGCGGTTGACCTACCCGTTCATGGCCGACCTTGATGTAATAATTCATGTATCGAATGGTCAGTTGCTCTCCATCCCAGTGGAAAATTGGGGAGCGAGAAGTGGGGTCCTCTCCCGCTTTAAACTGGCCCCGCCGATCGAAGTTGAAGGGTTGATACAAAGTTTTGAGGAGGTCGGGGTGATTTTTCAGGAGTTCATTATGGAGGGCGTAGGTGCTGATGAGCTGGCTCTGCCCACCCGATTTCGCCTCGTGCAGGCAGAGCAGTCCGACAAAGTCAGGTATCGGGTCGCCGAAGGAATTGTCCGTATGAAAGGAACTCTTGGCATTCGTGACGGAAAAGCGAGCTCCTTGTGTAACATTCTGACCGGTATCCCGTACATGGTACAGTAGCGTACCTTTGATATCCTGTGCGAAGGGGATGCCGAGAAACTGACCGATTAGCCAGTACATCGCTTGCGCGTCATCCGCCGTGCATCGTTCGACAGGCACCCGCTCGACAATAGCGAATCCACGTCCCGAATTAAGTGCCGTGAGTACAGGTTGCAGGGGTTCGACGCAAGTATCAAGTAGCGACTCCTGAATCTGCATCTCCGTGATTGGTCGGGATGCGCGTCGCTGGATTTCGATACATTCCTCAAAAGCGGAAACGCATGTCTCAGACAGCGTGTACGACCATGAGGGGGTATCATCAACGGTGCTCGCATCCCACGCTCGCCCGTCAGTCAAAACGTAGGTCAACATATCAGAACGGTTCATTTTTTTCGCGCCTTTGCGCTTCATTTGTCCTAGCGTCAAGTATCACCCGCCCATCGTGCATCAGATGACCGGCATCTCTATCTTCTGAGGACGACCAGTTTGGATGGATGCGGTTATCTTTTCGATAATCAACGTGGAAAGGATACCCGCCTGTGCTGGCACATACGGCTCGGTGTCGTTGCGAATTGCTTCCACAAACAGGGGCATACGGTCAATGGCGGGCGGTTTGCTGGTTTCTCCATCTCCGAAGGTAACTTTGCTGAAATGTTCATAAAGCACCGCCGACTGCTCGCCATCGAAAAACTCGAAGAACCATTTGGAAACGACGGTGTTGCTACCCGCGTCGCTCATCAGGAAGGTAGCGACGGAGTCGTTGGCAAAGCGGATGGTCGCTGCGGTCGTGTCCACCATGTCTGGGCTTCCCAGCTCATCGGGATGGGTAATTTGTCCGCCGACGGCGTAGACCTCCACGGGGACAGCGTCATGAATCCAGCAGAGCAGGTCTACAGCGTGAACACCGACATCATACAGCGGTCCACCGCCCTCTTCAGGGTGCCACCGCCATCGACTGAGGTCTGCCCGGCCCATCATACATTGACCGTGGCTCGCCTTTGGGGGATGCAGACGGTCTTTGATTGCCCGCGCCGCACCTGAAAAACGGATGGAGAAGTCAATCATAAGTTTCTTGTTAGCTGATTTCATCGCCTCGTAAATTCGCAGGCAGTCTGCTGTGGTCATTGCCATCGGCTTTTCCAAAAACAGGTGCTTTTGGGCGTTGAAGGTTGCAACAGCGAGTTCGGCGTGGGAATTGTGAGACGTGGCAATTGAGACGATGTCTACCGACGGGTCGGAAAAGACACGTTCCGGGTCTGTGGTATGGTATTCTCCACCGTATTGCTCGTGAAAACGTTGCGCTGAATCTGTCCGTACATCACAGAAACCACGAACCTCAACATCTGGCGTAGACGATGCCCACTGTGCGTGGCCGTTCCCTGCTCCTCCGCAGCCGATAAGGGCCCACCCCAGCGGACGATTTGTATTGTTGTTCGGCATTGTTCTAATCTCCTCGTTTAGTTCAACAACGAATTTGCCCGTTCATACACATCTCGCGCTTTTCCATACGAAACCGCTGCTGCTTTCGATGCGGCGATAAGATGTCGAAAACGGAACGGTGTCCGGGTATACATAAACGCTTCAACACACGCCTGATGGTGCTTGATGGAGTGCATCTCCGTGATATTGTCTTGGCAGGCGATTTCGGCAAGTTGGGTGATTAAGGGCTGTGTCTCGTATTCGAGTTCCCCATATTTTGCGGCGTATGCGATTGCCCCTTCAACATCGTTAGCCGCGATTGCATCATGAATCGTATCCAAAAGCTGTTCTTGGGAACGTCGGGGAATCGCCGCGACGGTGTCGGGATGGGGCTGATGGTCGGTGGCAAGGCGATTGACGGCGTTTCTGATTTCCGGTCCGGAGTTCCATAGCAGCAGTGCCGAAATTTTATTTTTCGCACTAACCCCCTTAACTCCCAACAGATGGTGCCTGACATTGCAGGCGGTTTGCATGTGGACATCCATCGGGTTTTCAGTATCCAAGCGTAAGAACAGGTCTGAGGCGGCGAGAGTCAGGGCTTCGGAAGTGCCTTCCAAAGACAGCCCATCCGCCAGCACCTGAGCGGTTATTTCGGAAAGGTCTTCAAAGTTGTCATTCATCGCCTCACGCGCCTGCACGATGGATTCCGTTTCATCCGCTCCCGTCTGCTCACGCAACGGTTTATCAAGCAGTTGATATTTCTCAATTAACGCAACCACTTTTTCGACTGGGTTCGCTGATGGTGGCTGTGAGATATAGCGCACCGGGCCTCGGACGAGCACCCGAAAATATCCCGAATCTATCCAGTCGAGAAGCCGCCACGTATAGATGGGGTAGATGAACTTATGGTCATCCATCAGATTTTTGGGGATAGCAACCGTCAGAAGCACATCGAGGGATTGGCCTGGGGGTAGATTTTGCACTAGCCACAGAAAGTGGTGGTCAGCGATATTCACAGAGCCACGCCTCACAGCGTCAAAAAATGCCTGCTTGGTCGCTTCCACGCCGCCTGCATCAAGGGGTTCAAATTCGGGCAGGAGATAGGGGCCCATCGCAGGGTGGTGGATATGTTTGTTGGATAACGCCACATTTTGTACCACAGGCAGAAAACGGCGCGCTCCGGGGAGTCTCGAAGCGGTTTCCTTCACGGCATGTAATCCGGAGATGGGATGCAGATGCCCGCCGTGATGCCCCCACTGCCCCGTCGGAAAGAAGGGGATTTCGGAGGAACGGATGACTGCCAACGCTGAAGCAATACACATCTCCTCGAGCGAGACCCCGTTTCGGAGTTTTTCGATTGTCTGTTCCACAATGTCTTCAGGCGCGGTCTCCTCGACAAACTGCACCTGAGGCTCTATCGTATCGGGATATTGGACGTGTGCGTACATTGAGGCCCTCCTCTGATCAGTTTTGACGTTCAACTTTCAATTTCCTTCAAACGTATTGTACACTCAAAGTTATGATAACATTACCGATTTTGATTGTCAAATTTCACAAGCGTATGCGGGTGAAAGATGTTCAGGGATTTTGGACGAGACATCTATCAAAATCGTGGTGCGTACTTTTTCTCGTATCGAAACCGTAGCACGTAGGATTATTATACGCATTCTGTGAGTTGTGTCAATAGGAAAATACAGCAAGATGTGGGAGATTGGAAGGAGGGAAGGGGGAAGATTTGGAATATTGGGAGGTTAAGCTATCGGTATATTAATGCCTCGTATTTTTTCTATTGACATTTTCATCACTTTTGATTAAGATAAAGCATACGATACATGCTTGCCCGATTTTTGGAAGTACCTATGTGGGTACATGACAACCGGGTAAAATAAATCACCACCTTGAAAGGAGATCGATACCTTGCGAGCATTTGAATATGTTGCCGCGAAAACGGTAAGTGAAGCGGTTGATTTACTCGCCGAGAAAGGCGAGCAAGCAAGGGTACTCGGCGGAGGAACTGACCTCATTGTTCAAGTTCGTGAAGGACGTAGGCAACTGGAACTGATAGTTGATGCGAAAAAAATTCCTGAAGCGAATGTCCTTTCCTATTCGCCAGAAGAGGGGCTGCAGATTGGTGCGGCTATCCCTTGTTATAAAATCTACGCAGACGATGCAATCTGTGCCGCATATCCAGGTCTTATTGATGCGGCTTCAATGATAGGCGGCATCCAGATACAAGGCAGAGCAAGTTTAGGGGGGAACCTCTGCAATGCGTCTCCCGCCGCTGACGGCATTCCGCCGTTGATTGTGCTGGAGGCAACCTGCGAGATTGCGGGCCCGAATGGAACACGTCAAGTTCCCGTAGAGCAATTTTGCACGGGACCGGGACAGACCGTGTTGGAACGGGGAGAAATTTTATTGTCGTTCAAACTGCCATCCCCACAGAAAAATTCAGGCGCGCATTATCTTCGTTTCATCCCACGTAACGAAATGGATATCGCCGTTGTTGGTGCTGGTGCATCGGTTGTTTTGAACGATGCGAAAACCTCATTTGTTTCAGCGCGAATTGCACTCGGTGCTGTTGCGCCGACACCGTTGCTTGCCGAAGAGGCTGGTGCGTCATTAGCAGGCAAAGAGATTTCAGATTCCGCCATCAATGCCGCTGCTGAAGCGGCTCAAGCGATTGCCCGACCAATTAGCGATATGCGTGGAACGATTGAACAGAGAGTACACCTCGTCGGGGTCTTAACACGTCGCGCCTTAAATGGTGCAATTCAAAGAGCGAAGGAGTCCTAAAGAGATATGCCAAGCAAAGTACACGTCCAAACAGCGATTAACGGTGAAGCTGTTGAATTTCTATGCGAGCCTCGCCAGAGCCTGCTTGAAGTCTTGCGAGATGAGTTAAGCCTAACAGGTGCCAAAGAGGGATGCAACAATGGGAACTGTGGTGCTTGTAGCGTGATTCTCGACGGACGGCTTGTCGATTCATGTTGTGTGCTCGGCGTTGAGATAGAAGGCAGTGAGCTGCAAACCATCGAAGGGCTTGCTGAACCCACTAGGCTTCATCCGCTTCAACAGGAGTTCTTACAACACGCCGCCCTCCAGTGTGGTATCTGCACACCCGGTTTTATCATGGCGGCAAAAGCACTGTTGGACAAGAATCCAAATCCAACAGAGCATGAAGTTCGTTATTGGCTCGCGGGCAATCTGTGCCGATGCACGGGTTACGATAAAATTATCCGTGCGGTGCTTAGTGCCGCTGAAATTATGTCTTCAGAAGCGAGTGCGTAGGTAATAGGTCGAAGTTCCAATCTCGACAAGATTATTAATGATTGTCGATTCAGCAATCAACCGACAACAACTCTTGGAGGTAATGTCTAATGTCGGACGAAAAAGAATACAAAGTGGTTGGCACCCGCCCTATTCGCCATGATGGGGTTGATAAGGTGACCGGTCGCGCCCTCTACGGCGCAGATTTTCAAACTGTGGGGCTGTTACACGGCAGTGTGTTGCGTAGCCCGCACGCCCACGCACGGATAAAATCAATTGATACCAGCCGTGCGGAAGCCTATCCCGGTGTAAAAGCGGTTGTGACGGCGAAAGATTTTCCGGATGTCGAGGACAAAATCGCTGACCTTGGAGAGGGCGCGGTGAACGTGAAGCATCTTCAGGATAACGTGCTGGCAGGCGATAAAGTGCTCTATAAAGGACATCAGGTGGCAGCGGTTGCGGCGATTGACCCGCATACCGCCGAAGAAGCAGTCGCACTGATTGATGTTGAATATGAAGTGCTACCGCCCGTCATTGATGTCCGCGAAGCGATGCAGGAGGACGCCCCCCTCCTGCACGAAAGCCAGAGAACTGACGAAATGGGGGAAAAGTCCGAGAAACCGAGCAACATCGCGAGTCACTTCCAGCATAAAAAAGGTGACCTTGAAAAAGGTTTCGCTGAAGCGGATGTCATCATTGAGGACGAATTTTTGACACAGACGGTGCATCAAGGTTACATTGAGCCACATAATGCGACAGCGTTGTACAACCCAGACGGACAACTTACAATCTGGTGCAGTACACAAGGTGCATTTACGGTTCGGCAACAGGTGTCCGAGATTCTCCAGATACCGGTCTCAAAAATCAAGGTCGTGCCGATGGAGATTGGCGGTGGCTTTGGTGGAAAAATTCAGGTTTACATCAAACCGATTGCAGCTATGCTTGCGATGAAAACAGGGAAACCTGTTAAGGTCTTGATGAGTCGTGCGGATGTCTTTGAAGGCACTGGGCCAACACCGGGCTCCTATGTACGTGTGAAGATCGGTGCAAACAAAGAAGGGCGCATAACTGCGGCAGAAGGTTATCTCGCTTATGAAGCGGGCGCGTACCCGGGCTCACCTGTTGGGGCGGGCGCGATGTGCATCTACTCGTGTTACAACATCGAAAACGCGCTTGTTGATGGCTATGATGTCGTCCTGAATAAGCCGAAAACATCTGCATACCGTGCTCCCGGTGCGACAAATGCCGCATTCGCTGTGGAAACCATCCTTGACGAAATCTGTGAGAAAATCGGGATAGACCCGCTCGAATTCCGAATCCTCAATAGCGCGAAAGAGGGGGATACCCGTGTAGATGGCCCTGTATTGCCGCAGGTCGGTTTCGTAGAAACGGTTGAGGCGGCAAAAGACCATCCACACTACACCGCTCCGCTCGATGGCAAGTACAGAGGGCGTGGTGTTGCATCTGGGTTCTGGCCCAACTTCGGTTTGAAATCGAGTGTGTCCATTAATGTCAATGCCGATGGAACGATAAGCCTTGTTGAAGGCTCAACGGATATCGGTGGGACACGCGCCTCGATTGCAATGCAAGCCGCAGAGGTGTTGGGAATTTCCGCGGAGTCGGTTACACCCACCGTAGTTGATACCGATTCAGTGGGTTACACCGATGTGACAGGTGGAAGCCGCACCGCTTTTGCAACCGGTTATGCCGCTTATGAAGCCGCTCAAGATGTGAAACGACAAATGATTGAACGTGCTGCGAAATTGTGGGAAGTTGAGCAGGCTGACGTGGAATTTTCCGATGGCCTATTTCGATGTATCAATGGAAAAGAGGAGGAGATCGACTTCAAAGGTTTGGCAGGGCATCTAGATGAGACGGGCGGCCCTGTTGTCGGACGTGCTTCCTCAGACCCATCGCAACCTGGCCCTTCGATTGGCACACATGTGGTCGATGTTGAGGTTGACCCGGATACCGGCAAGGTGCAGATCTTGCGTTATACGGCAACCCAGGACGCAGGGAAAGCCATCCACCCCAGCTACGTTGAAGGACAGATACAGGGTGGCGCGGTTCAAGGTATCGGTTGGGCACTCAATGAGGAATACATCTACAACGAGAACGGCGAAATGACCAACGCCAGTTTCCTCGATTATCGTTTGCCGACCAGCCTTGATTTGCCGATGATTGATGCGGTCATCGTTGAAGTTCCGAACCCCGGCCATCCCTACGGTGTTAGGGGGGTTGGAGAAACGCCAATCATCGCGCCCCCGGCTGCCATTGCGAATGCAATCTATCACGCAGTCGGAGTGCGGATGAAAGAACTGCCGATGTCTCCGGGGCGTCTCCTCAAAGTCCTCGGAAAAATTTAACACTGAGCCAAATTGTAGCTATCGCTGAATTTGCCGGAATTTGGGACCGGTCTGAACGCTGGCAAATTCAGCTCCCCACCATCGCACGATTGCTTTAACCTACCGCGAACCGAATTTCACTTAAAATGAAAGGTGATTGAGTACGATGCCAAATGTATCAATTCCCTCGCTCATGCAGAATCTCACAGATGGTAAAGAGAAAATATTCGTACCGGGGACGACGATAAGGATGGTAATTGACAACCTAGAGGCGAGCTATCCCGGTTTTAAGGAGCGGCTTTGCGATGGCGAGCGGATTCGCCCGAACATCGCTGTGTACGTTGATGGGGTGATTTCACGAGAGGGAATGCGTAAGCAGGTCGCAGGTTCTGCCGAAATTCATTTTCTGCCAGCGATAAGCGGAGGGCAGTAATCATGCGGTTTTTTCGGGACCGTGGGGATATATTTGCGAAATATTTTCAAAATTTGAAAAAAAAGTGAATTTTCTCTTGACACCCTGAAAATCCTGTGTTATAATTCCCATACTTCCAAACACGGGAGTAAAAGTTGCTCTTTGAAAAGCTAAATAGTTATTCGTGACGTGCCCTAAAATCTTTTACTGAAAGATTTTTACTAACCATTCGGTTAGTCAGATTTTATTTGGAGAGTATGATACCGGCTCAGGACGAACGCTGGCGGCGTGGATTAGGCATGCAAGTCGAACGAGAATCGTAGCTTCGGCTATGAGGAAAGTGGCGAAAGGGTGAGTAACGCGTGGGTAACCTACCTTTGAGACGGGAATAACAATCCGAAAGGATTGCTAATACCCGATACGATTGGGAGTTCCTTGGATATCCCAGTGAAAAAATGGGGCCTTATGGCTCTGTTGCTCGAAGATGAGCCCGCGTCCTATTATGCTAGTTGGTGAGGTAACGGCATCACCAAGGCTTCGATGGGTAGCTGGCCTGAGAGGGTGGTCAGCCACATTGGGACTGAGACACTGCCCAAACTCCTACGGGAGGCTGCAGTCGAGAATATTTCGCAATGGGGGAAACCCTGACGATGCGACGCCGCGTGAGGGATGAAGGCTTTCGGGTCGTAAACCTCTGTGGTATAGGAAGAATTGCTAGTTGGTGATAAGTCAGCTAGTTTGACGGTACTATATTTAGAAAGCCCCGGCTAACTACGTGCCAGCAGCAGCGGTAATACGTAGGGGGCTAGCGTTGTCCGGAATCACTGGGCGTAAAGCGCACGTAGGCGGCCATATAAGTCAGGTGTGAAATTGCTTGGCTCAACCAAGCGACTGTGCTTGATACTGTATGGCTTGAGTACGGAAGAGGAAAGTGGAATGCAAGGTGTAGCGGTGAAATGTGTAGATATCTTGTAGAACACCTGTAGCGAAGGCGGCTTTCTGGTCCGATACTGACGCTAAGGTGCGAAAGTGTGGGGAGCAAGCGGGATTAGATACCCCGTTAGTCCACACCGTAAACGATGGGTACTGAGTGTAGGGGGTGTTGATTCCTTCTGTGCTGTAGCTAACGCGTTAAGTACCCCGCCTGGGGAGTACGATCCCACGATTAAAACTCAAGGTAATTGACGGGGGGCCGCACAAGCGGAGGAGCATGTCGCTCAATTCGAAGCAACGCGAAGAACTTTACCAGTGGCTTGACATCGCTCTGACCGCCATAGAAATATGGTTTTCCTTTTTTGGACAGAGTGACAGGTGCTGCATGGCTGTCGTCAGCTCGTGTCGTGAGATGTTGGGTTAAGTCCCGCAACGAGCGCAACCCCTGTTGTTAGTTGCCATCAGGTAATGCTGGGCACTCTAGCAAGACCGCTGGTGACGAGCCAGAGGAAGGTGGGGATGACGTCAAGTCCGCATGGCCCTTATGCCCTGGGCTGCACACGTGCTACAATGGTCGGTACAAAGGGTTGCCAAACCGTGAGGTGGAGCTAATCCCAAAAAGCCGGCCCCAATTCGGATTGCAGTCTGCAACTCGACTGCATGAAGTTGGATTCGCTAGTAATCGCGGATCAACATGCCGCGGTGAATATGTTCCCGGCCCTTGTACACACCGCCCGTCATACCATGGAAGTCGGTAGCATTCGAAGCCGGGGAGTTAACCCGTAAGGGAGGCAACCGTCGAAAGTGAGACCGATAACTGGGGTAAAGTCGTAACAAGGTAGCCGTAGGGGAACCTGCGGCTGGATCACCTCCTTTCTAAGGAGCATTTAACATATCGCTTCATATAGACCCGTTTTCGGGTTTGAAAGGTTGATATGTCCAGCTCGTTTTATTTGGGTACATCCGAAAACTATTTAGCTTTTTGAATGAGCAATCTTTTTTTGTGGGCTTATAGCTCAGTCGGTTAGAGCGTGCGCCTGATAAGCGCAAGGTCGCTGGTTCGATTCCAGCTAAGCCCACCATTAGTCGTGTGGGGGTGTAGCTCAGTTGGGAGAGCATCTGCTTTGCACGCAGAAGGTCAGCGGTTCAACTCCGCTCATCTCCACTAACCTTTTTTAAGGTTTTGTTCTTTGACAATTGTATAGGAAAGAGTATCAGCTTTATACTTGTTATCAAGCTACTAAGGGCTTACGGTGGATGCCTCGGTGCTAGGTGGCGATGAAGGGCGTGACAAGCTGCGATAAGCTTCGGGTAGCTGCTTATAGGCGCTAATCCGGAGATTCCCGAATCGGGCAACCGGACAGGTGAACCCTGTCACTTGCAGTTCTGCAAGGGCAAACCAGGAGAAGTGAAACATCTCAGTACCCTGAGGAAGAGAAAGAAAACCTCGATTCCCCGAGTAGCGGCGAGCGAAACGGGAACAGCCTAAACTTGGTATATGTTAAAGCCCATATGCGTTGTATACCAGGGGTCGTGGGATAATTTTGGGCTTGAGTATGGTCAAGCCGGGAAGTTACAAACTAAATTCTTAGCTTAAAGCTTCTGGGATAGAGCTACCAGAGCGGGTAATAGTCCCGTGAGCGAAAGGAATTTAGCTTCCTGAATATTATTCCCGAGTACTATGGGATAGCCAAACCTGTAGGAATCTAGGAGGACCACCTCCTAAGGCTAAATACTCCCTAGCGACCGATAGTAAAGAAGTACTGTGAAGGAAAGGTGAAAAGTTCCCCCGTAGGGAAGTGAAAAGACCCTGAAACCGTAAAGCCTACAAGCTGTGGAAGCGCTAAGCCGATTTTAATCGGAATGCGTGACTGCGTGCCTTTTGCATAATGAGCCGGTGAGTTACTCTGTGTAGCAAGATTAAGCATATTTTATGCGTAGTCGTAGCGAAAGCGAGTCTGAATAGGGCGTTGAGTTGCATGGAGTAGACCCGAAACTGGGTGATCTATCCATGGGCAAGGTGAAGCATACGTAAAAGTGTGTGGAGGCCTGAACCCACCAGGGCTGAAAACCTGGGGGATGACCTGTGGATCGGAGTGAAAGGCTAATCAAACCCAGTGATAGCTGGTTCTCCCCGAAATAGCTTTAGGGCTAGCCTCATGTGTTTGGCAGTGGCGGTAGAGCTCTAATTGGACTCGCGGGCCCACCAGCTTAGCAACTCCAGTTAAACTGCAAATGCCATTGTCCCAGAGCATGGGAGTCAGTCAATAGGGGATAAGCTCTATTGACGAAAGGGATAAAAGCCCAGATCACCAGCTAAGGTCCCCAAATATAAGCTAAGTGGTAAAGGATGTGTTTTTGCGAAGACAGCCAGGATGTTGGCTTAGAAGCAGCAATCATTTAAAGAGTGCGTAACACCTCACTGGTCGAGTGATTTCGCACCGAAAATTTCCGGGGCTTAAGCTTATTACCGAAGCTGTGGATTTCTGCCCACGTGCCGGTTCGCCGACAGCGGGGTGGGAGTGGTAGGGGAGCGTTCTATAGTAGGCTGAAGGAAGATCGAAAGATTTTTTGGACGAATTAGAAGTGATTATGCCGGCATGAGTAGCGATAAAACAAGTTAGAAGCTTGTTCGCCGAAAGCCTAAGGGTTCCTGGGCAAGGCAAATCCGCCCAGGGTTAGTCGGACCCTAAGCCGAGGCCGAAAGGCGTAGGCGATGGAAAGCAGGCGTAATATTCCTGCACCACCATTCAGGCGTTTGAGTGATGAGGGGACGCGGGCATTAGGTTCTACCGGTAGATGGACTTAATCCGGGCCAAACCCGATGAAGGATGCTTTAGGAAAATCCGAAGCGTCATAACTTCAAGAGGTGAAGGGTAGGCCATTAGGCCGCAAACTGAACTGGCTGTCCGCCGAGAAAAGCCTCTAAGCGAGTCTGAATGTGTGTCCGTACCGCAAACCGACACAGGTAGGCGAGGAGAGAATCCTAAGGCGCTCGAGAGAACTCTCGCTAAGGAATTCGGCAAAATTACCTCGTAACTTCGGGAGAAGAGGTACTTTGAGTAGGTGACGCATCTCGCATGTTGATCCGAAAAAAGTCGCAGAGAAATGGCCCATGCGACTGTTTACTAAAAACACAGGTCTCTGCTAAATCGTAAGATGAAGTATAGGGACTGACGCCTGCCCGGTGCCGTACAGTTAAACGGAGGGGTGAAGGGCTTAGGCCTGGAAGCTCTGAAGTTAAGCTTCGGTAAACGGCGGCGGTAACTATAACCGTCCTAAGGTAGCGAAATTCCTTGTCGGGTAACTTCCGACCTGCACGAATGGCGTAACGACATGGGCACTGTCTCAGCGAGAGACTCGGCGAAATTGTAATACCGGTGAAGATGCCGGTTACCCGTAGCAAGACGGAAAGACCCCGTGAACCTTTACTATAGCCTGATATTGGGTTTTGATGTAGCATATATAGGATAGGTGGGAGACTTTGAAACTGGGGCGTCAGCTTCAGTGGAGTCGTCCTTGAAATACCACTTTTGCTCCATTAGAATTCTAACTTCGGTTCGTTTATCCGAACTAAGAACAGTGTCAGGTGGGTAGTTTGACTGGGGCGGTCGCCTCCTAAACTGTAACGGAGGCCCCCTATGGTTCCCTCAGCGCGATTGGAAACCGCGCGTAGAGTCCAAAGGCAGAAGGGAGCTTGACTGTGAGACAGACATGTCGAGCAGGTGCGAAAGCAGGGCTTAGTGATCTTACGGTGCTGAGTGGAAAGGCCGTAACTTAAGGAATAAAAGGTACTCCGGGGATAACAGGCTGGTCTCGCCCAAGAGTTCATATCAACGGCGTGGTTCGGCACCTCGATGTCGGCTCGTCACATCCTGGGGCTGCAGCAGGTCCCAAGGGTTCGGCTGTCCTCCGATTAAAGTGGCACGCGAGCTGGGTTTAGAACGTCGTAAGACAGTTCGGTCCCTATCTGTTACGGGCGTAGGATATTTGAGAGGGTCTGTCGTTAGTATGAGAAGACCGCGATGGACGAACCTC
Source organism: Candidatus Poribacteria bacterium (assembly GCA_965198165.1). Lineage (GTDB taxonomy): Bacteria > Poribacteria > WGA-4E > WGA-4E > PCPOR2b > CBDAOT01. The sequence goes on along the minus strand of OZ240244.1, from coordinate 6,660,904 downwards.
TGGTGTACCAGTTGTCACGCCAGTGGCACCGCTGGGTAGCTATGTTCGGAAGGGATAAACGCTGAAAGCATCTAAGCGTGAAGCCCACCTCAAGATAAGATATCCCACAGAGTAATCTGGTAAGGCTCCTCTGAGACTAAGAGGTTGATAGGCCAGAGGTGTAAGCAGCGTGAGCTGTTTAGCTGACTGGTACTAATAAGCCGAGGGCTTGATACTTTTTTTTTATTCGCTGATACTCTGGACTGTACAATTGTCAAATATTTATTTTGCGATTTGATGAGTTTTCTTCCGGTGACAATAGCAGAGGGGAAACACCCGTTCCCATTCCGAACACGGTAGTTAAGCCCTTTAGCGCTGATGATACTTCGAGGGAGACTTCGTGGGAAAGTAGGTCGTTGCCGGGAGACCTTTATAAGGCATCAAGAAAAGCACATTGCTTTTCTTGATGCCTTTTTTTCTCTTGAAAAAAGTTGAAAGGGGGACCTCACTGTGAACCAGCAAGACAGATTCATTAACGCATTTCTGGTGTTTAGTATCTTCGTGTTTGTGGGGGCGTTGATATATTCAGGTTGTGTGTTCTATCAGTTGCGTAAGCCGCTCGAAACGGAGCCGGAAGTGCCAGCGGCTTCCAGTTCGTCGGTGGAGGATACGGATGGGGTGCATCAGCCGGTGGCGGATTCGGAAAGCGATTTGACACCGATTGAATCGCCCCAAGGTCCCGATGACACAAGTGTTGAATCAGTTGACACAGCGGTTCAATCGCCGACGGTGACCAATGGAACCGAAGATGAGTCGTTGTTCGCAGAACCAGACGAAAAGTCGTTATCTGCCGAAACGCGGGATTTCCCTGAAATACCTGAAGGGTTTCCCTCAGGCCTTAAACCTGTCTGGCTATATCCCGATTATCAAAAGGGGGATATGCATGAGCACGAGATGATATATCGAGTTTTGATAAAACTGTGGAATCAAGGCGACCACGATTTTGTGAACGGTATCTATGACCATGACCATAAGAAGGTCTACCCGCTCTACCCCGATGTGATGTATGTCGAATGGGGTGTGGAAGATATCGGAGGGAAAAATTCCAATGATAAAAAGTGGCGGCGGAACTCAGCGGAGAATTTTTACACCCCTCGATTTTATCAACGGAACTTGGAAAACGAAATATCCCGGTGTCAAACTGGTTGAGATGGACAAAGCCGGCATTGACCCCGAAACCTTTCTCACTGATGATGAGAAGTAGTGAGAAATTTTGGAGAGAATGTTCTGTCTGCTTGGTTTAGAGAGGTTTTTTATACAAGTAGTTGGTAACTTTCTCGGTTGTAAGATGTGTCCGATTTTCTTCCGGTGACAATAGCAGAGGGGAAACACCCGTTCCCATTCCGAACACGGTAGTTAAGCCCTTTAGCGCTGATGATACTTCGAGGGAGACTTCGTGGGAAAGTAGGTCGTTGCCGGGAGACTTTTATAAGGCATCAAGCAAAGTGCATTGCTTTGTTTGATGCCTTTTTTTTTGCCACTAGCGGGTTGGTGGGGCGTTGCGGGTCAACTCCGCTTTCAATGCCTCTATGGATTGGTTCAGCACCAGATCTTCCTTGAGCAACGTTTCGATTCGCTGGCAACTGTGGACAACAATGCTGTGATGGCTCTGCCCAAATCCATTACTAATCTGTTTTAGGGATAGAGAGGTCAATTGACGCACGAGATACATCCCGACCTGCCGAGGAAGCGCGAATCGTTTTGCACGTCTTCGCGAGCAGAGGTCTGACAAGGTGATGTGAAAATATCGCGCAACGGATTCTTGGATGGTTTCGATTCCAATTTCGTTAGTCGCGTCAACGGTTGATTCGCTACCTTCGATCACGCGACGGGCAATCTGCATATTGAGTTGTGAACCTAGCCGTGCTTCCGCCATTAGGCGATTCAGTGTACCTTCCAATTGACGGATATGTTTGGTGAGATGCTTGGCGAGGTAGTGGAGTACTTTGCGCGATACTGGTCCCCAATTTCTTTCCTGTAACTTCTGTTTTAGAATCGAAACGCGCAACTCAAATTCGGGTGCGCTAATTTTAACGATTAGATCACTTGGCAGAAAGTCAGAAGCTGACAGATACTCTTCTAGGAATTCGGGTGGGCGGTCACAAGTGCATACAATCCGTCGGTTTGTCCGACTCAACTGATTGAGTAAATCCACAAACTCCTCTTGAATTTTCGGTTCCCGCATTAAGAGATGAATATCATCAATGAGTAACAGATCAATGTTGTGATACCGTCGTTGGAATTCGTGGTACTTCGTTGGGTTGGCAATCAATTGCAGACAATCGTTGAGGTATTTCTCCGCCGAAATACAGTACACCGTTTGATCGAGATGTTGCTGGGAGAACCGATTCCCAATTGCGTGTAAAAGATGGGTTTTACCAAGCCCAATGCCCCCGTAGATAATCAGGGGTGTACTTCGCTCGGTCTGATGTTCGGTCTGATGGCTTACCTTTATTGCCGCTTCATAAGTCTCTCGATTGCTCTCTCCTACCACAAACCGATCAAACGTTAGCGCGGGATTGAGCCCTGAGCTTGAAAGCGAGCGCAAAGCCGAGGTCGGCACAACGGTCGGTAATTGACTGGTTGGAGATTCTAAAGACAGATCGGATATGGTGAGATTGTTATCGTCGGCTCCATCCCATTGATTCATGAGCGTCTTCCTTGTCGCTGAAGTAAAAATTCTGTTTTTCTCAACGATACTATAAAAGAAACAACCTTCAATAGGTCAATACTTGTGTTCGGTAGATAGTCTATCAAAAGATGAAAAAGAGGTCAAGCCTTTTTTTAGAATTAATGATATATTCGGTGTGCGGGGCACCTCTTACACGATATAACCCATGTCCTTCAATTTGCGGGTATCCTGCCGCCAATTCTCTTTAACGGATACATGAAGCTCAAGGAAAATGCGAGTGTTCAGAAACTGTTCGATTTCGGCGCGAGCGAGTTGACCAACGCGCTTAATCATTCTGCCCTGCTCACCGATCAAAATTCGCTTTTGGGACGGGCGTTCGGTATAAATCAATGCACGGATATAGGTTATTCCGTTTGGACGCTCCTTAAATTCTTCAACAAGAACACTAGAAGCGTAGGGAATCTCCTTTTGAACGTTGAGGAAGAGTTTTTCGCGTATGGTTTCAGCGACAAAGAAGCGTTCTGGCTGGTCACTAATCTGGTCGTCGGGGAAATAGAGCGGTCCTTCTGGTAGACCCGCAACAATCAGCTCGCGAAGCCTAAGAATCCCATCACCTGTCTTCGCTGAAATCGGCACAATTTCGGCGAAGTTGAATTTTTCACCGTATTCTGTGATGATTGGCAAGAGCACAGGTTTTGATATCAGATCGATTTTGTTAATTGCGAGAATCGTGTTTTGAGGGGCATTTTGGATGTGGTGCAGAAGCTTTGTCTTAATAAGACGATGGAGCGGTTGATTCACATCAATCATATAGATGACAATGTCTGCATCTCTAATCGCACGATAAACCGTTTTAACCATCTCATCGTGAAGGCGATATTTGGGTTCCAACACGCCGGGCGTATCTAAAAAAATAATCTGATATGTATCCGTTGTAACGATTCCCGTAATCTGATTGCGCGTCGTTTGGGGCTTGGGGGTAACAATTGCAATCTTTTCCCCCATCATGGCATTTAACAGCGTTGATTTGCCAACATTCGGCTCGCCAATGATGCTGACGTAACCAGATTTGAAAACTTCTTGATTTTCCATTTCAGCTTCCTTAAATTGCAGATTTTCCCCGTGTGCAAACATAAAATAACCCAAGTTATTATCTACTCTGCTTCCATTATAGGACTCAGATAACAGCTTGGGTTATTTTTTTTACTTTCCAATAAGACAAATTCGTTTAGCGAATAAACAGAAATGACCGAGATGAAACAAATGCCCAGAGTAGGTCTTCAAACCCTTCCTGACGGGAGGGGCTTTCAGCGATGTATGCTTTGGTATCTGCAACCTCCTCCGCAGTAGGCGGGCGACTTAAGACCCGCAAATAAAGTTCATCAATAATCTGCTCATCTGTCATATCTGATTTCATCAACCGATCGATTGTCCCATCACGCGCTTTGATCTTATTGTTGATATAATCGGAGTTGATTATATGCAGGGCTTGCGTGAGTGTTGGCTCTAGCTTGGGTTCAAGGTCTGCGAGAAACTCTCGACTTGATCTGCCGAATAGCGAGAGGAATCTTGAGCTGACCGGCAACGGCAGTTGTACGGTTCTCGTACCAGCAGGATAACGCCCGAATTTCTCCCTCGTCTCGGTCACATCGTTCAAGACATCAAGTAGCACCTGAGCCAGCATCGGTCTTGGATAGAAGTGTGAGAAGAAGCGATCGTCGAGTTCATTCGTTTCATTTGCCTCCGACGAAAGTTGATAGGTGCGCGACTTCAGCATGACCTCAACTATATGTTTCGTGTCGAAACCACTTCGCACAAATTCTTCAGCTAACGCTTCAAGCAACCCATCAACTGTGGCGGGTGTTGTTTCGCGCATGTCATCAACGGGGTCAACGATACCTCTGCCGAAGTACGTTTTCCAGATTCGATTCACCGTTGCTTTTGCGAAGTAAGGGTTGGTCGGAGAAGTCAGCCAGTCTGCAAGCAGGTTGATGTAATCGCCTTGATAGCTGGTATCCACACTATCGCCACCGAGGAATGTTGGTATGGCAACCTGTCCGCGGTTCCCCTCCACTGACTGGTTGATAACGCTACCTGTCGGGTCATAGTAAACGACCTGTTCATTGTAGAGTTCTCCGCCACGGGTCGCCACTTTTCCGGCGAATGCGGCGAAATTCCAGTAATCGTCTGTCGTCCACCGGTCAAACGGGTGTTTATGACAGGCGGCACAGGTCATCCGAATACCGAGAAACACCTGTGATGTTGTTTCCGCACGACCACTTGGTTGTCCCTCGATGCGATAGTAGTTTGCCGGTCCATTCTGATAAGTGCTTCCCCGTGCGGTAATCAGTTCGCGTACAAACTGGTCATACGGCTGATTGACAGTAACATTATCATGTATCCATTCATACAAGAGGGTTGCCCCGCGTTCCCCAAATGTCCCATTGCCAAGCTGACGGGGATGACACCGTAGCATATCAGCCAGCCGCAATGCACGAAGATCGACAAATTCAGGACGGTTAATCAGTTTATCGATCAAGACAGATCTCTTGTCCGGCGCACCATCTTGAACAAACGCCTTGATCTGTTCAGGTGTTGGGATTCGTGCAATCGTGTCAAGATAGACCCTCCGGATGAACTCTTCATCAGTAGAAAGCTCTGACGGAAGAATATTCAGCTTTTTGAGCTTTGCCCCAACAAACTCATCAATAAAATTATGTGCAGGGAACTCCGGATAGACATCGATCTGACTATCACGAGGAGTGGTGACAAACGCTGCGGAAACGACACCTAAGAAACGCCCAATAATCGCTGTACCGCCCCACCGAACACTTGTCACAAGTCCATGCTCGCTAACTTCCGCTACAGGCTTATCGGTGGATTCGTAAACGACTTTACGGGTGACATCCTCCACAGAACCGTCGCTGAAATATGCCAAAACCTTCAGTTGCTCGGTTTCGCCAACCTTTGGCAAAACAAATTCACTAGGATGCACCTCTAGCCGTTCCAAACGCGGATCTGTAGGCGAAAAGGGCGCACCCGCTTCAAGCCAACGCAAGATTGTATTATATTCGTCCGAATTAATCTCAAAACGCATACCGCCTTCGTGGCTGACCTGTTCTGTTGGTTTCAGGAGAAGTAAACTCTTCTCCGGTTCAATCAGGTTAATCCGTCTACTCCGTTTATCATAGACGATTGGCTGATAATCCGCTTCAGGGTTCAAGGTTAATAGCGAGAGATCAAAACCGCCCCGTCCCCCAAATTTACCGTGACACAGCGCAACCGAACAACCCTTTTGGTCTAAAAGCGGCGCGATGTCATTGAGAAAACGTGGAACATCTGACTCGCCTGTTTTTGCATACGCGATACTCGTCAATGCAATTGTAATTAGCGCGACACAGTATATCCAAGTGCTCTTCCGTACCATTTGTGAACCTCCTAAACTGTTTCGAGTTTCAAAAACTCGACTATTGCAATGCACCGTTTGTTTCTTAGAACCAATTGATGCGACTGCTCTTATACCCTCAAGTGACATACTCCCCATGGTTGTCAGATGACAGTGGTGATTTTGCTATCAACGATACTTGCCAGCGGGTGCGGGTCTTACGGTATCTCAAGCAATGGACGATGCCCTGCCCATTTGGGAGTATTATATCACACTTGCGTGAGATTTCCAAAACATTTTTCGATGAAGCCAAAAAACCGAGTGATTCTAGTGTATCACAAAACCAACTCTAAAGTCAATAGCAGGATGGAATGTTTTTTAGAAAAGATTGTTAGTTTACCCCTAAACATGCTAAAATATGCTGACCATAAACTGATTTTTGGAGGAATTCAATGTATAAAATCGCTCTCATCCCCGGTGATGGGGTTGGCCCCGAAGTGACACGCGAAGCGATGAAAATTTTTGGGGCGGCAGCAGAGAAAATAGGTTTCAAGTATGACGCGGTTGAGCATGATTTAGGTGGTGACCGCTATCTCAAAACTGGAGAAGTCTTGCCCGAATCCGCATTAGACGAACTTCGGCAGATGGACGCAATTTATTTAGGTGCAATTGGACACCCCGACGTGGAGCCGGGAGTTCTGGAAAAAGGCATCCTATTGAAAATCCGATTTGACCTAGACCTGTATATTAATCTTCGTCCCGTCAAGCTTTACCCCGGCGTTTGGACCCCGATTAAAGATAAGGGGCCCGAAGAAATTGACTTTGTTATTGTCCGCGAAAATACGGAAGGGCTATATGCTGGGATTGGCGGATTTTTGAAGCGTGGAACGCCCGATGAAGTGGCAATCCAAGAGATGATTAATACACGCAAAGGTGTAGAACGTTGTATTCGATACGCATTTGAACTCACACGCCAGCGGAATAGAGAAAAAAAACTGACGCTGTGTGATAAGGCGAATGTGCTGACCTACGCCCATAGTCTTTGGCGCAGGGTGTTTAAAGAAGTTAGCGAGGAATACCCTGACATTGAGACGGACTACGCTTTCGTTGACGCGACGACGATGTGGATGGTTAAAAATCCTGAGTGGTTCGACGTGGTCGTGACCTGTAATATGTTTGGAGACATTATAACAGACCTCGGCGCGATGATTCAAGGCGGTATGGGCGTGGCGGCATCGGGCAACCTTAATCCTGAGAGCGTTGCGATGTTTGAGCCGATTCACGGTTCGGCACCACGGTATACCGGGAAAAACCTGATTAATCCAATTGCCGCAATTGCTGCGGCGGGGATGATGCTCACGCATCTTGGTGAAGTTGAGGCTGGACAGCTTGTAGAGGATGCTATCAGTAACCTGCTCGGCAGTGGAAAAATTAAAGACCTTGCCGCTGGTAAGATGGGATACACAACCTCCGAAGTCGGGGATATGATTGCTGATGCGGTAGCTGGCTAAAACAGCGTAAAAAACTATTCTTCCTTTTTCGCCGTAAAATTAATTCGGTCCGAATGCCGGGTCCACCGATTGAAGGTGTACATATCGTGGGCACTGAGCATTTTATAGCCGGTTTGATGGAGGATTTTCTTCACAGTGCTGACTTCAAAGATTTTTTGGATGTGAATCTCTTCAAACCGCTCGAAAAGCTCGCCTTGACGAATAAAAAATGTCAGCGCGGTGTGGCAAATTTTATCACGATGCGAGTAGACGTTTTTCCAGATGTAGGAATAGTCGTCACTGTTTTCGGCAAATGTCTGGTTGTGGAAATATTTCACGATGTTGTGTTCGGTCGTTACATCGAAAATGAGCAATCCCGACGGTTCTAAGTGATTGGATACGGAGCGCAGGATATTGGCGAGGTCGTGTTCATTAAGTGCATAGTTAATGCTATCGTAAGTACAGATGGCAGCATCAAATTGTTGGTTCAAATTAAATTCCTGCATTTCCCCTTGAGCAAATTTGATCGCTTGGTTGCGGCTTTGCGCTTTTTGGCGAGCGACTTTCAACATCCCGTCTGCGCGGTCAATTCCCCACATTTGATAACCTCGCTCCGCCAGCAACACCGTTAAGGAGGCGGTTCCACAAGCAACATCCAGGATTTTACGGGGGCGGCATTTGTAATGCCTGAAAATGGATTCAATGTAATCTGCCCAACGGCCATAGTCAACATTGGACATCATTCGGTCATAGGTATAAGCGAATTTTTCGTAAGGGGTTTCCATTTCTGCGATAGTCCTTAGTTATTCTTTTTTGAAACCGACAGCGGCGTTCATCATTGCCAATAGGGTCTCCACCTCATCCGAGGTCCACTCCTCATCTTCATTCGCTTTCAAGGCATAATCAGCGGCGGCTTTGACCTTTCTAAGGTTGATTTTGCCAATAATAATGGTTATCGGCATACCTATCATCGCTTGTCTGACACGCCCCAATGTCTTTCTGATTTCGGCATTGTCCACGCCATCTGGTGCTTGTTGGATTAAATGCTCTACGACAACATCAGCCACGAATTTGAAGACCGCTTGAACTATAAACCACTGCCAAAGGAAAAGAATGAACATGACTATTAGGGCGACAGCGAGCAATAACGTGACAAGTGGTAGCCGCTTTTGAATTCCCGAGCGAAGGCCGCCCAGCGAACGATTTGTCATCTGTTTGTGTTTATGTCCTCTCTCATTAATAACGATTTAAGGTTAAATTTATAATAGCATCACAGCGAAGTATTGTCAACGGAAAATTCTGGAGATTACGATGAAAATAGGCATTGTTGGATTACCTTACGTTGGGAAAACCTCGATTTTCAATGCATTGACGCAATCGAATGCAGAGACCGGGACGTATATTGCCCAAAAGCGAACAAACATCAGTTCGGTCAAGGTTCCAGACGAACGCTTAACAGCATTGGCAGAAATCTTTGAACCGAATAAACTAACGCCAACTGCAATTGATTACGTTGATGTTGCGGGTGTCTCCAAAGGTGAGTTGGAATCGAAGGGTGAGTTGGAATCCGGATTTATTGCTGCGCTACGCGAGGTCGATGCACTTGCCCATGTCGTCCGCATTTTTGAGGATGAATCTGTCCCGCATGTCGATGGAAGTGTGAACCCAAAGCGCGATATTGAGACAATTAATCTCGAACTCGCCTTTGCGGATTTGCAAATTATCGAAAAACGGCGTGACCGTATCAATAGCGAACTGCGCGTCAAAAAAGCACAGGAACTTGAGCATGAACTTGCGGTGTTGGAGCGATGCAGAGAGGCACTGGAAGGGAACATCCCGCTCAGGGAGATTGAAATCTCGCCAGAAGCTGAAAAGGTGATACGCGGTTACGGATTTCTAACGCAAAAGCCAACCCTATTGATTTGCAATATCGGCGAAGAGCAACTTGAACGCGCTGAGGAGATTCGTACAGACTTTGCCGAATATGCTGAGAAATCCAAGGCGGCAGTCGTCACCCTATCTGCGAAGCTGGAGATGGAGATAGCCCAGCTTGATGAAGAAGATGCCCAGATGTTCCTCACCGAAATGGGAGTGGGAGAATCTGCGCTGACACGGTTCATCCAAACGTCATGCCATTTACTGCAATTAATCGTCTTTTTCACCGGCAATCCGAATGAGGTGAGAGCAGGTATGCTTCGTCGCGGTCAAACCGCTATCGAAGCAGCAGGGGCAATCCACACCGATTTTGCTCAAGGGTTCATCCGCGCCGAGGTAATCCATTGGGAAAAACTCGTGAATTGTGGCGGGCTTGGACAGGCGAGAGAGAAAGGTTTGCTACGACTGGAAGGGAAAGATTACGTTGTACAGGATGGCGATGTGTTGACGATTCGATTCAACGTCTAAAAAACGCCCGATTAAATTTAACGCAAAGACGCAAAGGTGCGAGAGCGCAAAGCAGAACAGCCAAAGCGGGAACAAACCTACATTATAATGGGTGGCAACTTGGATTATTTCACGTTTCACGTTTCGTGCTGACATCCTCTAGCTCTGCCATAGCCCCCATGATTAGATCGCCGATGCCTTGGTATAATTCTCGTTTGTCCTCTGTTTCTGGCAGTTTTGTAAAATCAATGGGTTGACCAAAGGTCACGGTGAGCTTCGTGGGACGGATATATTTAGAATCACGGGGCATAAGTCGCTCCCCACCTTTAAGGAAGACAGGGATTGTGGGTACATTGGCGTTATGGACTATGAAGCTGACACCCCTGTGAACTTTTTGCAAAGTCCCATCGAGAGTGCGAGTGCCACCGGGAAAGATGAGGACAACCTCTCCACGCTTCAAAAGCTCTATTGTAACCCGCAACGCGCCCCGGTCGGCTGTGCCCCGTTTCACAGGATATGCGTTGAGCGCGACGAGAATCTTGTTCAAAATCGGGATGCGAAATACATCGTGCCGTGCCATCGCATACATCTCGCGGGTCGCAACGGTTCCGATAATGAACGGGTCAAGATAACACGCATGATTTGCCAACAGCAGAACACCACCGTTCCGTGGAATGTGCTCGCTACCGTGACATTCGAGATTGCCTAACGCTTCAAATGCTGAGGAGGCTACCCGTTGTGTCCAACGCACAAGAGGCCGCTCTGTCCAATATTCATACTTCTGGTATCTCATATCAGTTTCCGTATTTGTTCCATAACGATTTGGACAACTTGATTAATCGTCTTGGTCGTTGTGTCAATAACAATTGCGTCCTCGGCTGTTCGCAGTGGGCTATGTTTACGAGCGCTATCTGTTTCATCCCGCAGTCGGATATTTTCTTCCATCTGTTCAAGTGTACAATTGATTCCCTTGGCATTTAGGGCGGCAAAGTGCCGTCTGGCCCGCTCTTCTACGGAGGCATCGAGATAGAATTTCAGCTCAGCGTTTGGAAAGACAACCGTCGTCACATCGCGTCCTTCGGCAATGATTCCCCCGTTCACGCCGATTTCGCGTTGCTGTTTTACGATTTCGTGGCGGAGTTCGGGAATCTTTGATACCTCCGACACCACCCTGTTGACTTCCGGCGTTCGGATTTTGTCCGAAACATCCGCTCCATTCAGTAGAGTCACTTGACCATTCTCAGAAAAATCAATCCGACAGTCCCGTGCGAGTTTCACCACCGTCGGGACATGTGTTGGAGGGACCCCTTTGCTGACTACCATCAAAGTTACTGCACGGTACATCGCCCCCGAATTGAGGTAGAGATAGTCCATTTTCTTAGCGATGCGCCGAGCGATGGTACTTTTCCCGGAGCCTGCCGGTCCGTCTATCGCAATCGTCAAACGTCTGTTCATTATTCCTCCAACGATTCTCTTAAAATTTTTGCTTGCGTCAGGATACGGGTAATCTCATCGACATTCTGATTTTCGAGCTCGGTTTTGAATCGGGTCAGGTTTTCGATGAAAGCATCAATCATCGACATCACGGCATCGGCGTTCTGCCTAAAAATTCCCGTCCAGACCTCCGGTGAGCCGGCAGCGATTCGCGTCGTATCCCGAAAACCGGTCCCTGCGAACTCCAATGCTCTTGGAAGCTCTCCCACTGTGTTCGCCAAAATGGAGGCAATTAGGTGAGGCAGATGGCTCGCGCCAGCGATTAGGACATCATGTTCGACGGGTGAGAGCAGATGAAGTTCGGTACCGAGGTACTCCCAAAGTGCTATAATAATCTGTAAGGCTTGCGCGTCCGTTTGCGCCGTGGGCGTTACAATGCACTTTGCTCCCTCGAACAGACCCGCGTGAGCGGCAACGACTCCCGATTCATGAGAACCCGCCATCGGGTGTGAGCCGATGAAGTGCAGATGCCCCAGTTTCTGAGCAGTGAAAAACGATTCGATATCTTCGAGAATTTGCAGCTTAACACTACCGACATCCGTAATCAGCAACGGTTTTGAATTGGTTGCACGTATGGCAACAACGGATTCCACCATCGCCGGGATGAGGTCGACGGGAGTGCAGATGATAATCACATCCGCATCACGGAGTCCGACTTCAAAGTCAGTCGTCGCAATGTCAACAGCACCCCGCTCCAGAGCAATTTCAAGTGTGCTCATACGTCTACCGAGCCCTGTTATCTTCCCTTGGAACCCCTTAGCCTTCAAAGCCAATCCGAGCGAGCCGCCGATTAAGCCAACACCTAAAATCGTGATATGGCGAACTTGACAAAAATCAGTAATCATAGCGTACCCTGTTTTTAGACATTTTATGACTTGTTGGGGCTTTTGTCAAGCGATTTTTGAATTTGAGAATAGATGGGTAGGTAAAAAGACAGGAAAGCAAAAGACTGGAAGGTTGGATGGTTGGAAGATTGGAAAGGGATCCCTCATTCTTCTATTCTTCTTCGTAGTTGCTTCAGAAGATAGAGCGTTCATACCGACAGTGGCTCAATTCGTCCGACATGCCGGTTTTGGGTTGACCTTTGTGGACGAGTCTGCTAATCTAGTAGACATCCATTCCGATTTCGTATATACATTTCAGACAAATTTCAGAAACCGTTGATTCAGGAATAAATAGATGCGTATTATTGGCCCCAGACCGCAAGTTACGGTCGTCCCAACAGTAAAATCCGCTCGGCCACCCGATGATTATCTCAAGTTACTGACCCAAGACGAGCAGGAATTTCGAGACTATGTCCGCCAAGTTGAGACCCAGCCCGTTTTTCAACGCCTCGTTGAGGATGGGCACGTCCGCAAAAGGCAGTTTAAGGGACGTATCCCCCGCCATCAGTACGAGGAATTTCAAGACAGGCAGTTCATGGAATTTTTGAAGGAGTTCGAGATTGAACAGCACCGCGATTGGCAAAGCGATTTTTTCCGTGAAGATGCCCGACGCCATGTCAAAGAGTTAGCGACGCAATACGACGTTCCACGGGGACGGCTCATTCATGCACTCGAATATTGCCGCTACCTCAAGCGGGCATGGGCGGGGCATGAAGACTACCAAGGGCACACCTTGAGCCTTGACGACCCGGAATTCCGTGAACCCCCGGTCTCACAAGCATCATTTGAATCAGAAGAGTCGTATGAGCAACTGGCGACACTGATGGAGCAATACGAGATTACGTCCTCGGAGTTCATTCAATATTTCATGGTGGATGACCCTGAACCTGCTTGCATCTCGGATGAGTTGGGAATCCCCCAGAACGTCGTGCGCGACATCTGCGAGCACGTTGACCAGGTGCAGACTGCGAGTTCAACGATGGTGACGGTTGTTGATACGCCATCCAAACCGCTATCAACACAAGCCCCGGAAACGGTTGCGACAGTTTGCCGACTGAGCAATCCACCCCGGGCTGAGATTCACGTCGCCTCCGACGTTGAGTTGTACTCCCGTTACCAGATCCAAATCACCGATGAAAACATTGATGAGGACACCTCGCGCCTCGTCAACCTACTCCGTCTCATTAATCAACGAAAAAGCCTCGGATTTCGTGTGTTGATGTTTATCTATGAATACCAGTATCGCTACCTCGTTAGTGGTGACGAACTTCATCTTAAACCCCTTACCCAAGCGGATATCTCCAAGGAACTTGGGGAGCACGAATCCACTGTCAGCCGGGTTCTGCGCCACAGATACATTGACACGCCCGATGGGGCATTTTCGCTCAAGTTTTTCTGCCAAAGCAAGGGAGATGTTATTCGACGCTTAATTGCGATTCGTGAGCGTCAGGAGTTAGAATCGGAGGCGCGTCAAAAACCGTACAGCGATGCGGAACTTTCGGATATTCTGGAGCGTGAATACAACACAAAAATTGCCCGCCGCACTGTCACCTACTATCGCAACAAGTTTGGGGAGACCCCGAAATTTTACACACGTCAAAGGGTATCAGCCCAGACGACAGAAGGTTAAATTTTTGGAATTTGTTGTGCTGTTACTTTACTCTTGATTCCCGCTTGCGTATCCATTTATCGATGTGGTAAAATATATCTTTGACACAAATGACACGATTTGGTGCAAAAATGAAAGAGGTCTCAGACAAGATGAGCGAAGATTACCGCGTTGCCATCGTTGGCGTGGTAGGTGCGGTTGGCAATACACTCATACAGATTTTTGAAGAGCGCGCATTTCCGGTTACTGCGCTTAAACTGCTTGAGTCAGATCAGGCTGTCGACGATATTTTGGAATTTAAAGATGAACCGATCATGGTCGAGGCGTTGACACACGAATCATTTGAAAATGTGGATTTGGTCTTTTCCATTGCCGACACCGCCGTGAGTCGTGAATTTATACCAAGTGCGGTGGAAAATGGGTGTTTGGTGATTGACATTTCAAACACATTTCGGAGGCAGGCAGAGATACCGCTTATCATTCCTGAAGTGAACATTCAGAAGCGGGTAGAACAGAGCAGCGTGGTCGCCAATCCGAGCAGTTCAACCATCCAGATGCTTGTCGCGCTCAAACCGATTTATGATGCCGTTGGGATTAAGCGTATCGTTGTTTCAACGTACCAAAGCGTATCGGACAAAAGCGGGGATGCTGTCGTTGGACTCGTGGATGAAACAATCGCGGCGTTGGAAGGCAAGCCGATTGAACCTGGCGAGTTCCCACATCAGATGGCGTTTAACGTTGCATTTGATTGGCCGTTGCTTGATAGCGGAGACAACGAGGAGGAGATACGGCTCGTCAACGAAACGCAGGAAATCCTTGAAGACGATTCAATCGGCGTTTCGGCGACGACGGTTCGTGTCCCTGTTTTCTTTGCCCACTCGGAATCAATTAATATTGAAACCGAGCGCAAACTTACCCCTGACGAAGCGCGAGGGTTACTTTCCCAAGCCCCCGGGGTCGTTGTCATTGATGACCCGCAAAATTGGAAATATCCACTTGCGGTCGATGTTGCAGGCAAAGATGAGGTCTACGTGGGGCGTATTCGTGAAGACCGTTCAATCGAAAACGGGCTTAATCTGTGGGTGGTAGCGGACAATCTCCGTAAGGGTACGGCGTTGAATGCGATTCAGATAGCCGAGTACTTAATTTAATAAAGATGGAACTGAATCCAAAAAACATTCCAGATTATCTGAGAAAACGGCAACAGGAAATCGGTATTTTTGAGAGCGGAGCGGAGATTGTTACCGAAGAGATTGGGGATGGCAATCTGAATTTCGTCTTTCGTGTTTATGATGCAAACGAACCGTCGAACTCAATTATATTGAAGCAAGCTCCGCCGTACATTAAAATCTTGGGCCCCAGCTTCGAGCTGACTCCAGATCGGTTGACCTACGAATCGCGAGCGTTAGAAGTTTACAACCAGCTTGTGCCAGCGTATGCGCCGCATCAGAAGTATTTCGACCCAGAAAATTATGTCATCGGAATGGCGGATCTGAAAGGCTATCGAATTTTGCGGTCTGACCTGATCGAGGGGATAGTCAATTTGCGTGTTCCAGAGCATATCGCTCGGTTCATGGCAATCACTCACAGCCGCACCCATGTCCGAAATCTATCGCCAGAGGTGGTCGAGAATTATGCTTCCTGTTTCAAAAATCGGGTGATGCAGGGCATTACAGCGGATTATGTGTTTACCAAGCCGTATATTGATGACCCGACCAATTTCTATACCGAAGGGCTTGAGTCTTACGTGAACGCGCTAAAAAGCGACCAGCAACTGCTCGCTCAGATTGACCATTTCAAGCGCATCTTCTGCGACTCGGAACAAGGCTTAACACACGGCGACCTTCATACGGGTAGCGTTATGGTGCTGGGCGATTCTGCAAAAGTTATAGATGCCGAATTTGTGTTCTACGGTTCTGTTGGGTTTGATTTGGGGCTATTTTGGGCAAATTACCTGCTTGCCTATTGCTCGCACGTCGGCAACGATGCCGGGCGTGTACAACTGAAAGATGCAATTCTGCGGACGTGGGAGACCTACGAGGCGGCGTTTGAAATGGACGACGCGGAACTGAAAACGGAGAGCTTAAAACAAATTTTCGATGAATCGGTCGGATTCGCAGGGGTAGAGATGATGCGCCGTCTGATTGGTGCTGCCCATGTGGCAGACATCGAAGGGATTTCAGATATTGAGAAAAAACTGTCAATTGAGACCAACGCACTTGAATTTGGGCGAAAACTGGTAAAGAATCACGACGATATCAGAACGGTATTAGAGCTGGTAATGGAATAGGATTAGGAGGGATATATATGCCAAGAGATTATTATGAGGTGCTTGGCGTAGGTCGTGATGCCACTCCAGAAGATATTAAGAAGGCTTACCGCAAGTTGGCAATGAAATATCACCCCGATAAAAATCAGGGGAACAAAGCCGCAGAGGAGAAATTCAAGGACGCTTCGACTGCTTATGAAGTGTTGTCAGATCCGGAGAAACGGCGAATCTACGACCAGCGCGGCCATGCAGGCGTACACGATATGGGATTTCAGGGATTCACGAATACTGACGAAATCTTCTCCCATTTTAACGATATTTTTGGGCGAGAGATTTTCGGCAGTTTCGGCGATGTTTTTGGGGATGTATTTACAAGTCGCCGGGGGGCAGGCCGAGGTTCCGGTTTTGGTGCACCACAAGGCGGGGATTTACGCACCAAGTTGACGGTTTCTTTCGTCGAATCTGTGGAAGGCGCGGAGAAACAGCTTCGGATAAACGATAGAACGCTTACTGTAAAAGTCCCTCCAGGAATCAAAGATGGACAAACCTTGCGCCTCAGTGGCCAGGGGCAGTCAATTGGGGGAGGAACACCGGGGGCACTGCATGTTAAAATTTCCGTTCAGCCTCACGCACATCTCAGACGCGAAGAGCTGGATTTAATTGCACAGGTTAAAATTCCTTTCACAATTGCCACCTTGGGCGGAACGGTTCGTGTCCCAGCGTTGAAAGGAGAGATTAATCTGAAAATCCCCCCCGGAACGCAACCGGGTCAACAATTGAGATTACGGAGACAGGGCATCGCCGATTCTGCCGGACGCAGAGGTGCTCTACGAGTGCAGATTCAAGTTGAAATTCCAAAATCGTTGACAAAGAGACAGAAGGAATTATTGACGGAATTTGAACAAACAACGCAGGCATAATGCCATCAAGTTAATAGGAGGATATTGAGTCACAATGTTGTCACTCTCTCAAAAGGTCGAATCCATCGTACCTTCATCAACACTCGCGATTACTGCCCAGATTAATGCCATGCAAGCCGAAGGGATTGATGTCGTCAAGTTCGGGGCTGGAGAACCGGACTTCGACACACCCGACTACATCAAAGAAGCCGCAGTAGCTGCCCTCGACGCAGGTTTTACAAAATACACTGCCGCTTCCGGTATTTCAGAACTCAAAGGTGCCATTGTCGAGAAGTTCAAAACAGACAACGGGCTCGGTTATGAACCTTCGCAGGTTATCGTCTCCTGCGGTGCGAAACACACAATCTATAATATTCTGTGTGCGGTCTGCAATCCAGGGGATGAGGTGATTTTTGCCGCACCCTATTGGGTCAGCTATATAGAGATGATAAAACTTGCTGATGCGACCCCAGTTGTCGTGGAAACGGATGCCTCACAGAATTTTTGCATGACTCCCGAACAGATTGAACGCGCCGTTACCGACAAGACGAAGGCAATTATCATCAACAGTCCGAGCAACCCGACTGGCACAGTTTACGCCGCCGATGCGCTGAAACAGATTTCTGAAATTGCCGTTAAAAGTCAATGCTACGTGATTTCCGACGAAATCTATGAATCATTGTTGTACGATAGCTTAACCCATCAAAGCATAGCCTCCTTCAGCGATGATATTAAGAATATTACCTTCGTGGTCAACGGCGTGTCCAAAGCGTACTCGATGACGGGATGGCGAATTGGCTATACCGCAGGTCCCGAAAAAGCAGTTCAAGCGATGTCGCGGATACAATCACACAGTACGTCAAACCCGACATCCATCGCACAAAAAGCCGCCATTGCAGCCCTTAAGGGACCCACAGAACCAGTTGAAGAAATGCGGTGTGCCTTTGAGGAGCGACGAGATGTCATCACACAACGTTTTGATGCAATTGAGGGGGTCACGCACGTCAAACCGCAGGGCGCGTTTTACATCTTCCCCGATTTTTCCGCGCACTACGGGCGCACGATTAATGGCAAAACGATCAACGGCTCGGCGGATATGACCAACTATCTGCTTGAGGATGCTGGAGTCGGTGTTGTCCCTGGAGATGGATTCGGGGCGGATAATCATCTGCGCCTCTCTTTTGCCACATCGTTGGGAGAAATTAACCGCGGCCTAGACAGGATAGAACAGGCACTGAAATGAGCTCGCATAGCATCCGTAAGCCTATTGCTCAACCGTGATTCAAAAACAGATTGGAGGAAATTTGTGGCCGATTTTTCACACTATATTCGACACATCCCTAATTTTCCGAAACCGGGCATCGTGTTCAAAGATATAACTCCGTTGCTCAAAGAACCGGGCGTATTCCACGATGCTATTGATGCAATGGCTACCCACTTTGAGCCGAAAAATATTGATGTTGTCGTCTCGATTGACGCTCGCGGATTTATTTTCGGTGCCGCCCTGGCATATCGGATGGGGATAGGCTTTGTCCCTGTCCGTAAAGGCGGCAAACTTCCTTACAAGACTTACGAAGCGACTTACGACCTTGAATACGGGACAGATACACTGGCGATTCATCAGGATGCGATTGCCAAGGGAGGACGTGTGCTGATCTGTGATGATGTCATTGCAACGGGCGGAACGCTTACCGCCTCAATCGAACTTGTTGAGAAGTTGGGGGGAGAGGTGGTCGGTATCGGTGTCTTAATTGAACTGATCTCTCTCGCAGGTCGTCAGAAACTCGCAGATTATGAAATTTTTTCTCTGATTGAATTTTAGTCGGTGATGTGCTATACTATGTTCACCTAAGTTGCGACCTACCATCTGCGGGTCGGCCTCTGCTGGATTTGGCAATCGAGCAGGAGCGGTTGCGGGATGCTTTAACCATCTTAAGGGGGATGACGAGCATCCCTGCCCCGATTGTGGAGGGGCATCCTTGCCCCGATACGCTAAGCGAGAAAACTATGGATACCATAAAAGACTTTGAATTAAAGGATAGAAAGTATATACCCGTCTTTCCAAAAGCCAGTGGAAAACCAACAATATACATCCAGGGGTATCCCTGTGAGGACGACAAACCGATGCCAGGAACAGACTTTCATGGTATACAGATTAACACGTTTTACGATCAACTCGCACGGTATTTTGAAATCCATACGGACATCTATGTTGGGTATGATAACTTCATCTACTATGAAGAAGGGAGACCAGACAAATCCGTCGCCCCAGATGTTTATGTCGTCCTTGGTGTCCAGAAAGTGCCCCCTCGGCGCAGTTTTTATATGTGGGCCGAAGGTGCGGTTCCTACGGCTGTTTTTGAATTTCTCTCCGACTCAACCGCGCATCAGGATCGGAATGGCAAAGTGTGCCTGTATCTGATTGAGATAGGCGTTGAAGAGTACTTCCTCCATCAACCAGACCCGAATCGCCCCTCGGAGTTTCGGGGTTGGCGGCTTAGCCCTTCGGGTGGCATCGTCGAAATTGCTCAGGACGGCGGGGGTGGTTTGTTCAGCGAATCGTTAAATCTGTGGCTGAGATGGGAGGAGCGCGAGAACGATGTGAGGCTGTTACGCCCGTATCTTCCAGATGGGACAGCGATAACGACCTCTGTGGAAGAGAAACACCTGAGGTTGGAAGCGCAAGAGATAGCCGCGCAAGAAGCAGAACGTCGGCGGGAAGAAGCCCAACGTCGGCGGGAAGAAGCTCAACGTCGGCGGGAAGCAGAAACAATTGCCAGAGAAGCAACCCAACGTCAGCAGGAAGCCGAAACACTGGCCAGAGCGGAAGCCCAACGTCGGCAGGAGGCAGAAGCCGAGTTAGAACGGCTGCGTGCTCAACTCGCTAACCGCCAAGACGAAGGTGCGTGACAATTTAACGCAAAGGCGCAAAAAAGGAAAGAACGTGAAATTAATTGTGTAGGGGCGGGATAACCCCGACCCTACGAATCCAATAGATGACAACTTAGATTATGTTATTGTCTTTTATCAAGGACGCGCCTGTAGCTCAGGGGATAGAGCAGGGGCTTCCTAAGCCTCGTGTCGGGGGTTCGATTCCTCCCAGGCGCAGATCATTTTTTAGGAGAAGTTGATGTATCGATTTAGTGTGTGGAAACTCCTTTTAATCATTACAATTTTCGTGTTTTCAGTGATGTACCTCATCCCTACCCCGGATGCCCTATTCAATCCTCTCTATGGAAATCTTCCGCCTTGGATGCAAGCGCGGCTTCCGAAATTTGAAGTGACCGAAGATAACGCCTTCAAAGTCAGCTTGAAGGATGTTAACTATCTTCCAGGCACTACGATGCAAGATGCAGTAGGGGAACTCCAGGAGGTCTTTCGGGTGCATCTCAGTAAGCTAGAGTTTGAGGAAGAAACGGATTATCAATTCGAGCACTCGGTAGAATCGGGTGAGTTTCAAGTCAAATTCCTGACAGAAAAAAATAAAAGTGAATTAGAGACGATTCTATCGAACCTCCATCTCTATGGAAGTATTCCGTTAACACTCCGTACGTTAATACCGGCCGAACGCTTAAAGCTGGGACTTGACCTCAAAGGTGGTGTTCACCTCGCCTTGGAAGTTGATTTAGAAGAGTCCAAGAGCGCATTGCTCAAAGAACGTGCTACCTCTATCCCTGGCGAACTGCGTAATGAGGATATTTTATGCCGGAAAGCCGACTCTGTCGCAAGGGAAGATGCTCTGAACGTTATTGTGGGTATCCCATCCAGATACAAGTCAGACGAAGATGAAAAAAAAGATTATTTGGAAAAGGCAGAGGATGTCCTTAGCGAACAAGAGTTCTTTGAACCGCCAAAGCGGATTTCCGAGTCCGAGAGCGATACCCAAGTGATCTACCAAATCCGCCTCAGCGAATCTGGCATCAAACAGTACAGCGAACAAGCCATCGGACAGGTTCTCATCGTGCTGCGGAATCGTGTAGATGCATTCGGGGTCGCCGAACCTTCAATTCGTCCCGAAGCGAATCGTCCACGGATTATTGTTGAGTTACCGGGGGCGAAAGATTCAAGTAAACCTCTCCGTATTGTCAGAACGATGGGGCGACTCGAGTTCAAACTGGTTGCCAAAAATCCTGCTGGTGGGAATTACTGGTCTGGTCTACCGGGGACGGAGCCGACGAACATTTCCGAAGACGCGGAAATCCTATACCACTACGAAACCGGCAATTGGTTTGTTTTGGAAAGCGAGGTCCTACTAAAGGGAGACCGTGTTTCTGATTCGTTCCCGACCACAGGCAGTACGGGTTTTGATATCGTGGTCGCGATGCGGTTTGATGGCCCAGGTGGGCGACAGTTTGCCAAAATCACGGGGGGCAATATCGGTAGGCATTTAGCGATTTTGCTTGATGGAACGATACAATCCGCGCCCGTTATTCGGAGTCAAATCAGCAGTAGCGGTGTGATTGAGGGGAATTTCACTCATGAGGAAGCAAGCTATCTATCCAATATTCTCAAGGCAGGTGCCTTTCCGGTTGGCGTAAAAATCGGTGAAGAGCGAACCGTTGGTCCAACGCTCGGTAAGCAGGCGATTAAGAACGGAATGTGGGCGGGGTTAATCGGTTTGGTATGCGTTATCATCTTTATGCTGGTTTATTACAAGTTGTCAGGTGGCATCGCTATCGTCGCACTTCTGTTTAACATGATTATCATTTTAGGTACCCTCGCAGGATTCGGTGCGGCACTGACGTTGCCTGGGATAGCTGGGCTTATCTTGACAATCGGTATGGCGGTTGATGCAAACGTTCTGATTTTTGAGCGTATTCGCGAAGAACTGCGGACAGGCAAGGCGGTATGGTCATCCATCGTCAGTGGATATCAGCGAGCGTTTTGGACAATCCTTGACGCGAATTTAACAACCTTCTTCACCGCCTTAGTGCTTTACCATTTCGGTACAGGGCCTATCAAAGGCTTCGCCGTGACGCTCGGAATCGGCATTTTGGCGAGCATGTTTACAGCAATTGTTTTCACGCGGGAGATGTACGGTTGGATAATTGGTCGGCGTGAAATAAAGAATTTAAGTATTTAGTGGTTCGTAGTAGTGCAATTGATTGCACGTTACTTCTGGAATAGGAGGGGATACGAGGTTGGAATTTCTCACAAATACAAACGTTGACTTTCTCAGCAAACGTCGGACAGGATTTCTCGTGTCTGCGGTGCTCATTCTTATCGGCTTCGTTTCGTTAGGCATCCACAGGGGCCCACATTTTGGAATTGACTTTCGTGGGGGTGTGGAAATTTATGCAGAATTTGACCGCGCAGTGACCGAAAGCGATCTGAAGCCGATGCTAACAAAGCTTGGCTATGACCGTGCAAAAATTCGGGCCAATCTGGCCGAAAAGAAGGCTTCAATCTCACTCGGCTACCGCCCAGAATTTGGGAGCCAAAAGGTAGTCTTACCGCTCGCTTCAGAGCCCGGGGATGCAACAGCGAGGAGCGTCCAAGTCAGTACCAGTGCGGACACGGTTCATATCTTTCAAACCGGGGACGTGATACAGCTTATCGAGGGTGAAGAGCGAACGCGGCACACCATTAGTGCCATTACACCCGGGGTCGAAACAACGACGTTTCAACTCGCCGAAGATATTGGACGCGATCTGACGCAAGCGGCTGTTATTCAGATGCAAGCGAGTGTCGGGCGGATTCTCTCCGATGCCTTAATCGAAGGAGGCGATGATTGGCACGCCGTGGGCGGCGCGGTAACTGTTTCCGAAGTTGGACCAAGCGTTGGTAGAGACTTTAAATTAGCCGCGTTATGGTCGGTGCTCGCGGCAATTATCATTCTGTTGCTATACATCACTTGGCGGTTTGAATTCCGTTTCTCAATCGGCGCGATTGCGGCACTCATCCACGATGTTCTGATTACATTGGGGGTTTTTTCGTTGGTTGCCAAAGAGATTAACCTAGCGACAATCGCGGCATTTCTCACGATTATCGGTTACTCGCTCAACGATACGATCGTTGTGTTCGATCGCATTCGTGAAAATGCACTTGCCCTCAAGGGGGTAGACCATCAAGAAGTCCTCAATAGGAGCATCAACCAATCCCTGAGCCGAACCGTTATTACTTCCTTGACAACCCTGTCCGTGGTTCTCGTCATCTTCCTGCGGTCAGGTTCTGGTGAGGAACTTAATACCTTCGCGTTCGCACTCATCGTTGGTGTTATTATTGGGACATATTCGTCAATTTTCATCGCAAGCCCAATTGTACATATATGGCATTTAAGAGACCAACAGAAGGTGGCGAACTCCGCTCGTTAAACGTTTTCCCGAACCGAGTTCTAGCGTCTATTCACCAAATTGATGATTCGTTAGTGTGAACGACATCCTTCCTGATTTCCACAGTACCAGCTTAGTGCCTCTCACACCAAAACTTTTGGCTACCCTTATATCCCAAAACGAAAACATTGGGTCTCACGGGTTATTGAAGATGGGTAATTGGTGGTTGTTTATTCTGTTGTTCATTCTGTTGCTGATTGCCAGTATGGTGACAGTTGGCGGCATTAAAATACGCAGGCGTATTCTGCATCGGCAGCGGAACGGGGGTAAATCACCGAAACCAAGAGATACCCTTGTCAGAGAATTGGTGCATGAGATACGGAATCCGTTAAACAGTATCAGCCTAAACCTCCAGTTGTTAGCGGAAGACCTGTCGGGGATTCAAGGGGAGGAACGGGAAGATTTACAGAAGCGTGTTCGCCGAATTGGTGGCGAAGTTGAACGCCTTGACCAAGTCTTGACAGATTTCGGTCGGTATGCCAAACTCCCCCCCTTAAAGCTTGAAACCTGCGATCTGGCGATGTTAATTGAAGAGGTTTTGCATTTTAGTGAGCCAGAACTTCAGAGACAGAATATCGAGATTATTCGTGAAATTGAGCCCCTGCCCCCTATTCAACTCGACCACAAACAGTTTAAGCAGGCACTGTGGAATCTGATTATCAATGCCTATCAAGCGATGGCAGATGGCGGTCAGTTGACAGTACGGGCAAGCGTTTTAGCCGCGCAGGTCAAAATTGACGTAGGGGATACAGGCGAAGGCATCCATCCCGATGCGATTGACAAAATCTTCGACCTTTTTGTCTCGACAAAAGAAGAGGGCAGCGGTGTCGGGCTTGCCATTGTAAAACAGGTTATTGAGGGACATGGTGGGAGCGTCGAGGTCGAAAGCACACCGAATCAGGGCGCAACATTTTCAATTCTATTGCCAATTAAAATACAGTCAACTACCCCACCCTAGTGAAATTTGACAATCAAAATTAGTAATGTCACCATAACTTTGGGTGTACTAATACGTTTGAAGGGAATTAAAAATTGAACGTCAAAACTCATAAGGGATGGGGAGACTTGTAATCGGTCCCTTTGGGAATTACAGGTTTCTCGCTTCCTTCTCAGGTTTTTCGGGGCCGTTTACTACCGGCGCACCTCTACGAAGGGCGAGGGTTTCCGCCCGGAAAAGTACAACTCTAGCGGAATTGCGGTCGCTGTCAATTTTCAGACCGCAATTATCGCATTTATGGATTCGCACGGCTAAAGACTTCTTGACCACTTGCCCGCATTGCGAACATTCTTGTGATGTGCCTTGAGGCGGAACTTTCGATATTGGTATGTTTTAAGCATTAGGATTCCGTATCTACCGTTTCGGGTCCTGTATCAAGGGGTGTGCCAAGCACCAGCGGGATGCTGGCGTGATACTTTGCCACGAAACGGTGATTATAGTATAGCAAAATGGTGCTGAGTGACAAGCAAAAAGAGGCGCAGTTTCCTCCCCGGTTTCCTGAAGGCGTGGGGTCTCTACTGCGAAGATTTAGATGAACCCGAGAATTCTTGTCGTAGATGATAAGCCCGCAAGTGTTGAAGTGGTTGTTGAGGTCTTAGAACGCGAAGGCTATGAAGTCCTCTCGGCATCCAGTGGGAGCGAAGCGTTAAAGCGCTTGAACGAGGAAAATATTGATGTCGTCATTACCGATCAGAAGATGCCAGATATAAGCGGCACCGAAGTGCTGAAGTATGTCCGCGACAATCACCCGTATACCCAGGTCATTCTCCTAACGGCTTACGGTACTGTTGATAGTACCGCCGAAGCAATGAGTACGGGCGCGTTCTACTATCTCACAAAGCCTCCCAAAATTGACATACTCCGGCAGACGGTTAAAAATGCACTTGAGAAACGCATCCTATTCCTTCAAAACATCAATCTCAGAGAACAACTTGATGATAAGTTCGGATTTGCGAACATTATCGGTACATCAAAGCCGATGATGAATCTCTTCGACACCATTCGGCGCGTTGCACCGACAAACGCAATCGTGCTGATTACCGGGGAGACGGGCGTTGGAAAAGACCTCATCGCAAATGCCATCCACAACCAGAGCCGCCGAAACGACAAACCGTTTAAGCCTGTCAACTGTGCCACACTCTATCGAGAACTGCTTGAAAGTGAACTGTTTGGCCACGAAAAAGGGTCATTTACTGGGGCGACGACTCGTCGAATCGGCGTTTTTGAACAGGCGGATGGTGGAACACTGTTTCTCGATGAAGTCGGGGAGATGGGGTTGGAAACGCAGGTGAAATTCCTACGTGTGCTCGAAGGGCATGAATTTACGCGGCTTGGAGGCGATAAACCGATTCAAGTTGATGTTCGCATCATAGCGGCGACGAATAAAGACCTTCAGGAAGCGGTACAAAACAGAGAATTTCGGTCAGACCTTTATCATCGCCTCAACCGCTTTCCACTCTCGGTGCCCCCGTTACGAGAGCGGCGTGAAGACATCCCGCTACTGGTGAGCGCGTTCATCAAAAACTTCAGTCGAGAGCATGAGCGCCCCGTCACACGCATTACCGCCGAAGCGATGGATTACCTACAAAAAGGAGAGTGGAAGGGAAACGTTCGGGAGTTACAGAATGTGATTGAGAAGGCAGTGATTTTGGCACCGACGGACATCATTGAACTCAAAGACCTGTCACCCGAATTTCAGGAAGTGCCGCCGATTGCCCCGCCCGATTCGGACGACACCGTCGGCAGGGTTGGGATGGCGATAGACGATATTGAGAAGGAAGCCATCGAAAAAACGTTAGACGAAACAGATGGTAATCGGACAGAAGCCGCGACAATGTTAAACATGAGTCTGAGTACACTTTATCGCAGGTTAAAATTTTACGGTATCTCCAATAAAGCGGATGGCGAGAGAGAAGATTAAATGAGGGGGGCATAATTCGAGGCGCGTCATTGCTGGCTTAGGCCGTGGGGACCTTGGTTAATCGTAGGGGCGAGGTCTCCGCGCCCAACGGCTTGGGGTGCCCACCCCCTACCAATCATCTTTTGATCGAACAGAGAGGACACGAAATGGAACGTTTCATAGAAGAAACCTTCCCCGTCAAAGAGGTCTCCATCGAGTCTGCCCGCGAAAAAAACATACGGCACGGACACATCTCCACCCTCCACATCTGGTGGGCGAGACGACCACTTGCGGCCTCACGCGCTACCGCTTACGCCACCCTGACGTTGAAAATGAGAGCGTCAAATTCAGAATTGTCGGAGATGGCTACGAACCGCCATTGAGGTCTTCGGCAAATATGAACAGGTGATGACTTTTGGAGGGGAGATTATCCGCGCCGACCGTCTGCTCGAAGATGTGGGAGAGATCGCCACCGATTATGCGGTGAGGCAGATACTACAGAATGGGTTTGCCGGTGAAATTTCAGACCTCACCCGCTTTTACGTCCTGTGGCGGTGGGAATTCGGCGAAGCGCGAGTCCCTTTTGACGAAGCACGAAAGTTGGCACAGACCTGTGGGATAGACCTTGCCCACGAGTGGGACAGAAAGGGGTTCATCGTCAAAGAGAAGCAGTTATTAGAAGGTTTCCTTATTGGGCGGGAACGGGTCATGGCCGAGATGCAACAAGGGCGGTTCCTTTAGGTTCGTCATGGTGTGAAGGGACAAAGTCGGGTTAGTAGTAGCACCCTTTCACTTCGCGTTTTTACCGCTTTCAACAACGCCATGGTAGATTGCGTTAAACAGTAACTTGAACGTCCCGTGCGATTGGGCACGGTGTTGCGGCTTGAACCCAAACAGAATAATGGTGCCCCTACCGAGTCTGACCTCCCAAAGGGCTCCCTTCCCACGAATCCGCTTTTCCCCTTGAATCCAACCGCTCATCAGCGGATTGAAGTCAGGATACGACGCAACCCTTTTTCCCCCCCTGACCTCGAAGACCGGTCCGAATTTGAAAAATACCGCCATTTCGCGATTAAGCCCATAAGCAATTGGGTGTGTCGGTTCCAGCTCGACCCGGAGCAGGGAGCCGGGGCAGAAGAATGCTTCAGCCTTCAATTCTTGTTGACCGGGTTGGCTTAATGCGTTCAAAACGTCGGTAATCTGCAATCCGAAATACTGCTCTGGTAGTTTCGTCGCACGGTTGAGGCAGATCAGCGTTCCTCCGTTTTCAACGAAAGTGCGTAAATGTGCCGCCCCTTCAGTACCAATTCCGCCAGTGTACTCTGATGGCACCCTGCCCTCTGGGTGGCCGTTAATCATCGTTGACGGGTTCATATCCGGGAGGATAATCACATCGTGCCGCTCTGCCAAACCACCGGCACGGATTTCCGCATCTCTCAGATTTCGGAACGCGAACTCGTGCTGTTCCAACACCCACCGTGTCCATCCCTCGTCCATACTTGCGACCCAAGGTTTGTAAAGCCCCAAGCGCGGTTGCCTTAATTCCTGTTTAGGCTCTTTGCGTGGCAAGTGCTCAAGTGCGTACAGTTCGATGCTAAGGGACTCGGCAAGTTCTTGCATCTGGTTAGTAACCTGTCCGGGGATTTCTTTCGGTGCGACCAGAATTGACCCGCGTGGGAATTTTCGAGAACCGATAAAATTCTCTGTTCGCGACTGATAGATTGTATATCTATCTTCCTTCAGCAGACGATTGAGCGCGACCGTCTCCGCATTCGTTCGGTTTTTGAAAATATAGGCAACAGGTTCAGTCACCGTAAACAATTCTCCCTTGGCCTTCGGAATTTCTGACACAAGTGTGAGTTCTGCCTCAAATTCATCAACGACCTTAATTGTCCTGACATCCATCTGCAACGGCAAGGTCCATCCCGTAATATCATACGGCCGTTCGGTGGGTGCTCCTGGGAACGGACGGCGTTGGGGATAGTGCTGTGCTTCAAGCAGGTCTTGGGCATGTGCGCGAAACGGTTGTGCCATCGAAATCACATAAGTACCTTCGGGATATTCAACGCCATCCGCCATAAAGTTCGCCGTTGCCCGGTGAATTTCTACCCCGCCCCGTTGCAGAATTTCCAACATTTTAAGGGCCGTATTAAAGTCACGTTGCGCGGTCGGTACGAGAAACGCACGAGGCGGTTCGTTTCTCCCCTTCTCGACAGCACTCAATCCCATTTTATAAAAGTTTGAGAGAAACATCTCTTTCCGAGTGGCGACAGATGAGAGGATGGAATACACCGCTACTTCTTCGTAGTCGATAATGTCCCTAAGCCGCCACCAACCGCCCGGCCACGGTTCGGGAAAGTTGGTCTGTTGAGCGTAGGCCCCCAAACCGCGTCGATGCCCGCGTAAACTTGAGCGGGGTTGGAACACCGGCGAAGCGATGTTGACACTTGCGGCTTCTGTTAGAATACCGACCATGTTGTGGCGATACGGCACCGTGCGGAACCCCCCATGCCACCACGTATCGTACACAGCGTTGGAAAGGACACCGGTGAATCCTTGTGAGGTCAAATCTAAGCCAAGTTGTGCCCCGATGAGCGAAATTTCACGCTGTAGAATGGGTGGGATATTCGGGTTCACAGGGTCGAAATACGGCGGAACCACAAATCGCGCTCCCGAATTGCCCATCTGGTGAACATCGTAGATGACTTCAGGAAACCACTCCTCGTACAGAATTTTGGTCAAAATCTGCGTCTCTACCTGCGTGAGCATGAACCAGTCGCGGTTGTTATCGTGCCCCGTATATTTATGGTAAAGCCACGGCATTGGAGCCCCTTCATACGGCGTGTCAACCGTCCGATTGTACCAGTCGATGACCATGTTTAACCCATCAGGATTCGCAGAAGGGATGAGCAGGATAATGATGTTCTCCAAGATTGCCCTGACTTGAGACGTGTCCGCTGTCGCAAGTTGATACGCCAACTCCATTGACATCTGGGATGAGGCAACCTCCGTCGAGTGCAAGTTACAATTGATCAGAACAACAGCCTTTCCCGTGCGGGCAAGGGCCGCCAACTCATCTTCCGTTTGCCCACGCGGGTCGGCGAGTTTTCGCTGGACAGCTTTGTGCCGATCAAGATTCGCCAAATTCTCTGGCGAGGAAATCAACACCAACACAAAATCAAGCCCTTCAGTCGTTTTCCCACGCTCCTCTACCATCACCCGATCGGTGTCTGTTGCCAATGACCGCAAATATTCCGTAATCGTCTCCCAACGTGCCAGCTTATAATCTGCACCTACTGGGAAACCCAGCACCTCTTCTGGGCTAATGAGCTGAGCGTGGACCGGTGTCATTGTAAGACACAAACCGATTACACCAATCAAAAAGCGGATAGTTTTCCGGTGCAAAGCGATCTCCTCAGTAGGTTGGGTTGAACGGTTAAAAGCATAAGCAAGTTTAAAAAAATAAACGTCAGAAACCGAGTTTTTTGCGTCGCGTTCGTCGCGCCACCCGTAGGGTCGGCAAAACTCGGTTTCTCTGGAATAGGCAGAACGGGCATAGTACACAATTGATTGCGCGTTCTGTTCTTCTTTGCGCCTTGCGTTCCATTTTTTCTAGCGTTGTTTGGAGAGTAGGTCAATCACACGCGCCACATTTTCGGCAAACCGCCGTATCACACTGACTCGTCATAAACCCTTTGGTGTACTTGTTGTGTTCAAGGCGTAAAAATTCGGGTTGGACATTCAGGTCGATGTGGTCCCAGGGATTAACTTCGGTGAGAGGTCGTGGACGGAGGGCATAAAAATCGGGGTCTAAGCCGTGCTTCTTGAACACTTCCCTCCACGAAAGCCCTTTTGAGAGGTCTAGAATCACTGGGCTCAGTCGCCGGTCCCCCCGCGCAAAAACGCCTTCTTGGTAGGCAAGGCGGGCACTTGCAGAGGAGACTTTCAAGCTGCCGAGTCGATTAATCTCTTTCTTGAGGAAATCAAGTTTCCGGGCAAGCGTCTTACGGTCTTCCATTGCGACCCACTGGAACGGTGTGCTTGGCTTGGGCACCATCGGTGAAATGGTGAAACTGATTCGTGCCATCCGCCCTGTTCGTTTGGCATGGGGCAGAAGAATGGTCCGCATCTCTTTTGCCATATCGGCGATGGCTTCGACATCAGCGGGGGTTTCGTAAGGCACACCGATGAGAAAATAGAGACGCAGATTGAGGATATCTCGCTTTAAGGCTTCCTCAAACACGTAATACAGGCGTTCACGCGGAATTGCTTTATTAACAACCTTTTGCAAATTTTCGGTTGCCACCTCCGGTGCAATTGTAATCGTGCCTTGCTCGCTGTCGGCAAGGGCATCGAGCAAGGGTGGACGAACTGTTTCCGCCCGAAGCGACGCGCAGGAGATGCGGAATCCTTTCTCAACCAAGCCGGTAGCTATCTCGTCAATCTGCGGATGGTCAGAGATTGATGCACCGACTAAGCCGACGCGGTCTGTGATGCCGCGTGCGTATTCCGCTAGTTTTAACGTGTTTTCAACAGAACGATGTCTGGGCCATCGTCTTGCATAATCGGCGACACAGAACCGGCACTGCCGCCCACACCCACGCACAATCTCGATAAGATGGGCGTTGGAAAACTCGGTTTCCGGTGTGAAGATTTTCGTACACGTTTCAGCATCATCCAGTTTCGGAATCGCACCTGCACGTATCTTTTGCGGGATGCCCTCCTTAGCCTGTAGCTGTCGGATTGTGCCATCGGAATGGTAATCGGCTTCGTAGAAACTTGGGACATAAATCCCCGGTAGACACGCCAACGCCCGCAATAAATCCGCCTTCCGATCTCGGCTCTCTTTCCAACCGCTGAAAATATCCATCAAGTAGGTGATGCCAATTTCGCCTTCGCCGACAATGAAGGCATCAATAAAGTCAGCAATCGGTTCCGGGTTGTAGGTGACGTTTATCCCTCCTGCGACAATCAGCGGATGCCTTTCATCCCGCTCAGCGGCAAGCGGTGGTATATTCGCCAACTCTAAGGCGAGCGGAATATTGACATAATCCGATTCAAACGACACGGAAAACCCAACCAGATCAAATTGATTCAGCGGGGTTTGTGTCTCAAATGAGAAGAGTGGGATTCGGCTTTGGCTGAGTTTATCGAGGGATTTCGGTTCGGGCACAAAAGCCCGCTCGCAAGAAGTGTCCTCACGTTGGTTGAGAATCGAGTAGATAACCTGAACACCCAGACTTGACATCCCGAGGTAATAGGTACTTGGATATACTAGCGCAAACC
This sequence comes from Candidatus Poribacteria bacterium, assembly GCA_965198165.1. Taxonomy (GTDB): domain Bacteria; phylum Poribacteria; class WGA-4E; order WGA-4E; family PCPOR2b; genus CBDAOT01. The sequence goes on along the minus strand of OZ240244.1, from coordinate 6,629,306 downwards.
GCACCGCTTTTCTAAAGTTAAACTGTGGGCGATGCTCCTCGTTCAGTAGTTTTTTGTACGTCCGGTGTAGTTCAGAGTACATCATAGTCATCTACTTTTTATCCCTCGAATCACGCACTCGCAGAAATGCGGGAATATCCAACACATCTTCGGTGACTTCGTCCGGATTCGTTGCCAAGTCATTTCGTCCCTGCTGGGGGGTATTTCGCCGCTGTTCAGGTACCGCCCTGGGATTTGGCATTGTATCCTGCTGTCCTTGAGGCGTGAACTGCCTCGGCGTATTTGGCGGTACAGAACCCGGCAAATCACTTGGGCTTGTACGCTGGTGCCCCTGACCGAGGAAGGTATTCAGGCCCACAACGGGATCTTCAGGCATACCCATACCCAAACGGCGATGCTCATCAAATCCTGTCGCAATAACTGTAACGCGCAACTCTTCTTGCAGGTCTTCGTTCCATGTAAGCCCGAAGAAAATCTGTTCGGTGTCCGAAGCACCCCTAATCACGTCCATTGCATCTTCTAACTCGTGCATCAACATATCGGAGGAACATGTGATACCCACGATGATACCCGTTGCACCTTTGATGTGGGTCTCTTCCAACAGCGGCGAGGAAATTGCTTTTTTTGCGGCGATTTCAGCGCGATTATCTCCTGCTGCGTCCCCAATTCCCATGAGAGCACTACCCCCGTCCTGCATGATGGCTCTGACATCAGCGAAGTCAAGATTAATCTCCCCGGGAAATAGGATGAGGTCGGAAATGCTCTTTACCGCGTGGTGCAAAATTTCATCTCCCATGCGAAAAGCGGTGGGGATAGTGACTGCCCGGTCAGTCACTTCGAGCAGTCGCTGGTTCGGAATGACGATAACAGAATCCGCAGCGATCCGCATTTCTTCAAGACCTACTTCGGCTTGAACGGAACGTTGCTGACCTTCAAAGTCAAATGGGCGTGTCACAACGCCGATTGTCAATGCCCCGGATTCTTTGGCAAGGTTCGCAATGATAGGCCCTGCGCCGGTGCCAGTACCGCCGCCCATACCGGCGGTAACGAAAATCATGTCGCCACCTTCGACAATCTCCTTGAGACTGTCCTTATCCTCTTCAGCGGCTTTGCGGCCTTTTTCAGCATCTGCGCCCGCGCCAAGCCCGTTTGTGGTGGTCTTACCGATTGCGACTTGTGTCGCGTTTTGGCATGTCCGAAGGGCTTGAAGATCGGTGTTGACGACGTAGAAATCAACACCTGTTAATGATTCCTCAATCATGCGTTTGACAGCATTACTTCCACCACCACCAACCCCGATGACTTTTATTGTGGCTAATTGTTCAAATTCATCCTGTTCAAATTCAATCATGGTCATTTCAGTTACCGGCCCATAGTAACCTAATTCCTCCTTGACTTTCGGCCTGTAGTAGGTTCGTATAAACGGTATGATATTCAAATTATAATGCACACTTCAATTAAAGTCAATAGTTTTTTATGGAAAACTCGGTTCTGAATCCGATTACGGTTTATTTTTTATCATACGAAAAGAATCATGGTCAAAAGGAGAGCCAAAAGAACACATATTCTTAAAATGCCGTTTTTACGCCAGACGTGGAAAAATTTTAGAAGTAGTCCCGAAACCAATCCTTCATTCGTTTGAGAATTTGCTCAAACAGGTTCCCTTTGATAAAAGTCGGATTTGACTCAATGTGACGTTGCATCGCACCATAAATGACAAGCCCCATGCCCGTTGCATAAATTGGACTGTTAACACGGTCAGTTAATCCTTTCAGTTGACGAGGGTAACCAATACGCCCTGGGTACGGAAAAATCTGCTCCGCGAGCTCGGACATCCCCTCGAAAAGTGCTGTCCCACCGGTCAACACAACACCGGCTGGAACGGATACCCGACTCTTCTTAATCTCTTCATTAACCAAGGTTAAAACTTCGACGATACGGCACTGAATAATTTCGGCGAGATCTCGTTTGGTAACAAAAGATGGCCTCCGGGTACCACCAGTTGTTGAAATCGGGAGGTTTTCATTGTGGTTAACGAGTTCAGTGAATGCACACCCACGATGGAGTTTGAGATGCTCTGCTTCTTGGGGAAGTATTTTTAATACTTCAGCAATGTCGTGAGTCACATGGTCACCACCGAGCGCAAGCACAGCGGTGTGATGAAGGGAACCTTCCTTATAGATGACGATATCCGTGGTGCCGCCACCCATATCAACAAGGACTACACCAACCTCGCGTTCTTCGTTTGATAATACCGCTTCGGCAGAAGCAATCGGTTCTAAAACGATGTGTTCGACAGAAAGCCCGGCGTTGTTGACACTCTTAACAAGATTCAACGCAGAAGCCACGGCCCCAGTCACGATGTGAACGTAGGCCTCAAGCTTAATTCCAGACATACCCACCGGGTCTTTGATGCCATCCTGATCGTCCACAACGAATCCTTGGGGAATAATATGAAGCACCTCGCGTTCAGTCGGGATGGAAATCGCTTGGGCAACGCTGATGACCCGGTCTACATCTGCTTGTGTAATTTCGTGCCCCTCGCCTGCCACCGCAACAGTTGCTCGAGAGGTATGCCCACTGATGTGACCACCCGCAATCCCAGCAAAGACACTGCCAACCTCGACTCCTGCCATCACCTCGGCATCGGCAACCGCTTGGCGAATCGCCGACGTTGTGACATCTACATCAACGACGACCCCTTTTCGCAACCCTTCTGAAAGTGCCTGGCCAACACCGATGATTTCAATTTTGTCCGTATCCCCCTGCCACGTATTCCCGATGATTGCAGCAATCTTGCTTGTTCCGATGTCAAGCCCAACGACAATATCCTCTTTAGCCACCTTATTTACCTCCGTGATAGATTGCGTCTTCAAATCTGGCATCTAAATATCCGTGTTTTCGATGCCATAGATTCCGTTTGCTTTTCGGCTTGCCAACTTTTTGCTGTCTGAGTAAAAGTTCGATATGATGAAGTCCAGCTTCAATTAGATCAGATGCAAGCCATATCATAGGCAAGTTTGTAAGTTGGAGAGTAATTTTATCTGGATGATTTGCGTCAATTGTACGCAATCGTGAGGCGATTTCAGGGAACGTAACCGCGGAATTCAGCACTTTTAAGCCGATTTGCACATTATCGGAAGATATTCGGCTCCCAAGCTCCGGTAATCGCTGTCCACTACCAATAATCGTAACGATTGCATCAGAAATTTTAGATGAATGTATATATTCTAACACATATCCCTCAAGATCTACCAGAACAAAACGCGCATTACCGTTAGGATTATATTTTATTTGTGCAAATGATTCACTTTCTATGACCTTAATTTCCAGTGTGCGTTTCAGGAGGTGTCTATCGACATTGACTTCTTTCACATAGCGTAGGCTCTGCTTAATCCGTTCTTCGACTTTGCCCACCGAGATTTTATGTATGTCATCCCAGTTCGGAGTCAAGCGAGAAGCGATGATGACCTCGGCTTGCGTGTAGTGCTCATTGCCAGAAACTGTAATCTCCTTCACATGAAGAACGCCCTGTTCGGAAAGGATATGATAAGAAAACAGCAGTATAATCACAAGCGTTATAAGCAAAGCAAACACCCGCCTAATCTTACTCCCGGGCGGACGGTGTGTAGGTATAAAGTATTCTGCGGACTGCTTAGAAGATTTGCTTAATGAGAGTTGCATTGACCCCAAAGCCTACAATTTACAAAACATTAGGATGAATTTTCCCCTTCGATCACTTATTTAGCCGCCATGATGGGTAATTGCTCACGCATTAACATCACTGGGCCCGGAGTTTTTCCAACAGTGCCCGACCAACTTGCCAAATGTCACCCGCCCCGACCGTGATAACAATATCGTTTGGTTGAACCAACTCCACTAAGGCATCTACAATTTCGTCCTTGTTGGGGATATAGTTCACATGCCGATGCCCATGTGCCTGAATGGCTCGCGCCAACTTTTCCGCTGTAACGCCTTCGACAGGAGCTTCCCCCGCGCCGTAGATTGAGCTGACAATCAAGACATCGGTTTGATAAAATGACCGCGAAAATTCCTCGGCGAGATGTTTGACGCGCTGATAGCGGTGCGGTTGAAAAATGGCGACAACGCGACGATTATAACTCTGGCGAACAGCACGAAACGTGGCTTTAAGCTTGGCAGGATTATGGGCGTAGTCATCCACTACGATAATGTCGTTCACCTGGCCGATAATTTCAAAGCGACGATGAACGCCTTGAAAGGATTCGATTGCCTCTCGCGCCTGATCGAATGGCACCTCCAATTCAAGCCCAACTGTCATCGCTGCCAGCGAATTGGAGATATTGTGGTGGCCCGGCATCTTCAGGTGTACCGCCCCTAAACTCTTTCCGTGTGCACGAACATAGTAACGAGAGGTCGGCCCCTCGACCTGAATCTGTTCCGCGATTACATCCGCACCGGTTTCAATGCCGTATGTGGTATACCGTTTCTCAACGCGGGGGATAAGTTGCTGGATGTTCTCTTGGTCTAGGCACAACACTGCCGAACCGTAAAAGGGAACCTTGTTGATAAATTTTAGAAACGTCTCGCCGATTTCCTCGACACTGTTGTAATAATCGAGATGGTCAGCATCAACCGATGTGACCACGGCAACCGTTGGGAAAAACTTTTCGATAGAGCCGTAAGCCTCGTCCGCCTCGACGACCATCATCTTGCTGCGCCCAATTCGGGCATGACTTCCGAGGCTGACCAACTTCCCGCCGACAACAACGGTCGGATCAAGTTTATCCAACACCGCCGCTGTCATCGCCGTAGTCGTTGTCTTTCCGTGTGTGCCGCTCACCGCAACGCTGAACTTCATCCGCATAATCTCCGCCAACATCTCCGCCCCACGGATGACAGGAATTTTACGCTGCTTTGCGGCAATTATTTCCGGATTTTGCGGAGGAATCGCCGGAGACATGACAACGACATCAGCACCTGCAATCTGTTCAGCCTCATGTTGATAATAGACCCTCGCACCGAGCGTGGTGAGATGGTCGGTGGTCTCCGTGCGGCGCAAATCTGATCCGGACACCCGAAATCCCAGATTTAACAGAATCTCCGTGATACCGCTGAGCCCCGCACCCCCAATTCCAATGATATAAATATGACCTGTTTTTCCAAACATAGTATGTGGTTCGTAGTAGTAGTTAGTCGTGCAATTCATTGCACGTTCTTTGGTTCTATCGGTTGAAACCAAATGGGTGGGGAAATTAAGAATGGAAGAAAGTTGATTCGCCGATGCCTTCCTAATTACGACTCACGAAAGCGTAAATTGATTTTGCAATATCTTCGCTGGCTTGCGGATTGCCCAATGCCCTGCTTGCATCTGCCATCTCCCGCAATCTTTCCGAATCTGCGAGCAGTTGCATAATTTTACCTGCGAGCTCTGTTCCTGTCAAGGTATTTTGATCGAGGAGAATGCATCCCCCCTGCTCTTCAACCGCTTTCGCGTTCAATCGCTGGTTGTTACCCGCCATCGCTGGCAGTGGAATAAAAATTGCCGGGATACCGCACGCCGTGACCTCCGAAACCGTCATTCCGCCTGCCCGACACACCATCAGATCCGCGATGCTATACACCTCTTCAACCGGGTCAAAATACGCGCTGACCAGATGTCGCAATCCCGAATTGCTGTAACAGTTCTGAACATCCTTGTAGTCAGTCTTTCCAGTCTGATGGATAATCTGCACCTGCTCATGCAGAGGCGTTAAGTCGTTCAATGCCGCCATTACAACTTGGTTAATTGCGTGTGCACCCTGACTCCCCCCCATCACACATACAGTTTTCAGGGCAGGGTCTAATCCAAATTTTTCGTAAGTTTCCGGGTTCCGTTCAAAGGAAGCGATTGTTGGGCGAATTGGGTTGCCCGTAATTTGCACGATGCCGTCGGGAAAACGGGCCGCCGCCGTTTCAAATGAGAGATAAGCCGCTTTTGCACAACGTCCCAAAAGTCGATTTGTGAGCCCGGGCGCAACATTCTGATCTTGGATGACCGTTGGTATACCGCGTAATGAGGCAGCAAAAAGCACCGGTCCTGAAACGTATCCACCTGTTCCAACGGCAATACTCGGATTCAATTGCTTGAGCAACCGTAGCGATTGCATAATCCCCAAACCCACTTTGCCGATGACGGGGAACCATTTCCATGTCAGTTTGCGTGGAAATCCGGCCACCGAGATGGCAAGAAAGCGAAATCCGTATTGCGGAACGATGGTTGACTCAAGCCTGTCTGCCCCGCCAATGAATATGATTTCAATCTCTGCATCCAGTTTGATCAAGGCGTTGGCGATACCGATTGCTGGATAGATATGACCACCTGTTCCACCACCTGAGACGACGATTCTTTTGTTCATTTCACGTTAAATCTCCCGCGATATATTCAACAGGATGCCGATACTGAGCAAGCTCATGAGCAGTGAAGAGCCGCCATAACTGATGAATGGTAGTGTGATTCCTTTTGTGGGTAATATACCTATCACAACCCCAATATTCACAAAAGCTTGCATACCGATTGTCGTGGTAACGCCGACAGCGAGAAGAGTTCCAAAGCCATTTTTCACGTTTAGGGCAATATGAATCCCGCGCCAGATGAGGAGCATAAAAAGAACCGTTAGCGTCACCGCACCGGCAAAGCCGAGTTCTTCACCGAGGACAGCAAAAATGAAATCCGTGTGTGGATAAGGAAGATCGGATAACTTGTAGATACTGTTACCTATCCCAGTGCCGAACGCGCCGCCAAGCGCGAGCGCACTCAGCGATCGGGTAACTTGATAATTTGTCCCATAAGGTGATTTCAGAGATTCTACGAAGTCAATGAGTCTCTGCATTTTGTAGGCATCGTCTTTAATTGAGAAATAGAGGAGGCCTCCGGCGATTCCAACAAGCAAAATAATCTGTGATGGGCGTGCGCCCCCTACAAACAGCAACATCAGAACAACTGAACTTAACAACAGTGCCGAGCCGAAGTCCGGCTGAAGGTATAAGAGGACAAATACAATCATGAGGATAAAAGTGCTCGGAAGCACACCTCGGGAGAGACGATGAATTTCTTTCTGCTTGCGGGTAAGCAAATGGCAGACATAAATCACCAACGCCAGCTTTGTCACTTCCACTGGTTGAAACTGGACACCACGAAACTGTAGCCATCGCTGAAATTCCTTACCCCCTGAGGACTGGACACTGTGACCGAGCGGCGTAAAAACCAATGTCAATCCAACGATTGAAAGGATGAGGATGAGTTTGGCGAACCTGTCATAGTATCGGTACGGAATGTAAGAAACCACAAACATGCCAATCAAGCCGAGCAAACAAGCGACCAGTTGTACCATTAGGTAGTAATAACTATTTTCGTTGTGTAGTCTATAACCGAGCATGTTGCTTGAACTATAAACCATCACCACACCGATAGCCACTAGAGATAACGTGATGAAAAGCAGGATGTGATCGATTCCGCCTCTAGCAACATACGTGTCGTCCATAGTGAAATACAGGTCGTCCGCAGATGATTTCTTACGTTTTTTTCGTCGGTTCAAGTTAATTTCCCCGCTGTTAAATTTTTATGGGTTCGGAGTAGTGCGCTGATTGCGCGTTCTTCGTGAATTTCACCTCACCGCAACTTGAGCGTACTCAACGCCATCAACATCAAGAGGAGTGCAACAATCCAAAAGCGAATCACAATTTTGGTTTCTTTCCAACCCGTTTGCTCAAAATGATGATGGAGCGGTGACATCTTGAATACCCGCTTCTTCCGCGTCTTATATGACCAAACTTGGATGATAACAGAGAGCACCTCTGCGACAAAGATTCCACCGACAAGTATGAGCAGAATCTCTTCCTTGATTAGGATGGCAACCGTCGCAATGCCCGCACCGAGGGCTAATGAACCTGTATCCCCCATGAAGACCTGAGCAGGATGACAATTATACCACAAAAAACCGAGACCTGCACCGATTAAAGCGGCACAAAAAATGGTGGCCACCTCACCATTTTCCGGAAGGTGGACAATATCTAAGTAATCTGCCCACTGCTGGTGACTCGTTAAGTAACCGAGGACACCAAACGTCGTGGCGACAAATAGCGTACACCCGATCGCTAGGCCATCAAGCCCGTCTGTGAGATTCACCGCGTTCGATGAACCCACAATCACAAGCGTGGCAAATGGGATAAAAAGGATTCCCAAATCTGGCCGCAGGTCTTTAAAAAATGGAATGATAATCGCTGTTTTCGAGGTCTCACTGTCTTGCGGAATAGGCCCCCACTGATAGATATAATACGCGATTGCCACTGCGCCGATTGTTTGGAGAGTCATTTTTTGCCAACCGCGCAATCCGAGCGATTGCTGTTTGGTAATCTTCTGATAATCGTCGAGGAAGCCCAATCCACCAAACCAGATGAGGCTAAAAGCGAGAACGAAAATGTACGGTTGGTCTAATCGCGCCCACAGAAACATCGAAATCACCACGGCTGAAATAATCAACAAGCCGCCCATTGTTGGTGTCCCTGCCTTGCTGTGGTGTGCCTCAGGCCCATCCTCTCGTATATGCTGACCGATTTTCAACCGTTGCAAATGTCGAATCACAAACGGACCAAATAGCAATGCAATCAACAGTGCCGTTACAGTCGCGTAAATAGATCGAAAACTGATGTAGCGAAAGACATTAAATGGGGAAACCGCATCGGTGAGTTGTTCAAAAAACAGATAATAAAACATAGCTAACCTATTGGGCTATCAGATGCCCTTAATCTGAAAAAAAGGATTGTTACCCGCTTTAGACCGCTCCAAGTTCTTCCAAAATTCCTTCTAATTTCATCCCACGAGAGCCTTTAATCAAAACCGCGTCGCCAGATTGAGCGTATTGACGGAGTTTTCGCGCCGCCGCCTTGGGGCTTTCACACGAAAAAATAGATTCAACCCTGCCCTCCGCACCGCGAGCAATTTCAAGGCTATGGGGCCCAACTGTAATCAACAGGCGGATGTTAGAAGGGATATCCTCTGCCGCTTTGCTGTGAAGTGTGCGAGAATGCACACCCAGTTCGAGCATATCACCGAGTATAGCAATTCGCTTGCCAGCAGGTTCGAGACTGCCTAAGCACTCCAACGCGGATTTGAGGGAATTTGGATTTGAGTTATAGGCATCGTTGATGATGAACAAACCGTCGTGCTCAATTGGCTGCATACGCATATCCGCAGGCGCGTACTGCTCCAACCCAGCACGGATTTCTGTAATTGACAAACCAGCCCAGTCCCCCACACATGCCGCCGCAAGCGCGTTGGAGATGTTATGTGCGCCGAGGCTGGGCAAGTGTACGCGCTCCGTCTGTTCATTGACTCTAAGGGTGAACGATGGTCTTCCGAACCCATCGGGTTCAATATCGCAGGCAAAAACATCCGCCTCAACCTGAGAGCTGAACCTCGTAATCTGACCGGAAGCGCGTTGTGTTAGCCCCGGTGTCATCGGGTCATCGGCGTTGAGCATGGAGTACTCAACATGGTCGAGCAGTGCCCCTTTCTCCTTCGCAACGCCCTCAAGTGAGCCGAGCAATTCCAGATGCGACGCGCCAATATTTGTAATCACCCCAACGGTCGGCATCGTGATTTGCGATAACCGTTCAATCTCCCCGGGCCAACTTGTGCCAATCTCTAGTACAGCGACCTCGTCCGCACCCGTTAGTTGCAATAAGCGCGAAGGGATGCCAATCTGATTATTGTAACTCTTCTCCGATTTGAAAACCGAAAATCGTTGCGACAATACAGAAGCTGTCATATTCTTCGTCGTCGTTTTGCCGTTGCTCCCTGTGATTGCGACAATCGGAAGGTTAAATTTTCGACGGTGACAATTGGCTATATCGCCCAAAGCAATCAGCGTATCTTCCACTTCTACGATGACCGGCAAATTTGCTTTGACCGCAACGGCATGTTTCGAGACAACCACACCAATGCCCCCTTTTTGACACACATCCTCCAGAAAATCGTGACCATCAAATTTTTCGCCAACCAGGGCGATAAAAAGCGCACCCCGCTCCACGTTCCGCGAGTCTGTGCCGACTTGTGTGATGGTCGTATCCGCATCCCCTCGAATCAGTTTCCCGCCCGTTGCGCCTAGGATTTCAGCAATTGTGAGATTCATGGTGTAACCAATTCTAAGCAAGTTTTAGTATTAAAGTTATCTTGGGGCGTATCGGGAGTGGGAACTCCCTCCCACAGGTTTATTCTTTAAGCTTGCTTATACTGAGCCCGCCCTTCATAAAGCATCCAGAAATTCCGCCGCTACCTCGCAATCATCAAAATCGAATTTTTCACCGTCGATCTCCTGATAAGCCTCATGCCCCTTGCCTGCAATGGCGACGAGGTCGCCGGGCTCCGCCATCTCAATCGCGTAGCCGATCGCTTTTCGTCGGTCTGTAATGCACTGATAGTTTGCACCGTTGGGGAGCCCTTCTAGGATGTCGTCAATGATTCGATTCGCATCCTCAGTACGCGGATTGTCAGATGTAACAACGCTGTGGTCGGCGATAGTGGCTGAGATATTCCCCATCTTAGGCCGTTTAGTACGGTCACGGTCGCCGCCGCAACCGAATACGCAGATGAGGCGTTTCTTGACAATCTTCTGCGCCGCAGTCAAAAGGTTTTCCAGCCCGTCGGGGGTATGTGCATAATCAACAACGACAGCGAAATCCTGTCCACGGTCAATCAGTTGGAATCGGCCCGGCACAACTGTGGATTCCAATCCACTTTGGATGGTTTTAATCGAGCACCCGTGGTGGAGGCTGATTCCAATCGCGGCGAGGGCGTTATAAAGATTATAATCCCCCAATAACTGCAGTTTGGCCCGGATATTCCCCGCTTGGGTCATCGCGGTGAACGCAAGCCCTTTTAATGTCGATTCAGGTTCACGCACGGTAATATCGGCACAGTTTTCGACGCCGTAGGTCAGAATAGGAGCTTTCACCTGCTGTCGTATCCGATTGAAGGCAGGGTCATCGGCATTGAGGATGGCAAGCCCATTTTCTGGGTGGATTTGCTGAAAGAGCATCAACTTCGCGTTGAGGTACTCCTCCATCGTTTGATGATAATCGAGGTGGTCTTGCGTCAGATTCGTAAAAACAGCCGTGTCAAATGTCAGCCCGGCGAGCCGATGTTGTGCAAGCCCCTGAGATGAGGTCTCCATAATCACATAATCCAAGCCTGCGTCAACAATCTGTTTGAACAATCTGTGCAGTGTAATCGGGTCAGGCGTTGTCCCAGCGGAGGCGGGCACCAACACATCACCGTAGCGATAATCGACTGTGCCCATAATTGCCGCTTTCAACCCGAAGGCTTCAAGGATGGAATGCGTGAGGTATGCCGTGGAGGTCTTCCCATTTGTGCCGGTAATGCCGATCAGCTTCAGTTGGTCTGCCGGGTTGCTGTGCCAGTTCGCGGCGATGTGTGAAAGTGCGATACGCCCATTCGGTGTTTGAATATAAGTTATATCCGTCGGCAAATCAACTGGGGGTGGATGCTCCCCAATGATTGTCGTTGCCCCCTTCTTGATGGCTTGCGGAATAAACGTATGCCCATCAACATTGACACCTTCATAGCAGATGAATATATGCCCCGACTCTACCTTTCGATGGTCGCTTGCAATGCCGGATATCTCTCGCCCAAGACAACCAACTGTAGAGATGGTCTTTACGTGCCGGAGTAGTTGTTGAAGCTCCATGATGCCCTCAAGTAACTTATACCCGGCGATACTACCGGGCTGAAATCGGGCTTGTGAATCGCTGAGCAAAAACAGTGTGTTGATTTAAATATCGTATTGTTTCCTCGGCAATCCGTTTGAAAATGGGAACGGTAACTTTTGAGCTATACGGGGCACCTCTCGGCTCATCAATAACGACGATAATCGAGACCTGCGGTTTATCTGCGGGCAGAAAACCGACGAACGTCGTCATCACTTTGCCGTCAACGTACCCTTTCCCCTTTTCCGCTTTCTGAGCGGTCCCCGTTTTCCCAGCAATCGGGTATTCCTTCTCCTCTGCGTTCTCAATCTTTTCTTTGACACTCAGTGATGCCGCGCCGACGAGCATCTGTGTCATCTGCTCGGCTGTCTCCTCCGAGATAACGCGACGAACCGCTATCGGATGAAACTGCTTGATCGGTTGTCCATCTCTATACGAGATCTGCCGAGTCACATACGGGCGCATAAGCAGGCCGTCCGCGGCTATTGTGTTCATTGCACTCAGCATTTGGATAGGTGTCACAGAAATACCTTGGCCGAAGGGAATGGAACCGAGTGAATATTCATTCCAGTGCTTCAGCGCGTAAAGACTGCCTATCCGTTCGTAAGGGAGGTCAATGCCTGTTTTCTGTCCAAAACCGAACTTGTACGTGTACTTATCCAATCGTTCCTGACCCAGACGAGTTGCTATCTTCGTGATGCCGATATTACTTGACTTGCGAAGGATTTGGCTCAGTGTCAGCCACCCATTCGGTTTGATATCGTGGATAAGCGGACCGTTTGGCACACGATACGCGCCCAACTCACAATCTTCAACGGACTCAGGGGTCGCCACCCCCTCATTGACCGCCGCCGCCGCGGGGATAATCTTAAATACTGAACCGGGTTCATACCACATCCAGATGGCGAGATTCCGTTTGGAGCGTTCTGCACTTTTGGCATAGTGGTTTAAGTCATAGTCCGGATAATTTGCCATTGCCAGAATTTCGCCCGTTTGGGATTCCATCACGACCGCTACGCCGCTTTTTGCATCCCACTCTTTACACCCAGCGATTAATGCTTGCTCCGTAAGGTGTTGGATATATTCATCAATGGTCAATATGACGCTGTTGCCATCTGCGTTGACCGATTCATCAATTCCTTGAAGTGCGATTGAACGAGTGGATTGTTTTTTACCGTTTCCCTGAACCGCTTCGCTGAATTTCGGTTTTAAGTGCAGTTGCTCGCTATTCTTGTTCAGTAAGTAAGTGTTGTAGCGGCGTTCAATGCCTTGGATGCCCTCGTTCTCAAAATTGGTATTGCCAATCACATGACACGCGAGATCTCCCTTAGGATAAAACCGCTTGCCATGAATTTGATACCCCAATCCACGGATGCTATTTGTGAGTGGGTAAATTTTTCGCAGTGCACTGTATTGTAGATTTCGTTTTAACCAAACGAATTTTCGATCTTTTTTGTGAAGTATCGAAGCTATCTCAGACTCCGGTTTGTTGAGCAGAGGAGCGAGCTTACGGGCAACCCCTTCCGGCGAGGATATCATGAATTTCGGATCCGCATAAACCGAAATCAGGTCACCGTTGATGGCTAAGACCCTGCCGTGGCGATCGCGGATTTGGCCTCGCTTGACTTTCTGTTCTTCTTGCTCCGCACGTTGAGCCGTGGAGCGTTCGCGCAATGCCTCTCCGTGTAGCAGTTGGATGAGAAAAAGGCGGACAATCAAGACACCAAAGAAAATCTGCAAAGTAACAAACACGATACACATCCGGCGAGTAATTTTATTTGAATTCATATTTATCTCAACTCCTATTCTAACCTAAGTTGCGACCTATTCCAGGGGAACCGATTTTTTGGTGCCCGTTTCGCAGACATTGAACAAATCGGTCGCGTTTTCGCCCAAATCATGTCTATTCATCCTAAAAAACTCGGTTTCTTCCCCTTGGATTTGTCACGCGCCTTCGTTTTGGCGGTTAGCAAGTTGAGCACGAAGTCGTTCTAACTCGGCTTCTGCCTCCCGCCGACGCTCTGCCTCCGCTCCGGCAATTGTTTCGGCTTCATGCTGACGTTGGGTTGCTTCTCTGGCAAGTGTTTCTGCTTCCCGCCGACGTTGGGCTTCTTCCCGCCGACGTTCTGATTCTTCTGCGGCTATCGCTTGCGCTTCCACCGCTATCTCTTCCGCCTCCACCCTCAGGTGATGTTCTTCCATAGAAGTCGTTATCGGAGTGCCATCAGGCAGATACGGGCGTAACAGCCTCACACCGTTCTCGCACTCCTCCCATTGAAGCCACAGATTTAACGATTCGCTGAACAAGCCGCCCTGCTCGTCGGGAGCAATTTCCACGATGCCACCCGAATGGCTACGCCGCCACCCACGAAATTCCGATGGCTTCTTCAGCTCGGGTTGATGGATGAAGTATTCTTTAACTTCCATATCAATCAGATACAGTTGCACTTTTTCATGCCGATCCTGATTCGCTGTTGAGTCGGACAGAAATTCAAAAACAACGGCAGGAACCGCACCTTCTCTCCACGTATAAAAACTGCGCCGCTGAGGAATTCTATCCACACCAAAGACGACGTAAACATCTGGAGCGACGAATTTTCCTGGTTCCCCTTCCCGATAGTAGATGAAGGAATCCACCCCCACGTAGATGGGTTCATTGATAAAATATCGTGAGAGTTGTTCGCTAAACGTCTGAATCTGCTCAACATGAAATCCTGTGGCACCCATAGGTTCGTCATCCTCGTAAGGGTATCCCGCGATGTAGACGGTCGGTTTTCCATTTGCTTTTGGAAAGACGGGTATATACTTTCGACGTTTGAATTCAAATTCGTTTAAGGTATCCATAATGTTCTCCCTCTGTGTATCGGGGCAGGGATGCCCTCCCACAATTGGGGCAGGGATGCCACTCCCACAATCGGTCTGGTTAAGATGGTTAAAGCATCCCTCAACCGCTCCTGCTTGATTGCCAAATCCAGCAGAGCCTCTACCCGCAAATGGTAAGTAGCAACTTAGGTTATTCTAATCGCCCCGGATAACCTGAACGGGCTTCGATGATTGAATCATATCAAGTTCCTTAGCGATTTTGTGAATGCGTTCGACAGAAGTTAGTTCGGCTTCTTCGTTTATGAGTATGTCCATTTCGTTAAGTAACTGATTTTTCTGTTGTTCAAAACGTGTACCCAAATTCAATTTAACCTTGTGTTGATGAGATGAAAGCCATATACCTAGAAAAAAGATACCGATATAAACCAGCAAAATAATGTACGAAAATAGAGGAAGTTTTTTCATGGGTTTGCCATCTGTAACTTCGTGGTACGAATATCTATATAGTCCACGGCCATCTCCAATCATTAACGTGCATTCACGAATGAGAAAATGGTATCAAGAACTACCTTTCAAAACGTTTAATTTTGGATTTTGGATTCACAGATTTTCACTGCTGCACGCAATTTTGCACTGCGGGAACGTGGATTTTTTTGAATTTCGTCAGGTTGTGGAGTAGTAGGACGTTTAGTCAGTATCTTCAAAGATGGGCGATGTTGACAAATACAAATCGGGGTCTGGGGCGGACAAATACAAGACCGCGAAAGGGTACGGAATCGGTTTTTAACGATCCGGTCTTCAAGCGAATGAAAACTAATCACGCAGATACAGCTTCCCGGTTTGAGGACAGATATCGCGGTATCTAATCCCAAATGAAGGTTTTTTAGCTCGTCATTGACATAAATTCGTAACGCTTGAAATATCCGTGTTGCCGGATGAATGGAGGCACGGGTTGTGTTCGGGGGCACTGCTCCCCGGATAATTTCCGCAAGTTGGGAAGTCGTGGTAATGGGCTGAATTTGCCGCGCTTGCACTATCCTATCAGCGATTTTTTTCGATCGGCGTTCTTCACCGAATTTTGAGAAAATGCTCGTCAGCTGATCCGGAGGGCTTTGGTTGACGACTTGTGCCGCCGATACGCCGTTCTTGGGATTCATGCGCATATCCAGAGGACCGGTGCGGGAAAAGCTAAATCCTCTCGATGCGGTGTCGAGTTGGTACGAAGAAACGCCCAAGTCAAATAGAACCCCATTAACATTATCATAGATTCCGAATTGTGTAAAGACCTTTTCTAGGACAGAATCTAAGTCCGCAAAATTTCCTTCAACGAGCGTAAATCGTCCGTTATATTCATGCAACCGCTCCGCGGCAATTGTCAACGCTTGCGCATCCAGATCGATTCCGAGCAGATGACCATCCGGAGCACACGCCTGTAAAATCGCCTCCGCATGTCCACCCAGACCAATTGTACCATCCACGTAGAGACCGTTTCCACTCGGTTTCAATAATTCAATCACCTCATTGACCAGGACCGGCGTGTGTGTTGCGCTCATTTTTCTGGAATAATTACGTTTTCATTTTATAAAATCAAGAAGTCGTTCATAGCCGCGAACCAAGTGAGATATATCATCCACTGAATGCGCGTGAGACAGAAAGAATCGCGTCCCCGATAAAGACAAAATCCCCTCCGATTGAAGGAAAAGTTGGTGTTGTTCAATTGCAGATAGGCGTTTTCGGATATCCAATATACGTCTCAACGAAAACGCAGACGGCCAACCGACCAACTCAATCTGCACGATTGACCCGAAATGATAGGCGAAGAACGGCTGACCTGCGGACCGGAACAGCGCGTTGAGTTGGTAAACCAACTGCGCGGCATTCTCATCCATCGCAGGATAAGGATTTTTCTCCTCAATCGCTTTGAGTGTGCCGAGTCCCAGTCCAGTTGCCAATCGGTTCGCTGTCATGGTGCCCCCCACATAGACCGCCTTTTTTTTCACAAAGCGCGTGACGTTGCGGCTAAAATAATTGATTAGGTCTTGCCGCCCTCCAACTGCACTCAGAGACGCGCCGCCGCCGAGAATCTTGCCCAATATGGTCAGGTCAGGTTCAAGCCCATAAGCCGCCTGCGCCCCACCTATCCCCAATCGGAAACCGCTCACCGTTTCATCAAGGATGAACAGCAGCTCATGCTTTCGGCAAAGCGATTCAATCTCATGAACGAAGTCAGGAAACAGTGGAATCCTCCCCGACTCTGGACCGGGCAATTCGACAATCACACCCGCAATCCGGCGATTGTGCCTTTTAATTTTCCGATGAAGCATATCTAAGTCATTCGGCATCACGCTTAAACACTGATTCGCTTCCTGCTTTGGAACCCCCGGCATGAAAAGCGTGTCCGTCCCCGGCAATCGGATGTCTCGAATGAGCGGGCTCATCCAACCGTGATAACCGCCCGCCACCTTAACAATCATATCCCTCTTTCGCTCAGCACGCGCCAATCGGATCGCCGCCTGAACCGCTTCCGTTCCGGATTGGAAGAATTTAATTAACTCCACCGAGGGCATAAAACCGATTACCTTTTGGGCGAGTTCAATTTCTTCGGGGTGATGAAAAAGTGGGAAGCAATCGGGGTCGAGTGCTTGGTGTACTTCAACCTCGTGTAATGGATTATGCCCAAACAGTTTTGCACCCGCGCCCATCGTCCAATCAATGTATTCATTCCCGTCAACATCATACACTTTGCTACCGAGCGCATGTTTTATAAAGAGGGGATAAGGTGCCACAAAGGTGTTGTGATGTTGTACGCCCTCCGGGAAAACCTGCTCTGCCTGCTCGAACAACTCCCTCGACCCTGTCGTTTCGGAAAAATAGGTTTCGCACCTCTTCTTGAGTGCTTTTTCCGGCAACGTAGGTGGGCTTTCTTTCAAAAGTGCCGCGCGGCGCGTATGAATAATTTCTACCTGTTCGGTGAATGTCCTCGTTAGATTTTTCATAAATACTGGACTTTGAGTCGAATTCACGTTAAAATACATCTGCGTGATATCACTTTCGCCACAATTTTCCGCTACACTCCAAAGACCGCACGAAAGGAATAACGCATGGATTTTGTGAAACTCACAGAAGCGCAACGACACGCTTTCGATGAGAACGGCTATCTGGTGGTCTCGAATGCGATTGCATCGGAGATGGTTGACCAATTGACCGAGGTCAGCGACCAAATAATTGAATCGCATGAGCGGAACGGTTACTATGTTCAAATACGCCCTGGTATCGCAGAAGAACCGAGTTTCTGGCCCTTGCTGGCCCATTCGTCGACGATTCCGTTGGTTGCACAACTGCTTTCGCCCAATATTCAGCTACACACAACAGCCATCATCTATAAATTTCCCCAACCTGCTGATGAGCAAGCAGCTAAAGAGCGAGGGTGGCATCGAGATGCCGGTATCTCCGATGACCTGGGGCACAAAAACCAGCCGCGTGTTGGTATCAAAGTGGGGTACTGCCTCACAGACTTTTCAGAAACCCGGTCCGGTTTTACGCTGTTTGCGTCCGGTTCGCATCTACTACACACCCCGTTGCCCATCCCGAAAGGAGCGGTTGACCCACACGGAACAGTTGAGCTCTGCCTCAAGCCCGGTGACGCTTTCCTCTTTGAAAACCGCATCTTTCATACATCTGCCCCAAACCTGAGTGACTGTGTCTCGAAGGTAATTATTTTGGGTTACACTTACCGCTGGATGGGCGGCAGACGTGAAGCGATGCAGTCTGTCCAACCCGATGAGACCATCTTGTCGCAGGTTGATACCATTGTCAAACAGTTGATGGGTGGCCCAAGTGAAGGCTTAATCGAATGGGCACGGAAACACGATGTTATGCCGGAGCCCATCCAGTGGGTGATGGAAGCTTAAATCTACGCGGCTGAATTCACTGCCTGAATCAATGCGATGATGTAGCCAAACTGGAACGCCCATGCTTGGCGGACTCGACCAGAAGTCCCGGAGGGTGCGGTGTCATCCGGGTGAGAAGGAGCGTGGTCGGGCATCAGCATGTAAGGGTAATCTACGTCTCTAAGCGTCTGTGCGACCTTGTACATATCAAGGTCACCTTCATCAGGCCAGACCTCCTGAAAGTTGTGCAACCCGCCGCGGATGTTGCGGAAATGTATGTTGAAGATTTTTTCCCGCTCCCCAAAATATCGAAGGATATCATACAGTTCGCTCCCAGGGTCTTCCAATCCTTCAGAAGCCGTACCACAGCAGAAATTAAACCCGTTATACGGGCTATCCACAGTCTCAACGAAGCGTTTGAGTCCCTCAAATACTGGATAATTCCACCGTTCAACCCCTTTTAAGACCGGTGCCGGTGGGTCGTTGAGGTGGCAAGCCATCTGCACCTTGCTCTCCTCAGCAACGGGAATCACTCGCTCAAGGAAATAGGCAATCCGTTCAAACGCTTCTTCACGGCTCACCCTGCCCGCTTCTGACAACGTTTCATTGTCGAACTTGGATAAGTCGAAGGTGCTGTACGTTGAACCGCCTCGCCCGGATGTGCTTTCCGTCCGCTGATGATTCAGAATGCAGAAGTTATAGTTCAACCCTCTAAGCCCTGCCTTCCCTGCGTTCTCAATTGTGTTACAAACTGTATTGATGTCCCTATCCCGCTGCGGGTCTTGGGCGAGGGTGATACTACTCGGAAGCCCAATATGAATCATCTCAAGGCTAACGCCTTCCTGCGAGGCTTCGTCCCTGTGCCGCAGTAAGGTTTCCACTTCCGTATTTTCGACTGAGGCATCCATGTGCGTCACGCCGTGCCGAACAAGAAATCCCAACTCTGTTTGCGAGGTCCCGATGCCTTGAACACCGACGTGCATTCCTGCGGATGTCGTTGGTTGGCTCATCGTTGAACCCTCCTTTAATGATTAATAAAAGGTGATTCGTTGAGGCTGGTTGATTGTCTATATCTTATCCCTGTTCATTACGAATCAGGAATGATGCGTCTGATTTTGCCTAGTATAGCATACTACCGTTGTTGCGTCAAGTCTCTAGCGTACTACACAACGGCTTCCTAGACCCTATGGTGCCAAAAATTTGAGTGGATATTTGGATTTGGTGGAATTATATCATACAAATTCAAATGTGAACACGTAAAATGTCGGAGGCCAATGAAAAAAGCCCTGCTGGATAGTCCAACAAGGCTTAATCCTTTACGGCTTTTATGGTTTACCGTCTATTTTTCATCTTCAGTTAAAAGGGTCTTGGGGTCATACCCTGCCTCCTTGAATTCGACAAAATTTAGATCTGGAAACCGACTGGTAAGTATCGGTCAAATCAAGAAAATTTGCATAGATATAATCCAAGTTGCCCCCTTGATAAAAAAGGGACGGAATCGATAGCAACTTAGGTTATCATGTGACTTCAAATGTGAAAAATTGGGTTGCCTAGATTACCCCTAATGGTGCATAAATGACATCCACTCAGTGTGGACAGAATGCTGCCGCGCTCGTGAAAATTGTTGGGACATTGACTACCGCCGGTACGCCTGCATCCACAGCGCGTTGCAGTGCTGGACGAATCTCAGCCGGTTGCGTGACCAGTTCACCGTGACAATCAAGGGCTTGGGCAAGCCGTTCATAGGCGACCGATCGGAGGTCTGTTGCAACGGCACGTTCTTGTCCGTAACGCTCGATTTGGGGGTGCCGCACGATTCCCCACGCTTGGTCGCTGGAGATGACTGAAATAATCGGTAGGTTATGTTTGATGGCAATGTCGTATTCAATGATGCCGTAGCCGAAAGAGCCATCACCGCTAATCAGAACGCTTGGTTGGTCAGGCCTCGCTAACTTGCCTGCAAGCGCGAACGGTACGCCATGTCCAATGCCTCCGATGGGGCCGGTGAAGAGTAGGTGAGGGGGGTGATAGTGATTAAACGCCATGTGTGAAAAGAGCGAGACATCGCCTCCATCAAGACTGATTGTCGCCTCATCTCCGAAGAATTCGCGCACCTCTTTGCAGATGCGAAGGGGGTGAATCGGAACTTGGTCGGAGTTCTCCGCTTCCGCTACGCGAGACAAAAATTCCTGTTGGGCTTGATTCAACTGAGCAATCCAATCGGTCGGCTTACGAAAATCGTGTTTGGACACGCCGTCGGTCATCTCATCCAACACAGGTTGTAAGGCTCCGATGATGCCAACTTCAAAAGCCCGGTTCTTTCCCAATTCTTCCGCGTCAATGTCTACACAGATGAACTTCGCATCCCGATGAAACATCGGTGGTTTACCGTAGTTGATTCCTATGTCAAATTCCACCCCCAACGCCAGAACCACATCGGCGTTACGGAGTTGTTTGGAGGCACTCGCAAATCGCCCTGTTGCCGTTCCAAAGTAAAGCGGGTGTGGACGAATGATTGCGTTAACATCGCTACCTTTCGTGAAAAACGGTATTTGTGTCGCTTCCACGAAATCCAAAAGTGCCTCAGCGGCGTTCTGCCAATGCAGTAAACCGCCTGCGATTATGACCGGATTTTCCGCTTTTGCCAACAGTTTCAACCCTGCATCAATACACTCCGGATCGCCGTGAACACCGGCTAGAGCGCGATAGGATGATGGCGCGAGATAGTCGAGTTCGGCATCATCAATTCGGTCATAGAGGACATCGTAAGGGACGCTCAAGTGAACCGGTCCCGGACGCCCACCCAACGCCTTCCGAAAACCCGTTGCGATATACTCTGTCAGTCGTTCTGTCTGCCGCACAAGTCGTGCCCATTTCGTAATTGGTTTGACCATCCCGATCTGGTTGTATTCCTGTGAACCGCCCATATCCAGTTGACTCGCATCGCTGTTGCCGCTCAACGCAAATTGAGGGCTCCCTATCATGTGCGATGTCGCTAACCCATAGATCATGTTTGCATGTCCTGGTCCCCGAGTGACAGCACTGACACCGACCTTCCCTGTCACGCGGGCGTAAGCGTCTGCCATCATCGTAGCGGACTGGTCAACCCGCGTGTCAATGATTTTAATGTCTTCGTCGAGACACCCTTCATAAATTGATTCAATTGTCCCGCCACAGAGCGTGAAGAGGTATTCAACATTTTCCCGCTTCAACGCCTTGGCGATAATCTGTCCACCTTCTAAAATCGCCATCTAATTCTCCTTGTCTAGTTTTGTGTTCAGGAGACGTATACTTCGCTCCCTTCCCTGAGTGCCACATGATAAATCAACCCGATATTATCTCTATGTTTTTCCAAGTCGCTGGGAGTCGCCACCAGAATATCGAATGGAACACCGATTCCATTAATTTGTTGGTATAGTGCTTGTGCAGTTTTTCGGCGATGAACGCCTTCGGGAACAACCACAGCACATCAAGGTCGCTGTCAGCACCCATTTCTCCCCGAGCCGCCGATCCGAAGAGGATAATGCGTAGAGGTTGAATAACTTCGGTAATTTGACTCACCAACTTGGTGATAACCTCTGGCTCAGGTTGCATATATTCCCCTCCCTGAACTGCTTTGGAAACGCGGAATATGGAACGAATGAGACTGGTTCATAACTGACAGGCTGGCGCACACATTATATCTGCACCAATTCAATAAGGATGCCATCGGGGTCTCTTGCGCAGGCGACACCTGCCGCGTCTGGTGCCGTCACGGGTTCAGACAGAAATTCTACCCCTTTCTGTTGGAGTTCGGCGACCGCTTGCTTCACATCCGCAACGAAGAAAGTGAGCCAGCGCACACCAGCGGTGAATTCATCGGCAGATGCTTCGGGCGGCGATTCAATGTCCATCAGTTTAATCAACGTGTCACCTGCTTTCAGTCGAACTTGGCGAAACCCGTTTGGCGCGAGTCCTGTCTCGGTTGCCACCTCTTCGGGAATCTGTATATCCAAGACAATCTCTAACCCGAGTTGCTCGTGGTAGAATCGGAGTGATTCCTCAAAGTTGCTACACGTAATGGCAATGTCAATAATGGAATGTGTTAAGTTCAGCATGGTTGTTATTTGCCTCCATTCTATCTAAATTTTGGACAGTTGACCGAGGGCAGGGCACCGCATCTGTCCGTTGATATTCATAGGTCTAAAACAAAGATTGCTTCACGGAACTGTCCGAGTCGGCATCCATCGTAAGTCACCTCCACAGGGATGACGATGCGTCCCGGCGTTCGGTTATCGAGATGCGGAATCGGAATCGGGAAGGAGACATGACCATCCGATTTCGGTGGTATTATTGCTTCGCCTTCTGGAATGTGAACGTCCCATGAATTGGGAGTTATCGGACGACAGATTGCCCTTCGTTCCTGTTCGGAATGATTGGTGAAATCGACTCGCAGATTGGCCGTTTTCCCCGGCGCAACGTCCTGTTCATAAGGATAGCACCGAACCCAATGTTCGTCCATCCCGTAGTTCGCATGTTCCCAAGGAAACAACGCCGTGTAAAGTTGCTCCCGCTCAGAGAGATTTGCCCGCATCCACCGAATCTCTTCATCCGTGAAATCAAAGGCGCAGTTGACGTGACAGTTAAAGATGTGCGTCGGCCTGAGTTGCTCAAGTAGCGTGAGACACCGGTCATAACCGACATTGCTACCGAGTAGGTTGCGATTTCCTGAACAGTAGTCGTCAATCCCCGACATTGTGAAAGAATCGCCGGAGAAGAACAGCCGCACCCCGCGCCCTTCGACCAACAAACCGCCGTGATAGTAGGTTTGGCCGGGGAAATGGTAAGCGGTCATCTTAAACTCATTCCAAGTCCACGATTCGCCGTCACGGGTGCGCTGGTCAATTCGGGCGACGGATGGCGAAATGCAGGGCGTTCTAAAACCGTGTGGATTTTCAATCACGTCAGCGACAACGGCATCCGTCAGCGTTCTACAAGGGAAGCGTTCCTGAAATTCGGGGATGACATCCACATGGTCGTCGTGATAATGCGTCACCCAAAATTCTGTGACGTTTGAAATCTCCCCATTCGTCTGGCATTTCTCAATCTCCCTGATAACATAGGGACTCCCGCAATCCATAACGAACGCTTCTCGGTTTTCTGAGATAATTAGCCACGTCGTGCCGTAGTGGCGCAGGAACTCAGGGACCGCTTTGCCTTCACGGATGGGCATGTGTCCTTCGCGGCCTTCAAACGCGGTGAAATGGTCGGGAAAATAGTGGCGTAACGCTGAGATTGCGACGTACCTATCATAGCACTGATTGAGCTGCTGAAGCACGGCATCAATCGCCGCCCCCGAATTGTGCATAACGTTCCCGTGCGAGGGAATGAGGGCATCTGCGCCAGTTCCGCACAACTTCTCAAGGCTGTCCGCCAACTCATTTCGGGCACCGAGGAACCCGTGATAATCTCGCGTGTGCTCTCCCTTTTGCAAGCTATACAATTCCCAGAGCTGCCCGTCATCGTAGATGGTGTCGCCACAAAAGGCAAAGCGTTTGCCATCGACCTCAATGAGATAGGACACGCTGCCGTTGGTGTGTCCGGGGGTATCAAGGACACTGAGTTTCGCGTTTCCCCACGCAATTTCATCCCCGTCCGTGTATACATCCCTAACGGGTATTGACTCGGCGAGCATCAGGTTATGGGGATGGTAATCGTAGAGGTGCCAGCGCGTTTTCGGGTCATTCCAAAATGTCTCGACAGATTCAAACCAGGGGCGTTCCTGAACAGGTACTCCGATGCGCGTCTCTTCATCCCTCAGTAGATTCGCGCCCGATGCCCCATCGCGGTGATGATGCGTGAATAAGATGGTATCAATCTGCGTAATCCCAAGCGCGTTGAGTGTGGATTGGACATCGCCATCGCCGCAGTCAATCAGTAATCCACGGTCGCCATCGCGCAAAATTCCGACATTGACGCAACCGTGATGTACAAAAAGACCTTCGCTAAGCTGGGAAAATTGTGTGGGCATCTGTTTTCTCTCAATGTTAAATCGGTCAGGGTAGGCACAAGACCTACCCCTACAAGCCATACGAACTTAGCGAGTAGACCACTAAGTCCTGTAAAGAGGTACGCTCCGCTTCTGTCAGTTCAACAACATATTTTTTTCATGTCGTTCCTCCCTGTTCCGTTTGGAACAGTTTATGATGGAACGACTGCTTTTGTCAAATGGTTTAATTATTCACAAAATTAAAATGGATAAAGCACTAGACGCATACTAGGAACCTCCCTCCAAGTAGTCGCACCAGCTCTTTGTACAGGTGCGTCTCTAAGCCATTCTGTTATATCGTCAACTCTTCTTAAAACCATTTCACCGTCGGTGAATTTTACCGTTATTGACTTAACAGCAGGTTCAAACCCTCCCTTTTTTTCAAAAAATTCAACGGTACATTCAACATCTTCATTCTTGCCTCCAAAGGCAAACCCAAGCTTAAACGCCTTCTCTGTTTTTCTGCTGTTTCTGACAATATCCCTAAAGACTCCCATTGAATAAGGGACTAAATTCGGGTTCATCCGTGTGATTGTCGGGCCGCGGTTCGCGCAATCCTATATCCCTGGCTTTTTTATTTTTTGTTGCAACGTTGAATAAAGACAGCAATTTGTGTTATTTAATTTTTTCCTTGACATTATCGCATCCCTATACTATAATTACGTTTGCTAGGGACAAAATTCGGCTCCATGCCGTGTGATTGTCGGGCCGCGGTTCGCGCAATCCTATATCCCTGGCTTTTTTATTTTTGTCGCCATTCCAAAGCCGCCGCGTTGAGCGGCTTTTTTTGTGTGTAATATACACCATACCCTGCCTCGCGTCTATCATCAATATCGTGTACCATCCGAAAAGTCGGCCATAGATAAGTCACATATCGGTCTTCGCCGAGCTCATAAAGCCTTTGTAACGCCCAGACGAAATAATCCACCGCTTGTAAGCTGGCCTGTTCCTTTGGAGTCGCTACAGATACTTGTAGGGTCGCATCACTTATTATGTTCCGTTGTTTGGCAAAACGGTCTTGGGCTTTTTGAAGTGCCTGGTGCAAGGCGGCACTGCGGTCAGAATTGCCGCGTTTTGAGAAAGTAATATGATATCTACTACTCTGATGCAATCTTTCTCTGAATAAACGTTGTATCAGATAATCGTAAAGTTCGTTGGGGTGATAGCGATAGTTAGGATTACTTTCGTTTTGTTTGCGGACATGTTCCAGTACGCTCAATTTGTCCGCAACAACAGCAAAGAAGCGCAAGTCTTCAATGGCCCGTAAAAGTCTGAAAACGTCTCTTCGCACTTCGGGCAAATCATTTGTGGCATGAAAGGCGAGTGCCGTTTTGCGCGCATCCGCTTGCATGGATGGCACATTGTTGAAATATGGGTCGTTCATTAGCTCGGCCCGCAGGTCATCAAAGGTATGCTGTAACGCCGCTGGATCGGGCACCTCCAGCAACCCAAGCACGAAAAAGCGGGAACACCCCGGTGTACCAACCAGCACCTTCCCGTTCCGGGAGAACAACGTGCCATCGCCGCCCTCGTCTATAAAATAGTGACGGATTGAGGTCTCCGTCTTTTGAGATTCGTTATTGTCCATAAAACGCCTTGTTTAATGCCTCATTTCCCTCTATTAACACAATGTGCGGTTTCACTCATTCTCCAGCCAGTCAATTGCGGTTTGTTCGTCCTGCTCAATGGCTATCTCCACCGCCCGCTTGGCGCATTCCAGTAGAGGCGGTGAGATGATTTTTGGCAATAATTGCATGTTTCGGTCTAGTAGGGAACAGCGATCGTTATTCCCTACTAAGGACAGGTATCTCCACGCAGTAGCCGCCGATGCGTTTTTGTCTGGTACACTTTGCCGCCGACCAGCTCGGGATTCTTAAAGTCCTCGTGCAATGTTCTGTCGCCGGAGATCAATACTTTGACATCTCCTATAATGGCTAATGCGATAATGTGCGGGGCGTCTGATTCTATTTTGCCTTCCAGGTCATCCGCTTTCTCTTGCACATCTTGGGCGGGTATCTCTTTGAGTTTATTTCTCCTTTGCAGTTCCCGCCTCAACTGGATGCCTCCCCTTCTTTCCCATTCTTCTTCAAATTTCTTGGTACTGGCGTAAGCGATTTTGCCGTTTTGTCGGTCTAACCAATCCCACACAGGCTTCATATCCTCATCGGCTGGATCCTTAAATTTACCGATACTGTTGACATCTAAAATAACACACATCTCTTAATCCTCAAACCCCATAAGCTCGCGGTATTCTTTCATGAAAAATTTTCCGTAATGCGGCGGCACCCCCTCCATATTAGCCATCTTATCAAACCGGATATTATGCACCTTGACACCCCTCCCCTTTGGCTCCAAATAGATCAACGACAGATCTTCGGGGCGGATATTGCCCTTCCTGATTTCAATCCGCGCCCGGTCAATCATATTGTCGCTGTGCGTTTCAACGATGAACGACCTGTGACCCTTGCTTGCCAATATCGCCAGTAAAGAAGAGAGTTCCGCCTGCGCCCTCGGATGTAGATGGACTTCAGGCTGTTGTAATAGGAAGAAATACGGTCCCACCACAGGCTCGAGAGAAATAGGCGGATCTAAAATTTGTACCAAAATCGGCAAAATTTGACTGACACCGTAGCCGACATCAACGATATTAGAATTAGGGCCCCTCACTTTGACTTTCAGTTGGAATGGATTGCCCATAGGCCCTCCGAAGTTTTTAACCTCTATGTTCTGAAACAGGCCCGAACGCTTACCAAATCCGACCAACCGCGCTTTTAAGGCTTCCCACTCCTTTTTTTGAGTCGCTTTCGTCTCCATTAACCGCATCGGCACATCGCTCCCTTCGGGGTCATCAAATATCCTCGTCGGGTCATACGTCCGTTTCGGTCGCGAGCGAATCGGTGAGGTACTAAATACAGCTATGTTTTCCCTAATCCACCACCATGGGCCTCCAGTATCTTTCTCCTTTTTCTTTAAATAGTTCGCTAAGGCCTGTTCGTCCTCAGATCGCCCTTCGCATATATCAGTAATACGCTCTAAAAGGAAGAAGGGGGAAGTTCCATCGGAAAAATCAGAATTCACATCTATACGATACCGATTCCGTTCTTCATCAAAGGAGGCCAAACGTATACTCCCTTTCGTTACATCATCAACACTTAAAACGATTTCGCTGTCGGTGACTTTTATCGTTATTGACTTGACAGCGGGCTCAAACCCTCCCTTTTTTTCAGCAAATTCAACGATACATTGAACTTCTTCATTTTTACCTCTAAGAGTAAACCCAAGCTTAAACGCCCTCTCTGTTTTCCTGCTGTTTCTGACAATATCCCTAAAGACTCCCATTGAATAGGGGTCTGAATTAAAATGTATTTCCCCCTGCGTCAAATAATTTGCTAACACCTGAAAACACGCTAATGCTGTAGTTTTGCCGGTACTGTTTTCTCCGACCAAAAATGTCAGGGGGCGAATCTCAAACTCTTGGCGTTCCGCAAAACAGCGTACCTCTTCCATTGTGAATTGGGTGATGTTCATCCGACTACCTCCTGCGTTTCGTTTTCCAGCCAGTCAAGGGCAGTTTGCTCGTCCTCCTCAATGGCTATCTCCACCGCCCGCTTGGCGCATTCTAGTAGATGCTTGGACTTCGTTCGCAAGTTAAAGGATTCAACGACCTTCTGCTGGATTTGGGTCTGTTTTCTTCTGCATTATCGGTAAAATAATCTGACCAAGTTCGTCTTTATTGATGGCAGTCTCTTTATGTTTTTAACTTATACAACTTGTGCTTAGGTAATTGTTAGCCTGACAATCCAGAAATTTTTACGCTTTCGGAGGACACAATGAAATTGTCCACATCAATTTCTTGCAAAAACTTAATCAATGCCTCAACATGATAAGCTAGTCCAAGCTCGACTATCCTGTTAATCGTTTCTCGAAACTTTTCCTTTTCGTCTTCAAATTCCATAACTTCGTGGGCAACTATGCGGGTTTGAAAATTACAGTAACACATTCCCACCAGCTTGGGGCCATTATGATAGGTTAACACGGGGCTACCAGACAAGCCCTCAATAACGGCGTATGAAAGTGACATTGAAACGTAGCCCGGAGTTTGGTCGGAATTCAAGAAGTTAACAATATTCCCTTTGAAGTAGCCCGTATGGAGATTGTTCTCCGAGAGGTTGTTCTCCGAAAGATAATAGCCGAAACTGTAGACATCTTCGCCCATAGTAATTAGAGGTGGACTTAGAAGTGGGAAAAACTCAGACTTTTCTCTTTGGAGTGCATTTGGAATGAAGGCGATATCAAATTTGGGATGAGCTGGTACTTTGAAGTCCGAAATTGGCACGAGCCGATTTTTCTCATTGTCAAAAACGGCCAAAGTCTCGTTGTCCTTTATTGGTACATCCACGACATGGCGGCAGGTTAATAATCCACCGTTAGGAGTAATTGGAAACGCAGTGCCCAGAAAACGACGTATTTGACGACCTCCAGTCGTAACAAAGACTTTATAAAAAAAAGGAGCGACTTGCATCAGTGATTATTCTTCCTATCTAACGATAAAGCTCAACGGCGACAATAGAGTGTAGCGGAATTGCCATCTGGCAGAGTATATGCTTCTTTGGTTTCCCGTTTCAGCCAGTCAACCGCGGTTTGCTCGGCCCAATGGCTATCTCTACGACCAATTGCGCGTTCTAGGCAGAAAAAGGCGTTGCGTTAGCATCAAGCGGAAATACGCCAGCTGTCGGTTTCCATACGTCAGTGCGATTATTCTTAAAAATTGTCCAACGCTTAGTAGGTCTTAAACACGGCTAAAGCGTTGTGCTAGGAGTCTCTTACACTCTTCAACACGCTTGTTTATTAATTCATCTCGATCACGCTTCAGTTTCTCATTTTCTTCAGCAGTCGAATAAGGCAAAGGTTCGGATTGCCCAGCCTTTCTCGAACGCCCCTTTGGTGGTACTAATCTATAGACTATCCTCTTATTCATTTCAGCAAGTTCAACGAGTTTACTGAAGTCGCCAGAACGCCTAGTAAATTCCTGTTTATCACCTTTGATACAATGGATGGAATCCTCCTCAACAAGTTTTTGGAGATGACGGTCTCCTCTTGCAGCCCGGAACTGATAAACACAATCAATGGTCTCTTCCACCTTAGCATATATATCAGACATTTTCTTCCTCCTTGTAGACTCTACTGATCAGTAAAGTTCTAATACGATTTCAACATCTAAATGTTATAGTCGATCCAAAACGCGCAATCAATTACGCTACTACCGATGCCCCACTTTTGTAGCTTATAGATTACGAATTGGTATAACGATCGATCTCTTTGGTTTCATGTTCTAGCCAGTCAATCGCGGTTTGCTCGTCCTCCTCAATAGCTATCTCCACCGCCCGCTTGGCGCATTCCAGTAGGTGCTTGGATTGTGTTCGCAAGTTAAAGGATTCAACGACTTTCTGCTGGATTTGGATTTGTTTTTCTTCCGAAAGAACCGGAATAACAAAGTTGTGTAAATCTTTGTCTGAAATCTTTGGTTGAGCCGTTTGGGTTTTGTATTTTTCAAAGTATAGCTTCCCAATAACTGAAGCAAGCAAGGTTTGTAAAACCACAGAAAAGATTGGAGATTCACACTCAATTTTACCAGTGTTATTCGAGATATACGCACCTGTAAATTCATTTGTAACAAGTGCTGTTTCTCCAACGCTCCCAATCAATGAAAAAACAATATCGTTCTCATAAACCCGAGTTTCACCCGTGTGCTTAAATTTGGGACTAATAAAGACAAGTTTGTCGTCCGATAACCACCCTCCTGAGAAATCTGCTCCACGAATATAAGGATTGCCTTCCTTTTGATCGTAGAAGGCATCTGTGATTAAAGAACCTCTTTTTATTTCACACAGATTTCCCAGCGTATCCCAACCGCCCAAATAGCTTTTTATCGCCTCAACGATTTCCTCATATTTCGGCTGGAAGTAATCCGCATCAATCCGTTCTGCTTGTTCCGTATCGGAATAGTTCTTGACAAAGGTTAGCCGATGTTTCGGTTGCCAGCTCGCAAGCCCGAATTCGGAGAGGAGAAGGGTTTGGGCTTGGGTGTAAAACTCTTTTGAAGTTTTTAGTAAAGAAAAAGAGTTTTGAATAATGTCTGTTATGTGACTTTGTATTCGAGATAGTATTGGAATAGCCGTATTTAATACGGCGGGGTTTCCAACATTTCTTTGTCTAATTCCTTTAGCCCATCTTTCAATGTGATCCCTACAATATTTTGAAGAAAGAGCAGCAAATAAATATTCAGATGAGCTTATATTTTCTTGTTTTTTTAGTCTTAACAGTGCCACCCTTTGATTCCATGATAATTTGTTTTCAGGAGGCTCATAGATCAACTGTACTTTACCAACATCCGGCGGATCGCCAGTTAAAGTCATCAAAATGTCGTTATGAACTAAATAACTTGCTTTAAGCGATTTAAAATGATTTTTGGATATCAATTCCCATTGTTGATAATCCCTTTTTTGAGTTACATCTCCTATTTTTGCAATATAGATATCTCCGTCTAAGCTAAACTCTTGTGAGTCAAAAGCACCTCCATTTGAAAAAGTAGCGCACTCTTTAAGAGGTACAGTATCAAGTTTCAATAATTTTTGTTCTTGCTCTAGATACTTAGGCAGGAAAAATTCAGCTTCATATCGAAAATCTGGATTTTTTTTTACATCTTGGTAATACAATATTGAATACTGCATTCTCACCTCTTCACTGGAAAACACGATAGTGTTTTAATTTTCATTATTTCAGATAGAATACTCTATGATTCAGTTCTCCCATCCCTTTTTTTTATTGCTTCCCTGGCTGTTTCAGGGAGGCGATTGTACATCTCAGCAATTTCTTTAAGTCGCGTAATCAGGTCATTAGCAATTAGGTTGATTAGGTCAAACAATGCCTGAACATCGGTAGAGTCGTTAAAATCAATCTCCCCAGGGTGAACGGCATTGTTGCCCGTTACTCTCACAATATCCAACGCTTGTTGTATTTTTTTATCAAGCCCTTTTTTCACCAGATTTTTTATCATTTCATTGATGGTGCCCGTTTCTCCAAGATCTTTAAGGAGCATTTGTATAGCTAACCTCAACAAAGCGCAGGCGGCACGAGGGGATTGATTGGCTATGGCCGCCGCTTCTTTATAAACTGCTTGTACACTGTCAGGTAAATCGCTGTTTGCTGGCGGAGACGTGTGCACGGCAGGGTAAATAATATCTTCGGCCAACCAAAGTGTTGGCTTCCCACAGCGCAAACAAAAAGAAACTTCCATTTCCTTCTGCTCAATACGAATTGGCATTAACGCACGTACATTTTGAGATGCTTTATCATATGGTATGATATGCACCCAATCTTGCATTGCGTAAACGCTGCAATAGGGACAGTGAAATTCCCGACTTCTATGTTTAGGCGGAAAATATTCAGACATGATTACCTCCAAAAATTTAATCCTTGACGATTTGTCCACTCAGTAAACGCTTTGACAATGCAGTTAATCGGTTTACCGTTACTATACTAAGTTGTTGCCTCATTCTCTGCATCTGTCCAAAATCTCAATTTTTCACCCTTCGCCCACTCAATAAATGCTTCGGCGATGCCATCGGGCAATTCCCCATCATGGTTATGCAAGTCGTGGTCAACGACCAGATGGCCATATTTGTCCAACTTATACTGTCCGTTGCTGTTTTGGGCATACACATAATCGCCGGAGTTGTCCTTTCCACCCTTCTCGCTCACGGCAAAGAAAATCGGGTAGTCGTCTACTTTGGGACACAGCTCGTCATCCCACTTCTGGACAAACAGGACACTCGTTTTGGTGCCGGTGTGGGGCTTGAAGGTGTTGCCGTGTAAGCCGACCACCGCCAAGATACGGCACCGCTCGGCGATAAACTCGCGGATACGTTTGTCGGATGTGTTGTTAAACCTGCCCTGCGGCAGTACAACCGCCATCCGGCCACCCGGTTTCAGAAAGTTCAGGTTGCGCTCAATAAACAGAATATCCCGTCCCACTTTGCTTTGCGCCGACCCGTTTGCCTTTAAGCCGAGCTGGTATTGATGGAGCAGGCGACTCTCCTTGATGTCACCGGCAAAGGGCGGATTTGCCATCAGGATGTCAAAGTTAAATCGCTGGTTTTCGCCGCTTTCCGTCCTCAGTTGTTCCAACCGCTCAAATCCCCTGCCGTAGGTGTTGAACCATTTTCTATCTTCGGTCCGGTCACTCCAGCGTTCAAAATCGAGGGTGTTCAGGTGCAAAACGTTGGTCTCTCCGTCGCCGGCAATCAGGTTCAACGTTCGGGCGACCCGGACCGTTTTCTCATCAAAGTCAATCCCGAACACCTTTAGGACGTTCTCCTTCTCCTCGTCCGATATCTCAATATTACTGAACAGATGCCCCGTCAGTTTAAAGATGGTATGCACAGGGAAACCGCAACTGCCGGCGGCGGTATCAATCATATATTCACCGGGTCGGGGATTCAGCATCTGAACGCACATATCAATGACATGGCGCGGCGTAAAATACTGTCCCTTCTCCCCTTTGGCGGATTTGTTCACCAGATATTCAAAGGCTTCGTCCACGACCAGCAGGTTGGAGTTGAACAGTTTGATATCCTGCAAGCTGGACACACATATAGAGAGATGGCTGTCGGAAAGTTCAAACGTTTCATCTTCGGAAAAAACGCCCCGCCATTCCCCCTTTGCCCGATCGAACAGGTTCTGTATTTTCTCCTTGAGTTCGGTCTCCGTCTGCCCGGTATTTCGGAACGCCATCTCTCGGAAGCCCTCATCTGGAACGCCTTCGACAGCCGCCTTGAGGGTTTCATAATCCTCGCCCTCAAGGCGTCCAGCGGAATATTCATGTACAGAGGTGTTAGTGACCTGTCGCACAAATCGGTTCAGAAATTCCTTGTCTGACCGGCTCAGAAATTCATCATAGAGCTTGGCGAATATCAGTTTGAAAACCTCCTCAAAGACATCCACCCCGGCATTTGCCAACACTTCATCCTCCATTTCCAAAACGATGTCCTTCAGGGATTTCCGCTCATTGGCGAGCTTATCCTTCAGGATGAGGTCTTTCAGCGTAAAATGTCCGGTGAGGATATCTGCCAAGGTTTGGTTCACACTGGGAAGGTCGGTAATGTCTTCAAAGTAGTTCGGATCCTTGCGGTTGTAATGAGAAATCTGTTCGCCGTTTGTCCAGACCCCGATCGGTGCGCCGGTGGCATTACAGTAGGAGCGAAGCTGATTTTTCCCATCTTGTAACTTGGGCTTTTTCAGTTCAACAATGATATACTCGGTATCTGGGCGGTCTTTGTCGAAGATGACGATATCGGCACTTTTCGTTTCTCTGCCGAAGTTGACCGGATGCTCACAGGCTAACCGGTGTTCGGGGTAGCCGTACTGCTTAATCAACTTTGCCGCATACAGTTGACGAACCACCTCTTCGGGCTTTAGCTGAATCTCCCTATCCCGAACAATGCACTTAACAAACGCGGTTTCTTTGCCTCGGACAGTTTTTTCGTAAATCTTGGCGCGTAGGTCGTTAATTTCATCTTCCGTAAACAGGGTGAGATGATAATTGCTGTCTTTGAGTATCGCTTGGATGATGTCCTGTGGTGCCATAATTCCTCCGTAATCTGCCGTATCGTTTACGGCAAGGGATATTTCAATTTTTCAGGTCGTTCAAACTATGACGGTTGATTTTTAACCCGCCCCAGACGATGGGGAGCTTGCTCGCCGCCTCGACCCCCAACCCAATCTTGGATCGGAAATTACGCACCACTTCCTTTTCGGTCAGCGGACGTTTGTAAATGCGGACTTCGTCGAGTGCTCCTTGGAAATGCCGCGACGGTGCTCCCCGATTATTACCCGCTCCGACGAAGACCGGCTGAACGAAGTTGGCGAATTGTTTGGGCCCGTTCTTCCTTCCCAAGATGATCTCCTGCGCCTCGCCATCAATGTAGATACGCAACATATTCTTCTCGGCGTTGTCAACGATGAAGGCGATATGATGCCAATTCCCATCAGAAAGTGGAAATTCGACCTCCGCCGCGATGTCGACGCATCCCACCTTCTCCGCATCCCGCACATAAAAGTGGGTGAAATCCTTCTTATACGGAAAACCAGCGAGGGCACTCCGGTTCGGCTCAATCGCCCATCCCATATTGCACCCGTCGTCTAGCACTTTGAACAACGTGCGCCACTCCTTTGAGAGGGTCGTTCTCATCCAGACCTCAAAAGTGGATGTCGCAAGTTGACTTCCGAAATTGCCGAGGTTCGTTACGTCAACATAGTCGCCCTTGCCATCAAACTCAAGTGCCTCTCTCACTTGCCCTTTAACAATCTTCGGCGCACCGACGATTGTGCCATCGTGTTTTCCAAAAACATCTTTGGCGGTTTTGTCTTGTATGTCTGCCTCGTCAAATGTCCAATAACTGACCAATCCATCGGTCACAACAGGGCCTTGTGCCAGAGCTTGGGTAGCAATGAACATCGTGGCAACAACCAAACAGACCAAATACAAATCGGGATTTACACGGTTACTGAATCGTGCATCTATTGTCTTCCACATCTGCGACCTCCTGTATTTCCCACTGTTGGGTTTCACTCTATATCTTTATCTTTTGTGGAAAAGTAGAATCTCTATGGATGTTCAAGGATATCCTTTATGCTTTTAACCGTTCAACCCAACCTACATGCTGTCCGAAATGGAGAATGGAAGAGGGCAAGAGGGAGCGCAGAAACTTCATCAGCCCTTCCATCCTTCCCTCCTTCCACCCTTCCATTCTTCCACCTCTTCCACTCTTGTCCTTAACGGTACGTCAACTTTTGTTCTTTTCCTCTGCTTTTCAAACCGCCAACCATGATTTTATTGTTAGCTTGGCCCAGCTCTATTCCAATCGGGCGCGTCTCTGGCGCGTGATAGCCGATACGCACGGACTTCCGCCACTTGTCGGTGCGATTGACGTTAGACCAGTGAATCGTATAGTAGCTAAAGAAAATCACGTCGCCCGCCTTTGCAGGAATAGGAACGCTCTCCACTGTGTCTGGATGGTATTGCTCTGGAGGGAGATAGGGGCGGGTATGGTCTCCTGTGATGTGTTCTAACGGCCCATCCTTATGGCTACCGGGGACGACACGAAGGCATCCACTCTCAGGGGGCGTATCATCAAGGTGAACGAGGCAATCAACAAAATCTGGCCCGTCGTGCGGGTAAAATGGATAGTCTTGGTGCATCGGGAAGGGGGTTCCCTTCTCTGGCGGCTTTCCGTGCAGAATGGTGTGGTGCCACTGAACGTCAGGACCGATAAGAGCCTGGAGACTTTTGATAAGCCCTGCGTGGAAGATAATCCTTCCCCACGCAGCGGAATAGAATTGGGGATTGCCGATAAATACGGCTTTGGTATTCGTGCGCTCTTCTTCAGACAGATAGTGGTCACGCCACGGTCCACGCCAACCCATACTTTCTTCGCCCCACCATTCTTCGATAATCCAATTCATCTCTGACTCAAATTCCTCAACTTCGTCTGGGGTGAAAAGTCCTTCGGCTTTGACATAACCATCTCTTTTATACGCTTCAACCTGCTTTTCGGTAAGCATAATAAACTCCTTTTCCGGGTTCTATTGAAATCATACTAGATTCTCATTTGGCCTCAGTTTTTCAAAAGGCGTGAATTGACAGGGTTTTACACTCTATTTCGGTGAGAAATCTTCATAATTGCGGCCTTAAAAAGAAGGGAAGGATGGAAAAATGGTAGGGAGAAGAAGATAAGCGAACCGGAGTCACCCAAGGAGCGCGAAAGGACTATAGAGCGGTACGCAACACACCCCTGCACCGCCGAGTGCAACCCGCGGAACAGATATTATGGTAAAGCTCATAATTATGTATACACTGCGGTAGGCGCAGTTTTGCGTCAAGTCATCTGAAGATGCGTCAACTCATGTTGCCATCCGTCCTCGGACAGATGGGCAGATGACTGCGCGCATCTTGTGCGCTCGCTCACGCGATGCGCTCGCTCACGCGATGCGCTCGCTCACGCGACCATCCGTCTTCGGACCACCCGTTAGGGCAAACAGTGCCTACCGGCCGGTGCCCACATATTTTTAGATTTCACTATAAAACGCCGGCGGTGATTCCCATTGGCGGCGAAGGCACTGAAGATGGCATCTGTCGCACCGCTCATCAATGAGTAGTCTGAGCGCGCAGGCGTTGAAGTTCGGCTAACGCTTGGGCTAGTTCTGCCTCGGCGTTTTGGGCGCGGGATTCGGCATTTTGCCGGGCATCTGCCTCCTGTTGGGCGCGGGATTCGGCGTACTTTGCCCGGTCCGGTGCGGGCTGCAACCATTCCCTGGTGCGCGGATCATATAGACGCAATACACCTTCACGCTCTCCCAATTCCAAACCTAACACACGCGACCTAAGACGTGAATCCACAAAATCTAGCTCATGATAGACACCATCAATTAGCTCATACCCGATAAAATGAGGCTCTATCTCACCCTCCGGGTCATAGATGTAGTACTCCTTAACTTCAAGCACATCGGCGTAAAGTGCCTTTTTCTCCCTAATATCATTCCGATGGGTGCTGTGACTTGACACCTCAAGCACAAAATCGGGCGTTTTCCCCTCTTCCCAGGTCAAGTAGGTGCGCCGCCGCTTTTTCGCAACGCCGTGAACCACAAAGACATCAGGTGCCACGGACTTTCTTGTATTTCCCGGTTCAT
Organism: Candidatus Poribacteria bacterium; assembly: GCA_965198165.1. Classification (GTDB taxonomy): domain Bacteria; phylum Poribacteria; class WGA-4E; order WGA-4E; family PCPOR2b; genus CBDAOT01. Next base: position 6,592,073 of record OZ240244.1, on the reverse strand, counting down.
AATATATGAACAGGTTCCCTGATACATAAACCGGCTCATCGCTGAAGTGATGTTGAAGCATCTGAATGAAATCCACCATCAAGTCTCGATGTATATCTGTTTCTGCCATCGGTTTCCCGTCCGATTCTGGATAGACAATTGTTTGTGCAGTCCCCAGTTTTGGGTGCATGGTGTCACCTCTCCATATCAAGAGTTTAAGAGTTGAGAAGCTATTTTTGAGTATATCACAAATTTATAGGGATGTCAAGAAGCCTATTTTTCACGGGTGTGTAAATATTTTGTCAAAAGTTTGGGAAACTAATGTGATTGGGGAAACCAGATGCCCCGGCTCCGGGGAGTGGGGCAAGATGCCCCAGCTACGGGGGGTGGGGAAACCAGATGCCCCGGCTACAGGGAGTGGGGCAAGATGCCCCAGCTACGGGGAGTGGGGCAAGATGCCCCAGCTACGGGGAGTGGGGCAAGATGCCCCAGCTACGGGGGGTGGGGAAACCAGATGCCCCAGCTACGGGGAGTGGGGCAAGATGCCCCAGCTACGGGGAGTGGGGCAAGATGCCCCAGCTACGGGGGGTGGGGAAACCAGATGCCCCAGCTACGGGGAGTGGGGCAAGATGCCCCAGCTACGGGGAGTGGGGCAAGATGCCCCAGCTACGGGGGGGTTAATGTCAAAAACTTTACATACCCATTTTTCACATTTTCACAGACCTTCCATCCAAGAACTTTCATCCCTCCACTCTTTCACTTTTATCCCTTCCACTCAAGTCTTAGGTTGCGGTCTAATGTTGGTCGTGACGGGGTGGAATCTCTGTCCCCCTCAACTCACGTATCAATTCAATGAGGCCCTCGATAGCGGCTTCCAAGAACTGCTCTCCCTTCTCTTTCGTCGCTTTGGTCGCATCTCCCATCACCCCACTCGCTGTTTGTGCGCTCCAGTACGGTATCAACCGCGCTGCTGACCCTTCGGGATGGGTGCCTGCGAGGAGGTCTGTCTTGAAACTGGGTGGCAATGGCGTTCTTTCATCAACGGCTTTGCTCATATCAACGAGATGCTCTCTTAACACAAGATAGAGCGATGTTTCGTATTCCCCCGCGTGCGATGTGCCTCCGTAATCGGAGTCTCTGAGGGCGTTACCGACCTCTTTCGCTTTTCGCAGGTCCCAGTGATTGACGGAGGCGCAGAGGATTTTGCCTTCATATTCGACATTCGACAATCGCGCGGAGAGGTCTAGCGGGGAGGTGTTGCTGCCGTGACCGTTGACGATGAGAATCCGTTTGAACCCGTGATAGGCGAGGCTACAGCAGACATCTTTGACGTATCTAATGAACGTATCCCACCCAATGGTGAGTGTGCCGTGAAAATCCATGTGGTGGGGGCTATATCCGTGTGGCACGGGCGGCACGAGCACTGCCTCAGACGGGATACGTGCGGTTGCCCGTTCGCAAATCTCCGTGCAGAGGACGACATCTACATCAACAGGTAGGTGTGGGCCGTGGTCTTCGTATGTCGCAACGGGCAACACTGCGACACGGTCTTGCTCGGCGGCTTCTTTAATTTCGTACCAAATCATCTCAGCGTAGCGGTATTTCATATCATCTCCTTTCAATACGGACAGGACACACCTTGAGTTCAGCTGTCTCCGTGATGGGGTCGTAGCCGGAACCTGTCAGGATGTTTACAGGCACATCGCTGAAACTGAAACTCGCGAAGACCGTACCGCGCGGCGACTGTTTCGTTCCCTTCACGCGGATTTTTACGGAACCGCGCGCACTCGACATCTCGCACCAGCCGCCATCTGTGAGCCCCCACGCCGCAACGTCGTCGGGATGCACCTCAAGTGCCTCCTGGTCTAACAGGTAGTCGATGCCTTGAGAGCGTCCGGTCTGGGTGCGTGTGTGGTAGGAGGCGAGTCGGCGTCCGGTGGTGAGCCAAACGGGGAATTCTTCGCTAATCGTTTCGGCAGGATCGCGATAGTGGACGCAGGTAAAGATGCCACGCCCGTTGACAAACTCATCCTGATGGAGCATCGGGGTGCCGGGGTGGTCTTTGTGCGGGACCGGCCACTGGTATTGGCCTTCTTCGATTCTGTCCCAATCGAGCCCCGCGTATATCGGCGAAACGCTACAGAGTTCGTTGAAGATTGCTTTCGGCGAATCGAACGCGAACCCTTGGAATCCAAGGCGTTGGGCGAGTTGGCAGATAATCCACCAATCCTGTTTTGCCTCACCCGGTGGTGGGACAGCGGCGCGGACACGCTGGACACGGCGTTCCGTGTTGGTTTGTACGCCATCGGTTTCCCCCCAAGCGGTTGCGGGTAGGACGACATCGGCAAGTTTCGCTGTCTCCGTCAGGAAAATGTCAATGACGACGAGATGCTCAAGACTGGAAAGCGCGTGTTCGCAGTGCTTGCGGTCGGGGTCGGAGAGGAGGGTGTTTTCGCCGTCAATGAGCATCGCCCAGATCTGGTCGCCGCAGAGGTCGAGTGCGGTCACTTTGGTGATACCTTTTTCGATATCAATCTCAGTACCGTAGAGCTCTTTGAATTTCTGTTGGTTCGCTTCGTCGGTAACAGACTGAAAGCCCGGATAGTTGTTAGGAAGTGCGCCGCTGTCCCCGGCACCCTGTATGTTGTTCTGACCGCGCATCGGGTTGATACCGGTGCCTTCGCGGCCAACGTGTCCGGTCATGAGGACGAGGTTGCAGAGGCTCTGCACATTCTCAACGCCGCAGATATGCTCGGTGATGCCGAGGGTGTAGTAAATCGCACCTTTGTCGGCTGAACCGTACCATCTCGCGGCGGTCTCGATGTCCTTTGCGGGTACGCCGGTGATTTCTTCCGCCCACTCCGGCGTAAACGGTGTGACGTGCTCAAAGAAAGCGTCAAAATCAACGGTTCGCTGGCGAACAAAGTTCTCGTCAACCAATCGGTCACGCACAATGACATGCGCCATTCCGAGTAGCAGAGCGGTGTCTGAGCCGACTCGTAGTGGAAGATAGAGGTCTGACAACTCGGCAAGCCCGATACGTCGGGGGTCGGCGACGATGAGTTTCGCGCCCCGTGCGATGGCTTTCTTGAGGCCTGTGGCGGCGACGGGGTGACATTCGGTCATGTTTGTCCCAATACAGAAGATGACATCCGGTTTCTGCATGTCAACGAGCGGATTCGACATCGCACCGCGTCCGATTGTGGCTGCCAGACCGGCAACCGTCGGGGCGTGTCAGGCACGGCTACAGTTGTCAATGTAGTTTGTGCCAAAGCCAGCGCGGATGAACTTCTGCATCAGGTATGCGGCTTCGCTCGGCGCACGGCCTGAGGCGACACCGTAGATGCTGTGTCTGCCGTGTTTTTCAAGCGTGTTGCGGAAGCCTTCGGCGGCACGGGACAGGGCATCTTCCCAGCTCGCCTCATGGAGCTCGCCATCTTCGTCCCGCACGAGCGGTGTGCTCAACCGATCTGGATGGTGGACAAAGTCGAAGGCGAATTGACCTTTGACGCAGAGCGCGCCCTGATTGGCGGGGCCGTCCATCGCGGGGTGGATGCCGACAATTTTCTCAGCTTTGGTCAAAATATCGACGGAACAGCCGACTCCGCAGTAGGGGCAGATGGTGCGAGTTTTTTCGATTTCGCCGGGGCTGTCAATTGCCCGTATCGCCTTTTTGTCCCCGAGCGCGCCAGTCGGGCAGGTCTGAACGCATTGGCCGCAGAACGTACACGCCGAATCCTTCAACGTCCCGTTGAACTCGGTGGTAATCTGTGTCTCAAATCCGCGATCCATGACGCTGATGGCATAATCCCCTTCCTGCTCGGCACAGACGCGCACACAACGGTAGCAGGAGATGCAGAGGTCGTAATCGCGCAGAATGAACGGGTTGGTGTCGTCGGTATTGCTCGTCCCCGAACCCTCACCCTCAAAGCGGCCCGTCCGCGCCTCGTACCGGTCAACAAGGGTTGTGAGTTCTTGTGAGGCGTAGGAACGCAACCGGTCAACGTCTAATTCTCGGTTCTCCGAGACCACCAACTCTAGCAGGGTTTTTCGGTATTTCTCAATCTCCCCGGTGGCGGTCTTGACGACCATCCCGGGTGTCGCCTTCATCGTACACGATGTCACAGGATTCCGTCCGCCTTCTAACTCAACGACACAGAGGCGACATCCGCCAAAAGGGTCAAGACGGTCGTCGTAGCAGAGGGTCGGGATATTCTTCTGGTGACGTGTCGCGATTTCGTAGATGGTTTCACCGTCGGTGAAGGTGACGGTTTCACCGTCAAGGGTTAGGATGGGTTCTTTTTCGTGACTATTCATCTGTTTATCTCCTTTGCCACAAACGCATAGGCTTTCTCCCGCACGTCGGGTGGAAAATCGTGTCCTGCTTCTGGATACAGCACCTTCAGGCGGTCTTTGGCTCCCAACAATTCATACACCGGTGTCGCTGCATCAATGCAATCCTTGACCCCCGACACTTCAAAGTTGGCATCGTTTATCGGCGCGTTGACAAAAAATGAGCGGGGTGCGAGCGCGGCCACCGCTTCTGTAAAATCGAACGGCATCCGATCAGGGTCTTTCCCATACACCTCAGCGATGCGCGGCATATACCCCTTGTGACTCCACCCGCTTAAATCGCCACCGTAATACTTGAAGAACGAGTTGAACCCACAACTGGAAACCAGCACCTTGAGCCGCGTGTCAAATACCCCCACAAAAATGGTATTATGTCCACCGAGGGAATGTCCGATGCACCCAATGCGCTCCGCGTCTACCTCAGGCAACGACTGGAGCAGGTCAACCGCTCGCATGTGATTCCAGATGCCCTTCATCGTCGCACTCACATAACCGTGTTCATAAGGATTGAATACATAATCGCCGTAATTCGGATAGTCTGGCGAGAGCGTCACGAACCCTTGCTCCGCCAATTCCAGTCCATACCGCAGGTTCGGTTTGCCGCCCAACCCGGCGGGCTCTCCTTTTCCAATCTCCGTGGTTTGATGCAAGCAGAGCATTGCAGGCACTTTTTCGGTTAGATCTCCTTTCGGAAGCATCAGATACGCGGGCACCCAATCCCCCGGCTCGGCACTGAATTTTATCTTTTTCCGCACCACCTTGGGCAATTCAACCGTTTCGATCACTTCCATATCCGGCGGACTTAACTCTGAACGCTCGGAGAGCGCGCCCATCACAAGCCCCATATTGGAGAGGATATGTCCGCGTCGCTTCTGCCAGTCTGCTGACGTATTAACTGGACGAGCAGTTCCCTCGGCATCAAGATAAACCAGCAACTGCATTTTATCCCGGTAAAATGGCGGGTTGGAAACCTGTTGTGCATCAAGTGTGTTCATAAACATCATCACCATGAGTATCAGAAGATTTGAAGTGTGTCGCATATTTAAGGTACTATCGGGAAAGGGATTTCCCTCACACGTTGTGGGATTTCCCTCACACTATCGGGATTTCCCTACCACAACGTGTTGGGAAACCTGCTCTGGGAAATACTTTAACAGGCTCTCGGTGATATTTGGAGCGGCTGTGCCGAGTCCACAAGCACTCGTCGCCTGCATTGTCGCTCCAATGTCGCTGACTTCACGCATCCACGTTTCGGGGTCTTTGGGGCCCGCTGTACCGGCGAGGCGTTCGGTCAGGCGTTGCGTTCCAATTCGACACGGAAAACATTTACCGCATGACTCGTGGGCGAAAAACGCCATTGCGTCGTGCGCGACCTCAATGATGTCTCGTGTATCGTCAAATACAATAATCCCGGCGGCACCGAGCATCGCGCCTTTGGATTGGACGCTCGGTTCGTCTAGGGTCACGTCGAGGTCATCCCCAGCGAGAAAGCCGCCGGAGAGCCCTGCCATCGTGACGGCTTGAATTGAACGACCGGGAGGTGCCCCGCCTGCCCAATCGTAGAGTAGCGTCTTGAGCGGAAGCCCGAAGGGCACCTCGTAGTTTGCGGGGTTCTGGATGTCGCCCGATAGGCTGATGATTTTTGTCCCGGCGTGACCGTTGCACCCAAGCCCGCAATACCAATCCGCCCCGTGTCGCAGAATCTGCGGTGTTGCAACGAGGGTTTCGACGTTGTTGACCACAGTTGGCAGATTCTCAAAGCCGTGAGTGACGGGATAGGGCGGGCGATTGCGGGGGAAGGGGTGTTTGCCTTCAAGACTGTTCAGCAGTGAGCCTTCCTCGCCGCAGACATAAGCACCAGCACCCCGCCGCAGATGGATGTGGAAGTTGAGGTTGCCCGCTCCGAGGATATTCTCACCAAGGTATCCTGCCTCTTCCGCTTCGGTGATGGCACGTTCAAGTATTCCGAGCGTATCGGGATACTCGTACCTAAGATAGATGAACCCACGCGTCGCCCCCGTCGCATACGCCGCGAGGGTCATCCCTTCGATGACTGCGTGTGGGTCGTAATCGAGAATCGCCCGATCCTTAAAGCACCCCGGCTCCCCCTCATCGGCGTTGCACACGATGGTCTTTGGGGTGCCCGATGCGGTTGCAACGGACTGCCACTTGACCCCAGTTGGAAAACCGGCTCCGCCACGCCCGACGAGTTTGCTCTCTGTAATGCATTCAATAACTTCAGCGGGTTGCATCTCCCGTACTGCACGAGTAAGCCCCTCGTAACCGCCCGTCCGACGATAGCCATCAATGCCAACCCGATCCGGCTCTCGAATCCCCGCAAAGACACATTCGGCAACGCCACCGGGGTTCGGTGGCGGAAGTGGCGAAGGTTTCACCGTAAGCACGTCTGCACTGGTCCCAACGAGTACCGTATCCCCTTTGAGGACGGGCACATAATCGTCACACCGACCCGCACACGGCATCGGTGTCGCGCCTTCGTTCTTGAGGGCTTCGAGAATTTCATCTCCACCCCTCAGACAGCAGACAGACCCTGTGCAGACTCGCGGCGCACTTTTATTAGAGCCCTCCCGAGTATTAGAGCCCTTCCGAGTATTAGAGCCCTCCCGAGAGAAATGGTGATAGAAGGTCACGATGCCGAAGAGTTCAGCGAGCGGAATCGAAAGCGCGATCGCAACTTCCCGAATGGCTTCCTCAGAAATAAAGCCATCGCGGTCATGGAAGGCGTGTAACATGGGAAGAAGCGGGGCTTCTTCGTTCCGCCAGCGTTCAACGAGTTCTTGGTTGGTTGGGATTGTCACAGTATTCTCCGATAGCAAAACGTATATGCTTTACAAGTTCATCAATCGTAGAAGAGTAGAAACGTGGAAGAGTGGGGAAGAAATTTCACTCACCTTTCAATTATGGTGAATCCAATAATTATTATCCTATACCCCGCAGTTGTGGATGCGAATTGAGAGAATTGATGGTATCCTTTTCCTAATCCCATTCTTATGAAATTTGACAATCAAAATCGGTAATGCGGGCGGGGAGACCCCACCCCTACGGTTGGCTTTCCGTTTTAAGAGAATTGAAAATTGAACGTCAAAACTCATTAGGCGGAGATTTAAGAACACAACGCGTTTTCGCCATAAAATGACGAGGTTAGGTTGCCAATAGCCACTCTTATCTGATTTTACAACTTATTTTTTAATAATCGGGTTGACAGCGGTTAACAAATACGATAAATTGAGGGTGCTGTCAACCCCTCGGGCTTCTTTTGAGTTGTGGGATCTTATCCCCCTGAATATCAGAAGGTGCCTAGCTTCAAAGGGATAGCTAATTAATTTGCATTCAGGGCGAAAGGTTGACAAAGGTTGACAGAAAAAAAAGTTATCAATCACGCGTTTTACTGTTAAAGTTTAGCTACTACAATTTGAAATTTATCGGTGTATCGGGAGTTGGAACTCCCTCCTACAAGTCAAACATCAGAACGTCCTCCTACAAGTCAAACATCGGAACGCCCTCCCACAAGTCAAACATCGGAACGCCCTCCCACAAGTCAAACCTTCTTCCACATAAGGGTCAAGTTTCTAAAATTCAAGTATGGCGGATATGTGACTCGCTTTTTACATTCCGCCCGTCAACGTGAGTGATGTTAACACATGGCGAATTGGTTTAGCAACTATACAAAACTATATTTTGTATATATAAAACTATTTTTCTGATATTCCGCGCCTCTGATTGGGGAATTTGGGATTTATTTCTGATGGCTTATGTTTGTCTCCAAAATACCAAAGCGTGTCAAAACAAGTACGGAATATGGGGTATATGCTTTACAAGTTCATTCAATTATGGTGAATCTAATAATTATACCAATTCCGATAATAAATCACTCGTTAATGGAAGTCCGATTTGCGTCAACTCATGTTCCCACTTTCAAAGCATAAGCAAAAACGCATCAGACCCCCGTAGCCGGGGCATCTTGCCCCATCGGATAACGATATGCGTCAACTCATGTTGCCACTTTCAAAGAAAGCGTCATCAACCGCACCCCCGTAGCCGGGATTACAGGCGTTTGATATTTCATCAAAACCGCTAACGCGATATAAATTTTCAGAAATGGTATAAGCAGGTTTCCAAAGTTTGAAGTTTACTATTAAAACTTGCTTGAATTTCTCTCAAGCGGCTAGGATTTGCTCATAGACCCGAAAGTGTTCGCCTTCTTTTTCACTCGCATCCGCGAGTTTGAGCCATACCGCCTCGTTCTTTCTGTCCCCGCTGAGTTGATGCACAGCACCCGCCTGCTCTGGATGCGTACCACTCCAGATGACTTCTCCACCCTGCAAATAGATATACTCTCCTGCATACCGCTCAAGTAACCGCTCCCGATTGTCTCTATAAAACACCCCCTGTTGGCAAGCGGTTCGACGTAGGTGGGCAATCGTTTCACTCGGGTCTGCCTCTGCCGAGTTAAATTCGGCTAAGGGTGGTTCCAACTCGCCCTTGTCGAAATCAATTTCATCCAGATTCACCGTACCAAAACCATGTTCGGCGGCGACGACGATGGGGCTGCGGTCACGACGGTACGGCGGATGCGGCCAGTCGAGGCTGGGGTCGGTGCCCATCAGATAGGTCCCGCAAGCATCGGTAGCAATCACATGGTCGCCAGCAACCAGAGCGTCACAGATACGTCCTTCGCCTCCCCATTCGCGTTTCGACTGACCGGTCAAACCGTCAATGATGTTGAGGCACGGTTGGGTAATAAGACCGAGGTCGGGTAGGACGTAGGAGAGTCGAATGACGTGATGAAAGTAGGTTCTCAACCTGCCATGGGGCGGGATAGGGGGTAAACCGAAGAGGTTTTTCAAACACAGTGTAATGCCCATAAACGCGTGGCTTTTCATCTTCGCGATAGAGACAAACGCATCTGCCTCGCTGATGGAGGCAGAAAGCTGGTATTCGGAAAACATCAATCCGCCGCCGGGCACCTTGTAACGTTCAAAGGGCGCGTCTCCCGCTTCGACATACGGGATGCCAAATTCCTCAAAGATTGGACGCATATTAAAATCTGAACCGGGACGCTCACCCGCTGAGACCATACTAGTATCCAGCACAAAAATATCGGCATCGGTGCGTTCCTGTAGCAACCGAAGCGATGCGCGTAGCACCCCCTCGTCAACCAATTCCTGTCGCCGTCCCCCAATGCGGCGAATGTTATCTGTACGCATCTGCATGTTCACTTTGATGCCGATTTTGCGCGCCTTTTCCAGTTTTTCCCAAGAACGACTTAGGGGAGCCGTAATCGCCTTGAGCTTGTCATAGATTTCCGCCTCGGATGCCTTGTGGTCACAGTGAATGGCACGAACTTTGTAAGCTTTTTCTTGAGTCATCTTAAACCTCACACGAATGATGTTGGTCACTTGTATCGCACAATAATTCTTACCGCAATCTAATCCAACGTGCAATTTTACATAGTATGCCACAATCCCCTTAGTCGCGTCAAGCACTAATATTTTCGCCTAAACGATAAAGATGTTGTTGATTCGCGTTTAATCTGATAGAATAGGACTTACGCAAGCTTCATGGGAACAGTAGGTGATTGGAGTTGTTTTCGCAAATAATCAGAAAACAACCCTTCTTTCACCTGATAAAGCGTTTGCTGTGTTTGATACGCTACCTCCTCTAGTCGAATCCAAACTAAAAACGCACAACCGATGTGATTGCGCACTATACGCGCCAAACGACATTGACACTGCTCAAGACCCGTTAACTGCTTCACTTCACGGTGAAATACCTCAATCTTCCATCGCCAGGCACACGCTGTTTGTGTCACTGACAGATCCGTTTGAGATAGGTCATTAGTTACCACATAATCCGTGCGTCTGTTAGAAGACACCACCCGAAATAAGTTCACCTTATGGTCTTTTGGAAACCCGTTGAGTTTAATCCGTTTCCCCGATTTCAGTTCCGCTTCCGTCCACGTTAAGCTATCAATTCGTTGGTACGGTTGACACCCGTTGGAATCGTCAACCTTTCGATTCGTTTTCATCGGACAGTAATACCTTTTGTCAAGTTGCTCGATATGCAACATCACCGTTTTGGCGGCATACCAACTATCCATCAACACCGTCTTAAAAAGGAGTTGCCGGTTGGTGACCAATACAGATAACATCTCTTTGACATGATCTAACTTGCTTTTGCCATCGGTGGCTTGGTGATAAATTCGATAGTCAATAATCCAAAAACGGTCTACTTCAGGATTGACATAAACACAAGTGACGATACTGATGCCGTTTATCACACGCTTTGCATTCCCACTGTATTGAGGGCGTGCCAACTCAATACAGTGGGCGTGGCGTTTGTCAATAACCGTGTCATCAAAGATGACATATCCTTCTTTGATCTCAACGAGATGGGATTTGACGGTGTCCCAGACTAAACGGGGAGTGATGCGATCACCTGCTAGATACCGATTTATTTTATCATGGCTGAATTTTTCGGTGTGGGATGCAAAATGGGTTAAGGTATAGTTAATTTGGGCATTGAGTAAGTATTGACAGTAATCCAGTCGAGTCATTTTGGCCATATTTACCTCCGTTATGGGGTATTCTACAACTTTTCACTCCTCGTGTCTATGTATTTTGCGTAAGTCCTATAGAATTTAAACCTGTAAGAGGGAGTTCCCCTGTGGGAGGGAGTTCCTACTCCCGATACACCCAACCATGGATCACCTCAGAAACCAAAAACCAGAAAGGAAATAACAATGACCAAGATCAAACACACCCTGATGATTAGCATATCCGTTTTTCTGCTGTGCAGTGCGGTATCCAGTGCAGAAAATGGTACACCAACAACAGCAATCTTAGGAGCAATTGAGCACGAACTGAAAATGCTTGAAGCCCAACTCACAGAGAAAGTGGAACGCGACATTATCGGAATAAAATTTGTCACCGGAAAGTTGAATGGCAGGCAGGTAGTCATCGGCCGCACCGGGGTCGGCAAGGTGAACGCCGCCATGACCGCAACCTTGCTCATAGAGCACTTTAGCCCCAGCGAGGTCATCGTAACAGGTACATCGGGCAAAATCAACCCTGAACTCCGACCAGGCGATATCATCATCGCTGAAAAAACGGCACAACACGACCTCGGAGACTTAAAGCCGAACGGTATGGAACACTCGGGAGTTACGAACCCGATTAGTGGGGTGCGAAATCCAGTATTCTTCGAGACGGATACGAGGCTGCTAGAACTCGCCAAAACGGTCTCAAAGGGTGTTGAATTTGAAAGTATTCAAACGCCCCAAGGCCCGCGAGCACCTCAAGTAACCGCAGGGGTTATTGTCACCGGCGACGTTTTTGTCGCTTCAGAGGAAAAAGTAGCAGCGTTACGCAAGAATCTTCAGGCAGATGCCGTTGAGATGGAAGGCGCGGCAATCGCCCAAATCTGCTCGCAACATAACGTCCCCTGCTTGGTGATACGAAGCATCAGCGACAGTGCCGATTCCAATGCCTCCGAAGATTACAAGCGATTCCGTGAAATTGCCGGCAATAATTCCGCAAAATTGGTCTCCGCGCTCGTTAAGCAACTGGGCTTGGAAAGCGAAGAAAAAGGAACGCAGAAACCGTATCCACTAAACGCCAGAGAGCGCGCATTTCAAGAAATGCTGTCCAATGTAACGCTTGTTGGGCACTTTACCCTCGACGGAGAGGAGCAGAGCGGGAAACTGAGGGAAGAAAGATATACCATACGAAAAGTAACGAAGATGAAAGGCGATTTCTGGCTCTTTCTCGCACGGGTACAGTATGGCGGCAGAGATGTAACCGTCCCCTTGCCGTTAGCAGTAAAGTGGGCAGGCGACACGCCAATGATTACCCTAACCGACCTGAAACTGCCCAAATTAGGCACATACACCGCGAGAGTTATCATCTACCGCGGCCAATACGCCGGCACCTGGAGCGGTGGGAGCCACGGTGGTCAAATGTTCGGTAAAATCATCAAGAATAGCCCAAATGCAGGCAATTAGGCTTTGTAACGGAATATCAACCCGACTCAAATATGAAAGGACATCTTCGATGGCCACAAACACGCTTTCGACAGAATTATTTGATGAAATATCCAAAATTCCGTGCGTCAATTCGCACTCCCACATCGCCCCTGAAGCCGAGCGATTGGCAGAACCGCCTGACATCCTCTCTTTCTTCAAACACGCCTATCCCGTTTCCGATTTGGTTTCGGCGGGAATGTCCACTGACGAAATCGAAACAGCTCTGACCCCGGGCCTTCCGATTGCAGAGCGGTGGAAAACCTTCGAGCCGTACTGGAACTATACGCGCCTGACCGGATACTCGCAATGTATCATCGAAGGGGTTCGAGATATTCTTGGATTTTCGGATTTGACAGCAGAAACCGTTGAACCCATCTCGGAATCCATTCGTGAACAGTGCAAAATCGGCTTTTACCACGATGTACTACAGCGAAAATCAAACATTGAAATGACAGTGATGAACATGGAAGACCTCATCGAAGTTGACCGGTCTCTGTTTCTGCCATTGCCGCGCTTGAATCGCTTTAGTATGCTCCACTCGGCTGGACAGGTCTCGGCAATTGAAGAAGATTACGATGTTAGCATTATAGACCTTGATGAACATGTCGAGGCGATTCGACACGCCTGCCGGATGTGGAAGGCATCGAAAGTCGCGGGGGTTAAAATGTCTCAATCCTACCATCGGCGGATGGACTTTACACAACGGCAGAAGGAGGATGCCTCCAAGGTCTTCGATCGGTTAATGCAGGGCGATTACGCCGGGCTCGAATCCAATGAAGGCGTACTTTTGGAGGACTACCTTGTTTTCGAGTGTTGCCGCGCCGCTTCAGATGTCGATCTGACCATCCAATTTCATCAAGGCATTCGCGCCGGAAACTACGGCAGCATGGAAGGGTGTAGCCCCACTCCGCTCGCTGAACTGATGCAGACGTTTCGGGATGCCCGCTTCGATCTCTCTCACTCCGGCTATCCCTATCTCCGCGAAGGAGCTGTGCTCGGCAAGACGTTCAGCAACGTTTATCTGAACATGTCCTGGATTCACATAATTTCCCCGATAGGTTCACGGCAAGACCTCAAGGAATGGCTTCGCATGGTGCCGTATAACAAAATCATCGCTTACGGCGACGACCTACGGCACGTCGAAGCGGTCTACGGTCACCTCAAAATGGCACGTCAAAATTTCGCCATCGCCCTCGCTGAAATGATTGAGGAGCAGGTGATTTCAGAATCCATCGCACTTGATATCGCACAAGCCGTTTTCCACGATAATCCAGCAAAGGTCTATGGGCTAAGTGAGTAAAGACCCTGCTCGGCTTGGATTGACAAATCCAAGCCATTGTATCTATTTCCACTTTCTGTTCTGCTTTGCGCCTTTGCGTTAAATTTAAGCAACTTGGCTCAAATATTGGAGTTGACATCAAGTATGCGAACCGCTATAATGGACCGCGTTTGATTAGCGACTAACTCGCCTGTGGTTAGACATAAGCGATACTTTCACGAAATAAGTATCCTGCAAAGCGTCAATTGCAATCGAAAAGAGGAGTCTGAAGATGAAGTATACAAAGGACAAATGGATATTCGTGCTTGTGATGTGTCTGTTCTGCCTTGCCGCCATCTGCTTTCACAGCGACGCAAAAATCGCAGACAAGGACATCATCGCACAATGGAGTTTTGATAAAGGTGGCAAAAACGCCGTTGATATTTCCGGGAACGGACACGATGGGACCTTTGACCTCGGAGCGAAACGGGTGCAGGGCAAATTCGGCATGGGTGTCCATCTCGATGGCGGAAAAGGGTCCTTAGTCACCGTTGAAGACCATAAAGACCTCAACGTTACCAAGCAGCTAAGTATCGTCGCTTGGGTCAAGTGGAACAAGGGCGGCGTTGTGCATGAGGCGGCGAGACGATGGCCGATGATTGTCAGTAAAATCGCAATCAACCAAGCCTATCTGCTCTTCTTAGATACTGGCGATGGTGTGAATCCGAATAAACCGAGCGTCGCGTTCCGAATGAAAGGTCCAGGTACAGTCTATTCAAAAGTAACGGTCAAAGATGAAACTTGGTACCATACCGCCGGAATTTATGATGGGAAAGCAATCAAGATTTATATCAACGGGGAACTCTCCAACCAGAGAAATGCCTCCGCTCCCATCGCCACGACAAACGATGTGCTTACCATTGGCGCGAACAAAGCCGGTGCAGGCAATCGTTTTGACGGCATTATTGATGCGGTCGGAATTTACAACAGAGGCTTGACAGCAGACGAAGTGGCTGAGACGATGAAAGGCTTCGCCCCCGTTGAACCGCACGGAAAAGCCGCTGTCCTGTGGGGCAGACTCAAATTAGAGCACTAATCGAATTGCAACGGATAAGCGATAACACCAAAAACCGAACACCAATAAAAAAGCCGTGGGGATACCCCCCGCGGCTTTTTTATTGGTCGATCAAAACACGGATTTATGTTATCATAACCCAAGTTGCCGCCTTGCAACCTAGTTTTAAACTAACTGGCTTACGACAAGAGGAGCAATAATATGTCAAATTCAGAACTCGGTTTTTTTGCAGTGGATGTTTCATTGGAAGGCAAAAGTGCGATTGTAACAGGGTCAAGTCGAGGCATCGGGCGCGCCATTGCCATTGAGTTAGCGCGTCAAGGGACCGATGTCCTTATCAACTATAACCAGAATCGTGAGGCGGCAGAGTCGGTACAGCAGGAGATTGAAGGGCTCGGCAGGAAAACAGTCGTTGTGCAGGCGGATGTCAGCGACCTTGGGCAACACCAGAAACTGATGGATACCGCCCTCGACGCTTTCGGCAAGATCGATATCCTTGTCAACAACGCTGGTATCACACGAATTGCGGATATACTTGAGGAATCCGAGGAAGATTACGATGCCGTGATGAATACGAACCTCAAAGCACCGCACTTTCTCACGCAACGGGTTGCAAACTACATGATCGGTCACGATATCCGTGGTTGCATTATCTACACCCTGTCCATCTCGGATACGCTCGCCTCCGACAATCGCACCGCTTACTGCATGTCTAAGGCAGGACTAGAGATGGGCATGAAAGTCTATGCGGGCAGGTTGGCAGAGTACGGCATCAAAGTCAACGGTATCGAGGTCGGTGTTACAGATACGGATCTGGCGCGAATCCGTATCCCAGATTATGAAGAAGCCGCAAAGAAAGGCTATATCTTCATGGTCAGACCCGCCACGCCGCAAGATATCGCCAACGCCGCCATCGTCGCGATCAAGATCTACGACACAGGCACAATGATTCCCGCATCGGGTGGTGTCATGACACGGCTTCTGAATTTGCGGACAATGACAGAGTTGGAGAGCAACCGATCGGAGGGATAATTGAGACGGTCGCCATACGAATACGGTAAGGCACTTCCGCCACGCGCCACTAGGATGCCGGGGGCCACACACCGAGCTGCGCCAAGATACTCTTTTTAACCTTGCAGACCATCGTGTACGCGGGGTCGAACACATTGCCCATGTCATACTCCACACATTGACCGAGCAAGGTGTGGGCGGCTTCCTTTTTTAATCCCAATTCCTCAAGCCATCGGACCAGCTCCGTGGTGGCATGTTGGACGCACTGGTCTAACGGACGGGCGTTGCCTACGGCCAAGATATAGTCATCGTTCTCCGCCCGAGGCCATCCGATACTTTTACCCTTGATTAGGTTAACGGTAAACTGCACATCAAAGGAGATTTCGATTCCGGTCCCGACAATCTCGCCATCGCCCTGTATCGCATGTCCATCACCGAGATGGAACAACGCACCGGGCACGAAAACCGGAAGATAAACGGTTACGCCTTCTCTAAAACCACGATAGTCCATATTCCCGCCGTGCGTAGAAGAGGTCCCTGTGGAGATAGCCTGCCCCCGCGGCGGCGCGACCCCAAAACATCCGACCATCGGATCCAGCGGAAGGGTTAAATTCTCCAACTGCGTATCCGGTAAAAGTGGCGTTGCTGTCCAATTTTCCAAATCAATTGCCCATTCAGCACTTCCCCCTTCCGGCATCTGTGACACAACATAGTGCGGGTCAAGGACATTTGGCGCAATGACGGTGCTCGTCCGTCCCTTGTCACGATTCGGTGCGACACGGTCAAAGTGGACAGATAAGGTATCGCCCGGCTCCGCAGACTCAATATAAAACGGTCCAGTTTGCGGATTCCCGCCTTCGGTGACCTGTGCACCGGCAGCATCCACGCCCCCAGCGTCCACCGTCGTCGTGACAACAGTGTCGCCGCTCTGGATAGTGAGTACAGGTTCATGCGCGCCAATTGCCGTATGATAAACACTCGGTTCAAAATGATGGGTCGCCATAAAATTTCTCCTTATTGATCGGTTTTTCAAGATTGAAAGACATTTTCCCCGTCAGCGATGTTGAGGGAGAGCGTTATTTGGTTGAAGAGGTGAGGTCCCACAGGAGCACGGTGCCGTCCCCACTTCCACTTGCAAGCGTCTGTCCATCCGGGGTGAATGCAACGCTAGAGACATACGCCTTGAAGGTGTGCTTGTGTTTCCTAGTTACCGCATCCCACAGACGGATGGTTTTATCCCGCCCCCCACTTGCCAGCGTCCGCCCATCCGGACTGAATGCAAGACTAGTGACTATAGACGGATGCCCGGTGCGAATACGCATGTGTGTTTCCGTAACGGTATCCCACAGATGGATGGTTCCCCTACTCCCACTTGCAAGCGTTCTACCATCAGGACTGAACGCCACGCTACCATCAGGCATGAACGCCACGTTATTCCATCTATGCCCGGTGAGTGTGCGCTTGTGTGTTCCCGTAACGGCATCCCACAGACGGATGGTTCCCCTACTCCCACTTGCAAGCGTTCTACCATCAGGACTAAACGCCACGCTGTGGACAACAGACTTATGCCCGGTGAGGGTACGCTGGTGTGTTCCTGTAACGGCATCCCATAAACGGATGGTCTTGTCCGCACTCCCACTTGCAAGCGTTCTACCATCAGGACTAAACGCCACGCTAGTGACCCAACGCGTATGTCCCCTGATGATGCGCCGAGGTATGCCGATGCGCGCATCCCACAGACGGATGGTCTTGTCCCCACTTCCACTTGCAAGCGTCCGCCCATCAGGGTTGAACGCGACGCTCCTGACTCTGGCCGTATGCCCGGTGAGTGTGCGCTTTTGCGTCCCTGTATCAACATCCCACAGGCGAATGGTGTTATCCTTACTCCCACTTGCCAGGGTCCTCCCATCAGGACTGAACGCGACACCAGTGATACCACCTGTATGTCTGGTGAGGGGCCACTTGTCCTTGCCGGTGCCCGCATCCCACAAGCGGATGGCAGCGTCCCCACCCACACTTGCAAGCGTCTGCCCATCCGGGCTGAACGTGACGCACTTGACTCTGGCCGTATGCCCCTTGAGGGTATTTCGGTGTGCGCCGGTGCGCGTATCCCATAGACGGATGGTCTTGTCCACACTTCCACTTGCAAGCGTCCGCCCATCAGGGCTGAATGTGACGCTACCGACACCAAGCGTATGCCCTGTGAGAGTTTTCCGGTGCGCGCCAGTGACCGCATCCCACAGATGGATTTGCCAACTTCCACTTGCAAGCGTTCTACCATCAGGACTGAATGTGACGCTACCGACACCAAGCGTATGCCCTGTGAGAGTTTTCCGGTGCGCGCCAGTGACCGCATCCCACAAACGGACGGTATTGTCCCAACTTCCACTTGCCAGTGTGCCACCATCAGGACTAAACGCGACGCTAGAGACCCTCTTCGTATGTCCTGTGAGGATCGCCTTGTGCGTTCCGGTAATGCCATCCCATAAACGGATAGTGTCATCCGTACTCCCCGATGCGAGGGTGCGACCATCGGGACTAAATGAAACGCTAGTGACAGCCCTCGTATGTCCTGTAAGGGTGGTTTTGTGCACACCGCTGACCGTATCCCACAGACGGATTTCCTGCCAACTTCCACTTGCAAGCGTACCCCCATCCGGGCTAAACGCGACGCTAAAGACACGATTCTTATGCCCGGTGAGCAGGGCAACCTCTTGATGGGTCGCCGTATCGTAGAGCCAAATACCAATACTACCAGCGACCGCGAGTAGCGTACCATCAGGAGAATACGCGATTTCAGATATCCAACCTTTACCGAGCCGCGCTTTGGCACCTTCGGGTAAACCCCATTGCGGGAAATCTTGGGCAACGCTGTTCTGTAGAAACGGCATAGCAACCAACAACAGACTCAACTTGAAAAACAGGGCTTTCTTTATCATCTGCTTTCTCCTGTGGGTTGAATTCCGATTGATCCGATTCTCAGATGCACTTTTCGTTTTTGACGAT
Source organism: Candidatus Poribacteria bacterium (assembly GCA_965198165.1). Taxonomy (GTDB): domain Bacteria; phylum Poribacteria; class WGA-4E; order WGA-4E; family PCPOR2b; genus CBDAOT01. The sequence continues at coordinate 6,573,347 of OZ240244.1, read as the reverse complement.
ACTACCCTCAACAATCACCGTTTGCACATCCAGGTTCGCATCCAAAATGACTAGGTCTGCATCCTTGCCCGGTGCAATTGAACCCTTCCGATTATCAACCCCAAGATTTCGAGCCGGGGTGATTGTTGCCATAGTAACCGCCTCCTCAAGGGTATATCCCCAATTCACAACATTCCGTAGGCCACCCATCAACGTAATCATCGCCCCATAGAGCTTTTCATCCGGTTCACCGAGATTCAGCCAGAGCGCACCATCTCTAATATATCGCTTGCTTCCTTCATGATTTAAACGATAGGCATCAAGAGTTTTTTCATAAATAGAATCCGCTTTCCATTCTGCTTCAGGAACCCCCGCGAATGCGTCACAATCCGTAATAAGCCCGACACCCTCAACCCCTTTCCACTTAATCAACGTCTGGCCCCAAATCGGTTTGACATGCTGACCATCGACGATAAGTTCAGCATGAACGCCTGGGTGCGAATAGATCGCTTCAACAACACCCAGGTCACGCTGATGTAAACCGCTCATACCGTTATACGTATGCGTAGCACGAGTAATGCCCGCGTCAATTGCCTCCATTGCTTGAGCATAAGTCGCGTTGGTATGCCCCATCGCAACAACGATACCGTTATACGCCTCCGCACCGTAGGTTGCAAGGTGCTTAGTAAAGTTGAGACCGGCATCATTTTCGGGCGCAATCGAAATCACCTTAATGGTTCCATCCGAAGCCGCCCACATATCGTGGAATTCTTCAAAATTCGGCGGGCTCATGTAGTCAGGATTTTGCGCCCCGCATTTTGCAGAACTCCCGAATTTCCCTTCGACATAAGAGCCCAGAATCCGCGAGCCACCTTCAACAGGATTATCAACGACATGCCCGATCGCCTCCAATGAGCGGTTAATCTCTTCAAGCGTTGCAGACGAAATGCCCAACACAAGCGAAGTAACCCCATGATTCGCATGTGCGCGTGCAATCTGTTCTATGTCTTCAGGATGCCCCGTCATCGTGTCACAACCGCCCCCACCGTGAACAAGCCCATCAATCAACCCAGGGATAACCTTACAACCTGTCGCATCAATGCTCCGTATCGGTTCATCAAAGTCCGTCGCACTGATGGATTCAATTTTCCCATCCCGCACAACGATGTTCCCCGCCGACTGATAAGTTGGCGTATAGATTTCTCCCCCGACGATGGCGAGGTCTGTTTTAACTGATGTCATCAAAATCTCCAAAAGAAAAACCTTAAAAGCCCAGGCCGCTCCTGCTGGATTGAGAAATCCAGCAGATCCTTGTAGTTGTTTAAGACCATACGCAATTCATCGCGTGTCTTACTGTTCTTCTCTGCGTCTTTTCTTCTCTTCCTTGCGCCTTTGCATCTTTGCGCCTTTGCGTTAAAATTCCGCGCCAACCCGCTTAATTTTCACCATCCATCTTGAGCTCAAGCAGATACCTAAGTTTCGCCCTGAACTCATTCCCAATACGATTAAACCTTCTCCGTTTTGTCGAACCACCATCCCTACTTCGCACCTGCATCGAAAATTCACGCGGATACGCACGCGGATTATCAAGATCAAAGTCTTCCAAAGCATCCCCAGCCAAATCAGATAGAAACTCAAGTTCATCCTGTGTAAAGCTAACCGCTTTAATAAAGTAATCCTGAAATCCCTGATAAGTCGTCGGAAACAACCTTTCCAAAAATCCCGCACAGAGCTGGGCGTATGCTCTAATCTCTTCTTGGGCGTGAGCGTCAAGGCGCAACCCCAAAAAATGTAGCCAATTATGCAAGTCACCGGTCCGGTACTGGAAGGTATAGAAACCAACCCCTTTAATCCCTTGCACGATGTTCTCATCAACGTCAAGTTTACGGAGCGTGGCGGCAAGGTCTAACTGCGCCCGATAACTCTCTTCAAGGCTCTCAATCACTGTACGCCGTAACGATTCCGGCAATTCCTCGCCTCTGCCCTGCCGATTGAGCCGGTCCTGGAATTTCAGCTCACCTTTATCCGGCAAGAAATAATCACTGCCAACCAGTGTTTGGCCCATAAAACAGTGCGTGTCCAAGGTCCGGTGTCGGCTCGCTTGCCTCGGGTCAACGAAAACAGGCACCTTCCCCTCAACAGAAAATTCAGGGTGTTCAAAGGGCGTTGTATGCCGATGTCGCAGGAGGTATCGGATAAGGTGTTTATCCTGGCTCACCCTTGTCGTTCCAGCACCGTAGCTTATCCTCGCAGTTTCCGCCGGGGTCAAGTCGCCGCCCATATAATCGGTTAACTGGATTGCACCGTGTGCCAGATACGCGCACGGGCTAAACAAGACCTCTTCCGCTTCAGGAACAACAAGCCGTTTCGTAGGTTGTGGTTCCCACGTTGATGGCAACGGTGTCGGGTCAATAATGCGATCACTGTTCGGTTGGCTGAGCGCAAGCTCCCTTCCCTTGCTATCACCGAGCAGTACATCTGTCGCCAAAGGGGCAACTGCACGAGCAATTGCTTCAAACTGGTCAAGGTATGAATGCAACGAATTGGGTTTGCTTCCGATCAACGCCCGTTTTTCCTCAATAAACCTGACAAGCGAATAGAGGTCTATTTTCCAAAAAAACGCCGTATCGTTGTTCAATTCCAGCGGGGTTCTCGCGAGTTCACGGGCGAGGTCAACATCACTGGAAACCAGAAATTCATATCTTTCATAGTTTGCGACACGGTTCGTGTGGATAAGCTGATGCACCTGCTCAGCGAGTTTAGGGTCATCGGTTTGGTCAACCAAATACTCCACTGAAGGAATAAAAGCGGTATTAATCATGACAGAATATCTACCGGAGTATTCGTTGACACTCGCCCGCGGGTCATAGACGATATGCAGCGCATCAGCAATGCTCGATTGGATATGAAATCGAAGAAGCACAGATTTGAACGGGACCAAAAGCGACTTGGCGACCAAATGTCTAAAAAAATCGCTTCGTTCAGGCTGTTCTTTGAAAATGCCGACCCCATGCCCCGCAGTCGCGACCCGTTCTATCCCATCATCCCCACCCATATAGTCAATAAACGTCACGAAGTGATGGTCAGCATCCGTCGTATAACGCTGATACAGTCGCGCCTCCGCTTCGCGCACAACGACGCGCTTAGTGTACTCAACACCATACGGCACGAGATTGGATTCTTGAGTCATTTCAGACATTCAACTTTCTCAATTTTCTCTTCCTTACGTCTTTTCTTTTTTCTCTGCGTCTTTGTCTTCTTCGCGCCTTTGCATCTTTGCGCCTTTGCGTTAAAATTTCCCCGCTCCTGCTAGATTGCCAAATCCAGCAGATCTTCAAACATCGGTACTACCAAATCCACCCCGTGTCTCTGAACACATATCAGCCACCTCAAGCCACTCCGCTCCATCAACCCGCACAAAAATCCCTTGAGCAATTTTATCCCCACGCCCAACCGTTACAGGCTGGTTCGTAAAGTTATACACCTGAATTTTGATTTCGTCACCTTCACCACAATAATCCTGGTCAATGACACCAATCCCATGTGGAATAAGCAATCCGAATTTGCGAGGCGTACTACTCCGTAAAGTCACCATCAACATATACCCCGGTGGCGTTTCGACAATGACATTTGCAGGAATCAACTCAACCGTCTGCGGTTCGACCGTCACCGATTCACGACAGAACAGATCAAATCCAACTGCCCCAGAAGTTTCATATTTCGGCAACGGAAGAGCTTTATCAAGACGTTTAATTTTAACTTTCATTGCTCAAGCAACTTTCAAGAATAAACTTGTAGGAACGGCTCCCCAGCCGTCACCCTATTTATAACCCCAAACCCTGTAGGAACGGCTCCCCAGCCATGACCCTATTTATAACCCCAAACCCTGTAGGAACGGCTCCCCAGCCGTGACCCTATTTATAACCCCAAACCCCCTAGGAACGGCTTCCCAACCGCTACCCTCTTTATAACCCCAAACCCCGTAGGAACGGCTTCCCAACAGCGACTCTATTTATAACCACAAACCCCGTAGGAACGGCTTCCCTGCCGTGACTCTATTTATAAACCCCAAACCCCGTAGGAACGGCTCCCCAGCCGTGACCCTCTTTATAACCACAAACCCCGTAGGAACGGCTTCCCTGCCGCTACCCTCTTTATAACCCCAAACCCCGTAGGAACGGCTCCCCAGCCGTGACCCTCTTTATAACCACAAACCCCGTAGGAACGGCTTCCCTGCCGCTACCCTATTTATAACCCCAAACCCCCTAGGAACGGCTTCCCAACCGTGACCCTATTTATACCATTTCTGAAAATTTATATCGCGTTAGCGGTTTTGATGAAATATCAAACGCCTGTAATCCCGGCTACGGGGGTGCGGTTGATGACGCTTTCTTTGAAAGTGGCAACATGAGTTGACGCATATCGTTATCCGATGGGGCAAGATGCCCCGGCTACGGGGGTCTGATGCGTTTTTGCTTATGCTTTGAAAGTGGCAACATGAGTTGACGCAAATCGGACTTCCATTAACGAGTGATTTATTATCGGAATTGGTATTATAACCCCAAACCCCGTAGGAACGGCTCCCCAGCCGTGACTCTTTATGCTGAAATTTGCTTAACTTTTATATTAAAACTTGCTCAAGCAACTTTCGGTATTAAAGTTTATCTTCTAAAGCAACTAGGAAGGGTGGAAGAGTTTATTCCTTCCACCCTTCCACCCTTCCCCTCTTCCATCCTCCTCTTCCGCCCTTTTATTCTTCATGATAAAAAAGTTGAAGATTGACCCCATCAAGCCCATCAAAGAACGCAAGCGTCATCCCCTCAAGCGGCTGAAATGGCTCCTTTTTAACAGTCACACCTCGCTGTTGGAGTTCCTCCGTTTCGGCTTCGACATCCTCTGCCCTGAACGAGAGATGGTGAACCCCAGGGCGATCTAACCCCCAAACCCCTTCAAACGCGGCGGCAGGAATCAACTCCAGCTGCACATTCCCCGCATCGAGAAAGAGAGCTTCACCCAGTTCCCCAAGGTCTAACCGATCTATCACCTCAAGCCCCAGTTTATTGACATACAACTCTTCCGCTTTCTGCATATCACTCATCAACAAAGCAATCTTCCAAATTTTCATTTTTATTCTCCATTATATCGCAAGCGGATTATCCAAAGATATCACATCGAACCAAAAATCACAAACCATTCACAGGTATTCTTCTTTGCACCTTTGCACCCTTGCGCCTTTGCGTTAAATTTAAGCATCCTTGCCCTCTATTTTTGGCAATAGGCAACAAATCATTGACATAGGTTAGGATAAACAGTATAATTTTCTCGTCCAAGGCAGAATGCAAGAATGCCGTCAACTTGAAATCAAGTGTGATTACGAAGAAAATCGGTAAGAGAACGAAGGTGGGTGGTGTGCCCGGGACGACTCGAACGCCCAACCTTCAGCTCCGGAGGCTGACGCTCTATCCTGTTGAGCTACGGGCACATCGTGAGGATAATAGTAATGTATCAACCCGAAATTGTCAAGGGATTTTTTCAATTTCTTTGGAATTAGGTAGCAACTTAGCTAGATACCTTCAAACACAAATGTAACCCAATTGAGGAGGAACCCAAAGATGAGACGTACATTTCAATGGCTATCAACTGTAGCACTTATCATTCTATTCACACTCAGCACGACTCCAGATATATTCTCCAAGGGCGGCGGATTCGGAAGATCGAGCCGAAGTAGCTACAGTAGCCGCCGGAGTTCAACCAGAAGTTACAGCACACCATCCCGAAGCCGCACAACACCAACCCGAAGATCAAGCACGGCCGGACAGCGGAGCACTCGCAGAAGTACCGCAACAACCCCAAGAACCAGTACCAGAACCGCAACCCGACGGAGCACTGCTACACGCCAAAGACAGAGTTCGATGAATCGCTCGCGCACTTCCTCTGCGGCCTCTACAAGAAATATGACGAGCCGCCAAGTACGGGGTCGGAAAGCGCAACAGCGCGGGCAAGTCAGGCAACTCAAATCACAGAATCGGCAATTAAAACGTCAAAATCGAGGACTACAACGCGACAATGCTCGCGAACGGCGACTCTCACGGCAAGCAAATTCGCCCATAACAGTCAATAATTTTGGATCCTACTATCCGATGGGAGGCTATTCGATGTATCCCTTTGCCGCAAGTTATGCGTTTGGCAATTTGATGGCAGGAATCTACTTTCACGATTACTACAACCACAGGCTACGCCACAGCTGGATGTGGCATTATCATCACCGCGATTATGACCGCTCCCACTGGTCGCGTGAACGACAAGGGGAGTATGAACGCTGGCGGGCGTACTACGATAGTCAAGGTGTCAAGCCAGACTCCAACTACGTCGACCCCGGAACCAATCGTGATGAAGACTACACAGAATCCCACGTTCAAGAAAATCCCGATAAATTCTACGGTGCCGAAGCCTCCCAAGTAACCGTTGACGAGCTCCCCAACGAAGCAGAACTCCGCGACGAGGTTTTGGCAGCATACGACCCGAACAACACCCAAGCAACAGGCACTTCAACACAACCCCAAAGGATGACCGTTGAAAAGAAGGTCGTTGTACAGAAGAAGACCTCCGGAGGCACCTGGTTCCTCCTCCTATTCGGCAGCCTGCTCATCGTCGGGATTATCGCTTTAGTGATGTACAACAAAGGATACTTCTAAAGGCCCGCGGGTGGGAAATCCGTTTCCCACCCCGATACATCTCCAACCCCGGCCCGCTTCTGCTGGATTGCCAAATCCAGCAGATCTTTAAGCCGCAGTTTAAGCTATGATAAATGAGGATAAAAATATGGCATTATTTCGCAAATCAAAAAACAAAAAACCAGAACGACACGAACTACTAGAGATTCCAATCGGTAGCATGATCGAGCTCTCGGACCCGATTACATTTGAAATGAGCGACGCACCGACCCGCACCTTTGAATTAATCGAGCGAAAAAAGTACGAAGGCGATGCGATGCTACGTTATATGTATATTCTTGAAGACGATGATGAGCAAGTAGCCCTAGGCGTTGATCGGGTTGGAAGCGCGGACGAATACGAACTATCCCGATGGATTATTGACAATGAAGAAGAACTCGATGAGCTAGATTTAGAAGATGCAGAGGAAGCAGGCGGTGTCCTTGACCACAGCATCACCCTATACTACCCCGACCCCGAAGATGAAGACACTGAAATCGACATTGAATACGTGCGTCAAGAAATCGTCCCAGTAAACATGACAGTTGTAAACGACGAAGAGATGAACGAATACGATGCCGAACTCCACGAGTACACCAACGAAGATGATGGCCTAATGTCCGTCGAACTGTGCGGCCCCTGGCTCACCTTTTACGTCGGTGAATCCATCGCCCAGACCGATGTCCAAATCTACCCAGCGGAAGAAGAACCAGAATATATTTAAGCAACTTGCAAAAGTAACCCAAGTTGCTACCTAACTCTGATGAAATTTGACAATCAAAATCGGTAATGTTATCATAACTTTGGGTGTACAATACGTTTGAAGGAAATTGAAAGTTGAACGTCAAAACTGATTACAATTGATTGCGCGTTCTTTTTTCTTTGTTTGCGTTCTATTTCTCTTATTCCAACTTTCACAAGTTGAAAGGAGCCAGTCTTAATGTTAACCAAAGAACAAGTTGAAACCTATCATCGAGACGGATATCTCCATATCAAGCAACTCTTCACACCCGAAGAGACCGCAGAGCTCGGCTCAGAAATGGTGCGGATTATCGGCGAGTGGGGCCAAGAGACCATCGGATGGCGCGGCCCATGGCGCGACCGCTACCTCGACGAAGAGGAACGCCAGACAACAAAAGCCGTCTTCATGCACAACCCGCATTTCTATTCCTCCACATGGGGACGCGTGATCTTCAACGAACGCCTGACCGGTGCCGTACGAGACCTTATCGGCGATGCCGTTCAGTGGCATCATACCGTGCTTCACGCCAAACCGCCCGAGAAAGGGACACCCTTCCCGATGCACCAAGACTTTCCCTTTTATCCCCACGATGGACTAGATTTCGTTGATTGCCTCTTCCATCTAGATGATGCACCATTTGAGAGCGGCGCACTCCGTGTCGTCCCCGGCAGCCACAAAAATGGCCCCCTCGAACACATCACCGGCCCCGAGACAGCACCGCATCTGCCCACCGACAAGTTCCACCCCGATTTCGTTGAGTCGGTGCCTGTGCCAGCGAAGAAAGGCGACGTGATTTTCTTCAGCTACTGTCTCATCCACTGGTCAGAAGTCAACAGAACCAACGAGTGGCGAAAAGCGGTCAGATTCGGATACCACAAAGCAGACATGCGCCCAGCCAACAAAGACGAGGCAGAACCGTACAATAACATCATCGTCGCAGGCTTCAAGACAAACCCCAAAGCCGCATAATGCGTTTTGATGTCCAATTTCGCAAGAAACCGAGTTTTTTTTGCGTCAAGTCATCTGAAGATGCGTCAACTCATGTTGCCATCCGTCCTCGGACAGATGGGCAGATGACTGCGCGCATCTTGTGCGCTCGCTCACGCGATGCGCTCGCTCCCGGGACCATCCGTCTTCGGACCACCCGTTAGGGCGGCAAACTCGGTTTCTTGCCGCTTCAATTCCTTTCAAGCGGAAAGGACACCCAAAGTTATGATGATATTACCGATTTTGAGTGTCAAATTTCATTAGGAGGGCGTAGTTGACAGCTAAAGCGGCACACAAGCCGAGATTCAGACAAATCACGGAGGTTCAGAGCATCCCTGCCCCAATATGCGAAAGGAGAACATTGTGGATACCGTAAACGAATTTGAACTCAAGCGTAGAAAGTATATGCCCCGCTTTCCAAAAGCAACTGGTAACCCCACAATCTACATTGAGGGCTACCCTTGTAAGGATGATATACCCATGGCCGCGACAGGATCTCACGGCATACAGATTAACACGTTTTACGACCAACTCTGGCGGTATTTTGAAATCAACAAAGAGATATACGTTGGGGTGGATTCCTTCATTTACTATCGTGAAGAGCATCCCCAAAAATGCGTTGCCCCGGATGTTTACGTCGTTTTGGGAGTCGAGAAAACACCGCCGCGGGACAGTTTTTATACATGGAAAGAAGGGGCTGTGCCTGCCGCAGTTTTTGAATTTCTCTCCGACTCGACCGCCAATCGGGACCGGTATGAAAAAATTCGCTTGTACCTCATTGATATCGGAGTCGAAGAATACTTCATCCATCAACCGGGACTGAAGAAGCCAGCAGAATTACGCGGATGGCGGCGTAGCCCTTCGGAGAGCATTGTGGAAATCGAGCCCGACGCACAGGGCGGTTTGTTCAGCGAACAGTTAAATCTCTGGCTTCGATGGATGCAACTGAATCGCGTCAGGTTGTTACGCCCGTATCTGCCTGATGGTACCCCAATTACGACTTCTACTGAGGAGCATCATCTAAGGTTAGAGGAGCATCACCTAAGGTTAGAGGAGCATCACCTAAGGTTAGAAGCGCAAGAGATGGCTACAGTGGAAGCAGAACGCCGGCGGGAAGCTGAAACACTTGCCAGAGCAGAGGCAGAGCGTAGACAGGAGGCAGAAGCCGAGTTAGAACGGCTCCGCGCGCAACTCGCGAACCGCCAAGACGAAGACGCGTGAAAATTTAAGAAGCTTTGCGCCTTTACGTTAAATTTAAGTGAACTCAAAATGTCAAAAATCGACAAAGAAGCATATCAGAAACGCCTCGACAGAATTACCGACCTGTTTTCAGGCATGGTCACCCATGCTGACGAGCAGGCCACCTACCGGTGCCCTTACAAAAATCGCTTCGACCAATGCACTGCGAAATTCGGGTGTCGAAACCAGAGGAAACCCTCAGTCAAAGGGGATTTATACCTGTGCGCTGGAGATGATAAACTAGATTATCGTAGCGCGTGGGAAACCGAAGCAGAAACAGGGGCGGACACCGAAATAGAGGAAATTAAGTACGGTATGGCCACAATAACGCATGATGGCGAGACCCGCAGACTTGCAACCGGAAAGACCATTTTCGATTACGCTGACGAACTAACAGTGCAAGTGCCAACATCCTGTTTTCGCACAGGAATATGCCATGAATGTATCGTTGAGATTAAAGAGGGCATTGAGGCATTATGCCCCCGAACCGAAGCGGAATCGTTTCTGAGCGACAACTACCGCCTCGCCTGCCAAGCCGTTGTTGAAAATGCTGATATCGATATTCAGTTTTCACCCCTACGACGAACCCCCAAGATTCTAACCCTCACACAAGAGAAAGCCATTGACCGAGACCCCGTAGTCACCCGTCAAGGCGACACCGTTTACTACGATGGCGAAGCCGTTGACAAATATCGCGGACACATTTACGGGTTAGCGATAGACCTTGGTACAACCACTGTAGTCGTGGATTTGGTAGACTTGGAGAGCGGGGAAAGTGTCCACGTCAGCTCCTTTGAGAATCCGCAACGCTTCGGTGGGAGCGATGTGATGCACCGCATCTCCTACGACGGCGAGTTTAGCGGCGAGTTGCGTAAATCTGTCATCAACGCCCTGAACCACGAAATCTTGGAGATGGGAGAACGGTTCGGCTTCGCGCGTCAAGAAATTTATGAACTCGTTGTCGCGGGCAATTCAACGATGCGCGACATTTTCTTCAAACTAGACGTGCAAGGCATCGGCCAAAAGCCCTACAAATCCATTACCGAACACGAGTATCTAGCGGGAGACCGCGAGACCACTTCGCTCATTCTCGGCACCCGACGTTTGGGGATTCGGGCAAACCCCAAGGCCAAAGTATACGGGATGCCGTTGATTGCCAGCCACGTCGGCGCAGATGTTGCCGCAGATTTGGCGACAATCGACATCACATCACAAAAAGACGTGGTGATGCTCGTAGATGTAGGAACCAACACCGAAGTAGTGGTAGGGCACACTGGACGATTGGTATCCGCATCCTGCCCGGCTGGCCCCGCGTTCGAGGGCGGCGGGATTAAGTACGGAATGCCAGGCTACGAAGGTGCCATTGAGTCCATTCAATGGGCAAATGGTGATATCGAATACAAGACCATCGGCGATATCGAACCGCAGGGGATATGCGGTTCCGGCTTAATTGACCTGTTGGCAGAACTCCGCCGCAACGACCAAATGACACCGAAAGGCGTTTTCGCCAATAAAAAACAGCGTGAGATGGCCCTCATACCCGAATACGGCATCACCTTCTCTCGTGAAGATGCCAGCAATCTTGCCCAGGCGAAAGCCGCCAACTATTGCGGGCAGTTTATCGTGATGCGCCATTTCGGCCTCAATCCAACGGACGTGAGCCAACTTTACCTTGCCGGCGCGTTTGCCAACTATGTCAACGTGCGGAACGCCATTGAGATAGGGTTTCTCCCGCCTGTGGCAGAAGAGCGAATTATCAAAATCGGCAACGCGGCAGTGCAAGGTGCCAAAGAAGTTCTGCTTTCCCAAAAAAAGCGTGAAGAAATTGAGCGTTTGGTCAAAGGCATCGAACACATTGAATTGGAGACGACCTCCGATTTCTTTGAAGTCTTCGTCGAAGGGTGTCAATTTAAGCCGATGCCAACGGATTTTTCAACGCTGAATTGACTTTATACCAATTCGTAATCCATAAGTTACAGCAAGAGCCGGGTGTTAGTAGTCGCACAATTCATTGCGCGTTTGAAGGTGTATCAAGGCAATCGCGTATGTTTACGTGGCATACCCCGGTAGGCGCGTGTTTCCAACCGCGCCGAGTGGCCGCCTTCCTTGGTAGGCGCGGACTTTCAACTGCGCCAGTCATCCGTCTGTGAACACCCCTCAGCTCGTTGCCGAGGCAAAAGCCAAACATTAAGGTCAAAGCCAAATAACAAAACCGAATGCCCCGATGTCTATGAACCCCGAACACCTACCCAACGCCGTTAAAAACCAATCGCTCTTCTCAAACTACTACCTCAGTTCCCTGATCATCGAACAACCGCAGTGGACGGATACGCCCAACATCGAATCCGATTACGCCGCAATCAAGAAACTCTTCAATACGGTCGCTCCCAATGCGGCGAACCTTAACGAGGCACAAACCGAACGCGAGTTCATCCAGCCCCTACTCGAACAGCTCGGGCACGTGTTCGCGGTGCAACCCACCCTCCACACCTCACAGGGAGCCAAACGGCCCGATTACGCCTTTTTCGCATCCGCGGATGCGAAAAAGGCGGCGCAGTCTCACGTCAACACAAACCAGTTTTTCAAAACCGCCCTCGCTATCGGCGATGCCAAGGCGTGGACCCGCAATCTGGATCGGAAGGGACAGGAGGAGAGCGACCCGTTCAGCAATCAAAATCCGAACTACCAGATCGACTTCTATCTACGGGGCGCGGACACACACTGGGGCACCTTGACCAACGGTAGGCAATGGCGACTCTACCACCGCCAGACCAGTTATCGGCTAGATAGCTTCTACGAGGTAGACCTCGCCGCACTGCTCACCGACAACACAGACTTGGAGACCTTCCGCTATTTCTACTGCCTCTTTCGACGCGACGCGTTCATACCCGATGCGAGCGGGACATCGTTCCTTGACCTCGTATTGGGGAAGAGCCAGCGATACACCATCGCTGTCTCCGACGACCTCAAGGGCAGAGTCTACGATGCCCTACGCCTGCTCATCAATGGATTCCTCGATTTCCCGCGCAACGATTTCGACCCAGCGGCTCCACCGCTCAACGAGATTCACACCAACTCCCTGATTCTGCTGTACCGTATCCTGTTTACCCTATACGCCGAAAGCCGGGACCTGCTCCCCCTAAGCCATCGCGATTACGCGATGCAGTATAGCCTTGACCTTATGGCAACCGACATCCACGAAAAACGAGATGGAGCGATTGCCTTCGCCCCGGGGGCAAACCTCTACTGGACGAGGTTGCGGCAGTTATTTACGCTCATCAACGACGGTTGGGAAGACCACATCCCACAGTATAACGGCGGACTGTTCAATCCACAACAACACCCGTTCCTTGAAAGGTATGAGGTTGACGACGACGCGCTGGCACAGGTTATCGAACTCCTGACGCGGACGAAGGATGGCGAGCGCATCGTCTACCGGGACCTTGACGTGCGCCATTTGGGAAATATCTACGAAGGCTTGCTCGAATATCAGCCGAAAATTGCCGCCAAAGATTTGGTCATCATTTCAGAGAAAGGGAGCGAGACAGGCACGCCAAAATCCACCCCCTATCAGGAGGTTGCCTATCCAGAGGGAGCGGTCTATCTGCTGACCGACAAGGGGGAGCGGAAGGCGACCGGGAGCTACTACACCCCCGACGGGATCGTGCGCTACATCGTCGAAAACACCCTCGCGCCGCTCTGTGAGGGCAAAAGCGTTGATGAGATCTTATCCCTCAAAATTCTCGACCCCGCCACAGGGAGCGGTCATTTTCTCGTCGGTGTTGTTGATTATCTCGCCGAAGAACTGATTACCCACCCTGATGCCGCGTTCATGACCGATACGGCGAGCGAAGATACAGAGCTCGCCTATTGGCGGCGGCGCGTTGTGGAATCGTGCGTTTACGGCGTTGACCTCAACCCGATGGCGGTGGAGCTCGCGAAACTCTCCCTCTGGCTCCACACGGTGGCAAAGGGACAACCGCTCTCGTTCCTCGACCACCACATCCGCTGCGGCAATTCCCTAATCGGCGCGAAAATTGAGAACCTCTCCCACCTGCCAGAACTAAAGAAAAGCCGCCGAAAAACCGACGAACCCCAGACTGAGTTTCCGATGACCTTCCCATTCACCGACACGGTCGCAACTGCCATCGGACACTACCTCCTCATCGAGGAGACCGAGAGCCGAACCGCGGACCACATCCACGCGAAGGAACATGAATTGGACATCGCCCAAACGATGCTCCGCTTTCACAAAGGCGTGGCGAATCTCTGGACAAGTCTCTTTTTCGGAAATATCGTTTCTCGTACCGAATATCACACCGCACTTGATGCACTGCGTGGGAAAAAAGAGGCGGAACTTGAGGCGATGCCACCCTATCGTCGGGCACAGGAGCTCGCCGCGGAGAAGCGGTTCTTCCATTGGGAGATGGAGTTCCCTGAAGTCTTTCGGGACCAATATGGACGGGAGAAGGAAAATCCGGGGTTTGACGCGGTGATAGGAAACCCGCCTTATGTCAAATCAAGGATGGGCGACGACATTCGCAAAGAACGTAGAATTATCGCATCTTTACCCCGGTTCAGAACGCTTCAGCACATGTGGAATCTGTATATCGCTTTTGTGGAATCAGCATTTCAATTGGTGAAAACGGATGGTTTTGTGTCTTTTATTATTCCGGATGCATTTAATACAGCGACTTACTCCGAACCATTAAAAGCAGAATATCTCAGTCGTATGCATGTGGTTGAGGTTTCACATTTTCCTGATGTTGAGATTTTTCCCGGAGTGGGAGTGCACAATATTATTCTGATTGTTCACAATGTTCATACTGACGAGCGCAAGCTGTCAAGGAAAATTATTCATTCAGGATTGTCCCCTCAGGCCCCGCGCATCTTTAGCAACGTGCCTAATAACAGTCGCGAGTTGTATTTAGCTGTAGATTTAGGACCAACTGATGCGACACGCTACGATTCAATATCTGAGCCCTTGGGACATCTATGTTATGTAACCTATGGATTGCGGCTCAACAGCAGTGAACACGGAAGTCAAGGTGCATTTACTAAGGAAGACCTGTTGACAGATTCTAAAGATCAACTTCATTCGCGTACCTTCGTCGAAGGAAGTTCGCTAGAACGTTATGGTATCACCTACACGCGGTTTCTGGAGTGGGGCACAGAACGCTGTCCCAAGCAGTTAGTACGGCCAACTTTTCCCGAATTATACGAACCAGCGAAGCTTCTTCTTGGCAGACAAACGCGTGCCGTTGCTTTTGATGATAACCGAGTAATCTGTGACAATACTGTTATGGTCTGTTTTCCTTATGTCGCTCTCCACGAGGTGGACAATTCAAATATTGGAAGGTATTTTAGTGGTCTAGAACTGCCTCGACACGAGCTGGAAGAGCGTTCAAAGACGGTTTGCTTACATTTTCTCATTAGTATTCTTAACTCAACACTTGGCCAAAGAATGCTAGATTCTTTTCGTCCCGGAACCCTTGATGCGTATCCGGATGATTGGAAAAAACTCCCCATCCGCCGCATCAACTTCACCACCCCCACCGACGAACGCGACCACCAGCTCCAAAAAGCCAAAACCCTCTACCAATTCTGCCTCAACGAAGGGAGCGTAGACTGCGTCATCGGCTTCGTGAAACACCACCTCGCTATCGATCCAGAGCGTTCCGATGTCGTCCACGACCTACTCGGCTTCCTCGCCGCGCAGATGCTTAAGATGAACAAAGCCAAAAGAGAGGAGATTAGCGGCTTCCTGCACTGGCTAGAACAGGAAAGCGGGGCAAAAATTGAGACACTCCAAAACAAAACCGCGATTCAAAGCTACTTCAATCTACCGCTTGACGACCTGCTTGGAATCCTCAAGAAAAACCGTCGCACCATCCCAATCGATCCATCAAGCCGAAATTTCCAAGAATCGGTGGAGCGCGAGTTTACAGCGAGTCTCGCCAAACTCACCCCCTTGCTCGCCCACATTCAGGGGACCGACACACTAATAGATCAGGTGGTCTACCAACTCTACGGCTTGACCGACGAGGAGATCACGATTGTGGAAGGTACAGCTTGATTGAAACGCCCCACATCAACCGCTTCCTGTGTGGGCTCGGACCGCTCCTGCTGGATTGACAAATCCAGCAGATCTAGTATCTCTGGCATAAGTTGGTCGCCTCATTTAATGAAAAGGAGGACTAAAAAATGAAAGTGAAACGAACGCTTATCTTTACCCTCACCGTGTGTCTATTTTGCCTTGGCTTGAAGTCCGTACCAGCTCAAGATTCTCAAGAGTCCGGATCTCGGTACACCCTTCAGAAAGGATAAAACTGCCCAGAAGGCACTAAAAAAAGTCATTTTGCTCATGGATAGAAAACCGGAGCCGGGAAATCCAAATCCTGAGCCAGGCTGGTATGATAAGCGTGTGGCTCATCAACTCAAAGATGTCATGGAGAGGTATCCAAACACCTACAGTGCTTTGACCGCGAAACTTCGTCTGGCTCTAGTGTTGGCAGATCCGGAGAACAATTTCAAAGGATTTGATAAAACATTAAGCCAGCGATATCTCTCAGAATTACAGCGGTATAAACATACAAAGGCATGGCAAGCTACCTTAGCCGAGTTTTGCCAAGTGATTCCGCTAATCCATCAAGAAAAATGGGTGGAGATGACTTTGCGAATTGAACAAGTTATCCCGAAGATTGATGCACTTGAATTTGAGCACCTCAGACATGAATTCCCTGACTTTGTTCGATTTGAAAAAGTTTATTTTGTTAAAGGCGATATGCGGGCTGTTATACGTAGTGGATTAGTCTGGGGATATTGTATGCAGAACAAGTTTAAGGAAGCCGCAAAAATGGCGCGGTTTATTATTGAAAATTACCCAAAGAGCCAAGTTGCTAAAGACCTGCAAGCGGATATTAAGCTCATTGAGAAAGGGAAAAGCCCCTACGGTTGAAGTAGCTATAACGAGGATTGGCGGGCTTGACGGAAAACCAAATCGCCCTATACTGTTAACCAGGTTCACCAACAACCTATCTATACCTTATGAAGTTTAAGAATTTAAACGGGTAACTACGGCAGGCGTGGCTTGCCTCGGTAGGTGCGGTTTTGCGTCGGCTCATGCCGCCACCCTTTAGGGGTTACCGCACCGGTCGTCCGATCAAATTACCCAATTTATTTTTTAAACCTCATTTGGTAAGCAAGTTTAAATATAAAAGTTGCAGTTTTGAAATCAATGTCCGTTGTAGTTATCCATGAGAAACCGAGTTTTCAAGAAAAAACTCGGTTTCAAGAATGTCAAATTTACTACTAAAAGTTGCTTATAGAATAATGGGATTCATCACGGGCACCCGGAACTCCGACAAACCGATCAGATCGTAAGAGTCCCTTGGACGTGACCGCGAAATTCCCCACAATAAGTTGAGGAGATACATCATGAAGAAAATACTCTGTCTCATCGTTCTCCTAGTCGGTTGTCAACTTGGGGGGATACGAGAGGGTTTTGCACCGTTTGAAAAGCGCAAAACAGATGCCAATCGGCTCAAAGCAGAGGTCAATTTTGCAAAATGGCCCGGCAAAAATGAACCGATGCGAGTGGCACCGGTGCTCCTGAATCTACTCCGATTCCCTACCATTACCGTCAAATCACCGTCGACTCGGAAATTGCTTGCCGGAGGAATTCTTATCAGACCAAATGCGGGGCACACCCTCCACCATGAATACATTTTGAGTAATCGCCAGAAAAAAAATCGACTGGAAATTGATCTATACATTGCCCCCTCTAGCGCGGAAGCGCACGAATATATCATTTGGCTATTTGTCAACAATTCTCTACCACATGCCCTGCGTGTTAAAGATGCAACCCCAACTCGGGATCTACGAATCGGTCACCTCTGCTTTGCGAATGTGAAAAATAATGCAAATCAATTTGGAAATATCAGTTTTATTCGGAACAATATCATCGTTGAGATTTTCGCCAGGGGTGAAAAATTCCGAAAGGAAGTTCGCGGCATTGCCGAAACAATAGACTACCTACTTTTGAAGCAAAAAACCGGAGAGGATGCCACCGCATACTATAACAGCGAACTGCAAAGGTTGAGCGAAAATGAGCGACGCGGTATCAGAGAAAAAATCACGCGTGAGGGCCCTTGAGGCATCGGTTAATCATGGGAAACCGAGAATTTATCAGGAACCGTCTTTGTGTTTACCTGTGCTTTATCAGAAGAGGGCGTGTGGTCTTAATTCTGATCGGCATTAAAATGGGATATATCATGAAGAAAATACTCTGTTTTATCGGTATCCTAGTCAGTTGTCAATCCTGTATGATACAGAAGAGTTTTACACGGGCTGACATATTTAGAGCAAATGCCAATCGACTCAAAACAGAGGTCAATTTTGCACAATGGTCCGGCAAAAACGAACCGATGCGAGTGGCACCCGTGCTCCTGAATCTATTCCGGTTCCCTACCATTACCGACAAATCACCGTTTACTCGGAAATCTCTTGCCAGGCGAACTGGTACTAGACCACCAAATGTGGAGCGCACACTCCACCACCAATACCTTTTGAGTGACCGTCAAAAAAAAATCGGTTGGAAATTAATCTATTTATTGCCCCTTCTAGCGCGGAAGCACAAGAGTATCTCATTGGGCGATTGGTCAGCGGTTCTCTACCACATGCCATGCGAGTGAAACGGGCAAAACCAACTGAGGTGCTGCTGATTGGTCACATCTGTTTTACAAATGGGCCCAGTATACGTTTTATTCGGAACAATATCTTGGTTGAGATTCGCTCCAGAGGTGAAAAATTCCGAAAGGAAGCTCGTGGCATTGCCGAAACAGTAGACTACCTGCTTTTGAAGCAAAAAACCGGAGAGGATGCCGCCGCATACTATAACCGGGAATTGCAAAGGTTGAGCGAAAATCAGCGACGCGGTATCAGAGAAAAAATCACAGGTGAGGGCCCTTGAGGAATCGGTTAATCATGGGTAGAGAATTTATCAGGGAACCGCTTTGTGTTTACATAAGCCGCATCAGAAGAGGGGGTGCGCGCTTAATCCTGATTGGCATGTTATCTTTAAGCTTGGCATGTCAAAACAATTCCGAAAAACCTTATGCAAAACTGGCACCTCCTCAAACTCGTAAAATCCGCGTTCACTTTCAGACCGCCCCCAACACCTGCGGGCCTGCGGCACTCCTTTCAATCTGCGAGTTCTACGTCATCAAGACGACAGAGCAGGAGATTGCAACGTTAGCAGGAACAACGCCCACCGGTACGAGTCTACACGGTTTGGCGCGGGCAGCGGATTCGTTGGGGCTGAAGGCGACCGGTATGGAGCTCTCCCTTGAAGAGTTAAAGGGTGCCAAAACCCCGCTGATTGCCCATCTCAATGGAGGGCACTTTGTCGTCGTGGTCTCCGTTCACAAAGGTGAGTTGACGGTAATCGATCCCGCCAAAGGAGTCAAGTCTGTTGCCGCTGTTGATTTTTGCCGCAATGCGTCAAGTCATCTTGCCACCCGCAAGGGCTGGCAGGGGTATGTGTTGCTCTTGGAACCTCCATCCCTTTCGCGTGGGGAGGAGTCAACTCAAGACGTGATGGAACAAGCGGAGCGATAGAGCTCTAGCAGAACCGGATGCACCGATGTCTATGAACGCCAAAACCCTACCCAACGCCCTTAAAAACCAATCCCTCTTTTCAAACCACTCCCCCAATTCCCTCATCATTTTGTAAATGCCAAGCGGATCAACTTCACCCCTCCCACCGACGAACGCAACCTCGATCTCAGTTCCAGGAATCGCTGGAGCGCGAGTTTACCGCCAACCTTGTCAGACTCACCCCCTTGCTCACCCACATTCAGGGTACCGACGCGCTTATTGATCAGGTGGTGTATCAACTCTACGGCTTGACCTACGAGGAAATCGAGATTGTGGAAGGCACAGCTTGATTGAAACGCCCCACATCAGTTATGACTTTACAAAAAGTTCACTAGCACACCCCGTGATTCTTAACTTTGCTCAGATCATAATGGCACAAGAAGCGAAAAATCATCGCAAATTTTTGCTTGACACATTTTTAGAATTCTTTTAGAATGTTTGGGAACACGAATAGAAGGTAGCGACATTCCAGCAATGGCGGCAATGATCAGTTCAAAAACTTCGTGTATAAGTATGGGCCGGGTGTAGGGTATGGTACCCCGAGTAATTCAAAATACCTGTTACAGTGGAAGTATCGAATTGATGGAGACGATGTTTAGATGGACACTAAGAACAATACTAACCATGTGGTCTATCTGCCCCTATCGACGCCGACAGGTTCTGAATCAACGCCATCGGATAAAGTCCTAAACTACGCCTGCGGATGGGCAGAGAACAAAACGACAGAAGATTCTGTCTGTGAAGATATACTCAACAATGGATTCACGAATCACTACAAGTATGACTATGATTGTCATCGGTTTTCAAGTGACTTTTGCCGAATGGTTGAAAGTCTCGGTATATCTTGTACACTACACCAATGGTCAGTTCCACCCCATTATAGCTACTGGAAGTTGGTTTCAAGGGAACCAACCCAATCAAGATAGCGGCGTTGAGGCACCTGCGAATCGTCATTATGGCACTCCGCCTCCAGACCCCTGGCTCGGTCCACATCGCAATCCATAAAGGAAAATATTATCATTGCTACCTTCCAATTTGAAAATTCATACTGGAGGGATGCGAAAAACGCGAAGGAGAAGAACAATGAAATTAGGAACAATCAAACTAGGAGTTGCCCTATTTTTTCTCATCTCTCTTTTTCAGACGTTGATCCCTAATGGCGTTTTAATAGCTCATGGACAGGAGATGAGTTCCAAACGATGGGATCTACAGATGATTGAGGAAGCTCCCATTTGGCATCTTCTGAAAATACACTATTTCGATAATCCCGTCAAAGAATATTGGCCCCAAAGAAAAACCGCACTTCAGACTGTCATCAACCAATTCCCAGCAAGTCGTTGGGCGGATGACGCTGCCCTGATGCTTGCTGGAGGACAGGTGAGCATTGAGGGAGATAGAGTAGGATCCCTAATAACGCTCAGGCGAGTAATGTCTGACTATCCAGATGCAAACACAGTTGTTGTTGGTTGGCATCCCGCCAACGGATGCCATCTCGATAAGATTTGGTTAATCAGTTCAAGTCACGCGCGCCCTTTTGATAGGTTTGGAGGAATCAGAAAAGATAACCTTGAAATACTTGCCTATTTCGAGCACCTAGAAAAATATCCCCGACGCACGATTGATGTTGCTCAATTAATCCGTGCACAGATCTGGGCCGAGGGAGGAGACTTTAAGGGCGCGATTGCTGAACTTGAGGCAATAATCGACAAATCTGCTGAACTCAAGACACTCGTTGCTATTGACGAGCAAGTAACCCGTCCAAATATTACTCACAGTGCTCCGGTACGCATTGTCCCGTTTCTCGTACGCTTACGCGGGGTTGCTCGGCCTCAGTATTCTGCCTATCGTTACCTAATGCACCTTTATCAGTTGCAGAAGGATGTCAAAAAAGCGATGGTTGTTGGGCTTGAACTGGCAAATATCGCGAGTCCTGACGGGAGAGAATGGTTTATTAATCGAGTGGTTGGTAATTTACTTGCCCAAAACGGCCGTTGGGCGCAGGCGGAAGAGCAATACCAGTTTGCGGTGAATGGGTTTCGTGCGGAGGTTGAGGCCCTCATTGTGGAAAAGGAATTGTCCAATGAGTCCCTGCCCCCTAGTGGGACGAGTTGGAGCCATCAAATCTGGAAAGTGTGGCGTATGGATCGCACTCTGACCGAACTTGAGAAGGGGCTTACCGAGGCAAAGGCCAAACCTCAGGCACCTAGAAAAATATCCCCGTCGCGCAATTGACGTTGTTTAATGTTGCAGAGGTCGAAAAAGCGATTTTTGTAGAAAGATTTTCATCGGCATCAGACAACCTATCCCGTTGATATGGAATAATGAGATTCATCACGGGGTGCGTGGAGCTCTAGCAAACCAATCAGATGGAAGTTGCTTTTGGACGCAACCACGAAGCCCAACAATAGAAGGAGATATATCATGAAGAAGATACTCTGTTTTATCGGTATCCTAGTTGGTTGTCAATTCTATATGATACAGAAGAGTTTTACACAGGCTGAAATAATCAAAACAGATGCCAATCGGCTCAAGGCAGATGTTGATTTTGCAAAATGGCCTGGCAAAAACGAACCGATGCGAGTGGCACCGGTGCTCCTGAATCTATTCCGGTTCCCTACCATTACCGACAAATCACCGTTGGCTCGGGCATTGCCTGCCAGGCAAGTTATTAGCAGACCAAATGTGGAGCGCACTCTCCAACACCAATACATTTTGAGTGACCGTCAGAGAAAAAATCGACTGGAAATAAATCTATTCATTGCCCCGTCTAGTGCGGAAGCGCACGAGTATCTCATTTTGCGAATTGTCAGCGGTTCTCTACCACATGAGATGAGAGTGAAACTGGTGAAACCAACTCGGGAGTTGCGGCTTGGTCACGTCTGTTTCCCTAGGGGGTACAAAAATGAAAATCGGTTTGCAAGTATACGTTTTATTCGGAACAATATCTTGGTTGAGATTCGCGCCAAGGGTGAAAAATTCCAAAGAGAAGCCCGTGGCATTGCCGAAACAGTACACTACCTGCTTTTGAAGGAAAAAACCGGAGAGGATGCCGCCGCATACTATAACCGGGAGTTGCAAAGGTTGACCGACAATCAGCGACGCGGTATCATAGAAAAAATCACGCGTGAGGGCCCTTGAGGCATCGGTTAATCATGGGAAACCGAGAATTTATCAGGAACCGTCTTTGTGTTTACCTGTGCTTTATCAGAAGAGGGCGTGTGGTCTTAATTCTGATCGGCATTAAAAGGAGCTATATCATGAAGAAAATACTCTGTTTTATCGGTATCCTAGTCAGTTGTCAATCCTGTATGATACAGAAGAGTTTTACACTGGCTGAAATGTTTAGAGCAAATGCCAATCGACTCAAAACTGAGGTCAATTTTGCAAAATGGCCCGGCAAAAACGAACCGATGCGAGTGGCACCGGTGCTCTTAGACCTATTCCGGTTCCCTACCATTACCGACAAATCACCATTGGCTCGGAAATTTACTGCCGGGCGATCTGGTATCAGTCCCAATGTGGAGCTTACCCTCCGCCACCAATACCTTTTAGGTAACCTTGAGAAAAAACATCGGTTAGAAATAAATCTATTCATTGCGCCTTCTAGTGCGGAAGCCCACGAGTATACCATTTTACGATTTGCCGCCAATTCTCTGCCCCATGAGATGAGAGTGGAAGGGGCAACACCAACTCGGGAGTTGCGAATTGGTCACGTCTGTTTTGTAAATGGGAACAAAAATGAAAATCGGTTTGCAATTATACGTTTTATTCGCAACAATATCTTGGTTGAGATTCGCGCCGAGGGTGAAACATTCCAAAGAGAAGCTCGCCGCCTTGCCGAAACAATAGACTACCTGCTTTTGAAGGAAAAAACCGGAGAAGATGCCGCCGCATACTATAATCGGGAGTTGCAAAGGTTGAAGGAGAATCGGCGCCGCGGAATCAGAGAAAAAATCACGCGTGAGAGCCCTTGAGGCATCGGTTAAGCTATGTAGAAAGTTTATCAGGAAACCGCTTTGTGTTTACCTGTGCTTTATCAGAAGAGGTCATGTGGTCTTAATTCTGATCGGCATTAAAATGGGATATATCATGAAGAAAATACTCTGTTTCATTGGCATTCTGGTCGGTTGTCAATTGGGATGCGCGCAGAATGATTTTGAAATGCTCAAAACAGAGGTCAATCGGTTCAAAACAGAGGTCAATTTTGCACAATGGTCCGGCAAAAATGAACCGATGCGAGTTCCACCGGTGCTCCTGAATTTACGACAGTTTTCTGCTATTCCCGGCAGAATTACGTTGGCGCGGGAGTATCTTGCCGGGGAGAATCATGGCAGACCAAATGTGGGGAGACCCATCCGCCATGAATACGTTTTGAGAGATCGCCAGAAAAAAATCGGATAGGCATTGATCTATTCATTGCCCCCTCTACCACGAAAGCGCACGAGTATCTCATTTGGCGATTTATCAACAATTCTCTGCCACATGCCATGCAGGTGAAACGGGCAAAACCAACACGGGTGTTGCGGCTTGGTCACATCTGCTTTACCAGTGGGAACAAAAATGAAAATCGGTTTGCAAGTATACGTTTTATTCGGAACAATATCATCATTGAGATTCTCGCCAAGGGTGAAAAATTCCAAAGAGAAGCTCGTGCCATCGCCGAAACAGTAGACTACCTGATTTTAAAGCAAAAAACCGGAGAGGATGCCTCCGCATACTATAACAGGGAGTTCCAAAGGTTGAGCGAAAATGAGCGACGCGGTATCATAGAAAAAATCACGCGTGAGGGCCCTTGAGACATCGGTTAATCATGGATAGAGCGTTTATCAGGAACCGTCTTTGTGTTTACCGATGCTTTATCAGAAGAGGTCGTGTGGTCTTAATTCTGATCGGCATTAAAATGGGATATATCATGAAGAAAATACTCTGTTTTATCGGTATCCTAGTCGGTTGTCAACTTGGGGTGATACGAGAGGGTTTTGCACCGTTTGAAAAGCGCAAAGCAGATGCCAATCGACTCAAAGTAGAGGTCAATTTTGAAAAATGGTCTGGCAAAAACGAACCGGTGCGAGTGGCACCGGTGCTCCTGAATCTACTCCGATTCCCTACCATTACCGACAAATCACCGTTTACTCGGAAATCGCTTGCCAGGGAGGATCGTAGTAGACCAAATGCAGGGCGCGTTCTCCGCCACCAATACATTTTGAGTGACCGTCATAAAAAACATCGACTGGAAATAAATCTATTCATTGCCCCATCTAGCGCAGAAGCGCACGAATATATCATTTGGCTATTTGTCGCCAATTCTCTGCCATACGCCCTGCGTGTGAAAGACGCAACACCAACTCGGGAGCTACGAATCGGTCACCTCTGCTTTGCGAATGTGAAAAACAATGCAAATCAATTTGGAAATATCAGTTTTATTCGGAACAATATCATCGTTGAGATTTTCGCCAGGGGTGAAAAATTCCGAAAGGAAGTTCGCGGTATTGCCGAAACAATAGACTACCTACTTTTGAAGCAAAAAACCGGAGAGGATGCCACCGCATACTATAACAGCGAACTGCAAAGGTTGAGCGAAAATGAGCGACGCGGTATCAGAGAAAAAATCACGCGTGAGGGCCCTTGAGGCATCGGTTAATCATGGGTAGAGCATTTATCAGGAAACCGCTTTGTGTTTACATAAGCTGCATCAGAAGAGGTCGTGCGCGCTTAATCGTGATTGGCATTTTAACTTTATGCTTGGCATGTCAAAACAATCACGAAAAGCCTTATGCAAAACTGGAATCCTCTCAAACTCGTAAAATCCCCGTTCACTTTCAGTCTGCCTCCAACACCTGCGGGCCGGCGGTGTTACTCTCGATCTGCGAGTTCTACGTCATCAAGACGACAGAGCAGGAGATTGCAACGTTAGCAGGAACAACGCCCACCGGTACGAGTCTACACGGTTTGGCGCGGGCAACGGATTCTTTGGGTCTGAAGGCGACCGGTATGGAGCTCTCCCTGGAGGAATTAATGGGTGCGAAAACCCCGCTGATTGCCCATCTCAATGGAGGCCACCTTGTCGTCGTGGTCTCCGTTCACAAAGGTCAGTTGACGGTAATCGATCCTGCCAAAGGGGTCAAGTCTGTTGCCGCTGTTGATTTTCACCGCAATGCGTCAAGTCATCTTGCCACCCGCAAGGGCTGGCAGGGATATGTGTTGCTCTTGGAACCTCTATCCCTTTCGCGTGGAGAGGAGTCAACTCAAGACGTGATGGAACAAGCGGAGCGATAGAGCTCTAGCAGAACCGGATGCCCTCTTACGGATGATACTATCGGATCAAACTTAA
The DNA here is from genome assembly GCA_965198165.1 of Candidatus Poribacteria bacterium. Classification (GTDB taxonomy): domain Bacteria; phylum Poribacteria; class WGA-4E; order WGA-4E; family PCPOR2b; genus CBDAOT01. Next base: position 6,547,699 of record OZ240244.1, on the reverse strand, counting down.
AATTTGCGGTATCATAATACCATTTCTAAATAAAAATGTCGCATTACGGTCAGAAACACATCGGGCGATTTCGTTTTCGATTTTTTGTGGATTTTGGGGGAAAAGTCGGGGATAACTATTAACTCTACTGTTGTACTCCCTTTCGCGTTGTACGCCAGAGTTAATAGTTATGGATGCCCCTCCTACAATGGCCCTACACATATTAATGAGTGATTTATTATCAGAATTGGTATAAGTTTGGGGCAGGACAGCTAAATCAGCACCCCATCAAACGCAACGCAAACGCAATTCAGAGGTGCTGCCTTGCGTCCTTGCATCTTTGCGCCTTTGCGTCCCATTTTTCTGATCAAGGTGACAACTTATTGAAACTTGCTTGAGAGGAATTCATAATAGATGGCAAACCGGTATACCGACGCTTATCAACAAATTCAACGAATGATTGCAGAAGACGAATGCGTCATTCTGGATGGCGGTGGCACCACAGAATTAGAGCGCATCGGGCTAGACGAATATCGTGTCAGCGATAAAGGACTATGGGGCACCTGGGCACTCTATCACGCCCCATTCGCCGCACTTGAAGTCCACCGTCGCTACGTCGCTACCGGATGTCATCTCATCTCCACAATGACATGGTCAATTATGAACCCTCCAGAGCTAGAAGCCCCCGGCCCAATGGGAAATATAGACGGACATACAGGACCAGGGCACTGGATGGATGTAGCACGACTCGGCGTAAGACTCGCACGCAAGGCAATTGATGAAGCCGAAAAAACAGGACAGTGCGCCGTAGCATTTAGCATCAACGGCGACATAAATACACCGCCCCAGTTAGATCGACTCCAACTACTCACACGAGTATTTGAAGAAACACCGCCTGACCTAATCATTATGGAGACGATGTCGCTTATCCGCGACGAACTGACCGTTCCGGCGGTGGAGCTTATGCTCCAAACAGGGATTCCAGTCTGGCTCAGTTTTCGACGGTGTCGCCACGGAGTTTGCGGTGTCTACGGCCAACATTGGGGCGGCCCAGAAGGTGATTTTTTCGGACGAATAGCGAGCAAGTTTGAAGAGATGGGCGTTGGCGCGTTGCTCATCAACTGCCTGCCGATAGACCACGTCCCAGGGATGATTGCTTGGTTGCGCGATTTTACGGATATACCCCTCGGTGCCTATCCGAATCTAGGACGTTATCTTGACCCCGGCTGGCAGTTCGACGACCAAATCGACCCCGAAGGGTACGCGAAACTTTCCAGCGAGTGGCGCGAAGAAGGCGCACAGATCATCGGCGGATGCTGCGGTGTCACACCAGACCATATCGCCGCTGTCCGAGAAAAATTGGCAGGAACAAAGCCCGGTCGTCAAGGTGGACGTTCCGCTTACGACATGGAAAGGGCAGTAACCGGTCAAAACGATTTACCAACTTCGCAACCACTTCAGCCCTGGGTCGATGAGCAGGAGCGGATTCTATACCCCGTCCCCTTCCCCGAAATCGTTTGTGACCCAGAAGTTTTTCGTCCGACACAAGGCAGTTTCCTCGTCTGGAAACACCTATTCCGCTCTGGAGCCGGTAAAGGGAAGCGATGTCTGGATGTCGGATGTGGAACCGGGCTCCTGACAGTTCAACTCGCGTTGAATGGGGCAGAACACGTTAAGGCGATCGACATCCAACGCGAAGCAGTCGCCAATACGATGACCAACGGGTTTCGGAATGGCGTTTCCGAACAGATCAGCGGAGAAGTCGTTGACCTCTACACCTATCTGCCAGAGGAGAAATACGACCTAGTCATTGCAAGCCTGTATCAGATGCCCGTAGACCCGATGGGAGAAACAACCAGCCATCGTCCTGCAGATTTCTGGGGGCGAAACATGCTAGACCACCTAATCTCCCTTCTACCAAACCTGCTCGAAGATGGCGGAACTGCCTACCTCATGCAGATTTCCGCCCTGAGTCGGCTTAGAACAGCAGAACTACTAGAAGCCGCTGGTTTCAACGCAAAAGTGATTGACTTCAGTTTTTTTCAATTCAGCCCAGTATTTTACCAAAATATCAGCCAAATCCAACGTGTTGAACAACTCTCAGACGCATACCACTTAACCTTCGGTGATGACCAAGTGATGGTGATGTATCTCCTAGAAGTGACGTAATGGTAGAAACCGAGTTTTTTCTTGAAAACTCGGTTTCTTTGAAATAGCCAGAACCAGTATAGCTCCCATCTGTGGGAGGAAGTTCCCACTGTGGGAGGGAGTTCCTACTCCCGATATGGTACACCTATGGGAGGGAGTTCTCACTCCCGATACGCTTCAAAAAGATTGGACAATCTCACATGCCGACATTCCTAGAAAGGTTAGCGGACCCTAAACCGATGATTTACGATGGTGGATTCGGTACACAGCTCTTCGCCAGAGGGATAGAGTTACCGAATAGTGCCATCGCAAACGAATTGCATCCCGATGCCGTGATCGATATCCATTCCGATTATATCCAAGCAGGTGCCGACGCAATTGGGACCAATACATTCGTCGTCTCGCCGCTACACCTTGAAATGGCAGATAAGGATGCCACCGCTGCTGAACAGTTGACGAGGTCTGCTGTCAAACACGCCAGAGCCGCTGTTGAAAAAAGTGGTAAATCCATCTATATTGCGGGCTCCATCGGCCCCTCACCGGGCGCAATTGAAGCCGACAGCGGTGGAATCGACTTTGGCATCCCGAACTCACAAGTCAGAGATGCCCACGAGAGAATTGTCAATATCCTAGCAGACGCGGGAGTGGACTTCCTCTCAATTGAGACCATGTTCTCGGCAAACGAAGCTGCAATCGCAGTCGATATCGCAAGAAAAGTTGGACTACCAATTGCCGTGAATTTGACATATAAGTATACCAAAAATCGGCATACCGGTGAGATAATATACCGCACAGATTGGGGACATTCAGCCGCGGATTTATTAGAAATCTTCACCAACGGCGAATTTTCCAACGGCGATAATCTGTTAGATGATGTTCAGCTACTAGGCATAAATTGCGGTTCCGAACAAAGACGCAGTGAACACACCGGAATCCCCTATGCGGTAAACGGAGTGCAACAGTTGAAAGCCGCAATGGAGGCGAAGGCGATTCAACCGAAACAGATGATGGCCTATCCGAATGCCGGTATGGCACTGTTAGATGCAAATCACCAGACATATTGGCCACACACCCCCGAAGAGATGGCCGCCGATTTACCCGACCTACTCAAAGCAGGGGCTTATCTAATAGGCGGTTGCTGCGGGACATCCCCCACGCACATTAAAGCATTTCGTGAGGCACTAGATTCGCAATATAAATGATCCGGCCCGCTCCCGCTGGCTTGACAAATCCAGCAGAAAGGAAAAGCGAGAACAATTTCACACCTCACGTTTTACATCTCCGTACTTCTGCTTCTTACACAAGTCGCAAAGGGGCAATTAGATGCCCCCCCCCACGTTGTCTCAATCGAATACCGATTGAACGGCGAAATCCTCAACGACTCCAACCTACTCAGTCAATTGCAACAGAAAACCGTAATCTTGAGTGGTGAGCCTCGTTCCGCCTACAAAATAGGCAAAAGTATCAAAGCAATCTATTCCATTGGCCACTTTTCTCAAATTAGCGTCTCCGAAAAAACGGTTTCCCACATCACACCAACTGCCGAAACGATTGATGGGGTTGCATTAACATTTCTGCTTACTCGGAAGACCTTAATCCGACAAATTGAGTACAGAGGCCTCCGCTTAGATGAAAACCGTATCCGTGAAGCACTCAGAGCCCGCGAGGGAGGCGAGTACGACGAACAGGTTGCAAGAGATGACCAGCAGAGGATTCGCAATCTGTACCGAGACGATGGATACTTTCAGGCAAAAGTCCGTTTCACACCTCCAACAAATTTCTCACCGGGCAGTGAAATCAATTTGCTGTATGAACTCGCAGAGGGCAAACAAGCGTTGATTCAAGCGATTGAACCGAAAGAGGTAAAAAGTGAGTTGACACTCAAAGTCGGTGGCCCTTACCAGAAAAATACGGTTGAAATTGCACTCAACCGTCTGAAGGAGGCATACCGCGAGCGCGGATATCTGAACGCCCAAATTCAATATGTTCCCACGTATGAGCGAACCTCCAACAAGGTCTCTCTGCAATTCACAGTCACGAAAGGGAAAAAGGTCAATGTGACATTTAAGCCCGATAACGTCAATAAAAAAGAGCTTCGGAAAGTGATGAGTCTGTTCAAGCAAGCTGGCTACTCGCCTGAGATTCTTCTGCGAAATGAGCTACAGCTTGAGCGATTTTACACGCAGAAGGGGTATTATAATCCGCAAGTGACCCACCAGATAAAGCCTGAAACAGACGGAGCAGTCAACATTGAATTTCAGATAGATTTGGGGATTGCACCCCGCATCGCCCGGATCGATTTTGAGGGAAACAGAGAATTTGATGATGCCACACTTTTAGACCTGATGAAAACCAAACCGCGTAGCCGATGGAGCGCACCGGGATTGGGATGGCTATTTTCAGGCGGCATTTTTGATCCAAGGCTCTTCAAGACAGACCTCCGCGTACTAAAACTTTTCTATCGACAAGCAGGCTATCCTGATGCACAAATAGACGGAAAGGAAGAGGTGAAGGATAATCAACTCTATTTGCATATCAAAATCAAAGAAGGGAAATTTTTGTTTGATACAGATTTAATTTCCATGCGTGACTTGGACAACGATACTATTTGGGTAGAACTCTGGCGAGCGTTTGAGGAACACGGACTCCGACTTTCCAAAAATATCAACGTTACAATTCAGAAGGAGGACAGCAGTTGGTTGCTCACCGACGTGGATAACCAAGCGACTTATTCGGTATGGAAAGTGGAGGAAAAACTCAACATGTACGAATCGAAAAAGCTGGTCATCAACGATGTGTTAATTCTTGGAAATCAGAGACTCAAAAAAGAAGCACTCCTTTCTCAACTCAACGGCAGAAAGGGTAAACCGTACAGTAAAGATATAGTTGACCGTGATGGCTTTCGGCTCAGGTCTTTGTATAATAGAGAAGGTTATATTTACGCGAACATTGAACCTCAGTACAATTCGACATCGGAGGTACTCACATATCATATTAATGAAGGGAATAAAGCAACGTTTGGTGAATTCCGTTTCTACGGCCCGCTGGGTGTCAAAGTTGGAGTCCTAGAACGTGAATTTAAACATCTCAAAGGCAAGCAGTTCGACCCAGAAAAGTTGGAGGAGGCAAAATTCCGTCTGTACACACTCGGCCTCTTTCGGTCAATAGAAACAAAAACACCCGACAAATTTAACGAGAAAACGGTCATCAACGTCGATGTTCATGTTGACGCAAGAAAAGCGCGCGCTGTCAGCGTTAGTGGAGGCTATAGCCCGTCTGAAGGCATCCGTGGTACGGTTGGCATGACCCATTACAATATACTCAAACGGAATATAAGAGTCGGCGGCCGTGTACAGCTCGGTACGAAAGGCAATTTGAGCGAAGTCACTTGGATTGAGCCGTGGATTGAACCACCACTGATTGGACAGATGATGGGAACCTTCCGACTCTTTCGAGATAATCTCGTTGAACACGATGATACCCACGCGATAGGGGGAACGGCGAACCTCGCCAAAAGGCTTGGGTTGCGGAGTAATTTCGCCGTACAATATAAGTATCAGAAACTGCGTCAGGAACTTGAAGATTCAGATAATCTCACAACCGTTAGCAGTATAGGTGCATCATTTCATCAAGACCACCGGGATAGTTTTCTCGACCCCCACAATGGCAGGCTCAACGAGTTCGCGGTCGAATATGCAGGTGGATTCATGCGTGGCCAGGAGAGCTTCTCGAAATTCACATTAGACAACCGTTACTACAGGGAACTTCCAAAAGTCGGATTCATTCAGAACATAGTCTTCGTCGGTGCCCTTCGACTCGGCTATGCAAAAGGGCTACGGTCAAACCGCGAACGGTCAATTGCCTCTTTTGAACGCTTCTGGGCAGGCGGCTCTACCACGGTAAGAGGCTACGAAGAAAGAACCTTGGGCCCCGAAAACGAAACAACATCACGCTCCGCCGACAAAAGCTCAAACGAACGTCGAGGGGATGTCATGCTCATTCTCAATGCCGAATTACGCATTCCAATCTACAAGCGCGTGGGTACCATTCTGTTTATCGACATCGGAAACGTCTGGAACAACCTATCAGAACTGAATAAAAATCCACCGTTTCTCCACTCCGCAATAGGCATAGGCATACGTATCGCAACCCCCCTCGGCCCCGCCCGTATTGATTACGGCATACCCCTAGTAAAAGGAAGGGCACCCCAACCCTATTTCGGGCTCGGCCACGCGTTTTAAACATTCTATTTCTGTTCTTCTTTGCGCCTTTGCATCTTTGCGTCTTTGCGTTAAATTCACCCTCTTCGCGCCTTTGCGTTAAATTTAATTGCGTTAAATTCAACCCTCTTCGCACCCTAGCGTTAAATTTAATCTTCTTTGATGAAAAATTTCTTGACAAATCGAAAGTCTTAAATGTATAATTCACTTTTGCGTTTGCTGGCGTGGCTCAATGGCAGAGCAGGTGATTTGTAATCACCAGGTTGGAGGTTCGATTCCTCTCGCCAGCTTTTGCAACTGTGGGGGTGTACCAAAGCGGTCAAACGGGGCAGACTGTAAATCTGTTGGCATCGCCTTCGGAGGTTCGAATCCTTCCGCCCCCATCTTTCTTGCGGGAGTAGCTCAGTTGGTAGAGCATTGGCCTTCCAAGCCAATCGTCGCGGGTTCAAGTCCCGTCTCCCGCCTAGCGATTGGCTGTTTGGATTGTACGTTGTTATGCGATGCGCCGACGTAGCTCAGTAGGTAGAGCGCGTCCTTGGTAAGGACGAGGTCACCGGTTCAATCCCGGTCGTCGGCCCCATTTTTTATTTTTAGCGATTGGATGGATAAATATTATGCCTAGAGATATTGTAACATTAGCATGTGACGACTGCAAACGGCGGAATTATGTAACGACTCGGAACAAGAGGACACAGCAGGAACGCTATGAACTCAAGAAATACTGTCGATTCTGTCGAAAGCATAAAGTTCACAAAGAAATCCGATAACTCTTCATTGTCAATGAATCTTGCAGGCCAGTAGCTCAATTGGCTAGAGCACCGGTCTCCAAAACCGGGGGTTGGGGGTTCGATTCCTCTCTGGCCTGTCTCTTCTACAATTGGAATAGGTAGCAACTTAGATTATGATAGCTCGTACAAAAAAATATATCCAAGAAATTCAGCTCGAATGGCAAAAGGTCTCCAAACCAGATTGGAAAGATGTTCAAGGTAACACAATCGTGGTCTTGATTGCATGTGCTATCTTAGCTTTCTTTCTATGGCTAGTTGATGGACAGGATACCTTTCCGGTTTGGTTCTCTACGGACAACCCGCATTCTATATACGGTATATTCTTGTTGGTCATCGTGATTCCGTTATGTGTCTACTTCATCACCCGAAACCTGACACCGTATTGGAAACTCATAATGTTGGCTTCGTTTGCTCCATTAGCAATTGTGCTGATTATCTATTTTGTGTTCAATTACCCCATTCAAGGCTTTGGAATGGCACTGTTGCGTGAGTGGTTCCTTCGCTAGTCTTCTGTTCTGCTCACCCACTGACCAATTTATTTGATAGATGAGGAACTTCTATGGCAGGCTACTGGTACGTTATCCATATTTATTCGGGACATGAAAAAAAGGTAAAGGTGAACCTTGAGCAACGTATACAAGCAATAGGGCTACAGGATGAAATCCTGGACGTTATTGTTCCGATGCAGGAAGTGGCAGAAGTTAAAGATGGTAAAAGGCGAGTTTCAGAGCGTCCTTCTTACCCGGGATATATTCTCGTGCAAACGGTGAGGCAGTTAAGCGCCGAAGCCGAAAGCGAAAACACCCGTCAAAGTTGGAATGTCATTAAAGAAACACCGGGTGTGATGGGGTTTTTGGGAGCATCAGGTTCAGCCCCCACGGCAATCAGCGAGGAGGAAGTTCAGACTATTCTAGAAATCTCAGCAGATGAAGAACAACCACAGCCGGTCGCCGAAGTCGATTATGCCATCGGAGATAAGGTCAAAGTGATCGAAGGCCCGTTTAACGGATTCCCCGCCGAGATCAAGGGAATCGACAATGAACGCCAGCGACTCGATCTTATGATTTCGATCTTTGGAAGAACCACACCGATTGAGATTGAATTTCTCGGAGTCGAAAAAATTTAGAAAATAAACTTGTTTTTTTGGAGATATACACATGGCAAAGAAAATCGCCGGGGTTGTCAAGCTTCAACTTGTATCCGGGCAGGCATCACCCAACCCACCGGTGGGTCCAAGTCTTAGTGCCTACATGATCAGCATTCCGGAATTTATCAAATCTTTTAATGCACAAACCCAAAATCAAATGGGATTAGTGGTATCAACCGTTGTCACCTGTTACGCTGACCGTACTTTCACGTTTGAGGTGAAATCACCGCCAACCGCCGTGCTGTTGAAGCAGGCCGCAAAACTTGCCAAAGGCTCAGGCGAACCGAACCGGAACAAGGTGGCTTCCGTGAGTCAGGATGAAATTAGAGAGATTGCCCAAACAAAGTTGCCAGACCTAAATACCACAGATATCGAATCTGCGATGAGAATGGTCGAAGGCACCGCACGAAGCATGGGAATTACAATTGGTTAGTCAAAGGAGATCCTAATGGGGAACAGAGGAAAAAGGTACAACGAGAGTGCAAACCTTGTTGACCGTGTTAAGCTCTACAGCTTGGATGAGGCTATTACCTTGCTGAAACAGACCGCAAAGGTGAAATTCGATGAGACCGTTGATCTGGCGGCACGTCTCGGTGTTGATCCGCGACATGCAGATCAGAATATCCGCGGCACAGTGGCACTGCCTCACGGTACGGGAAAAAGTATGCGTGTAGTCGTATTTGCACAAGGCGATAAAGCTCGTGAGGCAGAAGAAGCCGGAGCAGATGAGGTCGGTACGGACGACCTCGTTGAAAAAATCGTCGGTGGCTGGATGGAGTTTGATGCCACCCTCGCAACGCCTGACCTGATGCGAACGATTATGCCCAAGTTAGGTCGCATTCTTGGACCGAGAGGCTTAATGCCGAATGCCAAAGCAGGCACGGTCACGATGGATGTCGAAGACACCATCCGCAACATCAAAGCCGGGCAGATTGAATACCGCGTTGAAAAAGAGTCGGGCATTATTCACGTACCCATCGGCAAAGCCTCATTCGATGAACAACAGATCAAAGACAACATTCAGACAATTATGTCCGCTTTGGTCCACGCACGTCCAGGATCGGTGAAGGGCAGATATTTACGAAGTGTTGCGGTTTCATCAACAATGGGGCCTAGCATTCGACTGGATACACAACAATTCTAACGCCCCAGACCGCTCCTGCTGATGCCCCATACTGCTCCTGGTGGATTGACAAATCCAGCAGATCCCCACGCCGCTGTCTAAGCTATAATAACCCAAGAGCGTGGATATATTCCACTCTTCCGCTCCAGAGGAGCAATATGTTTATAGAATAAGCGTATAAAAAATCTATCTCCGTTAAATAGAGTCGTAGACAGCAGGTGCAATTTGCTTAAATGAGCCCTTCAGCCTGCCAAGGCTTATACAAGGATTAAGCATCACTTCTATCTGCTTGACAATGTTAAAATCTAGCATTGTCGAATTGGGAAGTGTTGCCACATCCGCTTGCTGATCCAGAGCCCAAAGGCACAAAGCTTCTGAGGCTTTGAACCGTTCAGCGAGCAGAGCCTCCAACACGATTGGAGGTTTTTTTTTGGCATTTCAGTGGCGCGCAACAAGACATTTCAATGGCGCGCAACAAGAGAGGAGAGTTTTATGCCGAGCCCAGAAAATATTCAACAAGTTGAACAAATTCGAGAACGTCTACAGAGTTCGGACGTTGCTATTCTAACCGATTTCCAAGGACTCACCGTTGCAGAAATAAATGAACTACGACGGCAACTGCGAGAGGCAGATGTCCAGTATACCGTTTTCAAAAATAGGCTTATAAAGGTCGCCGCTCAAGAACTGAATGTTGAAGGGTTAGCCCCCTATCTTCTTGGCCCAACCGCCATTGCGACAAGCAATGACCCGTCGGCCCCTACCAAGGTTCTTGAGGAGTTTATCGAGGAACATGAGCACCTACAGATCAAAGGCGGCATCCTTGGTACGCGAGTCATTGATGCTGAAATGGTTAAAGACTTGGTCAACATGCCATCGAAGCCCGAGTTGATTGCTCGCGCTGTCGGGCAGATAAGCTCGCCGCTCACTGGACTCGTATCTGTTTTGCATCAAGGTTCGCCGTTGACCGGATTGGTCAATGTCTTAAGTGGTTCAATTCGTCAGGTGACAACTGTATTACAGGCAGTCGCCGATCAGAAAAAAGAAGCCGAAGAGGCGTAATTTTACCCGAGTTGCCACCTCTATGGAATAGGTAGCAACTTAGATTAATTTTATTAGGGGTTCAAGAAAGGAATGAAACAATGGCTGATGTTGAAAAAATGATCGAAGAGATTAGTAGTATGACGGTTCTAGAGCTTTCCGAGTTGGTGAAGGCACTAGAGGAGAAGTTTGGTGTGAGTGCGGCAGCCGCGCCCGCAATCGTTCCCGGTATGATTCCCGGTGCAGCGACAGGCGAAGGCGCAGCGGCCGAAGATGCTGCTCCTGAAGAGGAAAAGAACGAATTTGATGTTCAGTTGAAGGAAGTCGGCGCGAAGAAGATTCCGGTCATCAAAGAGGTCAGAGCAATCACCGGTCTCGGATTGAAAGAAGCGAAAGATAAAGTCGAAGCCGCTCCGACTGTCATCAAAGAAGGTGCGTCCCAAGAAGAAGCCGACCAGATTAGAGAGCAGTTAGAAGCCGTCGGTGCATCCGTAGAAATCCTCTAAAATAGCGGATATTTCGAACGTTCCCAAAACCCATTGCGGTCACCTGACTGCGATGGGTTTTCTTTATTGCAGTCAAGTTTTTGTCGTCGCAACGGCCCAGACAACTCCTGCTGTCCCCGGCCGCTCCTGCTGGATTGACAAATCCAGCAGAGCCTTACGCCGCTGAGATTACGCGTTCTGTTCTTCCTTGCGCCTTTGCGTTCCTTTTAAAACAGATTGTAAGACCGAAAGAAGATATGATTCCCATTTTTTATCTCGTTTTCAGCCAGTTAGCAGTTGGCGGTTTTGCCCTGCTACTCATCATACCCAACGGATTAGTAGGGCGTGGATTCTACCGACTGATGGGCGGTATCTACCTACTGACTGTGGTGCTTGCCCGTTGTGCGAATCTCGCAATCAATCGTGAGCAGGTCAATTTCAAGAATTTCTGCTTGGCATGGGAAGGACAGGATTCACTATTCACCCTGCTCCTATTTCTGATTCTGCTAGGCTACATGGTGAGCTTATGGCGTTCCACGCCCCTCATTCACCGCTTGCTCCTCTTTGCAGGTACAGGCTTAGGATTAATCTGGATTGTATTCAGCACACAACGCTACTTAAAGCACATTAATCTGCCAGCCGAAGGGCTCTTGTTACCGCTTCAATTCATAGCTTCGACGATTTTACTGGGTGCCGTGAACAGTGGCATGTGGTTCGGACACTGGTATCTTGTCACACCACGCCTACCCATCAGTTATCTGAAAAGATTCAATCAACTGTTTATCAGTTCCCTAAGCCTTTCCATCTTTTTCTTCGCCCTGAACCTCTGGTTTCGAGCGCAAGCCGCAGAAGCTATCCCCCTAACCCTTTTCGATCAAATTATACTCGGAATACGTCTGATTGTCGGATTCGGAGGGTCTCTGTTGCTGTATTTCATCGTGCGAGATTGCTTAAGCGATAAATCCGTAGAACATGACGCTGTCGGGGCAACCCGCGCCGCAACCGGGTTCCTTTATATTGCGATAGTCACTGTATTTATGGGAGAATTCTGTGGACGGTTCCTTCTTTTGAAAATGGGATTCATCCTGTGAGATTGACAGATACCGCTCGCGAATATGGTTCAGGTGCTCACTCTCGCAGTCGATAAACCCGAATCATCGGATGCGCCAACGCTCGCATCGGAAACGGTGCCCCAACATCTGAGACCGATATGCCCAGAAATCGGGGTTGTCTCTGAAAAGTCTTAACGATCTCATATCTGCCCCTATCAAAAACGCGCTCGTAGAATGCTACCGCGGTATCAAGTTCAGGTTCTTGGATGGGATACCAATCCACTGTGGAATATCCATCGGGATTCTCAGCGTATTTCATGAAGACCTCCGCGTTTGGCATCAGAACCAATGCCCACGTTGCACCTTCACCGTCCTCCGCCGAATGGCGTTTCGGTGGGAGCCAATCAAAGAGGATTTCAGGTTCGCTCTCAATTCGCTCTTCGGAGGGGAGGTTTGTCTCAAGCCATTCAGTCGCTTCAGAGATCGTTGATGGCGTTGTCATGACGCTCGCAAACCCGGCCGCGTAGACCAGCGAGTAGAGGCCAATACCGCAGAAAATGGCAATGATAACGCCGTTTACCCACTTCAGTTTGTCACTGGTAAGACGAGCGATCAATTCTGCAACAGCAAGTCGGGCCGCCGCTATACCGACAGCCGCAAATACCGCCAGTGCGGGATAGATGAGCAACAAGTGACGCGCAAACTTCAGCTTATGCCATCCGACAAACAGTAGATACGGCAGTACAAACAGAATCAGAATTCGAGCCCCATTTTTTCGGCCAGCTATCGCAATGCCGAGACCGGCAATGGAAACCAACGCCAACGGTGCGCCCATGCCCCACCGCAACAACGTCCATAGATAGGTGAACCGAGCTAGCCAACCGATTTCCCGCGTTGCAAATAGCCCAAGATGCCCCCGATGATAGTGCGAGGCTTCATAGAAGAACGCCTCAAAAAACCTATTCCATTCGGGCGAAAAGAGATCAATCAGCCAATACGGACAGATAACGGTAAACGAGACCACCGCGCTTCCTAATACTGTCCCTAGTTTCAAACAAAGGTGCAAAGCACGAGAATTCTGCTCTCGCTCTTCTGTGCGCCAAAGTAATCCAACCACCGCCAATCCCGCAAACGCAGTTGTGAACTTCACAGCGAAGCCTATTCCAATCAGAATACCGAGCCAAACTGCGCGCCGAAATGAGACAGATTGAGCGTTGATGCAGAAACAGAGGGACAAGGTAACACAGAACGCCGCAGGAATATCAACAAGTGCAAAACGCGATTCGTTGGTGGCATGGAGCATCATAACAGCGAGCAATGCCGCGGCAATGCGTCCGACAGAACGGCCATGGACTCGAGTGCCAATCTGGTACGTCAGCCAGATTGTCCCTGTCGAGAGCAGCACATTGATGAATCGTGCGAGCCAGATGAGGTTGGGAATCGCGAGATCAAGCCCAAAGATTTCTAAAATTTTTCCAATCACTGCAACGAGATAGAACCACGCTGTTCCGGGCCAATTGAAAATCTCAGGTGGAGCTTTAAGCTGAATCAGGTTGCGGATATCCTGCACAATCACCAGCTCACGCGGATCTGGATAGTCCGGCAAACCGACACCGATACCAACAATTCGGAGCACGAAACCGACCATGAGGATAGGAATCAAAAAAAAGTCAATCTGAGACAGACGCGACATTTGGAGTCCCTCCCCCGCTCCTTCACCCGTGGATGGTTAAAGAATCCCTCCCCCGCTCCTGCTGGATTGCCAAATCCAGCAGCTCTTTGCAGGTGGTAGGTATCAACCGCGGTGAGAATCGAGACTTTTTCTATATTTCATTCTTGAACTGTGCTATAATCAGTCAGCTTTACCGAAACCACATACCGTAGGCGGGGCATCCTACCCCGCTAATATTCACTATATTTGGGAGGGAACCATAATGAAACGAGTTGCCAAACCAGAAGGCAAATTCAATATCGTCATCGAAGATGTACCGATACCCGAACCTGGACCGGGTGAGGTTCGGGTCAAAGCCGTGCGAAGCCTTATTAGCCGCGGTTCAGAAATTGGTGCCCGGTATACTCGCGAGTACGCAATTAACCCCGAGAGCGTCGGCTATTCACTGGCTGGAGTTGTTGATGCCGTTGGCGAGGGGATAGTCCACCTTAGTGTCGGCGACCGGGTTGTCGCTTCGGCACCACACGCAGAGTACGTTGTCCGACCCGCACAAGTCAGTTCTCCGCAAGAACAAGCGCGAGTCGTTTCCATGCTTCCGACAGTCAGTTTCGATCAAGCACCCTACTATCCGCTTGTGTCAGGAGCGGTCACTTGGGTAAACATTGAGAATATACAGCCGAATGATACAGTCGTTATCCTTGGGCAGGGGCTGGTCGGCAGCCTGATGATGCAGGTCGCAAAGGCAAACGGAAACGGGCGCATTATCGTCGTAGACGCACTTGATAGTCGGTGTCAATTGGCAGAAGAATTGGGTGCCGATGCTGTCGTCAACGCCGCAGACGAAGACCCAGTTGATGCTGTCCGTAAACTCACCAATGGCACTGGTGCTGACATTGTGGTATATGCGGTCGGCGGACCGGCGGGGCCAAAAGCGTTCGACCAGGGGTTAGATATGGTTACTGTTGGCGGATTGCTCCACTTAATCGGGCTATACGAAGATGCACCGTTACCGCTTTCAAGTGGCAAAATTCAACGCCGAAGACTGCTGGGCGGCTACTACGGTCAAACGATTGGTGCCGAAATGTCCCGTCGCGCAATGGAGTTACTCGGCACAGACGTTATCCAGACCGAAAAGATGACAACCCATCACTTCCCGTACACACAAGCCGCCGATGCCTTTGACCTGCTCTACAATCGGTTGGGGGAAGCATTGGGCGTAATCCTTGATTGGGATATAGAGTAGAAATCGGGAGGTGTTATCTTCCGTCTCCGATTTCTTCGCGTGTGGACTACCGTCCCAAAGCTGACCGTAGTTCTCGGTTTGCCGCATCCCACTCCTCCCAGGTGGGCTTATGCTCCTTCGTCAGTACCACCAACGGCTCGCGTCCGCCGCTGCGCGTTTTGTCGCGAACAAACTCAGCCGCCTGTCTCTGCTCAGGGGTCAAATCGCTCCGATCCGGAGTCGGAAAGTAACGGAAGTCAATGCTCCAACGACACTTCTGGGTCGTATTCAACTTGCTCGTGTGGACGCACAGATTGGACATGAAAAGCCCGCCTCCCGGTTTTAGAGGAATCGGAACGGGATTCCCACGCGCCTCTACGTCCTCATCCATACGCACGTTGCTGTCATCGCCTCGCGCACCGGAAAGCAAACCCCAGCGATAACTGCCCGGGATAACCCAGCAACACCCGTTCTCCACCGTCGCTTCGACTAGGGGCACCCACACCGTGACCATCTGCAGTGCCTCGGTATGACGCTCCTTCTTGCCAATCGTCGATTGGTCAACGTATTGACTATCCTGATGCCACGGAAACGAGGTGATGACGCTACCGGGTAGCTTCGTTCTCAGAGCGGGGCTACCGATATTTGAAATTTCATGACCATGTATGATACTGAGGACATGAAGCACACCGGTCAGGTTATAGAGATTGTAGAACTCCTCGCCGTATGTGTTGCCCATCCAACCGCGGGGCGAAATTGACAATTCCTCAGCGATGGCGGCGTAGCGGCGTTCAAAAGATTCAGTTTCATAGAGCGACGAAATATTGCCAGCGGTGTACTGTTCGCGAGCAAACTCATCAACCTTTGTTTTAATGTGAGCGCGAATCGGTTCGAGCTCATGCTCTTCAATGATATTCTCAACCACAACATAGCCATCGCGCTCGTAGTTCTCTTTGATTTCTTGGTCAGTCATATTTGTAGGGTTCATAATGTTTTGTCGTCCGATTAGGAAACGCCCGTGGCATACATATTGGTTATAACTTCTGTTTCGTAACTGATAACCAGTATACCACAGTTGGAAAAAAATTAAAACAAAAATCATGATGAAGTCTAGGTCATGGCCCCGGATGCTCCTGCTGGATTGACAAATCCAGCGGATCGGATGCGCTTTGCGCCTTTACGTTTGATTTTTCTGCCAATGTAAAACTTGAATTGTTATATTGCAACTTGCTTAAATGCGATAATAACCCATTCTAATCCGCGAAATCCGTGATTCAAACAATTGCGAAATCTTATAATATTTAACTTGCTTATGAGGTGTATATATGCAAAAATCTCTCATTGCACTCTTTCACGGCCACAACCAGCCATTTGAAATCTACGAGCAACCGATTGTGTCACCCAATGCGGACAGCATCCTTGTGCAGATTTCGTTGGCAACGATTTGCGGTTCCGACCTCCACACCGTATTGGGGCGACGTGCCGCTCCAACGCCGTGCGTGTTAGGGCACGAGATTGTCGGCGTGGTGGCCGCCCCAACACATATCCGTGATGCTTACGGCAACCTCCTACGCGAAGGAGACCGTGTGACATGGAGTATGGTCGCATCGTGCGGCGAGTGCCAATATTGTGGTACACGAAATCTACCCCAGAAATGCGAACAGCTGTTCAAGTATGGGCATGGGCCCAGCGAGGGAGATTATTGCCTCAGCGGCGGCTTTGCCGAGTACATCTATCTGCGACCTGGGACAGCGATTTACCCTGTTCCTGATTCCGTGAGCGATGCCGAAGCGGTGCCGTTAAATTGCGCGTTTGCGACTGTTCTAAATGGATTGGAGGTTATCGGTGTCGCAGGGCAGGATGTTCCACAGAGCGTTGTTGTGCAAGGCGCGGGGATGTTGGGCATCTATGCCGCGTGCTATCTGCGCGAGGGAGGATGCGAAATCGTAGCGGTCATTGATTGCATCCCTGAACGGTTGCAAATCGCCGAACGGTTTGGGGCAACACACACGTTTAATTTTTCCGAAATGGATGCCGACCAAATCGGAGAAGCCGTGCGCGAACTCACTCACGGTCAGGGCCCCGAGCTTGCCGTTGAGGCAAGTGGTGCCTCTGCGGCGTTTACAAACTCAATCAACTGGTTGGGAATCGGTGGACGTTGCGTGACGCTCGGATTTGTCTATCCAAACGCCGATGTCACGATTGATGCCCATCAGGTCGTTACAAAATGCTTGACAATTCGCGGGAATCACAACTATCATCCTGTCGCACTCGGTACGGCGATTCAATTTGTTGAGGAAAAGCGGGAGCGATATCCATTCGGAGAGCTCATCGGAACGACCTATCCGTTGAACGAAATCAACGCGGCGTTTGCTCAGGCAATTCAGGGAAATTATATACGGGTCGCCATCGGGTGAGGAACGCATGACAACGACACGACGGAATATAAAGAACGGCCAACAAGTACACATCTCACGCAAAAGGAGGTTGCATTGACGAAACGCAAAGTTTTAATTCTCTGTATTGATGCCGGCGGTCACGACTATCTCAAGGCCAGCGAAATACCCAACATCCAAAAACTGGTAGATGCTGGATTCTATCGGTATGTAAGCAGTGTCATCCCTTCGGTCACGAATGTCAACAACGTGAGCATTGCAACGGGAAGTTTCCCGGAAACACACGGCATTACGACCAACTATCACGTTGACCGTGAGACGGGGAAAGGAGAGTTTATTGAAGATAACCGTTTTCTGCTTGCCCCAACACTGTTTGAGTGTGCGAAGGCGGCGGGGTTTGCTGAACAGACAGCACTGCTTGTTACGAAAAAGAAGTTGTTGCGGCTGATTGGAGCCGATGCGGATATCGCCATCGCCGCTGAGGAACCACCTGCCGAATACGTTGAAGCAATCGGAGAGCCAGAGCCAATCTACTCCGCAGAGATTAACTGGTGGCTACTGCGGGCGTTGCGTAAAGTCTTACGCGATGCCGACCCGGAGCTCGCGTACTGCTCAACCACCGATTGGGTCCAGCATAAATATGCCCCCGATGAAGAAGCATCCCAACAGCATATCGCGGAACTGGATCGGATTATCGGGGAAATCATCGACGACCAGCCAGAACGCGAAATCTACATCACCGCAGACCACGGTATGCTACCAAAGACTCGTGCGCTAGATGTGGGACGTTGGCTGACTGGACAAGGGATCGCATCTAGCTGTATCCCGATTATCAAAGACCGTTATGTCGCCCACCACGGCAATCTCGGTGGGGCAGCGTATCTCTTTCTGAAAGACCGCAAACAGATTTCGGAAGCAATCGAAACAGTGCATAAGGCCCCGGGAGTCGAAGAAGTTTACACTGCAGAAGTAGCCGCAAACAGATTTCGGCTCCATCGAGAGCGCATCGGCGATATCTTTGCCCTAGCCGACCCCGACACCGTCTTCGGCGAACTGGAACAGACGGAGCTATCTGTCTCACTGCGATCACACGGCTCGCGCCATGAAAGCGATGTACCCGTCATCGGCTATAATAGTCCTTGGCCCGCTAATGCGTTTGAGCATAATGTCGATGTTGGTCGGCTCTTTTTGGACAGTCTAACTGGGTAGAAAGTGTAATTGACATACTCCCCACCCTAAAGGGATAGGGATTCTGCGATCAGCAAGGAAAGCCTGCCGTAGCAGGTCTAATATCCTCTCCTGCAATTGAATCGGGTCGCTTATCGATAAGCGACCGATTCAAAAAGGTTGATGTCCCAACCTTGTGGATATTGATTGCGGCGTTGATGTCGCGGTCATGGTTGATGCCACATGAACAACGCCATTCACGGACTTTGAGGCCAATGAACGCAGATCGTTGACCGCAAGCATGGCAGACAGGCGTTGTGGCTGTCCAGCGGTCAATAGTCTCAACATCCTTGCACCGCTTATGGGCTTGCCATCGCATCTTCAGCATGAAGTCACCGAAGGCGAGGTCAAGCACTTTTTTGCCCCAAAGCCGTGCCATACCCTGGAGGTTTAGATCCTCAAAGAAGCAGACATCAAACTTGCCGACGAGGTCAAGGGCGAGTTTGAAGTGATGATCTTCACGCTGGCATCGAATCTTGCGGTGAGCACGGGCAAGGTTTAACCGTGCTTTCTCGCGGTTGTTACTGCCCCGTTTCTTTTTGGACAGCGCCCGTGAGGCTTTAGCAATCTTGCGGGCAGAGCGTTTGTAGAACAGGGGCGATTCGTATTTCGTTTCATCAGAACAGGTGAGAAAGGTTTTTAACCCAAAATCAAACCCTGCCGTTTCACCAGTTAGTGGTTCAGGGGTTAAACCTTCTTGAATGGGTCGCCTATCGACAAGCGACCCATTCAAATCTGTTGTGATGGTTAAATAGAAATCGCCCAGTGTATCACGCTTGACCGTTACCTGTTTGATATTGCCTTCAATCGGTCTCGAATACCAGAACCGATACCAACGCCCACGGATACAAATTTTCGCAACGGGTGACCGGCGGATGCCATGTTCCGCATCGGCGAAGGGTTCTATTTTGACTTGCGAACCGTCAAACGTCATAGACCGGTATTTTTTACGACTTCTGAATTTGGGTGGACGTTTGGCACGGTTTTCAAAGAAATTGATATATCCGCGTTCAATTCGTTTCAAAGCGTTTTGGACTGCCCACGAAAACGGGATGCGCCAGTGGGCAAACTTATCAAGCCGTTTGAGTTTCGTGAGGTGCTTGGACATTCGGCTGAATGTCAAACGCTTGTAGCCTTCGCACTGTCCATAGATGCGATAGTGGCGGCGACACAATGCCACGAAGTGGTTGTGAACGTGGGCGATGATTTCCAAGTCGCGATGTAAGTGTTTGTTGCGCTTGTGGTTTTGTAGTTTGTATTTAAATGTTCGCATGGGATTCCGTTTCACCGTTTATGCCTTGTTTCAGAAGGTGAGGCAAGTACCCGCTAGGTTGCGAGTGTGAACCCTTGCCTCGAAACGGTAGAAGGAGCATAGCATATCCCATCGAAATTTACAAGGTTTTTTACGCGCGTCTGAATGGTTCAGACGCGCGCGCTGCGGCGTGTTACATCCCCACCCTAAAGGGATGGGGTCTTACACGCAAGATTGATAAAGCCCTTAAACTACTGTGTGAGGGAGTTCCTACTCCCGATACTTATGTCAATTTTCATTTGCACAATTCGGAAAATTCTGTTAAGATGTCTACAAACGACAAGACCATTTTTCACGATTTCATAGAAGCACCTCTCGATTCCTCGTTTCCAATCCATCACTGAAAGGATTTCCGATGCGAGTTCTGATTACTGGTGCAGCAGGCTTAATCGGCGGGCACTTGGTGAAGGCACTGGAAGGCGAACACACATTGCGCCTCGGCGACATTCGACCCATCCCCGACGAACCGCGTTGGGTGGCTATGGATGTCACCCAGCCCCAGCAGGTCTGCGAAGCAATGACGAACATTGATGCGGTTATCCATCTGGCAATCGCCTCCGGTCACGAGGGGGATTACGAGGACGAAAGCTTCAATCAGTTACGTTTTGATGTTCATGTCAAGGGGACCTTCAACATTCTGGATGCGGCACGAAAGGCGGGAATTCGTCGCGTCATCTATACCAGCAGTCTCACCGTCGTTTGGGGATATGCACCCCCCATATCGGTTGCCGCCGACGCACCCGCCCGACCCGTCGGTACTTACGCCCTGACCAAATACCTCGGTGAGGTTGTTTGCCAAGATTACGCCCGCCAACACAATTTTTCGGTCATCTGTCTCCGCATCCCCAAACCGATAGACCCTCAGGATGCGACTTGGAACGGGCGAAGGATTCGCCCACAATGGATTGCCTTTCCCGACCTGCTTCAAGCATACCGTTTGGCGTTGACCACCCCGAATCTTGGCTTTGAAATCCTGACCATCGTGGGTGAAAGTTCCAAACGCCGTTGGGATATTTCCAAAGCGGAACGAGTGCTGGGCTATCAACCGAAATACCGTCTCGAAAAACTTGGCTATCAGTTGGGAAACGAGATGGAAGCGTTGGAAAGTTAGCCATTTTCCGATTAAGGTGACAACTTAGGTTAGAATAGACAACTATCAACCCAAGGAGATAACGTATGGATACGGCATGTCTGGATTATTGTCTGACGGACGAAGAACGGAACGCATTTGAGCAGGATGGGTTCCTCATCGTCGAAGACGCGCTGGACCCAGAGATGATTGATGCGCTCACGACTGTGGTGGAGCGACTCGATGCAGAACATCGGGCAGAGAATGAAGTGGGAGCTCATGACCGGATGCATCTGCGCGACTTCGTTGGAAAAGATGAAATCTTCCTCGAACTCCTGGATTGGCCGAAGACGTTCCCAAAGGTGTGGGGGATACTTGGGTGGCACATCCAACTCTACCTCTCCCATCTGGATGTCACACCCCCACTTGCCCCCGACGCGGAACGAAAGAAGAAGCGACTCGGATGGCATCAGGACAGCGGACGTTTGAATCAGGACCTCGAAACGACCCCCCGTCCGCGAATTTCCGTCAAAGTTGCCTATTTCCTGAGCGATACGACGGAAGCGGGCAGAGGGAATTTCTCTGTGATTCCCGGGAGCCATCTACAGAACGAGCTCGTATTACCGGATGACGAGACCCAAAACCCGGAAAACGCAATGCCCGTTTGCGTGACACCCGGCACGGCAGTCCTCTTCGATCGACGACTTTGGCACTCTGCAAGCCCAAATGAATCGGACATGACACGCAAGGTACTGTTCTATGGATATAGCTACAGATGGTTACGACCGAGAGATGACATGACAGTTGCCCACTTTATGGAACAGTGCGAACCGATTCGATGCCAGTTACTCGGCGCGGGCGCAGGCGGCTCGAGCTATACCTCTCCAAGCGATGAGGATGTGCCGCTGAAAATCTGGATAAAAGAACATCTCGGCGCAGAGGCAGTTGTGTCTTGATCACTCAGGGGTGGCTCGGCCCGTGGGTGGGAAATCCGTTTCCCACCCTTCGGCGATCAACCTAAGAGCGTATGTGAAAAGTTACATCGCACTATTTAATGCTTGATTCATTCGCGGAATTGGGATAACATTGGTAGTAGTGGATTACAGATAGGTTCTAACAAATGAGGGAATACTCCCATGAAACGCAGAATTTATGGTCTTGAACATGAATACGGTATTATCTGTACACCGGACCAGCCGGGGAAGAAATCACCGTCAATTCAGAATGTCGTAACGTATCTCTTTCGTGAGATTATATCGGGTCGGATGTACCCCGATGTTTTTCTCGAAAATGGTGCTCGCTTTTATCAAGATATCGGTTGTCATCCAGAGTATGCGACCCCTGAGTGCGATAGTGTCATCGATCTCGTGACACATGATAAAGCGGGCGAGCGCATTGTGGAGCGTTTGTCCATTGCCGCCGAGCGGCGGATGCGGGCTGACGGCTTTCTCGGGCAAATTTCTGCGTTCAAGAATAATACGGATACACCCGGCAACACATGGGGGTGTCATGAAAACTATCTGACGGATCGGGAGCGTGTGAGTTTTCGTCAACTTGCTTCGCAACTCATCCCTTTCTTCGTGACACGCCAGATTTTCACCGGGTCGGGTAAGGTCAAATCAACGCATCGGGGTGGGTATGCGATTTCTCAGCGTGCGAGGCATATCCGTGAGGAAGTCTCGATTGGGACGACGACTGCACGGGGCATCATAAATACCCGTGACGAACCGCACGCTGACCGAGAAAAATACAGACGGCTACACGTCATCGTGGGCGATTCCAATATGTCAGAGTTTACCACCTTCCTCAAAATCGGAACGACTTCAATCATTCTTCGTATGATTGAGGATAACTTTATCAGAAAACGCCTGACCCTCAGCGATTCAGTGTGCGCGCTGCAACAGATTTCAGAGGATACATCGTGTACCCGGAAGATTGAATTGGAAAACGGGAAACGGCTTTCAGCGATTGAGCTTCAGAAGGAGTACCTCGACTGCGCGAAATTGTATTTTGAACGCGAAGAATCCGACCCGATAACAGACCAGATAATCGAGCGCTGGGAATATGTGTTGAACTGTTTAGAAGAGGACCCGATGTTGCTTTCGCGTGAGGTGGACTGGATTATCAAGAAAAAGTTGATTGAAAATTATGTGATGAAGCGCGGTCTGAAATGGGATTCCGCAAAAGTGCTGATGCTCGACCTACAGTATCACAACATCCGATCAGATTTGGGGTTATATTACAAGCTAGAACGGGCGGGGCTTGTTGAGCGCATCAGCACCAATGCAGATATTGAACAAGCGATGATTCATCCCCCGGAGACCACCCGTGCGAAATTTCGAGGGCGTTTTGTCAAACTGATCCAGGGCGGGAAGATTACCTGCGGCGTAAATTGGAGCTATATCCAACTTTATGAACCGTACCAAAAACTCTATCTCTCAACGGACCCGTTGAAGGTAGAGTATGACGAAGCGAGCCGTGCAATTTACCACACAACCCCGTAAACCCCAATTCTTTGATAAAGAAAGTAAATGAGGGGGTACTCCCATGAAACGTAGAATTTATGGTCTTGAACATGAATACGGTATTATCTGCACACCAGACCAGCCGGGGAGACAATCACCGTCAATTCAGAACGTCGTCATGTATCTCTTCCGTGAGATTATATCGGGTCGGATGTACCCCGATGTTTTTCTCGAAAATGGGGCGCGATTTTATCAAAAGCCCCATCATCGCCCAGCGTACGCTACCCCCGAGTGCGATAATGTCATCGATCTCGTGACGTATGACAAAGCGGGCGAGCGAGTTGTCGAGCGGTTATCCATTGCTGCCGAGCGGCGGATGCGGACTGACGGCTTCCTCGGGCAGATTTCTGCGTTCAAGAATAATACGAACACGCCCGGCAACACATGGGAGTGTCATGAAAACTACCTGATGGATGGGCGTGTCAGTTCCCGTCAACTTGCCGCTCAATAGATTGGATTATCAAGAAAAAGTTGATTGACAATTACGTGATGAGACGCTGTCTGGAATGGGATTCGGCAAACGTGCTACTGCTCGACCTACAGTACCACAACATCCGATCAGATTTGGGGCTCTATTACAAGCTGGAACGGGATGGGCTGGTTGAGCGAATCACCACCAATGCTAATATTGAACAGGCGATGATTCATCCCCCGGAGACCACCCGTGCGAAATTTCGGGGGCGTTTTGTCAAACTGGTACAGGGCGGAAAGATTACCTGCGGCGTAAATTGGAGCTATATCCAACTTTATGAACCGTATCAAAAACTCTATGTTTCAACAGACCCATTGACAGTGGAATATGAAGAGGGAAATACAATGACACCCGAACAAAAAATCGAATATGAAGCACAAGGCTATCTGGTCATAGCAGATGCCTTTGAACAGAAGGAATTGGAACGCATACGGAATGCCTTCGACCAAGCGAGAGCAGCTGATGGACTTGACGACCTCCCGAATCGGGACGATGTCTTCATCCACCTCGCCGAGAATCCGAACACCTTCCCAACGGTGCATCGTATCATAGGAAACAACGTGCAACTCCGATCGGTACACGGTATGCAAATCACGCCAAATCTCGCTGGCAGAGGATGGCATCGGGAGGTGGCAGGCATCATCGGTGTCCACCATCCAGCATCAACAATTTGTGTGCAGGTGCTATTCCACCTCGATGACGTTGCTGAGGAATCCGCCTGCATTGCAGTCGTACCGGGGAGCCACCGATTCAGATCAGAACTTCCCTTCCCCGACATCACCTACATCGAGGAGATGCCTCACCACGTTCCCTTGCGAGTGAAGGCAGGGACAGCCATCGTGCTACACGGGAATATTTGGCAGGCGCGAATGCGGAATCGGAGCGACACATCGCAACGCTTACTTGAGTATACCTACATCCACTGCTGGATGCGTCAAGCCCTACCCGGTTTATCACCGCACACCACAGAGATTGTTTCTTCAACGCACAATTTAAGCCAGTTGTTCGGCATTCGTAACACCGCCAGGAACGCCTCATGGTATTGGGGACGCAAAATCGAGGGATATCCGTCCTCCACCGGGCTACCAGAGCGTCGCTTCTCCGAATTGAGCGTTGTGGGTAAAGGAGCAGCCAACGAGAAACGTTAATTCGCAGTGCGAATGGAATCAACCTTTCAAAGACCAAAGGAGTCAAAAAATATTATGACACCCGAACAAGCCAAACAGGATTACGATTCGCAAGGTTACGTTCACATTCAAAACGCGCTAAAACCGGACGAACTCAAAGCGGTGCGCGAGGCGTTCGATCAAGCAAACGAACAGGGGGCTTTGCAAAACTTGCTGAACCAGGATGACATATTCGTTGACATGGTTGACCACCCTGTTTTGTTCCCCATTGTGCGCGCTGTCGTCGGAAACGATGTGCAGTTGCGATATGCACACGGCGGCGTAGTTCAGCCCAACACCGAATCCGGCTCAGGATGGCACTGTGATTTGTCGGGAATCCTGGCCGTCAACATGCCCGACTCGCTTATCATGACGAAGCTCTTCACCTATCTTGAAGACGTACCGGAAGATGGCGCCTGCCTAGGTCTCGTACCGGGAAGCCATCGCTACGAGATAGGACAGCCCCTCCCCGATATCCCGACCCACGAAGCCATGCCCCATCACATTAAAATGGTCGTCCAAGCGGGGGATGCGGTACTGTTTAACGGCTATACGTGGCACGCCCGATTTCACAACCGTAGCAATCAACCGCGCAAAGTGCTTGAGTACTCCTACATTCACTCGTGGATGAAAACCATGTACGAATTCGACGAACTCTCCCCACATCTACAGGCGTTGATTCTCAAATCGCACAACCGCCGACAACTTTTTGGTGTGCCTGAGCCCGGCCAAAGTGACTGGGAACGCCGCCTCGAAGGCGCATCGGCGTATCAAGCAGTAGAGGTCGGCATCTAATTGATGTAATCCAAAATCCAGATCTGTCGTTAAAAAATGAATAGCGTACAACTTAGATTTTTATATCCAATTATAGAATCGCTAGGAGGATTTATTCATGTCTGAAATCCGTGTTGCAATTGTTGGTATTGGCAATTGTGCTTCCTCGTTAGTTCAAGGAATCCACTACTATCGAGATGCCAAAGAAGATGAGAATGTGCCCGGGCTGATGCACGTCAAAGTCGGTCCCTATCATATCCGCGATATCAAGGTCGTTGCCGCATTCGATGTTGACAGCAACAAAGTGGGGCGCGATGTCGCTGATGCAATTTGGGTCGAACCGAACAACACCATTAAATTCTCGGATGTGCCGGAGACAGGTGTTATCGTTCAGCGCGGGCCGACAATGGATGGCTTCGCTAAATACTATCGCGAAACGGTGCAGGAATCGGATGCCGAAGTGGTTGATGTGGCCACCGTTTTACGGGAGAGCCAAGCCGATATTCTGATTAACTATCTCCCCGTCGGCAGCGAAGAGGCCACCAAATGGTACATGATGCAGGCGTTGGATGCTGGTTGCGCTGTTGTCAATTGTATGCCTGTTTTCATCGCCAGAAACGAGGAGTGGCGTGCCAAGTTTGAAGCCGCCGGTGTACCAATCGTTGGAGATGACATAAAAGCGCAGTTTGGCGCGACGATCACTCACCGTGCATTGGCAAAACTGATGAGTGACCGGGGATTGAAGCTGGAGCGTACCTCTCAACTGAACGTCGGGGGGAATATGGATTTCAAAAATATGCTCGAGAAGGAGCGACTGGAATCCAAACGCATCTCCAAGACAGACGCTGTGGTGTCCCAACTCAACCACGACATAGAACCCAACAACGTCTACATCGGCCCAAGCGACTATGTGCCGTTCCTTGACGACCGAAAGTGGTGCTATCTCTACCTCGAAGGGACAGAATTTGGTGATGTCCCTGTTCGGGTTGAATTGAAGTTAGAGGTGTGGGATTCCCCCAATTCTGCGGGTGTCGCAATTGATGCGATTCGCTGCTGCAAAATTGCCCTTGACCGGGGAATCGGCGGGGCAATTTACGCGCCGAGTGCCTACTTCATGAAATCACCCCCAGCACAGTATTCCGACGCAGATGCGCGGGAGATGCTAGAGGCGTTCATTGAAGGCAGATAACCCCAACCCCGTAGTCGGGCAATCCGTTTCCCGCCACGATACGTCATAATGATTTTCAAACAGGCTCTTATAGTTTCCTGTAGGTTCGGTTGAACGGGAAACACCGAATCGCTATCAACGTTGCCGCCATAGCGGTTCAGCAGTTTTTTGCCCGTTTCTCGTAGATATACTAAGCTTTGGACAATTTTTAAGAATAAGCAACCTTAAAGAATAAACTTGTAGGAACGGCTTCCCAGCCGTGACACGGGCTATAACCACAAACCCCGTAGGAACGGCTCCCCAGCCGCGACACGGTTTATAACCACAAACCCCGTAGGAACGGAAACCTCCCAGCCGTGACACGGTTTATAACCAACAAACCCTGTAGGAACGGCTTCCTAGCCGCGACACGGTTTATAACCACAAACCCCGTAGGAACGGCTTCCTAGCCGCGACACGGTTTATAACCACAAACCCCGTAGGAACGGCTTCCTAGCCACGACACGGTTTATAACCACAAACCCCGTAGGAACGGCTCCCCAGCCACGACACGGGCTATAACCACAAACCCCGTAGGAGCGGCTCCCCAGCCGCGACACGGTTTATAACCACAAACCCTGTAGGAACGGCTTCCCAGCCGCGACCCTGTTTATAACCACAAACCCCGTAGGAACGGCTCCCCAGCCGTGACGCTTTATGCTGAAATTTGCTTAACTTTTATATTAAACCTGCTTAGCACTGACGCACGGAAACCGACAGAGGGCGTATCCGCCGCGCCATCCTAACGCAACGCCTTTTTCCGCGGGGGGAACTGAGAAAACAAAATCGCAGAATATTAAAACGGTTTCGCCCTACAGCAGGCAGCACCTATTGATAAGAATATCTAATGGGATACTAAATGGTTCACTCGCTAAGTCTTTAATTTACTGATGGCACAAAGATGATGCAGTCATTTTCCTATATCACTACTCATTTCACTTTTTGTTGAAGAAAATTATACCATATTTACTTGGCGAGTAGACCACTAAATTAACCAGATTCGTATTCATTCCTTTGCCGATCCAGAAGCACCAGCGGTGCGAAAGGTGTATAGAACAACCGAACCCCCACAACCCAAAGCACCAGCGGTGCGAAAGGTGCGAGAATAATTTCGCTAATGTGGTATTAGTCAATAAGGAGAAAGTTAGGTATGCCCAATTTCCGTGCGTTTCACACGATTGAATTAAAACCAGACGTTGAACGTGAATCGTTTGAAGATTTCATGTTGCGTAAATTCCTGCCCGAAGTTCGGGCCTTACCCGGATGTCTCAATATCCAGTTTCTCAAAGGGTATCAGGGTGACCTGGCCGGCGTTGCGAAATCAAAATACGATTACGCTTGGATAACGCTATGGGAGAGCGTTGAAGCCAATAACGCCGTTTGGACAGAGGATGGCAAACACCAGAGCCCGCAAGGCATCCTGGAAGTCAATGCCGAACTGTATCACTACGCAACAGACTACTCGTTGGTTGGCGGATTTACTGTCGAAGCATCAATTTAGTGGTTTACTCTCTAAGTTCGTATGGCTTGTAGGGGTAGGTCTTGTGCCTACCCTGACCGACCAAATGGCAGTGGTCAGTCTCCCCAGATCGCATACAGATTTAGAAAGTAAACTACTTAGAGCGGTACACAGTCTGACTCCGTATCCAGACAGGGCAATCGCATCTATTTATTTATACCAATTCGTAATCCATGAGCGGAAACCAGAGCAAGTGCCGTTTGCATTGTCAACCTCCCATCGGTTCCAACCGTTGTTCCGATTCCGCCTCCGCTTGAATCTCCGTCCAATCCCAAAGTTGCGGAATATACTCAACATTCGCCCACAGCTCCGCTTGGTCGGCATAGTGCGGACTGCCCGGATGCCCTGACGCGCCCAAAGGCACAATCCAACGCGACTGCGTCCAATCCGATGGGTCGTGAATATACCGATTGACGGATATCGCTGTGGTGATGAACTCGTTACTCAGCGCATAACAGCCACAAAGGGGCGTGTCTTCGTCACCGTGAATCGGGGTTGAGGGTGGATTCAGCAGTTGTGCAAGCTCTGGGAACACCAACGAGAGCGGATGTTGCGGTTGGGTATAGTGAAGCTTCCCCCACTGCCACTCTGACATATCGTCACCGAGCCTTTCCTTGAGTTCTGCGACAGCATCCTTGAGTGCCGCAGACAGTGCACCGCCCTGACGGGGCGGTAACATCGAACTGTCGCCGCGTTCGAGCGCAAGCATCATCTGTAGAGAAATCTGACGGATATGCGCGTCAGCACCCGCGGCACTTAAAAGTGCCTCATCTGCCAAATTGCCAAGCCGATGTTCTATCACCCAGCGGAGCAGTTTCACCTTTATCTTCGCATAAATCAGTGGTTGCGCCATATCGCGGTGCATCTGACCATCCCACTCCCGCAATAACGATTGTGCTTCCGCCGAGTCTTCGTCAAGCGGGGTGACATCAAGCAGTGCTTGCGTGAGAATTTGTGCGGGATTTGAGATTTGTTCGGCGTGGATGCGTCCCATGTCGTCAACGGTTGCCGTGCCGCGTTCCAGTTCGAGGATGCGCGTCTGTACCCGCCGCGCCCGATATTCAGGTGCGAAATTGAGTCCAACATAGTACGGATAGTCGTGTCCAGCAACCCGCTGATTGCATGTAACCGCATACCCCGTGTCCGGATTAATTGCTTTGGGAAGTTCGTCGTATGGGATGTAGCCATTCCACTCGTATTCCCCCGTCCACCCCGGTACCGCCCGCCAACCGTTTGCCTCGCTCCTAAGCGGTATTTTGCCTTCGTGCAAGTAACCAAAGTTTCCATGCACATCTGCGACAGCGTAGTTGTTCACACGGTCTGTCCATCTGCGAAAGGCTTCGTGCAACTCCGCAACCGACCGGCTTCGCATCGCATCGCGCACAGCATCAACCCACGGCGAGCCTTCAATGAGGCCAGGGTCACTGATTGCCACAGCTCTACCCGATTTCGGGTCTCCAGCGATGACCGGCCCGTGGTGCGTAATCGTAACTTCAATTTCCACCGGCTCAGTGCCGCGTATCTCAATCGTCTCGTTAAGCACCTCGGCAGGTCGCCATTCGTCGTTGAACAAGTATTCGCTCCCACTTTCCCCTTCCCGGAAGCGTTCGATGAACAAGTCTTGCGTATCCGCGCTACCGTAGGTCATCCCCCATGCCACATACGCATTGTGGCAAAAGTGAAGCACACCGGGCATACCGGGTATCGAATAACCGCTCATCGTAAAGTCGGGGCACGACAGGTGAACTTGATAATAAACGCTCGGCGTATCCAACACCCGATGCGAATCACCTGCAACCAACGGTAGACCAGATGCTGTGAACGCGCCAGAGATTGACCAACCGTTTGAGCCAACATCAACCGCAGCATCGCTAGGACGCCCTTCGTCGTTGACTGTCCACGTTTCTTCGGCGGCTTTCCTCAGTTCATCAATACCATCAAGTGGCTCGCCCTCATAAACCTCGCCCGGAGGTACGGTGAGCAGATGCCCATGAGGATACCCCTTGATGAGTTCAGCGACCTGCTCAGCTCCAATCGCATTCACAAGACGTGTCCTGAATAGCTTCGGCTCAAACGTTCCCAGAAGCGTGTTGCGAATCTTGTAGACCGCTAAACAGTGCCAGTTTTCCCACCGTTCCGGGGTTTGGTCGAGGATGGTATACTCAATCGGAAGCGTTTTGGACGTGTCGAGGAAGGCATTCACGCCAGCCGTATAAGCATCAATCATCGCTTTCGCTTCGGGACTCGCGGCTTCGTAGTCCAATTTCGCAGTGCGCCCCATTCCCGCCGCTCGTAGCAAGCGATCGTTAGCCATACCGCTCGGCCCGACAAACTCCGACCACCTGCCCAGTGCCTGATGCCGGTCGGCATCCATGTGCCAGAGCCGATCCTGGGCAGTCGCAAACCCTTGTGCAAAGAACAGATCGGTCTCGTTCTCCGCTTTGATGTGCGGAATACCCCACTCATCTCGGTACACCACAACAGGGTGCTCAAGTTCAGCGAAACGCATTGTGGTTGTAACATCGGGCAGGGTGTTTTTTAGATCATGTTCTGTAATGTTCACCGGCATTATTCTGTTCCTCCACTCTTCTTTGCGCCTTTGCGTTAAATTTCTCTAGAATAGGTGGCAACTTGTGTTTTTATACTAGTTCGAGCAAGAATTTCTCATAGTCACGAATATATCCACGCTACCCGGAGATACATACTTGTTTTCCCCAATTTGACATAGTTCTTCTCATATCTTTCGCCACTGAATCAATTACAAAGCGACGCTAAATGGTTAGCTTCGCAAACCGCCTTTTCCCGACTTGCAGGATGGCCCCGCCGCGCAAAGAGACTTCCAGTACTGGATCCTTAATTCTGTCGCCATTGAGGCGTACTCCACCTTGCTGTATCAATCGTCTAGCATCGCTCGAGCTCTTGGCCAAACCGGCTTGCTGCATCAAATCAACGATCCAGATCTTGCCATCGGTGAGGGAGGAGGGCGGGATAACAACTTCGGGGAGGTCGTCGGGGAGCTGTCGATCGCGATGCACCCGATCAAACTCAGCTTCCGCCGTGTGTGCGGCATCTGAGTTGCGATAGATTGTCACGATTTCG
Organism: Candidatus Poribacteria bacterium; assembly: GCA_965198165.1. Classification (GTDB taxonomy): domain Bacteria; phylum Poribacteria; class WGA-4E; order WGA-4E; family PCPOR2b; genus CBDAOT01. The sequence continues at coordinate 6,516,059 of OZ240244.1, read as the reverse complement.
CGGGCGAGTTGTTGTTTGACTGTCTTGGGGTGCAGAGTGCCACTTGCTAATTGCGCTTCGAGCGTACGAACTTCGTCAAGCGGCACAGCCGTCGCCAACTCAAAGTAGGTAAACATCAGTTCATCGGGGAGGGACATCAACTTCGCATACATTTCAGCAGGTGGTTCGTAGATTCCAACATAGTTTCCCAGTGATTTGCTCATTTTTTTGACCCCATCGAGACCAACGAGTAAGGGCATTAACAGCGTTACTTGGGGTTCTTGGCCGTGAGCACGTTGGAGGTCACGACCCATTAAGATATTGAATTTTTGATCCGTTCCCCCCATCTCTATGTCTGCTTCCAGGACGACGGAATCGTAGCCTTGGCAAATTGGGTAAAGGAGCTCATGCATCCCGATCGAAGCCCCTACTTGAATCCGATTTGTAAAGTCATCTCGTTCCAAGATGCGCGCTACAGTCGTTTGGGCACTAAGTTTTATGACATCCGCGAAAGACATCTTATCAAGCCATTCGCTGTTGAAAACAACACGGGTTTTGTCTTCATCCAAAATCATGCAATATTGGTCTGAATAGGTTTTGGCGTTACGCTTGACCTCTTCCGCCGTTAGCTGTGGTCGTGTTTTCGATTTGCCGCTTGGATCTCCAATAGTCGCCGTAAAGTCGCCGATGATAAGGATAACCTCATGCCCGAGGTCTTGAAACTGGCGAAGTTTGTGCAAGACAACTGCAATGCCGAGATGGATATCCGGTGCTGTCGGATCCAATCCAAGTTTGATACGAAGAGGGCGTTGCTGTGTTTTAGCGGTCTCCAATTTTTGAGCGAGTTCCGCTTCAGAGATAATCTCTGCTGTCCCTCTGCGGATGAGTGCCACCTGTTCTTCGATGCTTAATTCTGTATGCATACTGTATTCCTTGATACCTCCCCCGATAAATCATCAGGACTAAGTGGGTTACTTTCTAAATTTATTAGGACTTACGCAAGCTTCATGTGAACGGTAGGTGATTGGAGTTGTTTTCGCAAATACTCAGAAAATAATCCTTCTTTCACCTAATAAAGGCTTTGACCCGTTTGATACGCTACCGACTCAAGACGAAGCCAAACTAAAAATGCACAACCGATGTGGTTGCGGACTATACACGCTAACCGACATTGACAACGCTTTTGACCCGTTAGTTGTTTCACTTCACGGTGAAATGCCTCAATCTTCCATCGCCAGTCACACGCTGTGCGTGTCGCTGAAATGTTGTTTTGAGATAAGTCGTTAGTTACGACACTGATACCATTTATCACACATTTTGCATTCCCACTATATTGAGGGTTTGCCAACTCAATGTTTTTGGCGTGTCGTTTGTCTATAACGGTGTCATCGAAGATGACATATCCGACTTAGGTTTGTACGAGATGCGGTAAAGCGTTTTCCCAGACCAAACGCGGGGTAATACGAGTGCCTGCGAGATACCGATTTATCTTATCATGACTGAACGGTTCGGTGTGGGATGCGAAATGAGTTAAAGTATAGTTAATTTGGGTACTGAGTAGGTATTGACAGTAATCGAGTCGAGTCATTTTGGCCATATTCACCTCCATGTGGGGTATTGTACAACTTTCTACTGTTCTTGTCTATGGATTTTGCGTAAGTCCTATACATATTTATCGGTTGTTATCGTTGAACCAAATGGGCCAACAACAAATTCAACCAAGTCGTCCAAAATGTCTTTGTTGCATCGGTCTAATACGTTGAGGCGGTCCAGTACTTCTTTTTTGTAGTATTCGGCATCAATTCTGAAGTCAGAATTTCTTGCAATTTCGCTAAAAGTTACGATTGAGTACTGCATTATTTACCCTGTTTACGTTCTCATACGATTTCAAAATCTAAATGTTACACTTCAAGACGCACGATGGATTGCGGTAGGGAATAACGATCGTTATTCCCTACATCTGTCCAAAGCCTGATATTTCCGGCGACATCAGCGAATCCCTTTATATATTCACGCTTCAGATATCTGAAGCGGGTACAATTTCACTATATTTTGATATGGTTAGATCGCGCTCGCTGTGGATTGAGACCTAACCGTATCAAGTTCTAGGTGGATGTATAACATAAAGCAGATTCAGCGTTGCCGAGAGGCCATTCAAGCCTGCATTTTCGACTCCTGAAAATTTGTCAACACCCCACACGAAACGGTAACTGACCCCAAGACCAATATAAAAAAAGTTGGTCGCACGGAGCACAACCGTGAGTTGTGGTTCGCTAATGAAAAAGAGGTCGCTTGAGATATGAAATCTTGTGTATCCGAGTTGATACGTTAACCGACCTGCGCCGAGCAACGTTTGAACCGAAAAATAGCCCGGCTTACCGGAAATGACCGCATATTCAAGTTCCAATCCACCGTAATCCAGTTCTAAGCTGCGAGGTGGTTTTTCGTCAATAGTGATGTCCTCCACCAAGCCGTATCCAGAGATGCCAAAGGCAAGCCGCGAGTTTTGAACCCGGTTGGTACGGAGACCAAACACAAGATTGATTTCCAAATTCCGATTCTATCATACCATTTATCACAGATTTCGGCAAGGATTGAATTGGTCTTCGCAGAGTCATTCAGTTTTCGATAATAAAGTCTGTATGTTGGTTTATTTTCTAAATCTGTATCCGATCTATCGGAGACCTCACCACCGTAATTCCGATTGTCATCCCCCCACTCTAATCCGAAATACTTAGCGAGTGAACCATTAAGCAAGTTTCAAAAGAGGGAATAACTAGAGCAACCGTGGCTTGAAAAACTGCAACTTTTATATTTAAACCTGCTGGGCGCGCCGGCCCCCGGCCGCTCCTGCTGGATTGAATGACGTTTAAAAAATAAATCGGGTAATCCTGAGAGCAGTGTGTTATACTGTTCAGAAAGGAGGAAAACGTTTATGGCTAAACGCCACACACGTTTAACTTCCGTGATGCGAAGCAGTATTGGGGCTTAGAGGACTTTATGAATGTATTGCACCCGGGATAAAATCACACCCGGATAATTGGCGAATGTATTGAGAAAATATAAGTCGAATCAATTTGGTGATGGATAAAATTTCGGACGCTTGGTATAATAAAGAGATCAAATTTACAAAGGAGAGAACTATGACAAATTCAGTTGAAATTGGTGGACTCAGGGTTGATAAGGTATTGTATGACCTTGTACAAAACGAGATTGCGCCCGGGACAGGTATTGAACCTGATGAATTTTGGGCTTCACTTGGGGAACTTGTTAAGGATTTAGCCCCCAAGAATCGGGAACTGCTGGGGAAACGGGATATGTTGCAGGCACAGATTGACCAATGGTATTTGGAGAGAGCGGGGCAACCAATCGATAGCGAAACGTATGAGGCATTCCTGACAGAGATCGACTATCTCATCCCTGAAGGTGGGGATTTTGAAGTCAGCACGGCGAATGTTGACCCGGAGATTGCGTATGTGGCAGGGCCGCAGTTGGTTGTTCCTGTGAATAACGCTCGGTATGCGTTGAACGCCGCCAACGCCCGATGGGGCAGTTTGTATGACGCGCTCTACGGCACGAATATGATTCCTGAAACGGATGGGAAGGAGAAAGGGAAGGCATATAATCCCGTCCGAGGTGCGGCGGTGATTGCTCAAGCGGAAGCGTTTCTGGATGAGGTCGTGGGGTTGGCAGAGGGTCAGTATTCGGCGGTCTCACAATTCGCGATCAAAGATAACCGCCTTGTTGCACTGCTCAAAAATGGGGGTGAGGTTGGGTTGGCAGATGCGAGTCAATTTGTCGGTTTCAACGAAAAGGGGGGTGCATTGACCAGCGTACTGTTAAAAAATAACGGACTGCACATCGAAATTCAGATTGACCGAGATGACCCCGTGGGGAAAGCCCACCCCGCAGGCGTAAAAGATGTGATTCTTGAGGCGGCGGTCACGACCATTCAAGACTGCGAGGACTCGGTAGCGGCGGTTGACGCGGACGACAAAGCGAAGGTCTACGGAAACTGGAACGGCATCATGAAAGGGACCCTTGATGTCACCTTTGAAAAGAACGGTCAGATGATGACGCGCAGGCTGAACCCGGATAAGACGTTCAAGACTCCCGATGGCGAATCGCTGACACTGCCGGGTCGAAGTTTGCTCCTCGTCCGCACCGTCGGAATCCACATGTACACCGACGCTGTCACGACGACTGCCGGTGAGGAAATCCCGGAGGGCTTCCTTGATGCGATGGTGACAGCATTGGCGGCGATTCATGACCTCAAAGGGAACGGGCAATGCACCAACACGCAGGCGGGAAGCATTTACATCGTAAAACCGAAATTGCATGGCCCAGAAGAGGTGGAGGCTACTGTTGAACTATTTGGCAGGGTTGAGGACGCGCTCGGTCTCGAAGCGAACACGCTCAAAATCGGGATTATGGATGAGGAACGCCGCACAACGGTTAATCTCAAGGAAGCCATTCGGCAGGCGCGGGAACGGGTGGTCTTCATCAACACCGGCTTCCTTGATCGGACGGGCGATGAAATTCATACCAGCATTGAGGCGGGCGCGATGCTCCCCAAACCCGAAATCAAAAATCAGCCATGGATGCTCGCTTACGAGGACTGGAACGTGGATGTCGGCATTGAAACGGGACTACCGGGGAAGGCGCAGATTGGCAAGGGCATGTGGGCAGCACCCGATGCCATGCAGGAGATGGTCGAAACCAAAATCGGGCATCCGGAAGCCGGTGCGAACACAGCGTGGGTGCCATCACCAACTGCCGCCACACTCCACGCCATGCACTACCATCACGTCAACGTGGCGGTTAAACAGGAAGCCTTGGCGAGCAGAGGTCGCGCCCGCCTAATGGACATTCTGACACCGCCACTATTGGATCGGGAATTGACACCGGAGCAGATTCGACAGGAATTGGACAATAACGCGCAGGGAATACTTGGCTACGTTGTGCGGTGGGTAGACCAGGGGATTGGGTGTTCAACGGTTCCGGACATCCACGATGTTGGGTTGATGGAAGACCGGGCGACGTTGCGGATTTCAAGTCAACACATCGCCAACTGGCTCCATCACGCGATTGTTACGAAGGAACAGGTCACTGAGACATTCAAGCGGATGGCGGCGGTGGTTGATGCCCAAAATGCCTCCGATCCAAACTATCACAACATGGCTCCTGAATACGATAGAAACATCCCGTTTCAGGCGGCTCTTGACTTGGTTTTCAAGGGTAGAGCAGTAGCAAACGGCTATACCGAAGCCGTGCTTCACCCTCGTCGGAGAGCAGTCAAACAATTGACAACTGACGCTTGAAAATAATGAACCTTACATTTTGAGGGTGGTGTGATAGTTTGGACAATTTGGTAAAAGTCATGCGGCCTTATCAATAGGCAGGGGCATATCCGGCTCAAAAGGGTGTGTAATATTCTGCGAGCTGGGTTCTGCTTCCAAACTCGCAGAAAACACTGTAGGAGGGAGTTCCCACGCCCGATAAAGGAAAACCAAATGTCCCTCATTTTCCTTAAAAAAAACTTGACACGGAGCCAGATTATAAAGTATAATTACAATTGTGAAAGTTGTTCACAGTTATCCTATCGGTTGGTCAGTTATCCTATCGGTTACAATTCCGAAACAGGGCGGAGCTCGGTAATTCCGCTTATCCTGTTCCTGGATAACAACGTTCAACTTGATAGACTGTCAAACTTCAACCTACCCATCTTTCTCATCCATCGATTGGTCACCAAGCACATCAATAGTTTCCGTTCTTCTTCAGCGGAGTATATCTACACAACGCAGATACTCCTGTTTCTGTGTAACAATGCTCCTACCACTAGCGGGTCATTAAGAAAGGAAGTATTCCAAGAATGGGATGTCCGCGGCAGTGCTTCCAGATGGGACGCGCTGGCAACCATAGGGAGGCAAACAGCTATAGAGCTACAAAAAGCCAGAGAGAGAAAAAGAACTGGCCCCTGAGGCGAGTAGTTTATCTAAACCGCTAAGTCACTTCAAAAAATAGCCCTTAATCCTAAAATAGGCTGATGATCACTTTTTTTTACCGTTAACCTTTTGTTTACCTTTTGGCTATCGCTAGAATTTCCCGAATATCCCCTCGGACATAGGCCAACACTACATAAGTCGGGAGTCATTTCCCAAAAGTCAAGCGAGTTTCTAGAGGTAAACACTTGGCTCTAGAGGTAAACATTTGGATAAATTTAGCACATTTTCTTCAATTTTCGCCCACAAGTTTTAATAAAAACGCTACATTTATGCTTTTTGTCATCTAAATTCTCAAAAATTGTCCAAACTATAGCTCTTCTTGATAAACTTTTACTGAAAATTGCTTGATGAGGTATCCCTATGTCCCATTTAAAATCTGTGGTTACTGTTGATGAATTGCGAACCCGCCTCGACCAATTGCCCCGGCTCTCGTTAGCTGACCTGCCAACGCCGCTACTCGACTGCCCCCGCTTGTCTGAAGCCTTAGCTGGGCCTAGGATTCTTGTGAAGCGGGAAGATCAGACCGGAATGGCATTTGGCGGGAATAAGGTTCGGGAGTTCGAGTATTCAATTGCACCAGCGATTGAGGAGGGGTACGATGTCCTGTTGCACGGAGCGGCATCGCAATCCAATCAGTCCCGATTGACAGCGGCGGTCGCTGCCCGATTGGGGTTGAAAGCGGTGATGGTTGGGCGAAAGGACGCTCGCGCTACACCTGTGAATGGGAATTTACTCCTGACCCACCTATTCGGTGCGGATGTCCACTTAATAGAAAACGCTGAGGACAAAGAGACCGTGCAAGCAGACCTTGAGTCGAAAGGACATCGAGTCTACAACACCAGCAGCGATGGGTACTATCTGCGGAGCGTGTCTTATGTGGACGGATTCCTTGAGCTTTGGGAGCAACTTCAGGAGCAAGGCATCTCACCCGACGCTCTTTACGTCTGTGCGGGGGTACATACCCATGTTGGATTGGTCGTCGGCGCACGGGCGTTAGGGGTTGAGTTGAGGATAGTCGGAATGAGCCCAAGCCCACAGGACAACGATGCAAAAAACAGCCAGCTTGCGGAGGTAGGGAATGAAGTCGCCCGGTTGCTTGCACTCGATTTGGACTTTTCCGCACACGATTTTGAGAGCTACGGCGAATACGCCGGGGAAACCTACGGCACAGTAACACCGGCAAGTCAAGAGGCGGTGATTCTAGTTGCACGAACGGAAGGGGTGGTGCTCGACCCGGTCTATACGGGCAAGGCGTTTGCTGGCTTAATTGACCACATCCGACAGCGGCAGTTTACACTAGATGATACGGTCATATTCGTGCATACCGGTGGAACACCCGCGTTGTTCGCCTATGGGAATGATATTTTAGAGATGTAGACTGCAAAATAGTGTGCAAGATATGTTGGAGGAAAAATGACTTATCGGCTTTTTTTATGGAGTTATTCCACAATTTTTGTTCTGATGAGCGTGTCAATCGGCTCCGCACAAATTCAATCTGATTTCGGTCAAGAATTGCTGAACAGAAAGATAGAAACTCCCGATTCCGCCCTGATGAGCGTGTCAATCGGACGTGGATTTGGTGAAGACTTGCTGGCAAAAAGATTAGACGAAAAACCTGCCGTTGAGCCCAAATTAACAATGGACTATCAGGTAAGCAATGTTTTCAACGACCATGTGGAATTTGGATTGAGCATTGACCCGAACACAAGTAGCCTTGCAGGGCGGGATAACCCGCAACTTCAAGGGATGATTAACCGGGCGGGTGTCAATTTTCAAGGCACCTTGCCGCTTGGCAAGCGTTTTGGGCTAACACTGCAATACTATCCACAATTAGAGAATTACACGGGTGAAGACGGACAGCTTAACGAGTTCGATGCGTTTACGGATACCATCCTGACAGAGTTGAGTTTCTATCCGACTTCCAAACTGCCTCCCTTAACTTTATCCCATCAGCTTCAACGGTTAGATCGGAAGGACGATACCTACGATAACCTGCAACGCCAGATCGGTTTTCGCTTCGGGAAGGTATTGGAATATAACCTACGGCTTTTCGGTTTTGATGACGACCAGACGCGACGCGAGGATTTTCTCCTCGTTGGCACCACAAGTCATCAAGGGGTCGGACAGCTTCAGTTCGGTTTTTTCAAAGGAGTATTGGGTCGGATTGAGTATTCAATTGAACGGGAGAAATATGCGAACAACCTGAACAACCTTGTGCTCGCCATCGCTGGGATTAAAGCAGGGGAATCCCGAACCGATGTCCGTCAGTTTATTTCTGGGAAACTCATTACTATTCCTACCGGTCAAGTGGTTGTGCAGACCGAATTGAATCAGTTTCTGAACAGTTCTAATGTTGCGTTCTACGACTTCTCTAGCTTTGAGGCGGCGGTAGGGGCGTTCTACAAAATTAACTCCGCGAGTTGGGCCCGTCTACGATTGTCCCGCTTGGTGGTCTGGTTTGATGGGAGGCAAGTTCGCGGAACAGGTGTCCTCGCTGCCGAAGATGCCCCGCACCGACGAGACGACCAGATCGGCTTAAATTTCCAACTGAACTGGGAGTTCCGTAAAAACCTCACACTGCTCGTAGATTACCAGTTCATCAGAAATGATACCAACGAGGAATCCGAAACGTTTGATTTTCTGAATTACACAAACAACATCGCATCGCTCTCAATCCAAGCGAAGCATTAAAACGACCACTGTGGACAGGAAATCGAAAGGAAAGGAAAACCAATGCCAATATATGAATATCAATGCGAAACATGTGAATCCAAATTTGAAGTCCTTGAAGGTGTCAATGCAGACAACAAGGAACTCAAATGCCCAGCTTGCGGTGCCTTAGAGCCGAAAAAAGTCTTTTCAAGTTTTGCATCTTTAGGAAGTACAAAAACAGTCGCCTGTCAGACCGGCTCCTCGTGAGCACTACCTGAATAAGACCGTGTGTCCAATGTCTGAGAAAATTGTTGGTCGAAATTCAGTTTTAGAACTCCTACGCAGTAGCAATAAGCGGGAGATCGAACGGCTCTTGATTGGGCAAGGGAAGGTTGACCCGCGTCTGCGACAAATCATTTCCATCGCTGAGAAAAAACGTATCCGTTACGATTTTGTGCCACAGCGGGAATTGGATCGGATTGAAGCAACTGTTCCTCATCAAGGGGTTATTGCCCTCGTTAGTCCCACAGGCTATATTGATGTACAAACGCTCATCAAGAATGCCCAAGGGCACGGTCGCCCACCACTGCTCATCATGCTAGATGGGATTCAAGACCCGCGGAATCTCGGCGCAATAATCCGAACTGCCGATGCGGTCAATGCGGATGGTGTGGTAATACCCAAAAATCGGGCAGCCGGTGTAACAACAGCGACGCACAAAGCTTCGGCAGGGAGTTCAGCGTATGTTTCAGTCGCTCAGGTCACAAATCTCGCCCGCACGATTGAGATGTTCAAAGCCGATGGTATCTGGGTCGTTGGGGCGGATGTAGCGGCCCCGACGATTTATACCGATGCGAATCTCACTGTACCGATTTGCCTCGTCTTAGGAAATGAGGCAAAAGGGCTACGGCGGCTCGTGAAAGAGAGATGTGATTTTCTCGTCCGTTTGCCGATGTTTGGCCACATTTCCACGCTCAACGTATCGGTGGCAACGGGCGTGTTGCTGTATGAAGTTGTTCGTCAAAGAACGGCTGTTGAGAACCAGTAACCTGCGATGATTCGGTTCGCCCTTAATCAAAGCTTAAACCAAACCTTCTTCCTTCAAGCTGATGTAAGACCCATGTCCGATAATAACGTGGTCTCTGACCGGAATCTGGATATAATTACCCGCACGCATTAACTGCTGTGTCGCTTGGATATCCTCTCGACTCGGTGATGGGTCGCCGGACGGATGATTATGGACGAGAATAATTGATGCCGCCGCTTCCTCAATGGCGAAGCGGAAGACTTCACGGGGGTGAATGATACTTGCGTTTAAGCTTCCCTCAAAAATTCGTCGCTGTCTGGTTACGTTATTTTTCGTATCGAGGCAAAGGACGTAAAGGATTTCATTCTGAAGGTCGCGCATAGATGGCATCATGATTCGGGCGACATCGGCAGGAGAAGATATTTGCTCCTTTTCCTCAAGGAGCACTGCCATCCGTCTCCCCAACTCAAACGCAGCCCTGACTTGGGCAACCTTCACCGTTCCTAGCCCTTTTATTCCGTCGCCCATCTGGGTTTTATCATTCACCATCCGTTTCAAGCTGCCATCATACTTTTGAAGTAACTGTTCTGCAACTTGGACAGCTGTTGCTTGACCCGAGCCGGTACGAATGAGAATCGCAATCAGTTCCGACGTTTTTAAGTTTTCAGGCCCGTGATTATAAAGTCTTTCGATAGGACGTTCATCAGCGGGTAAATCTTTCAACCGAATATGATAATTGTTATTTTCCATTACCTCACTCCAAGTACACAAAGATGGATTGCCATACTCCCATACCCTAAAGGTGAGGATTCTATGAGAATCTCCGGCAAGGGTGTTGTGGATTGTGGGGTTTCGACACTGGGTGATGTCTGCGGTGACCGCTTGCGATAGCAAGTCTTACGTCCCCTAACCCAAAAGTTGATGTCCCAACCATGAACATGATTATATCAGAGGTCGTGAATAAAGGCAAGAAATGATTGGAAAAAAATTTAGTTTTTTAAGTTGATCTTTTCTGCATGTTGTGATAAAATACATAAATCCTGGAAATAGAGGCATTCGTTTCAGAATATAATCTTTTAATGTACTCACAATTCAAGCCCCAGGAAGCCGCATCTATTTTGTGAACCAGTGGCGGGAAATGGTTAGTTATCCTGCTTGAGGAGGAGTTTAATGCCTAACGACAGAAATCGGAACCGACCCGAGAGAAGAGCCGATGACCACTTTCAGTTATTCGACGATGAGCTTGAAGAAGAAATTGAAGAGGACGAAGATCAAGTCGGCAAATCTCGCGCCTTGATAATCGTTGATCAGCTGATCTATGCAACTCATGAAAATGACCAAAGACGTCCGCTTTTGTACGAACTACGCCGTGCAATTATTGAAGATGAAATGACATTCCAAGAGGCGAGGCAAGCCATTATGGAAATGCAGGAGGCGATTGAAAAACTGACATCTCCTGCCAATCGAATCGGTACACTGCTTGGATTGCCGAAAAAGGATGTCGCTCGGGTGATTCTTGGGGGTTCAGAATATTACGCCAACATTGACCCGCAACTTGACCCTACAGCTCTGAAGATTGGTTTCAGCGTCCTGCTCAACGATGCTTATGTTGTTGTTGGCGAATTAGGGTACAGTGACTCCGGGCCAATCGGAAAAATCGGTGATATTCTCCCTGATGGTAGACTGCGCGTTGGACAAGAGCCCGGCGGGTTGCAATCCGTTATCTTAGAACGTTCGACTGACCTCGCAAATGCGAGACTCAAAACAGGAGATGAAGTTCGCATCGACCCGAATTTCAAAGTCGCGCTTGAACAATTGGAGGCTCAAGAGGTCAAGGACTATTTCCTTGAAGAAGTGCCGGAGATACCTTGGACGAAAATAGGTGGTCTTGAGGGGACTATTCAATCGATCAAAGATGCGATTGAACTTCCAATTTTGCATCCTGAACTTTTTGAACAGTTCCAGCATACCCCCCCCAAAGGATTTCTGTTGCACGGCCCGCCCGGTTGTGGTAAAACACTTATCGGGAAAGCAACGGCGCATAACCTCACCGAAAAGTTGAAGACGGAAACAGGCTCTGATGTCGAAGGGAGCTTCCTACATATCAAAGGGCCTGAGATTTTGAATATGTGGCTCGGTGAATCGGAGCGTAAAGTCAGGGAAATTTTTCAGATCGCCCGTGATAAACGTAAAGACGGTTTCCTCCCATTTGTATTTATTGACGAGGCGGAATCAATCTTAGGCACACGTCGCTCCTTCCGCGCACACAACATCTCCAACACCGTTGTTCCGATGTTTTGTGCTGAAATGGATGGCATTGAATCTCTGCAAGATGTGGTAATCATTCTCGCGACGAACCGCCCAGATCTGATTGACCCCGCCATCTTGCGTCCAGGACGAATCGATCGGAAAATCAAAGTTAAGCGTCCAAATAAGGAAGCCGCAAAAGACATCTTTCGCATCTACCTGACACCAGATTTACCAATTGACCCAGAAGTGCTCAAATCGCATAAGGGCGATGCAGAGGAGGCTATCTCTCACTTGATTGACCAAGCGTGTGAGGAACAGTTCGCGCACACTGAAGAGAATAAATTCCTAGAGGTCGCATTACGCAGTGGTCGGCGCGATATTTTGTACAACGGAGATCTTTGTAGCGGTGCAATCATTGCTTCTGTCGTTCAGCGAGCGAAAGAGTCTGCAATTAAACGCGCCATTGAGAAACCGGATGAAAAAGTCGGTATCGGTCACACCGATTTGATGGGCGCGCTCGCCGACGAATACCGAGAGAATGACATCTTCCCGCCAACGGATAGCGTGGAGGATTGGTTGAAGTTACTTGATTATGAGCCAGAGAACGTGGTCAAAGTATCCCCAATCCGTTCAGAGCAATCGACCCGTAGAAAGACTATGAGTAGCGTGATTTAGCAGTCGAGAGTTGGTCGTTGAAAATTTATCTTTGTCAACGATTTGAAAGCGTGTTATAATTGATTGCAGAATTCCGTACGCCAAAGTGGGATAAACTTCCGTCGCGCTGCATGAGGGAATTGCTATGTCGGAATCAAGCAGTCAATATTGGAGGTACACTTTAGGTGACCAATGCGTGAAAATTTTCGAATAATCAAAACAAAAACGTGATATAATAGTCGCCGTCAGGATAACATATTTACGGATTTAGAAACCCCTCATAGACCTCTAAAGGAAGTATGCAAAGACTTTTTGGTATTGAAACGGAATACGGCATTACGCTAGAAGGCGAAGAGAACATCGATCCGGTTCAGCAGTCGATAGACCTAATTAAGAGCTATCGGCGCGAGGACTTTCGACCAATGTGGGATTATAGCGGCGAGGATCCGTTCCGGGACGAACGCGGCTTCCGCGCCGAACGGTTACAAGAGCATCCCGACGAGAAAAAATATCAGGAGCAAGACCGAAGCCGAAATATCCCCTTTGTCGAGGTCAAAAGCGACCTGATTCTTGTCAACGGTGCGCGTCTATACAATGACCATGCACACCCCGAGTATTCCACGCCCGAATGTCAAAGTCTTTTTCAATTGATTGCTCACGATAAAGCAGGCGAGCGTATCCTGCACCAATGTGCGCTGAGGCAGAGTGAGAAATTGGGGAAACCCGTTCTGTTGTATAAAAACAACACGGACTTTCACGGGCATAGCTACGGTTGCCACGATAACTATCTGATGCGGCGCGATATTCCCTTTGACGACCTGAAAGACGGTATCATGCCGTTTTTTGTAACGCGACAGATTTTTGCGGGTTCTGGGAAAGTGGGAATCGAGACAGAATCGGGCATTAGCACCGCAGGTTTCTTTCAATTGGCACAGCGGTCAGATTTCTTCCGGGTTGAAGTCAGTGTTGATACCATGCACAACAGGCCAATCGTGAATACGCGAGATGAGCCGCACGCGGATGGGGGCAAATACCGTCGCTTACACGGCATCGCTGGGGATGCCAATATGTCTGAGTATGCAACAGCACTTAAAATTGGGACCACCGCTTTAGTCATTGACCTGATTGAGCAGAAGCGTATCCCTGACAACTTTGCAATTCGTGATCCGGTTGGAACAATCAAAGAGATTTCGCGTAATCAGACTTATGAATGGTTGTTTAAACTAAAAGACGGTAGGAGCATTTCCGCGGTTGAGCTTCAGCGCGAGTACCTCGCTTTAGCTGAGAAGCATTTGGCTGGTCGAGACAGTGAAACGGATTGGGTTCTGCTCGAATGGGAATCTGTGCTTGATGGCCTCGAAAAAGACCCGATGGAGCTCAGAGATCGACTAGATTGGGTTGCCAAAAAGTGGATGTTGGAAACCTTCATCAGTGAAGAAGGGGTCAGTTGGGACGACCCGTGGTTGCAAAGCCTCGACTTGGAATATCACAATATTGACTCCGAAGTTGGGCTCTACTACGGGCTTGAGGCACAGGGGCTGATGCGACGTATTGTCACAGACCAACAGATTGAAGCGGCGATTCACCACCCACCGCCAGATACGCGGGCATACTTCCGGGGGAAATCGCTTGACAGATTCCGTGCAGACGTTAAATCTGTTCAGTGGGACAGCATCACGTTCAATGTGCAGGGGAAACCGGTTGCCGTTAGCATGAGTCAACTTGCAAATCCAGAGTTGGCAGAAAAATACAATCGCATCTTAGATGAGTCGCAGACGGTTGAAGCATTAGTCAAGAATCTAGGACTCAAATAAACCAATGTTTTTGCAATCCGCATGAAGGCGAATGGAACTGTTGATATTGTCGAGTGCGTTAATTGTTGTCAAGTGAGTCAATCAAGTCAAATCTTTCTACAGGAGAATTAATAATGTCAGAAAAAGAATTCATCACCCTCCGAGACCGAAGAGAACGACCGACGAAGCCGATTGTCCCCGGCGATGGCGGGGACGACGATGGCCCGAAGCGTCCAGATGTCAACAAGCCGGATACCAGAGAATTACTCCGGAGAATGCGGCGTGTGGATAAAGATCAGTCAAGACGCTACCGTCAGCGAACAGGTGAATAGTCAATGGAACATAAAGGGGAACATAAAGGCGATTTTCTCGACCTCTTAAAGGCGCACGATTCCGAATTTCAAACGAAGCTCTCGGTGGCTCAAACAAACAGGGCCGACCACCAGTTGGAAATTGCGGAGGGCACAACCGTCATTGCTGTGCGCTATAAAGAGGGTGTGCTCATCGCTGGCGACCGGCGAGCAACGGCGGGGACATCTATCTTTTACGACCGAGCGGATAAGGTGTTACCGATTGATGAATACTCCGTCCTAGCAATCGCAGGTTCTCCCGCAATCGCTTATGAAATGGCGCGCCTGCTTGAGCACTCTTTCCAATATTTTCGTCGTAGCCAACTTCAGGAATTAAGCGTCGAAGGTAAGTTGAGGATGCTTTCCCGCTTGCTTCGCGACAATGTGCCGATGGCATTGCAAGGCATCGGCGGTGTAATCCCGATCTTCGCGCTTTACGATGTACACAGCGCGGAAGATGAAAATGGCGGTAAAATCTTTTTCTACGACGCGCTCGGTGCCCATTTTGAAAGTGCGGATTTCGCAACTTCCGGTTCCGGGTCAGTGTGGATTCGTGGTGTACTGTACCACCTGAATCGGTGGGGGGAAACTCGACTGGTTGATATGGATGAACAATTGGCAACCGTCACAGTCTTGAGGCTATTTGATACCGCTTCAGAATACGATGCCGCCACCAGCGGGTTTAACCCAAAATCGAAAATTTTTCCGACGATTAAAATGATTACGGGAGAGGGAATTCAAGACCTTCCGACGGAACGGCTGGGTGATATCTACACGCAATCTGTTGATACAGATTAACCCAAGTTGCGATCTATTCCTCCTCTACGGGCAGACGCTAACTTTTGAGACTCCGAACTTGACCGAATAAATATATGCGAGATGAACCATATCGCTGGATCGAGGCGATTCGCGATCGGCGAGACTACATTGAAGACCAACTGAGTCAAGGAAGCCCTGTTGTTGGACTGAGCTATGACGATGGTATGCTACTTCTGACAGTTGGTCGGGGGCAACGTAAGATTTTTGAGGTGCACAATCGAATTGCGATGTCGGCAATGGGGCGCGCTGCCGATATTGCACGGCTCCGGGAGCTGATAACCGACCACGCTTCAATACAAGGTTTTCAACACTCTGTTGATGATGTAACCCTGCATCGGATGACGAACTTTGTGCTTGCCCCTGTTATTACGCAGGCGTTCGAGGCTATATTCGAGTCGGCATACATTCTTAAGATGCTGTTGGTTGAACTCGGCACGAAGGGGAGCGAAAAACAATTTATATCCATGAATTACGATGGGAGCGTGAGGTCAAGCCCGCGTACTGAGGTCATTGGAGGTACTGAGGCGATCGAAACGGGGATGAAGAACCATTTGTCCGCGTCAGATTCCGAGAATCGTTCACTGGAATCCGCAGTGCGGTTGGCACTGGAGGCGTGGGCAATCGGGCGGGATTTGAGTCTACAGGCGGACGACCTCTCAGAAGAAGATGAGCAGGGAAACGAATCCCATCTCAACGAAGACCAGTTGCGCGATGTCCTCAAAAGGGAATTGGAAGATGGGCAGATTGAGGTGGGAGTATTGGATACATCTCGCCGAAGTAATAGCAAATTTCGTCTGCTTCATTCGACGGAGATTGAGTCTGCAATCGCTGATTGGCTCTAATAATTCAAGTTGCGATCTATTTGGATATATCTCCAAACACTGGAAGTTAGCGGAACTTTTCGTTCTAATTAAGGGGAAATCGTGAGTAAACGTATTTTCGGAATCGAAACCGAGTTTGGTTGTTTGACGGAAGCGAACCGATTCACAGGTTCGCCGGAAGGGGTTGCGGCCCGCGTCAGAGATTATGTGTTCCACGAATTGAAGCTGGGCATCTCCGATATGCACTACCGTGATTGGGGCGAGCCACCGGGCAACGGCGGTTTTTTGTTCAACGGTGGACGGTTGTATATTGATATGGGACACCTAGAATATGCGACACCCGAATGTCAGCAACTCTTTGATCTGGTCGCTTACGATAAAGCCATTGAACGAGTAATAACGCAGATTCTAGGCGAATTAGAGCTAGAGGAAGAGGTCTCTTTCTTCAAAAATAATGTTGACCACTTTACCGGCGCAACCTTCGGTTGCCATGAAAATTATCAGATTCGCCGCGATGTCTCTTTCTATAAAGTGGTTATTCCGACGTTGATGCCGTTCTTTGTCACCCGGCAGATCTATGCGGGCGCGGGTCGGGTCGGTGGATATGAAGAAATCCTTGAGTTCGGGGAAATTCAACAGGGGAGCGATGGATTTGTTGGATATCAAATCTCCCAGCGAGCAGACCACATCGTCACAGAAATTTACGAATGGATCCAATTTAGTCGGGCGATTATCAACACGCGGGATGAACCGCTGGCAGACTATACAAAATATCGTCGTCTGCATCTGCTTGTCGGGGATTCCAATATGTCCGAATATGCCGCTGCCCTGAAAGTTGGCACGACATCGCTTGTCCTCGACCTCATTGAAGCCGGACACCGTCCGCGCAATCTAGGGTTAAGCGATCCGGTTCAAGCAATCAAAGATGTATCACGAGACCAAAGCTTTGAATGGATTGTTGAACTTGAATCGGGTGATACAATCTCAGCAATTGACCTACAACGCGAATATCTGAATCTTGCCCAAAAAGTCCTTAAAGGACGCGATGATGATACCGACTGGGTTTTAGCCGCGTGGGAATCCGTACTAGACGACCTTGAGAAAGGTTGGCTCAACGTCACAGACCGTGTTGACTGGGCGGCGAAAAAATGGTTGCTTGAAACCTTTATGGAAGAAGAGAATTTGGATTGGGATGATCCGTGGCTAGAAAGCCTTGACCTTGAATATCACCATCTCCATCCACAAAGGGGGTTGTACTATTCGTTGGAGCACAGCGGACATGCGAAACGGGTAATAACCGAAGAGCGAATTGATGCCGCGATTGCGAAATCACCTGAAGATACCAGAGCAAAGGCAAGAACACATATTATGCGCTACCTGTTCAAAAATCGTCTGCCGTGCATTGTTGATTGGCATCAAATCTATTTCACTCATGAAGAACCATTTGAAATGAAAGATCCGTTTTACACCTACGAAGCGGAAGTTGAGGTGTTGCTGAAGCGATTAAGTCAACACCCTAAATCAACTTCGCGCAAGCAAAAACGGGTGAGACTGCAATAATAGCGATTCAGTAGGGACATCCCTTGTGGTTGCCCAACTGTCAATCAATACTGTTCACATCGGTCTTGATGGGTTAATTACCAATTGTCGATTTCGATAAATAAATTCAGCATAACCCTTGACATCCGAATCAGGATATAGTATAATCAGGAGTAACCCTTGTGGTTGCCTAGCGGCTGAATCAGCAAATCGATCTATAACCTGTCAAAGCAAACATGAAACAGTACGATGGCAATGTCAACTGGATGAGAGCTATCTACCCATAATCCACCCTCAACCGTAACCGTCAGATCTTTCGTAGAGTGAGTAACTTTGCTGGCAACAGACTCTACGCCCAAATATACTGAACGGTTGCTCGAAAGGTGATGACACATGAATAAAGAAAATTTGGATCACTGCACCGATTGCGAAGGTTTTTACCGTCGCGACTTCCTCAAAGCGGGTGCCCTCGGATTGTTTGGGCTCGGTATGTCCGATTTATTCCGGTTACAAGCGGTCGCATCAACACCAGATGGTAAAGAAGGCCCTGCCAAATCAGTGATTTTGATATGGATGGGCGGCGGCCCAAGCCATTTAGACCTTTGGGATCTGAAGCCGGAAGCACCGGAAGAGATTCGCGGTCTTTTCAAACCGACTAAGACCAATGTATCGGGAATCGAAATCTGCGAACATATGCCGAGAATTGCCCAACAGATGGATAAGATCTGTCTCGTGCGGTCTATGACTACGCCCGAAGGCGCGCATGAACGGGGAACCCATTACATGATGACCGGTTTCCAACCGCTGCCTGGGTTTGCTGTACCGGGATACGGTTCCGTTGTTGCTAAGCTCAAAGGCGCAGTTAACGCTTTACCGCCCTACATTGCGATTCCATCTCCTGTCGCTTATGGAGGCGCAGGCTTCCTTGGTGCCGCTCTTGACCCATTCTCACCAGGCGGGAATCCGGCGAGCAAGAACTTCAAAGTCCGTAATCTCCAACCACCCGACGGAATTTCAATGGAACGTGTTGATCGGAGACGTTCGCTCCGTCAAGCCGTTGATACGGCATTTAAGAAGTTCGAGACCGGTAGCGAGAGTGCCCAAGCGGTTGACGAATTCTATACCGCCGCTTATGACCTGATTAGTTCTTCCGAGGCCCGTGAGGCTTTCGATCTCAATCAAGAACCCGACCAGGTTCGAGATGCCTATCGGCGCGACGGATTTGGGCAAAGCTGCTTGCTTGCAAGAAGACTTGTAGAATCAGGCGTACGGTTTGTTACCGTCAGTCACGGCGGATGGGACAATCACAACAACATCTTCTCATCGTTACGCGGCAGACTTGGCGGCTTCGACAAGACCGTTGCAGGCCTGATCAGCGACCTCTCTGAGCGCGGTATGCTCGACAGTACGATGGTCATCGCGATGGGAGAATTCGGACGTACCCCAATCATCAACCGGACCGCTGGTCGAGACCACTATCCAAGTGTATTCTCAATCATGATGGCTGGAGGCGGAATTAGAGGTGGGCAAGTCGTTGGTGCCTCAGATCCACGCGGCATGGAACCCGCCGAAAATCCAGTTCGTCCCGAAGATCTTTCCGCGACGATTTATCAATGCCTCGGCATTGACTACAATCAGAGTATCGAATCGCCGGAAGGTGTTCGGATTGTGCTTTCGCGTGGTGGTAAACCGATTCGTGACGCAATTTCATAAAACGTCAAAGGTAAAGCGTAGAGCCGAGTCATGCGATACGCTTTACCTTTTTTCTTATAGAAAATAGCCCGTAGGAGCGGCATCCCTGCCTCGACGTAGGAGAGGCATCCTTGCCTCGACGTAAGAGAGGCATCCTTGCCTCGACGTAAGAGAGGCATCCTTGCCTCGACGTAAGAGAGGCATCCTTGCCTCGCCATTGTTTAAAAAACCAAATTTGCATTCAAATCGGATAATACTTGTTAATGAATGAAAAATATGGGCGGGACATCGTCCACTGGCGAAGATACCTTCAAAATTAAGGGGATATATAATGGACAAATTGAGGATGCCACTGATTTTTAACAGATGTGGCTGGTTTCTAATTGTGTTATTCCTTGGAAGCCTTTCCTTCCCGCTTTCTCTTCCCGCAGAAGTTCCCATCTCTCCAATTTGGTCTATCCAATTCAGCCCCGACGGGAAACACCTCGCTGTAGGAACATACCAATGGGTTCAATTGTGGGATATTAAAGCGAAAGCAGTGACTCACGACTTGGAGCCCCACGCGGGTGCCGTGCGTTGCCTAGAATTTTCGGGCGATGGCAAGACACTGTTCGCAGGTGGCGGATTACCATCACAAGAAGGTGAGGTTAAAATTTGGAACGTCGAAACCACGGAACTGATTGATACACTCAGTGATGAGCATGGGGATACCATCGAGGCAATCGCCGTAAGCTCAGATGATTCAAAACTCCTAACAGCCAGCATGGATGCCTCTGGTGTCGTCATCTCCCTATCAGACCGGGAAGTGACAGAGACGCTTACGCAGCATGTGGGGCGTATGTTAGCCATTGATTATCGAGCAGATGGGAAGTATTTTGCGACGGGTAGCGAAGACAAATCCGTGAAGGTGTGGAATCCGCAGACGTATGAGGTTCTGGTCAGTTTCGATTTAAATGATGACGCTGTTTACACGGTTGCCTTCGCACCGGAGGAAAACATCGTCGTATCCGGCTCGGCAGACAATGCAATTCGTTCATGGCGAATCATCGAATCACGCAGGGAATCGGGAGAAATCCGGACAGAAGGTGCGCTCAACCGCGTCTATAACGGGCACCAAGGACCGATTTATTCCGTTGACTGCGGCACATGGAACAATCAGGTCATTTTCGTCTCTGGCAGCGCAGACGCTTTAGTGATTGTCTGGAATCTCAGATCAGGAAATCAGGAGTATAATTTCAATCAATCCACTGATGAGGTGTACGCTGTTGACCTGAGTCCGGATGGCCAGTTCGTCGCCGCCGGCGGCCGGGATGGCATCGCACGCATCTGGGCTCTGTCGGACGGAAACTTGATTGCTGAACTCAAGCAATAGGATAATTTCCACGCAACACGTCGAAACAAGATAATTGATGCACCACCCGATGAGTTGTGACGGCCAAACAAACCCATCAAGTGAACCCCGTTTCACGTTTTGCACATCTGGAGGAACTGAAAATGAAAAGATTCTCGCAAATCTACTACATCTTAATGTTCATCAGTTGTTTGATGCTGATACAGATGCCACACGTATTTGCACAGGAGTCACCGCGGATTAGCTCGCTATTCCCGGCGGGCGGGAAAGTGGGAACGACCGCTGAGATCTCCATCCAAGGCGCAAACCTTAATGAAGCCCATACGATGATCATTCGAGGGGAGCCAGGGATTACCGCTGAACTCTTCGCTGTCGGCGGAGAAGTTGATACGACTCACCAACAACTGTTTGAAGCAACTTGTGTTGGATGCCATGAGTTACGTTCACCTGGCAACAGGTCGATGACTCCCGCGCAGTGGGAAGCGACTGTAGACCGCATGATAAATGAGAAAAATGCCGCAATTACACCGGAAGAACGGGACAAGGTTGTGTCATATCTCAAATCCGCTGCCCGAGCGAATGGAGGCTTAACCGCCCGATTAACAATCGCGCCCGACGCGGTCGTCGGTGACCGTGAAATCCGCATCGTCGCAAAGCGGGGAACGTCAACCGCTTGGCCCTTTGAAGTGGGACAACAGGAAGAAGGCATTGACACCGAACCCAATAACACCATTGATGAGGCAACGGGGGTCGAATTACCGTTGGTCGTGAATGGGATGATTAGCACCGGGGCAGATGAAGATTACTACGCCTTCCGCGCAAATGCCGGGGACCGGTGTGTTTTCAATGTCAAAGCGTATCGACTCAACAATACCAGCCAACGGTTTTTCCAGCCAACGATTTCCCTTTTTGATGCCGAAGGCACTGAGTTGGCACGGAACAACGGATTTTACAGTCTTGACCCGTTGGTTGATTATACGATTGAGACAGATGGCGTGTACTACCTCCGCCTTCGAGACCTGCTCTATCGTGGCAATCCGTCCTCTGTATACCGTTTGACAATGGGCGTAATTGCCTATAACACCTACCTGTTCCCGCCATCAGGCCAGATCGGGACAGTCATTGAAGGGGTGGTCGGTGGTAAAAATCTACCCGAAACCTCATGGACAGTGGATCTCACGAAAGAAGAGAACCCGGGTGTTAAACAGATCTATACCCCTTACGGTGTCTTTCCATTTATTGTCGGCGATAAGCCAGACCTTGTGGAGGTCGCAGGAACTGCCACGGCGCAGGTTGTTGAAGCATCAACCGAAACGCGGGACACCCAAACAGCGATTCTGTTTCAAACAAAATGTGTCAAGTGCCATGAAATGCGCTCACCGAGCAACCGCGCACTTGCGTCTGACGAATGGGTCTCAACCATTACGCGCATGGCAGCGAAAGACAATTCAGATATTTCACCGCTAGAGCGCGACCAGATTATTACCTTTGTACAGCAAGAAGCACGGCGTATCGGCGAGTTGATGGCACAGCAGATTCAGAGTGCCCAAGAGATTGGTATTCCAGGGGCAATTAGTGGCCGCATTTCTGAGGAAGGTGAAGTGGATTACTACAAATTTACCATCCCCGAAGGAATGACGCTTGGAGGTTGGTGGGTCATTCACCCGTTTGACAATATCGACGAAAGTGGTTTCGATACGGTGTTTCCACCTGAGTTGGAGCTCGATTTGGAAAAGGAGTACGTCGGCAAAGGCAGGCGGAAGATCGGTTGGTACCAAACAATAGGTGTTGGCGAAAGTGCCTTCGGAAATGTGCCTGAAGATGATGTGACTGGATATGCGGTGACATATATCGAGTCAAGTCGTGACCGCGTCGAGATTTTGTCGTTGGGGTCTGATGATGGCATCAAGGTTTGGGTCAACGACGAACTAATCCTTAGTAAGTACATCCACCGCCCACTGAGCGCAGGAGACGACGTGATTGCGCTACCTCTCAAAAAAGGGAGGAACAAGGTGCTGGTCAAAATTATAAATGGATTCGGTCCCTGGGGATTTCTCGCGACAATCAGCGGCTATGCAATTTCGCTCTCTGCGGAACAGATTAATTCACCATTGAGCCCCGCGATGACGTTATTGAACGCAGATGGAGAAGTTCTGGCCAATAACGCGGGGTTTGCGGGTCGGAGAAACGCAAGAATTGACTACGGCTTTGCCGAATCGGGAACCTACGCGCTCAGGCTTGAGGACATCGGCGCAAACGGTGGCGACAGTTACGTGTATCATTTGGACATAGAACCCGCCACCCCCGATTTTGCGATTTCCGTGACACCTGATAATCCCAACGTCGGCCGTGGAGGAACGATACTATTAACCGTTAATGTCCTCCGGCGGGTCGGTTTTACTGGCGAAATTGCACTTGCGGTGGAAAACCTCCCACCCGGTGTTACCGCAAGTTCTAGTGCGATTGTGGGGAATATGAATCAGGGGTATATCACCCTGACCGCTGACGCTGACGCTGAATTAGGACACGCTGTTGTGGAAGTGACTGGAACGATCAAAACGGTCGCTGGCGAACAGATTAAGCGACCAGCGATTCCCGTCGAAGTGTATCTCATTCAGAACCAGCCGTTGACAGTCCAGCGTTCTAGTATCGTCGTCAGCATTAGAGAGGCACCAAGCATTACGATGTCCGCTTCGCCAGGGTATATGAGGATAGGACCCAATACACGATTGCCGCTGAAGGTGACTGTGAATCGGACCGGTCCCGCTCGCGATTTGACCCTATCGCTTGTTGGACTGCCAATTGATGTCCGACCCGAACGCCAGTTCACCATACTCAGAAAAGACCAGAGCGAGACGACAATCATGCTGGAACCGAACATTATTAGTTCTGGAAGCAACCTACTGCGTCGGAATCCTTTCATTGGAAGACAACTCAATACGATTCCGTACACTGTTGTCGTCAACGCTTCTATTGGGCTGCAAGTCATTGCAAGTAGCCCGGCAATGAAGCTGTCAATTGGGCTGTCGGATGAAATGGATGAAATGTCAAATGAATAACAGAGATTGCGGATTAATCAAGGCGTTGAATCGCTTCGCCGGATTAATCCGCAATACTCCCCCTCTCAATTCCCCAAATTCCTGCCTTCTGATTTCCCTGTCGCACTGTTCTCTGTAAGCACTCGCGCCAATTTCGGGTGCAGAATCCGAATATCTCCTACCTTCCGCTGTTCCTTTAACCACGCTTCCAAAAGTGCATTAATCTTGCTTTGGATTAACAGCTCACTAATCTCTTGGCTGACCTGCTCATACTTTTTCTGACGGGGTGGAACCTTACTGAGTAACTTGGCGATGAGATAACCCTCCGGTGTGAGGATAGGTTTGCTCAACTCACCGACCTTCAATTTGGAAAGTGTTAGTCCCACTCCTTGAGCCCCACTGATTTCAGCGTTGTTATTAATACGGATGCTATTGGTCGGCTGAATGTCGCGGAATGCTACGCCCTCGCGTAAACGCAAATAGATGTCCTCCGCCAACTGTTTGGCTCGCACCTGCTGTTGAGACGTGTATTCAGGCTTTGAAAGTACCTTGACAGCTTGATACCTAACCTTCACCGGCTCCATAAATTCTGATTTGTGTTGCTCGTAATATTGGATGGATTCCTGCTCTATATCTTCATCAAGAATTTTGTGACCGAATTGACGTTCAATCCATTTCTCCAGTATCATGCGCGCTCGAATCCACTCCACTAGAGCCTCGTATTCTAACCCTCTCACCTGAAGCTCCCTGCGAAACAGGGCCTCAGAGTCATATCCAGATACGATTTTTTGCATTTCGGCATCTACTTTTTCGGGAGTAGGTGGAAATTCAACCTTTTCGGCTTCTTGTAACATCAGCCTTTGCTCGATGAGCGATAATAAAACGCCTGCCTTCACTTTATCCGACGGGTTTTTAATCTCTCTAATAACCAACTCGTTCCTTAGCTCGCTCAGCGTAATTGCCTGCTGATTGACAACAGCGACCACGGAGTCAATAATTTTCTCGCCGTGTGTAGGCAAACTGATTGCCACCAAGAGCAGATAGAGGTAAAACAGGATGCGTGAAATGTGACGCGTGATGTACATAGGTAGCGGTAGGGAAGCGGTTGCCGCTTGTGAGCAACTCACGTTAAGATATGCCTGACAATTTTGCTTCTCTCGCCTTATCTTCGTTCACAAAGCAGAGTAGAACCAACCCCACAATAAAGAAAATCATCAGTGAAATGATGGATAGCCTCGCCGAACCTGTAATCTGTCTTATCAACCCAAAAGCGAGCGGTCCCCAAATCGAAGAGAACTTGTTAAATACAGAATAAAATCCATAAAATTCCGCGCTGGATTCCTCTGGAATCATTGAACCGTAAAAGGAGCGACTGAGTGCCTGCGAGCCGCCGAGAACGATTCCAACAACAACACCGAGTAGGAAAAATTCAGTCGCAGTCTGTAGGAAGTAAGCATAAGTGACAACACCGCTCCAGAGGACTAAAGATAACATCACAGCGCGTTTTGTCCCGATTCTACTGGCCAACTTGCTGAATACCAAAGCACCAACAGCGGCGACCATCTGGATGATAAGCAGGGTAAGCATTAAAACCGTTGTGGAAAACCCCAGCTCTTCTGTGCCATAGATGGTCGCCATATTGATTACCGTCTGGATACCATCGTTGTAAATCATGAAAGCGACTAGGAAAAGCAGCAGATGTTTGAAGCGTCGGACCTTTCTGGCCGTCGCGAATATCCTCGTTAATCCGATGGCCGTATAGGCGATTAACTTAGGTTTTCCACGATATGCCGCTGGCATCTGTTCAACCGCTTCTCCCTCCCTTAAATACTTTACGGTCAACAGACTAAAGCCCGCCCACCAGAGACCCGCCATCGTCATCGCAATCCGTGCGGCCAACCCTTGATTAATACCAATCATCTCGTGTCCCGCGACAAGCCCTAACGAGATGGCAAATTGTAACCCGCCTCCCACATATCCGAAGAAGAACCCTTTGCCCGATACCCAATCCAATCTATCTTCGGAAGCGATTTGGGGCAGAAAGGCATCATAGAAGATGTTCGCCCCCACAAATCCAATCTGTGAAATCATAAAGATGATAACGGTCTTCGATACATCTCCCGACTGACAAAAATAGAGCAGAAGTGCAGATAGGCTTCCCATGTAGGCGAAGAACATCAAAAATTTCTTCTTGGCGGAAGAAAAGTCTGATATCGCACCGAGTACGGGTGCAAACAGAAACACAAAAAATGCGGCACCGCTAACCATGTACGCCCATAAGGACGTTGCACAGAAAACGGTGTTTCCGATTTTAACACCCTCGTCACCCACAATGGCTTTGCCAAAGTAGTTCGGCAAAATGGCGGCGACTACAGTCGTGATGTAGGCAGAATTCGCCCAGTCATACATGCACCAACCGAAGATTGTCTTTTTGTCGTTTTTGGTCATTTTTTTTACTACTCGGCGACCGATAGGTTGCCGCCAGTCCACTCGCTAATGAGAAAGGGCAGGTAGACAAGAAAGAAAAAGAGAAATGCAACACCGTCTAAAATCGGAATATACCATGGCCACGGTGCGAAAAAAAACGGAGATGCTGTCATCGGTGGCTCACGGAGAAACATGTAATTGGAGTTCAGCAAGTAATTTATGCCACCGATAATTACTGCATAGAGGTTGAGGATAAGGAATGAACGGAATAAAGACCTGAGCGTCGGCCTCATTTTCAACCCCAGCGTCGCAAAAAGCACACCGACCACAATGCCACTGTGAACGATGAAATATTGGAAGAAACGGTACGCTGGAAAAGCATTTTCCAAGTTGGGGGTAATGACCGCTTGAAGTGTGCCGACCAACCCCCAGAAATAGGCGATTTCATAAATGAACTGATTTCGGTAAAATAGAGCGAACGCTGTGACGAATACGCCGACCCCACAGACGTGTAGGGGCAGATGTTTTTGCACAAACACGCCGGGCCCCACCTCATGCCAGCGATAACACCAATGTATGACTTCATTGATGAGCAACAAGCCGCCTAAGCAGTAGCAAACCGCTCGTGTCACTATCGGAGCATCTGTCTTCCTCACCCATGCTGCAAGCCCCACAGGGATAACAACTGTCAAAATCATAACCGTGATATGGGGGAGGCCGAGAAACTGAAACTCGGGTGGCATCGTGAGCTCCTCATCATTGGGCGTTCTTAGGTTCGTCGTCTACGGCATATTTTCGACGATATTCTGAACTTCGGTTTCTAACTCCACGGTAATTTGTTGCGTGGTCTGCCTTTTCTCTTTTTTGTACGCCTCATAGGCATCCAGCAGATTTTTGGGCGTACCGAGGCGCACAAAAGCATCCATGGGACCTTTGACCTTCGAGCGACCAAAGACCTCCACCTCAAACCGTGTGATGACTTCCAGAAAGCGTTCCTGAGATGGGTCTTCGCCGATGTATCCCTCATAAATCGCAATAGAGTTGACAATGCGACGCAAGTCTGTGAAAAATTGTCGAAATTTGTCAATGCGCTGTGTGTGAATCTCCCTCTCATATTCGGTCATCTCATCCACATCCCGGTAAATTTCCTCATCAATCTGGTTCTGAATCATCCGAACCCGCCTGAGCGGATGCGCCTCCGGTTGCGGAACGATTCCCATGAAGTGCTCCATCTGCGACAGAATGTGCGCTCTCAACATCTCAATTTGCTCATTAAGCGAACTCTCTTTGTTGAGGCGCAGTTGATACTCTTTCGCCAGCGTCATCAGCAGAACAGCTCCCACATTCTTCACGCGGTCATACAATTGTGTAGGCAGTGCGGTATGCTCAGGCAGGACGCTCTGTTCCAGATTCGTAAGTGCCTGATCGATTTCACCCCACATATCGTTCTTGTAGATGTACTTTAGCCCGACAGGTACGAGATAGAGCGGTTTGAGATTGTCCGCCCTTTCCATATCACTGAGTGCCCAGAATCCGAACTGTACAATACCGCATTCAAACGGCATGATGGTTTCGTTCTGATGCGAAACTTCTCCTTCGCCGAAGATAACTAACTTCTGTTCCTCTTTGGCCAGCGTTTCTCGTGTCAACCGAAACGAGTCCCTGTCCACGGCACCACGCACGATTGAATAGGCACCAAGCCGAGTCATGATAAATCCTCTCCATTTCCCCCCAGCTTGCTGGTCAAAGGTCTCTCGTGCTGCCATATAGCGAAATCGCCGACCACACCGTTTTGACAGTGTAAACATCAAGTGCGAGTCGGCGTGGGTTGGATGATTCGGCACGAAAATCGTAGGGAATCCATCAATTGATTTCATCGTATCGAAGGATGTTGCATCAATATCTACACTTACGACCTTCTGGAAAAGCCGCATGAGTAACGGTAATATCAACTTGACCGTCCCAATCACGATTTTATTCTCTTTGGGCGGTTTGAAATCTAGCATTTAGTCACTCCAAAATCAAAAACGTATCGGTAGAGAGCGGGGCAAGATGCCCCGCCCACGGTATATGGATTGACGTACCAATCTGCGATTCAGATGGGAAACGCTCCAATTACCGCGTCAATTTCTGCCATGAACCGCAGTGTTTCCGCCACTGCAACCAAAATACCCCGATACTGCTGAACTTCAGCACGGCTTAACGCAGAACCCTGCCTATCTTTCAGCCACTTCTCACACACCTGATACGCGCCGACCTCATAACCCCATACCTCTACCGGCACATCCGTGAAATACTGGGTCGGATTGATCCAAACGCCTCCGGCCGCATAGCGAACCTTTGAGACAACCCCTTCCCCCGCACCCTCAAAGCGATGTTGATGCGGAATCTGTCTATCTTTGAGGATATGCCAGTCAATCAAGTCTTGCCCCAACGTGCCGAGTTTGCGGAAGTGTTCGATATTTTGCGGCAAGGGGATGCGCGGAAACCCGTATTTCAGAAATTCATAATACCGTTCACGATAGGCAGGACTGTACAAAATCGCGTAGATATAGGCGAGAATCTCCTCCGGTGAAACGCCTTCGGGTGGACCTGATTTCGCAGTTTGTGGTAACTCCAACTTCTCCGAGAGCCCCTTGAGAAAGGCTGGTTTGAAATTGAGGCGTTCTGTAGTGAGCTCCAATTCATCCGGATTCGGATACAAGTAGAGTGGAAAAACGTGTCCGGATTCGCTGGCTCTGTTTGAGATGTAACAATTTTCCGTGATTTTGTCGGTAACCAAGGCGTGTTGCCATACACGACTTGTGACAACGCGGCAGACGCAGAGCGCGAGATTGTCCTTTCGCAGATGGCGCATAACACCATGGCGTGGTCTCATGTGAAACCCCGCCGAATTCCCAGTGTAGTAGGTCCAGCACGTGTCAAAAGGGCGGTAGTGCATTGGCGAGATGTGCTGTTCGGCATCGGGATGGTTGCGGAGATCGGCTTGGGCGAGATGGACTTTCCAATCTCGGCTATCCCTTCCCAATCTGTACTGCTCCCGCGCCTCAGTTTCAGAAAGTGAAACAAAATCGGCTACAGTCTCGCGGACTATTTGAGGAGTCCGATGAAGCGTCAATTTATCCCGCCCGGTGACAATCGCAACCGAACGTGTTTGAAAGATGTCGGTAATCTCCCATCCCGCTTCGTATTCTGTACGCAGTTCTGCTACTTGGGGCACAAAAAGGTAGTGGGGCGGTGTTGGTTGCAGTTCGCGCCATGCCGTGGTTTGGAGGTCGGTTTCTGACAGCTTTCTATATTTGTCCGCTCGGGGTCCCCACTCATCCGCGTAATAGGCCTCGGCGCGTACAGGATTATCTCGCTTCTTGACGCACAGTAGGATGACGACTCCCTGTTGGATGTCAAATACGTTTTCATCTTTTTCGCCCTCCGGAACCGCTTCCGTTCTTCTGATACTGCCGTGCAAGTTGAGTAGATAGATGGCGTTGAAACTGTCCATCAAGCTTTTTCGCATCCCGCGAAAGATTGGACCGTCAAGGAAGCTGTTGTTGACGATATAGCCGATAACGCCCTCGCCGTTTTTATCAATTCGCCACTGTGCCCACCGGATAAACTTCACATAATCCGCCTGAAGGGCTTTTGAGTTCCTCTCACCGATCGGTTGTCCGTTTATCCGTTTGTAGTCCTCAATGAGACCTCCGATAAAGGTGAACTCTCCATCGCTATCGCGGCTGGGATTCGCGGAATGGCGGGGATAGGGTGGATTGCCGAGTATGACGAGGAGCGGCAGATCGCGTTTGACTGAAACCGCTGCATTCGCCTCATCGGAGATGAACCCTGCAAAAGCCAAGCGTTGCGAATTTTCTACAGGCTCCTCTAACGTATTGGTGAGATAAACGCGGAGACGTTCATCTGTGCGCCACCCCTTCTCTTGGAGAAACAGCCTCAGCTTTAGATGGGCGATTGTATACGGCGCAACCAAAATCTCGAAACCGAAGAGCCGCTGTACGAGTTGTGCGTCGTTAATGTACTGATGCCACTCCCCTGTGCCGTAAGTAGTTGTGATGTATTCGCTGATGTGCTTCAACACGGCCAAGAGGAAGCCGCCGGTGCCTGTGGCGGGGTCAAGAATCAGCGTTTTGTCATCCACGAGCCCATCCGGTTTGTTCAGCTCTGTTTTGAGCAGTGCATCGACAGAGCGGACGATGTAGGAGATAACCTGTGGCGGGGTATAGTAGACCCCACGGTCAACACGGCGTTGTGGGTCATATTCAGCGAGGAAGGTTTCGTAGAAGTGGATGACCGTATCCTCAAAATGGGTTTGGGGGACAAAAGCCGTGCGGAGCATCTCTGTAGGGACGTTCGCCAAGAGGGTTGCGATATCGTCCAAAATATAGGTGACGTTATCCTCAAGGTTTGGGGAGGCGACTTGGTAGAACAGTTCGCTCAAAAACGGGTTTGACGGGGGTAGTGCAGCGTACGCAGTCAACCGTGAGAAGTTTGTTCCGTTGGGGAGTGTGCACCGTGCCGCGAAGAGGCCGTAAGCGAGGGTTTGGGCGTACATATCTGCGAAATCGTCAGGGGTTAACGTAGTAAGGAGCAGTTCCTTAAACGCGGAAAACATTCGGTAGATACCGCTGTTTTCATCGGTGAGCGTCGTCCCGATTTGGGTTTGGAGTTCGCGTGTACGGCGGGCGAGGTGTTTTGCGAGTGCCTCCGGTGTTGCGATTGGGACCGGGCTTGCGCTCAGAAACCGATCGAGCAAGGTCTCTAAGGCAACCGTACTTTCGTCTGTCACTTGTGCTGTGGCGCGCAGTTGCCCTTCCGTGTACAACCGAAATTCGACAAAATTGGTAAGGATGAAGTTATCGAGGTTTTCGATGAACCGCTCGTTTTGCGTTTTAGCATGACCTGTGAGGGCATCGAGGGGTCTGCCGTATGCCTCTGCTTCGATATAACCGACTGGGAATAGGCCACTGCTCACAACGAAATCCGGCCTACCCACCTCCAATCTTCGCGGCTCGGATATAATCGTGATTTCGTATTCTAAAAGTTCAGCCGTTTTTTCCAAAAACGTCCTGAGATGCGGATGCAAGGAGAGTTCATCGGTTGCGTCGCTCTGTGCGTGGGTGTGCTGGATGCTTTGCTGGTAGGTATGACAAATCTGTTGGAATGGCATAGGTCACTCCGGTGTTGAGGTAGAGTATTGTGCATACGTTGGGGATAGAAGTTCATTTTTGTATTGCCATACTCTTCGCAACCAAATCGGTAAACTGCTCTCGCTGTGTTTCTGTCAGTTCTAACTGGATAATCGCTTCGACACCATTCGCACCGATCTTCGATGGCACACTCAGATAGACGGCAGAGTTGCTTGACCGAACCAGAGCCCCTACACTCATAATCCGCTTTTTATCCAACGCGATTGCTGTAATAATCTGTGAGACCCAAACAGATTGACTGTACGATGCTTCTGCGCTGGTCAATCTTCTGTGCCGTTCATTGGCCCCGCTTGTGAGTTCACCAAGTTGCTCGTCACTCATCAGCTGATCGATTGGGATGCCGTTTACACGACAGTATTGAGGGAGCGGATAGATGGTATCATCGTTCCCAATCACCAATGCGGTGACATCGCTCACCGAGACGGTGAGTTGGTCTGCAATCTGCGTTTTCAGGTAAGCCGTCGCCATTCCGCTCGAAAGCCCAATCACCTGTCCGTTCTCCGCCTCAAGTTCATGATGCACAAAGTTGGCGAGGAAATTCGCAGGTGAAGCGGCAATTAAAATTCTCGCTGTCGGAGCATACGCTTTGATTAGTTGTGTGAAACGACGAACAGGTACAACATTGGCGGTGCGATGTGCTTGGACTGAACGCACAACAGGACGAGCGTGAGGGGCAAGCAGGATGACCACTTGGGATTCGGAGAGCACTCCCGCATCTGCGGAGACGGTGAGTATTGTGTCACCTCCCGCGAGCGCAGTTGCTTCTCGCAAGTCTTCAACGGTATCACGAGGAATTCCCCGCTTTTCGTCCACTAGCGCGACTTCAGCGACGATATTGGTTTGACATATTATCGAGGCAACAGAATGGGTATACTGCGCCTGCCCCAGAATGCTAACTTTCATTTCGGTTTTCTAAGAGGTGAAGCAAAATTTCAGAGGTTCTATTGTACAGCCAACCCGCAGTCCGTCCGCCTAACGGTTCGACTCTGACCCTACAAAATTGTTTCAATGATTGCCTGAAAATCTTTTTCTAAAGCCCTGCGCCGCTTATCCATTCCTGAGTCCGGCGACAGCTTTGTTTCAAGGATTTGCTCATATCGTTCAACATATTCCAATAAAACCTCCACCTCTTTTTCATAGCAGACAATGGAAGCCAAAACCTTTTCCTTGATTAACATCGGAAGTTCGTCGTCCGTAATCTGAGTCAGTTCCCACCGCCAAAGCTTTTCAGGGAGGTAATTGACAAATCGTTGCAAAGGGGTACCGGCGTAGTTGGCATCTTGAAGGCTCCGCAACTCCTGAACAAGTTCCAATACGATGCCAAAGACATCTGAAGAATTTCCATCGCTATCGGATTCTAGGGCGGTCTTTCTCAGATTCATCAAAAGGCGTCCGGTTGTGGAAATCGGGAGTTTGTTTTCAAGCAAGAACGTCCGTAGATTTGGATAATCATCTACCGACTTGATGCCTTCTAACCACGTATTCTCAATCGGCGGCAACTCTTGTAAGTCGAAGTTCAGCACCTGACGGCGCCGAATGTTGTCAAGTTCATCCGATTGGGGATTGGTGCTTGCCTCGACCAATACTGTCGGTGCTTCAATATAAGGGGTCAAAAATTCAACGATTTCAGTAATTTTCGGTTTTTCAGCCTCAATGACCTCAATTGTGTTATCCGCTGATTGAGCGGAGGACTGTTTCTGCCGCCGCTTTGTTTTTCCCCCTTTCCGCTGTGCCTTCGGATTTGTGACACGCACAAGTCGCTTCTCCAAAATCCCTTGATACGCGAGAAGTTCCTCTCTCAACACACACAACAAGGTATCGCCGTGAATTTCAAGCATCGTAGGCGTCAAAATCTCTTGTAATTCTTTACCGACCTTTCGCGATAAAGTATGGTCAAGATTGCGCTTTACGGCCCTGAGGTCTTTTTCATCGCGTAGGACAATCTCACCGCTCAGCACCAAATCAATCAATCTTTTCGTCTCTAAAGGTGTACTAAGGTTAATATCACAGAGGGGCTGAACATTCTGTGAGAGAATCTCGCGCACCTTACCGTCGATTAATATCATCCATAAGGTCGAATAGTATCGCTCAGAATCAGCCGAGTCTTTTGGCGCATTTAGGATACAATGCTTAATGACGGAGAAATTGACTTGGATGCGGGTCAGAACGGATTGAAATTCATCGTCTGAAATCTCGAAATCGTTAAAATTGGTTTTTTGCTGCCGTGAGTTCTGAGGCAGTCTACTGGTCGTACCAGACGGTGTTAAAGACCCCTTTGGGGCCAGCAGCAGGTCAACCAATGGTTTGAGAATGGCTTCAAATTCCTGATTGTGCTGGGCGGCAAAATTAGCAATATCTAACAATTCCAGCCATATAGTTCGCAACCGTTCAATCTGCTTGGGGTGAACTGAAGCATTGAGTGCGAAACGATTTAAGAGGTCCCGCACACTCTTTTTCGTCCATGTCGGCAGGTAAATCGTATCCAACAATTCGCCATCCTCAACGATCAAAAACTCAACCGTTTGAATCAGTCCAGGATGTATAAAATACTTTTCAAAAGCCAAGTCATAGAAGATACCGGTCGCCAGATCCAACATCTGGTTTGCCAATCGGTAACTAGAGAGAACGAGATGTCTTAGGGTCGTTTGTCGCAGTTCATAGATCTGCCACGACTCAGTCAATGGGCCGATATCCCGTTCTAGTTCCTCCTTTTTTGATGTCGCTATCTCTTCCCCAAAATGCTCCTTGAGATACACAGCAAAAAATTCGGTGAATTCAACCAACCGATTTTGCAGTTCATGAATCGCGAGGTCATCCCAAACCTTTTCATGAATCCGTTGCCCCGGCTTGAGAATCAAGGCTTGTAGCCGATTATCAACGCGCTTTTGGAAATCTGCCATAATTTGGTAAGCGTGTCGATTGGCTTCTGACACATAGTTATCGATATCCGATGAACAGTGACGGATTGCTTCACGAATCTGTTCAACGGGCCCACTGAACGCAACAGGCAGAAATTCGACCTCGTCCGGCCGAAGCGGATTATAGACAGCGGCAGTTGGCAAGATCTGGATTTCATTTGTATCGCGTTCTGGGTCAAAAGCGGGAATACTAGATACGATTCCTTCCTGCTCGGAATTCCCCTGGAAATAATCTTTGAGAGTTAAACAGTAGCTGATATCAACAAGGTCGGGATACCGTTTAATATGGGTGCGAAAAACCACCATGAGTCGGTCATAACTATCGGTTGCAATTGACTCAAAGAGCGCATCCTCATTTAAGTGTACCCGATGGATGTTTGTCTGTTCAGGGTTGAGAACTCTTGCGACAGATATATCCTCCCCAGATTTCGCGAGGATGTAGCCTCCCGTTTTAACACTGTTTGGAATGATTAGTTCAGCCTGTAGAACCTCTTGGGCTAATTCCGAGAGCGTCATTGATTTGCCGAGGTGTTGGACAACAATATCCTTGAGTACGCCATCGGCAAAATCGACGACCTGACGGGTATTACGCTCCAGTTCCTGGACACTTTTGCGAACCCGGTCGTAGTCATCTGTCGCCTCGGTAGCAACTTTTGCTTCATCAATCCAAGATATCCACGCTCCTGGCCGAGACTTCATTTTAAGCGTGAGTTGCCCATCTTCTGAGTCAAATCCCGGGAGAATTTGCGCTTCTGAAGATTTCTTGGGGGTCCATACCAGCAAGTATTTGTCATGTCTGTTACCCAGTCCTATGCCAAAAGTATCCCCCCAATCCATCCGACCCTCGATACCGGACTTAATTCTGTCGGTCAAAGCGAGAAGAGAATCGGAGCTAAAATTGAGTGATAAGTCTTGTATCCGATTATACTGTTGTTTGTCCTCCAAAGTCGTGTCCTAACGTTTAATTTGTTCATTGAGGATTATCATTCATTACCCACGTTTGGGGTAAGGATACCTGAAAACGGAACGGGATAGTGCAATGCCTTGTCTAAACGATTAGTTCACAAAAAAAGGCAACACTTACCCATACTTATGTCATAATATGAGAAAGTCCTGCCTGAAAACATTTGACATACGACTATAACGCTACTGTGAGTGAACACTGAGTCCTTGCTCCTCAATGTCATTGTTTTTTACCAACATGTCTCGGTCAAAAATAAAATCGGTCCGAGAGCCACCCAAAACCTTGCCTTCTTCTGCATTCTCCCTGAAGTATTGGGGTAGCGTTTTGCCTGTCATCTGAATTGCATCTTCTGGACACGCCTCAACGCAATACCCACAGAAAATGCAACGAAGCATATTAATTTCAAAAACGTCTGGATACTTTTCGCGTTGATACCCTTCTTTGGTCTTCCACCCTTCAGGAGCAGGAGCGGCTTTGATTATGATACAATCGGCGGGACACGCGGTGGCACACAAGAAACATGCGACACACCGTATCTGTTTTTCATCGTCCACATCGTTGTATGTCAGCTTATGAATCCCACGATAGCGTTCATTTCGCTCGGTAAGGCTCCGCACATCCTCAGGGTATTGATAGGTGAATTTTTTCTTTGGGATGTGTTTCAAGGTCGTAAACATCCCCTTAATCAGTGCAGGGATGTAAAGCCTATCCCAAAATGACATCTCTTCATTAACTCTCTTCATGGTTTCCTTTCTTTTGGACAATATTCGCCAGAGGGTCGGAAAGTTAACATTTTAATTGTGCTATCTTCATGTTAGCACAAGTTCATATTAATGTCAAGCGTTAAAATCCCACACCTAAGCACGACCACGTCGCCGAAGGTTCGATTTCGCCACATTGCAAAATTAGTTCATTATACTATAGTTAGGGGCTTCTTCAGTAATTGCAATATCGTGCGGATGGCTTTCACGATAACTGCTGCTCGATGCCCGAATAAACCGACTTTCCCGCCGTAATGATTCGATGGTTGCGGTACCACAATATCCCATTCCAGCGCGGAGGCCGCCGACCAACTGATGTACAAAATCGCCCAGTTTCCCTTTATAGGGGATACGCCCTTCAATCCCTTCGGGTACGAGCTTTGACACCATCTGCTCGCTTTGGGCGTATCGCTCGCTCCCGCGTTCTCGCATCGCGCCCAAAGACCCCATGCCTCTATGGATTTTATACGTGCGTCCTTGATAGATAACCGTGTTTCCAGGGCTCTCATCTGTGCCCGCAAAGAGACTTCCTATCATCACCGAATTCGCCCCTGCGGCGATGGCTTTGGTAATATCTCCCGAATACCGGATACCCCCATCAGCAATAACAGGGATACCACTTTTATCCGCCTCTTGAGCACAGTCGTAAACGGCTGTAATTTGAGGCACCCCTATTCCAGCAATGACACGGGTGGTACAGATAGACCCGGGCCCCATGCCAACTTTGATTGCGTCCGCGCCAGCATCAATTAATCGCCGAGTCCCTTCAGCCGTGCCAACATTTCCAACGATTAATTCGACCTTCGGAAATTCGGTTTTAACCCTCCCGGTTGCGTCAATGACATTCTTAGAATGACCGTGGGCGGTATCAAGAATCAACACATCAACGCCTGCATTGACAAGCATCCCCACATGGTCTAAACTTAAAGAGGGGCTAATGGCTGTCCCAACCCTTAATCTGCCTGCGTCATCCTTGCAAGTGCGGGGATACTCGACGACTTTGTCGATATCTTTGATTGTAATCAACCCGCACAGACGGAATTTTTCATCTACGATTGGGAGTTTCTCCTTGCGAATCTGATTCAAAACCTGCTTGGCTTTTTCAAGCGTGATACCCGGTGAAGCGGTGATGAGTTGCTCGCCCGGTGTCATCAGCTCCGTCACAGGCAAATCAAGATTTTCTTCATATTTTAAGTCTCGATTCGTAATTAGTCCAACAAGGTGTCTATCTTGCGTTACAATCGGGATGCCCCCGATGCGGTAACGCTGTAACACATCCAACGCCTCCCCGACCGTCTTATCTGGCGTTAGAGTGACAGGGTCGATAATCATTCCGCTCTGGGAACGCTTCACCTTATCAACTTCATGAACCTGCTGTTCGATTGAACAATTGTAATGGATAATCCCGATGCCACCCTCTCGTGCCAGCGCAATTGCAAGTGTGGATTCTGTGACAGTGTCCATCGGGGCACTCATAATTGGGATATTGAGACGAATGTTGCGAGTCAGTTGCGTACTTGTATCGACCTCATTCGGAAGTACATCGGATTCGGCAGGAATGAGCCATACATCATCGAATGTTAATCCTTCCTTAGCGAATTTCGGGGGTATCGGATCAGAAAATAGGATGTCCAATGGCAGTTTCTCCTTAATGCCGCGAGTAAGGTTAATGTTCAACGTGATGACCTGAGAAATTACGGAAATGAGAAGCGAATATTAAGCGTGTATGATACCACATTTATCGAAACATTGTCAAAATTTTCCGCTGACTTGGTCGCCCAAGTTGCCGGGTTCGTAGGAGCGCAATTTATTGCGTGTTCTTCAGTCCTTCTTTGCGCCTTTGCGTTCTATTTTTCTTATCAAGGGGCAACTTGGGTTCAAGTCTAGCATATATTATACGGCATCGCAAAAAAAAGTCAAGACCGAAATCTCCAATTTCATCGCTCGTTTTTTTACCAAATGAGAATTAATGATATCCCAAAAAACGATTTTGTGGTATAATATAGAAATTGATTGAAAACAACACATCAGAAAAGGAGCTCGAAAATGAGTGATTTAAACGTCGGTATTGTTGGGTTAGGATGGGTTGCTGGTGCCCACGTCGAGACATTCAAAACTGTCGAGGGCGCGAATGTGACGGCAATCTGTTCGCGTAGAGAACACGACGAATCCGAATTGGAAGCGACCTACGGTGTCCCACTGAAAGCGTATAGGGACTATGATGCGATGCTCGCAGACCCGGACGTTCACATCGTGGACATCTGCACACCGCACCCGTTTCATGCAGAGCAGGCAATCGCCGCCGCACAGGCAGGAAAACATCTGATTATCGAAAAACCGATCTGTCTCACCTACGCGGATGCCAAGGCGATACGCGATGCCATTCAAGAAGCCGGTGTCAACGTCTGTGTCTGTTTTGAATGTCGTTACAGCGCGCATTTTACGCTCATCCGCTCTGTTATTGACGAAGGCTTGCTCGGCGACTTGCATTACGGCGAGGTGGATTATTATCACGGCATCGGCCCCTGGTACGGTCAGTACAACTGGAACATCAAGAAAGATTTTGGGGGCAGTACCCTGCTCACCGCCGGTTGCCACGCGCTTGATTCACTCCTATTCTTCATGGATGGCAAAGTTGAGGAAGTCACGAGTTATCACACGCAATCAAAAGGTAAAGATTTCCAACCTTACGAATATAAGACCACGAGCGTGACCATCCTGAAATTTGAAGGCGATGATAAAATTGCGAAAGTCACCTCCTGCGTGGATTGTCTTCAACCTTACTATTTCCACGTTCATCTCGTGGGGAGCGAAGGGAGTTTTTTAGACAATCGAATCTATTCGGCAAAACTCAAAGGAATGGTTAAAGACAAATGGAGCACCCTCGAAACATCACTCATTGATTCGGGAGATGTCAGTGACCACCCCTACGAACCGCAGTTTCAGGCGTTTGTCAATGCCATCGGCAAAAACGAACCGATGCCGTTAACGGATTTCGACACAGCCTTTGAATCGCACCGGGTCGTCTTTGCCGCAGATCTCTCGGCCGAAGAAGGCAGAACGGTCAAATTGTCGGAGTTGGATTAGGGCTTTCAATTTATTGGACAGGAGGTAACACTTTGAGCACGTTGACAACATTCGGTCATGAAATAGACACCGGTCCCGACAAATTCGGTGAACTGAGGGATTCCAACGACATCCTCGATGACCCCGAGGCATTGCAAGACCGAATGCGGGAAGAAGGTTATCTGCTCCTACGGGGCATACTCAACAAGGATGTCGTTACGACAGCCCGGCGTGAGATTTTTGAGAAACTCGCATCAGTTGCGGAAATCGACAACCAATATTCTGTGATAGAGGGCATCAGTTCGGGTAGGTCTGAGCGAGGACGTACTGATATTAGGAAGTTCAACAGAGACATTCGCAACGGAGAGGCACTACGCAACCTTGTCCATCGTGGCGATGTCATTCACTTTTATGAGCAGTTCTTCGGTGGCGAGGTGAGGTCGTTTGATTATATCTGGCTTCGCACAGTTCAGCCGGGCGGTGCCACAGGCTGTCATTACGATTGGGTTTATATGGGGCGAGGCACCCACAATCTGTACACCACTTGGATTCCTATTGGTGATGTCCCGCGAATTGAAGGCTCACTGATGGTCTTGGAGAATTCACACAAGTTAGAAGACTTAATCAGCACTTACGGCGCGATGGACGTTGACCGAGATGTTGATGGACCTTACGCAGGCGGTTGGTTTGGAAGAGATCCGGTAGCGGTCCAGCAACAGCTTGGCGGCAGATGGCTCACAACGGACTTTGAATTGGGCGATATGCTCGTGTTCACAATGCACACAATGCACTGTTCCCTTGATAATTGTTCCCCAGAAAATCGCATTCGCCTGACTTCCGATACACGCTATCAGTTGGCATCTGAGCCTGTTGATGAACGGTGGATCGGCGACGAGCCAATCGCTCACGATGGACGTAGCACGCAGTAAATCAGCACTCAGACCAGATGAGGCAGAATCTAATGAAAAAGCTTCTGAATTCCGGGCTATCGGGAGCACTGTTTCTCAACTTGATCTTTCTGTTTCTCTCTGTTATATTTCTACGAAACGCCCTTGCGGAAGACTACACCCGATGGGGGCTGCCTGAAGGTGCCAAAATGCGCCTCGGCAAAGGTCAGATATTCGATCTTGCGTATTCACCGGATGGCACTCGGCTCGCTGTAGGAAGTAGCATTGGGATTTGGCTCTGTAATGCACAGACCGGTGCCGAAATCGCCTTGATTACGGGGCATACGGGTAGTGTTGATACCGTGGCATTCTCGCCAGATGGGAACACGCTTGCCGCTGCAAGTTGGGACAAAACGGTTCGGTTGTGGGATGTTACGACCGGCAAACACAAGATGACGCTTGAGGGGCATAATTGGCATGTCAATTCAATGGCGTTTTCACCGGATGGTCAGACACTGGCAAGTGGGAGTTGGGACAAAACAGTTCGGTTATGGGATGTTGCGACCAGCAAACACAAGTCAACCCTTAAAGGGCATACGGAGTCTGTTATTTCTGTGGCGTTTTCGCAGGATGGCAAAACGGTTGCGAGTGGGGGGTGGGACAAAACGATTCGGTTGTGGGATGTTGAGACCGGTAAATACAAGATGAACGTGATGGACGTTGAGTTGCAAGAGCATATCCATTCGATAGCGTTTTCGCCGGATGGTCAAACGCTCGCAAGTGGGAGCGCCAACGGAACGATTCGGTTGTGGGAGACCGACACGGGCAAACTCAACGCAACCCATAAGGGGCATCGGGATTTAGTCAATACGATAGCGTTCTCGCCGGATGGTCAGACGCTCGCAAGTGGAAGCCGAGACACGACGATTCGGTTGTGGGAGACGAGCACGGGCAAACTCAACGCAACCCTTGAAGGACATAACAGCAATGTCACTGTTGTAACGTTCTCGCCAGATGGCGATACGCTTACCAGTGGGAGTGATGATGGGACAATCCGGTTGTGGGATGCTCGCACGGCACAACACAAGGTGACCTTTTTCGGGTATACGGATGTTATCTCGTACGTGATGTTCTCCCCGGATGGTAAAACATTGGCGAGTCGGAGTCCGGATTCCACGATTCGGTTGTGGGATGCTGAGACAGGCAAACACAAAGTAACCTTTTTCCGGCGGGAGTATCAGGTCACTTCTGTCGTGTTCTCCCCGGATAGCAAAACGCTTATCTTTGCGCGTTACGACGGGACGATTCGGTTGTGGGATGTTGAGACAGGCAAACATAAAGTAACCCTTGAAGGCCATACGACTCGGGTTATGTCCCTCGCCTTGTCGCCGGATGGTAAAACACTAGCGAGTGCCAGTGTAGACAAGACGATTCGATTGTGGGATGCAAGCACCGGCGAACACAAGACAACCTTTGATAGGTATACGGATTTGTTCACTTCCGTCCTGTTTTCCCCGGATGGGCGTACGCTTGCCAGTAGGAGTTCGGACGGGACGATTCGATTGTGGGATGCTAGGACCGGCAAACACAAGATAACAATTGAGGGGCATACGCGTCTCCGATTGAAGACGTTTTCCGCGGATGGAAGGACGCTCATTGGTCGCACTCCGGACGATAAGATTTGGTTGTGGGATACGAGCACCGGCAAACACAAGGCCACGCTTTCCGTTGACGCGCCTTACAGTTACGTGGTATTCTCGCCGGATAGTAGTACGATGGCGAGTGGGATTGAGGGCAAGACGATTCGGTTGTGGGATGTAAGCACTGGTGAACACAAGGCAACCCTTGATGGGCATACGGATGATGTTAATTGGATAGCGTTTTCGCCGGATGGTAGTACGCTGGCGAGCGGAAGTGATGACAAGACGATTCGGTTATGGGATGCTGAGACCAGCAAACACAAGGCAACCTATTCCGTTGGCGTACCTTGCAATACCGTAGTGTTCTCGCCAGATGGCAACACGCTTGCTAGCAGTGGGGCAGGCACAATTCTGTTGTGGAAGCTTATATCGGAGTGATGACGGAACGATTCAGATTTTCCATCAATTTCTTTCATCAGGTGTTGACAACGGCGGGAGAATATGTATAATAAACATCACAGTTTTGAGAGCA
Organism: Candidatus Poribacteria bacterium; assembly: GCA_965198165.1. GTDB lineage: Bacteria > Poribacteria > WGA-4E > WGA-4E > PCPOR2b > CBDAOT01. The sequence continues at coordinate 6,473,675 of OZ240244.1, read as the reverse complement.
GATTCATAGAAAACCCATAAGAAACTCTGGAGGTGTCTAACATGGCAACCATACAACTCGGCGTTATCGGTTGCGGCGTAATCGGAAATAGCCACATAGCAGGGGCAGCGCAATCCCCTTTGGTTGATTTGGTCGCTGTCGCAGATCTGCTCGAAGAACGTGCTCGAAATGTCGCAGAGAAATTTAACGTACCCGCATATTACAACAACGATGAAGACCTGCTTAACGATGAACGTGTCGAAGCGGTCGCGCTGGCGATGCCTGCGGGTGTACGAACTGCCGTAGCATTCAAGGCGTTGGGAAAAGGTAAACATCTCATTATCGAAAAACCCGCAGCAAGTCACGCTGATGAAATCGAAAAGATGATTGCTTTGCGGGGAGACCGTGTGGTCGCCTGCTGCTCTCCGAGGAACGCCTTCACCGGACACGCAGAGGCCGCTGCGAAATGTATAGCGGAAGGGACGCTCGGAAAAATCCGTGTCGTGCGGGTGCGCGCTATTGGTACGACACCGCCAAATCCTAACCCTAACCCGCCGCCGTGGCGGCAGAGCATGAGACTAAACGGCGGAGGGATTCTGGTGAACTGGAGTTGTTATGACCTCGATTATCTGATGCAGGTCACGGGTTGGCAACTAAAACCACAGGTTGTCTTGGCGAAGTGGTGGCCTGTTGCAGAAAAGATGGCCGCCTACGTGGCACCGGATTCAGACGCAGATTCACACTACACCGCCTTCATTTCGTGCGCGAATGACATCGTGCTGACGATGGAGCGTGCGGAATTTTCTAGCGTGACAACCGATCAGGCGTGGGAGGTCATCGGGACCGAAGGCACTCTTCATCTGCCGATGCAAGCACCGAGGGGAGGCCCGAACGCTGTCATCCTAGACCGGTTCATCCCGGGCAAAGGCGTTGTGTCGGAATCCATCTGGGAAGCGGAACAAGACACCTATTCAGCCGGTGGTCTCCTTGAAAACTTCGTGGAGGCCGTGCATCAAAACAAACCACCGAAAACGACCCTCGAACGTGCACTCGTCATGCAGAAGATTACCGATGCCATCTATACATCTGCCGAAACAGGTGCAGCGGTCTCAATTTCGTAATTCCCAAAAATAACAAATCACAGGAGCCGAAATGAAACTCAGTTTTATGACCTTCGTTTGTCCCGAATGGCAGATCGAAACCGTCGTTCAGTTCGCCAAAGAAGCCGACTACGACGGCGTTGAGATTCGAGTTGATGCCGGACACCAGCACGGAATCTCATCTGAATCGTCCGCCGAAACAAGACAATACGTGAAGAAACTTTTCGATGATGCGGGTGTCGAAATTCCCTGTGTCGCAACGTCTATACAGTTTAGTTCACCTGAACCTGCCACACGCAACGAGAATATCCGCACTGCTAAAGCCAATCTCGATCTGGCGGCAGATTTCGGTGCCAAAGTTGTCAGGATGTTCGCGGGCGGAGGTGTTTCAGAACTAACCGATGAGTCCGCCGATTATATCGCCGCCGCGTTTGACGAAGTCGGGGATTACGCGGCAGCATCAGGCGTATGTCCAATGCTGGAGTGTGGTCATGACATCATCAAAAGCGCAGTCGAAGCCACTGAAATCATCAAGCGGGTTAAAACCGAAAACTTCGGGGCGTTATGGAATCATTCAGACATGGATGAACAGACCTTTGACCTACTCAGAGACCATGTCAGGCATTTTCATGTGCACGATGAAGTGCTTGATTCGACAAACCGAAACATCCTACATTTAGCGGAGCTAATGAAGAGCATCAACTACGATGGCTATGTCTCTTTGGAAATTATCAAAGGGCATAATTTGCCGGCGGAGTTGCTTATTGACACAGCAAAACGGTTAAAAGGATATATTGCACAACATGCGTGAAGGGGGTTGGATGAACCCAACGCAAAACGTGAGAGCGGGTTTTTACAACCGACAGGATTCAGAAAATTTTAATCTAAGTGGTGCAGATATACGTCATATTACACAGTGTTCCACATTATCACCCGAGTTGCCCCTTTTATAATCAATGGCGAGGAGTGTTTAGTGCATATTGAGTTCCAAACCAGTGACAGGACAGGAACACCAATGCCCCGTCGAATGGCAGGATACATCGGTAGGCTAGTCGAGAAATACGGGCTACCTATCTACGCATTGTTGAGACGTTTGATGAACTACAGCAAGAAATGGACATACTGATTTCTTGATTATCGGCTACCCTCACTCAATTGTGTAGTGTGAATAATTGATGGATGTCAGCACTCAAGGGAAAAAATCAGGTCTTTTCAAGAAACCTACATTAACCCCTTAAAAGAAACCGACGTTGATCCCCTAACGTTTAATCTGTTTTCAACACAGCATAAGTTTGTATCGTAATCGCATTTCAAACCAAACGCCTAAAGGAGACTATATTATGTTTTCCAAACGCCAATGTGCGTTAATTCTAGTCACTATGTTTATTTTTTCGCTGTTCACCCTAAACACTCATGCGTTTATCGAACGCACATATACCGTGCGTCAGATTTTAGATGCGTGTACGAATATCGTTTATGGAAAAGTCAAAAGCGTTAATACCACACGGCAAACGGCTATCATCGAAGTCGAGGAAAATGTCAAGGGAACAAGCAATCTCCCTCAGATTAAGATGAACTTCGGGGTTGGACAGCGTCGCCCTGAAAGTACGCCTGAGAAAATGGTTGCCCTTTTGGAAGTGGGCAAACCCATAATTGTTTTCTACGAACAACAACAAGCCATCAACAGCCTCGGATATGTCAGCGGCAAATGGTTTCAAACCCGCTCCAGTGCTCCTGAAGGTTGGTGGGGCTTTACACATCTTGACCCATACATGGCTCGTACATTTCGGGGAACGACAAAAGAATTCCAGAAGGTGGTTCGGAAAGTGCTTGCGGGCGAAGAATGGACCCCACCTGAAACCCATGTGAAGATGCTAGTCTTAGCCCGCCAAGACGCATCACGCAGTGAATATGAGATAGTAAAAAAGATTCGCAATTCGGGTGGGTGTGTGATCAACTATGAGGTTACGGATAAGCGGTCGTTGCCCGGCCTCGATAAAGCGCATCTCTTATGGATTGGGTACAGGGAGATTTCGGATGGTTCTTATTTGTTCAACAAAGACATAGAAGAGAAGATCAGGAAATTCGTGTTTAATGGCGGGGTTGTGATTGTCAGCGGTCAAGATAGCGACCCAGACCGTCCTTGCGGGACAGGATGGTGGGTGGGACAATTAACCGGAGTTGATCGGGATACCCACCAAGATTTCCTAATCACTGACCGGGGGAGAACGCTAATGTTTGAAGCGCCAAATCACATCCAACCGGGGCAACTCATCTTTGATGATGGTTGGATGGCCTGGGATGGACGTTGCGAACCACTCGCCACAACAATCGACGGACAACATCTCGTTGTTGGTGCGCGAAGACACGGCGAGGGGATATACATCGTCACCAGCATGTACAACTGCGATGCCCCCAATGTCGCCCGGAATGAAAAGTTAATCCAGAACCTGCTCTATTATGCGGCTATCCGGGCAAAAATTTGACACCGTAGGGGCAGGTCTTGTGCCTGTCCTCTTCCATCACACCGCCATTCACCTACCACGGCGCAGAATAGGATGGCGTGTTTATGAAGCGGTCAGTCGTCAGGTCGAGGACAAGCTCTGTCCCTGGCGGGAGTTCGACGTGTAGATGCTCGCTGTTTATCGCCTCCGTCCGCGGTTCAGTCGTCAGCGGTGGGGAGGCATAGCTACCGGCATAACCACCGAGTTCTCCCGGCCACTCGCTTGTCCGCGCAAAATATTTCGCTGTGCCGAAACGGTGCTCGCCAAAGGCCCCCGCTTGGATAATCAGTTTCCGTTCCTCATTAGGGTTGAGATTGACCAAGCGGACGACCGTTCGCCCCGCCTCCAGTTTTTCGACAAGTGCGCCCACATCTTCGGGCAGCCCCGGCCGTCGTCTCTGCGCGTCGAAGTAGCGGAGCCGACAGTGGAGCAGACCGCCATTGTAGATCGGTTGAGGCCCGCCGAGAGTCAATTGGATAAGGGCTTCGGACGATACAGGGTTACCCCACTGCCAGTGGTGGACGTGGTGGCGAGTGCCCACCGTCTTGTCCTCTCGAAGTAGCGCAAGCCGCCGGCAGACCAGTTGATAGCTTGCGTGAAGGATGTGTTCGGGATATGTTAAATTCTCTCCATCCAAGTAGCGTAGCCACGGTTGCTCGTGTCCAGAATCCTCCTTGTTGTGGAAGGCGAAAACCGTGTTCCAGTCAAAGGCTTCCGCCCGGCGAATCCTTTCGATGTTTTCCCAGTCTTGGTCTGACATCGAAAGATTCCACAGGGTCGCTAGATAAACGGGGGATATGGGTTGCCAGTCAAACCATCCCGCGTCCCCGAAGCGATATGGGACCAGAAACGTCTCATACTGCCCATCCATTGCGGCGAACTGACTATCCCACCGTTCACTAACGCTCATGTCGTATTCGCGTATGTCCTTCGACTCACCGAGTTCGAGAATACGATTCATCTGACTGCGTGGCAATTCGAGATACGCATCGTCGCCAGTCAAAAGATAGGCGTTCGCCCCGGCATCGAGTGTGGCTTTCTGAAGGGTCAAGAAACCGTGCGGAAAAGTCCACCCGTAGCGACCGCCATACCATTTGCCGTTACAGTATTCGCCCACCTGCCCGGTGTGCCCAACATTGTCTGGTAGAAGTCCATTGTTCTCCTGAGCCCGCTTGACCCAGGCATCGGTGTATTCGACAACCCAATCCCGGTACTTCTCCTCACCGCTGAACAGAAAGGCATTAGTCACCAGCGAAGTAATGGACAAGTTTGTTGGCGTGTCACCTTTTCGCCACCGATCGAACAACGCCTGCCCCATGGCACGGGCGTTGTTCGGGTCGGCGAGGTCTTGGACACTTTCAATGCCCGGTAGGTCAAAAAAAGGCAGACTGTAACGCTCCATGCTACCGCCGAGAGGGGCGTAATTTGCCTGTTCCCGCTCCGAAAGCGGTGCGTAATAAGCCCCTTTACTGCCGTTGAGGCCCGAAAGTACAATTTTGTGTATCGGGTCGTAATTGATCGCGTCGTGGTCTTCATTCAGGTAGAAACCGGCAAATCGCTGAGCTCGCTCGCGACGATTGGGAGCGTCCGGATAGGCGAGACAGAGATAGTAGAAGAAGACATCGCTTTCAGACTGGTGCATCTGGTCTTCGCGGATACCGTACTCTTTGTAGACCGAGCCGAGGCGGGTCAACTGCTTGGTGACCGCTTCCCATTGCCCGTCTGCCAGCGTGAGCAGATGGTCAGCACCCCCCATCAGGTAGACGAGCGGCCAGTTGAAAAACGGCTCATAAAAGTCGTCAGGGCTACCGCCACCCCATTCATCGTTCCAGCTCAGCTCTCCATCTTCCCGTGTGAAGTGGTTAAGAAAGGGGTGAACTGACTGATTCATTGTGTCAAGCAGTCGTCGTTGCCAAACGGCCCAGGAAGGCGGTGTGGTAACAGGTACATTCGCGACAATCCGATTCATCAAATCTTCCTTTCTTTGCGTTCTATTTATCAGAAAAACGTCCCAATCCTGATAACCCCTCCACAATCTCCACCGTCGCCAAACTAACCGTGAGCACCTTCCCGATGAGTTTAACGATGTATTGCGGGGCATCCTCACGATTGGGGTCGTTGACGATGCCACTTCGTTTATCCGTCTTGACACAATACTGATCAATCACCCACTCCAACACCGACCGATTCCCAAGCCGATATTCAAACGCCTTCGCTGGGATGCCGTCAAGCGTCAAGAACTCGTTATACACAAGCTGTGTTTTGTCTTTGGACAGTTTCATCTTCTCCACACGCCAATCCAGTTGCACATCCGGTGTTTCAACGAAATCTAACGGATATTCCTCTACTTCTTCATAACTAACGTGAATTCCTCCCAACCGTTGACCGGCTTTGGCAAATCCCCAAAAATCCGGTGCATACGACAGGCGCGGCAGGTCCCGCTTGAGGTTCGCCTCATACCGCTCCCGATAATCTGGGTGGTGGAGGAGGGCGTAGACGTAATGGAAGATGTCCCATTTTCCGATTGCCTCATCTCCGTAATGTGTCCGGAATTGTGCCAACGCCCAATCGGTGATGTTTTCGCGGCGGTTGCCCCCAGCTTCATCGTAAGTGTAAAAGGGGAAGCATTGAAAGCCATCCCTTGCCGAGAGTGTGTGAAGGTCGGGGATCAGATTCGCCATTAGCGTACTGAAGCCCGCACGGAAACCGTGATCGCTGACGATTATCACCCGATTTTCCGCTTCTGTTTCAGGTGTGGGAAAGATGGATGGAAATACGAGCACCCTCTCGTTAATCACTCGATCAAAGTAGAGGTTTGATTTTGTAAACGGACGATAGAGCGATTGTCGAATTTTTGCTTCGGTAAATTCTGCAATCTGCCCCCTTTCCAGTTTCTTTTTTAAGCCTGAACTCCACTTGATTTTCTTGTCATCAGACAGCACAAAATCATCAAGGTTTTCAGTCCGATCGCCCTCACGTTTCCATCGATCGACTTCCGCATTATAAGTTCCAATCATCTGCTCTATATTCTCAGTGAGGACATTTCGGTTGAAATTACGCGCCCACGCATCACGGCTCGTGTTGATACCGAGACTGTAGGTTTTGAAAATCACATCCACCGCCTCACCCTTCGTTGCCTTCGCTTCTTTTGTGCCTATTGGGACAAAATCCTCAAATTCGGGTTGAAGCCCTTCGGTGAGCCATGTGTATCGTGCGTCCGGTTCAATGGTTTGCCACGCGATATTGCCGATGTGTTGGCTTTCCCTCAGAAAATCGAATTTCTGTTCCTTGTTCCAACCCTCATCTGTCCGATGGTAAAAGATACGGGCCGCCTGCGCTGATGAATTTCCCTTTGTCTTGACAAACAGGTTGATGCTCACACCGACCCGAATATCGAACACATTGGCATCGGAGACCTTCAATCCCTTCCGCGCATTCCCGCTCAAATCAAGGATGTAAATCTCATCGCAATCGTCGGCGAGGTGTTTTCGCATCCCATCAAACGCCACACCCTCAAGAAAACTGTTATTCGTCACAAAGGCGACAACCCCTTCATCCCCAATCCGATCCAAGGCCCACCGAATCGCCATCACGTAGGGGTCATAGAGTTTAGTCTTAAGTGTTGCTTTGGAGTCTTTTGCATACGTCTCTGCAACCCGCGCATCCATCGCATCGTACCGCCTGTTTTTGTTATTGTCGTTCTCGTTGACCTGACCGACATTGTAGGGCGGATTGCCGATAATCACAAACATATCCGTCTCCCGCTGTTTTTCAACGCGCGCGGTAATCTCACGGGTGAACATCCGAAACTGTCGGGCTTCCGCGAGTTCAAACGTATCCAGGAGGCAGATTCCTAGAAACGGCAGATAAATGCCAGTCCTCGCATAAAACTCGTGTTCTATGTTCATTGACGCGATGTAGTACGGGAGCAACATCACCTCATTACAATGAAGTTCGTTGGTGTACTTGTACTCTAGCGCGGTGCTACGAATCTCCTGCATTATTCGCACAATAAAATTGCCGGTCCCCACAAACGGGTCAACGATGTGAACACCGCTGTCAGAGAGCAACCGATCGAATATGGTCTGTAATATGTACTCAACGCTTCTCACCATAAAATCGACAATCGGTTGGGGTGTGTAAACAATACCGTGCGTATCGGCAACCTTGACGGAGAAGCCTTGAAAAAACTGCTCATAAACAGTGTTGAGGAAACTCTGCTTTTGGGAGTAGTCGCTCATTAGCGCGGCAGCGCGTTCAATGGCGACATAGAAGTGGTTAAGGTCTTCAAGAAACTCGCGACGGCTGAACGACTGCGATGTGAGTGCGTCTATCACCTTCTCAATCTCGTTGGCGATGACATTGCGGCGGGTGAAGGCGGGGCTATCGAACACCGTGCGAAAGATGCGTTCGGTCAAGAGATGTTGAATCAGCATCTCTTCAACTGCCGCCTCGGAGAGGTTCGGATTGATGGATTGACAGCATTTCGCGTGGAAATCAGCAAAGGCGGTGATAAACTCCCGGTTCGTCTTCCGCACCTTTTGGATACGTTTCGCCAAGCCCTTCCCAAGGGTGGGCACCTTGTCTTTGAACTCCGCTACCACATCCTCCCATTCATCGTATTCCTGTGGTCGGTAGGCGAAGAAGGTTTGGAGGACGTTGACCAGTTGCGTAGGGTCTGTCAGGTCAACATCAAGTACCTGCTGGTTGTTCCGCCAAAGGATAGCGCGTTGCGGGGTTTGGAAGATGATATTTTCACGCGGATAGCCCAGGCTCAGCTTGCGTTTCACCTCGGTGGGTAGGTCGTCGTGGACATCCTTCGCCTCGCAGTAGCCGTGTGTTAGATTGTAGTTGCCGAGCAGTGCGGCATCAACGAAAATCTGGTTTCCACCTCGCCCTTTCAGTGGCTGTTCAAGTACCATGGTCAGGTCAAATTCTCGCCCGCACTCTTCGAGCAGAGTTTGAAACGGTGCGCGGACCGAGGTCTCCTTCGTCACACCGAGGCCGGCCAATCGGTCAAGTTCGGCATAGTAGGTTTTGATCTGTTTGCTTGTGGGTTTGATATTGAGTGTTCGCATTGTGGTTTATTGTAGGGGCGGGGCAAGATGAAGTTTAAAAAGTTGGGTAATTGGGATTGGACAACGGGCGATTTATAGCACGTCCCCCGTGGGTGGGAAATCCCTTTCCCACCCTTCGGAGATACATCATGGCGACTTTTCAAACACGCTCTGACATATTTCGGGGATTTTTTACACCAGCGAGACCGCTTCTAATCCGCGTAATGCCTTAATCCGCTTAATCCGCGATTCAGACAATAGTATAGGACGTAGGTTGGGTTGAACGGTAAAAACAAATGGTTATCAATCCCCATAGAGATTCTGATTTTCCTCAAGTTGTTGCTTTCTTTCCGGTGATTGTAAAAGTGGCACACCCGGTTTGACTATTGATATTGAGAGACAGTCTCCTCTCCGCTGGTCATTGTCTGTAGCACTGCGGGCCGTCCCTCTTTATTGGCGGCGATAGCACGTTGGATAGCGGCTGGCAATTCGTCTGGTGTATGCACCGTCTCGGCGTAAGCACCCAACCCTTCGGCAACCTTGGCATAATCTCCAGAGAGCTTGTCACTGTCCCACTGTTCGGAGGCGTAGGGCATGTACTGGTCGTAGTGGGTCATGACCCCGTTGTTGAGGATTACAGTCAATATCGGAATCTCAGACCGAACCGCGGTTTCAATGTCTAGACCTGCCATGCCGAATGCAGCGTCGCCCATGACGTTGATGACTTGCTTCTCAGGAGCGGCAAGTTTCGCTCCCAACGCCAACCCCAGACCATAGCCCAACTGGGTTGACTTGCCCCACCCGATGTAGCTATTTGGGGTTACAGACGGCCAGAAGGGGCACATTCGGTCACGAGGGTAGCCAGCGTCATGTGTTGCGATGGTGTTGGATACGTCTACTGCCTTTGCCAATTCTGCGAGGACTCTGTACTCATTCATCGGTGTGGTGTCTGACTCAAGGAATGGTCGCCACTCGGCCATCCACTCCGCCTTCACCTTGCGTATTTCGTCAGCGACACCGTTGGCATCGCCTCTGCCCGACTCGCCGACCTGCCGTTTCACCTCCTCGAGCATCTGTTGCAGAACAACTTTGGCATCCCCGACCGCGCCGTAATCAAGAGAATAGTGTACATTGAGGTCGTCAGTGCAGTGGGTAACCTGGGCGAGCTGTATGCCAGCAGGCATACGTGGACTGTAACCACCGCTCAAGGTTGTCGCCATACCCAAGACGAAGTCGGTCTTCTTCAGGAAGTGGGCCACCATCCCGGTGCCTGTGTGCCCGGCAGTTCCCAACGACAGGGGATGGTTTTCGGGGAATCCGCTTTTGCCCTGTAAGGTTGTCATGACTGGAATGTTCGTTAGTTCGGCGAATGCCACCAACTCGTCAGTGGCCTCGGCATATAGGATGCCCCGACCTGCACTGATAATGGGGCATTCGGCTTTGAGCAGTGCAGATACCAAGTCGCGGACATCATCGGCATCTGCGCCAGACCTGCGTTGCTTCACTGGGGTGTAATCAAAGGCACCCTCTGAGAGTTCCTGCGACGCAATATCTCCAGAAATCTCCAGAAGCACTGGCCCCAGTCGTCCATGTTTGAGTCGCGTGAAGGCCATACGCATCAAGCTGGGGATGCGGTCGGCTTGATTGATGAGTTCGGTCCACTTGGTCACACCACCATATTGCCTGTGCGAGTCAAATCCCGGGTGGATTCCTACACCGGATAAACCCGGCCCGCCCGGTAGCAACAGGATGGGCACCGAATCGGCATAAGCCTGGGCGACTCCCCCGAAAGCGTTCTCGGCCCCCGGTCCAGATTGCATCATGAAGATGCCGATGGTTTTTCCGCACTTGATACGACTAAATCCGTCCGCCATATTTACGCCCGCCCGCTCCTGGCGACAGATGATGGGCCGTAACCCTTCTTTGGCAGCGGCATCTATCAACGAATGGTTCGGGAAGCAGGTGAACCACTCGACACCTTCCGCCTTGAGAATTTTAGCAATTGCTTGGTTACCTGTCATAATCTTCTCTCCCTTAAATATTTCTAATAGTCTATCTAACCTTAGCACAGTATCATTGCTGAATAAGGATAGCACCATTCACAAACAGGGTCAAGCGAAAATTTTCGGTTGAAGCCGTTGAGAATTGTGATATAATGAGATAAAGAGGCATTGGAAGGTTGGAAGGCTCGAAGGTTGGGTGAAGTTTCTTACCCCATTCTTCCAGCCTTCCACTCCCTCGCTCCAGCAGAGTATGTATATATTTGATGTTGAAACCTGCTTACAGTGGGAAATTGAATTTGGCGAGAAAGGAGTCGAAAATGTTGAAAATTGCTTTAGCACTTGGAACGGAACCGAATCCTGTCTGGACATTGGGACAACAGGCGGGTGTTGAACATGTCGTTGGAAGCATAAACCTTAATCCGATACCAGATGCCAGCGATGAGCAACAGCCTTGGAGTTACAAGTCGCTGGCTCGTGTCAAGGCCGCATACGAAGATGCAGGATTTAGCCTACAGGTCATTGAGAGCCGGCCGCCGATGGAGAAAATAAAACTCGGTTTGCCGGGGCGCGATGAAGAGATTGATGTCGTCTGTGAGTTAATTCGCAACATGGGAGCGTTGGAGATTCCGGTGTGGTGTCCCGCGTGGATGCCAATTCTGATGGTCTTACGGACATCTCGCACAATCCCTTCACGCGGTGGTTCTCAGGTCACTGGCTATGACCATAGTGACATGGAAAACGCTCTGACGGAGCATGGTGTCATCACCGAAGAGCAGCAGTGGGATAGCTTGAAGTATTTTCTAGAGAGTGTTGTGCCAGTTGCCGAAGAAGCCAACGTCAGACTCGCGATGCATCCCGATGACCCGCCTTTGTCCCCGATTCGAGGGGTTGCGCGGATTATGAGTAGCGTTGAGAATTATCAGAAACTGATTGACCTGGTGCCGAGTCCTATGAACGGGATAGCACTCTGTCAAGGAAACTTCGCCCTGATGACGGACAATCTGCCCGATGTCATCCGGCATTTCGGAGGACAAAAGAAGATTTTCTTCACCCATTTCCGAGATGTGCGGGGGACACCTGAGAATTTTAAGGAGGCGTTCCATGACGATGGACAGACCGACATGGCCGCCTGCATCCGTGCCTATCGGGACGTTGGGTACGATGGGGTGTCGAGACCAGATCACTTTCCTAAGATGGGCAATGACGAATTTGAAGACCAGTATAGTATGGCGCGGTTGTTTGCCGTCGGTTACATGAAAGGATTGCTTGAGGCAGTCTACAGTGAACAGAATTGATAACATCTAAGCAAGCTTAAAGAATAAATGGCAGAAACCGAGTTTTTGCGTCGCGTTCGGCGCGCCACCCGTAGGGTCGGCAAAACTCGGTTTCTCTGGAATAGACAGAACGGGCATAGTACATAATTGATTGCGCGTTCTGTTCTTCCTTGCGTCTTTGCATCTTTGCGCCTTTGCGTTCCATTTTTCTTACAAGGTGGCAACTTAGATTTTTATATTAAAAACTTGCTTAGAGGAAAGGGGAGCAGAACATCATGGAGTATCGGACGCTCGGACGCACGAATCTGGAGGTCTCAGAACTCGGTTTCGGTGCTTGGGAAATCGGTTGGACATCCCCGGCGGAGGGAGATGAGGTGGGGCGGTTGCTCAACCGCGCGCTTGACCTCGGCATCAATTTTATTGATTCCTCAGCGGCGTATCGGTGGAGCGAGGAACTGATCGCCAAGTATGTGGGGCACCGTCGCGACGAATTTACCTTCGCTACCAAGTGTGGCTCGGGGCGCGTGTTGCAACCCGACGGTGAGTGGGTGCAGACGCTAGACTATTCTGCTAAAGCCATTATGCCCCAGATTGACCGCAGTCTTCAGCGGTTGAAAACCGATGTCATTGACATCATCCAACTGCATAGCCCGAGCTATGACGATGTGGCATTCGGCGATGGATTGGAGGGATTGAAGAAAGCGCAAGCGGCGGGGAAGGTGCGCTTTATCAGTCTGTCAGCAGATGGGGAGACTGCACGAAAGGCGATTGAGATTGGCGAGTACGACACGCTACAAATCACCTATAACGTACTTGAGCAGGAACCGGGCGACATCGTTGCCGCTGCCCGCGAGAAGGATATGGGTATTATCATCAAAGTCCCCATCGGCAGTGCCATCTACGAGAAACCGCGTCCCACCGATGGCAGTGCCGCTCAGTGGGACCGGGCCCGAGCGGTTTTAGCGCCCGAAGTGATAGGCGATATCCCTCGGGTGTCGGCCGCTCTGAGATGGCTACTGTGTGACCCCAACGTTCACACCGCTATCGTCGGAACAACGAACATTAAGCACCTCGAAGCCAACGTTGCCGCCGCCGAAACCGGGCGATTGCCTGATGAGATGTTGGCGGAAATTAGAGCGCGCTTTGAGCACAGCACTTCACAGTGAAGATAGAGAATTTTCGGATAATAGGTATTTCATTGATGCGTGAAAAAACACGCTTCTCACCGGCATTAAGGAGACTGACTTATGGAACTCGGTTATTTCACGATGCCACTGCATCCACCAGGGGCGGATTTCACCAAGACGATTGACGACGACCTAGAACAGATTGTCACGCTTGACCAGTTGGGGTACAAGGAGGCTTGGATTGGTGAGCATTTTACCTTTGCGTGGGAGAACATTCCATCCCCGGATCTCTTCATCGCAAAGGCGGTGCCGATGACAGAGAACATCATCTTGGGCACCGGCGTGACCTGTATGCCCATCCACAACCCGGCTGTGCTTGCCCATCGCATCGCCCAGCTTGACCATTTGGCTCACGGTCGGTTCTATTGGGGGGTGGGTTCAAGTTCTACTCCCGGCGATTACGAGATGTTTGGGTTTGATGCGGAGAAGATTGACCGGCGCAAGGCGACCAGAGAGGGGGTTGATGCGGTGCTCAAACTTTGGGAAGACCCTGAACCTGGGCTGTATGAGGGCCAGAATTGGAACTTTAGAATTCCTGAGCCGAAAGATGATATAGGACTCAGGGTTCACATCAAGCCGTATCAAAAGCCCCACCCACCGATTGCGATGGCGGGCTCATCGCCCAAATCGGACACGTTGGTGTTGGCAGGTGAACGAGGTTGGATTTCGATGAGTATCAATCTGGTGCCTATATCCGTTATCAAGACGCACTGGGAGGCGGTAGAGGAAGGTGCTCAGAGGGCAGGACGAACACCAGACCGTTCGATGTGGCGTATTGCGCGTGAAGTATACGTCGCTGACACCACCGCCCAGGCACGAAAAGAGGCGGCAGAAGGTACGCTTACACGCGACTTCCAGCAGTATTGGTTCAAACTGCTTGGGCAGGGGAGATTTAGACAACACCCTGACATGGCGGAGACTGATGTAACGCCTGAATACTTGATGGATAACCTCTGGATTGTGGGGAGCCCAGACGATGTGGCAAACCGACTCCGTAGCATCTATGAGGAGGTCGGCGGGTTTGGTGTATTGCTGGCGATGGGACACGAATGGAATCCAAAAGATAGGTGGGTAAATTCGATGCGGTTGCTAATTGATGAGGTGATGCCCCAGTTGGCGGACTTGGACTGATACTAAGGCGCGTCAAATCGAGTTTGGCGTATTAGCTGTCTTTAACAAGACAACCACCATTGACCCGATAACAACCAAAATCGCTCCGATGACGCTCAGCAGTGAGAGCGGCTCGTGGACGATAAAATTTGGCCACAGCGATGCCACGATTGGGGTTGATGCAACCGTAATAATCGGCGGTAACGCGAGGACGACACTGGCGCGTGAGGCCTCAATATGCTTCAGTGCCTCGGCAAAGCTGACGTAAGAAATCAAGGCACTAATACCCGCAACGGTGAGTAGAATAAGCTGTAAACCGTTTAGATGCAAAATGTGCTGTGGATTTGCAAGCGGGAGCATAAGAAAACTGCTTGCGAGATAGAGTACCATCAGAATTGTCGAGGGGCGGAACGTTTTTAACAACTGTTTCTGTGCCAGTGCATACGCCGCCCATGATACGGCACAAGCAACGACGAGCAATACGCCATTCGCAAGCAGACTCATTCGGCAAAAGAGGTCGGCAAGCCGCTGGTTAAAAAATAGTAGCATTCCCCCAACCAACACCGCGTACCCAAACCATTGACGGGCGGCGAAACGTTCCTTAAAGAAAACGAAACTTCCTATCAACATGAACATCGGTGCTGTTTGCATAACCACTTGCGCTGTACTCGGCGCAATGTAATTGAGACCGAGTAAATAGAGGATGTAATTGCTCGCTAATCCGCCGATGGCAATCATCCAGAATAGGAGTGAACGTTGGAATTTTCTCGCTGAGGGGAGGCCATATTTCCACACAACAAAAAGTGCCAGCATTCCGCCTGCAACAGAGAAACGGTACCACGTAATGGTGTACGGGTCAGTGTTTCTGAGTAACCCCTTGAGCAGAATCGGCAACCAGCCCCAGAACAGTACCGTGATAAGTGCGCAGCTTACGCCAAGTAGCGAGCGACCTGTCGTTTGATGAAGGGTCATGTTAGAAGAGTCATGTTAGCAGAGTCATGTTAATTTTTTTTGTTTGGGAAGAATCCGACACAACGTTCTATTTCCCATCCGAAGGAGCACTTGTACGGTGCCACGCAGAAATTCGCGGAAATCTTTTTGTATTATCCATCTTAATTTATGCCCTGTTTGTTGTTGACTGATCGTTGATAATATGGTATGATATTTATGTTTCTACATACATAAATGTTCGGCGGTCAATGAGACAGACCATTTAGGCATCATCGAGATGCAATCATTCTTAATCATATTTGGGTTTGATGATGTTTGAGAACCGACGTGGCTGTGAAATAGACCTCCGGCACTTGCAGAATCAGATTAACGTAGAGATCAGAAAGCGAAAGGCATACAATCAACCGAAAACTCGCCACTCATAACAATATCCCGACGGAACGGGATAAGTCATCCAATTGAGGAAATCCATGAGTAAACAAGCTGAAATCGCTAACGATCGAGCTATTGAATATTGGAAACAGAATCGTTTTGATGTTGCAATCACGCAATGGGAGCAAGCCTCTCAAAATTATCCTGACGTTGCAGAAATTCATCACAATCTCGGCAATGCTTACGTGCATCAAGGTCAAGCAGAAAAGGCTATCGAATCCTTAAAACGCGCTATCAACGCGGATCCAAGTCTTGTTGTAGCATACAACAAATTGGGATGTGTCTATTACAAACAGGGCAATCTAGATCTGGCTTTTGCCAGTTGGCAACAAGCCTTAAAAATTCAGCCCGACTTTCAGGAAGCTAGCCATAATCTGCGCTTGCTTCAGAAAGCTACGCAATTGAACCCCGGTAGCGATATTCCGACGTACCAACAGACCACGGAAGGTTCTCCCGGGAACGAACGACACCCTAAACCGGTAGCGGGCAACCGTAGGTCGAGAGCGGGCAAAGAAGATTTGACGTGGACCAATCGGGCGCGCCGCCGCTTAAAAAAACTGGTATCAGGTGGTGCAGATGCGGATAAGGAATAGAATGGTACGCACCACAGCTATTGGCAGATGACCCGGCGCCATTCAAAACAGCGAACCATCTGATCTGAATCAATTGCCTCTAATTCAGGCATTTGATGCTGGCATTGGTCGGTTGCAAATGAGCAACGCGGGGCAAACCGACAGCCAGCAGGTATCTGTGTCGGATGCGGTACACTACCTTTAATTGTTTCGAGGCGTTGGGGCGGACTGCCGGTTAATTTAGGAATCGCGTTCAGCAACCCTTTCGTGTACGGGTGCGCAGCGCGTTCAAAGATTTGGGTCACGGTCGCGCTTTCCACAATCTGCCCAGTGTACATTACCAAAACACGATGCGCCATCTCTGCGATCACTCCAAGGTCGTGCGTGATTAGTAGCACAGCCATACCCATCTCGCCTTGAAGTTTGCGTATGAGGTCAAGTATCTGGGCTTGGATGGTAACATCCAACGCTGTCGTTGGCTCATCAGCGATGAGCAACGATGGCTGACATGCGATTGCCATCGCGACCATCACTCGTTGACGCATACCCCCGCTCAATTGGTGCGGATAGTGATGCACCCGTTCTTTGGGTGAGGGTATGCCAACCGCCTCAAGGGCTTCAATGCTCTTCTGCCATGCTGTTTTTCTATCAACACGCTGATGACACCGGATAGCTTCAGCGATTCCATCCCCTACCGTAAAAACAGGGTTGAGCGAAGTCATCGGCTCCTGAAAGATAATTGATATTTCGTTACCTCGTACCTCGCGCATCTCAGACGCTTTAAGGTCGATTAGGTCTCGGTCTCTGAGCAGAATTTCCCCACTAACGATGCGCCCCACCGGTTGTGGGACAAGACGCAATATTGATAACGCTGTCATGCTTTTGCCACATCCCGACTCACCAACGATTCCGACTGTTTCCCCTTCGTCCAGCGTGAAACTAACGCCATCGACAGCGGGAATTATCCCATCGTCAGTATAAAAATAGGTTTTCAGATCTTTGACACTAAGCAACATCGGTAACAACTCACTTTGACCCAAGCACCCGCTGATAAATCTCCAAATAAGATTGGGCGATATTTTTCCAATCGTACTTCTGCACACGCTCGACACTGGTTTTGCCCATCTGCACACGACTTTCGCTGTCATTAATCAGCGAGATTAAGCCTTGCGCTAGTCCATCGACATCGCCGGGCGTAAAGAGTACGCCGTTTTCCCCGACCCCGACGAGGTCTTCGATGCCTTGCACCCGACTTGCAACGATTGGCAGGCCAGACCCCATCGCCTCTAAAACGACGAGCGGCATCCCCTCGGCAGATGAACAGAGCGTGAAAATATCCGCTTGGCTATACTTTTGAGGAAGAGCGGCATACGGAACAGACCCGGTGAAGTGAATCTTGTGACTCACGCCGAGCGCGTCCGCCAATTTGACCAGCTCGGTGCGATAGGGGCCATCGCCGACCAGTTCGATTTCAAAATCGCAGGTCGCATGTTGGATAACTTGTGGAAGTGCACGAATGAGAAATTGAAAACCTTTGCGCGGAATCATTCGTCCGACCGTCAAAATCCGCACATGTTCTGGGGAGGTTGAGCGAGGCGACGGTGAAAAACGACTGAGTTCAAGTCCATCGGGAATCACCTGAATCTGGGTGTCTGGTTGGGTGTGCCACGCCAACTCACGCAACCCCGCGCTACACGCGACAACCTCAGCGGCGTTCCTCCAGATGGTACGGATTGCTGGTCTCAGGATGGCGTATAACCATCGGTAGTAAGGCGGGTCTGGATTCGGACGAGGTACATCGCGCCCACCGAGAAAAACGACATACGGAATCCCTAAGCATTTTTTCAAGAGATACGCGCCGGGACCAGACGGGATACCGAAGAAGACTTGAACAATCTCTGGTCGGAAACGCTGGGCGAGCTGAAAACCAATCCGGCTCGAACTGATCACATAAGTCAACATCTCATACACGCCGCAAACATCCTTACTTTTGCGGCGCACCGGCACACGATGAACATGGAAGCCCTCAATCTGCTCATCTCTGGGCAGGTCACTGTATCGGGAGGTGATGAGCAACACTTTATGTCCGGCTTCAGCGAAGTATTTGCCGAGAAAGTAAGTAACCCATCCCCCACCACCACCCACCGGCGGGAATTCATAATTAAACATCAAAATGTGCATAAGCAAGTTTCAAGAATAAACCCACATACCTATGGGAGGGGGTTCCCCCTCCCGATATGCTTCTGAAGATAAACTTTAACAAAATCACTGAGCAACTTAGGCAAGAGTATAGCAGATCTTAAAGGCATTTGCACCCACTTTCTACATTTCATCCTGTGCTTCGGGGTTCCGACAATATTCAACGGCAAACGCAATAATCGCTTCAGCAATCGGGATTCCCGTCACCGTCTCGACCTCCATCCCCGGCGATGGATTGACCTCCAGAATCACCGGGCCATCATCGGTTTCTAACACATCCACGCCTGCCACGTCTAGCTCAAGTACGTCCGTTGCTCGGATTGCAATATTGCTATATAGGTCGGGCAAGTCAATGCGCTCTCCACGCCCACCTTGATGGAGGTTCGCCCGAAACTCGCCTGCTTGGGCGATTCTTCTCATGCCTCCGATGACCTTGGCACCGACGACAATCACTCGAATATCGCTAACGACCGACGCTTTACCATCAGTCCCACACATATAGGGTTGGATAACGTAGTCGTGATATAGGTCGTTGCACAAAACATTGACCGCAGAAGCGAGGGCGGTTGGGGTGTCAAGCAACAGAATCGCTTTACCTTGGCTCCCTTCAAACGGCTTCATGATGAACGGGTAATCACCGGTCTGATGCACCGCACAGTCTAGGAATTGGGCAGAGCCTGCGGTAAAACTGGGGGGGACAGGTAAACCGTGTTGGGCGAGGATTCTGAGGGAACGGAATTTGTGCCGGGCGTTTGTAATGGGAAGCGCACGGTTAATCACAGGAACGCCCAGCCATTCAAAATGGGCAACCACTTCTAGCCCATACTGTGCTGTAACTTTACCGAGACGAGGCAGAACAACATCGAAATCTTCGGCAGGTACACCGTTATAGTAGATGCTTTTGCCTTTGCCACCGATATGCAGATAGCATCCGAATGGGTCTAAAACCTGTACAGTATGTCCGGCAGCCAAAGCTGCTTCAGTCAATCGCTGGGTTCCAGAGCTCTGTGAACGGAGCGAGAGGATAGCAATTTTCATATAATGCGATGCAACCTTCAGAAGGTTTGTTCACCTGTGTGCCGCTCTAGCAGGAAGACTTCAAGTTCCTCGACAGTATCGAAGAGCTGCTCACACAGATTCTCAAAGAACGGGCTACGAGCGTGAGAATAGACAGCGTAAACAGGTTTGTTATATCGCGAGCCGAAGTTCATCTCGCTCAAAACGCCCGGTGAGAGCTTATCCGTCGGGTAGATTACGACAATGAAATCGCTTTGACGGATAAACTGATAATCTCTTGAGATTGTTCGTGTCTTGATTTGGCGAGTCAAGTTTTCGTCAATGCCGCTTATGGTCGTAATTTCGCTGTCGGCTTCCCTATCCTGTTTTGGCGTTGTGCGCGGGTCAGTTGAGTGAACCAATTCCATATCTTTGATATGCAGTGGGTCAAATACGATGAAGTTCTGCTGCATTTTTGACCCGAACGCCCGCACATACTCAATCTGTTCCGGTGCGTCTCTGAGCAGAGTAATCGGATAACTCAGATAGAATTTCTTGTGTTTTGAGAAGAGGAGATTGTAGAAATTCTCTAGGTTGTGTTGGCGAGTGACTGTGTAGTGCGGTTTATCGTTGAGATTCGCGAGCTGCTTTGTCAGAAATACCTCTTCATCAAGCCAGACATTAATCTCTTCGCATCGTATACCTGCCCACTGCGGGTTCTGCTCCATGCGATGTTCGATGTCTGTAAGATTATCGACCACATTAATGAACACATCGGTCGGAAGCTCCTTGATGTCTCGAAACGAAATGCCTTCGATAAGGACACCGCGCCATCGAAAACAGGCGTGTAACCCGATAAAGGCGTGGTCGTAATTGCGCGAAAGATTGGCAATTTCGTGGAACGCAGTGCGGCGTGCTAGTGAGAGTACAGCAGGGTCTGAGTCGAGCACCTTCTCTGTGAAACGGACACCAGATTCGGCGGCGGCACGCTTCATGAAATCACCGACATTAAAAAAGCCGATTCGCAACCCTTTCTTACGACAGAGGGCTTCAAAATCTGCCATCAGTTCTTTTCGACCGGAGCAACTAATCCCTGTGCAGATGATGTTCATGGCATTCCTTCCTTGGTATACGGCATTGTGGGTTATTATGCCACCTGCCGTTCTGATTGTCAATGGAAAATCTGATAGTCTTTAATTCGCTTGCATCTAATCGGCTCTCACGGTATAATATCCCAAGTTGCTATCGTGATAAGACTTTGGTGATTAAGTTATGTGCGAACATTGCAATACTTACAAATATCTTGAGCCCCGTCCCAAAAACTGGCGGAACCAACTCTGGATTAAGGGCAGGAACATGACGGTTTGGCATCTGATTGCCACGATGCGTATCGAACGTGAGACACCTGACCAAGCGGCTAAAAACTTCGGTTTGCCGCTCGAAGCTGTCCGTGAAGCGGTGGATTATTATACCCGCCACAAGGACATTGTCGCAGCTGACACAGCAGAAGAAAAGCGCATTCTCGTCGAAGAATTCGGTCTAAAGGAGTCGCAGACGGATTGGGAGCGTGTCAAAAATATGACCGAACTTGAGATTGAAGCGGGAGCCGCGTCGGACACGGATGGCCAGCCTACGGATGCAGCGTTTTGGGAAAATGCCCAAGTGGTGATGCCGCAACGGAAACGTGCCATATCCCTGCATGTGGATAGCGATGTGTTAGAATGGTTTAAGAAATCTCATGGGCGCGGCTATCAGACGCGTATGAACGCGGCCTTACGGGAGTATATGGAAGCCCAGCAGTGTTAGACTTACTTCTTTTTCAGTCTTTCTGTTCAGTATGTTTCCGATATGACTCGGAGTTTAGATGACACTTGTATTGAATGACGTTTCCGAATCTGAACTGTCAATTGCAGATGGTGAGACCCCTATACTCACTTATCACTATGGGCAAACGCTATATAAACCGTATTTCCATCCGGTTCATGCCCCCGGTGGACAGGTTGTAACAGAAGATGCGCCCGAAGACCATGTGCATCATCGCGGACTCTGTTTTGCGTGGGGCGATGTCAACGGGGTGAATTATTGGGCGGAAACGAATTGTGAAGCGGCGGTACGGGGACGTATCCAACATCGTGAATTTCGTGAGCAGTCTGTCAATGGGGACAGAGCCTCTTTGGTCGTAGTCAATGATTGGCTCGCGCCTGATGGGACGAAGCCGGTTGAGGAGATCGCCCAGATTACCGTTCATCAACCGCAGCCAGAGGGGCAGGCGATTGATTTCGAGTTTCAGCTACGCGCCCAATCCACTGATGTTGTCATGGGAACACCGCCTGCGTATCATGGGCTTTGCTATCGAGCGGTTGACCTTGAATACCGCAAAGTCATCAATTCTGAGAGCCGCATCGGTGAATCCGAGGTGAAGGGCGCATCGGCGAAGTGGTGTACGCTGAACGGTATATTGGCAGATGAAGCGGTTGGCATCGCAATTTTTGACCATCCGTCAAATCTCCGTCACCCAACCCGGTTTTTCGCGACGGATGGTGCGTTTGGGTTCATCTCCACCTCTTTCGCCTACGCTGCCCCGTACACGATACCGGCAGGCGACACCCTTAGACTGAAATATCGTGTGTATCTCTACCGTGGAGATCTTTTTACGGTTGATTTGTGGGCGTGTTATGAGGCGTACACCAATAAAGAGAGAGAAGAATGAAAACAGTTGATGGTGTATTCATCGGCAGTACCGCCGAATTTGCGAAACGAGGCAGGGAGATTTACCGTCAGGTCAATCCGGAACTGGAAAAAGAACATAAAGGCAAGGTTCTGCTCATTGAAATTGATAGTGGAGACTATTTTGTGGATGAAGACCCACATGAAGCAATGAGAAAGGCAAAAGCCAAATATCCTGACAGAATTTTCTTTCGCTGTCGAGTAGGTGTCGGACCTTATCGAAAACTTCGAGAGAATCCATATTATAGTTCAAAGCTATTTTGATAATTTGGGGTCTCCGGAAATTAAAGCATCTGACATTTATTAAAACCGCCCGGAGCCTAGTACCTCTCAATGCAAAGACGGCATCACCGAATGAAAATGCACACCCGTTTGCCCGATTATCCTTGATTGTTCGCACCTCAGAGACCACCCGAATTGAAAATATCCCCAACGCAGAGCAAGCACTTAACGCAGAGACGCAGAGTTGCAGAGACGCAGAGTTTTAAGAATTTAACGCAAGCAAGTCTGAATGATTCAGACTTGCGACGCAGGGCGGCAGAGATGCAGAGCAGAAGAAGATGAGATCCGACCCTGACGGGGGGCAAGATGACTTGAGAGGGTCGGTCATCGGTGACCGACCCTCTCAAACTTGACGCAAAAGAGGGTTTTGGCAAGGATTGAAACGTTACGGCTTGATGGATAGAAAGAGAGTCGCAGGGAAGAGTCAGAAAAGAATCTTCTGTGCGTGGTTGCGTGCTGTGCGCCTCTTGGTTAAAAATCTGGTCTGGGGTCTGTGCGGTTTCAATTGCCAATAAGGGGGTGTGTTGTGGGGTGAAAGAAAAAAGGGGTTTGAACTCCGTGCGCATTTTCATGAGCGCAACGCGTGAGAACGCTGATAGTTATTGCCATCTGAAGCATCCTGAGAAATATCAGAGCATCTGTTATGAGGAATACATCAGGTAAAATGGAGCAAAGCAATGAGAAAAGAAAATGGCGTATTTATTGGTAGTATGAACGAGTTTTTCAAAAAAGGGCAGGAGATTTTCTACAAAATTAACCCAACACTTGAGAAGCAACATCACGGTAAGGTGTTGGTGATTGAAGTAGAGAGTGAGGATTATTTTGTGGATGAAGATTCGCGTGAGGCAATGAGAAAGGCGAAAGCCAAATATCCTGATAGACTTTTCTTTCGCTGTCGAGTAGGAGTTGGTCCTTATCAAATACTTCGAGGAAGTCCGTATAAATGATTCAGGCCTACTTTGATGATTTGGGGAACCCCAAAGTTAAAATTGCTGTCGGTGGTAGCCGTATGCAGGTGGAAGTTGAAGCATTGATAGACACTGGCTTCAATGCGTATATAATTCTTCCATCGCTGATTGCGACACGACTAGGACTTGAACTGACTTCAGTTACCTGGGTTGAATTAGCCGATGGAAGTGTCATCAGGAATTCCGTCTTCAGTGGACATACCACTTTCGGAGGACAGAGCCAAGAGGTAGAAATTATGATGACTGATAGCGATGAAGCACTCATCGGTACAGCCCTCCTTAGCAACTATAAATTGACGATTGATTTTGTGAACCGCACCGTTGAAATCACAGAAAGCCAGCCGGAATAGATAAAGGACAGTCAATGATGAACTCAAAAACCCAAATACCGTTATACGGTGCAGCCCCAACGGTTGAACCGATTAACGACATCCAAACACAGAACGCCAGGCAGATTTATATCGAAACCTACGGGTGTCAAATGAACGTCAGCGATACCGAGTTGATGGCGGGGATTCTGACGCGGAACGGTCACCAAATGGTGGGTCAGATTGATGATGCAGATGTAATCTTGCTCAATACTTGTGCCATCCGCGAAAATGCGGAAACGAAGGTGATTAATCGGCTCAAGCAACTGAATCACCGAAAACGGAAACAATCCGACCTCATACTCGGTGTGTGCGGTTGTATGGCACAACATCTGCGGGCAAAGCTGATTGATGCGGCCCCTTATGTTGACCTCGTGATGGGCCCGGATGCTTATCGCAACCTACCGATGGCAATCAATGCTGTGACCAGTGGGGATGCATTCCTCGGCTTGAAATTGGACAGCACTGAAGATTATGCGGACATCGCCCCAATTCGCAAAGATGGTGTCCGGGCATGGCTGACAATTCAGCGCGGGTGCGACAAAATGTGTACCTTCTGCATCGTGCCGTTTGTGCGGGGGCGTGAGCGAAGCATCCCACTCGCTCTGTTGGTTGATGATGTGAAACGACTTGTGGACGAAGGCTTTAAGGAGGTTGTCCTGCTTGGACAAACGGTCAACTCCTATCACGACGGTCAGCACGATTTCGGTGACCTGCTTTTCGTGGTGAGCGATGTCGAAGGAATTGAACGGGTCCGTTTTACTTCGCCTCACCCAAGCGATGCTACGGATGGCATGATTGAAGCGATGGCAAGTTGTAACAAGGTCTGCAAACACATCCACATGCCGCTACAATCCGGTTCAACGAAAGTGCTGGAAACGATGCGACGCACCTACACAGCGGAAGAATATCGTGAACGGGTGACGAAAATGCGAGAGCGAATTCCGAACCTCGCAATCTCCACCGATATCATTGTCGGCTTCTGTGGTGAAACTGAAGCGGAATTTATGGAAACCTACAATCTCATCGCTGAAATTCGCTACGACTCTGCCTTCATGTTCAAGTATTCGCCCCGCGAAGGCACACTCGCGCATAAATCCCTCCAAGACGATGTGAGCGAGGAGGATAAGATACATCGGTTGCAAGCCATCATCAAACTCCAAGGGGATCTTTCCTACGAAATCAATCAGGAGTTGGTTGGTGAATTTGTAGCGGTCTTGGTCGAAGGCGAATCCCGCCGGGATGCCGATAAGTATTACGGCAAAACCGACGGTTTCAAAACCACCGTGTTCCCGAAAGTGGATGCAGAGATTGGTGACATCGCCCGCGTGAAGGTGAGTGAAGCGACATCGCATACGTTGATTGGGGAGATTGCGGATTGATACAGGATTCTTGATTGCGAGATTGAAATAGACAACCATTTGGCCACCCTTGAATACAAGAAAGGATTTTTCAATGTCTACCACAGTTGCTATTGTCAAGTGTTCGACCTACTCACAAGCGGACGTTGACCAAGCCGTTTCCGAGCTGTTCGCGCACTTGGGGGGAATAACTCGTTATGTTAAACAGGGACACCGTGTCTTGCTCAAACCGAACCTTTTGAGTGCCTCTCACCCCGACGACCCCACGGTGACGCACCATACCGTCTTGCGCTCACTCATCCAACAGGTGCAAGCTGTCGGGGGTGAGCCGTTGATCGGAGATTCACCGGCATTCGGGAATGTGACAACGGTAGCACGCAAATCGGGACTTATGGCGGTTGCGGACGAATTCGGTGTGCCGATTACGGAGTGGAGCAGTTCGGTCAAAATGCCCCGTCCGTCGCACTACAGCGTCCGGTCATATCGACTTGCTCGCGAAGTCGTTGAGGCGGATGTTGTCATTAACGTGCCTAAGTTGAAGACGCATCAGCAGATGCAATTGACAGGGGCAATTAAAAATAACTTCGGTTGTGTCCCGGGCAAGCGGAAAGCGCGGCTCCATCTCTTCCGCGGAAAAGACCGATTCACTTTCGGGAAGATGTTGCTTGAGTATTGCGAACTCATCAAGCCGACGCTTACTATCGTTGATGCGATTGTCGCTATGGAGGGGATGGGGCCCCGCTTAGGAGGTCCGTATCCGCTCGGCATCCTGACAGGGGGTGTTGATGTGGTCGCGTTGGATCGGGTACATGCCGAAATTATCGGATTGCCTGACCTCGAATTTGATCTCATGAACGCCGCCCGCGAAATCGGTGTCGGCGAAACGGAGCTGGCGAAGATCGAAATTCTGGGTGAACGCCTCGCAGATGTTCAGGTCGCAGATTTCAAGTTTCCGATGATGATACCGGTGAACTTCTCACCGTTTCGGATTGTCAAGAGCACTATCCGGCACCTTTGGGCGAAGCGAGCCGCTTAGCGTTGGACAGTTCCAGAATCAATAAGGGGATTGAAAGAAAGAAAACATGAACAAACTTAGAATCAAGTCCCAGTCTGAAATTGAGGTGATGAGCCGAAGTGGAACAGCCGCGTCCATTTTACTTGAGAGAATTGGAGAAGCGGTCAGACCTGGGGTATCAACTTATGAATTAGATCAGGTTTCACGGAGGACGATAAAGGAATTGGGCGGCGTTTCCTCATTTCTGGGGTATCAGCTTCCGAATCACCCGCCATTTCCAGCGACCATCTGCGCTTCAATCAATGAGGAGATTGTTCACGGCATTGCGAGCAAAACGCGACTGCTCAAAGATGGGGACATCGTCAGTATTGACACGGCGATTTTTCTCGGCGGTTTTCACGGTGATAATGCGTTCACTTTTACCGTAGGGGAAATCACATCGGAAGCCCAGAGTCTGCTTGATGTGACCAAAGCGTCGCTCTATGAGGCAATCAACGCTGCGAAGCCCGGGAACCGGCTCGGCGATGTCTGTTCTGCGGTGCAGGATTATGTCGAAGCGCGAGGATTCTCCGTTGCCCGCGATTTCGTTGGTCACGGCATTGGGCGGCAGATGCACGAGGCACCTCAGGTCCCCAATTTTGGAGAAGCGGGTAAGGGCATCCGGTTGCAACCGGGGATGGTTCTTGCTATTGAGCCGATGGTCAATATCGGAACTCACGAGGCAGCTGTCCTCAATGATGGGTGGACTGCGATCACCGCAGACCGCAGTTTGTCTGCACATTTTGAGCACACGGTGGCTGTGCTTTCCGATGGCCCTGAAATCCTGACTTACAATCCAAATCTTTGGGGGGACTCATGAAACTGACTCAACTTTTTGGGGTTCTCGCGACTGTGGGACTGTTTGTCGCGCTCTACTTCGTTTTTGTCTATGTGCCTGTTGAAAAATCAATGCTGGAAGTGCAGAAGATTTTCTACTTTCATGTTTCGTCGGCGTTTACCGTCTTCGTCGCGTTTGGTGTGACCTGCGTGTGTAGCATTCTGTACCTGATTAAGCGGAACGAGAAATACGACATGGCCGCCGTGGCATCAGCAGAACTGGGGGTTGTTTTCTGCACAATCGTATTGGCGACGGGACCAATTTGGGCGAGGTCAGCATGGGATACATGGTGGAATTGGGAACCGAGATTAACGAGTACACTTATCCTCTGGCTGATGTACATCGGCTACTTTGTTTTGAGAGCTGCTGTTGGAGATGAAAAAAAGCGGATTTATTCCGCGGTATTAGGAATTATTGCGTACCTAGATGTTCCAATTGTCTATTATTCGGTCGAAATCTGGAAGGGCAATCTGCACCCAGATACTGGGACCAAGTGGAGCGGTGATTCGACGATAGTTCTGACATGGATGATTGCGTGGCTTGCGCTATCTCTGCTTTATCTGTTTCTGGTGATGTTGCGATACCAAATAGAACGGATGCAATCGCAATTGGAAGCGATTCAGTATGAGCAGATGGGATAAGATTCTGGATTGCGAGATTGGAAGGAGACCTTTAATGACCCGAAACTTGTGGATTATCACCGTGCTTATTTTCGGCATTTCCCTCGGCGCACTCTACTTGAGTCAAATTCCCGTTGTGATTACGAATGACGAGGTGTTTGCCGCGGTTGACGATGCGATTGCTGAAACGAATGTGCAGGTTGATGAGGATGAGGTAAAGCAGGCAGTCGATAAGTCGCTGGAGATATTGGAAAGACGGCAGAAGAATCGGTTGAAATACCTCGTCTCTGCCTATTTCGTGCTATGGCTCATCTTTCTGCTTTATGCCCTACGACTGGCGCAGACCCAAAACCGATTGCAGCAACGACTCGATCGACTGGAAACGCATACCAACCGTGAAGATACAGAACGCTAAGCAAATTTCAGAGGGGAAGGGTAGAAGAAAAGACTGGAAGGGTGGAAGGATGGAAGGGTGGAAGGAAAGAAGAATTTTAACGCAAAGGCGCAAAGACGCAAAGACGCAAAGGCGCAGAGCAGAATGAATTTTGACGCAAAGACGCAAGGAAGAAAGCGCGCATCGTTTTTTCCAATCTTTCATCCTTCCAATCCTATTCTTCGGTTGATGCCCCAACTCGAACTGACGCACCATCGCGCCCTTCTTGTCTGAATCGCGGAGTCAGCGGATTAAGAACTCTCCTAATCCGCTTACCTCTGTTTTTATTTGAGGATAACCATCCGCCGCAATGCAGAGTAATCGCCGGCACGGAGTTGGTAGAAATAGATTCCGCTGGCGACGGATTCGCCGTTGGCGTTGCGGCCGTTCCAATGGGCCGCGTTTGTGCGGGCCGTGTAGAAGCCCGCGGGTTGATGCCCTAGCTTGACCTGACGCACGACCGCGCCCTTCTTGTCATAGATCGTGAGGGTGACATTGGCGGCGTGGGCGAGGTGGTACGGTATCCACGTCTCAGGATTAAACGGATTCGGATAGTTAGGCAATAGAGTTGTCTCTTTTGGGGTCAACGCTGCCAGGAGTTGCTCTAGGACGATAATTCCCCGTTGCACCGTTGCATCTGTGCGGTCTAACCCCCGCGCTTGAGTGAGCCAGCCTTGGACATCGGTAGCGGTGAGTAGGGAATACCGATCGGTATTTCCTACGTCACGATCGGTATTTCCGACACGGAGATGTAAGGACGGCGCGGCGGATGTGTTTCCAAATGCACCCGCAACCAACACCAAATCGAAGATGTTCACCACACCATCCCCGTTGACATCCGTACTGTCGTCGCCCGCCTGCCCGAAATGTCCGGCAACGCGCACCAGATCGAAGATGTTCACCACCCCATCGGCGTTGACATCTCCAACCAGTTGGGGCGGTTCGGTCACCTCGCCGTTTTCAATCTGCGGGTGCGAAAGTTCCCCATCCGGATCCACCAGGGCGACCTCGGATAAGGTCACCGCCGATGCCTTGACTTCGACGACTTCGAAGGTGATGGTGGCGAGCGTACCGTCTCCGTTGCTGACCGCATTGATTGCGCTTGATGCGAGGGTGACCCAATTGCCGTCAACCACCGGTGGGACAAAGAACGCGCCGGCAGGGAGGAAGTCGCCGTTGGCACTCTCAACGTAGCGGATGGCGGCGGTATCGAACTGCACGGTTCCCTGATAGCCTGCGACGTTTTCGCCCTCTGCGATGTTGATGGAGAGGGTGAGCGATTCTCCGATAGCAGGGGACAGCACCTCGGAGGGGGAAACGCTCACTGTGGCGGTCGTGGTGGCGGAGGGGGTGAGCTCCCACAGTAGGACCGTGCCATCGTAACTCCCCGATGCGAGGGTGCGCCCATCGGGACTGAACGCAACGCTTCTGACACCCGAAGTATGCCCGGTGAGTGTACGTTGGTGCGCGCCTGTGACCGCATCCCACAGACGGATGGTGTTGTCATCACTCCCCGGGATGGTGACATCCGAACTCCCCGATGCGAGTGTACGCCCATCGGGACTGAACGCAACGCTAGTGACACCCGAAGTATGCCCGGTGAGTGCCCGCTTGTGCGCCCCTGTGACCGCATCCCAGAGACGGATGGTTGAATCACTCCCCGATGCGAGTGTGCGCCCATCGGGACTGAACGCAACGCTTCCGACATACCCCCTATGCCCGGTGAGTGTGCGTTGGGGCGCCCCGGTGACCGTATCCCACAGACGGATGGTCTCATCGCTACTCCCCGATGCGAGGGTGCGCCCATCGGGACTGAACGCAACGCTAGTGACAAACCAAGTATGCCCGGTGAGGGCGCGTTGGTGCGCGCCGGTGACCGCATCCCACA
The DNA here is from genome assembly GCA_965198165.1 of Candidatus Poribacteria bacterium. Lineage (GTDB taxonomy): Bacteria > Poribacteria > WGA-4E > WGA-4E > PCPOR2b > CBDAOT01. The sequence continues at coordinate 6,443,772 of OZ240244.1, read as the reverse complement.
GACGGATGGTCTCATCGCTACTCCCCGATGCGAGTGTGCGCCCATCCGGACTGAACGCAACGCTATAGACCTCCCTCCTATGCCCGGTGAGTGTGCGTTGGTGCGCGCCTGTGACCGCATCCCAGAGACGGATGGTTCGGTCCTCACTCCCCGATGCAAGGGTGCGCCCATCGGGACTGAGCGCAACGCTTAAGACCCCACGCGAATGCCCGGTGAGGGTGCGTTGGTGCGCCCCGGTGACCGCATCCCACAGACGGATGGTGTTGTCCGGATAACCGCCACCCGATGCGAGGGTGCGACCATCAGGACTGAACGCAACGCTATGGACCCAACCCCTATGCCCGGTGAGTATGCGTTGGTGCGCCCCGGTGACCGCATCCCACAGACGGATGGTATCATCCCAACTCCCCGATGCGAGGGTGCGCCCATCGGGACTGAACGCAACGCATAGACACCATAGCTATGCCCGGTGAGGGTGCGTTGGTGCGCCCCGGTGACCGCATCCCACAGACGGATGGTATCATCCCAACTCCTCGATGCGAGGGTGCGACCATCCGGACTGAACGCAACGCTATAGACACCATAGCTATGCCCGGTGAGGGTGCGTTGGTGCGCCCCGGTGACCGCATCCCACAGACGGATTTCCTGCCAACTCCCCGATGCGAGTGTGCGACCATCAGGACTGAACGCAACGCTTAAGACTCTCGAAGTATGCCCGGTGAGGGTGCGTTGGTGCGCCCCGGTGACCGCATCCCACAGACGGATGGTATCATCCCAACTCCCCGATGCGAGCGTACGACCATCCGGACTGAACGCAACGCTAGAGACACCATTCTTATGCCCGGTGAGGGTGCGTTGGGGCGCGCCGGTGACCGCATCCCACAGATGGATGGTATCATCCCAACTCCCCGATGCGAGCGTGCGACCATCAGGACTGAACGCAACGCTATAGACACTCCCCGTATGCCCGGTGAGTGTGCGTTGGTGCGCCCCGGTGACCGCATCCCACAGACGGATGGTATCATCCCAACTCCCCGATGCGAGCGTGCGACCATCCGGACTGAACGCCACGCTAGAGACAGACTCCGTATGCCCGGTAAGCAGGGAGACCTCTTGACCGGTTGCAGTGTCGTAGAGCCAAATACCGATACCACCTCCCACCGCGAGCCGGGTGCCGTCGGGCGAATACGCGATTTCAGATATCCTCCCTTTACCGAGCCGTGCTGTGGCACCATCGGGCAGGTGCCACTGTGGGGAATCTTGGGCGAAGGTGTTGAGTGAAACTACGGTTAAGAGAATGAGTAAGGTTACGGTCGTTTTCATGGTAAAGTGCTCCTTTTTTTGTCTGAATCGCGGATAAAGCGGATTAAGAACTCTCCTAATACCACATTAATTTTCGGTTTCTGGGGCATCCGAAGCGAAACTTTTATCCTTAAACTTGTTTATATCCCATATCCCGCACTTGTTTTGACACGTTCCGGATAATGGTTTAATCAACAGGTGTCTGATAATCAGAAACCGGATTTTTTCCGTCAAGTCATCTCGCCGTACGCCAATCATTCTGAACATGAGCCAATCCTGCCACGCTAAATATATTTTACAGTCAATCGCTGAACAGATCAATAGGGAAATCCCTATTCTTCAACTTGCTTAAGTTACAAGATTCAGGTTCGTAGTCGCGCGATTCATTGCGCCTTTTGGATGGACTGTAACATTTAGATGTCGAAATAGTATTAGATGATCAGCATTTGCATAAACGCATCGACGGGCATCGCTTCGAGTCGCTGCTGGTCTAGGCATCGGGTCAGGATGGCTTCGGCTTGTTTCGCAGGGAACCGGGTTGCGAGATTGGTGGCGAATTTTTCCTCCAGCAACGGAATCCCCTCCGCTCGGCGGCGACGATGGCCGATTGGATATTCGACAGCGACCCGTTCCGTCATCGAGCCGTCTTTGAAGGAGATTTGGAGTGCATTGGCACTTGAGCGTTTGTCAGGGGCAAGGTAGTCTGTGCTGTACTGTGGGTTCTCCACAACGACCATTTTTTCTCGCAGGGCATCAATTCGCGGGTCGGCGGCGTAGTCATCTTCGTAGTGGTCAGCTGTCAATGTGCCGAAAATTAGCCCGATTGCGACCATGTATTGCAGGCAGTGGTCACGGTCGGCGGGATTGTGTAACGGACCGGTTTTGTCAATGATGCGAATCGCGGATTCGTGGGTTGAGATTGTAACCGTGTCGACCTCGTCGAGGCGATGCTTCACGGAGTCGTGGAGTTGGAAGGCACATTCAACGGCGGTCTGGGCGTGAAATTCAGCGGGAAACGAAATTTTGAACAGGATATTTTCCATCACGTAAGTGCCGTAAGGCCGCTGACAAACGAACGGTCTCCCATTGAACAGCACATCGTAAAACCCCCACGTCGGAACGGATAGGGCAGACGGATAGCCCATCTCCCCCTTCATTGCCATCAATGCCAACCACACCGCCCGACTGGTCGCATCGCCCGCCGCCCACGATTTCCGTGAGCCGGTGTTGGGTGCCTGCCGATAGACGCGCAGACTTCCCCCGTCTGCAAAAGCGTTAGAGACAGCGTTGATAATTTCTGCCTCTCCGCCTCCGAGCATTCCAGTTACAACCGCAGTTGAAGCGACCTTCACAAAGAACACATGGTCTATACCAACGCGATTCAGACTGTTTTCCAGCGCGAGAACGCCTTGAATCTCGTGGGCTTTGATCATTGCGGTCAGGACATCGCGCATTAGGAGCGGTGGGCGGCCTTCAGCCACGTTCCGTCGGCTCAGATGGTCTGCGGTCGCTAAGATGCCCCCTAGATTGTCGGAGGGATGCCCCCACTCTGCGGCAAGCCATGTGTCGTTGTAGTCCAACCAGCGAATGAGGCAACCGATGTTGAATGCGGCTTGCACTGGGTCTAATTCAAACTGTGTTCCGGGAATGCGAGCGGCGTGTGGGACGTGTGTGCCGGGGACAATTGGCCCCAGATGTTGAGCGCATTCGGGATAGCGCAGGGCGAGGGCCGCACAGCCGAGCGAATCCATCAGACAGTGGCGGGCGGTCTCATAGGCAAGTACGCTGTCGAGAACGTCATCTGAGACGTACTTGGCGATGTCAACCAGTATTGGGTCGGGATTAGGGCGGATGTTGGAAGTTGATGTGCTCATGACAGTTGCGTTTCCTTGCTCCGATGATCGGGTTCAATCTGTTTAGCAAGTTTCAATATTAAAGTTAAGCAAATTTCAGCATAAAGGGTCACGGCTAGGAAGCCGTTCCTACGCGGTTATCGGTTATAAGCAGGGCCACGGCTAGGAAGCCGTTCCTACGCGGTTATCGGTTATAAGCAGGGCCACGGCTAGGAAGCCGTTCCTACGCGGTTATCGGTTATAAGCAGGGCCACGGCTAGGAAGCCGTTCCTACGCGGTTATCGGTTATAAGCAGGGCCACGGCTAGGAAGCCGTTCCTACGCGGTTATCGGTTATAAGCAGGGCCACGGCTAGGAAACCGTTCCTACGCGGTTATCGGTTATAAGCAGGGCCACGGCTAGGAAGCCGTTCCTACGCGGTTATCGGTTATAAGCAGGGCCACGGCTAGGAAGCCGTTCCTACGCGGTTATCGGTTATAAGCAGGGCCACGGCTAGGAAGCCGTTCCTACGCGGTTATCGGTTATAAGCAAGGGGCACGGCTAGGAAGCCGTTCCTACGCGGTTATCGGTTATAAGCGAAGGGCACGGCTAGGAAGCCGTTCCTACGCGGTTATCGGTTATAAGCAGGGCCACGGCTAGGAAGCCGTTCCTACGCGGTTATCGGTTATAAGCAGGGCCACGGCTAGGAAGCCGTTCCTACGCGGTTTTCGGTTATAAACAAGGGCACGGCTAGGAAACCGTTCCTACGCGGTTATCGGTTATAAACAGGGGCACGGCTAGGAAGCCGTTCCTACGCGGTTATCGGTTATAAGCAGGGCCACGGCTAGGAAGCCGTTCCTACGCGGTTATCGGTTATAAGCAGGGCCACGGCTAGGAAGCCGTTCCTACGCGGTTATCGGTTATAAGCAAGGGGCACGGCTAGGAAGCCGTTCCTACGCGGTTATCGGTTATAAACAGGGGCACGGCTAGGAAGCCGTTCCTACGCGGTTATCGGTTATAAACAGGGGCACGGCTAGGAAGCCGTTCCTACATTTTCTTATCTTTTTAGTGTTGCCCTCCTGTTAAACTCGTTCTGCAATCGGTACGAACGGTTGTGGAGACGGGCCGACGTATTCAGCCCTCGGACGAATCAGTCGGTTGTCGCGCCGTTGTTCGATGATGTGGGCGGCCCATCCTGCGATTCGCGACATCACGAAAATTGGCGTGAACATTGGTGTTGGAATTCCGCACAGATGATAAGCGGGAGCACTGTAGAAGTCAAGGTTCGGGAACAGATTCTTTTCCCGCCGCATCACCTGCTCAATGCGTTCGGAGACCTCGTATAACCGCATCTCCCCGTGTGCTTCAGACAGTTTCTGCGCCCAGCCTTTGATGATATCGGAACGGGGGTCGGATACAGTGTAGACGCGGTGGCCGAAGCCCATAATCAACTGCCTCTGGGCAAGCATCTCCAGAATACTCGCCTCCGCTTCGTCCGGGTCTTCAAACTGCGAGATGAGTTCCATCGCCGACTCGTTGGCCCCGCCGTGCAGGGGCCCGCGCAGTGTGCCGATTGCGGCGGAGATTGCCGAATAGAAGTCCGATAAGGTGGACGTCGCGACCTTCGCGGCAAAGGTGGACGCATTAAAACCGTGTTCGGCGTAAAGAATGAGCGAGACGTTGACAGTTTGACGTGCCAAATCATCCGGATCTTCGCCGTGTAGCAACCTAAGAAAGTGCGCGGCGAGTGTGTCATCATCCGTTTCGGGGTCAATGCGTACACCGTTCGTGTGGAACTGGTGCCAATAGAGTAGCATCGAGTCGAAACTGGCGATGAGCCTGTCGGTGATGCGAAGTTGGTCGTTTGTTTCGTTTTCCGGCTCCATCGTGCCAAGAGCCGAACAACCGGTACGCATAACATCCATTGGATGGGCATCACCGGGAATCTGCTCAAGGACGGCTTTGAGGCCGTCTGGCAGATGACGTAACTGCATCAGTCGTTGCTTGTCTGCGTCAAGCTCGGTTTGCGTTGGCAACTTTTCGTGAACGAGCAGATGTGCGACTTCTTCAAAGGTTGCGTGGGCCGCCAAATCGTGGATGGAATATCCGCGATAGGTCAGCCCAACGCCCTCTTTTCCGACTGTACTGATTGCGGATTCGCCTGCGATAACGCCTGCCAATCCGCCGGCTTTTCTATCTTTCATCTTCTTCCTCCTGTCGTCTAATTACAGTGGCAATAGGCTCTGCTTTCGTAAATGGGTTGGAGCTCTGTCCGGATTCGTGATGGTTGGTGAGTTGGTCAAGTTTCTGTTCGTATTCGTGATAGTTGATCAAATCATACAATTCCGCTCGCGTTTGCATGGTATCAACGACCCTCTGCTGTGTGCCCTCCTGACGCAGTGTCTGATACACATTGAGTGCGGCAGCGTTCATGGCACGGAATGCAGATAACGGGTAAAGTATCAGGCTTACCCCCGCGGTCTTGAGTTCTTCTGCGGTGTATAGGGGTGTCTTGCCAAACTCCGTCATGTTCGCAAGAATCGGAATGCCAACGGCATCGGCAAATTTTCGATACGCATTGAGCTCAGTGAGTGCCTCGGCGAAAATGATGTCCGCCCCCGCCTCTGCGTAGCGACATGCGCGCTCAATTGTGGCTTCGAGCCCTTCGACAGCTACTGCATCGGTTCTCGCCATCAACACGAAGTCCGGATCCGTTTTCGCATCAGCGGCGGCTTTAATCCTGTCCATCATCTCCGCTGTACTGACCACCTCCTTGTTGGGACGGTGTCCACAACGTTTTGCCTGCACTTGGTCTTCGATATGCACACCCGCTGCCCCCGCCTTGGTCATTTCACGGATGGTTTTGGCAATCATAAAGGCATTCCCCCACCCCGTGTCTGCATCAACAAGGAGCGGAAGTTCTGTCGCGCTGGTAATCCGCCGAACATCTTCTAGGACATCGTTGAGCGTTGTCATGCCGAGGTCGGGCAGTCCGTAAGAAGCGGTCGCAACGCCCGAACCGGACAGATAAATCGCTCGAAACCCCACATGCTCCGCCATGAGGGCAGCGTAGGCGTTAATAACACCGACGACTTGGAGGGGCGTTTCCTCGGAAAGCGCGATGCGAAACTGAAGCCCTGCGGAAGATAAATGGTTCATATTTGTCCTCCCTGCTCTGCAAGGTAGCAACTCGCGTTATTATGAAGGCGTACAATGTGGCTTACGCTCAGGTATCATTCTCTTGATCGTCCAACAACTGACGAAGGGCTTGGCGGTCTTCATCGCTCAAGTCCTCAATTCTATCTTCAAGTGACAAGCCTTCTAGCCGCTGTGCGGGGGTCAAGTCCTGAACTCGGTCTTCCGGGTTTATGAATGTAACTAGGTCTCGACCAAGGTATTGGGCGATTAATTCCATATTTCTTCTTGGCAGTCTAAATCTGTTGGCCATGGCAACCTCCTCGGTTATATCTGGGAATCAACATCCTACCCTTGGAAAAAGAGGTTATTACCTGTTTGAAAATCGAATCGGTCGCTGATTGGCTCGTTTCAGAGCCTTGCTTACTGTTCATGCTATGCCTCTAATCCGAGTTACGCTCAGGTGCGACTCTCTTGACCATCCAGCAACTGACGAAGGGCTTGGCGGTCTTCGTCGCTCAAGCTATCACGTATATCTTCAAGTGACAAGCCTTCAAGGCGCTGTGCGGGAGTCAAGTCCTCTTGGTTTGCCCACAACTGAAGAAGGGCTTGGCGGTCTTCATCGCTCAAGCCTTCAAGGCGCTGTGCGGGGGTTAAGTCCTGAACTCGGTCTTCCGGGTTTATGAATGCAACTAGGTCTCGACCAAGGTATTGGGCGATTAATTCCATATTTCTTCTTGGCAGTCTAAATCTGTTGGCCATGGCAACCTCCTCGGTTATATCTGGGAATCAACATCCTATCCTTGGAAAAAGAGGTTATTACCTGTTTGAAAATCGAATCGGTCGCTGATTGGCTCGTTTCAGAGCCTTGCTTACTGTTCATGCTATGCTTCTAATCCGAGTTACGCTCAGGTGCGACTCTCTTGACCATCCAGCAACTGACGAAGGGCTTGGCGGTCTTCATCGCTCAAGCTATCACGGATATCTTCAAGTGACAAGCCTTCAAGCCGCTGGGCGGGGGTCAAGTCCTCTTGGTCAGCCCATAACTGAAAAAGGGCTTGGCGTTCTTCATCGCTTAAGTCCTCAATTCTATCTTCAAGTGACAAGCCTTCAAGCCGCTGTGCGGGGGTCAAGTCCTGAACTCGGTCTTCCGGGTTTATGAATGTAACTAGGTCTCGACCAAGGTATTGGGCGATTAATTCCATATTTCTTCTTGGCAGTCTAAATCTGTTGGCCATGGCAACCTCCTCGGTTATATCCGGGTGAAGTAGATACGCAAACTGGACATATTCTGTCCACTCACTTCTCACAATATCTTCAATAATCTTATAAATTTTTTCCTTCGAGGATGCGAATAGGAGCAGCGAATAGTTCTCAGACTTTATGGGGAGTTCGTTTGTCGCAATTAGGTAGACTGGTATTCCGCCGTTGTCATAAAAATAGTACCCCTCAGCTATCTGTTTGAAGTCAAGATACGACTTAGAGAGCACGGTCCGAGGTGTTCGGGCACTGACGATGGTCACCGTTAAATCGGGGTTATCCAACTTATGCTCTGCAAGATATTGATAACTCCGCGACAGAATTTGCTGATATCCGTGAATCGTCAATGCATCTGTTCGTCCCTTGAACTCAATGATATTATCTATCAGAAAATACCAAAACGGTGTTAGGTATCGGATAGCGTGAAGTGCTTGTTCCGCCACACGAACGACCGCATCAATTCTTCGTGGCAATCGTGCGACTTCCACTTCCGTTTGGATGTCGACTTCCCACCTTTGGAAAAAAGAGGTTATTATCTGTTTGAAAATCGGATCTGTGGCTGATCTGCCCGTTTCAGAGGCTGGCTCACTGTTCATGATATGCTCCTAGTCCGAGTTACTTTTGGTCAAAACGTCAACCCAACGCGAATTGCATTTCCCTGCTCGGCGAATGCGAATGCCTCATTGATTTTGCCGAATGGAAAGGTGTGTGAGACGATCTTATGGAACGGGTATTTATCTTGGGTACGGCTTAGGAACTCAATGGCACGGGCGATGACCCATCCTTGGTAAACAATGACCCCCCGGATGGCTTTGCTGCACCGGACGATGTTTCCAGGGTCGATTTCAGTCGGAAATCCGAGGTTGATGTTCCCAATCCACAGATAGCGTCCACCCCATCGCAACATTTCAACTCCTTCGGCCAGCACACGCGGTGACCCGACAAATTCGGCGACGACATCCGCCCCGATTCCGCGAGTGTGGTCTTGGACGTAGGTGACCCGCTCTGACGCAGAGAGTTCATCGACATTGATGAGATGGTCGGCACCAAATTCGCGGGCGAGCTCCAGTCTTGCGGACAATCGGTCTAACACAATCACCTGCCCCGCGCCCATCTCTTTTGCCACGGCTGTTGCGTAAAGCCCAAGCCCGCCAGCCCCTTGAATGACAACCGTATCACCGAACGTCACACCGATTTCGCCGAGTCCATAGATCACTTCTGACAAGGCGCAGTTGACCGGTGAGACGAGTGCATCCGACAGTTCATCTGGCACTTTGAAAATCCAGTGCCCCGGTTTCATGTAGTAGTATTCCCCATAAGCACCGTGAAAGTGTGGCGGTTGGTCACTTGGCACACCGAGCCAGTCACGATATCGGTTGGGACACCCCGGTTGCCCATTGAGACATATCCAACAGTGGTGGCACGGCTTGAAATAGGAGTAGACGATCCGGTCGCCCTCCTGCAACGGTGTGCCCATGCTATCGGTCTGGATGTTTTTTCCGATTGCCTCAATGGTACCAGTCATTTCGTGTCCGAGCACTTGCGGGATGCCAGCGGCAACCTTGGGGCCTTTCCCCTTCCAGAAGTGCAGGTCTGAACCACAAATATTCGCCATACGGATTTTGACCAGAAGGTCATCAGTACCAACTGATGGCACGGGATATTCTTGAAATTCCATCGGGGTCTGCGGTTGCGTAAAAACAGCGACCTGTCCAGTTTTCATGACATAATTCTCCTATTTTCGTGCGACGGAATGGTAAGCAAGGCTCAGACCGCTCCTGCTCAATCGCCGTATTCGTCGAAATTAATGACCTTCCACTGTTTATCAGTCAACTCGGTCTGAATCACAACGTTGCGGAGCGGGGTATCCAAACCGCTACTCTTAATCGTCAAGCGGTATCTGAAAAGGACCTGATTTTCGCCTTGAACCTTTTTACCCATCATTTTGTATTTGATTGACGGCATTTCGTGAAGCGGATCGGTCGGATTACGCACGGTGCGTAAACGTTCAATTTCGTCCTTCAGTTTGTCTGCGGCAAGCGCATCACTCAAGAGTAGTGCCGCCTCCTGATTGGCATGTTGATAGTAGTTGTAGACAAAGTCCTCAGCGACATGTTCAGCCGTATTCCTATCTGAACAGGCGGATACGAGTAACAAAAGACTAAGTATCGTAACGAATCTTCGCATGAGACTGTCCTTTTCGTTGATCGATGGAAGGGTCGAGGCAGGGATGCCTCTCCTACGGAGTCGAGGCACGGATGCCTCTCCTACGGAGTCGAGGCACGGATGCCTCTCCTACGGAGTCGAGGCACGGATGCCTCTCCTACGGGGTCAAGGCAGGGATGCCTCTCCTACGGAGTCGAGGCACGGATGCCTCTCCTACGGAGTCGAGGCACGGATGCCTCTCCTACGGGGTCGAGGCAGGGATGCCTCTCCTACGGGTAATATAATTTCTGTTGACCCAAATCCGACTTATTGATATAATTTGCTAGTGACAAAATTCTCGAATCGTCGGGAACCGGATTCAGCTTGTGTACGCTTGCTCATCGCAAAATATAGGGAGCCCTTATGAAAACCTACCCAGTTCTTTTAACGCTTTCACTATTCGCATTACTGCTTATCATCAGCACGATGGGGTGCAACGATTCAGGGAAGGGAAAATCGGCGGAGACAGCGGAGCAAACGCAAACTGTCACGACCAAACGCGCTCCCAAAACGCTGAAGGCATTTCAAAACGCAATCGAGACTAAAGCAGTTGGCACAATTCGAGGTCGGGCACTGTTCAAGGGACAGCCTCCGCCCCGTGATGAATTGCCCGTCACTTTTAGCAAGAGGGTTTGTGGGCGCGAACCGAAAAAATCGGAGCGTCTGTTGGTTTCCGAAACGGGAGCCATTCAGAATGTTGTGGTATCTCTGTTAAGGATTCCCAAAGGACTTCCGCCCCCCACCTCCGAGGTGCCCCTGCAACTCGACCAGCAGAAGTGCGTTTTTATTCCACATGTGCTGATTGTTCCTGTTGATACGCCGTTTGAGATATTAAATAGTGACAATACTGGACATAACTTTCATGCAGTTGGTACAGAGAACACAGAGATTAATAAGAACCAGTCAAAAAACAATAGGAAACCGATACCTGTTCAGTTTGCTTATCCCGAAGTGGTGCGTGTTGTTTGTGACGTACATAGCTGGATGAGTGCGTGGATTATCGTCGCCGAACACCCGTATTACGTGCTTACCGACCACGAAGGGGTGTTTCGTTTGGATAATGTGCCAGCAGGGCAGTATCAAATCAAGGCGTGGCATGAAACATTGGGAGAACATACCTCGGAAGTCACAGTCGAAGTCAATCAAGAGGCGGTTGCCGATTTCGAGTTTAGCCTACCGTAGGATTTGAAGATTGGAGGGAGCGGATTGGAAGGATGGAAGGACGGAAGCATGGGAGGAGAAACTTTCACCCACCCTTCCATTCTTCCACCCTTCCTCTGTTCTACTCTTCCACCCTTCCACTCTTATCCCTACTTGTTGGATTTGGGCGGTTTGACTTTGATTGACTTTGACGTTCTCCAAGGCGCAGTATGATTCGGTTGCTCCATCGCTACCAACTCCACATCTTCGAGGCTATATTCAAGCGCGATTGTGAAGGTCACTTTCGGCATCGTATGCACCGGATGCAGATACGCCCGCGCCAACTCGACATCGTTTTTGTAAATCGCAATCCAGTTGATGTAGTGGTCTTCCAGCGTTGGGTGTAACTCGTCAATTCCAACCGTTACGGTCACATCAAACCACTCGCCCGCTTCAACTTCATCGGGACATTCAATCTTTGGTGTATGCTTCGCATCGTGCTCTGTTTTGACCTGCTTAAAGTCTTCAGTAATCTGTTCGAGCTGATTCGCAATAACAGGAATCGCGACCAGCACTGCGATAATGCCGATGCTTATTGCGCCCACCCGATATTTTTTTGACTTGAGTTTGTCGAAGTAAAATTTCAAATTGATACCCTCCTATTGAAAAATTGTGTGAAGGCTAAATGAGATGGTGTTTCTACCATCTCCTATTTCTGGAGCCAGCAATTGAAGATGACTCCAAAATTGGACTCTGTTGTAAAGGTTGTTGCTATTTTAACAAAAGGAACGCGTTCTGTCAACACTGCTTTTCGATTTCCAGGGACATTTAGTTCTCGAAAAATCCCTTTCACTTTAGCAGAGTGCAATGTGACTCATGAGATTAATAAGGTTCCGTAGGCGGGGCAGGATGCCCCGGCTACGGTGCCGTGGGGATAGTCGGGGTTAAAGGCGGGGCAGGATGCCCCGGCTACGGTGCCGTGGGGATAGTTGTGGTCAAAGGCGGGGCAGACTGCGCGTGGAGTAGGGTATACCGATCGGTATTCCCAACTGCTGTTTATACATTTTCTTGCACGATTCAACAAATCAATGGTAAAATGATAACCGCATTTTGAGTTTCACATTTCACGTAAAACGAGGAGAAGGCAACATGCAACTTACCGAAAAACAACTCGATTTTTTTCATACCTTCGGCTTTATCCATATCCCGCAACTCTTCAACCAAGACGAGGTGAATTGGATTATCGCAGAGTTTGAAAACGTCCTTGATACGCACGGCAGGGGCACGGAGCACGACGGCTCAAGCCGTACAATGATTGTCCCAACCATTGACCACAGCGAACGGCTCTGCACGCTACTTGATGATGAGCGCGTTGTCGGAGTCGCTTCCTCAATCTTGGGCACCGATTTCAGCTACGCTTCCGGTGATGGCAACTACTATTCCGGGGATACCGGCTGGCATCCCGATGGAGGCTATCCCGAAATCTTCGCCATCAAACTGGCGTACTACCTCGACCCGCTGACCCGTGACACCGGCTGTCTGCGCGTCCTCCCCGGCAGTCACCGTTCCGACTCATTTTGGCGCACGTCGAATGTCAGCCCCGGAGACTCACAGGAGTTATGGGGCATTCACCCCTCTGAAATTCCGGGCAATGTCGCGCTGGAGACCAACCCTGGCGACGTCGCAATCTTCTATCACGATACCTTTCACGCCGCGTTCGGTGGTGGCAAACGGCGGCGGATGTTTACGATGAACCTGATCAAACATGGGAAAACTGAGGAAGAATTGGCGCGGGTCGATACATACCTAAGCCATCACTGCCCGGTCGCGCATGGGTTTAAGATAGGGGGTATGTACACGGATCTGATGCTCGATACGGCGACAGTCCCGCGGCTCCGTCATCTTGCCCAACTGCATGAGCGACATGCACTGGTTCACCCGAATGACACTCGCCTGCGTCCTTTACCGAATCCATAATAATCCAAGAGAAACTTAACGCAAAGGCGCAAGGACGCAAAGGCGTTTAAATTTAACGCAAAGGCGCAAGGATGCAAAGGCGCAAAGAAGAATAAAAAAAGAAATTTATCTGAAAAGGAGACTTAGGCTTTGGCTGAGAACAGTAATGAAGGGATACAGGAATTTGAATATCGGGCGGAGATGAAGCAGCTGCTGCATCTCATTGTGCATTCGCTCTATACTTACCCGGAGATTGCCATTCGGGAGTTGATTTCTAACGCTTCGGATGCGCTGAATAAGGTGCGTTTTCGGCAGTTAACGGATAGCGAGATTTTGAATCCTGACACGCCGTTGCGAATCAATATCAACATTGATTCCGAGGCACAGACGTTTTCGATTGAGGATTCGGGGGTCGGCATGGATAAAACCGATCTGACTGACCGCATCGGCACCGTTGCGAGTTCCGGGACGCTGGCGTTTTTGGAGGAGATGCAAGCGGAAGGGAAACCCTTTGACGGTGGGCTAATCGGTCAGTTCGGCATCGGTTTCTATTCCGTGTTTATGATTACCGATGAGGTCACGATTGAGACTCGACAGGCGGATGCAGATTCAACAGGATACCTTTGGAAATCAACGGGCGAGGGTAAATTCACGATTGAGGAGTTTCCGCGCCAGCAACGGGGGACGAAGATTTTTTTCAAGCTGAAAGATGATGCGAAGGACTTCAGCGAGGAATTCCGACTCAAGCAGGTCATTCAGAAATACTCAAACTTCGTTGATTTTCCGATCTTTATCAACGGCGAGCAGGTTAATACCGTCAGTGCGTTATGGCATAAAAACAGAAGTGACGTGACCGAAGAGGAGCGGGAGGAGTTTTATAAATTCGTATCCAACGATTACAACCCGCCGCTCGGCCACCTGCACCTCGCGCTTGAAGGGCGTGTGAATCTCAAAGCACTGCTCTTTGTGCCAGAAACTGCCCCATTGCGGTTTTTCAGTGAGGAAGACCTGAAATCGCTCCACCTGTATTCCAACCGGATCTTTATCCAGGACGATTGCAAAGAACTGTTGCCCGAATACCTGCGCTTTGTAACGGGTGTGGTTGATACCGAAGACTTGCCCTTAAACGTCTCCCGCGAGGTGACACAATCGAGCCCGGTGATGGCGCGAATAAAGGAGGTCTTAACAGGCAGAATCCTTTCGATGCTCGAAGAGTGGACAGAACAAGAGCCTGAGAAGTACGAGAAGTTTTTCAAGAACTTTGGGCTACTCTTTAAGACTGGCATCAGTTCGGATTTCAGTAACAAAGACCGTTTGGTTGACCTCCTGCGGTTTGAGTCCACCAAAACGGAAAAGGATGAGTTTACGTCGCTGAAGGAATATGTGTCCGACATGTCCGCAGACCAGACGGAAATCTACTACTTAGCGGGCGAGAATAGAGACGCGGTCGAGCAGAGCCCCAATTTGGAATACTTCAAAAAGCGGGATATCGAGGTGCTGTTTTTCCTTGACCCTGCGGATCTGTTCAACATGCCGTTTCTTACCGAGTACGACGAGAAGCCACTCAAGAGTATCGAAAAGGCGGACATCGAGCTCAAATCGGATGAAGAAAGCGAGAGCGAGACGTTAACCGAGGACGCGACAAAACCGTTGCTCTCGGCCTTTAAGGAAACGCTTGGCGGCAAGGTTGAAGATGTGGTTGCATCCAAGCGACTCGTCGACTCCGCCGCAACCCTCGTTGTTGGGGAGAGTGGCATGGATTCCCAAGTGGAGCGGGTGATGAGAATGATGAATCAACAGGTTGCGACATCGAAGAAGATCTTGGAGATTAACCTCTCTCATCCGTTGATAAGGAATCTCGCCGAACTCAACGAGAGCAAGAGCGATGAGACGCTCCTCAAAAACTGCATCGTCCAAATCTATGAAGGTGCGTTGCTAATCGATGAGAATCTCGATTCTCCAATCGAGTTTGTTACCCGGATGACAGATATCATGGCGCAGGCAACGAAGTGATTGGAAGGATGGAAGACTGGAAGATTGGAAGACTGGAAGGTTGGAAGAAAGGAGGTAAGATTTGATAAATGAATTTAGAGACACTTCGTAGGGAATATGCCTTTGAAGGCTTGGACGAGCGTGACGTAGATGCGAATCCGTTCAAGCAGTTCGAGAGGTGGTTTCAGCAAGCAGTTGACGCTGAAATCGAACTCGCCGATGTCATGACGTTGGCGACAGCGACGAAAGCGGGAATACCGTCGGCGCGGATGGTTGTACTTAGGGGGGTTGATGAACGCGGCTTTGTGTTTTATACCGATTATCGAAGTGCGAAAAGCCGGGAGCTTGCGGAGAACCCTAACGCGGCACTCGTTTTTTTCTGGCGTGAGCTCGGACGGCAGATCCGGATATCGGGAACGGTCTGTAAGGTGTCACGCGAAGAATCGGAGCGTTATTTTGAAACGAGGCCTGTTGAGAGTCGCTTGGCAACATCGGCTTCAAACCAGAGCGAGGTCATTCCGAACCGTGAGGTACTTGAGGAGCGGTTTGATGCGTTAAAACGGGAATATCACGACCGCGAGGTACCGCTCCCTCCCGATTGGGGTGGCTTCCGTCTTTCGCCAAGCGTGATTGAATTTTGGCAGGGACGTACACGCCGTCTGCATGACCGGCTTCGTTACACGCGCCAACCGAATGGAGAATGGTGCATTGAGCGACTCGCGCCTTAAATCTCACTGGATGGAAGATTGGAAGGTTGGAAGGGAAAGACTAGAAGGAAGGATGGAAGGGAATCCCCCACTCTTCCCCTCTTCCAATCCCCTCTTCCAATCCCCAACTTGTTTATGAAATACCTAAAACTGTCAATCGCAATTCAGGGGATATTCTGTCTGCTGTTGGAGCTGGGTATGGTGTTGGCGGTGTGTGCCGCGGAACAAGCGGATTACGTCATCATCAACGAAGTGCTTGCAAAAAACCGTAGCAGGTGGCGGGATGAAGATCTCGATACGTCAGACTGGATTGAACTCTACAATCCCACCGACCACCGTGTTTCTCTTGAAGGGTACAGTTTGACAGATGACCGAGCAGAGCGGTGGAAATTTCCCGCCGTGACGCTTTCCCCTAAATCGCACCTGCTGGTTTGGGCATCGGGGAAAGGGCGAGCACTGCATACCAACTTCAAACTCAACGGTGCCGGAGAGGCGTTGTATCTCGTTAATCCGAGCGGTAAGGTTGTGGATTCGCTGACTTTCGGTACACAGCGGGCGAACGTCTCATACGGACGTACCTTGTCCCGCGCTGATTGGCAATATTTCCCAAATCCATCCCCTGGAAAGCCGAATCAAGGGAAAAGTTATCTGGGAATCGTTGAACCGCCGACCTGTACACTCGCAGAAGGCCGCTATTCGCAACCGATTACTGTGGCGTTTGAGCCATCAACCGACGGGGCGGAGATTCGCTACACATTGGATAGTTCTATCCCTACACTGACGCACGGGAAAAAATACAGTGCGCCACTGACCCTTAAAAAGACAACAATTGTTCGGGCGTGTGCCTTTAAGAAGGGGTGGTTGCCGAGTACGCCTATCACCAAGACATACCTAATCGGTGCAAAACGCACTCTTCCTGTTTTGTCGGTTGTCGCTGAACCCGCGGATCTGTGGGGGCGACGCGGCATCTATCTCAACAGCATCGCAAGCGGAAGAAGTTGGGAACGCCCGGCATCGGCGACGCTGTTCCGACCAGACGGCTCAGTACACACCGCATTCGAGGCGGGGCTTCGCATCCACGGTGGGGCATCGCGTGAACATTCCGAAAAGCAATCCTTCCGACTCTATTTCCGTAAGAGATACGGAGAGGATGCCTTAGAAACACCGATTTTCGCCTCAGTGCTAGATGTTTCGCATCTCAAGCGAATCGTCCTACGGGGCGCGTACAATGACGGTTGGTGTCATCGAACGGCTCCTCGTTGGAATATCGCAACTTACGTCCGCGACCAACTGGTGCGAGACCTGCATCTGGATATGGGCAAGGTTGCGGCGCATGGCGATTTTGTAGCGTTGTACCTGAATGGACAGTATTGGGGGCTATACAACATCTGCGAGCGAATCTCTGGCGATTTTCTCTCGCGCTATCTCGGCGATGGCGATTGGGACATCATCAAGGATGATCAGGCACGGGAAGGGAGTTCGGTTGCCTGGAGACGATTCAAGGCGTGGTATACGTCCGTCGATCTGTCACGAGATAAAAACTATCGCGTCCTTGAGCAGAAGATGGATATCGAAAGCTTCACGGATTACTTCATTCTCAACACATGGGCGCATAACTACGATTGGCCGTATCATAACTGGTATGCCGCCCGGAAGCGCAACGCCCCGGATGCCCGCTGGTTCTTTTTGGTATGGGATGCGGAGTATGCGCTTGGTGGAGGCGCAAACCCTTTCCAATATAACCCGAATACCCTGCTCCAAGCCAGTAGTCCGAACACTTCGTTAGGGATTCTGTTCAACAAGCTCCTTCAGAACGATGACTATCGCGCCTATTTCACAGCCCGTTTTGAGAAACATCTCGCGGGTGTGCTCAATCCAAAGCATGTTCAAAAAAGGTTGGAGATACGACTAGACCAGGTCCGCTCAGAAATCCCGGCAGAAGCGAAGCGTTGGTTTTCGCGTAAGAAGTTGGCGGACTGGCAGGAAGCGGTCGAGCATGTGAAGACTTTTATCAACAAACGCGGCTCCTATGTTCGCCGCCATCTCCGCACAATGCCCAATTGGCTGAAACACCACCGCACCTCAAGGCGGGACAGAAGATACCTGTTCAAGCGGTAGGCGGAGCAGAGGGGAAGGATGGAAGGATGGAAGAGGGGAGGTACTGTTTGCAATTGGTAAATTTTGAAATCGAAGAAAGCAGTAACCATGCGGGTTCTGACTTACGAAAATTTACCAATTTTACCAATGGCGAATTCGTATCATTCCCATCTGCACCGGGGCTCTCTTATGAAAATTAAAAAATAAATTGGGTAATTTCATACGGGTGCCCGGTGCGGTTACCCCTAACGGGTGGTCCGAAGACGGATGGTCGCGTGAGCGAGCGCATCGCGTGAGCGAGCGCAAGTTGACGCACGTGAGCGAGCGCACAAGATGCCCTTACGGGTGGCGAGATGCGCGCAGCTCGTCTGCCCATCCGTCTTCGGATGACTCGACGCAACTTGACGCAAAACCGCACCTACCCGCGGTGGGGGAAACCGGGGTTATCCGATTAAATTCTGAAACTTCATTTGTAAGAAAAAAGGAACGCAAAGGCGCAAGGAAGACTCAGGGCAGGGCGGCAAGCGCGGCAAGGAGTGCCTTGATGTAACCGACAGAATATCCTAACCCGGTATCCCCCTCCATACGCGGGATGTGGTCAGGATTCAGACAGCCATCAAATCCGACCTTCTGCAATTCAAGGATGATTTTGAACATATTCATGTCCCCATCATCCAAAAGCACTTCCTCAAACGCACCCGCTGTTGCGAGGCTCCCTCTCACGTTCCGCAGATGAATCATAAAGATGCGCCCCTTACGCCCGTAGTTATTAATCTCATCCAACACAAGGGGTGTACTACCTGCCTCTCCTCGCGTCCCGCAACAGTAGAGGTAGCCGACGTTCCGGCTCGGAAAAGCGTCAATCACCCGATGGAATCCGAGGCTTCCTAACGGCGTGTCAGGGTTGGGGGTGTCCGACGGGTGAATGGCAAGTTTTATATCGTATTCTTCAGCGATGGGGACAAGCCGGCCGTAGACTTCGCAGAACCGTTTCCACCACTCATCTAGCTCTTCAAGGGATGGCGTTTCCTGTGGATTTTTTGTGAGTGTACGGCTCTCGCCACGCGATATATACCCACCTCTGTGTTCGGAAGGGTAGCGCGTCATCAGCTCATTAAAGGTATCCCCTGCGAATCTCTGCCGCGCAATGGGAACCCCCGCCTCGCCGAAAACCTTCAGCGCGTGACACGTATTTTGGAGTTCCTGCTCGCCTCCCGGCAATCCCTGCATGAACCGTTCCGTTATGTTGGGCAGGGTGACGCGGTTGATGTCCAACCCCCATGAACGGATCTTCTTTCTGATTTTAATTACTTCGTCGAGCTCTGGATAGCCCTGCTCCGTTACGCCGGGGAATGAGCTATCACTACCGAAGTCAATACAATCTGCGCCGAGCTGCGTCACTTGTTTCAGATAGCTGTCTGACAAGCCGCCATCCCATACAGATATTTTCATCATGTTCAATACCTTTCTAGGACATAACAAAAGTTTGGATTGGAAGGGTGGAAGAGTAACCTCTAACCTTCCAGCATTTTCCGTTTTTCCGCTTTCACCTTTCTATTCTTGCTTTTTTCCATCTTGTCTTTATACGATTTCAAAATCTAAATGTTACACCTTCCCCTGGCGGGTGGCAAGATGACTTGACGCAAAAACACACGACGAATTGCGTAGGGAACAGACGAATTGCGTAGGGAATACCGATCGGTGAACCCTACGAACACCGTGCTCTTGTTGTCGCTTATAGATTACGAATAGGTATTAGCCGACGTTGCAGAGGTCATAGGCGGCTTGGAGGCCTTCGATTGCACCGTCTTTTGGGATAAATTCGTGTCCAACGTAGAGGTCGTAATCGGTTTCCGCGATGGCTTGCATCACGGGCGGATAGTTGATCTCCTGTGCGTCGTCCAAGTCGTTGCGGCCGGGGTTGCCCGCCGTGTGAAAATGACCGATGTATTCGATATTCTCTCCGATTGTTCGGATGAGGTCGCCCTCCATAATTTGCATGTGATAGATGTCGTAGAGCAACTTGACGCGCGGTGAATTGACACGCTTGCAGACCTCCACCCCCCACGCTGTCCGATCGCACTGGTAATCGGGGTGGTTCACTTTGCTGTTGAGCAGTTCGAGGCAGAGGTTTACCCCTTGCGCCTCGGCGGCTTTGGCGACGCGGCTCAAGCCTTCCGCGGTGATCCTAATCCCTTCTTCATCGGACACGCTATCGTAGCGGTTGCCAGAAAAGCAGATTAATCCCGGCACCCCGTGTTCTGCCGCGAGCTCAAGGTTTTCCAGAATTTCCTGCTCGATGCGGTCATGGTTTTCGGGCCTGTTCAGCCCGTCAGTCAGTGTGGCGTGCCCCCCAAACGTCACAACCGTCAACCCCAAGTCCTTCGCCATCCCCCAATACTTCTGGTCGATGAGCTCAACCCCGTCAAAACCGATGTCGGCGAGCCCGTTGAGAAACCGTTCGGGTGTCATATCGTCCCGAACAAAACTCCACGCCGTCGCTGATTGTTTGATACGTCCCATTTAATCCTCCTGTTTGATGTAGTGTTTCAATCTTGTGCGTGTGTGTCTTATCGCTGATCGCTAATCGGAATGCCGTGAGAATCTTTATTCGTTGTTCGCCTCACCGCGTAAACGACGTAATTCTGCCTCAAGTTGTTGCCGCGCTCGGGCTTCTTCGTCGGCGCGTTGTTCCGCCGCTACACGGGCTTGGGCTTCTTCATCGGCGCGTTGTTCCGCCGTTGCACGGGCTTGGTCCGCCGCCGTTGCACGGGATTGGGCTTCTGCCACACGACTATTCCCCACTTCCACCAAGTTACCCCCCGCATCATAACACGCGATATCTTCACCGCGCCAACCCAGCCACAGGTTCACTGGTGCTAACCACAACCACCCCTTTTGATTCGGTTCAAACGGTTTGTAGCCAGCCTCGGTCAGTTGATATCCCAGTAAACGCTTTGACGGCATATCGCGACGGATAACGATGTCCACAATCACGTACCACTCTACCCCTACCTTGGCATAGTGCGCCACTTTCGTCTCAAGGTCAACTGAGTAGGTGGAGGGCGATGTCACCTCAATGATTAAGCTCGGTTTCGTCCCCTCGAATGCCTCATGGAAGGTGCTCCAATTCTGCTTTTGCTGAACGTTAAAAATAACAGCGACATCTGGACCGTGGCCTCTCATGTCATCGGTTGCCCAAGCCACAAGTACGTCGCCGAGGACGATAGTAGTGGGGTCGTTGGCAAATCGCTCTCTGAACAAGCCGCGAAGGTAGGTACAAATTTGCTCATGTTCTGCGCTCTGCATTCTGAAATCTCCGACTTGTGGGTGAATGATGTCTTCGAGCGTGAGCGGTATCCGCTCGTATATTTTTTGGCCATTGGGCAAGGTACGGGGTATCTCGCGCCAGCCATAGCGATACGGGTCTTTTTCCTTGGGCGCGCTGATGGCATCCGCTTTCAACGGGTCTGCGAACTCAGGGCTTCGGGAATGAGTGACTGCCTCGCTGTTTGTTGGTGTACTCGCTATTTTCATCGGAGTCCCTCTCGTGATTGAGTGTCTTTTGGTTGGACGGGTTTATTGTATCATTGACATTGCCAAAAATCAATAAAAGATTAACATTGGAAGGAGGGAAGATTGGAAGGAGGGAAGAGGGGAAGGGGGAAGATGTCTGAATCAGGATTTTCAGCCCTTAGGGGTGGCAGGATGACTTGACGCAGATTTTAGGATTTTCAGGATTAAGAAAAAAGGAACGCAAAGGCGCATTTGTCTGAATCGCGGATTAAGAGGATTATTGGCTGGTTCAATTAAAGGACAATGTTAGATAAGTCTAAGATCAACACAAAAACGCTCCAATGGGGGTGACTCTGGGGAGCGTTCTTTGAATAAACAGTCACTTAAATACTGAAGTCCTAGCTGGCACTCTTGCGGTGTGCCAATAACAAGAGGAATCGAATCTAGTTCGTTATCAGCTTTCCGTCCAAATATCGCTTCAAGCTGACTGTGCGGTGACATCTCTGGTGGGTGTGGCGAGCAGGTAGCCTGCAAGTGTGAGTATGGAACCGAATACCATAAAGGTTAGTTTCTGTTTAAGGTGCATAAAATCCTCCTGTTTGATGTTGAGAGCCGGGGCAGGATGCCTCGGCTACGGGTTGTTATGGTCTCGTAGGTGGTCGATGAAGTTTTGGTTCATACGCTCAAGTTGACGTTCTACCTTGTCAAACCTACGATTCATTTCTTCTTTTGTGGCAAAATTCATAAAAATACCGTATAGGGTCGCGATCAGAACCACAATCACTCCTATCACCTTTATCCAATCCCTTATTTTCTCGCCGTTCATGTTTTGCCTCCATTTAATGTTGTGAGCCGGGGCAGGATGCCCAGGCTACGGGTTAGATCTTAAACAGTAGCAAACACTGCCGTTGTCTATCTCTGGACTCGCAAGTATATCCAGATGGCTTTTGGTTAAAGTCCAGTCGTTCTTTGGGGCACACCCTGTTAGTAGTATGAGTACCATAACTTTCAGTCTAAGGTGCATAAAATCCTCCTAGTGAAATTTGACAATCAAAATCGGTAATGTTTGGTGGCTCGGGTGGGAAAGGAATTCCCGCCATAAGTCGAGGATTGCAAGAAGGGTAGGAAAGGGATTTCCTACCCACGGGCCGGCGGTTTTTAGAAATTACCGAAGTTGAACGTCAAAACTCATTAGAGAGCCGGGCAGGATGCCTCGGCTATGGGTTGTTATGGTCTCGTAGGTGGTCGATGAAGTTTTGGTTCATACGCTCAAGTTGACGTTCTACCTTGTCAAACCTACGATCTACCTTGTCAAACCTACGATTCATTTCTTCTTTTGTGGCAAAATTCACGGAAATACCGTATAGGGTCGCGATCAGAACCACAATCACTCCGATCATCTTTATCCAATCCCTTATTTTCTCGCCGTTCATTTTGACCTCCATTGATGATCTGACAAGTTGGGGGTTACGCAGCAGCTTTTCTTTATGAAAATGCTTTTTCATGAATAAAAGCATCCACAATGCTCACCGGGCAAAGGTGTGAGATAGGCTGTGGTCGAGAGTGACCACCGTTGCCCCCTACCTCGATTGCGGGGTTAAATTATAGCACAGGTTGATCGTTAATGTTAAGAAAAAGTGCGATTTTTTTGGTCTCAAAGCCCGTCACGCACTGCGCCCGTCTGATTCAGACGGGGGGATGAAGATTTTACTGATCGGTTTCAATCTCGTAATCGAGATTCTTATAGTTGATCCTTATCAAGGAGAACTATGAACCGGTGAAAAGTGATTTGTTTCAATCTCGTAATCGAGATTCTTATAGTTGATCCGCAAGACAGCTCGCAAGACCCCTCATCCCAACTAGAGCCTGTTTCAATCTCGTAATCGAGATTCTTATAGTTGATCCGGTGTTAATATTCCCTATCGCAACGTGGTCAATATCGTTTCAATCTCGTAATCGAGATTCTTATAGTTGATCCGCCGGCGGGTTGACTATGATAGTGGAAAAGTAGCATTGTTTCAATCTCGTAATCGAGATTCTTATAGTTGATCCGCAAACCTCTCCGTTTGATTCCTTCCCCAGAAAATTGCGTTTCAATCTCGTAATCGAGATTCTTATAGTTGATCCGGCTTCCAGATCAATGACATCGAGCACATACCGGCTGGTTTCAATCTCGTAATCGAGATTCTTATAGTTGATCCCAAGATAAGGACCCACCGACATCACATCAGCACCATAGTTTCAATCTCGTAATCGAGATTCTTATAGTTGATCCCAAGGCGAACCATATTCCGACCAGGAGGTACCATTTTGTTTCAATCTCGTAATCGAGATTCTTATAGTTGATCCAGCACCCCTCTGGAAGCCAACAATAGCAAGCCCTCAAAGCACCACTTTCTATCAGTCTCCGATTTTGGGGGTCTAAAGACGGCTGAAAACGGCGATTTTCAAAAACGAACATCGCTGGAACCCTTATTATGACACGCTCTCCGCCAGTACTGTCAGCCCCCCCTGTTTTTGTTAGCACAGAGGTTGACAGTCACGCTTCTGGATGACAAAAGCTTCTATTTAGAACCAGTTATAATTTTAAGCGATGTACTTTATTTTGTCAAGGTTTATTTTAAACGATGTACACCGTTTTGTCAAGTCCTTTTTTTACACCGATCCGTTCGATTCCGTTTTCACAGGAACGGCAGAGGTGATAGAAGGTCACAGTATCTTCGGTCGCATCAATGGCATCTTGAATCCGATCTTGTAACCGGAGGTAAGCGCGTTTGTCGGTGTTGCACTCAAAGAGGCTATATTGGATGCGTGTACCGAAGTCTAGCAAAATTTTGGCAACTGCGTTTCGCCGTCGGTCATCGGTGATATCGTAGGCAACTGCGTAAAACATTGGTTACAAATCTCCTTTCATTGACTACAAAGAGTGGAAGGATGGAAGGGTGGAAGCAGGGATATGCCGCCATTCGAGCGCAGTTTGTGTGTGCTATGTGACCGGGATGTAACCGGAAAAAAAGATCTGAGACGGTTTTTACTTCCATTCTTCCTCTCCTTTTAGTCTTCCCCCCTTCCACTCTTCCATCCTTCCCTTCTTCCAATCTTTTCCCTATCGAATCGTCAGGGGGGTGTAGGTTTCAATCTCGCCCATGAGGTACTTGGCAAGCAATCGGACTTGTAACTCAATTGCACGGCGGAAGTCGATTTTGTACTTGAAGACGGGGTGGGTAATCGTCTCATTTTTGCGTCCCTCGTAGGCGGCGTAGAACTGCTTGCGAGCCGGATCTGTGAGAAACCAGCCGCCGTGCGATTGTGTGAAGTCGATCGGTTTAATCTGTCGCTTGTTGATGAGCGTAATGACAACGGAATCTGCGATAATCGGACGGAATTCCTCCCCGCTTTCCTATCTTCTCCGCGTCTGCCCCATCCCCATGGTCGTTTTGTAGCCGGTTCCGCAGTAGAAGGCGAAATCGGCGAGCAGATTTACCAGACGTAACATCTCAACCTCCGTGTCATCATCCGCCGGACGCTTCCCGAAAAATTGGTATGCGCAATTTCCAACAAACCCGACCTCTTTGTGTCTGCCGAAATCGAGCATCCGGCTCTCGGCCTCAGCGGCGATTAGCCCGGCGTGATTGCTCACGAAATCGAGAAGGCGCGGCTTATCAATCTGCATGGGTGCGAAGGCGTTCCATTTGTTTAGCCAACTCTGATAGCACCGCACGAGGTCGATACTCGGTTGATTGCGCGTTTTTCGTCCACGCGGTGACAGTTCTCGAAAAGCGGTCGGCGAATAGAATCGTACATCCATCCGGGTGTCTGTATGGGCGGATTCAATCAGTTCCTCGTAAGTTTTTACGCCGCTCCAATCGTCAACTTCTACCCCGGATGCAACCAAGCGACTGAGTTGGAAGGTCGCCGACCCGATCCGAATTGATGGCAGGCTCTGTGTCAGGAAGGCGTTACCGAAGTAGGCGAAGAGGTCGTCGTCAAGGAATGTGAAGCGGAGCCAGCATTCTGTGCCAGCGCGGATGTGGAGGAAATCTCTACGTCGCTCGCCTTCGCCGATGAGTGGCGAGACGGTGAACGGTTTCTGCGTGGATGTGGCGTGGACTTCTGCCGCCTTTTCGGAATCGCCGGTTCGCAGCAGTGAGAGAAACGCGGCGTGGGCGTGGTGCCCCATCGTCGGACGGAGTTTGATGTCTTTGAGGGGGATTAGGTAGATAACGGTGCTGATGGGCATTGGGGGTTGTCTCCTTATTAGTGTGCTTTAGCAGTGCATAAATGACAGTTACGCGGTTTGTTCTCTCTCTTTCCATTTTCCCTGTAACTCTGCATGGATTAAAAACGCCTGCGATCCGAGGATTAACTGATACTCCTGCTGTCCATCACTAAAAGTTACACTCAGTGTATGGGCGACTTGTCGCTTCGTTTCAAGGATGCTGTTGAGGGCGTATTGGTTTTCCATCTTCGATAGAAGACAGGTGATGTGCCGATTTGTCAGCGCATTCTGAATTTCAAGGGGGACAAATCCATTGGACAGTCCTAAGCGTAAGCCTTTTAAGGCGGTGGGTCCCCAGCAATATTGGCGTTCAAAGGATTCTTGATCTTCGCCACCGGCATCATAGTCGAATCGAACACGATGCGGTGGATTCTTGAAACTATCAGCCTGCACGAAAAATTCACAGTGATTTCCCCAATCTCCTGTGAGTTCGTGATACGCTTTTTTGTCGGGTATCTGCTGAAAGTCGCAATGCGAAAGGACGTGAAACAGGTCATACTCGGTATGGTTATCAGTATTCTGGAACAGATTGTTTGGGTCATAGATTCCGCACCGGATGCCGACATCCGAACCGCGAAAGTTGAATAGTGACTGAATCGGACAGTATTTCTGTTTTGCGTGTTCAACCACTTTCTCTCGGTTGGAGCGACGTTTAATGAAACCTTTGATTGCGGTGTTCAATTGCTCGCCCGGTGTATTTCGGAACTCTTCTAACTTGTCGTTGAGCCAACTCTGATGTTCCAAATAACTCCATGCAGCTCTTTCCTGCTGACGTTGGATGAAGGTGTCGTAAGCATTTTTCTCGGCTGCATCAATGACTTTTTCGTAGGTGACATGCCACCGAATTTTTTTCATCATCTCGTCAAATGTTGTCTCACTCTCCGGCGCGAAGACCTGCCGAATTGTCTCGAAAATCTCACGGACGCGATCCTGACGTTCCTCCGATGTCCGCCTAAAATGTGCATAGAGCGGATAGAATGCCTCAAGTACCGCGTAAGACTCAATGTAGTAGTAGAACCGATTGTCCTCACCCAGCGCGTCTTTAACAAGTATGGCAAACTCGCGGCGGTCATAACTTTCCCCCGCTTGCAATTGTGAATAGAGTTTCCCTTGTACAAAGGCGTGTCCGATACTTGGGTGATTGGTGTCTGGCTTGCCGAGTAACCGGCCTGCCCGACCAATCCGTTGTGTGAATTCCGATCCGTAAAGCGCGTCAAAACAGACGAAATCAATGTTTTGCCGCGATTTCCCTGCCTTTTTGAAATTGTAGCCGATGTCTACTGTCGGCGTTGCGAGGACAAGCGGGAAAGACTTGGTCGCATTGCGCCGCTCCTCCGTACTGACAGCACCCGTAATCAATCCGAGTTTGTCCTTAATACCCCCTTTTTGAAGCTCCTGTTTAATCTCATTGATGGTGCGGAGAGAACTGCTGATAATGGCCCCGTCTTTTCCTGAATCAACCAGGTTACGAATGCTCTCGGGTTGCCCCTTGATGGCATCGTGCATCTTGCTGCTGTGTATCGTCAATTCAAGCTCAGAAAGCGTCTGCTCCTGTTCATAGTCGTCGCTCTCTATCGGTTCATTGTCGGGACTGATGAGCTGGCAAGTGAGACCAATCTTATCAAGATAGGTAAGCACCTTTTCATCAGGTGTGGCCGAAAGCAGACAGATTTTCCGCCCGCCATTGAAGTAACCGTACTCCTTCGACAGGATGAAAAACATCAGGAAATTGGCGAGTTGTTTGGCATTGTAGTAGTGAAATTCGTCAATGACGATGTAGTTGAATTTGACCAGAAAATCGTGGAAAAGGTTTGCACTATCCAACTGCGAATAGACGCTGTAGAAGCAGAGGTAAAAAATATCAGGGTTTGTGACCAGAATCAGGGGTGCTCGCTGTGTCAATTCGGGAAAAAAGTCACGCGGATTTTGAATGAGCTCGTGCAATTTTCTTGGGTTTCTAACACGATAACCGGACTCGTCAACAACATCCCATTCGCGGAGCCGCTTACCGGTGATCTCTGCGACAGCGAAATTCAGCTCATGTTCGTCAACAAACTCTTGAATATCATCTGCATGTTGATGAATCAGTTCATTTGTCGGGGCGATGAACAGAACGTTTTCTCCCTCCAGATCGAACAACTGTAGCAGAGCAGCGCGAGTTTTGCCCGTGCCCGTGTTATAGGTGTTGATGACGAGCTCGTTGGTCTTGAGTGCATCATAGGTACGTTGTTGGTGGTAGAGCGGTGAAGGCGTGAGTCCCAATGGGTTCGTCGGACTAATTTTTTCATCGCCGGCGTTTAGGGTAATTGTTATCTCTGGCATAGTGATACCTCCGGGGAATCCGTAGGGTGTGATTGCAATCATTTTATAGGCACAATGCACACCCTATGGAAAACTAATGTTGTTCTAAAAATCGGTATAAAACCGCATACCTGCTGGCAGTAGCGTTTGGGCATCATCTGTCAACCGATAGAAATCGCCCGACAGTTGGGCATTCCGGATCAGGGGTGTCGGCCGGATATTGAGCAGATCAAACATCCCGATCCGCATTTCTGACGGTAGGTCATTTGGGTTGAGATAATTTGGATAAATCTCGGTTTCTCTGTGAACTTCATGATAGTGTTGTTTCCTTGCGGCGATCTTCGCTTTGCTCATAAATTTTCCGAGTCGGATGTAACGGGGAAGCCGAAATTCCTCTCGGCTTGTTACATAGAAAACGCCCCGGTTACCGGCTGAAAGGAGTTTGAGTCGTCCGAACTGTGGAAAGTTCGACGCTCGTGCCTTTAATCGTGGATTGAAGATACGTCCTCGATTGACCGAAATAGCGTTCTGTTCCATCTGAAACCAATACGAGTCCGAAATCGCGTTGAATTGAACTACCGTGAAACGGGCCTTTTCCGTCAACGTCCCCGGCGTAATGTAGATTCCAGCATCGTTGAGTTGTTCCAAATCCGTAGCGTAGGTGATTTCACCGTCGTTGTGATAACTTGTATGACACAACCCAAGCGCGTAGGCAAGAGCGTAATTCCCGATAACCGGCTCGGTTTGGAAAAAATTATTGACCTCACGACTAGCGAAAAAGAGGTTTTCCATCAATTCAAATTCGCAACGATAGATGTGCATGAGATACCTCCGGCGTTGGGTAGGAGGTGCCTACCCAACGGTTCACGCTTGCTGATAGAGCGCATTAATTGATTCTAACAACCCTTTCACCTCAGTTGGTGCCGCAAATGTCTGCTGAATCTCGCTGATTAACTCAGCCAACTCCGCATCGGCGACGGGTTGTAGATTTCCGATGACTTCGCTCGTTAAATCTGCTATGGCCCCGTTGATTTCCAATGTGACCTTCTTTTCATCAAGCGGGAATTGCCTCCCATTTGAACCAAGCTTGTCATAAACACGCTGTGTCAACTCCAAATTGCTGAAGAGCTCGCAGTCGCTAAAGATTGCACTGACGATGGTGTTTCGCATCTTGCCGAGCCGTGACGAGATAGCACCGTAACGACGACTCCGTAGCACGTTCGCTATGACATAGCGAATTTCGGCTGCTGTCAGGTCTTTGAGCGTTTGCATGTCAATAAACAACGTCTCCGGCTTCACGTACTCGTCCTCTTGAATGCTTGACGATGCTGCCCCGGAAACCGGATCGCGCATCGTGTTGTTGTCGTAGAGTGCGTTAAATGTCCGCTTTGCCGTAACGGTTTGGTATGACAGAATGCTGAATGCGTCGTCCGTAATGACACGGGACTTTTGCGCTCCACCCCCGCCAACAGCATAACCGTAAATCATACAGTCAGCGCAAATGGCGCAAGGATTGTTGCGGTTTAACGCGCAGATATTATCCTCTTCTTTTGGACGATTTCCTTTTGAATCCGCCGCGTAGGACAGCAGGTTGTGTTGCCGCAAGAGTTCACGTCCTGTCCGGCGTTCAACCGCAGTCTGTTTACGCTTGCTAATTGTGACGCGAGAGATGGGATCGCGATCCTCAAGCCCGGCGTGAACAGAATCACGCGCCAAACCTTCACCAGAGCCCTCAGTGCGGAAAATCATCTCTGATTCCGCCTTCCGCAATACAATCAGTGTTAGATAACGGCTTTGCGGGAAGTTCTCGTATTGCTTGACCATAAAGTCTGTGTAGCTATCCAGAATACTCATGACTGTTGTTCCTCCTTTTCTTTATCGCGTTTCGGAATCATCTCTGTGATGAAGTAGAGATACCCGGAACGAATCCTTTTACGGTTTTCAAGTAGATCAAACAGATTGCCTTGATAGACACCTTTGTAAATCTGATCGAACAGAACCGTGACGAATTGCGAAATGTTTTCTAATTTCGTCGCGCCGAAAAATCGCTGATCAAGGCGTTCAATCGCTCGGGCAACCTCTTTCGACATAATCGCTCGCGCTTCCTCTTCGGTTTCACGCTCGGATTGCCAGCGTTCAAGGCTGTCGAATGCCACATCAAGCGGTTTCGCGAGCGAATTATCTTTGAGACTGTCGCCCTTCAATCGCCCCTCCCACGCAATGCGAGCGAGTTCCTTAATATGAGGCATAATCGAGCCTCCTCCTTTCTGTGCCACAACATCGGCGATAGGTTGTGCCGTGTTGCGGACGGTTGTGAACTGTAGCGGTTCATTTCCCGCTTGTTCGCGTTTAATCATTCGGTGGGTTATGTAGTAAAGTTCAAGTGCATCGTAATTTAAGCTCCGCATCAGCCGAACCAGATCGTCTGCATCAAAACTCCCAATCTGTGATCGGATGCCGTGCAACTTGAGTAGTTGTTCAAACGCCTGCTGTGTCATATCACTGTCAAGGTTGTTATCCGGTAACCATCCACGAAATGCAGGAGGGATATGGTCAATGAAAAAGTGGCTAAACTCATCGCCGGAAAAGAGCGGAATTGACGAATCGGTCAGCACCGCACGACACCCCAAAAAGCGTTGATAAAGTAGGGCGTTTTCAATAGCGAATAACATCTGCTCGGTATGATTCTTACCGGGTGCATTGACCGGGATGGTCAGAATGTTCCCGAGGGCTTCGGAAAACTTCGGCAATGGGTTGCCGTTGCTTTTTGTCTTACTAAATGGCAAATCCAACTTTAACTGTGTTTCCTCTCGTGACTGTGTTGCCTCTCGATAGTGACGCAACGCATCGTCCGTCTTAAGAAATACTGATGAAAAATCAGGGTCGCGGAATCGCTCTTGCGCTGCGCGAAAAGCTTTGATGAATACATCAGTGAAAAACGAGATTGGGTACAGGTGAATAAAAAACGTTGCTGTACTTCCACCCACGTTGTAGCAAATCTTGTCGAGCATGTACTGCGTCCGGCAGATGCTACAGACGCGGCGTTTCGGCTCACGCGATGTACCACCTTCGAGCCGATTCGAGAAATACTGGACCTTGATATTCGCTGGTACGTCAGGCTTCATCCACTCATCCGTTTCAAATTCCGCACCGCAGGTGCTACACTGAACATGATTATCCGCAACATAACGGCCCAGATTCGTAGCGAAATTCCGTCCCCGATCAGCGGCGAAACTGAAATCAACATACTTGTGAACGTAATCCGCCAATATTCCAAATTCGCTTGCGGGCCGTGAGGTTTCCATAATGGCTGTGCCATCATTGACAATCAACTCGTAGATTTCGTCGAAGTCTCTGCCACTGTCGTAAAGGTCGCGCCCGATGATGTATCCCCGGTCAGATAGAGCGTTGAAAGTATTGTACCGCGGACGACGGGCCGCATCCTCAATCTCCAACGGCAACTCAAGTAGGTCATAGATGTAATTCCACGCGTTGGGAATGGTTGAAGAGAAGTGCTTGTTAAGGAAGATGTAGTACGTCCGAACTAGCTCCCCAACCCTCACGGCGGCATCGTCTGGAGGGAGCCGGTAAGCATCTTCAGTTAAAATTTCATCAATTAACGCAATCTGCGCCGCGGGGTCGGGGTTCTTTTTGCTCGGTTGCGTTCCTTCTAACTTCTCGCGAGCGACCTGGAGCCGCCCCTGACACCGGTCATTCATGTCATCCACTTTAGCGGCGTACTTCCGTTCGCTGATAATGTTCCGCACCTCATTCCAAATTTGCTGGAATGATAAACCAAGTGAAAGACACTTTTCATCCACCTTGATGCCTGCGGGACTGCCCTGAATGAACTTCCTGAATTCTTCACCTGTCTTTGATTCGATGTGATTGACAACACAGTTTCCAAGTGTCGTACGCTCGTCGGTTGTGATTTGGACATCTCGGTTGCGATCGACAAGATACGCTACCCCATCAGGATAGTAAAGTAGGGGTAACAGGTCTTTTTCCGTTTCCAGATACTTCACAATCTGATTGTGGATGAGGTTCGTCAAGATGCCCCGTTGCTCACTCACCTTGTGGTAGACAAACTTGTATTGAACATCAAGGATTCGGTTGAGCTCTTTGAGGAAATCTCCCTTTTTTCCACGTTCCTCAAGCGTTTTCGACAGGTCAATCACATCCATCGCTCGGATAATTGGGACAAGGTCATTCAGAATTCTGTCCTTGTCCAGTGAATACGGATCGTAATTCAGATCGAGCGTCTCATCATAGGTGTTATGAAACCGTGAATGGGCACGAACGAGAACTTCAATATCTTTCAAGTAATCTTTCCATTCCGGGAAGAACCGTTCCATTTCCAAACTCGACAATACATCACCCACATTTTTTGAGTTTGCCAGATAGTTGAACGAACGCTTTTCATCCTGAAACTCCCTAAGTTTGTTCAGATCATGGACACTGAAAGCACTAAAAAGAAGTTGGACCTCAATGTCATCTAAAGCCAAGATTGGACGTAATCGCTCCAGAACGAAAATCCCGTTGGTGATGTGGAGATAGAGCGACTCGCCTTCCTTCGCGCCGTATTGGATAATTTCCTGATAGGCTCGCAACTTTTTATTGGCGATTTCCTCTACATAAGTTTGGAAGAGGTTGTCAGCATCGGAATCAATACCAAGCGAAAATAAGAGTTCTTCCATTTCGGATTTCTGTTTTGCCATGATAACTCCTTTCTATAGTCGGTTGATGGTTATGATAACATACGATCAGTCGCACAAACCTGCACCTGATCGAAAAAAAATTTCACCGAATCTCATTTTTTAACTTTTGAAAAGATTTGACCTATCTTGAGTTGAATGTTATAATGGTGGTGTGCAGGACCGAACCCATCCTTGGCGGTGGATGTAGGCCCTGCTTTTTTTATGCAGTTCGTTTGCTTTACATAACACTAACATATACCGGTAAATGTCACCATATTTTTAGATTTCACTATAAAAAATATGTACATAGCACTCCGCTGGAGTGCGGGCATTTGGGACTATCGTGTGCTATAGACATTGCGCTCCTCTGGAGCGGAAGAGTGGAAGCCGTAGCGATTCTCGTTATTTTAGAACCTGTTTCAATATTCCAAATCCGTCTTTGAGAGCAATCATTTTAGGGTAAATGCCTTGAAAATTCGATGATTTCCCCCCTCAAATGTCCCCCAAATGACTGTGCATCCTATTTTTAACACAGGTTCTTAGAGAAACCGAGTTTTGCCGAAAAAACTCGGTTTCTAAAGTCTCTCCAAGAGATTCTATAGCTAAGAGCGTGTGTGAAAAGTTACACTAACGACTTGGCTCCTAGGCACATCAACCGTTAGGGGGAACTAAACGCTTGAGCATCAGGTGACTCATCGCTATCTCAATTAGCGATTCACTTGTTGAACCCAGACGCTCGTAATCTTTGCTCAGCCTCCGAGATCTGCCTAACCACGCAAATGTACGTTCTACAACCCACCGACGAGGAAGAACAACGAACCCCTCCGCGTCCGGGGGACGAGAAACAATCTCAAGCACACAACCTGCAGACGCCTTCACCCAGTCAGCCAGCGAACCACTGTACCCCCAATCTGCCCAAATTCGTTTCACAGAACTGAATTCTGTGAATAATTTCTCAATAACGCCTTGCGCGCCATCTCTATCTTGAATCGATGCGCTATGAACCGAAACCTCAAGCAACAATCCAAGCGTATCTACTATCAGATGCCGTTTGCGACCATTGACCTTTTTGCCCGCGTCATATCCCCTTTCACCCCCTTGTTCCGTGGTTTTCACACTCTGAGAATCAATTATCGCACCAGTGGGAGTGGGGGCTCGGTTTTCATTCGCCCTCATTTTGCGGTAGAGTTGAGCATGAATTTTCTGCCAGGTCCCATCAATACGCCATTTTCTAAAATAATACCAAACGGTGCCCCACGGTGGGAAGTGTTTGGGTAGCATACGCCATTGGCAGCCACTGCGTAGGAAGTAGAGAATGGCATTAATGACGGCCCGCATGGCCACGGTTCGGGGTCGTCCGCCGGTCTTTGGCGGCGGGATAAAAGGTCGAAGGTATTCCCATTGTTCATCTGTTAAGTCTGTTGGGTATATTTCGTTATTCATAACCCAACATAATACACGATAAATTCTGATTTATAAAGCGAATTATATCGTGTATTGTAACACTCGTTAACTAGAATTAACTTTTCACACAACCTCTAAGCCAATAATTATACCATTTCTGAAAATTTATATCGCGTTAGCGGTTTTGATGAAATATCAAACGCCTGTAATCCCGGCTACGGGGGTGCGGTTGATGACGCTTTCTTTGAAAGTGGCAACATGAGTTGACGCATATCGTTATCCGATGGGGCAAGATGCCCCGGCTACGGGGGTCTGATGCGTTTTTGCTTATGACTTTCTTTGAAAGTGGCAACATGAGTTGACGCAAATCGGACTTCCATTAACGAGTGATTTATTATCGGAATTGGTATTATTTATACATCGCGGTAGTGCGGTTGCCCCTAACGGGTGGTCCGAAGACGGATGGTCGTCCGAGGACGGATGGTCCGGGGACGGATGGTCGCGTGAGCGAGCGCACAAGATGACTTGACGCACGTGAGCGAGCGCATCGCGTGAGCGAGCGCAAGTTGACGCACGTGAGCGAGCGCACAAGATGCCCTTACGGGTGGCGAGATGCGCGCAGGGCGCGAAGTTCATCTTCCCATCCGTCTTCGGATTCGTCTTCCCATCCGTCTTCGGATGACTCGACGCAACTTGACGCAACTCGACGCAACTTGACGCAAAACCGCACCTACCGGCCGGTGTCTACATATCTTTCGGTTCCACCATAAATCGCCTTGAACCCCTATGTATCGCCTCTTCCACCCTTCCATTCCTCTATCTTAATTCTTTCGATACACTTTAACCATCCGCTCCGCTGTCTCAGCGACCCATTCCCGCAATTCCTTTGGTTCGATCACTTCTGCTTCGTCTCCCCAAGTCAAGACCCACCAGCCGACTTCCTGCCAGCCTGCGACTGTGGCTTCAAAGTAAAGTCCGCCATCAGCGTTTTCGCGTATCTGCTGTGTTGAATGCCAGTTTACTTCTCGAATGAGGGGTGCGATTCGTGGCGCGAACTTAATGACGATGTATGTCTCCGGGCCGAGTATGACATCCCAACTTTTTTCCATGTATTCCTGCACGGAGAAATTGTCGGGAATTGTGTAGGAGGTATGGCTGATAGAGAGGGAATGGATGCGGTTGATGCGGAGGGTCAAAACCCGATTAAATGTCTCGGAGTGGCCAATAACGTACCAAGCGCGTTTGCGAAATATCACCGCATAAGGTAGAAACCGATGGCGGGTCTGTTTTCCACCGCTGAAGGAGTTGTATACGATATTGATCTTGCGTCGTTCCCGGATGGTCTCGTATAGCTGTTCTTTATATGGGTGCGTCTCATCAATTTCGCTGACTTGTTGATGTGGCACTTCAATCTGCGGCGAGATCTGATTCAGGATGTCGTTTGTCTGCTTGGGTAAATTGGAGGTAATTTTACCAACCGCACGATTCAGCACCTGTATTGCCTGTTTTCCTTCTATTGCTTTATAAAAACTGGCAGCCGTAACCAACGCAAGGGCTTCCTCAAGGTCAAGGTTGAGGGCAGGGAGGAAAAAGTCTGATACCATTTCGTATCCCTGTTTGCGGTGTGGAACAATCTCGATTCCCATTTCACCCAACAGATTAATGTCGCGCTGGATGGTTGCCTTATTGACTTGAAAGTGTTGTGCCAACCGAGGGCGTGTCCACTCACGCGGTTCGTTGTGGATAAGGTACGCGACTTCGATGATTCGGGCCATCTGATATCTTCGGTACATTGAAGATTCCCTTAAAAAAACGAAAGGGTTGCGCTCGCTACTTTGTTGGGTCTTTACACTCTAGTTTCAATTCCACAATGGTTCGATTAAAGGGTGGAAAAATCGGTAAATATGTTACACCAGATCGCAATAACAGTCAAGCCTCAAAATACCGGTTGCCTGCTTTCGTCGATCTGCGGTGGTGCAAAATCCCCAGGAGGGGTTTGGTTGTTCTATAATAAAGGGGCACGGCTGGGAAGCCGTTCATACGGGAGTCGCGGCTGGGAAGCCGCTCCTACGGGAGTCGCGGCTAGGAAGCCGCTCCTACGGGAGGCGAGGCTGGGAAGCCGTTCATACGGGAGGCGCGGCTAGGAAGCCGTTCATACGGGAGGCGCGGCTGGGAAGCCGCTCATACGGGAGTCACGGCTGGGAAGCCGTTCATACGGGAGGCGCGGCTGGGAAGCCGCTCCTACGGGAGGCGCGGATGGGAAGCTGTTCATACGGGAGGCGCGGCTGGGAAGCCGCTCCTACGGGAGGCGCGGATGGGAAGCCGTTCATACGGGAGGCACGGATGGGAAGCCGTTCATACGGGAGGCGCGGCTGGGAAGCCGCTCCTACGGGAGTCGCGGATGGGAAGCCGCTCCTACGGGAGGCGCGGCTGGGAAGCCGTTCATACGGGAGGCGCGGCTGGGAAGCCGTTCATACGGGAGGCGCGGATGGGAAGCCGCTCCTACGGGAGTCGCGGATGGGAAGCTGTTCCTACGGGAGTCGCGGCTGGGAAGCCGTTCATACGGGAGGCGCGGCTGGGAAGCCGTTCATACGGGAGGCGCGGATGGGAAGCCGTTCATACGGGAGGCGCGGCTGGGAAGCCGCTCCTACGGGAGGCGCGGCTAGGAAGCCGCTCCTACGGGAGGCGCGGATGGGAAGCCGTTCATACGGGAGGCGCGGCTGGGAAGCCGTTCATACGGGAGGCGCAGCTAGGAAGCTGTTCATACGGGAGGCGCGGATGGGAAGCCGTTCATACGGGAGTCACGGATGGGAAGCCGTTCATACGGGGGCGCGGATGGGAAGCCGTTCATACGGGAGGCGCGGATGGGAAGCCGTTCATACGGGAGGCGCGGATGGGAAGCCGCTCCTACGGGAGGCGCGGATGGGAAGCCGTTCATACGGGAGGCGCGGATGGGAAGCCGTTCATACGGGAGCCGCGGCTAGGAAGCCGTTCATACGGGAGGCGCGGATGGGAAGCCGTTCATACGGGAGCCGCGGATGGGAAGCCGTTCATACGGGAGGCGCGGATGGGAAGCCGTTCATACGGGAGCCGCGGATGGGAAGCCGTTCATACGGGAGCCGCGGATGGGAAGCTGTTCATACGGGAGTCGCGGCTAGGAAGCCGTTCATACGGGAGTCGCGGCTAGGAAGCCGTTCCTACGGGAGGCGCGGATGGGAAGCCGTTCATACGGGAGGCGCGGATGGGAAGCCGCTCCTACAATTGTCCAAAGCTTAGTTGGTATTAGAATTCCACCGTCACGCCCAAATACGGAATAAACGGCAGTTGATTGACGGCATCCTTATCCGAGTAATCCCTGTTATAATTGAAGGTCAGGACGTTTTTGCGGTTGTAGGCGTTCAGTAGTTCGAGGTAGATTGCCATCTGCCAGCGGGTGAAAATAAACGCCTTGTTGATGCGGATGTCCAAACGGTGGAATGGGGAAACTCGTTCCGAGTTTGTCTCGCCGTAGATTGGGACATAGATGAATTTATTGGCCTGAGGGTGCCGTAAGCGTGTTGCGTCGATTACAGGGGTGTAGGGGTTCCCTGTGGAATATTGCCATTTTGCACCGATCTCCCACGTCCGCGTGAGTTTGTAGTTCGCGGTGAGTGTGGTAACGTGGGTCTGGTCAAAGGAGTAGAGTCGCTCCGGTTCGCCCGGGCGGTCCCGGCGGATGGACACGGAGTTGGCGTAGCTGACCCAACCGAAGAATTTGTCGCTTGCCTTATGCCTCAGAAAAATTTCGACCCCGCGTACGTATCCTTCCCCTTGATTGAGGTAGCTCTGTTTTGCGTCCCGAGTGATCAGCGCGCTCAGGTCTTTGTAATACCCGGCGACCTTGAAGCTGGTTTTTGGCGAAATCTGTCGCTCGACCTCCAGAATGTAGTGGAGGGCCGCGCTTGGGGCTAAGTTTGGATTGCCGACTTCCGGTAGAATCTGGTACGGCTCTGGGCTCTGTTCATACCGCCCGTAGGAGAACCGAAACTCTGGACCGTTGGGCATCTTGTATTTGATGCTCCCTCGTGGTCCCCAAGAGACTTCATTGGTGAGATTGAAATAGTCAACACGAAGTCCAAGCGCAATTGATAGAAACTCAAACGGCGTGTAACGGTTCTGTAGATAGCCTTCAATATGGTTGAACCAGTCGGTCGAATTTACTAACACTTTTTCCGCCAAGATGAAATCGAAGTCGACCTCCCCTTCATCGGGTGGACGGGTAAAAAAGCTTGAGACACTCGCGGGCGATGCTGCAAGGAGCAAGCCCGATTCAAGTTGATTGTGTTGATTCAAACCGTAAGCGAGGTCTTCTCGGAGACTGTATACTGGCACTTTGATGTGTAGGAAATATCCATAGCCGAATCCGATGTTGAAGGCGTTATACGAGCGCGAGAGCAGGAAATCTGAGGTCAACCGATCTGTGAGCGTAGAGCTCAGATGGATGCCTTGCGCGTTGAAGCTGTTCTTAAGGTAAAGCCGACCTGCGAACGTCGGGTCGTCGTTCACATTTTCGAGCCCGAGCTTAAATTCAAAGGAATCGTCGGCGGCAAACGCATTGAAATTGAGCTGGTGTTTTGTTCCGAGGTCGTAGTTGATTCGCGTCTGATAATCCCAAAAGCGTGGAAAGGCTGTGATGGTCTCAGAATCAATAGGAAGGGGCAGGAGATCGGCGTAGCTCCGTCTTCCGGCGGCGTACCACGAACCGCTTTTGCGGATTGGCCCTTCAAGGATGGCTTCTGAGTAGAGGGGATTAACGTTGAACTTTCCTCCCAAACGCTCACGTTTTCCGGGGCGTGAATAGATGTCGATTACCGCTTGAGCGTCCGCCCCAAACTCCGCGCCGAATCCACCTGCGTACACGTCAATGCGTTCAATCACCGCAGAGCTGAGGGTTGAAACCAGCCCCCCGAAATGGTAGGGGTATCCGATCTGCAAGCGGTCAAAGTAGAAGAGGTTGTCTTCGGGGGCACCGCCGCGGATGTACAATGCACTGTTAAAGTCGTTGGCAACGCCGACCCCGGGCAACGCTTGAAGTGCTCTAAGTGCATCCCCTGCTGTGCCTGGGATACGCGTAATCTCTAGTGCCTGCAAACTCTCCCTACTAACGGGTGCCTGTGTGCGTTGCCCTTGCACAATGACTTCGTCAAACAGAAATTCGATCCGTTCAAGGTAGATTTTGACTTGGGCGCGTGCGCCCGACTTGACCTCGACGACGGAATCTTCGGGGCTCCGATAGCCAGTGGAGGATACGATGAGTGTGTACTGCCCAGCCGGAAGGTTGCGGAACCGAAATTTACCGTTGAGGTCGGTTTGCTGGCGTTGGTTGGCCTCAACCAGTTGAACACTCGCGAACGACAATGGTTGGCCGCTACCGCGTCGGTAGACGGTGCCGTGGAGTTCTCCGAGTTCAGAAGGTGCTTGTTGACCGAACCCGGCAGTTACAGAAATGATGAATAGAATAGGAATGTAAGCAAGTTTTAGCATGAAAGTTTATCTTCTAAAGCGACTGGTGAAGAATGGAAGAAGGGAGTGGAAGGATGGAAGATTGGGGGCACTCTACTCTTCCAACCTTCCTTTCCAGAACCTTCCAGGCTTCCAATCTTATCGTTTTATCTGTATCTTGTGCCAGTCGAAACCGGCCTCCATTGGCGCGCCAGACGCTGGGCTTCGGCAATTTGAGCACGGGTCATCCTTTTGGCAATTGTATTGCAGCGTTCGCGGGCTTTTGAATCCCCTCGCGCCCCGGCGAGATTATACCATAGATGAGCCATAACATAGTCCTGAACAACGCCCTCGCCATTTTCATACATTTCACCAAGGTTATTCTGGGCTTTGGCATGGTTTTGTTGGGCGGCCTTTCGATACCACTTCACAGCCTCACCATAGTTCTGAATACCGCCAGTGCCAAATTGATACATCTCGCCAAGGGCAAACTGAGCTGAGGTAAATCCTTGTTCGGCGGCTTTACAATACCAGTTCACTGCCATAATATAGTTCTGGCGAATGCCATTGCCCTCTGCATACATCTCGCCAATATGGTACTGGGCTAAGGCAAGTCCGCCTTCAGCGGCTTTTCGATACCACTTCACTGCCTCTGCATCGTCCTGAACAACGCCCTCGCCATCTGCATACATTTCACCAAGGTTATACTGGGCTTGGGCATAGTTTTGTTGTGCGGCTTTTCGATACCACTTCACTGCCTCTGCATCGTCCTGAACAACGCCAATGCCACATTGATACATCAAGCCAAGGGTGAACTGAGCATCGGCAAGTTCTTGCTCGGCGGCTTTTCGATACCACTTCACTGCCTCTGCATGGTCTTGAACAACGCCCTCGCCACCTTCATACATTAAGCCAAGTTTATGCTGGGCTTTGGCAAATCCTTGTTCGGCGGCTTTGCGAATCCACTTGAGTGGCTTAGTATCGCTTTCAACGACGCGATTGCTAAATTGATACGTTAAGCCAAGGTTAGCGTTAGCTAAGTCAAGTTCTTGTTCGGCGGCTTTACAATACCACTTCACTGCCTGATCATCGTCTTGAACAACGCCCTTGCCCAATTCATACATAAAGCCAAGATGGTACTGGGCTAAGGCAAGTTCTTGTTCGGCGGCTTTGCGAAACCATTTCACAGCCTCACCATAGTTTTGAACAACGCCACTGCCATCTGCATACATCACTCCAAGGTTATACTGGGCTTTGGCATGGTTTTGTTGTGCGGCTTTTTGAAACCACTTCACTGCCTCGCCATCGTCCTGAACAACACCATTACCAAATTGATACATCCCACCAAGGGCAAACTGGGCTCTGGCAAATCCTTGTTCGGCGAGCGGTCGCACTTTATTTAGTGCGGTATTGTAGTTGTTCATAAGTTGCTCCACCCTCCTTTCTTTTGTTGATATTGACTTTTGAGCGAGTTTCCGTATTAACGTTTATCACCTGAAGCGATTCGTAGAGACTGGAAGGATGGAAGATTGGAAGGATGAAGGGTTCCACCTCCATACAGTTCAGTCTCCTCTACTTCGTGCGAGCCGTTACCGGCTTCCATTCGCGCGCCAACCGCTGGGCTTCAGCAATTTGATCTCGGGTCATCTTTTGGGCAATCCTATCGCGATTCTCACGGGCTTGCTTGTCACCCCGCGCCGCTGCGAGATTATACCATACGTGAGCCATAACATAATCCTGAACAACTCCCCAGCCAAATTGATACATCGCACCAAGACTAAACTGGGCTGTGGCATCGCCTTGTTGTGCGGCTTTGCGAAACCACTTGAATGCCGCCACATAGTCCTGAACAACGCCAGCACCACTGAAATACATCCCGCCAAGACTAAACTGGGCACTGGCATAGCCTTGTTGTGCGGCTTTAGTGAACCATTTGACTGCGGTCACATAGTCCTGAACAACGCCATTGCCATTGAAATACCTCAAGCCAAGATTAAACTGGGCACTGGCATAGCCTTGTTCAGCGGCTTTTGTGTACCACTTGACTGCCGTAACATCGTCCTGAACAACGCCCTCGCCATTGGCATACATCACGCCAAGATTAAGCTGGGCACTGGCATAATTTTGTTCAGCGGCTTTAGTGTACCACTTGACTGCCGTAACATCGTCCTGAACAACGCCTTTGCCCAAATCATACCTCACGCCAAGGTTATACTGGGCACTGGCATCGCCTTGTTGTGCGGCTTTAGTGTACCACTTGACTGCCGTAACATCGTCCTGAACAACGCCCTCGCCATTGGCATACATCACGCCAAGGTTAAACTGGGCACTGGCATAGCCTTGTTCAGCGGCTTTTGTGTACCACTTGACTGCCGTAACATCGTCCTGAACAACGCCCTCGCCATTGGCATACATCACGCCAAGATTAAGCTGGGCACTGGCATAATTTTGTTCAGCGGCTTTAGTGTACCACTTGACTGCCGTAACATCGTCCTGAACAACGCCTTTGCCCAAATCATACCTCACGCCAAGGTTATACTGGGCACTGGCATCGCCTTGTTGTGCGGCTTTAGTGTACCACTTGACTGCCGTAACATCGTCCTGAACAACGCCCTCGCCATTGGCATACATCACGCCAAGGTTAAACTGGGCACTGGCATAGCCTTGTTCAGCGGCTTTTGTGTACCACTTGACTGCCGTAACATCGTCCTGAACAACGCCCTCGCCATTGGCATACATCACGCCAAGGTTAAACTGGGCACTGGCATAGCCTTGTTCAGCGGCTTTAGTGAACCACTTGACTGCCGTAACATCGTCCTGAACAACGCCCCTGCCATTGGCATACATCACGCCAAGATTAAACTGGGCACTGGCATAGCCTTGTTCAGCGGCTTTAGTGTACCACTTGACTGCCGTAACATCGTCCTGAACAACGCCCCTGCCATTGGCATACATCACGCCAAGATTAAACTGGGCACTGGCATAGCTTTGTTCAGCGGCTTTAGTGTACCACTTGACTGCCGTAACATCGTCCTGAACAACGCCCCTGCCATTGGCATACATCACGCCAAGGTCATACTGGGCACTGGCATGGTTTTGCTCAGCGGCTTTAGTGTACCACTTGACTGCCGTAACATCGTCCTGAACAACGCCTTTGCCCACATCATACATCGCGCCAAGGTCATACTGGGCACTGACATGGTTTTGTTGTGCGGCTTTGCGTAACCACTTTGCGGCTTCAACATAGTCCTGAACAACGCCTTTGCCATTGGCATACATCACGCCAAGGTGGTACTGGGCCTCAGCATCGCCCTGCTTGGCAGGTAGTCGTAATTGATTCAGTGCCGTTTTGTAGTCCTTGCGTTCATAAGCTGCCACACCTTCCTTCACGTCTCCCCATGCCGACGCAGCGGCGAACAGGCACAGCACGAGAACGGGGAGTAACCCTCCGAGCGGGGTTATCTTGATCCGATTCCGTATATTCTCAGTCATTGAACAGCTCCTCTATTCGGTTGATATTGACTCTTGAGCACCTCTCAGCATTAACATCGCTCTTCCAAAGCAACTGGCAAAAAATAAAAGATGGGATGCTTCTATCTTGTATTTCTATCGGGAGTAGGAACTCCCTCCTACCAAATCTTCCCCCTCTTCCCTCCTCTCCCCCCTTCCAATCTTCCAACCTTCCATCCTTCCCCCTCTTCCACCCTTCCAATCTTAATGATGCGGTGCATTGCACAGCAGTTGCCCTTGGCGGGGACAACCGATGTGTTCGATCTGAATTGTCGTATGGAAGATGCCGAAATGGGTTTTCAGTTCGTGATTGATCTGTTGCCGAATCTCGTGCGGGGTCTGGTTTGTATCCGATTCCATAAGGACGTGGGCACTCAGGGCGTAGTAGTTTGAACACAGGGACCAGATGTGCATGTCGTGCACATCCTTGACAGATACGAGATTGCACAGATGCGTTGCGACGGTTTGAGCGTCTGCATGTTCGGGAGTGCCTTCGAGCAGAATGTGAACCGATTCTTTGGTGACCCGAAATGCACCGACCAGAATGATGACCCCAATGACACAACTCAAAATCGGGTCAATGGGCAACCAATCTGTCCAGTAAATGACAACGCCCCCGACGATGACAGCGACCGAGGAGAGCGCGTCTCCAATGACGTGGAGTACGGCACTTCGCACGTTGAGGTTGTGATGGCTCTCACCGTGAAGTTTCCACACAATGACCATGTTTGCCACAAATCCGATGATGGCAACAATTAACATTGCTGGTGCTTTGATCGGTTCGGGCGCCATGAAACGGTGAATCGCTTGATAGAAAATCCAACCGGAAATGGCGATTAGGGAGACCCCGTTAATAAAGGCGGCGAAGACCTCTGTGCGATGATAGCCGTAGGTCCGAGAGGTTGTGGCAGGCCGCAGGGATAGATAGACCGCCAGCCAGCTAATAAAAAGCGAGAAGCAGTCTGATAAAACATGAGCGGCGTCACTCAACAGCGCGAGGCTATTTGAGAAAATCCCTCCGATGACCTCTGCGATGAATACCAGACCGGTAAACAGAATCGCAAACCGAAATTTGCCTTGAAGTTGGTTTTGGTGGCTATGGTCGTGTCCCTCGTCCTGCCCATCGTGATGCTGATGCTGGTGACTCATGTTTGTTCCTTTTCTAGTAAAGCCGATAATTACCGATACACCGGTAAATGTCTACATATTTTTAGATTTCGCCATATTTGCCTGTGGGAGCGATAAGACTGGAAGGATGGAAGGGTGGAAGAGTGGAAGGAAAAAGCGCATCATTTTCTTCCATTCCTCCAATCTTCCATTCTTCCTCTTCTCTTTTCTTCCAAGCTTCCTCTTGTTTAGTCACTGTCTTTCGACGTGCTACTCTTCGACTTGCTACTTTTGGAATCCCCGCTGTCCCCTGATTTGCTCTTGCTCTCTTTGCTGTCGCTCGATTTGGAATCCTTATCTTTTTTACTATCCGATGAGGATTCTGTATC
Source organism: Candidatus Poribacteria bacterium (assembly GCA_965198165.1). Lineage (GTDB taxonomy): Bacteria > Poribacteria > WGA-4E > WGA-4E > PCPOR2b > CBDAOT01. The sequence continues at coordinate 6,399,463 of OZ240244.1, read as the reverse complement.
CTTCTTTGCCGATTCTTTGTAGCCCTCGCTGCGATAGTCGGTAATGTAGAAACCTGAGCCTTTGAAAATCAGACCTGCTCCTGCTCCAATCAAGCGTTTGACTTTACCGCCACAGCTCGGGCACTCTTCAATGGGGTCTTCAGTAATACTTTGAAACAGATCAAACCTGTCATCACAGTCAAGACATTTATATTCGTATGTGGGCATATCGCTTTATCCCCCTCAATTTTATTCCATTGCTAAAAATTCGGAAATCTGATATATTTTAACGATTGAATAGATCGCATGTCAAGCCGAATTGAGGATGTTAAAAAACCTTTCGCTCAATCGGGGTTGGCAAATCGGCGGATGGGCGTTTCGAGGCGGCGCGGTTATTCCCGCATCGTGTTTAAGCAAGTTTCAATATAAAATTTAAGCAAATTTCAGCATAAAGGGTCACGGCTGGGAAGCCGTTCCTAGTGAAATTTGACAATCAAAATCGGTAATGTTTGGTGGCTCGGGTGGGAAAGGAATTCCCGCCATAAGTCGAGGATTGCAAGAAGGGTAGGTCCGGGGACGGATGGTCCGGGGACGGATGGTCGCGTGAGCGAGCGCATCGCGTGAGCGAACACAAAAGGGATTTCCTACCCACGGGCCGGCGGTTTTTAGAAATTACCGAAGTTGAACGTCAAAACTCATCAGGAGGCGCGGATGGGAAGCCGTTCATACGGGAGGCGCGGATGGGAAGCCGCTCATACGGGAGGCGCGGATGGGAAGCCGTTCATACGGGAGGCGCGGCTGGGAAGCCGTTCATACGAGGTTATTCTTTAAAGTTGCTTACAAGGAGTGATATGTTTAAGTTCATAGATTCTGAGAGTTTTCCGCTCGGCAAGGGGCCGTTGGTTATGCTGATTCTGTTTCTGATTTCGGCAGTTTTTATCTTGGGGCGGTCATCTGAGGAGAGCGAAGAATTGGTGTTTTGGGTATTTGCGAGCTCCCATTACGAGGAATATCAAGCGCGAATCCCGCTCTTTGAGGCACAGCACCCTGACGTTAAAGTTCAACTGGCGAATTTCGGTGGCACAATGCACGATAAGCTTTTGACAGCGTTGCTGTCAGACTTCGGTGCGCCAGACCTCGTCGAAGTGGAAATCACGTCAATTGGACGTTTCCTCAAGGGCGCGCTTGACGAGGTCGGTTTTATCAATTTACGCCCGCAACTGGAAAGCGAAGGGTGGATGGAAAAATTGGTCGTCAGCAGATTCTCCCCGTGGTCGTATCGAGACCGAATCTTTGGTGTTCCCCACGACCTGCATCCGGTGGTGCTCCTCTATCGCGATGATCTCTTTAAGGCGGCGGGCGTTGATTTAACGCAGGTCAAGACATGGGCAGATTTCATTGAGGCGGGCAAGAAAGCGACCCGTGATCTGGACGGTGACGGAGAGATTGACCAGTACGCAATCGTATTAGACCGCCAGGCCGCTAGTGACTATTTGAACATTTTGCTACAGCGTGGGGGCGGATTCTTTGATGAGAAGGGGGACATCATTATTGACAATGCGTTGGCAGTTGAGACGTTGGATTTTTTCGCATCGATGTTCAATCGGCACAAAATCGCGACCCCGGTCTACGGAACGTGGCACGGCCATCCGAGCAATTATGCTGCGATGCAGGAGGGGCGTATCCTTTCGATTCTGGCACCCGATTGGTATGTGGGTATGATGAAAAATCATGTGCCGCAGATGACGGGCAAGTGGCGAGCAATCCCGATGCCCGCATGGAGTGCTGGGGAGCGACGCACAACGACCCGCGGTGGCACGATGATTGGTATTACCAAGCAGTGCAAGAACCGCGAACTCGCTTGGGAATTTCTGAAGTTTGCCTATTTCGACCGACAAGGCTTGGTGAACCGTTACGATAAGACGCGGATTATCCCCCCACTCAAAGCGGCGTGGGACGCCCCCATTTTCGATGAGCGTGACCCGTATCTCGGCGGACAGAGGCTCGGCAAGTTGTTCACCGAACTGTCTGTGGACATTCCGCCCCGCCATCAAAATCCGTACTGGTCAGAAGCTGAAGATCTCCTAAACGATGCGGTCTTCGCTGTGGTGACACAGAAGCAGACAGCGGATGTAGCACTCAAGTCCCTAGCAGAGAAGGTTAGGCTGTTGATGCAGAAAGACCTACAACGGTGGGGGCATAAGTGAGACGTGAAACCGTAACGGATGCCGCGAAGGGAATAGATCAATTATGAACAATCGCTTTAATTTTTGGCATCAGCAACAGAAGCTTGCCCCGTATCTTTTTATCGCCCCGTTCTATATTTTGTTTATCGTGTTCATGGGCTATCCACTGCTCGCTTCGCTCGTAATGAGTTTGTTTGAGATGCGCGGGTTGCAGAGCCGAATCTTTGTTGGCGGGGGAAATTTTACAGACCTATTCGGCGACCCAATCTTCTGGAAATCCCTCTGGAATACCTGCTATTTCGCACTCGGCACATTGACGATTCAATTGCCCTTAGCGTTGCTACTGGCAATTTTATTAAACTCGAAATTCGTGAAAGGGAAGAACGCCCTACGCCTCGCCTTCTTTAGCCCGTATTTGGTCGCTGGCGTTTTTGTCGCGATTGTGTTCAATCTCGTCTACGACGAGCGCGCTGGATTGATAAACAATGAATTTATCCTGTTTGGCAAAGATGTCGGCTGGTTGAGCGAGGGGAAATACGTGATGCCTGCGGTGATTCTGACGGGCGTATGGCAGTGGGCGGGGTTTAACATGATCTACTTTCTAGCGGGGCTCCAAGGCATCCGCCAAGACCTCTACGAAGCCGCCGCAGTGGATGGGGCAAATTCCTTGCAGGCATTCATCCACATCACGCTTCCTTCGTTGCGTCCCGTTATCGCCTTTGTCGTCGTTGTGTCGATGATTGGGTCTTTGCAACTCTTCGATTTGCCGTTCATCCTGACGAATGGTGGTGAGCCTGCTGATTCCGGGTCAACCATCGTGATGTACCTGTACAAAAACGGCTTTCAATTTACGCGACTCGGTTATGCAGCGGCGATTGGATGGGTGCTGTTTTTTCTTATTGCAGGGGTCTCAATCGTTCAGTTGAAGGTACTTGGAATTTTCAGGGAGGAATGATTCTTAAAAGGGAAAAAACCATGCCAGATGAGCGCACATCATCAGAATATCAACGGATTGAAACCGAAAGACGAGAGATGGAAACACTAAAGCAATTGCGACCACCCGCCGGGCGAAGCGATGCCAGGGCCCAGTTCAACCTTGGCCGGAGGTATGCAGTTGGCGAGGGCGTTGTTCAAGACCATGCAGAGGCGGTGAAGTGGTATCGAAAAGCCGCTGAACAAGGATATCCCGCAGCCCAGAATGACCTTGGTTGGATGTATCAAAATGGCAGAGGCGTTGTTCGGGACGATGCGGAAGCAGTCAAATGGTATCGTAAAGCCGCTGAACAAGGTTATGCCATAGCCGAAGACAACCTTGGTTGGATGTATCAAAATGGCAGAGGCGTTGTTCAGGACGATGCAGAGGCGATCAAATGGTATCGTAAAGCCGCTGAACAGGGCTATCTTGCCAAAGCCCAGGATAATCTCGGCTGGATGTATAAAAATGGCAGGGGCGTTGTTCAGGACGATGTGGAGGCGGTCAAGTGGTTTCGCAAAGCCGCTGAACAAGGTTATCCCTCAGCCCAAGACAACCTTGGCTGGATGTATAAAAATGGCAGGGGCGTTATTCAGGACGATGTAGAAGCAGTCAAGTGGTTTCGCAAAGCCGCCGAGCAAAGCGATGTATCAGTCTAGAACCAGCTTGCCAAGCGGCATTGACGTATTCGCTGTTATCAGATGCAATTCAAAAGTCTATGTAACGAACACATCTTCTTTTAAGAACGGGAGCCACCATTTTATGCGACAGCATCGAGCCCTTAGGAAAGGTATGATTGGATTGATTTGAGGGCTTGCGATGTGAAGTTCTTGATGGTTGAAATCGCACTTAGGGATATGCTAGACTGGGAGGCTCTAACATGAAAGGGCACATCAAGCGAAAAAGGGGCATAGCGACATGCTAATTTTACCGGCAATCGATCTCCGAAATGGAAAATGTGTCAATCTTGTGCAGGGACGTGCAGAGGACGAAACGGTCTTCTCTGATGACCCTATGGGGATGGCGGAGCGATGGGAGGCGGAAGGGGCTGAATATCTCCATCTCGTCGATCTGGATGGGGCGTTTGAAGGTTCATCGGCGAATCTGCACATCGTCAAAAAGATTGTCGGGACAGTTAATATTCCGGTGCAATTGGGCGGGGGCATCCGCACGATGGAACGGCTTGATGCGGTCTTAGCACTCGGGGTGGCGCGGGCGATATTAGGGACAGCGGCCCTTAAAGCCCCTGAGTTGGTCGAAACGGCATGTGGAAAATACGGGGAGCGGATTGCTGTCGGTATTGATGCGAAGGATGGGATGGTCGCTACGGAGGGTTGGCTAACGGTCTCACAAAAATCCGCTGTTGAATTTGCTAGGGAGATGGAGATTCGTGGGATTCAGACGATTGTTTACACGGACATCAAAAGCGATGGGATGCTCAAGGGCCCCAACGTCGAAGCGACGCAAGCTATCGTTGATGCGGTGAACAGCGATGTGATTGGGTCTGGTGGCGTTACATCGATTGCAGACCTCAAGGCTCTAAAATCAATCGGCGCGAGTGGCGCGATTATTGGTCGTGCGCTTTATACGGGGGCACTTGAGTTGAAGACGGCGTTGCGGTTGGAGGGTTCGGGTTGAAATTTGCCGATTACTCGTCTGGACGGATCCAGCTCACGACCTCTTCCGCGTCGCCTCTGCCACCTTCTCGGCCATCGCTTCCGAAGGAGAGGAGGTCGTATCCGTACCGATTATGAACGCCGGGGCGGATGTAAACGTAATCGTTGCCCCACGGGTCTTTGGTGATTGGGATTGCGAGGTAGGGGTCTAGCCAGTTTGTCGGGATTGGTGGGAGTTCCGGTTTTTCCCAAAGTGCCGTAAGACCTTGCTCGGTTGATGGATAATCACCGTTATCTTTCGCGTACTGGTCTAGGGCGATACCGATGGTTTCGATCTCTTCAGTGGCTTGCGCTTGTAGTGCTTTGCCAGCTTGCCCAAGAATGCGCGGGGCTAAAACGACAGCAACAATAATACCAATAACAATAATGACGAAGAGGATTTTCAAACAATTGTCTCCTTTCTGTGATTTTGCGCCATTTTAGCACAATTGTAGTCTTTATGCAACAGAAATGTTTTGATCAAGATGGCGTTGGAATTCGGCTAATGATTCACTGCGAATGGCCTGAAGGATCAAAAGTCGCAACTGTGCTGGGTCTTGAATCTGATGAATCGCATCGGAAACGGGTGCGGGTAGTGTCCCAAATTGATCACCCAATGCCTCTAAGAGCACCTGTTGCAATCCCTCCAATTCCTGCCGCAATCCCTGCCGCAATCCCTGTTGCAATCCCTCTTGCAGGCCCTCTGCTCTACCAATACGTTCAACACTTGTGATATAGGGCATTTTATTCACCTTGAAGTCGAATTAGTTTCCATTAAGGTTGGATTGGAATTCGGCTAATGATTCACTGCGAATGGCCTGAAGGATCAAAAGTCGCAACTGTGCTGGGTCTTGAATCTGATGAATCGCATCAGAAACGGGTGCGGGCAGTGTCCCAAATTGCTCACCCAATGCCTCTAAGAGCACCTGTTGCAATCCCTCCAATTCCTGCTGCAATCCCTGTTGCAATCCCTGTTGCAATCCCTGTTGCAATCCCTGTTGCAATCCCTCTGCTCTACCAATACGTTCAACACTTGTGATATAGGGCATTTTATTCACCTCCTCCAAAGTTTTAACGTCGTCCCAGAAACGTATCTGCTCGTCATCACTCAGTCGTATAACCCAATCAATAAATTTGAACAGGGCAATGATTTCTTCCCGTCTATATCCCCTTTCGTACAACCTGCGTATCAGATACCATTTGGTGTTGAAGCCATCCCCACGCCGCCTTAGACGCTCTCTTTCCTGAGCCGCTAGAACCACCAATGCCATTGGATTATCATCGGATTCTAGCTGTGCGCGCTCGTAAGCCATCAGATTGAACGGAAGATAATGAAACACGATACCGCTGCCAAATTCTTTCTGCTCAAACATTCCATCTGCTGTACGGCTTGCTCTCTCTGTCAGAACCGCTATGCTTATTACCTGTTTCCCGTATCGATCGAAGATGCGATAGAAATAGCGAAACATCCGCAGGGAGAAGTCTTCGTCCGCGTCGCCTTGCACTTCAATGTGAATCAGAATCCACCTCTCGCTTCCATCTTTGCGGAAGACTTTGGCAAGTTTATCGACAACCTTTGCGCCCTTGAGCGCCTGCTTATCGAATTGTGCCATCTCTGTATCCAGAAAGGTGAATGACTGTTGAAAATCAATTGCCTCGTAGATTTCAGGTACAAAGAACCGCAAAAATTCAGGAAAAAACCGCTCAATAATCTGCTTCCATGCTTCATCAAAGTATGTCCAATATTGACTGCTTAATTCCGACATAGCAATTCCCTCATGTAGCGAGACAGATGCTTATCCCCTAATCTTCCCTCATTTTAGCACAATTGCAATATATATGCAAAAGGAATTTAAGGTTGTACATCGCGACGGCAGTGCTCCGGTAGTTGGTCGGGATTCCAATGCTTCGGATGACAAATTAACTTTTTCGTTGGGAATTGCTAACCGATGTAATCCTTTTTGACGAACGGGCGCAACACCTCTGGAACCTTTATCGAGCCATCTTTCTGCTGGTAGTTGTCGATAATCGAGATTAGCATTCTACCCATGGCACAGCATGTATCATTGACGGTATGGCAGAATTGGGCTTTGCCTTTGGCTGGCTTGTAGCGGATATTCAGGCGCCGGGCTTGATAGTCTGAGGTGTTGGTATTGGTCATGATTTCCATAAACTCTTGGGAGCCAGAGAGCCACACCTCGGGGTCACGTTGGCGATAGGTTGCGAGGTATCCAGCGTCGCTCGTACACTTGTCAACAATGTGGTATGGCAACGCTAACGTTTGGAGCAACCATTCGTTAATTGCGTTAAATTCTTCGTAGATAGCCATTGATTGTTCAGGGGTACAGACCGCATTCATCTCAATTTTGTCGAATTGGTGAACGCGCTTGATTCCTTTGACATCCCGTCCCCAAGACCCCGCTTCTGAACGAAAACACGGCGTGGCCGCGAAAATTTTGATCGGGAGTTCCGCTTCATCAAGTGTCCTGTCCATGAAAAAACTGAAATTCGACGGCTCCGATGAACCAACCAGAAAAAGCTGATTGGCTTCCTCAACATTGAACCGCTCGATGGCGTAGACTTGGTCGCGTTGTTCGGGGAAGTGCGAAGTGCCGTAGAGGGCCCGTTCCCTGACCAACAGCGGGGGAATCATCGGTTGGTATCCTTCACTGAGTAACTTATCTACGACGAGTTGATGTAACGCAATCTGCATCAGTGCAATGTCGCCGAGAATGTAAGCGAACCTGGAGCCGGATACTTTTCCGCCTTGCGAAATGTCAATGCCGCCGAGTTTTTGTCCCAAGTCCGCGTGGTGGAGCGGGGTGAAGTCCGTATCGTCCGCATGGCACGGCTCCCGCGGCATAAGTGGGGCGGTGTGCGTCCCCTTGCCGAGTTGGCTGGCATCCAAGTAGCCAACGCCCGGAATCCACGCACACTCTTCGACATTGTCCTCTTCACTTTCACCATGTGGCATATCTGGATGGGACCAATTGGGGAACCAATCGAGAATTTCCTGCCACTCTTTCATGATAGCGGATATTTCCGCTTCCAATTCACGCGATTGTTCCCGTAACGCTTGTCCGCGACTCCGGGCGGCGTTTGGGTCAGTTTTACCCAGCTTAGCGATTTCTTTCTTTTCAATATTCAGTTTTTCTGATGCGGACAGGAGTTCACGCCTTTTCTTGTCGAGTTCTAGCCACCGATCCAGATCTGCCCGCGTTGTATCAACTTGCCTAAGACGAATAATCTCCCTAAGCCGTTCAGGATTCGCTCGAATTTCTTTCACATCTATCATAATTTTGCCCTCGTATGTTGGGATGACCGCACCTTTTTTGTGCGGAAGAAGGGGGATTGGGTTCGGTCTCTTGATTGTAGATATAAAAAAACCACAGATTTTAAGGGTAACAACCTGTGGTTTTTTAGCAGTGATAATCTGCGGGTTAAAAAACGGGCTCGACGGGATTTGAACCCGCGATCTTCTGCGTGACAGGCAGATGTGTTAAACCAAGCTACACCACGAGCCCATGCTCTATCATTTGATAGGCGGGACAGGATTTGAACCTGTGACCTACGGCTTGTAAGGCCGTCACTCTAGCCAACTGAGCTACCCGCCCGAATCTCATAGCAACTTTCCAAAATAGCGTATTAAATTATATAGCACGATTCTACGATTGTCAAGAAAAAATTTGAGATAGCGGTAATAATTTAAAGCGATTGGGTGCAGACGTAGGCTTTGACAAGGATTACATGACGGACTGCCTGCTGCAAAACCCTTTGAGGTTGCATCGATCTCTGGCTTCTGCTAGAATGGTTAGACCAACATTGCACATCATCTGGAAAGACACGAATACACGGTGGATGATGTGCGAGAAAGGGAGGGCGATGGGAAATCATCAGATTCGGATTACGCATATCGAAAGTGAACTCTACGAATGGGATAAACCCCCCATCTGGAACGGACTGCATGTTTACGACAAGGGCAAGCTTCATTTGGTGAGGGTAAGAGCCCGAGAGGGAACGGACCAGATTGTGGGTTACGGTTTCAACGGTGGGACAGCCGCCACGCGACCGCTCCACCTGTTTCCAATGTATGTTGACCTGTTCAGACCGCAGTTCGTGGGGCGGGATGCCACAGATACCGCGTATGTGGCCAAGTTGGCTGAGAATGTCAAGATATATGGCCCGGGCGGCTACCACACACAGGTACTCGCGGCGATTAACCAAGCGTGCTGGGATATTCGGGGAAAGGTTGAGCAGAAGTCTATCCACGGATTACTCGGGGGTCAACAGCGGCGTATTCGTGGCTATATTGCTGGCGGATATTACGGCAGAGATAAGGGACTTTCGGAGTTGAGCGAGGAGATGGACCGCAATGTGGGTGAATTCAATGCCACCGCTGTCAAGATGAAGATTGGTGACAAAACGGCGGGCTTTGATTACGACATCAGCAGAATTGAGGCAGTGCGAAAACAGGTGGGCCCGGATATCACCGTGATGGTAGACGCGAACTGTGCCTTAACTGTCGAAGAGGCGGAGGCGTATCTGGCCGCTTTGAAAGCGAATGATATTTTCTGGTTTGAGGAGCCTATTGCCAGCCACGATTACCGGGGGCACAAAGCATTGAGTGCGGTCGCGAAGGATTACGGCATCTTAATCGCTACGGGTGAAAATGGCTACAGTGTTGGTCATTTTCAAACGTTGATTGACTACGATGGTGCCGATGTTTTCAATATTGATGTCGCTATTTTACCGGGCTACGAACCAGCGTTCGATGTAGTTGAGGAGGCTTTAGCCCATCAAAAGTTGATTGCCCCACACGGCGCGCAAGAGCTCCAGATTCATATCGCCGCCGCTCGTCAGAACGGTTTGATGCTTGAGTATTATCCACCAGCAGTTGACCCGTTACGGGGTGAAATGTTTCTCCCGCAAATGGTGTTGGAAAAAGATGGATATGTCACGGTGCCGGATAGACCGGGCATGGGTTTTGAGCCGAATTGGGACCTGCTTGAGCGACATCGCGTTGGATAGAATTCGGATGAGTATCTTGAATCAGCTTGATAATTTGAGATGTCGTATCATCGTCGGTTCTACATTAGCGGTCTATATTCCGAGGCTCTCGTTAATCTCCTGCTGGTAGACATTGACCTGTTCCGCAAGCAGTTCGTCAACTGTGACCGGATGTCCGAGCTCCCCGGATTCGAGTATTGCGTACGACACGGCGACAGAACGGGTGCCTTGGTCTGCACCAACTTCGACGGCTCGCCCCTCGGCGATGGCTTGAGCAAATTCCCCGTATTCAATGGCGATGATCTTCGCATCTGTTTCGGGAAACGGGAATTCGTAACGCCATAGCCGATTGCCACCAAACAGATCCGTTGTCACCGCGTCTAGGTGAAAATCGGGAACCAGTGCTAGGATTTTTTCGTCGTCAATCGGATCTTGTCCCGCAATGTGGAGTGTGATGATACCGCCGCTCCGATCACTGGGTAGCGTCATCGACCCGAGGGAGCCGTGAATCTGACGAGACCAAAAGCCACCCCCGTGGGCGGCGTGGTCTTCGATGTATTGGCCCACCACGCCGTTTTTGAAGGTAAGCGTCGCGTACGCTGCATCTTCGGCGGTCGCTTCAAATTCGGCGGGCATCTCTTTCTGCCACCGTCCGTAAACCCCGCCGGGGTTTGCGCTACCCGCTGCGCCACCCGCTGTGGGGTTCTTCCGAAAGGGTTCGTAAAGCCGAGTTTTCGCGTAAACCGTTTCGATTTCGCCGAGCAGGTATTCCATCATGTCCGTGTAGTGAACGCCCACGTCAAGGAGTACGCCGCTCTGGTTTTTTTGATGCCGCCAGACAGAGATTAGCATCTGGTCTCCACCGCCCGCGGTTTGCTGAATGAGAAACCGAGGAGTGCCGATGATGCCAGCGTTCAGCAGGGCTTTTGCCAATCGATTAATCGGGTCGCGCCGATAATTTTCCGCAACGCTCAAGATGGGGTCGGACGCTTCAGCCGCCTGACGGATGAGAGTGCACGCTCGGACAGTCAACCCCATCGGTTTTTCGACCATTGTGTGCCACCCCCGCTCCAACGTCTCAACGGCGACCGTGTGATGGTATCGGGGTGTCGTGGTCACATCAACTGCCTCAACCCCTACTGTCGCCAGTTCGTCAAGATTACTAGCGATGGTTGGTCGGCTACCAAAACGTTCTGCCGCTTGCGCCGCGAGGGATTCGGCGTTTGCGCGGACTGGGTCGCATACCCCGACAAGTTCAAAGCGTTCCCAACCTGCACGGTGGAGTTCTGCGAGCCCGTACGTATGACGATGCCCCATACCTCCACAGCCAACGATTGCCAATCGAATTTTGTTCATTATTGCTTCCTTTCTAGGTATTCATGTATGAAAAAGAGCTGGACTTGGGTTATAATAACGCAAGTTGCTACCTTTGTAAAAATAAGAGAAAGAAACCGAGTTTTGCCGAAAAAACTCGGTTTCGTGGTTTTCAGCCAAGATATTATTTACAGTTTGATCAACAGGAGGAATAAAATGCTCGGTGTTCAACTTTTAGGGAACGAAAACGTTATCGTTAAAGAATACCCCGAACCAGTGTGCGATGGCAACAATATCCTGCTCCAGATTAAAGCGTCTGGCATCTGTGGAAGCGAAATGCACGGCTATCGTGCGGCTAGGGCACATGCCTTTAACGGAGGTCATGAAGTTACGGGGGTCGTGATTGATGCAGGAAAATCAACACGATTTGTGGTCGGTGACCGTGTCGGTGTCCACGCCGTTTGGGGGTGTGGGGACTGCCGATGGTGCGCGGTTGGGAAATATACCTTTTGCGACAACCGCAGTGGGTGTCCAGGGACACACGCTGAACGCATCGCTGCCCCTGACCATGTCTGCCTCAAGCTGCCGGACGATGTGCCACATGATGTCGGTGTGCTTTTGACTGGGGACGGTCTTGGTGTGCCGTATCGGGTTAGCCAACGGATTAACACTAAGGGCGGGGATTTCGTCTGTGTCGTCGGGGCGGGACCGGTTGGGCTTGGGAATATCATTGTCCAGTCGTTTCTCGGCGCGGAAGTGATTGTGATTGATATTAACGATTATCGCCTCTCCCTTGCGGAGACATTTGGCGCGGCACATACCATCAATACGAAGAATGACGAGCCGCTTGAAGCGGTGCGGGAGATAACGGGCGGTATGCTTGCCGATAAGTGCATTGAAGCGGTCGGCAGTGTGGAAACAGTCAAACTCGCGCTCAAACTGGTCGGCAAAGGGGGGACCGTTATGGCGGTTGGTGAGCATGGGGATGTCCCCATCAGTCCGAGCCGAGACCTAATCCGTGGGGACATCACATTGATGGGGAGTTGGTTCTATTATTACTCCGACTACCCTGAGATGCTAGACTTGTATCGGCGCGGACTCCCGATTGGGCGAATGATTACGGACCATTTTCCGCTTCTCGAAGCGCAAACGGCTTTTCGTAAATTCGCCAACGGTCAGGCAGGAAAAGTGATGCTCGAACCGTGATATGAGTCATCCCGAATTTTAGATTGCCCGTACCGTAACGAGAGTACGTGCCATTTGCCTCACCGGCTTCTATTACGGCGTTGACCTCCACGTCGCCTTCTGCCACGGTTCCTCTGGAATTCCTCGATCATCTTTTTGCGCTCCTCTGGAGAAACGTTGCGGAATCTCTCGCGGATTTGATTCGGATCGGGCCGATTGTTCTGGCGGGTTTGCGATGGCTTGTGCTCGTTATTTTGGGGTTGCGAAGTCGCCTGCCCTGGTCCTCTCGATCGACCGCCGCCGGACTTGCTGAGAAACGGTCCTGAATCGGCTCTAATGGTCGTAACCTTTCCTGCGATGTTTAGGTTTATCTGGCCTTTTTCAATTTTTTCAACGGTTGCGTCCCCAACCTTTTCGCCCACCGACACCCAATAATATTGATTGCTTCTGTTTTCCTTCACAAATGCTTTCGTTATTTCGCCTTTGGGTTGAATCTTCGTTCCAATCAGCGCATATTGTGGACTCTCTTTCGGTTTCCTCCAACCCAACGGCCGGAAGAGGTTGTTTTCAACGACCACGCGGTAGAAGTTTCCATCTGCTGCCGATTTCTGCCTATCGCCTCTGTTTTGGGCATACAGGTTTTCAGTGAGCAACAGACCTGCGATACACCCTATCAGGCAGAACGTGATAATTTTCGATTGATGTTTCATTGATGCCTCCGTTCCAAACGTATTGGAATTATCAGATTGGTGTCTACAATAGACAGATCTAATGCGATTTTGGTTTAGGCATATTTTAGAATGATTCGGTTCGCTACAATTTTCGCCAGGCCACAGTACAGTTTCTTAGGTCTTTAGTGGGCGTTGAGAACGCGCAATCTCGCGTCATTCGTGTCCTTTGGAAGCACTTGTACTCTACCCGTTCAGATCAGACTTGATTTTTAAGCGTCTCAAATGCTATAATTGCCAGAATCAGAAGGAGGAGAACAGACATGCAGTTGGACTTTCAGAACGTAATAGATCTTTCTTACACCGTTGATGAGAACAGCCCCCGCGAACTGCCAATCGATCCGGTCCGGATTTACGACATGGCGACCCTTGAGGAGGATGGCTATTTTGAAAGCCGAGTTGACCTTTCCGGGCATTGTGCTACACACATTGATGTCCCGTGCCTGATGTACCCAGGCGGATTCACTGTCGCTGAAATTCCGCAGAAGACGTTGACGGGGAATGCCATACTGATAGATTTATCGGCATCCAAAAAACCGGAAGATGCTGTCACCGCTCAAGATATTGAAGAATGGATTGCTGAAAACGGCGATATTCCACACGGTCACATCGTATTTATGCGAACCGGGATGGATAAATATGCGTACCAAGAGAGTTTTAATCGGCAATGGATCGGTTTCAGCGAAGATGCTGCGAAACTCCTGGTCGAGAAAGGCATCAAGCTAATCGGAACGGATGCGTGTAGCATTGACGCTATGGCTGGACACCCGCCACAGCATGATGGGTTGCCGCCCGCTCACCTCGTCTTTCTTGGTGCGGGTGTGCCGCAGGTTGAAGACCTCTGCAATCTCAGCCAATTGCCAACACACTTCTACGTCGTGGTCGCGCCAATGAAACTCGCTCGCAGTTCGGGTGCGCCAACGCGGGTTTTTGCCTTTGTGTGAGAGATGCAAGCGGGCGACTTCAGTCATCACGGGCGGGGTGTGTAGGAGATTTTCTTTTTTTAAAAGGCGCGTGTAGCTATGTTATCAGCTCTGTCAGGAATACCGACCCCAATTGTCAAGCGACTGCAAGAGATCGGTGACGCGGCGCGTCAATCCGTCTACGTCGTTGGTGGGTTTGTTCGTGACCTGTTGCTCCAGCGCGAGAACTTAGACCTCGACATCGTTGTGGGAGGGGATGCGCTCGGGCTTGCTCACCGTCTCGCCGAAAAATGGGGTGGAAAACTACAGTCGCATCACCAGTTCGGTACAGCAACGGTGACGCGCCCGGATGGGGTTAAGATTGATTTTGTCACTGCCCGCAGCGAAACTTATGAACAGCCAGGTGCGTTACCATTAGTGAGACAGGGCACAATTGTAGAAGACCTACAGCGTCGCGATTTTTCGATTAACGCGCTTGCAATTTATCTGAATCCCGATGACTTTGGCCGAATGGTTGATTGCACGGGCGGCCTCGAAGACCTGCACCATGGACGCGTCCGCGTGTTGCATGAGCAGAGTTTTAAGGATGACCCGACGCGAATCTTTCGGGCGATTCGATATGAACAGCGTTACGGTTTCCGTATCGTTGAACGCGATGAAACGTTAATCCGCGAAGCGATTGGCCGTGGAGTCTTAGGGCGTGTCAGTGGGCAGCGTATCCGTAGCGAAATTGACCGCATTTTGATCGAAGAAGCATCGCCGCGCATGGTCAAGCGGATGCTCGAATTTGACCTGTTCCGTGTGATACAGCCACATTGGAGCGTTACACCCGATTTTGACCCCCGATGGGATATCACCCAACAAGCGATTGATTGGGCGTTGGAGCATCTTCCCGCAGACGAGACCGATACCGAAGCAGTGCGCTGGATGCCGTTGTTGGACACGGTGGATGTCATAGAAGCAGTTGGCGACAGGTTGGTATTGGAAAATCAATTGCGGAAAAAACTAATCGCCACAGTAGAGGTGTTAAAAAACCTTGATGCACTGTTATCCGATGCCCTGCCGAGCGAGATTTATCGACTGTTAAAGCCTTATCCGCTGGAGGCGTTAGTGTTTGCGCTCGTACAACCGCATCAACCCGATTGGCGGGCAAAAAAGATAGCACATTACCTCATCAATTTGCGACACGTTCAGCCTCTGATTAATGGAGATGATTTAATTCAATTGGGGTTGAAGCCGAGCGAGGCGTTTGTCGGTCTGCTCTGGCGAGCATTTTCGGCGCAATTGGATGAAAAAATAGTTACCAAACAGGAAGCGTATCAATTTCTAGGATATAAAAAAACATGAATTTCGACCCATTTCGCGCCATCATGATTGTTTCTCAATTTATAATTCTGCTGACCTTTCATGAATGGGGACATGCGAAATCTGCTAATATACTCGGCGACTCCACCGCCAAAGATGAAGGGCGTATGTCGTTAAATCCGGCGGTGCATATTGATATCATTGGAACAATTATCCTTCCGCTATTGGGACTGCTTTTCGGCGGCATGTTTTTGGGATGGGCGAAACCTGTGCCTGTAGATCCGCGCAACTTAAAGAATCCGAAACGTGATATAATGATTATCGCGGCTGCCGGGCCGATAATGAATATCATTTGCACCTTCGTGATTTTATTGGGAATCAAACTGCTTCGTGAAACAATTGGATTCCCAGATCGGGGCTCACCCATGCAGTTAGAGACTTGGGACTTCTTGCGAGGGTTGGCACAGATTAGTATGATTCTTGTTGCATTTAACATGCTTCCGATATTTCCGCTCGATGGATTTAGTGTTGTATACGGGTTACTTCCTTGGCGACTGGCGCAACAATTTGACACACTTCGGCCGTACGGCATGATGATTCTACTCGGACTTCTATTTCTACCAAGTTTCCTCGGAATTCCGCCCAATTATAATCCGATCTTTATCTTTATCAACTTCGTCTATGTCAACGGTTACAATTCAATTGTGTTTCTCGTCAATTTTATTACGATGCTCGTCGGTTTGCGGTGAAATTGGATGGTATCAACTCGACGGATTTAATTGTCATTCAAAGATAAGAAACAAGTAAGGGCAGGGCTATATGCATCCCGAAACTACAGCTTCTGAACCTCAATCTGCAAAATCTATCTATTCAATCAAGCTGGATGTCTTTGAAGGGCCCCTCGGTCTGTTGCTTCATCTCATCGGGAAAAACGAGATGGACATTCAGGAGATTCCGATTGCTGAGATTACCGAACAGTATTTGGAATATCTGAAGTTCATGGAGTTACTTGACCTTGACGTGGCATCGGAGTTTCTCGTGATGGCATCGACGTTGCTCTACCTTAAATCACAGAGCATTTTGCCCTCCGCGACATCGGATGATGGCCACCCCTTTGGGGACCGCGAAGAACTTGTCAGGCAACTCTTAGAGTACAAGGAGCTTAAAGAAGCTGCTCAAGCGTTGGATTGCTATGCCGTAAAGCAACAACAGATGTACGGACGAAACGCTCCGCTCCATGCAGACGGTGATGACCTGCGTGAATTTCAAATTCAAGCGACGCTCTTTGAGCTCCTGACCGCTTTTAAGCAGGCGACGGAACAACTGCCATTTGCTGACGATTCCTACGAGGAAATTGAGGAGGAACCGATTACCGTTGAGGAGAAGATGGAGTTTCTTGAACGTCGGCTTACCGATGGCGAGAAAATTCGATTCGATGAACTGTTCTCAGAATTTGCCAGCAAAATTGAACGCATCGTCACGTTTCTGGCGATTTTGGAGTTAATTCGACTTCAGCGAATTGCCGGTGTGCAATCGGAGCATTTGGGGGAGATTTACATCGTGAAGCGTGATGCGTAAAACGTAAAGGTGGATTGGAGGAAACCGATTGCCTTCAATTCAGCACGAACAACAGCTTGAAAACCCATCCAGCCCCAATAGGATTAGAACCCATGCTTGATACCAACCATTCACCTCCCATGGCCGAAGCCGATACGCTAACCACCGAGCCCGACGAGGTCAAATCCATCCTCGAAGCGATTCTATTCGCGGCGAGTGAGCCAATTTCGATTAAGCAGTTGAGCCAGATTCTCAGCGATGTGTCATCAAGACAGATTCGCCCACTGCTGATGCAACTGCGCGATGAATACGATGAGTCAAAACGGAGTTTCCAACTCATTGAGATTGCCGAAGCATTTCAAATTTGCACACGTCCGGAGTATCACGGCTGGATTGAGAAATTCTATACGCGCCAAGTGCGCGTTAAGCTCTCACCTTCAGCACTGGAAGCCCTTGCTATCGTTGCCTACAAACAACCCACGACCCGTGCGGAAATTGAAGCCATCCGTGGTGTTAATAGCGATAGTGTCGTTAATTCGTTAATCGAAAAAGGCTTGATTCGCATTGCCGGGCGGAAACCGGGGGCGGGGCGTTCACTCCTGTTCGCTACCACCGATACTTTTCTAGAACAGTTTGGATTAAAAAATCTCTCAGATTTGCCTACTATGGAAGAAATTGAGCAGGTCTTAAGTCAGGCGCAAGATGAGTGATGCGTACCTGAACATCAGTAAACTGTAAAGCGCCCTGCTCGGTCGCTACACGAGCGCGTTAGGATTTATTTGAGGATGCACGACGAGGAGCGAAAAGATGAAATACAACGCATGGTTTGAATGCAGTCACGGATGTGATGAAAAATACACGCTTGAGGAAATTATTTACCGCTGTCGAAATTGCAACGGTTTGTTGGAAGTCAAACACGACGTTGATGCCCTCAAACGTCGGAACGCGGCGGCGTGGATAGATCTCTTTGACAAGCGGTATATGAAAACGGAATACCCTTATGGTAGCGGCGTTTGGGGCAAGAAAGAGTTGGTCTGCCCGACGGTTGATGATGAGAATATCGTATCAATGTGTGAAGGGGGGACCAATCTTTTTTGGGCAGAACGATTCGGCAAAGAAATCGGGGTGGCAGATCTGTGGGTCAAGCAGTGTGGAAATAGCCATACAGGTTCTTTTAAGGACCTGGGGATGACCGTTCTGATTTCTATGGTTAGGCAGATTATCACGAGGGGAAAGGATATCCGCGCGGTCATGTGCGCTTCCACCGGGGATACGTCAGCTTCACTCGCGGCTTATGCTGCCGCAGCGGATATCCCTGCAATTATCCTTTTGCCAAAAGATAAAGTGTCCGCCGCCCAGCTCATTCAACCGATCGCCAATGGGGCAATTACCCTCGCTTTGAATACTGATTTTGACGGCTGCATGAGAATTGTCCAACAACTGGCCGAGAGACGGGATTTCTACTTGGCGAACTCGATAAACGCCTTGCGGATTGAAGGGCAGAAGACCATCAGCATTGAGATGGTGCAACAGTTTGATTGGGAAGTGCCAGATTGGGTCATCATTCCGGGGGGCAACTTGGGAAATGTGACCGCACTGGGATTAGGATTTCTAATTATGCATGAACTCGGGATGATTGATACAATGCCGCGCATCGTTTGCGCCCAATCTGCCCAAGCGAATCCTTTGTATCAGAGCTACCTGAAGGGGTTTAAGGAATTTCAAGGTGTCACCGCTCAACCCACCTTAGCAACGGCGATTCAGATTGGCCACCCCGTTTCCTACGAGAGAGCGATACGCACTCTGAAGCAATTTGATGGCATTGTGGAGCAAGCGACCGAGGACGAGCTGGCAAATGCCGCTGCAAGAGCGGATCGGACGGGGCTTTTCAACTGCCCGCACACAGGGGTTGCCTTGGCGGTGCTTCTGAAACTAGTCGAGAGAGAAGAAATTCGCCCTGAAGACCGTGTTATTGTGATTTCAACGGCGAACGGGTTGAAATTCCCGGAGTTCAAAATCAGCTATCATCAGGCCGAATTGGATGACGTGTACTCCCAACACATAAACCTACCGATTGAACTTGAAGCAGATTACGACGCAGTGATGAAGGCAATCGGTAAGCACCTAGAATGAATCCACCCACCCTTATGGAGATAGTATGACAGCCAAAATCGCAGGCTATGCAGACAGTGTTGCCACTCAGAATTTCGCCGAGCGGATGCGAGCGCGTTACCCAGCTTTCGAGCCCGACGCTTATCGCCAGCTTACGGGAACGGATGTGATAACGTCCAAGATTGGCTACGGCTCCTACCGCGTCCACTATGAATCTGATGAGCATGTCGCTACGCTTAGGGCGGCAATCGAAGCCGGATGTAACTTAATTGATACGTCGAGCAACTACACCGATGGCGGTAGCGAAACGTTGATTGGTAACGTTATCGGCGATATGATTTCTGCGAAAGACATCCAGCGGGGCGAAATCATTGTTGTCTCCAAAGTGGGCTATCTACAGGGACAGAATCTGGATGAAGCGGTGCGGCGGGCGGATACTTGCGAAGCGTGGGAAGAGGTCGTCAAATACATGGAGGGCTGTTGGCACTGCATCCATCCCGATGTTCTGACAGATCAGTGGAACCGAAGCGCAGAGCGATTGGGGCTAGAAACAATTGACGTTTACCTACTGCACAACCCGGAGTATTTCCTCTCCGATGCCCAAAAACGGGCATCGGCAAATGATCTGGACTCGGTTCGGGATACCTACTATGACCGCATCTATCGCGCATTTGTGCAGATGGAACGCTTCGTCACCGAAGGCAAGATTCGGTACTATGGTGTTTCGTCTAACACCTTTCCATCCTCCGCGGCAGACTTTGAGCACACTTCGCTGAACCGTGTTTACAATGCGGCGATGGCGGCGGCGGAAACTGTGCATGGGAATCGGGAGGAGAGCCACTTCAAGGTGATTCAACTGCCGTATAACCTGTTTGAACACGGTGCACTAACGGAGGTCAATAATCAGACCGATGGGAAGGACGCAACAGTGCTTGAGGTTGCAACGGCTCTTGGACTCGGCGTACTTGTGAATCGTCCACTCAACGCTTTCAAGGAGAATCGGATGTATCGGCTCGCACAGTATTCGTACCGTTCAGACCTTGATTATCAGGCGACGATTTCTTCGGCGGTCAGTGCACTTGACGGGGTAGAAACGATTTTAAGAAACACCCTGACAGATTGGGGTATCTTTGACCAAGTGAAAGCGGCCGTTAACCTTGACCTATTTTATGACATTGGAGGAAAACTTCAGGGCTTTCTCCCCCGGGTTCAAAATCGCGAACATTGGGAGCAGATTGCTTCCCAATACCTCATCCCTCAGATCAAGGTCTATTTACATCAGACTACCGAATCCGTCCCAGATTCGCACTTGGCGGAATGGGAGCAGGCCCACCAAGAGTATGTCGGGGAACTGAACAAACTGCTGTCCCTTATAACGGGTCACTTTAATCGTGCGGCATCGCAGGAGGTCGAGTGGATTCAGGATACCCTAAATAACCACCTCCCAGCCGACCAGAGCGCGCTCACACTATCCCAAAAATCGCTAAATTTTGTGACCTCATCGCCGGGCGTTTCGGTTGTGCTGAACGGGATGAAACGCGAACAGTACGTCAAGGAGGCGATGGGGATTATGTCTGTTCCCGATTTTGGGCCATCCGCTGGTCAATTGGTAGCGGATGTAGAACGTGAAATGTAATTAGCGATTTCGGGCTTCGGCGAGATACCGCTCACGCGCAATGACTTGCTCTAAATGACGCATACGCGTCGGTGAAGCGGTTTGACGCATCACTTCCGAATGTACGCTCGAAGACCTCGGATGATACCGCGGCTGTCCGTCAGAACGCTGGAGGTAATTGTCGAGTTCTCTGAGCTCCTCCGCTGTTTGGGCGCGACTTGCCACATTGAGGTCAAAGTGCCGTCGCGCAGGCCCTCCGCCGAAGGACGCATGATAGATGTTGTGATTGAAAACCACTACATCACCGGGCTCGGTTTCAACAGCAACGCACGGGACATCACGCCCTGAGATGCCCAACGCTTCGTCTGAACGGTGGATTTGTTGGACGTAGTCACGCCAGTTCCCGACTCGGTGACTCCCCGGTATCACACGGATGCAACCTGTATCGCACGTCAAGGGGTCGAGATAGAGATGGAACTTGGCGTAGCACCCAACTGGATGTGTTCCATCCGAATGCCAACCGGTGTCACCACTATAATAGTTTCCATCCCCGCCGACGTAATTGAAGTCCTCACCGAGCAGTGCCCCAATGACCTCAAGCACTTTTGGATGGTCGAGTAGGGTACAGAGCCGCTCACTCTGGTCGATGAAGGGCACAATCTGCGAACGCTTTGTCTCATCGTGCTTGATTCCCTTTTTCTCAAAAACCTTACGGTGCTCTTCGGTCAGCCAATCGATCTCTTCCGTGAGTTGATTGGGGAGATAGAGATAGCCAAATGTCTCGAAAAATGTGCATTGTTGGAATGTCAGTGCCATCGGGAGTCCCTCCAGTGTTCAGTCGTTACATCCGAAACTGCATTCACTCAAGTCATCATACCAAATTCGCACTGATGCCGCAACGAAAAAGGCACCTTGGCTCCCAATGACTATTGGCGCAGAAACCGATTAAGCAAATTTCAGCATAAAGAGTCACGGCTGGGAAGCCGCTCCTACAGGGTACGAGGTTATAAACAGGGTCGCGGCTGGGAAGCCGCTCCTACGGGGTACGAGGTTATAAATAGGGTCGCGGCTGGGAAGCCGTTCCTACAGGGTTATTTTTGAAAGTTGCTTATGAAGATTAAAAATAAATTGGGTCATTTCATACGGGTGCCCGGGTGCGGTTGCATGAAGTTTCGGAATTTAATCGGGTAACCCCGGGAGCCGTGGGCCGACCCGGTAGGTGCGGTTTGATGAAGATTAATAAAATAATTCGGTAATTCCATAACCATGCCCGGTGCGGTTCGGAAACCGCCCCTACTGGGCATGGGGGAAATCGGGATTACCGATTTAAATACTTAAACGTCATCAAACCGCACCTACCGGGGGGTGGGAAAACCGGGGTTACCCGTTTAAATTCTTAAACTTCATACTAAAAGTTGCTTAATAGCGAAGTCAAATCAAAAAAGTGCTAGAAAAAATCGCGGCACGGTGTTTTGTAAGGCACAAGGGAGGAACGTATGACAGTGGCTAACAGTAACGAACTCATTTCTCGCGCACAATCTGGGGATGAACAGGCATTTGCTGACCTGATACAGGCGTATTATCCCTTTGTTTATGCAATTGTTATCGGAATTGTGAGCAACCCCCTCGATGCCGAAGAGGTTGTCCAAGACACTTTTGTGAATGCGTATCGCGGTTTGGCGCGGTATAAAGAGATGGAAAAATTTAAAAGCTGGCTGGCAAAAATTGCGCGAAATTGTGCACACAACCGGCTGAGAAAACAGCAGATTGACACTGTGCCGATTGACGAAGTGAATGAACAGATCTCGGGCACGGAAGATTTGCCCGACGAACAGTTGATACGCAGTGAACAGCGTGAACTGATTCGCCGTGCCATGGAGACGCTGTCGCCAAAAGATAGGGAGATTGCGCGCTCGTACTATCTGGATGGCGCGAGCTACGATGAACTGATTCAGACGCACGGGTTGTCGTACAAGGCGATTTCGTTTCGACTTTCGCGTGCGAAACGGAGACTCGCCAAGCGATTGGAGCATCTGCTCACTGGGATATTCGTTTCTCCTGCCACAACACTCAAACAGATTTACTCAGGAGGTCTCACCGTTATGAAAATTGGAACAGCACCCCAAATCACAGTTGCGGCGATAGCCATCGTTGGGCTTCTCTTCATTGGTTTCATTGGGTCACGTCAACTCTTATCATCGAAGGATAATCGCTCCACATCGGTCGAAGCAGTGGCACCGACAGCCGACACGACAGCACAATCGGTTGCCCAAACGGGTGCCACTCGTCAGGATGTTCCGACCACGCCTTCACCTGAAAAGGAGCGGCCAATCTCCGAGCAAGAGAGGCAGCAGATTAATAATTTCTTCAGTCAGCTTGAAGAATCGGACGTACAATCGGAGGCGGTCGCGCCACAATCCGCAACAGAATCGGAATCGGAAGTCAAGTCCATTTCAACCGGCACCGATGTACCATTACCCGCCACAGAACCGACCGCTGAAGAAGTGATGAACACTTTTGTAGAGGCATTTAAGAATTTTGACTTTGAGGCATTGCTCCCGCTAACGACAGGAGCTGTCAGAGAAGAGTTTGAAGGCTCAGATTCAGATATGGAACGCCTGTTAGAAGAAGCACCAGCTGAGATGGAGCAGGAGATAATTGATGGGATACTTGAAACGGCGAGTCAAGTAGAAGTTACAAGCACCGAATATGTTGGTGATGAATTTCACTTCGGACTTAGAACCCCACCACTAAAAATTCAATCACCGGAAATGAGGACTCCCACTGGATCTGAAAGGTTTTCTCTAAGCACGTCATCGGAGGTGTTGTATTTTAAGATGCGAAAAGAGGATGGCGTGTGGCGAATTTATGAAGCGGGGCCTGGAAACTAGCTCGCAACCTCATCCCACAAAACTTCCCGAGGCGAATGGTTCAATCCATTCGCCTTTTTTTATGCCGCTCGAGTAGCAGATTCGGTGCGGGTATTGGGGTATTGCGTTTGCTATAAACATTGCACTTGCTTCGGTGCGGGAGTTTTCGAGAACTAAATGCCCTAAGTTATTTTTTTTGGACTTTTTTCTCAAAAGATGTTATCATTCTAACAATTGTATGCAGTGGCGCGGCTCGGAGGGTTTTCCGCCCATTCCCGCATAAGTATTTACGCAATACCCTCCAAAATCACAGTGAAAGATATTTTCCAGTTCGATTATATCTCAATAGGAGGAATCAAAAATGAAGATGAGCGTAAAAGGTAGATTAACCACATTGTGCGTCAGTTTGATTATCGCTAGCCTGATACTCGCAAATCCCAGTGATGCAGACATCGATCCGAAAGACATTGTAGGAGTCTGGCTCCTTGATGAAGGCAAAGGTAAGATGGTTACGGAGATCACGGGAAAAGGAAAAGCGTATGAGGGCGAGATTGATGGCAAGGTCAAATGGGATAAGGGGCAATTCAACGGCGCGTTGGAGTTTGATGGAACAACTCAAGTTAAAATTGAGGATAATGACGCGTTACGTCTGGGCAAGAAGCAGACAGTCATGGCATGGATACACCCAAGTGAAAGAGTTAATGATTGGGCTCGTGTAGTTGGAAAGGGCCAACCCACTCCGCGAAACTACGGCTTATGGCGTCATGTAGATGGCTGGAGTCTTTTTCAAATCTATCCAGGTTGTAATGCTTGGATCAATGGGAATAAGGACACTGAGGCACCGCTTAAGAAATGGACCCATTTGACGGGTACTTATGATGGCAAAAATATAGTACTTTTTGTTAATGGCAAACAAGTTGCCTCCGCTGCTTGCGGAACTGACCCTGCGACCTCAGCAGATCCGCTGACTTTCGGTTATGCTGGATTTCATACGTTCTTCAACGGCTTAATCGATGAAGTCGCCCTATTCAGCGCGGTCCTGGACGAAAAGGATATTCAAGAGGCCATGAACAAGGGATTCACAAATTACTTAGCCGTTGAACCAGAGAGGAAACTCACCACGACTTGGGGAATAATCAAAAGCCAAACAGAATAACCCACCAGTAACCCATCAGAGCATCTAAAGGCAGGGGCAATTGCTCCTGCCTTTTTTACTTAAATTCTTTGTTCAGCGCGTGTCGTGCGTCTAGGGAAGTCCTGAAGGCAGTTCTTGCATCACAGGAATGACATAACTTCGAATTGTCAAACCCTCTAGCGTCTCCGTCTCTACACGCGGCTCCGGATTCCGGCGATGATCGAAGACGATGTAGTACCCCGCCCTCTGCCCTTCCAATTTTAGGTACTGGACAAGCTGTTTTTTACCCGACTGATAGGCACCGTCGCCCTCCCAAATCTTTGTTTCGACGATGTACTTACGTGTGTTGTGAAAAATGACGAGATCCATTCGTCCACGCCCAGTGGGCACTTCAAGATACATTACCCCTCCGATGAGTTGCACAAACTGATCAAGATACGCCAGGAGCAGGTGTTGCCCAACGAACTCTTGCGGCGTATCTGGCACTTGCAGTACACGGAAGCCCGCACGGACAATAAAATCCCGGAAGTTATTCAGTAGCAGTACTATGTCAATTTCGCCGGTCGATGTCAGGTAATCCCGAACGCCTGCGATGTTGTCTAAGGGAAGATATTCGTTTTCAAGCCCGTTTACCACTGGCTTAAACGCCTGCATAATACAATAGTGGTAAATCGGATTAACAATTTCACACATACCGTCAGCACCTTTTGCAATCACCCCATACGTGGCGAGTTCACTGATGAGGTCATTCCGGAATGTGAAGCGTACCCCGATGTCATAAGAAACGATTTTCATCAGAAGACTTTCAAAGCCCCGGTCCCTGCGAATATTGGTAAGCAGATGCACGAGGTTGACATTATCTTCCTCAAGGAGTTGCGCGTGGGCCGTTGTAAAGTGCGACATCGTTATTGGCTCGCGCTTCGGAATGGCCAACTCCTCGGTGAGAATCTGCGCGAATCGGTTAACGAGGAAGGGTTGCCCGGCAGTCTGCTTATGGATAGCTGCGATAACCTCTGGCACGAAGGATTGCCCGACTTCGTCCGTATATTGTCCAAGCAGTTCCCGCACCTGTTCAATCGTGAAGTTCGGCAAATGGAACTCATCTTGGATATTGAACGGAGAGATAGACCTTTCGTAGTTCAGTTGCACAATACTCTTGACCCCGATGATGCCAACGCTGTGCGGGCATCGAGGCTTACCGGAAATGTAGATATGGCGGAGCGTATGGAGAAAATCGCTCACGGCGACTTGAGGGATGCCATCAAACTCGTCAATGATGAGGACAACCTGCTGCCCATCATATTCAAAATCCAGAAAACTCGATAACCGCTTAAAGAACGACATCATTGAGAGATGATCTGTTAACCTTGTGTCCTCCAAAAATTGGCGGAACGCCGCAGACGGGATGTCGCCACGCCTCTGGAAAACTGCTTCTATTTTTTCGCGAATTTGTTCATAGAGATGCCCGTAGAAAGGAGACAACGCGAGGTTTTTGTAAACATCAAAATTCAGTTGAATTGGAAAGTAGGTTGCCTCTGAAGCGGTTTCAGCAATCGCTGCAGAATTGGCAACAAGTGCTTCTATAGCAGCTTGAAAGAAGGTGGTTTTGCCCGTTTGGCGGGGTGCGAAGAGCACGATATACCTGCCTTCTTTGACGCGTTTGATGAAATCGGCAATCTCCTCGCTACGTGAAACAACATAGTGCTCTTGTGGATTGACGGGCCCTTGGGTTCCAAAACGTCTCATTTTTTCTCCTTTTCGCTAAGCGCATCAATGAGATATTGTATCGCATCCCGTTGATGAAGTCAACGGGGACATTTCGTTTTATGAGAGTGAGGATGAGTCGGTCTACTAACCTGCAACCCAATCCCGTAAAATTTTACAAGGCGAATGGATTGAACCATTCGCCTTTTTTTATTCCGCTAGAGTAGCAGATGTTTGATGACAATCTGAGAAAAACGTGTTAAAATACCTTTCCAAATTCTATCATTTGATACAGATCAGAAGAGGCTACCATCTGACCGGCGATTTTAACGCACGAGCAACTGAAAAAAGTGGTAGAAAAAATCGCAAAACGGTGTTTTGAATAGCGTATGAAGGAGGAACGTATGCCAGTGACTAACGAGAACGAACTCATTGCTCGCGCACAAGCTGGGGATGAACAGGCATTCGCCGAGTTGATACGGGCGTATAATGCCTACGTTTATGCAATTGTTATCGGAATTGTGAACAACCCCCTCGATGCCGAGGAGGTTGTCCAAGACATCTTTGTGAACGTCTATCGCGGTTTAGCGCAGTATGAGGAGCGGAAAAAATTCAAAAGTTGGGTGGCAGAGATTGCGCGCAATTGTGCACGAAACCGGTTGAGAAAACAGCAGGTGGATACCGTGCCGATTGACGAAGTGAATGAACAGAGCTCTGGAACGGAAGATTTGCCCGACCAACAGTTGATACGCAGTGAACAGCGCGAACTGATTCGACGCGCCATGGAGACGCTACCCCAGAAAGATAGGGAGATTGTGCACTCGTACTATCTTGACGGGGCAAGCTACGACGAACTGATACGTGCACACGGGTTGTCGTACAAAGCGATTTCGGTTCGGCTAGCGCGTGCAAAGCAGAAACTCAGCAAACGATTGGAGCATATCCTCACTGGTATATTCGTTACTCCCGCAACCACACTCAAACAAATCTACTCAGGAGGACTTACTGTTATGAAAATTGGAACAGCACCCAAAATTACTCTCGGGGCGATAGGCCTCGTTGGACTCCTCTTCATCGGTATCGGTGTACACCATATATTGTCATCCGATGTCCCAGAGAATACCCCCTCATCGGTTCAGACCGAGGCACCGAGTGAAGAAGTCGTTAAGAAGGACACAAATCAAGAAACGGAAAATCGTGAAAATCAACCGCAAATCTCCGACCAAGATATGGAGCAGATTAAGGGATTCTTCGCTCAACTTGAAGCAGAGGATGCCCAATCGGATGGAGGGACGGTGCAATCCCCAACAGAATCGAAGGCAGAGCTCGCTACAACTGACACCGATGCAGCATCGGAGGACACAGAACAGTCCGCCGAAGATGTGATGAACGCTTATCTGGACGCATATAAGAATGGTGACTATGAGGCGTTACTTCCGTTAGCAACAGGGAGTGCCAAAGCGGAGCTTGAAGGACTTTTGCGTCTCCTCAACGGCGATGGTGGATTTTTACAAGAAGCTATGGATAACGTGAATATAGATGATATATTGAATAATATTGATAAAGATGCGATACCGGAAGGAATGTCAAAAGCAGAGCTGGCAGATCGGGCATTTCAGATGATGCCGCAAGTAATGCAGGGTATGACTGAAATGATGCAGGAGATGTTTAGTGGGGCAGAGATTGTGAGCAGTGAATATGTGGAGGAAGAATTCCATTTCCGCGTGAGCATACCAATGCCCAAAATAGAGATGCCAGAATTACCGAAGACGATGAAGATAGATATGCCGGAGATGCCAGAGATACCGGAGAGCATTGAGCAGCTTGTTAAGATGCAGAAAGTGGATGGTGCGTGGCGAATTTATGATACCGGTGGCAAATAGCTCGCAGTCCTACTCTCCACAACTTCATCAGGCGAATGGTTCAATCCATTCGCCTTTTTTGTTGAAATATCCTGAAAAAACCTGTAAGATAAAAGAGGTTCAAGAGGACTCTTTACACTCTCCTACCAATTGCGAATTGTTGCCCGCTGAAGGCAACAAAACCGAATTCGGATGTTCCAATGCTTGACAATTTTTTGGACGCTGGCTGTAGAACGTATCACTTTTGCGACACGGTGTATGACTTTCGCCACAATTCAACGGCGATGCGTGTCATAGAGAACGCACCGAATCAACGGTTGACATAACGCACAACCTATTCTGACCGTGCGTCAGTTCGATAAACGCAGGATTTGGGCATCTAAATTGCTCTGTATTGTAACAGGCACCGATTCTTTCAATCACCTGTCACTTTTTCGGACGAATCTTACGACGCAACCTCGAATTCACAAAGCCAGAGTAACCTCTATACTCCCTGGTGTCTAATTCCGATGAAACACTTCATATCTCTCTTCCTCCCACTTCTGATGCTTGGAGTCACGGCGAACGCGCAACCCCCAAATGGGCTTGTCGCTTTTGATTGTCCCAATGTGCCCAAAGCCGAGTTCCAATTTGATTTAGACCGTCGCACCATCCCGCAGGTTATGGAAGACGCAGACTCCGACATCACCGCGTTATTCAACACGCTGGCACACCTGAACCTCCGCAACTACAAGGCGCGCCATTTTGACAAGATGCTCCGGTATTACGGCACGAACTTGAAAGCGCGAGGGTGGAGTGCGGTTGAGAAAAATGCCGACTTTCACCTGTACATCCTCACACAAAACGAAACCGTTATCGGCATCTTCATGGTCGTCAAAAGCGGAACAGAGATGTATCTGATAAATATGGATGGCCAGCTCACGCCCAAACAGGTGAGCGCGCTCGTGGGAAATCTCGACACACTCGGGATTGACATCCCCGAACTGAACGCATTCGGTAAGCGGTCTGATGCGGTGTCTGATTCATCTATGCTTCGGATGCCCGAAGGGGACCCGATTCATGAGGTGCGAATTCAAGCGAACCAGAAAACCAGTGAGCCGCAAATTAGAAAGGTACTTGAAGCTGGCCCAGATGAACTCATCGCGGCGATTACGACCTTGCGGAGCAGACTCCCGGATATTCAGACCCTAACCGTTCGGATTGATACAGAAGGTCGCAAACGCGTCGCAACAATTATCGTTACAGCACGGCCGGATCAGGAGAGTGCGTCAACTTCGCCAATGACGCTCCCCAGTCAGACCGTGCAAGCAGAAACCTTACCTACACGGTTTCTGACCCCCAAAGGTGAACCGATTCACGAAGTTCGGGTTCAAGGAAATCAGCAAATCAGTGAGGCGCAGATTAGAACTGCCCTTGAAAACGGCCCCGAGGATATCCGAAAAGCAGTTGAACGCTTAGGGAACACCCTGCCCTATTTTAGTCAGGTCACCCTACAGATTGAGGCTGACGGAACGAGACGCATCGCAACGATTATCGCCGCACCACTGGATATGGCGAACATGCCCACGCGATTTCGGACTGCCACAGGTAAACCGATTCACGAGATCCGGGTTCGCGGCAATCGGAAAGTCACCGAAGCACAGATTAGAACCGCCCTTGAAAACGGCCCTGAGGAGATTGGAAAGGCGGCGAGACACTTAAGACGGATCTTGCCCTATTTTAATCGGGTCACCCTAGAAATTGAGGAGAATGGCGCGAAGCGCGTTGCCACAATTACTGTCACGGAAAAATCGCTCTCTGCAAAATATTATCTCTATACCACGCCGCTGATTCGGTTTAATCGCGTCACCGGATGGTTGCTTGCTTCGCGCCTTGAACTGGGAAGACGGAAGCAGATGGGGGAACTCTGGATGAGGAACGTGCCCGGTTCAGTGCGAGCGCATCTGCCAAAACTGTTTGGAGAGGTTGGATACGGGTTTGGGAATCGGCATCTCAATTACCGGGTGGGGGGGGATGCGATCTGGGGGCAACCGGACATCTGGAATCTAGGTGTCACCGCTCAAATCCATCGTGCTACATCTGTCATCGCCCCCGACCTCTTCCCGCGCTATGACAGCGGGTTATACATCTGGTATAGTCTTTGGGGTGCTCCCGAGCTACATAACTACTATTTGAGAGAAGGTGTCGAGATGTCGTTTCGATGGGCACCTGTGGTGCCAACGCATTCGCTCCAATTGACGATGAGTGCCGAGTCGCATGAGAGCCTGCAAAAGACCACGGATTGGCACATCACAAACTGGTCTTCAAAAACGAAGGCGAGAGGAAATCCACCGATAACCGCCGGTCAGCTACGAAGTGTCACATTGCGATACGATTTGAATACCCGGGAAAACAGTAACATGGGCTGGCACAATACGCTCCTCATCGAACACAGTACCCCCGATGTCGGTTCCGATTTTGATTTTACGCGATTTCAGTTACATCTGCGGTATGCGCTCCCAAAGGGTGAAAATCTCGCCCGCATACGGTTAATGTTAGGCGTTGCCACGGGAGCACTACCCCTTCAACGCCAATTTTTTATAGGGGGACCGGGGGTCATGAACGGGTATCCACTATATGCGTTTTCAGGCGACCACGGTGCCCTGCTCAATGTGGAATATTTCTACCGCCTCTCCAATTTACGCGACTGGGAGTTTCTGAAGAAAACGTTTGTCGTTTTCTTCCTTGATGAAGGGCAAGTTTGGAATACATCTGACAAGCCGTACCGCTTTGACCCTAAGGCGGATGTCGGCATCGGGTTACAGCTTGGGGAGGAGGATATTCTCCGATTCAACTTTGCCAAACCCCTTGAATTTGCACGAGGAGTGCAATTCAATGTAACGTACTATTATAGTTTTTAACGGGAGAATCGAATGCGGCGATATACAAACCGAGCATTACTTATTTCTTTGGGGCTACACCTCATCTTGGTGCTAACGATTGTGCCCCTGCTCAGAAATTATTCCGGTGAATCTAAGGATAGCGTATCCGTAGTTCTACTCGAAGCACAACCTGTTCAGCGGGTGCAGAAACGTGTGTTTCGGCAACGTCAACCCCGGATGCGACAAGTCAGTCGCACTAAAGCATCAGCACCCTCACACGCTTCGTCGCCAAATACGATGCAGGGCCCCGCCCCCAAAGCCGTGGTTCACCTTGATGTCGTCCCTGACTTTGTCACGAATGCTGATATACCGGAAACAGACGCGCCCACGCTACCGAATGCGAGTGTTGGCAAAGATGTCGCTGGGTTCGGACGCGAGGGGGTTGGTACACACCGCGGGACAGGTGTTGAAAGTCCCAGGCCGGGGCGTGGGGACGGGGTCGGTCAGCGATTTGCAAACGACACTGGGGTAGACGACTTGGGGTTGGGAAATTTTGACGGTGCTTCCGCGGGGCTTGGCATCTTTGATACGACCGTGAAGCCCGGACACGGCTTGGTTGGAACGGTCTATGTCCCTGGCCCCCCGATCTATCGGGTGCCCGCCTTTGAACGCTTGACACCGATCCACACCTTTATCACAGCAAACCTAAATGTGTTTCCAAGAGACTATACAGAGGGCTTTCCGACCCCGAAAATGCAGTCTGTCGTTGAAAATTTCGCGATTCGCTTTCGCGGCAAGCTCGCTATTAAGACACCCGGGAAGTATACCTTTACCCTAAACGCTGATGATGGCGCGAAGTTATACATTGATCGAAATCTCGTAGTTAATAACGATGGAATTCATTCGCCGATGTCCCGTAGGGGGAGCAGGACGCTCACAGCGGGGATGCATAATATCGAAATTCACTATTTCCAAGGCCCCCGCTACCACATCGCCCTACAATGGTTCTATCGACCCCCTAAGGGGAAAAAACAGATTGTTCCATCCGAAATAATTTATCTCCCCGATA
The DNA here is from genome assembly GCA_965198165.1 of Candidatus Poribacteria bacterium. Lineage (GTDB taxonomy): Bacteria > Poribacteria > WGA-4E > WGA-4E > PCPOR2b > CBDAOT01. Next base: position 6,367,423 of record OZ240244.1, on the reverse strand, counting down.
CGCCCCACGCTCCGAAAGCGTTGAGAGGACTACAGGAGCGACTGAAAAAGGTTCGGGATTAGGCGGATGGATTGAACCATTCGCCTTTTTTTATGCCGCTTGGGTAGCAGATGTTTGATGACACCCCGAAAAAAGTGGTAAGATATTTCTCCGAATTTCGTCTCTATAAATATAAGGAGGTGTGCCCGTGCCCACAGACGCAAAATTGGTTCAAGCCGCACGATCTGGTGACGAAAAGGCGTTTGAAACGCTAGTCGAGAAATACCGCCCCCGCATCTACGCGGCAATCTCAGGCTTCATCAAAAACGTACAAGACCGCGAAGATATCGCGCAAGAAACCTTCATCAACGCTTACCGGAATTTGCATCAGCTCTCACAGCCTGACCGCTTTGGTTATTGGTTGGTTACGATTGCACAAAATCAGTGTCGAGACTGGCAACGCAAGAATCGCATCCACACGATTCCGATTGACGAAGTTGATGAAAACCTACTGAACTCCGACGACTCACCGGAGCGTAAGTTCAGCCAAGCCGAGCAACGACAGATTATTGCCCAAGCGATACAGTCTTTGCCGGAAACAGAACGGCAAATCGCTCAAGCACACTATCTCGAAGGTGCCAGTCACCACGAGTTGGTCAACCGTCACGGTATCTCGTATCAGGCGGTCTGTGTGCGGCTTTCGCGTGCGAAACGGAAACTCGCCAAGCGATTGGAGCACCTCCTCACTGGGGTATTCGTTACTCCCGCAACCACACTCAAACAGATTTACTCAGGAGGACTCACAGTCATGAAAATTGGAACGACTCCCAAAATCACTATCGGGGCGATAGGCATCATCGCACTCATCTTTATCGGTTTCATCGGTTCACGCACACTCTTATCTCCAAAGGACAATCAAGCGTCATCGGTTGAAGCGGTGGGGCAGACATCCGACATGACCGCACAATCGGTTGCTCAAACGGATGCCACTCGGGGGGACGACTCGACCACGGCTGCAACTGAAGCGCAGCGGACAATCACCGAAAAAGAGCGGCAGCAGATTAAGCGTTTCTTCAGTCAGTTTGAAGACCCAGACGCACAATCGGAGGCAGATACACCACAATCCGCAACCGCATCGGAGTCGGAAATTGAGGTTATTTCAACTGACACCGATGAGTTATTATCTACGACCAAACAGTCCGCTGAGGATGTTATGAACGCTTATGTAGAAGCATATAGAAATTTTGATTTTGAGGTAATGCTTTCGCTAAAGACAGGAACCGCCAGAGAGGTGTTTGAAGAAGGATTTGAACGTTTTAAGCGTATCTTTAGCGGAGAGTTGCCGGAAGCAGAAGAATTAATGAATAATATGATGTCAAAAGGGTATTCAGAAGAGTCTGTAAATGAAGGGCTTCAGGTAATACTGGAGATGTGGCGAGAAATGTATAGGACAGCAGAGCTTGTGAGCCGTGAATATGTAGGGGAAGAATTCCATTTTCGAGTAAGAATAGTCGTGCCGCAGAGAATACCGAAGGTACCAAAGCAACCAGAGAGCATCGTTCGCTTGCACAAGATGCAGAAAGTGGATGGTGCGTGGCAAATTTACCACATAGAGTCTAGCCACTAGCACATCACACTATCCTCCAAAACGGCATGAGGCGAATGGTTCAATCCATTCGCCTTTTTTAATCGTATGTCAAAACAATTCTGTTGCTGATGGTATTGCTTATCCTGCCACACCGTCCAAGCCTTATTGGAGGGTATCTTCCTTTGGCTTGTTGTGGTGCGCCAGATGCTCTATACAGTTTTGGTTGAGATTTCCCATCGCCGTCCGGATGCCACTCAACTCCTTGTTCATATCCACCCGGGCATCTCGGATTTCTAATTGGAGCTCTACCCTAATATAGTATAATCCCATATTCCGCACCTGTTTTGACACATTCTGGTATTTTGAGGACAAACTCGCGTCACAAAAGCATCCGCATAGGATAACAGAGATTCGGAGCTGTAGATTAAGGTCCCATTTTCCACTTGTCTTTTTCACCGGCTCCCCTGGGATTACCTGCTCAATGTAGGTACCACGCGGGTTTGAGAAATAAATTCCCAAATCGGAAATCAGAAGTGCGGAGTGTAGGTATAATTAATGCAAGGTGTCAAGGACATCAAGGACGAGGGGCATTTAATTCTCCCGTAGGAGCGATCTCCGAATCGCGACTTCCCACCGAAACCGGTCAAAAAACCGAAAACCAAATCGCCCTATCTGAAAAAAGTGCTAGAAAAACTCACAGAATGGTGTCTTTGGGTACAGTGGAAGGAGGAATGAAGCGCAATGGTTGAGGATGAAGTTCGTATTTCTCGCGCACAAGCCGGGGACGAAGAGGCATTCGCCGAACTGATGCGGGCGTACTATGCCTACGTTTATACCGTCGTTATCAAGATTGTGAACAATCCACACGACGCTGAGGAGGTAGTTCAAGAAACCTTTTTCAGTGCGTACCGGGGTTTACCACAGCTTGAGGATAGAAGCAAATTCAAAGGATGGTTGGCAGAGATTGGGCGAAATCGCGCCCGAAACTGGCGGCGAAGCCAGAAAGTGGATACCGTCTCCATTGATGACGTGGGTGAACACACACTTCAAGTCCCAGATGCGGTAGACGACGAGTTGATACGCGCTGAGCAGCGCGAATTGATTCGCCGGGCGATGGAAACGTTGTCGGACAAAGATCGGGAGATTGCACACTCGTACTATCTTGATGGTGCCAGCTACGATGAACTGATTCAGACGCACGGGCTATCGTACAAGGCGATTTCGTTTCGGCTTTCGCGTGCCAAACAGAGGATCGCCAAACGGTTGCAATACCTGCTCACTGGCTTGTCCGTTCCTTCCACAACCACACTCAAACAACTCTACTCAGGAGGTCTCACGGTCATGAAAGTTGGAACAGCACCCAAAATCACTATGGCAGCGATAGGCATTGTCGCACTCATCTTCATCGGGTCACATCAGTTCTTATCATCAAAGGATAAGCACCCCGCATCGATTGAGGCGGTGGGGCAGACATCCGACACGGCCGCCCAATCGGTTACTCGACCAGATGTCACTCGGGGTGGCGACCCGAACACGGCTTCACCTGAAGCGCAACGGACCATCTCGGACAAAGAGATGGCGCAGATTAAGCGTTTCTTCGGTCAGTTTGAAGAATCTGGCACACCATCGGAGACGGAACGTTCAACGGAGCAATTAAGTCCGATTCCACAATCGGGCACACAAGGGGCACTTGACCGAGCACAGATTGTCGCAAAGATTCAAGAACTTGAGACGCAAAGCGCAGCGATTCGTAAACAATATAGGGGAATAACTGATACGTTAAATGAACTCAGTACATACGGGATCTGGCATAGCGAGAACGCAGGAGTACTAGACCAGATTCATGATGTAGTTTACGCGGAGCCGGGAAGCGATGAGGCGGCGACAGAGAGGGTGCGTAAAAAGGTCATGGAGATAACAGATAAATACAATGCAGAACAGCAAGAAATTGCTGACACGTTCAATGCCTTAAAAAAGGAACGTTCTACTCTCATCAGTCAACGGAACTCCATCTTGATTGAGATTAAGACGTTGAAAGCCTCAATCGGCGAGAAATAAAAACGAATGTCGTTTGTGAGGACAAATCTGCACCACGAAATAGGGATTTAAAGAGGTCTCACATTCCAACGCTCCAAAACTTCATTAGGCGAATGGTTCAAACCATTCGCCTTTTTTATATGTTTGATGACAGACCGCAAAAAACCTGTTAAAATACCCTCCAAATTACATTCTCTGATACAGCTCAGTAGAGACCGCTACCTGTCCTGGGATTTTAACGCACAAATACTCGAAAAAAAGTGCTAGAAAAAATCGTAGAACAACGTCTTGAGAGGGCACAAAGGGAGGGACAAAGCACAGTGGCTAACGAAAATGGACTCATTTACCGCGCACAAGCTGGAGACGAAGAGGCGTTTGCCGAATTGATGCGGACGTACTATGCCTACGTTTATACGATTGTCATTGGAATCGTAGGGAATCCAAACGACGCAGAGGAAATTGTCCAAGACACCTTCCTCAGTGCCTATCGCGGTTTGGGGACACTTGAGGATACGGCGAAATTCAAAAGCTGGTTGGCAGAGATTGCCCGCAATCACGCCCGAGACCGACTCCGAAAACAGCGAGTTGAGACCGTCTCCATTGATGACGTGGGTGAACACACCCTACGGACCCCAGGCGCGGTAGATGACGAGTTGATACGCGATGAACAGCGCGAATTGATTCGCCGGGCGATGGAAACGTTGTCGGACAAAGATCGGGAGATTGCACACTCGTACTATCTTGATGGTGCCAGCTACGACGAACTGATGCAGACACACGGACTATCGTACAAGGCGATTTCGTTTCGGCTCTCCCGTGCCAAACAGAGACTCGCCAAACGGTTGCAATACCTGCTCACTGGCTTGTCCGTTCCTCCTGCAACAACACTCAAACAACTCTACTCAGGAGGTCTCACGGTTATGAAAGCTGGAACAGTACCCAAGCTCATTATCGGGGCGATAGGTATTATCGCGCTCATCTTCATCGGTTTCATCGGGTCACGCACCCTCTTATCGTCAAAGGATAAGCACTCCCAATCGGTTGAGGCGGTGGGGCACACATCTGACACGACTGCCCAATCGGTGACTCAAACGGATGCCACTCGGGGTGGCGACCCGACCAAGCCTTCATCTGAAGCGCAACGGCCAATCACCGAACAAGAGCGGCACCAGATCAAGAATTTCTTCAGTCAGTTTGAAGAATCGGATGCACAATCGGAGGCAGATACACCACAATCCACAACAGCGTCGGAATCAGAAATTGAATCTGCGTCAACGGATACCGGTGCGGCATTATCCACCACAGAACAGTCCGCTGAAGATGTGATGCACGCTTATCTGGAGGCATTTAGGAATCTCGACTTTGAAGCAATGCTCCCGCTAACCACAGGGGATGCAAAAGCAGAAATGGAGAGCACCAAAGCAGATATGGAGCAGTTGCCTCTTGAAATGGCGGGAGAGTCGCCGGAGATGCAGTCGATGATGGAGTCTGTGTTCGACCAGATGTTTGGTGGCGCAGAGATTGTGAGCAGCGAATATGTGGGAGATGAATTTCACTTCCGATTGAGAATGCCTGCATCAGATCTGCTAAACACGATGCTCGGACCATTGAGGCAGGAGATGGCGAACCGACCAGAGATAGCAGACCTACCGCCGATGCCACAGATGTCGGACATCGAAGCTGTCGTTAAAATGCGAAAAGAGGATGGCGCGTGGCAAATTTATGACACCGACTAAATTAACTCGCATTCCAACGCTCCAAAACTTCATGAGGCGAATGGTTCAATCCATTCGCCTTTTTTAGTCGCATGTCAAAACAGTTGCTGTGGTATCAGCCATCCTGCACACCATCCAAGCCTTATTGGGGGGTATTCTCCTTTGGCTTGTTGTGGTGAGCCAGATGGTCTACATGGTTTTGGTTGAGGTTCTCTATCGTCGTCCGGATTCCACTCAACTCCTTGTTCACATCCACCCGGACATCTCGGGTTTCTGCCCGGGCATCTCGGATTTCTAATTGGAGCTCTACCCTAAGCACTTTGATAGTTTCCTGGAGTTCCTTGAACTTCTTGTCCATGTCTGCCCTAAGTGTTTTCGTATCCGCCCGGACCGCCGCGAACTCCCTGTTCATATCTGCCTTAAAATCTTGGATAGTTTCCTGAACTTCTGCGAACCTCCTGTCCATATCTGCCCGGATTTCCGCGAGCTCCCTGTTCATATCTGCCTTAAAATCTTGGATAGTTTCCTGAACTTCTGCGAACCTCCTGTTCATATCTGCCCGGATTTCCGCGAGCTCCCTGTTCATATCTGCCCTAAGTGCCTTCATATCTGCCCGGATTTCCGCGAACTCCCTGTCCATATCTGCCCTAAGTGCTTTACTATCTTCCCGGGCCTCTGCGAACTTCCTGTTCCTATCTTCCCGGGCCTCCGCGAACTTCTTGTCCATATCTGCCCTAAGCACTTTGAAATCCTCTTTGGTGGGGAATTTCCAAAGAAAAACGACAATCGCAACGACTAACGTAACAGTTGGAACCAACATTTGTAATAAATTCATAGGCATCCTAAATCCCTCCTTATGAAAATCTCCAAGATGTTGCTTTCTCTCCGGTGATTGTATTTGTAGCTTCGCTTCTGCTACATGACGCGGCACGTACGATATCAGGTGTTAATGATAGTGGATTATAGTATAATTGATGCGAGGTGTCAAGACAACTGATCCGAGCCGTTAAATTCTTATCGAAAAAAAATGGTAGAAAAAATCACAAAATGGTGTCTTTGGGTAAAATGGAAGGGAGGAACGCAGAACAGTGGTTAAGGAATATGTCCATATTTCTCGCGCACAATCTGGGGACGAAGAGGCATTCGCCGAGCTGATGCGGGCGTATTACGCCTACGTTTATACGATTGTTATCAAAATCGTGAACAATCCGCACGACGCAGAGGAAGTGGTTCAAGACTCCTTTTTCAATGCGTACCGCGGTTTGCCACAGCTTGAGGATAAGCGCAAATTCAAAGGGTGGCTGGCAAAAATTGCCCGAAATCGCGCCCACAACTGGCGGCGAGAACAGAAAGTTGATACGGTCTCCATTGACGAAGTGAGTGAGCACACACTCCAGAATCCAGACTCGCCCGAAGAACAACTCATTCGCCGTGAACAGCGGGAATTGATTCGCCGGGCGATGGGTACGCTCTCGGAAAAAGATCGGGAGATTGCACACGCTTACTATCTGGATGGCGCGAGCTACGACGAACTGATTCAGACACACGGGCTGTCGTACAAGGCGATTTCGGTGCGGCTTTCGCGTGTGAAACAGAAACTCGCTAAACGGTTGGCGCATCTCCTCACTGCGATATTCCTTCCTCCGGCAACCACACTCAAACAGATCTACTCAGGAGGGCTCATTGCTATGAAAATCGGAACGGCACCCAAAATCACTGTGGGGGCGATAGGCATCATCGCGCTTATCTTCATCAGTTTCATCGGTTCACGTCAGCTCCTATCATCTAAGGATAAGCCATCCCCATCGGTTAAGACGGTGGGGCAGACATCCGACACAACAGCAGAATCGGTTGTTCAAACCGATGCCACTGGTCAGAATGCCTCGACCACGCCTTCCCCTGAAGCGGAGCGGCCAATCTCCGAGGAAGAGCGGCAGCAGATCCAGAATTTCTTCAGTCAATTTGAAGAATCGGACGTACAATCGGAGGCGGTCACGCCCCACCCCCCAACAGAATCGGAATCGGAAATTGAACCGACCTCAACCGACACCGATGCGCCATCATCCATCACAGAACAGTCCGCCGAAGATGTAATGAACATTTATATAGATGCATTTAAGAGTCTTGACTTTGAGGTAATGGGCTCGCTAATGATAGGGGTTGCCAAAGACGGGTTTGAAGAGGCGGCTGGAATGGGATTCCCACTCATGGACCCAGAAGAACTAAAAGATTTGCCGGTTGAGATGCATCAGATGGTTGAACAGCAGATGCGAGACCAGATGCTTAAACATTTCAGTGGGTTAGAAATTGTGAGTAGCAAATATGTCGGCGATGAATTCCACTTTGAAATCGGAGGACCGCCGCCGGAGATTCTGGGAACTCCGGCGATAGTGATTTCAGAAGTACGCGCCCCGAATGAACTTTATAAGATGCGAAAAGAGAATGGCGCGTGGCGGATTTATGAAAGTGAAACGTTAAACTAACCCGCATCGCGACTCACCTGCATACCGAGCCCACAATTAAAAAAGGCGAATGGTTCAATCCATTCGCCTTTTTTTATGTCGCTACGGCGGAGATGTTGATGAAAACCCGCGAAAAATCTGTTAAAATATTTTCCGAATTCTATCCCCGACCTGCGGTTTTGACGCACGGGTGCCAGAAAAAGTGCTAGAAAAAGTCGCCGCACAACGTCTTAATGTTAAAACAAAAGGGAGGAACCGCAAACAGTGGCTAAGGATAATGTTCTCATTGCTCACGCACAAGCTGGAGACGAAGCGGCGTTTGCTGAACTGATGCGGGCGCACTATGCTCACGTTTACGGCGTTGTCATCAAAATTGTGAGCAACCCGCACGATGCTGAGGAAGTGGTTCAAGAAACTTTTTTCAGTGCGTACCGCGGTCTGCCACAGCTTGAGGATAGGCGCAAATTCAAAGGGTGGCTGGCAAAAATTGCGCGAAATCGCGCTCAAGACCTGCTCCGAAAGCAGAAAGTTGATACTGTTCCCATTGATGAAGTGAGCGCACACACACTTCAGACCCCGGACACGGTAGACACCGAGTTGATACGCGATGAACAACGCGAATTGATTCGCCGGGCGATGGAAACGTTGTCGGAAAAAGATAGAGAGATTGCGAGTGCGTACTATCTGGATGGCGCGAGTTACGATGAACTGATTCAGACACACGGTCTATCATACAAGGCGATTTCGTTTCGACTCTCTCGTGCGAAACAGCGGCTCATCAAACGATTGAGGCATCTGCTCACTGCGATATTCCTTCCTCCGGTAACCACACTTAAACAGATTTACTCAGGAGGACTCATTGCTATGAAAATTGGAACGGCACCCAAAATCACTATCGGGGCGATTGGCATCATCGCGCTTATCTTCGTCGGGGTACACCAGATGATATTGCCGAAATTCTTTGCCCCAAAGGATAACGCCTCATCGGTTCAGACCGAGGCACCGAGTGAAGCACCCGCCGAAACGGAGACGAGTCAAGAAACGAAAAACCGTCAAACACGGCATCAAATCTCCGACCAAGATATGGAACAGATTAACAACTTCTTCGCGCAATTTGATGTTTCGGACGATGCACCATTACAAGATCAAGAAGTGGAAAGTCTGACAGAGGCAGATACAACGGAGTTGAATCCATCCCCGGTTTCGACGGAATCGCAAGAACTATCGCCCGAAATCAAACTGAAAGTCGCCCAATATGCAAAGTTAGCAGAGATTCTACCAGACCTCCGTCAATTACAACAAGAAACAGATTTATTGTGTAAAGAGACTCATACACTCGGCGCATTATTTAGTAATGCGAGTAGTGAGCAAGAACGAGCCGAGATCGATGATAAACTCGGACAACTGAATGTCCAAATCCTTGAAAAAATAGGAGAGGCAGAAAGGTATTATTTGCAGATTGATGCGCTCTTTCCAAAGTTAGAGTTGACTACTGAGAACCTCCAGACTGTGACAAAAGATGGAGTCACCTATCACGGTGGAATTGACTTTCACATAGATCGTCTAGTTACATATTTCGGGCAGAAACTCCCGTGGAGTGGAAATACCGATTACTTTCAAGCAGATGATAGATAGTCGTGACCGTACTATTTGATTAACCATTGACTGTAGCGTAGAATAGACTGGCAGGCATGTTATGAATCGCAAATCGAGCACAAGAATCTTCTACTTTGCTTCCGTACTATTGCACGTCATCAGCATGATTCTGGTAGTTCACTTTTTGAATCCCGAAAGACAACACCCAGCGGAAGACGTTGTCTCGCTCCACTTTTTTGATCTCAACAAACCGCGCGCCGAGAGAACGCCAACCCACACCAAGCGAATCGCTCCGATACGAAAGCAGATGGGCGGTTTCCCAACGCAACCCAACCGATCTATCCATCCCCTTCAACAAGCGATACCTACCGTCCACAATTCACCTTCTGTTGTCAATGGTGGCGCGGAAAACATCGGAGTTGGACACGGGGTCGGGAATGGCGATGGGGATGGCTTAAACGGAGGCTCGTTTTTGGCAGAACCTGTTGAACGGTCTGCGCCAGTGACGGGGCAAATTCGCAAAGTGGCTCGCACAGGTGGTGATGTTCTACCGCCAAGGCGAACAGAGATAAATCGACCAGTACAACTATTTGGCACGGACATCTTCCCTACGCAACCGAGCGAAGATCCAATTGACGTAGATAGAGGCAAAATAGTAGACAGGGACAAAGTAGATGTTGTATTTATCATCTCGGCGCGATGGGTAATGCAAAAGTATTTAGGATATGCCATATCACTGGTTGAGCGTGAAATTCAGCACTACAAGAAATCGGGAAAGGACTATCGTGTAGGACTCATGAGATCTAGGTACTTCCTAATGGAAGATTTGGGAAAGTGGATTCATCAAATAGAATATCTGCCGTTGAGTTCCGATTTAGGTAAGGCTTTAGAAACCGCACGAGAAACAGAGACAGAGGAGTACATGTACGACGTTCTTCTAAATACCGTACGCTACGCCCTGGCCCGGTGTGCGTTTCGACCAAATGCGGCCCGCAGAATTATCGTGATAGGCAACGATATTCCGATGTGTGGCGGGTATTCACCACTCAGCATTATCGAACTTTGTTTGAAGAAGCAGGTGAGGCTCGATATCCACGGTGCGGATAAGCAGGTCGGCCCGCTTCTTGCCCATGAAACCGGCGGTAGATGGTATCCTGCACTGGAAAATCCCGATGACTTGAAACGCTTAAAATCGGAGGCCCTCAGTTCGGGGTACTTAAAAATCAGAATAACGCTAGACACTGTTGTGGAAGTTGAACTAAGCGATAGGAGACCGAGCAAATGAGAGTCGAAACATACCTTTTGGGGTTCGTTTCCATTATGCTATTTGGCTGTAGTACTACGATGATGAGCGTTGAACGCCCGGTGGCAGATGGATACTTGCAGATTCTTGAATTATCCGATGATGGTATAGTGGAGCAGAAGCCAACCCAGCTTTTAAAACTGCCTGTCGCTGTCGCCGGCAAATCTGATATCGTTGCTCGAAACCAACGGATATACGTTGGCACTTACAAAACTGTGTGCATTATTGAGCAGAGCGAAGAGGGCGTTATGGAGGTTGCCTCTGTTCTTGAGATTCCGGGCTACGATGTCGCGCTAGCTTTACATCCGGTGGAAGAGATTGTCTATATCGTCAATAGCGAGGGAGTTTGGGTTGTTGATGTTGCAGATATTGAGCAACCAAGATTGGTTGAGCATCTGCGCCTGATCAAAGAGATGGATAAAATTCGCCCCGCCCCCCCAATTCGCAAACCGATTGGCACCGATGTGGCGTGTGAAGATGGCAAACTAGCGGTGACCATCCAAGGGGATGGCGAGAGCCCCACATTGAGTCGAGCAGGGACGATTTTGGTTTTCGACCTATCTATCCCCCGTACTCCTCGGCTGGAAAAAATATTGGACAGTCTGTCTGGTGCCGCAGCGGTTGCGATGGGAATTTTTAAGCATCAGCTATTTGCCGTTGGGGATAAAATTGTGGAATATCAGGATTTCAAGCCCATGGAAATTGTGTGGTCCTGGCTTCGTGCACCTAAAGTAGGGGTAATGGATGCGATTCACGTTCCCGGGAATGTCGTTGACACCCAATTTATTTTTGGACCCCGAGACATCGTCCAAAATCCTGAAAAACACCGAGAAATTGTCAACCAATATCGTCGTGGGAGTCCATTAGAACGGCAACGCTTGCAGACCTTGACCCCTCTGGATCACGGTACTGTCTATATTGCGACAGAGCATGTTGTAACATATATGACGACCAATATTAAGGCCGTGTTTTGGGGACCAACTAATACAAACGATTATATTTCAGATCGCTTCAATCATATCTACGGTATGGCGGCGCGTGGATACGAGCAAGTCTACCTTGCGGCCGGAACAGAGGGTGTATATTTCCTCAAGCAACCTCCCATCGGTGCACATTTACGCACCCATGCCCGTTATAAAGACCTGCCGAGTCCAGCAATAGATGTGTATGTTAGCGATGATAGTCTCTACATACTCTGCGGTGAATTGCATCTAAAGAACGTGCAGCATAATGAGCATTTTGGTGTCAAACAGTAACAATAGAGGAAGGATACCATAAATTCCCTCAATTCGCATCCACAACTGCGGAGTATAGGATTAAAGGGAACTGACTCACAACCCAATCCTTCTTGTTATACAACTTCATGAGGCGAATGGTTCAATCCATTCGCCTTTTTTTATTCCGCTTGAGTCGCGGATGTTGATGACAATCTGCGAAAAATCTGTTAAAATATTTTCCGAATGCTATCCTCGACCTGCGGTTTTGAGCCCCGGGTGCCAGAAAAAGTGGTAGAAAAAATCGCAGAACAACGTCTTAATAATAAAGCGAAAGGGAGGAACGGGGTACAGTGGCTAAGGATAATGAGCTCATTTCTCGCGCACAATCTGGGGACGAAGCGGCATTTGCCGAGCTGATGCGGGCGTATTATGCCCACGTTTATGGGGTTGTTATCAAAATCATGAACAACCCGCATGATGCTGAGGAGGTGGTTCAAGAAACTTTTTTCAGTGTGTACCGCGGTTTACCACAGCTTGAGGATAGGAGCAAATTCAAGGGTTGGCTAACAAAAATTGCACGGAATCGCGCACATGACCGACTCCGCAAACAGAGGATGGATACGGTTCTCATTGACGAAATGAGCGAAGACACACTGCAAACCCCGGACACGGTAGGCACCCAGTTGATACGCGACGAACAGCGCGAATTGATTCGCAGGGCAATGGAGACGCTACCGCAGAAGGATAGGGAGATTGCGCGCGCATACTATCTTGAGGGGGCGAGCTACGACGAACTGATTCAGACGCACGGGCTGTCGTACAAGGCGATTTCGGTGCGGCTCTCGCGTGTGAAACAGAAACTCGCTAAACGGTTGGCGCATCTCCTCACTGCGATATTCCTTCCTCCCGCAACCACACTCAAACAGATTTACTCAGGAGGACTCATTGCCATGAAAATTGGAACGGCACCCAAAATCACTATTGGAGCGATAGGCATCATTGCGCTCCTCTTCGTCGGGGTACACCAGATGATATTGCCGAAATTCTTTGGCTCAAAGGATACCGCCTCATCCGTTCAGACCGAGGCACCGAGTGAACAACTCGTCGAAACGGAGACGAATCCAGAAACGGAAGAGAGTGTAAAACAACCGCAGATCTCTGACAAAGATATGGAGCAGATTAATAACTTCTTCGCGCAATTTGATGACGCGGGGGCACAATCGGAGGCAGAAGAGGCGCGACCTTCAACAGAATCGAACACAGAGCTCGCCATAACCGACACCGATGAGGCATCGGAGGACACAGAACAGTCTGCCGAAGATGTGATGAACGCTTATCTGGAGGCATATAAGAATCTGGACTTTGAGGCATTGCTCCCATTCGTGACAGGGACCGCCAGAGAACAGGTTGAGAGTAATTTGCGTATCCTCAGCAAAGAGCCTGAAGATTACATAAATGATATAGTGGATAAGATGCCAGAAGAATTGGTAGATAGTGCGCGTCAGATGATGCTGGAGTCGTTACAGGATTCGAAGTTTCAGGAGATGAGGCGGGAGATGACGCAATCAATGTTTGGTCAGACAGAGATTGTGAGCAGTGAATATGTGGGGGATGAGTTCCATTTCCGATTGAGAATATCGATGCCGGAGATAGAGAGGCCGGAGATGCCGGAATTACCGGGGATGCCGAAACTACCGGAGATGCCAGAGATACCGGAGAGTATCAACCACCTTGTTAAGATGCAGAAAGTGGATGGTGTGTGGCGAATTTATGAGACAGTGCCTGCCAACTAGCTCGCAGTTCTACTCCCAAAACGTTGTGAGGCGAATGGTTCAAGCCATTCGCCTTTTTTTATTTGTCGAAGAGGGAAGGATTAAACGACTGACTTGACATAAATCTCCATTTTCTGTATAGTATGCTCATAAGCCAGCAAACGCACAAATCCGGATTTGAGGATGTCGCTGGCTTGTGTATGTCGTTGAAGGCAAAGTCTTTGGTAACAGGAGGGTCCTATATGAAAGCCGCAGATTTTATAAATACCCTGCGTCCTTGGCTGGACGCAAAACTCGGTGTTTCGCTGGATTTGGCAAGCGAGCCGCCGACACCGGTATACTCACAAACCACCGGCGCAACGCCGCTGTGTGCGATGGGGCTGGGGGAACGCGGGATTGTCACCGCACACCCGCAGTGGGTAGAACCGCTTAAACCGATCGTCGCGAATCTGACCTTGGACGAACTGTTCTCCGTCTTTGGCGGTTATGAGCTCTCGCGAGTATTGTTGCCCGATGGCTTCGGCGTGTGGGGGCCAAGTTGGGTTTATGTCGGTGACAGTCACTGTTTCCGCCCGGCGGAAGATACACGCCCTGTGCATCTCACCCCAGCAGAACTGGATGATATAGTCGATTGGCGGATTTTCTGGCACTGTTTCGAGGAGGATGCAGTGGCAAGTTTCGGCATATTTGATGATGACCGTCAACTGCTGGCGTTAGCCTCTGTCCGTGCGGAGCATGACCAAATATGGGAAATCGGGATGGATGTTGTGTCTGGTGCCAAAGGAGGTGGATTGGGACGGGCGGTCGTGAGCGCAGCGGGCAAGTGGATACTTGAACAGGGCAGATTTGTCCTCGCCACGACTGCGCCGTGGAACGTGCCATCCGCCCGTACCCTTCGCTCGGTGGGACTTCAGTTCATTATGAGCGTTATGATGAGTATGCGCGCGCCCTACCGTGTTCCGCCGCAGCCTCTCGGGAGTCCACGCCCAGATGTGGAGATTTACAACTACTACCCGGATTGGGCAATCAATAAAGGCATTTTATCGGATGAAGATTTGACCTAACCGCCTATCCCTCCTCCGTACAAGAGAGAGGCGCGTTCAAGGAGCAATGATTATGGATTTTGTTCAACTGACAGAAGCGCAACGTCAAGCGTTCGACGAAAACGGTTACTTGGTCGTCCGACAAGCGATTGATGCGGAGACCATTGACCAACTCATTGAGGCCGGCGATCGGTTGATGGAGTCATTCGAGTACAGTGACTACTACGCGCATCGGCGGCACGGGCTCGTCCAAGAGGCGGCATTTGCCGCGCTGGCAACCAACCCAAACACGCTTTCGCTCATCGTCCAACTGCTTGACGCGAATATTCATATCACCAACACGGCTCTCATCTACAAACATCCACAACAGCCAACATCTCCTGAGTTTCGCAACTGGCATCGCGATGTCGGGGTTCACCTTGATGTCGGACACGAAAACGCGCCGCGGGTGGGGTTGAAGATCGGGTACTGCTTGACAGATTTCACCGAACCCAATTCCGGTGCGACCCTATTCGTCCGGGAAAGCAATAACTTAAAGGAGCCGCTGGCCATCTCGAAAGACGAAGTCGATCCGCAGGTGTTCGATGAACCGAGTTTGCAGGCTGGAGACGCTTTCCTATTTGAGAGCCGCATCTACCACGCTGCGGGGCTTAACTTCACAGACTGTATCGCCAAGGTGGTCATCTACGGCTATCACTACCGCTGGGTCAAGCCGGATTACTATCTCCGTTATTATGACGAGCAGTTGCAACCGGATGAGGCGTTATTGGAAAAACTGGATGACATCGGCAGGCAACTTTTGGGTGGACAGCAGAGCGTTGACGGCAGAATCGATCCGAACGGTCTCCATTGGCCGCTGAAGGAGTGGGCGGAACAACATGGGCTTGCGCCGGAGAATGCGCCGCAGATAGTTCAGGTTTGAAGAGCGGATAAATTTACGCGCTTTATCTCTGCTCGTTTCACGTCTTACGATTTAAGTGTTGACATGCCCAATCAGATTTGGTATTCTTTAAGTGCTTCAAGATGGTACGCTTTGTGGTGCCAACTATCCTACGAGGCAAGAGAATGTCTCGTACACCAGGGAGGTGTAACGATTGAGAAACTTTGAGTTTTTTGAAGCCACCACGATTGCAGAAGCGTCATCCTTGCTCTCTCAACACGGCGAGCAGGCGAGCCTGTTGGCGGGAGGAACGGATATAATAATCGGTATGAAAGAGTGGGTGATAGCCCCTGAATATGTCATCAGTTTGGAAAAGATTCCGGGCTTAGATGGCATTACGGCCAGTGAGAACGGTGGGATTTTGATAGGCGCGATGACGACGATGCGCGACATTGAGCAATCCGAGATTGTCTGTGAACACTATACAGCACTCGCAGAGGGCGCAGCGGAAGTTGGTTCGATTCAAATTCGGAACTTGGCGACGATTGGTGGAAACATAGCTCACTCTTCTCCGGCGGCAGATACCGTCGCCGCGCTGTTGGTGTTGGATGCACAGGTCAAAATTGCCAGTGCGGATGGGGAGCGCGAAGTGCCGATTGCTGATTTTTTCGTTGGGCCTGGACAGAACGTGTTGCAAGCAGGCGAAATCGTGACGGGATTTGAGTGCCCACCGCGTTCAGCAAATTCCGGTTCACAGTACATCAAACAGAAAATTCGTGAGGTAATGGATCTTGCCTTTGTCGGTGTTGCCTCTGCCGTGCAACTTAATAACGGCGTGGTAGAAGATGTCAAGATTGGACTCGCCGCTGTCGCACCGACACCGATTCGTGCGACAAACGCTGAAGAAATTATCAGAGGCAATGGGCTGACTGATGATATTTTGAATCAGGCAGGATCTGCCGCCGCCGCCCAGTCGAGTCCGATATCCGACTTGCGGTGTTCAGCAGATTATCGTCGGGAAATCGTCGATGTCTTAACGCAACGGACAGTTCAGAACGCTACCGAGCGAGCGCGAGGCGCGTAGACGCTTCGATCAGTTCGAGAAAATGAGGAGAACCAAATGAAGAAACATCCAGTCAGTTTGACCGTCAACGGAGATCAGTACGATCTGCTGATTGAACCACGCAAGACCTTGTTATCCGTGATTCGTGATACGATTGGTTTGACAGGAACCAAAGAGGGATGTAGCACAGGCGATTGCGGGGCGTGTACCGTTATCGTTGATGGGAAATCGGTGACATCGTGCATGAAACTCGGTGTCAGTGCCAACGGTAAAGAGATCACGACAATTGAAGGACTCGCCAGCGATGGTCAACTGCACCCCGTTCAACAAGCCTTCATCGACAAAGGAGGCTATCAGTGTGGATTCTGTACACCGGGCTTTATCATGGCATCCGCCGCCGTGCTTGCGGAAAACCCCAATCTTCCAGAAGCGGAACTCCGACACGCCCTTGGCGGGAATATCTGTCGATGCACGGGATATACTAAAATCATTGAGGCTGTGATGAGTGCAGCGGAAGTTATCCGAGAATCATCATAATCTATTTCAGTTGGTCGTTAGGTGATTTGTCAGTGCCTAACGCTATTTCAGGAAAGGAACAGTTACAATGGCTAAGACACACCGAGGGAGCGGAATACGATACCGTCTCCAGGGTGGTCAATTTACAGGGACATACAATAATGGTCGAGGCACCTGCCCCGTATGCGAACGGACAGGGGTTAAGGTGCTTTATAGCCGCGAAGTCGGCGAAAGTACCATCAACGTGTGTAAAAGATGTAACGCCGCTTTAAGTCACGGCAAATTACAAGATGCCGTAGCGAATTTATAAGAATTGTTGATAAACCAGCGAAACGTTTGAGACAATATCACCTCTGAATCAATTCCAATCTGAACCTACCCAAGAACCCAGAAGAATCAAATTAAGAGAAGGGAGAACGTCATGTCAGAATATTCTGTGCTGGGGAAAAGCCTACCGAGAGTCGATGCGCTCGAAAAGGTGACAGGTGCCGCGACGTATGGTGCCGATGTTCAAATTCCCGGTATGCTTTACGGCCAAATTATTCGCAGTAAACACGCCCATGCGAACATTCTCAGTATTGATACCAGTGAAGCCGAGAAGTTGCCCGGTGTGCGTGCTATTATCACCCAAGAGGATATCGCAACGGGTCGGACAATTTTTGCGACGGACAAGATTCAGTATCTTGGCGAGCCGATTGCGGCTGTCGCAGCGATCGACCCGGACATCGCAGAGGAGGCGGCAGAACTCGTCAAAATTGAGTACGAAGTCCTGCCAGCAGTTCAGGACGTGCTTGAGGCGATTAAGCCCGGTGCTCCAGCTGTCCACAGCGATCAACCGAAAGATGGCCCGAAGCGTCGTGAACTCAATGCCGAACTGAGAAGACTGCAACGCCAAGATGAGGACAGCGAAGAAATTCGCCAACTGCAAGCGGAGTTGGACGCGCTTGATGAACCGCTCTACTACAACATTTCGGGCGAAAACCACACAGACGCGGGCGATGTTGAAAAAGGCTTCGCCGAATCCGATATTATCGTCGAAGATACTTATGTCATTCCGCGTGTGCATCAGACCTACATGGAGCCGCACGTTTCCGTCGCCCAGGTGGATTCCACAGGTAAAGTGACGGTATGGGCAAGTACACAAGGCCCATTTGCCATCCGGTCCGGTATCTCCGGCACCCTTGGGATTCCAGAGAACCAGATTAACGTGATTGCAACCACCATGGGAGGCGGATTTGGTGGTCGTTTCGGCGTTGTGCTGACTCATGTGCCCGCTGTGCTACTTTCCCAAAAAACGGGACGACCGGTAAAGATACAGATGACGAGGCACGATGAATTTCTGGATGGTCGTCCGGCACCCGGGTGCGTAATCAAGCTCAAAACGGGCGCAACCAACGATGGCAGAATCCTTGCCCGCGAAGCCTTGGCGTTCTGGGATTCCGGTTCAGCGGCAGGGGGCAACATCGGTAGCACCGTTCGTATCCGTGGGGTCTACAAATTCGAGCATTTCAAGTATGATGCCTACGGTGTCCATACGAACAAATCGGGAACCGCGGCGTATCGTGCGCCTGGGGCACCGCAAGCGATTTTCCCCGGCGAATGTCAGCTTGATGAAATCGCTCGTCGCATCGGAATGGACCCCGTCGAATTCCGACTCAAAAACATGCGCGAAGAAGGCGACCCGATTCCCGGTGGCGGTGTAGAGGTCAAAACAGGTTACAAGGAAACGCTACAGGCAGTCGCTGATGCCGTAGGTTGGTGGGAACGTGAAAAGGGAGAAAATCAAGGTTGGGGTGTCGCCATAGGGGATTGGACCAACGGTTGTGGCCCCGGTGGTGTCTACATCTCTGTCCACGAAGACCGTAGAGATGTCAGCGTCCGCGTTTTCCATGGGTCAATGGACATCACCGGTACGGATACCGCAATTAACCAAGTGGTCGCCGAAATCTTGACCGTTCCCTACGAGCAGGTTACAATCACGCGAGGCGATACCGATTCCGCGCCTTACGCCACCGGTTCCGGCGGTAGTGTTGTCACTTTCACGATGGGCAATACTGCAAAACTGGCGGCTGAAGATACGCGCCGACGCATCCTCGAACTCGCCTCTGAACGGTTGAATACGGACGTTGATAACCTCGAACTCAAAGAGGGGCAAGTCTCCACGCTTAATGGCGATACACCGAAATCCATCTCACTCGGTGAGTTGGCCGCCTACAGTCTCAGTACGACAGGCGGCCCGATTGTGGGTAAGGGTGCCTTTGCGCGTGGGTCAGGTCACGGTGCCAAGTCAAGTACACCCGCCCTCGCCGCACAGATTGCGAAAGTTGAAGTCGATCCGGGGACAGGCAGGATTAAGGTGCTTAAACTGGTCGCCTCTCAAGATGTTGGATACGCGATTAACCCGATGGCGGTTGAAGGCCAGATTGAGGGAGGCACTGTGCAAGGCTATGCGTGGGCGATTATGGAAGAGATGCAGTACAACGAGAACGGGAATGTGAATCCGGGTTTCGTCGATTACCGCGTCCCTACCGCCGCAGACCTTCCCACAGTTGAGTCCGTAATCGTTGAAGTGCCTGCGCCCGACGGCCCATTTGGGGCAAAGGGTGTCGGTGAGCCACCGATTACCCCGACACTCGCAACCATGGCAAACGCTGTCGCTGATGCCGCTGATGTACGCATCACCGACCTACCGATCAAGCCAGAAAAGGTCGTTGAGGCGTTGCATAATAATGGTGATTAAACCGCTAATTGCCTCCCATAAGTCGCCTGATTTGTGATGTTTGTGAAACATAAGTCAGGCGGCTTATCTTTTGCATCGGTATCTTTCGATGGTGCTATCCTGCTATGAGTGGGTCCATTGAGAAAGGGATTTCCCACCTACGGAGTCAGGTTGCTTTGCTCTTAAAACAAGTTCTAAGGGAGCTGTGTTATGCGACAAAAAAGCGAAACGGAGCCGATTAGTGAAGCAGATCTGCGTAAAGCAGAAACTGAAATTAAAGAAAAGCAACGTGAGGTTGACTACGATCAGCGGCACTTCACAATTGATTATATTGTTCAACGATTTAATGCTGATGAACTCTATATTCCTAATTATCAACGCCCATTCGTTTGGCGCGATAGGCAAAAAATGAGATTCATCGAATCGGTAATTCTGGGTGTGCCAATATCAGCTATGTTGTTTGCCGCAGACGATGGCAGATTGGCGATCATTGATGGAGGTCAAAGGATACAAACGCTTGAAGCCTTTCTGAACGATGACCTTCGGCTTTCTGAGCTCGAAAAACTTCCATCATTGAATGGGTTTACCTTTTCGGATCTCCCAATGTCACAGCAGAGGAAGTTCGTTAACCGTATGCTCCGAGTTGTTGTATTTGAGGCAACGACGACGGATCAAACCCTACTGGATATATTTGAGAGAATTAACACAAGCGGTGTCAAAGCAAGATCTAGCGAGATTCGCAGAGGTACATATAAAGGGCATTTCATGGACTTTGTTTCAGAATGTGCAGAAGACGGGCTATTCGTGAAGTTGTGCCCAATGAGCGATACAATGTGGCATCGTCAAGAGGTAGAAGAACTCGTTGTGCGATTTTTCGCCTACTCCGATCGTTATAAGTCGGTTCGGCATGATGTTGACAAGTTCTTGGATAAATATGTTCAGGAACATCAGGATACCTTTGATAAAGAGCGATTCAAAAGCGAATTTGACAATATGTTAAATTTTGTGAACAGGTTTATTCCAAATGGTTTTGCGAAATCCTAAGGAGGCCAAGACAATACCAAGAGTGAGATTTGAAGCAATCGCAGTTGGGGTGAACCTCGCTTTACGAAAAAAACCGGATTTAATTCCTACAACTGTGGACTGGTTAAAATCTGAAGAATTCAAATATCATACAACAACACATGCGAATAATTCTGGACAGAGGCTTAGAGCACGGATTGAGTTCGTGCGTGACGCTTTGTTGGCAGGAGCAAAGTAATGCAGACCGTGATTAATGCCTTTAATGAGCGTATAGAGGAAGTGAATGTTTATTTTCGTTTTTTGGAAAAACTAGAAGTGCCTGAAGTTTTATTTTACTTTCCACAGAAGAGAACCCATAAGTTCAAAGAAATAGAACCTGACATTGTCAGAATGTTAAAGGCAAATGCCTTTCTAATGATTTACAATCTTGTGGAGTCTAGCATTCGCGACGGAATCTTGGAGATATACCGACAGATAGGATCCAATAGCTATACCTATGAACGGGTCCGAAAGGAAATTCAAGATATTTGGCTACGTTCTAACTATAGGCAGATCTTCAACGAAACAGCAACCTGGGAGTCTGCTCGGAAGACAGCGGCTCAGCTTGTGGAGGAAGCCATAAATGGCACAACGATTCATCTTGATAAGGATGCTATTCCTATTTCAGGGAACTTGGATGCACGTCAGATTCGTAGAATTTGCAAGTTGCACGGGATTTCACATCAGCCACATCCGAGAGCTAAAGGCGGGGAAAAATTACTGGAAGTAAAAAACCAGAGAAATGCGCTTGCCCATGGAGATCGTTCCTTTGCTGAATGTGGTAGAGACGTTATACTCGATGATCTTAAAGAGATTAAAAGCGAGTCCATAATATTCGTCCGCAGCATTCTGAGAAACATGATGAGATATGCCAATGAGAAACAGTACGCTGAATCCGCCAATCACAACAAACAACCTTGAGTAAATGGGAATCCTGAATAATGTGCAAGAGATGATAATGAGATGATGGACAACTCAGCACTGCTGTGGTTTCGTGTTCTGTTCTCCCTTGCGTCTTTGCGTTCCTTTTTTCTTAAAAATCAGCTTGGAGAAATTTATGTTCGGCGAAATCAGAAACACGCACGGTGAACGACTCGATTACACTTTTCATGAGGGCGAAAAAGATTCAAAGCAACTCGCTGTCCTTGGGCATGGGGTTACGGGCAACAAAGACCGCCCCTTCATTGTGGCGTTGGCGGAGGGCTTAGCGGAGGCCGGGATACCTGCGCTACGGGTCTCCTTTTCCGGGAATGGCGACTCGGACGGTCAGTTTACCGATTCAACGATTTCCAAAGAGTTAGATGACTTGACGGCTGTGCTAGATGCACTGGACGGCTACACCATCTGCTATGTCGGGCACAGTATGGGCGGTGCTGTCGGCGTACGATGTGCGAGTGGGGACAGTCGAATCAAGTTGTTGGTTTCTCTGGCGGGCATGGTTCATACCAAAACCTTCGCAGAGACCGAATTTGGTGATGTCACACCCGACGAGGGGTTTATGTGGGATGAGCCCGATTGTCCACTTTCCCAAGCGTACATGGATGATTTGACCGAGATTGAGACGGTCGTTAATGATGCACCTCAAATCAGTGTGCCTTGGCTGTTGGTACACGGCACCGATGATGATGTCGTGCCAATCCAAGATTCGTATGACATTTTCGATAAGACAAACGCTCCCAAAGAACTCATCAAACTCGAAGGTGCCAACCACGTCTTTAGTGACGAATTTACGCCGATGATGGTCGAGAAGGTCGTCAACTGGATACACGCCCAGTTTGGCAAGTTGGACTAACGCGGGACTCAAGATCGGACCCCAAAAATCAGAATATAGATTGTAGGAGGGGCATCCCTGCCCAATTGTGGGAGTGGCATCCCTGCCCCGATTGTAGGGGGGGCATCCCTGCCCCAATTGTAGGAGGGGCATCCCTGCCCCGATTGTAGGAGGGGCATCCCTGCCCCGATTGTAGGAGTGGCATCCCTGCCCCGATTGTAGGAGGGGCATCCCTGCCCCGATTGTAGGAGGGGCATCCCTGCCCCGATTGTAGGAGGGGCATCCCTGCCCCGATTGTAGGAGGGGCATCCCTGCCCCGACATGCGAAGAGAGAAAACTATGGATACCTTAAAAGACTTTGAATTAAAGGAAAGAAAGTATATACCCGTCTTTCCAAAAGCGAGTGGAAAACCAACAATATACATACAGGGTTATCCCTATGAAGACGACAAACCAATGCCAGGAACAGACTTTCACAATATACAGATTAACACGTTTTATGATCAACTCGCACGGTATTTTGAAATCCATACGGACATCTATGTTGGCCAGGATAACTTCATCTACTATGAAGAAGGGAGACCAGACAAATCCGTCGCCCCAGATGTTTACGTCGTCCTTGGTGTTGAGAAATTGCCCCCTCGGCGCAGTTTTTATACGTGGGAAGAAGGTGCGGTTCCTACGACTGTTTTTGAATTTCTCTCCGACTCAACCGCGCATCAGGATCGGAATGGCAAAGTGGGCCTGTATCTGATTGATATAGGGGTTGAAGAGTACTTCCTCCATCAACCAGACCCGAATCGCCCCTCGGAGTTTCGGGGTTGGCGGCGCAGTGCTTCGGGTGGCATCGTCGAAATTGCTCAGGACGGCGGGGGTGGTTTGTTCAGTGAATCGTTAAATCTGTGGCTTCGATGGGAAGACCCGCTGGGGCACGTTAGGTTGTTACGTCCGTATCTTCCAGATGGGACCGCGATAACGACCTCTGTGGAAGAGAAACACCTGAGGTTGGAAGCGGAAGCGATAGCCGTGGAAGAATCAGAACGGCGGCGGGAAGAAACCCGACAGCGGCGAGCAGAAGCCCAATTTCGGGAGGAAGCAGAAACACTTGCCAGAGCAGCAACCCAACGTCAGCAGGAAGCCGAAACATTTGCCAGAGCAGAAGCAGAACGCCGACAGGAAGAAGCCCAACGCCGACGGGAAGCAGAAACACTTGCAAGGGAAGAAGCCCAACGCCGACAGGAAGAAGCCCAACGCCGACAGGAAGCAGAAGCCGAGTTAGAACGGCTTCGCGCTCAACTCGCTAACCGCCAAAACGAAGGCGCGTGACAATTTAACGCAAAGGGGTAAAGAAGAAAAGAACGTGCAATCCATTGTGTAGAGGCGGGGTTACCCCGCCCCTACGAATCTAATAGGTGGCAACTTAGATTATATAGGTGAAATTGATGAAATCTTTTTGGCGTATTCCCTTGCTTCTCGCAGTCGGCCTTTGCGCTGGTTTTCTGAACGCTGTCGCTGGGGGCGGGTCATTAATCACCCTCCCCCTCCTCATCTTTCTTGGATTACCCCCCACGACAGCAAATGGGACCAACAGGATTGCAATCTGTGTGCAAAATGCCAGTGGTATTATGGGATTCCGTCATCTTGCGGTTTCAAATTTTCGTTATAGCACAATGCTTGCGATTCCTGCACTCATCGGTGCCATAATCGGTGCCAAAATTGCTGTCAAATTCAATGAAACCCTCTTTAAGCGGGTATTGGCGGGGGTCATGGTCGTAGTGTTGTGTTTGATTCTGTTCAGCCCGAAACCAGAAGCGGTTAATGAAAACCTCAGCATAACGCGCCAGATTATCGCGATGGTGGTGTTCTTCTTTATCGGTATTTACGGTGGTTTTATTCAAGCGGGTGTGGGGTTTATAATTATCGCCGCGCTGACGGTGATTAACGGTTTCGATCTTGCGCTAATCAATGCAATCAAGCTGTTCGTCGTGTTCTTTTATACGATTACCGCCCTCGGTGTCTTCATCAAGGAGAAGCGGGTTGATTGGTCCTTAGGTGTGACACTCGCAATCGGAAATGCAACAGGAGCATGGATAGGGAGTCAGTGGGCTGTCGCTCAGGGTGACAAATGGATTAAGGTTGTTCTTGTTGTTACCGTAGTGGTGTTTGCCATCCGGCTCTTTTGGCAAAGTTTAACAGCTAAAACGAAAACCAATTAAACCGCTTTAGACCGTATCGCTTTTGCGACACGGTGTATTACTATCGCTACAACGCAACGGGGATGTGCATCGTAGATAGCGAACCAAATCAACAAGTTGGGATAACGCACAACTTACAACTACACGTCAGTTCAATCAACGTAAAATTGTGGCACCTAAATTGCTCTCTATTGCAATAGTCACCCATTGGAATTAACAACTTGGATTATGAAATCGGAGGTGGAACAGATGTTATTTGGTACAGGCAAGTACACTTACAGAGTGGCGGAAGGTTGGGGACAACCGCCGGAAGGTTGGACGTGGGGCTGGATTCCGGCGGTCGCGTGTGATTCGCAAGACCGCGTTTATGTTTACTCGCGGAGCGAGCATCCGCTGGCTGTTTTCGACCGCGACGGCAGCTTCATT
Source organism: Candidatus Poribacteria bacterium (assembly GCA_965198165.1). Classification (GTDB taxonomy): domain Bacteria; phylum Poribacteria; class WGA-4E; order WGA-4E; family PCPOR2b; genus CBDAOT01. Next base: position 6,342,079 of record OZ240244.1, on the reverse strand, counting down.
GAGACATGGGGGGATGGGATTCTCCCGCCCAAGGCAGCGCACGGCATCTACATTGATGCCGAGGACAATGTCTACTGCACCGACAACAGCAACCACGCTATTTACAAATTCAATCGCGATGGCGACTTGGTGATGAGGTTGGGCACACCCGGTCAACCTGCCGATGCGGATGGCGACCCGTTCAACTCCCCGACTGATCTGGATGTCGCTTCAACCGGCGAGTTGTTCATCTCGGATGGGTACGGCAATGCGCGAGTTCACAAGTACTCCCCGGATGGCGAGTTACTTTTGTCGTGGGGAGAGCGCGGCACCGGTCCAGGCGAATTTGCGTTGTCCCACTGCGTCAGGGTGGACAAAGATGACCGCGTCTGGGTCTGTGACCGTGAGAACAATCGCATCCAGATTTTCGATACGGATGGTAACTTCTTGACGGAGTGGACAGACCTGATACGCCCCAATACGGTTTATTTCGACCCCAACGCTGATGTCGTTTACGTCGCCGAATTGACCCATCAGTTCAGCATCTATACGCTTGATGGTCAACTAATTACGAAATGGGGCGGTGCAGAACCGAGTGAGCAGCCGGGTGAATTTCGCGGCGGTCCACACGGTATCTGGATGGACTCGCACGGTGACCTTTACATGGGCGAGGTCGAGTTGGGCGTAGAGGGTCGAATCCATAAGTACATTCGTCAATGAAGGAAATGGCGAGAAAGGAAACGGAAAATTTTATGTCGAAATTACGCGTTGCGCTTATCGGTTGTGGTGGACGTGGTCGAGGACACCTTCGGTCCCTTCAGGGATTTGAAGATGTAGAACTCGCCGCTGTCTGCGATCTGGTGGAGGGCGCAAGGAATGCGACCGGCGACGAGTTTGGCATAGCCTCCCGTTACGCCAGTATTGAGCAAATGCTAGACGCTGAATCGCTCGATGCCGCGTTCATTGCCACGCCCCCTCACCTCAATGGAGAGGCTGCCCTGCCGTGTCTGGAGCACGGCCTCAATACCTTGTTGGAAAAGCCACCGGGCATGAGCGTCGCTGAAACTACCTCTTTACGTGATGCCGCCGCCCGCACAGGTGCCAAGGGAATGGTGGGATGGAATCGGCGTTTTCACCCGATCATTGTCAAAGCGCGCGAGATGGTTGAAGCGCGTGGTCCCGTGACCCAATTGGTCGGCGAATTTCACAAAAGCATCACGGGCTTCGTCAAGTCAGGCCAATTTCCTGAACATCTCATGGATAACCTGTTTCTGGAAACACCCATCCATTCGCTGGACATTGTCCGCGCTATCGCGGGCGGGGAGGTTGAAGAGGTACACAGCGTTGTACGTCGGACCATCTCGGATTACAAAGATGTACACGGCGCGCTTATCCTATTCGACAACGGTTGCCTGGTCCACCTCATCGCAAACTACACCACCGCTGCCCGTCTGGAGCGGTACGAAATACACGGACGCGATATTTCCGCCTATCTCGAAGGGGTATCGAAAGGCATTGTCTTTTGCGATGGCGAGCAACATCAGCTAACCAGCCCGGGCACGAGTGGAACAGATGAACAGAATCGGTACTTCCTCGACTGCATCAAAGCAGACCGCCCCGTTTCACTGCCCGCCGCAGACCTGAATGAGGCGGTCAAGACGATGGAACTTGCTGAAACAATTTTAGCCGGTCTACGTTCTTAAAGAGGGTTGAACCAGCGACCTACGGGAAACGTGTGATATACATCGAACCTTCTCGTTCTGCTTGTTCGCCCGCATCATACCTACACAAAACAACACAAACAAATCAGGAGGCTATCATGAAAAGGATGACCACCCACTACTTGTTGGGATTAAGCTTACTTGCCGCGATACTCATTTCCGTGGGTTGCGGCACGAAAAAGAGTGTGCAACGCATCGAAACAGACACCATCGTTGACCTGTCGGGTCGCTGGAATGACACCGACTCCCAGATGGTTTCTGAAGCGATGATTAAAGACTGTCTGAACCACCCATGGATAACCCGACACACCACCCTGTCCGAAGGCAAAAGACCTGCTGTCATCGTCGGGGCAATTCGGAATCGAAGCATGGAGCATGTCGCTGTTGCGACATTTATTAACGACATTGAACGCGCTTTCATCAACTCCGGTCAAGTGAGAGTTGTTGCGAGTGCCACTGAACGGGGCGAACTTCGTGCGGAGAAGGGCGACCAAGAGAATTTCGCAAGCCCTGAAACCATCAAGGAGATGGGACGCGAACTCGGTGCAGACTACATGATGACTGGCCAAATCAATACCATCGAAGACCGCGAGGGAGGCGAACAGATTACCTTTTATCAGGTAGACCTGACCCTTACGGATATCCAAACAAACGAGAAGATCTGGCCGGGGCAGCATAAAATTAAGAAGTACATTGAACGCAGCCGTTCCTCTTTCTAAACCAACAACGAAAACAATCCAGGAAGGATGGAAGCTTCCACTCTTCCATCCCTTCACTCTTAGTTTATGGAAACACGTCAACATATCTTCAGATGGTTTATGGGCTCTCTGCTTTGTGTTTTGCTCCTGAGCGGATGCGCCCCCTATAGCATGAAAGAGGTTCGCCTCGCATTTGAGGAGGGGAATTTCGAGGGGGCGTTGGTGCATCTCGACGAGGCCAATCCGAAAGGGAAAGCAAAGCTCCCCTATCTATTTGAACGCGGACTCATCGCTCACTATGCGAATCGGTTTGAGGAGAGCAATCGGGCATTCGAGATTGCAGAGATTACCGCTGAAGATCTCTATACAAAAAGCATTTCGCGGGAAGCCCTCTCACTGCTGACTTCGGACAACTTGCGCCCCTATGCCGGAACCCGCTACGAAAGATTGCTGGTTCACTACTATCGTGCGCTGAACTACGTCTATCTAAATCTACCGGACGAGGCGTTGGTGGAGTGTCGGCGGGCAGGAAAGCTGATCGAGTATTACGCAGATAAGGACGAAAAATATAACTTTGTAGGCGGCGCATTCCTGGCGTATCTTTCGGGAATCCTCTACGAATGGACCGGGGACATCAACGACGCTTACATCTCCTATCGCTGGGCGGAGACGGGCTATCAACGTTATGAAAAGGAGTTGGGCGTACCAGTTCCTGAAGACCTTGGCGATGCGCTCGTCCGGCTTGCCCGAATGTTGGGGTTTGACGATGAGGCACGGCGATATGCGGAACTTTATGGAGAGCCGACCCCCTCCCCACCTGACTCTGGTGAACTCGTCATCATCTATGAAAGTGGATTCGCCCCACAGAAGGTGGAGGAAAACCTTCTCCTCCCCATCTTAAAGACGGACTCATTGGAATTTGAAGATGAAACAGATGAGGTCTGGGATTTCGCCGATACGGTCTCACAACGCCAAAACCTGCAATATAAGGAAGTAGAGCTTGAGTATCTATTGCGGGTTGCAATCCCCACATATACATCAAATCGTCCCCGGTTTTCAGGGGTTAAGGCAGAAGTGAACAACCGTCAGGTGCGCGGTATCCTCGTCGAGGATGTCGAAGGTGCTGCCCTGACGACGTTTGCCTCAGAACAAACGACGATTCTGCTCCGGACAACAGTACGTGCATTGCTGAAATACCTCGGCTTTCGCCGGGCAGACAAGGAGGATAAACTCCTCGGTAGACTGGTCAATCTCGTCAATGTTGTGACGGAGAGCGCGGACACCCGCTCATGGGAGACGCTGCCGAATCAGATTTTTATCGTGCGAATGTCTCTCCCTGCCGGCATCCACGATGTTAGACTCTCATTCTTGGACGGTGCGAGCCGACCAATACACACGGAAACATTGCAACGTGTGGAAGTCTACGCCAATGGAAAGACATTTCTCAACCATCGCACGTTTGACTAATACCAATTTGACTTTCTCTCCCACGACCCGCTCTTCCTTCCGATCCCCTTTTCGTATTTTCTTCGGTGCCGCCCCCAACAAGACTTCACCGCCAAGGAGAAATAACATGCCCCAAACAGCACTTACAATCAACGGAGAATCCTTTCTCATAAACGGCAAACTCACCTATACCGAAATGGAGCACAGCCGGCCAAAGGTGCACGGTCTGTTGATGAACGCCCGCTTTATTCAAGGCATCTTTGATGACAAGGCGGACCCGAAACGGTTCGCACGTTGGGGTAAGATAGCGTTCGATCCGGACGCAAACACGAAGAACCTTATCGCCGCCCTGCCCGAATGGTATCAACACGGCCTGAGAGCCTTCACTGTCGGTTTTCAAGGGGGTGGCCCCTGTTTTACGATAAGCAACGACACAATTCATAACAACCCTTTTGGGGAAGATGGGAAAAAACTGGATGCGGCCTATGCGGACCGGATGGACAAACTCATCAAGGGGGCGGATGCGTGTGGGATGGCGGTTATCGTGAGTTACTTTTACGGCTCGCAAGCGCGGCGGTTGAAAGATGAGAACGCGGTACGCAACGCTGTCACAACCGCCTCTAATTTCTTGAAAGACGGTGGATACACAAACGTCCTCATCGAAGTCGCAAACGAACAGAACATTGGGCCGTTTCGGGAACCCCCGTTGATTTACCACCCAGAAGGCATGGCAACCTTAATTGAACTCGCCCGCAAAGGGTCAGGGGGCATGGTGGTCAGTTGTAGCGGTTCGGGTGGGCATATCAACAGGGAAATCGGTGAAGCCAGCGACTACATCCTGATTCACGGGAATTCGTGCAGTCGTCAGCGGCTTTATAACGTCATATCGGAAGTCAAAAGTTGGAACTTAAACAGACCCATCGTCTGCAACGAGGATTCCCAAGCGATTGGACAGCTTGAAGTCGCCTTTAAGACAGGAACATCTTGGGGATACTATAACAACATGACCAAGCAGGAACCGCCCGCAGATTGGTCTATCACGAAGGGGGAGGATACCTTTTTTGCCAAACGCCTCGCCATCGGAATCGGTATACCGACCCCACCGCTCCCAGAGCAGGAACACTACTATCTACAGGGGCTTGAACCGCAGATGGAATACGAGGGGAAACGTTGGGTGCGGTTGGCGAGTCAATATCCTGAAACGATCAATTATGTGGATTTCTATTGCAACGGAAACTTAATTTTTACAGCGTATGATGAACCGTTCACCGTAAATTATCAATCCAATTGGCGACAGGGCCACTACACCGTCAGCCCAGACGCCAAAGAGTGGAAAGCGGTTGCGTATCTTAGGAATGGGGAAATTCTGGAAAAAACCGTTAAGGTTTAAGGAGGGAAACATGGCAGAACGACTCAAAGACAAAGTTGCAATCATCACAGGTGCCGCCCGTGGCATCGGTGCCACATGCGCTGAAATTTTCGCACAGGAGGGTGCCGCTGTCGCGATGTTTGACATCAACGGAGTACGGGGTGCCGGGTTGGCGGACAAAATGGCTTCCGATGGCAAGAAAGCCATCTTCTGCCGTTGCGATGTGACGCAAGCAACTGACATTGACCACGCAGTTGAGCGGGTTGCCTCCGAACTCGGATTGCCAAACGTCCTGTTCAACAATGCAGGTATCGCTGTGGTTGGGGGCGTGGAGGAATTGACCGAAGAGGAGTGGGACCGTCAGTACGCGGTAAACGTCAAGAGCATCTTTATGGTCTCGCGACGGGTCATCCCATTGATGCGTGAGGCAGGAGGCGGCTCTATCATTAACATGGGCAGTGAATCCGCGTTTGTCGGGTTCCCGATGCACCCGGCGTACTGCTCATCCAAAGCGGCGGTGGTGCATCTCTCACGAAGTATGGCGGTGCGCTATGCGTCGGAGAACATCCGCGTCAATTCCCTCTGCCCCGGAACGATTGACACGGAGCTGTATCAGGAATTTCTTGAGGAACAGGATGACCCTGAGGCGGTCAACCAAGAAATAAAAGACCTGCATCCGCTCGGAATTGGTGACCCTGAAGACATCGCTTGGGCAGCCGTTTATATGGCATCTGATGAATCTCGATATATGACGGGAACACCGTTGCTGGTGGATGGTGGGATGACATCGATGTGAGACTGGACTGAAGTTCAAGCCAAAGAACACAGCGAAAAGTGTTACGCCATTTTCAAGAAGACATTCAGTTTGAATCGCTTGAAGGGGGCTACTATCGCAGCACAGACAAGCTACCTATCCATATTGAGGACATCGGTGATGAAATCCTGTCCTATTTTAGTGCTGATGAACTGACCCGTAGGCTTACGCCCGAAGAACTGACCCGTAGGCTTACGCCTGAAGAACTAATCAGTGGGCTTACGCCCGAAAAACGCAGACAACTTCAGCGGTTATTGGAACAGTGAATTCTGATTCGCTACCTTGATAGTTCATTGAGAGAGGTACGGCCTTAAAAACTGACCTGTATACGAATCGGGAACCTCAACAATCTCCTCCGGCTGACCTTGTGCGATGACTTCACCGCCTTTGTGGCCCCCTTCTGGTCCCAGATCAATGATGTAATCTGCGGTTTTAATCACGTCAAGGTGATGTTCGATCACTATCACGGTATGCCCTGCATCGACGAGGCGGTTGAGGCTGTCGAGTAGTTTCTGGATATCAGCGAGGTGGAGCCCGGTGGTGGGTTCATCAAGAATGTAGACGTTCTGCTTGCCTCTCTTGATCTTGCTGAGTTCATTCGCCAGCTTTACACGTTGCGCTTCCCCACCGGAAAGGATTGGCGCGGGGTGCCCCAACTGCAGATATCCCAATCCCAAGTCATTGAGTACGCTCAATTTATGGCGAATGAGGCGTTGGTCTGCGAAGAAATCAACGCCATCCTCGATTGACATCTCCAAAACCTCGGCGATGTTCTTCTGCTGATATGTGACTTCAAGCGTTTCCTCGTTATATCTCGCTCCCTTACAGGTCGGGCAGGTTACTTCAACATCGGGCATGAAGTGCAATTGGGTCGTAATGCATCCTTCGCCGCCACACTCCCCGCAACGCCCACCTTTGACGTTGAAACTGAATCGCCCCGCCGTATACTCGCGCCTTTGTGCTTCGGGTGTGCCTGCGAATAGCTTGCGGATATTATCGTAAAACCCGATGTAGGTCGCCGGATTGGAACGGGATGAACGCCCGATCGGGTTCTGGTCGATATTGACAACGTTATTCACATATTCGTATCCCTCAATGCTATCGTGGTCGCCGGAGAGGATGCGACTATCGTTGAACAGAGAGTAAAGCTTCTTATAGAGGATTTCGTTCACCAGTGTACTTTTGCCGGAGCCGGACGCGCCCGTGATGCATATAAAAACGCCCAAAGGGATTTCGACATCAATGTTCCTCAGATTGTTCGCGCGGGCACCGCGAACCATCAACGCGGTCCCGTTCAATTCCCTTCGGGTATCCGGGACTTCAATCTTTCGTGTGCCACTCATGTATTGGCCTGTTAGGGAGGTCGGATGCGCTAGGATGTCCTCAAGCGTTCCTGCCGCGACAACCTTTCCACCGTGAACTCCAGGACCAGGGCCCAGTTCGATAATGTGGTCTGCCGCACGGATTGTGGATTCATCGTGCTCAATGACAATGACCGTGTTCCCGATATCCCGTAACTGTCTCAACGTCTCAACCATTTTGACGTTATCTTTCGGGTGTAGCCCGATGCTCGGTTCGTCGAGGACGTAAAGCATTCCCATTAAGCCGCTCCCAATCTGGGTCGAAAGACGGATGCGTTGGGACTCGCCGCCAGAGAGGGTGCCGGACATTCTGTTGAGGTTGAGATAGTCTAACCCGATACCGAGCAGGAGTTCCAACCGTGCTGTGAGTTCGTTGATGAGCCGCGTCCCGACCTCGAATTTCCGTTCAGGGATTGAGATGCCCTCAAGGAAATCTTTTAATTCCTCAAAGTGCATATCCCCCACCTCATGGATGGTCTTATCCGCAATCGTCACAAGGAGTCGCTGTTTTTTTAACCGCGTCCCATCGCAGTCGGGGCATATATGCTCAACCATCACTTTTCGCAGATAGTCTTCCATGCCAGAATGAGCCACCCCGCGTTGGCGATAGCGTCGATAGTGGCGGTCAATCCGAGTTGCGATGCCATCAAAGCGGAGCTCTTTGCCGATATATCGGTCACGCTGTTTCGCATCTTCGGGGATGTCAATTAAGAACTTCTCACCTTGAGTGCCGTAAAGCAGGATATCGACGATATCATCCGGCAAATCTTTGAACGGTGCATCCAGATCAAAACCGTAGTGCTTTGACATGCTGTACATAAACCGCCCGTCCCAGCGGTCAATGTCATAATTAAACGCCTCGTGTACAAATGCGCCCTCTCTGATACTCTTGCCTTTGTCAGGTACGAGCAGGTCGGGATACACTTGCAGGTAGGTCCCAAGCCCCGAACAGGTCACACAGGCACTGTTTGGCTCGTTGAAACTGAAATAGTATGGTGCCAACTCGCCCATTGTAAAACGGTTTTCGGGATTCCCATAGCCCATCGCGAGATGGTGCTCAGGACAGCCGAAGTGTTCATAGAATGGTGCAGTGTTGTTATCCATTATCTGCGGATTCATGATGTGAAAACTCAGGAACCCCTCGCCGACAATCAAGCCATTTTCAATTGAGGCGAGCAGTTGTTTGTCGATATCCTTCCTGATGATGAATTTATCAACGACAACTTTCATATCGTACGTTTTGCCCTCGTCAAGTTCAATATCTTCGCTGATGTCGTGCAGTTTGCCATCAATAAGCACTCGCCGGTATCCTTTGGTGCGTACATCATCAAAAAGATACGGATAATCTTCACCGTAGATTTTGAAGATGGGCGCGTGGAGTTCGATTTCCGTCTCTTCTGGCAACGATAGAATGCGCTCAAGAATCTGATACGGGGACTTAATCGGCACCTCCGCGTTACAATACGGACAATGGGAGTCGCCAATGGTAGAGAATAACATACGCATATAGTCGTAGAGATCGGTCATCGTACCGACGGTTGAACGCGGATTCAGAGTGACGGTTTTCTGCTCGATACTGACGACCGGTGATAACCCCAAGATGGATTCGACAGCCGGTTTCTTCAACTGGCGGATGGAGCGTCTAGCATAAGTGGACAGCGATTCGAGGAAACGGCGTTGGCCTTCCGCATAGACCGTTTCAAACGCCAGCGACGACTTCCCGGAACCGCTGATTCCAGTGAAGACCACGAGTTTATCTCGGGGAATCTCAACGTTTACATTCTGTAAATTATTTTCATTTGCACCGTTAACGGCGATTGTTGTTCTCATCGTGTCCTCCAAATAATAAAGAGTAGAAAGGTGGAAGAGGGGAAGGGTGGAAGGATGGAAGGGAGAAGGGGGAAGGATGGGGTAACCCAATCTTCCAGTCCCCTCTTCCAACCTTCAAATCCCTTTCTTCCAATCTTCCACTCTTAATCAAAATCCAAGAAGGGATTGTCTGCGTCGTAGTAGTAAGCGGGTTCCTCTACGGAGACCCGACTGTTTTTCGTCAGTCGCAAGGGGGAGGAGACCAGTTCAAGGATCTCTTTTTGCGCCAACCATTCGCAGGCACCGCTGATTTCAATGCCACCAAAACGTTTGCGAAAATGGTCGCCAATCTCCCGAATCGTGCGAGTGCCCCTTGCCTCGCTCAGGAACTCGAAAAGCGGCTGAAAGAAGGTCAACGCCTTGTCTTCGAGATATTCATCAATCAACGCAAGAGCCCTCCCAATTGTCTCTTCCGTCTTAGGCTTATCAATCACGTCAATGAAAATGGCGTTAAAGAAATCGGGATTATACTGCACCGCTTGATGAATCGCCTTCCGCTTAGGCACTTCGCCGTTCAGGATGGTCTCAATTTTGGCGAGCAAACCGACCACAAAGGTGAGGTATAAGAAACAGTAGTCATAATCCTTTTTAATGTAGAACCATTTTTCAACTTTTGCCATCGTCGCAAAAATGTTGCTCATGCGCATCAGTTGCGCCTGCTGGTCTTTTGCGCCAATGTGCTCGCTTGTTTGATGCCAAAGTTCAACTGTATCGTCCTTGGAGAACAGGCATTTACTTCTCAGGAGAATCGCGTGGAACGTATCCGCCTGTAGCCCGCCTTCAATCATTCGCTTATATTCACTCCGACGATAAATGGTCACATTGATATTCACACCATCCTCAACCAAGCTGTAGCGGGGAGCGGGTGGCTCCTCAGATTCGCCATCTATGTCAACTTCGCTGAACGATGAGCGTGGGTCTAGTCTCGCGTCGTCCCGACATATAAGGGTGATTTCAACAGTGGTCTGTTCCCAAACATTATACGGCTCAAGGTTGCTTGTCAGAATTGCGGCGAGGATGTATCTGTCCTCTTTGATATCCTCGGCAAAGGCATCCACAGCAGCGATGATATGCGGATGGGCTTCCTCTTTCAATCGTCGGGGCTGGGAAGCCCCTCCTACGGGTCGGGGCTGGGAAGTCCCTCCTACATCTTCTGGATAGTAATAATACGCCGCTTCCTCGACCTCAATCTGGCTCCTCAGGGTAAGTTTTACAGGCGTAGAAAACTGCTCAATGACCCCCTTGCTCGCCAGCCATTGGCAAGCAGTGTCGAGGCGGGTGCCTTCAATCTTCGTTTGAAAATAGGTATTCAAATCCGTAATAGAACGTGGGCTTTCTGCTTCGGCGAGATAATCCAGGACCGGCTGAAAAATGAACAGCTTATCGTCGAGGTAAGCATTGACCCGCTCCAGTGCATTTTCGATGACCGTTTTATCTTTCTGACGATTAATCAGGTCTGTATAGACGAAGTTAAAGAAATCAGGATTATATTTAAGTGCAGGTTGAATGACTTCTCGCGACGGCACCTCATCGTTCAGAATGACTTCAACCCTTGCCAGCACCTCCACCGCATACAGAATCGAAGTGAAGCTATAAAGCAGGTCGTTGTTGACATAAAACTGCTTTTCAGCGTAGGCAAGTGGGGGGAGTGCCCGCGTTATGACCGATAGCAGTAGCAACTTCTTATCCCGCGCCCCGTAGCCGTGGAGATTCGCGTTTTCATACCACGCCTTAATTGACTCGTCCTCAGAAAAGAGGAGCGTACTCAGGGAGAAGGCAGAATGCCAGACAGACCCCTGTTGGGCGCGTTCTAACCCACGCTTAAACTCACTGCGCGGAATCAACGATGTATTGATGCTGACACCGCCCTCCGTTAATGTATAATACCCAGAATCAATGTCATCTCTACCAATGAGCGTCAGGTCAATGTCCGATTTCTCCCAGACCTGGTCATACGACATGCTCCCTTGCAGGATGGCGGCGATGACGTTCCGATCGGTCTTTACCTTCTCAACCAAAGTATTGAGCGCGTCCCAGAAACGTTTTTCAGCGGCTTCTTGCGATTCTCTCATTGCGATTCTCCTTTCGGCGAATTTGTTCTGATAGACGACACCAAAATATACCACATATTCGTTAAGTGTTCAAGCAAAATTTTTGCGAAAATGATACAGCATCATAGAATTATTACGATTGCATGATGGTCTACGTTTCGTTGATTCTGATATCTCTTGGCCTTGTATATCGTTGAGTTGCTTCGCGCCAATTGACTGGGTAAAGCTAACCAGCCAAACCGACTTGTAATTCTCTTCTTTGCGCCCTTGCACCTTCGCGCCTTTGCGTTAAAATTCCGCCCCTTTGCGTTCTATTTTTCTTACAAGGTATTTATGGCTTTATGGGCCCCCAATTTTCGAGAACTAAATGACCCTAATATCGGATGAGATCTGCTTGACAAACCGGACAGTTTTGTGGAATACTGTTGTTACGGCTTTGGGAGTTGTGGTATATCTAATTAAGTATCCAAGACCGTAAAGGAGGCGAGAAGATGACATACGTAATTTGTGAACCTTGTGTTGATGTGAAGGACACGGCGTGTGTTGATGTGTGTCCTGTTAACTGCATTCATACGAGTGAAGGCGAAAACCAACTTTATATCGATCCCGCCGAATGTATTGATTGTGCGGCATGTGAGCCAGAGTGCCCGGTCACCGCAATTTTCATCGCTGATGCCGTTCCTGCACAATGGGAGTCGTATACGGAATTAAACAGCAAATTTTTCGAGACCTTCGTTAAACCCGAGTCGAGTGATGAAGCAGGAGCGGGGGCAGATGGAAAGGGATTCGGCAAATTTAGAGAGGCAGACGTGGAAGAATTCGTGCAGTTGCCCGAAGGAGAAGCCTCCTCACTTCGTGCACCGTTCCGTCCCCTGGTGATGATTGCGCAACCGATACTCGGTGCGTTCTCCGCGAGGTTCAAGAACGAACTTGAGGATATGGCGGGTAACGCGACCATCTTTAGCGCGGCAATCTCAACGGGTATCAATAGTTTTATCAATTTAATCCTATATCCGACGCTGCTGTTCCTGTTTGCGGTTAAGGGCGACTTTTTTGCCAGTAAGGGAAACGCTTTCATCCTTCTCGGCGTTGTCATCGCAATTGCCGAAGGCATTGTGCGTTTTCGGGACGTACTGGTGGCAACAGAGAGCGACGAAAAACCGCGGTACGGTGCCTCGTTGTACGGTTGGATTCCATCGCTGGTTGTATATCCACTCCTTTCGGCGTTACGGAAAGGGATTTCCGTTGAAAAGGCAACACCGCGTTCAACTGTCCCCGGAGCAGTCCTCACAGATGGCCCGATTTATACCGACGATGTACGAGAACGGTATCGTCGCTACGGCATGATTAATCAGGTCAAGGAGATGCCAGATTACTATACGATTGGGATTGAGATGCCGCACTGGGTGCCCGATTCTGAATACAAGAAATTGTACGACCTCCCGGATCGGATGCCGGATTACACATACCAGATTACACTTGAGGACAATACCGTGATTGTCGAAACCCAGCTTGAAGACCCGCGGTTCGCTGAAGTCCTCGGACGGTCAAGTTCATTCCCCAACGGATTCCGAAACATTTTCCATATTGAAGGGCAGCCAGAGAACTACAAAGTCGCTTACCGTGACAATCTGCTTGAGGTCATCGTTCCCAAGGCTGGCAAGGTTGAGGACATTTCCATTGAGCAGAAAGTTCACTACGCGAAATTAAAAGGATGATCGACAAGCAAACTCTCATCAACTGGGACAAACGCTATCTGTGGCACCCGTTTACCCAAATGCAGGATTGGATGGCGGCGGAGCCGCTGGTCATCGAAGGGGGCGAAGGGGTGTATCTCATTGATACGGAGGGGAATCGGTACATTGATGGCGTTGCTTCGATGTGGACCAATGTACACGGTCACAATTGCAAAGAGATTAATGATGCGCTGAAAGCACAGCTTGATAAAATTGCACATTCTACGCTCTTGGGATACACCAATGTCCCAGCGATTGAGTTGGCTAAGAAATTGGTCGATATCACGCCCGACGGATTAAACAGAGTCTTCTATTCGGACAACGGCGCGACATCGGTTGAGATTGCGTTGAAGATGGCGTATCAATACTGGAGGCATAAGCAGGCCCCCGAGCGCAAAATATTCGTGCATCTAAATAACGCTTATCACGGCGATACAGTCGGCGCAATGAGCGTTGGCGGCATTGATGTTTTTCGCGAGACATTTGATAAGCTCCTTTTTGAGACGGTTGCCGTTCCAGAGCCGTATGTTTACCGCTCACCGATTAGCGATGACCCAACAACGGTCAGAGACCATTGCCGCAGTGAGATGGAAAACGTCTTGCGCCGATATAGTGGGCAGATTGCTGGAATCATCCTTGAACCTCTGATTCAGGGGGCGGGCGGGATGATTGTCGCCCCGGAAGGTTTTTTGAAGGGCGTTGAAACACTGGCGAGAAAATACAATACGCTGCTCATTCTCGATGAAGTCATGACGGGCGTGGGGCGAACAGGGCGGATGTGGGCGTGCGAGCACGAAAACGTTACGCCGGATATCCTATGTACCGCCAAAGGATTGACAGCAGGCTACCTACCGTTGGCGGCGACGGTTGCGAGTGATGAGGTCTATAACGCTTTTCTTGGCGAATACAGGGAACTCAAAACCTTCTTTCATGGACACACCTTTACGGGCAACCAACTTGGGTGTGCCGTTGCGTTGGCTAACCTCAAAATTTTTGAAAAAGAGCACCTGATCGAAAAAATTCAGCCCACAATTGCACACTTCAAGCGGCGGCTTCAGGAATTTAACACCTTAGAGCACGTCGGTGATGTTCGCGTTTGTGGACTCGCTGCCGGTGTAGAATTGGTTCGTGACAAAGCCACCAAGGAAGCGTACCCTTTCGATGAACAGATGGGGGGGCAGGTCTGCAACGAAGCATTGCGGCGCAACGTGATACTCCGTCCGCTCGTCAATACCATCGTGTTGATGCCCCCTTTACAAATATCCATCCCTGAACTCGATCAGTTGCTTGAGGTTGTCTACGCATCAATCGAAGAAATTACGGGCGTGAGAAATAATTGAGCGCGGTTGACGATGGACTGTTTTAAGGGAGGTGGACGTGATGTCCGTCACTAGTATAATTGATATCTGTTCCATCATTCTGATTCTGTGCTTGATAGCGATAGGCTTCTACTATCAAGCCCGCAAGCACAGAACAATGGGACAGATATTGTTTCAGCACCCTATATCAAAGACCTACAAGAAGATATTTTTCTGCTTTGCTATCGTTTGGTTTGCCGGTTTTGTCTCTGTGTCAGTCGTGTGGGTGAGGAACGGTTGGCAGCCTTTATTGAGGTTTTGGCCATCAATATATCCAATATCCATCTGGCTAGTTTGTATGCATTCCATGAGCGGATTTGAAATTAGAGTAGCTGGAATCTTGTTTTGTGGAAAATTTACAAAGTGGGAGGCATTAACCGCCTTCCAATGGAAAGAGGAAGGGGATTACAAATTCGGTTTCAGCAAAGAGGCGTATATCCTCGGCTTACACAAGTCAGGTGACAGGTTCCCATGGTGGCTTGAATGGGACAAATTCCAGCCGGACCAACGGGAAGCAGTTGATAAACTATTGTCCCAATACCTGCCGAAAGCAACTTGAGGTAAAGCATGAGAGAAAAAATATATCATATCACAACAGAGGAAGCTTGGGCGGAAGCACAGCTGACTGGTGAGTACCGCCATGCGAGTCTTGACGAAGAAGGATTCATACACACGTCGTATCCTGAGCAGATTGTTCGCATCGCAAATACCTACTACAAAGGGCGCGATGACCTGTTAATTTTGTGCATAAACAGGAACCAGACAAACTGCAAAGTTGTGGACGAACATGCAAATCGTTTTAACGCGCAATTTCCTCACATATACGGTACAATACCAGTCAGTGCAGTGTTTAAGGTTGTGCCATTCGGATATGACGAAGATGGCACGTTCTCGCTACCGAGTCAGATTCAGGGATAATGACTTAGGTATAGCGCGAAGGCTCAAATCACGCAGTTTCGCGCTCTGTTCGCCCCTTGGAAAGATGCCTATCTTCCTTGATTTTGTCACGGTGTTTTCTGAGTCCGTGCATTCTGCGCGAGAAGACATTGAGAACTGAGAGCAAATCGGCTCTGAGTTCTTCCTCTCGGCTGTAAACAGTTTGGTCGAGAGCCACGACCTCCCCGCCGTTTTGTTCAACCAAGAATTCTATAACCTCTCCACCGAATCGGGCGAGTCTATCCTTGTGGGCAACAACAATGCGGAGTTTATCGCCTTGCAGGACGCGTTCCAGTAAAGCTTTAAGTCCTTTTCGCTTGAAGTTAATCCCACTTCCAAAATCGGAGATGATTTCTGCATCGGGGTAGTGACTTTTGACAAAGGCAATTTGCTCTTTGAGATTGTCTGCTTCTGTCTTTTGATTGACTCGGCAATATCCAATCGTCGTGAGCGTTTTTCCGGATTGTTTGCTGATATATCCCGCAACATCGTATCGCCTATGTCCCTTAGGCGAGCGGATTGTATCAATCTCACCCGCTTTTTCCATCCGTCGCAAATGAACTATCGAAATTCCGAGAGTGCGTGAAGCCTCTCGTGGGGTCATATAATAAGTTTTCATATAAAATTTAGACGAGAACAGGTCGGATCAGGTTGAAAAAGTTCCTTTTGATTCGCTACTTAATGTTCTAAGAATTTCTTCCATTGCCCCTTCCTGTGCGTGCAGAAGCGTATTGATGCACGGCCTCGTTAGTTTCCAATCCTTAAAAATTTATTTGTTGATTACCACCGTAAAACGTACTTCTTTCTCCTGCGTTTACGGATCGGTGCCTTGCTTTTCAGCATCCCATTGTGCAAGAGATATACCATTTGTCTCGCTTCACCCATCATATATAAAAGGCGAAACACAAAGGGAAAAGGTTCTCACACAGTCCGATTTTTTCAGGAAGAAAATATACGAGATCGGTAGAAATCGAGTTTTTTATCATAAATCAACACGATTCGGGCGGAAACGTGACCGATGTGCTTCATGACCTGTGAAACGGAGGCCAAAAACTCGGTTTTTCTAGCATAGGGAACAACTTGGGTTTTATAGTAAAGCCCATAATTACTGATACACCGCGACCAGCGCGCTTACATGAAGTTTAAATAAATATTTCGGTAATTCTATCGCCAAAAATCACTGTAGGGGCAGGTCTTGTGCCTGCCCACACATTACCGAATTAAATTCTGAATCTTCATCAAAGCGCGCCTACCGGTAAATGTCACCATATTTTTAGATTTCACAATAATACTAAAACTTGCTTACGGTACAACCGGCCGATGCGGGTCAATGAAACGGTTGTCCTCATCCTTCCGACGCGGCGGAGGCAATGCGTCCACTTTGGCTCTCAATTTTGAGAGTGCGTCGGCGTAGGCTGGATTGTCAATCAGGTTGTTGCGCTCGTCCGGGGCTTCGGACAGATCAAAGAGTTGCTCCGGCCAATCCTTACCGTTGTTGAATCGGAAATACTTCAAACTCCCTTCCTTCACCATTACAGACGGCCCGTTTAGGACCCGCCAGAGTTCGCTGTAAACGGTATCTGGCCACTCTACCGCCCCGCCCTCGATCAGCGGTATGAGTGAACGCCCATCAAGTTCGTCAGGCGTTGGGATGTTCGCCAACTCGCACACAGTTGGGAACAGGTCGACTAGCGACACATTCTCCTCAATAATCTTCGGCTTTCGATCAAACCGCTTAGGATACCAGATAGCAAGTGGCACCCGTGCGGAAGCCTCGAAGTAGCTCTGTTTCTCCCAGAGTCCCTTTGTGCCCAGCATCTCCCCGTGATCAGACAGGAATATCACGATGAAATCGTCGAGGACGTTCAAGTGTTCCAGTTTCTCGATGACGCGACCAAACTGGGCATCCATCCATTCAATCATCCCGTAGTATGCCGCAGTCGCACGGTGCGCCTGACGGTAGGTGACATCGTGGTTGACGCGGACTTTGAAAAAGTCGTTGCACTCGAATTGCGCGTTGGGCGGTTCGACAATCGGAATCACCCGCTGCATATAGTAATTGAACAGGTCAAGCGGGCACTGATACGGATAGTGCGGCGACCATAGGCTTACCGCCATACAGAGTGGATTTGACTTGGGGCGGTCGTAGGATGCGTTGACAAAATACTCCTCAAGGAATAGGAGCGCGCCATCCACGGTGTATTGGTCGTGTAGCATCCAATGCCCTAAGCCCGGTTGGGCATCGCGGATTTCCTGAATCACCTTGTTCTGCTTTCCACCAGTGCCTGGCTCTCGTTCAATCTGTGCGTAGTGGTCATCCTTGACAGCGGGGTATGGGTAGCCGTTATTCCCGACAATATCGCGGCCCACTCGCTCCTGCCAGCCGTGCATAACATCATGTCCAACGAAGTGCATTTTGCCCGCGCAACATGTGTAATATCCATAGTTTCCCAACTGACCTGGGATGGTGCGGACTTCTGTCGGCATCGGGTCCCCGAAGTTGAGGCTACCGCAGTTGCGCGGATAGAGACCGGAAAGGAAACTCTGCCGTGCGGGCACACAGATCGGCGAGGGCGTGTAGGCGTTGCGGAAGTAGACTCCCGAATCAATAAACCGAGAAAGGGTGGGTGTGCGGATGGTTGTATTCCCTTCAATTGGCAATATATCGGGACGATGTTCGTCATTGATTAAGAGTAGAATGTGTGGTTTCTTCTGTTGCATCCGAGAAAAGTTTCCTTCCTTAGAAAAATATGAAAGACTGAAATTTAGTGGTTTGTGCTTTCCATTTTAATATTGAGATGGCTCGGTTTTCAATTCTTTATTTTTCGGGAAAGGGATTTCCCACCCACGGGGATGGGGCCGCGGGTTTTGGAAACGGAATTTAAGGTGATGTTTCTAAAAATATATTAAAAAACCTGATCAAAAGCAACTTTTTCTAAACTTATATCATCTGTTCCCGTCTTAAGCATTTGTAGAAATCTAAACCCTAGTTGTCATTTTGATTCAGAACAGGTATAAAAACCGAGTTTTTTGCGATGGATTAACACGGGGTCAGCGAAAACGCGACCGATTTGTTCATCGTCTGGAATGGGGTGCAACTTAGGTTAAAATAATCGTAATTTCATTCCGAAAAGGAGAAAGATATGAATAGACAGTGTTTGTTGTCCATTACCCTCGCTCTCCTAATGAGCGTAGGACTAACCATGGCTGTTCTCGCCTCAGACCTCGCAATCTATTCAGGACCAACAAATCCTGGCTGGATTTCACCTGCCTCCGCGCAGAAAAATGCGGACACCATCATGAACGATAACCGGATGAAGGCCCTATTTAAAAACATCGTGAATTTCGGTGATGGCGATGAGGTCGGTTCTGATTCCGCGCTGGGCAAATGGATGATTGCTCATACAGGGAACAGTCAACAAGATGTATTCATCGCCGCCTCTGGCACTGCGCCGAGTGCGATTTACCAGTTTCCTAATGAGCAACCGGACGGCTCGAACATAGAAAATTTCGTCGACGATGGCAACGTCTTCATTAATGTCGCCGACTGGATCTTGTATATGAGTTACGAAGGCGGTAGCCGTAGCCCAGACAACGGTCCGGCCGGAGCAGCCAATGTCTTTGATGTTCCGGGATTAAGTTTCGGCTCCCGTGTCAATGATATGATACCGACAGATATGGGTGCGAAATATATCCCCTCGCTCAAGGCATTCGCGTCAGACCGCCCTTGGCATGTTGAGCAGTTTGCTGATACAGATTGGGAGCTCACGCTCTTTGCAAAGTCGGACGACGACAACGCAGACCCCGCCGTTGCTGTCCACAAGACCACCGGCGGAATTATTGCTGCTATGTGGCAGAAGGCGCAACCCGACTGGGCTGATGGCGAAGACCCACGCGGTGTTGGTGTCATTGAATTTATTGACAACTGGTTGACAGAAAATGGAAATTTGGCCCCCACGGTAGCGGTAGACCCGCTTGATAAGACGGCCACAACGTGGGGCATGATTAAACAGCTCCAATAAAGGTTAAATCCTTCTTTTTGTCTAAGCCGTGGGTGCAACTCACGGCTTTTTTTGATCATTCAATCTCTCGCTCGGGCTCGGATTGCCAAATCTGAGGCGTGACCGATGGTTTTGGTAAACGGAGCTCGTACGATTGAATGGGGAAGCAGAAACCGCGTTTTGGGCAAAAACGAAGATAGACTTTATACTGAAAATTTAGGAGGTATTACACAACATGACTAAGAATATTATGCTACACATAGCCCTCACCTTTTTCATGGCAATCGGCTTGGTCGTAACGGGGTTTGCCAACGATTTGGCATTCTATTCGGGCCCGACAAACCCGGGTTGGATCTCCCCCAACGCCGTGAAAAAAAATGTCAAGGTCATTATGAATGACCCGACCATAAACAAAACCTTTAATAAAATCGAAGACTTTGGTGATGGTGATGAGGTCGGTAAGAAATCCCCGCTTGCGAAGTGGACCATTAACCACACCGGAAATGGTCAACAGGATGTGCTTGTTCTTGCCTGTGGAACAACGCCAAGCGGGCTTTATCCATTTCCGAACCTAGAGCCGGATGGGTCGGCCATTGAAGAATTTATTGAGACCGGGAACATTTTAATCAACGTCGCTGACTGGATCTTCTACATGAGCTACGAAGGAGGTGTCCGTAGTCCAGACAACGGTCCGGCCGGGGCAGCCAATGTGTTTGATATTCCGGGGTTGAGTTTCGGTTCTCGTGTCAATAACATGAAACCGACAGCGCAAGGGAAGAAATATATCCCTTCGCTCAAGGCGTTCGTCACAGACCGCCCCTGGCATGTCGAGCAATTCAAAGGTTCAGATTGGGATCTGGTCATTTTCGCAGAAGCTGACGCGAGCAACGCCGACCCAGCGGTCGCCATTAGCAAGAAGTCTGGGAAAGATGGCACTGGAATAATTTCCGCGATGTGGCAAAAGGCGCAACCCGATTGGGCTGATGGCCCTGACCCACGGGGTATCGGCGTTATCGAGTTCATGAACAATTGGCTCAGTGAAAATGCGACTTTTGCCGTTGATGCGCGAGGAAAAATGGCAACGCAGTGGGCGGCAATTAAGTCACAATAGGACAGCAACAGCACTTGTGCCTAGGTGCAAGTACAAGGTACGAAAGTGCTTTACGATTTAGAAACCGAGTTTTACCCAAAACTCGGTTTCTCTCCCTCTCCAAATCCCTCCCTCCACTCCTGCTGGATTGACAAATCCAGCAGATCCTTGCCCCAGAACAGGTAAAATGCTACAATATAGCTATCGAGGTAGAAAGGATATATTCTTCCATTCTTCCAACCCCCGCGTTCACTAGGAGGCTAATATGCAGTATCATTCGATAAAATCGCTTTACGCCTGCCTTTTGATAATATGCGTCATCTTACCCGTGCAGGGGTGTCAAAACGACAAATTACCTGAGCAGGGGACGCAAGCTGACCGACTGACCTTTTCTGGGCGCGTCGTCAACAGCGACGGTGTGCCAGTGGCGGGTGCCGAGGTTCTATACGCCATAGAGCTCGATCGGCTCTTCGTAAGGCTCAAGCCTGCCGAATCTGTGGGCCGCACGGCGGCGAATGGGAAATTCCGCTTTGAGATTCCACATCCCGAGCCCGAAGCTGGTAAGGTTGTCAATGTTGATGGCAAACCGATTGCGAGGGCGAGGGTGAAGATACACCCAGAAGAAGACCCCGCTACCGGCTACCAGTACGGCGTGGATTGGACCAATGTGCAAGGCGAGTTTAAACTGGAGCACATCAAGGACGCGGTGGTGTCACTTCATGTCGCTAAGCCGGGTGTGTCACACTATCCCACTGATCATGATGACTACCAAACCTTTGAGGTCGCTGTGAATCAGCGCAATCTGGTCCTGACCTTGACGTTGGATGGATTGAGGCCCGGGAAATGAATGGAGCGTTGATTCAATTCGCGACCAACGCCTTCGCCTCATCAACCTGCTGACGAATCAGGTCACAGCCGGCCTGCCAGAAGTCGGGAGAAGCGATATCAAAACCCATGTTTGCCACCAAGTCAGCGGGGGGTGCGGAGCCTCCTGCGCTGAGCAGATCGAAATAGCGCGGCACAAATGATGTCCCCTCTCGCTGATATTGCGCGTAGAGCGATAGCACCAACAACTCACCGAAGGCGTAGGCGTAAACGTAAAATGGCAGGCGAAATACGTGTGGGATATAAAGCCACCACCATTGGTGGTCATCGCCCAAGGCGAGAGCGTCCCCGAACATCGACTGCATTGTTTGTTGCCAGAGTTCACAGTATGCCTCAGCAGGCTGTTCGCCCTGTTCGCGACGCAGGCGATGCGCTTTCTGCTCGAAGCGATACATCGCAATCTGGCGGAACACCGTGGCGAAGGTATCCTCAATTTTGCCGCACAGCAACGCCAGCCGTTCCTCCGATGAAGACAACGTCGGTTGCAGATTGTTGAACACCAACATCTCGCCGAAAGTGCTTGCCGTTTCCGCCAACGGGAGGACAGGATGGTAATTGAGCAGATTCTGCTTGCTGGCAAGCACATCGTGAACGCCGTGCCCCAACTCGTGGGCTAACGTCATCACATCGCGTGGCGCACCGGTGTAGTTCATGAAGACGTAGGGGTGCAGGTCAGGCGTAACCCCCGCGCAGTAAGCCCCGCCCTGTTTTCCTGTCTTAAGTGCCGCATCAATCCACCGCTTGCTAAAGAACGGTTCAGTGATTTCCGCCAAGTGTGTTGAGAACTTGCCAAAAGCATCAAGCACAATCGTCCGTGCCTCATCGAACGAGAATTCAGTGCGCTCCCCGATGACCGGGGCATACCGGTCATAATGGTTCAGTTCGTCCAATCCCAACACGCCGCGTTTGAGATGATAATAATCAGAGACGATATCATGGTTGTTCACACAGACATCCACCATCGTGTCAACCACTGCTTCGTCAACTGAATTATCGAGATGGCGTCCAGCTTCTGGGGAAGGATAGTGCCGCAGGCGGTCTATGGTCTGCTTTTCGTGGAGCAGTGTGTTAAAGATGAAATTCAGCACATGAGCATTGCCCTCAAGCGTCTTCGTCAAAGCGGCGGAGGCAGTTTTGCGCGTTTCGCGGTCTGGGTCATAAAAGCGTACCAGCAATTCACTCTGCGTCAATTCCTCGCCATCAACCAGAAAGGTTTGACGTGAGGTGGTTTCGGTAAACAGCCGTACAAACGCGCGCCCACGGGTGTTTGCTGTCTCCTCTAAAATTTTCTCTTCCGCTTCCGTTAAGTGATGTGCCGCCAGAGCGCGCTGGTGTTCGAGGTAGTGCCGATACGTCGCAAGTTGCGGGTCGTCGATGATGCGGTCAAATGCCTCCGCTGGCATTTGACCAATTTCGAGGTCGAAGAAGATTAGATGTGTCGATGCCGCTGACCCGATTTCCTGTGTGCGTTGCAAAAGGGCCCCGCGTTGGGCATCGGTTGTTTCCGTAGAAAACAGCAGATGAGCAAACGACCCCGGCTTATACTGTGCCGTGAGTAATTCCTCATATTCATCAAGTGCCGTAGCAAGCAATTCTGCCCTCACATCTGCATCGGCAATACGTCCCTTATACTTCTCCTCAAACGCCGCCGCTTTGTCAATTAATCCATCCAGGTCTTTGTCCAACTGTGGGTCATCAATACCCGTGTAAAGGTCTGACAAATCCCACGTTGGTAGGTTATTCGTGCTTTCGGTACTCACAGTGTGCTCCTGAAGTAAATGTGGTGTTGGTCGAAAAAACTCGATCCTTAATTTGATGAAATGATACGCGATCTTTGCGTTTTGTGCAAGCTTAAACCTCGCTTCGGACATCTATTTTACCGGTCACAACTTCGGCGATTAGGGTCTGACGGTATTCTTTGAGAAGTTCAACTGAGGCGGGTTTTCGTCATCCGAGCAACATGAACGAAGTACACGATGATTGTCGATGCGGATTCGCATTTGCGAGAATAATTGTTGATGAATCCTTGCACTTGCTCAAGCACAAAGACCCGCGTAAAAGTCCCATAATTCTCGCTATGATGTTAACCGAAGAATTTTTGTCGATTTTCAATGCTTTACCCGAACAACAGCAACCACGCTGTCTTTCTCTCTGGAAGTTGATGAGGTTTACACCCAACGCTCCAGCCCCCCACAATTGCAGTATACTGCTCGTGAACATTACGCTACAAACCAAAGAATCCGTCTCAAAATTGATTAACGCATTGCCTCCTCCAGGGGAAGCATCCGCCTATTGGGCAAGGGTAATTGCACAAAGCGACAGAGTTACACCCCACCATTGAACGGTAACTCCCAAAGATAAAGCATTTAGTTTTCCCTGGTATTCGAGCTAGGTCTAGTTGCTTCTGCTGGATTGCCCAATTCGGCAGAGGCCGACCTTGCTGTGATTGAGAGTTCTGTTCTTCCTTGCGTCTTTGCGTCTTTGCGTCTTCGCGCCTTTGCGTTCCTTTTTTCTTACAAGGTAATTCGATTTTATGCCGATGGACTCAAAACCGTACAGATAGCCCAACCCGATGCGAGCCGAGCGTATCCACAATGGAGCCGAGCGGAAAAATAAACGCATAATCCAATTGCGCTTGCGTCTGACTCCCATAGCGATAGCTCGCGCCAAGCGTGACGCTGCGGACATTGTAACCGATGCGTACCCCGACCTGACGTTGGAACAACCAATGCTCCGCCCCGAATCGCACGTTGAAATCGCGCTTCGCATTAATCCGTCGGTCGCGCAGAACAAAGTCGAGCAGTTGCAACGAATTTCCCGAACGGTGTGCGACTCCAATCCCCCACTTGATCGGCAGGTCTTCGGTCTGCAAGATACCCGTATTTGCGGGCAGTAAGTTCTCGCCAACAACGCCGAACTGTACCTGGTCTGATAGCGCGTATTGCAAACCGAAATCGACCGTCGCGCTGGTTCGGGAGAGTGAGGCATTGGAAAGCACCTGATGGGCGCGGGTGTATTCATTGGAGGCAACGCTGAGGCGAAGAATCTTCGCACCGATTCCACCGCTGATTCTAGGGGTCAACCGTTTTGCGTAGCTCAAAACATAGGTCTGCTCATCGTAGAACGCCGAATCAAAAAATAGCCCGCTTGCGGCAATGACATCTTTGGAATGCGACAATGCTGTGTTCTCGTCTGAGGGAGTACCGATTGGATGCACATAACTCACAAAATGGTAGCCGAGTTGGTCTGTTTCTCCGTTGAAAAGCTGAACGTTGAGCCCGGTGTACAGTGCAACGAAGGTTGCCATCAATTCCGGTTGAGTCAACTGAGTGAGTCCCGCCAGATTCCAGACCGGCGCGTTGGCATCGTTAGCGAGTCCAATATATGCCCCCCCCATCCCCATCGGGCGGGCACCCGCTCCAAGGTCTGGAAAGGCACCATACGCAGGCGTAAGCAGGTGGCATAAAAGAATGCCGACATATAAAAAACGTAATGTGTGAAATCTCAATGAACTCATAATTGATGAAATCTCTTGACATGCAACGCTCTAGAGCATAAAATCTAAATTCAATCATCCAAGATGCGGATGGACTATTTATCAGGAGGTCAAAATGTACAGCAAACTCGCAGAAACAACGCTGAAAACGGGCGAGATGATGGAGGTCGGGGTTATTACTGCGCCAGACGAAGCACACGCAGAAGAGGTTAAGGGATTCTTAGGACACAAAGGGGGCGGTTTTAAGTGGCACATTGAACGGTGCGTTATTGAGTCGCTTGATGCTTTGGAGACATACTTTTATGTCGGCAAGCTTGATGGAACGGTCATCACGAACATTATGACCGTCGAACATCGTCATGTCGGCATTCTCGGTCACGTCTTTACCACACCTGAGCAACGGCGAAAAGGTGCTTGTAAAGGGGTTATGGCACATCAGATGGCAGATTTTCGGCGACGTGGCGGTGAGGCACTATATCTCGGCACAGGGTACAATGGGCATCCATACCACATTTATAAAAGCTTTGGGTTCGAGAGTGTTTACCCGAGGTCAGGTTTCATGGAATATTACGCGATTAACGATTTCGATAGTCGCTATTTTGCATCAGGGAATGTACGCGCCAAAGCGGTCGAATGGCATGATTGGTCCAAGACAACGGCGTTAACCGGTATCGTGGGTGGGGATAGCCTGCGGAGCCTTGCATGGTCACTTTACGGCCCGGCGAACTTTGAAGGTGGATTTCTCACATTCAAACATGAACTCGAAGAAGGGGAAACCTACCACGATGCCAAATTGCTCGAATCGGATACCGGTGCAATTGTCGGTATCGCCACAGTAACATGGGATGGACGATGGCAGCCGCACACGGCTGTGTTAGACCTTTTCGCTCACCCAAAATTCTGGGATTCCGCATCGGTGTTGTTATCTGCAATCAACTTACCAGATGCAAAGACGCAATGCTACGTTGAAGCCACATCGGCGGGCAAAGCTCAGGCACTTGAAAATGCAGGCTTCCACTGCGAAGCAACGTTGAAAAACCAGATACAACAGGATGGTCAGGGGGTAGATATATTGGTCTTCGCACGTCAATAGGCTTATCCGATGTCCACATTATTGTGCAACCGCATCCTGTTCAGTGTCCTCGGCAAAATGATAGACTTCAATCTCACGAATCGTTGCCTCCGCTGGAGCGAGGACACGATAGTATTCCACATAACGGCCGGCGACGTTATCCCGAATCTGATTCACAATTTTATCCTCTGGGCTCACCGTCATCTTTGAAATAACCTTGTCATCAACAGTACGCGACACCATAATGCGAATCATATTCGTTTCAAAGTTAAGTTGGTCAATAGTGTAGGTCTGCTGTGCGCGCTCATTTTTAATGTTTCGCCTTTGACGGACAGCGTGAGCCTGTTTCCACTCCCAAGCCTCGCTATCCCAATATTCGACATCAAACCGAAACAGGTTTTTGTTGTGAATCACAATTTTCCGCACAGGTGCAGTGGTCGGAAATTTGAGGGCGAATACCCGTTTCTGATCTTTCATCCATGCTGTCGCAATTGTATTAAGGTCGCCGTCGTTGAGGAACGGATCCGTGGCTTCTGTGCCGTGGGTTGAGAGTGCGAAATTATCGCTCCACTGCGTCGATAACACGCAACTGGAAAGGCTTAAACAGATCAACAGTACGAAACAGAGGTGACATTTATTCATTTCCTCGCTCCTTTTTGGCTTTTGGATTCGTGTTATTGGTTAATCGTGCAATTGATTGCATGTTCTGTTCTTGTTTGCACCTTTGCGTTAAATTGTCACGCGCCTTCGTCTTGGTGGTTAGCGAGTTGAGTCCGAAGCCGTTCTAACTCGGCTTCTGCCTCCCGCCGACGTTGGGCTTCTGCTCTTGCCAGTGTTTCTGCTTCCTGTCGGCGTTGGGCTTCTTCCTGCCGGCGTTCTGCTTCTGCTCTGGCAAATGTTTCGGCTTCCTGCTGACGTTGGGTTGCTGCTCTGGCAAGTGTTTCTGCTTCCTCCCGAAATTGGGCTTCTGCCCGCCGCTGTCGGGTTTCTTCCCGCCGCCGTTCTGATTCTTCCACGGCTATCGCTTCCGCTTCCAACCTCAGGTGTTTCTCTTCCACAGAGGTCGTTATCGCGGTCCCATCTGGAAGATACGGGCGTAACAACCTAACGTGCCCCAGAGGGTCTTCCCATCGAAGCCACAGATTTAACGATTCACTGAACAAACCACCCCCGCCGTCCTGAGCAACTTCGACGATGCCACCCGAAGCACTGCGCCGCCAACCCCGAAACTCCGAGGGGCGATTCGGGTCTGGTTGATGGAGGAAGTACTCTTCAACCCCTATATCAATCAGATACAGGCCCACTTTCCCATTCCGATCCTGATGCGCTGTCGAGTCGGAGAGAAATTCAAAAACAGCCGTAGGAACCGCACCTTCTTTCCACGTATAAAAACTGCGCCGAGGGGGTACTTTCTCAACACCAAGGACGACGTAAACATCTGGGGCGACGGATTTGTCTGGTCTCCCTTCTTCATAGTAGATGAAGTTATCCTGGCCAACATAGATGTCCGTGTGGATTTCAAAATATCGTGCGAGTTGATCGTAAAACGTGTTAATCTGTATAGTGTGAAAGTCTGTTCCTGGCATTGGTTTGTCGTCTTCATAGGGATAACCCTGTATGTAGATTGTTGGTTTTCCGCTTGCTTTTGGAAAGACGGGTATATACTTTCTTTCCTTTAATTCAAAGTCTTTTATGGTATCCATAGTTTTCTCTCTTCGCATGTCGGGGCAGGGCTGCCCCTCCTACAATTGGGCAGGGATGCCACTCCTACAATTGGGGCAGAGATGCTCCTCCCACAATCGGGTCGCGGTTGGGAAACCGCTCCTACAGGTTTATTCTTTAAATTGGCTTAACGCTTGACCAAATGATAAACTTCAATTTCTCGGATTTTCGCTCGCGCTGGCTTGATAACACGGAAGAATGGCTGGTAAGCACCGCCAACACCTGTCCGCCTCCCCACCACTTGGTCACCCGGTGCTCTCATCGGTTTGGGGATGACTAAATCATCAACGGTACGGGATATATCAATCTGAATCATCGCAGTCTCGAAATCTAACCGATCAATGACATATTCGGGTTGAGCGCGTTTGCCTTTCATATTGCGGCGATGCCGCTCCGAGTAGAATGTCTTCCACTCCTGAGTCTCGGCATCCAGATAATTGAGGTCAAACCAAAAGAGGTTATCATTGTAGATGACCACCTTCCGAACAGGCTCAATTTGAGAAAATTTAAGCGTAAAAATACGTTCATTTTGTGCCGCCACCGCCGCAATGGTCTCTTGTTTACCATCGTTAAGTGCCGGTGGATTCCCTTCTGTTCCCAAAGCCGAGAGGGCTCGGTTCTCGCTCCATTGGGAAGATAACACACAGCCAGATACGCTCAAGCTGAGTAACATCACCAACCATACGCTACGTTTTTTCCAACTCATTTTTCTCACCTCATTAAACATCAGAACGTCGCTTCCGTTGTGTCAACCGATGCGGAGAGATCGGGACCAGCCGATGAAAGACAGATTCGGGTGGTGCTGGTTTGCTCGGCTCGGGTTGCGGCAACGGTTGAAACTTTTGGATGAAATATGCACCTGCGACAAACCCTGCGATGTGCGCCAACCACGCGACCAGCGCACCTTGATGGAAGAAGTACGTGTTGAACAGTTGAAGCAGAATCCAAGTGGCAAGCACAATGCTTGCAGGCAGTGAAACGATATAAATGAAAAGCAGACATCGTATCCGCGATTTTGGACAAGCAACGAAATGCGCGCCCATCACCCCGGCAATAGCACCGCTCGCACCGATTAACGGAATACTGGAATTATAGTGGAGAACCGTATGACAGAGCGTTGCGGCGACACCACATAAAAAGTAGAAGAGAAAGAATTTCGTATGCCCAATCCGATTTTCAAGACTGGGGCCGAAAGCAGATAAATAAAGCATGTTTCCGATAATGTGGAGAAATCCACTCTGATAGAGCTCCACATCATGCAGAAACAGAGACGTGATTAAGGATGGATGGAAGATATTTGGCAGCATCGAGAAAAATGGGATAACGTGCGTAATCCGCTCGGGGATGGCACCATAAGTTGAGACAACGGAAATACCGCGAGCGTGCAGATAGAGTTGATAGCCGAAAACGATGATGTTCGTGATGATTAACAACTGTACCACTCGCGGCGGCCTCACAGATTGGTTCGCCGATGGGATACTGTGCAACGGAATTAGCAAGGTGTCATCCTTTCCTAATCTAAAGAATTGGGCTTTACGGGTTTGTGTGGTAAATTGCACGACTCGCTTCTTCATACTCCACTTGCAACGGGTCTGTTGAGAGAAAGAGTTTTTGATACGGTTCATAAAGTTGGATGTAGCTCCAATTTACGCCGCAGGTAATCTTTCCGCCCTGTACCAGTTTGACAAAACGCCCCCGAAATTTTGCACGGGTGGTCTCCGGTGGATGAATCATCGCTTGCTCAATGTCCGCATTGGTGGTGACTCTCTCAACAAGTTCCTCCCGCTCCAGCTTGTAATATAGCCCCTGGTCTGATCGAATGTTGTGGTACTGTAGGTCAAGCATCATCACTTTTGCGGAATCCCATTTCAGATTGCGCTTCATCACATAATTTTCAATCAACCTCTTCTTGATAATCCAATCCACTTCGCGGGAAAGCGACATCGGGTCCTGTTCCAAACGGGTCAGGACATATTCCCATTGCTCGATAATCCGGTCCGTAATGGGGTCTGATTCTTCGCGTTCAAGATACTGTTTCGCGCAGTCAAGGTATTCCTTCTGAAGTTCAATTGCTGAAAGCCGTTTCCCGTTTTCCAATTCAATCTTCCGGGTACAAGACGTATCCTCCGAGATCTGTTGCAGGGCGCGCACCGAATCGCTCAGGGCGAGGCGTTGTCTGATAAAGTTATCCTCAATCATGCGGAGAATGATTGAAGTCGTTCCAATTTTGAGGAAAGTGGTAAACTCGGACATATTGGAATCGCCGACGATGACGTGGAGTCGTCTGTATTTCTCTCGGTCAGCGTGGGGTTCATCACGGGTATTGATAATGCCCCGAGCGGTCGTCGTCGCGATGGAGATCTCCTCACGGATGTGCTTCGCTCGCTGAGAAATCGCATACCCGCCCCGATGGGTTGATTTGACCTTGCCTGACCCGGTGAAAATCTGTCGTGTCGCGAAGAAAGGGATGAGTTGCGAGGCAAGTTGACGAAAACTGACACGCCGATCCATCAGGTAATTTTCATGGCACCCCCATGTGTTGCCGGGTGTGTCCGTATTATTCTTGAAAGCGGAAATATGCCCGAGGAAGCCATCAGCCCGCATCCGCCGCTCGGCGGCAATGGACAAACGCTCGACAATGCGCTCTCCCGCTTTATCGTGCGCCACCAGATCGATGACACTGTCACACTCGGGGGTCGCATACTCTGGATGGCAACCGATATCTTGATAAAATCGAGCACCATTTTCCAGAAAAACATCGGGGTACATCCGACCCGATATAATCTCCCGAAAGAGATACATTACGACATTCTGAATTGATGGGGATTTCTTCCCCGGCTGGTCTGATGTACAGATAATCCCGTATTCATGTTCAAGACCATAAATTCTACGTTTCATGGGAGTGTCCCCTCATTTTTTAGAACCTATTTTAAGAACAAAGCAACCCTGCCCCGTGGGTGGAAAATCCCTTTCCCATCCGTCTTCAAATACCCGTGGGATACATCATGATGACTTTCCAAACAGGCTCTTGGTGTCAAACGTATACAAAGCACAAATATCCAAAATTGACCGATTGGTTCAAGTGAGAGAAATCAAAAACACAATACTATCCACTATTACCAATGTTATACCAATTCCGAGAATGAATCAAGCACTAAATAAGCTCATTCAATTCTCCTGTAGGAGCGATCTCCCGCTCGCGCCTTTTCTTCTTTGCGCCTTTGCATCTTTGCGCCTTTGCGTTCAGTTTCTCTGAAATAGGCAACTTACGTTATTATAACATCCCACGATTCAGTTTGCCCCAGTTTTTACGATTGGCTTATAATATTGATTTTTATCGCCGTGTATTGTATAATGGCATACGGTACAGAAGCACTGTATCAAATCCGTTGACGCGAGAGACTCAAGTATGAACCGAATTTTAGAAACAGAAGTTATGGACACGCAAGAAGCCGCAGAAGCCTACGATGCAATGGAACACGGCGAAGTTGATAATGCCTTTGTGGAACAGGTCATTGCGCTCGGTGCAAGTACAGGGCATTTCCTAGATGTCGGAACTGGACCGGCGCAGATTCCTATCCTGCTTGCACAACGCTGTCCTAATATTCGTATCACCGCGCTCGACCTTTCGGAACAGATGTTAAAAATAGCAGAGCGACACGTCGTTGAGGCTAGACTCACGAATCGGATAAAACTCGAATTGGTGGATGCGAAAAATCTACCCTACCGTAATAACAGCTTTGATGGGCTTATCTCTAACAGTATTATACACCACATCCATAACACAATGGAGGCATTTCGAGAAATGAGCCGTGTGGTTGCGCAGGGCGGTTTGGTGCTCATTCGAGACCTCACTCGCCCCGAGACGTTGGAAGCCGCGCAAGCCTTTGTTGACCGTTATGCCGCAGATGATACGCCGTGCCAACGGAAACTCTATTACGATTCCTTTCTCGCATCATTTACGATTCCAGAAGTCCAACACATGCTAGACCAAGTAGACCTGCCTGGGGCGACCGTTGTCCAGAGCACTGACCGACACTGGTCTATTGAACGGGCAATCTCGCTGCACCCCTAGGATTTTCTATTTCTTAATTCCCTGCAAATCTGCTATAATGCTGAGGAGAAGTAAGTTAAAATATAAACGCCCAATGTAGAGCACGGGTTACAAACCCATCCCTACCCAATTCGCGGTGTTTCAGATCAATTTGGAGAACACAATGTACAAAGTTACCTTTATGTTAGTCGTTTACGCGCTTTTTGTCGCCGTTGGCTCTAGCGTTGCGGGGGTCGCTGATGAAGGGCTCGTCGCCTACTGGGCCTTGGATGAAGGCAGTGGCAAAACTGTGACGGATGTCACTGGCAACGGGCATGATGGCAAGTTCGTTGATTCCCCAAAGTGGGTCGAGGGGAAATTCGGGATGGCACTTGAATTTGATGGTGAAAACGACCGTGTCACTATCAAAGATGATGACGCCCTAGACATCACGAAAAACCTTACGCTGATGACATGGTTCAACCCAAGTGACTCGTTGAATGGCCGACGGATGATGGTTAAGAATAATTCCATCTTCGTCATCTTTGATTTTGGAAACAAGGACAGCGTTGAGTTACTTGTCAAACCGAACAATACCTTTGTCCAATCCAAAACAACCGATTGGAAGGTCGGGACCTGGTATCACTTCGCCGGGACGTTTGATGGCAAGAAGATGAAGGTCTATATTAACGGGAAACTAGAGAATGAAACGCCGAACAACGTCCCGATCGCGCCGTCCGACCTCGAATTTTGGATTGGGGCAGATGACCTCGGATCCCACTTTCCCGGAAAAATTGATGAAGTGCGCCTTTACGAGAAAACCTTGACCGAAGCTGAAATCCAAACGGTTATGGATACACCACAGGTAGTGCAAGCTCGCGGAAAACTGACCACCACTTGGGGAAAAATAAAAAAGAGCGTTGCATGGTAAAACAACGAATCCCGCCCCCAACCGATATCGTATCCTGCAGACGGGGCATCATGAAGTGTAAAAAGTTGGATAATTGGGATTGGACAATGGGCGATTTATAGCACGTCCCCCGTGGGTGAGAGATCCCTTTCCCACCCTTCGGCGATATCAACCCGACCCGCGGCTGGAACCTCATCCCCCGTGGGTGGGAAATCCTTTTCCCACCCTTCGGCGATATCAACCCGACCCGCGGCTGGAACCTCATCCCCCGTGGGTGGGAAATCCTTTTCCCACCCTTCGGCGATATCAACCCGACCCGCGGCTGGAACCTCATCCCCCGTGGGTGGGAAATCCCTTTCCCACCCTTCGGCGATATCAACCCGACCCGCGGCTGGAACCTCATCCCCCGTGGGTGGGAAATCCTTTTCCCACCCTTCGGCGATATCAACCCGACCCGCGGCTGGAACCTCATCCCCCGTGGGTGGGAAATCCCTTTCCCACCCTTCGGCGATATCAACCCGACCCGCGGCTGGAACCTCATCCCCCGTGGGTGGGAAATCCCTTTCCCACCCTTCGGCGATATCAACCCGACCCGCGGCTGGAACCTCATCCCCCGTGGGTGGGAAATCCCTTTCCCACCCTTCGGCGATTTTTTTACACCACCGAGACCACTTTTAATCCGCGTTCTCCGTGTAATCCGTATAATCTGCGATTCAGACAATAGAAACCTATATTACCCTAAATTCTTAAACTTCATCCTGCCCCGCCTCAACCACACCGAAAATATACTTGATATAATTTAGACTGTTGTGTACAATCAATGCCTGATTCAAATTAGGCGCGCTCTTCTAAGGTGCGGCCTCTGCGCCATTCAATACCGATTAGATCAAACCAAACAGTGAAGGACACAAATTTTATGAAAGTACACATTTTACATTTCACCTTTTTCATGTCCATCTGCCTCATTCTCGTGGGGGGGATGCCGTTCCTACAAGTTTCCATTGCCCAAGATTATACGACGTTGAACTTACCTGAGGGTGCCATCGCCCGCTTGGGTAAAGGCCGCATTGGGGGGTTGGACAAATCTATCGCCTTTTCGCCCGATGGGGAAAGATTCGCTGTGGCAAGTGGCATTGGCATCTGGCTTTACGATGTAGAAGCCGCCCGTGAACTCGCACTACTGATTGGACATACGGGTCGGGTCTTCTGTTTGGCATTCTCACCCGATGGTGCCATACTCGCTTCGGGGGCACAGGATGGAACAGTCAGATTGTGGGATGTGGTGTCGGGCGAAAATATAGCCACCCTTGACGAGCATACCGCGTGGATTTCCTCTGTGGCATTCTCACCCGACGGTGCCACGGTCGCTTCAGCATCAAGAGATTTAACCATCAAGCTGTGGGATGTGGGGTCAGGCGAAAGTAGGATCACACTCGAAGAGCACGCGGGCCGCCTATGGTCTATAGCATACTCGCCCACCGCTCCCGTGCTCGCCGCCGGTTTAATGAATGGAATCATCCAGTTGTGGAATACGGAGACGGGCGAAAATATCGCTACATTTGAGGGGCATCCCGAGTGGATTAACTCCGTCGCGTTCTCCGCAGACGGTACCATGCTCGCCTCAGGAGCAGATGATTACGCCGTTAAACTGTGGAATCTTGAGACAGGCGAAAACACCGCTACACTTGAGGGCCATACGGATTGGGTCGCCGCTGTCGCGTTCTCTCCAGACGGTGCCACGGTCACTTCTTCGTCTGCTGATGACACTGTTCGAGTGTGGGATGTGGGGTCGGGCGAAAATATAGCCACACTTGAGGGGCACAACGAGTGGATTCCCTCTGTAGCGTTCGCTCCAGATGGCGGGACCCTCGCTTCTGGGTCACGGGATGGAACGATAAGATTCTGGGATACTTCGACGTGGGAAAATGTCGTGACATTTTCCGGGCACGATGCGGCTTTGGTCGCCACTGTCGTGTTTTCGCCAGACAGCACCATGCTCGCTGTGGGGTCGCTAGATAGTACCATCGAACTGCGGCGCGTTTCACCGAGCGAAAGTATATTCACGCTCAAAGGCCATACGGGTGGCGTAAATTCTGTGGCATTCTCACCCGACAGTACGACCCTCGCCTCAGGGTCGCGGGATGAAACCATCAAACTGTGGGATGTGGCGACGGGAGAAAACATTGCTACACTTGCGGGGCATACGAGTTGGGTCGAATCTGTGGCGTACTCACCCGATGGCACGACCCTCGCTTCGGGGTCAGATGATGGAACCGTCATAGTGTGGGATGCTTCAACGGGTGAAATTATTACGCCCCTTATCGGGCATACAGACACCGTTTTCTCTGTGGCGTACTCACCCGACGGTACGACCCTCGCTTCGAGGGCAGTGGATGGAACCACATTGCTGTGGACTGTTCCTGAGTCAGGTGAACCGTCTATGGGCTATGTCTTCGAGAAGATTGAGGTGCCTGATGTTGATTTTCTGGAGCTGACTTCAACCAATGACCTTGGGCATTACGCAGGGAACACTCTTGGCCCTGATGGAGAGAAAATAGTCGGCTTTACGCTGATTGATGGTGTCTTTTCCACTTATGATTTCGCCGACTCCCTCACTACTATGTTCTACGGACTCAACAACGCGGGACAAGTCGTAGGTCACTACGACGATCTGAACGAGGTCACTCACGGCCTAGTCGTGCAAGATGGCGAATTGACACAATTCGATTTTCCGGGGGCAATCGAAACGGAACTCTTTGGCGTTAGTGAAACGGGGATACTTATGGGTGACGTTTTTGATACCGCAGGTATGATTCACGGCTTTGTGGGTGATACACAGTTCGAGGTGCCTGGGGCTGTGACAACTTATGCTGATGATATGAACGCCGGGGGCATCCTAGTTGGAAGCTACATAGATGCCGATGGGATACATCACGGATACATGCGCTACCCTGATGGTAGCTTTACCAATATAGAGTATCCTGGTCCGTTGTCCAACCTAGAGTACCTTTTCGTGAACTCGATCAACGATGCAGGTGTTATTGTGTTCAGAGCCAAAGAGATCGACGATATTGAGCGTACTTATATCCTCATGCCGGACAGCGAGCCGAGGGAGTTGCGCTTCCCCGGCAGTGTCACTACGGTGGCACGGGATATTGATGCGAAAGGGCAGGTCGTCGGTTACTACGACACGCCCGACGGGGGCAGACACGGATTTATTGCCAGACTCGCGACCCTTGCGGGTCAGGAAGATTTCAGCAAAGTCTATTTCGCGTCCCTCTCTAAAGGGTTGAACATGCTCTCAGTTCCCCTGAAGCCAGCGACACCGATGAACGCCCGTTCCTTAGCGAAGATGGTGGGTGCGACAACAGTAATCATGCTTGATGACGCGAATCAACAATTTGTTGGCTGGACCCCCGACGCGCCAGACGACGGATTTCCCATTGAAGGAGCGAAAGGCTACATCGTCAACGTCCCGTCGCCCCGACAGGTCGCCTTTGTAGGAGCACCGTGGACAAATCAACCACAAGTCGCGGCGGGGCCGAGCGCAGTATCCAACGACAGCACCTGGGCATTTGTTGTCAGCGGCCGATTGGAAAGCGAGCGGAACTTTGACAGCTATCTGGTCACAGTGCGAAACCTACAGACCAATGCCATCCTGACAGGCTATGTGCGAGACGGCTACTTCGCTGTAGCGACCGCCGACCTCTCTCGCCAGAGCGTTGTGGAAGTTGGGGATGTCTTAGAAGTGACTGTCACCGATACAACGGGGGAGATTGCTTCGGAGAAATTCCGTTTCACAGTAACACCCGATGCCCTTGCAAACGCTGTGCTACGCGTAACGCTTGATGGCGTTGGTAGCCCCAAGCAGAGCCTCCTGTTGCAGAACTATCCAAACCCGTTCAATCCCGAAACGTGGATTCCGTATAACCTTTCAGAGGCGGCGGATGTAACCCTATCAATCTACGACACAACCGGGCAACGCATCCGGACGCTTTCGCTCGGATTCCAGTCCGCAGGCTTCTATCAAAGCCGCTCCCGCGCCGCCTATTGGGATGGTCGCAATGACCTAGGCGAGCGGGTTTCAAGCGGGGTCTATTTCTACCAATTGTCCGCCCCATCCTTCCATCAGATGAAGCGGATGGTGATTGTCAAGTAACAGAACCGATATATAGTTTGTTTAACCAAATTCGTGCGGAGCAACATGTGGCGCAGCACAGAAATTGAACGTCAAAACTCATTAGAACACCGATAACTCCCACTCTTCCACCGAAGCAAGCACAATATGACTCGTGAAATTAATTTGATATAACAGATTCAAAGCAAAGGAGGAATGCCCGCATCCCAACCCTAAAAGGATTGGGGCTCACGGGCTATTTCAGATGAGAACACAAATTTTTCATTTCACCCTTTTCATGTCCGTCTGCCTCATCCTCATGGGAGGGATGCCGTTCCTACAGGCTGCCATTGCTCAGGATGATACGTTGCCATCAATTGTCCCCGCGTCCGGTGAAGCGTCTATGGGCTATATCTTCGAGAAGATTGAGGTGCCTGATGTTGATTTTCTGGAGCTGACTTCAACCAATGACCTTGGGGACTACGCGGGAAACACTCGTAGCCCTGATGGAACGAAAATCATCGGCTTCACGCTGATTGATGGGGTGTTTTCCACTCACGATTTCCCCGGTTCCCGCCGAACTGTTCTCTATGGACTCAACAACGCGCGGCAGGCTGTGGGTTACTATGACGATTTGAACAGGGTCGCTCACGGCGTAATTGTACAAGATGGCGGATTCACACAATTCGATTTTCCGGGTGCCGCCGAAACGCTAATTTTTGGGATTAGTGAAACGGGGCTACTCGCTGGTAATATTGGCGATGCCGCTGGTGTCAGTCACGGTTTTATAGGCGATACACAGATCGATATACCAGGGGCGAAAGTGACGTATGCCGACCATGTAAACGGCGGGGGCATCCTAGTCGGGAGCTACATAGATGCCGATGGGATACATCACGGATACATGCGCCACCCTGACGGTAGCTTTACCACTTTCGATTTCCCCGGTCCCTTGTCGAACCTAGAGTACCTATTCGTGAACGCCATCAACGATGCCGGTGTCATTGTGTTCAGGGCCAGAAAGGTGGACGATATTGAGCGTTCCTATATCCTCATGCCAAACGGTGAGGTGAAGGAGTTACGAGTCCCCGGTAGCGTCAATACAGTCGCACGGGATATTAATGCGAGAGGGCAGGTCGCCGGTTACTATAACACACCGGATGGACGCAGACACGGATTTATTGCCAGACCGGTCCCCGTTGCAGGTCAGGAGGGGTTTAGCGAAGTCTATCTCGCGTCCCTCTCCAAAGGGTTGAACATGCTCTCCGTCCCCCTGAGACCAGCAACCCCGATGAACGCCCGTTCCTTAGCGAAGATGGTTGGAGCGACAACGGTAATTATGCTCGATGACGCGAACCAAAAATTTGTCGGTTGGACTCCCAACGCGCCAGACGACGGCTTTCCAATTGAAGGAGCGAAAGGCTACATCGTCAATGTCCCACAGCCCCGACGGGTCGCCTTTGTCGGGGCACCGTGGAACAATCTATCGCAAATCGCGGCGGGGCCGAGCCCGATATCTAACAACGGCACTTGGGCGTTTGTTGTCAGCGGCCGATTGGAAAGCGAGCGCAACCTTGACAGCTATCTGGTCACAGTGCGAAACCTACAGACCAATGCCATCATGACAGGGCATGTACGAGACGGCTACTTCGCCGTAGCGACCGCCGACCTCTCCCGCCAGAGCGTCGTCCAAGTTGGGGACATCCTAGAAGTGACCGTCACCGATACAACGGGGGAGATTGCCTCGGAGAAATTCCGTTTCACAGTAACACCCGATGCCCTTGCCAACGCAGTGCTACGCGTAACGCTTGACAGCGTTGGCAACCCCAAGCAGAGTCTCCTGTTGCAAAACTATCCCAACCCATTCAACCCCGAAACGTGGATTCCGTATAACCTTTCAGAGGCGGCGGATGTAACCCTATCAATCTACGACACGACTGGGCAACGGATTCTGACGCTTTCGCTCGGATTCCAGTCCGCAGGCTTCTATCAAAGCCGCTCCCGCGCCGCCTATTGGGATGGTCGCAATGACCTCGGCGAGCGGGTTTCAAGCGGAGTCTATTTCTACCAATTGTCCGGACAATCTTTCCATCAGATGAAACGAATGGTGATTGTCAAGTAGATCCAGGTCCTGTTTTAACACGAAAGGGCACTTAACACCGTAGGCAGGGCATCCTGCCCCGCCCTCCTCCAAATCCTATCCCCGATATACGTTGCTACCAAAGACGAGTGAAACTCAACCTTCCAGTCAGGCCGCTTTCGCCATCCTTTTTTTTAGTTTCATACCCCACAAGTAGGCCGAGCGTGTTATTTTTCCCGTAGCCGATATTGATTCGCGGGCCGACAATGAGGCTGAACAACTCGCCATCCCCTCCCAAACCGAGCACGGCTTCAACCTGTGGACCAATAGCGATAGTCTTGTTGATGGAATAGGTGAAATAATTGCGGGGGTAGAGCGCGTTGCTCCGTTCCTCGTTGAACACGGAATAGACGGAACCGATTGTCCACGATTTGAAAAAGAGGTTACCGGCGGGTATAAAAACAAACAGATGTGGAAAGATTGCGGAGGGACCATCCGCCGAAGCATAGTCAAATCCAAGACCTAGCATGGGCAACAGCGTGACACTGAAACCGTCGCCTTTCACAGCGGGGATGGAAACACCGAGGTCAAACTCTCCGATGGTATCGTCGATGTAAATATTAGAATCGAGCGAGATGCCGCCGACGGAATGGATCGCCCCGATTAGAAAATGCGTTCCTAAACTATCGGTATCCACTCGGAACCAGCCGGGAATGTGGGATTTTTCGGATGTCGCTTCACTCTCGTGGCTCTCCGCCCAGACTGAAAAACTCGCAACAACCACAATACAAACGATTATCAAAATAGAAGTGAATCTGTACATTTTGC
This sequence comes from Candidatus Poribacteria bacterium, assembly GCA_965198165.1. Classification (GTDB taxonomy): domain Bacteria; phylum Poribacteria; class WGA-4E; order WGA-4E; family PCPOR2b; genus CBDAOT01. The sequence continues at coordinate 6,302,507 of OZ240244.1, read as the reverse complement.
ACTACCGTCCTTTCTTATTTTCTTAAAAAATCTAAGTTGCTACCTATTGAGAAACCGAGTTTTTGATGTGCCTTTTCGCACACTTATGAACAAATCCGACGTGTTTAGGTCCAAATCGCGGCTATTCATTATAAAAAACTCGGTTTCTTTCCCTTATTTTTATAAAGGTGGCAATTCGGGTTAAAAAACTCGGTTTCTGCCCCTTTGCTTGTCAAAGGAACAACTTGGGGCAGGATACACAATTGCAATTCATTTCAAGATGCGCCAACAACCATCTGAAGTAATTGATAATTATACCTTTTGTGGTTCATTTTTGAAATAAAAATTGGACAAAGCCAATCCACTTGTGTTATAATATCAATCCTGAATTTCCAAATATCCGTTGAAAGAGGAAAAGGACTTTGCAGAACAGTCGAATTCACACCAATCCACCCCGCTGGGCGATTGCGATTGGGATTTTTTATTATCTGCTGACGGTAAACCTTGTCGGGCTTACACACGAACATGAGCATGAACACGGACATCAGTGTGAGCATGAACACGGACATCAGCATGAGCACGAGCATGACCCTTCCAGTTCAGAGCACTGTTCTGCCTGCTTTTTCATTGCCAACCATATCGGAATTGCGTTCCATGTTGTTGACTTTACTACTTTCAATACCGGGCTCCCGATTTCTCTCCCGTTCGAGCTGACTTTCAGTTCCACGAAACCTGCCAACAATATCCGAAGCCGTGCACCACCAGCGTCCTCTGTTTCATCCACTCTCTGAACCAACTATCTCTATTTTTCGATCAGTTAATTTCTGTCTTTTCCCGGGGATCTGTATCTGACTGTAACGGTAGTATGCCTAGATTTAGCGTTTCATCAGTCGGAACACCGGGAGAGCAATCTATCTATATTCGGAGGACATAATGTTTACCCACTGTTTTAGATTTACCCTGTTGCTACTCGGGTTCACCATGTTATTCGCCGCTTGTGGCGAAGATGATAATCCCATTATTGATGACGACCATGACCATGAGGGCGACGTGTTTCATGCCGATGCCGACGGTTTTGTGCTCAAGGTTGACGGGAAGCAGATCTACCGCCAATTTCAGGGAACGCATACGGGAAGTATCACCCTCAAAGTTGGAGACGAACTTGATGTGCTCACCGTCTTCCTTGACCACGATGAAGAAGAATTTTTCCAGGAAAACCCAGAGGAAGAAGAACACGAACATGATGACGAGGACGAGGAAGAGGTGTTTGCCCTAGCTCTCAGCGAATTTGACTCGTCAATCATTGAAATCCACCTTCACGAAAGCGAGGGAGACGATCACGAAGATGATCAGGCTGAAGAGGACGAGCACCATGACGATGAGCTTGCCGAAAAATTCACCTTTGAGGTGAAAGGACTTAAAGCTGGAGAAACAGGGGTCAAACTCCAACTCTTGCATGGCGACCATCCTGATTTTACGGCGGCTCTCTCGATTCCGGTAACGGTTACACCGTAGGGAGTGTTTGCTTGACAAAGTGAAGATGAGTAAAAGTATCGCATGATTTTAGGAGAAAACAATTGAAAAGATATCTGAATCACTCACTTGTAGATAATGTTGGGGCATGTCTCTCTTTCACATGTGCCATCCATTGTATGGCAACCCCGTTGTTGATAACTGTATTGCCGCTCGTTGGGCTTGGATTTTTCCTCAGCGAATCTGTCGAGCTGGTCATAATCGCCGTAACAGCGGGACTCGCTGTAGGAAGTCTGACGTGGGGCTATCGACACCATCGAAAATGGCGGATATTTCTGACCCTCGGCGGTGCGTTCTTATGTATATTTATTGCACACTTCCAGGTATCAGAACAGTATGAAAGCGTCTTCATGGCTTGTGGCGGGCTCCTACTTATGGTAGGGCATCTTCTTAATCGTCGCTTGTGCCGTGCGTGTCAATACTGTAAAACCTCGAAATGGTTGTGGTGCTTTCTATTCTCGGTTCTCCTGATTAATGCTGTCGGAGAAACATCCTTCGCCCGCAACTTCTCTCTCTCAGGACAGGTCATCAATGCCGAAACGCGAACCCCCCTTGTGGATGTCCGTGTATCCCTGTCCCGCAAAGCAGAAGGGACATCCGTGTTCCGAACCGATAAAACTGGACAGTTTCGGTTTGATGAGATTGCCTCCGGAACGTATACGATTCGATTCGCTTGCATCGGCTATGAAACCGTAAATCGGGAAATTGATGTCAAGGCGAACCTACCCTCAATCACGGTTGAACTAAAGCGCATCGTATTCCAACTCAAAGAAATCCTCGTCAAGCCGACGAATGATGAACTCGATGCCTTTGAGAAAACGACCAACCTCGTCCTCTTCGGACGACAACTAGGGCAACGGATGGGGACAACCATCGCCGACACGCTGAGCGACGAGGTAGGGGTCGCACAGCGGAGCATGGGGCGAGCGGTGGCGCGTCCAGTGCTTCGCGGCATGAGCGGTAACCGGCTGCTTATCCTTGAAGATGGCGAGCGCACTGGCGATAAATCGGCATCCTCAGCAGACCACGCCGTCGCTATCGACCCCACCACGGCGAGAAATATCGAGATAATACGCGGTCCAGCATCGTTGCTCTACGGGTCCAACACACTCGGCGGAGTCGTCAATGTCAAGCGTGAGACCATCCCACAAACACTCCCCAACCGTCCAACAGTGAGTTTTACATTTCAAAGTGAGTCTGTCAACTCAGGGCTTACCGGTGCAACAGGAGTGACCTTCCCGATCGGTGACCTCGCATGGCGGTTGAAGTGGAATCGCCGCCGTGCGGACGATACGCGCACCCCCGTCGGTATTTTGGAAAACACGTCACTATCCAACACCAATTTTTCGAGCGGTGCTTCAATGGTCAAGGATTGGGGGCACATCGGGATTTCAGGCGGAGCCTACCGCTCCGATTACGGCATCCCAGGGTCACCAGAAGGTCACATCAAAGGCGTTCACATCGCTCTAGACCGCCAGCGGTATGAGGGCACCCTTGAATATGTGTTGCAACAACAGTCGGTTCTTGAGAAGCTGAAACTGCAGACCGTCTATACACGCTATCAACATCAGGAGTTTGAATCGAACAACACCCTCGGCGTTGAATTTGGCGTGTTGACATACAACGTGTCCGCGCTGGCTTATTTGCAGAATGATGTAGTTATAGGTGTTTGGGGCGAGTATCGTGACCATGCGACGGGCGGGTTTTACTGGACACCGCACACACGAGAGATGGCTGTGGCGGGGTTCTGTTTCAATCAGAAGGAGTTCAACAACTTCACACTACAAGGCGCGATTCGCGGCGAAATCAAACGCGTTGAGCCGTTTAGAGCAGGTAGCAGCATCCGCGCCGGAACGGTGCGTCAACGGAACTTCGGCGGCGTGTCAGGGGCCGTTTCCGGTATCTATCATTGGAACGACAACTTGAAAGCAGGCACCACCTTGATGAAAACATTTCTCGCACCGGGAATTGAAGAACTCTTTTCGGACGGTCCCCATCTTGCGGCCTACTCCTACGAAATCGGTAACGCCGACCTCGACTCAGAGGAGGGATACGGGACGGAAGCGTTTATCCGCTATTCGGATACGCGAGTGAGGCTAAATCTCGCAATTTTTCGCAATCAGATTCTGAACTACCTAATCCCAACCAACACCGGCGAAAAGGATTGGGGAAGCGGTGCGGCCGGATGGTTGTGGATATACCAATATCAGGGACAAGATGCCACCCTTGACGGTGCTGAATTTAGCATTGACACCGAAATTATCCCACGATTTCACGCACAGATGAACCTGAGTTACCTCAAAGGGAGCTTGACATCCAGCGGATTGCCACTTGAGCGCATCCCGCCCCTCAATGGAACAGTGGCACTGCGATACATAACGAAGCCGATTAACCTTCACCTCACAGCGCGATTTTCAGACGACCAAAATCGGCTCGGCGAACTTGAAGTCCCCACGCACGGATACATCATCTACGCTCTGGGTGTACAATTCCTGTTTACGATGTGGGACCTGCACCACCAGACAGTGCTCGGGATCGAAAACATCCTCAACACCGAATACCGCCAACACCTTTCCAGAATCAAATCCGTAATGCCAGAACCAGGGCGGAATGTGAAGTTTTTGTATCGGCTAAATTTTTAAAATTCGCGCCCGTCCTGTTCCTGCTGGATTGACCAAACCCTTACGGGTGGGGAGATGCGCTCGCTCACGCGACCATCCGTTAGGATGACTTATCGGGAGAGGGATCTCCGAATCGCGACTTCCATCCGAAAACGGTCAAAAAACGGAAAACTAAATAGCCCCTGGTTTCTGCCCCTTGGCTTGTCAAAGGAACAACTTGGGGCAGGATACACAATTGAAATTCATTTCAAGATGCGCCAACAACCATCTGAAGGGCTTGATAATTAATTATACCTTTTGGGGTTGAGTTTTTGAAATTAAAAATTGGACAAAGCCCATTCACTTGTGCTATCATATCAACCTTAATTGGCAAACTTCCCACGTTGAAAGGGGTAAAGGTTCTTGCAGAACAGTCGAATCCACATCAATCCACCCCCCTGGCAAACTCGATGGGCGATTGCGATTGGCATTTTTTATTATCTGCTAACCGTAAATTTTGTCGGGCTTACACATGAGCATGGACATGAACACGAGCATGGACACGAACACGAGCATGACGCTGCCGGTTCAGAGCACTGTTCTGCCTGCTTTTTTATTGCCAACCATATCGGGATTGCATCCCATGCCGTTGACTTTACCAATCTCGATACCCAGCCTTCAATTCATTCCCCTTTTGATCTGACTTTCAGCACCACGAAACCTGTCAATAATAACCTAAGTCGTGCGCCCCCAACGTCCTCTGTTTGATCCACTCTCTTAACCGAACTATCTCTATTTTTCGACTCAGTTAATCTCTGTCTGTTCCCGGCCGAGCTATATCTGACTAAGGCGTTAGTATGCCTAGATTTATCGTCTCATCAATCGTAACGCCGGGAACGCAATCTATCTATATTCGGAGGACATAATGTTTACCCATTTTTTTAGATTTACCCTGTTGCTAGTCGCATTCACCATGTTATTCGCCGCTTGTGGCGAAGATGATAATCCCATTGTTGATGATGACCATGACCATGAGGGCGACGTGTATCATGCCGATGCCGACGGTTTTGTGCTCAAGGTTGACGGGAAGCAGATCTACCGCCAATTTCAGGGGGAGCATACGGGAAGTATCACCCTCAAAGTTGGAGGCACACTTGATGTGCTCACCATGTTCCTTGACCACGACGAGAGTGAATTTTTACCGAATCCCCCTGAGGAGGGTGAAGAACACGGTGATGAACATGACCCAGAAGAGGAGCTCGCTTTAGGCATCAGTAGCTTTGATTCCTCAATTATTGAAGTTCACCTTTATGAAGAAGAGGGACACGATGAGGAAGGTGAAGAACACGGCGATGAATCCGCAGAGAAATTCACCTTTGAGGTGAAAGGGCTTAAAGCAGGAAAAACGGAGTTCAAACTCCAACTGCTACACGGCGACCATCCCGATTTTACAGCGGCACTCTCCGTGCCCGTAACAGTTACACCATAGAAGTCTTTTGCTGAGCAACTCTTGGCTCCGTAGGCGGGAAATCCCTTTCCCGCCTACTACCAACATTCCCGCTTGCGCCTACTAACCCCGGCCGCTCCTGCTGGATTGCCAAATCCAGCAGAACAAAACCAATCGGAGGCAATAATGGCACTTTTAACAATCACGAACCTCGAAAAGGTTTACACCTCCCCCGAAGGTTCACAGACCCCCATCATTGACATACCCCAGTTCGAGATGGACGAAGGAGCACAAGTCGCGCTCAGAGGCAGTAGCGGTGTTGGGAAAACCACACTTCTCAATCTCATCGCTGGCATTCTACAAGCCGATGGCGGACGCATCGTTGTTGCAGGCGAGGAGATGACCGCGCTCTCAGAATCCGGACGTGACGGATTACGCGCCCGCCACATCGGATATATTTTTCAAACCTTCAACCTGCTTGCTGGCTACACCGCTTTAGAAAATGTGATGCTCGGCATGATGTTTGGCAAGGGGGTTGATGTCGAATTCGCCCAACATCTACTTGAGCGGGTGGGGCTTGGCGAGCGGATGAGTTATCGGCCCTCGCAGTTATCCGTCGGGCAACAGCAACGGGTTGCGGTTGCCCGCGCCATCGCAAACCGACCAAGCCTGGTCCTTGCCGATGAACCCACAGGCAATCTGGACTATCACAATGCCAACGAAGCGATAACGCTCATCCGCGAGCTCTGCGACGAAAACAACACCGCACTGCTCATCGTCAGCCACGACGCAGACGTTTTGGGGCAGTTTGAAGTCACAATGGATTTCGCAGAAATAAATTGTGTATAATACCAATCCAAGAAGGTGCAACTTCGGTTATTCTAACAAAGACCAAGTCGCGCCCGCCCCCAGCCCGCTCCTGCTGGATAGCCAAATCCAGCAAATCCCCAGAAAAGAGGCACAATCAATAAACGCACAAACAATTCAGACGCATAATTTTTCTTGACAATTATTTAACAAAATGCTAAAATAAAAATCCGAAATGTTAAAATTGTCTAAGGATGACAGGGTCCCGCAACCCGAACGGCGGTAAAAAGCCGTTCCAATCATCCCGCAGTTGTCGATTGAATGTCTCTGAAGCAGGGAAAGAAAACATTGACAAATGTGGATAAATCCGGTTATTATGAGTAAGTGGGCAATCTGCGCGATCCTTTAATCGGTTTAGGAAGGGTCGGCCGATATGCAACCAGAATTGGATACACACGCGTACTTCACAGTCGCGCCATTCTTCGAGGAAGCGGATGTCTATATTATCAATGCGGACACCTGTAAACCCGAGCTGTTTGTAGGTGAATTTATTGACCTGATTGTTACCTCACCGCCGTACAACGTCGGTATTGATTACGACTCCAATGATGACACGCTAGGCTATCACGATTACCTCGATTTTAGTAGACAGTGGATAGGGAATTGCTACGAATGGAGCAAACCCCACGCCCGATTGTTGCTGAACATCCCACTGGATAAGAACAAAGGGGGACATCGAAGCGTCGGGGCAGATCTGACACAAATTGCACAGGCAACGGGTTGGGAATACCACGCCACAATTGTCTGGAACGAAGGCAATATCTCCCGCCGCACCGCATGGGGGTCCTGGATGTCCGCATCTGCCCCTTACGTCATCGCCCCTGTCGAGTTGATTGTGGTTTTGTACAAGGACTCTTGGAAGAAGCAACTTGGCAGTAAAGAATCGGACATATCGCGCGATGAATTTATGGCGTGGACAAATGGGTTCTGGACATTTAACGGAGAGAGCAAAAAACGGATAGGCCATCCCGCCCCTTTTCCGCGTGAACTGCCGTATCGGTGCATCAAGCTGTTCAGCTACGTTGGGGACGTTGTATTCGACCCGTTTTTGGGAAGTGGGACCACCTTAATGGAGGCACACAATAACGGACGAATCGGTGTGGGCGTTGAAATTGACAATGGCTATTGCGAATTGGCTGCGAAGCGAATTGTGAATAGTCGGAGTTTATTCGCAAACTTAAGGAGTCAAAATGATCGAGAAAATTATTGAGCTACACGAATTCTCAAAATTACGTGGCAATAATGAGATGCCAGATTTTTGCCGTGATGCCCTTGAAGTTTTTGAAAGACACAACGTGAATGATTACATTGAATGGAAACGCTGACACGACGGTGGGTTTTTATACTGAGGTCAATAAAATGCAAGATGTCAAACAACTTATGAGTGATGTCCGTGACATGATCAATAGCCCGCGCAAGCAATACGCTTTATTACAGAATGTCGCCGCGTGGAGGATGCTGTGCTGTTGTTTGGATGTTATTGAGGATATAGACTGTTGCTTAGAGGCTTTCCTTAAGACAGACATCAATCATTTTGATGATGGTAATAAATATATGTATATCTATGGAACTTTGCAAGCCCTTTTTGTGCAGCAAGATGCTATTAAACATTTGGCTGAAGCTCTCAAAATTCCATACACCCTCGATCCATCACTAAAGGAGATTCGGGAAATTCGCAATGATAGTGTAGGGCATCCTACAAAACGAGATAGAGGCAAAAATAAAACGGTTACATTTAACTACATTTCGCGTATAAGTATTGGGAGTCAAGGATTTCGATTGGGAACAGCTTATGCTGACAGTAAAAGACTAGATTCTTTCAAGAATGTCAGTATTTCCAACTTGATTGCAACACAAAGATGTGTTCTTATGAGCGTTTTAGGTAATGTCCTCAAGACTTTAAGGAGAGAAGAAATGGAACATAAAAATAAATTTGTGGGTAAAAAACTGGCTGATGCCTTCCCGCCGACATTAAACTACCATCTTAGCAAGATACGTGAAGCTGCTATTGGATCAGGGTATGCAGAACTTGGCGGTGTTAATGTTGATTTCATTTTAGGGTGTATTGAGCAATTCAAGGTTGAATTGGCGGATCGGGAAATTCTTGAAACGTATGAAGGTCTTACGTACGATCTTGAATTAGTAGACTACCCACTGCGAGAACTTCGGAAATATTTTTGCAACCCTGACACGACTCACATAAACGAAAAGGATGCCCCTATTTTTGCATTCTTTGTGGGGGAGCAAACAAAGAAATTGCTCAAATCGGCTGAAGAGTTAGATGAAGAATACAGTCAGGATGCCCCAGAAAATCACTCAAGTTGAGAGGTAAGCCATGCAACCACAGCAAATCCTTCAACTGTTTAATGAAAAACAGGTTGATGAAAAATGGGCTTTCATGGGCTACAAGCCATCACAAACTGGCAAGTGGACGCATGGTTATCATCGTTATCCTGCTAAATTCATCCCGCAGTTGGTGGAAGGATTAATGGAGGAGTATGTAACTGATACTAATGTCCATGTAAACGATCCATTTATGGGCAGTGGTACGACTATTGTTACTGCCATCTCGAAAGGCTTTAAGGCAAGCGGAACTGATATTAACAGAATTTCTCATCTGGTAACGAAGGTAAAAGCTAAGCCAATCGAACCAACTTGTCTTGAGACAAAGGTAGAGCAATTTCTGTCAATGTTGTCTTTTTTTTTAGACCAATCCCAACCCTTGCTATTCAACATCAACACAGAGGTTAAGCCAACAATTCCTGAAAAACACATTGAGAGAATTGACTATTGGTTTTCAGAAGAACATAAGAATAAGCTCGGCACGATTTTAACTATCATCTTCAATGAAGAGGATGAAACGCTCAGAGATTTCTTTCTTGTGGCTTTCAGTAACATTCTCAAAAATTGTTCGGTATGGAACCAGGGTAGCACAAAGCCAACAAGAGATTTCAAAAAGAAGCCTGCAAATCCGTATACTGCAATTCGGAGACATCTCACCAAGATGATGAGAGGCAATGAGCAGTTTTATCAGGTCGTTCCCTGCCGCGATAGGTGTGATGAATACTTAAACGTTCAAATTGGTACAGCGAAAAAGCAACCTGTTCCTGATAACTCTGTTGATTTTATTATTAGTTCAAGTCCTTATGTGACCAGCTATGAATATGCAGACTTACATCAACTTTCAACAATCTGGCTGGATTTAGCAGACGATTTAAGTGAGTATCGGACAGAGTTCATCGGGACATCGCGCAGACAGCATGAGAAGCAATTAAAAAGTCAAATTGCCGAGAATATCGTTAGTGAAATGTTCGGCAAAAGCCCCAAAAAGGCGAGAGAGATTTCAGCCTTTTTTTTCGATATGGAGGAAGTCTTTAGTGAGAGCTTCAGGGTTCTAAAGCGTGGTGGTCGATGTTGCTACGTTATCGGAAATACGCGATTAAAGGGCGTGGATATTCTCAATGCTCAGGTTTTCGCTGAGAGTTTGCAAAATGCAGGTTTCAAATTCGATCGAATCATTAAAAGGGAAATCCCATTCAAAATACTGCCGCAAAAACGGGATGAGAAAACAGGTCGGTTTGCTAGTAGCGACAAGGCAGATTCTGAGGCGTATCCAACAGAACATATCGTAATTGGGTTAAAGGAGTGATTGCTGTGCAGTTTGAAGATTTGAGAGACTTATACATTGAAAAGAAAAAGCAGTTTGGTAAAGAAGCCTACACGCAGATCCCGCAGTTGCTAGAAGAAGCAGAAGTGATTCATAGGAAAGATTGGAAAAAATGTCCGACTAAAGGCCGTGACTACGGGCAAAGTTGGCGTTCTTTTAAGGGAAAAAATTTGCAAAAGTTAATCCAATATATCATTACCGATGAGATCGAAGAACTTGGATTGAAGGTTGTTAACGGGGATTCGCTAGGAAAAACCAAAAACTTAGAGGGGCAGCTCAAAAAGGTCAAGCGAGATCTATTACTAGACTATGGTGAATATGGTTGTCATCTGCCTGATGTTGATATCATCGTCTACCATCCTGATACCTCCAAGGTTTTAGCAATCATCTCAAGCAAAGTGAGTTTAAGGGAGCGAATTGCTCAAACAGGCTACTGGAAACTCAAACTTTTGCAAGACGGGGTGACGGAACACATCAAGGTTTATCTGATTAGTCCTGATAAAGATGACACATTGAAGGATAGCCATCCACCTAAGAAGGCCAGAGCAATTACAGGATTTGAATTAGATGGGGCCTACCTCTTAAAGGAAGCAGAGGTGCCAGATACAGGCAAAATCAAACTATTTAAATATTTTGTCGAAGATCTGGAGATGGTGTTAGACAGCGGTGAAGGAGAGTGAAAAAATGGATTAACGGGGTCTTTATTGACGGTTCAACAACCATGTTCGTCAGCTTGGACGCGTCAACCCAATCAAGCGTATCAGCGGATGTTTCATTTCAGAAGATAAATTTAAGAAACCAAGTTGCCACCTTTAGAAAAATAAGGAGTAATTGTTATGAAATTTGAAGATCTGAAAGACTTATACATTCAAAGGAGAAATCTGCTTGGTGAAGATGCACCCAAGCAGATCTCAGGGTTGTTGCGAGAAGCGAAAGATTCTCATAAGCGAGATTGGGAGGAAAAACCGACCCAAGGTGGCGACCACGAGCAAAGTTGGCGTGCTTTTAAGGGCAAAAATTTGGAAAAGTTAATCCAATATATTATTACTGATGAGATCGAAGAACTTGGATTAAAGGTTGTTAACGGGAATACCTTGGAAAGAACGAAAAACTTAAAGAAGCAACTCAGTCAGGTCAAGCGAAATGTACTCGTGGACTATGGTGAATTTGGTTGCCATCTCCCTGATGTTGATATTATTATCTACCATCCTGAGACATGCAAGGTTCTAGCAGTCATCTCAAGCAAAGTAACTTTAAGGGAGCGAATTGCTCAAACAGGTTACTGGAAACTCAAACTTCTGAGTGATGAGATGACAAGGCACATCAAGGTTTATCTGGTTAGTCCTGATGAAGATGGCGTATTGAACAAGGATGGCAATCCTCCTAAAAAGGCTAAAGCAATCATAGAAACTGAATTAGATGGGAGCTACATTTTAACGGATGCAGATATTGAAGAGAGCGAAAAAGTCAAACCATTTGAGCATTTTATCGACGATCTGAAGAAGCTGTTAGACAACGAACGGCATAAAAGAACGGGGCACCAAGTTGTTTACTGACAGCTCAACAACCAGTTATCGCTTGGATTTGTTAAGCCAGTCAGGTGTATCAGCGCGTAAACAAAGAACCACGACCAACCGTTTCTACCTTATTACCGATGTCAGAATTAATGCCACGACCAACACGGAACCACCCAGATAAAATCCTAATTCAGAAAAAAGCATGAAAAAGCGAATCGGGTTGTTTTTCATCGTTAAACGGAGCCTGCGCCAACACGCGCTTTCGACCCTCATCAGCACCCTATCAATCGCGCTCGGTGCAGGGCTTGTTATGGCGGTTATCGGAATCAAATCGCAATCCGTTTCGGCGTTCACGGGCGGGCCAATCGGCTTTGACGCGGTCTTGGGGGCACGCGGTAGTCCGTTACAGTTGGTGCTGAACACCGTCTTTCATCTCGAAACCTCCCCAGGGAATATCCCGTGGAGCATGTATCAGGCGATGAAAGACGACCCGCGTGTGGAACTCGCCATCCCCTACGCGCTTGGGGATAACTATTACGGCTTCCGTATCGTCGGCACGACAACGGCGTTGTTCACGGAGTTTGAATACCGCAAAGGAGTCAGGTTTCAGACGGAAGAGGGCGGACGGTTCTTTGACCCGAATCGGCAGGAGGCGGTGGTTGGCAGTTATGCCGCGCGGAAGTTGGGCATGAAGGTGGGCGACACGTTTAACCCCTATCACGGCTTACTGTTTGACGAGTCAATGCGGCATGATGAGCAGTATACCATCGTCGGTGTGCTTGAACCGACCAATTCACCATCTGACCGCGTCATCTGGATTCCGATCGAGGGGATTTATCGGATAGAGGGGCATGTGTTGCGCGGGGGTGGTGAGGAATACATTCCCCAACCCGGTCAAGAGATTCCCGACGTACATAAAGAGGTCAGCGCGGTCATGCTGAAGTTTCGGAGCCCACAGATCGGGTTCATGATGGAGGCAACCATCAACAAGCAAGGGAAGGTGGCAACACTGGCATGGCCGATTGCGACTGTGATGGCAGAACTGTTTAACAAAATCGGTTGGATGAACCAGATTCTGGCCCTCGTTTCCTATCTCGTTGTCGTCGTTGCCAGTGGTTCGATTCTCGCAAGCATCTACAACACAATCAACGAGCGGCGGCGTGAGTTCGCGGTTCTGCGGTCACTCGGCGCACGGCGCAGAACGGTGTTTGCCGTAATTGTGTTGGAAGCAACAGCCATCGCTGCGTTGGGGGTCATCATCGGATTTATCGTTTACGGTGCAATCTTCACATCGGCATCGGCGATTGTTCGGACCCAAACGGGCATCGTTTTAGACCTGTTGGAATTTCATCCCGTGTTCGTGGTCGCGCCAGTTTGTGTGATACTCCTAGGCACAGTCGCTGGTATTCTGCCTGCGGTCAAGGCGTATCAAACAGACGTGGCGACAAATTTAACACCCATTAGCTAATCCAGGGTAGAAATAAATATTGTCTGAATTCGTAGGGGTTGGGTTTCCCAACCCGTTGGTCTCGAAAGATGAACTACCTTCAGCTAATCCTTGTTGCAAGTGGATTTTGCTTTCTCTGGTAGCGATTCCGAAGGAGGTTTTGTGACCTTCGCTTGACAGGATGCCTCGCTCTTTCCTTGCAAGTAGTCAATATATTTGTTTATATCGTGATCAAATTGCTCCGAGATAGCGTGCCGAATGCGACGGATATCTTTGACGACGGGTGAATCTTCAACCATTGGGTTCTCCTATTAACTGATTGGGTGTAACAAGGGTCGGAATGTACAGACCTAACGACGTATTAACAATGCGAATATGCTGAAACTTATTTGGATTTGCTAAGTGTTTACCCGATATTCCGCATCTATTTTGAGCGGTTCCTGCATTTATTGAATTCCTGAATATCCGATAATCTGACTTGACGCAAAAAGGCCGCGCCCTGGCAGGCCTGCTGTCCTACCATGTGCTTCTAACCAGAAATAATTACGTGTGTGTGAAACTCCCGTTTTCTCGAGTTTTATGTGCTTGCTAAACAATTAGACCGTATGTTAACATGACTCACGTTTGCGAGCAGAATGTAAAAAGGGGGCATAATTTCAGGGCTGTTTACGCCAGCTAAGAAGAAATAAAAACAAATTTCCATCTATGTGAAGGGGGTTCACCTGTGGATGGAGTTTCACTTGTGGGAAGGAGTTCCGACTCCCGATACACCCGATAAATTTCAAACTTCAGTAGCTAAACTTTAACAGTAAAACGCGCGACTGATCACTTTTTTTTTCTGTCAACCTTTGTCAACCTTTCGTCATGAACCCAAATCAATTAGATATCCCCTTGAAGATAGGCCACTTCTTATTTTCAGGGGATAATATCTCAAAAGTTAAGTGAAGCGCCAGAGGTTGACACCGACATCAATTTATCGCATTTTTAACCGCTGTCAACCCGGTTATTAAAAAATAAGTTGTAAAACTCAAATTGGAGGGGATATTGGCAAACCCACCCCGTCATTTTATCGCGAAAACGAGTTGTGTCATTAAATCTTCCCCTAAAGAATGGGATTACGAAAAGGATACCATCAATCCTCTCAATTCGCATCCACAACTGCGGAGTATAGGGTTTACAATTCCATGTCAGTAAATAATCACATTTATGGTATGAAGCGAGCGCGAGGTGAAGGGCATCCCCCAAAGGATCGTGTGGCATGAGCCTTCTGGCGATATAAACATCTACGATGTCACGCACCTCATTGACAGACGTAACAAGGGGAATATCAACGACTAGAGCAAGCGTATCGTGCGAGTAACGGTAGTTCGGATTAGATAATTCATCCGTGACAGCTTTGCTGATCACTACATCATATTCTGGTCGCACTTGGTCCCACCAAACTCGGGACCAGTAGCGTTGCGCGACTGAGACAACATCAGTTCTGGCTTCAAAGTAAGCACTGATAACGGATGATTCGACGTATACTTTTGGGGGCATATCCACTCGTTCTGCTGTCATGTACCAATTAGACCATACAAACGTGCTGAATGTGTAAATTTTTGTCAACTGTGTAACTTTCACCACCAACCCAATTTCGTAGAAAGGAAACCATCATGAGAGTCCGAAGAACCATCTCGATATGGCTGGCAATTATAGCGATTGCCATCGCCCAATTCGGTTGTGAGAAAAAGGAACAACCCCGCCAAGAACAGGCGCAGGCGGAGGACACCCACGAACATCACGAGCATAAGGCACCGCATGGCGGGGCCCTGGTTGGTTTAGGCAAAGAGTTCGCGCACGTTGAACTTGTGCTGGAGAAGACGACTGGAAAACTAACTGGCTACGTGCTGGACGGTGAAGCGGAGAAACCAGTACGACTCGCGCAGAAAGCAATTGAACTCAAGATAAGTATGGATGCGGGGCAAAAATCCGCGTTACAACTCATGGGCGTTGCGAATACTCTAACGGGAGAAACCGAAGGCGATACGTCTCAATTCGCAGGACAATCGGACGCGCTAAAGGGCGTGACGAAATTTCATGCGGAAATCGCCTCAATAGCGGTCAAAGGTCAGACGTTCACCAAAGTTGCGTTTGGATTTCCCGAAGGCAACGAGCATACGCATGATAAAGCGCATACGCACGAGCATAAGCATGGTAACGAGCACACGCATGGTGAAGGTGAACACACCCATTAGTTAGGAGCGCAAGGGATGAAAGCATCCGAAACGGAAAAACGACGCGGCATGTGGATGAACTTCGCAATCGCTGGTGTCGTTGTCGTCGGGTTGTCACTCGGCATTTCTCAAATGGTGCCCAAATCGCATCCGATTCGCGCGCTTCGCAATTTGAACGAGCGCACAGCTCAGGCACCGAAACCGATTCAAGGCGCACCGTTGGGAACAGTGGAGGCAACAGTTCACGCCCCCACAGGCGCAGATATGAAATCCGATTCGCCCGCTGGCTCATTGTCCGTAAACCGTGCGAGCGGTGAGACAACCGATCGGAACGGGACGTATCAATTGCTTACCTTCGATACGCTGACGAACTACCGCATCAAGGAGCCGAATTGGACAAAAATGGATGACCCTGCATACATCGCCACGCTCAACCTCAACGAGCAGATTCCCGCACCGATTCGAGCGATAGACAGAAAAAAAGTCGAGATCCAAGGGTTTATGTTGCCCCTTGAAGTCTCGGATGACACCCTTCGGTCTTTTATGTTGCTCGAAAACCAGATGGCGTGCTGTTTTGGTGCCGTACCCCGCCTGAATGAGTGGGTGTATATCACCGTACCAGAACAGAAGAAAATCAGGGCCCATCAAGATGTGCTGGTGACACTGTTCGGCACATTGCGCGTCGGCCCAGAGTTTGACCACGAAATGCTCACCGGTATCTACCACCTCAAACTCGAGCGGATACAAGTGAATAAACCTTAGCCGCCCTTCACCCCCGTAGCCAGGGCATCATAAAGTTAAAAAAATAATACCATTTCTGAAAATTTATATCGCGTTAGCGGTTTTGATGAAATATCAAACGCCTGTAATCCCGGCTACGGGGGTGCGGTTGATGACGCTTTCTTTGAAAGTGGCAACATGAGTTGACGCATATCGTTATCCGATGGGGCAAGATGCCCCGGCTACGGGGGTCTGATGCGTTTTTGCTTATGACTTTCTTTGAAAGTGGCAACATGAGTTGACGCAAATCGGACTTCCATTAACGAGTGATTTATTATCGGAATTGGTATAAGTTGGGTAATTGGGATTGGACAACGGACGATTTATAGCACATCCCCCGTGGGTGGGAAATCCCTTTCCCACCCTTCGGCGATACATCATGGGAACTTGTCAAACCGGATCCGACATATTTCGGTTTTTTTCCACCAGGACGTAGGTTGGGTAGAACGGTCCCTAAAGGGTGGCAAGATGACTTGACGCAAAAAAGCATAAGTGTATCAATACCCATAAACATTCTGCTTTTCCACAAAACGGTCATATACAGTGAAACCCAACAACCTCACGTTACAACGTTAAAGGAAGAGATTAAAACAGTGAAAAATTTGATGGTTTTTGCCCTGATTTTCGGCACATTTGTCGCTTCTGCCCCCGCTCAAAACGACACGCCCGCCGAGCTGAAGACATTCACCCTGGATAAAGACAGAAATGTGTTCATGTTCGCAAACCGATCGTTCACAGCGACAACCGAACGGCTCAACGGGACAATCGCGCTCGACCCTGACGCACTGCACAAAACGTTTAAGGCGAGCCTCCAACTCGATATGAAACGCCTAGTTGTGGAAACCGTTATTGGGGAAACGAAGATACAGAAAGTGACGTGGAACACCGCTATCTACCCTCAAGCTATTCTTCGCATCGAGAACCTGAAAGTCGCGGAAGATATCCGACTGGAAGATGGAGAAAGCATCATCGCTGATGCCCAAGCGAATTTTGAGTTACACGGTGTCAAAAAGTCGGTAGAGTTGAAAGAGCTACGGTTGACCTATTTCTCAAAAGATACCTCGTTGGTCGAATGGCTACCGGGCGATCTGCTTAGGCTTGTAGGTAGGTTTGAAATCCAACTCGCCGACTACAATGTGGAGACAGAGCCTAAATTAACCACCCCGATTCGGGTCAACTTTAGTCTTTTTACCATTGACATCGCTGAAGGGTTTGCCATCCCCACCGAAATGATTGGTGACTATC
Source organism: Candidatus Poribacteria bacterium (assembly GCA_965198165.1). Classification (GTDB taxonomy): domain Bacteria; phylum Poribacteria; class WGA-4E; order WGA-4E; family PCPOR2b; genus CBDAOT01. The sequence goes on along the minus strand of OZ240244.1, from coordinate 6,285,209 downwards.
TCCGTGTGCCATTCGGCTTCTTGAGTTACTACTGGCTTGATGAGCCCGATTGGCGGAAGATGGCAAACCCGAAATACATCGTCGCTCTTTCTTACAACACTGAAATTCCCGATGAAGTCAAGCAAATCGACGGAAAGAAGGTCGCTATTACCGGGTTCATGCTCCCAATTGACGTTGACAAAGGGAAAGTGAAGCGGTTCCTGCTGCTCAAATCGACGATGTCGTGCTGTTTCGGCATCGCACCCCGTATCAACGAGGTTATCTACGTCGAATCCTCAAAGAAGCAGAAAATCCGAGCAGTGATGGATACGCCAATCACCGTCTTTGGTAAACTGTCGGTCGGCCAGGAGTTTCGGAAGGATTTGATGCTGGTGGGTGTCTATCAACTGGAGTTGGATGAGGTAAAACGTGGGCGATAAACAGGACGATTCAAGGCTTCAGTTGTCTATGAAGTGGTTGCGGCTATCTCTATTCGCTATTCTCCTGATTAATTTGCGTCTTTGCATCTTTGCGTCTTTGCGTTAAAATTCCGTGTCTCTGTGTCAGATTAGTATTATGTAGGTTGGGTAGAACGGTCCCTAAAGGGTGGCAAGATGACTTGACGCAAAAAGCATAAGGTTATCAATCTCCATATAGATTCTGCTTTTCCACAAAACGGTCTTATGTAGTGAAACCCAACAGTGAAACTAAAAACGAGGAGAAAAACCATGCCCGAAACCCCACTTCACTTCAAACCAATTACCGAAATCGCCGAACTGATTGCCTCCAAACAGCTATCGCCTGTGGAGCTCACGGAAGCACTGCTACGCCGTATTGAGCAACTTGACAGCCGATTAAAAAGTTACGCCACAGTGATGGCTGACCACGCGATGGCTGCCGCTCAGAACGCCGAAAGAGAGATTGCCGCAGGGAAATATAGCGGTCCACTTCACGGTGTCCCAATTGCCATAAAAGACCTCTGCTTTACCCAAGGTGTCAGTACAATGGGAGGAGCGAAAGCCCTCGCTGACCATGTGCCTGAGTACGATAGCACCGTTGTCGCCAAACTAGAAGCGGCGGGTGCTGTGTTGCTTGGCAAGCTTAATCTGACCGAAGGTGCGATGGGCGGCTACAATCCCCAATTCGAGATTCCCAAAAATCCGTGGAACCCGGAACGATGGACTGGTTCGTCATCGAGCGGTTCCGGTGTCGCAACGGCGGCGGGGTTGTGCTTCGGTTCGCTCGGCAGTGACACAGGAGGCTCAATCCGATTCCCTGCGGCGGCGTGTGGTACCGTGGGACTAAAACCTACGTGGGGCAGAGTCAGCCGCTATGGTGTGCTTGCGCTTGCTGAATCGCTTGACCATGTTGGTCCCATGACCCGAAGCGTCGCTGATGCAGGGATTATGCTTGAGGCGATTGCCGGCTTTGACCCAAACGACCCGACTTCCCTCACTGCCCCTGTCCCGAACATGCTTGAAGGGATTGAACGAGACCTTCGAGGGCTTCGTATCGGATTCGACGAAAATTACGCAACAAACGACATTGACCCTGAGCTCGCCCAAGCCGTGCGCGCTGGTGTTGAGGTCTTAGAGGGTGCTGGTGCGGAAATCATTGAGGTTCAATTGCCTGATCTGGATGAGTACGTCTCCGTGTGGCCAACGCTATGTTCTGCCGAAGCGGTAGCCGCCCATGAAGCGACCTATCCATCCCAACGAGACACTTACGGCCCCTGGTTTCGAGGCTGGCTCGATATGGGCGCGCAGGTAACAGGCGCGACTTACGCCAAAGCGAACAATTTGAGAGCCGCCTGCACGGGACATCTAAGCAGGGCATTTGAGGAGATCGATGTGCTGGTCTGTCCATCAATGTCCGCCCCGCCGCACTACGTCACGCCAGAGATTTTGTACGGCCCGAGGGAAGACAGGCCGCCAAAGTTCCAACGGTTTACGGTCCCATTCGACTACAACGGCGCACCAACGCTATCCGTACCGTGCGGCATGAACAGCGAAGAGCTACCTTTGAGCATTCAGTTTGTTGGAAAGCATTTGTCAGAGCCGTTGTTGTGTCGCGTTGGTTATGCCTATGAGATGGCAACAGCGTGGCATAAGCTCCATCCCGATGTCTAAGAACCTGTTTTACCGTAGTCGGGGTATCTTGCCCCGATTACGCCCCCTCCCACTTCCACCTACCGTAGGCAGGGCATCTTGCCCCGCCCTCTTTCGTCACGCCAATCCTGTAGAGGCTCCCTGTGATATATAGGCATCTTACGCGATTTTCATGCTCCCAAACAAAGCGAGTTGTTCGGTTAAATCGGAATTACACTCCTGATCTGTTTTTGCCTCCTGCTGGAGTTCATTCTCCTTGTAATGGGTAAGTAGCTGAAGGCGTCTAAGTCCAATTTTTACATATTCTTCGTCAATCTCGATGCCGATAGATTTACGCCCGAGTTGTTGAGCAACGAATGATGTCGTAAAAGTCCCCGAAAAAGGGTCTAAAACCGTAGCACCGGGATTTGAACTTGCTCTGATAATCCGATCAAGCAATGCAACTGGCTTTTGAGTTGGGTGAGTCTCATATTCTTCCATTCGATAACGCACTCTGGGAATCTCCCAGACATTACCGGGCACTTTCTCAGAATTGTACATAGCTGGCACAGGTTTTCGATAGTCGATTAACTTACGCTTCGCTCCTGTTTTCGCTTCAACAAGAATATCGTCTGCATTGAACGTATACGATTTTTTGTCTTTCACGCCAAATAAAATCGGCTCATAAAGAGAACCGAAGTAATTTCTTGCCTGCACTCCAGAGCTGTCGTAATACCAGACAATCCGTGACATGATATGAATCTTGTCTCTAAGATAAATATCGAAATAGGGCATATTTTGAGTGGCGGTCATCACATAGAGAGAGCCGTTGCCTCTAAGTTTTTGGATACACAGGTCTAGCCACTTATAGCACCAACCAAGATATGCTTCGTCTGAATCCCACTTATCTTTTCTCCCATTGAAATCCTTACCGATATTATAGGGCGGGTCTGCAAAGATAAGGTCTATGGATTTGTCAGGGATTTGACTGGATAATACTTCAAGAGCATCACCCCAAATAACAATGTTGCCATCCTTTTCAAATTTTTTCATGCTTCACCCCTTTTCTTTTTGAGGTGGTATAGCAACCCCATTTGTTTGATGGATTTTACGATAGGCTTGCCCCCATCGGATGTGGCCCGTGGGTTGTCACACCCTGCCGGGCGTGGGCATAAACGGCATCCTGAATCTCAAGTATACGCACCGCGTCAACGATTGTCGGCTCGAAAGTGCCGCCATCGCGGATTGCGTCAAGTGCTGTGCCCATCACGCCTCGAATCCGCTCACCGTGAGAGATGTCCTCGCTAAACTGGACCCCCTCGGTGGTGTGAACCTCGATTAACGGTTCACCATTGCGCCCATACTGCTCGAATACCGATGCCTTTGTGCCAACAAATCGAAAGAAATGGTCGCCGCTGCGCGTCCCCGACGGATAGGTGTAACCGGACTCAACAATACCGGTGACACCATCTTCCGTTCTGAGTACACCGATGCCGCTATCCTCCACACCTCGACTGTACATAGCATTGGACATCAATGCGCCAACAACTGTAATCCGCTGGTCGCCAACAAACTGAAGAAATGTATCAATCCCATGCGCGGCTTCGACGGCCCAACAGCCACCGCCAGACACGCTTGGGTCATTGTGCCAAGCGGACGGTGTCGGGTCGTAACGGGACGGGGGGCCGTTGTTCAGTCTACTGCTGTACAAGGTCAGTTGACCCAAACTGCCATCGGCGACCATTTGTTGAACCACCTTGACAATTCGGCTCGCACGATTCGGTAGCGTAAGCGCGCTGAACACCCCGTGCTTTTCGGATGCCTCAGCGGTTGGCCGTAGGCGGTCTGCACAGTCAGCGAACGGTTTGTCCAAAAGATAGGGGATGCGTCGGTCTACACACGCCTGAACGTGAGATGGCATCTCGATATGCTTGCCTGCGACGAGGGCAGCGTCCGGCTGGCTTGCGTCAAGGCACGTTCCCGCCTCCGCAAATCCGGGACACTGAAAATCGTCCATCAACTGTTGCCGAGGTGCCGCATCGCTATCCATGACACCGACAATATCGTGACCGAGCGCGTGTGCAGTCTGCGCCATACTTCGTCCGTGGTGACTGTAGGAAAGAACAACCAGTTTCATGTTTTTTCTCCAAGATCTGCTGGATTTGTCAATCCAGTAGGAGCGGGTGAGGTTTAATTTTTAGGGACTTCATAAACACGATAAACCTTTACCTGATCATTTGCAAGTTGCACTTGACCTTCCAAAACCATTGGATATTCATACGGTTCCCCTTTCACAGCGACGATGTATGGAATCCCGCCCGCCTCGCGCACCTTTTTGGCATCTGCCGGTACATCACGAAGCGAAGTGTATTTGTTTTTGATGACATACGTTGAACGGTCTGCATAATACATCAAGAAGAAGTGTGACCCAACCGTCGGGTCATCGAGGAACAGGGCAGCGTTCTGTGGCAGTGCCTGTTGAATCTGTTGTCCAATTTTCGTATACAACGGGTCATCGACGTTCCGACTTGTGACCTCAATTGCTGACGTAATATAACCTTTGGCATAGAATAGGGCAAGCAGCAGTGCCGCAATCCGAAGGCCGCCCCACAGCCATTTGCACCACGCAAACTGTCGGAGCAGTCGGTGTCCTACGACAAGCACGGCGAGGCACACAGCGAAAGCGATCAACTGCTTGACTATCCAGAAGTTGGTTTGGATGTACGGCAATACTATCTTGACCGTATCAAATTCGTCCCGTGCCTGCACCAGACTTGTTCCCCCTTCGACGATTGTGATGGCAAGCATTGAGGCAAACCAGATGGCGGTGTATTTCCAATCTGCGCGTTCCCATGCGCGGCTGATAATGAGAGCCAAACAGATTAGCAATGGCGGAACGGCAATCATTGTCGCTGATGGCGTTTTGGTGAGCGAGTATGAATGGGGGACGATAACACCGATTGCCCATGCGAGGATGAACAGTTCACCCAGCTTGCGGCGTTTCAGCATGACCCAGAGCAGACAAAAGCCAGCGGCAATCACAGCGACGTAAAAGACAGGATAGAACAGGGTCATGTAATCGAACAGCGGTCGATCCCATGTCGCCCCCCAACTTTCAACGTCCGTATTGAGGTGGTCTAGCACCCGCTTGTGTTCCCAAATATATTCCTTAGGGTAACGAATCAGGCAGTATGCCGCCCACGGAGCGACGGTCAAAATTGCGGCAAGCAGTTGTAACCCGATATCGCGAAGTCGAATGCGCCCGCTTTCAAGGTCGAGCAACTTGAGTTTTGCCGACAGCCAGATGACAAAGGCGATTCCAAACGTAATCAGGGGGAGATAGCTTTTGGAGAGGTATGCCAACCCCATCCCAACGCCTGAGAGCGCGTAAAATCGCAACTTACCCGTTTGAATGGCTTTGACCAACAACCAGCACGAAACTTGTACCCAAAGAAGGATGGCGATGTCAATGTGGTCGGAGTAACGGTAGCCGTGAACGGATGCAAAGAGGAACGGATTGAACCCTTGCAGAACTGCGGCGATGATACCCGTGCGCCGGTCAAATAGGTCGGAGGCAATTCGGTATGTCAGCCAAACAGCGACTGTCGCTGAAATCGCCGATGGCAATCGCAGCGCAAATGTGTTGATGCCAAGCACATAGTAGGATAGGCAAATCTCCCACATCGCCACCGGCGGTTTGTGGAGCCATATATGATTGCCGCCCCATCCCGTATAGTCATAAGGCAACCAAGGCTGGTCGTAGAGGGTAAACTTCAGTGGATGCTTTGTCAAATTGCGGGCAACGATTGCGTGAAAAGCCTCATCCCAATAAGTCAGCCCGCGGTGGCCGACATTGCGTAGTAGAAGAAGCCCTGACGAGAGCAGGATGCAGAACAGCCAGAATTTGTGGCCGAGTCGTTTTAGATACGAATTGGCGGTGCTTAAAAGATTGGACATACTTAGTGATGGTGCCCTAAGGACAACGGGCCGCTTATAGTAAAGCCCATAATTACTGATCCACAGCGACCAGCGCGCTTACAAAGCGCGCCTACCGGTAAACGTCAGCATATTTTTAGATTTCACTATAAACTATATTCGTATCACCATTTCGGAATTGCGCCCAGCAACAGTTTACGTTCATCAGAACCTTCTTCGCGCAACTTTGTGACACGAGGCCCTTCAAACGATTCACGGGACTTCATCCACGCGTTTTGATAACACATCAAGCAAACGCGACGACGGTTTTGCGACCTGTTCGCCGCGCCTCTGTGATAGAGCCAGCCATCGAATAGCACAGCTTGGCGCGGTTTGGCGAGAATGAATTTCTCATCGGGGAACTTCGGATGACCTTCCGGTGGCTTAAACAGAGCGCGCTGGCTTCCCGGTACAATGACGATGGGCCCATTTTCCATCGTTATTTCATCAAGAAAGTATCCGCAATTAATCTGACCGGGGGTGCTGCCGTAGGGCGTATTGTCCGGGTCCATCGGCCACGGCCCGTCGCGATGCCAATTCTGATCGGCTTCACCGGGCTGAGTAACACGGGAGGTCGCGCTATGAAGTTGGACACAGTTTCCCAAAATTGCCTTAATCCGCGTGAGGACTGGCGGATTATCGATCAGAAAGCCGAATCGGTCATCCTGTTCCAGCAACTCGCCTGTGAACTGTGTGTTCAACCGCTCAAAGGTCTGATTAAGTGCCGTACGCAGGTCTTCAAGCTGTGCTTGGGTCAGTGCGTTCTCAACAACAAGGTAGCCCCATTTCAGGAAGAAAGCAACCTCGCGGGCTAATTCCGGAGACAGGTCTGGATTCATACAAAGCGGAACGATTGACATCGGGAGATTCACCTCACTTCTTTATACTTTTGGCGTTGGGAGTGAATATGCGATATGATACATCACTTCAGCAATTTCCACAAGCCGGAATTTTCACTCAATCCATTGATACGGATTTTCCAAACAACTTTTGGATGGAAAACCGTTGTGAGTGGTGTTAAAATTAGAAGCGGAATGGAAGGAGGGGAATGGAAGGGTGGAAGATTGGAAGGTTGGAAGGAGGGGAGATTGGAAGTTGTGGGGGTTTTGGGAACCGTTCTAATCTTGAAAGTTGCCTTGGAGTGTTGACAACCTAAAATGAGAATTGTATTAAGCACATGGGGAACGACGGGGGATGTCTATCCATTCTTTGCCTTGTCCAAACGACTCTTAAAAGCAGGGCATCAAGTGGGGGTCTGTACGTCAGAGATTTATCGTGAGCACTTCACAAAAATCGGTGTTGACTTTTACGGTGTGGGGATTCCGTTTAAGGCCGACGATTTTCACCGTATGATGGACACGATTGTCCGGATCAGAAATCCTCTCAAATCGACGACCTTAATTGCCAAAGAGGGGCTCCTAGCTGGTGCGAACAGGTGGTATCAAGACTGCGTCACTGCGATGAAAGGGTACGACCTCGCTGTATGCCACTCCGCTGATATTCCGGGGCAGGAGGCGGCAATCCGAAATCATCTGGCGTGGATTACGGTCAGCTACTGCCCGGGGTTTATCAAAACGGTCTCCGAAGCCCCGCACCCGATGCCGAATCTGGGCGTTTCACTGAATACGCTACTCTGGGGAATTGTCGAATGGTTGATACGGAGGCAGGTTGACCCGATGTTCAACGATTTCCTCACCGATATCGGTGGGCAAAAGCGCGAGCTAATCGGTTTGGAAGGCATGTACTCGCCAGAACTGAACCTGATTGCGGCTTCGCCACATATCAACAAGCCACCTCCTGACCTGCCCCAACAACACAAGTTTACGGGTGTCTGGTTTTTGGAAGAAGAGGATTATCACCCCCCGACCGTTCTTGAGGAATTCCTCGCTCAAGGCTCACCACCGATAATCGTTACTTTCGGGTCAATGGGCGGCACGGAGGGGATAAAAACAACAGAAATTCTCATTGAAGCCGTTGAACGCGCTGGGCGACGTGCAATTATCCAATCAGGCTGGGGCGAACTCGGGACGGACAGATCGGCGTATGCGGATATGTTCTTCGTGGATTATGTGCCCCACGGTTTTCTGTTCCGTCAGGGATGTTGTATTATTCATCACGGTGGCGCAGGGACCACAGCATCCGCTTGCCGGGCAGGTGTGCCTTCCATTGTTGTGCCTCACCTCGGAGACCAGTCCTACTGGGGAAAGACGTTGCAAAGATTAGGTGTCGCACCTAAGATTCTCCACAGACAGGATATGACGGCCAAACGATTGATGACGCGTGTTAATGCGGTCATTTCATCAACGCGGATGGCAGAAACGGCAAAATCACTGGCGCGAAGGATTGACACAGAGGATGGCTTGGGAATGGCTGTGAAATTGATTGAGGAATTCGCCCGCGAAAAAGGGATCCATTGATCCGAAAGATTGGAAGGGTGGAAGGATGGAAGAGTGGAAGGATGGAAGAAGAAACTGTCCCCCAATCTTCCATTTCCCTCTTCCCTTCTTTCAAGTCGCTTCAGATGATAAACTTTATAGTAAATTGCTTATCACGCGGAGGAGGAAACAGATATGGTATCTGTCGTTTTTTCGTATGACACAGAGGAGTATCAAGCACCCTTTACAGATCTTGCTACGAAGACCTGGGCAGACCTGCTTACGAAGCACGGCCTCAGGGGCTGTTTTTGCACTGTTGGAGAAAAAGCCCGCGTCCTACGAGACCGTGGGAGGCGCGATATTATTGACGCGCTGAAACCGCACGAGATCGATTATCACTCAGACCTCCATTCCGTTCATCCGACACACGCCGAGTATCTGAATGAACTCAATTGGGATGACGGTGTGCAACGATGCTTGATGGAAGAGACACCGGGAATCGCCGATGTCGAGCGAATTCTAGGGGAACGCCCAATCGCATACTGTAAACCTGGCAGTAGCTGGGGCCCGCAGGTCGTTTATAGCATGTCAATCATGGGATTGCCGGTTTTCGCAGATGCCCCAATTGAGTTCGCCCCGGGACAACCGATGTGGTTCTGTAATCAACTCTGCCTGAAATATCATACCAGTTTTGAGCGGTCTATGGAGGTCGAGAACCGCTTTGAACATATCAAGTCAGGCTTTCTCGAACTTTACAGCAGTCGAAAAGATGGGTATGTGGTAATGTACAGTCACCCCTGTCGGATGGTAGCGTCCGCTTTCGGCGATGGTCTGAACTTCAAAGATGGGAAGAACACCCCGAAAGAGGAGTGGCTCCCTGTACCCAAACGTCCAGACGAAGATGTAAAAGCGATTCGTGATGCCGCCGACCATTTTCTCGAATTTGTTGCTGGTGAAGGAATTCCCGTCGTGACATACAGGGAAATCTATGAGAAGTACAGAGAGGATAACCTTTGGGTCTCATTGGAAACGGCGCTGAACGTTCTAAAATCCGTCGCAGGGGAACTCACCTATCATTGGGCGGACGGCATCTACCTCTCCCCGGCGGAAATTTTCGGGCTCGCCCTTTTTATTTTGGATGCGTATAATCGCTCCCGGGTGCTCCCGGCAACCATCCCCATTCAGCGTCCCATCGGCCCCACTGAAGATTCCCACTCTGAATCACCGATAACAGTGAGTGCGGAGGCATTCCTCAATACCGCGTCTCAAGTTCATCAGACCGTTCACTCTGCCCACCGCGTTCCGTCCGTGATTCATTTCGGCAATGCACAGGTCGCACCGGGGTGCTTCCTTAAAGCCGCATCCGAATTTATCAGAGCTTTGCACACGCATCCTGAACCGCCCCAAACGGTGATGATAAAATCCGCGCAAAACACGCCGACGCTCGCAAAACGGCAGGATTTTAAGCAGATGCGAATCGGCGGTTGGCTCATGGCACCCGACTTTGAGGCGGATAACGTTGTTGCGATGGCAAAACGCCAGACGTGGACAGCAAAACCGGGGGTGGCGATGAATTGATGCCGTAAAGCCTAGAACGCATCAAGGGCGGCATTTTCTGAATCGTAAATCTCAATAATTTCAGAAGTGCCAATCAGGTCAAAGATTTGTTTAATTCCGTCGGTGAGACCGTACACTTTTAGAGCTCCACCATCTGAGCGGAGTCTTTTCGCCGTGCTGACCATAACGCCAATCGAAAGACTGTTAATATGTTGCACTTGACTTAAATTCACGACAATCTGACGCGCTTTTTGGGCGAGCAGTTCATTTAATATTTCCCGTAAACTTGCAAAAACGTGGCCCCCTAAATTCTCATTGACATCAACGATTTTTATATCTCTGCTTTCACGAATGGTTATTGATTTTTCTGACATAGACATTTTCCCTCCCATTGAAATTTGATATTAACCCAACGCGCATAAGTCTCTATTCGTTACTCAACGTTCCGAATATCAATGCACAAGCACGATGTTATTATAACAGAGTATTCCCAAAATGTAAATCTTTCTTCGCCACGCCCGAGTCATTTATAGCTAAGCCAATAATTATTTATACATCGCGGTAGTGCGGTTGCCCCTAACGGGTGGTCTGAAGACGGATGGTCGTCCGAGGACGGATGGTCGCGTGAGCGAGCGCATCGCGTGAGCGAGCGCACAAGATGCCCTTACGGGTGGCGAGATGCGCGCAGGGCGCGAAGTTCATCTTCCCATCCGTCTTCGGATTCGTCTGCCCATCCGTCTTCGGATGACTCGACGCAACTTGACGCAACTCGACGCAACTTGACGCAAAACCGCACCTACCGGCCGGTGTCTACATATCTTTCGGTTCCACCATAGTTCTCGAAAATTGAAATTTATAAAGTCATAAGGTTGCGAAGACGCGGGTAGTTATGGTATGCTTTATTAAGAGACCGAAATTTTGTATGTTGTCATACATTTTCGAGGAAATGGACAAAACACGAACTCAACCCTGTAGCTGGGGCATCTTGCCCCATCAGAGGTAACACAATGGCAAGAGAATCCCGAACACCCCCCAACAGAGATGTTGAGGATTATCGGCACGACCAAGCGACCCGAAGGAACAACCCACCCGCGGGCATCGCCTCACACGCGGCGGTCAGGGAAACCCCAGAGCAGGAGTACCCCTACAACCCCCACCTACCGCCTGTCTTGCGATTTGATGGAAAGGGCGGTTCGGACGAACTGCCTGAATTGATCGAGAAGGCACAGCGTGAGACCCTCTCCGCCGATGAAGCGAAAATCCTTGCGGAGGCACTGAGACACCACGCCCCGTGGCTTGAATGGGCGGGCAAGAAGGAGGCGAGATCTTTCACAGTCGATCCGGTTGCGCTGCATATCCACGATCGCGTCAGTACGCAAGCCATTGTGAAAGTCGCCGCACGGGAAAATGTCCAACGCGACCTCTTTGCCGACCCGCAGCAGGAATATCGGGAGGCGGTGCAGTTTTACCAGCACGACGTGGGTTGGGCAAACCGCCTCATCTTGGGCGATAGTCTGAGCGTGATGAGTTCTCTGGCAAAACGGGAAGACCTCGCGGGCAAAGTACAGATGATTTACATTGACCCCCCTTACGGCATTAAGTTCGCCTCAAACTTTCAGCCCACCGTTTTTCAACGCGATGTGAAGGACAAACCGCAAGATCTCACCCGCGAACCGGAGCAGATTAAAGCGTACCGCGATACGTGGACCCTCGGCATCCACTCCTACCTCGCCTACCTGCGGGATCGGCTGATTGTCGCCAAAGACCTGTTGACGGACAGCGGGAGCATCTTTGTACAGATTAGCGATGAGAATGTCCATCGGGTGCGGTCTATCATGGATGAGGTGTTTGGAAGTCAGAATTTTGTTAGTCAAATTGTCTTCAAAAAAACTGCTGGTAAAGGGAGTGCGACGTTAGATTCCATCTATGACATTTTGCTGTGGTATTCAAAAGATGCTCAGGCAGTAAAATATAGGCAAATCTTTGTACCAAGACAAATCGAAGGGCTTGCTGATAGATATAACCTTCTTGAAAAAGAAAATGGAGAGATTATTAGGCTAAACAAATCACAACTTGTTGGAGAGCAAGCAATTCCCAAAGGAAAAAGGTTTAGAATAACAGCCCTGAATTCCCAAGGGGAAACGTCAGGAGAAACTTCCAAACCTTTCGTGTGGCGTGGTAATGAATACCACCCACCAAGGGGACGACATTGGTCAGTAACTCAAGAAGGACTAAAACAGTTAGCGCAAGACGATCGGTTGATATTAGAAGGGAAAAACCTATGTTATAAGAGGTATCTTGACGATTATCCTGTGGCAGATGTCAAAAACGTCTGGATTGATACTGGCGGCGGTGCTTTAGTTCATGAAAAACTTTACGTAGTACAAACCGCAACAAAAGTCATCGAACGCTGTATCCTCATGACCACAGACCCCGGCGACCTCGTCCTCGACCCCACTTGTGGAAGTGGTACTACTGCTTATGTTGCGGAGCAGTGGGGCAGACGGTGGATAATGATTGATACCAGCCGCGTGGCGACCTCCTTGACACTTCAACGCATCTTGACAGGAACCTTCGACTACTACAAACTCAAAGACGAGTCGGAAGGCGTTGCGGGCGGTTTTGTCAACAAAACGGTCCCGCACATCACCCTCAGAAGCATCGCCCAAAACAGAGGGCTTGATCCCATCTTCGCAAAACATGAACCGATTTTGGAAGAGAAGTTGAAGAGACTCAACGGTGCCTTAGCGGAAGTGCCCTCAGAAATTCGGACAGCACTGCTTGCCAAACTTGCGGAGAAGGAGCGGAGCGAAGGGAAAAGAGCGGTTACGGAGGCGGATCGGCGACGCTGGGAACTCCCAAAGACAGCGTGGCAGGAGTGGGAGGTGCCGTTTGACACCGACCCCGATTGGCCGGAGGTGTTGCAGGAGGCGTTAACCGATTATCGCGAGGCGTGGCGGGGCAAGAGGGATGAGGTGGATGCCTGCATAGCGGCCTCTTCCGGGGGCGAGGAATTGGTCAACCAGCCAGAGGTGGACAGAAAGAAGCTGCGGGTGAGCGGTCCCTTTACAGTGGAGGCGGTGCAACCCGCCGAAAAATCGCTTGATGTGGATTCACCTATCGGTGGTGAACCCGCAGAAGCGTCAGACACATTCGAGTCTGACAGCGAAGAGCCTGAACCGGGCAACGCCGAAGCGTATCTTGATCAGATGGTTCGGCTGTTGCGAAAAGACGGTGTGCGGTTCCCCGATAACCGGACGATGAGATTCGCCCCGCTTGACCCGCTTGAGGGGGAAGTTCTTCACGCCGAAGGGAGTTGGGCCGAAGGGAGTTCGGAAAATAACGATGCGGAGCCAAACGTTGCGGTGGCTTTTGGGCCGCAACACGGCTCCGTGACAGCGATGCAGGTCGAACAGTGCCTGCGTACGGCTAACCAACATGGATATAATACGCTGGTCTTTGCAGGCTTCAGTTTCGATGGCGCGGCGCAAGCCGTTATCCAAGATGACCCGAATCCGAGAGTCCGTGTCCACATGGCGCACGTCAACCCGGATGTGGCGATGGGCGACCTGCTCAAAGAGCCCCACTCCAGTCAATTGTTCAGCGTGTTTGGGCGACCTCGCACGGTACTCGAACCGACCGACGACGGGGAGTATGTTGCTCGGATGGAAGGTGTGGACATATACGACCCTGTAGAGAACGAGACCTATGCAGCCCAGGCGGACAGGGTGGCGGCGTGGTTTCTCGATACCGACTACGACGGTCGGACATTCTGCATCACCCAAGCCTTTTTCCCCGACAAGAAAGCGTGGGATAAAATCGCCCGTGCTCTCAAAAGCGTAATTGACCCGGAACGTTTTGAGAAATTCAGGGGAACAGAATCGTTGCCGTTCCCTGTGGGAAAACACGCTTGTGCCGCTGTCAAGGTAATCGACCCGCGTGGCAACGAGGTGATGCGGGTGCATAATTTGAGTACCAGAGAAAACTAAATGACCCAACAACCGGCTATAAGTTATTGACAAATCATTCAGATTTCTGTATACTTACCCAAGTTGCTACCTATTGCAATTGCAGAGCAACCGAGTTTTTTCGACAAAACTCGGTTTCTGCCCCTTGAGGTGAGTAAGTAGGTTAGGTAGAACGGTCCCTAAAGGGTGGCAAGATGACTTGACACAAAAAAGCCTAAGTGTATCAATACCCATACCGATTCTGCTTTTCCACAAAACCACAGATATAGAGTGAACCCCAACAGTTAAACCGGACTCCTTAAAAAATGTCAAAAAAAAAGAATCGATCTATAAATCTTGCGCGTAAACGGGAAAAACGGAATCAGAATCAAAAGTCCCGGCGCAAACAGATGGCAGTCAAGAAACAACGGTGGTTGCAGAGCGAAAAATCAGGTGAAGAGCGGTTCCAAAAGAAAATCATGCAGACCAGTTTGCTGCTCGACGAACCTGAACTTGATTCAATCACTTTTGATCCGGACCTGATGCGTCAGAGTATGCTAGACCTACTTGAATCAAGTATTGCCTCGGACTACGATGCGGATGATGTTGATGGTGACAGTGAATCGACATCACTTTTCGACGTAGACGCGCACGAAACAATTGGCGAAAGATTTCGTCAGGAGGTATTGCCGTACTTAATGACTCCAGAGTTTATTCGGCAAATATCTCACGCCTTGAAGGCTTGCGAAACTCGTCTCGGTCGCATCGGACAGCGTGAGAAAGCAGAAGCCGCCTTTGTTGCCAGGTCGCTCTTTGAGTACGCCCATCCATCAGAAATCGCCTTTCATCCGCTCTTACTGAAGATTGGTGCTCGAACACTCGAGGAAATCCTGGGACAATCGGAGTTTATGAGTGAAGAACGCGACGCTGTCCAAGATGTCATCCTTGACGTATTGAGTTTCAGCGAAGATTCCGATGAGATTGAACCGGAACAAGAGGAAGAAGTCGCTCAACTTAGCGAACCTGAAGGGGACCAAACGGATGAAGAAGATACTGAATCTGAGACGAGAGAAATTTTAGAAGAAAATCGTATCAGTTTGGTGGAGCCATTAGAAGAGTTGAGCGAAGATGCGGCAACTCCCACCGATGAAACTGTTGCTCCCCCTGCTCTTCCCAGGCGACTTCCCGCAAGGGCGTTATACCAAAACCTCAACGGGCTTGAAACTCGTGTAGCTATTGAAACGTGGGCTGGCCATCAGATTGTTAAGGATACGGATGAGCAGGTCGAGTTTGTTCATCCGAGTCTCGAACACTATATCACAATTACTTCAGATCGACTCATGCTTCAATGTACTTCGGATATGCACCTAGGAACCGCAATGGCGGCAGTAAAAGAACGGTGTGGAGACGCACTATTTTATTTAGCAAGAACCGTTGATGAGTCTGAGTCATAAAAACAGTGAATAAGGAGGTGGTTCGGTGGCACGAAGCAAAAGTGGAAAATCCCGACGGCAAACACTGATTCGTCATGCTCAAAAGCGTCGGCTCAAAAGAAAAAAGCTTGCCTTGAAAGAGAAACTGCAACGTCTGCAATCTGAGAAAGCAGAGTAATACCAAATTAACCTGATTGGTGTTGTTTTACTGTCTTGCATCTCCACTCTTCCGCCGAAGCAAGCGCAATGTCTAGTGAGATTTGACGTTCAATTTGGGAGGGAGTTCGCACTGTGTGAGTGAGTTCCCACTCCCGATATGTTGGTATAACTTAGTCGGAATAAAAAAAGGGCAGGACACGAAATACCCGTGCCTGCCGTGTGTCGAAAGTTATTGACCGATCTTAAACGCTAAACGATTCGCCGCAACCACATTCTGACCTTGCATTCGGGTTGGTAATCTTGAACCCGGAATCCATTAAACCGTCGTTATAGTCCAAAGTCGAACCGGCAAGATAAAGTGTGCTACGCGGATCGATGAAGACCTTTAACCCGTGGTGTTCAAAGATTTTATCACCACTTTTTGACGGACCAAATTCGAGATTATACTGAAAACCGGAGCACCCTCCACCGACAACCTGCATCCGCAGACCGGATTCTTTGGTCGAAGCGTCTCCGCTCTCTTCGGGTCCATTCTGTAGCAACGTCATTGCTTTTTGAGCCGCGGACTCAGTGACCGTAATCATGTGAGTTTCCTCCTTTATTAATTGCGTGAAAGATAATCGTGAATTGCAGTTCTTAAAACCTCTGCCGCAAAGGTAGCATAGCGACGCTTATCCGGGGGGAGATTCCCAAGGACAGTCTCGATATGCTGGTCTGTAATTTTCAAAGCATCTTCGATTTGAATACCTGTGATGAGTTCTGTTAAAACGGAACTAGCCGCAATCGCGGCGGGACACCCAAACGCCTTAAATTTTGCGTCCTGAATCTGACTGCCAGAGACTTTAATCGTCAGTTTAATCATCTCGCCGCTGGCAGGTGTGCCGACGACACCTACTCCATCTGCATCTTTAATCGCTCCAACGTTACGTGGATTCTGATAATGATTAATCGTTTGTGGAGAATACATCAACGGTAGTGTCCGATGAAATTAAGTTGCTAAAATTGATAAACCGTCGGAATATTGAGGCTTTATGGGTTGCCTCCTTTAATTATATTCTATTCTAACACCAATGTCAAATCAAATAGAGCATCAAGAACAGATTGACCTATCCATCGTCATCCCTGTTTTCAATGAAGAGGGAAATCTCGAAGAACTCTACGACCGCCTGACCAATGCACTCGCACCAATCAAGCAGTCCTACGAAATTATCTTCGTTGATGATGGGAGCACAGACCGCAGCTTCGAGATTTCGCGCCAGATTGCTCAAATTGATCCCAATGTCCGAGCAATTTGCTTCCGCCGCAATTTCGGACAGACCGCCGCGATGAGTGCAGGTTTTGACCACGCACGCGGCAACGTGATTATCCCGATGGATGCCGACCTCCAGAATGACCCCCTCGATATCGAACGCTTGCTCCAGAAACTTGACGAAGGCTACGATGTCGTCAGCGGGTGGCGCGCCGATCGGAAGGATGGATTTATCCTACGGCGACTGCCATCAATTTTTGCCAATCGCCTCATCGCTCGATTGACAGGTGTGCATCTCCACGATTTCGGTTGCACGTTGAAGGCTTACCGCCGCGAAGTCATTGAGAATATAAACCTCTACGGGGAATTACATCGCTTTATTCCTGTCCTCGCCAAGCTGGTCGGCGCAGAAATTGCGGAAATCAAAGTGAAGCACCATCCACGCACACGCGGCACGTCGAAATACGGCATTTCCCGCACGATTCGGGTCGTGCTAGACCTAATTACGATTAAATTCCTGATGAGCTATTCCACCCGCCCCATTCAGATCTTTGGATTAATGGGGCTCTTATCCCTGCTCACAGGGCTGGGAATCTGTAGCTATCTCTCGATCGGTAAGCTATTTTTCCCTGCAGGCATTCAATCGGGCTGGTTCTCCTATATCTATTCTGAAACCAGTCTGATTCAGCGTATGCCAATGCTAATTCTCGGCGTACTGCTCCTATTCATAGGCGTTCAATTTATCACAATGGGGCTTCTCGGCGAATTGATGGTTCGCACCTACCATGAATCTCAGAGGAAACCGATCTACGTCATCCGCGAGATTGTCTGAGGAAAGCGATTAAAAAATAAAAACCCTCAGCACTGACAACGAGTGCCGAGGGTTTTCATTAAAAATTTCAGCGTAGTCTTTACAACGCGCCGAGTATCTTTGCCTGTAGTGCCGCTTTCGGCAACGCACCGACAATCTGTTCGGCAACCTCTTTATCTTTGAAGACAAGCAACGTCGGGATGCTACGGATGCCGTACTTTGCCGCTGTTTCACGATTATCATCGACATTGACCTTGCCAACCGCAAATGTGCCGACATTCTCATCGGCAAGTTCTTCGAGAATCGGAGCGATCATCTTGCATGGCCCGCACCATTCCGCCCAAAAATCGACGACAACTGGCGTATCCGCATTCAAGACAGTATCTTCAAAAGTATCATCGGTGATTTCAACAATGTTCTCAGACATAAGTTTCTCCTTACGTTTCAATATAGAATAATAGACATTCAATTTTGTGCTTGAATTATTCAGATTATATTATAGGATTTCCTTTAACCAATGTCAAGCAAACGAATTTGCGAATCTACGAATGGTTTCTACATTTTCTTTACACGTCTACTAAAAATCCACTTTACAATGCATACCTTGGGGATGTATAATAAACGTGCATCTAACGTTTTCAACACCCCGATGGGTATTGGATTTACTTCAACTCTCAACCTTTTAAGGAGGAATAGTCATGTTGAAATCGTATTGTCAATTTATGTTCATCTGCTTTTTCGTATTGGCGAGTGCAATACCCGCCTTTGCGATAAATGGAGATGTCAAGGTTTCCCAACACGGGGGTGGCCACCAGATCTGGTTTCAAGCTGAATATTTTGATGAGCGAAGCCCAAACGAAAACTATAAACTGGGCAAAGCCGAGAAAGCGTTGAAACCGACGGATGGTGCTTTTGGCGATATTGTCACCAATGCAGGCGGTCAAGGCTGGTTGCTCTATCGCTTTGACATTAGCTTAGCGGGCGGGAAGGCAGGCGACTGGCGATTTGTCGGACGAATCATCAATCCAAGAAACCATTCGGATTGGCTCTGGGTGCTTGGGGATGATGGCAAGAAAATCCCCGAGGTAAAACCTGCCTTTGTTCGACCTGACCATATCATCTTTGAGAATAATACGCCCGACTGGGCCTGGGTAAGGGATGGCGATTTCGGTAAAGATGGGGGTACGATTAATAAATTGCAGAATGGTGAGAATGTTATGATGATATGGACTCGGGGCAGTTCCCTTGAAGACCAGTACGATGTGTTCATGTGGGCAGACGATCCGGAATATGTGCCGACCGACGAAGACTATCAGAAAGCAAAGGTCAAACAGCTGGCCGTTCAACCGCATGACCGGCTAACCACAACGTGGGGAAGGCTAAAAACCCAGTAATGCGAGGCTGAATCGTATTTTCGCTTGAAACATAAAGAAGCATCGGTAGACATTCTATCGGTGCTTTTTTTCTTCGCGATTAGTTTTGGGTATCCGTCGGGGCAAGATGCCCCGCCTACGGTTTTGAGGGGGCATTTGGGGTATCCGTCGGGGCAAGATGCACCGTCTACGGTTTTGAGGGGGAAACGATCCATTTCAAAAAAGCAAAGATGCCGATTCGCTCGATGTCCTATTCATAGGAAATCGCCATCTCCCACTGATGCCTCTGGTCTTCACCAAGAGTGTTGAGCTGCGCGATGGCTCTGATCAACGCGCTCTTAATCTCGTCCACGCTCTCTACTGACACTCCGAACAGTACCCCAAAATTGTGTTTCTGTAAGTTACCGGCTCAAATTTATGTTCTTTGCACACCTCTTTTTGGAGAGCGTCAATCTCTAGATTTTTGAACTCAATAATCTTACCACATTGCAGGCACATGAGGTGTGCATGTCGTTGACGGGTGTGAAGTTGTTCATAACGCAGATTTTTCTGTGCATCGATCACTTCTGTAAGGAGGCCGCTTTTGACAAGCAACGGGAGCGTCCGGTAAATCGTTGCTCTCGATGCCTGATAGCCGTGCTGGCGCATACGAACCAACAGATCTTCCGCTTGAAAGTGCCCATCGTAGGCGAAGACTTGGTCAAGAATCGCTCTGCGTTCGACTGTCATTCTTAATCCGTTGCCTGTTAGATAGTCTTCAAATTGTTTAACAAATTTTGGATGGACTGAGGGTTCGATCTGGTTTCGCATGATAGCGACCTCCTTAATGTAATAGAATTTATGGATGAATGGTACGCCGCAATGTTAGGTTGCGTCCCGCCTGCGGACTACCGATGATTAAAGACTTCTTGAGCTGCTGCAACGCCAGCACCGAGTGACACATCATAACCGATTTCTGCCAATCCCCTTTCAAGTGCCGAGATTGCAACAATCACATCGTGCTCACCCATCCAACCGAGATGGGCGATTCGGATAATTTTACCGCTTAACTTTTCTTGTCCCCCTGCGTAAGTAATTCCGTGTTTGTCTCCCATCATTTTCACAAACGCTGTTCCATCGATCTCCTGCGGCAGACGGATAGATGTTAATGTGTTCGCCGGGTTCGATGCCAGCAGATTTAGCCCTATCGCCTTAACTGCACTTCGTGTCGCTGTCGCGAGGCGCGCATGACGTGCGATGACGTTGCGGATGCCCTCATCACAGATTCGATTCAACGCATGTTGAAGGGCAATGATAAACGTAATCGCTGGTGTATAAGGTACTGACCCCTTCAAACCCGCTTCGTGCGCCTTTCGGAAATCGAAATAGAACTTTGGGAGGTCTGAATCCGCCATCGCCTCCCAAGCCTGCCTATTCAGTGTAGCGAAGGCGAGCCCCGGTGGTGTCATCAACCCCTTTTGTGAGCAGGAAACCACGACATCAACGCCCCAATTATCCATCTGTAGGTCATCTGCACCGAGGGCACTGACTGCATCAACAAATAACAACGTTGACCGGTTTCGGGTAATCTGTGCGAGTTCCTCAATGTCGTGTAACGCCCCCGTTGAGGTTTCGCAGAGGGTTGATAACACGGCTTTTGTGTCTGGTCGTTTTTCAATGAGGTCTTCGACCATCTGCGGGTTGACAGATTCTCCCCACTCAAGGTCAATTGGCTCAAAATTGATGCCGTAAGTGGTACAAATCTCGCCCCACCGCTTACCAAATTTGCCGCTTTGAATGACGATGACATGGTCACGACGCGACAGCAGATTGGTAACTGCCCCTTCCATCGCCCCTGTGCCGGATGAAGTGAGCAACAACACATCATTTTCGGTTTGGAAAACGTGTTTCAGTTTTGCCAACACATCTTTGATTAACTCGGCGGCTTCAGCAGAGCGGTGGTAGTCGATTGGAGCCGCCATGGCGAGCAACGCTTCTGTGGGAATAGGGGTTGGACCCGGGGTAAATAAGAATTTTTTTTTCATTTCATGATGCCTTAATGGCCTTCGCGCTCTAACGCCAGCAATTTCGGTTTCCAATGCAATCCAGCCGAATAACCACCGAGACTACCGTCGCTACGGAGAACACGGTGGCACGGCACAATAATTGGCAGTGGATTAGCACTTTCCGCTGTCCCGACCGCACGAGTGGCTTTCGGTTTTCCAATCTGCTGAGCGACCCAACTGTAGCTACGAACCTCTCCGTAGAGAATTCGATAGGTCGCGTCCCAGACACCCTTTTGAAAATCGGTGCCCACTTGCGGGTCAAGCTCCAGCGCGAAATTGACACGTTCACCGCTGAAATACCGCATCAGCTGATCGGTTGCGTCAGACAACCCTGAGTCCGATTTCGTTGCCATCATGTCGTTAAGTATCAGATTTTCGACCTCCGCCTCTGATGATTTGCCGAAGACAACGCGGGCAATTCCGTGTGGAGCTCTTGCGACCCCAGACCAACCAAATGGTGATTTGAAAGTGGTGTAGTTGACTTGAGTCATACGATTGTTCCCGGTTGGGACACGCCTTCTAATGGCGATTTGCCTTCAACCTCCACTTTCACCCACTCTCGACTGAGCAGATTAAACAACGCCATCACTTCTTCCTTCTGGCTCAGCCCATCAAGCGGTACTTCAAATGTGAGCGTGGCGAATTCCTCTTTTTGTACATCGCCCTCTTTGTTGAATTTCATAGGGGTAATCTGAATCTTTTTCAATTTTGCATCCATATTTTGTCAACTCCTTAAAAAATGTTATGTAGAATTGAGGTTTGAATTCCGATCAATCTTATGGTTGTGTTCATCGGATTTTGATAAGTGAAGCTGCATGTTTTCCAATGCCGACTTAACCGACGCTCCTTCATGGACAATCTGTCGTAATGCCCCAATGATTGCGGTTGGGTCAGGGTGTTGAAAGACGTTCCGTCCGAATGCGACACCGCTTGCGCCAGCTTTCATTGCCCCCGCCGCAGTCGCCAGCACGTCTCGTTCCGTATCCATTTTTGAACCACCCAGAATCACAATCGATATCGGACAGGTTTCCACCACATCGCGGAAGGTGGCCACGTCACCGGTGTAATTGATTTTGAGGATGTCTGCGCCCCACTCAAATCCCATACGGCAAATATGCTTGAGGACATTGAGATTCTCTTTATCCGCTTCAGTGGCTAACTTGCCCCACAGCACAGGTTCGAGGAGCAACGGCACCCTGTACCGATCGCATTGACGCGCAATTTCAGCGACAGCCTCTACGTTGTCGGCATGAACGGGGAGTGTGGAACGCCCATAAATCATCACCATCTTCACAGCAGCAGCACCGATTAATAGCGCGTCCTCGACATTGACGAGCAGGCGGTATTCCTCGCCACGGTCACTGTGGCCGGGCAGTGTTGAATTGAGTCGGCGGTCAACGGTGATGATTATCGAAGGCTTGCCACGCCCGCCGAAGAGGTGTCCAAAGCGTTTCGCAACGCCCATACTCATGATGATTGCGTCCGGCTCAGCGGCGATGATTTTTTCGAGCGCGGGTTCGAGATGGTCAATGCCCGCCACCATCCCGCCGAGCCCGTGGTCAATTGCGACGGTAACGGTGCGCTGAGATTCAGCGTTGACAAGTTGCCCCATCCGAATGATTTTGCCGACGCTATGTTGTGAGGTTATCATTGGCTTACCTTTTATAAAAGGGCAGATGCACAACCGTTGCTCCCATCCGACCTCCTGCGCTTTCGACTTCCACCGTGCTGCCGCTGTCCGTAAAAGCCATCCGCACATAGCCGAGAGCGATGGTTTTCCCTAGCGTAGGAGAAGGAACTGCACTGGTAATCCAACCGATATCCTTTTGACCATCAAAAATTCGGTCGCCTTGCTGTGGTGGGGTGTTGTGGTCAATCTCAAGTCCACGCAACAGACGATTCGGGTGTCCGCGATACTTCATACGTGCGACAATCTCCTGACCGATATAGCACCCTTTCTCGAAATCAATGGCGTGTTCCAATTCGGCTTCCAATGGCATAATCGAGTCATCCAATTCTGCGCCGTATTGGGGTGTGCCAGCCTCAATACGAAGGGAATCAAACGCAGTCAATCCCACAGGTTGCGCGTCGAAATCCTGCCCCTTCGTCCGCAAGGCATCCCACACCCATTCGATTAAGGGGCCCTCGATATAAAGATTGTAACCGACTTCGCCGGTCTCGTTGGTTCGAGCGCAGACTATCCATCGGTCATTGATGTAATGGACAACGGATTGGTACTCCGCAAGCGCGCTCACATCACCCCCTAAAACCGCTTGGACGAGTGCCGCAGATTTCGGGCCGTACACAGAGAGCAATCCCGTCTCATCTGTTAAATCTTCAAGCATCACGTCATCGGCGATGATGTACTTGTCCAACTCCTGAAAGAGGACCTCCGTCGTTTCGGCGTTTGTGTCAATCCCGATGGAAGGCTCGAAAATGAGCACCTTCATATCGGCGATAATTTTCCCACGATTCGTCAAAATCGTTGCGTAGTTTCCGTCGCCGACCTTGAGATGTTCGACCTCGTTGGAGATGATTCGATTGAGGTATTGCACACGGTCATCGCCCGTTAGGCGCAGTCTGCCGCGATGTGAGCGGTCTAGAATCCCGACGCTGTTCCTAATCGCGTGGTGTTCCGTCTGCGGGTCAGTAAAATGAGCGACCAATTCCCAGTCTTCGTGAACCTTCGCAAATGTTGCTCCAAGTTCGAGATGGGTTTTGTAGAGAGGTGTTTTCTTCATTTGTTTCACTTTTGGGTTTATTCGTTAAATTTTATCGGCTCGTGCCATCCTCATTATAGCGCACCTTGGAAGGAAAAGTCAAGCCTTAGAGAGTACCAATACCGTAGGCGGGGCATCCCTGGAAGGAAAAGTCAAGTCTTAGAGAGTACCAATACCGTAGGCGGGGCATCCCTGGAAGGAAAAGTCAAGTCTTAGAGAGTATCAATACCGTAGGCGGGGCATCCCTGCCCCGCTCCCCGATTCTGTTTAATGTGAATCGGCCTGGCGTTACCCAATTGACACCATCTCCAAATTATCCTTCCAATATGATTGCAACATCCTTAAAAGTGACTGATGCTCAGGCCGACGCAGGCGCGGGTCGGTTTGGGCAATCCGACGCGCATCCGCTTTGGCCAGTTCAAGCAACTGTGCATCTTTAATGAGATTGGCAATCTTGAAATCAGGGAGCCCGGATTGCCGCGTCCCGAAAAATTCGCCCGGACCGCGAATTTCCAAATCCGCTTCGGCGATTTCAAAGCCGTCGTTGGTGCTTCTCATCACCTTGATTCGCGCAATCGCTTCATCATTTTTCGGAGTTCCAACGATGTAGCAGGTAGATTTGTGCTTGCCACGCCCGACTCGTCCACGCAACTGGTGGAGTTGTGCCAACCCGAACCGCTCTGCATTCTCGATCACCATAAGGGTCGCGTTGGGGACATCAATGCCGACTTCGATGACTGTGGTTGAAACCAAGATGTCAATCTGTTGCGCTTTGAATTGCGTCATCACCTCCTGCTTTTCGTTGGAGTGCATCCGTCCGTGCAACAGTGCCACGCGAAGGTGGGGAAAGACATCGTGCTGAAAATGCGCTGCCATCTCTGTGGCTGCCTTAATCTCTTGCAACTTTTCCGATTCTTCTACGAGCGGATAGACGATGTACGCCTGCCTCCCGCGTCTGACCGCCTGCTCAATCTGCTCATACAGTTTTTCACGTCCATCCTCCTTGACCCACCGTGTTGTGATTGTTTGCCTGCCCGGCGGCATTTCATCAATCACCGACACATTGAGGTCGCCGTAAACCGTCAGGGCAAGCGTCCGTGGGATGGGGGTCGCAGTCATAACCAGTACATCAGGGGTGTTCCCTTTGTCGCGCAACGTAGCCCGCTGCATCACGCCGAAGCGGTGTTGCTCGTCAATGATTACCAGACCGAGCTGGTCAAATTCAACGCCCTCCTGAATCAGCGCATGTGTGCCGACGATGATATGGGCGTTCCCATCAACAATCTCGTTTATCGCGATATCGCGTTCCTTCTTAGGAAGGTCGCCTTTGAGCAGGACAACGTTCAACTCAAGCGGTTGAAGCAATTCTGAGAGATTGGTGGCGTGTTGTTCGGCAAGGATTTCGGTGGGCACCATTAACGCGCCCTGATACCCATTTTGGATGGCGCGTAACAGTGCTATCGCTGCGACAATCGTTTTGCCAGAGCCGACATCGCCTTGAAGGAGCCGATTCATTGCCTGCGGACTGACCATATCCTTCTGTATCTCATCGGATACCCGCTTCTGGGCGTTGGTGAGTTCAAACGGCAATGTCGCAATAAAGCGTTCGATTAGTGTCCCTTCCCTCTTGAACGCAATGCCTTTCTCTTCTGTTTCCCACCGCCGCTTTTTCAGTTCGAGTCCCAATTCCAGCAAGAAGAATTCGTCAAAGACCAACCGCTTTCGTGCCGCTTGCAGATGTGCATCCGATGCCGGATAGTGGATGTCCTTAATCGCCGATTGTCGGTCAATCAATTGATGCTGCTGGCGTATCTCCAACGGCATGATTTCGGGATATCTATCCGCATACTCATCAAGTACAGTCTTGACCCATTGACGGAGACTTCGTTGCGTGAGTTTTGCGGTCAGCGAATATTTTGGGACAATCCGCCCCGTATGAATCAGGTCCGCATCTTCCGCCTCAAGCACTTCAAACTCATACTGGGTGGTCTGGATTTCGTTGTTGCGGCGAGCGAATTGACCGCTCACAACAATCTCCATGCCGACCTCAAGTGTACGCCTCATGTAACCGACCCGCCGCCCAAAATTGACAAGCTGTGCCACGCCTGTTCCATCGTAAACGGCGATTTTGCCAACGGTCTTCGCCCCCTGACGGCGCGGCGTAAATTGCGTCTGATTGACAACTTTGCCTTGGATGGTCTCATCTTCACCGGTTCGTCCGACATCGTAAATCGATCGAATGTTCGCACGGTCGATATAGTCACGCGGGTAATACTCCAACAGGTCGCCGACGGTTCGGATTTCGAGTTCCGCGGCAAGCATCGCCGATCGGCGGGGGCCTATCCCCTTGGCATACTGGACCGGCGTTGTCAGGAAATCGAGTGATGTCGCATCGGTCGAAGGGGGCGTATCCGTAATGATTACCTCTGGCGGGGGCGCGGTTTGAGGCTTGTCTGCGGATGCACCACTCTCCTTCGGAGTAGGGGCATTCACCTCTACCAGCGGAGGCGTAGGTTGAAACAGCGGCAGTTCATCACGGGTTTTAACTGGCGATTCTTTCTGCCAGCTTGATGTCATCTCATCAATCTGTTTCGTTGCTTCTTCAATAATACGGAGACGCTCCGTCGGTGATTGGGTCTCGTAATCAGTGAAGATATTCGCAAGTCCATCGAGGAACTGCTTTTCGGTCGGATTAAGGGACAACTGCTGCGCTCGCTTCACCCAAAGTTGCACATAGTTGCCCAAGCCGTTAACCACCACATTATTTTTATACTTGTTGCGGGTCTCATGTCGGAAGGGCCGCCGAATTGTTTCTAAAATTTTTGTTAGTTCATTCATTGATAAGAAAAATAGAACGCAAAGGTACTTGAATTTAACGCAAAGGCGCAAAGAAGACCAATAGGTAGCAACTTAGGTTAAAATGAGCGATTGTTTATCTCTTGACGCTTGCCTGAAAAATCGGTAAAATGAATCAGATACCATATTATAGCATCTTTTCACCGTTGAATGCTTAGAAATTTGCAATTGAGTAAGGAAGAAATTTTATGGATGAGTCCCGCCTGAGCACAATTTTAGAGGGATTTCAATCTCGGAAGATTCTCGTGGTCGGCGATTTTTACCTTGACGCATACTGGTTGATTGATAAAACCCGCTCGACCCTTTCATTAGAAACTCCTTGGCACACGCATCCGGTTGTGAATCAACGCTACAGTCCCGGTGCTGCGGGGACGGTCACAAACAATCTGAAGGCGTTAGAAGTTGGAGAGGTCTACACTTTGGGCGTGGTCGGTTGCGACGGATTTGGGACAACTCTGCTTGACCGCTTGAAGACAAACGGGTGCATTACCGATTTCATGATTCAATCGCCGGATCGGGTCACGCCAACCTATCTGAAGCCGATTCATCACGGATACGAGGAAATCCAAGTCGAGGGCCCTCGATTCGACATCGAAAATTTGTCCTCAACCTCTTCCCAAGTTGAGGATGCGGTCATTAATGCCCTACACACATGTGTGCCAATGGTCGAAGGGGTCATCGTCGGCGACCAGATGCCGATTGACAACTGGGGGGTCGTCACTGACCGGGTGCGCGCAGAACTCTGTCGCCTTGCGGTCGAATTTCCCGAAAAGGTCTTTTATGCGGACTCTCGGACACGAATTGGGAAGTACCAGAACGTGATTATCAAACCGAACAGATTCGAGGCAAAACGGGCGGTGGAGCCCGATTGGGAAGGCCGAGAGGTTGACCTTGAATTGGCAAAGACGTGTGCATTACGTTTAGCAGAACATACGCAGAAAACCGTTTATGTCACCGTTGGCGAGCGGGGTATCTTAATCTGTGATAAAGACCAGCTCGAGCATGTGCCGGGGATTGAGATTGATGGGGAGACCGACCCTGTTGGTGCGGGAGACAGCGTATCTTCTGGAATCGTGCCAACGCTATGCAGTGTCTCTCCAGAGATCCGGGGAGATTGGCGCGTTTACGTTGAAGCCGCGCGGGTCGGAAATATCGTTGCGTCAATTACCGTCACGAAGCTTGGCACAACAGGCACAGCCTCGCACGATGAGGTCATCGAACGCTTGCGCTCAGTTTCATAGTTGCTTCAACCCGTAGCCCAGACGGCTCCTGCTGGATTGCCAAATCCAGCAGATCCTTATAGCCGCTTACGACACACGAAAGAACAAACATGAATCTTTTTGACGCAATTACCCAACGCCGAAGTCATCGACGACAATTTCGGGATGCCCCCATTGCTCAGGCTGATTTGGATAAGCTACTTGAAGCCGCGCGATGGGCACCATCTCCGTTTAACGTCCAGCCTTGGGAGTTCTTAATTATCCAAAAGGGTTCGGGCAAAACCGCACTTGCGGAGGTGACCGAGAAATGTATTAGCGAACAGTTCAAAGACCCGCGATTCCTTGATGATAACAGCCGGTGGATGCGGCTCACAGATGAGGCGTGGCAGAACAGCGGTGACGGTGTCCTGCTCGCTGACCATGTTGACCTCCCGCCCATCTTCTTAAAGCAACCGGACAGACTCAAACCGCTACTAAAAAATGCCAAACATCTCGCTGTTTTAGGACATTTGGGCGCAGGACAAAAGCCCGCAAAGGAGATCTCTACGCTGGTCCGCACATCGCCCCTGCTGATTCTGGTTCTAATGAATTGCAAGCAACGACCACCCGGTGAGGGTGCGTCAAGGTGGATGTGGCTCGGCATGGGCGCGGCTATCCAGAATATGCTATTGGCAGCAACTGCGCTCGGTATCGGGACTCAATTTGTCAGTGCGCCTCTTGAACGCCAATCGGACCGGGACCGGATTCGGAAGCTGTTCAACATTCCCGATTTTTATGAGGTGGTCAGCTTGCTCAGATTGGGCTACCTCGATTCCGATGCGAGCAAATCCGTCCGTCGGCCGCTGTCGGCGTTTGTCCGATATGAAGAATTCGACCCCGAGCAGTAAACGGTGTACTCCATTTGCATTTAAGCAAGTTTAAGAATAAAAACCTAAGTTTCTCCGTGGAAGAAAAAGGAACGCAAAGACGTCCGAAGACGGATGGTCCGAGGACGGATGGTCGTCCGAAGACGGATGGCAACATGAGTTGACGCACGTGAGCGAGCGCACAAAGGCGCAAAGACGCAAGGAGGAACAGAACACGAACAGTTATCGGACGTATCGGGAGTAGGAACTGCCTCTTACGTAATGGAACACATTTTCACGTCCGCCTGCGTCCATTTTTTGACAAATACTTCACAGTCCAGATTGCAATCCACTTTCCAAAAGGAGCACTTCATTATGAAAACAACGGTACCCCTACTGATTTTTTTAACCGTACTCTCACTCAACACCTTCGCCCAAGACTACACGCAATGGGGGTTGCCCGAAGGTGCCAAAGCGCGCCTCGGTAAAGGAAGGATAAGTGAAATACAGTATTCGCCCGATGGCACTCGGCTCGCCGTGGCGAGTGCCATCGGTATTTGGCTCTACGATACGACCACCGGTCAAGAGATCACGTTGCTCTCTGGGCATACGGATAGGGTCTTAAGCGTGGCGTTCAGTCCGGATGGCCGCTTCCTCGCTAGTGGGAGTTATGATAAGACCATCCGTGTGTGGGAAGCGGATTCTGGCGCGCCCATACGCACCCTCTCTGGGCATACGGATGAGGTCTTAAGCGTCGCGTTCAGTCCGGATGGCCGCTCCCTCGCTAGTGGGAGTGGGGATAATACCATCCGTGTGTGGGAAGCGGATTCTGGCGCGCCCATACGCACCCTCTCTGGGCAGACTTCTTGGGTCAATAGCGTGGCGTTCAGTCCAGATGGGCGCACCCTTGCTAGTGGGAGTTTGGATGATACCATCCGTGTGTGGGAAGCGGATTCTGGTGTGCCGATACGCACCCTCTCTGGGCATACGGGTGGGGTCAATAGCGTGGCGTTCAGTCCGGATGGCCGCACCCTCGCTAGTGGGAGTTATGATAAGACCATCCGTGTGTGGGAAGCGGATTCTGGCGTACCGATACGCACCCTCTCTGGGCATACGGATGAGGTCTTAAGCGTGGCGTTCAGTCCGGATGGCCGCACCCTCGCTAGTGGGAGTAGGGATCATACCATCTGTGTGTGGGAAGCGGATTCTGGCGCGCAGATACGCACCCTCTCTGGGCATACGTGGGATGTCAATAGCGTGGCGTTCAGTCCGGATGGCCGCACCCTCGCTAGTGGGAGTAACGATGGCACGACCCTCCTGTGGGAGCTCACCCCTGCTACTACCACGACACCACGGTGAGCGGCGCGCCCTCCCCAGTCTAGTCGCCCGCTATTGGAGAGCAACTCACCCTCACCCTCAAAATCGCAGAAGCGGAAAACCTCGCAGGCTACCAAGCAACTGTGTGGTTTGACTCCACCGCCCTCCGCTATGTGAAGAGTGCCAACGGCGACTTCTGGCGGGCGCGTTCTTTGTCCCACCGGTAGTTGAGGGCAATCGCGTGACGCTCGCATCGAGCGCACTCGGTGGCGTGAGCAACGGGGATGGCACACTCGCAACGATAACCTTTTGAGTTTTCAACTGTTTTTCGATTTTTCACCGGGTTTTGCGCGAGATCCGAACTCCCCAAAAAAGCATACCAGAGCAGCCCCAGTAGGGCGGTAGGTGTATATTCCCGCCCACGAGTTCAGGTGCTTAATTGTTGGGGGCGAGTGATAACGCCATAATTTCCTTCTGATTTCGGACGTAGAGGGTGGTGCCGACAAGTGTGGGAACTGTCCACGAGCGCGATGAAAGAATCTGCGCTTGCGCGTGTACTTCAAACCCGTCAGTTCCCGGGGTCACTAAACCGAGTGTTCCATCTTCGTCGAGCACAATCAGGTCATTCCCAACCGCAACCACGTTTGCCTTTGCAAAACCGCGCTGTTTCGCTGTCATCTCGCCGGTCTCAACGTTGGCACCCATCAGAAACGTAGGACCGCTGTGATCGCTGGAGCCGTAGACCATCTTGCCAATGCGGATAGCTGTTCCGTGCTGAATCTTCATCCGGGTGCTAAACCATAGCTCCTCAACGGTGGTCTTTCCGTCCTGTTGCGAAAGCCTGAGGACACGGCTCCCACTATCGTACCCTGACGATACGAATAGCAGATTGTCGTCACCCCAAACCGGTGTTGAGGCGTTGATGTTGTGCTGCGTCCGGTGTGTATGTCGCCATAACAGTTCGCCTGTGTTCGGCTCTAGCCCAACAATCTCCGTTCCTTCAAATACAACCAATTGATCTTGAGCGTCCACGTTGATGATAATCGGCGACGAGAAGGTAGGTGGAAAATTTTGGCTCTTCCAGATGACCTGCCCATCCCGAAGATCGAACGCCATAATTCCATGCCCCTGCTTGCCTCCGACGGGGAGGAGGAGCATGTGCTTATAAGCGAGCGGGCTCGACGCATAGCCGCGCCCCGATGGTTTTGCGTTGAACTCTGCCCACAGGTCGTGTGCCCAGACTCGATCGCCGGTCTTCTTGTTCAAGCAAACTAGCTGGGCGCGAACGCCGGTGGTGTAAACATAGTCATCAACAATGAGTGGTGTCGAATGCGGGCCCAGGCCGTACCCCTTGCTAAAACCGGGCCACGACGGTGCAGGGTAGCTCGATTCCCAGAATATCTCACCGGTCTGGGCATCAAGGGCGACAACGACTTCATTGTCTACGTCCCTGTACATCGTGTATAGCATACCGTCATCAACAGAAATGGCGGAGTATCCCTTTCCCAGAGTCCGCTGCCAAAGACGTTTAGGCCCCTCCTCCGGCCACGTCTTAGCGAGTTGGACAGGCGCGACTGTGAAGTTCCGATTTGGTCCTCCCCATTGCGCCCATTGCGCGTAGGTGGTTGTTGTGTAGTAAACGTTTAAGAAAGTGATGGCGAGTACCAATTGCAGAATGCTAAACTGACTAAATTTTCTTTGCATTAAATCCTCCAAATTGTAGAAAAGTTAAGGGATTGGAATGGAAAAGACTGGCAGGATGGGTGATAGTTTCTCCACCCACTCTTCCAACCTTCCACTCTTCCATCCTTCCAATCCTATTCTTCCTTACCTCGGAACCAATGACCCGGTTCTGAACTCTCCATGAACTCAAAAACCGCACCATCTTTTAAGATAAATGCCACACGCAATGTATCCGTTGGCTCAAAAGGACCGAGCAATATCTCTTCGCCCTCAATTGCTTCGTCAAGATTATCAATCCGAAAAGCAATATGCGGCAAATCTCGCACTGGCCCCGTCACTGGACTGTCCGGTTCAAAGCGCAAGTATTCAACCCGGTACGGATGCGCTAACGGATCCGTGACCCATACTTTTGTGTCAGGAACATACATTTCATTAGGTTGTTTGTCATCGGTGGGAAGACCTATGTGGTCGAACTCTCGCATGTTTTTAGCCTCCTTACGTAAAAGAGATCGGAATTTATCTGCATCATTGCCTGATTGCTTGATTACAGATCTGTTCATTAAGAACCCATTGACGCCTACTGTGGCATCAGCATTGCGGCGATGTCTTTGGGCAACTGGTTACAGAGACTGTATGAGCTCGGTGAAGAGCGATATTTGGCGTACCTATGGCAGGCTTTTGGACTGGTGCATGATATTGACGATACGCGCAAGGAAGATTATGGTGTCTATTACACACAAAAAAAGCCGATCAACGCAGCGGCTTTGGAGTGGCGACAATAAAAAATCCAGGGATATAGGATTGTTCAGGGCCGTAGCCTTCCAATCACACGGATAGACCCGAATTTTGTCCCTGGCAATTGTAATATAGAGGTTATAGAATGTCAAGTAAAAATTTAATTTGCGATCGTTTATATTACTCAATTTGTTCCCATTCTGGCTTTTCTTCTTTGCGCCTTTGCATCTTTGCGTCTTTACGTTAAATTTAAGCGTCTTTGCGTTCTATTTCTCTTATCAAGACCGCAACTTGAGCAATTCTATGAAACCGAAATCAGGTCAACACGTTGATGTAAAGCGAGAGTAATCTCACAATTCCTTGTCAAGGTGCAATGTCCATCGAGGATTACCCGAGCCGAGCAGTCGCCAGAATTGGTGATCGCTTGGCTTTTTTTTGCCCAGAACTGTACACGATTCGGGTGGGAAGGCGAGCTTCAGATTCACACGTTGCGCTTAATGTATAACCTTTCAGCTATCCACATGGTCACAAAGGCGACAACGGTGGAGATAAAAACCAAGCGGTAAGCACTTGCATCCTCGCCGGTTTGGACGTAGGTGAAAACTGCTAAGGCGAGCGTTTGTGTTTTGCCCGCTATATTTCCGGCGAGCATCATCGTTGCGCCGAATTCGCCGAGACTTTTGGAAAATCCAAGTATCGCACCACCAATAACGCCCCGGTATGACAGCGGCAGGGTGACGGTAAAAAACACTTTTAGCGGACGCGCTCCGAGCGTTCTTGCGGCGTTCTCCAAGCGCGGATCGACTCCTTCCATAGCCGTCACGATTCCGCGGACGAGCAACGGAAATGAAATCACCGAGACAGCGAGGACAACCCCTAGCCAAGAGAACACAATCTCAATTCCCAAAATCCGAAATAGAAGCTGTCCGACGAGGCCACGTTTGCTAAAGAGCATCAGCAGGCAAAAACCGCTCACCACAGGCGGGAGGACAAGCGGCAACATGACCAGTGTATTCAGGAAGGATTTCCCGCGAAATGAGGATTTGGCAAGTATCCATCCAACCCAAAGCCCCGGCGGAAGAATCAGAAGCAAGCTGAAAACAGCCGCTTTGAGGGACAAAATAAGCACTGCAACTTCTGAATTTCGCCAGAGCGTCGCCTGGTCAGAAGGTTCACCCTCTATCGTGTCATCCGCTTTCGCAGAGAATCCATACGCCCTAAAAATTGCCGCAACCTCAGATGTTTTGAGAAAGCGGATAAACTCTCGTGCGTGCGGGTGATGCTGAGCCCCTTTAATGAGTACAGCGGGATACACAATCGGTGCATGGCTGGATGCGGGAAATTGGTAGAGTATTTTGACCTTTTTGCTGGTCGTTGCATCTGTACGATAAACGATGCCGAGGTCAACGTTGCCGGATTCGACATAAGCGAGGGTTGCTCGGACATCTAACCCGGGCACCAGTTTTTTTTGCACGGTATCCCAAACGCCCAAATTGATTAATACTTCTTTGGCATAAATACCGGCAGGGACCGAATTTGGTTCACCGATCGCGATGCGTTTGATGGTATCCTGTGTGAGAGTTTGGGTATCGGTGAGGGAGTGCGCGGTATCTACGGGAGCGATTAATACCAAGTTGTTGGTCAATATATCTCGGCGTGTCTGGGCATCAACGAGTCCTTTCGCCTGTAACGCCTCGATCTGCTTGGGGCTTGCAGAGATAAAAACGTCCGCCGGCGCACCTTTCTCGATTTGTCGTTGTAAGGTTGAGGAACCCGCGAAATGGCAATCAACTTTTATCCCTGTCTTCCTCTCAAAACGTTGGCTGACTTCCGTGAGTGCGTCGGTCAAACTCATGGCACTAAAGACGGTCAAGCTTCTATCCGCTGAACAGCTAATGAGCAGAAAAACGGAACTCAGGATGAGTATAGGACGGACTGCTGTCATTATACATAGAACGCAAAGACGTAAAGGCGCGAAGGAAAGAACGTGCGATAAATTGCACGACTACGAACAGGACGTACAATGAATTGCACCAATACGAACAACGGTGCTCATTATATCATGTGTGTGGATTGGTGTCAAGTTGTCATCTGAGCGTCCCTCTGAGCGTTGGATACATCCATTGGCTTGATTGCGAATTGCGACCCGTTGCACTTTAAGGTTGAAAGCTGTTTCTATTTGTGGTATGCTTTTAAGCAATATATTGTTGCCATCTGCTTGTTCAGTATAGAAGCGGAGGTTGGAGAGGAGATGAAATCACAATGAAACTAGGCCTGTGTACAATTGCTTTTCGTGAACAACCGTTGGAGGCAGTCATAGATATTGCTGCTGAGCACGGTTTTGATGGAATCGAAATCTGGGGGCAAGAGCCTCATATGCCAGAGGCGTATAATGAAGAATATGTGAAGAAAATCCGCGACCTCGCGTTTGGGAAGGGGTTGGAAATTTCTGCTTTCGGGGCTTACGTCCATCCGCTGATGCCGTTTTATCAGAAGCATTTTGAGGCAGCCTTTAAGATTGCAAAAGGGCTCGGCACAAATCTCGTGCGGATTTGGTCTCGTGGTGGGCCATCGAAATCGCTTAACCCAGAGGATAAAGGGCTAATCGCTTTCCGCTTAATGGGCATGGCGCAATGGGCGCAATTCCAGAACCTCACATTGGGGGTGGAAATGCACAACAACAATCTGACGGACAGTGTGGAAAGCATTCTTGAGTTAATCGAGGAATCGCGCTCGTCGGTAGTCAAAACATACTACCAACCGCTGTTCCGACCGGATGCCGATGACCCGCTTGAGGCGGCT
Source organism: Candidatus Poribacteria bacterium (assembly GCA_965198165.1). Taxonomy (GTDB): domain Bacteria; phylum Poribacteria; class WGA-4E; order WGA-4E; family PCPOR2b; genus CBDAOT01. The sequence continues at coordinate 6,250,041 of OZ240244.1, read as the reverse complement.
GAAAAACTCGCGCCCCAAATCGTCAACGTACATGCCCAAAATGCCACCACCGATGGAACAGGATGCCCAATTGCTGATGGTGTCGTCAATTATGAAAAGGTCGTTGAGATTTTAAGTTCACACGGATACGACGGCTACCTTGAGGTTGAGTTCGTTCACGGCGACGACAAACTAGCCACCCTACAGAAAGACCGTGATTATCTGGCAAGTCTCATTGAAACAGCTAATCACGTCGCTAAGTGATTTATTTCCGACGATAATTTTATGCGTCTTGAAGTTGGCATCATCGCACTCGTTGAGGAAGTGTTAGGCGTTCCTGCGGAACGGCGCGCCCAATTTGACTGGTTAATTAACAAACCTTTATCGGAACACTTTGGTCCACATCACGCAAAAATCATTAATCTTTTTGGGCAGATGGGCGGCGATATAGATGGGATGGCTGCAAAGGCAGACGGTCACTTAACCCCAGATGCGTATTTTCCCGACCCGTATCATTTTATTTTCGAGTTCGACGAATTACAGCATTTTACCGCTTTTCGGCAACAGACTTTGATGGCTTATCCAGTCAATCTTCCATTGGGATTTGAGCCCAATACATATCTAAGGTTCTGTGCAGAATATAAGGATGCAGCCCTTCAAAAAGGAACAGATCGATTCCGGCGCAAAACGGCAGATTTTCCATTCGTCAATGGGCGGGCGGCCCAACGGGCGTTGTTCGACACCTTTCGGGATTGGTTGCCACCGTTGCACGGTCTTCGTCCAACGGTGCGTTTAGCCGAGTTTGAAGTCGCCGATATACTCAACGGGCATCTGACAGGAGCAGCTGCTAAAGCACGGATGGGCTTCTTACTCCGTCAACGATTCAGCAAAAGTGCATCGAAAGCCAACCCAACAAATTCCGCGTGAAGTCGGGCGAGCCTACTCTACCTAAAGCGAATGATGCACACCTATCGGTTAATTTAGAAAAGGATACAGTACGCTAAATGAGCAAACAGACAAATCCTCGCTTCGATCTTTCGGATTATCCGGTACTTCAGCAGATTGGCAATACGCCGCTTGTCAAAATAGACCTTTTTGCTGAGGAATATCGGGATGTTGAAATCTACGCAAAAGCGGAAATGTTTAACCCGGGCGGGTCAATTAAGGACCGGCCTGTGTTACGGATGTTGACAGAAGCGATTCGTACCGGGGAATTAACGCCGGACAAAATCATCCTAGACTCCAGTTCCGGCAATGCCGCTATCGCCTATGCAATGATCGGATCTGTTCTGGGTTACGGCGTGGAAATCGTCATGCCCGATAATGCGAGTGAAGAGCGGAAGAAGCGAATCATAGCGCATGGTGCGAACATCGTTTACACAGATGCAATCGACGGCTACGACGAAGCCCTCCGTGAGGTTGATCGTCGGAATAAGACATCTGCCGACAAATACTTTTTTCATTCCCAATACGAAAATGAGAATAACTGGCTCTCCCATTACCATACGACAGCGATAGAAATCTGGGAGCAAACCGAAGGGAAAATCACCCATTTCGTCGCAGGGGTGGGCACAGGTGGCACAATCACCGGCGTAGGGCGGTGGCTCAAGGAACGCAACCCGAATATTCAGATCTGTTGCATCATGCCTGATGAGTTTCCCGGAATCGAAGGGCTAAAACCGCTTGGGAACCCGGAAGACATCGTGCCAGAGATTTTTGACGCAAGCGTTGTCGATATCAAAATTCCCGTCTCTATTGACCAAGCTTACGAAATGTGTAGCCGACTCGCAAGGGTGGGTTGGTTTGTTGGGCAGTCCTCTGGCGGCTACCTGCACGGTGCCTACGAGGTCGCCAAACAGTGCAAAAAGGGGATTATTGCAACTGTCTTCAACGACCTCGGCGAACGGTATTTCAGTACCCGGTTGTGGGATTAAGCAATCCATGTAGCTCCTGCTTGATTGACAAATCCAGCAGCTCAAAGTCCGGAACGCTCCTCATTGCGCGTTCCTCCGTTCTTTTTTGCGTCTTTGCGTTCTATTTTTCTTATCAAGGCGATAACTTAGGTTTCTATATTTAAGGGGTTTTATGGCGAAAATTGTTCCATTTTGTGGGTTCCGCTACAATGTTCAAGAGGTCGGAGATCTGGGTGCGGTTATTGCTCCGCCCTACGATGTGATCAAAACCGAAGAGCAAATTTCCCTTGAAAACAGCCACCCCAACAATATCGTCCGCCTAATATTGAATCGGCCGAATGAAGCTGATATAGAAACGGACAATCCGTACAGGCGGTCAGCGGCGTTGTTGAGAGATTGGTGTGCAGAACGTGTGCTGATACGGGATGCCTCTCCGTGCTACTATGTCTATGCCCAGACCTTCATGACCCCGGATGCGACTACGTACACCCGTCGCGCATTAATCGCCCTAGGAGGATTGGAGGCATTTGGCACAGGGGTTGTGTTTCCGCATGAAAAAACCCTCGCCGCACCGAAAGCCGACCGGCTCAATCTGATGCGTGCGTGTCATGCAAATCTGAGCCCGATTTTTGTGCTCTATTCGGATTCGGAAGGTGGCATCCAAGAGGTAGTCTCGCGGTTCATGTCGGCAAATTCGCCTGTCGTTGACACGACTGAGCGGTTTGAAAGCACCCATCAGCTTTGGCGAATTGACCTCCCGGAAATCAACAGGGAGATTCAATCGCTCTTTTCGAAGAAATCGCTGGTCATCGCGGATGGACATCATCGGTATGAAACCGCTCTCGCCTTCCGAGACGAAATTCGCGCCAAGTCAGCGCAGTGGACCGGCGCGGAAGGCTATAATTACGTGATGATGAATCTGGTTCGGATGGAATCCCCGGGCTTGGCGGTATTAGCGATTCATCGTCAATTGACCGGTTTGCGCCCCAATAAAATTTCCGATGCGATGCGTCAACTGCCCAAATCTTTCGACGTAACCACCTACAAAAACATCAACGAACTGCTCGCAAATCTTCAAGGACACGCCGGTAAGCATCCCGCGTTTGGTATGTATTCCGGCGGCAAAGATTACCATCTGCTCGTTCCGAGAATTGATGAAAACGCAGAACGCTCTGTCTACGACCACCTTGATGTCACCCTGCTCCACACCCGCGTGATTCAGAGGCTCTTTGGCATTGACACGACAATCCCCGAACACCAAAAGCAGGTCAGCTATACGGTGCATACGGATGAGGCGGTTGCGTATGTCAACGCTGGAGAGGGGCGAGTGGCACTACTGATGAATCCGACACCGGTTTCGGATGTCCGGGAAGTTGCTATGGGCGGTGAGACGATGCCGCAGAAATCAACCTACTTCTATCCGAAAATGGCGACGGGATTGGTGCTGAATCTGCTGAAGAATGGCGATTCGCACAACAAAAAATCTATGGACGCATGAAATTCTGGGTACGTTGGCAACATTTTTGCTATAAGCCATATACCGTACCCTCATATTGAGGAGGTCACGTTGCAAAATACTCCCGTTATTGAATTGTTTTCGATTGGTACAGAACTCACGCTCGGGCAGATTCAGGACACAAACGCCCACTGGATTGCACAGCAGATTCTTCAATTGGGCGGGCAGCTCCGCCGGGTGACAATGCTTAGGGATGAGTTTGACGAAATGCTTGAGGCACTCGAAGATTCAATCAATCGGAAAACAGACCTCATCTTGACAACAGGCGGGCTTGGGCCAACGCCCGATGATATGACCGTAGCGGTGGTTGCACAAGTCATCGGGACACAGCCAATCGTGCATGAGGAGACGTTGGCAAACTTCATCGGGAGACGTGAACTGAAAAGCAGCGATGCACTGAGTGAGGCGGCAATTAAGATGGCGACTGTTCCCGAAACCGCTGAAGTTTTCCAAAACCCGGCGGGTTGGGCCCCCTGCATTCGTGTGATGAAAGAGGGCTCGACGATTCTGATGATGCCCGGACCGCCGCGTGAAATGAAAGCGATTTTTGAAAACCACATTGCGCCACGAATCGCTGAACAGTATACCGCGCACACAGCAACACAACGTGTTTATGTCAATATGTTCGAGGCAGAGACTTCCCCGCTCTTGCAACAGGCGATGGGTAAATATCCAAACGTATACCTAAAAGCCTACGTTGCCTTACGTCAGGAGGATGGTGGGGATATGCCAGTCGATCTGGTAGCAACGGGCACTGATGACGAACATGCCCAAACCCAGCTTCAAGAGGCTGTTGATTATTTTCGCCAACTTGTCATCGAAAAAGGCAAAGTATTTCGTTTTGAAGATGAGTGAAAAACGGAATCGCTTAACCCTCCAAACTCATGGAACATTTTAGCATCGAATTGGTGTAACAAAGTACGAGAGTGTATGTCAACACTAAATCCTTCGGGAAATCAACTCAATCTGATTAATCTTTCAATTTAAGCAAAGGAGAAATACACTGATGAATCGAAGAAGACCCAGCTCAGGTGGCCGTGGCAGAGCCAATACAGGTGGCCGTGGCAGAGCCAACGCAGGTGGCCGTGGCAGAGCCAACGCAGGTGGCCGTGGCAGAGCCAACGCAGGCGGCCGTGGCAGAGCCAACGCAGGCGGCCGTGGCAGAGCCAACGCAGGTGGCCGTGGCACATCCGATGCCGGCAGTCGTGGCACACCCGATGCAGGCGAACACAGAAAATCGAATGTCAGCAGAGGTGGCAAAAAGCAGAAAACCAAAAAAAAACCCGATTATGTTGAAGCAAGAGAGGAACGGGACGCAGAAAAGCCCGATGAGTCTCCTGTTCAAGCCAAAGAAAACAAAATCGAGGTTGAAGGAACAGTCATAGAAATCTTGCCGAATGCAATATTTCGTGTGGAACTAGAAAACGAACACGAGGCTCTAGCTCATATCTCTGGCAGAATGCGGAAGCACTTTATTAGAATCTTGCCGGGTGATACAGTGACTGTTGAACTTTCGCCTTATGACCTGACGCGAGGACGTATAACGTATCGGAAAAAGTAACCCTTGCATTTGCAGTTCTACGCGTAGATCAAAAATCGAAGCCCGAAAATTGATTGAAGGAAATCATGAGTTCATCGTCCCCTATCCCCATCAGAACCCGTGATGAAGTTGAAATTGAACGATTGATGACGACGATTCAGGCAAAGTATGATCAGATTACTGAAATGACGCTTGCCTTTGAAGACCTCAAACTTGAGATACGGCATTTTGAGAGAGAGTATAATGCCCACGTGGGACAATTCTATGTCGAACTCGATAAAGCAGACCTTGAGACGAAGGAGTATCGACTCCGTTTGCGTTTGATGCGAGAAGGCGTATCCGATGCTGAGGTGGAGATGCGCGTTGAAGCCTGTTTTCGGGCAGAACGTCAACGACTAGAAGAGTATGAGCAGGAAACAGACAAGGCGGAGGAGGATTCGGAGCCAACCCAGCCGAAGAATGTGTTGCCAAAGGAGCAGGTGAAGCAACTCCGAAAACTGTATTTGAAACTTGCCAAAACCCATCACCCGGACAAGGCAAGCCGTGTTGAGGAACAAAATAAACGGAAGCAGCTCATGACGCTGATAAATCGCGCATACGAAGACCAAGACCTTCAGACACTTGAGCGAATGCATGTCGCAGAAATTGCTGAAGATGCGGGCATGGAAGAGACTCCCCGAGAGCGCAAACAGCGATTAATGCAGGAGATTAATCGCTTGATGCGCGTCATTGGTGAATTGCGGTTGGAGCTCAACCAAACAAAATCGAGCCGTATCTATCAACTCAAACAGGAAGTCGAAACCGCCCGCGAGGAAGGAATTGACTTATTGGCAGAGCTCGCCAAAGGACTCCAACGAAAAATTAACGCAAGTCGGCGTAAGCTCGCAGATTTGGTGGGTGTCTTTCACCGACTCGGCCACAAATTCACAGAGCGGATAAAACACACCGCCCCTTGACAGCCTCCGCTTTAGCTCTATTACCCACAAGTATGCGAACTTAATTCAAGTTTGTCAGGTAATTTTTGCGGCAATCTTAGGGCATTTAGTTCTCCTGTAAAAGCGAGATGCAGCTCGCTACTCCCCGCCTAAAGCGGGCAAAAAACTGAAAACTAAATGGCCCCTAGCGGCAATCTCCTATGATACAATAACCTGCCCCGAGGAGGCAGCTTAGGCGGATAGCAGGGGGCATTTGAATTCATGCAGTGTCTCAGGGGCAAAAGGGCTTGGATTTTGCAAGCCGAGCGGGGAGGCTCAAAGCCTACCCATCAAACACCGAATATACTCCTCCGAAACCTCAAGATCCTTAATCGCATCGGAAGCAGGGGAAATTGTCGGACTCCCCGTCTGCAAACAGTGAACGAAATGTCGCGACTCTTCAAGAAACGCCCATCGTTGCGGAACAATAGGACGCACCTCCTGCGGCACATCGCCACCCTCAAAACCGCCCTGCGTATAGATAGTCACATCCCCAGCCCGTTGCCGCCCCATCGGCGGCGGGAGTTCCAAATCAATTCGACCATTTTCAAAACAGATCCGATAAGACTCCTCCCATTTATGCCTCAGGCCATAAGATGCCATCTCCAACGTACACGGTACTCCGCTATCCGAAAGGGTTACGAGGATTCTTGAGCGCGGATCGACATACGTCACCCTATAATCTTCACCGATTAGGTAACGCAAAAGGTTGACTTGATGAATATAGAAGTTGACAAAACCACCGTACTGTCCGCCCAATTCCCCCATCCACTCCGGGGCAGTTTCCCGCGTCTGTCCCTCATACGCAATCGGCGAATCTTCTCGGTTAATAGGCGGTTCATGCTCATAAATCCAATCTCCAGATGGCATAGTGATACGGACGTAGGTCATTTCCCCCATCTCACCAGATGTTTTCCACTCCAGCACCTTTTTACGTGCAATTTTTGACGCGGGGTCGTGACGTTTCATGTAACCGACCTGATAAAGCAAGCCCTTCTCCTCGGCGATACCGACCAATTTTCGTGCGTTATCCACCCGAATGCAGATTGGTTTCTCCGTCGCCACAGGCTTACCCGCTGCAAGGATATCGGGTATGATGGCATTATACTGGTCAAAGTGCATAATCGCAACCACCCCATCAATATCCGCCTGCTCCAACATCTGATGATGGTCTGAATAAACCTTACGGATACCATACCGCTGCGCGACCGCCCGGGCAGTCTCCGCCCGCCCCTCCGCCAACGCAACCAACTCACAATCTCCAATCGTCGCATAATTCGCAATGTGCGCCAACTGCCCCATAAACCCAGCCCCAACAAACCCTAAACGGATCTTTTCGCTCATTATAATTAACCTTACTTATATAGTGGCCCCCCTGGCCTGTTAGGAAATCCCCCGTGGGTGGAGAATCCCTTCCCTACCCACGGGGGATTTTTCACCCACGGGGTCGGGAAGATTATCTGGTATCAATTGCTCCTCTAATATAATCCGCATCATCGGATGCCAAAAACGTCAACACCTTTGCAACCCCCATCGGGTCTCCCAAAGACCGCCGCGCACTCTCAACAGCCTGATTAGGGTCTTGCCCCGACTGCCTCGCAGACTCGGCGATCTGTCCAAGTTTAAGCGGCGTTGCAATGCCACCCGGGCAAATCGTATGCACACGAATATTTAACGATGCAAGTTGCGGTCCAACAGTCAACACCAACCCATGAACAGCCCCTTTGCTTGAGCCGTAAGCGACCGATGAACTACCACCCCGCACTCCAGCACCAGAAGCGATACAGAGCATAACCCCGCCTCCACTCCGCTCCATAAGCGGTGTTGCGTGCTTAACCGCCAAAAACGTCCCCTTAAGATTCACATCAATCACATCATCAAAAATCCCATCCTCAAACTCATCAACCCGCATTCCCGGACCACGCAAGACTCCCGCCGCAGTCACCAACACATCAAGCCGCCCAAACGCCTCATCAGCAACCGCGACTAACTCCGCCACCTCATCCTTGACTGTGACATCGGTGCGAACAAACCGAGCAACTCCACCCTCTGATTCAATAGCCGAGGCAGTCCGCTCACCATCCTCTACGTTGATATCGCCAATAACCACCTTCGCACCCGCCCTCGCATATAGCACCGCCGATGCCCCACCGATTCCTGTCGAGCCACCCGTAATCACAGCAACTTTATTTTCTAATTGCATAAGCCCCTCCTATCAACAAATGAGATAAACCACTCCTCACCAATATAAGTTTAAGCGATCTCCAAAATTGCGTCAATCCGAAAATACTTGCACACAAGTCCCACACTGTTTATAGTAGAATCGAAAAATATGTAGACCCGCCCTTGGAGTTGGGTTTCACTGTATCTATAAGAGAGTGTGATTGAACCGCAGAACCGCTATGGTTGGTTCCGTTGATAGAGATTCGTACTTTACCGTTGAACCTGATAAAAGAATCGAAAGAAACCGAGTTTTTTTATAAATAGACACGATTTGGGTGGAAACAGGACGGATTCGTTCAATATCTGCGAAAGGTGGTCGAACAGCGCGATTTCTCAGGAATAGGTAGCAACTTAGGTTGGGTTAAGATATAATTGCCTTGCATTTAACAGTATTACAGTGTATATTATTTCACACACACTTTTGGGAACAATACCGCGGAAGTTCCGACATTAAGCCGTTCGGCGTGGAGTCTCAGGTATTGAGCGGAGGTATGTTGCAATGCTAAAGCGAATCAAAATTCGAGGGTATAAATCACTCGTGGCTCTTGAGGTAAACCTTGAACACCTTGCTGTGCTTATTGGCCCCAACGCTTCGGGAAAAAGCAATTTTCTGGATGCCTTGCAACTTCTATCGCGCATAGCAACCAACCGATCCTTAAAAGAGGCGTTTACCTCTCCGTATCGGGGATATCCGCTGGAGTCGTTCACTTTTGGAAAAGCAGGTATTGAGAGTTTGCTGGAACAGGAAATAGTCTCATTTAGTATAGAGGTGGATGTTGAGTTGTCTCCAACGGTTATTGATACCGTAAGCCAGCAGATTCGGAATATGAAAGGGACAACAGCCCCCAAGGTATCACATGAAAGCTCACTTGTTTCAAAGCAACCATTACCTGTATCTGAGACGAATCTGCGATATCGTATTGAGATTGAAATGCTCCCAAAGTTGGGTATTTTGCGTGTGGCAGACGAATATTTAGCTGCGCTGAATGCCAAAGGTGAGTTGAGTCAGAAACGGAAGCCGTTCTTGGAACAGATAGAGAATCGTCTGCATTTGCGGCTGGAGGGGCAAGCGCGTCCAACCCACTATGAACGTTATCTTGACTACAGTATTCTTTCAATGTCGCACTATCCACCTCACTACCCTCATTTGATTGCAATGCGGCAAGAATTGGCGAGTTGGTTTACTTTCTATTTGGAGCCTAGAGAACGAATGCGTCTCCCAAATCCTGTTAAGGAGGTTCACCATATCGGATCGATGGGGGAAGACCTCGCTGCCTTTCTCAATACCTTGGAGAGGCTCAATAAGCAGCAGTTTGAATCTGTTGAGAAATCGCTCCATGCTATGATTCCATCAATAACAGGCATCAATGTCAGTATCAATAAGTTGGGTGAAGTTGAGTTGGATCTGCGTGAAGGTGAAAAACGTGTTTCTACTCGTGTGCTATCAGAAGGCACGCTCCGGATTTTAGGACTTTTGGCACTTGCTGGTGCCAAAGAGAAGCCGGCGTTGATAGGATTTGAAGAACCTGAAAATGGTATTCATCCTCGAAGGATTAGGCGTATTGCTCGGTTTTTGGAAGCTCGGATGATTCTCAAAGATACCCAGTTCATTGTGACAACGCATTCGTCGCTTTTGCCGGACCTCATTCCTCCTGAATTTTTGTATGTTTGTCGTAAATGTGCTGGCAGCACAGAAATTGAGCCGCTTACGAAGATGAGTGCCGGACCACTATGGAACAAGTCAGATATTGAGGCATCCTTGGATGCCGAAGATACGCTATCCCCTTCTGAGCGCATCCTGCGAGGAGACTTTGATGCGTAATATCAACTTATTCGTTGAGGATGAGGCCCATGAAGATTTTCTGACAGCTATGGTTCAGCGGTTTGCTGATGACTATAACATCGAAATTATTATTAAAGCATCTAGCGTTCGCGGTGGACATGGAAAAGTCATCGCAGAATTAAAAGAGTATCAACGGGATTTGCAGCGCGATCAAGAGAATTTACCCGACCTATCAAGCAGGCATAGTCCCATTAGACGGTATTGAACGAGTGAAAGACCTCGTCAATGCAATGAATCTTCAACGTGTGGCGCAAAGCGATAAATCCATTGAAAGACTTTTGAAAGCACTGCAACGCCAGTTTAGGACTTGGCAAGAATAACCGCCCGTATATTCAGGGCATAGACAGACAACACATCAATCAACCCCTCACCCACCTCCTGTCGCTGCAGAGCCCAATTTCCCTGCCGCAAACGCACCGGCGGATATAACACCCAAATCAACATCACCCGATTGATTCCGATACTGCATTCAGAAAACCGAAAACTGAATGGCTCTGACCAACCACTGAAAATACTTGCATACAATCCCTACCCCGTTTTAAAATACTACCTGATGGGTGGGAAATTCCTTTCCCACTTCAACACCAACAATATCAATTGGACACCAATTCACCAAACTGTGAAACACACCCTTCCCTCACACCTTCATCAAATCCGCTCATTCGCCATCATTCTCATCCTCCTCCTTGTCCCCCTCAACTGCTGGTGGGTCGTTGCCTCGACCTTGCGGGTGCGTACAAGCCCAACACAAGTCTCACTATTCTTCAACGCGATTTTCACAACGCTTGTGCTGTTAGGCATCACCACCCTGTTCAAAAAAGGGCGCGCATTAATCAATCGACTCCCCGTATTGAATCGCGCCGAACTGCTCACGATTTATACCTGCGTCTCCATCGGCTCAGGGCTTGCGGGGGTTGACCGACTCCTCGTTCTGATTCCGTTGCCCGGTCACGCCCATTGGTTTGCCTCGCCTGAAAACGATTGGGTAGGACTATTCCACCGTTATATTCCGCAATGGCTTGTCATTAGCGACAAGCGTATCCTCGAAGGATACCACTACGGTGTCTCTACGCTTTATACCTCAACAACGTTTTGGGCATGGGTGCCGGTTGTGCTTTGGTGGAGTGCATTCATCGTCGCGTTGCACCTTGTGATGCTCTGTATCAACATTATCCTACGAAAACAGTGGGTGGAATCGGAACGACTCAGTTACCCGATTATCCAACTCCCACTTGAGATGACGCAACCGCGAGGGATTTTCTTTCGTTCACCGTGGATGTGGTTCGGTTTGGGAATCGGAGCGACAATTGACATTATCAATGGGCTCAATTTTCTGTTCCCTGCTGTCCCAAGTCTCGGCGGCAAACTTTATGATTTACGGCGGATTTTCACGGAACGGCCTTTGAACGCGATTGGTTGGAGTCCCATCGCGATTTTTCCTTTCGGTGTCGGGTTGTCCTTCTTCATTCCGCTTGACCTCTCCTACTCCTGCTGGGTATTCTGGCTAATCTGGCGGGCAGAACGCATCCTCGGTGGCATAATGGGATGGCGTGCGTTGCCCCGGTTTCCGTATGAAGCAGAGCAATCCCACGGCGCGTATCTCGGACTCTGCGTCGTCGCACTGTGGATGAGCCGCCGACATCTGAAGCAAGTCCTAGTTACCGTGGGCGGGAAATCCGTTTCCCACCATTCCACAACACCCGTGGGTGGGAAATCCCTTTCCCACACCGACGAACCAATCCCCTACTCCCTCGCACTCATCGGACTCATTCTTGGAATGACATTCATAGGCGGATTCTGTTCCAAGCTCGGAATGTCCCTCTGGGTGATCGCTGTGTTCTTCATCATCTGGTTGGCGATTTCGATTGCAATCACTCGACTTCGCGCCGAACTCGGGTCGCCTGTCCATGACCTGCATTTCATTGGCCCCGACGAAATGATGCCCCGCATGTTTGGAATACGCCGCCTGGGCGCAGCGAACTTAACAGGATTCTCCTACCTCTATTTTCTCAACCGCGCCCACCGCTCACACGCGATGCCACATCAATTGGAAGGTTTCAAACTCGCGGATGGTGCCCGCAGCCCTCTGCGCCGTCTCGCTATTCTGATGATGTTCGCATCAGCACTTGGTGCAGTTTCGTCTTTCTGGGCATTTCTCTCGCTCGGATACTGGGATGGTGGACCGTCCGGTTTTGGCAGGGAGTCTTTCAATAGGTTAGAGCGTTGGCTAAATTATAGTGCTCCACCGGAGGGCCCGGCACTCGGATTTGCAGGGGTAGGATTCGGGCTCACGCTTTTGCTGGCAGCGATGCGAATGCGCTTTTTATGGTGGAACTTGCACCCTGTGGGCTACGCAATCTCCGGAAGTTGGGCGATTAACCCAATGGTCGGTTCAATTTTCGTCGGCTGGCTCATGAAATGGATTGTGCTTAGATACGGCGGTCTCCGCTGGCATCGTGCAGCGATTCCGTTCTTCCTTGGGTTGGTACTAGGCGAATTTCTTATCGGCACATTCTGGAGCGTGTGTGGTATCATCTTAGATCAGCCGATGTACCGATTCCTTTTTTGATTTCTTTTTTTCCGAATTTCTGTTATAATTTACCCTATCCGTAGGCGGTGCATCTTGCCCCGCTCTCTCACAATACAAATCACCACCATAAGGACATCTAAAATGAAATACGATAAAATCAATCGAACATTCGACTGCGCGCCAACTCTAACCGATACGCAGGTTCTGGAATTTTGCCGAAACGGTTTCCTAGTTCTTCAAGGCGTTGTTGGTGATGAAATCAACCAACGAACCTGCGATTACCTGAACGGAAAAATACCCGCTAACCCCAGCTTCATTCCTGAGGGGCTTATGACCGAAGATTTAGAAAGAATGCGCAACACCCACGAACCCAGCACGATTCTCCTTGAAGACTGGTATATCGAACACGTACTGCTCAATCCACAACTCGCTGGGGCCCTGCGGTCACTGCTAGGTAAGAACGTCGGGTTGCCTGTGCTGGTGAGTAGCCACCGCGTTGAATGTCCGACATCTGCTCAAGGGTGGCATCACGACGCAGACCACGTATTCGGTCCCGAAACCAACTTCCTCGAAGTTTTCTACTTCCCTCAAGATACACCACTAGAGATGGGGCCAACCGAACTCGTGCCAGGGTCACACATCCGTCCCACCCAGCGTGATGCGTCGGAAAAAGGGACTCCAACCGACGGCCCCGCCGGGTCGCTTGCCATACACGCTCAAAGTATTCTACATCGTCGGGGCGAATCCACGGCAGAAGGGGTTCGTCACATGCTGAAATACAGTTACTGGCGAACGGTCCCCCCCAACAGAGATTGGATTATTGAGCCGGATTTTGATTTTCAGACCGCATATTATGGTGGTCATGGGGTGGCGAGATACATCGCCCACATGTTCTATTGGTTATGTGGAAAGGGTGATGAATTTCGCATTATTGGTGGACAAGCGTGGCCCTGGGCAACCGAAAACCAAATTGGTCCATCTTATGGATTTGGGCGAACGGAAGGTTACCTCCCCAACTGGCGCCAAAACAACCACGACGACTACGCTACCTAATACCAAATGAATTTTCGGCGCGGGAATTGGGGGATATCGTGTTCCAATGCGTTTTGACGTTCAATTTCGGTAATTTCCGAAGTTCACATCGTTTAAGCTTGAATAATTTTGTTTTCTGTGATATCATAAAATCCAACGCAACTTTCAAGAATCAACCTTAAAACAACAACAGGAGAACAAACTTATGCAGAATTTATACTACTTTTTGGCGATACTGGTGCCTGTTCTCGGCATCTTTGCAACCGTGATTATCGCCGTGATAAAATTCAGTAGGAATAGTGTTACCAAGGACGATTTGAGAACTGTCAAAGACGATTTGAGTAACAAGATCGACGTTCTCCGTTTAGAGATGAATAGGCGGTTTGAAGAAGCAGCCGATGTTCGGGCAAAGATTAGAGAGGAAATGAGAGAGGGATTTGCTAAAGCAGAAGCTGCCCGGGAAAAGATTAGAGATGAGGCTGCCGCTGACCGGAAACAGATTAGAATTGAGGTGATGGAGGCACGGAAAGCGATTGAGGGCGAGATGAGTCGTCACAACCAGAATTACATTGAGCATCTCGTGTATCATAATACACGAAAACCTAAGCCTGACTCAGAAGAAGAAGATAGCACTTGATACTGTGAACGCAATGTTTCTAGAATACGATATGCCCAAATTCCCGCGCTTGCTTCGGCGGTAAAGTGGAGCTTCAAGACGAAAAAACAGTAACGAATCTGGTTAATTTGGTATGACATCTCAAACACTAACCATCATAACCACCATCCTACTTTTCACCTCCAACACCTTCGCCCAAACCCCCATCACCGGCCCATGGCTCTGGATGGTTGCCCCAACAGAAATCGGGCAAGGCGGCGCATCCTCAACAGACATCGACCAACTTGCCCACATCACCAAGGGTACAATTGCCGAACAGCTAATTGCCACATACGGCGCCAAAGCGGGTGCCCCAATTGGCGATAAAAAATGGACACTCGGCCAGATAGCACCGACCGGCCCCAATAACCTCAATGACCTTGTCACACAGATTGGGTTAGGCGAGGGAGACGTGAACGATGCCTCCGCATACGCACTGCTCACCCTCCACTCACCAATCGCTCAACCGAAAGTCATCATGCGCGTCGGTAGCGACGACGGGGTCAAAGTTTGGCTAAACGGAGCAATGGTATTCAAAAACGCGATAAACAGAGCTGCAACCGGCTTCGCGGATATTTTCTGGATTAACCTACGCGCCGGGGAAAATCTGTTACTAATCAAAATAAGTGAACGAGAACGCGAGTGGAGCATGTTCGCCGGCATTCAAGCCCATTTTATCGCCGCCGATAAGATGTATGTACCCGCCACGGATGCGGCGACACTTTCCGCCATCGGACGCTTCTACCAAACCGAGGAGAGCCAAACACGCGATGCGACCTATCTCAAACGGACCGATCCGGGCGCACTACTGGTCGGGCAGAACGCACCAGAATTTACCCTCGAAGACCTCAACGGCAAACGCATAAGCCTCACAGAACTCAAAGGGCGGCCAGTCATTCTCAACTTCTGGGTATCCTGGTCACCTCCCTGTCACGCAACAATCAAACACTTAGAGCAGTTTCACCAAAAATACAAAGATAGTGGACTAACCATCATCGGCGCGTACTGGGATGGGGATATCGACAACAAAAAAGCATTTGCCCAAAACCCAATCACCTACCCCATACTTCTGGGAGCCCAAACACAACTTCAACCGTATCACGTCCAAAACGTCCCATGTACCTATTATATTGACAAAGCGGGCATCATTCATGCTCGTGACATCGGCTTCGGCCCCAACGCCGCAAAAGAGATGGAACAAAAAATCCTAAAACTCCTTCAATAACCAACAACCACGGCCCCCGTAGGCGTGGCATCTTGCTCTGCCTACTACCAACATCAATACAATCTCCTAGGTGGTTCAACCTATGACACCCAAACTTTTGATATACCTGCTCTGTTTTGGATGCCTTAGCCTGTCAAATGGGTGTACTGACGCGCAAGTCCCCGAACTCCCAGCAGGGGCCCCAACAGTTCAACACCCCTTCACTAAAGACCAAGACAAATTCAGCTTCGCCATCCTCGGCGACAAAACCGGTGGAGGCCAAGACAAATGGCCCATCTTCGATCGGGCAATCAACGAAATCAACGAACTTGACCCCGACTTCGTAATCATGACCGGCGACCAAATCCAAGGATACACAGACAACCTCTCCACCCTTAAACAACAGTGGGCAGAATTTCGGGAACATCAATCACGGTTACGCATCCCATTCCTGCCCGCACCCGGAAACCACGACATCTCGAATTCCGTGATGTACGACTACTGGGTCAAGCATATCGGCTTAACCTATTATGCGTTCACCTACAAAGGGTGTCTGTTTCTGTTGTTGAATACCGAGGAAAGACAAGGCGGCGCAACCGGATGGTTCGGCGCGAAACAGATTGCCTACGTTATTGAGACGTTGGAACAGCAGAAAGACGTTCGCCATACATTCCTTTTCATGCATAAACCTGCGTGGTTGCACAGCGATTCCGATTGGAACGCGATCGAAGTCGCGCTGACCGCCCGCGAGTATACCGTCTTCGCGGGCCATTATCACAACCTGACACTACACACCCGGCACGACCACCGCTATTTCGTACTCGGCACGATCGGCGGCCGCCTGACTCCCAAAGATGTTAAGGAATTCGGCGCATTCAACCATTACAGCATCGTCACCGTTGATGAAAACGACGTAAACGTAGCAATCATTGAGCCCGGGAACGTGCATTCCGCAAATATCTCAACCCCAGAATTCACGGACAACCTCCGCGATATAGTGATGCACCATACCGACTTTGAGATTGACAGAAGCCAGCCCGTCTTCACCGGGAAAATACGGCTCGACCTAAGCAACGCGCTCGCAAAAGTTGCCAACATCGAGCTCGCCTTCAACCCCAACGGTAGCTGGACCGGCACCCCCAACCCCATCCACGTTGAAATGAAACCTGGCTGGCAGGTGAGCGGATGGCTTGAACTCTCCTGTCCTACGAATGCGATGCTCCCCTTCCCTTCCTTCCGCTATGCTGTCATGTACGGGGGGGAGCAGGTCTACAGCAGAGATGTCAGTATCAATCTGATTAAACCGGAGCATATCCACAATGTGACCGAGTGGATGATTCTCGGCCCATTCCATCTCGGCACAAACCAGAAACCGGAAGGCACTGCCAAACCTCCCGATGGGAGTCTCCCAAATTTCGAGGCACAGTTAGAACCTGAGCGGGATTGGTCAATAGACAAGAGCTATCAAGGGATAAACGGCGAAATCGGATGGCAGCCGTACCATGCCCAAGGCGGTGTCGTTGACCTCAACACCACCTTCAACCAACCCGACTGGGCAATCGGCTATGGCCTAACCCACATCAAAAGCCCCGACAATCGAACCATCTTCGCCGGACTCCGCGGCGACGACCTCACCCGACTCATCGTCAACGGGGTCGAAATCCACACCCGCTTGACCTACGAAACACAATTAACATACATCAACCTACCCCTAAAAAAAGGGTGGAACACAATACTAATAAAATGCGCTGACTACACCGAAAACTGGAGCTACCAACTGGCAATCGAAAACTCCAACCAAACCTTGACTCTCTCTCCAACACCTCCATAACGCCCCGTGGGTGGGAACTCCTTTTCCCATCCTTCTTGCAACACTTACAAGCCCCGTGGGTGGGAACTTCCTTTCCCGCCCTCTAACAAGGCAACAGAAGGGGGTCATCACTTTTGTCCAGCATCACCTACTCCAACCCCAGCAACCAACCAGAAAGAATCACCTGGCGCGTCATCCTACTATCACTAATACTCCTGCCACTCGTCTATCAATGGCACATCGAATGTGAAGTGTTCCGATACACATTTCCCACACTCGTCGTGCCATTCTACAGCATCATCTTTATCCTTTTGGCCATCACGGCGATTAATCTGCCGCTGAAAAAATTCGCCACGAAGTATGCCTTGACGAGTGGAGAGCTGATTTGTCTCTACATTTTCCTGTCGCTCATGATATCGTTCATGTCCTACGACATGTTCCTACCCCTCGTCTCAATCACTGTTCACCCCTTCTGGTTCGCAAGCCCCGAAAACGAGTGGCGTGACCTCTTTCTGCACTATCTTCCGAGTTGGTTGACAGTAAACAAGCCGGATGTACTACGCGCCTTCTATCTTGGCGAGGAATCGATCTTTGAGCAACGTTATCTCCGCGCTTGGCTGAAGCCGATATTCTGGTGGTGCGCCTTTACCTTTGTCCTGCTTTTTGTGATGCAGTGCATCAACGTCATTATCCGCAAACAGTGGGTTGAGAATGAACGCCTTGTTTATCCGACCATTCAACTGCCTTATGAACTCTCCTACAACACAAACGCCTTCCTACGAAGTAAACCGATGTGGTGGGGGTTTTCGATTGCGGCATCAATCAGTCTAATCAACGGGCTACATATCTTTTACCCATCCATCCCCGTCATCCCGAACAATTCGTACATCTCCTTACGTCCACTATTCAGCGAAAAACCGTGGTCAGCCCTACTGCATGGGGGAAGCACCATCTTGGTCTATCCATTTTTCGTAGGGCTCGGCTTCCTGATGCCCCTCGACCTGCTGATGTCGTGTCTCCTCTTTTTCCTCCTGCACAAGGTACACTATTTTATCGGTGTCGTAATCGGACTGGACAGCATTCCCGGCTACCCGTTCCACTTTGAGCAGAACATCGGAGCATACACAGGTATAGCCGTACTTTCACTCTGGGGAACACGGCGGCAGATTTGGCGTGCCTTAATGGGAGCGATGGGACGGGGGGATGTCAACGATAAGAGGGAACCAATGCGGTATCGGACCGCTTTTTTAGGCATCCTATTTGGTGGGTTATTCCTTATTGGGTTTGTGATGCAAGGGGGGATGGCCCTGTGGATTGCGATTCTCTTTTTCGCCGCTCACTTTTTAACAATTGCCATTACGCTAACACGCATCCGTGCCGAGATCGGGCTTCCAAGGCACCAGACCACCTACATCGGGCCGCACCACAGTCTTGTCAGTCTATTTGGGACACGGCGGATTGGGGCGCGAAATCTGACATGGTTTTCACTTTTTTACTGGTTCAATCGGGACAATCGTAGCCACCAGATGCCACATCAACTTGAAGGCTTCAAGCTGGCTGAACGCGGCAATCTCGACACGAAAGGGCTATCTCGTTGGATGCTTGCGTTGCTTGTCGTTGCGATGCCGTTGTGCATCCTGATGCTATTGCACACGTTTTTCAGACTCGGTACAGATACCGGCAGGGTGGGAGGATGGATAAACGGGTTCGGTAGGGGGGCGTACCGCTTTCTGGACAGTTGGCTCACCGCACCCCGCGATGCAGACACCCACCACATCACCGCGATGAGCGTTGGGTTCTCCGTCACGCTACTACTCGCCGCCGTGCGTAGTCGGTTCTTCTGGTGGCCGATTCATCCACTCGGCTACGGGGTTTCGTTTCACATGTGGATGTCCTGGGCAGCATTCGTCATCAGTTGCGTTGCGAAATGGAGTCTGCTTAAATATGGGGGAATTGGGCTTTATCGTAAAGCTGTCCCATTTTTTCTCGGATTGGTGCTCGGCGACTTTGTCATCGGGAGCTTTTGGAATATTCTGGGCATCCTTCTCAACACCCAGACGTATACATTTTATTATTAACCGATAAATAGAACGCAAAGGCGCAAAGAAGAAAAGACTACGTCTTTGCGCCCTTGCGTTCTATTTTTCCAATTGCTATTCAACAGATTTAATCCGCGCCCAAGTCGTCGAAAGCTTATCTACAGCTTCCACAGCGGCTGGGGCGATTGGTACTTTCGATTCAATAAATTTCGTCCCCTTCTGAAGCTTGCCATCGTTACCGTGTTTAGACTCATCCTTCGCCGTTTTAGAGCCTGGTGGCTCGTTGAAGTGATAGAGAACGATGGTATTGTCATCAGGTTCAAATTCTCTTTCTGGCACGGGAAAATCTTTTGTGTAACGGGCGACATCAGAGATGCGCACCTCATCAATCTGTCCCAAAATTGGATCATTCACCAAAGGACCGCCAAGCACCCGCATCCCGACGAGAAACGGATCTGTGGATTTCTTAATCGTTTGCCCTTTTGCGAGTTTCCATTTTGCATCGCTTGATTCTTTTTTCCCGTTGAGAAAAGTCATCAGGTTGGTGCCGTCGAAAACCACTGCGACGTGGCTCCACTTATTCTCAGCAATTTTCCCTGTCCCTGACCAATCCCAACCGACACCACCATCAGGCTGTACAGCACATACAAGCAACCCATTTTTTAACCCAATTTCCCAGCAGTATTCTTTGTTGACGACAACCTCATCAAGGGTTCTTTGAGGGTTGACCCACGCTTCCATCGTCAATTCGCGTTCAATTTTATTGAAGCTGTCATTATTCTCAGCAGAGACCGAACTGCCCGATTTTCCATCAAAATCAACGCAAAAGTTCTGGGCTTGTGCTTGAAAAACGGTTAAAATCACTGTGAACAGAATGGCCGTAAGCAGCAGCAATCTTTTGTGTTTGTGTAAAACTTTCATGGCAATAGACCTCCTAAGATAACATTGAAGATTGAAAAATCTCGCCCACCGTTGAGTAAGACTTGACATTGTAGGGTGTTTGGTATATAACCTAAGTTGCACCCTATTCCAGAGAAATCGTAGGGGCTGGCCTTGTGCCTGCCCTTTCCGAGACTTGGGTTATTATATCACGATTGTGAAAATATTGAAACAAAAAATTTCCGATAACGAAAGCGAGACAAAACCATGGCTGAACGAAAGAAAATCGCCGCCGTAATCACCGAGTACCGGGTCTCTGCCCACGCCGATGTCATCGTCGGGAAATTCATCAAAGGCTTCCCCACAGACGAGGGACTGCTAGAACCACAAGTAGACATCGCGTCCATGTACCTCGACCAGGTGCCCGAAAACGACATCGGCGTAAAACTAGCCGAAGAGCACAACATCCCAATCTACCACAGCATCCCGAAAGCACTCTGTTTGGGAGGCAGTGAACTGGCTGTAGATGGGGTACTCTCAATCGGCGAGCACGGCGACTATGCCTCCAATGAGCGGGGGCAACACCTCTATCCGCGCCACTTCTTCTTCGAGCAAATTTGCGGGGTCATCGGAACATCCGGCCGTGCCATACCCGTATTCAACGACAAGCACCTATCCTACAGTTGGGAAAACGCGAAATGGATGTATGACCGTGCCAAAGAACTGAACATTCCTTTCATGGCTGGTTCGTCCGTGCCGCTGTTCTGGCGACATCCGTGGCTAGAACACGAAATTGATGCTCCTATAGAAGAAGCCTTGGTGCTCAGCTATGGCGGCTTGGAGGCTTACGGCTACCATGGCTTCGAGGCACTTCAAGCAATGGTAGAGCGTCGCGAAGGAGGCGAGTGTGGCATTGTGGCTGTGCAATGCCTAGAAGGTGATGCTGTGTGGAAGGCAGGTGATGACGGACTCTGGTCGCGTGAGCTGGCAGCAGCGGCATCAGCGGTCGGAGACACAGCGGAAGGCAACATGGAGGAGCAGTGCGGCGCACCAGCGGTTTTCCTGATTGAATACGCAGACGGCTTTAGGGCATCGGTGTTACACCTCAACGGCTACGTCCGCGAGTGGAGCTACGCCGCACGAGTTGATGGGCAGGTAGAGGCAACTGGGTTCCGTGCATACGGTCCCCCCTACCCCCATTTCAGTTACCTCGCACTAAACATCCAAGAGATGTTCATCACTGGCGAACCTCAATACCCAGTAGAGCGCACCCTCATCGTAACAGGTGCGCTAGACGCACTCATGGACTCACGCCATCAAGGCCACGTACGGCTTGAGACCCCGCATCTAAATATAGTATACGGCCCACCAGACATGCCACCAATGCGCTCAACCCATTCCGAACCAATCGGCGCAAGCCTCATCCCCTTCAACTCCTAGGCCCTTGTTCCGACTGGAAGGGAAAAGACGGGAAGGGTGGAAGGTTGGAAGGATGGGGAAGTTTCTTCCCCAACCTTCCAATCCCATTCTGCCAAGTCGCTTGAGCAGATAAACTTTAATGCACCCCCTTAAACACCCCTAAACCTCCTCAACTATCGCCCCCTCAATCCCCCTAT
The DNA here is from genome assembly GCA_965198165.1 of Candidatus Poribacteria bacterium. Lineage (GTDB taxonomy): Bacteria > Poribacteria > WGA-4E > WGA-4E > PCPOR2b > CBDAOT01. Next base: position 6,228,288 of record OZ240244.1, on the reverse strand, counting down.
GGTCATCCTCATAATGATGCCAATACACAACCAACACCCGTCCATCATTCAGCTCAACCGACCAAGGATATCCACAATCCGGGCTCACCGCATCATCTCTTATCACCAATTCAGGTGCAGTCTCCAGATCAGTGCCTTCGGGGTCTAGTACTCTGGCAACACAGCCGCGCTGGCCCTCCCAACGGGTGCCCACCGTTAGAAAAATACGCCCGTCCTTTAGCCCAAGCATGTGAGCAGGACTACCGTGAATCGTCGTCGGTCGCCACGGAGACCATGTCTCACCATCGTCATCAGAATAGACGAGTGCCAATAGGCGACCAACAAATTGGGCATCCTTAGTAAAGGGGCCATCAAACCCTTGCTCACGAACAATTCCCTGCCCCAATTTACCGGGATGACACCGGAATAGCACCAAAATCCGCCCGTTAGGGGTGCGGTGGATAGTTGGCTCACTGAAGTGCGCGATTACATCCTCGGCGATGCGCCCACCATACTCCCACGTCTCCCCCATATCGTTGGACACGCGCATCATACCGAAGTAACGGAACTCACCTGTAGTGAGATCGGTCGCCTTACTCGGCATGAGCAAGCGTCCATCCGGGAGCACCAACAGGCCGCTCCGACTCACCCCCGAATGCTGGGCAGGGTGTCCCCAAACTGCATCAGGCAATGGCGGGAACCGTTTGGGGGGACTCCAAGTATACCCATCATCGTGCGACCGTATCCAGAACGGTTTGCCATGTTGCACATTCCACGCTGTCCCATGAGCTCCAGAATCTGCGGCGGGAACTAGCTCCGTGCAAGAAGAGTGTATGAAAATACTCCCATCAGGTAGTGTGTGAGCCCCACGGTCCATCACCCCACCCAGTGGGTCTGCCGCAACCAGACGCGCCTCTCCCCAAGTCTGCCCGTCATCCTCAGACCGACAAGACTGGATATTAAACAACGGATGCTCATGATGCGGATAACCGAGATGCGGTGCCCGCTGAAACATAACCAACAAATTCCCCGAGGGCGTACGCACCACATTCGGACTCAAGGCATACATCCCCAATTCATGATATATCGTCATACGCTCCACAACTCGCCAGCTCATACGTCCTCCTTCATCCGCTTCCGATCTCTAACGATTCAATGACCTTCAAGCAACTCACGCAAATAATTCGCGGCGAGGCGTATCTGCTCAACCCTGTCCTCTACCTCGCCCTCATAAACGATCGAAATACACCCATTATAATCAACCTCTTTCAAGATGGACACGATTCGCTCATAGTCCAGCCACTCCTCCCTGCCACTCTCAATTTTGTAGAACTTTGTGCGAATATACATGGCATGAGACGCGGTCTGTTCCATGAAATGATAAAAGTCAATATCCGGCGATGTCACTCCTCTCGGCGATGAGCCCGGCGAACCAACCCACTGACCGGTATCCATAATAAAAGTGAAATTTTCCCGGTTAGTCTCACGCCAGATACGCAACATCTCATCGCCCGTAGATGGATGATTCTGCAACCCCACAGCGACCCCCTTAGTCGCCGCATAATCCGCAACCTCCTGATATCCACCAATCATCGCCGGCCACGGGTCATCCCCATCACCATTCTTCTCCGGCACAATGGAACAGAACACGCGGATAATCGGTGAGCCGAGGAAAGCCGCCAAGTCAATCGCTTCCCTGCACTGCTGGGCATGTTCCCGCCGTTCCGCCTCCGTTCCCACAAAGAGACCACTCACACCAATGTAGCCTATCGGTAACCCATATCTGAGACACATCAGCTTAATACTGCTGAGATAATCTGGCTCCGTCGAAGCGAAAGCGCGTTGATGGAAATCAACAATATCCAACCTCAAATCGTAAGCGGTCTGAATAAACGCCTCAACACTCGTATTCTGTAAACTCAAATAGTTTGAACCAATTTTAATCACGGTTTCTCTCCTCTTTTACCAAGGTCCAGTTTGCGCCTGGTGGATTGACAAATCCAGCAGATTCTTACACAGTCGTTTAAATGCCATGATAGCTCCTCAAATTGCAACCTTAGTTAGATTATAACAGACCCACGCCAAAAAATCGAGACGCTTTTTACGGACTGTGGGCGGGAAATCCCTTTCCTGCCTTTGCACAAATCTTATCTTCCTTGCGTCTTTGTACCTTTGCGCCTTTGCGTTAAAATTCTGTGTCCTTGCGTTTACACGCACATTTCGACTTGACGATGCACACACATCCCCGTATAATGATGGAAAGATACAATCCACGGAGGTATTCATGGCGACAAAAACCTGTTTAATGATTGGCGGCAGCGGCATGGCAGGCGGCTGGATCAGAAATTTTACGGACAACTTCAGCGACCGCGTCAAGCTCATCGGACTCTGCGACATCAATCAAGACGTGCTAGACCAACAGAAAGAAGCACTCGGCCTCAGCGATGACGCTCTGTTCACTGATTTTAATGAGGCGTGTGCAACGGTGAAAGCGGATTTCTGCGGTGTGGCAACACCCCCACCATTCCACAGTCCCGCCGCAGTGGCAGCGATGGAAAATGGAATGCCAGTAATCTGCGAAAAACCGATCGCGGACACACTTGATGCCGCAAAAGCGATGGTACGCACATCCCAAAAGACGGGCTTACCCTGCGCCATCATCCAAAATTATCGGTACGCCCCGAACAAACAAGAATTAATCCGCATCCGCGACGAAGGGCGACTGGGACGGCTTCAGCACATCGTCGGACGGTACGCCTGCGACTATCGGCAATACAGGTCATGGGGAAAGGAGTGGCGGCACGATATGGATTTTAGTCTGCTGTTCGAGGGCTCCGTTCACCATCTCGATATGCTCCGCTTCCTCTCCGGAGGCGATTGCGAAACACTCACAGGATTCGGTTGGAATCCCGAATGGTCAAGTTTCAAGCACTATTCGAGCGGATTCTATCTCATGAAAATGAGCAACGGCGTACACACCGTCTACGAGGGAAACAGTTCGGCGGCGGGCATCACCAACTGCTGGAATAGCGAGCATTACCGAGCTGAATTTGAGGAAGGCACTGTCGAAATCGCCGGAGGGAATCAGATGACCATCCATCGCGTTGGTCAGGAGATGGAGGTTTATCAAGCCCCAGACATCCCGTTTTTGGCCCATCAACACCTTTTTGATGAATTTCTCAATTGGCTTGATGGCGGACCTCCCTCTGCCACGCGAATCGAAGACAACATCAAGAGTTTCGCGTTGGTTATCGCGGCGATGGAAACAACGGTTGACGGGCAACCCCAGCAGATAGCGGATTATTTGGAGGATTTGGATCTGTGACTCCACTAACGTTGGACGAAATCCCAGAAGCTGACCAGCAAGCGATTCTTGAGAAGGTTGCTCACCAGATCGTGAAGCGACGACTGACGGTGCCTGCTATCCTAGTCCTTGAAGTCTGCAAGCCACTGAATTTTCTAGGGAGCCAACTACTCATCGCATTCAATCCGTTTCTACAGTCAATCTTCAACACCGCCGAATTCCAAAAATTCGCCCTAATTATCGAAAAGGACACAAACGTTGAAGCCCTTATCAAACTAATCGAAGATTTGAATAGAGAGTCAAGTTGACTCCTAAACCGTAGGCGGGGCATCTTGCCGGCCCGTGGGCGGGAAATCCCTTTCCCACACTCTACCGATACCTCGCAATTTAATTTTATCAAGCCTTAACATGACAAAAACCACAAACGAAATTCGCTCAATCCTCGCAACGGACTGCGGAAGCACCACCACAAAAGCAATCCTAATCGAGAAACGGGGCGACCAATACCACCTCATCGTGCGCGGCGAAGCCCCAACGACCGTTGAGGCACCCGTTGAAGATGTCACCGCCGGTGTCATTAACGCGATCACAGAGGTCGAGGAACTCGCCGGACGCAAACTGCTCCGCGACGGTCAGACCATCATCAAACCGCAACAAGAGGACGAAGGGGTTGACCTGTACATCTCCACAAGCAGTGCCGGGGGCGGGTTGCAGATGATGGTCGCCGGTGTTGTCCGCAACCTAACTGCGGAGAGCGCAGAACGCGCCGCGCTCGGTGCTGGCGCGATTGTCATGGACGTTATCGCCTCCAACGACAAACGACTCCCCCACGAAAAAATCGAACGCATCCGCCATCTTCGTCCCGATATGCTCCTGCTTTCCGGCGGCGTTGATGGCGGCACGACCACACATGTCGTGGAACTCGCAGAAATCATCGCCGCCGCCAATCCAAGACCCCGCCTAGGGGTTGGCTACGAATTGCCAGTCATCTACGCCGGAAACAAAGATGCCGGCGATACCGTCAACGAACGCCTCGCGGAGCGGATGTCACTGGAAATTGTCGATAATCTGCGCCCTGTACTTGAACGCGAAAATCTGATGCCAACCCGTTTGAAGATTCAAGAACAGTTTCTCAAACACGTTATGGCACACGCCCCAGGCTACGGAAAACTGATCTCTTGGACAGATACACCCGTCATGCCGACACCGGGGGCGGTTGGGGCAATCATTCAAACCGTTGCCGAGCAACAGGAGCGACAAGTCATTGGCGTAGACATCGGCGGTGCAACAACTGACGTTTTTTCGGTTTTTAAGAATCGGGAGGGTGAACCCGTTTTTAACCGCACAGTGAGCGCGAATCTGGGAATGAGCTACAGCGTTTCCAACGTTCTCGTAGAAGCAGGGGTAGAACAAGTCTTGCGCTGGATTCCGTTCAACATCAACCTGAATGCGTTGCGAAATCGCATCAAAAACAAAACCATCCGTCCGACGACCATCCCACAAACCCTTGAAGAACTGATGATTGAACAGGCCATCGCTCGCGAAGCGTTGCGACTGGCGTTTGAGCAACACAAACTGCTTGCTGTCGAGTTGCGCGGCATCCAGCAACAGCGCACAATCTCCGAAGCCTTCTCCCAATCCGAGACAGGCGCGACGCTGGTCAATATGCCAGCATTAGACCTTATCGTTGGGAGCGGTGGCGTACTTTCTCATGCCCCCCGCCGGCATCAATCAATGTTAATGATGATTGATGCCTTCGAGCCAGAGGGCTTAACGCACCTCGCCGTTGATAGCATTTTCATGATGCCACAACTCGGTGTCCTCGCTCAAGTGAACGAAGAAGCCGCGACACAGGTGTTTGAACGTGACTGCCTCATCCATCTCGGAAGTTGTATTGCCCCGGTCGGTGTTGCAAAGCCCGGGGACGCTTGTATTACCGTCAGTTTGGAGCGTCCGGGCAAAGAAACAACGACTGACGACATACCCTTCGGCGAGTTACGCCTATATCCACTCGGTGTTGGCGAGCAGGCGACGGTAACTGTCCAACCAGACCGCCGGTTCGACATGGGGACAGGGCGCGGCCAACCGATCACGTCAGAAGTATCAGGTGGCGTTGTCGGCGTGGTTGTAGACACCCGCGGGCGCCCCTTTGAACTTCCCAACGACACCGCCCAACGTATTGCAACACTCAAAAAGTGGTCGGAGGCACTTGATACCTACCCCGACATGCCGATACGCCAATCGGAGGACCAGAATAGCTGAAAGGGAAGAGGGGAAGGGTGGAAGAGGGGCAGAGGGGGAAGGTAGCAAAAACTATGCTTCAGAAATAAATTTTGGCTCTTAGGCATTATCTCAACATATTTAGGAGGGCAACTATTGGGTTTTGAATTTTATCCGGATGCGATTTACCGCGACGATGTTCCAACGTTCAAGTCCGTTTTGGGGTATGACCCTGGCGAGCAACTGACTCGCTATGCGGGGTTGGTTTGCTACTTGACCGCATTGGAGCAGAGCACGGACCGGGTGTTACTCCGCTCCTACGGCACAACTTATGAAGGCCGGCAGCAGTATTATCTTATCATCAGCGACCCTACGAATTTAGAACGTCTTGAACAGACACAATCAAAAATTGCCAAACTTGCAGACCCACGAAAGTTGAACGATGCAAACGAAGTGGAAGCCATCATCGCGGACACGCCTGCGGTCACATGGCTGGGCGCAAATGTCCATGGAGGCGAACATTCAACGATGGAAGCGGCGATGCTTGTGGCATACCACCTCGCGGCAGGGGAAGACGAGACGACGAAGCTAATCCTTGACCAATCCATCGTTCTCATTGACCCGCTCCAAAACCCCGATGGTCGCGAACGCTCGGTCAATTACTTCTATTCCGCCTTCGGTATACACTTAAACGCGGATGCGAATGCCGCCGAGCATCATGAGCCTTGGCCGGGTGGGCGTGGCAATCACTACCTGTTCGACCTCAACCGCGACTGGTTTTCGATGACGCAACAGGATACCGTAGGTAAAGTTCAGGCGTATCTGGAATGGATGCCACAGGTCTATGCGGATATCCATGAGATGGGGCATGAGAGCACCTACTTCTTTGCCCCGCCTGCCAAGCCGATAAACGCCAATCTCCCTGAACAAACGATGAAGTGGTGGCAGACATACGGAAAAGCGATTGGTGACGCATTTGACAAACTCGGATTTGATTACTTCACTGAGGAGATTTTCGATTCCTTCTTCCCCGGCTATGGTGAGAATTGGTCTGCCTTTCAGGGGGCAACGGGGATGACCTTTGAGCAGGCATCCGCACGGGGGCTCCGGATTCAGCGCAGCGATGAAACGACGCTCCAGTTTCGAGATGGTATCTGGCATCATTTCATCGCGGCGATGGCAACCTGCGAAACAACGGCGAAGCACCGCGCAGACCGGCTCAGAGATTTCTACGAATACCACAGCACCGCAATTGCGGAAGGGCAGGACGGAGAAATCAAAGCATTCATCATCGCACCCGGTGACCATGAACCTGATGTTCTGCGGTTGGTTGACCATCTTATGAGACAGGAAATCGAAGTTCACCGCGCCGATGTCGCTTTCACTGCAAGGGATGTTCACACCTACGATGGCGAACTGGCTTACGAAAAGGAGTTCCCAAAAGGGAGTTACATCATCCAGCTAGACCAACCCAAGAAACGCCTGATTCAAACGCACTTTGAGCGGGATGCAATACTCGACGAAGAGTTCCTCAAAGCAGAACAGGAGCGAAAAGCCTCGAAACGTTCCAGCGAGATCTACGACATCACTTCATGGTGTGTCCCCCTGGCGCAGGGTATTGATACATACTGGACTACGGCCCCTGTCCCTTCAGCCCCTTTGGTGACGCGGCAAAATGGGGGGGCCCAACAAGCGGCGGGCGGGCAGTCATCTCCCCAAATCGCGTATCTACTGCCGTACACCTCCAATGTGGCGGCAAAGTGTCTCGGTAGGCTCTTGCAAGAAGATTATCGTGTCCATGTTGCGCGGGAGGCTTTTCAACTCAACGGAAAGGACTTTGCGCGGGGCACAGTCGTGGTTCGGGTCAACGAAAATAAGGCAGACCTACACGAGCGGATTGCAACCCTCAGCGCATCTGAAGGCGTTGCGTTTACGCCTACGGATACGGCTTGGACCGAACACGGCATCAAGCTCGGCAGTCATGATGTCGTTTACCTCAAACGCCCGAAGGTCGCTGTGCTCTACGACTCTCCCGCATCTTCCCTATCCTACGGTTGGCTGGCTTACCTCTTTGAACAACGATACGACCTAGCGTTTTCCGCAATCCGATTAGACATCTTGACGGGTGGAAAACTCAGCGATTACAATGTGATTATCCTGCCCGATGGCAGCGCGGATGGGTATCGCAGGCATTTGGGAGAGGGCGGTGTTGCCCGCTTGAAGACGTGGGTTCAAAATGGCGGGACGCTGGTGCTCATCAAAGGGGCATCGGTGTTTGGGACACACGACGACGTTAAGCTGACGACCGCAGAACATATCCGCGACTTACGTAAACTCAAGCCCGATGCGGAGGGTGAGCAGGCAGAAAAATCGAAGGATGAGAAAGACGAGCCCATCCCGGAGGAATACAGATCGGAACGGGTACACGGTGCCGTCCTCAAAACCAAACTTGACCGCCACCACTTTCTCAGTTACGGTTACGGGGAAACCGTCAATGTCCTGATCGATTCAGACTATCTGTTCACTCCGAGCAAAAATGGACATAATGTAGCGTCCTTTACGGATTCCAATTCACTTAGGGTGAGCGGCCTTATTAGTGAGCGGATGGAACAGGCGTTGCCGAATCAGGTCTATCTCATTGACGAACCCACCGGTCAGGGGCATGTTATCCTATTCGCAGATGACCCAAATTTCAGAGCCGTTTGGGACGGTCTCACACGGCTTTTTCTCAACAGCATCTTTTTCGCTCCATCCTTACGACGGTAGGAATGGAAGAAATGATCATTAATTCCCGATCCGCTAACGCGGATAAAAGGGGTAAAGAAGTAAAGACTTAGGGAGCTACTGAGCCCTCGCGCAACGAAAACCGTAGCCGTTGGTGCGCGTGACCGCTGGATCGCTCCCGCCGCGAACGGCGACGCGCACGAGTCCCGGACCATAGACCCACGAGCCACCGCGCAACACGCGAGAGGTTGTAACGGTTGTAAAATCTTTGATAATCTCATCCACACTGTTCGCCCCGGAGATCGGATTCTCACGCGGAGAATTAAAGTAGAAATCCGCGTTGTACTCATCAAGGCACCACTCCCACACGTTACCCGCCATATCGTACAACCCGTACCCGTTCGGCAGATACTTACCGACTGCCGTCGTATCGCCAACATTACGACCGTAGTTCGCCCTACCGGGATCGATGGTATCCCCCCCCGGATACTTCTTACCAGCCAAACCACCGCGCGCCGCATACTCCCACTCTGCCTCTGTCGGCAACCGCTTACCCACCCAACCCGCGTAAGCCATCGCCGCATACCAACTCACATGCGTTACTGGGTGGTCCGATTTTCCGTCTGGATAGTCATTCCCATTCCAGTCAAGCAAGTAGCCACCCCCGTGGAACCGCTTATCAATCCGATCTTTACCCCAGCGCGGGTTAGCAAGCACGAACTGCTGATACTCTAAATTGGTGACCTCATATTTGTCCATATAGAACGCATCGACGTATACGATGTGCACCGGTTGTTCATCGTTGTTAGACTTCGGGTCGCCACTCCCCATCTCAAACTCGCCTGTAGGAATCAGCACCATACCCTCCGGTGGCGTTGGCTTGTCACCAGCGTTGGGCGAGGTCGAAACGGTGTAGGTTAGTCCGTGGACACCGTCTGCCCAAGCGAGGTTGAGGTTGAAATCGCCCAAAGGGAAGGGACCGGAGATGGTCGCCGTTTTGCCATTAATTACAACGCTCCCTGCACTCGCTGTTACAGCCCCGGGGGCACTGCTAAAGGTTACGGTAATGATCGCGTCTGGCTGGATGGTGCTTCCGCTTGGCGGGACCGCAGAGACAAAACTAACAAGCGGAGACTCATCTTCGCCACAGCCTACAATCAAAAAGCAGGCGATGACTAACAAAAAACAACTAATTTCCGCAACTCGCCTCCTGACCCCCGCTACAGTATTCGGTTCCCATTCGCGTAATTTCGCGTCTAATCTTTCAACTAACACATCCATTGATCGCCTCCATTGGTTGATTTCCGCCACAAACCGATAAACAATAGAAATTTGCCCTAACAATACAATTTTATACCGCTCGCAGTGGATTGTCAAGTCATTTCAGAAACCGAGTTTTTTCGGCAAAACTCGGTTTCTATGGCTAAGGGGTTGGATTTGGGGTTCCAAGCCGAGCTGGGAGGTGCTATTTGACGATTACCATCCGCCGCAACGCAGAATAATCTCCTGCCCGGAGTTGATAGAAATAGATTCCGCTTGCGACCAATTCTCCGCTTGCGTTGCGACCATCCCAATACGCCGCCTTTGCCCGAGCGATGTAGATGCCGACAGGTTGATGCCCCAGCTCGAACCGACGCACAATTGAACCCCTTGTATCATAAATCGTGAGCGTCACATCTGCGGCGTGGGCAAGCTGATACGGTATCCACGTCTCAGGATTGAACGGATTCGGGTAGTTGGGCAACAAGGTTGTCTCTTGCGGAGTCAAGGTTGCCAAAAGGTATTCTAATACTAATTCTTGCTAAATAAGCTACAAAGTGTTATAATGGAAAGTCTCTCAACTGTAACGGTTGGGTTTCTTGAAGATAACATAAGTCTGCTAAGTCAAGTCAACTGTGATTCCATTAAGCAAAGGATCCGTGATGTCCGAACAGAACATAGATCTACTTTTTGAACGCCAGAAACAAGCAACCACTCTCTCGGAGTACCGCCGTATCCAATGCGTGTATCTCAAAGAAAAGCATGGGTATACCTCAACCCAAATCGCCGAGATAACTACATATCACCCGGCAAGCGTAAGAAGAATTCAAAGTCAATACCGGAAAGAGGGGATTGAGAGTCTCTCCCCGAAACCGAAGGGCGGTAGAAACCGGGCTCACCTCTCGCGCGCTGATGAGCAAGCCCTCCTTGACGAACTCCGCACCCAGGCAGAGGCGGGGCAAATTATTGAGATTTCACAAATTCAGAGTGCCTATGAAGCCAAAGTAGGCAGTGCTGTTGGCAAATCAACGGTTTACGCCCTTCTCAAACGGCATCAGTGGCGTAAAGTGGTTCCGAGACCGAGGCACCCTAAGCAGAATGAATCCGATGTATCTGCCTTTAAGAAAAATTTCCCTCGCTGATTGAACGTGCCCAAAGCGAAGCATCGAAAAGAGGTCTGGGTCTGCGGGTGATGCTCCAAGATGAGGCTCGTTTTGGTCGAATCAATGCCCCGAAGCGATGTTGGGCCCCCAAAGGGCTCCGCCCTGTGGTTTTGAAACAGACGGTAAGGGAATACACGTATGCTTACGGTGCGGTGAGTCCAGTTGATGGTGCGTGTGATTCTCTAATTTTGCCGAAGATGGACAGTAATTCAATGAGTCTGTTCCTAGCAGAGGTGTCGCGAAGACATCCGGATGAATTTATTCTAATGATATATGACCAGGCCCCAAGCCATAGTGAATCGGCATTGGAGATTCCGGAGCGGATGAGGGTGGAGTCGTTACCTGCGTACTGCCCGGAACTGAATCCAGTTGAGAATATGTGGGAATCGTTGCGGGAGAAATTCTTCCCGAACCAAATGTTTTCGGACATGACGGAGTTAGAGGATCAATTGGTTGAAGGCTTACTTTATTTTGAGACTCATCCAGAAGTTGTTCAATCCATCACCGGATTCGATTGGATTGTATGTAACATTTAGATTTGAAATTAGTATAAGAAGGTCATTCCTCTTTGGAACGGTGCATCCGTGAGGGCTAGACTCCGAGCTTGAGTGAGCCAACCTTGGACATCCTCGGCTGTAGGAGACGGGTTCCCCGTCCCGTACGAGCTTAGTGCGTGGAAATGCACGGCAGGCGCGGTTGCGGCGTTCCATATCGCACCGGCGACTACCACCAAATCCACGATATCGACCACGCCATCGTCGTTGACATCCGCACTGTTCTGTCCTGTCTGTCCAAAGTTTGAGCCGACGACCACCAAATCTTGGATGTTCACCACACCATCTCTATTGACATCTCCGAAGCGTTGTGGGGGTTCAATCACCTGCCCATTTTCAACGAGTGGGTATAAACGCTCCCCCGCCGGATTGACAAGGGCGACATCGGATAGAGTCACCGTAGATGCTTTGATCTCCACAACTTCAAAGGTGATGGTCGCAAGTGTGCCATCCCCTTCGCCCACCCCGGCGAGTGCGGTTGATGCGAGTGTCACGCGATTTTCCTCAACAACCGGTGGGACAAAGAACGCGCTCGTTGTGAGGTAGTTGCCGTTGGCACTTGAAATATATCGGAGGGCGGTGGGGTCAAATACCACGGTTGCCTGATAGCCTGCAACGGTTTCCTCGCCAGCAATTTTGAGGGAGAGCGTAAGTTGCGCTCCGATAGTAGGGGACTGCACTGGGGAGGGCGACACGCTCACTGTGGCGTTCGTGTTGGGAGCAGGGGTGACCTCCCACAAGAGCACTGTGCCATCCGAACTCCCCGATGCGAGGGTGCGGCCATCAGGACTGAACGCCACGCTTCTGACCCCATCCGTATGCCCGGCGATTGTGCGTATGTGCGCGCCCGTTTTCGCGTCCCACACACGGATGGTCCTGTCATAACTCCCACTAGTGATGGTGGTGCCATCGGGACTGAACGCGACGCTATAGACCACAGACGAATGCCCCGTGAGGGTGCGCTGGTGTGTCCCCATCCCCGCATCCCACAGACGGATGGTTGAATCCCTACCCCCTGATGCGAGGGTGGTGCCATCGGGACTGAACGCGACGCTAGAGACCCAAGGCGAATGCCCCGTGAGGGTGCGCTGGTGTGTCCCCGTCACCGCATCCCACAGACGGATGGTTGAATCCCTACTCCCCGATGCGAGTGTCCAGCCATCGGAACTGAACGCCACGCTATAAACCCAATCCGAATGTCCCGTGAGGGTGCGCTGCTCTGCCCCTGTCCCTGCATCCCAGAGACGGATGGTATCATCCCAACGCCCCGATGGGAGGGTGCGATTACCCGATGCGATAGTGCGGCCATCGGGACTGAACACCACGCTAGAGATCCCAGACGAATGCCCCGTGAGGGTGCGTTGCTCTGCCCCTGTCCCTGCATCCCAGAGACGGATGGTCCCATCCTTACTCCCCGATGCGATAGTGCGGCCATCGGGACTGAACGCCACGCTATAGACCCCACGCGAATGCCCCGTGAGGGTACGCTGCTCTGTTCCCGTCCTCGCATCCCAGAGACGGATGGTCCCATCCGAACCCCCCGATGCGAGGGTGCGGCTATCGGGACTGAACGCCACGCTAGAGACATACGAATGCACGGTGAGGGTGTGCTGCTCTATCCCCATCTCCGCATCCCATAGACGAATGGTCCAATCCCCACTCGATGCGATTGTACAGCCATCGGGACTGAACGCCACGCTATCGACCCTAGACGAATGCCCTGTGAGGGTGCGCTGCTCCGCCCCCGTCTGCACCTCCCACAGACGGATGGTCTTGTCCCCATACCCCCCGCTGCGAGGGTGCGGTCATCCGGACTGAACGCGACGCTTAAGACACTAACATTAGGCCATGTAAGGATGCGCTGCTCTACCCCCGTCCCCGCATCCCATAGACGGATGGTGCCACCCCCACCCGCTGCGATTGTGCGGCCATCGGAACTGAACGCAACGCTATAGACAAACGAAGTATCCCCCGTAAGGGTGCGCTGGTGCTTCCCTGTGGCATCCCACAGACGGATGGTCCCATCGTAACTCCCCGATGCGATTGTGCGGCCATCCGGACTGAACGCGACGCTATAGACCCAATCCGAATGCCCCGTGAGCAGGGCGACCTCTTGACCGGTTTCCGTGTCGTAGAGCCAAATACCAATGCTAGTCGCCACGGCGAGCCGGGTGCCGTCGGGCGAATAAGCGATTTCACTAATCCACCCTTTGCCGAGGCGCGCTTTGGCGCCCTCAGGTAAACTGAATTGCGTGTAATCTCCGACGACGCTGTTCGGTAGAAACAGGACAGAGACTAACAACAGACTCAACTTCAAAGCCAGTGATTTGTTTCGCATTTTCTTCTCCCAGCATGTTTAAGAATAAAAGTTGCGTTTTGAAGTCCCCAGAAACCGAGTTTTGCCGCCCTTACGAGTGGCTCGATGACGAGACGCAAAAAAACTCGGTTTCAAAAATGTGAAAGCTACTTGACAATCACCATCCGCCGCAGCACGGAATAATTCCCCGCACAGAGTTGATAGAAATAGACTCCGCTTGCCACCAATTCGCCGCTTGCGTTGCGGCCGTTCCAATGCGCTGCTTGTGCCCGAGCGGTATAATACCCCGCAGGCTGATGCCCCAGCTCAAACCGCCGAACCACCACGCCCTTTGTGTTATAAATCGTGAGCGTCACATCGGCGGCGTGGGCGAGGTGATACGGTATCCACGTCTCAGGATTGAACGGATTTGGGTAGTTGGGCAATAGGGTTGTCTCTTTTGGAGTCAAGGCTGCCAAGAGATGTTCTAAGAAAACGAGCCCTCTTTGGAACGTTGCATCTGTGCGGTCTAGACCGTATGCTTGAGTGAGCCAACCTTGAACATCCGCGGCTGTAGGGGACGGGTTCCCCGTCCCGTAAGCACCAAGTGCGTGGAAATGCACGGCAGGCGCGGTCGCCGCGTTCCGTATCGCACCCACAACCAACACCAAATCGACGATATCAATAACGCCATCCCCGTTGACATCCGTACTGTGCGCTCCCGTCTGCTTAAAGTTTGCGCCAACGAGCACCAAATCTTGGATGTTCACCACGCCATCTCTATTGACATCTCCGAAGACTTGTGGCGGTTCAATCACCTGCCCATTTTCAACGTGCGGGTATGAACGCTCCCCCGCTGGATTGACAAGGGTGACATCGGATAGAGTCACCGTAGATGCTTTGATTGCCACAACTTCAAAGGTGATGGCCGCGAGTGTGCCATCACCTTTGCCGACCCCTGCGAGTGCGGTTGATGCGAGTGTCACGCGATTTTCCTCAACCACGGGTGGGACAAAGAACGCGCTGGTTGGGAGGTAGTCGCCGTTGTATCTCCCACATCACGCCTTTACCGAGGAGCGCTTTGGCACCTTCGGGCAACTCCCATTGTGTGTAATCTTCGGCGAAGCTGTTCTGTAGAAGCAGTACAGAGACGAACAACAAGCTCAACTTCGGAGTCAGTGCTTTTTTTAACATCTGCTCTCCTCCTCTTACGATTTTGATCGGTATGATTCCGTCCACTGTGGTATAATGCTTAACGCACAATAGATGATTCTATTATAGATTAAGCAATTTCTATGCCAATTAGGAGAGACCACGTCGTCTTTGCCGAAAACAGAGTTTCTTTGCACCGGTAAATTTTCTTGCATCTTTTACCTCTCTATGCTAAAATAGGCGTGAGTTTGAAGGAGGGGAGGAAAACAGTGTCAGGTCATTCAAAATGGGCACAAATTAAACATCGTAAGGCGGCAGTTGACTCGAAACGCGGTAAACTGTGGTCAAAATTAACCAAAGAGATTACGGTATCGGTCCGCTTGGGAGGCGGCGACCCAGAGATGAATCCGCGGCTACGCTCTGCTATCTCAACCGCTAAATCAAGTAACGTACCGAACGACACGATTGAGAAAGCAATCCTGCGCGGCACAGGTGAACTTGAGGGCGTAGATTACGAAGAATCTGTATACGAAGGTTACGGCCCGGGCGGCGTCGCTCTTATGATTGAGGTACTAACGGATAATCGAAATCGAGCGGTCGCCGAAGTGAGGTACGTTTTAACCAAGCGTGGCGGTAGCATGGGTGAGAATGGTTGCGTCTCATGGCTGTTTGAGAAGCGTGGATTAATTGTGGTTGAGAAAGAAAGCATTGACGAAGATGAACTCTTTATGATTGCCGCAGACGCTGGGGCAGAGGATGTGACATCTTCAGACGATAGTATCGAAATCCTTACACCCTTTGAGGATTTTTACCGTGTTCGGACAGCGATTGAAGAAGCAGGGGTGGAAATTCAAGTTGCAGAGGTGAGCATGGTGCCGCAGAGCAGTGTCAAACTGGAAGGAAAAGGTGCGGAGCAGATGATACGTCTGATGGAGGCTTTAGAAGAGCTTGATGATGTCCAAAAAGTTCACGCGAATTTCGATATACCTGATGAAATTTTAGAGGCGGCGGCTTGAGCTGGGCGAATGGCTTCAACAATTAAGCAACCTCTTTTAAGAGCGTGCATTGAAATTGGCAGCCAATTTCAAATGAACGCTGCTACATTACCCTCGGTGGTTCTAAATTGATTATCCTTGGAATAGATGTTGGCATCGCCAATAACGGCTACGGTTTCATTGAAGCAGAGGGAAACATGCTGAAATTGCTTGATTTTGGAAACATCGAAACAACGGAAGCAATGAATTCAGCGCATCGTTTGAAGTATATCTACGATGAGCTAATCCGTTTAGTGGAGCAGTACCAACCAGATTTCATCGCCCTTGAAGAGGTGTTTTTTAGTAAGAATGTGAGTAGCGCGTTGGTCGTCAGTGAGGCGAAAGGGGTTGCCAAGTTGGCCGCCGCAATCACAGACCGAGAGGTGTTCGCCTATACGCCCGCTCAAGTGAAACAAGCCGTTGTGGGTTACGGTAAAGCGACGAAACATCAGGTCCAGAAAATGGTCCAGGTTATGCTCAAGCTCAACGACATCCCCCGACCTGACCATGCTGCAGATGCGCTCGCCCTTGCAATCTGTCACGCCCGCTCACATAGAATGCTTCGATTACG
Organism: Candidatus Poribacteria bacterium; assembly: GCA_965198165.1. Classification (GTDB taxonomy): domain Bacteria; phylum Poribacteria; class WGA-4E; order WGA-4E; family PCPOR2b; genus CBDAOT01. The sequence goes on along the minus strand of OZ240244.1, from coordinate 6,212,031 downwards.
CGAAAAGTACGAAAAATAAGGAAACCTTATGATTGCATTCGTCAAGGGGATTTTGGAATCCAAGAACGGAAAACAGGCGATCGTTGATGTCAACGGCATCGGCTATATCATTGAGATTCTGCCGAGAACCGGACGGGAGTTGCCGGCTGCGGGTAGTGAAGTGACGTTTTATACCCATTACGCTCTCCGTGAAATGAACAAGACCTTTGAGGCTAAACTTTACGGATTTGTTTCGAGGGATGAGTTGAAAATCTTTGAAACTGCGTTGGTGGTCAAAGGGGTCGGCTCAGGTCTGGCGCAGAACATCGTAGATAGGCTCTCTCCCGCTCAATTTGTTTCTGCCGTTCGCAACGCAGACCATACCACGCTGATGCGTGTCCCACGCCTCAACAGGGAGCTCGCCCAACTGATCACGATGAAACTAAAGAATGCAATCAAGAAGGTTGAACTCGACGCGGCAGTTGAGGATGGGGCGATGGGTGAACCTGTGGAGGAAGCGGTTCGCGCATTGATGGGGTTAGAAGTTACTCAAGAACAGGCAGAAGGTGCGGTGTTAGAGGCGCAAAAGGTTCTCGGAGCGCAAGCCAAACCCCCAGATATAATTCGTCTTGCACTGAGGTATGTTAATAGGTAATTGTGAGAGTGTATCATGAGCGAATACGATAAAAAACAGATGGAGGAACTGCTCCTCGAAACGGACGAGGAGGTAGAATATAGCCTTAGACCTCAAACACTTGCCGAATTTATTGGACAAGAACGGGTCAAGGAACAGTTACGCATTCACATAGAAGCCACCAAGCAGAGAGAAGAAGCATTAGAACATGTGCTCCTCGTTGGCCCGCCCGGACTCGGTAAAACAACGCTTGCCAGAATCATCGCCAACGAAATGGGCACCCTTTTGAAACAGGCTGTGGGTACAACAATGGAGCGATTAGACCTTACGACGATGTTAACAAACCTTAATGAAGGCGATATCTTTTTTATAGATGAGATTCATCGCATGAAAGGATACGTTCAAGAATCAATGTATCCAGCGATGGAAGACTATACGCTGGATTTGCCGGTCGGCAAGGGCGTTGCCGCAGATGTTATTACGATGCCACTTTCCAAATTTACCCTCGTGGGCGCGACAACCCGCGAAGGACTGTTGGCAGGCCCATTTCATGAACGTTTTGGCATCCGCCTGCACCTTGATTATTACGAGCCGGGGGAAATCCAGATCGCCATTCGTAGAAATAGCGAATTGCTGAAGGTTGAGATTGAGGAAGCGGCGGAGCGTGAATTGGCGTGTCGTTCACGGGGTACAATGCGGATTGCGAATAAATTGCTCGCCAACGTCCGGGACTACGCAACGGTTAAGGGGGATGGTGTCATCACACACGAGATTGCTGAAGAAGCACTCGAATTCTTTAGAATTGACGAACTCGGTTTAGATGACAGGGACCGGCTCTATCTGAGCACGTTAATCGAAAAGTTCAGCGGACGCACCGGGCTCAAAGCACTCGCCGTCGCCTTGAGTGAAGATGATCGGACTCTCGCTGATGTATACGAACCTTACTTGATTAAAATCGGTTTTCTCACACTCACTCGGTTGGGACGGGTCGCAACAGAACACGCTTATGAACACTTGGGCTATAAGATCCCCGACCACCAGCCAAGGCTTTGGTGACAAGACGTAAATCTGACACATGAAACTCGCCGATTACGATTATCATCTTCCGGAAGACCGAATCGCACAATTTCCCCTTCAGCAGCGGGATGCGTCTCGATTGATGGTGGCGGATCGGGGTTCTGGGACATTTCACCACACGCAATTTTCACAGATTGGTGAATTTCTACCTGAAAAGGCACTGATTGTTCTGAATAACACCAAAGTTATCCCGGCGCGGTTAATCGGGGAGAAAATTCCGACGGGGGCGAGAATTGAATTTTTTCTGCTTGACCAGAAGGAGGAGCGCATTTGGGAAGTGTTGGTGAAACCGGGCAAGCGTGTCCCCACAGGTACGCATGTCACGTTTGCCGATGGATTGCTGATTGGGCAGGTGTTGGCCCAAACAGAGAGCGGGAGTCGCCTCGTTCGATTCAGATACGAGGGGGATTTCTATGCCGTTCTCGCACAAGTCGGCCAAGTGCCTCTGCCCCCTTATATCAAACGTACACCAACCACTATTGACCAAGAGCGGTATCAGTGCGTTTATGCCGACAGTGAGGGCGCAATCGCGGCACCAACGGCGGGGTTGCACTTTACGCCCGAGCTCTTCGCCAGACTCAAGCGAGCGGGAATTGAGACGGTGGAACTTACACTGCATGTCGGATTGGGTACATTTCAACCGGTCAAGGTTGCAGAGGTTGAAGCACACAAAATGCACGCAGAATATTTTGAGATTTCTCATCAAACCGCAACTCGGCTGAACCTTGCGATGGCGCGGGGGGAAAAAATTGTCGCTGTCGGGACCACTTCGGTGCGCGCCCTGGAAACGGTAGCATCGGACGATGATGATATGCGTGGCCCGTATCAGGGGTATACGGATATTTTCATTTATCCCGGCTACCGATTCAAAGCGATTGATGCGTTAATCACAAATTTCCATCTGCCCAAATCAACTTTACTCATGCTTGTCAGTGCCTTTGCCGGGCATGAATTCATTCGCGAAGCCTATCAAGAGGCGATAAAGCAGAAGTATCGCTTTTATAGCTACGGCGATGCAATGCTCATTCTTTAAAAAAACATCACAACACCCGAGAGGGGAGGACACAAATAAATGTTAGAGACTCTTTTTATCTTGGTTCCGATGTTCGTAATTTTTTATTTTCTGCTCTGGCGTCCTGAGCAGACCAAGCGCAAAAAACATGAGGCGATGTTATCCAACCTGTCGAAAGCAGATGAGATTGTAACAACTGGCGGTTTGCACGGCAAAATTATCGGCTTAAACGACAATACGGTGGTCTTGTCAATTGCTACGTTGGATGACCGGAACGTCAAGGTCGAAGTCTCGCGGAGTGCGATCGCTTTCCTGAAGAAGGGCGGGGAGCTGATTGAAGGCGAGGCAACGGATGCAGAAAAAATCAAAAAATAGAGAAAGATAAAGACTGGAAGGATGGACGGGCTCTGATTGGAAGGATGGAAGGATGGGTAAAGTTTCTTCTTCCAATCTTCCATCCCTTTTTGTGAGATGTTCGCTTTAATTGCAAAAGAGTTACGGTACTACGCCAATCAACGGAGATATAGACGGGTTCAGTTTGTGATTTTATCCCTGCTCGCTTTTACGCTATTTGCAGCGGCGTTTGAGTTATTTTCACACCACCAAACAGGGACGCAAACGAACGTCGGTGCCGGGCTTTACGGTATATTGGTGATTGTGTTTTTCGTGGTGCTGCTCTGCTTTGCGGTTCCAGTCCAAATTATTGAGGCCATCCAGATTGAGAAGCGGGGCAGTAATTTTGATCTGCTTTCCATGACACCGCTCAATACGTGGAAGCTTTTGGCAGGCAAGCTGATTGGGGGGATTATTGCGGTGTTCTGGCCGGTTTGGTTGGTCTCCCCGCTGTTCTGGATATCAATTTACACGGGCGGTCTGGAGTTCGTGCAAACCCTCGCATGTATCTCGGTTGGGATAGCGGGAAGTTTGGTATTCTCAATGGTTGGCATCAGCTTCGCTTTATTCGGCTCTGTTCGCCACGCAATATCCCGCAGTTACGCGGTCATTTTACCCATTACCCTCCTTCCACTGATTCTATCGCACACGTTCACACTCGCTCCCCGCGGGGAAGAGCTGCTCCGTGCCCTAAGTCCGCTATGCGTGTTGCTCTCAATTGTTCGGTCAGAGACGGATGTCCTTTACGGGGTCATGCCCATCTGGGGCTGGATGATATGTTTCTATACTGTCCTATCAGCTCTGATGTTCTGGAGGACAGAGAAACGTATTGCCAACCCTTATTGAACCCGTGGGTAGGACAAGGGCACTCCCGGCCCAGACCGCTCCTGCTAGATTGCCAAATCCAGCGATTGCGCGTTCTGCTCTGCCTTGCGCCTTTGCGTTGTATGCCTCCAACGTAACAACTTCTAATCCGCGTTCTCCGTGTAATCCGTTTAATCAGTACCCACAACTCTAGCATTATCAACGCTGTCGGAGTCAACCTTAGGTCGTACTTCAGGAGCGTTGATAGTACTGTCATCACCCTTAGAGCGTACAACAGGAGAGTTGTGGGTACTATTCAGACCTCTTAATCCACGATTCAGACAAGATGAACAAAAACGTGCAATCCATTGCACCAATACGGGCGAGGCAACCTCATCTCTACGAACAGACAAGGGCTTGGATAGAAGAATCCTTTCCCCCGTTCCACTCTTCCAACCTTCCGTTCCCTTTTTTCATCCCTTTCGGCTAAACCGTGTGAGCACATCCCCGATCTGGTCTTGCAGGGCACGGCGTGGTGCGGCGGTGCCCACGTAATTGCTCATCAGAATGGCAAAGGCTAACATTTCACCATCCGCCGTTGTGGTATAGCCAGCGAGTGCCGTGATACCTCTCATCGTGCCTGTTTTGGCGCGTAAAATTCCTTCCGCTTTCATGCCTTTCATCCGTCTGTCCAACGTGCCATCTACGCCTGCAATTGGCAGAGATGTGAGGTACTCGGGCATCACCGCAGAGTTCCGAAACATATAAACCAGTAAATCCGTCAGCAGTGAGGCGGACGCTAAATTATAGCGTGAAACTCCCGACCCATCGGCCAAGGCGCAATGGGTGGTATCCAGCCCGATTTCGCTTAGGAATGCGTTGATAACCGCTACTCCTTTTTCTGCCGTACCCGGGCCCCCGTTTATTGTCGCACCGACCGTTTTTAAGAGGAGTTCGGCGATTAGATTATCACTCGCTTTGTTCATCTCTAAGATAATGTGGGACAACGGGGGCGATACGTGGTCAGCGAGTGATGTTGCCCCATCGGGAACTTCGCCATACCGTACCGTTCCTTTGAGCATAATCCCGCGCCGGGCGAGTATTTCCTTCAATCGTGTGCCACAGTAAAGCGCGGGGTCAACGACATCCACACGTCTGCTTATCGGGGGCGCACCGATTTTCATAGCGCCGTGAATCGTCAAAACGTTCGCCTCAACGGGTTTCGATTGGCGTTCGATACGAAGTTTCGCCGCACCAGATGGTGCAACCGTCTTCGCCTTATTCAGCACTTTCATATATTGTGTCGGCGGTTCAAGCGCGATATGAACCGAATCCCCAACGCGACTGCCCGGCGAAATGTGGACAAGCACCCTGTTGCGATTAATCGTCAGCGCACTCATAAGTGAGAAATAGCCACCGAAAGGGCCGTCGTCCCACATCCAACCGTTGCCCCTTCTGATGTCGTCAAAATGGGTTTCGTCTACAACGATGTCGCCGTGGATGGTTTTGACATCCATCGCGACCAATTTCTCAACCATTTCCTCCAAATCATCATCGGTGAAGAGCGGGGCACCGCTACCTTTAAGATAAACATTTCGCGGGTCAATATAAAGCACCGTGTGGAACCGAAAGTCTGGCTTCAGTTTTACGAGTGCCGTGGCGGCGGTCAGCAGTTTCATCGTTGATGCCGGGTGATACAATTTTTCGGGGTCTTTTTGATACAACACCTCTCCATTCGCAAGCGAAACCACTTTCACGCCCACGTTTGAAGCGGCAAGAATCGGATGGCTTAAAATCGCCTCAAGTTCAACCTGCAATTGGCGAACAGCGTGGGGAACAGGCGCGTCTTTCCCAATTTTGGGTGGCGGGGGTTCTACGGTAGCAAACCTACCACAACCGTTTACGCAGACGAAAAACAGCAGTAGAAGAAGCAACGGTTGCGGTGGGGGTGAGACCGCTATTCGGCATCGCCTTATTCTTTTTACGACTTTGTTCATCAATTTTGTGAAATTGCGCGTTCGAGGCGAACGGCGGCAACCTCCCGTGCGTCTAAAGTAAACGCCTGATCTGTTCCGATGGAATGAAATCCCAATGCCTCAAACCGTGAGCGTTTCTCCTCATCTTCGACTGAGACGGTTGCCTGCAATGTATCGGCATTGTGGACTCTTCCCCAGTGCATGGTCGCTATGATGAGGTCATCCCAGACGTTCTCGTAACGTTGATGGGCGAATCCGTCTACTTGACAAGTATTATTAACTCTCCTAGTACTATCAACTCTCCTGTTGTTCGCCTCATCACGTACTTCGCCAGAGTTGATAGTACTGTTATCCTCAGCGTGTACTACGTCAGAGTTAATAGTGCTATCTGACTCACCGAGCTGTGCGGTGCTGAGCCCGACCAAACGCCCGGAGTCGGTATATGCCGCAAACCATGCCCCGCGCCCTGCCTCCGCCAATGCCTCGTACCGGGGGTAGAGTCCCATACATGAAGACTGCGTCGCGTAGCGGGTTGAATACACGTTGACATTGGCATCCAACACCTGCCAATCGTGCGGACAGACGATTAGGGGAATCATAGGAATCCGATCAGCGGCGGTGCCCGGCGTGATGGTTGCTGGTGATTCCTCCGCGAAATATGCCACTAGAAAATCCTCCGGGGCACCGCCCTGCGTCATCAACGCCATCACATTGGCACCAGCCAACTTCCGCCATCCGAGTCGGTAATACACCCGTGCGGCATCCGGGTTGACTGTGCCGAGGAAAAGTGCTTCCCCGTTCTGTTCGCGCCCTTGCGGGTGGCAAGATGACTTGACGCAAAAATCGTCGCGGGCCTGTTCACAGAGGCGGGAGGCAATCCCCTGGCGACGAAACTGTGGATGCGTTGCAACCTCTCCGAGCCCGCCGAGTTGTGGTAAGCTCTTAGAAGTTGTCAGATGGCAGGTGCCCACCAATTGCTCCTGCTCCCGCAGTAGGTAGACGGTGTTGTGGTTGTCATCGCGTTCGGCACCTCTGAGTAGACTGTGAAAACTTTCATAGGATGTTTCAAAGGTGTCTTCCCAGAGTTTCGTCAGTTCTGCTATCAACTCCTCGGGGAGTGGGGGAGTGATTTTGATGTAATCCATAAAATTTCTCCTATCGGCGGTCTTAACGCCTTATGCTTAAGGCATTAAGGCCGCTGTGCTCAACCTAGATAGGCGGACAGCAACGCCTCGTCAGTAAGCATCTGTTCCGCCAGTCCTTCTCCGACGAATACGCCCGTCTCCAGAAGATAAACCCGGTGCGCCAGATCCGCAATGTGGTCGGCGTTCTCATCGACCAAAAGGATAGACATCCCGTTGCGATTGATCTCCCTGATTGTTTGGTACAGCTCTTCAATGATGCGGGGTGCCAGGCCGAGGGAGGGCTCATCGATCATCAGGAGCTTTGCGCTGCCCATCAACCCACGCCCTAGGGCTAACATTCGCCGCTCGCCGCCCGACAGGCTGGCAGCCAACTGATTTTTTCGCTCCGCAAGAAGTGGAAACAGTTGGAAGGCTTGCTCTAATTTCTGCTTTCGCTCGCGCCAAGCATCAGCCCGATATGCCCCCATCAGTAAATTTTCCATCACCGTCATCTGCGAAAATAGGAGGTCTCCCTGTGGGATGTGAATTACCCCCGCTGCAACAATCTCTTCTGCACGAAGATTGGAAATCACTCTGCCATTCAATTCCACAGTGCCATGGGTGGGACGTATTAGCCCGGAGATTGCCCGCAGTAGGGTGGTCTTTCCGTGCCCATTCGGGCCGAGAATGACCACCGCCTCCCCCACTCCAACGTGTAGAGAAACCGCGTGTAACACCTCAGCACCTGCGTATCCGGCGTATAGGTCAGTTACGGTCAACATTAGCAATAGTCCTTCTTATTCTGTGTTGGGAATGCCGCGCCTGCCCAAATAGACCTCGACCACACGTTTGTCGCGCAAGACCTCGATGGGCGGGCCTTCGGCGATAATCTCGCCGTGATGCATAACGAGCATACGGTTTGCAAGTGCCTGGACGGCTCTCATGACATGCTCAATCATCAATATTGTCACGCCAGAGCGGTTAATCCTTTTGACCAATTGTATCATTTCTTCCCGCTCCACCCGATTCAAACCCCCGACCGGCTCGTCGAGCAACAGTAACTTGGGTTGGGTCGCTAGGGCGGTTGCCAGCATCAGTCGTTTCTGTTCAAAACCGGAAAGCTGATCGGTTTGCCATTCCTGCTTATCAATCAGCGCACAGGATTCGAGCGCATCCAGTGCAACTTTGACGGTCTCGGATTGGAACGAGAGCGTTGGAAGCCCTTTTTTATCTCGGCCTCCAAAGAGGCTTCCAACTAAGGCATTGGTCAGAACGGTTTGCGTCTCAAAGGTCACCGTGGTCTGAAAGGTCCGGGCAATCCCCAATCGGCAGATGCGGTCTGGGCGAAATCGTTGAATTTCCTGCCCATTGAACTGAATGATTCCGTTTGTCACCGATGCGATCCCGGAGATTGTGTCAAACAGGGTGGTCTTTCCAGCACCGTTCGGGCCGACAATTGCGAAGATTTCACCCGGTTCGACGGAGAAGATAACTTCCTTGACCGCCATCAGGCCGCCGTAGGCTTTGCTCACTTTGTCACATGCTAGAAGCGGTGTCATAAGCGTTGCTTTACTTGAACCAAGGAGGTAACTGGAACTCACTAGTGGTGTAGGGGGCGGGTGAAATGACCTTGTGTTCGCCATCCTGAATCTGTACAATGATGTGCGCCTGTCCCAGAGAGGGGTCTTTCGTCTGGGCGGGATAGCACTGGCCGGCATGATTGACAAAGGAGATGCCTCCCGTTACGCCCCGGTGAATCGAACGCTCGGTTATGGCGGCAATCTTTCTATAGTCCTTGGGGGCACCGGCCAGCGCAACCGCCTTCGCCCATAGCCAAACTTCATCGTAGACTCCGCCGGCGTTTGCCCAACCCGGCTGTTTCTTAAACTTTGCTTGATACCGTTTCCGAAAATCATTCCCAATCTGGTCTGGTAACAGACCAAGCACCGTTGCCCAGATGATACCGTTGGCGGATTTGCCAGCCAATTCGAGGTATTCGGGCACAGAGGGACCGTATTGCTGATAGACTAAAGTGGGGAGGGGGTTGGCACCCCACTGCTTTGCCATCGCTGCATTGTCGGCAGGGTTGTAGTCGGTCGTGAAGAGCACACTTGGAGGGTTATCGCGCACTTTGGAGAGTAACGGTCCCCAATTGGCGACATTGCCGACAGTGAAGGACGCTTTCGTGGTCACATTCCAACCGAGTGCTGTAATCTTCTCTTCAAAGTTTTGAGCGATGAATGCGTCGTAAGGGTCGTTGCCAGCGAGTATCCCGACCGTCCTGCCGAATTTCGGGTTAAAGCGTCCGGTTTTCGTCAGTTCCTCTAGCCAGAGCGCAAAACCGCCGCCATACCACTCGTCATTCGGGTCGCACTGGAAGATTGACCAATATTTATCGGGATTTTTTTGGTATCGGTCAGTCCACGCTTTCTGGGTATTAACATTATAGTACAGTACCCCAGCGTTTGCCACGATGTCGAACTCGGGGCCTGTCGCCAAGTGGTAACCGGAAAAGATAACATCAGGCTTCTCGACCTCTACCGCCCGTTCAAAGGCGGTCGTAATTTCATCGGTTCCCGAATTAACATCGTCAATCTCGATGTATTTCAGCTTGTGGCCCAGTAGCCCACCCATTTCGTTAATCTCGTCAACCGCCATGAGCAGTCCGTTCCGCATCTCCTCACCATCGGCGGCGATGAAACCGCTGAGTGGGAAGATGCCGACAACTCTAATCTCTTCGTGCGATGTCGCGCTGGCAAACCGTTCAAAGGCGAGACTGCCGGCACCTGCGAGCGTAGCGGATTTAAGTAACTTCCGACGTGTTATTAAATTCTTCATACATAATCCTCCTAAGCCATAGAAGATCCTTCCAATAATGCCAAGTTTATGAAATAAGATTTCATCAATTTTAAGATTCGCTAAAAACTTCCATTCCCGCAGAACCGTCCGCAACCTTCCGGATCTGTTTCTCAAAGCCCGGCGGTGAAAGTGTCCATGTAATCCAGAGCGGTTCATCGCCTGTGTTGACAAAGCGGTGTTCGACGTTTGGTGGAATATAAATCACTGTGCCGGGCTTTAAGTCAGCGACCTGCTCACCGACGTATCCCTTCCCCCCACCACCATAGACAAAAATAATCTCTTCCGATTCGCTATGTGAGTGCATGGGAATCTCGCTATTCGGGTCAATCTCCTCTAACCCCATTGCGAAATGCTCGGTATTTATCGTATTGGGTTCGATGAGTGTGTACAGTGTCCGCGGTGCTTCGTCTTCAATGCGGACGACTTCGGCATCTTCTTTATGGTAGATATACTTCATTTTCTCTCCTTTAAGATTAAATTTTCTTATGAGATTCATCCTCTGTTGGTGCCGCGCGCCAAGCGTGTCGCGTGGCACCAACATGAACTGACTGGGTATCTGAGAAACTTCTTCGATGACTTTTATATACCGTTCTCATCAGCTAAAACCGACAGTACCTCATGTAGCTGACTCAGGCTCGTAATCTGGACATCTGGCGTAACTTGATCGGTTGGATCACTTCCCGAGCGATTCAGCCAAATGCCTTTGAGGCCAGCGTGTTGTGCTCCCAAGATGTCGCGAGCCAAACTATCTCCAACCATCACTGCTTCGGCTGGCGAGGTCTCAAGTGCCTCAAGTGCCAGCATGAAGAGGCGGGTATCTGGTTTTCCGATTCCCACTTCTCCAGAAATTAGGATGGCATCGAAGTATTGTGCCAGCTTGGCACCTCGAATCTTCTCACGCTGTAGAGCACGCTTACAGGTTGCCAGAAAGGCCTCCTCCGCAGAAGCCATCTCGATGACAAGTGTATCATCAAGATCGAAGAGGATACTCCTTGTTTCCATAGATGCCACCTCACTAAGAGGGATTCATTGAAAAATCAGAATTTTTCAATAAATCCCTTAATAAAAACCGTAATGAGAGCGGATACCACCAAGTCGAGCACAAACGAGTGAATTGGTCAAGCAGCACAGTATTCCTAAGCGAACCAGTAGGAATAGAGACTCGCACTCTTGAGTTGGAAGCGTAGCCGTACTTCTCTTCCTTTGAGAGCCTCTAGTGAGTGACTAAATTGAACCGTTGTGTCCAATTCATCCCCAACGATTTGCTCGGAGGTGTAATGCGCCAACGGTATCCCTTGGTCATCGGTGACTGCGACAACCACGGTGCCTTGAGCCGCATTGGCGTTGAGATGTAGGTCTCGTCCGTCAAGCGTCAACGGTTTGGTCAACATGTATCCTTCCGCTTCACCCGCATCAAGCGAGACAAACCCATCACGTCGTAAGGTCGCGAGGCCAAGCATGGATTTGTGCTTGCGTTCGACCTGCTTGAACTTCCTGCCGGTGTGCGGTCCATTCACGCCGCCGTAGTAGAAGTAGAGTTGGTCGTTGTGTGTGATGAAATTCTGACTGATTCGGGTCATGCCATCCTCCCAACTCCCCTTCTCCCCGAGCGTCAGGAACGTCTGTCGGTCTAAAACGCGCTGCCAGTTGATTCCATCGCGGCTGGTCGCCAATGATGTATCAATGGTGCCGTCAACGCCTTCGCGATAAATCCAAATCATGCCGAGATAGATGCCTTCGTAAATATTGATTGGCATTCCGTAAATCTGGGTGCCTTCCTCGTCAACTTGGTCGCATTCAAGGACCAGTTTCGGTTCGCTGAAGTGAATCGCGTCGGTGCTCTCGGCGCGAGCGGTTTTGCGTCCACCTGCTCCGAATCGACCAAACACAACGTACTTCTGTATTTTCGGGTCCCATACGAGTGATTGAGTGGTGTCGCTACCAAGAGGGATAACGGGGTTGTCTTTGTAGTTTGTCCAATGAACGCCATCCGGAGAAAAGGACATCCACATACCGTCTTTCTCCCCCTGTCCCCAGAGTATGCGTCCATCGTCGTACTCAATAAACGTGTCGATACCGCCATGTTCCCAATAAAACCCCTTGTAACGACGAGCGGGGTTCGTTTCGCCCTCGTCGTAGAGGACAGCCATACCTTCGCAGTTCGTCAAACCAATCTCAATAAGATTGTTCGCGGTGCTTCCGGCAAAGTCAACCTGATTTAGAATCGGTTTCTCCCAATGCACCCCATCGGTTGAAGTGGCATAGCCGAGCAGGGTGATATTACCCAACGCTTCGCGTTGACGCACCTGCACCCTTCTATCGGCGTAGGGGCCTGTGAGATACCACATTTTGAACAGTGAATCCTGCGGGTCATAGAGCACTGTTCCATAGAGCGACGCTACGCTCTCCCACGGATTCTCTCCACGCAAAATTGGGTTCTCCGGATGCCGTTGGGGTTGGTGCATTCGGCGATAAAGCCCTTCAATTCGGGTGATGTGGTGCAGGTCTAGGAAAAGATATCGATGTTCCATATTATGCCTCCTTAGAATTCCGAACACAGATTAACCAGATAGTACTACCAACTCTCCTGTTGTATGTCTCAGCGCGTACTACATCAGAGTTGCCAAAGAGTTAATCGCACTGCAAATCGCGGTTCGGTCAATCTGAAGGTCAGTAAAAATCCCAACGAAACGAGTGCCCAACAGCCGATGAAGACAGGTTCAAAGGCGTATTTCTCGATTAGCATCCCGACCATCGGTGAGCCAAACAGCGGTATTGCCTGAAAGAGACTCATCACGCCCAGATACTGAGGGTGTTGCTCTTGCGGCGCAATCTCAAGGGTGTAGTTTGTGACGATGCGACTCGAAACCGGTGTGAATCCCAAAAGCGCATACACAATCCAGTACCACTGTGCCCCGGATGGCATCCGACTGATACCGATTGCCAACAATGGCACAAAGGCACTGATTAGTATCAGTAACCGTAAGACGAATCGGTTACCCAACCGATCGGCGATGTTTCCCATAACCCCGGAACCGATGGCACTGATTGTGTTCTGTGCGACCATCAACGTGATGAACCCGGAAGGGACTAATCCCAATGTCCGCTTTCCGAAAACGGTATAGTGCGGGAACAGGGGCCACATCCAGTAGAACAGGAACACAACAATTGCAAATCGGCGAAAATTTTTGTCATCTCGCAACAACAGTAGCGCGTCGCCGAGAAACTTGAAAAAAGGCGCAGCGCGTTGGGGCTGTGAAGGGAGCTCTTTGAACCAGAAACTGACTCCCGCTGCGACACCAAACGAGACCGCCGTTGCCCCAAAAATCGCCGTATAATGGGTATTGTCTTCGGACAGCCACCGCGGCATGAGGAAAAAAACAAGCCCGATGGCAAGCGTACAACCAATAATGTTGGAGTAAGCGAGTAGACGACCCCGCTTTTGGACAGTGATCAGTTTTCCCTGTAGGGTGCCGTTTGCCAATAGATGGCAACCGAATGTGAACCAGTGCACAGTACACAGGACCAGGAAAACAGCAACGATAACGTTAGCTGACCAGCGTGTTAGGCCTAATGTCAGTGATAGTATGAACCACGGAATTGTGAAGCCGAACGCTGTCACAATAAACAACGTCTGTTTTTTGGGCATTTGCGAGACCCGATGTGCGATGAGAAACTGGGGCAAACTCTGCCCAATTCGCAGAATGAGCGGCAGCAACCCGCGTATGGTGCCAGACGAGGTATAGGTGTCAATAAACGCTGGCATGACCACTGATTCCGCTTTGAACATCCACCCAAAACGCATCAGAATCTGGTTCAGACCGAATACGATTAAATTCCGTTTTTCATACGGATGCGGTTCTGTCACACGCTCGTTTGTCTGCTTGACACGTTTATCCATCAGAGGTATCCATCAGAGGTATCCATCGGAAATCTTGTGTGCCTATTTCGGCTTCAGTCTAAGTCGCCTACAATTTCCCTTCCCCGAGTAGACGCGCACCGTATTCTTCCAAATCTGCCCGCTCCTGCGGTGTGAGCGCGTCTCGCTTGGATAGTGCTTCTGAAATCCGACCAAATCGTGCGGTGTCTCTTAACCCCATAATCGTTAGGTTTACGGCGTTGTAACCCAACACATAGCGATAAAATTGTTCCTCAGATGGCGCGTCTGAACCCCCAAAGAGCCTATCATTACGCGAAGCATTCATAATGACCACGCCTGTATTGTGCTTGACCGCTTCGGGAAAAACCGTGTCCTCTGGTGTTTTCATCGCACAATTATACCAACACAACACGGTATCAAAAAGGCCAGTAGCCACCGCATGTTGTATCTGAACCCAATCATGTCCTGTGACACCGATAAAGCGCACCAGCCCTGCATCTCGCGCCTTCTGCGCCATTTCCATCGCCCCGCCGGGAGCCAACGCTTGTTCACGTTCCGCCTGTGTGTTCAGATGATGAATTTGATAGACATCAATATAATCAACGCCGAGGGAACGGAGCGAAGTCTCAAGGTCTTTCCGTGCGCCTTCCGCATCTCGGGTAGCGGTTTTCGTTGCAATAACAAGCGCATCACGTCTGCCTGCTATCGCCGCTCCGATTACTTTTTCGTCCTCTCCATCTCTGTATCCACGGGCGGTATCAACATAGTTGACACCGCAATCAAGTGCCTCTCGATACCCGTCAGCGGATTCGCAATACGCACCACCGATACCGAGCCGAGTGACCGTTAACCCCGTGCGTCCTAGAACTGTCTTTGGAATCTGATAAGCCATTGTTTTACCTCCTTGCGCTCTATAGATTAAGCAACTTTGTCGTTATCCACAACGCTACCCGAACATCCAGTGAGGGTGCCTAAAGTTGACAGATTATAGTTGACTGACGAGGTATTGTCAACAGATTCTTTTTTGAATTTATGGTGAAATCTAAACATAAGTAGACACGCCCTTGGAGTTGGGTTTCACTATACCTACAAGAGCCGGGCATTGAACCGCAGAACTGCTAAGCATATTTCAATATAAAAGTTCAGGGTGTTACAGGGTCTGAAAAATCAAACGCTAAGCCGCAAAGAGGGTTAGATCCGCTGGATTTGGCAATCCAGCGGGAGCAACCGGGGGCCGGGCGCGCCACAGTCTTTGTGAAAATGTGAAGTTTATTGTTGAAACTTGTTGCTGAAGCCTAATACCCCTTCTGTTTATTGACCACGTTGACCAAAGGTTCGCCATTCACGTAGCGGTGCAAGTTGTCAATAAATAGGTGCATCGCGCGTTTGGCAATGTTCTGCGATGAACCGGCTGTATGTGCGGTCAAAATTACATTCGATTTTGTCCATAACGGGCTATCCGTCGGGCACGGTTCGGTGTAAGTGACATCTAACCCAGCACCTGCCAGTTTGCCACTATCAAGTGCGACGATTAAGGCATCTTCATCAACCACCTTGCCGCGGCTGACATTGACAAGGAAGCTGCCATCCGGTAAAAGATCAAACTGCTCATGAGACAGAAGTTTGTGGGTCTCCGGCGTGATGGGACAGCAGACCATCAGGATATTTGACTTTGAAAGCAGTTCTGGTAGCCAATCAAGTTGTTCGACCCTGTCGACTGTATCCGGCTTGTCAACAGGCTCCTTATCAACGGCAATCACGTTGCACTCAAACGCCTTCCCCCGTTGTGCCACGGCGCGACCAATTCCACCAAGCCCGATAATCCCCATCGTCATACCAGAAACTTCAATGCACGGCTTCCCTTCCCAATGTTTCTGCTTCATCAAATCGAGTTGGGTGTTAATCCGTCTCGTCAATGAGAGCAATAGCGCGAAAGCGTGTTCGGCGAGTTGCGGGCCGTAGAGTACGCGACTGTTGACCAGTATGACATCGCTCTCCTTAAAGGCAGGATACGACGACCATTCGACCCCGACAAAAGGTTGTTGGATCCACCGTAACGATTCGGCTTTGGGAAAATCTGCTTCACTGATTGTACCGTAGAGAATTTCGACATCTGAGACATGCTCGTTGAGTTTTTCTCCTGCGGGGAGAAAGTGAATATCGACCTCGGATGGAGCATCGGAAAGCATCGCCTCAACGTCTGCTCCCGGGCGATTTGAAATCAGGACTTTCAGTTTGGACATTTTCGGTTCCTTTCTAAATTCGGTAAATTAGGCAAGGGCCCTTCCAGCGTCGTTGGTCAGGCACTCGATTCTGAAACTTTTTAAGCAGGTTTAAATATAAAAGTTAAGCAAATTTGAGCATAAAGAGTCACGGATGGGAAGCCGTTGCTACAGGGTTCGCGGTTATAAACAGGGTAGCGGCTGGGAAGCTGTTCCTACAAGTTTATTCTTTAAAGTCGCTTAGAGATACGAAGTACTATCAACTCTCCTTTTGTATATCTTAGCATATACTACGTCAGAGTTGATAGTACTAATCACGAAAAATAGGTTCGCCGCATTCCTCATCCATGAATCAATTCAGAAAATCGTGTGGCCTTTCTCTGATTTTCCTTGACCAATGACAGTTAAAAAGATAGAATGCAAGAAGGTCATCTTGTGCTGTAACCAGAAAACGAGATAACGTAGAGAGCCGATGCCGGCGATAGGAGTATTGTTATGAATGAGCAAGAGCAAACCTTTGAATCATTTTCTTGGAAAGAACATCAAGTTTTTCAGGGCGATGGCAACGGCGGATACGTGTCGCATCCGGCGGCGTATCAGTTCCTGCCTCGATTCGGCGATGCCAAGGTCGTGCCGTTCGGTCTGGCAAAAATGGATAACGGCGAGATTTTGTTGCTGGGGGCGGCAAAGACAGACAAAACACCCTTTCAGGGCGGGGAAGAGACCGTTGCCGCCATCAGCAACGATGACGGGGCGACGTGGGGCGCGTATCAGGCGATTGGCTACGGCCGTCCCGTTATGTTAACCGACCTCGGCGGTGGTACGCTGAGCTACAATGATGGCGGATTGATGACAGAAGAGGGGTCATCGCTCTGTTTTAGCCACGATTATGGACACACATGGTCAGAGCGGATTCCGTTGCAAAAAGCCCCCGACGGTAAAGACTTCTGTTCCGAAGGCAATCCGCTTGTTGACCGCGATGAGCAAGGGCGAGCCACACGAATCGGATGGACCGGTCAGACGTTCCCCGATAACTTTAGTTTCGACAAGGCGATTTGTGGCTGTGTCCGTTGGTCAAACGACGGTGGCCGCACCTGGGAGAACCACAGTTGGCCCGAAGCGTGGAACTGGCAGGATACCCACGAAGGCGTGACCTACGAGCGCGGTTGCGGAGAAGGCGCGATGGTACGCGCCGCAAACGGATGGATTATCGCTGCAATCCGTACCGACATGTTGGGGCGGTACATCAAGTATCACTATGACAACTTTGAGGGAACAGGTATCTCGATTTCCAAAGATGACGGGGCGACGTGGTCTCCGATGGTTCATCTGTTGGAAGCGGGTCGGATGCACGTCAACCTGCTCCGCTTACCGAATAATGACCTCGTTATGACAGTCATCCAAAGGCTCGACATCCGGGGCGGCCAGTTGGCAAGCTATCGGCGGGGTTGCGAGGCGTTGGTCAGCCACGACCACGGGCAGACTTGGAACGTAGACCGGACGTATATCCTCGACAATTGGCCTTATAACAATCCGGAGATGTGGTACGAGTGCGTCTGTGGGCACCTGTATTCGACATCGTTAGGTGATGGTTCCGTTTTGACCGCTTACGGTCATTACCCAAACGGTGGCGTGTTGGTCAAATGGCGACCGTAGGGAAGACCGTTGGCGAAAATCAAATTCTTGCCACCCTTCGGGGTAAGCGCATGTAAATTTCATTTACCTAGCGAACCCCCGTGGGTGGAATGTGACTTGTGTTTTTGTGTAGACTTATGATATAATGCTATCATCATTGAATTATAGGAGGCAAAAGAGTTATGAGCAGAATCAATACACTCGTATTTGCTGGCGGTGCTATCCACGATTGGAAAGGTTGTAGTGACACCGCTATTGACTGGCTATCACAACGTGATGAATTTGAAATCACCAAAGTCGAAGAAGACCTTGACGCACTGGTCGCCCCCAATTTAGACCCGTACGATTTAATTGTGTTTTATTACACCGTAGGGGAAATCTCCGATGCCCAGAAAAATGGGTTGCTCAATCACATCGCTTCGGGCAAAGGGTACGTCGGAATTCACTCCGCCGCCGACTCTTTCAGGGAGTGCCCGGAATACCGTGCGATGGTCGGTGGACATTTCACCACTCACCCACGCTATCGGGACTATCAGGTGAACGTCGTCGATTCCGAACACTCGATTACAGAAGGGCTCGACGAATTTATGGTGACGGACGAGCAGTATATTCTCGATTACGACCACCGTGTTCACGTTCTCGCATCGGCGTTGTGGAAGGGGGATGCGATGCCGGTTGCATGGACAAAAAGTTGGGGGGAGGGTCGTGTATTCTATCTGGCTCTGGGACACGATGCCAACGCCTGCCAACATGAGATGTTCGGTACGCTTCTACAACGGGGCGCACTCTGGGCTGGCACACCGGGTGAATGAAACAGGAACCGCAAAACGTGAAACCGGTTGAAGGTTAGTGCTATCAACTCTCCTGTTGTATATCTCAGCGTCTAATACGTCAGAGTTGGTAGTACTGTTTTGCGTGACCCGAGCGGGTGGTGGGCGTATCCAGCTCATTTGTAAAGGAGATAAACATGAAGTCAATTGCCGTATTCAACAATAAAGGTGGTGTCGGTAAAACGACCTTGACTTACCATCTTGGGTACGCCCTCGCTGAGTTGGGGCATAAAACGCTTCTTGTTGATTTAGACCCGCAATCGAATCTGACGCTATTCGGCTTGCATCCAGAAGAATTACACGACATCTGGCAGGTTGAGGATGCGTTTATAGATGACTTTGTTCAAGCGCGGGATAACAAATCTCCGAGTGAATTTGAGGCGATCGCTAGTGATGTGCGTTCCATCCATTTTCTCTTAAAACCAATTGAAGATGAAACAGATAGGCAGGAATACCTCGTAGACCCCCTTAATTTACATCCCAACTTGGGTATGCCGAAATTCCTCGCAGACCCCCTTAATTTACATCCCAACTTGGGAATGATTCCGGGCAGAATTTCGATACATACCTATGAAGACACCATTGCGAATCGATGGTACTATGTTGCTGGCGCGAATCTGTTAGCCATTCGTACCGTAACACAGATACGAAGTTTTTGCAAAGCGTATGCAGAAAAATATGCTTACGAGCTTGTTCTGATTGATACACCGCCAAACATTGGACCCCTTAATCAAGCCATCATATCCACTGTAGATGGATTTCTCATTCCTTGTATGCTAGACATGTTTTCCCTTTACGGCATACAGAATATTGGCAAAGCCCTTAAAGGCTGGAAGCGCGATTTCCGTACGATTTGCAACTTGGTTTCTGATGCAAAGTTAAGCTATTTTCCTAAGAAGTTCGCCAGTTTTTTGGGGTTCACGATTTCCGATGCAAGGAAATACACCGACAGCAATGAATGGGATTCATCTAAGGCACATCACAACTACGCCGAACAGATTCCCATCACGATTCGAGCACATATTGATGCTGACCATCGGAAGCATCTAACTGAATGGCAGTTAGAAGAGCCCGTCGGTGAAACGGCCGTTATGCACTCCTATTCAACACTTCCAACTATGGCTCAAAAATACAGAACACCGATCTGGAAAGTCCCAAGTTGTGAAAATCTTGACAAAGATGACAAGCGTACAATTTCGGGCAATAGAGAACAGTATGAATCCACTCAAACAGGTTTCCATATTTTCGCCAAAGACCTCTTGACGCGACTTGACCAACTGGAGGGTAATAATGGTTGATGAAGCAGGTATGGAAGCGATCATAGAGCGCGTGCAAAGCAAATTCCACGAAATAGATATCTTTCGGACTAATGTTGTTTACTTCTTTGAAAACGATCCTGATTTGACCGGCTTGCCACCAATCGTCCATTCAGTTAAGAGCAGGATGAAGGATTTACGACACCTTCATGAAAAGATTCAACGCAAATCGTCGACTGAGAATCCAATTACACCAGAGAATATCTTCGATCGGATAACCAGTACTATCAACCTTTCGAGCGTATGCTAATGAAAAAACAGATAACCGACATTCAAATTGATGAGAAAACGTCTTCACGCCGAATTCTTTTCCTCAATGGAGCACGCTTTGACAGTATTGATGCGGGGCTCATCTCGAAGTTCGGCCTGTGGGTTGGATTGGAAATCGAGGCGGATATCCTGCGAAAGTTGATTCAGGCTGATGAAATCGTGCGGGCGAAGAACGATGCGACAATGTACTTGAAAGATGAGAACTTGAGCAAGGAAAAACTGATTGACGCGCTGAAACGGAAGGGTTTTGGCGAGGAGACGATTGAGGCGGTTTTAACTGAGCTGGAGCAACATGGTCGCATTAGGGATGAAAAATTTGCTCACGCATGGGTGAAAAGGCGGCAACGATCAAAGCCGCGCAGCAGAAAAATGATGCGGCGTGAATTACGCAACAAAGGCATTGACCAAACGACGGTTGACAGCGCACTCGAAGCGATTGACGATACGCAAGAAGACCAACTCGCGCTTCAGGCCGCCCAAAAACAGGCGAAGCGATACAAGTCACTAGAGATGCATGTGGCAAAGCGTCGGTTGTACGCCTTTCTGTTGCGGCGCGGATTTGGCTACGAAACGATTCAGAAAACAGTCGAAAGCGTATTACGCAACATTTAGAAACGTAGGGAACGCAGATCTGCGTTTCGTATAGACGAGGTTAATCCAAATGACATCCAGTGAAATCAGAACCAGTTTTTTACAATACTTCCAAAAACACGGTCACACGATTGTTCCCAGCGCATCCGTTGTACCTGCCGATGACCCAACGCTGTTATTCACTAACGCTGGCATGAATCAATTCAAGGACGTGTTCCTGGAGACCGGTGAGCGTGAATACAATCGCGCTACCGACACACAGAAGTGCATCCGTGTCAGTGGGAAGCACAACGATTTGGAGGAGGTGGGCTATTCAACACAACATCACACCTTCTTTGAGATGTTGGGGAATTGGTCGTTTGGAGATTATTATAAGCGTGAAGCGATTCTGTTTGCGTGGGAACTCCTCACTGAAGTTTGGAAGTTGCCCAAGGATAAGTTGTGGGCGACCGTGTTCCGTGAGGACGATGAGGCCGCGGCACTTTGGCTAGAATTGACATCCGTTCCCGCAGAGCGAGTGCTTCGGCTTGATGAGAAAGACAATTTCTGGGAGATGGGCGATACCGGCCCCTGCGGTCCCTGCTCCGAAATTCTTTTCGATTTGGGAACGAGCGCGTGCCCGACACCTGAACAATGCAAAGGAGCGTGTGACCCCGAAGTGTGCAAACGATATTGTGAAATCTGGAATCTTGTTTTCATTCAGTTCAATCGGGAGGCGGATGGCACCCTCCAACCGCTACCCAAGACGCATGTCGATACCGGCATGGGATTCGAGCGGGTCGTCTCTATTTTGCAAGGCGTTGATTCTAACTATAAAACAGACCTGTTCATCCCGCTACTTGACGCGGTCGCCAGCATCACCGGCAAACCTTATGCAGACAGTCATAACGGCGTTCCCCACCGTGTCATCGCTGACCACATTCGGTGTCTCACCTTTGCCATTGGTGATGGAGTGATGCCTTCCAACGAGGGACGCGGCTACGTCATTCGTCGAATTTTGAGGCGGGCTGTGCTTTTCGGTAAACGATTGGGTATGGATACACCGTTTATCTATCAGCTAGTTGATAAAGTCATCGAGTTGCTCGGCGATGCGTTCCCTGATGTATTGCCGCGTCGTGACTTTATCAAACGGACGATTCAGGGAGAGGAAGGGCGATTTTATCAAACCCTAGACCGTGGACTAGAACGGCTCGAAGATTCGCTTGAATCCTTGAATGCTCAGAATCAGACCGTTCTAGCCGGCAATCGTGCGTTTGAGTTATACGACACCTTCGGATTTCCCCTCGACCTGACCCAGATTCTCACGAGCGAACGTGGATTCTCTGTTGATGAAGATGGCTTTAATGAAGAGATGACCAAACAGCGCGAGCGGAGCCGTGCGGCATGGAGTGGGACTGGTGGCGATGACATAGGGGATGCGACCTACGCTGAGGTACTTAGAGCGTCCGGGATAACAGAATTCCTTGGATATGAGCAGACCAGTGCCGAAGCAGAAATCCTCGCTTTAATCAAAGGGGCAGAGTTAGTGTCAAGCGTCCATGAAGGCGATGAAGTTTCGATAATTCTCAATCGCACACCGTTTTATGGTGAATCAGGCGGGCAAGTTGGCGACATCGGAATAATCACAAGCCCAGATGCGAAACTCGCCGTCATCAATACAACCAAGCCCGTCCCCGACCTTTTGGTCCACAAATGTAAAGTGATTGAAGGCGAAATAACCCCACACACGACTGTCGAAGCCGAGATTGACGAGGCGAGGCGACAGCACATCGCTGTAAGTCACACTGCAACCCATATCCTTCACAGTGGCTTGCGTACTGCGCTCGGTGAGCATGTCAGTCAGGCGGGGTCACTGGTTGAAGCAGGACGCTTGCGTTTTGACTTCACACACTACGAGGCGGTTTCGCCCGACCTCTTGCACGAAATTGAAGGTTTTATTAACGATAAGGTTCGCATGAACGACGGGATTGAGATTGACCAAATGCCACTTCAAGCGGCGAAGGAGGAGGGAGCACTCGCCTTCTTCGGCGATAAGTACGGCGATACTGTCCGCGTTGTGCAGGCGGGCAATTATAGCACCGAACTTTGTGGTGGCACACATGTCCGGGCAACCGGTGAGCTTGGGCTTGTGCAGATTATCAGTGAAAGCAGTATCGCGGCTGGGGTGCGTCGTGTCGAAGCCTTAACCGGCAACGCCGCATACCAAGCGACTCGTGCTCAAGATGACCTGCTTTCAACAATTGCCAATCTGCTCAAGACCTCGAAAGACCTCACACCTGAACGGGTTGAAAAACTCCTTCAGGAAAATAGGCAACTTGAAGGGCAAATCCAGGCACTGCAAGAACGGCTATCGCAATCGAATGTCGCCGATTTGGTGAATCGTGCCGCTGTGGTTGACGGGTTTCGCGTTGTTGCTTCTACGGTAGAAAATCACGAGCGGAATGGGCTACGCCGTCTCGTTGATACACTGAAAAATCGCCTAGAATCCGGCGTGGTTGTGCTCGCTTCAACCGTTGACAACGACACGGCGTTTATCGTAGGTGTCACTCCCGATTTGGTGAAAAACCGCGGGTTGCAGGCTGGAAAAATTATCCAAGAAGTCGCTCGCCTCGCTGATGGTCGCGGCGGTGGACGACCTGAATTGGCACAGGGTGGCAGTAAGAATGCCAGCAAAGTACAAGGCGCGATTGATACGGTTGTGAAAATCGTCGCCGAGCAGATATCGGTCTAAAACGTGAAAGGTTAAACGTTCCATTCTCCTTCCCCAACTCCAGCGTGGACGCGAGAACGGAACACATACAACAGATAATAATAAGGAGAGTATACTGATGGGATTTTTCAAACGCTTAGCTGAGTTTTTTACAGGCGGACAGGCATCTACAGAATCTGATTCAAGTGATAGCTCCCCACATGGTCCATTTACGCTCTGGACACAAGCGGATTCGATTAAAGTCAACCTTATCTCTCAGACTTCGCGCTCCAAAGGACCCAAACCCAAAGGAAAGTCGTTCACCATCTGGACACAGGCGGATTCGGTCAAAGTCAATCCAATCTCTCAAACGTCTCAGACCGATGCCTAAAAATGCGTAGGGGTCTTTCGCTATCCTTTACGGTAGGCGGGAGATTGGAGCGACTTGGCAACTGAAGAGGGACAAGATGAGCTTCATTTAGGAATGGCAAGTTTGTCTTGATTCACACAAAAGGAGGTTATTCATGTTAGGGCAGTCGTCAGACTGTATACCGAACTTGGGTGGACCAAACAAAGTTTGCACTGATGCCTGACATGAGCCGAGGAAATTATATGGATTGGATTTCACTGATATGGATTATCCCCTTGGGCCTTTTCCTGCTTGCGCTCACGGGGATGGCGGGATATGCCTGCGGCGTGTTGGGGAGTATTCGGAACTCGCTTGATAGTGCTCAAAACACGTTGCAATCTGTCGAAGGGTTGGTGGATAAAGATGTTCGGATTCTCCTTCAAGATGTCGATGAGGCAGTTAAAGAGATTAACAAAGGCTTGCCCGAACTGATGGCGAACATCACCGAGCTCACTGCATCACTCCAACAGATTAGCGAATCGGAAATTGAACCAACGGCCCATAACATCCAGCAGATAACCAAGACCATTAATCAAATTACTGCAAAGATTGATGAGTTAATCGGCGTACTCACTGGTTTTTCTCAAGAAACTGTTGAACGTGCTGAATACTATCGCGACCAGCTATCTATTCCGCTGGCGGACATTATCAGTCTGTGGAGTGCAATTAAAGCGGGTTTAGAAGTGTTCAGCAAATCGCCAAACGAATAGAACAACAACGTCAAACGAATAAACATCTGAATCTGTTGAAACCGAGTTTTTTCGAGTACTATCAACTCGAGTACTATCAACGCTGTCGGAGTCAACCTTAGGTCGTACTTCAGGAGCGTTGATAGTACTGTCGTCAACCTTAGGTCGTACAGCAGGAGAGTTGATAGTACTAAACTCGGTTTTGATGCAAAGTTTTATGAGAGTTCCTCTCATCAATTTTGCAGTTTCCGTTTCATTTCATAAGGAGGTAAATAAAATGGATAGCGGAGGACGAGGCAACGGAATCGCAATGGTCATTGCCTTTTTGATGGGTGCACTGACAGGCGGGCTCATCAGCCTACTTTGCGCCCCGGCTTCGGGTAAGGAAACGCGAGAAAAGATTCGCAATGCTTCCGTTGATGCGAAAAACCGAACATTCGGTGCCGCTCACAGAGCGTCAGAAAGAGCAAAAGGAACTGTTCATGAACTCGTAGACCACAGTAAAAGTCAAATTGATAGCGCAACGGATAGTGTAAAAGCGGCAGTTGAGACAGGAAAGAAAACCTTTTCCGAGAAGAAGGCAGAACTCGCCGACGCAATTTCACACGTCAGTGCCAGCAATGATGCCAGCAATGAGAACAGTGCAGACTCTAGCGACGAAAAGGCGGTAAGTTAAGTCATTCATCAGTTTCAGAATTGACGTTCCCGACTGTTGGTTTCCGTATAAGACCATACCGAGACAGGACACTCAAGCCGTAAGTTGGCATAGAGGAATCCTCTCATGAATCAGGAAAAATTAACGACCCTTCTTGAAGATGTAAAGCACGGCAAGATTGAGATCAGTGAAGCTCTCCAATCCTTGCGTCGCCTGCCATTTGAAGATATCGGGTTTGCCAAAGTTGACCACCATCGCCAACTACGGACAGGATTCCCGGAGGTCATCTTCTGTCCGGGCAAAACAGTAGACAGGGTGAAAGAGATTAGCGCACGTATCCTCGCGACTGGTCAGCTTTTACTTGCCACTCGCGCCACTTCGGAGATGTACGAAGCCGTCAAATCTCTCGATGCCTCTGCCCGCTTTAATGAACTTGGCAGAACCATTACAGTTGGGGAGCCAGAGGGCGAATTACTCGAAGGCATCCTAGTTGTGTCAGCAGGCACATCGGATATTCCCGTTGCAGAGGAGACAGCAGAAACCGCTCAGATTATGGGAAACCACGTCGAACGGTTGTATGATGTCGGGGTTGCTGGATTGCACCGCCTACTTGACAATCACGAAAAACTGCTCAAAGCCCGTGTTATCGTGGTTGTAGCGGGTATGGAAGGCGCGCTTCCAAGCGTCGTTGGAGGATTGGTGGATATCCCCGTTATCGCCGTGCCAACGAGCGTCGGCTATGGCGCAAGTTTCGGGGGAATCGCCGCGTTGTTGGGTATGCTCAATAGCTGTGCCTCTGGCGTGACCGTTGTCAACATTGACAACGGCTTCGGGGCAGGATATAGTGCCGCCTTGGTCAACCGCTTATCGTAGGTCGGTTTCCCAACCGAATTCCAGCACATCAAGTTCTCAATTCCTTCGTAGGGAACAACGATCGTTGTTCCGTACTTAGAAATTCCTTGACAAGTTCGCAGAACTGTAATAAAGTGATTAACAAGTACTATCAACTCTTCTGTTCAGACTCATGAGGTTGTCAGAGTTGATAGCACTAACATTGGAGGTAATTTATGAGTTTCAAACTGGGCTACAGCACCTTACGATGGCAAACACCCGATTTTGAATCCCTATTAACCCAACTCAAGGCATCTGGCTGGGATGGCTGGGAGATGCGGCAATCCCTTGATTGGGTCGGGACACCTAAGCGCGTTCGGCAGATTTGTGATAATGTTGGTTTACCCCTTGCTGTCGTGACAGCACGAGGGATACCGATTGACAGAAATCCAGAGCAGATGGAACTCAATAAGCGACGCATGGACTTTGCCGCCGAAGTTGGCGCAGATTGTTTTATGTTTATGGGGGCGGGCAAGCCGCAAGACCGCCCTGTAGATGACTCGGACATCGCAGCGTTGGCTGAGGTCTCGGAGGAGTGGGCGGAGTACGCGCACCAGTATGGGCTTGAGGTCTGTTACCATATCCATACCAACACAACGATTGATTCGATTGAGGATTGGGCGAAATACATGAGCTTGCTCAGAAAGTGCAAGCTGTGCATTGATGTCTCGCACTCCGCACTCTGGGGGTATGACCCGATTGAATCCATACGCAAATACAAGGATGCGCTCATCTATGTCCACCTTCAGGATTACAGCAGTACCTCTGGTGGCGGTGATACACCGTATCAGGTGGATTGGGTTGATGTCGGCGGTGGAACGGTGATGGATTTTCCAAAAATTATGAAAACGCTGGAAGAAGTCGGCTACGACCGATGGGTGACGGCGTGCCCTGGGCAAGATGGTGGTCACTCTGACGCAGAGCGGATGCATGTCAATCGGCGATATCTGCGGAAGTTGGGATATTGATGAGGGACGGATTCCAAAGTAGGGGTAGGTCTTGTGCCTACCCTTTTCACGGTAAAATGGTACAAAAGTAGGGAGTACTATCAACTCTCCTGTCGTATGTCTCAGCGTGTGCCACGTCAGAGTTGATAGTACTGGTCTTGTGCCTACCCTGACCGATAGGAGAAAAGTAGCATGGCCGTTGAATTAACAATGCCCCAAATGGATCAGACCATGACAGCAGGGAAAATTGGAAAGTGGCTGATCGAAGAGGGGGATACAGTAAAAGAAGGGGATGCGGTATTAGAAATTGAGACCGATAAAGTAACGTGTGATGTAGAATCCATTGCCGATGGCGTTATCGCACAAATTCTTGTTGCGGAGGGGGTCGAAGTTCCAGTTAACGCCCCCTTGGCAATTATCGCGGCACCCGGCGAAGAAGTTAAAAGAGAAGACGTACAGCTACGAGAGCCTTCTGCCCCGTCGGTTGTGGAACAAGCAGCAGAACCCGCACCTGCACCGCCTCCAAGTCCGTCCAGTTCAGCACCGTCGCCCCCGCCACAGCCATCAGTCATCAAAGCCTCGCCTGTCGCACGTCGTTTGGCGGAAGAACGACAGATTGATTTAACAGAAGTAAAAGCCTCCGGTCCAGGTGGTCGAGTTGTTGAAGCTGATGTGCAAGCCTATCTCGAAAGCATGGCATCTCAACCGTCCGAATCGGAACGACTCAAGGCATCACCGTTAGCACGTCGATTGGCAAAAACACATGAATTAGACCTCACAGCTATCGCCGGTTCCGGTGCCGGAGGGCGAATTGTTCGTGATGATGTACTCAAAGCCGCTGAAGTCGTTTCCAAGCCTACGCCTGAGGTTCACCGAGAAGTTGTCCCGACGCAGGTGATTCCGATGACGGGTATACGCCAGACCATCGCGGAGCGGATGACCCACAGTCTCCAAACGACAGCGAGTGTCACGCTGAACACGGAAGTTGATGTCACAGAATTGATTGAGTTGAGAAGTTGGCTCAACGAAAAACTGAGCGTGAGAGAGGTGACGCTGACCTACACCGACATCCTTGTTAAAGTGACTGCCAACGCACTCCGACAACACCCTCGACTCAACGCTACGCTAAAAGATGACAGTATCCATCTGATGGAGGAGACCAACATCGGGGTTGCGGTCGCGCTTGAAGATGGGCTTGTCGTACCCGTCATTACCAACGCCGATGGGAAGGGGCTATCAACGATTTCCGAAGAGATTAAGGCACTCGCAGAGAAGGCGCGCAATAACCAACTGAGCCCGGGTGAACTCCGTGGCGGTACGTTTACGATTACCAACCTCGGCATGTTCGGCATTGACGCATTCACCCCAATTATCAATCCCCCTGAATGTGCCATTCTCGGTGTCGGGCGCATTGTTAAGAAGCCGGCGGTTCATGAAGATGAGATTACCATCCGTCACATGATGCACCTCAGTCTTTCGTTTGACCATCGCATCGTTGATGGCGCACCTGCTGCCCAATTCCTGCAAACTGTGACTGAATACATCAAAGACCCGTATCTGCTCTTGGTTTGATATGATGTTTACAGAGGGCATGGCGTTTTGTTGCAAAGTTTATGAAACAAGATCGATGAGAGTTCCTCTCATCAATTTTGTCATCAAAAGCATCATTGAGAGGACGCCTCTTTTTCCTTTTTTGTTGATTCCTGCCTTGATATTCTGCTATACTTTTGTTTAGTATCTGATCTAGCCAGCCAAAAGCATCAATGAGAGGACTCCTCTTGTGGCGAATAGCAACCCAGACGGACTCCCTTGATGTTCAATTTAGATTGAGCATCCTCATTTACATACTTGGAATTTGCAAAATTTTAGCCAAAACTTTAGAAAGCGCAATACCATGACATTAGCAGAGGTATTTGATTCATGCCAAGAGATTGAGCTTAGACATGCGAAGTTATACGCAACACTATCCCTTTTGTTGGGAAATGTTGATGAAAGAGTCGCTCGATTTTGGCAACAAATGAGTACTGAGGAGTGGCAACATTACATCCTCGTTGATTTTGGGCGGTCGCTGTGTGCTCAGACCTTCGGGTTAGATACACACGCCAAAGAGGTTTCCGATGTTCCTATCCAACAGATTAGTCAAACACTCGACGCGCATGAACGACTGGTCGAAACCGGGGACGTGACACTTCGTGAGGCTTTTGAGATTGCCATCGATATCGAGGGAAGTGAAGCCGACACAATCTATATGTACTTGCTTTCGACGATTAAAAAGGCAATTTATGAAAGCGACCAAACCTATCTGATGGAGCGTATTTTCCAGAGCGAGCGGGATATGGTCGCTCATGTTGACCATCTCATTGATGCCACGCGAAAGCTGTCGAAAGACTCCGACCTTGTCAGAAAAGCGTACGCCTTAAAGGAACATCATAGCCATCGGGAGCAGAACGCAGAATAGACGTAGGGGTAGGTCTTGTGCCTACCCTTGCGGACGGAAATCCTCCTCATCACTCAAGAATGCGGAACAACATATCGAACACACCCCTCGCATCAACCCGGTGTCTGAGTGTCTGTTGACACCGGATTATTTTTCCGTCTTCTGCTCTGAGTCTCAGGCGGATTTTAATTTCGGTGCTTGGGATGAGTTCATCAAGCGCGAATACTTCGTAGAAATCTTGTCGGTCTTCGGGCTCAAGCGTTAAAGGTAGGTTGTTGCGTAGCAGGGAAGGGAAAATTACCGCTTGAGGAGCGGTGTAGCGTGTGGCTTCTTTCCACTTGCGTCCAATCTTCGCTTGAAACTGGCTTTCCTCAATTAGGACGGGTGATTGGTCGTTCTCGTTGTAGATACGGAATGAAATGAGGAAGAGCAGATATCCACCGCGTGTGATAAAGCAGTTGGTCTGTCCTTCCAAAAATTCCAGTCGTATCGGGCGGTTGCGGCGCGATTTCTGACTTGTTGGGCCGTTGAACTGGTCGTAGACCCACTTGGAAAGCGCGAGGAGCAAAGCCATTATGCTGATGATGAGGGCGATTGTTGCATGTTCCATGGTTTAGGTCGCGTAAGAGGATTTTATTTGAAATTGCAGCAATTTCAAAACAAATCTCTGTTTGCGTCTCGTCGTCGAGCCACCCGCAAGGGTGGGTGTTGGTCAGGGCGGGATGCCCCGGTTACGGGGTTGAGGTCGCGTTTGGGGTGTCCAATGGAAGCAGTGGACGACGCACGTTCTTATAGGTAAAGTGAAGCGGATTCACCGCGGTGAGTCCGGGGGTATCCACCTCAATAATTTTCCCCGCAATCGGTTCGTATGCGGCACGATAAGCGATAGCGGCTTTCACGACGATAATTTTCTGATGTTCTGGATTTATGCCCAGACTCAGGAGTTGATGAAGGCTGAAGGGCACTTGGCGTTTACTGGTGAGGACAACCAGACCTTTTCCCTGAACCTCGACCACCGCAGTAATGCCTTGGTTGTGGTATCGGTGTCCGCCGTGTCGTGGTTCTGTTTCTTCGTAGTAGCCGTCGTGGATGAGGCGAACCCGCCCTTCAATCTGCACGGGTGGGCCGTGCATATCGTCTGATTTCCCACCTACCTTTAGATTAACTTGTTCACGGACACCTGCCTGAATGGAGGCGTTGACCGCTTCCGAGTCGCAGAGGACAACAACGAATTTATCTGCGCTCTGCTGAATGAGTTGACTCAGAATGAATGTGCTGTCACCGGGTGAGCCTCCGCCGATGTTATCGCCCATCTCAACCAATACAACTGGATGATTGGGGCTCTGTATCGCAGTACTATTAACTCTCCTGTCATCACCCTCAGCATGTACTTCGTCAGAGTTAATAGCACTCCGCACTGCTTCGGCGGCATCGGGGAGGTTAATCGCCAACTGGTCCCGAGCGTTCCACAGCATATCTGATAATTGGGTTGCCTCCGCTTCTGCAAGTGCGGGGTCGTTATCGGTCACGACGACGACTGAGGGTCCAATCTCGTTGACATCGGCATACGGATAGCCCGCCGCGACGTTTGCCACGAGGATTTCGGGTCTGCGCTCGTGCGTTTTGGCTTCCTCAAGAATTGGGCGCATTGGGGGGACGCTGGTATTTTGATGTAGCATGTTGATTAGCATCGGTGGCTTCGCCAGGGCTTGTGTTGGGTTCACCTCTTTACGAATGATTCGCATCAGGAGTCCTGCCGCTTGGAGCCCGCGTTCGCGTTGGTCTATGTGTGGATTGGTTTTGTAGATGACGAGTGCGGTTGATTCGGCAACCATCTGCTCAGAGACATTGGTGTGGTGGTCGAGGGTGGTGACAATCGGAAAATCCGCTCCGAGTGCGGTGCGTAGTCGGCGTAGCACTTCGCCATCGCCATCGGGATAACTCTCTACGACCATTGCACCGTGGAGTGCGAGTAACAATCCGTCTAGCTCTTTGTTAGACTGGATACGCTGAATCAGTGAACCGACGAGTTGGTTAAAGGCGGTATCTGTCACTGGTCCTGCTGGCATTGCTGAGGTCATTTGGGTCGGATACAGTTCGTAGCCGTATTCGGACGCGCCCTGAATAAAACCGCCAATTTCGTGATGCGCTTCTGAGAAGATATTGAAAACCTCATCGCCCACAGCGAGCGTTCCCGCTTCAAATGCGGAGAGGTCGGTCGGTACAGGGCTGAATGTGTTGGATTCGTGCATGATGCCACCGATTGCGATAATTGGCATAGGGTGTCCTTCCATTACTACAGATTTCGGAAACCAATGCAAAGTCTTGACGGTATCGTTGCAATATGTTATCATTGCCTAAGTGTTCTAGTGACGAAAGAAAGATAGTCCACTTACCATTATTATAACATACGGAAGGGGAAAAAATGAAGATTGCTTATGCGTTTCGCCGGGGTGCGTTTCACCCACATCAGGAAATAGAGTTGCTCACGGACTCTGCTGACCGACAGAAATACTTGGCAAAGGTGAAGGAAATCGGCTTTGATGGCATTGAACTCGGTGTATCGGGCGGGAGTGATGCGGATATTGATACTTTGCGTCGTCAACTTGAGGATGCGGGGACACCGTGTGTTGCGATACGGGGCGGTGGTGGAAACCGGGAGCGGTTGGAGGCGGCAGTCCGTTTTACTGCAAAAATTGGGGCGGGAGTTCTTAATTCAACGGTCACAACGCCACCTTCGGACCCTAATGCGAAGGGCACGTTTAGAGGGGAGAATGTATCTCAGGGCGCAAGCCGAACAGCGAGTGCAGAGGATTATGAGCGCACGGCGAAGGTGATTTCGGATGTAGCACCGGTTGCCGCAGACCTCGGGGTGGCAATTTCGATTGAAATCCATCAAAATTCGATTGCTGACAATAGCGAGTCTGCGTTGCGCCTGTTGGATTTGATTGATCAGCCGAATGTGGGCGTGAACCCTGACCTCGGTAATATTTATTGGACGTACGATGTACCAGAGGAGTCTTGTGAGGATGCGATTCTCGCCTTAGCCCCGCGCTCGAATTATTGGCACTGTAAGAATTTGTTTCGTGTCAATATCCCTGAGCTTGAATTTTCTGCCTTCCTGCAAGCCCCGCTTTGTGATGGGGAAATTGACTACCGCTTTGCCCTCTCTGCGATGCTTGCGGCGGGTTATGATGGCTATCTCGCGATTGAGGGGATACGGCTCGGCGACCAATTCTATAATGATGGGAAAAGCGTCGCTTATGTCAAATCGGTGGTAGCAGAATTGGGCGGTTGATCCTGAGGCGTTGATGTTATCGGTGTTCTAATGAAATTTGACACTCAAAATGGGTGTTGATTGCCAAAGGGTGGGAAAGGGATTTCCCACCCACGGGCCGGGGAGGGAAGTTTGATGACGAATCAGAAAATTCGACTGACGCAAACTGTTGAATGTGCTGGGTGAGCGGCGAAACTGGATCCGGGGGATCTGGCACAGGTTTTACAAAATTTACCAACAACTAATGACCCGAATCTGCTCGTTGGCACGGAGACATCGGACGATGGGGGTGTATATCAACTCACCGAAGACCTTGCGATTATCAATACTGTTGATTACTTCACGCCAATCGTTGATGACCCGTACACTTTTGGTGAGATTGCGGCGGCAAATTCGTTGAGCGATGTTTACAGCATGGGCGGTGTGCCTAAGACCGCGCTTAATGTCTTGTACTGGCCCAAGAAAGTGCTTCCGTTATCCATACTCGGTGATATTCTGCGCGGAGGTGCTGAGAAGGTGACGGAGGCGGGTGCGGTCGTTGTGGGCGGGCACACGGTGGACGCGCCTGAGTTGATGTATGGTGTTTCTGTGACCGGCACGGTTCATCCGGACCGGGTCGTGCGAAACTTCGGGGCGAAGCCGGGCGATGCTTTGATTTTAACGAAACGACTCGGTATCGGCATCATCACCACAGGATTGAAGTTTGATAAAATCGGTGACAGTGTGTTGCCGATAGTGGTCGAATCCATGACGCGGCTCAATGCCTCTGCTGCCGCGGTGATGCAGAACAATGGTGTTCACGCCTGTACAGACATCACCGGGTACGGTTTGCTCGGTCACGGGTTTGAAATGGCGGGGGGAAACGGTGTCACGCTTGAATTCTTTGCCGATAAGGTCCCGTACTTTGAGGACGCCCCTCAACTAGTGAAAATGGATACATACACCCGCGCTTACCTTGCCAACTCTGAATTTCTCGCGGGCAGTGTGACTTTTGCGCCGGGGGTTTCGGAGGAGATGCGTCATATCTTGATGGAGGCGGAGACATCGGGGGGTCTGCTCTTTGCGTTGCCGGAAGAAAATGTGGACGCGGCTTTGGCAGAATTGCACGGTGCTGATTGTCCTGAGGCATCGGTTGTGGGTCGGGTCATCGCTTCGTCGGAGGCTCATATTCATGTTGTTGGATAATGGAAGGATGGAAGGAGAAAGAACGGTGAGTTTACTGGACATTGAGGATATTGCGAAGCGCATCAGAGCCGTTTCGTACTTAACTGGACAGTTCAAGCTACGGTCTGGAAAAACAAGCACCTTCTACTGGGACAAGTATCGCTTTGAAAGCGACCCGCTCCTGTTGCACTCTATCGTTGCCCAATTGGAAAGATGTTTACCGGCATCTTTTGATAAACTCGCTGGGTTGGAGTTGGGCGGTGTGCCATTGGCGACTGGTCTTTCGCTCAAAATCGGAAAGCCGTGTCTATATGTCCGCAAGGAGGCGAAGGATTATGGCACTTGCAATCTTGTTGAGGGGGGCTTTGAGGTGGGCGAAAAGGTTGTTGTGATTGAGGATGTCGTCACTACGGCTGGGCAGGTGTGTACCTCAGTTCAGCAGATGCGGGAACTTGGGTTGGTTGTTGAGGATGTTGTTGTCGTCATTGACCGTCAGCAGGGGGGGCGTGAGCGGGTCGATGGGATTGGATGTACGTTCACTTCGGTGTTCACCCTTGAGGAACTTGAACGTTTGGCAGGAGGGGGCCGGTAGCATACATATCGGGAGTGGGAACTCCCTCCCACCGAACAGAGAAAGCAGGATAGGTATTGAGGATTTTATTTGTTGGAGACATTGTGGGTCGGCCGGGGCGTAGGGCGGTTTCGACACTCTTACCGCGTCTCTCGGAAAGCGAGGGGCCTTTTGATTTTGTCGTCGTTAATGGCGAGAATAGCGCGGCAGGCAAGGGGCTCACGAAACGAATCGTTGACCAGCTACTGGGTTTGGATATCGATGCGATTACGACGGGAAACCATGTCTGGGGACAGCGCGAAGTTTTGGATTTTATCGATGATGTGCCAAACTTGATTCGTCCGGCAAATTTTCCGAAGGGCATTCCAGGACGCGGCTGGACGGTTGTTTCAAATGCTTCGGGTCTGAAACTGGGTGTGATAAACATGGCGGGTCAGGTCTACATGGACAATTATGAAAACCCGTTTCACGCCCTGGACGCGGTCTTGACGGAACTGGGCGCGCAGACACCCTGTATTCTTTTGGATTTCCACGCAGAAGCAACCGCTGAGAAAATTGCGATGGGGTGGTATGCCGATGGACGGGTGAGCGCGGTGGTTGGCACACATACGCATGTCCAAACGGCTGATGAGCGGGTCTTACCGGGTGGGACAGTGTATATTACTGATGTTGGGATGACTGGGCCACACGATTCGGTCATCGGCACGGAAAAGGACTTAGTGCTTCACCATTTCACCACGATGCTGCCGATTCGTCACGAGGTGGCTAAGGGGGATGTGGTGCTTTGTGGGGTTGTGATTGAATTGGAGACGGTAACGGGCAGGGCGCATTCGATTCGACGGATTCGCCTGCCGTTGAATTAGGAAATGGAAGGATGAAAAGTACTACCGGTCCGAAAAACGCAAAATAATTTCGCAAATTGGGTATGACGGCTGAAAATCCGGATTCAGACAAGCGTATGATTACACGCGCTATTCTGCCTGCTGCCCTTCCGTTCCTGCTATCCTACGGTGCGCTTCCAACGAAAATTAATTACGTGTGTATGAAACTCCCGTTTCCGCGAGTTTTATGTGCTTGCTAAACAATTGACCGCATGTTAACATTACTCCCGTTTGCGAGCGGAATGTAAAAAGGGGGAATAATTTCAGGGCTGTTTACGCCCGCTTAAAATAACATAATACGAATGTGGGAGGGCGTTTTGCTTGTGGGGGGAGTTCCGACTCCCGATACACCCAATCCATTTAGAACTTCAGAAAATCAACTTTAATAGTAAAACGCGTTACTGATCGCTTTTTTTTTCTGTCAACCTTTGTCAACCTTTTGGCCTGAACTGAAATCAATGAGATATCCCCTTGGAGCTAGGTCACTCCTAATATTGTCGGGGGATAATGTCTCAACAGTCAAGTGAAGCAATAGAGGTTGACACCGAGCTCAATTGGTCGCATTTTTTAACCGTTGTCAACCCATGTTTTAACAAATAAGTTGTTAAAATCAGGTCGGAGGGGATAAGGAATGGGGTTACGAAAAGGATACCATAAATTCTCTCAATTCGCATCCACAACTGCGGAGTATAGGATTTATGAAAATGTGAGGAGTATTTTTTAAGTTGCTTATGTCGCCAACACGTACCATTTACACGGTTAGAGAAATCACAGCGATTTTACGCGGGGCTTTGGACTCTGATCCAAAGTTCCGAGGGCTTTGGGTTCAGGGTGAGATTTCAAATTTCGTTCGTGCTACGTCTGGGTATATCTACTTTACTCTCAAAGACGCTCATAGCCAAATCAAGGTTGCTATTTTTAAGCCCAACGTATTTCGATTCCCACCACAGAATGGAGATGAGGTGCTTGTGCGCGGTAAACTCGACATCTATGACCAGCGGAGCGAGTATCAGATTATTGTTGACACGGTCGAACCTGTGGGGGCGGGGGCACTTCAGTTGGCTTATGAGCGGTTGAAAGCCAAACTCGATGCTGAGGGCTTATTTGATGATAACCTCAAAAAACCGTTGCCTAAGTTTCCACGCCGAATCGGGGTGGTTACTTCTGCAACGGGCGCGGCAATTCAGGATATCCTCCGGATGCTGGAGGAACGGTATCCCGCGGTAGAGGTCTTGCTGTGTCCAACGCTCGTACAAGGCGAGGGCGCGGCGGAACAGATTGCTCATGCGATTGGGCGGCTGAATCAGATACCGGGGATAGATGTCTTGATTGTGGGACGCGGCGGCGGATCGATTGAGGACCTTTGGGCGTTTAATGAGGAAATCGTCGCACGGGCGATTTTTGACTCGGATATCCCGGTGGTGTCGGCGGTCGGACATGAAACGGATTACACGATTTCGGATGCCGTCGCTGACGAACGTGCTTTAACACCGACTGATGCGGCTACCCTTGTTGTGCCTGACCAGCAGGATTTGCGATGGCAGTTGGATGAATATCAGCGTCGGCTCGTAAGAAACATAACGCACAGGATTGAGTCGGAACAAAGGGAATTGACCCATCTGCAAGCCCGTATCGCGCATCCCCGACAGATTGATGTGTTGAACCGATTCCATCAGACGGTTGACCAGTTTGAAACTCAAGGACAGCGGGCGATGCGGGATGGGCTATCAGAGCGAGCCGGGCGGTTGGAACGTTTGTATACGGAGCTGGTGCATCGCAGGCCAACGCCTCAAATCCAAGAGTTGCGACACAAACTCAACGAATTGACGCAACGGTTGGAGTCGGCTATTACGGAACAGATAACGGGCGCGACGGAGGCGTGGCGGGTTGCTTCGTCGCGTTTGGACGCGCTTAGCCCTCTCGCAACGCTCGCACGGGGGTATAGCGTTTGTCAGAACGCAGAGGGAGCAACGGTTACGGATGTATCGCAGGTCGCGGTCGATGAACGGGTTGATGTCCAACTCGCTCGCGGCTCGCTAGAATGCAAAATTGAAAGGATTGATTGATGAAAGAGGAAATCGGATTTGGGGACGATTTAGCAGAGGATGATGCGGGTTTTGAGGAGGCGTTAAAACAGCTTGAGGCGGTGGTTGACCGCCTCGAAAGGGGCGATTCATTGACTTTGGAGGAATCGTTGGGTGCGTTTGAGGAAGGCATCCGTCTGACGCGAATCTGTCGAAAGAAACTTGACGATGCCCAGCTGCGGGTGGAGCAGTTGATTGATGATGAGGAGGAGGAGCAGGTTTCAACAATGCTGTTTGAGGGGGAGGAGGGGTAAGGTACTGGTGGATGAAGACTGAAGCAGTGTCTCATCAAATGTTGAACTCGTCAATAGTCTGAAGCCAAAAATTGAGTTCTGCTGAATTAAAAAGCCCGTCTTTGGGATTTGGGGGACGGGCTTTTTGGGTTTCGAGATGCAATTCCAGCTCCAGCGTAATAGTAAATTCTTACAAGTGGATACGGTAGAGGCGGATTCACTGTCAAGGGTTTAGAATACGTAATGTAGCTGGAATCTAGGTATCCGTCACTATCTAGTGTGGCTCGGTGCTTACCCTTACTCGGATCTGATGAGTCAAAGAAACCTTCGACTTGGAGAACATTATTTAACGCGAAATAACTTTTTACTCCTTTTTTAGATTCAGAAATTCATACGGATCTATACCACCATTGGGTAAGGTAAACATTTTGATATTTGCGGGGATATCTTTCTCTGTGAGTGGTGACGGCGGAAAGGTATTCCGGATCGCCCGTTTTGCATCAGGGTGCCCCATGATACGGGAGATATATCGTTCGTTTCCATTCCAGTCCCACTCCACGTAGATTGTATCGGGAAAGTTAGGGTAAACCAATCCATTTTGCATCGACGCACCCTCCACATTGAGTTTTATCCGAACGCGGGCCAGCAATTCATGTTCCTTACTCATGCGGCGATCCCAATAATCTTTTGGGTAGCCAGGGGGAAGTTCAGGATAGGGACCGAATCCATAAGGAGAGACCGGTACGTCCACCGCTTCAGTTTTCTCTGAAATTGGAGCTCTGTCGGTGTTCTGCTCGTTTTCAGACATGACTGTCCCACTAGATGCCCCCAATCCGCTTGTGGTTTTTGCCGGTTGGTCATTTAGGTGTTGATCATCTTCGTGCAGCTCCGTTCGTGGAACACTTGCCTTATGAGATGTTAGGACTTTTTTGGACGAGATAGCAGACGATGTTGGTGCTTCAATACGCCCCTGCTCCAATAGATATTGGCCGCCAAAGTAAACGGTCACGACGATGAGAATCACACAACAGGTCGCGATAATGACAGGTTTGGAGTTCAAGAGTTACCTCCATTTCTCAGCTGGAGAATGTCCGCCGTGTGTAAAAGGAAAGTTTGTTATGTAATTGTTGATAGGGTTACGCTGTTTTGCAGTTTGTTTGCGGTATGAAGGCGTGGTAGAGGCAGAAATCTGGGTTGATTACCGTGAACCCCTCTACCCAAACTGCGTACTTTATATTATACGAAATTAAGACAGCAAAGCAAGTTTTTGGCTACCGTGTTGATATGATACAATAGGTGTGACCTTTTTCCAACAAAAAAACTGTTTTTTCGGGTGTTGCGGTATTGAGGAACTTATTTGTGTGCTCTCGCTGCTGCCCCTGTTTTTGCCGTTCTTGAACCTTGACATTGGTTCAGTGATTCGGATGTATAGCGATGAGCGGGTGGAGTCACGGTAGAGTTTGACAACTGAACGCCTGAATAGCCAGCTAGCGGGCTGTTGATTGCCGCACCGCCATTTTGCCAATTGACAGGAAACGGAGTCTCTGCTATACTCTGCTCACATTTGGCACAAGCTACTTCTATATAAGGAGAACCTATGAGCAATTTACGATTTCAAAATGGTGACAAAGTGCTTTTTATCGGTAATAGCATCACAGACTGTGTGGAGCATGGGTACGTGCGAAAGGAGTGAGCCCATGGCAAACTTAGTTATGAATCGAAAAACCATCGTGTCCATTGTTGCCGTGATATTGTTGGGATTTTGTGTACAAGGTATGAGTTGTAGTCCACCTAGTCCACCCGTTGACATCCCTGATCCCAATCTCCGTATGCGAATCGAGAGGGCTCTCAGGAAAAAATCCGGTGCCCAGATAACCGAAGCGAACATGGCACGTTTGACCAAGTTGGACAGACCATACAGCACTACTGCCATTAGGGACCTGACTGGACTTGAGTTCGCAACGAACCTGACAAAGTTGACTATTCAGGGTGCCGAAGAGGTATTAGATATCTCCGTACTTTCGAGCTTGACCAATCTGACATCGCTAGATCTTACAGGAACCTTGTTGTCAGACATCTCACCGCTTTCGGGCTTGACTAAACTGACAAAACTGAATCTTTACTACAACAAGGTATCAGACATCTCACCGCTTTCGAGTTTAACTAATCTGATAGAACTAAATGTTAAGGATAACAAGGTATCAGACATCTCACCGCTTTCGGGTTTGACTAATCTGATAGAACTAAATGTTAAGGATAACAAGATATCAGATATCTCGGCACTCTCCGGCTTGACTCACCTCACATCGCTCAATCTTTATGGCAATTCGATATCAGATATCTCGGCACTCTCTCGCTTGACCAAACTGAAAGCACTGGATCTTAACTTCAACGAGGTATCCGATCTCTCACCACTTTCGGGCTTAACACAACTCACGTCGTTAGATCTTTTGAGCAACGAGGTATCAGACATCTCAGTGCTGGGGGGCTTAACGCAACTCACATCGTTAGATCTTTGGAGCAACAAGGTATCCGACATCTCAGTGCTAGGGGGCTTAATCCAACTGACAGAACTCAATCTTGAGAACAACAAGGTATCGGACATCTCTGTACTAGCGGGCTTGACCAAACTGATAGAACTCAATCTTGAGGACAACAAGGTATCGGACATCTCAGTGCTAGCGGGCTTGACCCGACTCACATCGCTCAATATTTTGAACAACCCGGTATCCGATCTCTCGCCACTTAAGGACTTAACCCAACTCACATCACTCAATTTTAACAGTGACGAGGGATCAGATGCCTTAATACTTTCTGGCTTGACCAAACTGACCGAGCTCGATTTGTCCAACACCCTAGTATCGAAAGCTGATCTCTTAAGAATTGCAGGCTTGACCCAACTCACAAAACTCAATCTTCGCAACGCCTCAGTATCGGACTCTGACCTATTGGCACTCTCTGAATTAACCGAACTGAGCGAACTCATTCTTGGGGACAACGAAATTTCCAATATCTCGGCATTGGCGGGCTTAACCAACCTCACAAGACTCAGGCTTGACGGAAACTCGATATCAGATATCTCAGCACTTTCGGACTTGACCAAACTGAGATTGCTGTCTCTTGACAGAAACTCGGTATCAGATATCTCGCCACTTTTTGACTTGACCGATCTGGGAGTGTTGTCTCTTGGACATAACAAGATATCCGACATCTCGACACTGGCAGAGATGCCCGAATTAGTATTACTCCGTCTTGAAAGCAACGAGGTATCCGATATCTCAGCACTGGCGGGCTTAACCAACCTCACATCGCTGACTCTTGATGGAAACTCGGTATCCGATATCTCAGCACTTTCTGGGTTGACCAAACTGAAAGAACTGGATCTTTCGAGATTCCACCACGCCCCATCGAGCTCAACCAAGCGGGCATCGCTCGCGCTTCAAGGCAACGAAATATCCAACATATCAGCGTTGGCTCGCATGACCAAACTGAGAGAACTAGATCTAGCGGGCAACTCGACATCTGACATATCCGCGTTATCTGGCTTGACCCAATTGACACGGCTGAATCTTAACGACAACAAGATATCAGATATCTCAGTCCTTAAGAACCTAACCCAACTGACATCACTATTTCTTGGAGGGAACTCGATAGCTGACATCTCAGTGCTGTCGGATTTACCCCACCTAACACGGCTCTGGTTTTCTAAAACCCCGGTATCGAAGTCTGACCTATCGGTAATTTCAGGCTTGACCAACCTAACATTACTTCATCTTTCCAACACCTCAGTATTAGACTCCAACCTATCGGCACTTTCAGGCTTGACTGAACTAAAATGGCTGTATCTTAACAACAACAAGGTCTCCGAACTATCACCGCTTTCAGGCTTGACCAACCTGACAACACTGACTCTTAACAACAACGAATTATCGGATATCTCGGCACTTTCAGGCTTGACTGAACTAAAATGGCTGTATCTTAACAACAACAAGGTCTCCGAACTATCGCCGCTTTCAGG
The DNA here is from genome assembly GCA_965198165.1 of Candidatus Poribacteria bacterium. GTDB lineage: Bacteria > Poribacteria > WGA-4E > WGA-4E > PCPOR2b > CBDAOT01. Next base: position 6,170,484 of record OZ240244.1, on the reverse strand, counting down.
CTTGACCAGCCTGACAACATTGACTATTAGCAACAACGAATTATCAGATATCTCGGCACTTTCAGGCTTGACTGAACTAAAATGGCTGTATCTTAACAACAACAAGGTCTCCGAACTATCGCCACTTTCGGGCTTAACCAAACTGACAACACTGACTCTTAACAACAACGAATTATCGGATATCTCGGCACTTTCAGGCTTGACTGAACTAAAATGGCTGTATCTTGACAACAACAAGGTCTCCGAACTATCGCCTTTGGTGGCAAACACGGGTTTGGTCAGTATCAGGCATGTTAATATGAAGGGAAACCCACTCAGCTTAAGCTCGATCCGGACGCACATTCCTGCCTTACAGAAGAGAGGAGTTATGGTCGAGTTTGATAACTGAACGTTGGCAAAAGCCATTTCTTCCATATAAGGAGAACCTATGAGCGATTTACGATTTCAAGAGCTCGACAAAGTGCTTTTTATTGGTGATAGCATCACAGACTGTGTAGAGCACGGGTACGTGCGGAAGGAGTGATCCCATGGTAAACTTAGTTGTGAATCGAAAAACCATCGTGTCCATTGTTGCCGTGATATTGTTGGGATTTTGTGTACAAGGTATGAGTTGTAGCCCACCAGTTGACATCCCTGATTCCAACCTTCGTAGACAAATCGAGCGGGCTCTCGGGAAAAAATCCGGTGCCCAGATAACCGAAGCGAACATGGCAACTTTGACTGAGTTAAACGTGCCATCCTACACTTCCATTAGCAACCTGACCGGCCTTGAGTTTGCAACGAATCTGACAGTGCTGAACCTTCAGGGCAAATCGTTATCAGATATCTCGGCCCTTTCGGGCTTGACCAATCTTACAGCACTGAATCTTGGTCAAAACAAGGTATCAGATATCTCAGCCCTTTCAGGCTTGACCAAACTTACAGCACTGAATCTTAACTTCAACAAGGTGTCCGACATCTCGGCCCTTTCGGGCTTGATTAACCTGACATCGCTAAATCTTAACTTCAGCAAGGTGTCCGACATCTCGGCCCTTTCGGGCTTAACCCACCTGACATCGCTAGATCTTGGGGGAATCGAGGTATCCGACATCTCAGTGCTTTCGGGCTTAACCCACCTGACATCGCTGTCTCTTGGGGGAAACGAGGTATCTGACATCTCGGCCCTTGCGGGCTTGACTAACCTTACAGCACTGAATCTTAACTTCAGCAAGGTGTCCGACATCTCGCCCCTTTCGGGCTTAACCCACCTAACATCGCTGTCTCTTGGGAGAAACGAGGTATCCGACATCTCAGTGCTTTCGGGCTTAACCCACCTAACATCGCTGTCTCTTGGGGAAAACGAGGTATCCGACCTCTCGCCCCTTTCGGGCTTAACCCACCTAACATCGCTGTCTCTTAGCCGAAACTCGGTATCAGATATCTCGCTACTTTCTGGCTTGGCCAATCTGACCGAGCTCCGTTTTTACAACACCCGGGTATCGAAGTCTGACCTCTCAATAATTTCAGGCTTGACCAACCTAACAAGGCTCAATCTTTTCCAAGCCTCAGTATCGGACTCCGACCTCTCGGCACTTTCGGGCTTAACCCACCTGACATCGCTAGATCTTAGCAAAAACTCGGTATCAGATATCTCGGTGCTGTCGAGCTTGACCAACCTGAAATCGCTGTATCTTAGGGGAAACAAGGTATCCGACCTCTCGGCACTCTCTGGCCTGACCAACCTGACATGGCTGGATGTTAGCGACAACAAGGTATCAGATATCTTGGCACTCTCTGGCTTGACCAATCTGACAGTGCTGGCTCTTGAGCATAACGAGGTATCCGACATCTCAGTGTTGTCGGGCATGACCAAACTGAAACGGCTGGAGCTTTGGAGCAACTCGATATCCGACATCTCAGTGTTGTTGGGCTTGACCAAACTGAAACGGCTGGATCTTGGGGGCAACTCGATATCCGACATATCAGTGCTGGCGGACTTGACCAAACTGACAGTGCTGAATCTTGGCCGAAACTCGGTATCAGATATCTCGGCCCTTTCAGACTTAACCCAACTGACACAGCTATATCTTGATCAAAACAAGGTATCGGATATCTCAGCACTCTCTGGCTTGACCAACCTGAAATCGCTGGAGCTTGAAGAGAACGAGGTATCAGACATCTCGGCCCTTTCAGACTTGACCAATCTGACACAGCTATATCTTGACTTCAACTCGGGATCAGATATCTCAGCACTCTCTGGCTTGACCAACCTGAAATCGCTGGATCTTGGGGGCAACTCGATATCCAACATATCAGTGCTGTCGGGTTTACGCCACCTAACAATGCTCAGGCTTTCTAACACCCCGGTATCAGAGTCTGACCTCTCGGTAATTTCAGGCTTGACCAACCTAACAGTGCTCCATCTTCCCAATACTTCAGTATCGGGCTCCGACCTATCCGCACTTTCTGGCTTAACCCACCTAACAGGGTTGAATGTTAGAGACAACTCGGTATCAGATATCTCAGCACTCTCTGGCTTGACCAACCTGACATGGCTGAATGTTAGTAACAACAAGGTATCAGACCTATCACCTTTGGTGGCAAACACGGGATTGGTCAGTAAAAATGAGGTTAATGTGAAGGGAAACCCACTCAGCTCAAGCTCGATCCGGACGCACATTCCTGCCTTACAGCGCAGAGGGGTTAGGGTATCGTTTGACAACTGAACACCTGAACAATCAATTCGCATTCTGTTGATTGCCGCACCGCCATTTTGCCAATTGACAGAAAACCGAGTCTCTGCTATACTCCCGTCACATTTGGCACAAGCTACTTCATAAGGAGAACCTATGAGCGATTTACGATTTCAAGATGGTGACAAAGTGCTTTTTATTGGTGATAGCATCACAGACTGTGGACGGCGGGCTGAACACGCGCCGCTGGGGCACGGGTATGTGCGCAAGGTTACGGAGCTGATTACGGCCAAGTACCCTGAACGTCGAATTGAATACGTCAACAAAGGGATTGGCGGCGATATCGTAGAAGGATTGGAAGAGCGGTGGGCCACGGATGTGATTAGCGAGAAATCGAATTGGCTTTCGGTGAAGATCGGCATCAACAACGCCAGCCGACAACTGACTGCTGGCATTTCAAATGCGGATTACCTGCCAGAATGGGAGGCGTGTTATCGGCGCATTTTGACCCGCGCCCGGGAGGAATTGAATCCCGGACTTTTCCTGTTTGAGACGTTTTATATTGAGGAAGATGTTGAATCGCCGCGCCCACTGGATGTGGATGCCTACAATGAAATTATTCATCGGTTGGCTGACGAGTTTGACGCAGGATTAATCAAGACCAACGAGGCATTTGACCTTGCCGTGGCGGCTCGCCCGGGGGCGTTGTGGACGACGCAGGATGGTGTTCACCCGAATGCAGAGGGGCATACGCTGATGGCACTCGAATTTCTCAAACAGATTGGTTGGTGAGTATTCATACGCGCCGGTGTGGATAACGATAAAACCTCGTCAACGCTGAACCTCTACCTCCCAATTCTTAACGTTTTGCTCAACTGCCACCGCTCGCGACTTTAATTGCCGAATTAGATCTGCCTCAAGCTTGCGGTTATGTTCAAGCGTCCACTGCTTCGCGTTCGAGCGATTCCCCCAGTAGAATCGTAAGCCGACCAGAGAGATGCCGGCGGAATCCACATAACGCTCGTCCCGGAGTGAATCAACGAGCAGATAGAAGAAAGTTGCGTTAATTGCGGTAGAGAGGAGTCCATTACGCACTCTGCCCGCGTAGATTTGGCCGGTTCCGGGAATAAAAGTGGATAGCCATTGGGCCAGTTGAGGAGACTTGAGCGGGAGCGGGGTATTTGCCAGCATCGTATCGGCGATTTGTGTTGAGGTATCACTGAGAACGGTGTTTGGTAAAACTGTATCAATTTGACGAAATTCTGCGATTGCTTTCAACCAATTTCTATCGTAAGCATAACACCACCCGCGTAAGTATTGTGCTTGTGCTGACAACCGCTTATCCTTGTCAGCGGTGCGTACGAGAAAGAAAATTGACCGGGCGGTCGAATAGTCCGACTCGTCCAGATAGGTTTTACCAAGCATTAGTTGCGCGTGATGATAGAGTGGTGAGTCGAAGTGGGTTTCCGTAAATGCTCTAAATCGTTGTTGTGCCTCTCCCAAATTACCTTGGTAATAATGGCTCTGTGCAATCCGGTAGCGTACAAAGTCGGTCATCTCAGTGTTCGGGTGATAAAAAAGAAACCGCTTGTACTCCAGAATTGAGGCATCATAAGCATCTTGACCGAAGAGGTGTTCGGCATAGTGCAATTGTTGTTCAGCGGGTTCGGGTTGCGCTATGAGGAGCAAGGGAATTAAAAGGTAAGAAAGCATCGGTTGCACGGGAGAACTCAAGGATTAAAAGCTAAAAGTGCTGTCTCCAAAACGTAAATGATATATTCGGTGACTGGGTGGGGACAGCACCGAAGAGGTTGGATTCGCGGATTTGTGCTCTCATCTTCTCTAAAAACCCCTCCTCATGCTGACGATTAAAAGCTTTCGCAGCCTGGTAACCGCCAAAAACGTTACCGGCATAGAAAAATAACCCAAGCACCCCCAAAGGGATGGCGACCTCGTATTGTTCCTGCCCTATGTAATACGCTGTCCCTCCGCCCGTCGCGCCAACGACCATAAGGGAATAGAGCCCATCAGAAAAATTCCCACCGTACGTCTGTCCGAGGCCAGGGATTACTGCGGACAGCAAGCCTGCTACCGCTGGAGAGCGATGCGGCAGGGATTCGCCACGCCGTACCGTATGGGCAAGCCGCTCGCTTAGTTCCGCAAAGGATGATTGCGGATATTTGGCCCTGACCTGCTCCCACTCCTCCGATGCCACCCTCCAATCCCTATTATCCATCTGAATCAACCCTATGGTAAACTGTGCCCGAGAGGCGAGTGCACTATCCGGATGGTCGGATAAAAACTGCTCAAGTACCCCAATTGCCCTAGCATCCTCACCCTGTAGCAACCGACATTGAGCGATATTCGATTTCGATCTTTCAATTAACGGGCTCTGTGGATAGGTATCGACCAACGTTTGGTAGGCGGCTATTGCCGAATCCAATTTGCCAGCATTCTGATAGGATGCAGCGAGACTGAATTGAACAAGGTCGCGTTTATTCGCGTCGGGATAGAGAAAAAGGTAACGCTTATATTCGTGAATGGCATTCAGATAATCGCCTTCTTGGAACAGCGAATCGCCAAAACGGAGGAGGCGTTGTGCATCGAAACTCTGGGCGTATGCGGAGGACAGAAGGCAGAATAGAAAGATATGTATAACAGATTTTCGCATTTATTCGCTGACTCGCGGATTTTTAGGTGGCACGGGGTCAAAGACGACCCCCTCGAACATTGTGTGCTTCCTGCCGTAACATCGCAGGAGCCGGTTGCTGGTCATCAATACGCCTAGAACACCGTGGCGGCGAATGGCTTCCAAACCGTAATGGGAACAACTCGGTTCAAAGTTGCAGACATCATCGCCATCTTGGTGTGTGATGACTTTCTGGTGCAGGTGAATCGGTACAAGCAGTAACCACCGAATACCGTTTTTTAGTGAGTTGACATGCAGGTTTCGGTTTGGTTGGGCGGCTTTCGGCACCGCGTCATCGGTCTGTAGTTGGGGGTGGCGGATTAGGTTTTCGGAAAAAGCGGTGTGCAATAAGGCGTTCCTGAGTTCGCTCGATATTGTCCCAGTAGCGGCGGCAGGCACCAAAAGCAGGAAAACCAAAGTTCCAAGGGACGTGAACCGTGAAATGCGCTCGGTTTGTCCGCCTACCTGCAAGACGTGGCCCGTGATTGGGAATCTGAATATACCTCGCATACTTGTCACCGATTTGTTGGAGCTCGAAAACGACTAACATCGCCTTGCGCTTTGGCATTGGTATCAGATTTGATCGGTCTGTTCGCCGAACATCTCTTTCCCAAAATCGAAAATCTGGTATCCGATGTCCATGAATACGGGAGCGAGACGAGAATGAGCGATTGCTTCTTTGACTGTTTCCCCGCCAAAGCGGTCTAGAAGGATTAGTGCGCCCCCGATTAAAACGCTACTTACGATGACACCAAATGCTGCGCCAATTAGATTATTAATCCAGCCCAAAACGCCTTGTTCCACGACCCGCTGAAAGCGTTCAAAAAGGGCATTCATCAAGGCACCGGTAATGACAGTGATGAGAATGATACTTGCCCATTTTGCAATACCTTCGTTATTAATCAGGCCATCAAGAAGCGGTGCAAGCCTACCCCACAACTGGCTTGCCGTAAAAATCGCAGCGGCAACAGCAACGATTCCCCAAACACTCCGTGTGAACCCTGCCCGAAAACAACTGAACGTCGCCAAACCTACCAAGATGATAATGGCAATATCAAGTTTTTGCATGTCCATCTCTCAAGCAAGTTTCAATATAAAATATATACATTGCGCTACTCTGGAGCGGGGAATTTAAGCTATCGGTGTTGTTGGGGGCTTCCACTTTTATTATCAGGGTCGTAGCCTGGGTTATTTTAACACATTGTGACCAGTTCATTCATTGTTTTTCCAGTCGTTTCCCAGAGCACTAGCTCTGTTGACATACCCGTACTGATTTTGCTAAGCAGTTCGCGAATCTGAGGAATACCGAACTGTTTGATGAGATATTCCACAATTGCAGTTGACTGAAGGTAGGCAAGACGACGCTGATTCGCATCCATTTTGCTAAATGGCACCATAAGTTCATCCGGCGATAAGATGCGCCCGTTCCGACGAGCGGTTCGCAGTTGTTGCCGTTCAAAACACATCATGGGGCGAGAAATGATTTGGGCAAGCCCTTCGTCAAGCCAAGTTGGACATTGACGCTGCGTGAACAGGTCAACGAGGAGATGCACCCATTCGTGGCGAATTATAGTGAGTAAAATACCCAAATTCGGTTCTCCATAAACAGGGCAGGTCAGCCGAATCGTGCCATCGTATGTAGCAGCCGCCCAACGCGGAACAGAACGACGGGTGGTAGATTGATGACTTGTATCTTCAACCGAGAACGAAACTTTGCGTTGCGGATAGCAGTGAAAAATGTCGCCCACTTCAAGCTGGGTGCGCTCAACGAGTTGACAAATCACCCACAACACGTCTGGAGGAATCGTTTTATCGTACTTAAGGACGAAGGATTTTCGTTTGATTGTAGCGGGAAGTCCAAGGTGTTTTCTCGCTTGATTTTGAAAGAGAAATAAACGAGACGGCTCCGTATCTAAATCAATCTGATCAACTAAGGATTCGTAAAGCTCCTTCTCTTCAAAAATACGCGCCCGACGACGCAAGGCAGGCGGATAATCCGGCTGCAATTGTAAGGCGATATCCAAACAGTCCAACGCCCCATCCCAGTATCCCACCATTTCATACGTCTTGGCGAGGTCTGCGTATACTCCTGCTTGTGTTGAATCGAAATGTAAGCCAGCAAGGTAGTGTTGAATGGCTTGGACGTAGCGGGCCTGTCGATAGTAATTTGCCGCACGCGTAAAATGGACAAACGCCGATTGCACTTGACGCGCTCCTTGATTTATTGAAGCACTCGGCGATCCTAAGGCGTACGGAGGCTCTGCAAAGGGGGCGGGTAATGTTCCCTCCGCGAAAATGTATTCAGCAGTTGGGCTGGGGCGTGACACCGCTCTATTTTTGATATTAGATACCATAACCTAGAGTATACGGTATATCCAACACAATTTCAAAAAAAAATCTGCCTGCTAGAACCCAATTTCGGAAGAAATTGGGTTCTAGCAGGCAGAACAGTATTTTCTCGCTTCAATTGATGGATTCATTCAGACCCAAAAGAATGACATTGATTGCCAACCAAGATTGCTTGGCAATCATCACGAGGTCTACCTCAAAAATTTGTGTTGAGCATCTCGCTTACCGTGCCCCCTAACTCTGCTCAACATCAACGACTTCGCAGATGATTTTACCAAAGTTAATAGTTGATCCGGCCTGAATGCGCGTAGGCGTGTCTATCCGAACACCATCAACATAAGTTCCATTGGTACTATTTAGGTCAGTGACGAACACCTCTCCCTCTTTCAACTCAAATCGTGCATGTAACCTCGAAAGTGTTCCGGTTGAATCGGGGAGTCGGAGTCTCGCGGCACTGCTACGCCCAACAGTCATCTCTTTGACACTTACACAATAAATCATCCCCACATTTAACCCTTCAATTTCCTTGAAGGAGATGCGGAGCAGGCCTTCATCACGTTGGATTTCATCGACCTCAATTGACTGCTCGCCAATCGTTATCTTACATCCAACGTCCAATAATGTCGGTTCAGAAATTTGAGTGCCATTAACGATGGTGCCGTTCTGACTAGCGAGGTTGGTAATATATAGTTCATCACCTTCTACCGTAAGCAACGCATGTCGTTGTGAGACGGCCTCGTTGGTTTCCAATTGGATTGTTGAGTCAGCCCCGCACCCGATAATCATTTGCAAGAATACGACGTTATACTCGCACCCCATTTGGCCATCTTCAATAACCCTCAGTTTCAGATTACAACTGCTATCAATTGACGGAGCGGTGAAGCTTGCGTCTTGACCTCCATCAATGAGGGTTCCAGCAAGTGGGGGACTTGCAAGTTCACTGTCATTTCCGACCTGTGGGTGGCTTGCTCGTGAGAAACTGACTTCCATATCCGGTAAAAGGTCTTTAGATGCCCCACCATCAATGCGTTCCATGAGTTCACGCGCAGTGCGTTCCTTCGCACCCGGACGGGGTGTGACAGTTGCGGTTTCTTCAAAGCGATAGTGAGCAAAATCAATCAGTTGTTTTAGAGAGTCAAAGTCCGGGTATTCATGACTTGTTTTTAGCAGTCGTTCCTGCTTGCGTGAAAGCTTCTCACCCTTAATCCAACGTGTGTAAGCTTCCAACATCTCTGCTTGCTTCGCCTCGTCATGTGTATAACTCGGTTTCGACTTCTGCTTCCAAAATTTCATTTCAGCGTCCCCCCAATTAATAGACCCATTTGATCCCTTTTCTGGATAAAATCTGACGCAATTCTTGAGTACAACGAAAGATCCAGATTTTCACTGTACCTTCCTTGCGCTGGAGTCCTTGCGAAATCTCTGCAATACTACACCCTTCAAGGTGCCGTAAAACCCAAGCCGCTCGATGGTTCGGTTTCGTTACCTGTTGAAGGGCTTGCTCCAAGATTTCTTGCGCTTCTTGCGCTTCAAGTTGCTTATCAGGTGTCGGTTTACTGTCTTCATACTCACTGAGTGGTACGTCGGCTTCATCCTCCATACTTAAAAGTGTTTCACGAATCCTTTCCTTCTTGCGGATGGCATCAATAATTGTGTGTTTCGCAACAACGTTTAACCACGCTTGAAAACTACCCTGATCCGTATCCCACTTATCAATTTTACGCCAAACTTTGAACAGGATATCTGCACATACCTCCTCAGTGTCTTGATGGTTACTTAGCATCCGATATATCTTGCTATAAACCCAATTGTAATGCTTATCGTAAAGCAAGCGAAAAGCGGACTCATCCCCTGCTTTCGTGAGCATAGCTAAACGGGTATCCTCCTGAGCTGATGGGTCATCATTAATATAGCGCGCCAAGACAATATCCTCCTTGCCCATCCTTTTCAAGCTGGTATCCTCTCTAACGCCTCTGAGAAAAGATCGGTTTCAAAAATTATCGCAAATTTTGAAAATAGCTTGAAAAGTCTTGGCATTACTGTCGTACGAAGCCTGTAGACAGATGGTGGGAAAATTCAACCACGCCTTTGATACACCATTCCTTTGGCGTATCTCAGACGTTTCAGATAAAAAAAATGGCAGAGACACCGATTCAAAATCAATCGCTCTACCAATGCGTTCAATGTCCCCGACGGGATTTGAACCCGTGTCACTGGCGTGAAAGGCCAGTGTCTTTGACCAGGCTAGACTACGGGGACCAAAATGAGCCGTACAGGAATTGAACCTGTGACCACCTGATTAAAAGTCAGGTGCTCTTCCTAGCTGAGCTAACGGCTCTCAAATTAGGATATAAATAATACCCAATGTCACCTCAAGATGTCAACCTAAAATGAAAAATTTTTGGTTTTCAAGTTTCATAAATATCAGAGCGGCGTTTGGCGACTTTGTGACGCACCAATTCTTGGAGTGTTTCGGGCATCTGGGCGAATGTCTCTGGGAAAACGGGTTGATGTCCGCCCTCGCGGGCACAATTCCACCAAGCGGGGTAGTAGGCGATATTAAGCCCCATGCGATGCTGGTCGTGGGTTGTGTTTGGGCCCTGGCCGTGCCAGATGCCACCATGCCACATCACGACTGAGCCCCGATACCCGCAAACCGAGACAGGATGGCTGTTTGAAACATCCTGCGGCGAGGGTCTGCGGCGTGAACGGTGGCTGAATGGTACAACCAGCGTCGCGCCGTTCTCTGCTGTGAAGTCGGTTATCATCCAGATTGTGTTAATCAGCCACGGGATATCGGGGAGTCGTTCGGGAAGGTCGTGGGTGGAGTCAACATGGATGCCACCAATCGGTGCCGTTGGTTTGACCCACTTGGTACAGGCCTCGCCGAGCCGTACATGGGTTCCGAGAAAATGACGTGCAACCGCAAGCACTTGCGGATGGGTAATACAAGGCCAACACATCTCATCCATGTTAATTACACCGAAAAGCGTCTGGTATAATTCATCGGTCGGATTTTGAAACAGCGAGCGAGTGGCCGGGTCTTGATGAAATTGGAAATACCTCTCCGCCATCTCATCTGCCTGCTCCGCCGGGATAGCGTCTTCAATCACACAGTAGCCAAAGATTTCCAGATGTTCGATTGCTTCTTGCACTGACATGGGCAAGCATCCTTTCATTAAAATCAATCGTTTTAGAATCAACGCTCAAAATTAGGAATTTCGGCATCCGTAATTCGCGCACCGTTGTTTGGCATACCGTCGTTGCCATTTTTCGACAGGTCATTTGCTGTGCCATCGTCAAAATTCCAATATCCGATTAAACCTGTTTCATCACCGGCGAGCGTCGTTTTCATCGTGGCTTGGATGTCTTCTTCGGTGCGGGAAACGTTCCAGATTCGGAGTTCGTCAATTTTACCGTGAAAAAACGGCTTGCGCTTTGACCGTGCGCCGATTCGCAACACACCCTTCGTTTGGTTGATGAGCCCCTCCACCGAATAGCTGGCGGTCAACAGTCCATTAACGTAGGCTTTGGTCCACTCTCCGTCGTAGGTGATGGCGATATGATACCACCGCCCAAGTGCTAAGCGTTGTTTGCCATCGTACCGGCCTGATTCTTCCGTTTCCATTACTTTACCGATAGAAATCGCGTAGGTAAAATACTGTTCAGGCAGATACCCTGCGTAATGGCCGATGCCACACTGATAAACGGCTTCTTTACTCAAAAAGATGTTCTCGCTATCGCCGGTGACGGAGTCCACTTTCACCCACATCTCAGCGGTCATCGCCATTGTGGGATTGAGAGTAGGGGCGTTGGAGACTTCCATATACCCTTCAACCCCGTCAAGCGTAAGTACGCGGTTGAGGGGGACTGGTTTGACCTGCTTAGATGCACAGCCGGTCGCCATTAAACCGACAAAACAGAGACCAACGGCAATCAAGAGAACAACGGGCAATTGAGGTTTCATACTATTTTCTCCTGTACGTGATTTTTAACTATACCATATATTACTCGGTTGATACACGCTGATTTTGGCAGTGATATACTGTTTTCGCCTGTTTTGAATTGACAATATTTTCCGGTGTTTGCTACAATAACGTGAGTTGCTAACTATTCTAGGGCCCTTTGAGGATAAATGCTATGATGACCAAACGGATTATCCCTTGCCTTGATGTGCGAGCGGGTAAAGTAACGAAAGGGATTGCTTTTAAGGGAAACGTTGATGTCGGCGATCCGGTGGATATGGCGCGATTTTACTATGAGAGCGGAGCAGATGAGCTCGTATTTTATGATATTACCGCAAGCAACGAAAGACGTGAGATCATGCTTGATGTGGTTTCAGCGGTGGCAGCGGAGATTTTTATCCCTTTCTCTGTCGGCGGCGGATTGCGAACACTCGAGGATATGCGTCGGGTGTTGCTCGCTGGCGCGGAGAAAGTGAGCATTGATTCTGGCGCAGTCAGGAATCCGCAAGTGATTGCGGATGGTGCGAAGGCTTTTGGTAGCCAGTGCGTTGTGCTGAGTATGCAGGTTCAGCGTGTTCCGAAAAGCGAACAGATTCCGAGCGGCTATGAGATTTATATTGATGGCGGTCGTACCCCGATGGGATTGGACGCGCTCGAATGGTCACAACGTGGCGTTGAGTTGGGAGCGGGTGAACTGGTCGTCAACAGCATTGACCAAGATGGCACAAAGTCAGGATATGAACTTGAATTGACGGGCGCAATCGCAGAGCTGGTACCCATACCTGTCATTGCTTCGGGCGGGGCTGGGAGTCCGAAACATCTCCGCGATGTCTTCGTCGAGAGCATCGCTGACGCTGCCATTGTCGCATCAATCACGCATTATAGCGAATTTACAATCGAGAATATCAAACATTACCTTGAAGCTGAGGGTGTCCCTATACGGGATACGTGGTAAATCCTCCTAAGTTAATTTTTTGTGCATCGTGAAATCGCTTCAGCAATCCCCGCCTCTCCTACATCATCGCAGACAACGACCTCGCCGATTCGTGTTGGTAGAATGAGCCGCAATCGACCACGTTTCGTTTTTTTGTCGAGATACATCGTTTGAATAATCTTTTCGGGCGAAATATCGGACGGGAACTGTACAGGGAGTTCTGCACGGTGCAAAAGGGCCCTTTGGCGTTTCCAATCCGCCGCCGCCATCATGTCCAGACTGACCGCCAGCTGTGCCGCACAGTTCATCCCGATTGCGACCGCTTCGCCGTGTCGATAGGTATCATAATCCGTCAACGCCTCAAGGGCGTGCCCGAAGGTGTGCCCGTAGTTCAGTATCTCCCGCAATCCGCTCTCCTTTTCGTCATTCGCGACGACGTCAGCTTTGTCCGCACACGATTTAGCGATTACATCAATTAGAACGGTAGCATCTAAGTTTAGGATAGCATCAAGATTGCTCTCGACCAGATCGAACAGCGGGGCATCCATGATGACACCGGCCTTGATAACTTCAATGAGTCCTGCGCGCATATCACGGGATGGCAATGTCTGCAAAAGCTCTACGTCAATGAGTACCATTTTCGGTTGATAAAACGCTCCAATGAGATTTTTGCCCTGTGGATGATTGACCGCAGTTTTCCCTCCGATACTCGCATCCACTTGTGCCAGCAACGTCGTTGGAATCTGGATATACGGAACGCCACGCAGGTGTGTCGCCGCTACGAAGCCCCCAAGGTCGCAGACTACGCCTCCCCCAAACGTAATTAATGTTGACACACGGTCTACACGGTGCGAGATCAATTGGTCATGCAGTCTGGCAAACTCCTCAATTGATTTCTGTGCCTCACCGGAGGGAACATCAATTATTCGTGAATCAAATCCGGCATTTGATAGACTCTCCAAAACAGGTTCACCGTACTGTTTGCTGACAAACCCATCCGCAATAACAATCACCTTCTCCGACTTTGTCTTAGGTCTGATTAGTTCGCCAACTTGGCTAAGGATGCCTTGCTCAACAATAATCGGATAGCTATTCTCTCCAAGCTCAACGTGTACGGATGGCATACTCAAACTCCTCTATGACCTGCTCTGTCACCTGTTCAATGGATAGGCCCGTTGTTTGAATGGTATTATCTGCCAGCGCGTAATATGGGGCGCGGTCTGTGAGCATCTGCTGAATTTTGGCGAGCGGATGCGGTGTTTGAAGCAACGGACGGTGGGTTTCATGCCCAACCCGTTTCCAGATTTCCGTTGATGTTGCCGCCAAACAGAAAACAATTCCATTACCTTTGAGCATCTGTAGATTTGTCTCCCTAAGTACAACACCTCCACCTGTCGAGATGACATAGTTGTTCAAATCGGAGACCTTTCGTACAGCGGCACTTTCCAAATCACGGAAGCGGGTTTCTCCATGTTGCCGAAATATGTCGGCGATGATCATTCCGCTATCCTGCTCAATGACATCATCGGTATCAATATACGACATCTCAAGCCGTTCAGCGAGTCGCTGTCCCACAGACGTTTTTCCTGTACCCATAAAACCAACGAGGACGATATTCGGCATGTTTGTTATTATTCCTTTATTAATCCTACATTCCGCACCCTATAGTTTGGACAATTTTTGAGAATTTAGATGACAAAAAGCATAAATGTAGCGTTTTTATTAAAACTTGTGGGCGAAAATTGAAGAAAATGTGCTAAATTTATCCAAATGTTTACCTCTAGAGCCAAGTGTTTACCTCTAGAAACTCGCTTGACTTTTGGGAAATGACCCCCGACTTATGTAGTGTTGGCCTATGTCCGAGGGGATATTCGGGAAATTCTAGCGAGAGCCAAAAGGTAAACAAAAGGTTAACGATAAAAAAAAGTGATCATCAGCCTGTTTTAGGATTAAGGGCTATTTTTTGAAGTGACTTAGCGGTGTAGATAAACTGATCGCCTCAGGGGCCAGTTCTTTTTCTCTCTCTGGCTTTTTGTAGCTCTATAGCTGTTTGCCTCCCTATGGTTGCCTGCTCATCCCATCTGGAAGCACTGCCGCGGGCATCCCATTCTTGGAATACTTCCTTTCTTAATGACCCGCTAGTGGTGGGAGCATTGTTACACAGAAACAGGAGTATCCGCGTTGTGTAGATATACTCCGCTGAAGAAGAACGGAAACTATTGATGTGCTTGGTGACCAACCGATGGGTGAGAAAGATGGGTAGGTTGAAGTTTGACAGTCTATCAAGTTGAACGTTGTTACCCAGAAACAGGATAAGCGGAATTACCGGGTTCCGACCTGTTTCGGAATTGTAAACGATACGGTTCTGACCTAACCGATAGGATTACTGACCCACCGATAGGATAACTGTGAACAACTTTCAGATTTTGATTATACTTTTAATCTGGTGCCGTGTCAAGTTTTTTTTAGGAAAATGAGGGGCATTTAGTTTTCTTTTATCGGGAGTGGGAACTCCCTCCCAAAGTGTTGAATGACGACAGGACGAACGGTTAAAAGCCAACAAAGCACCAGCGGTGCGAAAGGTTTATAGAAAAACGGCTCAATGTAGGTAACACGCGGGGTTGAGAAATAAATTCCCAAATCCGCAATCAGAGGTGCGGAATGTAAGATTAGACATTGCGCTCACAGTATCAAGTGCTATCCTCTTCTTCTGACTCAGGCTTAGATTTTCGTGTATTATGATACACGAGATGCTCAATGTAATTCTGATTTTGACGACTCATTTCGTCCGCAATCACTTTCCGTGCCTCCATCACCTCAATTCTAATCAGTTGCCGGTCAGCAGCAGCCTCATCTTTAATCTTTTGCCGGTCAGCGGCAGCCTCATCTTTAATCTGCTTCCGTTCAGCGGCAGCCTCATCTTTAATCTGTTTCCGTTCAGCGGCAGCCTCATCTCTAATCTTTTCCCGGGCAACGGCGGCCTCTTCAAACCGCCTATTCATCTCTGAACGGAGAGCGTCGATCTTGTTACTCAAATCGTCTTTGAAATCTCTCAAATCGTCTTTGACAGATTTCAAATCGTCCTTGGTAACACTATTCCTACTGAATTTTATCACGGCGATAATCACGGTTACAAAGATGCCGAGAACAGGCACCAGTATCGCCAAAAAGTAGTATAGATTCTGCATAAGTTTGTTCTCCTGTTGTTGTTTTAAGGTTGATTCTTGAAAGTTGCGTCCAATTTTAACATAATTTAGGCCAAGTTGCTACCTTTAGTTGATGATTTGGGCTACCACCGTTGCAATGACCGACCTCTGCATCCATACCGGCAAGAGGCTTGCCCCTACGGGCTATCAGTCAACTGAGTGGGCAACGCCTCAATAATCCGGGTGGATTCCACACTCACATAAACGATGCACCTGAGCGCAAGGAGCAGGTCACTTGGATCTGTAAACCAGCCGTTGGGGTCGTTGAGGATGCAGCTGTCCTTGTCCCGTGTTATCTTGTAACGGTCGATGAACCACTCTAGCGGCGTTCTGCCGTTGACAATGTACCGATGCGCGGCTTCGGGGATATTGGATAAGCGCACGTGCTCGTTGATGATGAGGGTTGTTTTCGCTTCGTCTGCGAAACGCATTGCTTTCTCACTAAGCCGAAAGTGCCTCGGTTGGGGCACCTCGCCGTGCGCGGACACGACAGAAAGTGGGTATTGTTCGCACGTCTCGTAACTGAGGTGGAGGGTTGCGAGTGCACCCCCTGCTTCCGCGAAGGCCTGGAAATCGGGGGCGAAGGGGATGCGCGGTATCAGCTTCGACAAATCGTTTGCGAACTGTTCCCGATAGCGCGGTGCGTGTAGAACACCGTAAACGTAGTCGAAGATTGCATCCTTCGTGATTGTGTCGTCACGGTAGTGTTCACGGAAGGCGCGCAAGGCTGTGTCTGAAATGTTGTCGATACGGTCTGGCTCTTCTCCAATCCCCTGGAATGTGTCCGTCGCGTCTGGTGCATCCGTAGGCTTCCGATATCGGTACCGCGGGAAACATTGTGATGCCTCATTAAAGCCGAGATCTGGCATCGTATCGGTCATAAGCGCGGAAAACGGCTTTTTGCTTCCGATGCCGGGGACGCATATCACACGGTTTTCGCTCGAACTGTCTGGGAAAATCTTATCCATCTAGTACTTTCTCTGCGCGAAAATATAGTTAGCATAACAATTTGTCGCAATGAATGGCCGGTATACAACTTTTCGGATGTAGTCCGCCTCAAATTCGGTTTTTTTTTCGCTTCAGATTGTCCTTGAGATTAAGATCCCACTTAAGATTCGATGAGTGACGGCGTGCCGCCGCATCCTCTGTGAGTTTAGGGTTCCCTTCGATTTCGGAAAGCGCAGCGATATAGTCCTGCGTCATTCGCTCTGCGTTCTCGGCGCAGGCATCGCGTGAGAAGTTGTAGATGTATGCGTCTCTACCTGTCGCGAACCCTCGCGAATACAACCCAAATATTGCATCATCTGCCTTGCCTGTCTTCGCGTCTTCCGAGCCCATCGGATAGAGCTGACCAAACGCATCGTTGCGTTGTTGTATCCAATCGTGATGCTTATCGGGCGTGATTGTCTGCCAATCGCTGAACCCTGATATCGACACGGCCTCGCGCAGTGCCGCCAGCTTCTCCTCGCGGTTGAGGTAGTCGCCAATATCTCGGTAGTGGATGCGGCAACCATCGTGCGCGGCATTCGGGTTCTTAACCAGGATGGTAATAGCGACGGGTGCCCGTGAACCTGAACCGAACACCTTGCCTCCCTCACGACGCGACCGTTCCCCTTGGGTCCGTTGATTCCCCCGCAGGTTCAGGACGTAGACTGAACTGAACTCCTCTGCCAAACACGCACGGACCCCCGAATCGACGTTCCCATCAATCCACGAACCGTTGGTGACAAAGGCGACGACCCCTTGTTCTTTAATCCTGTCCGATGCCCATCGAATTGCCAGCTTGTATGTGTCGTAGAGGCTCCTCTTCAACGTCGCTGTAGAGTACTCAGCATAGGTATCTCTGATACGTTGTTTAAGTTCACGGTAATCCACGTTCGGGTTGTCGTCCGTTGCACTCTTCTGCCCTGCGGACCAGGGTGGGTTGCCAACGATGACCTGAATCGGAAGCCTCTGTTGACGCTCAGCGCGCTCGTTGTTGTCCGGGAGCCACTCTTTTGGAAACAGGGTCGGGGTTCCTTTTTTGTTCAGATTGAACGTGTCGGTCAATACGATACCTTCAAACGGGTCATGGTCGCCATCTGCACCGCGCCGGGCGTGGAATGCTTCTTCGATATTGATTGCGGCGATGTAGTAGGCAAGGAGGACGAGCTCGTTGGCGTGGAGTTCCTTGCGGTATTTCCGCTCGATATCAGCATCTTGGATAAGGTCGGATTGGAGCAGACGAGCGAGAAAAATGCCGGCACCGGTGAATGGGTCGAGCACATGGACATCTTCGTCGCTCACCGTTAGGCCGAACTCCCCCCGCAACACGTCATCGGCACTGTGGAGGATGAAGTCCACAATCTCAATGGGTGTGTAGACGATGCCGAGCCGCTCTGCGTCCTTCTTCAAGGCGGTGGCGAAGAACTTCTCGTAGAGCTCCAATAGCACACGTTGCCGCCCTTCGCTGTTGTCAATGCCGCGGGCGCGCATCCGGACGCTTTCGTAGAAGCCCTCCAAATCTCGCGTTTCGCTCTCAAGTCCAAATTCCCCAAAATCCTTTCGCAGGTTGTCCAGCGCGATTGACACAGGGTTTCTGGAGGCAAAGTCGTAATCCTCGAACAGCGCCTCAAAGACCGGACGGGTGAGGAGGTGCTGTGCCATCATATCAATTGCGTCGTTCCGAGTAATGGAGGTGTTTATTGAATCTTTCAACTCCGCGTGGAAGCTGTCGAACCATGCGTCCAGCGCATCGTTGTCGGGATTATCCAGTAGGTTTTGGATACGGGCAACAACCCGGGTGAAAATATCTGCGACATCCTTCGCCCAGCTCTCCCAGTATTCTTCTCTTTCGATTGTTTCAAGGTTCATTTATAGTGACATTTTGAATTATTGATACATTTTTTCTGTTTTATGTTAGAATATGTCTATTATGGCATATTCACCCGATTTACGCAAACGCATCTTAGATTTTATTCAAGCAGGCGGGAAAAAATCCGAAGCCGCCCGCCTATTTACCGTCGCACGTTCAACCATTGATAGATGGTTAGCCGCTGAAGACCCACTTGCCATCAAAAAACCGGGCCCAAAAAAAATGAGAGTGATTGATGATCAGGCACTCCGAACACATGTTGCTGATTTCCCGGACTTCACGCAAAAAGAGCGGGCTACACATTTCGGTGTTTCAGCGTTTTGTATCGGCTATGGACTGCGAAAACTCGGCATCACGCGAAAAAAAAACACTCGGGTATAAACAACGCTGTGATGAGAAACGGGCAACCTATTGCCAAGACCGCGCTGTCAAAGAAGCGGCTGGCAAGTCTGCTGTTTATATCGATGAATGCGGTTTTTGTGCGGAGAGTTTTAGAGCTTATGCGTATGCCCCGCAGGGTAACCCTGTTTTGGGGCTCATATCAAGTCAAAGAACTCGGAAAACCACAATGGTAGCTGCGCGTATAACTATTAACTCTGGCGAGGTACACGATGAGGCTAACAACAGGAGAGTTAATAGTTATGAAGATACTTTTACAGCGTTCTGCTTGTTTGATGGCAGTTGCAATGCGGAGCGTTTCAACAAGTGGCTTCAAGAAGCACTGTGTCCCCTGCTCTCTTCGGAGCATTTAGTGATAATGGACAACGCCCGGATCCATAAAACGGAACGCACTCGTGAGCGGATAGAAGCGTCTGGCGCAGAGATATTGTTTTTGCCGCCTTATTCACCCGACTACAATCCGATTGAACACGATTTTGCAAACATCAAACGACTGCGTGCATACAATGCCGATATACCACTAGATGAAGTGATAAACATGTATCATTAACTCTAAAGTTTACTATATATACACCGCCTCTTGGTCAAATGTAAAAAAGGGATTGACAAATAATATGTACATCGTTTAGAGTTTCAGAGAGAAATTGACAAGGCTATGTTTGTTATAGTATATCATACGGTGTGATATTCCGCAATCAACGATAAGACTCTCGGTCACGAACAGGAAATCAAAAACGAAATCTGTAAAAAGGTCATTTTGTGAGCAGGTTTTAATATAAAATATATACATTGTGTTCCGCTGGAGCGCGGGAATTGGGGCATATCGCGTACTATAGACATAGCACTCCGCTGGAGCGGAAGAGTGGGAGATATGCTGGTTCTGGCTATTCAAGAGAAACCGAGTTTTGCCGATCCTTGCGGATGGAAACCCGATGACGAGACGCAAAAAACTCGGTTTTTAGTCACCTTGTAAGAAAAATCCTAATGAAATTTGACAATCAAAATCGGTAATGTTTTGTGGCATCGGTCCGGTTACCCCTGACGGGTGGCGAGATGACTCGACGCAAAACACGCACCTACCGGGGTGGGGTTACCGAAGTTGAACGTCAAAACTGATTAGAGAAGAGTCACGAGCGGGAGATCGAGGTGAGAACGGAATTATTGACAGAGACTTTATTTCTATGATATAGTGTTGGCCCTGGGCTGAAATTAGGTCTTTTTTGAAGTCATGGTGAAAAATTGGAGGGGAAAGATGGCAGATCGTTTGGCAATTGATGGAGGGGCACCGGTTCTAAGTGAACCCATCCCGAGTGGAATGCACGGTCCGAGCGTTATTGATGACCGCGAAATTGATGCGGTGACTAAAGTGTTGCGGAGTGGTAAGTTCTTTCGGTTTGTTGAGGGCTCAAATGTAGCGGCATTTGAAAAGGAAGCCGCAGCCCTGCTCGGAGTAGGTCACGCGCTTATGGTCAACTCTGGCACAAGCGCGATTATTTGTGCCCTCACAGGGCTCGGTATCGGTCCGGGCGACGAGGTTATTCTGCCGGGCTATACTTATATTGCGACAGCGGCGGCGGTTGTGGGAGTGGGCGCAGTACCCGTTATCGCTGAAATTGATGAATCTCTCGGACTGGATGTGGCGGATGTCGCGAAAAAGATTACGCCGTCCACGAAGGCGATTCTTCCCGCTCACATGCAAGGCGTACCGGGTCGTCTCGAAGAAATCGTCGCGCTTGCCCGAGAGCATGATCTTTTGGTTGTTGAGGATTGCTGTCAATGTATTGGTGGCGAGTATAAGGGAAAATATGTCGGGACCTGGGGAGATGCGGGGGCGTGGAGTTTGAACTATTACAAAGTGATTAGTTGCGGTGAAGGGGGCTTAGTCTTTACCGATGATTACAATGTGTATGAACGCACGGCTTTTGCCGCCGAGCCCGCAATGCCGATGTGGATGAGCGATACGACGTGGCAGAATGAACCGTTCTCTCGCCAATGCTACCGTCCCAGCGAGATTTTGGGGGCAATCGCTCGCGTCCAACTCTCAAAGATGGGCGACATTTTAAGCCATACCCGTCGGTTGAAAAAAGCGTTCTTGTCAGAACTCGCCGATGACCCCAAGGGTTATGTGCGACAACATATTGATGACCCCGATGGGGAGTGCGGTATTAGTGCGGCGATTATTGTAAGAGACCTTGACTTGGCAAAGAAGTACGCCGAAGCATTAAAGGCTGAAGGGCTTGGCGCAGGCACTGCATACAACGACGGATTCCCAGACCGCCATATTTACTATTATTGGGATTCTATCCTGTTTAAGCACTCGCCCCATCCATCAGGCTATCCGTGGAAAGATCCGGCGTACAAAGGGAATGTGGAGTATTCGCGGGATATGTGTCCCAATACGCTCTCGATTCTTGGACGTGCCCTGCGTTTCGGCATTAATGTCAACATGCAGGAGGAGCATGTGCGCCTGATGGCTGCTGCCATTAATAAGGTTGATGCGGCGTTGGGATAGGGAAGAGTTGGAAGAAGGGAAGAGTGGAAGATTTGCTGGTGCTGGCTATTCAAGAGAAACCGAGTTTTACCGATCCTTGCGGATGGAGACTCGATGACGAGACGCAAAAAACTCGGTTTCGAGGTTAAGAACACAGAATAATGCGAATAATGCACTTTCTTAATTAATTCAAGAACTTTTTGTTTGACAAGTTTTTAGATCTGTGCTATACTTGCGATGTTCTATCCTCTGAGAGGGTAAATTTTGCTATTTGACATGATATTTTTCAACCTTACTCCGCAAGGAGCACCCTTGATGCGTTAAGGTATTGAGTTTGGGAACGGATAAAGTTTATGTCTGGACGGGAATTTTGGTTCGCTCTAGCCTCAATTGATGGCATCGGTCCAATGCGAATCAAGCGGCTTCTGAATCGCTTTGGATCGGTGGACAAGGTTTTCGATGCAGAGCTTTCTGAAATCGCACGCATACCGCTATTTAATCCGCTTTTGGCGGCGCGGATTCTGAAGGCAAGAGTACGGATTGCCGAGTTTCGCCGTCATATCAAGTGGTTCAAAAGTCGTGGTATCGAAATTTTCTGTCTGGAAGATGCGGATTATCCTGAACGACTCAAAGCGATACCGAATGCGCCGGCAATCCTTTGTCGGAAGGGAAATTTGTCAAAAGTCAGTCTGCAATCTGTGGCAATTGTCGGCACGGCAAAACCCACAGGTGACGGAATTTTGGCAACACTTGGGCTTGCTACGCGTCTCGTTGAAGCTGGTTTTACAGTTGTCAGCGGACTGGCTCAAGGAATTGATACCTCTGCTCATTTCGGAGTAGTTGAAGCAAATGGTCAGACGATTGGCGTTCTTGGATCGGATCTGTTTTCGATCTATCCACATGAGAAGCATCGCCTCGCAGACCGTATCTGTGAAAATGGGGCCATTTTTTCTGAGCATCCTTTTACAACACAGCCAACGCCTGCAAACCTGATTCAGCGTAATCGCATCATAAGCGGGTTGTCAATGGCAACGATTGTTGTTGAATCGGCGGAAAACGATGGTGCTATTCGCACAGCACAGTTTGCAAAGGAACAAAATCGTTTGGTATTTGCTTATCGTTGGCCAAAACGCCATCGGCTTAGCGAGGGGCCTCATCGGCTTATTCAGCAGCAAGAGGCTCTCCCGATCTCGCCGGATGATTTAGACGAGGTTGTGGAAGCCCTTAAAGACCTAGACGGTCAGCCGGTACAATCTACCGAGGTGCCGGTTGAGCAGATGGAGTTGTTTTGATTAGGCACTCAGGCATAGCCGAGTATAGAAATTTTGGCGTAGCCTAAAAAAATGTGAAGATTCATCTTCGCAAAATTCACTAAGCCCTCGGGAACACTGCCATTTTTATTTTAATGTGCAGAGGCAGTTTTTTTTTGTTGGCATAATTTTCGTTTCGTGATACAATAAGGTATCGTCCTGAATAATAGGTTCTAAAATTGAGTTGCATTGCGAACAATAAGACAACGGGCTGTCCGTTGCCATTCTTTGCTTCCGTTATAGAATTTATGCCGTGTTCAGGTCGTGTATTTGAGTCGCAAGGTGGTGGGAAAAACCCAACCCAAAAAATTTATTTCTATGAAGGAGTAGAAACAATGAATAGATTGCTGAGAACCTTAGCTTTGGTCGTGTCCGCAATGCTCGTCGTTTTTATGATTGGTTGCGGCGGTGATGATGAAGAAGAAGACGGAGTAGTGGAAGCTACCTTCGCGAGTTCCAACCCTGCAGATGGGGGTGAACTTGCGTCAAACGCTTCGCTGACGTTAACTTTTAGTGCTGCACCTGAGAACGTGACGGTCAATGGAAAGCCTGCTACTGTGGCTGGTAAAACTGCAACCCTTGCAGGTCCACACGCTGGTTCAGGTCCAACCGCGTTCGCAATTGCATGGGACAACGGTCCGGGTGGAAATGCTGGCAGTCACACCCTTAATTTGAACGTCCTAGCACCGGATACAACAGCACCGACAGTGACTAAGAAGAACTTCGATTCTAAGGATGCCGATCCGGAGCCGTTGAACACAGACGGTGTTGAGATTGAGTTCAGTGAAACTATCGCTAAGTCAAGCCTGAAACTGACCCTCGAAGATGGCACCGACCTTGGTTGGTTGCCAGAGGTCGCTGATAACAAAGTGACATTCACGCCTCTTAAAGGGAAAGAACTTGGCAACGAAACGACTTATATCGTTCAGGGTTCGGTCGAAGATGCTGCGGGTAATAAGACTGATGTTAAGGAAACGTTCGTCACCAAGGGTAAAGAGTAAGCTTTGTTTCTCTCGCCCGACATGCCATATTAAAAGGGTAACATGTTTACATGTTGCCCTTTTTTTATTACGATTTTTTTGTTGACACGTTTAAGGGACTGTAATATAATCAAACTGCCTGCCCCTAAAAAATGAGTTATATCTGCAACTGAACCAGTTCGCCCAGCTTTGTGGTCGTGCTGAAAAAAAACGTAGAAATATTTTGAACGGTTTTTGAGGCTTGGTTGTCTAAACGGGATGAAAGTAGCGATTTAGTGTTTTATGAGAGGTATCCAGTGGAACGAACCGAAGCACTGCTTATTGATGACCTGCGCGAAGGCGATATGACGGCGTTGGCGATTCTCGTCGAAAAATATCAACGGCTCGTTTATCGCGTTGCGGTTCAAATTACAAAGAACCACGAAGATGCGGACGATGTCATGCAGGACACGTTTCTGAAAGTTTATGAATCCATTCACAGCTTTCGGAACGAGTCAACTTTTGAGACATGGCTCTATCGTATCGTCGTCAATCACGCGCTGAACGTGGTTAAATGTCGAAAACGCCGTAGGGAATCTCCACTGTCTGCCACATCTGATACCGCTCTGCGTCCGGAACTCAAGCGAAACACGGATCGGATGAATGACCCCCACTTGAATGCTGAGAAGCAGGAGCTCCGAAAGTGGGTAACCCAAGCAGTAGATAGCCTGCCCCTCAAGCATCGAACGGTCGTCATCCTCCACGAGTTTGAAGGGTTAACACACTCTAAAATCGCATCAATTCTCAACTGCTCCGAAGGAACGGTTCGCTCCCGTTTACATTACGCTCGAAAAAAACTGAGGATTCTTCTGAAGCCGTATGTGGATGCTGAACTTCCTCGAAAAGGAAATTGGTTGCCAAAAGATGAAACCAAGGTGTGACTCAATTCAACGTTACTTTTCTAATTATATAGATTCTACGCTTTCCGGTCAGCAAACGGCCCCCGTCGTGCAGCATTTGCGGTCTTGCTCGGCTTGTCGGCGAGAGTTGGAATCTTTGAAGCGCACGGAGACATTGTTGCAGAATTTCTATGTCGAACCAGATGCCCCCGATGGTTATCACGGTCTGTTTTGGCCTCAACTTCAGCATACAATAGAGCAAACCTCTATCCGTTCAACATGGTGGCTTACAACTTGGCGGACGTTTGCTTGGAGGGGACAAGAGCTACTGAGTGGGTTCGCTGATTTCTGTAGTTCGCATACGAACATACCGATTCACTGGGTTCGGTTATCTCCACTTTATGGGTTGAGTGCCCTCGCAGTTACCCTTATCGCTTTGTTTGCACTTCAGTTTTTCCAGTTTGAGGATGAACCAGTTCAATTTGGCGCGCACCAATTTCCGCCCGCTTTGAAAGAGCATCCGATTCAACCCATGCTATTTCAAAAGAACCGGGAATTGGTAAACGCGCATGAAAAGGTGCCTGGGGTCGCGCAAGCTCTCCCTGAACAACTTGGTCATAACACGCATAATGCCAATCTTGATGTGCTCAGGGATGATTTGGACGATATTCCAGCCTCCTTCGTTAGCGGTGATGACGCGCTTAAAACCGTTATCGCCGATGATAATATTTCGCCCGACCTGCTTGCCTTCGCTCAGTTATCAAATCCTGCATCTCTACAGGTAAAAGAAGATTTTTTGCTCCCTCTTGGAATTGAATCCCCGTTCCCGGATAAATTTGAAAGGCAAAATCGTCAGCAGGATGGTTTTATAAAAATGTTGATGAATGTGCCTTTGCGGAATTTATCCTTTACAGAAGTTTATGATTCTGTGAAACTTTAGCCTAAGTTGGCTTCAAAGTCGCACAGATTAAAATAGTGTATTGTTAAGTATAACGATTAAGCTGAATCGTTACTAGGTGATGGGAGGCATCTCGCCGATTGGCTTAATGACGTTAAAAAAATAAATTGGGTAATTCCATACGGACACCCGTGCGGTTACCCCTAACGGGTGGTCCGAAGACGGATGGTCGCGTGAGCGAGCGCATTGCGTGAGCGAGCGCACAAGATGACTTGACGCAAAACCGCACCTACCGGGGGTTGGGAAAAGCGGGGTTACCCGATTAAATTCTGAAACTTCATAAAACCGCACCTACCGGGGGTTGGGAAAAGCGGAGTTACCCGATTAAATTCTGAAACTTCATAAAGCCAATGCTTATTGAGCACCATCACACAACCACAAACTGAAAAGGAGTTTTTCATGAATCCCAAAATCATGGGCGCCCTCGGTGGTCTTGCCCTACTCATCGTTTTACTTTACCCTGGAGGAAGCTCCAAAAAGGTTGAACGACTATACAACGAAGCGGAAGCCATGTTTAGTCAATCTGACTATGAAGGGTCAATTGCAAAGTACACCGAAGCCCTTGAAGAATCAACAAAGTGGGGTGTTAAAACAGAGGTTATTGACAAAGATTTTAACACGCTCGCGAATTACAAAATTGCCGTTTGCTATTCAAAGTTAGGCGAGGAACAGGACGATGTCAGTCAATATCAGACAGCAATTGAATACATTGAAAAGGTGCATCCGATAGCAACGGTCCCCAAACATCTCGAAGGTTTGACGTATCTCTGGGGACACGTACTCTACAAACAGGAACAATTTGAGCTCGCAGAACCAAAGTTCCAGGCACTGATTGAAAACTTTCCCAACAGCCTGTTTGTTGAAAATGCTTGGTACGCAATTGGGCAATTAAATTATCAGTTGGAAGAGTATGAGAAGTGTCGCCGTGCGTTTAAGTCGGTGCTTGACCAATTTCCCAATTCAGATTTTAAGGATGATTCCCAGCACCTGATTGCCCAGTCGTTCCTTAATGAACGCTCCTACGAACAGGCCTATCAGGAGTTCGATAAGCTGGCGACTGACGAGTTTAAGAATTATCCAAACCTGCAAGCAGAGGCGATGTACAAAGCGGGTTACTGCTTGAATCAGCTGGCGCGTGACGACGAGGCGATTTCTCAGTATACGAACTTTATTACCAAGTTCCCCAATGCTCAATGGGTCACTGCCGCGTACTTTGATATCGGGGCAATTTACTCGAAGCAGAAGGACTATGATAACGCACGGGTAAACTACGAACTGGCGCTCCAGAACACGCCAGACCGTAACCTGCAAGCAGAAATTCAGTACGCAATTGGTCTAACCTACTATGACCAAGGCGATTATGAGAACGCCGTTCAATCCTATAACAGACTGCTTGAGGGCTATCCGGAGAGTAAGTTTATTCCCGACGCAAAACTGGGTATCGCGGATAGCTACGCCAAGCTAGAAAATTGGGTTGAAGCCGCACCCGCATACGAGCGTGCGATTAGTGAACACGAGGATAGAACGGATTACATTTCGTATGCAACCCACCAAATCGGCGAATCCTACTATCACTTAGCCACCAATCGAAAAGAGAACGGTGAAACCGATCAGGCGAAACAGGATTTTGAAAACGCGTTGATCTGGTATCGAAAGGTGATTGACAATTTTTCAACTGACCCGGTCGCGCCGCATTCACTTTACGGTGCTGTGTGGGTGTTGAACGAGCTGGGACGGAAAGACGAACTCGAAACGGTTGCGCGGGAACTAATCGAAAAGAATCGGGACGACCCGGAGTTCGACTACTTCGCGGCAGAAGTTCAATTAAAGTTCGCGGATATCAAATTTAACGACTTCAAGGCGTATGAAGAGTCCGCTGCAGAGTATGCCAAAGTTTGGGAGTATACAGACCTGCCCAAATTCCACGTCCTGAAGTTGATTGCAAAGTTCCAAGAAGGTCGGGCGTACTATGAAGCCGCCCAGCCTGAAGGGTATAACGAAGGCGATGCTAATGCTGTCTTCAACGAAGCCCTACTTCAGAAATCTATTGAAGCATATCAGGAAGGCATCAATAAGTTCAAGGCTGAGGCCTTCATGGAAGGTGTCACCCAAGAGCGTTACGACGATTTCCCGCAACGTCCTGAACAGGTTGAAGCCTGTATGATGAATCAGGCGTTGGCGCATGAAAAGCTGAATCAGTGGGGTGAAGCGCGTGACCTCTACGCCGCAATCCCTGATACGAGCGGGAATTATCAACGGTCACAGATGCTGATTGCTCAAAGTTACATCAACGAGGGCAATCCGAGCGCGGCTGTTGCACATTATCAATCAATTATTGACAGTCTAGACAAGGATAACCGTTCGCTCGCCGAGATTAAACTCGCTGACCTGCTACGTGGTGAAGAACGCTTCGGCGAAGCGGCTGTGCAGTATGAAGCGGTCGTTGCCAACAATCCTGAAGGCGAATATGCCGATGACGCACAGTACCTCGTCGGACTCTGCTATTACAAAGCGGCAACAGACGACCCCGCGCTTCTCGAAAAATCGGTAACCGCCTTTGAGCAGATGCTTGCTGACTATAGTGACAGTCCAAATGCTGTCGAGGCATATTACGGGCTCGTCTTGGCATACCGCGATATCGCACAGCAAGAGGGCGATGCCGCCAAATGGGCCAAGGTGCTTGAAATTGCCGATACCGCAAATGAACAATATGCAGGTAACGATGACACCAGTGTTAAAAAGACACTAGGCCACATCGATCTGGTCAAAGCCACAGCGATAGAAAAACAGGGGCTCGACACTGAGGAACAGATGGGGATGTTGGTCGCGAGTCTGAAACGCATTGTGAGCAACGATGGTGCCCCCGAGGAATCTCGGACACGGGCGCAATTGAAAATCGGGCATCTGTACTATGGTGCTAATGACTACGCGAACGCCCTTACTGCATATCAGGCCTTTGCTCAGATGTTTCCCAACAATGACCTCGTCGCCAATGCGTTGTATCAGGCTTCGGTCTGTTACTATCAGCTGGCGGAGGCGGCAGCGGATGAGGGTGCTAAGCAGTTGGCGTACCAGAATGCGGCGAACACCATCGCACAGGTCATTGCGAAAACCCCTGATGTCAATAGCATGATTAGTGCCTACTATACCCTTGGGCTTGCGAAATTTGGTCTCAAGGACAATCAAGGTGCCGTTGATGCGTTCCGTAAGACAACGTCTTATGAAGGCCAAACCGAGGATGAGACACGTCAAAAACTGATTTCTCAGGCACACTCGCGTCTCGCCGAGTTGAATACGACTCTCGGTGACCATGCGGCGGCTGTCCAAGAATATCAATACGTGATTGACCACTCAACGGATGATAATCTGAAAGGGCGCTCGTACTTTGCGAAGGCTTATGCCCTTGATGAGCATTTGAAGAAGTATGATGAGGCGTTGCTCGATTATCAGAATGCTATCCAGTTGGCAGCAGGTGCGCTCATCAAAGCGCAGTCGTACTATCGGATGGGATTGATTTATCAAGACAAGAAAAGTCAACCCGATAAAGCCTTAGAGGCTTACGAAACCCTTGTGACAACCTATGCAACTGAATCGGATACAAACATTCAGGCAATGGTTGCTGACGGTGGTATTCGTAAATCCGACCTCTATGTGAAATTAGGGCGTTTAGACGATGCAATCACTGAAGCAATGGATGCGTTGGAAGTCGCAAAGACAGTTCAGCAAAAAGTCTCAGCGCAGTACAACCTTGGTTACCTATACTTCGACAAAGCGCAAGGTCTCTACTCAAACGAACCGGGGACTGACCTCAAACCGTACCTTGACGTAAGTCGTCAATCAGCAAGCTCATATTTTGAAGTCGCCAAAGTTGCTGGTACGCTCAAAAAGGGTGGCCAAATTAACACGTATATCCAAAACGCTCTCTTCCAGGCCGGGCAAATTTACTACTCGCTCGGGAGCGGTAACCTACCCGGCGACCTGAAAAACGCGCTTCCACCGCTGAAACAGTTTGTGGAATATGCAGACAAAGGGTTGTTCCCAGCAAGCGCAGACCTGACCCAGAACATCGAGACCTCACTGATGTACACTGGTTCTGCCTATTTTCAACTGGGACGGCTACAAACCGGCATTGATGGTGAACTGACACCTGCGGCGATTAGTTTTTATCAGCAGGGTGCCGATACCTTCGTAAGTCTTGTGAAGCGTTATCCCAAAGCGAAGGATGCACCGCTTTGGCAATATCAGGCGGGAGAGTCGCACTACGCATACGAAAACTTTGAAAAAGCTATTGCCGAGTACAGTAAGGTTCGGGCGATAAACCCGAAACATGAAAGTGTGCCGGAGTCGCTCTACGCGATTACGAGCAGCTATAACTACCTCGCTAAAGATGCTGAACAGGCGGGTAATGAGACAGACAAAGAGAAATGGAATGGGAAATTGTATGAGGCGAACGAAGTGCTCGTAAGAGACTACCCCACCAGTCCGTACACGGCTGATGCCTGCATCACCCTCGGCAATAAGTACTACAACGAAGGTCTGGTAGAAGGCATTGGGAAAGCAGACGTTATTCGCTTGTACAAACTGGCTATCGAGAGGTATAATCAAGCACTCGGTATCCCCGGAATCAGCGCGGAGTCAAAGGCTCAAGCGCAAGATTTTGTGAGGCAAACATCTGCATCACTTGCCGCTGATGTCTATATTGCGACTCACGCCAATCTGGATAAGGCAAAACTGGCAGATAAAAATATGCGAAATGCAGCACTTGAGAAAGTGATTGCTGAATTCCAGGACATCATCAAGACATATCCCAATACCAAATACGCCAATCTCTCTCATGTGCAGATTGGTGAGGCGTACATCGTATTGGCAGATAGTGATAATAAGTACTGGAACCTTGCAGTTGATTCCTTTGACAGGCTGTGGAGCAAATATGGCGAACAGGAGCCGTCAGACCCACAGGTGGCCCAAGCGTTGACTTACGCCCAGGGCCAAATCAGCGATATTCTAAACTTTATGCAGTCGGAAAACATTCCACGTATTCAACGTAGCGATAATGAATAAATCCTACGTGAAGTAGCGATGAATGCTACAGTTTCCGGCTGTCACTACAGTCATGAAAAGCGGATGGTTAACGCCATCCGCTTTTTTTTGTTTCTACGTTAAGGGAACCTTTTGGGGGTCTAAAGTGTTAAAAGAGATGAGAGTGGATTTTATACCAAATTAATTTCACGAGTCACATTGGGCTTGCTTAGGCGGAAGAGGGGAGATGCAAGCCGAAAAAACAGTACGAATCTGGTTAATTTGGTATTAGCCACAACGTTGGGGCACTTGAAACGTTTTTAATGTTCAATAACCACAGGCTTAAAAGTGCGACAATTCGATATTTTCGGCGTTGACACCGCAAAATGGCAAGATTATTGCTACTATACCGGTCAATAATCTAATTACCTATGGGAGGCATCATTCTGATGTGTTGTGCTCAATTAGATCCAAAACGAGAAAATATAATCGCAACGCTTGAAATCTACGGACAGGGTGCTTCGCTATCCCGCTTGCAAGCGATGCGCTCAACGTTGGAAGAACTGAAAAACCAATTAAGTCACCAAAAGTCACCTGACGTTAATACCGCCATTGAGGAGGCGATTGAACGCTTGGAAACCGCCTCTTGAGTTGCCGATTCCGCACAGATGTGTCAAAAATAAGACATCTTGTGTGTTGACAGGGCAACATTCATCATAATTCGGGGAAGCGCGAGCCGCAATCCCAAAAGGGTGACATAGGGTGTCAGTTTTAAGAGTCAGTCCTTTCTTCAATTGTTGATACAATCGCATGGGCAAGAAGCGGTATCATAATTTCGTGATGTCCCGTGAACGCGTAGCCTTGCCCTCCATTGCTGGTGGGGCGTTTGACAACATTTTCCAATGGGCGATACTGCTGAATCATATCGAAGTTGGCTGTCGTGAAATGAGTGACACGGTTGCCCAGATTTCGTGCGATTGTCAAGGCTTTGAGAAAGACCTCTGGCAAAAGCACTGCCGAGCCAAAGTTTAGCAGGACCCCCCCATCTCCGAGCTCGGCGACAATAGCCGTGAACAGTCGAAAGTCGGTAAAACTCGCCTGCCCGATTGCGCCCCCGTCGGCGAGTGGATGTTGGTGGATAATGTCTGTCCCAACTGCGACGTGAACTGTGGTCGGTATGCCAAACCGGGCACCCGCAACAAGGAGACTATAATCGCTGTATTGAGCATTCATCTGGATTAATTTTTTCCCCAACCCTTCCCCCATGCCCATCCCCGCCTTGGCGGCTTCCTGAATCGCCTCGTTCATCAGGCGGCCAGTCTCCTCAACCATCCCAAACTCTCCCGTTTGAATATACTGCTCAACATCTTCAGAGGTTTCGCCGATTAAAGCAATCTCAAAGTCGTGGATGCTCGTCGCGCCGTTGAAGGCGAGTGCGGTAATAATGCCACGCTGAACCAGCTCGATGATGACCGGGCTCAACCCGCATTTGATGACGTGCCCACCCATCATGAAAATAACCGGTTTATTCTGTTGGAATGCGGCAACAATCTGTTCGACCAGCCTTAAAAGGTCCGATGCCTTGAGAATCTTCGGTAAGCCGGATAGGAACGCTTTGGTGCCCTCATACGACGCGGGAACAGAAGCAAAATCCTTGATGGAGACTTTGTTGACCCTCTCGTGGATGGGGTAGGTTGTTACTTGATTCAAATCAATCGGTTTCCAATTTTTCTTCATTGTGATTCACCGTTCGGATAGGATGATAAAAAATAAGCCCGATAACAAACCAGAAGACCAGCAGTGAGCGTTGATGCAAAATGTGGTCAGCAAGCCCATAAATAAGTGCCGAAATCAGGAAACCGCTCCCTCCAATGAACAAGCCCAACCGCCAGAACTCATCGCTTCGGCGTAGGGTAAAGAGCTGTCGAAAGATGAGAAACAGCATCCAGAAAAACAGAATCAGCGATGGGATGCCGTGTTCAACGGCAATTTGCAGGTAGATGTTATGAGCATGATACGGCTTGTGATACATATCCGATGGCCCGTGTAATTGATATTCGTGGCGGAATCGCCCCAACCCGATGCCGGTGAGCGGATACTTCCCAATCAGTTGAACGGATGTTTTCCACCATTGGGGGCGTTCACTCATAAAACCGGCGGGTTGCTTTATGATTGTCTGAATCCGTTCTTTTACTGGTTTCGGCATCCATACGGGGGATAGCAAAACAATCAGCAACGTCACCCATAATAACCGTCGCTCAAAAGAGACCGCCGTATAAAGCGTTGCAATGAAAACACTCACCCATGCCGCTCGTGTGAGTGTCAGCGCGAGATTTGCGACCATCAGGCATAGAATAACGCCCAAGATAGCGATACTGCCCCACCGCTGACGTGTCCGCCACGCCGCAACGAGATACCCCAGCGTCATCGGCACAAGCATGGCGAGGTAGGCACCGAGGTCGTTGGGCATCTTGAACGTGCCCGCCAACCGCGGCTCAATCACAGAGACCGCGAGACCATCTTCTCGCTCCTTGACAGTATATGTCCAATCCCGCTGAGCATCGACCAGCCTCCACTCCCCTGCTCTCTCCAAAGACACGGTTGCATCGTGAGAAATTCGCCACCCGTTTTTTTCAAACTCGCGTCGAAATTCTTCCGATATGGGCACCCCTTCCTCCAAGTCGTTCTGAAATTCTAACTCAGTTTTGAATAAAAAATCTGTGCCCAAGTGGGTGCCATTTACATAGTACCACAAGCCGAGCAGCGCGGCAACCCCGCCGGCAGAAATAAAGAGGAGAACCATCTGTCGCCACTGACCTCCTAGACGGCTGTGAACGACAGCGTAATACAGTAATACGGCGCGAAGCAGTTTCCAGAAATAGCCGAGACTGCTTGTTGACGGGTGCGGCGCGAAAAACGAGGCGATGAGTGCAAGGGCCAGAAAAACAGCGATTGGCACATCCAGAGGAGTGCGTCGCCATTCCAGTTTGCGGTCATGGATAATTCGCCCGCACCATCCGAACAACGCAAGTAGCAGACCTCCGTAAAGCGGCAGTGTTGAACCCCCGAATGGAAGCGCGAGGACAAAAATCAGGAATCCGATGTAAACCGCCAGATCAAAATAGGCATTCAGGGCTCGGGGGCGTTGGGGTATGATGTTTTTGAAGTGGTTGAACATGACGGGTAAAAAACGGTCTGAACTCCCCAAATTTATAATTTAGCCATCGCCTCGAATCGAATTGACATAAGGAATCTGCAAAGCCCCCATTGCCTGTTGTGCCGCACGTATGCCCGCATAACACGCTTCCTCGAAAAGCGGAAGACCTGTTACATCTGCATTCGCAAAAAAAATCGTGCCGAGTGGTCGCTGACGTAACGCGCGCTCTGGATGCCAAATGAAGTTCGGGGTTGGACGAACCATCGCATGTCCCCATTTGTAGAGATCAATTCGTGTGATGAGCTTTTCGATGCCGGGGTGCATCTGCCAGAGGTCTTTCATGATTTCGTTTACCCAGAACCTGTGTCCTTTTTCAAGGAGTTCCCCCCGTTTTGCATCAGGCTGGTGGACAAAAGGGAGATAGTACGTGAGCACCGATGGATGTTTGGGAGCGTTTTCGTCCCGCGTCTGGTGGTCAGCGACGACGTAGCCAAGCCCCTCGCTTTCGTACATAACGTTATCCCAAGCAATTGGACTGCGCGCTGTTTCTGGTAGCTGTTTGAGGTGTATCGACGCTGTCAGCCACGGGGTGTAATGACACCGTTCAAAAGCGGAACGTTGGTCATCAGGGAGTTCAGGGATGATGTACTTGGCGATGTGCTTCTGACCGGCGAAGATGAGCGTTTTCCCCCGCAGCGTGGTCATCTGCCGATTGCGCGTGTCCATAACGGTCATATAGATTTCCGGGGTCGCCCCATTCCTACCTTCGACCGATCTGCGAATGGAAAGGGCCAATGCGTTGAGGCGGATGTTATCTTTTGAGAAATTACGCGCCATCCCATTAACCAAAAAGGCGTTCCCTTCCGGCCACGTTACTGTATTGACCGGGAAAAAATCCTGTAACACGTCAGCATAGTAACGGCAGGCGTAGTAGTGAATGCCCGCCCACGCTGAAACCTCGTCAATTGTGCAGGCATAATCGTCACGGCAACCGTAGTTGACGAACCAATCCAACCGCTCAGAATTCCAGCCCTTTCGGCGCATGTACTCGCGCATTGTTATCCCATCCAAGGCGCGGATCTCTGGGTCGGTACTGCTGTATTCTAGCGGTAGCGTGAAGGCGCGCGCCCCATCGTCACCCTTTTGGAGCATCCACCGTAGCATATCGGTTTGGAATTCGGTGAATGCTCGTTGGTCGGTCTCTGTCCCATCGGAAAACGCGTCGAGTCCGTTGACCCAACGGCGGTTGATGAAAAGTCGTTCTCCGGGTGTTCGCAAAATATACTCAGGCTTAATGACCGGCCACCCGGTATCTGTGTATCCGATGACAACGCCAATATCTTCGAGTACCTCAAGGAGGCAATCTGCTTCAGGCGGGGGCGTATTGATGTAATGGGCAGCCCAAGGGAATCGTGTGCCGTTAGCCTCGCCGGAGATGGATGTGCCTCCCAACTGCTCGCCTAGCTCAAGGAGCACAAAATTGGTGAGACCGGATTTTTTGAACTTCCACCCCGCGCTGACACCCGACACGCCTCCGCCAACAATGAGCGCATCGTACAATTCGCCTGATGGTGTTGGCATCTGTACATCTGCTAACGGTTGACGTACAAGATGCCCGATTCCGCTCGGTTCACCCACAATTTCGCCGGGGATGTCAAAGGTAGATGGGGGGTTGGCGCGTCGCGGTGAGCACCGTGGCAGGAAGGGCAAGGTCCATCCCAGGAGGCTGAGTTTCAGAAAGTGACGACGGGGAATTGAGGACATAAGCAAGTTTTAGTATTACAGTTTATGTTCTGAAGCGACTTAACAGGTACAAGGATCTGCTGGATTTGTCAATCCAGCAGGAGCGGCCTGGGCTTAGAACGGTGGATGTTTAACGATAGAATGAATAAACCGAAATGCCCCAGATTAACCGCACGAGAACCCACACACCACCGACGAGAAATTCCCCCAACAGGAGACCGAAAAAGAGGGGGAGTGCTTTGCGGTAAAGTCGGATTCCGCCGATTCTGAGCATAATTGTTTTGATAGTCCAACTGACGAATACGGAAAACCAAAGCCAACCAAAAGTCCACACGCTGCTGGCGACCGCGTAACCCGCGGGGTGAAAGGGGAAAAATGGAAATCGGGAACGCAACCACCAGAGAAATCCGGTAAAAAGAAAACCGACACCCATAAAAATCACAGCAGGCAGGTTCGTCTCGCTCGGAAAATAGAGCCAACGTCTCAGTAAGTTATAGCCGCCATTGCCGAGCCCAGGATTTGCACCGATGTCGTAGGATACGACTAGATATGACCAGAACGACGCAAGGATGCCAAACACAACTGCCACCATTATTGCGATAACCATGCGACCCCGTTTCATCTTCAACTCGTCCGCTAGCTTAAACCCTTCGAGGGTGTGGGGCATTGGGTGGGCGCGATAGCCGCGGTTGAATGCGTAATAAATTGACATCATCGTTAGGCTACCGGCGGAGAGTCGTCGAGAACCGAGCGTATCAATGACAAATTGGCGTGGGTTGGCGACGAACATTTCATGGGTCGGGGGGCCGACTTCGGCGCGTACCCTGGTGATACCGAGTGCCAAAATATAGTAGACCAGAAAGTAAAGCCCAATCATCCAGAGTCCCATTCCGCCCTGATGGGAGAAGATGAACAGAAAAAGGATACCTCCAAGCAATCCCAAAACGGGCCAGCGATAATTTGTGTCAGTCTCGCCTTCATTCGCCGATGAGTGGGCAGAGCCCGCCCGGCTGAAGATACTCTTCAAGATGGTGTAAAAATGTTGTCGTCCAGCGTAAAGCGCGAAGCACGCGACCGCCATGTACGCTCCCACCCCTTGTGGGCCATCATACGGAAAGCCGGGCAAGAACTGCAACCCCAACGCTCTGCCTAATATCCGTTCTCCTTTCCAAAAGAGGTAGAAAAACCAGAGCGAGAAGGACATTTCCAACGGCATCAGAAATCCAAGCCCTACTCCAAACGAAAGGATATAAATGGGTGTCCAACCCATCGCGTTCCACGGTTTCTCGGTGAAATAACGCCCAAGGTCGGCTTTTCGCACCGGTATCTCTGGAAATGCCGGTAGGAACGCATGTATCCCGTTGATTAGGTTAATTCCACCGGCAATCGCAAACCCTACCCACATCATCTTGGATGTAAAAAGCCTGCCATCGGAGCGTGTCATTTCCAACGGCAATTGAACAATCGGATAGGTCAACCGTTCCCGTTCAATCCACTGTTTTCGCAACAATAGGTCGATACAAATCATCACCCAGATGATGACCGATAGGAATATCGTCCACCAGATGACTGGGCGGAGCCAGGCGTATAGATATGTTTTGCTGTAAAATGTGGTATCGCCATCATAGAAATCCTGCAAAACCGTCAGTTTGTCCAGTGTGAGCCAGCGCGGGAGATGTCGCCAAAAGAGCTGTTGCCATTCATTTTCAGGTGTTGCAAACCAGAACGCGTTGGGAATCACCGGCACGACCGTTTGCATCATGTCATGCCCGGCGATTGCTGAAGATATCGACAGCATCACGTATATGGTCAAAAACTCGCCGTGTCTGAGGGCAAACCGAGGCAGGAAAAATTTCAGTAGAAAATTGAAAACGACTAAGACCGTCAGCGTGATGACCACATTGTAAATGAGCGACATTGTGGTCGGCAACGTACTCCAGAACCGGAGGTGGTTCGCCATGATGAAATAGGAGTTGATTGGAATGAGTATCAATCCGAGGAGGATGGCACGAACTGTCACGCCTGAACGGGTCAATTGATGGTTTTCCGCTTGCTTTGTCATAGACTTCGCTTATGGGTGTCAAATGTGCATCATCTGCTCCACAATATCGAACTACCCGCCCTGACTATCTATTTTTCGGATGGTTCGTTCCGCGACTCAATTCTTGATGGGCGCGTTGTACGGCCTGCGCGATACGGTCTTTCCAATCGGGTTGGGAAACCGCCGTATCTTGCCTGAGCCAAAGGAGATATTCAATGTTCCCTTCCGGTTCCCGCATCGGGGAGTGTGTTATGCCCATGATGCATCCGTTGATGCTGTGAACGAATTGGAGAGTTCTTCGATGACGTTAACCTGAATTTGCGGGTTGCGCACAACTCCGCCTTTGCCGACCACCTGCCGCCCGGCTTCAAACTGCGGTTTGACCAAGGCAATCAGGTCACCGATCAGTTCAACCTGTTGCATCACAACGGGCAGGACTTTTTGAATCGAGATAAAAGACACGTCGATGACACCGATTTGGATGGGTTGGTCAAAAAGGTTTGGGTTGATGGTGCGGATGTTGGTGCGTTCAATTGAACAGACTCGCGGGTCGAGGCGAAGGCGATGTGCCAACTGACCGTGTCCGACATCCACAGCGTAGACAAACTTCGCGCCGTGTTGAAGCAGACAGTCTGTGAAACCGCCGGTTGACGCGCCCACATCAACCGCAACTTTGTCACGAACATCAACATCGAAACTGTGCAACACTTTTTCGAGTTTCAAGCCGCCCCGGCCCACGTACCGCAACGGCTGTTTAATCTCAATCTTTGCATCGGTAGAAACAGGTTGCCCGGGTTTAAGATGCGGTTGTCCATCAACGAGAACCTCACCGTTGCGGATAAGCTGTTTGGCACGTTCACGGCTATCGACCTGCCCTCGCTCAACGATTAGCGTATCGAGCCGTTGTTTGTTATGAGAGCTCTTTGGCAAGTTTAAGCCCCTCACGCACAATTGCATCTTCATCACATCCGCAGTCGTGGTACAGCGTGTCCACATCGCCATGCTCAATAAATCGGTCTGGAATGCCGAGACGTTTCACCTTCACCCCTGTGATGCCCCGGTCAGCGAGCACCTCCAATACCGCACTTCCGAATCCCCCCTCCAACACGCCATCCTCAACCGTAATCACCTTGCGAATCTGGTCTGCGAGTTTTAGAATCAACGCTTCATCAAGCGGCTTGAGAAAGCGGGCATTGACGACCGCCGCTGAAACGCCGGAATCCATTAAGACATCCGCCGCCTCTAACGCAGGTTGTACGCGGTTGCCAATCGCTAGAATAAGCAGGTCTTCCCCCTGACGCACTATTTCCCCTTTTCCAATCGGTAAAACCTGCGGTTCATGTTCCATCGGCACACCAACGGCGGTCCCGCGAGGATACCGGAAGGCGATGGGGCCCTGTTGATACGCAATAGCCGTTTTCACCATGTGCTGCAACTCATCTTCATCTTTCGGAGCCATGACGACCATGTTCGGCAGATGGCGTAGGTACGCAAAGTCGAAAACCCCGTGATGGGTTGGGCCATCGGCACCAACGAGCCCAGCACGGTCTAGGGCAAAAATCACCGGCAGGTTTTGGATACAGACATCGTGAACGACTTGGTCGTAGGCGCGTTGCAGGAAGGTTGAATAGATCGCCACGACTGGTTTGACACCTTGTGTCGCCAATCCTGCCGCAAAGGTAACAGCACACTGCTCGGCCAAACCGACATCGAAGAACCGCTTGGGAAAGACCTCCTGAAACTTGGTCAATCCTGTGCCGTCCGGCATCGCTGCTGTGACACCGACAATTCTCGAATCGGCTTTGGCAAGCTCAATCAGCGTCTGACTAAAAACATCGGTGTATTTCGGAATCGCCGATTTCGCGGCGAGTGATTTGCCGGTTTCAAGGTCAAATTGACCACTTACACTGTAGAACCCGACAGGGTCGGTCTCGGCGGGAACATATCCTTTGCCCTTCTTTGTGACAATGTGGACCAGAACTGGTTGATGCAGTGCTTTAACCCCTTCCAATACAGGTAGCAGTGCTTCCAAATCGTTGCCATCAATCGGGCCGAAGTAGCGAAACCCGAACTCTTCAAAGAGCGTCCCCTGTTTAAGTGCCGCTTCAATTTTCTTAGCGACCTGTTTGGCATCGGGCGAGATGAGGTTCACCAGCTCCTTCGCTCCGGTGCGAAAGACATTATAGGTCGGGTTGGTTGTAACTTGATTGAAATACTTTGAAAACGCGCCAACTGTTGCAGAAATTGACATCTGGTTATCGTTGAGCACGACGACCATGTCTTTTTTGAAGTCGCCCGCGACATTCAGTCCTTCAAACGCGATTCCGCCTGTCAACCCGCCATCGCCAATCACAGCGACCACTTTGTAATCTTCATTATTAAAATCACGAGCGGTTGCGACCCCCAACGCCGCTGCGAGCGAGGTGCTTGAATGCCCTGCTCCAAACACGTCGTACTCGCTTTCAGCGCGGCTCAGAAAACCGCTGATGCCCCCATATTGGCGAAGCGTGTGAAACTGTTCGCGGCGACCCGTCAATATCTTATGCGGATAGGCTTGGTGGCCGATATCCCAGATGACTTGGTCGCGGGGGGTATTAAAGATATAGTGGAGCGCGATGGCAAGCTCAACTGTTCCAAAGTTCGGCGCAAAATGTCCGGGGTGTTCTGATAGCACCGAAAGCAGATAGCCACGTATCTCTTCGGCAAGTTCTTGAAGTTCGGTAACATTAAGTGATTTCAGATCGGCGGGGCTGTTGATTTTTTCTAGAAACATCGAAAAACTCCTTAGTATTATCCGTTGGAATCTCGAACAAGCGTATACGCATATTCTACAACCGTAGACGACTGATAGTCGAGATAAAATCTGAATTCTGGCATCAATTGAACTGGGGCCGGCAAAATTTTCGTATTTTTTCGGAAAATGAAACGCAAAGGCGCAAAAACGCAAGGAAGAACAGAGTGCTTCAAGATCTGCTGGATTTGTCAATCCAGCAGGAGCGGCGCGGGGAAATGTTTCTTGACGATATCGTGGTCTACTGATATACTGACAATGGATAATCCAATACCATATCAGAATTGGTATAACATAAGTTCCACCCCTTCTTCAACCCGAAAACGACTGTTATGGAGGTATCTACCTGATGACAAGCTTCCGTCCGAAAGTTCTGTTGGCTTGCAGTCAAAATGTCCGAGAGCATTACCTGCCCTCATCCGAGATTGAGCGCCTTGAAACCTTTGCCGATTGGGAATGGTTCCCTTGCGAAGGTGGTGGCATTTACGATACGAACAAAGACCTTGAAGCCGCAACGCAACTCAGCAAAAGCATTGACGAGTTTAATGGTCTGGTGCTCTGTCACGGTTCACCAACGATAACCGCTGAGATGATGGATGCCGCCCCAAATCTGAAAATCATTGGAGAACTGGAGGGCGACCGGTTCGCCAGCCGAATTGACCTAGAAGCTGCCTGGGAACGAGGTATCCGCACGGTTGATACGACCAATGGGTCATCCTATCCGGTGGCGGAGTGGGCGTTGGCACTAATTCTGATTTCGATGCGGAACGCTGGGGCGCAATTTCGCCGCATTATCGCCGGGGAGACTGCGCGTGACCAAGAGGCACTCAAACACGCAGGGGGTAGCCTAATGGGTAAGCGCGTCGGGTTGATTGGTTGCGGGCATATGGGACGACGACTAATCAAGTTCCTGCGTCCCTTCGAGGTCGATATCTGGGTGTATGACCCTTATCTACCGAGGGAGATGGCGGAAGCGGTAGGCTTTCTACAGACCTCATTGGACAATCTGCTGTCGCAGTGCGATGTGATTGTCTGCCTCGCTCCGTTAACGCCGGGGACACGCAGGCTGATTGGTGAACGTGAACTTTCCCTAATTCGGTCTGGCGCGGCTTTGGTCAATGTCTCTCGCGGGCCAATTATTGACCCCGATGCACTTATTGCAAGGCTCAAGCGTGGGGATATTACCGCTGGATTGGATGTTTTTGACCCGGAGCCCATTCCGCCTGACAGCGATATTATCCATCTCCCCAATGTTTTCCTAACCCCACATTTCGCCGCCTTCACCGGTGATGAACATCCGCATTTCTTCCGGCTGATGGTAGAAGAGCTAGACCGCTTTTTCCACGGTCACGAGCCCTTTTTCGATCTGACACCGCGCTCGCTTGCGAATCGTCAGGGAGATAGTGCGAATAATTAAATGTGTGGACATTCTTAGTTCGGCAATTACAGCGTCTTTAACCGCTCGACCGCATCCGCATCCAGACCACCGGCTTCAGCGGCGGCTAGATTTTCTGTCACCTCCGCTACGGTTTTCATGCCCAGCACTGCGACGCTGATACGCTGATCGGAGAGCGCGAATCGTATCGCCAGTTGTCTGAGTGCGGCTAAGTCGGCATCCACGAGCGCGTTTAACTTGCCGAGTCGTGAAAGCACCCTGTTGCGTTGTTCCTCCGTCAAATCCCAGTCCCAAAACATCCCTTTCGTCGCCCGCGCTTCAATGACCGATAGTTCAAGCGACAGAAAGCCTTGATAAAAAACACCCCCCATCGTTACCCCGACGTTGTGCGTCTTTGCGGTCGGGAGCAATTCCGATTCGGCTGACCAATCCAGTAGATTAAAACGATTGAAACTGAGTACAACGTCAAATTCTCCCGTTTTCATCGCCGCGGTCACTTCGTCAACCCGTCCGCTCACGCCGATAAACCGTACTCGCCCTTCCCGTTGCAATTGCCGAAATCCATCAACCATCCCGCCGGGTCGCAGAATCGCCTCGACCGCTTGCACACCTGTACCGCCCTGTTGAATGTCGTGAGCGAGCAGAACATCAATATATGGCCGCCGCAACGTTTTAAGGCTTTCTTCAACCCCCGCGACGGTCTCTGCTACGGTTATCAAAGGTCGGGGAGCGAGTTTGGTGCAGATGATGCACTCGCGTTTGTAACCCGTCAACGCCTTGCCGATGATTTCTTCGCTGGGGCCGTAGTGGCGCGAGGTGTCAATATAGTTGATGCCCGCTTCCAGTGCTGTCCGAATCGCAGCGATGGCACTGCTCTCATTAAATGCGCCGTGAGCCCTCCCCGCGTAAACTGCCCCGCCCACTCCGATCTCCGAGACGGAAAGTCCAGTCCGCCCCAATGTTCGGTAGTGCATGGGTTCGCCTCCTCTATTTTATCATCGCAGAAACAGGAAAGCGCGTCTGTCTCTCAACAGGCAATATAAAAAAAGGTACACTTGCGACAGCCGTTGAGTCAGCAAGCGTACCTTCTACTTTTTTTATCCTCTTAATTCAGAAACGAATGTGCGAATCTGTAAATAGGAGGAGAACGCGCTAATCAAGGCTTTTTATATTGCCCCATGTTGTCGCTAGTTTTTCGCGTGGGGAAACGGACGAAGGTTTGATGCCAGGGCCCTCGACCTTGAAATCATCAAAGAACCCCACAGATTCAGGGACGCTCCAAGTCGTGAAACCGACGCGCCCTTGTAAAAGCCCTTGCTTAATAGGGCCCGCGGGGCGTCCCCACTTGATCTTGTTAAAGGTGTACTTCCAGACCTGCTTCCCATCAACCCAGCCAGCGATGTCCTCTCCTTTGGCGGAGATTTTGATGTCGTGCCACTTGCCATCGCCGGGGAAGTTTGCCTGTTCCCAAACGGTACCGGGTATTGGGTCTGGCGCGCCATCGTTAAGTCCTTCCTTAACGACTCGGGGACGCAGGAAGAATTTGCCCTTCCATGTTTCAAAGTAGTACCAGTTTTGGGGGTCCTGATACCTGATGACTGGCCCCGGGCCACCATCTATCCCTTTCTCCACCATCATTTTGAACTCTAGCTCGTAG
The DNA here is from genome assembly GCA_965198165.1 of Candidatus Poribacteria bacterium. Classification (GTDB taxonomy): domain Bacteria; phylum Poribacteria; class WGA-4E; order WGA-4E; family PCPOR2b; genus CBDAOT01. The sequence continues at coordinate 6,126,995 of OZ240244.1, read as the reverse complement.
TCGGTCCAAGTTGCTTCACCGATGAGGATACCGGGGCCCCAACCCGCCCCACCGGCGGCAGGGGCATGTTGACCTCGAAGTGCCCCTTTCTCAATTCGCCAATCGCCGCCAACAACTTCCCAATCCTTCAGTTGGTTCTTGTTCTCAAAATCGTAATCCAATGCTTGTGCCGTTGTAAAAATAAACAGCACAGCAAGACATAAGATAAGCCCTCTCATAACGTACCTCCTTTTTGAGTTCGAGTAAAAGAGGGATTTTTGCCATTAAGTTGGCACTTTTGAGACACCAAGCGAGCGATGTCTCAATCACTGTGATGCTCGATGAGAATTATACCACACTTTGCACAATTTGTCACGTTGGAAATAGATTTTTAGGGCATTTAGTCGCTCTCGGGAGATTGCGCCTACGGGTGAATTATAGCTAAGCCAATAATTATTTATACATCGCGGTAGTGCGGTTGCCCCTAACGGGTGGTCCGAAGACGGATGGCGCACAAGATGACTTGACGCACGTGAGCGAGCGCACAAGATGCCCTTACGGGGGGCGAGATGCGCGCAGGGCGCGAAGTTCATCTTCCCATCCGTCTTCGGATTCGTCTGCCCATCCGTCTTAGGATGACTCGACGCAACTTGACGCAAAACCGCACCTACCGGCCGGTGTCTACATATCTTTCGGTTCCACCATAAATGAGAAGTGGCTGAAAGATAGGCAGGGTTGCGCGTTAAGCCGTACTGAAGTTCAGCAGTATCGGGATGTTTTGGTTGCAGTGGAGGAAACACTTCGGCTCATGGCAGAAATTGACGTGGCAATTGGTGAGTTTCCTATCTGAATCGGTTGATTTCCGAAGGGTGGGAAAGGGATTTCCCACCCACAGGGGCTGAGTAAGGAGGCAAACATGGCAATTTTAGATTATTAGGACTTGACAAAAATTGTAAAAAAGTGGCATAATGTAAGTATTACACTATAAGGTACATGAATTTATCCTGATTTTCCAGAAACGCCAATTTGAAACAGACTTGTCCGATAAAACCCGGAAGCACGAATCAGTCTATTGGAAATCAAGTAGAGAATTACACCATTGAAAAAATTGATACGGTTATTTCAGGATTTTCAATCTCTATTTGTCCCGGCAAGGGCTATCCAGACCGAATGCTGATTCAGGATACTACGAAACTTCGCGTCCCGCTTGAAGTAAAAGCGACATCCCATTGGAATGAAAAGGATTCCAACCGACGTGTATTGAACTTCTTCGTCCAATAAACTTCGCACCGCATTCTCTGCGCCTATTTATCACCTGCTTTTGACAGCAATTTATTCACCGGACCAAGACCAAGATTCCGTTACAATCAACACAATTCGATTAGACTTTCTTGAACCTACAACTACTGTGAATGTCAGGTTTGAAGCTTCTGTAAGTCACAAAATCTTGGCAAGTGATCCGTACTATAGTAAAATGATCTAATCTGCGCACCTATTGCCAAAGGGAGATTATTCATGGCTACCCAATTAACCTTTGATTTTAGCATCCCCAACAATTACATGGTTCACCTCCCTACCCATGTAGACGAGTTTTGGACAGCGAAACAGCGCTCCGGACATTCCCTGCATGAAGTTTCATATCGCGCCTGTTACAAACCACAGTTACCGGCATATTTTATCCAGAAGTTCTGCAAACCAGAGGCTGCGGTCTACGACCCGTTTATGGGACGTGGGACAACGCTGATAGAGGCACAGCTCCAGGGACTGCGAGTCCTCGGTAATGATGTGAATCCGTTGTCGAAAATCCTCACAGCCCCCCGCCTCAACCCACCGACGTTAGGGGCGATCGAAAAGCGGTTGCGGGACATCCCCCTATCTACTGATGCGGAAATTGACAAAGAACTTCTCGTCTTTTTCCACGAAGATACACTGCGAGAAATTTACGGGTGGCGAATCTATTTCCAACAAGCCTCCCTTGACGCGGTTGATGCGTGGTTACAAATGGTAGCCTGTAGCCGTCTGACGGGGCATTCTGCTGGTTTTTTCTCCGTCTACACCCTTCCACCGAATCTCGCAGCCTCAGTTGTAGCGCAACGGAAAATCAATAAGAAGCGGAATCAGACCCCGGAATATCGGAATACGAAAGAACTGATATTACGAAAATCCAAGCAATTGTTAAGGAATAGCCTACCAGATCACTTTTGGCGAGACGATGCTATGCTTCTGACCGAATCCGCCGATAACACACACCAAATTGTGGACAAATCGGTTGACTTGGTTGTCACTTCGCCGCCTTTTCTGGATACGATTGATTATATGCAAGACAACTGGTTACGGATGTGGTTTTGTGGCATAGAGATTGAACCAGGCAAGATTTGGCAATTAAAATCGCTGGAGGATTGGGTTGCTCGGATGACAGGTGTCTTTGTAGAACTGCGTCGGGTTTTAAAGCCCGGAGGACGGGTCGCATTTGAAGTAGGGGAGGTTCGGAATGGGACTGTCTTTTTAGAAAACGCGGTCGTCAAAGCGTCGCTAGATGTGGGGCTTATGCCTGAAAAGCTCATGATTAACGCGCAGCAGTTCACGAAAACGGCGAATTGTTGGGGAGTCTCCAATAACAGGAAGGGGACAAACAGCAATCGGATTGTTATTTTGAAAAGTTTCTGACATTTTTCAAAACTTTTACACCTTATTCGTCACGCCTCATCAATGGCGACTGCGGTTGCTTTCACCGGGGCATACGGTGGGGATTTCGGTTGTGCGCGGCAAAGCGAGCATCTGCGAGGCTTCGACTCGTAGATGGTAACGGTTTCGCCACTACGTTGCGAAACTCCCGCTTTTCCGAAGGGAAACAGAAGGAGTGGGCCCGGTTCTGCAAGACAAGGGGGTAACTTTTGATTGTACTTTCTATTGAGATTATGATAAACTTTCTACGATCTGTGGGTTCACTATAAAGTCAAGGAGGCAAACATGGCAAATTTAGATTATAAAATCGGTGTGGTTGGCGTTGGCAGAATGGGTGGCAACATCGCCCGCCACTTGAAGGACGATGGATTCTCAGTCGTTGCGGTGTATGACGTTGATGCGGGCCGTGCGAAAGCACTCGGCGAAGAGATTGGTGCAGAAGCAACAGACCAACTCGCAAGGGTGACCGAGCGTGCTGATTATATTATTACTGTTGTGACTGACGATGACGCGATGCACCAAATCTTCTCTGAAGATGCTGATGATAGCCTGCTCAAAGGGGCAGAAGATACGGTATTTATTAATTGTGCAACGATTACGCCGCAGGTTCACGTTGATGTTGAAAAACTCGCGGCGAAACACAGCGCACAGAGTCTCGAAGGGTGTATGGCAAGTAGCATCACGCAGGCACGAGAGGGTACGCTCTATCTGATGTGCGGTGGGGAGGAAGATACCTTCAATCAAGCCAAGCCAATCCTAGATTCAATGAGTGTTTCTCTCCGCTATATCGGAACAGCGGGGCAGGCGGCACAAGTCAAATCTCTCGTGAATATGGTGATGAATATCAACACCGCTGGGCTTGCCGAGGGGCTAGGGCTTGGTGCGGCACTCGGTCTTGATTTGACGATGCTACAGGAGGTTTTCGCCCAGACCGGGGCAAACTCCCGTGTCTTAGAGACGGATGGCGAAGATATGGAGAATCGCGACCACGAATGTTATTTCTCCTCTGCCCATGCGGCAAAGGATTCGGGCATTGCCCTTGAGCTTGCCAAAGCCGCTGGCTTAAATCTCCCCCTCGCTCAAGCGACCAAAGATCAGTATGATCGGATGGTTGAGGTTGGCAAAGGTGAATTGGATAAATCTGGCATTGCTGAACTGACGTTCCCCGGTAGAGGGTAGGAAGGCTCCCTCATTTAATGACTTTTAGCTCTTAATCCAACCGTTCAGATACGCTGGAAAGCAAAATCTATTCCGCGAAATTGGCTGAAGAGATTCAACTCCTACGACCCATTTAACGAGCCGTTGTTTTGCGACCTGAACGGTTACTTTTTGACGAAGGAAAATATATGTCGAAAAAAAACGCGATTCTGCTCACACTCAGCCAGATTGCTTTAGGTGGCATCGCCGGTTTGGTCACAGGTTGGGTATCTCTCTTCATTTTTGAAGACCTAATCGGACGTGTAGTGAGCGCTTATATGCAACACGGCTTTTGGGTTGGGTTATTTCTACTGGTCAGCTTTGGCGCGGCTTATGGCAGTGCGGTTGTCGGAGCTGGGGAAGGTGTTCGACTCGCCGGACGCTGGTTTGGCGTTGATATTGACCGTAAAAAGGCGTATCAAGGGGCATTTCTCGGTGCGCCAACAATCGTTGCCTTGATGTCGTTGATTAATATCCATTGGGGAGAAATCATCGCGCCGAATCTGCTTATTTACATACTCCTCCCGATAGCGCGTCTGATTGCTTTTATCGTGTCTCTACCTATTTTGGTACTGACGGAATGGTTAAAGATTCGCCCTGAGTTATTGTACATCGTAGCGGTACCGGTTGGAGCGATTCTAGGATACCGGCTCGATGCGAAACCTGTCCCTGCGGAGCCAGAGGGGTAACGTTTCGCAAAATTTCCTATCTAACACCATAACGGACCCGTTGAAAAAATTGGAGTTACCACAATTATGTCGTATTCCGATGAGTTAAGTGATGATAAACCGAAAGATGAGTGTGGCGTTTTCGGCATTTTTGGACATCCCAAAGCCGCCGAATTAACATATTTGGGTCTGCGTGCGCTTCAACATCGCGGTCAGGAGAGTGCCGGAATCGCCGTTTCTGATGGTGTTGCCTTTTATCACCACCACGGAATGGGGCTCGTTGAGAACGTCTTCGACCCCGATATATTGTCGAAATTGGTAGGGCCCATCGCCGTTGGACATAACCGTTACTCAACATCAGGTGAGAGTAACATTGAAAACGTTCAACCGCTCGTGCGGGAGTATAAACGTGGCCCGTTAGCCATTGCACATAACGGAAACCTTGTCAATGCCCAACGGCTTAGGAGCGACTTAGAAGATGATGGCGCGATTTTCAATGGTACGTCAGATACAGAAGTCGTCGCTCACCTGCTTGCGCGGTCAAAGCAGACCTATCTTGAAGACCGCATCCTCGATGCACTCGGAGAGGTGCGGGGCGCATACTCAATTCTTTTTATGGGAAAATCTGTCATGATAGGTGCTCGGGATGCCAGAGGTTTTCGCCCACTCTGGTTGGGACGTTTAGACGATGCGTATATACTCACCTCAGAAACGTGTGCATTGGACATCATTGAGGCAGAACCTATCCGCGAAATTATGCCCGGCGAGATAATTACAATCACGACCACAGACCAAGAGCCGCAGTCGTTCCACTTTCACGCGCCGTTGCCTCACCTTTCGCAGTGTATTTTTGAATACATCTACTTTGCACGCCCCGATAGCGTGATATTCGGGGAATTGGTCAATCAACCGAGACGGGAACTTGGGCGGCAATTGGCTCGTGAATGTCCTGCCAACGCGGACATCGTCATCCCTGTGCCGGATTCGGCAACGTTAGCGGCACTTGGATATGCTGAAGAATCGAACATCCGATTTGATATGGGGCTCTACCGAAATTCTTTCGTCGGACGCTCGTTTATGAATCCTTCTCAAACGATGCGCGAGCTGATGGTGAAGGTGAAGCTAAATCCCATCCGGAATGTGCTTGAGGGGAAGCGCGTTGTTGTGGTTGATGATTCGATTATGCGCGGAACGACTTCGCGTAAATTTGTCGAACTTATCCGCGAAGGTGGTGCGGAAGAGGTTCATCTTCGCATCGCATCGCCTCCGAACAAATTCCCATGTTTCTATGGAGTTGATACACCCACTCGTAAGGAGCTGATCGCAAATTCGCATACCATTGAGGAGATTCGTAAATACAGTCGTGCGGACAGTCTCGGTTATATCAGTATTGAGGGGATGTTGAAATGTGTGAAGTCCGCTAAAGATTTCTGCACGGCGTGTTTTGATGGAGATTACCCGGTTGAATTTAGTGGTCAACCTTCTGAACAGCTTCCGCTTGATTTGTTTAATACAAAATTCTTCGCAGAAGCGAAGTAATGTATCGGGAGAGGGCTCTCCCTCCCACAGCGGGATTTCCCTCACACAGTGGCATATCCCTCACCTAGTGGGATTTCCCTCACACAGCGGGATTTCCCTCACACACTCTATTATATGGAGCAACCTATGCCAAATCGACGGAGAAAAAAATCGCATCTCGGTGTATCCCTTCCGTTTCAAAGTGCGGCGAAGGGTATGTCTACCGCACAGGGGCGGTACACGTTATACGCTCTGCTCACCTGTGCAATTGTCGCCATGGTTTTGAGTCAACTGTTGCGCGCTTTCATGCCGGTCGATCTCGCGATGTTGATTGCCTTCGTAGTGAGTGCGGTGATATTAATCGTTTGCCTGCTAAAAATGAAATCCATCGCCACTCGATTTGAAAATCGGCGTTTTAAAGCGTTCAACGAACGTTTAGAAGAGCGAAAGAAATCGGAGGATAGGGATGGATAAGAAGGGATTGACGTATGCTGACGCGGGCGTGTCGCTTGAAGCGAATGAGGCGGTAACACAACGTCTGAAAAACCTCGCTCGGTCAACCTACCGTCCCGAAGTGTTGAGTGATATCGGTAGCTTTGGCGGGTTGTTCGCGCTCGGTAACTACACAGCACCTGTGCTGGTATCAAGCACGGATAGCGTCGGTAGCAAGCTGAAAGTCGCTTTTATGATGCAACGGCACGATACGGTCGGCTACGATATTGTTGCACATTGTGGTAATGACATCCTTGTTCAGGGGGCAGAACCCCTCTTTTTTTTGGATTACATCGGCATCAGCAAATCGGAACCTGAAGTGATTGAGCAGATTGCCAACGGTGTGGCGGTAGGCTGTCAAGAGATTGGGTGCGCGCTAATCGGTGGGGAGACAGCAGAATTACCAGACCTCTACGCGGCGGGAGAGTATGACCTCGTTGGGACCATCGTCGGTGTCGTTGAGAAATCTCAGTTAATTACGGGGGACGAAATACAACCGGGGGATGTGCTTATCGGATTGCCCTCACTCGGCTTGCATACAAACGGCTTTTCTTTGGTACGGCACATCCTGTTCAATCGTTGCGGTTACACGGTTGATGAATATATCCCCGAACTAGGTCTTACGATTGGTGAAGAACTGCTTAAAAGTCATGGGAGCTATGTGAAACCGATTCTGAATCTGCGGGAAACGTGTCACATTAAGGGTATCGCCCATATTACCGGCGGGGGATTACCGGACAATCTGCGTCGCATTCTGCCATCAAATTGTGGGGCGACAATCCGCAAAGGGTCGTGGGAGGTGCCGCCAATCTTCTCATTCCTACAGCAGAAAGGGAATGTCGAAGAGGAAGAGATGTATCGTGTGTTCAATATGGGAATCGGTCTGGTATTGGTGATTGAATCGGGTGAGGCGGATCGAGCCATTGATATGTTATCGGGAAAAGGATTTCCCTCCCACATGACAGGATTTCCCTCCCACATGACAGGATTCCCCTCCCACATGACAGGATTTCCTTCCCACAGGATTGGTGAAATTATTCACGGCGAAGGAGTGCAAATTGTCTGAAGTCTTGTTCGCTGAACTCTCAGCTCAGGAACTGACAGATCTTCTGGATGGAACCCATCCGCGTGTCCTCGTTGATGCACTCGCAAAAGAGGAGGCCCCAGACCTCGCGATTTTTCTGCTCATCCTGCAACGCGCCTCTCAAGAGCTCGAAAAACATGCGGCTCAAATTCTCGCCCAACTCCCGCTTGAGATACAACTCTCTGTCGCCAAATACATCGCGGAGACAGAAATTAGCGATTCCGAAGAGGTTGATGCCATCTGCACACGAATTGTCGATCAGATTCGGATAGCGGCAAACCGCACGACTGTTTTCGGCGATGGGGCGACGAACCTCGCCAAACTGATGGGGCAGATGCCGCTCGACGACCAGAATCGTTTGTTGGAAGTGCTGGAAGAGCATCAACCTCAGCTTGTCAACGATGTTAATGAGCAAATTTTCACGTTTGATGACCTTGAGCATCTGGATAACGATGCTATAGGTACGGTCTTGCAGATGCTTGATCCGAGCACAATCGCTCTCGCCCTCCACAAAACCTCGCTAGAAATGCAGGATAAATTTCTGCGCAATATGCCAACCGAATCTGCTACTCGCGTAGAACAGGAGATGAACGCGCTAACTTTTGAGCAAACGCAAATTGCGGACACCGCCCGGCAATCGGTTGTGAACGCGGTTCGGAGATTCGCCGCGAAGGGTATCATTAAGCTGGGTTAGTATATCGGGAAAGGGATTTCCCTCCCACAGAATTTAACGCAAAGGCGCAAAGATACCAAGACGCAAAGCAGAAAAGATTGGAAGAAGTGTATCGGGAAACGGATCTATGTCCTGCTTTTGAGTCGCTCCAGAATTAGATGTGCTCCGTCTTCTCGGGCCAACCGATCGAAGAAACGTTTGGCGGTCGCATAATCTTCGGGGGCGATGGTCGGTTTTTTGAGGGTATAATGGAGCTGATAACGGATTTCATTCCCTTCGGCTCTGTACCGACGACTCAGTGTGGCAAAACTGTGTTCCTCATTGAGGTCGGCGGGTAGTGCAGTCGTCCATCCTTCAGGGAGAGTGATGCGAATCTCTTTGCTCATCTGCATCGGATAACTGAGATGAAGTGGGTATTGCCGCTCGGTTGGGGCGAAGAGTTCGGCGTAGGCGGCAAATTCATCAATCGGCAAGGGGAGCAGAAATCGGGAAAGGGATTTCCCTCCTACAGGTCGGGAAAGGGATTTCCCTCCTACAGGTCGGGAGAGGGATCTCCCTCCTACAGCGTTAATTGGCTTGGGATACTCCTCAACTTGAAAACTGAGGTTGATTTCGACAGGAAGGTTGAGGTCTTTAAGGTCTGAGGTTTCTGCTTGTGTAACCTTGATGCCGGGAAATTGCTTGCTGAGTTCTGTCGCCAGGGTTTCGGACAGATTATTTGAATGTATCTGCTTGTACTTGAGGCGGGCATCTAAGCTGTACTGTCCGGTCGTGCCAATCCGCATCTTGCCTTGAATTGACCCATCGGTATTCAATCTCATTTCGGTGTGAGAAATCAACTGATTGGATTCGGGCGGAAATGTCGGGATATCCACAAATTTGCCGTGGTGCTTCCCGATCAGAAAGCCTTTGCGTCCCTGGTCGCTGTCGGGCAGACCGCCATAGCTACAGGTGTCAGCAGTTGCGTCAAGCCATAGATAGTCGGTCTCTTCTTGTTGGGCCAGATCGCCCCGGGGAATTGCAACGATGATATGGCTAAACTGACTAACCGATGGTAACTCCAAATCAATCCGTTCATACGGTGAAGGACTCAGCAACACTGGAAACGCTTCAATACCGACGAGTTGGAGCATAGAGATTATCAATGTTGTCTTGTCCTTACAATCGCCGTACCGTTTTTTCAACACCTCAGCGGCAGGTGAAGGTTGATACGCGCTCCGCCCCAGCTCGATTCCGACGTACCGAATCTGAGACGCTACGAAGTGGTAAATCTCGCGAATTTTATCTTCGTCCGTGATGAGGTCTCCTGTCAATTGATTGACAGCTTCTTCAATGGCTTCATCGGGAGTATATCGGTCTTTTGCAAGCCCCTTGTACCAATTGTAGACATCATCCCACGACTTAACAGATGAATAGCTGAGCCGGGCAGTCACCGAATCCAGTGGGGGCATCCCGACCTCTTCCTTGATCGCTGGTGTCTCGCCGTACTTCCAGATATAGATGTCGCTTTCCGCCTCATGACGGATGCTTGGACTCAACTGGCAATTAATCAACTTCCACCGGAATTTCGTATCCTTGGGGAGCCGGAGGGCGTAGTTGGTTTGTAGGGTCACCTCAGTGGATTGGAATTTGAATCCGCCCCAAAGCCACGTCGTGCTTCCAACCGCTCGATTGGTGGCATCTTCGAGCGTCACCTGATATTCGATGCAGGCTCCGGGTTCGAGCGCGGGCATTGAAATCACCTTCCACATCATATCAGAATAGAGATTATAAGCGAGTAGCCCCGGTGGGGTAACGTCATTGAAGGCATCATCTGATGGCTCAACGACAGTGCCATCAGAGCGGATTGTACGTGCGATATTGACACCGATATTTTGCGCTGTCGGTTGATACGGAATGGCGATATCGTCGTATTTCTGAACCCCTCTTTCGGTCAAGAGTTTGACCACCTGATGGGTTGTATAACGAGATTTCCCGGTAGCCAGCATCTCGTGGCTAAATTGGTTGAGTAGGATGAGTACATCGGCATCGGGATAATCTGAAACACCGGGGGCTTGTGCGATGATTGCATCTGTATCAACACTAATAAGTTCTACAGGTTGAACGTCAACATCGGCTCGTGCGGGGCGGAACTGTGCTAAGGCTTGAAGACGCATAGGGGCGAGTAGATTCCCCGCGTCAACTTTCAGAATGTCTTGGTATTGCAACTCTGCTTCGTAGTAACGCCCACGGTTTTCGTAGAGTGCCGCAAGTTGCTGCCGTGCCCAGACATCTTTGGGAAAAAGCCGCACTGACTCTCTAAATTCTGCGATTGCCTCCCCTACCTCGCCCCGCTCCAGATAAATTAACGCCAAGTAATTATGCAGGTTTTGGCTCTCATGCCGGGCGCATTTTGGATCGATTTCCAGGGCCTTTCGGAGTATCTGTTCCGCGTCGTCGAGTTGATTTAGCTGTTTGTAAGCTAAGCCGAGATGGTTCATGGCGTATAGATTCCGCTGATCGATTTGCAGTGCCCGCTCATACGCTCGTGCAGCGGTACTGTAGGCGTTCAACTTCTCATAGACATAACCGAGATAATTCCACACGTTTGTGTTTTTCGCATCCAATTTGAGATATGCAACAAAGGCATCTCGTGCGTTTTCGTACTCGCTCCGTTGAAGGTAGAGCATACCGATTTTTAGTTGCGTTTCGCTCGAATTGGGTTTAATCACAAGTGCGGCTTGATACGCTTCCAGGGCACGCTGTAGGTCTTGGTTGTTGAGTGCCCAATTCCCCCTGTCAATCTGTTCTTGCCACTGTCTGTTGCGCTCAATAAGGGGGTCGTAGATTTCTATTTCTTTCGGTTGGGTTCGTAAAAAAATCGTACATCCACTCAGAAGCAGTGGAAACAAAATAAGGATAAGTTTTTTTCTGAATTGAATTACCATGTGGATTCCTCTCATTTCAAACCGGATATTCAAAATTGCTACTGGCAACGATTCTTCATTGATTATTATTTTCGCTTTTTGTATAATTAAAGTGCAAGCTAAAGTGACGACATAAAGCCCAAAAGAGTGGCAAACACCTTGCAACTTCAAACTGTGGTATTGAATTGATAGTACCGTTTCATAAATCCAGATGACATAGGGAGGAATATCAGAATGAGTCTCTTCAAACGAATCTCCACGCTATTTAAAGCGAACGTTAATCACGCCTTAGTCAAAGCTGAAAATCCGGCAAAGATTCTTGATCAGGTTATCCTTGACATGAATCAACAGCTTGGTGAATCGAGGCAGAAGGTTCAGGCCTCTCTCGCAGACGAAAAGCGTCTCCATAAGGAGTACACATCCGCTGAGGAAGATGCACAGGGCTGGGAAGAGAAGGCGAAAATTGCACTTGAGAAGGATAACGAAGACCTTGCACGCGAAGCACTTGAGCGGCGCAATGCGTCTCAGCAGTTGGCTGACGAGTTTAAGGGTCAATGGGAAAAACAGCAGCAGGCAGTTAATGAGTTGAAGGAACACCTCAGCACCTTACAACGGAAGATTGAGGAAGCGAGCCGCAAGAAGAATCTGCTCGTCGCCCGTCAGAAACGCGCTGAAGCGCAAAAACAGATTCATGAGACGATGGCGGGTATGAAGGACAATAGTGCGTTTAGCGCGTTTGAGCGGATGGAAGAGCGCATTGATGAGATAGAATCAAAGGCGGATGCCGCGGAGGAAATGTCCGAAGATTTCACCGATAAATCGATCGAAGAGGAATTTGTCGAACTTGCGAAAGAGGGCAATATTGATGACGACCTTGCAAGCCTGAAAGCCGAGGTTGCAAAGAAAGATAAAAAATGATTAACCGGGGGCGTAGTAGGGGTTCGTAACAGTGCAATTCATTTCTTCTTTGCGCCTTTGCGTTAAATTTAAGTACCTTAAAAAAAGGAGAATTTCATGGCGGAATCGAAAGGCGACGCATTTCGCGTCATCAACGCAAGTCAACCGCAACACACTTACCGTGGTGCCGTTGTCGGGTGTGGCCGGATGGGTAGCACAATCGACGATGAACATATCGGTATGCCACACTATCCCTGGCCGTGGGCGCACGCCCCGGCGATGATTGAGGCAAGAGGGGTTGACCTAGTCGCTGCTGCTGATGTGGATGAAGCAAAACTTCACGATTTCAAGCGACGTTGGGGCACTGAAGCCGTTTATACCGACTATCGAGAGATGGTCGAAAAGGAACGTCCCGATATCGTCTGTGTCACCACCCGACCTGAGCCACGCGCAGAGGTGACCATCGGGTTGGCAGAGATGGGCGTTAAAGCAATCTACGCCACGAAACCGATGTGTCGTACACTTGCTGAAGCAGATGCGATGATCGAGGCGTGTCAAAAACACGGCGTTATCTTTGCAATTGCCTGTCACCTCAACTGGTACGGTTATTACACAAATGCCCGCCAAGCAATTGCTGAGGGCGCAATTGGCAGATTGAAATCAATGGTCTGTCACAGTGCATCTAGCCTGTCGAATTTGCATAGCCACACGCTCGCGCTTTTCCGGCTATTTGCCGGTGCGCCTGCGAGCTGGGCTTTCGGCGTGATGGACAGCGACGAACGGGCGGCAGGCGATGCCGACCTCTCCGGCTCAGGCTATATCGTTTACGAGAACGGTGTTCGCGCTCTGATGAACTCTCAAACGGAAACTTCCGGCTTGAAGTGGACCCTGGAGTTTATCGGCGAGAAGGGACGAATCGTTTCACGCAACGCCCACGCGCAGTTTGAGCTCTGGCGTACTGACCCGGAAACGGGTGGCCCCATCCAGTGCCAATTCCCGAATCCCTGGCACCCTCGGAGTTCAATGGTAGACGCAATCGAAGGGGTGTGTCGGTCTATCGAGAGCGGTGAGGAGCAGATTTGCCCGGGCGAGTTTGGGCGAGAGGCGTTGGAGCTCGCCATTGCGATGCGCGAATCACACCGACACGGCAATGTACGAGTTGACCTCCCGCTAGAAGATCGAAGCCTGCGGATGGGATAAAAGCATTTGAAGAGATAGAAACGTGGAAACCGAGTTTTTTCGGCAAAACTCGGTTTCTAATGCCCCAATCCCCGCACTCCAGCGGAGTGCAATGTCTATATTGATTTATGCACAAAGCTACCTCTAGTTTTTAATGAGAACTTACAGGCCTACCTTTTTAATCCTAGTGATCACGTCGTAGATGTCAGCGACATCTTTGTAAAATGTCCCGGCGTAGGACCCTAGCTCATCTAGGGAATTGAGGCAGTCATTGACGTACGACTCGTCGTATTTTTCGATGATGTTGCGGATTTCTTCCATAATGTTCTCCTTTCAGGTAGGGGAGTCCAGGAAGGCAGGTCTCCCTGAGCTCCCTTAGTGTAGGTCTGTTGAGACAATTTTTGTCCTTTCGTTGCGGTGCGCTTCAATCAAACTTTGCCTTCCACAACCACGACCTCCTCATCGGTCAAGCCGTAGAGCTGATAGACAACCTGATCAATAAGTGCGTCAGTCTGCTGAATGCGGGCGAGCAGAGGAGTGAGTTTGGCGCAACTAGAGGTAAACTCGCGCTCCAGCGATTCTTGGAAATCTCGGCTTGATAGATCGATTGGGATGGAGCGACGGTTTCTCTTGAGGATTCCAAGCAGGTCGTCAAGCGGTAGATTGAAGTAACTTTGAATTGCGGTCTTGTTTTGGAGTGTCTCAATTTCAACTCCGATTTCCCGTTCCAACCAGCGCAGGAAGCCGCGAATCTCCTCCCCTTTCGCTTTGTTCATCTCAAGCATCTGCTCCGCGAGGAAGGCGAGCAGGTCGTGGACGACATCGGAACGCTCCGGATCGGCGGTGAGATGGTCTTTCACGAAGCCGAGGACGCAGTCGATGCTCCCTTTGTTGAGGCAGAATTGGTAGAGCGTTTTGGCTTTTTCGAGTTGGCGGTAGCGTTCGTCGGCGGGGGTGGTGAAGTTGATGCGGCGGATGGGAAATTCCCGAACTGTTGCCATATCAAGTTGAGGAAAATCATCCCGCTTGGCAACTTCGGAAAACCAAATGAATATCTGTGAGAATAGCCTTGCGTTTATAAGTGCCAGTAAATAGACCAAAGAGATGGAAGGATCTTTGCTGATCGCAAGTAGGTACGATTTGTTAATAGCGAAATCTATATCAACATGAGTGGCATGTATTCGATGCTGACGGCTGATGATTCGACGAATAATCAGTCTCTCTCCAACGAAGAAATCATCTGAAGGACATTCTGTCAATCCAACCGTGCTGACCTGCCCTATTTTTTCCGGCCGAAGATCATATCGGCCAACAGTTCCCCAGAATCCTGTTCTAGCTGTTTGACTTCCTTCTGTTGCTCCGGAAAATGGTGTCATGCCACGAGCAACTTCCAGAAACGTCTCCGCTTTTATACCAAATTGCCTAACTTTGTTGTGTATAGAGATGACTAATGGGGAAAGTAAAGTTAGAAAGCGATGGTGCGGATCTTCTTTCCATATAGCAGAGTCAACCTCATCATAATGTTGAGGCTTTGATGCCAATTCTTCTGCTGATTCGCGCATTCCATACCTTCTGATTAGCACTCGACCTAATTCGGAACGGGATTTTTGAGAGATAAAGATAATTGTGTCAATATAGGCATCAGGAAAAACGTCATAGGGTAAGTGAACTATGTATTCAATTGTACAAACTGAATTTAGCCACTCACGTAGGCTACGGTACATTCTTGCGGTTAGCCAACCGCTTGGCACGATAAACCCCATTCGTCCCTGATGTGCTAACTCCAAAAGTCCTCTTTCAGTAAAGATAACAAATGAATCTGCCACATTATCCACAGCCGGCAGATTGATCTTTACAAATCTCTTATCCAATTTATCAAGATTCGCGCCATACGGCGGATTCCCTATCACCGCGTCAAACCCCGGATTGTCCTTCTCCCGTCCGTGCTCATCTCGAAAGACTTCGGGAAATTCCATTTCCCAATGAAAGAACCGCTTCTCCGTCGCGATCTCCTGCGCCCGACGATAGGAGAGTAGGTTTTCAAGGGCATCGGTGTCTTTGGAGCGGAGGACATTCAAGGCTTGATGATAGGTGGATCGGGACACATCGTTCCCGAAGTAAACGCTTGTCCAGAGGTTTGCCACCCCTTTGTGAAAGCGGAGCATCGTCTGGGCGATGTCTAATTGGTATTCCTTCGCGTGGATCTGGTCGGCAGTGCGGCTCTCGGTCCCCTCGATTAGCAGGTAATGTCCGATGGCGGTGGCGACCGCCTTGGTGAACGGGAAGGTCATCGGAAACTCCCTCTGGGGTTCGCTCGTTTTGCGGCGGCTGTTCTTTAGTTCCGGCAGGTGGGAGAGGTTCTCAATCTTCGCCCCGATTAGCGAATTGCCGCAACGGATGTGATGGTCGAGGAACGAGAGCGGTTCGCCCTTTGCCACCGTATGGAGCCAGAGGGAGAGTTTCGCCAACTCCACCGCCATGGGGTTGAGGTCAACGCCGTAAACGCACGATTCCACAACGCGCCGTCGCCAATAGGCGAGCTCCGTATCTTCGCTCGCCGTTTTGGTCGTATGTGCTGCGTCCGGGTGCGTGATCAGTTTTTCAGCGAGATAATCGACAACGCCGACGAGAAAATGGCCACTCCCTGTGGCAGGATCAAGAATTTTGAGCGATAGAATCTCATCAACGCTTTTGTCCTCACAGAGCGGTGCGAGCGTGTTTTCGACGATGTAGCGCACGATCCCGTCGGGCGTGTAGTAGCTTCCGGTCGCCTTCCGCTCGCCCTTGTCGGTCAGCAGATAGACTCCTCCTTCTGGATAGGCGACCTCCTGATTGGGGGAAGATTTTGGAGCGACCACATCGCCCCCCTTCTTTGAAACGATGACCAAATCTTGGGCGGCAATTTGGGGCTGGTATTCGAGCAAGCCTTCGTAGATGTTTCCCAAATGGCGCACGTCAAGGTCACGATAGACGATGCGTTCGCCCTGTTCCGTCCGTGTCAGGAGTTCGATAACCTGTGCCAGCGCATCGTCGCCAATCTCATAACTTTCAAGGAACGGATGGTGTTGCGGGTTGAAAAGTCCACCGTTATACTGTGGGATGTGGTCCTCCCAACCGTCGTTGATGAGGATGAATAGCTCCCGTAGATGCGCCCAATAGCGGCTCGCCGTCTGCGCGAAGACAATACCGCTATCCAGTTTTTCGTGGATGTCGGCCACCAAATGGTTGAGGCTATACTGTATCGCGTAATCGCGATTGTTGAGGGGTAGCAATTCACGGCTTTCGGCGTAGAGGATAAACAGGACACGGTACAGCAGAATCAGGCAGTTGGTGTGAATCTCATTGAGCGGCGGGTTGGTTTTGTCGAAACGGTTGCGTGGGAAATCGAGGAAGCCTCCAATGAGCAGGCGTAGGGCATCATAGACACGGTTCTTCAAATCGTCTGAGACACCGACGGTGTGCTGTTGACTTCCGTCCAGTACCGTATCAAGGAATGATTTTCCATCACCGCCCGGCGTGAAGGCATCACGGTGGAACAGGCAGTAGAAATAGCGGAAGTTCTCTAAGTCTCGGTCGTCGGTGAGCAGTGCGGCGAGGTCTACCTCATAGAACCTATCAAGCCGGTAACTGGTCTGACGATGGTAGAGTCGCCACTGCCTACCGTTGGTCAAGATGCCCCAGAGTTTATCCGCGCCCCGCAGATAGAAATCGATCTGGTAGCTCGGATTTTGATTGTTGAATGGGTCGCCTCTGTCCTGCGCCTTCCCATCCAGGTTGCGTGACCACGCCTTGGCATCGCCGATGGCGAGGGCGGTTTTGAAGAACTGGTTTGTGTTGACGTGAGACTGCGCCGCAGCGTGGGCATCCCCCGATGCGAAGAAGGCATAATCGGGCCTTTTGGTCCCCTGCGATGTTTGGAGTGTGGGCTGCACCTCGAAAACGTGTCCTAACTGTTCCAGCAACGGCTGGATAAACTCGCGTTCGGTTTGTGCCTCGTTGAGGTGCGCCGCATTCGGCGCGACAGCATCGAAAAGGGCCTTGATTGTGGCGTAATCCGATTCGATGTTGGGGGTATCCGCCCACTGCGGTTGTTCTACGATGAGGGAATCGAGGTAGTAGTTTGAAAAGAGCGATTGATTTTTAACAGCGTCGGGTAAGTTTTCAGCGTTCATAGCCCTCCGTCCATCCGATCTTCTCTGCCTTGCGTTAAGTTACTTTGGGATAGGTGGCAACCCGTTATTTTACGTGAAACAGGAGTCAATCCGCAATTCAGACAATAGAAAATTTCCCACCTCTCTACTTTTTCCGTCCTTGCACTGCTTGATTCTTCTTCGCTTCTCGAGCCTTTTTAATCTTCCTTAACGCTCCCGCGGCATTGCCAGCGAGCAACTTATCCTTATGGTTGAGCAGGCCGCGAAGCCTTTGCTCCCGCTTAACGAGATCCGGAATTGACATCACTTCACAAAATGCTTCAACGGTTGGGACCTTTTTCTTTTGTTTTTTCCAGTTGAGATTCCAGGTGGCTTGATAAGTTTGAACACAGGCTTCAAAGTAAAACTTTTCCGTTAAATCCAATTTGGTGAGCTCTTGAGATTGGCTTCCATGCGGTGACCAATCCTCACTAAGAATCACGGCAGTATCCGGAAGGGTCTCACGGAACTTTGAAACCTTTAAGAAGAAGAGTTGGGATTCATTCTCATAATATTTCGCCCCTCCTATCCACGTCGCGAATTTCCAACTCCGAAAAGCGGAAAGTTTTACCTGTTTGTTTTTACGATTTCGCTTCAAGGTCGCATTAACGTCTCCAATGTGACTTTCAGAAAAGAGTTCCTGTTTAATTTTCTCTGTTCCGTACAGCACCTTATCAATCCGGATAGTATATAAATCCCCCAATATCCCCTCCCATATATCCTGCGTGTCTATATTATTAAAGATACCTTGGGACCTCGTGACAGTTCCGATAAACACGATGTCCGATTTATCAACAAGTTCATGAATGTCAATTGGTACCGTGCTCGCATGAGTTAGTGTGTTTGGGATGAACAACGCCACCAAAATCACGAGACTTGCAAACCAACTATAGAATTTCATTGTATCCTCCTCGGAAGATCTCGTCGAAAAACAGACCCAAATAGAAAAGCGAGAAGCGTTATCACTTTTTAAATTTGTATTACATCCAGTAGGGAACAACGATCGTTGTTCCCTACTAACTTAGTTCTCCGATTGAGTCCCTTCTTTCGGTTTTGGCCCGTATGTTTGAAGAAGAGCAAGGCGTTTTTGAATCCACTGTAACCCTTTAGAAGCAGCTTGAACAACCCGCTTCTCCTCCTTGGTTGTGACGGTTGAGAAATTGATGGGGAACGTACAGTTGATAGGGAAGTACAGTTAATCGGGGATGTACAGCGGTGCATTCGGCTCTACCGCAACGTCAGGACTTACAGGTCTACCAATAATCATGCCATCTTTCACCCACAGTACTGCTGTTAAACAAACAGCCTCATCAGACTCAATAGCAACCTTGGTTGTCACAGGAAAATAGGCATCAAAGGCGTTATCAACAGCCGAAATAAATGCGCGTATTTTATACCATCCTTCACCCAACGGTTCAGCGTTAAATCCGCGGTTTTGTTTCCCGGTAGTGGTGGTAGAAATCTTAAAACCGAAACCGATATTGTCCGGTTGACGCAAACGCAATAGCAGAGTATAGTTCTCTATGACATGTTTGGATGCCATCTGAAACTGTCTGTGCTGTATTTCAAATTCAACGCACTTCTCATCATACCAACAGTTTTTGCCATCGGGGAGTTGTCTTAAAGTGCCGTGCAAAATGTTAAATTTGTATCCCGGTGCCAACCGTCTTGTGACTTTGCTCCCTGGAACGAGTGCGATAGGAACCTGAGAGGGTTGTCTGACAATTCTCTGGAAATTCTCGCTAAGCCCGACTAAATCATCCGAATCTATCCACCTCGTTGAACACCCCATGATTGATAAGCTGATACAAAGGAGTGCAGTGCCCCATACTATTTTTGAAGGAATCATTGCTTTGGTTCTATTCATTTACGGATCCTTGACTGTTATTTTCTCTTTCTTTCAATTCTGCCTGTTTTGGGGGCGCGCTCTCGTCTTTTCAAACGTCTTAAAATAAGCCGGGCGTTTTCACTTTGTCTTTGTCAGAGCGAACAACTTAGTCCCTCTATATATTAATGACGCATTTTAGTAGAGACTGAAATATCCCATAGATGATAATTTTTTTTTGCAATGAGACGCAAGAATACGGAATTTGCGTCAAGGTGAGATGCGATAACCTCCTTGGAAGCCCGTGGGGGTGTTCACCAGAGGATACACAAAATCCTTGACATTTCGCACCTTACATTATACGATTTAACATTGCAGTTGTCAAATACTGGGTTGAACTATTTCTGAGTTCATCATGAAAACAAGGAGAAATGCCTATGGATAACCTAAAAGCCATTTACGGAATTGGAACTGTTACCGAAACCAAGTTGCAGAACGCTGGATATGAATCTTACGAACAGATTGCATCGGCGACGGTAGCAGACCTGAGTGAAAAAGTCGGGATGACACAGACAACGGCGGAGCAAATTATCGAATCGGCCAGAACACTACTTGAATTCGATCAGGTCGACGAAGCGGAGTCTGAAACGGAACCTGATGTGCGTGAAGAAGAAATAGAAGATGTTAGCCCTACCGACGTTGAAACGATGGAGGAAGATGATGAATCTGAGGAAACTGATGTTGATAAGGAGCAACTTGCAAATCAGCTTGTGAAGGCGATTCTTCAAAATCCGGACGCCGTGCAACAGATTGCCCAAGAAGTGAGCTTAGAGCTTGTCCAGGTCGTGGGCAAGAAATTGCGTAAAAAACTCGCGAAGAAAGTGTTAACCAAGAAGAGATACAGGAAAGCCCTTCTTTCCGAATTAGTCAAAGAACTCATGAATTTATAATCTGCTGGATTTGGCAAGCTAGTAGGAGCAACCTAGACCAACGGCGCAGAATAGGAGGCACATGATGCTAACAACTGAACAGCAATCACACTTTGAGACATTTGGATTTATCGTTCAGCGGGCACTGTTCTCGCAGGACGATATGAGGGTAATCACTCGTGAGTTCGACGATGTAATGACCAAGGAGCGAGGTGGTAAACCCTTCGCGGGTGAGGGGCAGGCCGTGGTGCGCATCGTTGAACAGCAACCGAAATTGAGGTCACTCGCTGAAGATGACCGCATCTACAAACCGATTGAACAGTTGATGGGAACGAAGTTTATCTGGTCTGGTTCGGAGGGGAACCTCACTGTCCACAGCGAACACCGCTGGCACGCTGACCGATCAGGCAAGTCGGAGGTGGATTACATCCGTATTAAGGTGATGATCTATTTGGATGCAGTGACAGAAGATAATGGTTGCATCCGTGTTATCCCGGGCTCTCACCGGCTACCACTGCACACAGACCTTGAACCGCTTATCGCCCAGAAAGCGGATTCCACTTCGATTACCTTCGGCGTATCCGGGCCAGAACTCCCGTACTTTCCTGTGGAAACCGAACCCGGTGATGTGGTATTCTTCAATCACTGTCTATGGCATGCGATGTTCAATGGTTGGGTGGGTCGCCGTTATATCGCCCTGAAATTTGCGGCTGCGCCGACGACTCAGGAGCACATCGCTTCTTTGCAACGTTGGTCACCTTACGCCTTTGAACCCGATGAGGCGTTTCTCAACAGCACTCGTCCTCGCATTCGGGACATGGTGTCGAATCTTGTCGAGCTTGGACAAAATGGGTGAACGCATTTGTGACAGAAAGGAAGGTAACGCATGAGTAAGGTCAAATACGCTGTCATCGGTTTGGGATGGTTTGGGGAAAAGCACTGTGAGGCACTCGCGGGCTTGGAAAATGTCGAATTGTACGGGCTCTGCACGAGAACAGAATCAAGACTCAAAGAACTCGCCGATACATTCGATGTGAAGCACACATACACAGACTACAACGCGCTTCTAGCGAACCCGGAGGTCGAAGCCGTTAGCATTACGACCATGTGGGACCAGCACGCTGCCCCGACGTTGGCGGCTATCGAAGCGGGTAAACATGTTTTTCTGGAGAAACCGATGGCATCAACGGTCACTGACTGTCAAGCGATTGTGGACGCAGCGAACGCATCGGATCGGTTTTTTATGGTTGGGCACATCTGCCGTTTCAACCCGCGTTATGCCGCCACGAAAGCGGAAATCGCGGAGGGAAATATCGGCAAAATCGTGTCGATCTATGCGCGGCGGAATATCCCCGCTGCTGTCGGGGAGATGGTCTTGGACAAGATTGGGCCGATTATCGGTGACGGCGTACACGACACTGACCTCATGCTCTGGTACACGGGTGCCAAGATTGAGACAGCTTACGCCCAAACCGTTGATGTGCGGGGCATGAAATACCCGGACATCGGTTGGACCATGTATCGCTTCAACTCGGGTGCTGTTGGTGTTTGCGAAAATGTGTGGTTTCTGCCAGATACAACCGCTTTCCAGATCGATGAACGCATGGAAATTATTGGTACTGAGGGCTCAATCCATATTCATGAGAGCTATCCCAATTTCTCCGTCTTTGACAAAAACGGATGGCGAATGCCGGACACAACTTATTGGCCCGAATTGCACGGTGTGCGAGCAGGTGCGCTACGTACCGAGCTGGATTATTTCGCTACGTGTATCTCTGAAGGTATACCGCCGAGCATAATCAGCCCTGAAGAATCAATGGAGGCCGTGCAAGCCTGTCTTGCCGCTGAACAGTCTGCGGCAACTGGGGAGATTGTGCGTGTCGATTCAATAACTTAGTTTAGTATTAGAACTCAAGACAGTTGACATCTTGAATCCAAACATGTTATAATCTCAAGGTTTTTAGGGATTCTGAAGGTCTGGTCGAGCGGATATTAGCCGAGCGGACGCTTAACAATTGACTTTAAGAGAGGCAGTTATATGAAGGTTGGTATTCGAGACGGTATGTTACAGGTGCCGTTTGAAGAGGCATTTGGCAAAGCGAAAGAGATCGGTTTTGATGGGATTGAGGTCTGTACTGGCGTGGACTATTCTGACCACGCGCTGTGGCGTGATGGCGGGATTGATCAAATCAAGGAATTAGCTG
The DNA here is from genome assembly GCA_965198165.1 of Candidatus Poribacteria bacterium. Classification (GTDB taxonomy): domain Bacteria; phylum Poribacteria; class WGA-4E; order WGA-4E; family PCPOR2b; genus CBDAOT01. Next base: position 6,104,569 of record OZ240244.1, on the reverse strand, counting down.
ATGAGGCTGGCATCGAGATCCCATCGCTTTCGCCGGGCGGATTTACGGCTTACACGTTCATGCACCCTGATGATGGTAAACGTGCGGAGGGGATAGCGATGTTGCAGCACCTCGCAGAGGCTTGTCCACAATTGGGGGCAAAGGTTATTCTCGTTCCGTTTTTTGGCAATGGAGCGATTGAAAAAGAACATCTCACTGCCTCGCGTTTCATTGATGGATTGAAAGCGGCGGCAGAAACGGCGGAGAAGCATGAGGTCTACCTTGCCATTGAATCAACGTTGAGCGGAGATGAACATCAACAGATTATTGATGCGGCCGGATCTTCGGTGGTCGGTGTGTACTACGATATGGGGAACGCGACGACCTTCGGATACGACTCCCCCCAAGAGATTCGGCAACTGGGCAAAGGGATTGTGCAGATGCATATCAAGGATACTGGCAGCAATCATGCTGGGGAAGGTGCCGTTGATTTCGATGCGGTTTTTGAATCCGCTCACGCAATCGGTTATGACGATTGGTTTGTTCTGGAAACGCCCTCCAAAGACGACCCGATTGCGGCGGCAGCGAAAAACCTCAACTTCGTCAGAGAGAATTTCTAATCATTTTATTCGGGAGAGTGCTGGTATGAGAAATACAAATCTCGTTGACCCACGTTTGGAAGCGCGAAAATTGTTGACCATGTCAACGCGAGAAGCTGAAGCGTTGTTTCAGACCTATCCGATGGAACAGCAGTTGGAGATTATCTCATCGACACCGGATGTGAAGGATCGGGAAGAGTTATACTATCTGGTTCCAGACTGCACAGAACTCATCCAGAGAAGCGCGGCGGAAGATGTCCTGCAAGTGTTAGATACCATGCTGGGCACAGGGTTGGCATCGGTGCTATTGCCGTGTCTTTCGTCAGAGCAATTTGAGGAGATTATAGACCTCGCTATATGGCGGAACGGCAAGCTGGATGAAAAAGCGTTGAACCTTTGGCTTTTTGAGTTAGCCGAGTGTGAGAGAGAGGAACTCGCCATCTTGCTGTCTCAGGTTGATATCGGTGTACTCGCCAATCTGTTGCGCGGCCGGATGAAAATGGGCGGGGACTTCAGGGCACTGTTTATCGAGGCGGGTTTGGTTGACCCGTTAAAGTCTGGCATTGAGTACGCTGATGAGCGGGCCTTAGCAATCATAGTCGCAATCTGGGAAGCGGACGTAGAACTCTTTTTGCGTCTCCTTTACGAGATTTTTGGGCTTGATAAAGAAGAGGACGATGCTATGGCATTGGAAGCCTCGCTTGAACGGGCCAAAGAGCAACGTGATGAACGTGTCCAAGAACGCGACAAGATGGCCGGTATCAATATCACTGACGAGGAAGTGCTCCAGCGGGTCGATCTCGACAACCTCGAGCTTGATGACGATGAATCAAAAGATGTTTCAAACTGATGCCCCTGCTCACTACGACAATCGGCTGTTCCTAGCGCAGGTGCTTGCTCATGGGGCTGAGGAGGGAAAAATTGCCCATGATAACGCAGACGCGATTCACCAAGAGATTACAACCCTTTCTTATAAGCTGATTACGATTAAGGCAGAGAATTTTTCGTCCCGGTCGGAACTCCGAAAGCACGCTCAGGAGGCGTTCATCCGAACCAGCTTGGGGTTGGAGTACGGTAGCCAAGGTGCTCTGGATAAAGCCGTTCGCTTGCTCAATAAAAACCGCATCATTAAGTTCTTTCAGATTGGGAACACGCTGGTCGATAAGCTGGTAGAGCGTTCGCAAAATGCACTCAAAAATGCGATACTGCTTCCGCCCGAAACGCTGGAGATACCGGTTTATAATGAATGGGAACGCCAATTTATGAAAGGCATCCTAGAACATAAGCTGGTCATTGACACCCCTCAAGTTATCCTTCGCGAAATCTCCTCACCGCGTCCGTTGACTCGCCTCGCAGATTTGACATCTGTAAATACACAACTCCATCACATAGAGCATCGACTGAGCTATATGCAAGCCCTACCGCTTGAACGGGTTTTCGCTGCCGAATATCCCCCAAACGTAGATGGCGACATCGTCTGCGAGATAACGATGGCACTGATGGTGAACTTAATCCTGTATCGGGAGGTCGATTTTCATCTTGACGTGGATGACCTACAGAACTTCCGCGACATCGCCTATGACGCGGAAAGCGGAGAAATCCGAAAAACGGCCCAAGAGCGTCTATTCGGTTGGATTGAGCACTATCTCGACCTCGCGGGACAGCCGGATGAGGTCAAAGCGTACACTGTCGCTTATTGGCGTGAGTGCCTGAAATTTTTGACGTGCGACCCCGGATTTTAAAGCCCATTTTACCGTAGGCGGGGCATCTTGCCCCGCCTGGCTTTTATCCAATCCCCAACCGCAATGCCACCGCCGCAAGCAAGACAAGCAACGACACCACCCCTATCAAGCTTGACACAATTGCCATCTGAGAACGCATTTTGTCAATCTCTTCAGGAAGTTGCTCAGCATCCGGTGCTAGCGTTTCGACAGCTTGCGCGATTCTTGGCCCCATGATAAAGCTGTGAATACCTGTGAGGATAATCAGGATAAGGACTAAGATCAGTTTGATACTCAGGGTTCGCATGAAAGGGCTAAGCGACTCTGAATCTCCAAGGTCAATTGAACCGAAGATGTTATATATCCCGGAAAAAATGAGGACGAGCACACAGCCCCACACAATGGGTTCAAAGCCTTTCCCTATCTGGGTGAGAGTTTTGATTCGTTCCACAGGGGATACTGACCGCTTAAAGTAAGGAACGATAACCATCGCCATCGTCAAGTTCCCGCCTATCCAAACCACAGCGGCAATGACGTGTAACCATCGAATTAGTAAATCAACTATCTCCATTTTTCTTCTTTCCTTTCTGCGTTCTGTGCAAGTTTCGGTATACGGGTTGATTGGTCGGGGCAGGATGCCCCTCCTACGGTGTACGGTTTTTTCTATGTTATGAATAACGGCTTTGGTCGGGGCAGGATGCCCCTCCTACGGTGTACGGTTTTTTTCTATGTTATGAATAACGGCTTTCGCATGTTCCGATGTGTTTTTCAGGGCATCCGGGCTATTGGTCGGGGCAGGATGCCCCTCCTACGGTGTACGGGTTTTTTCTATGTTATGAATAACGGCTTTCGCATGTTGTGATGTGTTTTTCAGGGCATCCGGGCTATTGGTCGGGGCAGGATGCCCCTCCTACGGTGTACGGGTTTTTTCTATGTTATGAATAACGGCTTTCGCATGTTGTGATGTGTTTTTCAGGGCATCCGGGCTATTGGTCGGGGCAGGATGCCCCTCCTACGGTGTACGGTTTTTTTTCTATGTTATGAATAACGGCTTTCGCATGTTCCGATGTGTTTTTCAGCGCGTCCGGGCTATTGGTCGGGGCAGGATGCCCCTCCTACGGTGTACGGGTTTTTTCTATGTTATGAATAACGGCTTTCGCATGTTGTGATGTGTTTTTCAGCGCGTCCAGGCTATTGGTCGGGGCAGGATGCCCCTCCTACGGTGTACGGTTTTTTTCTATGTTATGAATAACGGCTTTCGCACGTTGTGATGTGTTTTTCAGCGCGTCCAGGCTTTGGTCGGGGCAGGATGCCCCTCCTACGGTGTACGGTTTTTTTCTATGTTATGAATAGCGGCTTTGGCACGTTGCGATGTGTTTTTCAGGGCGTCTGGGCTACGGGAGACCGGTGCGAAGCGTGCATGGTCACACTGCATGAGAACCTCAACTAACTGCTTTGTCGCTGATTCGGGGATGTTGGCTTTCAGACACTGGTGATGAACCCCCTCAGGGTTAAGTCCAGTCGGCGAAATATTGAGGATGTCCCCAATGTACTGATACAGACTGTTGGCGAGTGTGGTAAAGAATATCGCCGAACCATGCCCCATCGTTTGCTCCGCCGCTTCGATGGCTTGTAGCGCACTTTGCCCCGCATTCTGCGGTGGTCGTCGGTCTGGACTTAATTTTGCGCGTTTTCGTTGATAGCTCCACACCGCTAAAACACAGACTAAAATACAGACAACTAGCAATAACTGTCCCCCCCAAAACGACGTACGCTTATAGAACGGCCCCGCGACACCACCTGCGCCTTTCGGTTCGCCTTCTTTATTATTGGGCAATGACTGTATCCCTGCTGTCAATTCAGGAAGCACGGTTCTTGTGATTGTATCCGTCTGAGCGACCTGATAGCGATTTTTTTGGGGGTGAAAATAGGGGTACGCAATTTCTGGAATCGTCAGACTTCCTGCCTGTGCTGGGACGACAACATACGCATAAATGTGCTTCCGCTGAACTTTCGAGTCCACTTCATCAACTTCAGTCGTTACCGTCGGGTCGTATATTGTCACATTGGGAATCGCAGGGATGCTCGGTGATTTCAACGTTTCAATATTACCTGTCCCCAACACCTGTAGCCACAAGGTGAACCCTCCCCCAACCCTTATCTCTGCTTGCTTCACTTCTGCGGCGATTTGATACTCGCCAACCGCTCCTGTAAAGTTCGCAGGCTTCCCCACTTGGGGAAGCGGACGCACATCAATCCCAATCTGCCTCGTGATTAGATTTTTGGGCACATCACTGCGTCCGAAATCGAAAGAATCCGGGAGCCTGAGTTGAGCCGATTCAATTGTTGTTCGACCTGCGGCAATCGGGAAGAGTGCGACTCGGGTTTCCGAGACCCGATACTTCGTGCCATTGATGACTTCTGTCAACCCTTGCTTGCTAGGAACTTCCCAGGTCCGAAAGCCCGACAGCGAAGGCAGTTTCGGTGAATCACCGCTCGGCAATTGTGTGGTGTATAGATGTCGAAAGGTGTATGTTATCTGTTCATTGACGTAGGGGCGCGTATTATCGACAAAAGCTTCAATTTTATGAGCACTTCCAGAGAGTGCATCTGTGAAGGAATTTGGAGAAGCCCCCTGTTCCACCTGCTTTTGCAACGGTGGTAAAACCGTCACTGAAAGGGTATCCGCGACGTAAGTTTTCCCGTCGTAAGGAACGCGAATTTTCTTCAGCGTAAATTTACCGGTCTTTTGCGGGATAAGCTCGTAAGACCAAGTAATCGAAGGCGAAATCCCATTCTCAAGCCATCGGTACTGGTCTGATAAACCGGCGTAGGTGGCGATGAATTCCGGTAATAACTCAAGCACAGGGGGCTGGATGTGCTTGAGCTGCGTCTTGCCGGAGATTGTCACCTGTAGTGTTGTACGCTCGTTCAAGTGAATCTGTTGCGGATTGACTGTTGCTGACACATTAATGTCTTGACTATGGGCGGTGCTAGAATAAAAGAAAATAGAGACGAGATACGCTCCTAATACGAATGGACGCATCGAAAAGTCGCTCCTCTCTTGAGTGCAAAAGTGCCAAGCCCTCCAAAAGGGGGAAACAGCGTTACCAATCCTTCTCGGGTTTATGATGGCTTGCAGACTGCTTCCGTAATAGTTTCTCCCAAAGTTGTTTTTCATCATAGCTGAAAGTCTCCAAGAGTCGGATGGCATCTTCTTTGGACATCGGCTGGGACGTTGGTTTCGGGGCAGATGCTTTCGCGTCGGCGTTCTGGGCCTTCTGCTCCGAGTTTGGCGTATTTCGCTGTTGCGTTTCCGTATCCGGTTTCCGATGCTGTTCTGCGTTGCCATCCTTCTGTCGACGCGCCTGCTGCTGTTTCAACCGCTCAAACGCCAATTCGAGATTATATTTCGCATCAACGTCCGTAGGATTGAGTCGTAACGCGCTTGTATAGGAGCGAATCGCGCCTCGGAGGTCTCCTAACTGAAATTGAGCGTTTCCTAAGTTATAATACCCCTGCGCCCGCAATATTGAATCCTTAGCTATCAATGAGTGCCTGAAGGCATCTGCCGCTTTATCAAACCGTCCCTGCTGATACAAAGCGGTTCCCAGATTATACCGGGCAATCGCGTTGTCTGGTCGTTGCTCGGTTGCCAACTGATACGCTTTGAGCGCGGCATCGTATCTTCCTGCCGTGTAGTGCTCGTTTCCACTCTTTATAAGTCGTGACCAACTACCAATCCACCCAAGCAGGCTCAACGACATCAAAATGAAGAGGCAATAACTCGCTTTCCGAAACATCGGTTTTTCCCTCAAAGGTGTTGTACTTAGCTTCTTATCTTCTTCGTGCCTTTGCGTTCTATTTAAGCGTCAACCCCATTATCGTAAAATGTTGATCGAAAGCAAAAGCCTCAGAGATTCTACGCCTCTGACAAACTGCAAAGCTGGTGCGATCTGTAAATGATAACGTCTGTGGTTAAAAATTGTGCGTCCTGCTGTACTAAATCGTTGTAAATTGCTACAGTGTCATCATGAAGTCCATCGTCCTGATTCATGAGGGCAATCCAGACACCGCTATCAACAAAAATCATGGCTTTGATTCCAATTCGTAGATAACTTCATCGTGATTGATAGACCCATCGGTTACACCCGATTTTACGGATCCAATCATTTCACTAAAAATCGCGTATCCTCTTTCTCTCTCATTTTTTTGGATGATTTCAGGGTTGATTTGGCGGCTCCGCATGAGCCAGATGAAGTAATCAAGAACGCCTAAAGCCTTCCAGAGCATCCCGGCGAACACCGCCCGCAAACTCTGACTCTCAATACCGAAGTCCTTAGCAATCTTTTGGTAGGCACTTCCTTTGCGTCTTTGCGCCCTTGCGTCTTTGCGTTAAGTTCCTCTGGAATAGTATAACTCACATTGCACGATTTTTCAATTTGGAAACTCATTAACTTTTTGATATAATCTCACAAGTCAAAGAATCACAACTTGAAGGAGATTAATGCCTATGTCCTACTGTAAATTAGATCGGGAACAACTAAAAATTCTACCCTTATCCCAGCGTGAACACAAGATGACTATCGCTGATGTCTATTCACTGGATGCCGAAACGCCTTCCTATGAGAACGAAAATTTACCCGTCATCGCCGATCGGATTGTTGAAGCATATCGTCAGGGGCGACAGGTCATCTGGATGATGGGGGCGCACGTCATGCGTCGCGGGAACTCGCGGTTCATCATCAATCTAATGGAGAGGGGCGTGATTACGCACCTAGCGACGAATGGGGCTTGCGCCATCCACGATTTCGAGCTTGCGCTGATGGGCGCGACACTTGAGGATGTCGAGCGATACATTCGGGACGGTAAATTCGGCAATTGGGAAGAGACCGGACGCTACCTCAACGAAGCCATCATTCGGGGGTATCGGGACAAGGTCGGTTTTGGTGAAGCCGTTGGTAGACTGATTCAAGAAAACGAAGGGGGCGTACACTTTCCTCACCGTGAGATTAGCATGTTCGCAGCGGCGTATCGGTTGGAGATTCCGATTACTGTCCACAAAGGCATCGGCTACGACATCATTGACCAACATCCGTCAGCCGATTATGCGGCGATGGGGTATACGACGGGCGAGGATTTTCTCCGTTTTGCCCATACTGTATCGCAGCTAGAAGGGGGTGTGTTTCTCAACCTCGGATCCGCCGTGATGGGCCCGGAGGTCTATCTCAAAACCTTATCAATGGCGCGAAATATCGCAGCGCAACGCGGAGCAGAAATTCGGCATTTTACCACCGCGAATTTTGACCTGATCGATTTTCCCGACTTTCGTGATGAAGGAAACCCAACAGAGGCGCATTACTACCATCGTCCCAAGAAGACGATTCTGGTTCGTACTGTCAAAGATGGTGGGGACAGCTATCACATTTCCGGCGATTTCGATCGGACGGTACCGAAAATGTATCGCCTCGTGATCTCGCGATCGACTTAATTTCCGACAATACTTAGACGCTAATTCCTGCTGTCAGTCGCCAGATTCAGAGGCAACAACAGCAGAAGCACACAGAACGTAAGCATCCACTGCCATTCGCTGAACAGCATTCCGATTCCATAAAATTCATGCCCCCATAAAATCTGCCGTATGGCAGGGACATAGATAACCAGGAGATGTAGTGCCATGCACACGAGAATCGTGAGCAGAAAAGGAATATTTGCTACGATTCTCTGAGGAAGCGATTCCCAGGGGTTGCGGTGACATTGGAAACTCGCGATCAGCTGTGTGAAAATCAACGTCGTACACGCGGCAGCCTGGGCGCGCTGGGGGGTTTTCGGAAAGAGATCTAGGGTCATAACGAAGATAATAATTGTCATCAGCGCGATAACCAAACTCCGCAGCAGAATATCCAAACGGTAGAGGTTGCCGAGGAAAGGCGCGACTTTTTGAGGTCTGTTATGTTTCAAATCTCCGGCGATGCGGCTATGCCCGAGCCCGATCAGCGGAATGAGATTGACGAGTAAGTGAACCCAAACAATCTGCGACAGAGTCAATGGCATCGGTAAACCTTTTAGTTGCTGGATAATAAACCCGATGCTGAGTGTAATGAGTTGCGCGGTTGCACAAGAAAGCAACCAACGCATCGAATTTCTCAAGTTGCCATACGCCTCCCGCGTGTGCAGCAATAGATTCGCAATGACTTGGAATCCATCCTTGAGGAGGAGACATCCAGCGTTTTGATGCGTAATGTGAGAAGCCCGAAACGCGGAGGCGAAACTCACATCGGCAGCTTTCATGGAACGCAAATCTTTGGGAGATTGGCCCCACGCCCCCACTGAATAACCACGCTGTTTGAGGTGTTGGACGATATTCAGTTTCTGTTCTGCTGAAGGTTTGGAATAGGCGAGTAGCCGGTCAGCGACTGAATCATATTCGTCGCCGAGCTCATCGAGGTCTGCTTTTGAGGCGACCGCTGTTTTATCTTGAACCATTCCGAATGCTCGCGCAAGGTCTAAAGCCGCAAACTCGTCTTTGTCCGTTATCATGACCGTTTTAATTCCGGCATCCATGCAGTATTCAACAGCGTCTCTTTCGTCTGTGTAATCCATCTCTGTAAACGCCAAGAGGCCTAAAAAGGTAAGGTTCTGTTTCATATTCTGCCGGGATGGGGGTTCCGCTGAATTGCGATAGGCAATCCCAATGACCAGCACTTTACTGTCACGAAGATACTGGATAATCCGTGCGGTCAACTCGTGCTGATTGCCTGTCATACGACTACTGGTTTGGCGAATCTGCACATATTCGCAACTTTGCAACACGGCCTCAGCATCTCCACACATCAGTTGCAATAATTCCCCCGATTCGGTTTCAAAGAAGAGCATCTTATACGGACGCTCAGGGGTCTGTATCATTTCGTAAACCAGAGATGATGCTGTGTCATACTGTTCTGAATTGAACCCTATCTGTTCAGCAATCTGTTGAATTGCCTGATTAATCCGTTTTTCCGTTGCACTTTCTTGCTGATTCTGTCCACGGACACAACATTTGCTCGCAGTCAATACCAGTAATGGAAATCCGGAGGGGATCTGCGAGTCAGCAGGAGGCACCGGAAATAGTTCTTCACCCTCTTCGCTTGGGGCATCTCTGCGAGATGCCAGCCATGATTCCCACATCTCCCGCTCAACGAGTTTCTCTTCCACAAAAGCATGGGAGACCATCATTTCCTCAGTGGTAAAAACGCCCAGTTCATTGACGCAAAGTGCGGTGATATTGCTCAATCTTTCCAAATTGATAGGGTTGCGGATGGCCACTCCCTTGCGTGACAGTCTGCGGGCGTTTTCAGCCAGAATAGCCCGGCTTGTCGAAACAATACCTTCGGGGATGGCAGCAATCGCAAAACCGAGAGCCAAGAACAGAAGGCCTGACCAGTTGACCGGCTCGCCGCGGTGTTGAGCAATCAACCAGGCAATGAGAACGGAAAGCCCTGCTAAGATGCAACCCGCCCACTTGAAATGGTCATAAAAAACGCCAGTTTGCATCTCTGCTTCGGAGTCTAAATCAGGTTGTACTGGCACCTGACGTTTGGGATTGTGAATCTCCAGTCGTTTCCCTGTCGCTATCACGATTGCTCGGCCTGTACCTTCCAAGACATACGTTCCCGCAAAGACCATATTCCGCTGATTTTCAGGTGTCAGGTCGGGGTCAGAAATATCTTCCGCAGTTTTGGTAACGGACATAGAAGTGCCGAATAGCGGGGTTTCATCAACGACGAATCCGTCTGTGTGAACGATTCGGGCATCGGCGGGGATGTAGCTTCCTTCGTCGAGGAGAATCAAATCGCCCGGCACAATCTCTGTTGGGGGAAGTTCAATAATGCTTCCATCTCGCACAACAGCAATGGCAATCTCTACACGACTCTGGATGGATTGAAGACGGTCACGCGTTTTTGCATCTTGAATATATTTCCACAAGATATGAAAACAGAGGATAGAAAAGAAAACCAATGCGTCTTGGATTTGATTCAGCGGATATATCAGAACGCACACAGCAACCGTTAGAATAAGCGTAGTAATGTTTAAAACGTGCTTTACGAAAAATGACAGCAACACAGGCTCAACAGGCAAACGGATTTCGTTGCTTCCATATTTCCGGCGCGAAGCGTTTGCGTTGTCACTGCTCAATCCATGTTCAAGGTCGGCCTTGAATTCATTTAAAAGATGTGAAATCTTTTGGGCGTACCAATCTGACATGATTCTATTGAATGACACCGACTTTAGGTTTGTAGTAAGGTGATTTATTGCTGTCAAGCGGCGATGGAAGGTGTATTGGAAGGAGACCAGCGAAACTGCGAACGAATGCCGTGCGTACCCATAAAGCTATTCGCTAATTTGCACGGTCGCGCCAGTGGTATCAATGGCTAAAATTTTTACATCGCAGGCGATTTGATGCTGTGAAAATGCTTGACGCATCTGCTCGGCAACTTCCTGCATTGATGTTGTGCAATATGCGGCGATACTCGGACCAGCACCGCTTAATGCGACGCTTAATGCACCTGCCCTCCTAGCAGCTTGAGCCACATCATCGAATCCTTGAATCAGTGGAGTTCGATAAGGTTCATGTAGTTGGTCGTTCATCGCCAGAGACAGCATCTCCAGAGTTCCTGTTGCGATTGCAGCGACGAGCAACGAACTACGACTAACATTGTAGATTGCATCTGTAAATTCAACAGATTGGGGTAAAACGCGACGGGCTTCTTGGGTTGACAGTGGAAAATCTGGAATCGCTAGAACAACCCGAAGGGCTGAATCGCAGTCCAATTTAATCGTGTAGACCTGCTCTGCCTCCATGGCAGAGACGACCAGCCCCCCCAACAACGAGGCCGCAACGTTATCCGGATGGCCTTCAAATTCAGTTGCGAAATTCAGTATCTCTGTGTGTGAAAATGGTGTTCCGCAGATAGCGTTTGCAGTGAGCAAGCCACCGAGAATCGCCGTGCCGCTACCGCCAAGACCCCGAATCGCCGGGATACCGTTGGCTAAAACCATTCTGAGCCCGTCAGGTTGATGCCCACTCTGTTTGAAAACCAACTCTGCGGCTTGAAAGGCGATGTTATCGGTACTGCTTGGAATTTTATCGGCATCAACGCCATTGACAACAATTTCTATTCCAGTGTCGGTCGTTTCCAGTGCAACAGTGCTATAAAGCTGAAGCGCGAGCCCAAGCACATCGAAGCCGGGGCCAAGGTTCGTTGTGCTCGCTGGAATACGGGCGATTGCTTTCGTGGGCATAGGCTTTTGATTTTATTGTTATGGGTTAGTCTGCTCGCTTGCAGGCACTCATACCTCAATATCCGTAGGAGGGGGTTCCAACCCCGATGTGCCAGTTCAGAGTTTTGAAATCGCCGCATCCATACGGAATAAGGCTTCACGGATATTCTCTAATGAATTTGCATACGAAAGCCGAAGGTAGCCATCACCGAGTTTGCCGAAGGATGTACCGGGTAGCAACGCAACGCCTGCCTCATCCATCAGGTAATCTGCTAATGCCTCGCACGAGATGGGAAGTTGTGTGACATTTGGAAAGACGTAAAATGCCCCAAGCGGCTTGCGACAACTGACACCCTCGATGGCATTCAATCCATCAACGATTGTATCGCGACGAACCTTGAATTCCGCTCTCATCTCCGAAACGAAATCTTGTGGACCCTGTAGTGCTTCAATCCCGGCGATTTGAGTAAATGTAGCGGTGCATGAATTGGAGTTAATCGTCAACTGCGTGATTTTATCCGCGGTCTCCTTTGGTGCAATACCGTATCCCAATCGCCACCCGGTCATCGCATAGGTCTTTGAATGCCCCTCAATCATAATGGTCCGTTCCTTCATACCGGGTCGATTGATAACGCTGTCGTGTGTTCCTTCGTATTGCAGACGGGAATAAACTTCATCCGTGAGGACGTAAAAATCGTGTTTGATGGCAAGTTCCGCTATTGCATTAAGGTCTTCCGACTCCAGAATGCCGCCCGTCGGATTCTGCGGAGAATTGATGATTAATAGCTTTGTCCGATTAGAGATGGCAGCGACAAGCTCATCAATCCGAAATCGAAAATCAACCGATTCGCGCAGGGGAAGTGCCACCGCCTTCCCACCAATGAAGTCGATCACCGATTCGTAAACAGGGAACCCTGGCTCAGGGTAGATAACCTCGTCGCCTTCGTTAATCAGAGCCAGAATCGTGAAAAAAATAATCGGTTTCGCGCCCGGTGTCACAGTCACTTCATCAGGGAGAATATCAACGCCCCGTGTTTCGGAAATATGTTCCGCAATGACTTCACGAAACTCCAGCAATCCCGCCGATGGACCGTATCCTGTGTGGCCGTCCTTCATCGCCTTGAATGCCGCCTCGCAAATATTCATCGGCGTGATAAAGTCGGGCTGACCGATTTCAAGGTGAACAATATCTCTGCCCTGCGCTTCCAGACTTTTTGCCTTAGCAAGCACCTCAAACGCGGACTCGGTTCCCAAACGGTTCATGCGTTCTGCAAAATTCATAAATGACCATGGCGAATCCCCCCGATTTTAAGCAGAGAGAAGCCGCCGTAAATCCTTTCTACACTTGAGTTTTGCTCTGTTTGTACCGAAAGCCCCGAAAACAGTACTTTGGTACGGTTGAAATCAGCATTCAGAACGCGCTACTTGTATTGCAATACCATACCCTGTTCGCCGGTGAGCCACACATGCTTCTTCTCTAAGATGAAGATATCAAAGACCGGCCTTTTGCTAAGCTTCGGATGGTCTATCGTCTGCGTTTGCCACGTTTCGCCACCGTCTGTGGTATGAATAAGCGCACTGACACCGTATTCGCCACCGCCTGCCCAACCGACGTTTTCATCGGCAAACCGAATGGTCTTCAAAAGCTCCTCTGTGCTACTTTCCTGTATGTTCCACGTTTCCCCACTGTTGGTGGTATGGAGTATTAGCCCATTCTCTCCGGCCGCCCAACCGATTGAAGCGTTGATGAAGAAGATATCTTTGATCATGTCTTCGGCATTGGCTGGCTGATCGTTCCACGTCTTCCCACCATCGGTCGTTTTTCGGATGACACTGTTCTGGGTTTGAGCGATCGGGTCTACGTAAAGTCCAGCCACCCAACCCGTTGACGCATCAGCAAAATAAACCGCATTGTACATATATGCCGGATCGTTTCCCTGTCCTTCCGGTATTATGCCCCCGCTCAGCATCTTCCAACCGACACCTCTACCGCCGTTTGTGGTTTTGAGGACGGTTTCATATCCACCAACGGCATAACCCACCTTCTCATTCACAAAGTGGACACCAAAAAGCCAAGTGAAAACATTGCTCTGTTGGAAACTCCAGCGGCGCCCACCATCTTTGGTGTGGATAATCATGCCCCCATCGCCGACTGCCCAACCGTGTTTCTTTTCATAAAAGTAGATATTTGACAGGTTTTTACTGATATCAAGTTCCACCTTTTCCCAGGTCCTACCACCATCATTGGTCTCGCGAAGAAGTCCAGGGTTATCCATATCCAAAGTGGCAACGCCAACCGCCCAACCCTTTTTCGGACTAACGAAGGCAATTGCCTCATAATCGTTATAGTCCTTATCTGTTTCGTGTAAAATCCTCCAGGTTCCTGCTGCGTACAGCGCGCTGGTAATGCACACCGCCGCGAGGATTATGATTATTCCGATTCGGAACAATTTCTGCTTGTACATTGCTTAGGTCGCTCCTTTCTTGAATTTCATTTAGTATAGCACCCATCAATAAATAGTGTCAACACTAAAAATTCAACGGTTGCGCGATTTAATTATAGCTAAGCCAATAATCGCAACTTGACGCAAAACCGCACCTACCGGCCGGTGTCTACATATCTTTCGGTTCCACCATAATTGCATCGTCGGCCCGTTGTCCATGTTGCTCCTGCTGGATTGCCAAATCCAGCAGATCTTTACTTTGCCACAATCAACGTTCCTGTCTTGAAACTTTCCCCCACCTGCATCTGATAGACGTAAACGCCACTTTCCACAATCTCCCCTCTCTCATCTCTGCCATCCCATTTAAGTTCGCGTGTCCCTGGCTCGGCTTTGAGTTCCTTGACAAGTACGCCGTTGATGTTGAAGACCAAGACAGTAAATTCACCTTCGGCATCCTCAATGGCGCGGGCGGGAAATACGACCTGATTGAAATCGGGATTGCTTGAAAGCGGTGTAAACGGATTAGGTGCCGGTTCACCGAGGATGCGGAGGATTTGGGTCACCGATTCTGAACGATTATCCGCTTCATCAATCGCTTCAATGGCATAGGTAAAAATACCGACACCAAGGAGCCTGCGGTCAATGAACTCGTATTCTACTTTACTCGCTTCGACATCGATCTCCCCCTCTGCCAGCGGTTTCAGTTGGGTCTGTGAAGAACCGAAGGAGATCTGATACTTCACAACGTCACGACTCGAACTGCTATTCCACGTCATCGTGATGGTATCCCCAGACCCAGTAATCGTAAATTGCTCGGGTGGTTTGGGTGGTGCGGTGTCTGTCTTTACAACAACCTGAACGCTCTCTGAACGTTTAGACCGCAAAAGCGGTGTTTTATAGGCTTCAATCGCGTAATTATGAGTCCCCGGTGTAACGTTCACATCTCGAAAAACCGTCGCGGATCGGTTTTCCACTCTGATTGGTGGGTCTAGACCGCGGTAAATAAAGTAGCCATTCACGTCAGGGTCATCTGACTTTTGCCACTTGAGCGTGACATCGTTTTCGCCATCCTGATCGGCTTCAGCCGTGAATCCAAACACACCCGCTGGAGGCACATTAGGAATCACTTGCAGGGTGAAGTCATCGTTGTTTTTCTTTCCATCCGCCTGCCCAGGTTTAATAAATTCACCGATAGGCTGGTCTTTCAAGTTTCTGAGCCGCACCCTAAAAAGGGCCCGGCTGGTTGTAATATTCGGTGTTCTGCTGTCGAAGACAATATCGTATCTGGAGTTACTGAAATCAACAATTGCCGCAACCAGTACAACCCGCAGGGTAGTCGTACTGACTTCTGGGATGGCAGGAATTTGCTGACCATCACGAGATATAGAGCGGAAGTTTGATGGCTGTACGACAAAACCGTTTGGTATTAGAATTTCAAAGGTTTTGATTTCCTCGCCAGGTTCGGCAAGCGACCGATCGACGACAAGCGTCGCAATCAGCGTCACCGTTGAACTGGCGGGAACGATGCCTTGGTTGTCACCCGCAACGTTAATCTCACCGGTTGATGTGACAGCGGCGTTACCATTGACTGCGACAAACACCATAAAGAAGACAAGGACTGCGATGATAAATTTGTGTTGGATTCTTATCACTTTTTTTTCCTTTAAGCAAGTTTTATACATTGCGCTCCGCTGGAGCGCGGGAATCGGGGCATATCGTGTTCTAGTGAAATTTGACAATCAAAATCGGTAATGTTATCATAACTTTGGGTGTACCCTATACTCCGCAGTTGTGGATGCGAATTGAGAGAATTGATGGTATCCGTTTCGTAATCCCATTCTTTAGGGGAAGATTTAATGACACAACTCGTTCTCGCCATAAAATGACGGGGTGGGTTTGCCAATATCCCCTCCGATTTGAGTTTTACAACTTATTTTTTAATAACCGGGTTGACAGCGGTTAAAAATGCGATAAATTGATGTCGGTGTCAACCTCTGGTGCTTCACTTGACTTTTGACATATTATCCCCTGACAATAAGAAGTGGTCTATCTTTAAGGGGATATCTAATTGATTTGGGTTCATGGCGAAAGGTTGACAAAGGTTGACAGAAAAAAAAAGTAATCAGTCGCGCGTTTTACTGTTAAAGTTTAGCTACTGAAGTTTGAAATTTATCGGGTGTATCGGGAGTCGGAACTCCCTCCCACAAGTGAAACGCCATCCACAGGTGAAACTCCATCCACAGGTGAACTCCCTTCACATAGATGGAAATTTGTTTTTATTTCTTCTTAGCTGGCGTAAACAGTCCTGAAATTATGCCCCCTTTTTACATTCTGCTCGCAAACGTGAGTGATGTTAACATACGGTCTAATTGTTTAGCAAGCACATAAAACTCGAGAAAACGGGAGTTTCACACACACGTAATTATTTCTGGTTAGAAGCGCACGGTAGGACAGCAGGCCTGCCGGGGCGCGGCCTTTTTGCGTCAAGTCAGATTATCGGATATTCAGGAATTGAATAAATGCCGGAACCGCTCAAAATAGATGCGGAATATCGGGTGTACAATACGTTTGAAGGAAATTGAAACGGAAAGAAACCGAGTTTTGCCGATCCTTGCGGATGGAGACTCGATGACGAGACGCAAAAAACTCGGTTTACACCGCTTATGCCGTTTATTTTTTGAAAGTTGCTTAAAAAACCAAATTCAATGACACCTGCTGGGTTGTATTATCCTTGAAACCCCCGCTGAGAATTTGGAAACCGTAATCAAGTTGTGCGGCAAGACCTGACACCGGAATTTTAACACTTCCGCCGAGGGCGATAGTCGTCGCGCTATTTATACCACTTGCCAACGCATAGCCAGCCCGCACACTGATTGTTTTATTGAGGAACACTTCCGCACCGGCATGGATATGGCGACTACCATCGCGTACACGAATCTCAATAAGCCCAATACCGGATTTCAAAACCTCGCGTAACGATTCCTGTTGCGTCGTCTCAGCGATTGCAGAGAGGCTATAGGCTAAACCAAATCGGATATTTATTGGAACATTGTCCTCCCCCAATTCGGAGACACTGACATTGGCAGGGATAAGATTGTCGGCCGAAAATCCAATCCTCAGTTCACTCACAGGCTTCACGATAGCCCCGAAGCCCAGCGAAAACGCTGAAGGCGAAGTATTCGCAAGATCCGGATTGGTTTTAACGAATTCGTTATTTGGGTCAAAACGAGTTCCCAGAGATGTTACGCTCATCCCAAGTGCGAATTTTGAGAACGCTTTTGCGTAAGAGAGCCGAAGGGTCTGCTCATGGTAGATTCCCGAATCCTCACTGAGGCTACCGAAGCTTGTACCAAGGGCCCCTGCGGCCCCGAGGGGCAAGACCCCGCCAATGTAGTGGTAGGTAATAAGCCCTTTGAACCGTTGCACGGTGGTTAAGTGTACCTGAATATCGTCAATGTAGCCAAGCCCGGCGGCGTTATAATTTGCGGCGTTCCCATCATCAGCTAAGGCGACGAATGCTCCGCCGAGCCCAAGGGGACGTGCGCCGATGCCGATGTCGTTAAATGCGGCAGAAGCGATTGGTGTAAAGATACTTACAAATAGCAAAGTGGTACAGATGGTAATTGTCAGTTTCGTCATATTTTCTCCTCGTGCTGGTGCGAAAATAATGCCAATACCGTAGACTTAGAATTTTGTTGCGTTGGTTTCAAGGATTCTTCAGGCATTCACTTATCGTCAATCGCTCCCGTCATTGGCACAAAGCGGACACCGATCACTTTCGTTTGTTCAATCCCGCGCGCTGTCTTAGAGATGAGGACAAGCTCTTGGTCATAGTTGCCGATTGGGATAATCATCCGACCCCCTTCAGCGAGTTGCTCAATCAGTCGGTTTGGAAGTACCTTCGGCGCGGCGGTGACGATAATTCGACCGTAAGGGGCGTGTTCTTCCCACCCATTATAGCCATTCCCAACCTTCAGAGTGATGTTCTGATAACCGAGCGAATCTAATTGTGTCCGCGCATTTTCTGCCAGTTCAGGAATAATTTCCACGCTATAGACCTGCGTGACAAGCTCCGCTAAAACCGCTGTCTGATATCCACATCCTGTTCCGATCTCGAGCACGTTGAGTTCTGCTTCCAACTGGAGCAACTCCGTCATCAACGCAACAATGTAGGGCTGAGAAATGGTCTGCCCACACTCAATTGGGAGGGCATGGTCTGTATAAGCCTCTCTCACATACGTCGATTTCGTAAAAAGGTGGCGCGGGACCTTCTGCATCGCTTCAAGTACGTTTGCATCCGTGATACCCCGTTTTTCGATCTGCTCACGCACCATCTTCTCTCGCAAATCTGCGTAAACAGCCCCTGTTCGCTTATTCGGATTTTGAGACTTTCTGCGTCTGAACGGCATTGTAATCACCCACCAACTCCTAATTTAATCGTGTACCCTGACATCATACGGCATCACCAAGAAAGTTCGATGTTTCCGAATCTGCTCGACCAAAGAGGTCGGCGGCTGCCAACCCGTACCGGAGGCAATTGTTTTCACTACACGGAAGCCCTCAAGCCACCGCGATAACCAACCCCTCTTAGGCAACCAGATAAGCGCGACCTCCCGGTTTTCTAACCCAACCTTCTTCCGTGCAATTGAGAGCGCGAGGTCTAATCCACCGAGCTGGTCAACCAGCCCATTTTCCTTCGCTTGCCTGCCGGTCCAGACGCGCCCCCTACCGATGCGGTCTACTTCCGTTGTGGTCATGCCTCGTCCTTCTGCGACCTTTGCGAGAAAATCATCGTAAATTTCCGTGATTTGTTCCTTAATGATTGCGCGTTCTTCGGGGGGATAATCGCCGTAATCGGTGTAAAAGTCGGCACGCTCCCCACGTTTGATGATTTCTTTATGAATGCCAATTTTATCATAGAGTGTCTTGAAA
The DNA here is from genome assembly GCA_965198165.1 of Candidatus Poribacteria bacterium. Lineage (GTDB taxonomy): Bacteria > Poribacteria > WGA-4E > WGA-4E > PCPOR2b > CBDAOT01. Next base: position 6,085,633 of record OZ240244.1, on the reverse strand, counting down.
CTGTATTTCCCACTGATGACACCAATCGAGCCGGTGATGGTTCCGGGCGACGCAACAATCACATCGGCGGGAGCGGCGATGTAGTATCCACCTGATGCGGCGGCATCGCCCATCGAGACAATTAACGGTTTGACCTCCTTGAGTCGTATCAACTCGCGCCAGATAATGTCAGAAGCGAGGACGAATCCGCCACCACTGTTGATTCGGAGTACGACCGCTTTGATCGAGTTGTCTTCGCGGACAGACTCGATTGCGCGGGCGATTGTGGTAGAACCCATCGTTTTGGTCCCTGTGAATGGGTCTGTGAAACTTTCACCCGTTACCATCATTCCATCCGCTTCGATGATGGCAATTTTGGGCAACGGTGTTTCCCAATCATACACATACATCTCGGTGTTCAGATATGCGTTTGCTTTGACTAGAGCATGTTCTCTGCCCGTCAATTCTGTCGCGATCGCTTTCAGTTGGTCACGATATGCGAGCCGATGAACTAGCTGTTTCCCAAGTGCCTGCTTTGCTGTGAATGGGCCCTGATTAATAAGTTGCTTAACCTCATCCTGGGTCAAACCGCGCCCCGTTGCGATGGATTGGGTCAATTGGTCGTAGAGGTCATCTAAAATTGAATTTTGGACTTCACGGTGTGCCTCCGACATATTGGTACGTGTGAAAACATCTGATGCCGACTTGTATGCCCCGATATGTTCTAGGTCTGCCCGAATGCCGAGTTTGTCCAACGCGCCTTTGTAGAATGACACTTCTGACCGTAACCCGATGAGCCGAATTTCCCCGGACGGATGTAGGACAATCTGGTCGCAGACCGATGCCAAGATATAATTCCCCGTCGAACAGGTGTGCATGTAGCAGATGACCTTCTTGCCTGTTGCCCGAAAATTCGTGATGATATCGCTGAGTTCCTGTAAACGACCAATGCGGTAATCGCTACCACCGAGCTGGATGAGTACGCCTGCTACGTCAGGGTCTCTTTGGGCGATTTTAAGCGTGTTCTCGATTTCGCGCATCCGGACATCAAGGAAGATGTGCCGCCGGTTTCGTGGCTTCGTGTGGAGTTTGCTGGAGAGATAGAGATAGCCAACCCCGTCCTGGTGGTCGCCCTCTGTGTTGAAGCGGTTATAGGTCCCTGACCCCACTTGCCCGTAGTTGATACCGAAACGCAGATCGAAACTGTGGTCATTGTTCAGACTGCCGCGCAACGTTATGCCATTAATCGGGCGCAACTCAATACCGTAGTTGAAATCCAGACCAGCAACCTGCTCGACTTTGCGGGCATCAATAGAGAAGGTAATCCGCGAGGTACTTGGCCGAATCGCAAGCCCGAAATCGTAGGTTCTGCCGAGCCTCTCCGTATGCAAGCGTGGACGGTTGAGGTCGCGGACAATTGCCCCGACCGCAAGGTATTGACGGCGCAACATCAAGCCGAATGACCATGACGAAAATTTATCATAGCTCTTGTCGTCGGAATTAATCCAGCTATAGCCCGTGCCCCAATAGAGCGAAGTGCCGAGACGGTTGCCGGTAGAAAGGGTATACCGCGTGAAATCAATATCGTTCTCTGCGTTGGCAAACGCCATACTGAACCCTGTTCCCCTGCCCGATACGAAAAACGCATCATCACTGCCCGGGTCGCTGTGATAGGTTTTCAGGTAGTAAAGATTAAAACTGCGCCCAACGCCGAGACCTGCTGGATTAAAAAAGGTCGCCAAGGAATCATCGCTGACAGCAACGGAGTTTGATGGGAGTTGCGTTTGAACTTTGGGGGAGCTCGCTAAGGTCAGTGGGGAGAGGAGTAGAATTGAGAGGATTGTAAGGATGAGGGCTTCTGTTTTGAGGTTCAAGGGGCTTCCTTCCTGCAAATTCTGTCGGATACGGATAATTGTTCGCATTATATCATCAAAACAAACTATCCGCAATCCAAAATGAAAGAATGGGAGATTGGAAGATTGGATGGAGGGAAGGGGGAAGATTGGGTGAAGTTTCTTCCTTTATTTAAGAGATGTTCAGGAATTTCATACTTTTCATACCTTTCGGAGGAAACGCGAGAATTTGGTAGAGACAAAAAAAGGGAGCGAACCCATGCTGTGACTGAGTTCTGGGCGGTTTGCGTAGGAGTAACCTCGGAAGTTTCCGAGGTGACGGGAAAATCTGATAGAGATAGACAAGGGCTAGAACTCAAGCAGTGACTGGGTTCTGGGCGGTTTGCATAGGAGTAACCTCGGAAGTTTCCGAGGAGACGGGAGAATTGGATAGAGGCAGAAAAGGGCTGGAACTCAAGCAGTGACTGGGTTCTGGGCGGTTTGTACGGGAGGGGTACTCGGAGCCTACTCGGAACCTTATGCTTTTATAGCAACTGTGCTCGGAGGTTTATATTTTTTTTCTAATGGCGGTAAATGATGGGTGCAAATCCGAAAAATAGTACTTCGGGGTTTGGCCAATGACAACGTTGTCTACAACCCGAAATACAATCATTTATGTATGCTATGTTTTGGGCGTTTTTCGCTTTGGTCGCCGAAGAGAAGAATAAAAAGAAGTGGCAAAGCCGTAGAGCAGAAAGCGCAAAATACTCTCTGCCCTACGTTACTTTGGTGATGACAACAAGTTTCAAAGGATTGGATGAAGATTAAAAAATAAGTTGGGTAATTTCATACGGGTGCCCGGTGCGGCTACCCCTAACGGGTGGTCCGAAGACGGATGGTCGTCCGAGGACGGATGGTCCGGGGACGGATGGTCGCGTGAGCGAGCGCATCGCGTGAGCGAGCGCACAAGATGACTCGACGCAACTTGACGCAAAACCGCACCTACCGGGGGTGGGGAAAACCGGGGTTACCCGATTAAATTCTGAAACTTCATTCAATACTGTACAATGTCCGCTGAGGCCAATATCTGTTTCCAATCTGAGCCTGTTGCATCTCTCAGCTCGTTCTCGTTGAACGTGAGAATCATGGTCGTTGACGGGAAGCTACGCAGCTTGTCGTATTCCTTACGTAGCGTCCCGAGCTTTTTACGGGCTGCCTCAAGTTCTATTTGTAGTCCATCGTTTTCTGCTTGTAGCCCATCGTGTCTCAGTACAAATCGATCACCCACCTCATACTGAGACACAACCCGCGGTTTCACGGTTACAACTTCTTCTTGATGCACGTCACGATACTGCACACGAACCCGGTGAGCAGTGTCGAAGATATTACCAGACGGTGGTTTGCTGGTGACCACAATCGAAATTTTCTCATCGGAGTCGAGCTGATCAATACGTTGGCTATATTCACCGATGATATGGGTGAGTCGCTCCTTGAGTTTATCTATCTTTTTTGAATCGTATTTCTTGTTCTGGGTCCGGACGGGAGGGGCATCCACCGGGTGTGGTAGGTGTCTGACTTCTCGCTCCAGTTCCTGCCAGAGATCCGCTTTCTGCTTCTTTTTCGGGGCAACCGGTATCTCTTTCTGAGTGACCGGGAATTGGACCTCAAGTGTAAAGATGACCCCGTAATTTTTGAGATAGAAGCCCTGGCATCCCTGCCGCCTGAACGATCCGGTGCGGTAATAATACTCGCTCTTAAACACATCTTTCATATTCTTATCAATGATTCGGCACATGATCTCGATGTCTTCGACCATTTGGGTATAGTCAATTTTCCGCTCGGTCTGTGTCGAGACGGTTGGTGCCATCAAGCCGATGACCAGTAGGGTGGCGATGAGTGTCGTGTAAATTTTCATGATTGTATCCTCCATAGATGTTAACAAGTGTATTTGGTCTGAACATCCGTCTACGGCGATGTCATACCTTGTATTGACTGTTCAAAGAACTTGGTCAATACTGTACAATGTCCGCTGAAGCCAATATCTGCTTCCAATCTGAGCCTGTTGCATCTCTCAGCGTATTCTCGTTGAACGTGAGAATCATGGTCGTTGACGGGGAGCTACGCAGCTGATCGTACTCCTTACGTAGCGTCTCAAGTTCCTTACCGGCGGCTTCAAGTTCCACATGTAGTGCTACCCAATTCCCCGCCGGATCACGATGCATAATAGGCACTTTTGCGATTGCAACATCCGATTCTGCCAAGAGAGAAAGGAGATCCTTGTAATTATCCCCGAGAAGAGAACGGTGGAGAGCAGAGGGAGATACATTATTAAACAGATGTTCTGATCTGCTGTTGACCACAATCGAAATTTTCTCATTGGGGGCGAGTTGATCAATGCGCTGGCTATATTCACCGATGATATAGGTGAGTCGCTCCTTGAGTTTATCTATCTTTTTGGAATCGTATTTCTTGCCCTGTTGCCGGACGGGAGGAGCATCCTCTTGATGGGGTAGGTGTCTAACTTCGCGCTCAAGTTCCTGCCACAGATCCGCGTTCTGCTTCTTCTTTGGGGCAACCGCTATCTCTTTCTGAGTGACCGGGAATTGCACCTCAAGCGTAAAAATGACCCCGTAATTTTTGAGATAGAAGCCCTGGCATCCGCGCCGCCCGAGAATCCCGGTGCGATGAGACGCTTTTGGAAACAACTCTTTCATATTCTTATCAATGATTCGGCACATAATCTCGATGTCTTCGACCATTTGGACATAGTCAATTTTCCGCTCGGTCTGTGTCGAAACGGTTGGTGCCATCAAGGCGATGATCAGTAGGGTGGCGATGAGTGTGGTGTAAACTTTCATGAGTGTATCCTCCATAGATTAACCTAAGTCGGGGAAACCAGATGCCCCGGCTACGGTGTTGGGTGTTGTGTATATCCATCGGGGCAGGATGCCCCGGCTACGGTGTTGGGTGTATGCGTCGGGGCAGGATGCCCCGGCTACGGTGTTCAGGTTGCCAGCTAAGGTTTGAGAGCTCCTTGTTCTCCGTCGAGATTTGCCGTTAGGAGCAACTCAAGGGTGCGATAGGTCTCCATCAACTCTGCCTCAGTTGCACCTGCGAGGTTCTGAATGGATTGGTGCACCTGTATCAGATCTGCGTGGCGTTGGGATTGGACCGCACGATAAATTAGAGTGATGTATTCTGCCATCTGCTGTTGATTGTTGGCGAGATATGTCTCAAGCTGTTCGGTGAATGCGTTGAGCGCGTCGGAGACTTCGGCACTGGTTTCTTGGCGTTGCCACTGAAGCAGTTGGAGCAGTTCCGCTTGAGTAATCTCCGGTATCTCCTGCGCGCCAAATCGGACGGTTAACCCGTTGTCCTTCCACTTGACATCAACTCCAACCCACGCCAGGGTCGCAAAGCCGATTAGCAGAACCATCGCTGTTGCGCCCGCCCAAAAGAGGGTCCGCCAGAAATTCCACTCAAAACGCCAGCGTCGTTTGGGGTGAAGTGCGGCGCGCAGTGCCTCAATATCTGTGGGGCGGTCTATCTCGTCCCATGAATCGAGCATACGCTGTGTCCGACTTAGTTGCGCTTGAAACTGCTGGCATTCGGGACATTCTCGCAAATGGTTTTCGAGCGTTTGCCGCTCACCGTCTTCTAATTCATCGCAATTTGAGAGCACAAGCTGCTCTTGCCAAAATGTGCAGTCCAAAACAATTTCCTCCTTTGGGCTCTTTCTTTGGGAATTGACTCAAGTTTCAAACCTCTTTATCTGAATTGACCAGGGCAGAAAGCATCTGGTTCAATCGCCGCATCCCGGCTGCCATCCGCGACTTCACGGTACTCACAGGACAATTGAGGATTTCGGCGATCTCACGAAACTTCAGCCCGTCGTAGTAGCGCATGACGACGATGATACGCAGGTTTTCTGGCAACCGTTGTAATGCGAGGCGAACCTGCCGTTCCGTCTCTTTGCGCTCAACGAGTTCGTCGGGCTTATCGACGGGGTGGACGATTGATTTCGCGTCCAAGTCGTCCGATGCCAAATCGATCGGTACTGTTTTCCGATGCCGTTGTTTGGCGAGCGTATCGAGGCAGAGGTTGGTGGCGATCCGATAGAGCCATGTCGAGAATTTTGCTGTCGGTTGGTACGTCCGAGCCGCACGATAGACGCGCAGAAAAATCTCTTGCCGCAGGTCTTCGGCGAGTTCTACGTTGTTGAGTAGCCGATAGCAGTGGTTCAACAACGGTTGCTCCCACCGTTTGACCAACAACTCGAATGATTCCATATCCCCATCTTTTATGTGGCTCATTAATGTTTCGTCGGAGACCGACATGTCTGCCCTCAATATAAAATAAATTCGCAGGATGAAATTGAGACACCCTGCCCCAACTGCTACCTAAGAACTTTTATCTGCCAGAGCGTTGCCTCAGTTCCTCAGTTACTGCTTCCATGTGAGCATTAGCGATGTCTTGAAAGTATGGTAGCCAACTGGGTGGAATGCTACCAAAGTACGCCTGCGGTACCTTCGACGCAGACCTATATGGTTTATGTAATTCATGCAGCTCTTTCATAATCCTCATCGCTTCGCGTCCGTCCTCGATTTCGGTGGCGTTATCGAGCTCTTCTTTAAGTGCTTTGGATCTCATTTTAACATCCTCTGGTATTTCTTCGGAGCTCAGATGGCCTGCCTCTTCATACTCGATCCATATATACGCGCCATCAGGGTGACCATTCGGGTCTTTATTGATGATAGGGACATCTTCCGGTTTGAACCACCCGTTTTTGTGCATACGAGCCAGACACCATTTTTCCCAGTCCGTTACGTTTCCGTTTTCATCAAGATAATCGTTCTCATTGAGAATAACCACTTCTTCATCTGGCTCTGATTCATCAAGAGCTACCGGATTATTGCCCAATTGCCCGTTGTCCTGACGATCAGTTGAAGATGGATGGTCAATAGGTGTTGAGGCATTTACCGTGCCTCGTTTCCGTTTTGCCTCTGCGTCCGCGTTTTCTTGGGCGGAAGCCTCAACGGGAAGATCTTCTGGACTACGGATAGTGGAAATGTCAGCATCTTCTTTTTCACTCTCGCGATATTTGTCATTGGTGCCAATCCGAGCAAGAAGAATAAGAGATGCCAAGATAAGCCCAACTCCCACGACTGCCATGGAAATTGTTAAAGGTCTGTAGTAATCAAAACGGTTTTGGCGTTTCATCGGCTTTGCCTCCCTTGCTAAACGAGTGAATCAAAAGATTTTTACAAGATTTCAACAACTGCCGGAAGCTCCGAAAAAAAATAGAGGTGCGGCATGTACATTGTTTAAACGGATGAGAGGATAAAAAGACGAAATTTTTTTATCCATATCCGTTATAAGCAAGTTTGAATATAAAACCCTAATGGCACCTTGTAAGAAAAAAGGAACGCAAAGGCGTCCGAAGACGGATGGCAACATGAGTTGACGCACGTGAGCGAGCGCACAAAGATGCAAAGGCGCAAAGAACAGAGGAACAGGACTCGCAATCACAGCGGTGCAGGCTTAGATCTGCTGGATTTGGCAATCCAGCAGGAGCGTTCGGGGCGAGCGGGGGCAATGAAAAGGATGCGCCCCTTGACAATTGTCACGCAACTCGCTATAATTTGTTGCATTAATGATCAGTGTACAATCAGCCAGTGGTATTGAATGGTGTAAGATGATGTAAATTGACGTGGGAGAAACTTCATGAAACAGATTAGTGGAGGAATTACTGCTGTTCCCGGCATACGGGCGGCGGGGGTTCATGCTGGATTGAAGCAGGATAGTGAGAAAGATGTTGCGTTAATTGTCGTAGATGTACCTGCGGTTGCGGCGGGGGTCTTCACACGAAACCGTGTTTGTGCGGCTCCTGTTTTTGTCTGTCGTGACCATCTGCGCGACGATATGGCGCAAGCGGTCGTTGTCAACAGCAAGAACGCGAATGCCTGCACCGGCGAAGAGGGATTGGCGAATGCACATCGGATGGCTTCGCTCACTGGCGCGGCTCTGGGCATAGATTCAGACCTTGTGTTGGTGGCTTCGACGGGTGTAATCGGACAGCAATTGCCGATGGGACAGATTTCTGATGGCATTCGCTTAGCCGCTGACGCTATTGGGGACGATGGTGGTCACGATGCCGCGCTCGCGATTATGACGACGGATACGGTGCCGAAAGAGGCTTCTGTAGAGATTGAAGTCGGTGGCGAAACGGTCAGGATTGGCGGGATGACGAAGGGCGCAGGCATGATTGCGCCGAACATGGCGACGATGCTGGCTTTTCTGGTGACGGACGTGAACATCGCAAGTAGGGCGTTACAGACTGCCCTCCGCGAATCGGTTGACAAATCTTTCAACCGTGTGACGGTTGATACAGACACGAGCACCAATGATACTGTGCTCATTTTGGCACACGGTGGGGCGGGGAACCCCGAAATTACCGCGGCTGATGGGGGTGATTATGCCACGTTCCGAGAGGGACTTGATTTTGTATGTACCGAGTTGGCGAAGATGATTGCCCGAGATGGTGAAGGCGCAACGAAGCTGGTTGAGGTGGTTGTGAAAAACGCAAAGAACGTCGCGGAGGGAGAGCTTGCGGCGCGTGCTATTGCGGACTCGCCCCTTGTAAAGACCGCTGTTTTTGGAGCGGATGCGAATTGGGGACGGATTATGATGGCGGTCGGGAAATCGGGGGCGGAATTTGATCCGTATCAGGTTGATGTCTGGCTTGGCGATTATCAGCTTGTTAAGGCGGGAATGGACGCGGGATTTGATGAAGAAAAGGCAACAGAATTGTTCGCCAAGGATACCGTCACTATTACGGTGGATGTGAATGCAGGGGACACGGACGTAACGATGTGGACGTGTGATTATTCTTACGATTATATTCGGATTAACGCCGATTATCGAACTTAAAAGTTGTCATGGCGTATCGTGCTCGGGTGGGAAAAGGATTTCCCACCCACGGTTTTATACCAAATTAACCAGATTGGTATTCATTCCTTTTCCGTCTTGCATCTCCACTCTTCCGCTCCAGAACGCACCAGCGGTGGGAAAGGTGTATAGAAAAGCCAAACTCTACACCCAAAAGTACCAGCAATGCGAAAAATGCAAGAATAATTTGGCTAATGTGGTATTAGATTTTAAGCCAAAATATCGTATTGGTCAAGTCTTTTTGGCCGAGGTTATGCTATAACTCAAGTTGTCACCCTACACGCGTTATGTGCAATCTGTTGAAGCCACGGTAAAAAGCGATCCCACTCGCGCAAAGTTGCCAACCGCTCGTAAGCCCGAATAAATATCTGTTGCGTCAGGTCTTCGGCATCTGCCGGGTTCTTGATGTACGAAAAGACCAACACATAGATTGTTCTACGATGGGTCTTGACCAACTGATCAAACGCCGATGTATCCCCAGCCAGCGTCTGGCGGATAAGCTCAATTTCATTGGAACGTTGAATCTGCATGATGGCCACCTTTCACTTTAATCCTTATAGCGTAGGACGCAACAGCCTCGGTTTTTTATCACGGAATTTGGGAGCAGAAACCGAGTTTTTCCCAAAAACTTTTTGATTGTCAAATTTCGTTGGCAATTCCGAATCTGCCCCCCCAAAGCCTCAGTGGAGCGAAAGAGTGGAAATGCAAAGCAAGTTTTAATATAAAATAGATACATTGCGCTCCGCTGGAGCGCGGGAATTGGGGCACATCGGGTTCTATAAACATTGCGATCCGCTGGATCGGAAGAGTGGAAACGCGAAATTGCCCTTGATCCAAATGTAAAGTTTATTTTTTGAAAGTTGCTAAGACGGAAAAACAATACGAATCTGGTTAATTTGGTATTATTCCCCACCCACGGGCTGGGTGAATCGCCGAAGGGTGGGAAAGAGATTTCCCACACACAGGTCTAAAAAGAAGGGTGGGAAAAGGATTTCACACACACAGGTCTAAAAAGAAGGGTGGGAAAAGGATTTCACACACACAGGTCTAAAAAGAAGGGTGGGAAAAGGATTTCACACACACAGGTCTAAAAAGAAGGGTGGGAAAGGGATTTCCCACCCACGGTTTTATGCAGGGTTGCGGTGGTAAATCCACCATTCCGCCGCAAGCAATAACAGCCCAAAAGCGGCAACATACGCCCAAATCTCGCGATTGACTTCTGGCTGATGTTGAACCTGTTCAACAGGGTCCTCCGTTGAGGGGTTCTGCTGTGAATCATCCTCGGATTTCGGGGGTGCCAGATCGGATTCCGTTGGGTTGAGCAGATTGGCGACAAATCTCCCGAATGGTGCGTCATCAACGAATATAGTGTAGACCCCAATTTGAGTTGTTTCTGTAAAAATGATTGGATGTGCCCGCGCCACTAGAGGGGTTCGCGTTCCGTCCGGTAACTGTACTGTGACTCGGTCAACTGCGTCAGAGGTGTTGAGGCGGATTTTTACGGGCTCGCCTACCTTAACGACATCTGGCTGAATTGGGGCAGTTACGCTACCAAGCCATTCGAGGCATTGGGACATTAGAATCATGCAGGGAATAGAGAGGGCAAACCGCGAACTTTCCAGATTAAACGGATCGAAAGCAAAGACAACGACCTTGCCCAACCCCCCGTTCTGCGCGAGGTCGCCGCCCTCAGTCGGTACGCCGAGCCAGATGAGCGGACCACTCGGGGTGTTGACAAGGGATGTTCCCCATTCCGGCTCTTCACAAATCAGCGATTCTTTAACCTGTAGGTCGAGCAACGACACGTCTCGCATCACATCGTGTGTGTTTTGCTCGATTATCCGAACTGTTTGTGTGTTTTTTTGTGTTGGCATGAAAGGCAGACCATCGACGGGGTTCAGGAAAATCGCATTCCCGTCGGGCAGTACATCTGGGATAAACCGATCGAAAATGGCTATATCTCGGCCGGCTACTCCGTTATATTCGTGGGGCTGAATCTGCGAAACTTCGACACGCGGGTTTGTCTCAAGCATGTGGTTTAACAAGGATCCGTTTCGGTTACTGACGAGTAATACTTCCCATTTCGTCGGCGGATGCAGGATTGCCGATGCAAGGTTATCAACGGAAAGGTCGTCCTCTAGCTCGAGGCGCGCAGTGATGATTTTCCCCTCCAACCGTTTGTCATCAACAGGAAACAGGATGGACTCCGTTTCCCTTGTTGCTAGACTGATGTTCTCTTCCACAAACCAACGCCCTTCGGTTCCCAACTGCACACGGATTTCTTTTTCGGTATTCCCAAAGTTCTGCACACCCACAAGGAGCTGATACTCATCCAGATTGTGCGTAACGCTGAACTGCACGATGCCCACATTATCCGCAGGCCCCCCGACGCTGATTTTCTGAATTCCCCCGAAAGAAACAGGTACCTGCTCAACGGTATCACTGATAAAGAAGAGCGACGTGTTGGGGGCATCCGCATAACTTCGCACCGAAGCGAAAATTGATATTAAATCTGGTGCAGTATGCTGTGCAGGCAGGTCGGCGACTGCTCGGCGTAGCTTCGCTTTATCGCTTGTGAACGGCTGACGGATATGATGCGGCGGGCGAGCTGTATTGATGACCATCATCTGCCCGTTGGGGTCTAGTCGATTGATATGCTTGATTGATTCGGTTTTCGCCAGCTCAAGTCGTGTTTTGCCGAGTTCGGTTGATTGCATACTGGCGGAATTATCAATGATAAGGATGGATTGCCCTGTCAGAACGCCGAGTTGACGAAACGCGGGCCGTGCAATGCTGACGACGATGATAATCAGAAACAGCACTTGTAGGATAAGTAGCAGGGAATTGCGTAGACGTTGGAAGGGGACGTTGGCTTTCATATCCTCAATGGCACCGAGCCAAAGCATCACACTGGGGACGATGTGGCGTTGACGACGAAGCTTCAGGAAGTGCATCAACACCACAATCGGAATGAGTGCAATGAGATAGAAAGCGGACGGGTTTAAGAACTGCATTTGAAATCAAAGAAGAACAATTTAACGCAAAGACGGGGAATTTTAACGCAAAGGCGCAAAGATGCAAAGGCGCAAAGAAGAACAGAGGAACAGTTAAACAGAATGCAAAGGCGCAAAAAATAACAGAAAGAGGCGCAATGAACGCGCTACTACTAACCTATAATTAAACGGCATCCACCGTCGAATATGTTGATTTCTCTGCTGTCCGAGTGGTACGATTGCTCGGTTTCGCGCAATCGCTCCCAAAGAGTTTTTCGATTCGGGAAATAATTTCTGAGTCGTAAGGAATGTTATAGCGTGAGCTGCATCGTGCGATGACTTCGCCCCCGAATTTTGAACTCATTAAACGGAGAATGAGGTCGCAATCACCGCGTTGTTCTACGCAAATTTCCTTTAGTGTTGTCATCTTCACTTGATTGGGGACATCGGCTTCAGAGACGGTGACTTCAACAGCGGATGTCAACTGTTCAATGACCTGATCAATTTTTAGCACTTGGTCTGCCTGCACTTGTCGGACTTCTTCTTCAGTTTCTTCATCGCCAGCTCCGTTCTGCTTTCTATCGGCACTGACGGTGCCGCGTATCCACACGATGCTCCCTTCCTCAATCGCCTCGCTCGAATTTGCATAAGCTTTCGGAAAAACGACGACGTTGATGGCCCCTTCCAAATCGTCAATTCGCATAATCGCCATTTGGTCGCCCTTTTGCCGGGTTTTGGTTAGGCGAACCGAGGTGGTTAATCCTGCGACAGAGACCTCTGTGCTATTCGAGTGTTCGACGAGGGTTTGGGATGTGGCAGTGGTGTAATATTTTATGATATCCTCATACTGCTCCAATGGATGCCCGGAGAGGTAGAAGCCGAGTTGCTCTTTCTCATTTCTGAGGCGTTCATCGGCATCCCACTCTGGTACATCTGCCAATTCCACCTGTGTCGCCGGTAGTTCTGTATCAATGGCACCGAAGATGGTCATCTGTCCCCGCTCGCGGTCTTGCTGAGCACTTTGAGCCGATTTCAGGACATTCTCCAGGCTTGCGATGTACTGAGCACGGTGTCCGTCAAATGAATCAAACGCCCCCGCCATAATCAGGCTCTCGATTGCGCTCTTCTTGATCGCTTTGGTATCAACGCGCTCACAGAAATCCTGGAAGGAATTGAACGAACCGTCCTTCTCTCGGGCTTCAGCAATCGCCTCAATCGCGCCTTCGCTGACATTCTTGACCGCAACAAGCCCGAAGCGGATGTCATCCCCCACAACGGTGAAATCCATTTCACTGCTGTTAATATCTGGCGGTAATACCTGAATCTCCGTCCCAAGGAACTCCGACAGTTTCCGGCACTCGGCGATATAGTTCATAATTTTTTCGCTGGAGCCAGCTTCACCCGTCATCATTGATGCCATAAACTCACGCGGATAGTGGGTCTTGAGGTACGCCATCTGATACGATAGAATGGCGTAGGCAACGGTGTGTGATTTATTGAAAGCGTATCCACTAAACGGCTCAAGCAGCTCAAAGACCTCGGCGGCCTCCTCCTCTTTGACCCCGTTTTTTATCGCGCCTTCAATAAATTTCACTCGTAGTTCTTGGAGCATTTCCGCAATCTTTTTGGACATCGCAAAACGGACAAGATCGGCTTCGGCGATCGTAAATCCCGCCATATCCCGAGCAATTTGCATGACCTGCTCTTGGTAAACGCACACACCGTAAGTGTTTTTCAGTGCGTCTTCCAAGAGCGGGTGCGGGTATGTGACCTCTTCGAGCTTCAGTTTTCGGCGAATAAAGCTATCCATCATGCCGCTATCAAGGGGCCCGGGGCGATAGAGCGCGGGAATCGCCGTGAATTCTTCAAAATTATCCGGTTTAATCTGCATGATAACGCGACGCATCCCCGGCGAGGTTTCTAACTGGAACAGTCCGGCGACAAGCCCCTTGCTCAGAAGGGCGTAAGTTTCTTTATCATCGAACGGAATATCCTCAAGTTTGAGGTCAACCCCGTGTCGATTCTTAATCAGCCTGAGGCAATAGTAGGTTTCCGATAAGGTGCGGACACCGAGGAAATCGAATTTGACCATGCCAATGTTTGAGATTGTTTTTCCCTCAAACTGTGTTGCAATCCGATCGCCTTTAGACTTGAATAGCGGAACGTAATCGGTGAGAGGCCCGTTCGATATCACAATCCCGGAAGCGTGGGTTGAGATATGCCGCTTCATCCCTTCTATCGCCTTTGAAAACTCCATCAACTGTTGATTTTCGGGTTCCTCGGCGGTGTCCTTGAACTGTGGTACTTCTTCCAAAGCGTCGTCGATTGTAATGCCTGGCGTGTTCGGAATCAACTTTGTCAACCGGTCTACATTCTCAAGCGGCATATCCAACGCTCTGCCGACATCCCTGATGGCACCCCGTGCGCCGAGGCTGTGGAATGCGGCAATATTCCCGACAGATTCTGCGCCGTATTTTTCCACAAGATAATCAATTACCGGTTGACGGACTTCGTCGGCGAAATCAATGTCGATATCGGGCGGGTCGAAACGTTCAAGGTTGAGAAAACGCTCAAATAGACATCCATGTTCCATCGGGTTAAAATTGATTACGTCGAGGGCGTACAACGCAAGGCTACTTGCTGCCGAACCCCGAGCGGTTAGTGGGAACCCTTGTTGCCGGGCATAGTTGACGTAGTCCCATAGAATGAGAAAATAGCCGGAGTAGCCGGTCTGTTTGATGACGCTGAGTTCGTGGTCGAGTTGCTTTTTAATCTCAGATGAGATTTCACCGTTGTACTTTTTATTGAGTCCGTCGTCGCACAATTTTTCGAGATACGAATCCTCCGTGTAACCTTCCGGCACATCGCACTGCGGCATGATGCTGTCACCGTAATCCAGCTCAAGTTGGCAGCGGTTGGCAATTTCGAGCGTGTTCGTGATGGCCTCCGGTGGGAACGCAGAGAGGGCTTTACGCATTTCATCAATGCTCTTGAAATGGAACGCCTCGAGGAACCGCATACGGTCTCTCTCGCTCACCAAACGTTGCATCTGGATACACAACAACACATCGTGCATCTTGTGGTCAGTCGCGTTCAGATAGTGGCAATCGTTGGTTCCGACGATAGGAATGTCGTATTCGTTAGCGAGTTGGAGCATGACAGGATACGCGTTCTCTTCTTCGGGGATGCCGTGATTTTGGACCTCGACGAACAGGTTATCGTCGCCCAAAATCTCCTTGAGCAACAGGAAATTCTTCACTGCGGCCTCGCGCTGGTTGGCAGCGAGCAGAGCTGGCACGAAGCCTTGAATGCAACCGGTCAGAGCGATGATGCCCTCATGATACTCACGCAAAATCTCCATGTCGATGCGTGGTTTTGAATAAAAACCCTCAAGATAGCCGAGCGATACCAATTGCATAAGATTTTTATAGCCGGTCGCGTTCTTGGAAAGGAGAGTGAGGTGATACGGACTTCCCTGCTCCTTGCCCCGTGTCTTGCGATTACCGGGCGCGACGTAAACCTCACAACCGACTATCGGGTTGACACCTTTATCCTTCGCGGCTTTATAAAATTCCCACGCGCCGAATAGGTTACCGTGGTCGGTCAGCGCGACCGCGGGGGCACTATTTTTAACCGCCCAATCGACCATGTCCTCAATGCGACATGCACCATCTAGTAGACTATATTCGCTGTGATTGTGTAAATGAACAAATTCTGACATAATATTTCCTGTTCCTTTCAATGTATGAATCGCGGATTAAGTGGATTAAGAATTATACGGATTAAGAATTATGAACCGCGGATTAAGCAAGTTTAAATATAAAAGTTGCAGTTTTGAAATCGATGTCCGTTGTAGTTATCCATGAGAAACCGAGTTTTGCCGCCCTAACGGGTGGTCCGAGGACGGATGGTCGCGTGAGCGAGCGCACAAGATGACTTGACGCAAAAAAACTCGGTTTCAAGAATGTCAAATTTACTACTAAAAGTTGCTTAATCCCATGTGAAAACGACCTTGCCTGTGCGTGACTCGTCTGCGACTTGATAAGCCTCAGTCCCGTCGGTGATTGCGAACTGATGCGTGACGATTGGGGCAAACGAAAGGTTGCGTCGCTCAAGAAAATGGACCAAATCGTAGGATTGCTGTAGCGATAGGACAAAAGAGCCCATGAGTGTCAACTCTCGCCCGATAATCTGTGTTGGATTGATGACGGGTTCGTTACTGCCGACTCCGACGAAAGCGGCTTTGCCCCCCCGCCGCAGACAGTTCACGGCGTTTATTCTGCCCTCTACACTGCCAGATGCCTCGAATGCAAGTTCGGCCCCCTCGCTCCCAGCGATTTGACGGATAGCATCAAGGGCATCTTCCCTATATGCGTTAATTACGGTATCCGCACCGATTCGTTTTGCAAGTTCGACACGCTCATCAATGACATCAACGCCGATGACGTGTCCGCCCATCGCTTTTGCGACCAGCACACCGCTCAACCCGACGGGGCCGAGTCCAAAAATTGCGAGCGTGGCATTGCCCGACACATCAAGTTTGCACATCGCGGAGTAGGCGGTGCCGCCCGCGCACGCGATAAAGGCACCGTCGGTGAAGCTAACCGATTCTGGCATAATGACACAGTTTCGCTCATCGGTGAGAACAAAATCCGCATGTGAGCCATCAATGGGGCCACCGTATCCTCTCGCTTCTGGACACCATTGAAAATATCCTGCCGCACAGTGTATGCAGTGTCCACAACCGAGGTAGTGGTTGATACAAACTCTGTCGCCGACTTTGACGTGTGTTACCCCTTCGCCGATGGCTTCAACAACGCCGCTCGGCTCATGACCGGGGATGCGTTCTTCGCGTCCTTTGAAGTGTTCTGCCGCACTACGGTAAACGTGCAGGTCGCTGCCGCAGATTCCGGTGGCTTTCATGCTGACAGCAACTTCCCCAGAGCCGGGCTCTGGGTCGGGGAAGTCTTTGACGATTGCTTTGCGCTCTCCTAAAAAGACGATACCTTTCATCGGGTCTCCTTTCCAAAAGGTCTTTTTCCGTTGCCTTTCGTTTACTTCCGTCGTGCTGGAAGCCTCATTTTGATCTGGTGGAACCGCAAAGAATCTTTCCTCATCCCGTATTTAGGGGGTAAGATGGCAATCTGCGCCTTCACATTGGAGACTCGCTCGCGGCTCTGTGGGTGCGACGAAAAGAACTGTTCAAATTGAGATGGTTGTTGCTTTTTTAGCTGGTGCAGTTTCTCAAAAAATGTCGAAAGTCCTTCGGGATGGATGCCAGCGTCGTACATCTCCTGAACGGCGAATCCATCCGCTTCCCGCTCAGCATCACGACTGTACTTCATCATCGCCCCCATTGCGACCACACCTGCGGTGAGCTCTGCCAGCTTGTCTGGGTCTTCTCCTAGAATCAGTTTCGTTAAGCCTACAATGCCAAGCTGTCTCGTCAACGCCTTCGCACCGTGCCTGCCGACAACGTGCCCAATTTCATGCCCAAGCACACCTGCCAATTCGGATTCGTTTTCTGACGCACGGATGAGACCGAGATGGACGTAGAGATAGCCGCCCGGCAATGCGAACGCGTTGACGGCTTCAGAATCAACGACCTTAAACCGGTAGGTGATGTCATTCCGTTTGGAAACCCGCGCCATTTGTTGGCCAAGTGCGTTGATATATGATGTGATAACGGGGTCATTGTAAATTCTGACCTCTTTCTCAATCTCTTGGGAGAACTGCTTGCCGAGTTGAACCTCTTCTTCATCGGTGAAGATATTAACTTCACTCAGCGCGCCTGCACACCCAAAAATTCCGCTGGTGGTTAGAATTAGGAGGGTTAGGGTGATGGTTGTAGAGGTGATTCTATAAAATTTTTGCATGATATACTCTGAATAAGTTAACGCATCCGAACGCGCAATGAATTTCACTATTGTCAACCAATTACCTCATCAATTTTTTCCATGAGCCGAAGCGTTTCCGCCACTGCCACCAAAATACCCCGATACTGCCGGACTTCAGCACGGCTTAACGCCGAACCTCGCCTATCCTTCAGCCATTTTTCACAGACTTGGTGTGCCCCTACTTCATAGTCCCATACCTCTACGGGGACATCTGTGAACCGCTGGGTTGGATTAATCCAAACAGCTTCGTCCGCGTAGCGAACCTTTGAGACAACGCCTTCCCCCTCACCCTCAAAGCGATGCCGATGCGGTATCCCTCTATCTTTCAGCAGATGCCAATCAATCAGTGCCTGCCCCAACGCGCTGAGTTGGCGGAAGTGTTCAACATCCCGCGGCAAGGGGATGCGCGGAAATCCGTATTTCAGAAATTCATAATACCGTTCCCGATAGGTGGGACTATACAAAATCGCGTAGATGTAGCCGAGAATCTCCTCCGGCGAAACGCCTTGAGGCAACCCCGACCCTGGCGGGTGGAGACCCGATGACGAGACGCATTTTGCAGTTTGTGGTAACGCTAACCGCTTCGAGAGTGCCTTGAGAAATTCGGGTTTAAGATTGGCGGAACGTTCTGTAGCGAGCTCCAATTCTTCCGGATTCGGATACAAATAGAGTGGAAAAACATGTGCGGATTCGCTTCCTCTATTTGAGACATAACGATTTTCTGTAATTTTGTCGGTTATTAGGGCGTGTTGCCATACAGGGTTTGAGACAACGCGGCAGACGCAGAGCGCGAGATTGTCCTTTCGCAGATGGCGCATAACATCATGGCGTGGTCTCATGTGAAACCCCGCCGACTGCTCGGTATAATAGGTCCAACGTACGTCAAAGGGGCGATAGTGAATCGGCGCGATGTGCTGTTCTGCATTGGGATGATTCCGGAGGTCTGCTTGGGCAAGGTGGACTTTCCAATCTTGGCTATCCCTTCCCAATCTGTATTTCTCCCGCGCCTCAGTTTCAGAAAGTGAAACAAAATCGGCTACAGTCTCGCGTAATGTTTCAGGAGTCCGATGAAGCGTCAATTTATCCCGCCCAGTGACGATGGCCACTGAACCTGTTTGAAAGATGTCGGTAATCTCCCATCCTGCTTCGTATTCTGTACGTAGTTCTGCTGCTTGTGGCACAAAAAGGTATTGAGGCGGTGTTGGTTGCAGTTCGCTCCACCCCGTAGTTTGGAGGTCGGTTTCCGACAGCATTCTATATTTGTCCTCCCGGCTCCCCCACATATCTGCGTAAAAGACCTCAGCACTGGCAGGATTATCGCGTTGCTTGACGCACAGTAGGATAGAGACACCTTGCACGATATCAAACACGTTTTCATCTTTCTGTGCTGTCGGGGCAGCTTCCCTTTTTCTGATACTACCGTGTAAATTGAGCAGGTAGATGGCGTTGAAACTGTCCAACAAGCTCTTTCGCATCCCGCGAAAAATGGGACCATCAAGGAAGCTGTTGTTGACGATATAGCCAATAACCCCCTCGCCGTTTTTATCAATTCGCCCCTGCGCCCACCGAATAAACTTCACGTAATCCGCTTGAAGTGCTTTTGAGTTCCTCTCACCGAGCGGCTGCCCGTCTATCTGTTTGTAATCCTCAATGAGGGTTCCAATAAAGGTTAACTGTCCTCCCGTACGGCTTGGATTCGCGGAATCGCGGGGATAAGGTGGATTGCCGAGGATGACGAGTAGCGGCAGATCGCGTTTGACTGAGACCGCCGCATTCGCCTCATCGGAGATGAACCCTGCAAAAGCCAAGCGTTGCGCGTTTTCTACAGGCTCCTCTAACGTATTGGTGAGATAAATGCGGAGACGTTCATCGGTGTGCCACCCCTGCGCTTGGAGAAACAGACTCAGCTTCAGATGGGCGATTGTATACGGCGCAACCAAAATCTCAAAACCTAAGAGCCGCTGGACGAGTTGTGCGTCGTTAATGTACTGATGCCACTCCCCCGCACCGTAGGTGGTTGTGATGTATTCGCTGATGTGGTGCAACACTGCCAAGAGGAAGCCGCCGGTGCCGGTCGCGGGGTCGAGAATCAGCGCGTTGTCATCGGCGAGCCCATCCGGTTTGTTCAATTCTGTTTTGAGCAGTGCATCGACAGAGCGGACGATGTAGGAGATAACCTGTGGTGGGGTATAGTAGACCCCCCGGTCGACGCGACGTTGCGGGTCATATTCGGCGAGGAAGGTTTCGTAGAAATGGATGACCGCATCTTCAAAATGGGTTTGGGGGACAAAAGCGGTGCGGAGCATCTCTGTGGGAACGTTTGCCAAGAGGTTTACAATATCGTCCAAAATATAGGTAACGCTCTCCTCAAGGTTTGGGGAGTCGACTTGGTGGAAGAGTTGGCGCAAAAACGGGTTTGACCGGGGCAGTGCATCTTGGGCAGTATGCCGTAAGAAGTTGGTGGCGTTGGGGAGTGTGCAACGTGCCGCAAAGAGGCCGTAAGCGAGGGTTTGGGCGTACATATCTGCGAAATCGTCGGGGGTCAGCGTCGCAAGGAGCAATTCCTTAAACGCGGAAAACATCCTGTAGATATCGCTGTTTTCATTGTCAAGCGTTGTTGCGATTTGGGTTTGGAGTTCGCGTGTACGTCGTGCGAGGTGTTTTGCAAGGGCTTCAGGGGTCTCAATTTTGGTCGGGCTTGCGCCCAGAAATCGATCCAGCAAGGTCTCTAAGGCAGTCGTACTGTCGTCTGTAACTTGCGCCGTTGCGCGCAGTTCGCCTTCCATGTACAACCGAAATTCGACAAAATTAGTGAGGATGAAGTTATCGAGGTTTTCGATGAACCGCTCGTTTTGTGCTTTGGCGTGACCTGTGAGGGCATCGAGGTTTCTGCCATAAGCCTCTGCCTCGATATAACCGACTGGAAGCAGGCCACTGTGCACAACGAAATCCGGCCTACCAATCTCCAGTGTTCGCGGCTCGGATATAATCGTGATCTCGTATTCTAAAAGCTTAGCCGTTTCTTCCAAAAACGTCCTGATATGCGGATGCAAGGAGAGTTCATCGGTTGCATCGCGCTGTGCGTGGGTGTGCTGGATGTTTTGCTGGTAGGTACGACAAATCTGTTGGAATGGCATAGGTCATCTAGCCCGCCTGCCTTCGCATTCAAAAGTTCGGATTTACAGGATTTGACTGCGGTTAGTATCAAAAATATAGCACATCTGAATGCTATTTAACAAGCCTCCGGTCCCCGCAAGGTCTCCAAAAGGTTAAAGTAGGTCGGAAAAGTCTTGCTGACACATGCGGGGTCTTTGATTCGGATTCCCGGCACTCTCAATCCGACCAAGGAGAACCCCATCGCGACGCGATGGTCTGCATACGTGTTGATTTCCGCAGGGTTAATTGGTGATGGCGAAATTTCCACGCCATCCGGGTGTTCAATAACATCTACGCCGAGTTTCCGCAGTTCGGTGGTCATCGCGTGGATACGGTCTGTCTCCTGCTCGCGTGTGTGTGCGATATTTCGGATAGCGACTTTCCCATCAGCAAATGGCGCGATAGCGGCGAGGGTCAGCGCGGTATCGGAGATTGCCTTCATGTCCACATTGATACCTTTGAGCCGTTCGGGGCCGATGACCTCCATCCCGTTATCATATTGATTGACGCGACATCCCATCTGTTCCAATACATCAACAAAATGGATGTCGCCTTGCGTGGAATCCATGCTGAGGTTGTTGACATAGACGCGGCCGCCCGTGATTGCTGCCGCCGCGAAAAAATATGAGGCATTGGAGGCATCTGGCTCAATGGCATACTCACGGGATTGATACCGTTGCCCACCCGCAATCTGGAAATAGCGATAGTTATCGTTGACCACTTCAACGCCGAAAGCGTTCATCACGGAGATGGTGATGTCAATGTAAGGTGTTTTTAGCTCGTCTACGATTTCAATCTCCATACCGCGTTCCGTATATGGCGCGATAAGCATCAACGCGGTCAAAAATTGACTGCTTTTGCTGGTGTTCAGTCGCGTTCTTCCGCCTTTGAGTCCATTTGCATGAACGATTATCGGAAGAAAGCCGTTGTCGAATTTTGAACGAACATTGACCCCGAGTTGCTCAAGCGCGTCAAGCAGGTCTGCGATAGGGCGAGAGCGTCGCATCGGCTCATCACCGTCAATGATGAATTCCCCGTTCCCACGGGTGACGTAGCTCACAAGCGACCTCGCGGTTGTCCCTGAATTCCCGATATAGAGTTCGGCGTGATTCACCGGAATCCTTCCGCCGTTGCCGCTTACTTCAAATATACATTTTTCTTCATCGGCTTCAATTTCAACACCGAGGTCGCGCAGTGCATTGCACATATATCGGGTGTCATCGCTGAAGAGCGCACTGGTCAACCGGGATTTGCCTTCAGTGAGTGCGGCGACCAGTAGTGCCCGGTTGGTATAGCTCTTCGACCCGGGGATCGTGATGGTCGCATCAATTTTCTCTTTGATTGGTTGGATTTCAATCATGTTCGCTCAACCCGTATTCTGCCAATAGCGTTCGCAGTTCTGCTTTTGCATCATCGTTGAGTGGCAGGAGAGGACTCGTCGTGTGTGCGCCGCAGATGTTCAGGATTTCTAGGCACGCTTTTAAGCCGCTGATCCCTTGCCCGTACTCATACAACTTGCTCAACGCCAATAATCGTTTCTGCAACCGATGGACTTCATCAATTTTTCGACCTTTCGCAGCGGTGTACAACTGAACGGAAGTATTCGGATCAACGTTAGAGATCGAGATGACTGCGCCTTCTGCCCCAAACATCATCGCGGCACCCGCCATCGTGTAAGAGCCGAGCAGAATCGAGAAATTCTCATCGTCGCCGAGATACGTCAACAGCTTGAGAAAGTTTGTCCAATCTCCCGAGCTATCTTTGATGCCGACGATATTTTCCTGTTGCACGGCAAGTTCTAGGACAGTTTCCGGCGGTATCATGGTTTTTACCGTCATCGGGATATTATAGATGACAACAGGAAGTGATGTGCTCTGGGCGACTGACTTGTAGAACGCAACGATGTCGTCGCTGCCGATTGAAGGGTAGTAGTAAGGCGGAGTCGTTGCCACAGCGTCAATCTTAAATTCATGTGCAATTTCAATATTTTGAATCACACGTTTTGTGCTCGAATCCATCACCCCGCAAATAATCGGGACACGTCCATTGACGGTGTTGACCGCAATCTCCATAGCGCGTTGACGCTCCGTGTTTGTCATCGTTGTGAACTCGCCGGACGTTCCTAACAGGTAGATGCCGTGAACACCGTTGTCAAGCAAGCGGTTGAGATGCTTCACGAATCCAAATTCATCCACGCGCTCTTTCTGATCTAGCGGGGTTATCGTTGGTGTGAAAATGCCTTCAAATTTTATGTTCATGGTTTTCTCCCACGCTGTTTTTTCATCTCCATTTTATCGCCATTTTGTTAAAAATATGGCAACGAAGTTAGTTTAGCAGATGTTAATCAGGATGTCAATAAAAGAAAATTGCAGGAAAATGCTTTACAATTTTTGCCAACAAGTGTATACTTAACTATCTTACGACGCAATATACGCATGAAAAAGCCATCCAAAGTGTCTGTTTAGAGGCTATATTATGAAAGAAAACCGCAACAGATGACGGATTCCGGATGAAAAACAGAGTGACGCAAGGACAATAGCAGGTATGAAAATTTTATTGATTCACGGCCCCAATCTCCAACTTTTAGGAAAGCGACAGCCCGAAATTTATGGCAGTCAGACGCTAGAAGACATCAATTCAGACCTGCGCGAAGTCGCCACACAACGGGAGGTAGAACTCAAAACATTCCAATCGAACCACGAGGGGGAGATTGTCTCCTGCATTGGCGAACATATTGAGTGGGCAGATGGTGTTTTAATCAACCCCGCTGCCTACACCCATACAAGCGTCGCCATTCGGGACGCACTATCGGCGGTCAATCTCCCGGTGATCGAGATTCACCTCTCCAACATCTACGCCCGCGAGTCCTTTCGGCATCACTCTTACATCGCGCCTGTCGCTGTCGGCGTAGTCGGTGGATTCGGCTCACATAGCTATCACCTTGCGTTGGATGCGATGATTCATATTTTACAACGGTCAGTTTGAAAGAAGGATAAATTTAACGCAAGGACGCAAAGAGGCAAAGGCGCAAAGCAGATAAAAAACGCAAAGACACAAAACGTAAAGAAAATTAAGAGATAAAAAATAAATACGACGACTTGGATTTGACAATCCAAGTCGAGCAGAAAGGAAGAATTTTATGGCAGCCCTCAACGATTTACGAAATGGTTTAGTAATCAGACTTGATGATGTGGTCTACACCATTGTAGATTGTCAACATGTTAAACCGGGAAAAGGGGGTGCGTTTGCCCGCACCAAGATGAAGCGAGTCCCGGGCGGTGCCGTCATCGATCGGACATTTCGTGCCAATGAGACCGTAGAAACAGTCCGTCTCGAAGAGCGTCAAATGCAATATATGTATCGAGATGGGACCCTGTTGTATTTCATGGATAACGAGACTTTCGATCAGCACGGGTTGTCCGAAGCACTGGTTGGAGATGGAATAAAATTCCTCAAAGAAGGAGAAACCGTCAAAGTCAAAGTTGATGGAGCTACTCCGATGACGGTCGAATTGCCGATCTTTGTTGTGCTTCAAATTGTCGAGACCGACCCCGGTGTACGTGGCGACACTGTGAGCGGTGGTTCTAAGCCTGCGACGCTCGAAACTGGCGGAGTGGTTCAAGTGCCTCTGTTCGTTCAGCAGGATACACCAATTAAGGTAGATACCCGTACAGGAACGTATGTAGAAAGGGCTTAACGTATGGCTGAAGACAAATCACCAGACTCTGTCGGTCTGCTTAAGCAGGTCTGCGACATTATGAAGGACTACGATTTGGGGTCGGTATATCTGCGTGAAGGTGATATCACGCTTCGCGTCACCGCCCAGCCTAATGGTACATCAATGCCTCCTGCTTTGGGAGTCCAACCCGGTCCAAGTGTATTGCCACAAACGGTGGGGCTGGCATCTCCGTCCGCTCCATTGACCGAATCGTCTCAAGAATCAGGGGAACTGATCAAGTCACCGATGGTTGGTATATTTTATCGTGCGGCTGACATTGATAAGCCTCCTTTTGTTGAGGTCGGAGACAGCGTGTTGCAAGATGATGACCTCTGTTTAATCGAAGCGATGAAAATCTTCATCCTGTACTAGCTCCGTTTCCTTGCGAGATTGTTGAGATTCTCGTCGAAAACGAAACCGCAGTTGAGTACGACCAACCCCTGTTTCGGATCAAGCGAATCTGAGGTACTGAAGTTTTCTCAACCTTTTTAAGTTTTCTTCATCGCCTTATACGAAATGATAAATAGATATGTTTAGAAAAGTTTTAATCGCAAATCGTGGCGAAATTGCTGTGCGAATCATTCGTGCCTGCCGAGAAATGGGCATCAAGACAGTCGCCGTATGTTCAACCGCCGATCAGGATGCGTTACACGTCCAGTATGCGGATGAAAAGTACTGTATCGGGGGTCCACCAGCGGCGGAAAGCTATCTCAAACCTGCCAATATTATTGCAGTTGCCGAAATAGCGGGTGCGGATGCCATTCACCCCGGTGTTGGTTTCCTCGCCGAGGATGCCTTGTTTGCTGAGATTTGTAAACAGCACAAAATAACCTTCATTGGGCCCTCAATTGATAACTTGGAAAAAATGGGGGATAAAGCCGAGGCGCGTGAAATGATGGCAAAGGCGGGCCTAAAGTTGGTGCCCGGCAGTCGAAGTAACCGCAGGCGAAGAAGGAGGTCTGTGAAGGGTGTCATTGATAACCCTGAGGAAGCGGTTGAGCTTGCTGATAAAATTGGCTATCCGATAGGAATTAAAGCCTCCGCTGGGGGCGGTGGACGTGGCATACGGATTGCTTATAACAATATGAGTCTGCTCAATCTCTTTCATACCGTAAAATCGGAAGCAGAAGCGGCATTTGGCAATGGAGATGTCTATATCGAAAAATGGATCGAGGATGCACGACACATTGAAGTGCAGATCCTTGCGGACAATCATGGAAACCTCGTTCACCTTGGGGAGCGGGAGTGTTCCATCCAGCGGAAACAGCAGAAACTTGTTGAAGAAACACCATCGCCATCGTTGTCTTCTAAAATCCGTAACGAGCTCGGCAAGCTTGCCGTTAAGGCGGCGAATTCAATAGAGTTTTCAAATGCTGGGACCATCGAGTTTGTCGTTGATTCGGAGGATAATTTTTACTTCCTTGAGATGAATACACGAATACAGGTTGAACATACAGTGACCGAGATGGTTACCGGAATTGACCTAATCAAGGAGCAGATTCGGTTAGCGGCAGGGGAGGAACTTGGGTACGACCAAAATGATATTCAGATGAACGGTCACGCGATTGAGTGCCGGATCAATGCCGAAGATACGGATAATGATTTCGCCCCCTCTCCCGGTAGAATTGAAGTTTATTCTCCACCGGGTGGAATCGGCATCCGGGTGGACAGCCACATCTACTCAGGCTATGTCGTACCGC
This sequence comes from Candidatus Poribacteria bacterium, assembly GCA_965198165.1. Classification (GTDB taxonomy): domain Bacteria; phylum Poribacteria; class WGA-4E; order WGA-4E; family PCPOR2b; genus CBDAOT01. Next base: position 6,059,410 of record OZ240244.1, on the reverse strand, counting down.
ACTATTACGATTCGCTCATTGCCAAAGTGATCGCTCATGGTCGAAATAGGGGTGAGGCAATTGCCCGAATGAATCGAGCGTTGGATGAGTTGAGGCTTGAAGGCATTAAGACAACGATACCGCTGTGCAGGAAGGTCATCAACGATGAGCGTTTTATAAGTGGAGTGGTAAATACCAGCTTTTTAGAGCAATAATGCTTAATTGGAAGCAGGAAATCGGCTGATGTTGTGTTCCCATGAATTCAATCGACGTTATTTTTACGCCAGACCTCCTACCCTTTGCTGACCTGACGAGTAAAACAGTCGTGGTCGTTGACATCCTGCGTGCCACAACGACGATCACCGTCGCTCTGGAGAACGGGGCGCACAGCATCACGCCCGTTTTGACCCCCGAAGATGCGTTTCGGTTTACCGCCAACCACTCCGATATACTAATCGGTGGGGAACGTCATGGGATTAAGGTTGACGGTTTTCATCTCGGAAATTCGCCTCGCGAATATACGGAGTCGGTCATTTCGGGCAGGCGAGTTGTTTTGACGACGACCAACGGTACGCGCACTTTGCAGGCGTGTCGCTCCGCCAAGGCGGTGTTCGTCGGTTCTTTCCTCAACCTGCGAGCAGTGGTTGATGCTCTCGCAAAGGGTGCAACAGATGTGACCTTTGCGTGTGCCGGGCGCGAGGGCGGATTCTGTATGGAGGACACCGTCTTCGCTGGCGCGTGTGTGGATGCACTTAAAAGTCGTGTTGACCCAGAACTGACCGACGCTGCCGAAGCCGCACGTCTTCTTTATTGTGAATATAGCTGTAATCTGCTCGACATGCTGAAGAATTGCTATCACGGTCAATACCTTGCCAGTATCAATCTGGAAGCCGATGTCGAATTTTGTGCTCAACTGGATGTGGTTGACATCGTGCCACGTCAAGTTGGCGAAGAAATTACGCTCAAGAGAATTGAAACATAACCTCTGGTGATTCACACCAAATCGGGACGGTTGAGAATGAACCATCCCGATGTAACTGTTTTTCAAGTGTCAATCCGTTTTTGAAAACCCCAAGATGCTCCTTTTTAAGATCGGAGGAGCGTTAAACAGGAGAGATAATCATGCGAAAAATTTTAGCCCACTCCCTAATAGTCGTTGGGACAATATTCATCATCAATCCGCTCAACACTCTTTATGCCGCCTACCAAGGTGAGTGTTGGGTAATTAGCAACGGTGATACGGTCTATAGACTCAATCAAAAGGGTGAAGCCTATCAAAAAAAAATAGAAGGTTTTACACAGGTGCAAGCGGCGGAGGTGAACCCGAAAAACGGTATTGTCTGGATTTCCGTATCCTCGGTAAACACCGTATACAGATATGACCCCGCCGAAGCGGACCCGAATGCCGCATTCAAAGCGATTCCCAATATCAAACGCGCTCGCGCCATTTCAATTAATCCAACGGATGACACCGTTTGGATTGCTGGAGTGGATGTTGTCAAAAAAGTATCGGCAGATGGCAGCCAAATCCTCGCGGAAATTCCAGGAGTCTACGAACCCGATGTGTCGGTGAATATAACCGATGGGAGTTGTTGGGTCACCCATTCGCGAGGAGAAATTTATCGTTACGATGCCGCCGGCACTCGCGTTGTGACTGCCAAACTGAATGCAAAAATGGGCGAACCGAAATTCGTTACCGTTAATCCAAAGACGGGGAATGCGTGGGTTGCCGACAGTCAGTCGAGTATTATTGTTAAACTGGATGCGAATGGTCAGGAACTCCTGCGAATCACGGACATTAAAGCCCCCTCTTCACCGCGTGTCGATGTTCGGGACGGTGGCGTTTGGTTGGTCTCCAGTCCTGCGACGGTGATTAAGCTATCCGCAGATGGCAAGCGGGTTAAGGAATTTCCCGGTGGGATGGCGATTCTTGCAATCTGCCCCGATCCGAGAGATGGCGGGCTTTGGGTCGCCGATCAGCTAGGTTCAAATTTTCAAGGTGGGGTGTATAAATACTCCGCAAATGGAATTAAAAAGGTTGAAAATCCGATTCCGTTGCCATCTTACGTCTCGGTTGGTCTGTGGCCTCTACCGTAAGGAAGGGACGGAACTCGAACAAACCGCGGCAGGCTGGTTGTCCTATAAACGCTGGCGTTGCGGGTCGCCAAAATGTCCGCGGTTTAACTGTTCATCCGCTTATGAGATTTTTCCGCACACCATCAGCCCGAGCAAAGCGCAAAGACGCTTTCACCAGAATTTGCCGATTGAGTGGTCTGCTGTTCTCTATCCTTGTGCTGTCGGTTCCCGCTTCAAGCGAGGCGGAAAGGTCAAATCCAAGCGTCGCTGTGCGGTTCAAAGATGTCACCCAAGCGGCGGGAATTGACTTTGTTCACTCCCGCGGTCCCCGGTCATCACTGTTGCCCGAGGATATGTGTTCAGGCGCAGGCTTCGCCGACTACGATAATGATGGTGACCTAGACCTCTATGTTGTCAATATCCCCGGTCCCCTCACGGAGGAAGTGACATCCAAATCGCCGGGCAACGTCCTGTATCGGAATAACGGGAATGCTACCTTTACCGATGTTACCGAACAAGCGGGGGTTGGCGACCAGGGCTACGGCATGGGATGTGTTTTCGGGGATTACGACAACGATGGCGACCTGGATTTGTATGTCACCAACTATGGCCCGAATGTGCTGTATCGGAACAACGGGGATGCTACCTTTACCGATGTCACCGAGCAGGCGGGGGTTGGAGCGGCCGGATGGAGTACAGGTAGCGCGTTTGGAGATTTCGATAACGATGGCGACCTCGACCTGTATGTGCCGAACTATGTTGAATACGACCTCGACAGCTTGGAGCAGATGCAGAAAAAGTCAAAGCGAGCGGGACAACCGATTCCAAGTGCGTTGAACCCGCACGTTTTTGAGCCGCAAGATAATGTCTGCTATCGGAATAACGGGGATGGCACCTTTACTGATGTCACGGCAGAACTACAGGTTGAAGCGCGTGGTGGACGGAGTTTGCAAGCAATTTTCACAGACTTCGATCTGGATGGCGATTTAGACCTCTACATCGCAAACGACACGTCCGCCAACTTCCTGTATCGGAACAACGGAGACGGGACGTTCACGAATCAGAGTGAAGCCTCATGGGCGGCGGATTTTCGTGGCTCAATGGGGCTGGCAACCGGCGATTACGACAACGATGGCGACCTAGATCTCTTTATTAGTCACTGGATTGATGAAGAGAACGCGCTATACAGCAATCTGTGGAAGGAACAGGAGCGCATTGATGCCACCGATGTCGGGCATGGACAAAGCAAAAGTGGGGGGAAACCCATCCGCCTCGTCGATGAATCCTACAGCGCGTACCTAGGTGAGGAGAGTGTTAAATATATTGGGTGGGGAACAGATTTCTTCGACTATGACAACGATGGCGACCTCGACATTTTCGTCGCCAACGGGAGTACGTTTCAACATCTTGACAAGCCAGAATCTCTCATTGCACAGAAAGACCAGCTTTTTCGGAACGACGGGGATGGAATCTTCAGTGATACGACCAAGAGCGCAGGCATCGCCGCACAACCGTTGCGGGTCGGGCGTGGCGTGGCGTTCGGCGATTACGATAACGACGGGGATGTCGATATCTTCATCGTCAACAACTATGCACAAGCTGCGTTATTACGGAACGATGGCGGCAATCGCAACAATTGGTTGCACGTCAAACTGATTGGTACACAGGACAATCGTGACGCGGTCGGCGCAAAAGTCCGAATCAAAGCGGGCGAGCTGATACAAATCCGTGAAGTGAACGCTGGGGCAAGCTACATGTCGTTCAACAGCCTAATGGCGGAGTTTGGATTGGGGCAACAAACAGCGGTTGATTGGATCGAAGTCATCTGGTTGAATGGGAAACCAGAGCGATTTACGGATATTCAGGCGAACCAGCGTCTTACCATCACCGAAGGGATAAGACCGTGAGCGGGTATTTGGCATAATGCCCATAAGCGTCAAGTTGCGTCAAGATGACTTGACGCATTGCGCTAATTCGCACTCCAATTCGGCGTGTGAATGGTATCAGCGATGGTGAAGGCGCGCTGGCGTTCGGATTCTGTAAGCGGGGGCACGTCAACGGTCGCGGTGTTCTCCTCGATCTGTTGCGGTGTTTTCGCGCCGGCGATGACGCAGGAGACACCGGGGTGGTCTAGGACGAAACGCAACGACGCTTGGACCATTGTGCGGCCTGTGTTCTCGGCAAGGAAGCCGAGTTGTGGCAGTTTCTTGAACGCATCGATCGATTCTGGGCGATTGAATCGCTCGTAACGCACATCTGCTTTGGGAACATCCCAATTCTTGAAATATTTGCCCGTCAACATCCCTTTTGCCAAAGGGACACGCAGAAGTGTGCCGATATTTTCCCGCCTGGCGAAGTGAAGCAGGTCGTTCGCCTGTTGCTCAATCAAATTGTAGCCGACCTGTAGAGTGTGAATCTCACCCAGTCTCCTCAGTTTGTCAATCGCCTCGCGGTTATTGGTCGAGATGCCGTACCACCGGATTTTGCCTTGAGTCTGCAACGTGGCGAGTGCGTCCATGACAGCGGGCATCGCGCCTTCGAGCGGGATGGCATGTAGTTGATAAACGTCAATGTAATCCGTACCCAACCGTTTTAGGCTACCCTCGACAGCTTCAAAAATCCGGTTTCTCGCCTGGGTCGGCAGGTCTGTTGGGTCCGCATCCAGTCCGCTGTTCGGACTGACTTTCGTGGCGATAATCCATTTATCCCGTCTGCCCTTCAACGCCTGCGCGATGACCTCCTCGCTGTGCCCACTGCCGTAGCTTTCGGCGGAATCAATCAGGTTGACACCAATTTCTTCGGCATGGTGAATCAGCGAAATGGATTGTTGGTCATCTGTTCCGGTCCAGCCCTGCAACGTGCCATCGGATTGCTGTTGTACGCCCGAGATTGGAAATGCCCCCAACCCAATTTCTGATACCTTCAATCCTGTCTGTCCGAGTATGCGATATTTCATACCCTTAGTCCCCTTCCGTGCGATAGCGATACACTGTTAAATTCGAGAGTTTTCGAGAGCGTCCTCATCCAACTCTACGCCTAAGCCCGGCCCATCTGGCACAGTTAGATAGCCATCGTCCAATTCTATCGTTGACGGTTTAACGAGGTCATTCGCTCGCAGGCAACTTAGCGTAATTGATGGCATGGTGGCGTTGGACATGGTAGCGGCGAGGTGTGTCACATAGGTGGTGGTGATACCCAACCCAACGATCTGAATCCATACCGGGAGATGTGCCCCGTTGGCGATTGTCGCTTCGCGTCTCGCGTTCGCGGCTCTTGAGTCGGGGTATGCGATGATAAATGAATCGTTCATATTTGCCCGGATGGCCTCATTCGGGTCGGGATTGCCGAAGTGGATGGTAATTGGTATGTCGCACCCGCGTTTAATCGCTTTGTACCCTTCGATATCTCCTTGCGGGATAGGCGTTTCAAACGATTCAATATTGTAATCGCGAATCAATTTTGCAATCTCAAGCGTGTGTTCGGGTGTCTCAAATGAGTCGTTCGCATCCACTCGGAGTTTGTAATCAGAGGGCACCGCTTCGGAGATTGCGCTCACCTGTTCGACGATTTCAAACCACGGCCGCGCCTTGATTTTGTGCCACCGATAGCCGAGCGAGTAGGCATGTTTGGCTTCGTTTGCCCACTCTTCAGGTGTCATGTCAATTGACCAGTATCCAAATGGCACTTTGTCGTGAACCTTTTCGCCCAAAAGTTGATGCACTGGCACACCGAGCGACTTCCCCATGATGTCATAGAACGCCTGCTGAAGCGGGGTCGGTGCCCATCCGTTCATAAACTCAAACGGATTTCTGCCGATGTATTTTTGGATTTCCTCATCGGGTAGCGCGCCGTCATCACCAATACCGACGATGCCTTCGTCAGTGTAGACTTTGTAGACGGTGTTAATCTGATAGAGATTCCGCCGTATCATCAACTCGCTGATTCCCGCGTGATACGGTGCTTGCACTTTGATAACGTCGATTTTGGTAATTTTCATTGGTTTTGACTCCTGTTCAAAAATGGTTGATGTGGGTATGCTTACATAACCTAAGTTGCGACTGTTGGGTTTCTACTGTATATGACAGTGTTTCGGGAGTAGGAACTCCCTCCCACAGGTGGAAATTCCCTCCTAGTGAAATTTGACAATCAAAATCGGTAATATCATCATAACTTTGGGTGTACAATACGTTTGAAGGGCATTGAAAATTGAACGTCAAAACTCATCAGGATTATTCTTTAAGCTTGCTTATAGGTATTGATACCCTTATGCTTTTTTGCGTCAAGTCATCTTGCCACCCGGGTGTGTAAATATTTTGTCAAAAGTTTGGGCTAATGTAATTACAGGGCACTGTTGGGTGTTTAATGTCAAAAACTTTACATACCGTTGGGGCAAGATGCCCCGGCTACGGGGGTGTTTAATGTCAAAAACTTTACATACCCTGCCACCCTTTAGGGACCGTTCAACCCAACCTAGGGACTTCCAATCTTTCCTAGTTTTCATTTTACCACAACCATTTTCTGAATGGAATAAAAATCGCGCGATGTCTGTTTCAGTTCCCTTCTGGTTGGGGGACGTTTTTTTCTCCGAAGTGGCTTGATACCAGCACGAAATCGAGGGTATTAACAGTGCCATCTCCGTTGACATCCGCACGGGGATTCGTCACCGTGGGCAGTCGAAACTGCTGTCCAACTGCGACAAGGTCAAATATGTCTGTCACCCCATCTTCGTTGACATCCCACGGTGGGAATATGCTCTGTATTGATATTATTACGGTTAACGTGAAGTCAACAGACACCGCTTCAAAGTTTCCAATCGTGATATAGTAAGTTCCTGTCTTCAGTGGGGGATCGGTCTTGCTCCCGAGCTCTATCTCCTCTCGGTCACCATCAGGATTTTGCGACTTAAAATTCGCAACGAGGTCACCATTTTCGATGGTTGATTTCTCATTGAATCGAAGGGCGAGGTCAAGGTTCATACCCGGGTCTGTTGCATCAAGTGCGACAGTCAAGGTTTCCGTTTCCTCTGAAATCTCAAGCTTGTACTGACGGTCAACATCCCAAAGGTGGAAATTAGGTGGGTTTCCGGGACCAATCACACCATTGACCTCCTCCCCAGGTTCGATGAGTGTCGGAACACCGATGCGTACTCCTGTACGGACAGTTGCTGTGAGGGTAAATTTCGCCGCCGCACCGTTGAGGTTTCCAACAACGATGAAATAGGGTCCCGACTGAATCGGTGGATTCGTCGCTAGATTGACGGTGATTTTTTCACTCGCGCTTGGGCGTTCCGATATGAAATCAGCGAGGATACGTTGCCCACGACGCTCGACAGGACGTTTGTACCGCAGCCCGAGATCAATGTCCTGCGATGGGGTTGCCGCTTCACATTGGACAATCAGTTCAATGGCATCCTCTGGAATGTCGATCTGGTACTGGGTTTCGAGTGCCCAGAAGACAAGTCGCTCACTCGGCTTACCTGGCCTAATTTCTCCTTCAACAGAGACCCCAGAATTCAACAGAGTGGGAGCCTCCACGTCGGGGGGAGCCTCTACGTCGGGAGGAGTTTCTGGGTCAGGAACAATTGTAACCGTCACGGTGGCGGTGATACTTGTATCCCGGAGGCTGAGTGCTTCGATTGAGACAGGGGTGGTGCTCGGAACCGTCGCGGGGGCTGTGTAAACCCCGTCTGGCGTTATCGTTCCAACCTTAGTATTGCCACCCGGCACACCGCTGACCTGCCACCCCACCCGTTGGTCGGTTGTGCCGATTACAGTGGCGGTAAGCTGTAGCGTTTGATTGGTGATGACTTCCGCAACGGCGGGCGAAATCTCGATTGCTGATGGCGGAGCCACTTGAAACTCGTAAGCCCCGATGTCGATTTCGGATGCGCCATCGCCATCGCCATCGAAGATGCGTGGATTGCCCAATATATCAACGGTTGGCTGACCGACGATTTTGCTGGTTCCGATGTCAATTGCGGCGGAACGGTTGCTCAAGCGATAATCACCTGTCGCTGAATCAACGAAGGAGGGTGTTCCACCGATGTTGTTGTTCTCCCCAATAAAAGTCCCATCATCAATCAGGGAGAAGAGTACCTGTTCCGATTCGATATTCTCAAACGCCAATCGGTTTTCGGCAATAATGGTATTCATAATCAGAACACCTTTGGGGATGCTTACGGAGATGCCCTGGCCGTTTCCGGCAATCGTGCAGTTAATCACAGCGACCTGAGCGGCTTGGTCTACGAAAATTCCGCTTTCGCTATTTCGTGTGAGCTGATTGTTAATACAATCAACCTGAGTGCCGAGGGCGAGTAGCCCGTGCGTGAGGTTTCCATCAATAACGTTGTTGCGAATGGTAACGTCATCAGTCACGTCAACGACCAAAATGCCGCCAATGGGCGATGCTGGTGTGCCCGGGGTGGTGTTCTGTTCAATGCGATTGTCCTCAATTGTGGCAGAGAGGTTTCCGACCAACGCAATACCAGCACCGATGTTTTGCCGAACCTGATTTCCGCGAATGATGTTTGAGGTGTGAGGCGAGGTATCGGTGGAGTGTTCAATTAGGACACCTCCCGTGCTGTTTCCGTAGATTTCGTTGTCAATAAGAGCGATACCTGACTCCAGCACATGGACTCCTGTTTGCGTGTTATCGAAAATGGTGTTGTTTCGGACGGTGGCTTGTGAACCGTTCTGGAGGCGGATACCATCAACGGATTGCGAAATTGAATTGCCTTCGATGACCCCGCTCGCGCCATTCACGAGCAGAATGCCGGTCGTTCCATTAATGAGGCGCAGACCCGAAATGGTGACATCGCTTCCGGTGTCGATAGTGATGGGTGAAGCACCTTCTCCATCAATCGTGGGAGCCCGCCCGGGCGCGGCGGACAAAGTGCTCTGGTCGCGTTCAATCACAATATTCTCTTTGTAAACCGCATCATCTCGGATTTCAATTGTGGTATTCTCTTTCGCCGCATTCAGTGCCTCACCGATTGTGGTAAAGTCACCAGTACCGTCTTGCGCCACACTGAGCGCCACACTGAGGGGGTGTTGTGCGGTGATGACTGTCCCTGTTACGACGAATTTCACTGGGTGACGTTCAAAGTTACCGACAGCGATATGGTAAGTTCCGAGCTGCAACGCTGGTGGTGCAATGCGAAGGGTGGGCACAAGACCTACCCCTACGGGGCGTTGCGCTATAAAATCGCCGATAATCTGTCGCCCTTCAATTTCAACCCGCTGGTCGAACCGGATGGCAACATCAAGGCCAGTGGTCGAGTCTTGCGCCGCCACAGTGACGAGCAACTCGGTTGCATTCTCAGGGACATTTATTCGATACTGTTGATTCAGTTGCCAAATCGTTCCACGGGGTGTGTGGGTACCGGGGCCAATATCTCCCTCAGTTGGAACCGCAGAGACCAAATCAACGTCCCGAATAGCCGGTGGGACAATCGTGAGAAGGGTGGACGCGGATTGGCTTTGGTCAACAACGCTGGTCGCTCGTATTATCACAGGGTTGACACTGGGGACGACCGATGGCGCGGTATATAGCCCGTCGCGTCCGATGCGCCCGACGATTTCGTTTCCGCCGCGGATATCGTTGACAAGCCAGATGACCATTGGGTTTGCCGTACCCGACACCGTTGCGGTGAACTGCTGTTGATTGCCGACCTCTACCGTTGGGGCAGTTGGGGTATCGGGAAAGGGATTCCCCTCCCACATTAATTGAATGGCAACTCGTGAAACAGTCGCTGTGAGTGTCCAATCCACCTGCTGAGTTGCGAAGCTACCAATCGCGATGTAATATGTCCCACTTTGAAGTGTAGGTGATGACTCGCGTGTGATGCGGCACCGCTCAATACCACTTGGTGTTTCTTCGAGCAGGTCAGCGAAGAGATAACCTTGAACCGTTTGAACGGGTGCGTCATGACGCACGGCGAGGTCGAGGTCGAGTGTTGGATTCTTTGCCGCCAACTTTACCGTGAGCGATGTCGCATCGCTTGGCAGGACAATCTGAAGCTGGTTGGTCAGATTCCAGAGCACACCTATCGGTGGATTCCCCGGTTCGCTTGAACCCGCAACCGGTACGCCTGAAGTCAGCCTTGAAGTGGGTTGGTCTGTCACCCGGGCTTCGATGGTAAAAGTCGCTGGTCGGTTATCGAAATTACCGATGGCGATGAAGTATGTCCCGTTTCGTAAACCTGGGCGCGTTAAGGTGATTGTCCCACCGCCCCCCGGTTTCCCCTCGATAACATCTGCGATAATCCCCCCATTTTCGATGGCAATCCGCTCGTCGAAACGCACTGCGAAATCAATGTCTTGCCCAGGATTATGCGTCAAGTCATCTTGCCACCCGTAAGGGTCGGGAGTTATGACCACATCCAGCTGCTCCGATTGGTCCCCAATTTCGACAGTGTACTGGTTCATCAGATTCCAGATGACACTGTTCGGGGGTGCGCCAGCACTGATGCTACCCTTTTCAGATACATTCGTTGTCAACGGGATGGCCTTGGGCTCCCTCCTGACCACAGTTGCCGTAAGTTCATAGCCAATCGGTTCAGGGTTGTCCGTCCAATTTACGATTCCCACGAAATAGGTGCCTGGCTGTAAACTCGGTTGGGATTGAACGGTAATCGTGATGAATTCTGTACCCGTTTCACCCTCCGATCGGAAGTCGGCGATTCTTTGCGGTTGACGGGAGAATCCGGTTTGTAGGGCGACAGGCTGATTGTAGCGAACGTAAAGGTCGATATCGAGGTTGTATCGAGGCAGGGATGCCTCTCCTACGGTCAGGAGACTGACCTGTAACTGCGTGGCATCTGCGGGAACTTCGACTGTGTACTGGTTGACACCAAGTAATTCTGCGTTGCCAATCGAACCGCGCACGGGTGTACTTGAAACTAGCGGGCAACCGATGGGTTCACAGATGCCGCGCTCATTGAACACCTCACGGATCACCGTCTGATGTGCGCTGTTGAAAATTGTGTTATCCGCTTGTAACAGTGCGGTCAACCCGTTCTGAAAATTGGCGGTGCCATCTTGTGGCAGGAAGAACAGTGAGTTGAACACGATGGCATCCGCATCACGCTGACCGAGTCGTTGGCGTAGCGTCCAACATGCTCCGCCCCAGATTAAGCCGGTGAAGTGTTCCTCTGGCTCACCGGTGCGTGGTGAACGGATGTCGTCAGGGAAGCGATTGCTGTTTTCGAGATTTCGCATTCCCCTGCGACTGTTCACCGCCCATTCGCCCACCACCGGATCATTGAAGAACGAGCACGGAAAATAATCCGCATACCCTTCGCCCATTGACCGTCCAAAGTCATTCTCACGGATGCCGAGTCTGAGCAGTTGGTCGATGACAGCGTGGGTGTATTCGTGATACATCGTGTCCGCATCTCTGGCGATGTTGTTTAGTCCACCCTGTGCCGCCCCTGTGCCGCGACCGATTGCAAGACTTTGTGTAAAAGGCGAAAAAAAGGCGTTGTTCAACGGTCGATTCAGGATACGCCCGGTTCGCTCGTCAATGGCTGGGTAATCCACGATGACTGGCATTTGAGAGTCCCACAGATCAAAATCAAAGTTGTCCTTAAAATAGTCGTGGATACGGTTGATATGGAAATACACATTGGCTTCATCAAAACGCGAATCGTTTGGGGGGAAACGAAAATCGTTATGTTGGGAGGAGGCATTGTTTTCAAGGGCATTAAAGAAGAGGTCGCTATTCGCCGGTATGCCCGATGCTCCGGTGAAGACGAGCACATCAACGAAGTCCCCGCGCAGGAAGCCAGAGCCGTCCAGATTTTGCAAGGTCTTATTAACGGGATTGCGGGTCGTAATTGGATTCGCTTCGTAGACAGATGCCGCACCGTTGACGTGCATCAGGAGATTTTCCTGTTGCAGGATTTCTCCAGTATGCGCGTCGAGCAGGAACTCCCAATCGCCCAACGGCGCACCGGCTGGAAGCTTAAGATGGTATGCGAGGTGGGATTCTTTGTGATGGGAATAGATGCACAAATCCGCCGTTGACTCCCCCCGCAACCACACCGGCGAAATGGATTGCAACTGCGACATTGCTATATCAGTTGCCTGCGATGCTCCGAGCGTCGGTTGCAATGACAGGTTGCGAAAGGTATCCGGCGGTCGATACGCTCCTGTGTACATCACAACACGCCCATCCCAGATATGAACCGAAATCACACCGAGGTAGCTCGGAACCTCCTGATAGACCTGCTGGAACTGAACGTGTTTCGCATTTCGACTCTGCATCACCTTGATGAGTTGCAGACTAGGGATATCACCACCGGGTATCAGCAAATCCCGGTGCCGCCGCAGGAAAGCTCGCGCAACCTGCACTGCTGGTCCAAACCGCCGCTCCGATTGAATATTATAAATCATATATGGCAGCCCCGTTACGTCATCTAGGACAATCTTCGCGTCTGGATACTGCATCTGAAATCTGATGAGCGGGCTATTGATGTCAACGCTTTGTTTCGGGGCATCGCTTTGAATTTGAGGGGTATCATGCGGGTCAGGCATGGCAGTTAATGTCCCTGACTTCGGCACCAGCCCCTTACGGGTGGCAAGATGACTTGACGCATTTTGATGTTTCGGTGCGAATTGTTGCGCCAAAGCCGGTGTGATAAGGAGGAGCAAGCTGATATAAATGAATTTGTGCATATCCCTAGCCCTTTTAATGGGTTTTTGTATTGACCTGATAACCGTCTTGTGGTAGGATAAAGTCTCACTGTTTTTGGAAAACCGCCTAATAGATTACTGCTATTTGGCGGGAATTTCAACGATAATTTTGATTAGTAGTTGAGCGTACTTTTCGGGCTGTATATCCTGCTGCCGCTAACGTGTACACTATGATTTCATACATAATTGGAATAGTCTACTTCTTCGTCATCTTCCAGATGTTTCTCGTCCTCCAATCATTTTTATACGCCCGTCGAGAACGGAACGCAAAAAGACCTGATTATACGCCGAAGACGGTTATCATTGCCCCTCATTACGGTTGGGATGCTCAGACAGAACAGAATGTACACAACCTTCTCGCACAAGATTATGCGGGGGACTACGAAGTCTTTTTCGTGACCCATGCCGGAGGGGAATCCGATTGCGATGTTTCCTACCAGTATCTCACCAAGATTGCCGCCGGGCACCCCGATGCGCGTGTGTTCCTAGCCCCGAACATTGTCGATAATTCCCTACCACGCTCTCAGAAGGTACAGAATCTGATGACAGCGATTGCTGAACTATCGGATGATGTTGAAGTCATTGCTTTTGTTGATGCTGATGCAGACATCCGAAAAGACTGGTTGACATTACTCATCCAACCGCTTCAGGATAAGCGTATTGGGGCAACGGTAGGAGCGAGATTCTACCACCCCCACGCTTTGAACGCCACATCATTTATTGAGGCAATTTGGGTGAATTTCCAAATCGCGTTACAAGGAGACCACCGACTTACGATGATTTGGGGCGGCTCTAATGCGATTCGCAGAGAATCCTTTGAAGCGGGCAAGGTACTACAACGTTGGGAAAATGCACCCATTGAAGACCACAACCTCACACACGCGGTCAGAGACCTGAAGCTGAAAGTGCATTTCGTTCCAGATTGCATCGCGATTACACATACCAACGCTCGCACATGGAAACAGATGCTAGAATTTACCAACCGACAGTTGGTGATGACCTTCAGAATGGGGCACCGAATACAGTGGGTGCTCAGCCTAATTACGTTTCTGCCCAAAGGCCTGCTCGTGTTTGGATGCATTCCATTGATGGTATTTTATTTTCAACAACTCTATCCGCTGCTCTTTGTTCCATTTATCGAAATTATCAGTTATCGCCTCTTCTCCTTGAATCTGCCACGTTGGCTGCGAAAGGAACCGGAGGTGCGTGAAAGCATCCGGAAGACCTCCATTGTAACACCGATATCGATGTTGGTTGCTGGGCTTAATGGATTGTACGCACTATTTCAGAACAAAATCGTTTGGGGAGGCGTACACTACGAAATCCTTTCAGCCACAAAATGTCGGGTTCTGGGACGAGTCCCCGAATCACAGGATTGAAATGAGCGAATGGACATCCGACTGAAATATGCAGAACCAGCATAGCCCCCATTCCTCCGAGTCGTTTGAGAAGATAAACTTTAATACGAAAACTTGCTTAGAAAACCGGACTTTGGGGACCTAGAACGTGGGCGAGCCCGTTGGGAAAGGGGGGCTGATACCAATCATCTATCACGATAAGGCTACGCTCAAAAGTGCTGCTGGTGTCGGTTGTTCAATTTGTCTTGCGTAAAAGCGGTTTGTCGTGTATCATACATCGCCATGAGATGCTTCCTTTCTGTAAAGTGATGATTCTTAAAGAGTACACAGTTTGGAAGAATTTTTGAACTGGAACTGCCTTACTGCGTTAGTACATCAAGATTTGAAAAAAGGAGCTTACCATGAGACAAATTATTTTTAGCTTAATCAGTATCGCCATGGTCGTATCTTCTGCTATGAATGGACAAGCCTTCCCCAAGGAGGGTTTGGTGCTTCATCTGAGTTTTGACCAGAGCACTATTCAGGCAAAGACCGCCAAGGATTTGTCCAAAGAAGGAAACGAAGCCATCATCAATGGCGGTGCGAAAGTCGTCGCTGGTAAATTTGGGGATGCCCTCGAATTTGATGGGAAAGACGACTTCGTCGAAGTACCGCTTAAACCTTCTATCACTTTCTCCAAAGGCGATTCGCTCACCGTTCAAGCGTGGGTGAAAACCGATGACAAACCGCCAAAGAACGACGGTATTGTCGGAAACTATCGCCCAGCCACTGATGCCCTGTGGGTGTTGTCGGTCAGTGGCGATAACGCCGCGGACCGGGGGAAGATGGGCTTTTCTGTACGCGACAAAGGTCGTGCAAATTCGGCAGGTGTCAGATCGGCTGACTTCCTCAATGACGATAAGTGGCATCACTTAGCCGGTGTTCGAGATCAGAAAGAAAAAAAGATTCGCTTCTACGTAGACGGGACACTGATTGGCGAACAAACCGATAACACTCAGGATATCAACAGTGGCCAGTCAATCTGGATTGGTGAGCACCTCAACCGATATTACAAAGGGCTTATTGATGATGTGAAAGTATGGAATCGCCCCTTGAGTGCCGATGAGTTGGATCAGTCTAGGTCGGGCGTAACAAGCGTCGATGCGGCTGGGAAACTTGCTACCTCATGGGGTTTTATCAAAAGTCGCTATTGAGCAATTTCGGTTTATCAAAAATTGTCCAAACTTTAGTAAAGAGTAGCATCTTCTCTCTCAATATGCTACAAAAAGTTGATGTTTAACTTGCACAAATCGTCTACGTGCAATAATTCCAAATGTTGGAATCTAAGCGTGGACGCTAGATGTCATTCGAGATAGAAATGACGTACAGAAGGAGACAGTCAATGACTAGATTAAGCCAGAAGGTTTTTCTTTTTTTTATGTTGCTGAAAAAGCCAATATAAAGAGCAGACGCTTTCTGGTTGCGATGTTGTTGGCACTCGGCTTTGGGATACTAGCACAGTTCTGGGCACTTTTATCCCTATCCTACAAATTCGGTGCGACCAATCGGATGTCGTGGGTTCCAATGATATATGGTAGTGAGCCGTGGAATCGCCTACAGAACTGGCTGATTAATCCTATCCATTCCAACTATCCAGCAGTGGCGTTTACTGGGATTGGGTTACTGTTTTCAGTTTTTCTTTTTCTGATGCGGATGAAGTTTCTCTGGTGGCCCTTTCATCCGGCTGCGTATGCCGCTGTGTGTGGTAGCTGGGCAATATCTCATATATGGTTTAGCCTGTGGGTGGCATGGATGGCGAAACTGATTTTGCTAAAGTATGGCGGGATAACCACTCATCGGAAAGCCGTACCGTTCTTTCTCGGCTTGATATTGGGAGAGTTTGTCGTTGGCAGTCTCTGGACTATATTAGGGGCATCATTCAATATCGTTACGTATGGCATTTTGACTCTTTCGCTTTTTCGATCAATTGATTGCATCGCTTTCGCAGTTGTTCTAGTTCGCTGGCGTAGTTGGGATTACCGGTACGAGGTTGTACGCTTCGTGGGGGTCGTCTTCCAAGTCGTACAGTTCCTCATAGACAGGCTGTTGCTCAAAATAGCGGATATATTTCCAGCGTTGTGTGCGGACTCCTTCACTCTTGGGAATCTTCGGATGCTCAAACCGGTGCTCGCAAAGAAAGTCTGTCCGCCATTCAGGGTTCCCTCCGCTTAATAGAGGCACGAGGCTGTGACCTTGCATCTCTTGAGGCACTTTCAGTCCGGCGAGCTCCAGGATGGTGGGTGCGATATCCACGTTGAGGGCGATCTGCTCGGGCGTAATCCCCTGCCCTTGCTTGTCCGCCCTAGGGTCAAAGACAATCAGCGGCACACGGATGGATTCTTCGTGCATAAGCCAACAGTCGCTGAACCCGCGCTCACCGAAGAACATTCCGTGGTCTGAGGTAAAGATGATGATGGTGTTTTTGGCCACCCCCAGCCTCTCGATTTCGTCTAGTATCTTGCCAATGGCCGCGTCTACACCGCTCACCATGCGACACTGCCCCTTCATCATCCGCTGGAACTTCTCCGGCGTGTCGAAGCGCAAGTACCAGCGTTCCCTATTCAGTGATGTCTTCAGGAATTCCGGCTGGGCTTCAAAAAAAGCGGGCTCTGAGTTTACCGGTATCGGGATGGTCACATCCTGGTATAGGTGCTTAACAGATTCTGGCCATACGTATTGCCGGGGGTCATTGTCCTGAGCATGTGGCGCGTTGAAACTTATTGATAGACAGAACGGCTGAGCTGGCTTGCACTCCCTCAGAAAGTTGACCGCCTTTTCACCGGTAATGTCGGTCAAATGTTTCTGCGTACCGTCCGGTTGTTCCACGAAATAGCCATTTGGGGACCCCTCAAAAAGACCCCAGTGTTCGTAGTTGTCGAAGTGATCAAACATTTTTCTGAGGGTAACCTCTTCATCCTCCACCAATAACTTCCCGTTCGATTCAATGCCGAACTTACCGATAAAGCCTGTCCGGTAGCCTGCGGCACACAACAGCGCAGGATAGCTGATATCCGTGAACTGAGTACGCATCGGCGGCGTGTTGAACGTGAACTGGTGCCCACGTTCGTACATCCCTGTAAGGAGGCTTGCCCGGCTGGCGGCGCATATCGGGGTCGTAGCGAAGGCGTTGCTGAATCGCACACCGCCCTCGGCCAGTTTATCCATATTTGGCGTGTGAATAATGGGATTGCCCGCACATCCCATCTTATTCCAACCCTGATTATCCGTTAGTAAAAAAAGAATATTGGGGTGTTCAGATGCGCTCCCGCGTCTGGTCAGCGCCCTGTCATCAACATCAAAAGGCATTGCTCCTGCCACACTGCTACCAGCCGCCATGAGAGTTAGAAACTCGCGTCGATTTAGATTGTCCATATTTCCCTTCTGTTTTCCTTAGCACCGATCGATTCCGTCTGGAGGTTAGACATTTCTACACACATATCGCCCGCTGGGGAAACCTTTTGGGGGGAATGAGTTCCGATGCAAGACGGAAAACAATACGAATCTGGTTAATTTGGTATCAACCGGCACTCGCGAACTGAACACTTCGTATCAATACCCCCTCTTTATCGTTCCCCAATAGACACCTAATTTTCCACCCGGCGTTACGCTATAGGGACCGGATGCGAGGGCCTTTATTTCATCTTCGCTGAGTACTCTGCTAAACATGACCACATCATCCAGTAAACCCTTAAAATAGTTCCAGGGATTGTTACCACATCCTATTTTGAGTTTTACATCATTTGGTGTGATAGGAACGCCGGCAGGGGCAGGCAAGAAGAAAGCCCCTACCTCTTCTGCCTTACCATCCAGATACATTTCAATCGCTTTCAAACCTGCAACGGCGGTATCCAAAACGACTGCTATATGGTGCCATTTGTCGTCGAAAGGGAGGACAAAGCCCTTGCCCGCAAAATCGTTCATGTTGTAGTGGAGTACCAGTCTATTTTCGTGTTCTGCCGGGAAAAAAGCCACGACAAAACCTGAGTTCTCTTTCGCATTGAACCCCGGTTGGCCCCATTTGTCCATGAACCGTGCCCCTTGTGCTGCGGGCAACTGGTCTGTCGCTTTGAACCACATTGCGACCGACAGTTCTTTTTCGGGATTTAAGCTGTCACTGCTGGGAATTTCCAACCTGCTGGTACTCCCATTAAATTCCAGGGCATTTCCAAATTTGCCAGCTACCCAGTTACCATTTTCTATGGTTCCATTATTTCCGTACTGGGATTTGTCAATCGCTTGTTTTACACCTTGCTGATCAAAAGGAAGGTAAAGTATTAAATTTTTATCAGCCAAAGTTTGTCCAGCTAACGCAATGGACATGCTCAAGATTAGAGAAAACAAAACCGAATAGCCTTTCATCTTGGTATTCTCCTGTGAAAATTCAAATTCTTGACTACTTAAGTTCGCATTTTCAAAATGCTTTCCGCAATAGGGGGAGTTAGGGATTTCAGTCATAATTACTCGGTCGGTGTTCACCGAGGATGCGCCGTTGCCGAGGGGTTGCTTGCGAAAGAATCGTTTCATCAAATTGAAATCTGTTGAGGTAAGGTGGGAATTTCTGGGTAATCATCCGTTTGGCGTAGTGAACCTGTAAGAGATAGCGAGTTTCGTCGCTCGTATTCGCACTGCCGCGATGCCAGACCTCACTGCGGAACAGCACAACATCACCCGTGTTGCACAGGATACTCTGCTCACCGCGCCCGTTCCACCCCGTATCCCCATTTGGAGACCGCCCTGAGAAATGGCTATTTGGGACGAACTTTGTCGGTCCCAATTCCTCATATATGTCATTGAGATAGTAATGGGCGGTGGTGATAAAAATTGGGATTTTGACTCGTGGATCGGTACGCACGTCTTCCGGCAGGCTGATAGGCAGCCAGTCGGTATGCAATCCTTGGTCTGGCCGCCCCGGACCGGTCAACCACGACTGCATCCCGATGCAGTGACAATCGTCACCGTGAGTGGCTTCGGCAACTTCAATCACCGGTGATTTATCAAGGAATTCAAGGAACAGCGGGTCTCGATTGAACGAGTTGTTGATGATTTTGTTGAGAAATTTGTCGCCATTTTGAGGCGTTTGGTGCCGATCGAAACACTCTGGGATTGTCTGTAATCGCTCCATGGTTGTTCGCAATTGGGCGACTTCCTCAGCATCAAGAACGCCGGGGAAATAGACATAGCCATCCCGTTCTAGTGCTTCAACTCGGCTTTCTAAGTCCGGATAAGCGATAAGTGACAATGCTTCAGCCATTTTCTGATTTCCTTTTAGTGGAGCTTTCTGGGGGGTGGAAAGTGTCAACCAAGCTTTGGCGGGAAATGAACTATCCTTGAAAACCTCGTATCAATAACTCTGCTTTATCAATCCCCAACTGACACCTAGTTTTCCATGTGGCATCACTGATGTCACTGTGCCATGGGGACCGGATGCGAGGTTCTTTACTTCAACTTCGCTGAGCAGTCGGCTAAACATGACCACGTCATCGAGTGACCCCTTAAAATAGTTCCAAGCGTTGTTACCACATCCGATTTTGAGTTCTACATCATTTGGTGTTATCGGAACGCCTGCAGGGGGTGGCAAGAAGAAGGCACCTACTTCTGCTACCTCACCATCCAGATACATTTTAATCGCTTCCAAACCCGTAACAGTGGTATCCAAAACGACGGCTATATGGTGCCATTCGTCGTCGAAAGGAAGTACAAATCCCTTGCCCGCAAAATCGTTCATGTTGTAGTGGAACACCAGTCTATTTTCATTTGCTCCAGGGAAAAAAGTCATGACATAACCTGAGTTCTCTTTCGCATTAAACTCCGGTCGGCCCCATTTGTCCATGAACCTCGCCCCCTCTGCTGTCGGCAACTGGTCTGTCGCTTTGAACCACACTGCTACTGAAAGTTCTTTTTCGGGATTTAAGCTGTCACTGCTGGGAATTTCCAACCTGCTGGTACTCCCATTAAATTCCAGGGCATTTCCGAATTTGCCAGCTACCCAGTTACCATTTTCTACGGTTCCATTATTTCCATACTGGGATTCGTCAATCGCTTCTGTTCCCGTTCCCTGATCAAAAGGAAGGTGAAGGATTAAATCTTTATCGGCAAAAGTTTGTCCAGCTAACGCAATGGACATGCTCAAAATTAGAGAAAACAAAACCAAACAGTCTTTCATCTTGGTACCCTCCTGTGAAAATTAAAATTCTTGACCACTTGAGTGGGCACTTTCAATGAAGTTTAAGTATTTAAATCGGTAATCCCGATTTCCCCCATGCCCAGTAGGGGCGGTTTCCGAACCGCACCGGGCATGGTTATGGAATTACCGAATTATTTTTTGAAACTTCATATAAAGTGCCTGCGCTATATGCTATCAGATATCTATTTTTTTATCAAACTTTTTTGTAACTTTCTGTAAATCAACAAACTTGGAAATGCGGAGTCAATGAAAACAGGGTTGAAAATATCGGTGACAGTAGTTATCATTCTGTCTGGATTCAGCTATTTTTCGTGGTGTTTTCCGTGTCATAAATACCTCCTTGCTTAAAACAGTGGTTGTTTTGCACAAGGAGGTATTTTACCACATTTTGATAGACGTTCTCACGCCAATTGCTTACAAAACCCCTGATGATAGGCACTCAGAAAAAACTGGGGGTAAGACGCTTATTGAAAGAAAAACGCCAGCAAATCGAGGATTCGGGGCAAGAGACCGCTACGCCCAAAGAAAGACGAACGCGGCAACGATGAAAGATACGGAGCGTCTGAAGAAAATTCAGTCACCCACTTGCCGTGCCGCGCTTTCGGTTACGACGAGTTCACGATTTGCTTTGATGCCTTCAAGAACCTGGACAATCCCACTGGGCCAACGAATTTTGAGACGGTCAATTGTTGTATGGTCGCCGAGCCCAAAGGAAACTCGCGGGTCATTACTGCACAGATAGCTCGCCCCAGCGTGTAGCTCCTGTATCCGCACGGCTTCACCGGTGGTCAATACGATTCGTGCGCCGACCCCGTCCCTGTTGCTGATTGTGCCGACCAGTTTAATCCGTATCCAGTTGCGGCGGTTGCCGTCTTCATTGCGAAAAAGTTCTGCCCTCCCGTTGAGTTGGGTTACAACAATATCCATATCTCCGTCGTTATCGTAATCGCCGAAAATCGCGCCACGACTGACACCTTTGCGCGCTTTGAAAGATGCTTCGGCAAATGTGCCATCCCCGTTGTTATGGAATAGCTGGTCGGGTTGCGCGTAGGTGACCATGTCTGTCGTCTGGGCGATGTTCTCGAAAATGTGCCCGTTGGCGACGAAAAGGTCGGGATGGCCGTCGTTGTCGTAGTCGAAAAAGCCCGCGCCAAAGCCTACAAATCGGTAGCTCGCATCGCCAAGACGCGCTTCGTAACTGATATCGGTGAAAGTCTCATCCCCGTTATTCCGATAGAGGGCGTTGGTCTCATACGAGAAATTGGTGACGAAAATGTCGAGAAAACCGTCGCCGTTGTAGTCCCCTGCATCAACGCCCATGCCCGCCTGTTCTATACCATCGGCACTATAGGCACAACCCGCGAACAATCCTATCTCCTCGAATGTACCGTCCCCTCTGTTCTTGAAAAGGTAGTTCGGTGTGACATCGTTGGCGATGTAGAGGTCTGAAGCCCCATCGTTGTTAAAATCTGCGGCGACAACGCCCAACCCTTTCCCGTGAAAGTGACCGCCGATGTCGTTGATACCGGCGGCTTCGGTGACATCCGCAAACGTTCCGTCCCCACTGTTTCGATAGAGTCGGTCGGGGGCACCCTTAAAGTATTTCGGGTGGCAGTAACTACGGATTTTGCCCTCTCCACACGGCGGATACGGTGTATCCAGCGAATAGTCTAGGTAGTTGACGACATAGAGGTCAAGGTGGCCGTCGCGATTGTAATCGAGGAAGGTCGCGCTACTGCTCCACAGCGTATCCGCTACGCCTGCTTTCTGGGTAACGTCCGAGAATGTCCCATCCCCATTGTTGTGGTAGAGCACATTCGTGCCAAAGTTCGTCACGTAAAGGTCGGGATAGCCGTCATTGTCGTAATCACCGCAAGCGACACCCTGCCCATAATTTCCAGCGTTCCCCACCCCTGCAACCGCGGTGACATCCGTGAACGTACCATCGCCATTGTTTCGATACAGCATACTGGTCAGATTGGAATCGGCAAAATCGCCGCTATTCACAAGAAAGAGGTCGATATCCCCATCGTTATCGTAATCGACAAACGCCCCACCCGCACCAAACATTTCTGGCAAATGGTATCCGCCTTTCGCACCGTTTGTGTGTTTGAAGTGAATCCCCGCCTCTGCGGTGACATTGACGAACTGCACATCTGCGTTCACGGTGAATGAAACCAGCAAGATGCCCAAGGCTGTGAAATGTGATGTGTATTGTGTTTGACTACGATACCTCGCTTTCATTGATTCTTTCCTTCTGATTGGGATGTGAAGCAAGTTTCAGCATTAACGTATCTCGGCTAGGGAGCCGCTACTACGGGGGGCGCTGTTGTAAATCGGGTCGCGGCTCGGAAGCCGCTCCTACGCGGGTCGCTGTTGTAAATCGGGTCGCGGCCGGGAAGCCGCTACTACGCGGGTCGCTGTTGTAAATCAGGTCGCGGCTCGGAAGCCGCTCCTACGCGGGGTGCTGTTATAAATCAGGTCGCGACTGGGAAGCCGCTCCTACGCGGGGCGCTGTTGTAAATCGGGTCGCGGCTCGGAAGCCGCTACTACGCGGGTCGCTGTTGTAAATCAGGTCGCGGCTCGGAAGCCGCTACTACGCGGGTCGCTGTTGTAAATCAGGTCGCGGCTGGGAAGCCGCTCCTACGCGGGGCGCTGTTGTAAATCGGGTCGCGGCTCGGAAGCCGCTCCTACGCGGGGCACTGTTGTAAATCGGGTCGCGGCTGGGAAGCCGCTCCTACGCGGGGTGCTGTTATAAATCAGGTCGCGACTGGGAAGCCGCTCCTACGCGGGGCGCTGTTGTAAATCGGGTCGCGGCTAGGGAGCCGCTCCTACGGGGGTCGCTGTTGTAAATCGGGTCGCGGCTCGGAAGCCGCTACTACGCGGGTCGCTGTTGTAAATCGGGTCGCGGCTCGGAAGCCGCTACTACGCGGGGCGCTGTTGTAAATCGGGTCGCGGCTCGGAAGCCGCTCCTACGCGGGCGCTGTCGTAAATCGGGTCGCGGCTAGGGAGCCGCTCCTACGGGGGTCGCTGTTGTAAATCGGGTCGCGGCTCGGAAGCCGCTCCTACGCGGGTCGCTGTTGTAAATCGGGTCGCGGCTCGGAAGCCGCTCCTACGGGGGTCGCTGTTGTAAATCGGGTCGCGGCTCGGAAGCCGCTCCTACGCGGGTCGCTGTTGTAAATCGGGTCGCGGCTCGGAAGCCGCTACTACGCGGGCGCTGTTGTAAATCGGGTCGCGGCTCGGAAGCCGCTCCTACGGATTTATTCTTTAGACTTGCTGAGATGCTGATAGCGACGGTGTGCTTCTGTCGCCTTTGCGCTGTTTCCAACTCGTTGATAGGCTTTCGACAAGTTCAGGTGAAAGTTCGGTTCGTCAGGGTTCAATTGAATCGCTGTTTGAAACGCTTCAACCGCTTGGCGATACTTCCCCAGCATCGCATAAGCAACGCCGAGGTGGTTCCGATATGCCGCAACCTCGGGATAGTGCGTGATGAGCAGGGTGTAAGATTCCACTGCTTTTTCATGCGCTTCCAGTTGGATGTAGAGGTAGCCGAGGGTCTCGTGGCACTTTTTATCTTGGGGCTTGAGGGAGATATACTTTTCAAATGCCGCAGTGGCAGGCTGCCACTGCCATCGTTCCATCAGCAGTTGCCCCAACTGATGCCACCCTCTGGCATTTGTGGGATGCAAACGTAGGAGCCGGTTGAGTATTTCAATCTGCTTCTCATCCCGATTCAGCTTTTCAAAGACCTGTAACGCCTTTGTCGATTCCTTCATACGTCCCAGGCGCCGATAAACGGTCCCGAGGTTAAAGTATGCCTTTGCGTACAGTGGGTCTTGTTGGATGGCAGTTTCTAGGTGCGCCTTGGCTTCTTTAATATCGCCAGTACGAGTATACACGAGCCCGAGCGTATTATGCGCTTCAGTGTCTGAAGGATTGAGTTTCACCGCGTGTTGGAGTTCAGTGGTCGCTTTATCAACACGACCTCGGTGGAGGTAGGCAGTTCCCAACAGCCGCCGCACATCGGCGTGATTCGGGTCAATACGAATCGCTTTCTGGAGTACGGGGATGGCATCTATCGTGCGCCCCATCCCGCCCATGTAGACTTCGCCGAGCTGGTAGTACGCTTCGATACGGTTTGGGGCGGCGTTGATGGCGTACTTGAAGGCTTGAGCAGATTGTTTCCACTGCGTATGTTTCGCATAGAGCTCTCCGAGACGATGGTGGGCAGCTGCGTTTGATGGGGCAAGGCGAACAGTCCGCTGCAACGCTGAAATTTCCTGCTCATCGGCGATTCGGCTTGCCGCTCTCTGCTGCTCACTATAAAAAAGAAGGGCATGGCGATCTTCGCCATAGCCCTTCATCATCCCTGCCATCGCAATGGATAGCAGCGTCACCAAGCCGATGAGTATATCTATCTTCTTCATATCTTTATCTGTTAAAATAGTTAGGCAGATTTTTATATAACCTAAGTTACTACCTATTAGAGAAACCGAGTTTTGCCGAAAAAACTCGGTTTAACGGTAGGTCTTGATAGCCCCCCAAGCAGTGGTTAATTTGCCAGAGGGAGAGACCGCAAGCGCGCCTTCAAGTCCCTTGTTCATGATGGACGCAATCGCATCCCCATCAAGGGCAACGTTAAAGAGCGCGACTTCATCAATGGTGCCTTTGATGAAATAGGCACCGGCGTTGTTCGGCTTGCCGAGGTGAAACTCTGGAAATTTGTTCGCAACGGCTTTCGCACCCGCCTTCGCCTGCTTAAAGACCTTACCATCAATGTAGACGGTCAATTGTCCTTGTGTGTCATTGTACGAACCTGCTAAGTGATGCCAACCTTGACCGGGTTTCTCGTAGTCGGTATAATCAGTGCTTGCGGCGCGTTTCCCGGTACTCACGCCAAACCAGATCTTATTGGCCCCAGGGTCGTGCGTGATGGCTACGCCTGTCGAAGAGGTCTGCCCACCTGAAGATAAGACATACCGTCCACCTTCCCATTTGTACCAAGCCACGAAGGTCACATTGCCGTCCGCATTTGTTTCGGGCTTGAGGATTGGATCGTCGCCCATATTGACCCAATCATCAGCACCATCAAATTCGAGTGCTTTGCCAAATTTGCCCGTGACCCATTTCGGGGCACCCTTAAACTCTCCGTTATTTCCGTTCTCAGATGAGTCCTCCGCAACCTTGCCTGTCCCTCTATCTAAAGAGCCACATTCCCACAACGGTTTCCGAGTCAAGTGCGGCAATGCTTTGGGCTGTGAGTATCAAACTGATGATGAAACTCACAGTTATCAGACTGATGCTTCTTTTCATTGTCGTGAACCTCCTCATTCTGTTCGGTGCAGGAAAAATTTAAGCCGATGATACGGCTTGAACGGGATTTATATTCAAAGGGTTTTGGGAAGCGATAAGACAATTCTAAAACCCCAGGTTAACGAATCAACAGAGCAAACGTCCTTAGTGTGCCAGATGCCACTGATCGCCTTCCACATGCAAAACTGTCGCACCTTTGTAAGCGTCATACACACGCCCCATTTCGGCAACATCCTCAAAGAAACCAACGAGATTCACCGCACCAAAGCTTTCACCCGCCCGCACTTGCTGCCCACCGATTTCCTGAATCATGCAGACATAACCGCGCTGATGACACCACGCCTCGTAAACGACTGAGGCATCCAACGTCATCCCTGCCAGCCAGATATCGTTCGGCAACTGATAGGCGCGTATAAACCGCTGTGGCACTTCACTGCCTCGTTGATATAGAAACTGTGCGTTGGGTGAGAAGTCCACAGTAAACTGATCCGACGAAATGTCTCCGTGGTAGCTCAGGTGAATTTGATCGAAGGTATCACCGCGTTGGTGTTTGATGTGCCCGGGCATGTCCATCCGTAGAAACAGGGAATTGACCGTGTTGACGCTCGTTACTTTGTCATAAGCGAAAAACCATCGGACACCATCGGGAAACACAAGCCACTGCTCCCACTGGGACCCCGGTTCATAAGGTGGGCGAGCGACCTCCCATGTAAACCACTGTCGCACAGCGACAAAGTCTTCGCCTTCCACGATTTCAAAGGGGAGTTTTTTCGCTTGCGTACAAATCTGCGGCAACGCCACATAGCGTTTCGGAATGTCACCATGCACTGCGTCCCCCCAATGGTAGCGCAACGCTTCGGGGGTCGCATCGTCGTCCCTGCCCGGTTCGAGTAAAAAATCAATAATGCACAGGCCGAAGCTTTGGTCGCGAGCACCTGTGCGCTTGTCCACGAAACTACTCGCCATTACCCCACTGACATAGCCCTCGGTTCGCACAGCGGCCTGGTAGGTATCCGTTTCAATCTGCAATATTGAGCCGTTCTGTTGCACGGTTGCCATCGGCTTGCTCCTCACCTTGCTCCACTGACGTGGAAAGATGTCATGAGGGAAAACGTGTGGACGGTTACACGATAAACTTCGTTGTTATACCACAACCTAAGTGCTATCTCAATAAAAAATAGAACACAAAGACGCAAAGAAGAACAGAAGAGGTGCAATCAATTGCGCTACTACGAACCAATAAATACAACGAATGAACTTACGCGGAGCGAACCTCAAGGTCATCTGGCAAATTGAGGTCAGTCTCGTCAAGGGCAGTGAGGAGGCTATCCACAACCGAGAAGGTATTCACGCCATCGAAGCGGGCTTGATAATTCAGAATCACGCGGTGGTTTAGCACGGATGATGCGACCACTTTCACATCCTCGAATCCGACGGTCGGGCGGCCTGAGAGCAACGCAGATGCCCGCGCCGCCTCCGCCATCGCAATTGCCGCCCGTGGTGAAGCGGCGTAGGTAACATATTTTTTAACATCTTCGGTGGTTTCAGGCGTGTCCGGCTGAGTGGAAGCGGTTAGCCGCGAGATGTAACGCGAAACGGGTTTGGGCAGGAAAATTTTATCCATCACCTCGAATAATTGGCCCAGTTCCTCGGCACTTATTGACCATGTGGGGGCCGGTGGTTCGCCGCGCCGGCGCGTCGAGATGATATCGTCAAGGACATCCACATCGGCGTGAGGCACGACCAGTTTGAACAGGAACCGATCCAACTGCGCCTCTGGAAGTGGGTATGTCCCTTCGAGTTCGATTGGGTTCTGAGAAGCGAGGACAAAGAAGGGACTCGGCAGAGTGCGCGTATTTCCAAGCAGGGTGACGGAACGCTCTTGCATCGCCTCAAGCAGGGCGGATTGTGTCTTAGGGGAGGCGCGGTTAATCTCATCGGCGAGCAGGATGTTTGTAAATACAGGACCCGCTTGGAATGTCATCTCACGCTTCCCTTCTGGGGTCTGCTGTAAGATATGCGTACCGACGATATCGCCCGGCATCAGGTCGGGGGTGAACTGCACCCGATTAAAGTCGAGATGGAGCAGTTGCCCCAACGCTTTGACGAGTGCGGTTTTCCCCACGCCAGGCACCCCTTCGAGCAGGATGTGTCCCTGACTTAGGATGCCGACGAGCACCATACGGTGTAACTCAGAACGGCCGAGCAGGACGCGGTCGAGTTCTGCCAGCACTTTTGCTGTGAGTTCAACAGCAGGGCTTAGTTCTTCGGGTTGAAGTAGGTTTTCAGATTGGTTGTTATTTGACATGATTGTTAAGCAAGTTTAATATAAAACCCTTAGCAGGTTTCAATATCAAATTTGTAGTATTGCAAGCTACGGCCGCTCTAGTTATCCGCGAGAAACGGAGTTTTGCCGATCCTTGCGGATGGAGACCCGATGACGAGACGCAAAAAACTCGGTTTCTGCGCTACCCTCAAACGGGGGTGCCTAATTACTTGTGTTCACAGTGGCAATCATCGCAGGCATTATGGTTGCCACCATTATCGCCGCTTGACAGGCTTCGATGACCTCTTTCGTTGCCTTCCCAATCATCTCGCCATTGACGATTTGCTTAATGCGATTCTTGCGAGCGCGGATTTCCTTGCGCCCAAATATTTTGGGCAACAGCTCAGCACCGCTCGCCAATGCAATCAGTACAACGGTACGGGGGTCTAGCGCGTTATCATCGGTAAATATCGCGGTGCGTATCCGTTCCACAATCTCCCGTTCCGGTGTTGCGTTTATTTCTGGATAGACCTTTCGGGTGAAGACGAATAGCACATTCCTCTCGTCTGCTCGGAGAATTCCCCGATTGCAGAGCTGATGGGCGACCTTGTGCTGTAGGCGTTTGATACTGGCAAATTTAGAAACCCAGCTCTTCAAAGAGGCGGGTTTCTTGGCCACACGTATCTTTGGCAGACACTCGTCAATAATCGGTTCACCGGTCCGCTCTGTGTTTTGAAGTTTGACCAATTGCTTCCGTGTGCCATCGACCGATATGCGGTGGTTGAGCAACAGTTCCGCCAAAACGGCACCGGCAATCAGATACTGTGGATAGCTTGTGGTACTGGTGCCTTTCTCATTGTGGAGTGCCAAAAGCGTAATCTCTTCGTGCAAAAATAAAGGTTTTGAATCGTTCATAAAGCGTATTAAGGAAAAGAGTGGAAGATTTTGGGATGGAAGGGTGGAAGGGTGGAAGGATGGAGAAGAAACTTCACCCAATTTTCCAATCTTCCAATCCCAATGCGTCAAGGCCTTTCAAAATACCGTTTAACTGCGCCTTTATGACGGGGCAGAATGGTTTGGGTAACGGAGGAACCGCCTCCCGCCTTGGCACCGTTGAGTCCACCTGCTTTTGATGGCAGACCTGATTTTTCGACTGATGGTGCCGCCATGCTAACCCCCATCATTTTACTGTCCTCTAGGGACGCAATGTCTGACAGCGGCAATGCCTCTGCTTTGAACTTCGCGCCCTCTTCCGTGGTGCTGTCGCTCCAAGTCATGGGCGCGTCGCCGCGACCACGGGTAATGCCACCACGGCCAGGATGGGCAGAGCGACACCACCCCCCGACACAGGCGGATACTGACATCTTGTCTGCGTTCTCGGCAAGAAATGCCGCAAGACCGGCACTGTTGCACTGCCCTAGTTTCTCACACTCTGTGAGCGTCTTCAGATCAATCAGATTGACCTCCTGAAGTTTTGCCAAGCGTTCGGAGATGTCTCCTTTGGCAAAGCGCAACGCTTCGGAAATTGCTTTGAGCTGTTCAGGGGTGAGTGAACTTATATCCCCCTTTAGCTCTGGAAGCTTTTCGGCGAGCAACGCATTCTCTTTAGCGGCTTCCTCAACCAATCCAGATAAGGTCTCCATCGCCTCATCCAAAAGTCCGGTATCCATCTCTGCTCCTTCGTGTCTCAACGCTTCCGCCAAGGTTTCCGCCTCGGTAAGCTGTTCCGTTTCGCTCAGGGCATCCTGTGCGGCTTCCATTGATTCTTGGGAGAGGGTATCCGCTATATGGTCGAGGGCTTCCCAAGTCTGAACAGGGTCTTCGCCCGAAGCATCCGCTTGGAGTTGCTCTAGCTTTTTTTCGAGCGTCTCGGCTTGGGTGAACTCGATAATTTCCTCTTCCTCAAGAATATCAATGCCTTCCGTCAATTGGTTGACCTCTTCGCTAATGTCGAGTGGTTGGGCCTTGGCGATATCTACAAAACGTTGCGGTATCAGGAAACTGATGCAAACGAATAGGACAGCTCCTGCGAAGCGTGCCCAGGAGACTCCGCCGCGCCAGTGCAAACGGGGTGAGCGAATCGGTGGCATCTGTTCTTGCCAACTCCCCAGTTCTACGGTCTCTGCTGCCATCATAAGGCCGCCGGAGCCGCTGTGCTTGTCGAGGCTGGCTCGGACAGCAGTTCGTGTCGGAATTTGACGCAACGCCAATATGACTGCGACACCTATCGCTAGTATCAATCCAATGCCTCCACCCAATAGGGGGAAACGGGGCACCCCAACAGCGGCACGAAGTACAATGACTACCGTTCCCCAGAGCAGTCCCCAGACGGTTACGATAGTGAGTGTCTTCTTGAGGGCAAGGAATGCTGCTACTTTAACTCTGAACTCACGAATTGCCTTATTGTCAATATTCATGAACTTTCTCCTGTGAAATATACAGAAATTATCCGTTGTGGTTTTTGTAAGAACTTATACCAATTCCTAACCCATAAGTTACAACAAGAGCAGGGTAGGCACAAGACCTACCCCTACACCCCATATTCGCAGGGCGGGGTAGGTACAAGACCTACCCCTACATACCATATTTGAAGGGCAGGGTAGGCACAAGACCTACCCCTACATACCATATTTGAAGGGCAGGGTAGGCACAAGACCTACCCCTACACCCCATATTCGCAGGTCAGGGTAGGTACAAGACCTACCCCTACACCCCATATTCGCAGGTCAGGGTAGGTACAAGACCTACCCCTACATACCATATTTGAAGGGCAGGGTAGGCACAAGACCTACCCCTACATACCATATTCGCAGGTCAGGGTAGGTACAAGACCTACCCCTACATACCATATTTGAAGGACGGGGTAGGTACAAGACCTACCCCCTACATACCATATTTGAAGGGCAGGGTAGGCACAAGACCTACCCCTACATACCATATTCGCAGGTCAGGGTAGGTACAAGACCTACCCCTACATACCATATTTGAAGGACGGGGTAGGTACAAGACCTACCCCCTACATACCATATTTGAAGGGCAGGGTAGGCACAAGACCTACCCCTACATACCATATTCGCAGGTCAGGGTAGGTACAAGACCTGCCCCTACATACCATATTCGCAGGTCAGGGTAGGTACAAGACCTACCCCTACATACCATATTTGAAGGACGGGGTAGGTACAAGACCTACCCCGTCTACATACCATATTTGAAGGGCAGGGTAGGCACAAGACCTACCCCTACACCCCATATTCGCAGGTCAGGGTAGGTACAAGACCTACCCCTACACCCCATATTCGCAGGTCAGGGTAGGTACAAGACCTACCCCTACATACCATATTCGCAGGTCAGGGTAGGTACAAGACCTACCCCTACACCTCATATTTGTATGAAAAGGATACCCTAAATTCTCTCAATTCGCATACACAACTGCGGCGTATAGGATAATAAAATGACGGGGTTGGTTTGCCAATATCCCCTCCGATCTGATTTTAACTAAATTATTTGTGAAAATAGGGTTGACAGCGGTTAAAAAATACGATAATTGATTCCGGTGTCAACCTCTATTGCTTCACTTGACTTTTGGGACATTATCCCCTGACAATACGGAATTGGCCTAGATCCAAGGGGATATCTAATTAATTTCAGCTTATGGCGAAAGGTTGACAAAGGTTGACAGAAAAAAAAAGTGATCAGTAACGCGTTTTACTATTAAAGTTGAGATTCTGAAGTTCTAAATTGGGAATATCGGGAGTCGGAACTCCTTCCCACAAATGAAACACCCGCCCACAAATGTATAGCGATTTTTGCTTTACCGTTAAACCGAACCTACAAGAACTGAACCACCCCTCATCTTCCAACCGAAAAAGGATATGATTATGTTTATTATACCCAATCAGTCAGAAATAAACAAGTATGAATTCGTTTTTATGTTTGCACTGATTCAGAAGGGCTCGGTTTCTATTTTAAGCACTGCTGCACGACCTCGCGGTACGCGTCTAACTTTGGTGTCTCCAATCCGGCTATCTTGGCGAGGTCATCCCATCGCCGTAACATGAGCGCGTCCTCGGAATAAGGAATCTGCTCAAACGCGGCTCGCTCTGCATCTGACATGGCACCCCCCTGAAGTCGAAAGCTTCGTTTCGAGGCATCGGACAACCCTTCATAATACGATGCGTCGGTGGTACACAGATACCGTTTCGCTGGTACATGCAAACGAATCGGTGTTGTAACCGCCATCGGGAAAAACGGCTCAAGATAATCTGCCCCGACCTCCTCGTGATTCTGGTCTTCATAGAGAAAGTCGGACTCAAGGTTATGTTCGTCTAGCAGAATGTGGCCGATGTCGTGTAACAGGGCACTCGTAATCTGGGTTGGACTTCCATCGCGAATCTGTGCTTGGTTCGCGCATTGGCGTGCGTGTTGCAGTTGCGTTACCGCCTCATCGTAGAAGGACTGCCCCCTGCGTTCCATGTAATTGAACAGCGCGGTAATTTTCTGCTGTGCCGTTGCTCCTGCCATCTCGTTTGCGAGTGTTTGGTCAACGCTACTTTGCATCATTTAACACCGTCCTTCCTTGAAAATGTGCAATTTTACTGATTTGAGCTGTCTGCATGGAACTTGCCTTTCTGTATTGCAAAAAGGTCTTTCGCTTGTCTTCATAATACTTCTCGCGCCAGTCACCTTCGGAGCGGGCGTTGTAAGTCACATAAACGATGCGCCGCGGTCGGTTTGAACGGTTCGACTCGCTCTTGTGCGGGATGTAAGAGCCGAAAAGTAGAATGTCTCCCGGTTGTGTTGGTACAGTGACCCACTCCATCTCTGAAGCGACTTCTGATGCAATGCAACCGTTTTCATCCAACGCGATGAGGCGTGGCTGATACTGTCCTGGGACAAAAGAGAGACAACCGCTTTCAACAGTCGCTGTGTCAACAGAGATGAGACAGGTGATGTGGAATTTGACAAACTCGTAAGCGGGCGCGTCCTGATGTGCGGCGTAACCGCCACCGCCGGGATACTTGTAGTTGATTTTCTCTTTGTAGAGCACCGCTGGTTCCCCCATCAACTCTGAAACAACATGTAGCACTTTGCCTCCCGTCAAGGTCTTTTTCATACCCGCATGGTACGGAACGAAATTTTCTGAGCGGGAGAGCTGTGTTCCCTCTGGCGTGGATTCAAAATGGTGCATCCACTTATCACCAGTTGGCTCCCACCCTTCGATTTCGGCGACCCACTGTTGCAACTGGGTCACCTCTTCGTCGGAGAAGAAGCAGGGAATTTTTAGGTAGTTGTTCTCTTTCCAAGCTTTGTGATGTATCGGTTCAAGGTAGTTAGACATTATCCACTCCGTCAGGGTTTAAGAACCTGTTTGAAAAATCATCATGATGTATCGCCGAGGGGTGGGAAAGGGATTTCCCACCCACGGGGTCGGACGGGGCAAGATGCCCCGTCCACGGGGTGTCCCGCCCACGGGGTGTCCCGCCCACGGGGTGTCCCGCCCACGGGGTGTCCCGCCCACGGGGTGTCCCGCCCACGGGATGTCCCGCCCACGGGATGTCCCACCCACGGGGTCGGACGGGGCAAGATGCCCCGTCCACGGGGTGTCCCGTCCACGGGATGTCCCGCCCACGGGATGTCCCGCCCACGGGATGTCCCGCCCACGGGGTGTCCCGTCCACGGGGTTTTGGCCTGCGGTATCCAAAGAAGAATCTCGTGCTAAGGTGTGGGATTAAACGCCCCCTCGAACTCTGGCATCCAATGGGTAAACAACGCAACTGCCTCTGCATCTTGGCGAATTGGTGAGAACAGATAGCGGCCTTTGCCTTTTTGGTTGTAAGATAAGGCGTAGATACCGAAGGCACAGTACCCCATGGCAAAACGTCCGACGGCGTTTATACCCACAGCAAAAAGCCCAACGGCGTTTATACCCACAGCAAAAACTCCAACGGCATTTGCTCCCACAGCAAAAATCCCGATAGCGTTTACACCCACAGCAAAAAGTCCATAGGCGTTTACACCCATGCCCAAAAGTCCAACGATGTTTATACCCACGGCAAAAAGC
Source organism: Candidatus Poribacteria bacterium (assembly GCA_965198165.1). Taxonomy (GTDB): domain Bacteria; phylum Poribacteria; class WGA-4E; order WGA-4E; family PCPOR2b; genus CBDAOT01. Next base: position 6,025,440 of record OZ240244.1, on the reverse strand, counting down.
CCAACGGCGTTAGCACTCACATCAAAAAGCTTGATGGCGAGAACGTTGCCAATAGTGAGCGTACTTGTGTGGATTAGTGATGGAAATTGCCAATTTTGAGATCGCAAAAGGAGCAGAATGGAGATGAGAGCGGAACCCATTAAAAGTGACCAGGAGGCTGCCCATGTGAACAAATGAGGCCTGAACGCTTTTTTGAATTCTTCCGCTGTAAATGTTGATGACATATTATTATACCATTTCTGAAAATTTATATCGCGTTAGCGGTTTTGATGAAATATCAAACGCCTGTAATCCCGGCTCCGGGGGTGCGGTTGATGACGCTTTCTTTGAAAGTGGCAACATGAGTTGACGCATATCGTTATCCGATGGGGCAAGATGCCCCGGCTACGGGGGTCTGATGCGTTTTTGCTTATGCTTTGAAAGTGAGTTGACGCAAATCGGACTTCCATTAACGAGTGATTTATTATCGGAATTGGTATTACTCTCCTAAGTAAATTGCAATCATAAACTTTCTGGAAGGGTGGAAAGAAGGGGGAAGAAACTTCACCCAATCTTCCAATCCCATTCTTTTACCCTTCCAATCCTATCAGCAGATAAACTTTATTCGTGGGGGACGTGATTGGAGAAAACAAGCGCGTTCATCTGGTTTTCAACCGACATCCGATAGTTCCAGCCGCCCGTATAATTTGCGGACTTGACCATTACGGTATTCCAGCCTGCCTTCAACGGTAACTCTATGTAAGCCCAACCGAAAAACATAGGTGCTTCGGGCACCGATGCAGCTTGAATCTCGACACCGTTGACAGAGAGTCGTCCCAACTCACTGCCCCATCGAATTTGAGCAAAAACTGTGCGGTCATCAGGGCTCTTGATATGAGTCACCGCATAAGCGACCGCCCAATCCGAGCCCCCAAACGCCTCGTTTAGGTTCACAAATCCATCGTCAGTGTGGTATTCCTGCCAGTGGATTTGCCCAGTTTTGCCCGAATAGGTTTTATCACCTTCTGGCAGGTGTTCGGCGATAAACTGTGGTGGGGCATTTTGCGAGTTGGTCGGTTTGTCTGTCACGCCGAGTTCAAACGGGCCGAGAATCTGCCAATCTTTGAGCGCGTACATATCTACCGCATCAACAAACTTAACCTTCTCGGTGCGACTGTACAATTGTTCTCCGCCGTACAGTACGGAATAGCGGTACGTCGGTAAGGGGAGCAGGGTATCGGACGCACCTAAAAATGTCACGATACTTTTGGTCTCTCGCCCCGGTTTGACATCAAAGGCGAGCTGATTTGGGGTTATCTGCCAGTTCTCACTTGGGTCAAACGCGATTTCAACTTTTACCAGTTTTTCAAGCGTGTTTTTCAACTCAATTTCGAGTCGCCCACTGACAACTGGCTGTGTTCTGTCAACCTCAAAGTAAGACTGATTGGTGAGCAAATTTCCGAACTTCTTTTTGAACGCGGCAGTCGAGATGTCCGCCGGGTGGATACTGCCCGGTTCGATAATCGCGACAGTGACTTGAGCACCATCCACCGTCACGATGCTGTAGTGGTCAAACGCACCGTACTCTTTCACTCCGCGGGGGGTTAGTCCGCCGCCGGTGGCACCGAGAACGAAGTATCGGTGGTCGTTGCGCGTGTGCAACGTCAAGTTATGATAGTGCCCAGCGAAAACGGTGTACGCCCGTCCTGTCAGAGCGGATTCAATCTGAGACCAGCCGGATTCTTCGTGTAGCCACGCGGGTTTGTGCAGCAGGACAAAGGTGTGCCGCACCTCCTTGTGTTGCTCCAATTGTCGGATGGCATAGCCAATCTGCTTCTCTCCAAACCAGTTTTTCACGCCTTTAGGCAACCCGTGTCTCTCCTCTGTGTTGAGTATTAGAAACAGGCAATCTTTATAGGTAAAAACGGAATAGGTCAGTCCGATGTGCTTTACCCAATAGTCGTACATCACCGGATTGGTGATGTCGTGGTTCCCCGGTAACGGAAGAAACGGCACTTTCAAAGGGGATTCATGGTGCCAAAACTCCTGCCATTCCGCCTCAAGCTGTTCGAGGTTGGTCGTATTCCCTTGTATGAGGTCACCAACCATGATGGCGAAGTCGGGTTGCAGCGAATTAATTTCGCTGATTGCGCGGTCAAACACCGGCCACTTATCCAGCCCGCCGCCGGTTTTATCTCCAATGAGCGCGAAACTGAACTTGTCCGGGTCGTCTGAGAAGGGACGTTGGACAATTGGCATCCGATCTGGAAAATCGGGAGCCTGTGCAGGGGCTTTAGCAATGGTTGTGAGGCATAATATCACCACGGCAAAAACGCTCAAGCCCCGCATCGGTTTGGAATTCATCATTTTTCTCCTTTAGTATTATCAACACCTTGACGGCCCTCAAATAAAGCTTGACTGGTCAATCGTTGCGGGTTGGCAGTACGCCTTCACGTTGTCGTAAGGTTTAATGACATTAACTGATCGAAAACACGCTCGCCTCACCCGCGCTGTTTTGAGCACCTTCGGCATCGCAGGTTTAAGGGTTAGCTGATTCCAGATTCCACACCAGAACTGTCCCTCCATATGATGCCGAAATGAGTTTTGTGCCATCGGGCGAGAACGCGACGGACTCAATCGGGTGCGTTTCCCCTTGTAATGTGGCAATATTTGTTCTCGTCGAAACCTCCCACAGTTTGACCGTTCCATCCATCGCCCCCGTAGCGAGGAGCGCACCATCGGGCGAAAACGCAACAGAAAGAACCGGTACAATGTAGTGCTTGAGTTCTCATCGGTTTGTTCTCCTTTGCCCTGATTGAATTGGGGATAAGTATTTCGGTTTGATTCGTGACTCAACGTTACTTGATATGGACAACTCGTCTTGGTCAATTATAACCCAGCAGATTGCTTTAGTCAACACGTTTATTGAACCTTTGGAACGGTGGGCAATGATGCGATGTCCCCATCTCTGCTTTAATCTATTGACATTCTGCTTCTAAGAAAGTATTATAACCTAAGTTGCTACCTACCATCCGTAGAGGTAGATCTGCTGGATTTGTCAATCCAGCAGGAGCAGCGGGAAGTATTATATGAGTGCGAACCCAAACGCACTACTCACATACCGAAAGGATTTATCATGAAAACAACTCGTTTCCAACGGCTTCATCGTATCGTGCTGTTTGTTACAATCATCGGCATGATATCTTGCATCGGTTGCTCGGATATCATTGATGATATTTTCAAAGATATCGGTGAACCACCAGCTACCAATGAACCATCAAACGGAGACGGCGATGTCGTTGATGATAGCTGGATTATTGCAAATATGCCCATCACAGAGATAGGGCTAATTATCGCGGAGAGTTTCCCTGTTCAAGTTAGCGTTGTGGTTACTGGGTATTTAGCGGATAGTTGTACCGAACACCATGAGACGCATCAAACGCGGGAAGGAAACACTGTCACTGTCCAGATGACAACCAAACGTCCGAAAGATCTTTTTTGCGCGGCGATCGTAACAGAGGTTCAAATGTTGGTTCCTATTGGGACGTTCCTACCAGGGGATTATAAAGTCATTGTCAACGGTATGGAGCAGGAGTTCCGTGTTGACTAATCTGACGCAGAGACACGGAATTTTAACGCAAAGACGCAATCAGTTAGGGAGGCAAACCCAGTAACAGTAATGCAAAACGCAGGCGGAGTGCGCCCAAAAGCAGGAAAACCAAGAGGTTTTTGTTGACTCCAAAGTGAAAAACGAGTAGATTGACATACTCCCCACCTTAAAGGGATGGGGATTCTGCTATCATAGAGGGAAGCCCGCTGTAGCGAGTCTAACACTCTCTCCTGCAAAGGTTGATGTCCCAACCTTGTGAACCACTTTTGCGGCGTTCACATCGCGGTCGTGTTTGATACCACATGAACAACGCCATTCACGGACTTTGAGGTCTATGAAGGCGTGTTTTTGACCGCAACTGTGGCAAACCGTTGTTGTGGCAATCCAACGGTTAATGGTTTCAACACGCTTGCACCGCTTATGGGCTTGCCATCGTATTTTCAACATGAAGTCACCGAAGGCGAGGTCAAGCACTTTTTTGCCCCAAAGCCGTGCCATACCCTTGAGGTTTAAGTCCTCAAAAAAGCAGAAGTCAAACCTGCGGACGAGGTCGATGGCAAGTTTGAAGTGATTATCTTCACGCTGGCGTTGAATTTTACGGTGGGCACGGGCCAGGTGCTTTCGTGCTTTTTCACGGTTGTTACTGTCCCGTTTCTTTTTGGACAGCGACCGTGAGGCTTTGGCAACCTGGCGGGCAGAGCGTTTATAGAACAGGGGCGATTCGTATTTCGTTTCATCAGAACAAGTGAGAAAGGTTTTTAACCCAAAATCATAACTATCAACTCTACTGTTGTGTACCTCATCGTGTACTACGACAGAGTTGATAGTTATCCCTGCTGTTTCACCAGTTAGTGGTTCAGGGGTTAATCCTTCTTGAATGGGTCGCCTATCGACAAGCGACCCATTCAAATCTGTTGTAATGGTAATGTAGAAATCGCCAAGCCCGTCACGCTTGACTGTGACTTGCTTGATGTTGCCTTCAATCGGTCTCGAATACCAGAACCGATACCAACGCCCACGGACGCGGATTTTCGCAACGGGGACATGGCGGATGCCATATTCCGCATCGGCGAAGGGTTCAATTTTGATTTGCGAACCGTTAAACGTCATTGAGCGGTATTTTTTACGGCTACGGAATTTGGGTGGCCGTTTGGCACGGTTCTCAAAGAAGTTGATATACCCGAGTTCAATCCGTTTCAAAGCGTTTTGGACTGCCCACGAGAATGGGATATGCCAATGGGCATAGCGATGACGCCGTTTGAGTTTCGTGAGGTGCTTGGACATTCGACTGAATGTCAAACGCTTGTAGCCTTCGCACTGTTTGACGGGTCGGCAGTCGATAGCCGACCCGTCAAAATAGATGCGATAGTGGCGGCGACACAATGCCACGAAGTGGTTGTAAACGTGGGCGATGATTTCCAAGTCGCGATGTAAGTGTTTGTTGCGCTTGTGGTTTTGTAGTTTGTATTTAAATGTTCGCATGGGATTCCGTTTCACCGTTTATGCCTTGTTTCAGAAGGTGAGGCAAGCACCCGCTAGGTTGCGAGTGTGAAACCTTGCCTCGAAACGGTAGAAGGAGTATAGCATATCCCATCGAAATTTACAAGGTTTTTTACGCGCGTCTGAATGGTTCAGACGCGCGCACTGCGGCGTGTTACATCCCCACCCTTCCGAGGACGGATGGCAACATGAGTTGACGCAAAAGGGATGGGGTCTTACACGCAAGATTGATAACGTGGTGACGCTTTTGAGATTGAGGCTGAATTCACAGATAGCCACATACCCACTGAGCAACCGCTTATGCGCGTCACAGAAAGGGCGTAGGAAGTTGCACACACTTGTTCACCACCCTTCGGAAGTGTTTGAAAACAGTCGGGCAAATCAGGCAATTTTTATATTCGGTGCGCTTCCCTCGTAACCTTTGATTTGACAACCAACCCATAAGGAGGAAGAAATTGGCTACAGCAATACCGCTCGTCGCTTACGACGAGCTGGAGCAACAAATCGAGGCGATGGAAAGGGACGGTTACGTCTACTTTCCCAACGTCCTCAGTGCCGACGAAATCGCCGAGCTCAGCGAGCTTTCGGAGCGCCTTGAGCCGTCAGCAGAGGCGTTCGACATCGATTTAAGACAGGAACGGGACGGTCACTTCCAGCGATGTATCAACGCGGCCTTCAACCGAGATGCCCTCTTTCTCAAATACCTTGACAAGCCGGGCCTAATCGAGCTCGCCGAGGCGATTCACGGTGCCGACTGCCACATCGTCAGTATGCACACATGGGCGGTTGGTCCGGGGCGACCCGACCAGCAGATTCATGCGGATTGGCTCCCAGTCAGTATGCCCGAAGAGCTACGCGTCGATCCGCGACTTCACCTGCCAATCTACATCACCACCGCACACTTCTATCTCGACGATATGACTGAGGCACTCGGCCCCACCAAGCTCATCCCCTGTAGCCACTTGTCCGGTCATAGACCTAATGCACAGCAGGGGGAAACCGACTGGCACGGCGTGGAGGAACAGAGCTTCCTCGGTAAGGCCGGAGACTGCATCTTTTTCCGCAGTGAAATTTGGCACCGGGGCGCGGCGAATGTCAGTGACCAGACCCGTCACACCTTCATGGTCCACTACTCTCAACGGATGATTACCCAGAAGTTCCCGCCCTATCTCTACTTTCAGTACAACCCGGATGTGCTCGCCGGTGCAACTCCGCGCCAGCTCCGGTTGCTGGGTGGACATGCGCCCGGCCCCTACGATTGAGAAGAAGCATAATCTTTGCAGGAGGGAGAAGTTATGATGAAATTAAGGGAAATGAGATTCAGCAACTTTACATTCTTTTTATTTATACTCATCTCAGTATATGCGACCCCTTGTGTTGGCGATGTGCTGTTTGCGGATGACTTTGAGAAAAAAGCAATTGACAAGGGTAAATGGATGCCGACAGGAACATGGTCAATAGAGGGCGGGGCACTGGACGTTAACGGCGGCGAAGTGGGGATTACTGTCAAGGATAACTTTACCGACTTTGAGTTCTCTGTCGACTTTAATATGATAAATCCGCTATTTGCCGCGAATTTCGTTGTGCGTGGAGAAGACCCAAACAATTGTACTCTGGTTCAAGTTGTGGCAGATAATCGGAATGAATTTTGGTGGTTTACGAGAGTTAACGGTGGTTATATCGTTAATGATGAAGATAAGCTAGCGAATGAATCCGGTGTACATCCTAAGCTTAACAAATGGTATACTATAAAGATAGTTGCCGAAGGCGGGCGTTACGAACTCTACCTAGGTGAACAGGGTAAGAAACTGGGATTATCTTGCACATGGAAAGATGACACCCATGGCGAGGGCGGTGTCGGTTTCAGAGCAGGTGGCGGTGAACATTGCCTGTATGACAATGTGTTGGTTACAACCGTGGGGCACAGTTTTGCGGTAAACCCGCATAACCGTCTGCCAACCGTTTGGGGTGTGATTAAGAACAGATACTAGGGCGTGTTGACGAATTAAGCAACTTTCAAAAATGAACTTGTAGGAACGGCTTCCCAGTTGCGCCCCTTGCCCTAACTTCTTCTATCTTATCTGCCATTTCTACCTTACAATTTTCACAAAGCATTTGCAATAACCTCCCAAATTTGATATAATTCAACCATCACCAGGCTTTAACGCCGACACAAAGAAGACAACATGTCTATTTCACGTCCTAACCCATCGGCGAAACGCTCAAACAATGAGATCCTTGAACAATTAGTCGCCAATCAGCGAGACACAACTGAACTACTCGCAGGTATCCAAGAGGCGATCATCCAGAACGGCAAGGCTATCGTTACCCTCACAGAAGCCGTCATTGAGAACCGTAAGGCTATCCAAGAGAACGGCAAGGCTATCGTTACCCTTACAGAAGCTGTCATTGAGAACCGTAAGGCTATCCAAGAGAACGGCAAGGCTATCGTTACCCTTACAGAAGCTGTCATTGAGAACCGTGAGGCTATCAAGGAGAACGGTAAGGATATCAAGGAGACCAGCAAGGATATCCGAAAGAACGGTAAGGAACTTGAAAACCTTACGGACACCGTTTGTAGGATAGACAAGAGACTTGAGCGTCTTGAAGAAACGGACAGCGCTTTCATGATTCCGAAGGAGTCGGAATCCGAACAGCCCTTCCGAATGAACCTGTCCACCACGTTACGCACCAACGATAGCCGTTTTGCGCGTTCCACGCCCGCGTGGGTTCTTAGGTGCGTCATCACGGTCTGATTTCTTGTTCTTCTTTCTCGGCTTACCGCCTATAGTACTATCAACTCTCCTGTTGTACTCCCTTTGGCGCACTTCGCCAGAGTTGATAGTACTCGTCTCATCCGCCTCGATAATGCCCTTTAGGAACACACCAGACTCCTGTGAAGCCATCTCTGCACGGATACGCACCTGCATATACCACGCTGTCCTACTGTGCAGGTCTAAATCACGACCGAGTTGGCAACGGGACAGACTCTTTTTCGCGTTCATCACCAGCGCAATACCCAAAAACCACTTCTGAAGCGGGTTTTTCGTCTTTTGGAACATCGTTTTGGACAGCACGTTAAAACTCGACAGGCAGGTGTGGCAATTCCACCGTCCCACCAATTCATTCTCTCGTTTTCTCGCCACATCCTCGCTCCCACAATGCGGGCATTCCGGTTCATCTCTCCACCGCGCCTGCTCAAGATGCTCAATGCACGATTCCTGATCGGGAAATTTCTCCATTATCTCAATTAAATTCATTGACACTTTCCCCCCTTCTATGATACCTTATTATAGCATATTTCAAAGAAGGAAAACAAGCGAAAAAGTCAATGTTTACAAGGGTTTCGGGCGTTTTTTCTACTCTCAACCAAAGCCTTTATCGTCCAATTCCGAAGGAACTGGGATTAGCTTGCACATGGGAAGATGACACCCATGGCGAGGGCGGCGTAGGTTTCAGAGCAGGTGGCGGCGAACATTGCCTGTATGACAATGTGTTGGTTACAACCATCGAATCTACAACAGCCGTCAATCCCGACCATGCCCTGCCGGTCACATGGGGGAAACTCAAGGCGATGCGATAAAGTTCGCGAAACGTTAAGGACAAGATGGTAATTAAGAAGGAACAATTCTAATGCGCGCCGAATTGCCATTTATAGACTGCACAGACCTGATTGGTGACCGTGCTCGACTCCTTGAGCACGGCCGCCAGAACGGATATTTCTTCTTTCCCGGGTTGCTCCCCGCAGGAACGGTGCTTGAGCTACGTCGACAGGTGCTCCGTGTGGCAGATCGGCATGAGCTCCTCGAACCTGACACCGAGCCCGATGCCGGTATCCGCAGAAGGGGTGTCTTCATCTGCGAACAGGATGGGTCCGAGACCTACAGACGTTTCTACGCCGACATCCAGAAGCTCCGACCCTTCCACGCTCTTCCCCATCACGAGCGTATCGTGCGTGTTCTGGAAACACTATTCGGCGCGCCCGTTTTCGTCCACCCCCGTCACATCTGTCACGTCATCTTCCCAGGAGAACATCAGTATACCACTCCGCCGCATCAGGACTTCCATCCGGTTCGCGGTACGCAGAATACGTGGACCGTGTGGACACCGCTGGGAGACTGTGATGCCGATTTGGGCGGTCTGGCGATCGCACGAGGCTCGAACCGTCGTGGCTTCCTGAAGGACAACGATGTCCGTTCATGGAAGTTGATCGAAGACGGTACGGAATGGGCCTGGAACCCCTTCAAGTGCGGAGATGTCCTCATGTTTCACAGCTTGGCGATTCACCGAGGCCGTGATAACGTGACCAAAGGCCGCATACGACTCGCAACGAGTGCCCGGTACCAGTCGGTCAATGAACCTGTCGATGAAGCGGCTTTCGGCGTTCATCTGGGCTGTGCGAAATGGGAGCAAGTCTATGCGGGGTGGGAAACATACGATTCGCTGAAGTATTACTGGAAGTCGATCGACATGGATGTCCAGCCAGCTTACCATCGCCGCGCGGCAAAACCCGCTGAGTAAGGTTCATCGGATAAATGCACTATATGGACAGATACCAACCTGCCCGTCTTGACATCAATTGGCAACAAGCCCCTGAGCGTCTGGGGTTTGTCAGGGACTGCCTCGGGCTTGCGCCGGGCAATCACGAAGCGATGCCCGACATGGAGCGGATGGCCACCTATCGCTACGAACGCATTCAGGAGCAAATCACCCGTAACGATTGTGCTGGGGCTCTGCTTTTCAGTCCGATGAACGTGCGCTACGCAACCGAGACCCTCTACGCGCCAATCACCAACATGCATTCACCGACCCGAGCTGTGTTTGTTCCAAACGAAGGCTCGGCAATTCTCTATGACTCGGCAACACCCGGCTTCGATTGGTTGCCCGACTTCATCGGAGCGGTCCGTGATGTGCCTATTACCGCGTATTTCGTTGCCGGAGACTCCTACGCAGATCGTTCCCGCAGATGGGCGAGCGAGATCGCAGACCTTGTCCGCTCCCATAGGCAAGGCTACAGACGTATCGCCATCGATATGGCCGAGCCTGAGTTCATCGTCGGGCTTCATGGCGAGGGCTTGGAACTCGTCAACGCCGAAAGAATGGTCGAGCAGGCGGCCGCCATCAAGTCAGATGACGAACTGCGCTGCATTGTTGCCTCGGTCTGCGTGGCCGAGCGCGGGCTCACGAAAATTCGAGAACACCTTCAAGCTGGAATTACCGAACAGGCACTTTGGGCCCATCTCCCCTATGAGAACGCTATAAATGGCGGCGAGTGGTTTGAATACGCGATACTGGCTTCGGGCGCGAGAACCAATCCATGGGGTCGGGAGTGTAGCGACAAGCCTATAAGAGCCGGGGAACTGGTCGGTGTAGATACTGGCATGATAGGCCCCTTTGGCTATGGGGCCGATATATCTCGAACCTTTCTCTGTAAGCCCGCAATACCGTCACTGGAACAAAAACGTCTGTACCAAACGGCCATCGAGAATCTCAGCTTCAATATCGAGCTAATTCAAGCAGGGATGAGCTTTCGCGAGTTCGCGGAAAAGTCATGGAGTGTTCCCGAGGAATTCTGGGGGCGGCGCTACAACTCGGTCGCCCATGGAGTCGGCATGGGGAACGAATGGCCCCACATACCCTTCGCCGCGGATTGGGACGACGAGGACGAGCGCGAGGGGGTCTTTGAAGAGAATATGGTGATGGCCATCGAGAGTTGCATCGGCCGTGAGGATGGTAGCGAATGCGTCAAGCTGGAAGACATGGTAGTCCTCACAAACGGGAAATGTCAGTTGCTGTCGACGTTTCCGTTTGAAGAGGACTTGCTAATCTGATTTGCCCTGGGCAACTCAGAATCTCCAGGGTCATTTTAATACGAAAACTTGCTTTGATGAAGCTTAAAAAATAAGTTGGGTAATTGGGATTGGACGAAACTCATCCCCCGTGGGTGGGAAATCCCTTTCCTACCCTTCGGAACTCAACCGATTCAGATAGGAAACTCACCAATTGCCACGTCAATTTCTGCCATGAGCCGAAGGGTTTCCGCCACTGCCACCAAAACATCCCGATACTGCTGAACTTCAGCACGGCTTAACGCAGAACCCTGCCTATCCTTCAGCCACTTCTCACAGACCTGATACGCTCCTACCTCATAACCCCATACGTCTACCGGCACATCCGTGAAATGCAGGGTCGGATTGATCCAGACATCTCCGTCAGCATAGCGAACCTTTGAGACAACCCCTTCCCCGGCACCCTCAAACCGATGGTGCGGCAGCTCCTCTCCTCTCGTAGGAGTGATCTGTGATAGCAACGCTTTCAGAAGGTGCCAGTCAATCAAGTCTTGCCCCAACGCGCCGAGTTTGCGGAAGTGTTCGATATCCCGCGGCAACGGGATGCGCGGAAACTCGTGTTTCAGAAATTCATAGTACCGTTCACGATAGGCGGGGCTGTACAAAATCGCGTAGATATAGGCGAGAATCTCCATCGGTGAAACACCTTGAGGGAGCCCCGCTCTTGCAGTTTGCGGCAACTCCAACCGCTCCGAGAGCGCGTTAAGAAAGTCTGGTTTAAGATTGAGAGAACGTTCTGTAGCGAGCTCCAATTCCTCCGGATTCGGATACAGATAGAGTGGGAACACATGACCGGATTCGCTTCCTCTGTTTGAAATATAACACTTTTCGGTGATTTTGTCGGTTATCAAGGCATGTTGCCACCTAGGGCTTGTGACAACGCGACAAACGCAGAGGGCGAGATTGTGCTTTCGCAGATGGCGCATAACATCATGGCGTGGGCGCGTGTGAAACCCAGATGACTGTCCGGTGTAGTAGGTCAAGCGTGTGTCAAATGGACGGTAGTAAATCGGCGCGACGTGCTGTGCTGCATTGGGATGGTTACGGAGGTCGGCTTGGGCAGATGTTACACTCCAATCGCCGCTATCCTTTAGATTGTATTTTTGCCTTACTTCAGATTGGGTGAGTGAGACAAAATCAGTGACCGTGTTGTGTAATGCTTGCTCTGTGCGATGGAGCGTCAATTTATCGCGCGACGTGACAACTCCAGTTGAATTTTCTTGAAAGATATCGGGGACTGCCCATCCTCCCTCATATTCTTTCCTTTGATCCGATGCTTGCGGAACAAAGAGGTAGTGGGACGATGTTGGCGAAAGTTTCGACCACTCGGTGGTTTGGACAGAATTTTCCAAAAGGGTGTTGTATTTTTCCACTCGTGTCCCCCAAATATCTGCGTAATAGACCTCGGCAGGAGCAGGATTATCGCGTTGCTTGACGCAAAGCAGAATGGAAATCCCCTGTTGGATGTCAAAGACGTTTTCATCTTTCTGTGCTGTCAGAACAGCTTCCTTTCTTCTGCTGCTGCCGTGCAAATTGAGCAGGTAGATGGCGTTGAAACTGTCCAATAGGCTCTTTCGCATCCCGCGAAAGACAGGGCCGTCAAGGAAGCTGTTGTTGACAATATAGCCGATAACGCCTTCGCCGTTTTTATTAATTCGCCACTGCGCCCACCGAATAAACTTTGCATAATCTGCCTGAAGCGATTGGTTTTCTTCGTCCAGCGGTTTCCCATCCACATGCCTGTAATCCTCCATGAGTTCTCCTATAAAGGTTAGCTTGCCACGCCTAGTACGGCTTGGATTCGCAGAATCGCGGGGATACGGTGGATTACCGAGGATGACGAGGAGCGGCTCGTCCCGTTTCACTGAAACCGCCGCATTCGCCTCATCGGAGATGAACCCCGCAAAGGGTAAGCGTTGGGTCTGTTCTACAGGTTCGTCTAACGTATTGGTGAGATAAATGCGGAGACGTTCATCTGCGCGCCAGCCCTGCGCTTGGAGAAACAGACTCAACTTCAGATGGGCAATCGTATACGGCGCGACCAAAATCTCGAAACCTAAGAGCCGTTGTACGAGTTGTGGGTCGTTAATGTAGCGATTCCACTCCCCTGTGCCGTAAGTGGTTGTGATGTATTCGCTGATGTGGTTCAACACGGCCAAGAGGAAGCCGCCGGTGCCTGTGGCGGGGTCAAGAATCAGCGTGTCGTCATCGGCGAGCCCGTCGGGTTTGTTCAGCTCTGTTTTGAGCAGTGCATCGACAGAGCGGACGATGTAGGAGATAACCTGTGGCGGGGTATAGTAGACCCCACGGTCGACGCGACGTTGCGGGTCATATTCAGCGAGGAAGGTTTCGTAGAAATGGATGACCGCATCTTCAAAATGGGTTTGGGGGACAAAAGCAGTGCGGAGCATCTCTGTGGGAACGTTTGCCAAGAGGTTTGCGATATCGTCCAAAATCCACTTGACGTTGTTATCCAATTCAGGAGAGGTGACCTGATAAAAGAGTTGTCGCAAAAACGGGTTTGACCGGGGCAGTGCATCCGCGGCAGTCAGCCGTGAGAAGTTTGTTGCGTTGGGGAGTGTGCATCGTGCCGCGAAGAGGCCATACGCGAGGGTTTGCGCGTACATATCTGCGAATTCGCCATGCGTCAGTGCCGCAAGGAGCTGGTCCCGAAAGGCAGTAAACATCTGAGAGATGTCGCTGTTTTCATCTTGGAGCGTCGTTGCGATTTGGGTTTGGAGTTCGCGTGTACGTCGTGCGAGGTGTTTTACGAGTGTCTCCGGTGTTGCGATTGGGCCCGGGCTTGCGCTTAGAAACCGATCGAGCAAGGTCTCTAAGGCAACCGTACTTTCGTCTGAAACTCTTGCCGTTGCGCGCAGTTGCCCTTCCGTGTACAACCGAAATTCGACAAAATTGGTAAGGATGAAGTTATCGAGGTTTTCGATGAACCGCTCGTTTTGTGTTTTGGCATGACCTGTGAGGGCATCGAGGGGTCTGCCATAAGCTTCCGCTTCGATATAACCGACTGGTAATAAGCGACTGCTCACAACGAAATCCGGCCTACCCACCTCCAATCTTCGCGGCTCGGATATAATCGTGATTTCGTATTCTAAAAGTTCAGCCGTTTTTTCCAAAAACGTCCTGAGATGCGGATGCAAGGAGAGTTCATCGGTTGCGTCGCTCTGTGCGTGGGTGTGCTGGATGCTTTGCTGGTAGGTACGACAAATCTGTTGGAACGGCATAGGTCATCTGGCCCGCCTTCCTTCGCATTCAAAAATTCGGATTTTCAGTATTGTGGGGGGCACCCACGCTGCCCCATCGTGATGCCCAACAGACGGTGCGTATCACCCAACGGATGGTGCGTATCATAAATATAGCACATCTAAATGCTATTTAGCAAACGAAAGAAGTCTCTACGGGAGGGAGTTCCTACTCCCGATGATACGCCCGATGCCTGTGGGAGGTTCATTAAAACACGATATGCCCCAATTCCCCCGCTCCAGAGGAATGCAATGTGTAATGAGGACGTAGGTTGGGTTGAATGGTCCCTAAAGGGTGGCAAGATGACTTGACGCAAAAAAGCATAAGGTTATCAGATTGTCAAATTTCAGCATAAAGAGTCACGGCTGGGAAGCCGTTCCTACAGGAGTCGCAGTTATAAACAGGGTCACGGCTGGGAAGCCGTTCCTACAAGTTTATTCTTGAAACTTGCTCATATTAAAATTCGGCTTCCAAAACAACTAGGAAGAATCGAAGATTAGGTCTTTTCCTTCCATTCTTCCATTCTTCCACTCTTCCACATCTTTCGCAAAATGTAAACTTTATTATTGAAAATCGCTTGAGCTCTCTTTTTTTCGCGTTGACTTTTTGTTGACTTTCTGTTGACATCCGGTGCTAGATTTGGCAATCCAGCAGGAGCAGGTTAGACCTCCGTTTTACACCCTACCGCTTATCCCATTGCCCCATTGCCCATCTCTTAATATTTCTGCTTGACATCAAATATCCTGAATGCTATCATACAAAAGCATTTCGCAACGGATGGTAAGAGGATTAAATGGTAGATATTCATTCCCACATCTTGCACGATATTGATGATGGCGCAAGTACGATGGAAGAATCCATTCAGATGTTAGAGGCGAGTATTGCGTCTGGCGTTGATGCAATCGTCGCAACGCCTCACCTATATCCGGGGCACTATGTGGCACCGACTCAGGAACGGGATGAGCGGTTGGAAGCGTTGCGGGCAGAAGTTGAACAGCGAGAACTGCCGATTGAGATTATCGCCGGGCGGGAATGCTTCTTCAGTCCTGCAATTTACGACTACGAAAAAGACCTTGGCAAACTAACGATTAATGACAACGGAAAATACCTGCTCATTGAATCTCCGATGCGGGAGATTCCCAAATATGTAACGCAGATGATTTTTGACATTCAAGTGCAGGGCGTAACCCCAATCATGGCTCATGTTGAACGCTATACCGATATTATCTCAGACCCAAACCTAACGCTGAAGTATATTGACGTTGGTTGCCTAATGCAGGTGAACATCGGTAGTGTGTCTGGGCGATACGGTGAGGCCGTCCAACGAACCGCCAACATCTTATTAACACATCGTATGGCTCACATCGTTGCATCGGACATGCACTCACCCAACTCGCTCACGCTTGGCGAAGGTTTTGAGGGGCTATCCGAAGTCGTTGGGGAGGCAGAAGCATCGCGTCTGGTTGAAGAACGTCCGAGAGCCGTCATCCAAAATCGTCCCGTTCCCCGTGAGGAAACATTGGTATATCGCCCAAAGAAAAGCGTCAAAAATCTATGGGGATTGTTAAGCAAACCTTTACCCGCGCGAGATGACGAATAATGTCGATTCTTACTCTGAATCGTACGCTCAAACGCCTGCGCGAGATTACCGCGGTTTTTGCGAAACACGGGTTTGGGCATATCATCGCTCAGATGAACCTTGGACGGTATGCCCCGAACCGATGGCGTTTTTTTGGGCGCCGACATTTTGATGATGCAGAACCGATGCCTCCGCTCTCTGGGCCTGAACGGTTGAGGCTCGCCTTTGAGGAATTGGGTTCGACGTTTATAAAACTGGGACAGCTGTTGAGCACACGTCCAGATCTGGTTTCCGCGATTGTCGGCCAGGAGGAAGCACCCGAGTGGATTGAGGAGCTCAAGAAACTCCGCAGTCAGGCTTCCCATTTTCCCTTCTCGGATGCCCGTGAAATCATTGAAAGCGAGCTGAACCAGCCTCTTGAACAGGTCTTTGGCAGCTTCGATGCGACACCATTCGCGGCGGCTTCAATTGCTCAAGTTCACTATGCCACGCTCCACACCGACGAATCCGTTGTTGTCAAAGTGCAACGACCAGGGACTATAGAATTGGTCAGCAGGGATGTCAACCTCATGAATTGGTTGGCGGAGCGGCTTGAGAAGCATGTCATTAAAAGTCGAATCTACAAGCCAACAGCGTTGGTTCAGGAGTTTGCAAAATCCATTCGACAAGAAATCGACTTTACGATGGAGGGCGCGAATAGCGACTATTTTTATCGCCGTTTTGCGGACAACCCTGATGTCAAAATTCCGAAGGTCTATTGGGAATTTACTAATCAGCGTGTGCTCACTTTGGAACGGATTGACGGCATTCCAATTGACGACATCCAACAGCTTCAGGACGCGAATTTGGACTGCTCGCGGCTTGCCGAAACCGTTGTCGGTCTCTTTTATGACCAGATCTTCACCGACGGTTGCTTCCATTCAGACCCGCATCCGGGCAATCTTTTCGTGTTAGCAGATGGTAGGCTGGGACTGGTCGATTTTGGAATGGTCGGACGGATAAGTGGCGAGATGCTCCGCCGTATTTGTGCCTGGTTCGTGGCGATTCTTGAGCGGGATGTTGACCAGATTGTTAAGACCTACGTTCGGATGGGGCTCCTCGGCGAAACGACAAACATAGCGGCGTTGAAGATGGAGATGGCGGATTTTCTTGACCGTTATTTCAACCTGCCGCTCAATCGTATCCGTATCAGTGACCTGATTGACGAGGTCATCAATGCTTCGTTGCGGCACTATATTCATTTCCCGTCAGCACTTCTGATGCTCGGAAAGACGGTCATCACCATTGAGTCGGTCGTCATGAAACTTGACACCAATTTTAACCTGTTAACCTTCAGTCAACCTTATGTGGAGCGTCTACTCCTCGAACAGTTAGACCCAGAACATTGGGCAAAGCAGGTATTTGGCTCGGTCGAAGATTTCGCCGAATTGACACGCGATTTCCCGCACCAATTTCACCAAATCCTGCAAAAACTACAGCGCGGCAATCTCAAACTGGAACTCGAACATACAAGTCTGGACTGGCTAGTTGGGGAATTCGATCGGGTCGGTAACCGCCTATCATTCAGCCTCATCATCGCCGCACTCATTATCGGCTCATCAATCATCCTACAGGGCGCAGACCTGCCGATATACAAGTGGGTTTTGGGGATTTCGGGGTATACAATAGCTGGGTTCTTCGGTTTTGGGGTGGTGCTCTCAATTTTGCGCTCTGGAC
This sequence comes from Candidatus Poribacteria bacterium, assembly GCA_965198165.1. GTDB lineage: Bacteria > Poribacteria > WGA-4E > WGA-4E > PCPOR2b > CBDAOT01. The sequence goes on along the minus strand of OZ240244.1, from coordinate 6,007,946 downwards.
GCTTTTAGGAATCTTCGTCGGTTGGGTTGCCGCGCATCAATCAAAGACGATATAATCTGTAGGACTATGTCATTGGTACAGGGTACAAGGCACCTCTACAGGGGAAGAGGGCATCCACAAGGGAAGCCCTTACGAAAGATACAAGAGGCGATGCAACGTATGCCAATTATTCTCGGATTAGACATCGGTGACGCACGGATTGGTGTTGCCATCAGCGATGAACTCGGATTTGCCGCCCATCCACTCTGCACGGTGACCCGGAAAAATCGCAAAACAGACCTTCAAGCACTGCGTACCCTAATTGATACGCATGAGGTTGAGCGGGTGGTCATGGGGTTGCCGCTGATGCCCAGTGGGGATATTGGCGTTCAGGCGCAGAAGGTTGAAAGATTTGCGAACGCCTTGAAACGGGTTGTTGACATACCGATCGATTTTTGGGATGAACGGCTCACCACCGTCGAGGCAGGGGAGATTTTGAGCGCGATGAATAAACGGGGCAAGAAGCGAAAAAAAGTGATCGATCAGGTTGCCGCCGTGCTGATTCTTAATGAGTATTTGAACGCACACCGCTCGTGCGAAGATGCGAGTGATTATTGATTCTGTAAGAGGGAGTTCCCACTGTAGGAGGGAGTTCCTACTCCCGATACGACCCAATATCTACAGATAAAATTACTGATTTTGATTGTCAAATTTCATAAGGGGCTACGATATGTAGAAATGAATAGTAGGTAGGTTGGGTTGAACAGTTAAGCAAATTTCAGCATAAAGGGTCACGGCTAGGAAGCCAGGTCACGGCTAGGAAGCCGTTCCTACGGGGGTTGCGGTTATAAACAGGGTAGCGGCTAGGAAGCCGTTCCTACAAGTTTATTCTTTAAAGTTGCTTAAGAGGTTGTGTGAAAAGTTAATTCTAGTTAACGAGTGTTACAATACACGATATAATTCGCTTTATAAATCAGAATTTATCGTGTATTATGTTGGGTTATGAATAACGAAATATACCCAACAGACTTAACAGATGAACAATGGGAATACCTTCGACCTTTTATCCCGCCGCCAAAGACCGGCGGACGACCCCGAACCGTGGCCATGCGGGCCGTCATTAATGCCATTCTCTACTTCCTACGCAGTGGCTGCCAATGGCGTATGCTACCCAAACACTTCCCACCGTGGGGCACCGTTTGGTATTATTTTAGAAAATGGCGTATTGATGGGACCTGGCAGAAAATTCATGCTCAACTCTACCGCAAAATGAGGGCGAATGAAAACCGAGCCCCCACTCCCACTGGTGCGATAATTGATTCTCAGAGTGTGAAAACCACGGAACAAGGGGGTGAAAGGGGATATGACGCGGGCAAAAAGGTCAATGGTCGCAAACGGCATCTGATAGTAGATACGCTTGGATTGTTGCTTGAGGTTTCGGTTCATAGCGCATCGATTCAAGATAGAGATGGCGCGCAAGGCGTTATTGAGAAATTATTCACAGAATTCAGTTCTGTGAAACGAATTTGGGCAGATTGGGGGTACAGTGGTTCGCTGGCTGACTGGGTGAAGGCGTCTGCAGGTTGTGTGCTTGAGATTGTTTCTCGTCCCCCGGACGCGGAGGGGTTCGTTGTTCTTCCTCGTCGGTGGGTTGTAGAACGTACATTTGCGTGGTTAGGCAGATCTCGGAGGCTGAGCAAAGATTACGAGCGTCTGGGTTCAACAAGTGAATCGCTAATTGAGATAGCGATGAGTCACCTGATGCTCAAGCGTTTAGTTCCCCCTAACGGTTGATGTGCCTAGGAGCCAAGTCGTTAGTGTAACTTTTCACACACGCTCTAAGCAAGTTTAAATATAAAAGTTGCAGTTTTGAAATCGATGTCCGTTGTAGTTATCCATGAGAAACCGAGTTTTGCCGCCCTAACGGGTGGTCCGAAGACGGATGGTCCGGGGACGGATGGTCGCGTGAGCGAGCGCATCGCGTGAGCGAGCGCACAAGATGACTTGACGCAAAAAAACTCGGTTTCAAGAATGTCAAATTTACTACTAAAAGTTGCTTAAAAGCATAAGGTTATCAATACCCACACAGATTCTGCTTTGCCACAAAACCGTCATATACAGTGAAACCCAACATCCCGATTTCGATTGTCAAATTTCATAAGGGACTACAATATGGATTCAATACACCCCGATAAACACACACAGAAACGCACGTCCACAATTGCGAACCTCACTATCTTTGGTGTCGCTGTCTGTAGCATTGTGTTGGTCTTTGCGGCACTACGTTACATCACGCCAGTCAATCCAGATGCTAAGCCGACCCAGTTTAAGATTAGCCATGGTGCCACGGCAAAATCGATCGCCGGACAGCTTGCGCGTGAAGACCTGATTCGTCATCCATTCACTTTTGAGTTAATGGTACGCCTCACCGGTGCAGGGCGGGAATTGAAAGCTGGGGCATACCAGTTAAGCGGTGCGATGAGCCTCGTAGAGATTGTTGGCCGCCTGAGGGAAGGGAATGTCGTCCTCCGCCGATTCGTTATACCGGAAGGCTTGACCGTGCCCCAGATTGGGCAATTGTGGGAAAGTGGAGGGTTTGGGACAGCAACGGCGTTTGAGCAAGCGGCCCGCAATCCCCGCTGGCGTGAGAGGTACAGCATTGATGCGGAGACATTGGAGGGTTATCTTTTTCCGAACACGTATCAATTTGCCGATGGAACGCCCGTTGACAGGGTCATTAAAATATTGCTTGATGAATTTGACCGTGGATGGACGCATACGTTGAGTGAAGAAGCGGAAGCTTTAGGCTTCTCGACTCACGAAATTATCACACTCGCTTCAATTATTGAGAAAGAAGCGAAAGCCGACGATGAACGCCCGCTCATCTCCGCAGTCTACCACAATCGACTGAAACGGAACTGGCGGCTTGAGGCGGATCCGACCGTACTTTACGCATTGGGGAATCCTGAACGCCTGTTGACGACAGCAGACCTCAAGGTAAATTCACCCTATAACACCTATCGCCATAGGGGGTTGCCACCGGGCCCGATCTGCAATCCGGGGATGGCATCGGTCAAAGCGGCTTTACGTCCGGCGCAGGAATCTTATCTCTATTTCGTTGCAATCGGTGGTGGGCGGCACTATTTCTCAACGAGATTAGCCGACCACCGAAAGATGATTCGCAAAATTAGGCGGCGTGTCAATTGAGTTCGCCGATTCAGACTGGGCGCGGTGTCAATGCACCGTCAGAGATTATTTGTTGATTAAAGGAGGGCGCTGATTTGGCGCAACAACAGACGATTCAGAATGAGGTAGCGATGTTGGGGCAGGGGTTGATGTTCGGCGAAGCAGTTGAGCTCACCCTCAAGCCTGCCCCGCCCGACCACGGTATTGTTTTTTGCCGAACAGATCTAGCCGATGCACCTGAAATTAAGGTGGGCCCGGAGAACTGTTCGACGGATGTTCCGCGCTGTACCAGCTTGCGGAACGGAGATGCGACAGTCAGTAGTGTTGAACACATCCTGTCCGCTTTAGCGGGGATGGGAGTTGATAATGCGAAGATCGAGATTAACGCCCCTGAACCTCCCGCGGCGGATGGAAGTGCTCTGCCCTTTGTAGACCTCATCAGGCAGGCGGAGATTGTGCCGCAAGATGTTGAGCGTCAGGCGATTGAGTTCGTTGAGCCAGTCGGTGTTGATGAAGTGGATAAACAGCTTATTCTCCTGCCTTCAGACCAGCTTGAGGTCACTTGCGTCTATGACCACCCGCACCTCCCATCACAGGTTGCGACGTTTGGGCTCAATCCGGAGACTTATGCGAATGAGATTGCTCCCGCCCGCAGTTTCTGTTTCGCGGATGAGATTGAGTTGCTCAAGAGTCAGGGAATTGGGAAAGGCGCGAGTTACGATAATGTCGTAGTGATCGAGGCTGATGGCGGTACAAGTGTCCCGCTACGATTTGAAAACGAGTTTGTTCGACACAAAATTTTAGACCTGATTGGCGACCTCTACTTGGCAGGGCGGATGCCGAAATCCCGCATTGTTGCAATGCGCTCTGGACACGCTTTACACGCCGAACTGGTACGGTCACTGGCAGAAAAGGGGTTAATTGAGCAAGCGGTAAAGCAGTCTGTTGAGGTTTTAGATATCTACCGTGTTCTGCCTCACCGCCAGCCATTTTGCATGGTTGACAGGGTCACTGAGTTTGAAGATGGCAAGTACGCGATTGGAATCAAGAACGTGACCTATAATGAGGATGTCTTTAAGGGACATTTTCCACAACAGCCCGTCATGCCCGGCGTTCACCAGATTGAAGCGTTGGCACAACTCGGCGCGTGGTTGGTGCTACAGGAGCAGGGCATCGAGGGACAGATTGGGTATTTTGCGAGAATCAGAGAAGCCCGGTTTTTACGCCCCGTTATACCGGGCGACCAACTTCGATTAGAGGTTGAGGTAATATGGAATCGCAGGCAGATTGCGCGAATTGGAGGCAAGGCGTATGTCGGGGAAGAGCTTGTCACGGAAACGGAGTTGACGATTGCGCTTGAAAGGGAGCAGGCGGGGTGAGGATTAACGACTTTGTGTACGTCGGCAGAAATAACTTCCCGGTGGCAGTAGATGGCGGGGCTTAAATTTAACGCAAAGGCGCAAAGATGCAAAGGCGCGAAGCAGATAAGAGAGGGCAAAGTGACAAAAATCCACCCAACCGCAATTGTTTCTCCAAAGGCAGAACTGGGAGAAGATGTCGAAATCGGTCCCTTCTCAATCATTGCTGATGATGTGCAGATTGGGCGTGGAACCGTGGTCGGGCCGCATGTGCAAATCGATCGCTGGACAATCATCGGCGAGGCGTGTCAGCTCTTTTTCGGAAGTACGATTGGGAACCCGTCAAAAGACCTTAAATACGGCGGGTGGCGTAGCTACGTCCGGATTGGCAATCAGAATGTATTGCGCGAATACGTCTCAATTTCCAGAGCGACCACTGAGGATGGCGCGACAACCATCGGCAATGGCAACCTACTGATGAATTGGGTCAATATCGCCCATGATACAGTTGTCGGAGATCGGACGATTATGGCAAACTTTGCGACACTCGGTGGACACGTTTCTATCGAGGATGATGCACGGCTCGGTGCTCATGCGGGGGTGCATCCCTTTGTTCGCATCGGTAAGATGGCGATGGTAGGGGGATGCTCAAAGATTGTACAGGACATCCCGCCGTTCGCGCTTTCTGAGGGGCATCCCGCTCGCGTTAGAGGCTTAAACATTATTGGGATTCGCTCGACGCAGACAAACCCTTTATCCTCGCTCCGACCAGAAACTATTGAGCATCTCAAGAGAGCCTACCGTATCCTATTCCGTTCCCAACTCCCGCTCCGGGGGGCAATTGAGCGCGTTAGAGAGGAAGTCGAACTGGATGAAGCCGTGGAGTACCTCCTGAATTTTATCGAAAACTCCAAACGGGGGATCGGATTTAGGGTGGCAGGCACATCGGACGATGTGACGGAGTAGAGCTTTGGAAAAACTCGGGATTATCGCAGGGGCAGGAGACCTGCCGTTTCTATTAGCACAAGCCGCTGTTGCTCAAGGCAGACTACCGGTAATCATTCAGGTTACACAGCCCACATCTGAGCAGTTCGCCCGCGTTACATCGCATCTCTACTACTCTATGGGGGTTGGGCAGATTCGCAAGATTGTGCGAACTTTCCTCAACTTAGGTGTGCGGGAGGTCGTGCTCATTGGCGAGATTCAGAAGGCAAACCTCTTCCGTCCCCTTCAGCTTGACCCAACTGCCATCAGAATTTTGACGCAACACAGCGGAGTGCCTGCGATTCTCGCGGCAGTGCTCGATTACTTTGAATCCAAGGGGCTATCTGTTATTGAACAGCACAGATACCTCACACACCTGTTGCCACAAGTGGGGGTGCTCACCAAAAAGCAACCCACCGAATTACAACAGGCCGATGCGGCGTATGGAATCGCGCTCGCCCGCCAAGTCGCCAATCTCGATATTGGGCAGACGGTGGTCGTCAAGAATCGCATTCCTGTCGCCATTGAAGCCCTTGAGGGCACAGACCAGGCCATACGACGCGGTGGGGAACTCGCGGGAAAAGGAGTCGTCGTCGCAAAAGCCGCTGCGACACATCACGACTTCCGAATTGATGTCCCGACCGTCGGACCAGGAACTGTACAGGTGCTCCACGCAGTTCAGGGCAGCGTTTTAGCGATTGAAGCCGGACGCACAATTATTTTGGGGCAGGAGGAACTCTATGAACAGGCAGACCGATGGAATATCTCCATCGTGGCACTTGAATGATGCCAGCGGTATCAGCAAAAAAAGCGTGACACGATGACTCGCTCATATCCAATCATCGCATCACGCTCTTTTTTACAGGGTTGTGTCAATAGCCGAGGTGAGTTGACCTATCGTTGGGAATTCGCCGGTTTCCAGCTTAGAATATATCAAATTCCCGTTGTGCGTGACCTCAAAGCACCCACCGCTACCGGCTATTAGTTCAACTTCACTGTTATACTGCTGTTTCAATTCTTCCGCCATACTGGCGGCTCTCGGTTTGTAGTTTCAAGAATTGCAATATTCAATCGAAAATTCCATGGTAAAATCTCCTAACGAACTGCTAATGTGGTTTAAGGTTGCCCTTATATTCCAAGTCTAAAAGAACTTAGGTTTTGCGAAGTTGCACCTATAATTTTACAGGAAAACCTATCGCAAAAGCAACTATTTTTTTGACGGTAGATGTACATCAACTCAGAAGGAGGGAAAATGAAACGCCAATTCTACATACTCATCCTATCCTGTTCCATTATGGGGTGTCAAGCGAGCATGTTGAACTCACTCGTCACACAACAGGAATGGAGCGAAAATTACGCCCTGCTTGATGGCGTAACCTGCACCTCATCACTTATGATTGACGGAGATTTGGAAACTGTTGGTAGAACCGGGCACTGGATTCTCGTCACACTGCCAACCCGCAAGCCGATACATCGGATTGTGATTAAAGGGACAAATATTGAGGATGTCATCGTCTACGAAGGGCTCGGCAGCGAGGGGAATTGGAGAAAAATCAAGCAGGTAAAAAACAACAAGCAACCGACAATTGATATACGGGTGAGAACTGTAACAAACACCATCCGCCTCCGCGTTGGCGGAACATCTGAAGATAAGCGAGTCGCCGGAACGTATGACCCGCATTACAATGCCATTACAGGTCGGCTTCAGCGTGGTCGTCCGTTCGCACAAGAAATTGAACTGTACGGGTTCGCGGATAAGAAGACTTCAAGCAACTGAATTTTTTGGGCAGCTTGAAAATTGTCCGTTCTGGCTTGAGGATATCCGCTACGATGCGTCAACAGAGGGCGTATACATAACACCCGCTTTCCGAACTTCCTCATACCGGATATCGATTTCTTCTCGTCCTTCCAATACCTCAGTGAGCATATCAAGCAGTTCCGCATCACAACCGTTGTCGGCGAGAAAACTCAAGATGTCCTGATTAATATAATAGTCCTGGTCTTCGATGCCTTCCTCTTCAAGGCTATCAATTAGAAATTGAACTTGCGCTTCAGTGATTATACCGATTTCTTGGTCGCTCTCAAGATCAATCAAGCGATACATTTCCGCCATGAGCGTCCTCCATTGAGTAAGTGTGGTTAGTGGGGATAGATTGTACCAGAATTCGATTAATCTATCACCTTAAAATAAATAGTAGAAACCGAGTTTTTTGCGTTGCGTTCGTCGCGCCACCCGTAGGGTCGGCAAAACTCGGTTTCTCTGAAATAGGCAGAACCGGCACAGCTCCCATTCTTCCGAGTCGTTTCACAAGATAAACTTTATAGTAAAGCCCATAATTACTGATACACCGCGACCAGCGCGCTTACAAAGCGCGCCTACCGGTAAATGTCACCATATTTTTAGATTTCACTATAATTGGGTAATATAGGTTTCTATTGTCTGAATCGCAGATTATACGGATGGTATGGAGAACGCGGATTAGAAGTGGTCTCGCTGAGGGAAAAAAAACGAAATATGTCGGAGCCTGTTTGAAAAGTTCCCATGATGTATCTCCGAAGGGTGGGAAAGGGATTTCCCACCCACGGGTCTAGGCGTTAATCTCCGAAGGGTGGAGTACTATTAACTCTGGCGTAGTACGTCTTAGGTTATAGTTCAGGAGAGTTAATAGTACTAGGGATTTCCCACCCACGGGTCTGGCGGTTTATCGCCCGTTGTCCAATCCAGATTACCCCATTTATTTTTTAAACTTCATCAAAGCGCGCCTACCGGTAAATGTCACCATATTTTTAGATTTCACTATAATACTAAAACTTGCTTACATATCCATATCGTCACACTAAAAAAATTTCACATAAAGGAGTAACCTATGAAGCGAATAATATGCGATGACTTATACTGCTGGTCGGTTTTTAGCGAGATGCGTCAGGTCGATTTTAATGGGCACTTGTGGGTACGTCCCGAAGGAAACATACTCATTGATCCGGTGCCGATGATTGACTCCGACCTCAAGCAACTGGATCGGTTCGGGGGCGCGGCGTGGGTTATTGTTACGAATTGTGACCACGAGCGGGAAGCCGCGGTGGTCGCAAAACGCACAGGTGCGAAGATTGTCGTGCATCAAGCCGATGCCGAGGCGTTATCCGTGCGGGCAGACCGGTTAATTGTTGATGGAGAGGAGATTGTTCCCGGTTTGCGAGCCATCCATTTACCGTCCGGGAAAAGTCCTGGCGAAATCGCCCTTTACTTCCCGGAAAAGCGAGCCATCCTATCTGGAGACCTCATCGTAGGTGAACCGATTGGGAGCCTCACACTGTTGGGAGACGAGAAATTGGACAATCCAGCGCAGGCGGCGTTGGCACTCCGAAAAATCCTCGCTTTACCGTTCGATGCACTCCTTGTTGGAGATGGACACGCAATCCTTCACGATGCGCGTCAACGACTGGTAGAGTGCCTCCAACGCCGCACAGATATCTACATCAACCGAATTAACATCAACGAGATTGAATGGGTGAAGCGAAATGCGCCTACGCCCTACGATTTTGAGGACAAGGACATCAACCCGCTCATCGGGGCGAAACATCTAGGGTATCGGCTGATCCGTTTGCAACCGAACAAAGCGAGTTTCCCGATGCACCTGCACCATTTTGGGGAGGAGATGTTTTACGTGGTTGAAGGCTCTTGCCTCCTCAAAACTCCGCGAGGCGACCTGACTGTAACCGTGGGGGATTTCATCGCCTTCCCGCCCGGTGTGTCGGGTGCCCACAAATTCATCAATGCAGGGGACGCACCGTGCGTGTTACTTGCGGTAGGGATGTCGCTTCCACACGATGTCAGTGAATACCCAGACTCCAACAAAGTTTTCCCCTACGTGGCACGACGCATTTTCCGTAAGGATGAGGGTGTGGACTACTGGGATGGTGAAGTGTAGTTTTCAGCGAGTTGTCAGTCCGCGCTACAATACCCGCCGCAGAAAGCCCTCCTGTTTCTCCAAAAGCGCAGTCGCTTCCGCGCGCCCGACTCCCTTTACAAGCATCACAATCGCAACCTTCGCGCTTCCACCTGCTTGTTCTAATGTCCTCCGTGCTGTCTCATAATCCGTCTCTGCGCCCTCCATGATAATGCGGATGCCCCGCTCAACCATCTTGGCGTTGGACGATTGGATATCCACCATCAAGTTGTTGTAGACCCTGCCGGTCCGGATCATTGAGATGGTTGTGAGCATATTGAGCACCAGTTTTGTGGCAGTTCCCGCTTTCAGGCGGGTGGAGCCGGTGATGAGCTCCGGGCCAACAACCGGTGTGATAAAGATATCGACAAATTCCTTCAAGCTGTCTGCGGGTGGTACGCAACTGAGAAAAATCGTCTTTGCACCGATGCGACGCGCTTCCGTCAATGCTCCGATGACATAAGGTGTGCGGCCGCTACTGGCAATGCCAACGACAACATCCTGGTCGGTAACGCCATGTTCACGGAGGGCATCCGCTCCTGCATTTGGCTTATCCTCTGCCGATTCGACGGAACGCCGCAACGCACCATCACCACCTGCAATAATGCCTTGCACCATGTTCGGCTCAACGCTGAAGGTCGGCGGGCATTCAGAGGCATCGAGGACACCGAGCCTGCCACTCGTCCCTGCACCGATGTAAAAGAGCCGTCCGCCCTGCCGAAACGCCGCTGTAACCGTATCCACGCCTTCGGCAATTGGCGCAGACACGGCTTCCACAGCGGCGAATGCTTTTCGGTCTTCTTCGTGGAAGAGCCTCACAATTTCTTCCGTTGATTTGAGGTCAATGTCGGTTGAGTTTAGGTTTCGTTGCTCGGTGATGAGTTTAGAAAGTTCGTTTTGCATTTTTATTTCCCGTCATTGTCGGAACACAGTTTGCCCGTATCCGCAGGTGGGATTGCCCTTACGAGTTGAGAAATTGAGACCGCCCCAATAATACCGCTCCGTAAGCGGGTTCGTTTTGGGGTAAAGTAAGATTTGCGTGGGGTGTGGTCACTTTCAAGAGCCCCTCCAACTGCTCAACGAATGTCAGTTGATGCGTGAAAATTCCGCCGCTGAGAACGATATTGAACGGTTGATTAAATCCCAATCTGTCTATCACAACTTTCGCAGCGAGTGCCAGTTCATCAGCGGCATGACGAAGAATCTGCTGGGCGACAGAATCACCGGAATCGGCAGCCGAGAAAACCTGCGCCGCCAATTCAGCGATTTCATCCTTGCTTGCGCCGTGTACCCAACGGATTAGGTCGTTTGGATGTTTCAGCCCAATCGCTTTGAGCATCAGACCCGTTAATTCCGTCGGGGTGTCGCGTTGGTCTGAAGCACGCACGACCACTCGCAAACCGCGCAATGCGATATCATAGCCGCTCCCTTCATCGCCGAGTATATGCCCCCACCCCCCCGCACGGGCTTCTTCCCCCTTCGCGTTGATGCCGTATACAATTGACCCCGTACCAGAAATGACGATAACGCCTTCTCGCTTTCCGGCCCCACCGATGAGCGCGATTTGTGCGTCGTGCGTGAGAACCCGCTTTTTGCGAATACCGAGCTCATCGCAGATTTGTCCGATGACTTCCCGGTCCGCTGGCCGTCCAAGCCCCGCCATCCCTAAGCAGATAGCGGTACAATCCTCAAGTGTGCTATTCACACCGGTTAATAACTGAGAAATCAAGGTTCCCAGTACCTGTTTCGTTTTCGCTGCGCCGACGACGTGGTAGTTGGATGGACCGGATTCGACCCGCGCTACGATTTTTTCAGTCTCATCCGCAAGAAGCCCGACCGTTTTCGTCCCGCCACCATCAATGCCGATAATGTAATTCATATTGATTTGACCTGCTCACGTTCACTTGTTGACAGAACTCGTGGTATCGGTTAAAATTATTGATGCCTATATCCTATCACGACTAACCTGAATATTTCAATCAGGATTTGCCTGCCCCATTCAGTGCAAATTTACAACATCGGTGTGCAGATTGTGGACAGCTTTGTGCCTGATTGCTTAGGGCGAAACCACGATTGTGCCAATGCCTACACGCTTCTGACCGATCTGCTTGAGGTTGTCATGAAATTTGCTAAGCAGAGCTAACACGTTCATTTAAGCAAGGCCATGTTGTTCCTGCTGGATTACCAAATCCGGTCCCGGATCGTTCCTGCTGGATTGACAAATCCAACAGATCTAATTTCGATACAGAGGAGGAATATAACTTGATAAAGCAAAACCACAGGGTACTGATAGTATTAATCTGCATCATCACCTATTTCGGGTGTACTCAAGATGCAACACAACGGACTTGGGAAGTCATTGCGTCGGGAATAGATGAACACTTATACAGTGTCCATTTTGTTGATGCGAAACACGGGTGGGCAGTTGGCTCGGCTGGGCTGGTCTTGGTCACAACCAATGGCGGTCAGAGTTGGGAGATACAATCGCCGAAAAAGACAGTTTCAAGAAATCCGCTCAGTAAAGTGCATTTTTCTACCCAGACCAACGGTTGGACTGTGAGTCGAGACGGGCAGATCTACTATACAGGGAGCGGTGGCAAATCGTGGATAAAACAGACCAATTTTGTCAAACACGGATTGCTCGACCTATATTTCGCAACCCCAACGGAGGGTTGGATCGTCGGGGGCTCTGGCACGATCCTTCATACGGAGAACGGCGGTGGACGCTGGGCGAAACAGAAAACACCGCTTGTTAAACATCTGTGGGCGGTGCATTTTGTTGATAATAAGAACGGCTGGGTCGTTGGCGAAGGAGGAACAATCTTTCACACCCAAGATGGCGGGATTCGCTGGCAGGAACAACGGAGTAATATAGATGCGCCGCTGTTGGGGGTTTATTTTGCGGATGTACAGAATGGTTGGATTGTCGGGACAGACGGGGTAATACTTCATACCGCTGACGGTGGTAAGACGTGGAATCAGCAGAAAACCCCAGCCAAGAAAACTTTACGGAGCATCGCATTTATAAATGCACAACACGGATGGGCAATTGGTGAAGGTGGATTAATCTTGCAGACAACCGATGGCGGGCAGTCCTGGACAGTTCAAGCGAGCGAAGCCAAGTACAACCTTATGGACATCTCTGTGCACAAAAAGCAGGTGTGGATTGTCGGCGCAAATGGTACGATTTTACGGCGCAGTTAAATGTTTGGGAAGCGAAAGAATTGGGTCGTAGCGCATTTATTGCCCGCTCCTTGGTTCAGGGTTAATCAATTTGTCAGCATTGTAGCGATGTCTTCCGGTAACTCAACCCCATTTCTCTCCTCAAATTCCGAGGCACTTTGATATTCCCTCTGAAACGCAGTGGCGATATTTACTCCCAGTGCTCTGGCAGCGGTAAGGTCTGATTTGGCTTTTTCCGATAGTCCCATGCGTAACCACACCACACCACGATTGTAATAATCTGCGGCAGGTTTGGGTTCCAGTTCTATTGCTATAGTATAGTTTTCAATGGCACGGTCAAGAGCACCTTTGTCGCTATAAGCCCTGCCGAGATTCTGATATCCCAGGGCCCCCTCGGGTCTGAGTTGTACCGCTTTGGTAAAGTCGTCAACAGCACGGTCATAATTGGCTGTGAGACCGTAAAGAACACCACGATTATAATAGGCTTCGACATGCTCGGAATCGAGTTGTATTGCATGGGTGTAGTCTACGATGGCCCGGTCAAAATAGCGTTTTTGGGTGTAAGCAAAACCGCGATTGTAATAGGCTCCAATAAAATCGGGATTGCGTTCTATCGCTATAGTATAGTCTTCAATGGCACGGTCATAATCGCCTTTGATGGCGTAAGACGCACCGCGATTGCAATAGGCTTCGGCATAATCAGGTTTGAGTTCTATCGCTTTGGTATAGCTTATGATGGCGCGATCAAAATCGTGTTTGGCAGTGTAAGCATTACCGCGATTGTTATAGGCATCGTAATGAGGAGTCAGCTCTATGGCCTTGCCATAGTCTTTGATGGCATCGTCAAGTTTGCCTAGGCGGGCATAAACCATACCGCGATTGTTATAGGCGTTGGCATAATCGGGTTTGAGTTCTATCGCTTTGTTGAAGTTTCCAATGGCGCGGTCATACTCGAGCGTGAGCTGATAACCAACTCCGCGATTGTAGTAGACTTCGGCATAATCGGGTTTGAGTTCTATTGCTTTGTCGAAGTCTTCAATGGCGCGGTCATGCTCACCTCTGCGTTGGTAAACAATTCCTCGCTCGTAGTAGGCTTGGACATACTCGGGGTTCCGTTCAATTGCTTCGTTATAGAACTCTATTGCCTGCTCGTAATACTCCTCCATTCTTTGAATCTCCTTTTTTGTTGATGGTCAAGCCAATATAAAGAATCCTGATTCAGACGATTTATTCCGCCCTCTCCGCCACAATCGCAATTTTTTCGATCGATTTCATATCGGCACAGGTCATGCGATATTCAAGACCTCCGCCGCAACCAACGCTTCTAGTCGCCAGTCGCTCAGGATGTGCTCTGCCACAACGGTTGTCATAATGGTCCCTGTCTGTTTTGCCGCGAGATGCCAAATTTCTTGATGACGGGCAAACGCGTCGCGATACCGTTTTTCCGCAGTAGCATCCAAGAAAATCTCCTGCACTTCATCCGTCTCCGAATCAACGAGGCGGATATTGCCACGTTCCATCGGATTCACGTCCACCTCTGCCAAGACCTGCACCGCAACCACAGCCGTTGCCCGTTCGGCAAGGTGGGACAATGCCGCCAATGCATCCCCGGGCCAGAGCAGGTCGCTGAGCAACACACGCAACCCAAAGGGCCGCCAAGACGGGGGGAGTTTGGCAAATGAGTCCGTAAGATCGCCGCGATGCACAAAGTCGATGCCATCCCAGACTGATGGTCGGTCTGTGCCGTTGTCCACCTGCCGATACCCATCTCCCGCAACCCAAGCGGAGTGGGAGTATCCGACATTTGCCGCCGCAGTCGCAAAGACCGCCGCTAACCCTAGGGTCGCTTGCGCCTTTGGGCTGTTTTCAAGTGCCATGGAGCACGAGCCATCAATGACGACATCCAGATGCGGGCTAACTTCGTCCCGATACAACTTGACGGTTAATTTATCGCTCCGTGCGAAGCCTCCCCAATCAATTCGTCGCAGGTCGTCGCCCGGTTGGTATTCGCGGTGGTCAATAAATTCTAGCGAACTTCCCGGACGTTTTCCCATCTGGCTACCAGCGACCCCGAAAGGAACACTGCGCGGTGCGGTCAAGGCGTATCGCGCCCCCGCACGTTCACCGTCTATGAGATATTGGCGATAGGTTTCGTTCATGAGTGTATTTTACGCTGTTAGATTCATTTTGTCAATCCTGTTCGGTTCGTATGGAATCTATCAAAAATTGATAGCTGTCGAGGACAAACAGCTCGTCATCTGCAACATCATTCTCAAACAGCGCATTATCCTCAATGCGGTTTGTTCTGATCAGGATTTTTTTTCCAAAGCCTTTGTTTTGACACGCCTTTTTGAGTAATGCTTTCGATTCCTGTATGCTCTCATGCTCCTTTTGAATTTTGATGGCAACGGATTTCCCGTTATGGTCTTTCCTGAGAATGCCATCTATGCCCTTGTTATTCGGAACAACTCGTGCGTCCAGTGTTTGAAGTATTGCCGCGGTTTGACTGTCTCTGTTCTGGTGATTCCTGATGGTCGTCTCCAAGACTTTGGACTCGCTCTTTATCGGATTTTCCAAACGTTTTTCGGTCAAAGCAACTGCATCCGCCGAAATGTCTATCCCGATATACTTTCGATTGAGTAACTTTGCAGCGACCAACGTTGTACCACTACCGCAAAACGGGTCAAGCACGGTATCGCCCGGATCAGTAACCAGTTCGATAATACGTTCCAATAGAAGAATCGGTTTTTGCGTCGGATATCCGACACGCTCCGCCGCTTTGGGGTTCAGATAAGGGAGCTCCCAAACATCTGTTAAAGGTACCCCCTTTTTGAACTTCCCGGAAATCACCTGACCGTTTCCGTCTGTTTTATAGACCGCTTTACCGCTTTCATCTCTCTCTCTATCCTGCAAAATCTGCTCAATATTTGTTATCGGCGAATAGTCGGTGAAAATTTTATTCAACTTGTACTGGTCTGTTTTGCTGTAGAAGTAAATCGTTTGGTGAGCGTTCAATAACCCCCTTTTCGCATTGGACCACCGCCTATAATGCCATATAATTTCACTCCTAAAGTTAAATACGCCGAACACATCATCCAGAACCAACCGAATATGGTGTGATGCAGAGCGGTCACAATGTAAAAAGATACTACCTGTCTCCTTTAAGACCCGCGCGCACTCGGCGATTCGCTCCTGTAGAAACGCTCGATACGCATCAATACTATTCCAGCTATCGTGAAATTGATACGCTTTAGAATTATCCCGTGTTTTGAGCTTTTGCGTCTTCTGTGTAAAAAACGGCGGATCCAGGTAAGCTAAATCCACTGATGCATCATCTATTTTGCTCATCTCAGAAAGACAGTCGCCTTTATAAAGTGTCATTGAACCAACTCCCAAAGCCTTTTGAGATAATGCCTCAGAAACCGAGTTTTGCCGAAAAAACTCGGTTTCCCCGCAATACTACGTTATTTGGGTTCCTTTGTTTGCGGCTCGCTTGTGGCTTCTGGTCTTGGAGGACTAAAGTCGGCAATCTGCTTGATTAGCCACGGAAGGCTTAGAATGCCGGCGAAAAACGAACTAATACCTGCAATTACGACACTACCCCACAAGACATCATTATTGCTGTTCGTTAACCCTACGAACATGCCAAAGGGACTCGCAATAAACCATTCCTCATTCCACTCGCCAGAGGCGAAGAAGAGGAGGAGCGGTATTATCGTCGCTGCAATCACGAACAGAATAAGCCCGATTACCCATGTATAGGCACTAGTGACTCGGTTGGCCAAGAAAATTCTTCTAATGAACGAGGCAGCCAACGCGTAACTGAACGCGTACAGTCCTAGACCGGTTATAAATACCATAAATTTAGCGGCATCATCTTCATTCAACGGATGCGGCGAGAAAAACGTTGACCGTCCCCATGCAACAAGTAAGGTCAGAAGTATCATTATAGATGACCAGACCACGCCGTTGGCTGCACCGCTGTAAAAGGGAAATACCAGCAGTCGGAGTACCCCTTCTCTCGGAATACTTTGGCGGACACGCTGTCCCAAATGCTCCCTTTCGCTGACTGCGATAAACAGTGCGCTACAACACAGAAGGATATGTAGGATTGCCCACGCCATAACCGGCGCGAAGTTGCGGAGCGTTATACTCCAGATTGCTACGCCGGCACCGGTCAACAGCCAGACGGTGGTAACGAAGACACGCACAGGCAGTGCCCGATTGGCGGATAGCGGGCTAATCACCGCAGTTGATAATAGGGCAAGCAGACCAATCAGTGCGGCTCCACCGCCCAGCACGCTCAAGGCAACTCGCCAAAATAGCCAAGAATCGAATCGACTCCCGATCCCAGTGTTCAGAAGTTCACCCGACAAAGCGGTTGTCCCTGAAAAAATGCCAACCACAGCGGCTAACCAAAGTACGCCGAGAATCGCTTTGAAGACCCGATTGACAGGAATACACCCGATGAGAATAGCACTCTGGATGCCTGTGGCGATTATAATAAAGTTGAATGCCAGCAAAATGAAGATTGAGGGCAAGTCGATGCCGCGCAACAGGTAGGTGAAGGTCATAAATGGCATACAGGCACTGTAGAGCAGAACGGTGAGAATGAGGGCCGCGAGCAATTTGCCCCAGATGATTGACCGTGGGCGAAGGGTTGTGATGAACAGGAGGTCAACGTTGGCATCTGAGCGTTCACTTGCCAACCGGATGCCGGTATAGGCAGGTACAAACAGTAGGCAGGTTGCCGCCAGAATGCCTAACAAAACCGTAAAAATGGTTCGCCCGATATCGAAGGAGAAGGAAGCGGATTTGTTTGCCAAGAATACGCCCATGGTAAACAGTTGGACAACGAGCAACAGCATCAGTACGACGATGAGGAATTTCCCCTGGACAGCTTGTTTTAACTCTTTGACTACAATGGGATTGAGGGAATCGTTAATTTTTTCAAAGGTGTGGGTGATGGATTTCATAAACTTGCTTCCTATGCTTGAGGATTTGACTGGAGCTCTGCCGAAGACTTTTCGGGTTCGCCTGTTTGCGGCTCGCTTGTTGCTACTGGTCCTGGGGGGCGAAAGTCAGCAATCTGCCTGATAAACCATGGTAGGCTTAGAAGACCAACGACCAGCGCACTAATAGCAGCGATTGCGACACCGGTCCACAGGAGATCTTCATTCCCGTTAAACAGGCCCGCGAATAGGCCAAAGGGGCTAGCAACAAACCATTCCTCATTCCACTCCCCGGAGATAAAAAAGAGGATGAGCGGTATTATCGTTGTTGCAATCACTAACAGACCAAGCCCGATTACCCACGTATAGGCACCGGGGACTCGGTTCGCCAAGAACCATCTTCTAATCAGCGAGGCACCTAACGCATAACTAAAGGCGTACATTCCTACACCGGCCAGAGCTCCGATAGGTTCGATATCATCGCTAGTCTGCATATTCGGGAAAACAATCAAACACGCTGATATAGCCAGTAAGGTCAGAAATATCATTAAGGATGACCACACCACGCCGTTGGCAGCACCGCTGTAAAAAGGGAATACCAGCGGGCGGAGCACCCATTGGCACGGAATACTTTGGCGGACGCGCTGTCCCAAACGCTCTCTTTCGCTGACAGCGATAAACAGCGCAATCCCATGCAGAAGGATATATAAGGATGCCCACACCCCGACCGGGCCGGGGTGGCTAATCGCTATACCCCAGATTGCCACACCAATGCCGGTCAAGAGCCAAACTACGGTGACGAAGATACGCACAGGCAGTGCCCGATTGGCGGATAATGGGCTTATTAGCGCAGTCGCTACTAAGGCAAGGAGACCAATAAGTGCCACCCCGCCGCCCAACACACCCAAGGCACCTCGCCAGAATTTCCAAGAATTGAGTTGACTCCCTATGCCGGAGTCCAGAAGTAGAAAAGACAAACCGGTTGTACCCGCAAAAATGCCAACCACAGCGGCTAACCAAATCACGCCGAGAATCGCTTTGAAGACCCGATTGGCAGGGATACACCCGATGAGAATAGCACACTGGATGCCCGCAGCTATTATAATAAAGTTAAATCCGAGCAGAATGAAGATTGAGGGCAAGTCAATCCCGCGCAACAGGTAGGTGAAGGTCATAAATGGCATACAGGCACTGTAGAGCAGAACGGTGAGAATGAGAGCCGCAAGAAATTTGCCCCAGATGATTGACCGCGGTCGGAGGGTCGTGATAAATAGGAGGTCAACGTTAGCATCTGAGCGTTCGCTTGCCAACCGGATGCCGGTATAGGCAGGTACAAACAGTAGGCATGTCGCCAACAGAATGGTTGACAAAACTGTAAAAATCTCTCGTCCTGCATTGAAGAATCGGGATGCGGATTCGTTTGCCAAGAATATGCCCATAGTAAACAGTTGAACAACAAGAAACAGCATCAGTACAACGACGAGGAATTTCCCCTGAGCCGCTTGCCGCACCTCTTTGACAACAATGGGGTTGAGCGAATCGTTAATCTTTTCAAAGGTGGCGGTGATGGATTTCATAAACTTCCTTCCTACGCTTGGGAATTTGACTGGAGCGTTGCCGAAGACTTGTCACCCTAGGGGCATTTAATTCTCCCGTAGTCTTGATTTCCTGATCGAGGTTCTTCGCTGTAGGAGCGATCTCCAGCTCGCGACTTCCCACCGAAATCGGTCAAAAAACGGAAAATTAAATAGCCCTAGATGCACCCAACGCGTAACTGTATGCGTACCTCCCCAGGCCATCAGTAGAGATCCGATAACTACGATATCATCGCTCCCGATTGTCATGCCAACGCCGGTCACCAGCCAAACTATAATGACGAAGATACGCAGAGGCAATGCTCGATTGGCGGATACAGGACTAATCAACGCAGTCGATAATAAGGTAAGGTGAACAATAAGGGCGACCCCGCTAACCAATACACCCAAGGCACCTCGCCAGAATCCCCAAGAATTGAGTTGACTCCCGAGCCCAGCATTCAGCAGTACACCCGACAAAGCGGTTGTCCACGCAAAAATGCCAACCACAGAGGCTAACCAAATCGCGCCGAGAATCGCTTTGAAGACCCGATTGGTCGGGATACACCCGATGAGGATAGCACTTTGGATGCCTACAGCGATTATGATAAAGTTAAATGCCAGCAGAATGAAGATTGAGGGCAAGTCAATCCCGCGCAACAGATAGGTGAAGGTCATGAATGGCATACAGGCACTGTAGAGCAGGACAGTAAGAATGAGTGCTGCAAGAAATTTGCCCCAGATAATTGACCGAGGGCGGAGCGTTGTGATGAACAGGAGGTCAATGTTGGCCTCCGAACGTTCGCTTGCCAACCGGATGCCGGTATAGGCAGGTACAAACAGTAAGCATGTTGCCGATAGAATGGCGAGCAAAGCCGTAAAAATGTCTCGCCCGATATTGAAGGAGAGGGAAGCGGATTCGTTTGCCAAAGATGTTCCCATGGTAAATAGTTGGACAACGAGAAACAGCATCAGTACAACGATGAGAAATTTCCCTTGAACGGCTTGTCGTACCTCTTTGACCACAATGGGATTGAGGGAATCGCTAATTTTTTCAAATATGTGGATGATCGATTTCATTGCACCTCTCCCTACGCTTGGGGAGTTGACTTGAGTTCTGCCGAAGGCTTTTCGGGTTCGTCTGTTTGTGACTCGCTTGGGGCTTCAGGGTATGGAGGTCTAAAGTCGGTAATCTGCCTAATAAGCCAGGGGAGGCTTAGAATGCCGCCAATTAGCGCACTAATCGCGGCAATAAAAACACTGGTCCACAGAAAATCACTATTCCCGTTCAACAGGCTCGCAAACAGAATAACGGGACTGCCAATAAACCATTCCTCATTCCACTCACCGGAGCTAAAAAAGAGGATGAGCGGTATTATCGTCATTGCAATCACCAACAGAACGAGCGCGATTACCCACGTATAGCCACCGGGGACTCGGTTTGCCAAGAAAGATCTTCTAATTAGCGAGGCCCCCAACGCATAACTGAAGGCGTACATCCCTAGACCGGCTAGAGGTGCGATATTTTCGATATCATTTCCAGTCCGCATATACGGAAAAACAATTAACCATGCCACTACAGCGAGTAAGGTCAGGATTATCATTAAAGATGACCACACCACGCCGTTGGCGGCACCGCTGTAGAAGGGAAATACCAACAGTCGGTGCATCCATTGGCGCGGAATGCTTTGGCGGATGCGCTGTCCCCAATGCGCTCTTTCGCTGACAGCGATGAACAGCGCGATGCAATACAGAAGGGTATGTACAAAGGCCCACATCGCCACCGGATCGAGGTGTCTAATTGCTATACTCCAGATTCCCATGCCAATGCCGGTCAACAACCAGACTGCGGTAACGAAGACACGCACAGGCGGTGCCCGATTACTGGATAGTGGGCTAATCAGCGCAGTCGATAATAGGGCAAGGAGACCAATAAGTGCCGCCCCACCACCCAATACACTCAAGGCAACTCGCCAAAATTCCCAAGAATTGAGTTGACTCCCAATGCCGCTGTTCAAGAGCAGAGCGGATAAAGTGATTGCACTCGAAAAAATAGTACCGACAGCGTTTAGCCACATCACGCCGAGAATCACTTTGAAGGCTCGATTGGTGGGGACGCATCCAATGAGGATAGCACACTGGATGCTTGCGGCGATTATGATAAAGTTAAATGCCAGCAGAATAAAAATTGAGGGCAAGTCGATCCCGCGCAGCAGATAGGTGAAGGTCATGAATGGCATACAGGCACTATAGAACAGAACCGTGAGAATGAGGGCCGCGAGAAATTTGCCCCAGATGATGGACCGCGGTCGAAGGGTTGTGATAAACAGGAGGTCAACGTTGGCATCTGAGCGTTCACTTGCCAACCGGATGCCGGTGTAGGCAGGGACAAACAGTAGGCATGTTGCCGACAGAATGCCTAACAAAACCGTAAAAATGGTTCGTCCTGCACTGAAGGATGAGAAAGTAATTCCGCTTGCCGAGAATACTCGCATGAGAACCAAGGATATTCCCATGGCAAACAGTTGGACAACGAGAAACAGCATCAGTACAACTACGAGGAATTTCCCATGAACGGCTTGCCGCACCTCTTTGACCACAATAGGATTGAGAGAATCGCCAATCTTTTCAAAAGTGTTGGCAATAGATTTCATTGCACCTCGCCCTTTGTTACGTTCATGAACACTGATTCCAAATCGCCACCCCGCTGCTTGAACTCAACGATACGGTATCCAGCCTGAATCAGGTTTGCGAGGAGCTCGCTACACGTCTCCTCAGAGCCGGTGATTTGTGCCTCTATCTCAGTTCCCAATTGGTTGACCGCCTCAACATTCGGCATCAACAGCATTGCTTTATGCAGGTCGTTTTGTCGGTCAAGTGGCCGAATCACAACGGTATGGTGCTCGACATCCGGGCTGGCAATCTCTTTCAACGTCCCGGCAGTGACAATCTGCCCCTGTTCAATGATTACGGCACCGTCGCAGATTTCCGAGAGTTCGGTAAGGATGTGAGAGCTAATCAGAATGGCTTTTCCTTGTCCGGACAAAATTCTTAGCAGTTCCCGCAGTTCGACTCTCGCCCGCGGGTCTAGTCCGGCAGCGGGCTCATCCATCACCAACACCGGCGGGTCATGGAGGAGTGCTCTGGCAAGGCTAACGCGCTGTTTCATCCCTTTCGAGAGTGAGAACAAGGTTTTTTCCCGAATGCCCCTGAGATTTGTAAACCCTTCGATGCTTTCGATCACTTCTCGGCGTTGCGCCCCAACAATTCCGTAAGCGCGGGCGAAGAAGTCGAGGTAGTCATGCACAGATATGTCCCGGTGCATGGGAAGCGCGTCCGGCACATAGCCAATCAGTCGGCGCGCCCGCTCTGGTGCGTCCACAATCGAGACATCATCAATTGTGGCATCGCCGCTTGTGGGTTCATCAAGCGTTGCTAAGATTCTCATGGTCGTCGTCTTGCCTGCTCCATTGGGGCCAACAAAGCCGAAGATCTGCCCCGATGAAAAGGTAAAGGAGATGTCGTCAACAGCTCGGGTGGTGCCGAAATATTTTTTGAGATTAACAATATTGATTTGCATAGTAAAACTTTCAGGATTAAATTTTATATTCTGAAGCGATAAAGATCTGCTGGATTTGTCAATCCAGCAGGAGCAACCTTGACCGAACCCGCTAAGACCTATTCCTCGTCTAGGATGCCGTAAACGATGGAACTGTATTTCTTTTCCCTCACCTTCCTAAGCCCCTCCTCAATGAACGGGGCGGCATCCAAGGACGCGATATAACAGCCGGGTCGGAGATATTGCTCAGGGTTGGTCGTGAGACGCTCGATACTTTTTATCCAGTCAGTGGAGGCAAATATCCCGCGTAAGCTACTTACACCTGCACGATAAACGCGGAGGGGATTCGTAGAAGCACCCGTCGCTTTTTTTACCGTGTACGTGCGCCCCAAAATCTGATCTGTTATCTCCCACTGTTGTCCCCGTTTTTGAACGGAAATCACAACATCATCGGAGAGTAACGCACCAACCCATCTTATCTCATCTCTTAACACAGGTGAAATGTTTCCCGTATCCAATTGACGAGTGATATGCGGATCCCACAGCTCAACTAGCAATGTCTCATCAAACGACACCACATCAGCCTTAGCTAGTCGCAATTCCTCCCGTGGCACGAGTTCCGCTTCTGCTCCTGCACGGATGCCTGTTGCCGTATGGATTGTGCCATCTCTGTCCGCCAACCAGAACTTGCGTATGTCGGTCCCCAGTCCATTGACAACCTTCAGACGACTGTTTGCCTCCCTTCTAACGGTGATGCGCTCACGCCTCACTTCGCTCTTGCGAATCAAAAAATATGCTGGAACACGAGCAGTCATCCATCCGCTTTTCAAGTGCTGGTCGCGGGTCCAATCGATTGTCCGAACTGTTCCCATATCAACCCCTTGAGGCGTAAGCTCTGTCGCGTAGCCGAAGTGTAGCCCGTCGCCCGGGGTCAGCGACGCATAGAAAGCGGTCCAGCCAATCGTCGTGGCGCGGTGAATCCTTTCATCAAGTAGTGTCAATCCCTCTGTCCGGCCGTGCCGATTCCACCCTTCGGCGAATGTCGCGTAGGCGAATACAGCGAGACAGGTCAACAGCGAAATGACCGGGACCGTCCAAAGCATCCAGATGCGTCGCTTTTGGCGGGACAGCACGATGAGGTTCACCGGACCAATTACCACGGCAAAGAGAAGCATCAAAAGAAACAGCCCCCGCACAGGAATCCCCAAGCCTTCTGTTACCGGAAATACGTTGTTGGCATCCTCAACTGACCGCACAACTTGCCAAGGAGCTGCGGTTTTCACCCACGAATCCACAATCTCTCGCCACTGTTCCGGTTTTAAGCCCTTTGTATCCCTCTCAGTGCTCACCATACACTGACCAAAACCGATGTTGTAGTTCACAAGCCCCACAGCATCGGTGAGCGGTTCAGATCTCTGCGATTCCCTCAACTCCCAGCTTTCGGGGAGTTCCAGCCCGCCCAACACAAGCAGGGCACCGCCACATTCCACGTAACGCCGTAGTGCGGACCGAACATCGGGTGGCATCTGCCGGATATCGTCGCCCGTGACAACAACGCTATCGTAGCGTGAGAAACCGAGCCAGTTTGTGCTCCAAGCGGACACAGGAAGCCCGAGATTGATGGTTTCATAAGTTGGGGGCCCTCGGCGGCTTGCAGCGGAAACGCCGAATAGCTTGTCGGCGTGGTCATGTAAATCTTTGGCATCCACATTGCGACTCATCAAGATTCGGAACGATGGGGCGAAAGATGTAAAACGCCTCCTACCTCTTGAAGAACTCATAGAAACGTGAGTTCCGCGTCTCTGTCCACCATGCCGACCAATAGCCAACGGAACCGTATCATCTTGTACACGGCCGTCTATGACCACGCCCAAAGCATTGCCGTACATCCCTACAGGCGGCTGAAACAGCGAGACATGGGCTGTGGCGGACGGCCCGACAACGACCGAGCGGGTCATTTCTCGGATTCGATTCCCAGAATAACCGAAACTATCTTTCGGCAAAATCAGCTTTACCTTATGCGTCTTTTTAGGTGAGAGATTCGCTACCGCAATCCTGTATTCCACATATCCGTGGTGACTGTTGCCGCTTGGGGTCAGTTCAGGGGTGATTACAATATCATCAAATTCCATTGCGAAGGCATCGAGCGCAGTGCAACACCAGATAGCAATGAGGAGGTATACAGTAATGCGGAGACACACGATACCGAGAACGGTGATAAAACGAGTTGAAGCATATTTCATTGTTGATTTCCTCATTTGAGAAGTTATGATGATAGCGTAAAAGGGAGTTGACACATTTCGCGTGCTTTTACACCCGTGAGCCCTCTTCTAATCCGCGAAAAGGAATTGAAACAGCAAGAAACCGAGTTTTTCCGACCCTTGCGGGTGGAAACCCGGTGCCGAGACGCAAAAAACTCGGTTTCTACCGCATTCGCTAAGACCTATTCTTCGGCTAGGATGCCATAAACGACAGAACTGTATTGCTTTTTCTTCACCTTCTTAAGTCCCTCCTCAATAAACGGGGCGGCATCCAAGGACGCAATATAGCATCCGGGTCGGAGATATTCCTCGGGGTTGGTTATGAGATCTTCAATATTTGTTATCCAGTCATAAGAGGAAAATATCCCGCGTAAGCCAGTTGCGCGTACCGGATAGGTCTGGATGGCCCCCGAGGAAGCCCCCGTCGTTTTCCTTTGAATTGTGTATGTGGACTTAAAAAGCCGATCGGTTATCTCCCACTGTAGTCCCGGTTTTTGAACGGAAACCACAACATCATGGGAGAGTGGCGCGCCTGCATGTTGCATTTCATCTTTTAACAGAGGTGGAATGTTTCCCTTGTTCAACTGTTCAGGCAGAGCCGGATCCCAGAGCTCAACCAATGTCTCACCAGAGAACAGCACCATCAATGTCCCATCAAACAGAGTGATCTCGTCAGGCTCAGATAAGCGCGATTCATTCTGTGGTATTAGTCTGGCTTCTTCCCCCGCGGGGATGTCCATTGCGGCATGGATTGTGCCGTTTCTGTCTGCCAACCAGAACTTGCGTATGTCGGCCCCCAGCCCATTGACAATCCTTAGACGACCGTTTGCCTCCGTTCTAACGGTGACGCGCTCCCGCCTCACTTCGGTCTTGCGAACCATAAAATGTGCGGGAACGCGGGCAGTTATCCAGCCGCTTTGCAAGTGTTGGTCTTTTGTCCAATCAATGGTCCGAGCTGTTCCCGTATTGGGAGTCCCAGATCTTCCCGCATTGTAAGCTTGAAGGGTTAGTTCTGTCTCGTAACCGAAGTGGAGCCCATCACCCGGGGTGAGTGAGGAGTAGAAGGCGGTCCATCCAATCGTCGTGGCGCGATGAATCCTTTCATCAAGTATCGTTACCCCCTCTGTCCGGGCGTGTCGATTCCATCCTTCGACAAATGTTGCGTAGGCGAATACCGCGACACAGGTCAACAGCGAAATGACCGGGACGGTCCAAAGCATCCAGATGCGCCGCTTTTTACGCGACAGCACGATGAGGTTCAGCGGCCCGATTGCGACAGCAAAAAGGAGCATCAAAAGAAACAGGCCGCGCACCGGAACCCCTAAGCCTTTCGACACCACTGGAAACAGGTGGTTAGCCTCCTCAATTGAGTGCCCGATTTGCCAGGGTGTTGCGGTTTTTACCCACGAATTCACAACTTCACCCCACTGTTCGGATTTTAAGTGCTTTGTATCCGTTTCAGTGCTCACGATACATTGACCGAACCCGATGTTGTAGTTCACAAGTCCGACAGAATCGGCAAGGGGGGCGGCTCTCTGCGATTCTCTCAATTCCCAGCTTTCAGGCAGTTCCATCCCACCCAACACAAAGAGCGCACCGCCGCACTCCACATAACGCCGTAGTGCAGACTGAACAGCCGGTGGCATCTGCCGGATATCATCGCCTGTGACGACAACGCCATCGTAGCGTGAGAAACCGAGCCAATTTGTGCTCCAAGCGGACACCGGAAGCCCGAGATCGATGGTTTCATAAGATTTACGTCCGCCGCGGCTTGTAGCGGTAGTGCCGAGTAGTTTGTCGGCGTGGGCATGTAAATTTGTGGCATCCACATTGCGGCTCATCAAGATTTGGACCGGTGAGGAGAAAACTGTGCCACTTCCTCCACTCCGTGAAGAACTCCAAGAAGAAGAGGTGTGCTGTACGAGGGTACCGTGTCGGCTGGCGGACAATGGGACCTTATCATCTTGTACACGGCCATCTAGGACCACCCCCAAGCTATGGCCGTACATTCCTATAGGGGGTTGAAACAGCGAGACGTGGACTGTGGCGGATGGACCGACGACGACCGATCGGGTCATTTCTCGGATTCGATTTCCAGCAAAACTGAAACTATCTTTGGGAAAAATTAGCTTTACGTCATGCGTTTTGTCACGGGAGCGATTCGCTATCGCGATTCTGTATTCCACATATCCGTGGTAGCTGTTGCCGCTTGGAGTCAGTTCTGGGGTGATTACAATATCGTCAAATTCCACAGCAAAGGCATCTGGGACAGTACAACACCAGATAGCAACGAGGAGGCATACCGTAATGGGAAGATTGATTAAGCGATTTGGAGCATATTTCATTGTTGATTCCCTTATGTGAGAAATTGTGATGGTAGACCAAAAGGGAGTTGACACATTTCGCGTTCTTTGACACCCGCGAGTCGCCTTCTGATCTATTTCTCGGCTAAAATGCCGTAGACGATAGAACTGTATTGCTTTTTGTTCACCTTTTTAAGCCCTTCCTCAATAAATGGGGCGGCATCCAAGGACGCGATGTAACAACCGGGACGGAGATATTGCTCAGGGTTGGTTGTGAGATGCTCGATACTTTTTATCCAGTTACTAGAGGAAAATATTCCGCGTAAGTTAGGGGATACTTGACCATAGACACCGACTTTCCACCTAGTCCCGCTCCCTATCTGTTTAATCGTGTACGTGCGTCCAGGAAACCGATTTTTTATCTTCCACTGTTTTCCCGGTTTTTGAACGGAAACCACAGCATAATGGGAGAGTAGTGCGTTCCCATCTTGCATTTCCCCTATCAGCATGTCTGTAATGACTCCCTTATCCAACTCATGAACGATAGCAGGATCCCGCAGTTCAGCCAGCAACGTCTCATTAAACGCGCCCATCTCAGTCTCAGATAGGTGCAATCCCTGCCGTGGTGTCAGTTCCGCTTCTGCACCGGCGAGGATATTCTTTGCCGTATGGATGGTGCCATCTCTGTCCGCCAACCAGAACTTGAGTATGTTAGCACCTAGCCCATTGACAATCTTCAGTTGACCGTTTGCCTCCGTTCTAACGGTGACGCGCTCGCGTCTTACTTCGCTCTTGCGAAGCATAAAATGTGCTGGAATGCGAGCATTCATCCATCCGCTTGCCAAGTGTTGGTCTTGTGTCCAATCAATTGTCCGATCGGTTCCCGTATTGGGAGGCCCGCCATATCTGCTGTTATCGTAGATTTGAGGTGTTAGCTCTGTATCGTAACTGAAGTGTAACCCGTCACCCAGCGTAAGTGACGCATAGAAAGCGGTCCATCCGATCGTTGTGGCGCGGTGGATTCTTTCGTCAAGTATCGTCAATCCCTCTGTCCGTCCGTGTTGATTCCACCCTTCGGCGAATGTCGCGTAGGCGAACATAGCGACACAGGTCAACAGCGAAATGGCCGGAACCGTCCAAAGCATCCATAGGCACCGCTTTTGGCGGATGACCGGGGCCGTCCAAAGCATCCATAGGCGCCGCTTTTGGTGGGACAGCACAATGAGATTCACCGGACCGATCGCGACAGCAAAAAGGAGCATCAAAAGAAACAGTCCACGCACCGGAACCCCCAAGCCGCCCGACACCACAGGAAACAGGCGGTTGGCCTCCTCAATTGGGCGTCCAATTTGCCAGGGTGTTGCGGTTTTTACCCACGACTCCACAACTTCCCTCCACTGTTCGGATTTTAAGTGCCCTGTATCTGTCTCAGTGCTCACGATACATTGCCCGAAACCGATGTTGTAGTTCACAAGTCCCACAGAATCGGTGAGGGGTTCAGATTTCTGCGATTCCCTCAACTCCCAGCTTTCGGGAAGCTCTAGTCCGCCCAACACAAGGAGCGCGCCTCCGCACTCCACATAACGCCGTAGCGCGGACTGAACGGCCGGTGGCATCTGCCGGATGTCGTCGCCGGTGACCACCGCGCCATCATAGCGTGAGAAACCGAGCCAGCTTGTGCTCCAAGCGGAGACCGGAAGCCCGAGATCGATGGTTTCATAAGATTTGTGACTGCCTCGATGGCTTGTACCGGAAGGACCGAGTAGTTGGTCTGCGTGGGCATGTAAATTTGTGGTGTCTACATTGCGGCTCATCAAGATTCGCAACGATGATTCAAAAACTGTGAAACGCCTCAGAGCACCTGAAGAACTCCAAGAAGAGTTATGATGGCCGGATCTGTACTCACCATGCTGACTGCTGGATAACGGAACCCTTTCAGCTTGTACACGGCTATCTATGACTACTCCCAAGCTATGCCCGTGCATTTCCATAGGAGGCTGAAATAGCGAAACGTGGACTGTGGCGGACGGACCGACAACGACCAAGCGCGTTATTTTTCGGATGCGATTGCCAACAAAACGGAAACTGTCTTTCGGTAAAATCAGCTTGACCTTATGCGTTTTGTCAGGGGAGCGATTCGTTACCGCAATCCTGTATTCCGCATATCCGTGGTAACTGTTACCGCTTGGATTTAGTTCCGGGGTGATTACAATATCGTCAAATTCCACTGCGAAGGCATCGGGTGCAGTCCAACACGTTATAGCAACGAGGAGGCATATAGTAGTGGGAAAATTAATAAAATGGTCTGGCGCGTATTTCATTGTTGATTCTCTTATTATGAGAAGTAGTGATGGTTGTACTGGGTGTTTATAGCTACTCCTATTATAACAAATAAGCGGTCCAAGAACAATTTGAAAACAACGGTGGGGTATGTCAAGTTTTCGACATTAAACACCCTTGTCGCCGGGGCTTATGGTTTCCCCAACGGATACACAAAATATTTACACACCCACGACGGTGTCGTCATGCGGCGAGCATCGGTAGAGATTTCCAGATTAGGTGCCTTCTCCACTGTCCCTAAACTGATTGCAAGAATTTTGCCAGTTAGTGAGCGCAATTTTGCGCGTCAATCTCTAAGCGGAACGCGATGGGCATCTACCACTTCTGGATTCAACGCTACTCCCAATCCCGGTAGGTCGTTGCTTCGGATGCGTCCCCGTTGGATTGTTTCGTGTGGGAGGATTAACTCATGTCGCCAGTCCACCTCGCCCCACCCGTACTCCAGAATCAGAAACTCTGGATGCGGGAGCATCGCTTGGACTCCTGCGGCAATTGTAACCGGTCCAGATGGGCCGTGAGGCGCAGTGGGAATGCCCCATGCGGCGGCCATATCCGCAACCTTTTTCAGTTCCGAAATGCCCCCGACAATTTTTACGTCCGGCATGATGACGTGCATACTTTCTCGCTCGAATACTTCGGTGAATCCCTGTCGCAGTGCCCGACCTTCTCCTCCGGCGATACGGAGACCACACTGCTCCTTGACAGCCACACAACCTTCCATATCGGATTCCGGAATCGGCTGTTCAAACCAGAATAGGTTTAAGTCTCGAAGAGCGTCGGCAACCTCTAAAGCACCTTTCACCGTGAAATGGCTGTGGCAGTCCACCAGCAGGTCGAGTTCTGGGCCGATCGCATCCCGCACGGCTTGGACGCAAGCAATACCCTGCTGAGCCTTGCGTGCGCTATCAACAGCTCTGGGCAACCCGTCAAAAGGAGCAAGTTTGACCGCATCGAATCCTTGTGCAACAGCGGCGGCGGCATTTTTCGCAAATCCTTCGGGGGTTCGTTCTGTGGTTGCCCGATTGATATTGGCATAAAGCCGCATCTCGTCCCGACATGCCCCGCCCAGCAGGGTATGAACTGGCACTTCAAGGGCCTTTCCCAAAATGTCCCAGAGAGCCTGCTCAATTGCACTCAAAGCACAGATACGGTGAGGCTCCGGCGATTTGAGTTCAGAGACAATTCGCTCAATGTTCAAGGGGTTCTGCCCTGTCAATTGTATACCAAATTCACTGACAGCGGCAACCTGTTGTTCGTAGTTTTTTCCTGCCCTTAACTCACCAAGACCCTGAATCCCTTCATCCGTTAAAACGTGTACAAAAACCCAATCGCCCCGGTGATTGACGTGGACTGCATCCAACGCTACACCCATAACCTTCATCAGTGTTGTCCTCCCTTCTTCGTAATTTAATCAGCATCTCCGAGAATGCGCTCCATGGCTGTGAACGTGTGTTCAAGGATTGTGTCACCGTGATGCGTATAGGGAAACTGTTCAGCAATCCAATACCCTTCAAAGCCCACCTCTCGCGCTGCCGCGGTCACCTCCGGCCAATTCACATCTCCAGCCAACAGTGGAACGAATCCGTTAATGTTCCCGACTTGGCGCCGGAAATCCTTTATATGAATCTCACAAATTCTGTCCCCTAAAATGCGAATCCACTGTTCGGCAAAACTGTAGAGCGTGACATTACCTGTATCCAAAAGTACGCCGCAGTTCGGGCTTCCAATTTCGTCAATCAGACCTCGCATCTCTAACGGTGAAAGCAGAAACATATTCCAGATTGGCTCGACCATGAGAGATACTTCTAATGCCTCCGCTTGAGCACTCAATCCCTGAAGTGCCGCACAGGTTCGCTCGTAAGCATCACAGTAGTTGACCTGATCGGTTTCAACATCCCACATTTTGCCCACATAACCTGGGATAACCAACACCCCGGGTGCCCCAAGCGATTTTGCAATTTCCATAGCACGAGCAACGACCTCGCTCCCCCGTTGCCGTTCCGCCGCATCATCACTGGTGAACGAGTACGCTAACGGCTCAATTTCGAGGCTCGGAAACTGGATACCTTCGTCTCTTGCCCGTCGGGAAATCTCGTCAAGTGTTTTGTCTTCTGTGTTCAAATTGAGGATGCCGGACGATATTTCAAGGTAAAGTTGGACACCTTCAAAGCCAGTGCGTCGTGCTTTGTTGAAAACGTGCGAGTAATCATCGAGTGAATTTAGAAAATCGGTATTCCCTAGAAAATCGGGTGTATCTGCAAACGCCCGAATCACAATTGCCTTCTTCCAGTTCAGCATCGCGTGTCTCCTCCGATCAATCTATTTTCAGTTGACCCGGTTTATCAATCGTGGTAAAGTAACAGCGTTCTTTACTCTATCAGGTTTTGGAAATTTGTTCAACACGATTATCTAGCATCGGTTCGTAGTAGCGAATTGATTGCGCGTTCTTTTGTATGACCTGAACGGGGCGTTTTTGATTGACAACCCCGTATTTTTGCTTATAATAAACGGAACGAATTCGTTCGCAAAGCAAGGCGTATGCACTGCACATCAAAATTGGAGGCACTATGGCTAACAAAATTTTTCCACCGGAAGATACAGATTACCCGATAGCAAATGCTCATGTGAGTAGCATTGAAGCGTATCAAAAGACCTATGAGGAATCGGTCAGAGACCCGGAGGCGTTCTGGGCAAACGTCGCCGAGCGGTTGACATGGTTTAAGAAATGGGATAAAGTTCGAGATTTTGACTTCGTTAATGCCAATATTAAGTGGTTTGAAGGCGGGAAATTAAACGCCTGTTACAACTGTCTTGACCGCCACGTTGAAGCGGGGCACGGTGGCCAAACTGCCCTCATCTGGGAAGGCAACGCACCGGATGAAGATAAGACATTTACATACGGTGAATTATTGCAGGAAGTGAAACGTTTCGCGAACGTGCTGAAAACGCAAGGTGTCGGCAAAGGTGACCGTGTCTGCATCTACCTACAGATGATTCCTGAATTGGCAATTTCGATGCTGGCGTGTGCCCGTATCGGTGCCGTCCACTCGATCGTTTTTGGCGCGTTTTCGGCAGAAGCGGTGCGCGACCGGATTAACGACTCGTCGTGTAAGTTGCTGATTACGCAGGATACTGCCTTTCGCGGCCCCCGTAGCGGTATTCCGATGAAAGCCAATGCCGACGAAGCGGTCACGGAAACACCCTCCATTGAGAAAACAATCGTTGTGCGTCGCACCGGTGATAATGTCAATTTCGATGCGTCACGCGACCGCTGGTGGCATGATGCGATGGCTCTGGCGAGCGATGATTGCCCGCCAGAGGAGATGGACGCGGAAGACCCGTTGTTTATCCTCTACACCTCCGGCTCGACTGGCACCCCCAAGGGTGTCCTGCACACAACCGGAGGCTACCTCGCTTATACCTCCTACACCCACGAGGTCATCTTTGACTATCGCGAAGGCGATATCTACTGTTGCGCCGCTGACATCGGTTGGATTACCGGTCATTCCTATATTATCTATGGGCCACTCGCGAATCGGGCGATTACGACCATGTTTGAAAGCATCCCGACCTATCCCGATTTCGGCAGATATTGGCAGATGGTTGACAAACATCAGATTAACATCTTCTACACCGCGCCCACAGCCCTACGCTCCTTGATGAAGGAGGGCGACGACTGGGTGAAACAGCATAAGCGTTCGAGCCTTAGACTCCTTGGCACTGTCGGCGAACCGATTAAAGAGCCCGAATGGCTCTGGTACTACAACGTTGTGGGCGATGGGCGGTGCCCGATTGTTGATACGTGGTGGCAGACGGAAACCGGCGGTATTCTGATGTCGCCGCTCCCTGCCACAACGCCTTTGAAACCGGGTTCTGCGACCTTCCCGTTCTTTGGCATTGAACCAGTTATCCTTGATGAAAGCGGAAACGAACTGGAGGGAAACCCAGCGAGCGGTTATCTCTGCATCAAGACTGCATGGCCAGGCCTGATGCGAACGGTCTACGGTGACCACGAACGGTTCAGAGAAACCTATTTCGACCGCTTCCCCGGCTACTACATGACCGGCGATGGTGCCCTCCGCGATGAGGATGGCTACTATTGGATTACCGGGCGTGTGGACGACGTGTTGAACATCTCTGGACATCGACTTGGGACGGCTGAAGTTGAAGGCGCGATAGGCCAGCATTCAACCGTTGCGGAAGCAGCTGTCGTAGGTTTCCCGCACGAGATTAAGGGGCAGGGGGTTTATGCCTATGTCACACTGATGACCGGCGAATCCCCTTCCGATGAAATCGAGGCAGGGATTAAGCAAGAGGTTCGCCAACATATCGGCCCACATGCGACACCAGACAAGATTCAGTTCACCCCCGCGTTGCCCAAAACCCGCTCCGGCAAAATTATGCGGCGTATCCTTCGTAAAATTGCGGAAGGAGATGTCTCAGATCTCGGCGATATATCGACCCTCGCAGACCCCACTGTGGTTGATTCACTGGTTGAAGAGCGGAAGTAAGCGCCCTGACACTCATGATTAGGCGTTATACCGAACACCTGATTGCGAATATGAGGAGGTTTTCAATTTGCCATCAGCAGAGAAAATCGTAGATGAATTAAAAAAATGGAACGTTACCCATGTCGTTGGGCTTCCTGACAACGGCACATCGGGAATTTATGAACGCCTCAATGCCGACCCGGATGTGGATGTCATCACGGTGACACGCGAAGGAGAAGCGTTTGCGATTGCGTCCGGGTTATATGTGGGCGGGAAACAACCTGTGGTGGTCATCCAAAGTACAGGTTTTCTGGAGTCCGGTGATGCAATTCGAGGCACCGCCTTCAGTATGCAAATCCCGCTGGTAACGCTAATCGGTTACCGCGGGTATAACACCATGGAGCCCGATAGTCCGCGTGTTGATACCGCCGCAACGTTCTTAGAACCAACGCTCAAGGCGTGGAAATTTCCCTACAGCAAGCTAGAGACTGATGACGATGTTCCGTACATCAGTGAGGCTTTTGAGAAAGCGCGAGGGACATCAATGCCGGCTGCGGTTCTACTGATTGGGTTTTGGAAATAGCAACTATGTACAACACATCAAATGATAGTGCCGCCACATCTCACACATTAGCGGAAAAGATCGAGAAGCGTGTCCGCAACCACACCTTAAAACAGGTTAATCAACACGTTCAACCGGGTGAATTTATCTATCCCGCCTATGAAGACCTTTCGCTGGTCAATATTTCAGCGACCTTGCTTGAGCTCTTTAATGTGCGTATCCCCGGACACGCTCCCTTGCCGGATGAACTGGTCGAAGGCCAAACAGAGGGTATCCGGAAGGTCGTTCTGTTCCTTGTTGATGCGCTGGGATACAACCAACTGCAACTCATCCTAAAGGCGCACCCAGACCTAATCATTAACGAACTTATCCGGCGCGGTCGCTTTGCCGCCCTGACCTCTATTTTCCCATCAACAACCGCCGCCGCACTGACAAGCCTGAACACCGGCATGACCCCGCAAGAACACGGTATCCTCGGTTATCGGCTTTTTCTCAAGGAGTATGCAACTGTTGCGAACATGATTGGGTTTAGCTCGATTTATGAGCCAGAGGGAGCACGCCTTCTTCAGATGGGACTCGATCCGCAACGCTTTCTTGGCGTGAGAACCATTCATCAACGGTTGACAGATGCAGGGGTTGATTCTTACGTTCTGATCAAAAATGCGTTTAGAGACTCTCCCCTATCCCAGATGTTTTATAAGGGCGCGCAGAGGATCTACGGGTTTGTGAACTCATCTGATATGTTCGTGAATCTCAGAGAAATAATCAAGAGAGACCCTGATGAACGGGCGTGTATCTTTGTCTATTGGGATGCGATTGACTCAATTGCTCATCTGTACGGCGCGGAGAGTGACGCAGTGGTCGCTGAGGTCTGTAATTTGTCATACTCCCTTGAACGCGAACTGATTCGACATGTTGATTCCCAAATCGCTGGCACAACGCTTCTGATGTTAACCGCCGACCACGGTCAAATCACCGTTCCTCCGGACAAGCTCTTGCGGGTTGACCAACATCCCGTCCTCAAGGATAACCTGCTGTTGCCCCCGACGGGAGATTTTAGAACCGCGTATCTCTATCTCAAACAGGGCAAGTTGCATCAAGTTCGTAGCTTTTTGGAGGAACAGTTTTCCGACCAGTTGGTGGTGCTTGACTCAAGAAAGGCATTAAACCTTGGGCTCTGGGGCCATGGCGAACTGGATGAACAGGTTTGTGGTCGAATGGGTGACCTCACCGTCATTATGCGCCACAACTACGCCTTCTACGCTCCCGTTCGGGATAAACCGTATATCAAAGGCGGTAAGCACGGCAGTCTAACGCCTAATGAAATGCTGATTCCGTTTCTGTGTGTTCGGCTGGGTTGATGGAAATGGAGGTGAACATATCAGGGCAAATTGTCATTCTAAACCGGCAAATCCTGTCCACGCTAAAGTTCACAGGATGGTCAAGGTTAACCGCGGGCGGATTCTGTTTTTTCTGCTCTTTACGCTCCTCACCGCCTATATTTTCACCGCCTATCCAGAGGAGGAATTACAGGCGCATCTGAAAAAAGCAGGCCTCTGTGCGGGACAACTCAATTTTTCTGCGGCGGTCAAGCACCTCGTAAGCGCATTGGAAATTGACCCACGATACACGGAAGCGCATATTCAACTCGGACACGCCTATGCGAAGATGGGAAAAATCGGCGAGGCGATTCAGTCGTACTCATACGCCATAGAATTGCAACCGGACGCTTCCACTGCCCATCAGAGCCTAAATGCGCTCACGCACTACAACTTAGGCGTTATCTTCGCTCGGAGAGGGCTTTTGGAGAAAGCAGAAGCCGAATATCGACAAGCCATCCAACTGCATCCGTCCCTGTCTATCGTGCGTTATCAGCTCGGCTATGTGTATGCGCGACAAGGAAAGTTTGCCGAAGCCATCCCGTTCTATAAGCAGGCACTCGAGCGGTATCCGCAGAATACGGGTGCATATTATCAATTGGCGAATGCCTATTTTCGGTTGGGAAGTCAGACAGAGGGAGAACGCCAACTCAAGAAACTCCGTGAAATTAAAGCAAAACAGCGATTCGATGTGGGCGACTATGCCTTGAAGAATGGGGATATCCAAGAAGCCGTTAAATCGTATCAGCGGGCACTTGACATGAATGCCGAATTTGCGCCCGCCTACGCCCGCCTCGGCACAATTGCGTACCAACAGGATGAATTGGAGGATGCACAGAGCTACCTGCAACGCGCGCTCGCGCTCAAACCCGATTTCGCGCTCGTTCATTATCAGTTGGGCTGGGTTTACGAGAAACGCGGTGAGACTGGCAAAGCGATTGAATCATTCGAGGCCTCAGTCGCACTGAAGCCGGGTTTCACCCCGGCTTGTAATACGCTTGCGATGTTCTATCTCGAACGCGGAGACCACTTCAATGAGGCGGTGCTTCTTGCGAAAAGGGCAGTCAAAGCAAAACCGATCTCGGCTTATTGGGATACGCTTGCCTATGCGTTCTATAAAAAGCAGAGGTACAAAGCCGCTTCGGAAGCGATTGCAAAAGCGTTGGAGTTGCAACCGAATGCACCCGAATATGTGGCGCGTCAGAAGTTAATCCTGAAAGCAATGACCGATCAGGACAGATGAGAAAAATTGAAGTGGGTATTGGATCTCAAAAGGCAAAATGGTAAAATAACGCGAGTTGCCGCCTTAAATAGAACGCAAAGGCGCAGAATTTTTGCGTCAAGTCATCTGAAGATGCGTCAACTCATGTTGCCATCCGTCCTCGGACAGATGGGCAGATGACTGCGCGCATCTTGTGCGCTCGCTCACGCGATGCGCTCGCTCACGCGATGCGCTCGCTCACGCGACCATCCGTCCCCGGACCATCCGTCCTCGGACCATCCGTCTTCGGACCACCCGCAAGGGAACGCAAAGGTGCGGAATTTTAACGCAAAGGCGCAAAGATGCAAAGGCGCAAAGAAGAAAAGAACGGGCAATCAATTTAATGAATCCTACTAAAAACGAATTGTCAATTTTAACGATACAGTAACGGTTTAGCACACATCAAAAACTGCAAGGAGGTTCATGAAAGATGAAAAGAATCAAAGCCAGGCTTACGATAGCATGTATCAGTTTGGTTGTTTTCGGTTTGATATGTAGCGGTCTAGGGTATACGAAGATTGAGCCGAAAGATGCCGTTGGAATATGGCTGTTTGACGAAGAGGATGGTGACACCGCCAGGGACTCATCGGGAAACGGCAATGATGGCAAAATCCTCGGCAAAATAGAGCGGGAGAAGGGGAAGTTCGGCAATGGGTTGTTGTTCCCCGGGGTTGATGGCAAAAATTATGTCGAAGTGCCAGATCCTAAGGGGCGCGATTTGCCGGACGGATTTTCCGTATCAATGTGGGTGAAGATCAAAACGCGGGGCACAAACCAACGCCTTTTTTCAAACGAAGGTGGTGGAAAAAGAAATATCGTCTTTGAGGTCAACTTCGGTGCTGGTGATATTGCCCGCATCGTCTATACTGTTGAGGGGCAATGTTGCAATTGGGCAGACGCCAAGCCGAACGAAAAGATCACTGATGACAAATGGCATCATGTTGTTGGGGTGTTCGATAAGCCGAAGTTGCTAACGTATACAGATGGGAACGTCGGACAGGATAAATGTATGGGGAACCCCGGGAACTGTGCTCAGCCAGCAGATCTGGCGGTTGGCCCATTCGTCATCGGTTCCCGCCCGGCAGCCACCGGTATATTAAACGGCTTGATAGATGAAGTTGGGCTTTTTAATCGTGGGTTGACCGCCGATGAGGTTATATCCATCAGGGACAAAGGGTTGGCGCGAGCGTTAAATGTCGCACCCGCTGGGAAATTAACCACCACTTGGGCCACGATCAAGCGAATTAAGAACTGATGGGGGAACAAATGAGCAAAAACGAAGAACTTTTCGCGCACCTTGATGAACACGGCTACGTTGTGCTTGAAGGTGCTATGACCGAAGATGAAGCGAATGAATTGAGGGAACGGTCTGTTGAATTAGTGTTCAAAGAGCGGGAAAACGGATCGGCACTTTATTTGGACGATAAGGCGCAGCGGGTCTGGAACATCGTCAGCAAGGGACGCATCTTTGAGGAGATGATTCAGCATTCACAGGTGTTGCCATTTCAGGAGTATCTGCTGGGAACCGATTGCACGTTGAGTAGCTTCACAGTCAACTTTATCGGCCCCGGCTCACCCGCTTCTGGTCTGCACATTGACTATCCGTTGGGTAATCTTCCACCACCGCTACCGTCCTTTGCCCTTTGTGCAAACACTGTCTATCTACTAGACGATTTTACCGAGGAGAATGGCGCGACCCGTGTTGTGCCCGGGAGCCACAAGCGCGGCTACGGTCCAACGTCCGGCGAGGCGTACAACGATGTCATTCAGGTCACCGGTAAGAAGGGTGACGTTATCATCGTGCATGGACACATCTGGCACAGTAGCGGCGAAAATCGTACCGACCAGTCGAGAGTTGGCTTGCTCGGTTTTTTCTGCCGCTCTTTTATGAAGCCGCAACAAGACCACCTAAAAATTGTTTCGCAGGCGGTTATTGACCGGGCCTCACCGACCTTGCAGAGACTGCTCGGTCTTAACTCACAGCCGAGCCAGACGAATTAGTATAGTACGAGATCATAACAAACAGAACGCAATAACACAAAGCAGAACAGGAGGAGTAATCATGTCGAATCAATCGTTGGCTCGCCCTTATCGTGTTGGGCTTGTGGGAACTGGTGGCATCGCACGAGCGCACGGAAACGCCTGTAAAGAGGCAGAATCGGCTGAACTTTGGGCTATCTGCGACGTTTCAGAGGAAGCGGTAAATCGGTATGGTGACCAGTTTGATGTCACCCGTCGTTATCTCGACTTGGACGAGATGCTTACGACGGAAGATTTGGACATCGCCATCATCTGCACCTGGGGCGCGTATCATGCCGAGACGGGAATCCAGCTTGCCAACTCACGCAGGGTGAAGGCCATCCTCTGCGAAAAGCCGTTTACCTCAACTGCCGCCGAGGCGGAGGCGATGGTCGCTGCCGCAAAGGAGAACGGCATCCTGCTCGCTGAGGCTTTCAAATTCCGCCATCATCCGATGCACCTCAAGGCGAAAGAGCTTGTTGATGCCGGTGTCATCGGTGAAGTGTTGACAGTGCGGAGCACGTTTTGCACAGGAGGAGGGGGAGGAGGCCCTGAGACACGGAAGCCGGAAGCCAACTGGCGTTTCAACAGAGCAAAAGGGGGCGGTAGCGTTTACGACCTGGCCTGTTACTGCATTCATCATGCGCGTTTCATCTTTAGCGCAGACCCCATCCGAGTTTTTGCCTCTGCACAACCGGGGCTTGAAGTCGATGACGCAATGTACATACTGCTCGTTTTCTCTGATGACCGTACTGCCCAGATCTCTGTTGGTTTCAATGCCGCTGGAGGGCAGTACGCCGAAATCTGTGGGCGGCGAGGGATGCTTCGTCTTGATACGATTTGGAACAATGAGAATCGCCCGGTGACGATTGAACAGAGTACACCGGACGGAACAGAGGTGATTGAGTTCGAGCCGTGTTTCCAGTTCGCGAATCAACTTCAACATCTGTGTGATTGCCTCACAACGGGGCAACCGCATCGGATTCCGCCAGAAAACAGCATCAACCAGATGCGCGTTATTGACGCGGTCTTTGAATCGGCGTCGACGGGGAAAGCGGTTGAGTTGCGATAAAGTTGAAGCTTCAATCCTGCTTTTTTCTCACCTGAGAATCGTAGATTAGAAATGCAACGATTTTATTAGCTGTCTTGGGGATGAGTCCTGAGCCCGGTTTCCGCATCATTTTGTGTACATATTTTCTCCACTCTTCACCAACCAACTTGGAGTTAATGGGGCGAGCGAGGGTATGACATCGGCTGCACTTGCTTTCAAAGAGTTTATAGTGTTGTTGCATCTCTACCGGATAACTCGAAACGTCAATGAAGTTGGGGCCCGTGTCGGCGGGAAAGGTTTTGTGAACCGATTTCGGCATTCCGAGTAAGCCAATTATCACGAGAGCAATCAGGCCGACAGTAATCAAGACTGTAATCCAAACGACGGGTTGACGCATTTATCACCTTCCAACGACCATCACACCTTGTGCTTGGTAGGGTCGACCAAGACATAGGGCCTTCAATCGTTTACACAATTTCCCGTACTTTGCGAACGATGCACGCTGCGCTGATACCGAACTTATCCATCAGTTCATCAGGTTTGCCTGACTGGGGGATACCGTTGACGGCGAGTTTGTGAACCCTAACGCCTTGGGGGGCGACGGCACCGAGCACAGCATCTCCGAGCCCGCCTTCTGGATAGTGGTCTTCGACAGTAATGAACGTGTTGTTTGTCGATGCGGCAGCTTCTAGGAGCGTTTCGGTGTCAATCGGCTTAATGGAATAGAGGTCAATCACGCGGAGTGAGATGCCTTCTGCTTTGAGTGCGTTATGGGCTTTTAACGCTTCGTGAATTGTGACTCCTGCGGTGATGAGCGTCACTTGGTCACTGTCGCTGGCTCGGACGACCTTGCAACCACCGATCGGGAATTGTTCATCGTTCGGATAGATAACGGCGGTTTTGGGGCGCGAGGTGCGAATATAGACAATGCCCTGATGTGCGGCGGCTTCGGCGACCAACCGTTCTGCGGAAACTGCGTCGCTCGGATAGAGCACCACCGATTCGGGGATAGCCCGGAACATCGCGATGTCTTCAAGGCCCATCTGGGAGGGGCCGTCCTCCCCAATTGATACGCCGCAGTGTGACCCTGCGTACTTGATGTTTGCACGGGAGATGGCGGACATACGGATGTGGTCGTATGCGCGACTGAGAAAACAAGCAAACGTTGACACAAATGGAATCTTACTGCGCTTTGATAAACCGATACCTGCGCCGACGAGGTTCTGTTCAGCGATGAACATCTCAAAATAACGGTCGGGGAACTCCTTCATGAATTGTTCGGCGTAGGTTGAGTTTTTCGTATCTCCATCCAGTGCGACGACCAAGGGATGGGCAGCTCCGAGCTTTGCGAGTCCCGTTCCGTATCCGCCGCGTGTAGCGACCTCTTCGCCGATTTGGTAGTCGGGCGGAGCAACTTCTCCAATCATCGGTTTTTCACCCCTTGACTTAGTGGATGGGGGGTCAACCTTGAAGTTTCCGTTGGGTGTTAAGGGACCGAGTTCATTGAGTACAGTTTGGAGCTGTTCCTCATCCTCAATTGCCTTGCCGTGCCATCCATCCTCGTTTTCAAGGAATGAGACCCCTTTACCTTTGGCGGTCTTGGCAACAATCATCGTTGGTCGGTTGGTTGATGCTTTGGCTTGGTCGAGCGCAGAAATGAGCTGGTCAAAGTCGTGTCCATCAATGCCCACGGTATTCCAGCCGAACGCTTCAAAGCGGCGACAGTAGGAATCAATGTCAAACCGATACATCGTCCCTTGACTCTGCCCGAGCCCGTTTACGTCAACAATCCCGATTAGGTTATTGAGTTCGTAGTGTGCCGCCAAACCGACAGCTTCCCAGACACCGCCTTCAGCCGTTTCACCATCCCCCAAAAGCACGTATACACGGTAATCGGATTTGTCGAGGTATTTGCCATTCAGTGCCATACCGACCCCAATTGACAACCCTTGCCCCAGTGAGCCGGTCGCCACCTCGGTCCATTCAAAGCGAGGGGTGGGGTGTCCTTCGAGTCTGCTGTCGGTTTGCCGCAACGTGAGCAGTTCATCAACCGATATTATCCCCGCTTCCGCATAAGCGGCATAAAGAATGGGTGCGGCGTGTCCTTTGGATAAGATAAACCGGTCGTTATCTGGATTATCGGGGGCATCTGGATGATAGCGCATCGCATAAAAAAAGAGCGTGGACACAATATCCGCCGCTGACATGCACGTTGTCGGATGCCCGGAGCCTGCCTCCGCTGTTGATACGATTGAGTGAATTCGTAAATTATTGGCTTTTTGTTCAAGAACAGTTTTGAGGTCTGCCATAGATTGTTGTTTTCCTTTCTGCTCGGTGAGCCCCTTGGGTCGCCGCTGTGCCTGACGGTAATGTTAAGTCTTCTTATTTACGACGCTCGAGAAGCGGCCGAATCAAATTGACCAAAACCGCCGCCGCGTACAAGACATCCTCACGACTGACATCGTGATTCGTGACCAATCGAGCGGAGGTTGGGCCATAAACAGAAATCCTGATATTGTGTTGGGCAACCTGCTCGGCAAAATCCTCCGCCGAAATCCCGAGTGGTTTGGTATCCAAAAACACCATGTTTGTGTGGAAATCCTCACGGTGGATGTTGAGTTCTTCAAACTGTGAGAGTGCCTTGGCGAGGAGTTTGGCGTTCTGATGGTCTTCGCTAAGCCGGTGTGTCATCTCCGTCAACGAGACGATGCCAGCGGCGGCAAGTACACCGGCTTGGCGCATTCCCCCACCAAGCCGTCTCCGTGCAAGCCGTGCCCGCTCGATGAAGTCAGCCTCTCCCGCAAGTATCGAACCGACTGGCGCACACAACCCCTTTGATAAGCAAAACATCACGGAATCCACACAGCTTGCAATTTCCGCTGTATCAACGTCTAGTGCATACGCGGCGTTAAAGATTCGTGCGCCATCGAGATGCACGGCGACATCGTACTGCCCGGAGAGGTCGCGAATCGCCTCCATTTGTGCCATCGCAACCGCTCGCCCGCCCCGACGGTTGTGGGTGTTTTCGAGACAGATTAAGCTGGTTTTGGGATAACGGGTGGGACTTCGCTGTAGATATGGTTCAATCGCATCGGGTGCAGGACAGCCATCCACACTGTCTAGGACAATCGGCATGATGCCTGCCAATGACGACATCGCCCCGCTCTCGTAGTAGTAGATATGGCACTCTATGTCCATAATCGCATTATCCCCGGCGTGAGTATGGGCGAGGATTGCGGCTGTGTTTCCCATTGTGCCAGTTGGAACATACATCGCGGCTTCTTTGCCAACCTTTTCCGCTGCGATCGCCTCAAGCCGTTGAACAGTCGGGTCTTCGCCGTAACAGTCATCACCGACCTCTGCACGCATCATCGCTTCGCGCATCTTGAGGGTCGGGTGAGTGACAGTATCACTTCTTAAGTCAATCATTTTATCCATATAATGGTCTCACTTCTCGAAAGTTGTTACTTCTCTAAAGCCAGGGAAATCTTTTCCTGCCTTGGATTCTGGTGTTGGTTCGCTTCGCCGTCGTCCTTCCCGTGTGAAGTCAAGTGTATCAGTCGCTCGCTATCGGGCGTGGCGCGACTGCTTGCCGATAATCCTCCCAGCCTCGTTCATCGCAATGGGCATGAAAGCAGTTAAAACACCACCTGCCATTGCTGGGGTCAACATACACAGCGGTGTCGG
This sequence comes from Candidatus Poribacteria bacterium, assembly GCA_965198165.1. Taxonomy (GTDB): domain Bacteria; phylum Poribacteria; class WGA-4E; order WGA-4E; family PCPOR2b; genus CBDAOT01. Next base: position 5,963,871 of record OZ240244.1, on the reverse strand, counting down.
TCACGCCAAAGCCTGAAGTGTGTTCCGATTCCCACGGGCAAGTGACGCAGTACATATCGGCAGTACCATTGTAACATGGTGCGTTGGCTCTGATCATGTGGATGCAGATGCCGTGTTCTTGTAACCAATCGGCAAGATTCCGGTGTGTTGAGGGATTGAGAGATTGATGGTTCAGTTGACTGCGGATTGGTTGACAAGTCTTCATCTGCTTGGCTTTGCTTGCACACTTTGAAGCTTTAGCCCTGCGTCCAAGTTTGATTATCTGCTCAACGCGCTCCCACGAAAGCACATTGCCGTAGATTGTGCTCTCGAATTGACTGGTCTCCTCAACGAGTACACCGTCCCGAAAAACTCTGCGCTTAGAAGCGTTGCCAAAAACAGGTTGAACCGGTGAACGAGAGACTGAGATGATTGAATAGGTGTGCGCCAACCCTGTTAAGAAGTCATCAAAAGTTTCCGGTGTAATTAATGGGGAAGTCAGGAACGCAATCCGCGCGCGCACATGCGGCGGCGGCTTGATTTCTGAAAGCGATGAAATTGAATGACCGATAGCGAAAGCCTCATCGAGTAGCGACGGGTAAATTTCAAAGAGGCACTCGAGGTCGGTGAATGGCTCAACACCGCTGGGGTGTGTATCGAGTTTCGCCTTGTCATAGTCAACACCACGAATGACATCCGCATCGGTGAGGATAAGCCTCGCTGACTTCCAGAGACCCCTACGGTGGTGGTACTGGTTGTCATCGTCGGCTTTATCGAAGTCGCCGGTGGCAATGGTCTTGCCATCATCTAAGTCCGCAATCCAACGCGCTGGGCATTTACTTTCTTTTCGCCACGAGGTCAGGTAACGGGAGGCTTTTTGCTTTTTGGATGGGTGGTCGAGAGTTGGTGCTGATGTGCTGATGAGACCCTGCACCAACTCCAAGGTCGGCACAATGCCCGGATCTTGACCGCTCATCTCACCGCCTGTCTCTTCCCGTAGCAGGAGGTAATCTTTTTTTAATCTCGCGTCATGCGCCGCCAATCCAAGATAGTGAGCCATGAAATCGTTGGCGAGTGATTCAAGCTCTTCGTATTCAATAACGGCTTGGAATTTTGGACTGGCTCCCTCGTAGGCCCGGTCATCGTGGTCTACTTTGAAAGCAAGGTAGAAGTTTTCGTTATCACCGTGCCCAAAGGAGGCATCGTCGTCAACAGCCTCTGCCCATTCTTTGATCGGTTCTGCTGGGGCTTCTTCGATTATCTCTTCTGTTGTGTCTTCACCTTCTTGATTTTCCTGTGTTTCGAGCATCTCATGTCTCCTTTGTTTGTTATCAACTTAGGTAAGGACAAACTTGCGTTGTCTACCATCGCAACCAATGGCATTTCTTAAGTTCCAAGTCGTTAGTGGCTTGATTTTAATGCTTCTATACGTCGTTGCGCCGCCAATCCAAGATAGTGGGTCATGAAATCGCTGGCGAGTGATTCAAGCTCTTCGATTGCCTTATCGAACGCCTTGATTTTAATGTAGGATTCACCTGTCCAGTACCTAGATTTCGCTATGACATCCACATCATACTTGCCTGAATGCCTGGGATGTGCCCTTTCATATTCAATAGCGGCTTGGAATTTTTGGATGGCTTCCTCGTAGTCCCGGTCATTGTGGTATGCTTTGAAAGCAAGATAGAAGTTTTCGTTATCACCGTGGATAAAGGAGGCATCGGCATTAACAGCCTCTGCCAATTCTTTGATCGTTTTTGCTGGGGCTTCTTCGATTATCTCTTCTGTTGTGTCTTCACCTTCTTGGTTTTCCTGTGTTTCGAGCATCTCATGTCTCCTTTGTTGTTGTCAATTGGTAAGGGGAAATTTGTACACCCTATGACTATTTAGTATACCAAAAATTAGAGCAGAGCGCAAATGTTAAAATGTGGAATCAGGCAATTCCGTTCTCGTATGGACTGTAAAGGGCAAGGATCTTAGGATTCAAACCTAAAGAAGTCGGGATTATGGGTTTTTATTATGATGATGATGGCGGTAAGGAGCAGGGAAAACAGTATGAAGACAAAAATTCGGTTCACGAGCTGGGACACAAACTTTCGCTTTGCATACTTCAAATTATCTTTGGCTTCTTGATAATCAGGGTTAAGGGCAACTGCGAAGCCGAGATGCGTTGTGGCTTGCTGATATCTCTGTTTCCTGAGATAGGTAATCCCTAAGTCGTGATGCGCTTTGGGGTTTTCCGGGTTAATTTTCAGCAATTTATAGTATGTTTCAACTGCGGCATCCAAATCCCCGCTCTTGAGTTTTTCCCATCCGATAACCAACATCACTTCTTCCAAATTTTGACGGGCAGGCGGAAAGTTGGGGTGATGTACCAATGCTTGTTGGTAGAGCGACATCGCGGCTTCCCAATCCTTATCGTGAGCGTGTTGCGCGCCTAAGCTGTTCAGCGTTGTCGCGATGCCAACCCGTGCGGCTGTATATTCCGGATTAATCCTAAGCACTCGCTGATAGACATCTAGTGCGTGCTGGTAGTCTGCTGTTGACTCATAGGCCACGGCAAGATCGAACAGCAGAATTTCAGAGAATGGAAACCGTGCGAGCCCACGCTTCAAGTGCTTGATTGCTATCGTAAATTGATCTGTTTTGAGCAATTGTAATGCCCATCGGTGGTAAGCGGCGAGAAGATTCTGGTTGAAGGTACCGGAATCCGGAGCCAGTCGATGGGCGCGTTGAAGGAAATTCACAGCGCGTTCAAAGTCGCCCTGAATCAGCGAAAGCGTACCCAAAGCACCAAGTACTTCGGCAGATGGATTTCTTCCGAGTGCCCGCATATAATACTGAATTGCCAGATCGTAGAGTCCTTTTTGCTGAAAAATGTAAGCAATCTGTGCGGCGGACATCCGCAACATCGGATCGATTTTAAGTGCTTTCTGAAACGCCGCGATCGCCGACTGATAATCACCGAGGTCTGCGTAGACGGCACCGAGCAAGTAATAGTTTTTAGCAATCTCCGGTTTTGCGAGGATGACCTCCTGAAGGGTCTCAATGGCTTGCGTATGGAACGGGGTGTCTATAGGGGTTTTATGGACTTTCAACCATGTTGCAATATCTCGCACTGTTGGTTTCTGCGCTGTCGCCGCGAAATACATGACATCATTCGGGTCATCGCTGTGTCCCCACAGGCCAATTGCGTGTCCAAGCTCATGAAGCAGGGCCGCTTGAATTATGTGAGGTGGGAGCAATTCCAACGTTTGGGCATCCTTGAGAAAAATCTCGATTTCGACATGGAATCTGTCCGATTTCCGTACCAACACAGCCTGACCGATGTTGTGGTAGCCTCCCTGTTTCCGCCGCTGATTTGTCCAATGAATGCGGATATTAGCTGCCGTAGCCTGCAACACAGGTCTGAATCGCAGCTTCCCATCCATCGCTTCTTGCCATAACCTCAGCGCTCGCCCCAAAGCATCCTCGTAAGGGGATGCTAGACCACGCTCAAGTGGAACGGCGTTGGCATGTACTGTAATCGTATCTCGCGGAAACCGGGTAAGCCGTCCGTTGGAAGTGACCGTAATCCGATCAAAATAGTCATCGGCATGGACGCAATTTATGGCCAACATCCACAACAACCAAGCAGTTCGCACAACCCATATCCACTGATCGGACGGATAAACTGGCAAACGGGATCCAAAACTTGAAAGTTGCTCAGTGCTTTTCTTTCTGTTCACTCGGTTTTCGTGGTTGAAGCCACGCTCCTTAATTGTTCCACTTGACAACACTCGTTGCAACGTGATATATTGAGTTCGTTATTTTGAGGATAAGGCAATTTGCACTGGTTATTATAAAGGTCAGACCACCAAAAGGGCAAGTGAAATCGTTACATCACACAACTCGTAACTCAAGGAGATCTCATGGATTTGACAAAACAGTATCCACGTAGTCCCTACGACAAGACAGCGGGCGGATATGTTATGCTTGGCAGAACGGTTGATAAGGCTCGCGCAAAACTGGAAGGCACATTAGGGGAGTATATGTATGATTGCCCGCTAGACCAACGTCTGTTTGAGTTTCTCGAAATTGACGCGGAATCGCTTCTTGATTCCGTGAAAACGCTCCCGACTGATGGTGTCGTCGTTGAGTGGGTGAAGGCAAATCAGGCACCTCGTGGCGAATCGGACATTGAGGCATTTAACGAGAAGATAAGCAGACTTGGCCCTGAGGATGCGGAAAGCAAGCAATATTTTGAGGATATTCGGCAAAAGGTCGCACCAGACCGTCCGGATTTGGATTCTTGGTTCGATCTGATTGAAGCAGAAGAAGGTCGACTCAACTGAATGGAGTAAAGGGAATGAACCGCGAAACCATTATTGTCCTCGACTTTGGCTCGCAGTACACACAATTGATTGCGCGACGTATCCGCGAACAAAAAGTGTACTGCGAAATCCATCCCTACCATATTCCTATTGATAAGTTGGCATCAATGCGCCCTAAAGGGATTATCCTGTCTGGCGGGCCATCAAGTGTCTACACGCCCGACGCGCCACTGCTTGACCCGAAAGTGCTTCACCTCGGCGTACCCCTCCTCGGCATCTGTTACGGTATGCAACTCATCGCACATCTTTCGGAGGTTGGAAAAGTGCATCCCGCCCTTGAGCGCGAGTACGGCTCAGCCGACCTGATTGTTGATTCGCCCGCACCGCTTTTTGACAACCTGTCGGATAAAATCAATGTATGGATGAGTCACGGTGACCGGATTGATGTCCTACCCAAAGGCTTTCAGGCGATTGCCCATACGGACAACTCGCCGATTGCAGCGATGGCAAATCCTGACCGGGCAATCTACGGCTTACAATTCCATCCGGAGGTCGTGCATACGAAAGATGATGACCGGATTTTGTCGAATTTCGTTCATGAAATCTGCGGGTGTAGTGGGAAGTGGACCATGCGCTCTTTTATTGCCGACGCAATAGCACACATCCAATCAACTACGCAAGGCAGTCGCGTATTATGTGCTGTCAGCGGTGGGGTTGATTCAACGGTGCTTGCCACCCTGCTCAAGCGTGCTGTGGGCGATGGACTCGTCTGCGTTTTCGTCAACAACGGCTTGTTGCGTAAAAACGAAGCGGACGCTGTGCTGGCAAATTTTCGAGAGCTCAAGATTAATGTCTATTACGTTGACGCGACAGAGCGGTTTTTGGAATATCTCTCTGGGATTGAAAGCCCGGAGCGAAAACGGAAGATAATCGGTGAGCAATTTATCGAAGTGTTCAAACATGGATTGGAAAAAGTGGGGGAGATCGACTTTCTCGCACAAGGTACGCTCTATCCCGACGTGATTGAGAGTGTATCGGTCAGGGGCCCCTCTGCGACCATCAAGACTCACCATAATGTCGGAGGCTTGCCAGAAAATCTGCCGTTTGAACTGATCGAACCCTTTCGCGAGCTGTTCAAAGACGAAGTGCGAGAGGTCGGCGTAGCACTCGGTCTTCCGCACACTGTGATTGGGCGACATCCATTTCCGGGCCCCGGTTTGGCTGTGCGTGTGCTGGGCCCTGTGACGCAGGAACGGCTCGATATTTTGCGTGAGGCGGATGAGATTTTCATTGACGAAATCAGGAAGGCGGGATTGTACGACGACATTTGGCAGGCATTGGCAGTGCTGCTACCAGTTCAGAGTGTGGGCGTAATGGGCGATGAACGAACCTACGAAAATGCTGTCGCATTGCGCGCGGTTACAAGCACCGATGGCATGACAGCGGATTGGGCAGAGATTCCCCGATATGTGTTAGCCGCGGTGTCCAACCGGATTATCAATGAAGTGCGCGGTATCAATCGTGTAGTTTACGATATTAGTTCTAAACCGCCGAGTACGATTGAGTGGGAGTGAAGCGTCAAAGCGTATGCCCGGCCCCAGAGGAGGGCATATAGACATTGAGCACGAGACTAACTATGCTCAGAATGCTTCGGGGGATGTAGTCGCCAAGTACCAGTCCAAGGAAGAATGGGACCATTCGCCGGTAGGTGTGCCAACCCGAAAATTTGAGGATGAGATACTTGGCCAGCCAACTGACCATGACAGGAAACCAGAAATAGATTAGTCCGCCCCACGATGCGCCGGAAAGCACATATCCTGAAGCGTGGAGCGGCCACCAGAGCAGGAATGAACGCATGAAGTGAAGAAAGAATACGAACAGAAGCCCGCCGAGCATGAAAAACACCCCAGTTCCTTCTATTCCTTTTGGATGTTGCAACCAGTTCTGAAGCGGATTAAAGCTTTCCCACCCGAACCGGCCAACCGCCCCCCGACAACGTGCCAATGTTCCGTAGTGATAGGCAACGTGTAGATATGACCAAAACGTAGCGATTGCTCCCACGCCGATGCCGAGTGCCATACCAATTAGCAACATCTTGCCCGGCATCCCTGCACGTTCACCGATGCGGAGGGACTCGATCTGGTTGGGCATCGTATGCGAACGGTTGCACCGATTGAAGGCATATAGAAAGGTCATAATTGTCAGATTAGCCCCACCGAGCCGACGAGTGCCGAAGATGTCAACCATCATCGCTCGCGGATTGATTCCGATGACTTCATGATACGGTGGGCCAAGCTCCGCCCGGACGCGGCCAATCGCCAGTGCGAAAGCCAGAAAGAGGGTGTAGAATGCCGCAATCACCCACAGTGACATGCCTGCGGCGTAGCAGAAGGTGAACACTGTGCCGACGCTAAGCATAAGGAGTACAGCGACAGTGCGATATGATAACGGTTCGTCCGCGTCCTCTCCCCGCGCCCGTCCAATCACATGCCTGAAAAAGGACGCGATATGACGGCGTCCCGTCCAAACCGCTAGAATGGCAATCCCAATCCATGCGCCCGACGCACGGTCATTGAAATGTAGATTTTGCCAGCCCACCATGCGGGCAAACACGCGCTCCGCACGAGTCAGCCAGAAGAAGAACCACGTAGAAAAGGAGAGGTCGAGCGGCATGAAGTAGGTCAAGCCCACAATCGCCAGATTGAAGGACATTGAGGTATAACCGATCGCGTTCCACGGCCGCTCGGTGAAGTGCCGGTCAAGCCGATAGTTGGGAGGAAACGCAGGCACAACTGGAAAGAGGTCGTGGAGCCCAGCAAGGAGACGAATCGCGGCGGCAAGTGAAAAGCCAATCCATAAGGGGCGCAAACGAAAGAAACTCCGGTTGGTTGTCATCTGAAGAGGCAACTGTGTGAGTGGAAAGCTGAGTTTTTCGTGTTCGATCCACTGCTTACGTAAAAGCAGACCAATGCACAAGAGCGAGCCGTACAACACGAAGATGAAGCCTGACCAAACCAGCACCGGCACGAGCCAGATACGGATATGTTCGATCAGGAAAATGCTTGACTCGCCCTCGTAATAACCTTGAAGCCACTGGGATTCATGTACCGTGAGCCATGACGGGACGTGGTGTAGAAACAGTTGTTCCCACTCGTTTTCAGGCGATGCAAACCAGAAGGGGTGTGCCATCGTGCCCATCAAGATGGCCATCATTGCATGTCCCGAAATCGTAGATACCATCGTGACCATGATGTAGACCAACAGCAGTTCTGCGGGGGTAAAGGCAAGACGGGGGGCACCGCGTTTGAGGAGGGCGTTGACCAGCAGCAGAACAAATAGGGTAAAAACGGCGTTGGAAAACGGCGAAACGAGCGTATACACGGCATACCACAGCTCGCTGGCAATTCCGACCCAATAGGCATTGACAGCGACAAGGATGAGTCCCACCAGAATCGCTTTCTTGGTGATGGTATTCGGTTCGTTTGTTGGCGTTTTGACCTTCATTATTTGTTCCAAAAATAAAAAAAGCGGCTGCGAAGTCAAATCACAGCCGCTAAAAAATTACTGCCTGAAGCCGAAACACAGGGCTAAAGATCAGTTTGCTGATTTGTAGCCGAAGCAAGGATTTGTCCCACCTCTCCCGCTTTGAGTATCTTAACTGCTTCCTGCACCTGGTTATCATTCTCAAGGTCAATGAGCTGATAGATTCCGACGTTTCTATTGAAAATCAAACGCATCTCCAGCTTGACCAAATGCTCACTGAGCGTTATCCCCTTTTCATTAAGAATTGTAACGAGTTCAGGCAATCTTTCTACAAGCTTCGAGAAGTCTTTGGGGGGTGTGCCGATTCGAGCCTCCTCTGCTTCAATCCACTTTTCGACAAAATGGCGCGCGTAATCGCCATCTCGCATTTTCTTCCGCATTGCCTCCTCGATTGTGCTCAGTTTCGTGGGTTTGATGACAACGTGTGGCGTAATTCCCTTTTCATTGTAAATGCCGAGTTTGTCCTTTTCCTTCCTGATGCGGTATTTCAGTGTGTTATGCTTGTCTATTATTGCCCAATTGCTACCCTGCTGTTCAACCGAAATACGTGCGCTTTGAGGTATTGGGAATCCATGATTATCAAAGGCTGCTTGTAAACTCTCTGAGATAGGCTTACCATCGTCAAGTTCACTTTGGAAGCTCAGGTCTGTGCTAAACAGTAACCGCTCGTTGATAGAGATACCATTCGGTGTATAATACCTTGAGACCGTCAGCGAGACAGCACCTCCGCCGTTTTTCAGAGGGAACCGCTGTTGGACAAGGCCCTTTCCGAACGTCCTTGTACCTAGGATAACACCTCGACCTGTATCCTTAATCGCTCCAGCGACAATTTCAGAACCACTTGCGCTGAATCCGTTCACAAGTACGATGAGCGGAATGTCAGATGGGCAGAGTTCCGGGTATTTTGCGTCATATTTCTGATCAAATCGTGGTGTCCGCCCTTTTGTTGACACGATGATTCCTTCGGAAATAAAGGCATCAGCGACATAGTGAGCGGCATCAAGGAGCCCGCCCGGGTTGTTTCGGAGGTCTAAAATAAGTGCCTTCATCTCGTTCTGCTTGTCACTGCGAAGTTCCGTAAGAGCGTTCCGGAACTCCTCACTTGAGCGCCCTGTAAATTGTCTAATTAAGATGTAACCAATTCCATCTTCTAGTATGGTCTTCTCAACGCTCTTGGGTTTGATTTTTTTGCGAGTCAAGGTGACATTAAATGGTTCCGAAATTCCTCGTCGCCGCACCGTAATAGTTACATCTGTCCCAACTTTTCCTCGCAAGATATCCACTACATCTTCGAGTCGCTGTCCGTTTGGACGAATCTTAATCCGCACCCCATTCACCCCGATAATATCATCGCCAGCTTGGAGCCCTGCTTTCATTGCGGGTGTATTGGGTAGAGGGCTATAAATTCTTACCCGCCCACCCTCTTTTTCGGTATAGATATGAATACCGAGTCCGCCAAATGTGGCGTGGTAAAGATTCTCCGACTCCCGTTGAAGATCTTTTGGCGAAAGGTAAAAGGAGTACGGGTCATCTAGCTCAGAAAGTGCCCCTTTGATTGCTCCTTCAAACATCTGCTCTATGTTCGCATCCTTGTAATAAAACTTTCGCGTATCGTCGATGACTTCGATTAAGGCTTTGCTCGACGTGTAGACATTGCGCCCCGTCCGATCACTTAATGCATCTTTTTCGGTAACAGGCACAAATAGGAGTGAAATCGCCGCAAAAGCGATTAAAGTAATAATCAAAGCGTGTTTATTATAGCGCATCATGAGAACCCCCTCATCATCTGATAGTGTAATCTATCCTAACATTATAACACGGTATTCAATACACTGCAACAGAAATAATTCCCGCTCCAGAGGAGCAACAGTTTGTCTGGAATAGACAGAACCGACGCAGCTTCCATTTTTCCGATTTGCGTTCTATTTCTCTTGTTTGTCCCGGTTCATTTGCCAATCCGAATCTGGTCGGGTTTTCCACCGGTTGTGTATCCAAAGCCATTGGCTAGGGTATTGGCGGATGTAATCTTCAAGGTAGCGCAATAAGTGTGCCGTATTGGTTTGGACATCCTGCTCGAAATTCCCTGATATTTCAAGTGCAAGTGGCTTAGAAATGTATACAAAGTGTCGGTCATCGGGTTGCCGAATATCCAAAGAGAAAAGAATCGGCGCACCGGTTTTGAGTGCGAGGGTTACAGGCCCTCGCACCGCCGAAGCGGGCTTCTCGAAAAAATCTACGAAAACGCCCTCTCGACCAGCGTTCTGGTCAGCAAAAAAGCCGACAGCACAATTGGCATTGAGTGCGCGTAGCGTTTCCCTGACCGCCCGCTTGCGAGGAATCAGTGCTAAGCTCAAGTGTTCCCGATATTGCCAAACGAGTGTGTTGAGCCGTTGATTTTTAAGCGGAAAGGCAATCGCTTTTGCTCGATTCGGGATGAGCGCGCCGTAGACCAATGCAAGGAGTTCCCAATTCCCAAAATGCGGTAGCCATACAATCGCGCCAGTTCCCTGATTCAGGGCTTGGATAAGGTGCTCTTTCCCCTGCACGGTCACTTCTCGCCAGATATTCTCAAGCGTCAGTTGTCGGAAACGGAGAAATTCCACCGCGGTCTTACCGATATTGATAAAACTTTCTTGACAGATTTTTCGGCGTTCTTTATCCGACAGGGTATTACCGAACGCAATTTTCAGATTTTCTAAAGCAATTCGCCGTCGTTTCTTGAGGAGAAGGTGAAGCAGATGCCCCATGCCATTCCCGATGACCATTGCGAATCGCTTAGGCATCCGATCCAACAACCAAGCCAGTGTGTAAACTGTGATATAGATTAGCCAATCCATTGTGTCTACAAGAAGATGGTCAGGTAGCAGTTGCGGTTGGCTCTACTGCCAAACGCGACATTGCACTGCAAATTCCGTCATCATTCACTCATTTCTGTGTTAGACAGATGTTCCAACCCCAGCATAAGTGCCTGTGTGCCCAACCGCCCATGCCCCTGGGCTTCTACGGCAAGATAGAGTTGATGGACAAGCGCGAGTCCGGGGAGGCTGAGATTCATCTTCTTTGCCTCATCAAGCGCAATGCTCATGTCTTTGATAAAGTGTTCGACGAAGAAACCGGGGTCAAAGTTGCGCTGGAGAACACGAGGTGCTAAATTATCGAGTGACCAACACGCTGCCGCGCCACCACTGATTGATGAGAGCATCGTTTCTAGGTCTAAACCTGCCTTATAACCATAGAGCAATGCCTCACATACACCAATCATCGTTCCGGAAATCGTTATTTGATTGCACATTTTCGTGTGTTGCCCTGCACCTGCACCTCCTTGGTGAACGATGTTTTTTCCCATCGCTTCAAAGAGCGGCATGATGGCTCCAACGGCATCGGCATCGCCGCCTACCATTATTGAGAGCCTCGCTTCCCTCGCGCCGACATCGCCTCCAGAAACTGGCGCGTCAACGGCGGAAACGCCCTGTGCCGTCGCTTGCTCATAAATATCTTGCGCCAGCGACGGTTCAGTCGTTGTCATGTCAACGATGATGTCACCCGCTTTTGTGCCTTTGAGGATGCCATTCTCGCCGAGATATACTTCGCGCACATCAGGTGGAAAACCGACAATTGTGAAAATTATGTCTGAGTTTGCCGCCACTTCAGACGATGACTCCCCCCAAGTCGCCCCTGCGTCAAGCAACGGTTGTGCTTTTTCCTTCGTGCGATTGTAAACCGTCGCCGAATACCCGATGTCCATAAGGTGTTGGCACATCCACCGTCCCATAACACCCGTACCAATCCAACCGATTTTCGTTGTGGATGGCTGAATTTCACTGATTCCCATGATTTGCCTCCTTCGTATTTGGGTGTCTCTTTCGACCCCAGTTGGCAATCGAAAAGACCCCCCAATAATTTGATTTTAGCGTTTAAGTTGTTAGTTCCAAGCAACTTTCAAGAGGTCTAGGCCGCTCCTGCTGGATTGACAAATCCAGGAGATCTAAGCCCACATAAAAACTTTCTCAGCACTAAGCAACCGGCTATCGTTCTGACCCATTAAGCATTTTGTGGGTCGGGAAAAGTCTGTTTAGCGCGCCATTTATCCAAAGAGCTGATTCGATGAACACAACTGATTGTACAGAGCGAGCTACAGTCCTTCTGTGTCTTAAATTCCCGTTTGATATCTTCGACACTATATTGCTCAAGTGGTGTGCCCGGATAACCGCGCTGCTGAGAGCACCAATGCACAAGACCATCTTCGCAGATATAGAGATAGCGAGCCCCTGCCCGACACTTCCATCTGTTCGGTTTTCCGTTAATGAGGTTTTTCTGGAACAGCATGTAGTCGAAGAAATGTACAGGTGAGTTGTAAAATTTGCCAATCTGATGATAGGCGTGACGCTGTTTTTCGCTTAACGGTTCAAGATGTCCAGTCCCATCGTGTAATACGCCGACCACATGCGGAAAACCGTAATGGCGTGCCCGTTCGGCAACCGCGATTGCGTCTGGTGTGCGTTCATCACTGATTCCCAACACAGAGTTGATATTGACCTTAAACTTTGCGTGGTCTGCCAGCAGTTGCAGTTTTCTATCGAGCACTTTTAGGCTTTTATAAGAGACTTTATCTGGTTCGATATTGTCAATGCTAATCTGTAACGCTTGTAGTCCTGCCTCATTCAATTGCTGAATGCGCTGTTTAGTCAACAAATACCCGTTGGTAATCATAGTTGCAATGATGCCGTGACTACGAATCTCCGTGATGATTTCTTCTAGGTCGTGATGGAGGAGGGGTTCACCCCCTGTACAGGTTATCATTCCTGTTTTGAGACCCGCCAAAGCCTCAATTCGTTCTTTGATGACAGAAAGCGGAATGGGTGGGGAGACCTTGTCATATTCGTTACAGTAACCACAACTCAAGTTGCAGCGTCGAATCACAATAAGGTGTGCGAGGAGTGGATGATTCTTGGACATCATCGCATGACCGACGAGTTTTAAGTGCTCAATAAGATTGTTCATTGTATTTAGACCTTTCGATTGGTACCTTTTGATGGTAGAGCCGACAATGTGTCGCAGGCGGTTCTGGGCTGAAAACGAGAGCGTTTGACACTATAGTTCGCCGCGTTTCCTTAGAATCGGAATAGCGACATAAGAACCGATGCCTCCCCAAATAATTCCGGCAATGGCATCTACACCGTGATGATAGTTCAAGTAAACAGTGGATATCGCTACTCCCACAACTATCGGAAAAAGTATACCTGCCAACTTCCTATTATAACGCCATATCGCTAGAGACCAAGCCGTGACGCTGCTCACATGTTCGGAGGGAAAACAACCGCCCGGTGCTATCCCTTCGCTGCCTTGAAGCCGAGTAAAAAAGGCAAAAAAATAGCCAGTGTAATCCGTAAAGTCAAGTTCTGCCAGTTTGGCACTTGCTCGCGGGTTCTCGGCAGGGAGCAGATAAAAAAGAAAATCGTTGGTAAAATAGACAACGCCAACAATAGAGAGTACGGCGAATGTTTCCTTTCGCTTCCCCTGAATGTATAGCGGCACTGCGACCACGACCACAAAAAGGGCGTATGCCACATAAAAGAAACTTATCGCTTCGTCGAGCAGAGGTGTATAAAACCCTTGCACCCATTTGACCGGAGATTCACCGAAGATTATCTCGTCGGCTTTGATTAGGAAATCTGTCGCCCAATAGGTCCCGAAAAACATCAAGACCGTGCGCTTTAATTCAAAAAAACTATAGACATAGAAAAACACCGGGTAGAAAGTTCGTATCGTCCAAAGGATGTTGTTTTGAGGATGTTTTTCGCCCAGTCGAACGATTTCCAATCCACTGACCACTAAAGCTAGATGAATCAGGAACTCGACAGGCCAGTGAGAGACCTCGCGGTGGAAAAAGGGGAGCAAAACACCAATGAGTCCCAGATATCCGAGGCAGACGATATCTACCAAACGAAAACGAATCCCATGATAACGATTGTTCCACAACTGCGAGAAAAGCGTGAAGGGGACTATTATCAAATTCACTTCGCGCCAAGGAGCCTTTTCCTTCTGATGGTTCATAGTCTTTCTGTCGAGCGAGTTGATAACTCAAAGGCGTATGAGTTGGCATCGTTGAGACTAAATCTGACATCTCTCTTAAACCGTATAAGAAGCATCGAATACGAGCAGGGAAAGTGAACCCTTCCGAATCCTATCAAGATTTTTGCTATTCTTGGTAATGCCTGCTGCCTTGGTTTCCTTCGCGCCCTTCGTCAATTCCTCCTTACTGTTTTTGTTGGTTAAAATCTTTTGCCAATTGTGATATTAAGACAACGCCTCCAACAGCGATAGCCGCATAGCAAATGAAGAATCGCATCAAAAGTGTGTAGATTCCGACGGCGCCGTCAGGAAGTAAATTCTCCATCAGAACAGCGGTTAGAAATTCGGCGATTCCACTTGCACCGGGACTTGGTGCGAATAGGGTTACAAACTGTATTATCACTTGGATGGCTACAACATCCCAAAACGGTGCATCTCCGCCTAATGCGAGAACAATGAGATACCCACAGATGAACCGACTTATGTAGATGCCTCCTGAAAGAATGAGGGTCAGCATCCAGACTTTCTTGTGCTCGGTGATGAACATGCGGGTAAACGCTTTGTGCTCCAAAATCAACCGCTCAAGTTTGAGAGTCAATTTCTCTAGAACCCTTGAGATAAACCGGAATCCCTGCCGTTGCGGTAATCGGAGTCGGGCTAACGGGTAAAGAAGGGCTTCAGGCTTGATGACCATCAGCACAAAGAGCAGGAAGACGATGATGAACATCAATACACTGTAATGGCTCACAAGTGTGATTTGCTTAGGCAGAACGTAGGGATTCCACCACATCACACCGGATACTGCTAGAATGAGAAACGCCAGTGTGCCAATAAAAGTGATGATACCGATGGTTATGCCACCCGATACCGGTACTCCGACCCGATTGTAAATATAGATGTGCGCGACACCTCCCGTTTGAAGCGGTGTAATACCGCCGACGCAAACGCTGGCTAACCCTGCGCGGATGCTGTCAAAAAAGGTGACCCGTGGCGACATCTTGCGTGCAAATATGTGAAGACGCGTTGCTCCGCTAAGCCAATCTGAGCACATACAAAGAGCGGACAAAAAGAGCAGGTCTACACGTATCGAACGTAAAACTGGCCCAATCTTTTCTGTATCACTCCATAGAAAACTAATAGATAGTCCAATAATTGTACAAACAGTAAAAAACAGTGTGCCTCTAATGATATTTCGCCGACTCAGGGACCTGCTAATAAATTCTTCCATTGATGTGTCGTAATCTGGTTCCTATTTCCTATAATCTAGTATGGGAACTGGGTTCCCGGGATGGATTTGAAATTTCCTCACTCCCTTCGGAAACTTATGCCCTTTGGGCGTTTAAGGTCATTCGTTAAAATCTCAGTTCGACTCCAAAATCAACGTTATTCTGCGAATGTTGATAACCATCTAGCACGGTGTACTCACCCAGAGAGAATGTCCCACCAACAAACACATCCAGATGCCCAGCCACCGTTTTACTCAACTTTGGCATCAGCAGGAAATAGCCTGCCAGCGTTTTAGGGTCGTCGGCATTTATATATCTGGGGCCCCGGAGTTCACCGCCAAGTTCAACGCGAACTGTCTCTGAGGCGTAATACACCACCCTTAAATCTATCAGATCCTTGGGTCTGTAGGCAATCTGTTTTTTCCTGTCTGGATGGTGGAATTCATGCGTATATTGGAATTGTGCCTCCAACCTATCCGCAATATGTACGGAGATATCAAGTTGCCCACCGTAAACGTAAATCAAGGTATTGATATTCTCCGGTCTCCATGTTAATTCTGAGACATCGCTGGCCGACTTGAGGACGACTAGGTCTGTGATTCGGTGTGCAAAGCCTGATAGATTCGCCTCGAAACTTCTGCCCTGATGATATTTGAGTCGTGCCCGGCTTTTCCACGTTTTTTCGGGGCGCAGGTATGGATTCAAGCTGATATAATCCATCTTGAAGTAGATGTTCGATACCTTAGCCCTGTGTGTCGTCCGCTGCCCTTCCACCTGAAACGTCCAGCCCTGACCCAATTCTGTTGTGAGAGCCAAGTAGGGGTTAAATCCCATGTGTGTTTTATCCACCCCCGCATTATCCTGCTCACGCCAACTTACTCCCTCTGCCCCCATACCCAAAACATAGGGGCCAAACGTCGTAAACGAATCACGAATGTACAACCTAAGAATCGTTGCCCATATATTCTGCTCAGATTGCCCATTGGTGGTACCCCCGTCGGCAGTAGTAGAGAAGTATTCGATGTCTACTCCCAAATTCATCGGATTTAGGTCTACATGCTTGCCGACATGAAATGGATTCTGGAAAGGCATGGGAGTCGCTATATCGAAATTAAATCGAAGGTCTGTTCCCTCGTCTGTGGCGAAAGAACGCTCGGCTCCGTGTGATAGGCGGAATTGCGCGGCATCAAGGGTCAGCGTCGAATGCGACCGTTCTGAGAGTTGTTGCTTCCAATTCAGGTCTGAGCGAAGAAGTAGGAGGTCTTTCGGGAGATTTGGCTTGTTCTCCGCCGTGAGCCACGAAAGGGTCTTGAGGTTCAAACCGATATCGAAAGAGAGCTCGCTCAGTGGCCGATACTGATAACTCAATCCACCCCGAAGACCGTCAACACTGTAATCGCCGCGTCCTTTTGTCCGCTTGTCCCCAAGCTGTTGCCGATTCAGATGGAGAAATCCGCGTGTTTCATTGAGGTGTCCACCGAAGCGCACTTTGTAAAAAAGCGAATCGGGTAGACTTGGGTATGCGGAAAACAGGAACATATAATTTTTCGGCGGTGGGGGCCCAGGTTTAGTAACCTTGTGCGGGGTTGAAATCGGAGGCAGGTTCCACCGACGTTCTTTAGCATACAACGCAAGGGTATGGATAAGTTGTGGGGTTGATGCGTCGTTAAAGCGGTCTCGCGGTTCCAGGACAATCTGCGTTGTGTCAATCAGCGGTGCTTGGATGAGCTGTGGAAGGTTTCCCGCTTGCAACTGCTCTTCGGTCTTTGGTGTCTGTGCATTGAGACCGGGGACAACCCAGACAAAAAACGGAATCAAGAGAAGGATTAGGAAACGAAGGCTGTATTGAGATTGTTGAAAAATTGGTTGGCAACGATAGGTGAAATGTGAATGTACCAATGAATTTATCTCCTCGTCTCCTAGCTGTTTGGATGCTTCCAGAAAATCAGAGCACCGAACTTAACTCCAACTCCGTCGGTGGGGCATCTTGCCCCGCCGGATATACAATACTCGGTTTCTTTGGAATTCGTCGTATTGGTTAATAGGGCAATTGATTGCCCGTTCTTTTCTTCTTTGCGTCTTTGCGTTAAATTTTCACGCTTCTTCGTCTTGGCGGTTAGCGAGTTGAGCACGAAGCCGTTCTAACTCGGCTTCTGCCTCCCGCCGCCGTCGGGTTTCTTCCCGCCGACGTTCTGCTTCTGTTGCTCGTAAAACGTATTAATCTGTATAGTGTGAAAGTCTGTTCCTGGCATTGGTTTGTCGTCTTCACAGGGATACCCCTGGATGTATATTGTTGGTTTTCCACTCGCTTTTGGAAAGACGGGTATATACTTTCTTTCCTTGTAATTCAAAGTCTTTTATGGTATCCATAGTTTTTTCCCTTCGCGTATCGGGGCAAGGATGCCCCTCCCACAATCAGATGCTCCTCCCACAATTGGGGAGGGATGGCCCGCATCCCCCTAAGATGTTTAAAGAATCCCTCAACCGCTCATACTCAATTCCAAATCCAACAGAGTCGGACCCGCAGATAGTAGCAACTTGGATTAAATATATCACTCTTGCCCGATCTCTTTTAGAAGCAACTGAAGTCTTGTTTGGGCAATATCGTGTAGTTTGTCCCACTCCTGTTTGGTCTTGGGGTCTTGGACGGTTGAGATATGAGATTTGTAGAACTCGATTGCGTTTTGGTATTCATCTTTCGCCAAACTTTTGTAAGGTTTGGTGGAGTCTTTCACCTTAGAGAATGCGTCCCCGGCTCGGACGGAGGCGTGAAGTGCCATGAGCGGGTCATGGCGCCTCAACTCACTCAAAGTCGGTATACGAAGGTAAGTTCTGCCAGCCTCATAATACTCCCCCATCAAAGCTTGCGTTTCCGCCTTGTGCAGTGTCGCCTCGATAACGATATCGTGCGGATATCGCTGTGTGCCTGCCTTGCGGATGACATCGTAAGCCTCAAGTGCTTCTGCATACATCTCCTGCTCGCGGAGCGCGTGTCCCAACAAAAGTTGAGCAACTTTCGCCTGCCTAGAATTTGGGTAGCCCTTAATAATTCGACGGTAAATTTCAGCGGACTTATTCCACTCAACCAGTTCCTCGTAGCACTGCCCTGTCAACAGCAAAGCGCGAGGCGCGTCAGGGCTCTGCGGATACCTTTGGTGTACTTTTAATAAGGCGTTGACCGCCTGGCCGAGGTTGCGGCCCGGATTATCCGGGTCGTAGAGGGCGCGACCAATTTGATAGGCGGCAACCGGTGCGAAATCGGTGTTGGGAGGGACTTTCTCAAACGCCCGTATCGCTTCTTGATAGGATACCAATGCAATATAACACTCCCCAATCTTGTATTGGGCAAAAGGTACAGCGAGGGAGTTTGCATATTGGTTAATCACTTTCTGGTACTCCGCGATTGCTCGTTTATAGTCCCCCTTCTGATAGTAGAAATCTGCTATCTTGACTTGGACATCGGGGGCAAGTTCGCGCCCTGGATACTTCTTCATTAACGTTCGATACGCCTGCATCGCCTTCTCTTTTTGCCCCATATTCTCATAAGCCACAGCTATCCCGTACTGTGCATCATCTGCCCAATCGCTTGTTGGGTAGTGTTTGATTACGTTTTCATAAGCACGGATTGCCTTTGTATAATTTTGGAGATTCAGGAAACTCTCAGCAATGTAGTATTGCGCTTCGTGCCGTAGGTCGTGGATCGGTTCCGTGCCAGCACCACGGATGGGAAGTTTTTGGTTGGGGAATTTATCAACGACACTCTGGTAATTTTCAATCGCTTGGGCGTATTTGCCCTGCTTAAAATACGCATTGCCCTTCCCGAAGATTGCTTTGGAAACGAGTGGAGACCCAGGATGCTTGCGGAGCATTTCATCGAAAGCAACGATGGCTTCTGCATAATTCTCCTGTTTGTAGTGTACTTGTCCAATCTGATATCGCGTATTGTCAAGCCAATCGCTGTCGGGATGTTTAGAACGCACCCCATTGAAAGCACTTATCGCCTCGTCGTACTGTTTAAGGTTGACGAATGCGATGCCGATTTGGAATTGGGCTTTATCCGCAAATTCACCGCGGGGATGGTGCGTGAGGACTTCACGCCACGCTTTAATTGAGTCCTGATAGTGTGTTGTCCGGGGACGACCGCTTAACAGCATCGCCTCGGAGAAGTGCGTCCAACTGATACCGTAGCGGCATTTTTCTGCCCATTCGCCGGTCGGTTGCTCTTTGAGCAGGTCTCGGTATTTTTGGCGAGCCGATTGAAACGCTTGGGGGGTCTGCTCACTCCAGTAGGTGCTTTCAGCGATAAAGAATGTGGCGCGAAATCGAAGCGAACTGCTCGGAAAATCTTGGATTAATTGCTCGCAGGTCTGGATGGTTGCTCGGTAGTCCTCAAGTTCGTACAATGCCCGCGCTTTCCAGAACAGTGCCTCATCAGTCGGCGCGGCTTCCAACTCTACATCGCCCTTTTCTGTCAAAAATCGATTCAAGGTTTCTACGCTTTTCTGATATGCCTTCTGATAAAAGTAGGTGAGACCGAGTTGGTAGTATGCGTAGGGTTTGAGCGGGCTGGACTGGTAGGATTGGAGGAGCGAATTTAAGGAGCGAATTGATTCGTCATAATCCCGTAGTTCAAACGCACTTGTAGCTATGCCGTAAAGTGCGTCATCATAATAAGGCGAGCGTTGCTTAACCCTCTCGTAATTGAGAATCGCGGAGTTGAATTCCCGCTGCAATCGAAAACACTCGCCTGTTCGGAAACGTGCCGCATCCGCCAGATCGGAACGGAGGTTGTCAGCGACATTTTTGAAATGACTCCGCGCTTTGGCGTACTCTGCTCGCAGAAAATGAGCCATCCCGATGCCGTACTGCGCGTCATCAGCGATGTCGCTTTTGGGGTACAGGTCAACCACCTTCTGATATTCATGAATGGCTTCCGGGTACTTCTGTTGTTCTAGCAAGATTTCAGCTATCCAGTATTGTGCTTCGGCAGCAATGGGAGCATCCCCTTGCTCATGGAGTAAAATATTGAAGGTCTTTTTCGCCTCATCCATCAGTTGTTGCTGGAAATAACACTCGCCGAGTCGGAATCGAGCGTTTATAAGAAGTTGGCGTTCTGCTTCATCGTTGGCGTAGGTGCTGATGACTTTCTGATAGGCTTTTTGGGCATTTGTCCAATCTTCCAACTTGAAAAGCGATTCGGCGGCGCGGTAGGATGCCTCTGCGACAAAGTTATGGTTAGGCGAAGTTTCGATGAATCGGGTGAGTGCGTCGTAAGCGGCCTGATATTCTTGAAGACGATAAAGTCCCCATCCCTTCGCGTAGAGCGCGTCTTGCGCTTCCACGGATTTCGGGTAGTCGGTGAGAATACGGTCATAATACTCGACCGCTTTCTGGTATAGCCCTAAATTATCGTAAGATTCGCCGGTCAGGTAGAGGCTTTGAGAAATAACAGGTGCGTCGTTTGATTGCTTGATAACTTGCTCGTAAGCCTTAATCGCTTCTTCGTACTTGCCTTGATGAAACCACGCCGTTGCAACACCGCGCACGGCATCTAAACGTAAGGGGCTCGCTGGATATTCGTTGATAAGTTGCTGGTAATGCTCAATGGCTTCATCATAGGCACCCGTGCGAAGGGCACATTCACCCATCAGAAAACGTGCGTCATCGGCCTTATCGCTCTGCGGGTATTCCTGAAGGAAAGACTTAAACTGATCTTTGGCAAGAAGGTATTCCTTACCCTGAAAGTAGGTATAGCCAAGCGTATATTCATCATCCTCTCCCGCAATTACTGGCTGAATTGATATGGTGATGGCTAAGACTATCGTAATAATTCTGCATGAAAGTACAGTCTGACGCTTCACGGGCTATCCTCCCACAATCTGCTAGATTTTTGGACTATCGTGTTATTATATCATTGCCTATTGATGGTTTTCAAGAAATTTCTAAGCAGGATAGGGTCATTTTGTTTTTGTTTTTCCTTTGAGTGGGATTAATGCCTCTTGTGGATGTGCGGCGAAATAATATTATGCACCACCCTCCGATAATTTGTGGTGTCTTTTTTCCCGTAATTGTGCTAATATTAGGCGCAACTGATACGAAATTGTTTGAATCTGTAGCAAATTAACGGTGAATTAGGAGTAAACAATGAAAGAAAGAGTCCTTTCTGGCATTCGTGCGACAGGAAGATTACATATCGGAAACTACATTGGCGCATTAAAAAAATTCTTGATGAAGCAGGAACAGGGTGATGAATGCTTTTTCTTTATCGCTGATTACCATACCTTAACGACCGAAACCGACCCCAATGCGTTAAGGCAGAACATTATTGAGGTCGCCAAAGACTATCTCGCCGCGGGTATCCATCCCGATCGTTCTGCACTGTATCGTCAATCGGATGTACCCGAGCTGACCGAACTGAGCGCGTTAATCGGTAATCTAATGCCGGTGGGTGAATTATTGCGGTGTACAACCTACAAAGAGAAGGTTCGACAACAGCCAGACAATGTGAATGCGGGCTTGTTAATGTATCCCGTTCTGATGTCCGCCGATATTTTGGGACCGAAATCTACCGTTGTCCCTGTTGGCGCGGATCAGAAACCGCATTTGGAGATGTGTCAAAAGCTTGCGGAGCGGTTCAATAAGCGGTATGGCGAAACATTTATCGTACCAAAGGGAGAGTCGTCCATTCGTGTGCCGAGCCTTTCGGGCTCGGAAAAGATGAGTAAATCGGAGGACGATGGCGGTTCAATCGTGCTTGCTGAACCAGCGGAATCTGTTCAGAAGAAGGTCATGGGTGCGATTACTGACCCGCGACGGGTTAGGCGTGATGACCCGGGCGAACCGAATGATTGTACCGTCTTTACATTTCATCAGCATCTCAGCACACCCGACGAGCTTGCGATGATTGCCCCAGCATGTCGCACCGCCGAGATAGGTTGTGTTGATTGCAAAAAAATCCTGAACAGGAACATCGAAGCCGTTCTTGAACCGTTCCGGGAGAAGCGGGCGAAACTAACCAATGACGATGTGGAAGATGTACTTGCACAAGGTGCACAGCAGGTCAGGTCAATTGTGCAATCTACTGTGAATCAGGTTCGTGAAAGAATGGGAATCAGTCAGATCTGAGTAAAATGCTGAGAATTGCTCGCAGTGGATTGTCAAATCCATTGCACCTTGGGGAAAGGGAACGGTACGCTATGGCCGAATTGTTGGACCTGGAAGAACTCGCCGCAAGACTTCGGCAGACAGATAGGCACTTGATCTCGTTGCTGGCGCGACGAATGCGTCTGTCTTCGCAAGTGGGTGAGTTCAAGCGGCGCAAAGGCGAACCGATATATCGCGCAGCGGTTGAAGAGAGTCGACTCAAAGACGCTGAAAATTGGGCACAAGAGTTGGGGTTGAATCCGCATTTCGCACGCGCTATTCTCTATTTTACGATAGACGAGTCGTGCAAAGTGCAGATGATTCAATTTCAGCAAGAGGAGTTGAGGGCAGCAGAACTTGAGGATGTCGAAGCGGAGTATCGACTCTTGAAGCAGAATCTCCTTGACCTAACGGCGAAAATTGCTTCAACCTATGACCAGTACGGTCAGAACTGTCAAGCGACCCGTACCTATTTGGATTTTGAAGCGGAGATACTGGAATCGGAGATTGCGACCCTCAACGACTTAACTTTAGCCGTTGACATCGGTTGTGCGACCGGCAGACGAACATGGGAGTTGGGGCATAAATTTGAGCGCGTCATTGGATACGACATAAGCCCCGCCATGATTGAATATGCGACTACGAAAAACCAAGGCATTGCGTCCGATCGGATTAATTTCAGGGTGGCGGATATTGAAGCGGGCATCCCGCAAGCAGATAACTCAATCTCTCTGGTCGTCATGAATTTCGGCACGGCAAGCGACCTCAGAGATATTAAACAGGTCTTTGTTGAACTCAACCGCGTCTTAAAGCCCGGCGGTAAGGCGTTCCTTTCCTTTTACAATACGGATGCGTTGCTGTATCGCATTGGTTTTGTGCCCTGGCCGGTTGGTCTCGCCGCCGAAATTAATTGGGTACGCCCCTGCCTTGATGTTCACTACGATGGCGAGGTGTTCCAAGTGTATGCCAAGCCGTACAAAATCGAAGACATTGGGGACCTCATCCCTGACGGGTTAAAGGTTAAGAAAACGCTGACCTATCCGACAATCCTCTCAATTTTCCCAGATGTCTTTGCGGATGAAGTGGTGCGAGACATTGCAGAAATTGACCGTGGACTTGCCCTTGATCAATCCAATTTAGGGGCTTATTTGATGGTGGTATTAGAGAAGAATCCAATCATAAGCTAAGCATAGTACCAAATTAACTGGATTGGTGTTGTTTTTCCGTCAGTTGTTAGAACAGTGAATCGGGAACCGGAAAAGACACTCCTTCTCCCTCCGCCGCAAGCTGTTAAGCCTCCTGAGACTTGGATTTGTCCTCCGATTCTGTGGGTTGCGACTGTTGCGGCGGATTTGCCTGCATCCGCACATAAGTCATCCTGAGACTGTACAACGTATTGCTTAAAAAGCTGATTTCGGGTTGCGTGAGATTCCCCTTAGTCTTCTCTTCAAGCAGTTCAATCGTATCGATCATTCGCTTTGCCATCCCAAGGTCAAGCACTGTCTCTTTTGTTTCCGGGTCCTGCATTCCACCAAGATAAGCAGACGCAGCGATTGCAAATTCTGAAACCAGACTCGTGAAACTCACAGGTGGCAATTGCGCTTGCTCCTGCTGATTTGATGCTGCTTCTTGTGATGTTTCTTTTCCTTCCTCTGTCATATTATTCCTCCGTCTGTTGTGATATTCCTGTCAGGGGTAGTTGCTGGTTTTGAGCCGTTGCCCGCTCTGCCCTACGGAATGTGACATCATCAAGTGTCTGTGGATATTCGATACCACGACCTTCGAGCAATTCCTGAATCGTGCGAATCTGAATCCTTGGATAGGTCGGGTGCTCAACGTGAAGCCATTGGAACCGCCCCGCGGTCGTCGCCTCCTTAACCATTGGCTGGGTTGGCGGATTCAGTGTAATAAAAACACCGATCACAGCGTCTTGGTTCTTGACAACCGCTTTCAGTTCCCGTATGTCCGCGACAGAAACCTTCCCACTCTTGACCTGAATCACAATCTTTCGGGTCAGTGCCTTTTTCGGGGTGTCGGGGTCAACATCCTGATAGTAGATTACGCCATCTACCCCCTCGTCTGCGCCCTTCTTTTTGCCCTGATACGGTCTCGCCCGAATCAGACTCAGTGCCCACCACTGGAATTGATATCGGTCTTGAACCGCTAACGCCCTCGCGCTTGCCTCATCTCTCGGTTCACCGATGATTTTGTATTCCACATCGTCACCGAAGGCATCAGCGAGGCGATATTTCAGCAAAGAGATTGCGAGGTGGGTGACATCAATCCCGATCCATTGGCGATTTAATGTCGCAGCAGCTTCAATTGTTGTGCCACAGCCAGCAAACGCATCGAGAACCACATCACCTTCGTTAGATGATGCGTTGATGATACGTTCTAGTAGTGCAAGTGGTTTCTGTGTGGGGTAGCCGAGACGTTCTTTGCTCGTATTTCCAATTCGTGGAATATCATTCCAAATTGAAGGTATCTGTTTCCCCGGAAGTTCGTCAAGATATACCTTTAACCCGTCAAGTCGTGGGGTGCCATCTACCTTCAGTAGAATACGTCCTTCCAAATACCACTTCTCCAATTGCTCTAACGATGCTCCCCAACTCCGATGTGCAGGGGGGCGCGCTCCTCTCCACTCAAAGTTGCGACTCTCCATTACTGTTGACATCGTTAAGTCTCGACCTGTGTAAAGGCGGCCAGCTTCATCCATTTTATAGCGGGATAACTGTGCGTCTGAATATTCGGTGTATTGTTGATTCCAAGTATAACTATCGCCTTTAGAATAGAATAGAAGCAAATCATGGATTTTGGAAAAGTACCTTGCTTTCATATTATGTGCATTGGTTCTTTCCCACACAATCTCATTCCGAAAATTCTCAACCCCAAAAATCCCATCCATGATGATTTTCAGATAATGCGATGCTGTCGGATCACAATGGAGATAAAAATTTCCCGTGGATTTGAGCACCCGATGAAGTTCCACCAATCGCACTCCCATCATTACGAGGTATGCCATCAGGTTGTTTTCACCGAGGACTCCGCGGAAACTCTTGATTGTCTCAACCAGAAGAGGTGGCGCGGTCTCAACCAGTTCATGGTATGCTTGTTCGGTGGGTTCGCTCCAGTGCCACGTATCCTCAAAGGCTTGGATTTGTGCCTGCGATGACGAGCCATCCGTCTCGCTGAAAATCACGTTGTATGCTTGATTTGAGTTGAACGGCGGATCAATGTAAACGAGATCGACACTTTCATCGGGGATGTAGGTTCGTAAAATGTCGAGATTGTCACCGTAGTAGAGTTGGTTGGTATTCACTGGCGACCTCTAATGTGCAATCAATTGCATCAATACTAACTTCGGTGGTGGAAGGGTTTGCTGGCCCTAACGGGTGGTGACATGAGTCAACGCAATTTGCCAATCCATCAGGAGCGTTTTGGGCATCAGGTTGCTTTGCGCCTTAATCAAAATTACTCGTCATCAAAAACGATAATTTGTGCCAGCAACGACCCCGCTTGATTGTTGTACTCCAGATTTTCATTCATTGCGAGAAAAATAACGCCATCAGCGGGGGCGGCGTTATCGTATCGTGAACCGACCACAAAGGCAACGTCCTCAATCTTCGCGACAAGTGCCCCGACGTTCGCTCCGGGCATTAGAAACCCCTCTCCCGCAATCAGATTCGGTACACCATCGGCACCACACCAGCTAATGCGATTTCGCAAATCGGGCGACCATGCCCCTTCAGCGTCAATGACGAGGCGTTGCCCTTTCTTCACACGTACATAAGATTCCTGCCATACCGGATTCGGTCTGGCTGTTCGGATAACAGTTAATGCCATAATATTTCTCCTTCAATTGTTGGTTGGCAGGATTGAAGATTGAGAAACCGCTCCCAACCTCCAATCCTACAGAGTTAGCCTTTCTCGCGAATCGTGATTTGCGTAATTCTGTCCCCCTTTTTGATACTATCAATCACATCAAGCCCTTGGGTGACTTTTCCAAACAGGGTGTAACCATCCAATTCTAGCGTATCAAGGCAGATAAAGAATTCGGATGCATCAGAAACCGTTGCCCCCTCTTCTTTTACCATCACAATGACCCCTCGCACAGGCTTGTGTGTGCTTGTCTCGATTGGCATGGTCTCATTCACCATGTGCGAGCCCGCTTGAATCAGTGTATCAGATTCCACACGATAGAACGGTTGATTCTTATAGTATCCCAATCGTGCATTTTTGATAAAGTTTTTCACAGTGTTGGGTGCCTCATCTGCGAAAAAATCAATTTCAATCGTGCCCTTCTCTGTCTCAATGACAGCGACAGCGTTGTGAATATCAATCTGCGGTTGTGTTACCTGAGGGGTGGTTAGGGTTCTTCTTGAACGCGGCGGCTTTGGTTTTGGCGGGGTTCTATCCTCTTGTGTACACCCCATAAAAGCCACGCACAACAGCGTTGCCAAGAACATCACGGCAGAACATAAAATCGTGCTTTGTCGGTTCCTACTTGTTAGATGTAACATATTTCGATTTCGCCTCCAATCGTACCTTTTTCATGACATCGCCTTTGACCAACTGGTCGACGACATCCATGCCTTGGATAACTCGACCAAAAGTCGTATACCGACCGTCGAGATTCGGTTGTGGTTTGAGGCAAATATAGAACTGACTGCCACCTGAGTTTGGGACTTGCTTGCGCGCCATCGCAACTGTGCCTCTTAGGTGGGGGCGTTGATTCGGGTTGGTGTATTCGTCAATGATGGTATAACCAGGGCCACCCCGGCCATTACCCTCTGGGTCACCTCCTTGTATAATATTCAAATCGGTTGCAGCCTCTTTACGATGGAACGTCAGCCAATCGTAAAACTTCTTCCTGATCAGTTTCTGAAAATTTTCAACGGTGGCTGGCGCGGAATCGGGATAAAGCTCGATAACAATTTTTCCCTTCTCTGTTGTGATTACGGCAACCTGTTCTTCATCGACCAATTGGCTGCCACCAAAAAGGAACACGCAACCTGCCAACGTTGACACCATGACCAGTATCGTAAGCGAGAGAATCGTCCCTTTAATCTGTTTGTACATCAACTGCCCCTCCCTATTTTCTAATTTTGTTGCTCTGAAAACTAGAATAGCAAACATTATCTGAAAAGTCAAGACTTTCCTAATCGATTTTTTCTTGATAAACATTTGCACCTGATTTACAATAAAGCCACGCTGTTTTGATAGAAGGGACGCGGTGGTCAATCCTGATAATCGCCTCTATCACGTTTTGTTACAGTGGATAGGAACTCTCTCCCGTGGGTAGGCCCAAGGCCCGTGGGTAGGAAATCCCTTTCCTACCCTTCTTGCGCGAACGCCGTGGGTAGGAACTCTCTTCCCATGGGTAAGCCCAAAGCCCTTGGATTTCCCACCCGCGGGGAATTGCACATCCACGGGGGATTTCCCAACAACGCAAGATAACATCGGAGACGTACAATGATGAAAATAACCACAGCACCGAATGTGCAGACAGACCGACTCGGTGGCGTTAACGTACCCTCGGACGAAGTGCTGAAGAAAATGCACGAGGGGCAGTACATTCTAAGGGCTTCGCAGGGCAAACTGACGCGGGTTCCCGTCGAGAAAGCACTGTTACCACACAGCGATGATATGAATCCGCAAGGCACACAGGTTGATGTCGGCCCGGACGGGGTTGTGTATGTACGGCAATCGGAAATTTTGTGCAAATCAACGGATGGTGGGCGAACATGGACATCAAAACCGATTACGCCAGCGGGTCGCAATCTCGGATGGCGATGGAAGGTGTTGCGCGACAATACCTTCATTAGCGTGAGTTGCTCAATGGGGGAGGACGCACGCGACCCGGCTATCGTACGGGTATCGCACGACGAAGGGGAGACGTGGACGGAGCGCTCCCAGATTCCCGCGAATATGGATTTGCCCACTGGCAGACCGTATACCGAACGCTATGTACACCGCGGCTTAAATCGGCTTCAAGATGACACTCTGCTGTGGGCGGTGGACATTCGAGACACACCGCCGATGAGAGGGCACGGGTTGTTCTCCTTCCGCTCAACCGATAACGGCTACACTTGGGACGGGCCGATTTTGGTGCACGATTACGGTTCTGAAGGCGGGGCGACACTGTTGCCATCGGGCACCGTCTTTGCCACCTTGCGCTACCAGCGGGAAACCCTGCCCAACGACCCGCCTGACCTTGAACAACGCAACCGTAGCATTACCCCCGGCTCGCCGTGGAAGAACGTATTTGTTTTGGACTCAACAGATGGTGGCGTGACGTGGTCTGTACCCCGGCAACTGACGACGGTTTACGGACAAACCTTCGGCTACCCAGCGGCACAGCGCGATGGGACAGTGGTGGTCATTCATGATACGCGCTACGGCCCTGGTCCACCCTGTAGCCGTGCAATGGTCAGCCGAGATCTCGGGCAGAGTTGGCTAGATGAAGTTTATTATCTCGATTACACCACCTTTACCGGTAGCTACAGTGCCAGCGTCGTGTTTGATAACGATACCATCCTGACCATCGCTGGCTCAAGTCAAGCGGGCAATGGCTGGGACCTGGTCAAGGACAACACGGATATGTACGCCATTCGCTGGAAGCCTGTGAAAGAACCAGCATAAGCACGTTTTCGTATTAAAGTTTATCTTCTGAAGCGTAGGAAGAATGGAAGAGTTTATCTGTCAAGGAAGTCAAGGAAGGAGTTTAAATTGAATACTTATCGAGCAGCGGTTATTGGATGCAGTCGGATGGGGGCATTTATTGACAATGAGGTGGTCGGTACCCCGGGACATGTACCACCTTACTCGCATACAGCAACATTCGCGGCGTGTGACAGAACGGAGCTGATTGCGTGTTCAGATCTTCGGCCCGAAGTCATGGAGCAGGTTGGTCTGCAGTACGACATCCCCAAAGTGCGGCAGTACACCGACTACAAAGAACTCATTGACACAGAACAACCGGATATTGTCAGCGTCGCTACGCAACCGGAGCATCGGGCGGAGATTGTGCTCTACGCTGCCGAGCACGGTGCCAAGGCGATTTATGCCGAGAAAGCAATGGCGGCATCAATGGCAGAGGCAGATGCAATGGTCGAAGTCTGTGAACGAAACGGTGTGTTCTTCAATATTGGTACACAACGTCGCTGGCACCCGGGATTTACAAAGATGAGAGAGCTGATTGACAGCGAGCGATTGGGGCGCGTCAAGACAATCATCTTCAACGGTAGCACCCTATTTAATGGCGCGAGCCACCACTACGACAACCTGCTGTTTCTCAACGGTGACCGCCGCGCTGTATGGATGCAGGGGCATCTGATAGATGGCAATTGGAGCATTGAGGGCGACAGGTTGACCGAAGACCCCGTCGGAGGCGGCATTATACAGTTTGAAAACGGTGTCACCGCCTATGCTGTAATACCCAGCCGTGAAATCGAGTGGGAAGTTAACTGCGAGAACGGCAGCCTGACCGCTTGGCCGGGCAGTGTGTACCGACTGCGAGAAGCGGGCGAACCTGGCTACCGTGGCGTACCCACAATGGAGGAAGGACAATTCCCGCACTACGAGCCAGAGAGTTCAAACCTACGCTTGGTCTTAGACTTGGTCAACGCGATTGACACGGGTGAGCCGCCAATTGGTGGCGTACGGTCTGCACACGCGGGCACCGAACTCATCTTTGCGACTATTGCGTCCCACCTGCGTGGGGGTGCTCGCGTGGAGTTGCCGCTTGAAGGCAGTACAATCAAGCTCCAACGGGACCGGACACCGCGTCAGCCAAGGTATACTCCTTAGAGCCTATTTGAAAAGCCATCATGATGTATGGTGAGCGGGTGGGAAAGGGATTTCCCACCCACGGATCCGGGGGATTTCCCATCCACGGGTTTATGCGGGAAAGAACGGTTGGCTCCATGCTCGCTTGACACCGCACTCCGCTTCGACTCGGAAGTAGGTCAAATCTGGTTCCGGTTCCCATTCGAGCGTATGCCCATCAACTTCGTGCAAGGTTTTGGCCTCCGGACCGACGACGCGCAACCGACGCACGATACCATCAGCGGATACGTGCAGGGTGCCATTGTCAAGGGTGAATTCCGTGAAATTGGGATAGGTGCTGGAAAAGAACGCCCCTGCCTTGAGTTGTTCGACAATCATCTGCCACGGAACGGATTCTGCATCTTCAGGCACCTGTACGCAGACCCAACCGTGACCGGGCGTGACATACGCACAGTGAAAGTCATCCGTAGCAATGCCCCAGATCTGTTTACCTGTCGTCAAAACATCGTCCCATAACTCGATGTTGGCGGATTCGTCCCGGCCCCGTGCCTCGCGTAACCCGTTGAAGAGCTCGACGGCGTGTAAGTTGTCGGCACCCGCGTGGATTTTTTCTGCCCCGTCGGCGTACTCTTGCGGGTGACATCCCGCGATGAACCCGCCCCCGTCTCGTAAAGCTTGGGCACGGTCAGCGTATAAACCGTTGTTCGTCGGTGTCACTTCGTGTACGCCGATTTCAAGGATGTGGTCTGTACCGCCATTTTCCTCGCCCGGAATGAGAATTAGGTTTGCCTGCTCCTGCCAGATACGCCACTGCGCCTCATCGGGTGCTTTGTTGTGGTCGGTGACCGCTAAGAAGTCGTAGCCGAGACTTGCGAACATTGGCCCGCTCTCTGAGATGTCCATAAACGGACCACAACAGGTGTGTGCATGAAGATTCCCGCGCAACCATCGGCGGGAAGATGAATAGGGATTTATGTATACACTCACAAAAAATTACCTCCACTGGTTTCTATTCCTGAGATTCAGGGTTTATTCTGTGGGGCGGCCCATCACCTGATATAGTGGGTCATTGTACCCGCGCCCGGTATGCTCGCCCGGTGGGACAAGAGCGTTGATTGCCGACTCGTCCTCTGGGCTCAAAACACAATCGAGACACTTCAAATTGTCTTCGAGTTGCTCCATCGTCCGGGGCCCGATGATGACTGAGGTGATGATTGGGTTTGCCAGCACCCAAGCCAACGAGAATTGTGTCAACTTTTTGCCGTGTGCGTCCGCCATCGGTTTGAGCTTTTGGGCAACCTCAAAACTCTCTTCGCGTAGTTCGGTCTGGTGAATGCGCCGGTCTTGGCGAGCCGCACGAGAGCCTTCTGGGAATGCTGCGCCCGGTAAATACTTGCCAGCGAGAACGCCGCGAGCCAACGGGCTATAGGAGACTACGCCTATCCCATATTCCCGGCAGAATGGGAGTAACTCCACTTCGATATTACGATTCACAATGTTATAGAGGGGCTGGACGCAAACAAATTTCTCCAGATTCATCCGTTCACTGACCGATAACGCCTCACAAATCCGCCACGCTTCAAAATTGGAACACGCAATATAACGCACCTTGCCCTGCCTCACACAGTCATCCAGCACTCTTAGCGATTCTTCAATCGGTGTGGCCGGGTCGGCGCGGTGAAGATAGTACAAATCAATCCGATCTGTGCCGAGTCGTTTGAGGCTTGCCTCGACTTCCGTCATAATGTGATAACGACCTGAGCCGGACTGGTTCACACCTTCTCCCATCGCACCCCGCACCTTTGTGGCAATCACCACTTCATCACGCATCGAGCGCGTCGCTTTGCCGACCAGCCGCTCAGATTCTCCTTGATTGTAGACGTTAGCAGTATCTATAAAGTTGATGCCGGCATCAACGGCACGGTGGATAATACGAATTGAATCCTCTTCATTCGTCTGACCACCAAACATCATCGAGCCCAAGCAGATTTGTGAGACTTGGACACCAGCACGACCGAGTGACCTATATTCCATTGATTATACCTCTTGGGTTAGTAGTAATGCAATTGATTGCGCGTTCTTGCGTTAGTAGTAACGGTGTAATCTGTTCAAGTCTAAGACATGCGTATCCCACCATTCACATCAAGCGTCACGCCCGTCAGATACCGCCCCTCCTCGGATGCGAGGAACAGAACCGCATTCGCCACCTCCTCTGGAGTCGCTTTGCGTCCAAGTGGAATCTGAGCTGTCATATCGGGGTGGTTCTTTGCCATCTCTGTGTCAACAATGCCGGGGGCAATCGAATTGACGGTAACACCGTATTCGCCAAGCACACGGGCGAAGGACTTTGTAAGACACATCACGCCAGCTTTGGATGCGGAATACGGCGCAGAAGCCACAAGCCCTCCAACCTGCCCAGCGAGCGAGCCGAAGTTGATAATCCGCCCAAACTTCTGCTTTTTCATCCCATCCATAACCGCCTGTGAGCATAGGAATGTCCCCTTGAGATTGACCGCCATCATCTGGTCCCATTCCGCTTCGCTACAATTCTCAATACGGGTGTAGCTGAAAATACCCGCATTGTTGACCAGAATGTCAATGCGCCCGAACGCCTCAAGTGTTTGATTCACCATTGATTGGACGGACTCGCTGTTGGAAACATCGGTGGAAATTGCCAAGCTCTGGACACCGAGTGCCTTGACATCTGCCGAAACCAATTCGGCTGTGGTTGCGTTTTGTTCAGCAACGACGACATTCGCTCCTTCCTTTGCGAAGACGAGACAAATCGTACGTCCAATTCCTTGTCCGCCACCTGTGACAATCGCAATTTGATCTTTTAGTCTCATACATTTTACCTCTCTCGGCAATCCAGGATTTGCAACCCTTTTTGTATTGAGAATACCAAGGGCTTGTGATAGAATACTTTATTATCGCAAAAAGTGACGGGCAAGTCAACGCGAAAATCGGGTTATCCAAGATTCAGAGCAACCAGATGGAGTATCAAAGGGAGCCTTGAGAGATTATTTCACACTGAACACTCGTTAGAATCAAACAGATTATTTCGTAGGAGGTGCCCATGCCACTTACCGAGGAAGAAAAGCAAGCATTGCGAGAAAAATATCGGAGACAACGCCAAGCCATGTGGGAGGGGAAGTCTCAGTCCCGTGAGTCAAGTCAAGATGAAGTGCAATTTGAACAGAGACAGACCGCGAGTGACAACGGGTCTGAACGGCCTGCGGACACTGCCAGTACACCTCCTGACGCTCAAGACAGCGCAGTAGCGGAGGGAGATTCGATCGGTGTGCCGTCGTCTACCCAATCGGGGCCATCAACTCCTTCTGCGTCGGATGATAAGCGAGCGCGCCAATCTCGTACTGCCGTTGAGGAACCGCCGAGCCATATACACAATGTGACCGTGGAATTGATACCACCCGCCGAATTGCCTGAAGCCCCCGATTCTAGCCCAGCAGTTGAAGGGAGTGCAATACCGCACAGCGAAAACCAACCGCACATCGTAGAAGAGGATTCAGCATCAGCCGAAGGTGCGGGCAGACCGCAGTCACGGTCAACGGCGCGAGTGCAACTATCAAAAGATGGTGTAACGACGTATGTGAAGCCGAGCGAAAGTCCGAAAACCGAAGACAATGGACAACAGTTTGGAAAGCAGATTCGAGAACAACGGGAAAAGCTGGGGGCGGAGCAATCCTCAAGCCGTTCACCCGCAAAACAACAGGAAGCAGAACCGGAAGCAGAACAGCTATCGGATGATGAGAAAGATTCGGGTATCCTGAATTGGAAATTGGTATTGGGTGTCGTTGGAACAATTATTGTTTTGACTGGTGTGGGTATTTTGCTCGGATATTGGTTTGCAAGTTAGAAGTTTGGGATGCATTGGTAGGGGTTGGGTTATGAAGTTTAAGAATTTAAACGGGTAACCCTAACCAAGGTAGGTGCGGTTTGAAACCGCACGGGCAACCGTATGAAATTACCTAATTTATTTTTTAATCTTCATTTCCCAACCCGTCTTGGGGGTGCACAAAACGTGATACAGATTCTAAATTTCCGTAGGGTAGGCAGGGGCCGACCAACAAGGGGTGCTTCGAGTTGTACCCTCATCTTGCTCACAGTTGCGGTTTCATGGTGCGTGGCTTCGTTTGGGTACGCCCAAAATTTCTATCCGGATGATATTGGAAATACTTGGGTCTTACAGAGTGAAGATGGCACTGCTCTCCGGACGGTAACGATCAAAGGCCCTGACGACCTCAACGGCCAAGAAGTCAAACGGATTGAGGATGGAACAAATCCCGACGATATCAGCCAATATTTTGTTAAACCGGATTCAGATGGTCTGAAGTTATACCGCGCGGTCGTGTCACTGCCGCTTTTGGGGGAAATTACGTTAGACTATTCGCCACCACAAATCTTTCTGCCGATTCCGATTGCGCGCGGTACAACATGGGCTCTAGAGAGTGAAACGAACACGCCACTCACGGGAGCGGTCACTATAAGCATCCGTGCAGAGGTTGTGGCGATAGAAGATGTTACCGTGCCAGTGAGGACATTCCAAGATTGCCTGAAAATCGTGCAGGATACCAGTTTGCGTTTGGGCATCATTGAACTCACGTTCACCAGTACGATGTGGCTGGCTCCCGATGTCGGTCTCGTGAAATCCATCAGTACAAGCGATGTGGTCTTTGAACTCATCCGGTTGGATATCGCCCTAAAGGTGCCGACATCTGTACAACCGAAGGGCAAATTGGCGACAACGTGGGCGGAGGTTAAGCGGAGATGAGAAGGAAAGAAAGGATGGATTCATTTTTCACGTCCCGCTTTTTTAATTTTCTCGTTGTTTTCATCTTCTGTGTTGCAACGCTCCCTTCCGCGTCAGCGCATCAACGTCAACTGCCCAAGGCATCCCGATGGCAGCGAATCCATAGGGTATTCAGGAATAGACCACTGATTCCGTCAACTAGCATCTTCATACGCCTTCAGCTTGTCGAGCAGGGCTTCGGGGTTTTCATCAACCAATATCATCGAGCGATAGTGTGCCCGGATGAACCGTTCGGAAACAGCGTGGTCGAGGAAATCAATCAGTTTACTGTAGTATTGAGATGTGTTCAAAAGCGCGCACGGCTTCCGATGCGTCCCGATTTGCGCCCACGACAGCACCTCGAAAAACTCATCAAGCGTCCCGATGCCACCGGGTAGGACGATGAAGCTGTCGGCGAGCTCGACCATCAATCTCTTTCGCTCGTGTAGTGAGTCAACGATGTGCAGTTCAGAAAGTCCGGGGTGGGCTTCCTGCTCCACCCATCTTTTATAGATGACACCAACAACCTCCCCACCGGTCCCAAGCACAGCGTTTGCAATTTCCCCCATAAGACCAACGGTCGAACCGCCATAGACCAACCCTAAGTTTCTGCTCACCAGGGCGCGGCCCAACTGCCGTGCCGCATGGACATACTCTGGTCTCGCGCCTGTGCTTGCCCCGCAGAAGACGCATACTCGTTTCATCTTAACTCCTCTTAGGAACCGAGTTTTTTCGGCAAAACTCGGTTCCTTTGGAATCAGTAGTGTAGATTGGGTAGAACGGTTAAAACCGAATCCTTATCAAGCACAATACAGGCTCTGCTTTTCAACAACACGGTCTTATAGACAGATAGAGTGAAACCCAACACCCAACAACGCACTCTTCCGCCGAAGAGAGCGCAATGTATATAGAACACGATATGCCCCAATCCCCGCACTCCAGCGGAGTGCAATGTGTATATTTTATATTAAACCTACTGAAAGTTGCTCAGATTTTTCTCTGTGATGTTTTTTGTTGAATTGGAGTTCAAAAATTGGTAAGATAGGCAACCTTTATCGGTTGTTCAACGGATTACAATCACGGACAAACAACTTGAATCGGGAGGAAGCGGCAATGGAAAATCTGCACGGTCCCGTCTTGACAGATGAAGATCTGAATACGTTTTACGAACAAGGATATGTGCGTCTCGGTAAAGTGGTCCCAGACGCAACAATTGAGACACTCTGCGAGCGCATTGACGACATCATGCTGGGAAATATACACTATGATAATATGTTGATGCAGTTATGTCCTTCAGCAGGGGAACCAGAGTTGTCAAAACAGACAAAGGAATTCAAAGGTTCATCGCTGAAATACCGCAAAATTCAAGACCTTGAACAGGACACGCGGTTCTTGGCTTACATGCAGAATCCCTTATTCCGAGACCTGACACGAAAGATTGTTGGCGAGGAAATCTCCATTTTCCGCGCAATGTTCTTTAACAAACCTGCTGAGCGGGGTGTCCTGATTAATTGGCATCAAGACGGTGCTGGCGGTTGGGGATTGGACATTCGACCGAAAGTAACCGTCTGGACAGCTTTGGATGCAACGTCCGTCGCCAACGGATGTCTGCAAATCATCCCGGGCTCACATAAAACCCTGATACCAGAACGAGGAGACCAGTTGTCCGAAGAAGAGCGGGAGATTCACGCCCCCGATTCTAAACGCCTATATTTAGAGATGGAGATGGGAGAAGTTGTACTGCTGGATAACTGGACGTTGCATCGGTCTGAGGTCAATACCACGAATCGCCCTCGCCGGGCGTTCAGCGTGTGCTACATTGATGCGGCGACGCAGCAACTCTCTACAGGGCGGGGTTATCCGAAGGTCTTTCCGGAGTATCTGCCTCTGGCGGAAGTGTAGGGTGTCCGATTAGTTAATCCCTTAAATTTTTAGCCCTAAGCAGATGACTCTCCAATACAGTCGGATTCACCACCGACTCCGGCATCTCTCCCGTCAACACTTTGGCGACCGATGTCGCCGCACTAACCTCAAGGTCATATATGGACTCTTCCGCCATAAAAGCCGCATGAGGCGTTAGGATGACGTTATCCAGATGCCGAATCGGGTCATCGATCTCCGGTGGTTCTGTGGGCAGCACATCCAAACCTGCCCCAGCAATCCACCCCTCAGTAAGTGCGGTATAGAGTGCCGTTGTATCAATAATATCGCCACGCGAGGTGTTAATGACGTAGGCGGTAGATTTCATCTGACGGAACTCTGCCTCGCCCAACATGCCGTGCGTTTCAGGGGTCAGCGGCGCATGGATGGTGATATAATCAGAACGCGCCACCAATTCTGGAACCGCGGCCCGCTGAACGCCATACGTTTGGGCAGTCTCTTGAGTCAAGCTTGGCGAAAAGGCGATAACCTCTAATCCAAATGCTTGCGCCTTAGGGACGATGGCTCTGCCAATCTTTCCGAATCCGATGATGCCCAACGTTTGCCCACGAATGCGGTGCATCGGCGGCCCTACATTCCGATCCCAACCGCCAGCTCTAACATCCCGGTCTAGTAACGATGTTTTACGCGCACATGCCAATAGCAGTGCCATCGCATGGTCAGAGACCTCATCAATGCAGTAAGCGGGGACATTGGTCACGACGATTCCCAACGCTGTCGCTCTTGCCACATCGATATTGTCAAGTCCAATTCCACACCGCCCGATAACTTTGCACTCGGTGGCGGTTTCGACCACGGCGGTGGTGACCTGTTTCCAACACGTCAGAATGCCATCGGCTCGCGGGGCGAGGGCGATGAGTTCCTCTTCATCTCCTGTTTCGGCGACAACCAACTCCGCGCCGATTTCTGCCAAAACTTTTCGCTCCGGCTCGACGGAAGGCCAGGCGTAGTCGGTCATTAAAACGGTGTATTTGACGTTCATTACTCCTCCGCCCTCGCTTTCAACTGATAGAGTAGATTCAACGCATCAAGCGGTGTCATCTGATTAACCTCGGTATTCCTAAGTTGCTCGACAATCGGATGCGTCTTGGGCGTGAATAGTGCAAGCTGTAGCGCATCACCCTCAAAAGTAGCCTTCGATAGGCGACGGCGCGGGCGCGGTGCTCTGGGGGCCGCCTTAGGTGGTGGGGCTTCGGTTTCCCCTTCGACACTTAGATTATGCTCCTCAAGCACCGTTAAGATCTGTTGGGCCCGTTCGATGACATACTGTGGCAATCCGGCAAGCCGTGCGACGTGAATGCCGTAGCTCTGGTCTGTGCCACCCTCAACTACTTTTCGCAAGAAAGTGATTTTCTCGCCATCTTCGTGGACTGCGACGTTGTAGTTTTTCGCTTGCTTGTATTTGCCCGCGAGTTCAATCAGTTCGTGGTAGTGCGTCGCAAACAGCGTCTTCGCGCCGATTCGCTTTTCGTCCAAAATATACTCCGCCACCGCCCACGCGATGCTCAACCCATCGAATGTACTGGTCCCGCGCCCGATTTCGTCGAGAATGATCAGGCTCTTGCGC
Source organism: Candidatus Poribacteria bacterium (assembly GCA_965198165.1). Taxonomy (GTDB): domain Bacteria; phylum Poribacteria; class WGA-4E; order WGA-4E; family PCPOR2b; genus CBDAOT01. Next base: position 5,925,492 of record OZ240244.1, on the reverse strand, counting down.
GTCGCGTTGTTCAGAATATTCGCCGTTTCGTTCATCTCGACGAGGAAGGTACTCTGCCCCATCACGAGATTATCAGACGCACCAACGCGGGTGAAAATCCGATCCACGGCACCAATCTTCGCCGCTGATGCGGGCACAAAGCTCCCCATCTGTGCCAGCAACGTAATGAGGGCCGTCTGACGTAGCACTGTGCTCTTGCCACTCATATTTGGGCCGGTGAGAATGTGCATCTGCTGTTCACGACAGTTCAATTCCGTGTCGTTGGGGACAAATCCTTCTTGTGTAAACAGACGCTCGACAACGGGGTGCCGTCCGTCACGGATGATGATTTCGTCGCTCTCGTCAATGATCGGTTTTGCGTATTCGTATTTAGATGCGGTGTACGCCAGACTCGCAATCACGTCAACTGTTGCGATTACGGAAGCGACTTTCTGGATGCGCTCCGTTTCTTGAGCGACCTCAACTCGAACATTACAGAATAGCTCATATTCCAGCGTTTGAATCCGATCTTCGGCGTTGAGAATCTGCGACTCCCGTTCCTTGAGTTCCGGGGTGATAAATCGCTCGGCATTAACCAGCGTCTGTTTGCGGATATAGTGTTCAGGAACGCTGTCAAGATTTGCTGTGGTAACTTCAATATAGTAACCGAAGACTTTGTTGAAACCGATTTTGAGTGAAGGGATACCCGTCTTTTCTGACTCTTGCTTCTGAAGCGATGCCATCCAATTTTTTCCCTCCCCGGTAATTTCCCGCAATTCATCGAGCTCTTCGTTGTAGCCATCATGGATGAGATTGCCATCGCGCACCGTCACAGGAGGCTCCGGGTGGATAGCGTTATCAATCAATTCCGCTAATTCTGTTAATGGGTCAAGTGATTCTTCTAAGGTCATTAATAACGCCGTTTCACAATTTTGAAGCTGTTCCTTGATAGACGGGATGAGGCGTAGAGAGGTTTTGAGAGCCAACAAATCGCGAGCATTGGCAGAGCCCAAGCTCACCCGCGAGATTAACCGCTCCACGTCATACATCTGATCAAGCGACTCCCGCAATTCCTCCTGTAACCCGATCCGGTTTTTTAACTCTTCGACAGCCTCTAATCGTGCGTTAATCTGATCTGGTTGCCGGAGCGGTTTTAAGAGCCACTGGCGCAAGCTTCGCCCACCCATCGGTGTCGTCGTCTCATCCATTACCTCTAAAAGCGTTCCTTTCGATGAGCCATCGCGGATTGATCTTGTCAACTCTAAATTGCGTTGCGTGTCCGCATCAAGCACCATGAAGTCAGAAACGGTGTAGGTGTGGAGGGAGAGAATATGCTCGACCTCCTGCTTTTGGGTTTCCTTCAGATAATAGACCAACGCTCCAGCCGCACAGATGGCGGCGGGCATATCTTCGCACCCAAAGCCTTCAAGGGAAAGTGTGTTGAAATGTTGCAGCAGTTCAGTTCGCGCCGTATCATGGTCAAAACGCCAATCGGGGAGGGTGTTTATCGCCGCTTTCAGCTCAGTTCGCAACCGCTCAAACATCTCTTCGTCATCGAATGATTCGGAGAACAGGCATTCTTTTGGAGCGAACCGGAAAAGTTCCGCCCACAACTTCGTGGTGTCCTCCAACTCGGTTACGGTAAATTCGCCGGTTGAGACATCGCTGACCGCCAACCCGTAAACCGTCTCGGTGGGATAAATGGCAACAAGATAGTTGTTTACCTTCTGGTCAAGTATCTTAGGGTCTGTGATTGTGCCGGGGGTCGCAACCCGGACGACATCACGCTTGACCAGTCTGTTTTCCCCTCTCGCGACCTTCGCGTCCTCCACCTGGTCATAGATGGCAACGTTATGGCCCGCCTGTACCAGCTTGTAGAGGTACGAATCGAGCGCGTGATGTGGAATGCCCGCCATCGGGGCGGAGTCACCTTTTTGGTTTTTGTGGCTTCGGGCGGTCAACGCGATGTTGAGCACCCGCGAAATCAACTTGGCATCCTCGTAAAACGCCTCGTAGAAGTCGCCAACACGACAGAGCACGATGGCATCTTGGTGTTGCTTTTTGATCTCTCTGTACTGTTCCATCAGTGACGGTTCTGTGTTTTTTGCCATACTTTATTTTCCTCCTCTCCTTAGAAAGATATGAATTGAATGTGTCCAGGATGTGACCGGATATATTTTCCTAAATAGGATAGCACTCTCTGTTGCTTCTGTCAATCTCTATTTCTGGAACATGACATTTGAGGGGCAGGTTGTGTGCAATAAAAAAGGGCGACTTCGACAAAGAAGTCACCCTTTTATTGCTTGTGCTGTCTTGACACGCCTAGTTTTTTCGCCTGACGTGCGAGATAGACAAAGCCGAGGTCTTGATTTTTGATTTGAAGGACACCAATTTCGTCGCAATTTTGTAGTGCCACGCCTGGCTTCATAAGCCAAATGAGTGAACGTCCCTACAGTTGACTCCGCAAATACTGCGCGTTCAGCTTCAATAACCACACCGCCTCTGAAGTGAGAATCTGCTCCGTTTTCGACATCTCTTCCAGGGTGGTTAGGAACTTAGAAATCTGAACTCGCGCTTGTGGGATTCGATTCTTATCCAGAGCCATCTTTAATGCCTTCAGTGTCTCTCGTAGTGGTTGGGCTTTTTGTGTGTTATTGACCCAACCCAATTTAAGGCTTTCTTCAAAAAGCGACTCCAAATGAGACGCAAAATCAACCGGACGAAACACCTCAGGCACAGGCACCGGGCCAATCACTTTTCCCTGAACACTATTCTCCTCTACACGAAGTGACACATCAGTTTCCTCCCTTAACTCATGTATTGTAATGTGTCCACTGATGTAAGCTGTCAGGATTCCCGGTAGGCCGGGGCTTTGAAGCGTAAATCCCTTCAGAGACTTCCCTGGCTGGATGTACGTCGAAGGCTCTCTATCACTTCTTGGTAATCCGCGCCAGCTAATCCAGTTCGGGGCGTACTTGAAAGGTCTCGGTTCCCAGGAATACCAGTTCTTGGGATTGATGAGAGAGATTTTCGTCCCTTTTGACACCCTCATCTTTACAACAAAGCTATCAATAGCTTGGCGACTTGCTTTTAGACTCTGGATTTGATATTTATAGATATACTCTGGTGGTCCTGCTGAAGGGGAAATTCCCTGGGCGGATGTTGATTTTTCCACAGTTGATTTGACAATAACGTCGACTTTGGTTGCCGGTTCAAAGCGAACAAAGTGAACCTTACCATCCTGCCCGCGATAGTAGATCCGATAGTTCCCCGTTCCTGCAATTTCCTCAACGTCTAGATTCCGTTTTTTCACTTTATCAAGAGCAAGAACGGGTTTAAACATCTCTCGTTCCGCAAAAACCGTGGCAGAGAGAGAGAGAATCGAGAAAAAGACGATAAATAGCTGGATTGACACACCTTTTGAATACATTGCGAACCTCCTGTATGCTCCGTTGTTGCCTTATGAGTTTTGACGTTCAATTCAATTCCCTTCAAACGAAAAGGTACACTCAAAGTTGTGATACCATTACTGGTTTTGATTGCCAAATTTCACTAGGCAAATCTATTACCAATTGATATGGATATGGTTGGGATTACCTGGAGGATGTGGAGGTGCATTTTGGGCACCATGGATTTGAGCAATCCGTTCAAAATCTGGCCGATAATTCCTGCCTGATCCCATCCCGCCGATACCGATAGGGACTCCGGGATGGTTCCCATTCCAAATCCATATATCGGCATCCAGTCCCTCACGGTGGGTTTGATGAGGGAGTCTCCAGGCTCCACTTATATCAAAAAGCCCTCCCACACCAAGCTCATATCATTGACGTGGAGGATTTCGTTCCCAGCTACCTGATCCTGTGGATCAGCGTTTGCCAAAAACCACACGCGCCAATCATTGGCGATATTCGGAATTGAATTGACAACGGCTTGAGTTCCAAAGTGGCTATTCGCATCGGGATGGGCGTTTGTCCCGCCAACCAAATCGACATTTCCTCCTGCCTGAAGTGCTACCAGATTCTGCACTCTAACGTGGATAATAGTAGAAGCTGTGGTTCCATTGACTGTTGCTGTGATATTGTGGTTTCCCGAAGGTTCAGGTGCTGTGAAAGTCGTGTTAAAGGTCCATAGAATCTGGTCCCCACCCGCCAATAGTGCAAAATTCATGTTCCCGTTAGCCGGATTAACCACTCCGTTCAGATTAATCACAACCCCCTGGGGAATGCCTGTTCGTGCGTTGTGATGGGCTTGCACATGACCGCCAGTGCCATCAACAGCATCCGTTGTGATGGTAATAGGAATCTGTTCTGAGGGGCTGGCTCCCACTGTCGTTAAGTTGACGCGAAGTGCTTTCGTCTGGTTGGCACCGTTTCCATTTGGAAGCCTTGATGGGAGCATGGTATCATTCTCGCCGGGGGCGGGTTGAATGCTGAACCCTGCAATTTGGAATTGGCCATAGGCATTGTCAAAGACGGGAAGCAAACACAAACATAATGTGAGCATAACAGATGTACAGAACAATAAAGTTTTCATCGTCATAACCTCCTAACAGCATTAAGAAAATGGGTAAATGAAACCATCTCGGAGAATCAGAAGATGAGGGAAATCAGGCAACCGCGTTCATTTCTCGGTTGCCTAAATTCCTCTCTTTCTACCACACTTTTTCGTCAATGGCAATGGCGTTGTTTTCAACAACGGCTTGATTCGCCTTCTTCAATTGCCTTTGAGCATACTCAAGAATATTTTTAGCAGAATCGGCTACTCGCATCTTTGGATAATTTTCCACAACGTACTTAGCCATTTGAGCCGCTTTCGCATAGTTTTCTTGCCAGTTATATAGGGTTGCTGCCATATGGTAGACGATGGACAGGCTCCTGGGTGTCGTGTAAAGCCCACTTTCAATCAACTTCTCTATTTCCTCTACGGCTTTATCAGGATTTCCAAGCCAGTAGTAACTTCCTACAATCGCATACCGAGCATGTGCTTGAATGATAGGTTTGTCAGCAGCATCCTGCAAGATTTGCTGATATATCTGGATCGCTTTCTCATAGGTGTATTGCCCCTTAGAAACGTCCAGAAATGTCTTCCAAATCTTGGCTTCCATACCGACATCCGTTTCAGGAAACTTCTCAACAACCTCGGTGTATAAATCATAAGCACCGCCTTGACGGGAACCAAGCAAGGCATTTGCCTTTCCAAGCACCGCTTGAGGAACGAATTCACTTTTGGGATGGTTATCTATTAGCTTCTGATAGGCACTCAACGCCGATTGAGTTGAATCTAGGGCGTGAAATTCGATCTGGCCGATTTGGAACTGAGCATCATCCACATGGACGCTGCCTGGGAAATCCGAGACAATCTTCTGATATTGTACAATAGCTCCTAAATGCTTCTGATTTGTTTTCAGTTGCCGGGCTTGTCGGAGTATTTCTCGAACCTGTGCTTCAGCGTCAACACCGATTTCAACCTCCACGACTCTTTCCCCTGGTTTTGCCTCTTGGGCTTTTGTCTGATACAAAAGCCCTCCTATTAGCAAGAACACGCCGCAGATACCAGAAAACACGAAAAACCGATTCACATGATGCCTTTCCATTTGACTCCTCCTTTACTTGAATTTAAAGAAAGCCATTTACTTCACAATCACCATTCGCTGCATCGCCGAAAAATCTTCGGCTTGCAAACGGTAAATATACAAACCACTCGAAATCCTTTCACCCGATTCATTCCGTCCATCCCAATAAGCGGCTTCTGATTGGGAAGTGTAAAAGCCTGCTTGCTTTAGTCCCAGATCCAGCGTTCGCACCAAGTGCCCAGAAAAATCATAGATGTATATCATCACATGAGTTGGTGCCGCTAATTGATAGGGAAGCCATGTTTCGGGGTTGAATGGATTCGGATAATTCTGAAGCAATCGTGACTCTCTTGGCCTGAGCTGGGGAATAACCCTTAGCTGAACAATTTTGGTCCAAACATCACCCCGTCCATCATAAATCCGTAAGGGGATGGATACCTCAGTATCCACAGGCGCATGTCGATCCACCGTAAAGGTAAAGGGAAGCATTGCACTCGGACGCGCATCTACAGCACTTTTCGCAGGTACATCAACGGCGGGATGTGTTCTGGCCGCTTGCTGAATCCAGTCAAGGGGTCCCTTTGGATCTAGTTGGACGTGTACCTTCTGTAAGGCCGTGTCACCTACATTGACTAGCTTTAATGTGAGTGTCACCGTTTCTCCTTGAGTCACCGAGATAGCTTGCGCCAGAACTACGTTCTGCAAACTCGTCATACAAGAAAAAACGATAAACACTAAAAACAGAATCTTCCTTAACGCACTTTGAGACATTATAAAGCCTCCTTTGGGGGTACTAAGCTTTGGACAATTTTTAAGAATAATAGCATTTTGTCCAAACTTTAGTGGGGTTAGTTGTTGAATCTTTATCGCTAAAAACAGAGGGTATCGCCTTAGTACCTTATTTTGCAGAGTTGTTAGCTCATTTCATCAACCCGCCTTCTTACACTTAACCATTCTCCCACTCGCTTGCGAGCTCCTCCCACTCTTGGGTGAGCTGTTTTATCGCATAGTGCAGGCGTGATTTGACCGTGCCTTCGGGAATCTGAAGGACTTGCGCGGTTTCCTGAATACTCAAATCGGAATCGTAGATGAGATGGATGACCTTGCGTTGTGCCTCCGGCAAGCGGTCAACGAGTTGATGGATGAGTTCCAATTGCTCATCCTGTTCAAGTGCTTTATCGGGTTGGACGGCAGATGAATCGGCCATCCAAAACGGGGTGATGGTAAAATGCTCACCGGTTTCATCATCTGTGTGCGGCAGACTCTCAATCGGTTGTTCCCTCCGTCGGTGGAGGGTTCGGAGATGTCTGAATCCGCAGTTCGCTAGATTGCGCCGGTCAGCCACCTTGCAGGTAACTGTCCCGCTTGACTCGTAATAGTGCAAAAGACGTGCCAAACTCGAATCGTCAGCGTGTTTTTCTTGTCGTAAATGGCTTCTGTTCTCCCTCTGATGATGAGCACACACACTCGAAACCCAAGCTGTATAAGGATTTAGCAATCTACAAGATGTCAGCCGGATTCAAAGATTTTAGAAGCGGTGTACACCATCAGGCGAGGAAATCAAACCAGGGGAACCGACGAAAAGGGGTGAGACAAATGTTGACAAAATTTCGGGTGGATGGCAGTCAAACCCTTATCAAATCAGGGATTGAGAGGGGTGAGACAAATGTTGACAAAAGAGACATTTGTCTCACCCCTTTCAAAGATGGAGAATATCGGATTCAAGGGGTGGGAAATGCTGGGGGAATGAGTTATGAGTGATCGGTTAAACTCAGAACCCACAACTCAAAACTCATTACGCTGGAGATGGACGCGATCGGCGCAAACGCTTGTGCAATGCCTGTCTCGACATACCCAACAGTTGGGCGGCAATCCCCTGGTTTCCGTCGGAACGCCTGAGGGCTTCTTCAATCAGCAGTTGTTCGGCATCTTTCAAGGCCGGCAATTGATCCAAAGTCGGTAATACCTCTGTGAATAAAGGGTATTGTTGGTCTCCCCCGCTCTCTGCTTCACTTGTGTGATGTGCAGGGACCCGCTGACCGATTTTGTCCCTGAAAGATGCCATGGATAGAACACCGCCCTGGTGTCTGCTAACGGCATCAAAAATTAGACCCTCAAGCTCCCTGATATTTCCGGGAAAGTGATAGGTACTAAGCAATGTAAAGAGTTCTGGGGGCGGCGTGGGCGTGTTTTTACCCAGTTGCGCCGCCGCTTTTTCTAGGAAGTGTTCAATCAGCAACGGGAGGTCATTGCGTCTGCCGCGAAGCGGGGGCAGGTGAACCAGTCTGTTACCCCCCCATGGTCTGTCAGTTGCTTCAACTGCCCGCTTTCGAGATGATAGGTATAGAGATCCGATTTGCCGGCGCGTTCGCTGGTAAATGCAATCTGTTTTCCATCTGGCGACAGGGCCGGATAGTAATCTGTGGGGTGATTCTCCATAAAGCGGTGCTCGTTCCGACCGTTTACATCAATAATATAGAATTCGTTATCGCGTTTGCCCTTGCCCTGTGCCCAGTTTCTTTCAAACAGTATCCGTTTTCCATCTGGAAACCAGCGCGGGTGTATATCATAAAAATCGGGGGACGTTATTCTTCTGACGTTGCTGCCGTTGTCTTCCATCACGTAGATATGATAATATGTATCTCCGTTTCGTTTTGAATCAAACACGATTTTTGCGTGGGAGATAGATAACCCGAATAGGAGAAGGATTGGGAGTAGCAGACAGACGCTTAAGCTGCCTTTGTCTATGTATTTCATCAGAAACCCCTGTAGGGACAATTATTATGCACACATAAGCCTTGGTGAAACATCGGTTGGATTATGCACCTTTTGCATAATATGCTGACGGACGGCAACCTGATAACGCGCAAGCAGTATCTTAAATGCCGCCTCGTCGTGAACCTGAATGCGCTCCATGAGGCCTTTATCAGATAACATCAGCACATCACCTTCCTCCTTTAAGAAAAAGATGAATCGCTTGATTGTACTGTTTAAACACCGCAAGGAACGGAAAAGTTCATTGGATAGAAAAAAATTTTGGCAGGTCTACCACAATGAAGGTTGAGCATACGCGAATCTACTACACTGCGGTAAGCTGAAGGCGAGGGAGCGGTATTATCAAAGGACACCCGTTCCCTTCGACCATCAAAACCCACGCATTGACAATCTGCTGGCTATCACGGGAATCGTACAAACCGCTGAAATGTCACAAAAGGGAGTATACCATAAAAGCCATTAATTGACAACAGATTTATTGAGTTTTTTGGGGAAATGTAAGGATTGACACCGTCCCATCCCGGGATATCAACAAAACAGGATTGACACAAGTCGATAAACTTGCTAGACTCATTCGGAATGACCTTATATTAATAGGGCTTTATGCTATGCTAGTTAAAAAAGCCTCCAGTCTGTTACTATAGATGAACTTGATTATCCATCAGAATTTTCCGGATTCTCGGAGGCGTATCGAGGCACTCTATTCTTGTTGCATTTCCTGAGGGGTATGATATAATTAACTCATTTCAATACCGCTGAACCCCCATGAGCAAACGATTTTCCATTCTCAAGCTTCTGTTCTCGACAGCGGTTGCCATTGTTGTCTGCTATGTTCTGTTGTCCAAATATGCTTCGATTCAACGCATTTCCGCAACGGTTGCGAAGGTGCCGATATCTGCGCTCGCGATTGGGTTCGGTCTGTACTGTGTACTGGTTTGGACAAAAGCCGCACGCTTCCGTGAGTTGCTCCGATTGGACTGCCCGATCAAGCAGCTCTGCCCGATTCTTGCGTTGTACACGTTCTGGGGCAACATTCTGCCAATGCGAAGTGGCGATGTGTCTTACGTTTACTTGATGGCACAACGGGAACGGGTAGACGGTACAAAGAGTGTGGCATCGCTTATGCTGGCGAGCATCATTGACTTGGTCTTGCTCATTGGGTTGATGACAGGGACAGGGTGGGGACTGCGTTCCCACCTTGAAGGGCAATTATCGTATGTCGTCCTTTTCCTTATACCGCTACTGGTCGGTATTTCGCTGATTGGCTTGATGCTATTGGGAATTATCGCCCCGAGTGCCTGCAATCGGCTTGCGGAACGTTGCGTAAACCCACTGCTCCGCTTAAACCTTAAATGGGTCTCGTGGATTGGAAAAAAATCGCTTGAAATTGTGCGCGAGCTGACCCAAATTCGTCTGGATGCCAGATTCTGCAAGACCTGGGCGTATTCGATTCTAGGTATGGGCGTTAGATTCGGATGCCAATGCTACCTCGTGCACGAGATGGATATTGACATCCCTGTGTTGAATTTGCTGTTCGCCCTTGCGTTCACCAATGTCGTTAATTTACTGCCCATCCAAAGTGTGGGCAACTTAGGCACAATTGAAGTCCCGTTTGTGTGGGCGTTGGTGCAATGCGGTACGTCAGGAAAAATTGCTGTCGTTACGGGGTTTAGCCTACACCTACTCATCCTGCTTTACTGTTTGCCGATAGGCGGGTACGGGTGGATTAAAAAGCCTCGCGTCCAGAATAACCTGAAAGGAGCGTAAAATTGAGAATTATTGACCCTCACGTTCATGTTTGGAAAAATGACCCCAAATTCCCTTGGGCACCGGAGACGACCAATCCGCCCACTCGGGATGCCACACCGGAGATGTTGCTCGAATTGATGGATGAAAACGGTGTTGAGAAAACCGTGCTGGTTCAGGTCATCCACTATCGGTGGGACAACAGCTACGCTGTCCATGCGATGAAGACCTATCCTGATAAATTCATGGCGGTTGGGCGCATCAATCCCGAAGACCCCGCGGCACCAGACCATCTCAGCCGCTGGACCGAAGAACACGGCTTACACGGAGTCCGACTCAGCCCTTCGGCAGGCCCGGAGGGGGATTGGTTTCAGGGGCCGCTGATGGCACCCATCTTCAGTCGCGCCGAAGAATTGGGTGTACCGATGTTGATTTTAACCAAACCGGAGCGCCTGTTAGACCTCGCGAACATCCTAGAACGTCACGCCGACCTTGATCTCGTCATAGACCACATGGCAGACGCACACACAGACGACCCCGACAGACAGAAACTGTTATTCGATATGGCGAGATTCCCGAGAGTCTATGTTAAAATTAGCCACACATGGTCGATTTCCAAGACCCCCTATCCGTGGTCGGATACACACGACTTGGTTAAAAAGGTGTATCACACATTTGGCGGGCAACGCATCATGTGGGGGACAGATTGGCCCGTCTGCTTGAGCAAGGCAACCTATGCACAAACGTTGTCTGTTGTCCGAGATGAGATGGATTTTTTTACACCTGAAGACCGGGAATGGGTCTTGGGAAAGACCGCCCTTCAACTCTGGAGATTTTCCGAATAACTAACCGCAATGGAGGAATTTACCATGCCATCAAACAGTGTTGAACATACCAATTTGGAAGTCGTGCATACCGCACCAAACGAGGTCGCCGCAAACATGATACGAGGTGTTTTAGAGAGTGCAGGGATTGACGTTATCTTGCGGTCACATGAGATTGTCGCTCACGGCGGCATCCAGGGCGAGGCTGGATGGGGGCATCTGCTCGTCCACCACAACGACCTTGAAGATGCAGAACAGATCATTGAGGAATACCTTGCGTCAATAGCGGCGAACTTCTCAGAAGACCCGGATGTAGAACCCGACACCATCTGAATCCATCAGGAGGCGACACAAGCTCTGATTAGCGGTATAGAACCGTATTATCCGTAATCCTAAAAGCACTACCCGTCCGAAAAACGCAAAATAATTTCGAGAATTCGGTATGACAGCTAAAAATACGGATTCAGACAACCGTATGATTACGCGCGCTATTCTGCCCTCCAGCCTTGTGGCCCCACGGTCTTACGGTGTGGTTCTAACGAGAATTAATTTTATGTGTGTGAAACTCCAGTTTTCTCGAGTTTTATGTGCTTGCTAAACAATCCACTGGATGTTAACATTACTCCCGTTTGGGGCCGGAATGTAAAACGGGTGAATCATTTGATGGCTGTTTACGCCCGCTTAACATAAACATGAGAGGGCATTTCGATATGTGTGAGGGCATTACTTTCGGGAGGGGGTTTCACTTGTAGGCGGGGTTTCACTTGTGGGAGGGCGTTCCTACTGTAGGAGGGAGTTCCGACTCCCGATACCGCCAATCCATTTCAAACTTCAGAAAATCAACTTTAATAGTAAAATGCGTTACGGATCGCTTTTTTTTTCTGTCAACCTTTGTCAACCTTTCAGCATGAGTTGAAATCAATGAGATATCCCCTTGGATATAGGCCATTCCTATATAGTCAAGAGATAATGCCCAACAGTCAAGTGAAGCAATAGAGGTTGACACCAGGATGGATTGTCGCATTTTTTAACCGTTGTCAACCCATATTTTAAAAAATAAGTTGTAGAAATCAGATTAGAGGGCTAAGGAATGAGGTTACGAAAAGGATATCATAAATTCTCTCAATTCGCATCCACAAGTACGGAATGTAGGATACATAAATGTCCACCGCTCATTCGGTTCGTAGTGACTCTAGCGGCTCTGATTTCGTTGACGAGTACCGCATTTGGTGATGTCTATCAAATCCAACCCGGTGACGAACTGCTCATTGTCGTTATTGGTCATCCCGAATATAGCCAACCCCTAAGGGTAAGAACAGACGGGATGATTAGCTATTTTGGTAAAGACCTATCCGTTGTGGATAAGACACCGGAGGAAATAAACAAAATGATTCAAGTGCGGCTCTCTAAGCAGGGAATGCTCAAAGAACCGATTATTATGGTGTCACCGCGTCCTCGTGGAAAAGAGATTTTTGTGGGTGGTGCCGTCAAATTACCGGGACGTTATCCACTTCTGGTTCAAGATGAGATTGGGCTATACCGTGCGATTGCAATAGCGGGCGGTTTCTTGGAAGAGTCGGCAGACCGAAAGCACATCCAAGTTGTCCGCCAAGACGGAACGGTAGAGGAGTATGACTTATCTCCCGATAAACCTTATAAATCTATTACCGTCGGGCATGGCGATTTGGTGCTTGTGCTGTCGCTTGGAGTCGTTGATGTGCAAGGAGAGGTCAAGCAGCCGGGCCAACTTAGGATTCGCGGTCGCATTCGCATTGATGAAGCGTTGGCGCGGGCGGGAGGTTACACTGAAGAGGCCAATCTCTCTGAATTGGTTATCATGAGAGCGAACGGCAAAAACATCGTGGTCCCTATTTCGGAACAGTTTTGGCAACCCAAGGCTGATTACTACTTAAAAGATGGTGATACGCTATATGTTCCGAATGCAAACAGAATGGAACCGATTTATGTACTTGGCTACGTGCGAAATCCCGGAGAACACAAGGTACGCGGTCCGATTGCACCCCTGAAAGCGATTGCACTTGCGGGTGGGCGTGAAAAAGGAGCGAACCTTGAAAAGGTGAAAATCACTCGAAAGGATGGGACGGTTCAAGAGGTCAACCTCAACGCACCGCAGGAAGCCGAGATTTTACTCTATCCAGGGGATATGCTGGATATTCCCAAAGGGCGGCAGATTAACTGGTCGGTGGTTTTGAGTTTTATTACGGTTACGAGCGCGCTGGTTAGCATTCTGACGCGATGATTTTCAACCGGCCCGCCATGGCGGCACCGTCCACGTATTGAACCAATTCCATTTCCACAGCACCTGCTTCGCAGGCAGTTCCAACTCGTATTCTACTCCAGCAGTAAAGGGTAGCACCTCGGTTTTCGCGCCAACAGTCTGCCGTATCCACTCAATGAACGCCATAGCATCGGTGACATTCGGCGGCCAATGGCCTTCAGGAATCGGGTCGGTAATTCTATCGGTTCTGTAATGTGTCGGAATCAGAAAACGCGGGGCCACCAACTCCAGCAGTTCGACAAGCACAGGCGAAAAATTCGCACCGCCTCCGTCTATCAGTCCGAGTTTCATGTGAATGAGGAAATCTACTTTCCCCTTTATATTTTTCAATGCAGGGTACGCCGCATGTAAATCGCCAGTATGGAGAAATGAGATATCCTTCTCTTTGTGTGTCACCAAGTAGCCACAGGTCGGGAGGTTAGGTTCTTGGTTCTCACCACTTTCGATAGTCTCAACATGAATTGCCCCTAGCGCGACCTCAAACGGCCCAGCGAACTCCCGGTCTAGTCCCTGACTTTCGTTGAGGTGTTTGGGGTACAAAATCTGGACTTTATCGGCCGGCACATGCTTGGTAATTGGCAGGTCGCGCTCAAAAGCCGCATCTCCGTAGTTCTTATCGACTGGCTGTTTGGGCGTAATGCAGCCGGGATTGACAAAGAGTTTCTTAAAACGGCTCCCACGACAAAGCTTCCGTAATGTCTTAGGGTGACAGTGATCAAAGTGTTCGTGACTGATAAAAATGTAATCGTAAATTGGCTCGGCATTTTCTAAGTTCTCGTCGAACAGGTAAGGATCGAATGCAAAATTAACATCGCCTAAGATAACGTCAAAAGCACCACACCCCCACCATCTCAGAAAAGCGTTTTTCATGTTATGCACCTCACAATAGGTTTATCCGAATCGCTCGGTTTGGATAGCTAATACCTTACCTCAATTCCTTCAATTGTCAAGCACAATATTCACATGCGATTGCCCGAGTATGAAACCGAAAAACGCCTGACAAATAAAAAAGCCCTGATCGAATGGGCGAACAGGGCTTAATATTTAAAAAAAACAGCAGCTTGCCCTGACACAAACCTTCGCACACTTGCATCTCATTGCAAAAAAAAAATTTATCTGTGGGATATTTCGCCTATAAAACGCGTCTTAATATATAGAGACAATTAATTGCTAATCACCATCTTAACTTGACCTCACGTTATTGTTAAAAAATCAACCATAATGAAATTTGACTTCAGGGGGCAAATTTGTCGAGGTGAGGTTGTCTCGTCCATCGCGTAAGACGATTACTATTGTTCGATAAAAAGGTACAATTCTCATTAACGATGCTTACTCTACATACAGGAGGCAGAATGATGACAGTGACCACAGAACAAACCAGAACTTACATTTTTGGGAAATTCCGCAGTGTGCATCTACCGCTAATGGAACAGTTGCGTAAGCTTGAAGAAGAAGTCTCTCAGACAAATCTGAACGTCCTGTTCTTAGGCGAGACGGGAACAGGAAAGGAACTGCTCGCACGGGCGGTTCATCAGAACAGTCTCCGCTGTGACGGTAACTTTATCCCCATCAACTATGCCAGCATTCCAGAGAAGCTGTTAGAGAGCGAACTGTTCGGACATGAAAAGGGAGCGTTCACAGGTGCAGACGCGAAGAAGCTAGGGCAGTTTGTGCTCGCGGATTCGGGTACGCTGTTTCTCGACGAGATCGGGGAACTTCCAGAAGTGCCCCAACCTAAATAAGATAGGTGCAAAGGTAGGGCGGGCCTCACGGTATGGACCCACTAGTAGGTACAGAGCGGAATTTGAGGGGAATTTCAGCAGAGAAACGTTTTATCGAAGTGCCGATCCAGATACGCGGCGAACGTATAAGAAGTCCGATGGAAGAGCAACGTCTCTAGTTCGTGCTAGAGATCGCTATGGCACTCTTTATGTAGCTCATTCTGTTGACACTGGCAAATAACAGGTCACTTTAATGTCCATCAAGTACCCTACCACGTCACTGAATACTACAGTGGGTATAAGGAGGTTATTTCGACGGATAGAAGCCAAAGACGAGCACCTTGCCAAACGGCTTCGTCGGAATCTTGAAGCGAGGGATGGTCACGGTGCCTCGCGTTCAACAAAGCCTCCACCATCTGAGGCTCAAGAACGCTCGCAAAGCAAAGCGCAGTAAACGCATTTCAACACACAGAAAGCCCGTGGTGATTACCGCACCACGGGCTTTTTATTAATCTTGATATAAATGAAGTTTAAAAAATAAGTTGGGTAATCTGGATTGGGCGATGGTCTTACGAAGAACATTTATAGCACGTCCGGAACAGATAACCGTTTACTCGTGCCCCGCGACCCGCAAGCGATTACGCGCTCGTGCCAACGCAGCTTCCGAACGAGCACGGTCAACTTCAGACCCCGGCGCACTGAGACGTTCAAGTGCCCGTTGACGAGCGGCTTCGGCGCGTTCAACATCGATCTCGGGTGCCCATTCAGCGGTATCTAGGAGTGCTGTCACGCCGGTTCGCAATACCTCAAAGACCCCACCGCTGGTTGAAATCAATTGGGGGGTATCTGCCGATTCGCGAATCTGGAGTTCGCCGACCTCAAGTACGGTGAGGAATGGGATATGCCCGGTGAGAATTTGAAACGAGCCGAGCGCACCGGGGGCTGTGACGCTGGTAACATCGCCCTCATAAATCAGCATCTCTGGGGTTCGGATTTCAAGATGGAATCTTCTATCACGCATGGTTACCCTGCCGCCTCTTGGACCTGTTCAGTTTTGGCATTGTCGAATGCCTCGGTGATTGTGCCGATATAAGCGAGTGCTTGCTCCGGTATCTCATCACAATCCCCGCGCAGAATCGCCTGACACCCTTCTACGGTATCCTCAATCTTGACGTACCTGCCCGGTTTGCCGGTGAATCGTTCTGCAACGAACATCGGTTGGGTCAGGTATTTCTCCAACTTCCGCGCTCGCGTCACGGTGATTTTCTGATCATCGGAGAGTTCATCTACGCCCAAGATGGCGATAATGTCCTTGAGACTCTCGTACTCTTGGAGCACTGCTTTCACCTGCCGCGTTGTATCGTAGTGTTCCTGCCCGATGATTTCCGGGGCCAGGATACGGGAGGTTGAGGTCAACGGGTCAACGGCGGGATAACGTCCCATCTGAACGATTGTCCGTTCAAGCCGTGTCACCGCGTCGAGATGCCCGAAGACAGCGACCACGGCTGGGTCGGTGTAGTCGTCGGCGGGAACGTAGACCGCTTGGAATGAGGTGATCGAGCCTTTTTGCGTTGATGCGATGCGCTCCTGCAACTCACCCATTTCGGTTGCGAGCGTCGGTTGGTATCCGACAGCGGATGGCATACGTCCGAGTAGCGCGGACACCTCGCCGCCTGCAAGGGTGAATCGGAACACGTTGTCGATAAAGACGAGCACATCCTGCCCTCCCTCATCGCGGAAGTATTCCGCCATCGTGAGTCCGGCGAGGGCAACGCGGAGACGCGCACCGGGGGGTTCGTTCATCTGCCCGAAAACCATCGCCGTTTTGTCGAGCACGCCGTAATCGTTCAACTCTATCCAGAACCCGTTTCCTTCGCGGGTGCGTTCCCCAACGCCACAGAACACAGAGTAACCGCCGTGCTGTGTGGCGATATTGTAGATTAATTCCGCAACCAGCACGGTCTTGCCAACGCCCGCACCGCCGAGAAAACCGACCTTTCCACCCCTTGCAACCGGCTGAATCAAATCAATAACTTTGATGCCTGTCTCCAACATCTCCGACACGGTGCTCAACTCATCGGGTGGTGGAGGGTGCTGATGAATGGGATAGCGTTGTGTTGCCTCAACAGGGCCCGCTTCATCAATCGGTTCTCCTGTGACATCAAACACGCGACCGAGCACAGCATCACCAACCGGAACGCTAATCGGCTCGCCACGGTCTATCGCGGGGGTGCCACGCACGAGGCCATCGGTGGTATCCATCGCAACGGCACGAACCCGACTCTCGCCCAAATGTTGTTGTACCTCCAACACGAGTTTCGACCCGTCATCGCGCTGAACTTCAATCGCGTTGAGGATGTCGGGCAATTTACTCTCCGAAAAATCGAGGTCCACTCGTGCCCCTACGATTTCTAAGACTTTTCCTTCGTTCATGATTTCTTCCTTTCATGCACCATAATTTCTTGAATCCAAGCTGGGACACACTTTATGAAAACGTGCAATAGCGGCATCGAGGTTATACAACGGGTGTTGCTTATCTCGAAGTGGCATTATAAGGTTGAATTGTTGAATTTTCTGATTGAGTTGTCGTAATCGAACAGTGTACGCTTCCAATGCCCGGGTACGCTCCAATTCAAAAACTCGTCGAATGGCATCGCGTTTTAAGGGGTGCACTCGGATGCGGTTCGCGAGGCGTTCCCGTCGCGCTTGAATACGTGTCAGCAGTTTCTCAATCTGTTCCCTTTCGTCCCGTATCCTCTTGTCTACCTCAATCCAATGGGGTGCGAACCCGTTGTCCTTGAGCATCTGATTGATCTGTCGGACTTCTGGCGGGATGTAAGGATTATCATAGAGTTGCTGAGGCTTTCCCTTCCCGGGCAGGTCGTTGAAATCGCCCCGCTCCATCGCCTCTTGAATCTGTTTGTTGACGTTGTAGGGCATGTTTTCACCTACGATAAAGCCTTCCATCATTCGTTAGGCATAGCATAATAATAGCCGAACATGATACACATCTCGTCTTCGGACGTAAATCCGAATGTGATTGGGACATCCCTATCGTAATTATTGTGGGTACATGCGAAGGAGAGCCCATCATCCGCATCCAGGGCCAAGGGCGGATCGAACAGGGTAATGGGTGCATTGTCATAAGCGATGCTACGATGCAACAATGTCCCCGTTGAGAGCTGATTAATTTCAAACAGTTCACCATGCCTGTGCATGTGAGATGTGAGCATGACGACATTCAACACTGTATTTGGATGCAAGTCTCGGCGCTCTAGCTCATCTCTAACGGGCAGGTCTCTTTTGACGACGCGGATTTCTCCAGGCGGAATGTTAATATCACCCAGCTTGACAGAAGCGAAAATCTCAATCGCCTCGTACTCAACTTCTTCAGGCGGAACCGTGTAAAGATTGACATAAGCCTCACCTATCAGCGTTTCGGTCCCCAATAAATTGACGAAGTGAGCGTTCAGGTCATAGATAGTATCGCCTGCCAAACGGAGGGCCACCCCTTTTGGAAATTCAAACGTGGTTTTCTCGCCGGTTTGCGTTCCTCCAATCCAGACGCGGTGTACGCCAAAGTTTCCGAGTGCCTGTGGATTCAGGGGCTCTAGTTCTCGGAAAGAATCTTGCGGGTCAACACCGATTCCGGGCGTCACCCCAAGGTTGAGGATGCCATCCTCTAACCCCTGCTCAGTTAACCGATATATGATGAAGTGATGGCTACCGGTTGGATAGGCTATCTCGTATTTATTGACGAATATGTCTCCTTGTGGAGGTTGTCCGCTTTCATCGGTGATTTGCGTTGCGTAGAAGATTTCCCGCTCTGTGCCCGGCTCAATGTTAAACGGCGGAACACGGATTTGATAGCCCACTCCTGGCAAGGGTGCTGGGAGTGGTTCAAACGTTTCAAGGGGGTCGCGTAGCACACCGAGGGCTCCAACGCCTGCGAGTCTGCCTTCCTGTGGCGCGCCTGCCGCAATCCACCTCCGAATGGCATCTATCTTTCCATTATGGAGTGGTCCCCCGCCCAACGGCATACGTGAGCCCTGTGCTGGTACTGTCGGCCCGATCAGCTTCGTCAGCAGGAAACTGTTCTCTGGATTGCCAGGGTCAACGAGCTTCATACCGGCTGATGCCGCCGCGAAGTTCTGTGGCACACGCCCAACCAAATCTTGATAAGAGAGACCGTAGGTGAGATTCAAATTGCCTGCGTTGCTAGGAGCAGCGTGACAGGCACTGTTGGCACAACTCTTATCAAAGATATAATCCTGAATATCATGATACGTTGAGTTGTCATTCTCCGCAGTTTCGCCGAAACGGTTGGCAACCCGAACCAGGTCAAATATATCGATGATTCCGTCGCGATTGACATCAGGATTCTGCTCCGCGTCTCGAGCGACAGGTTGCCCGAACGCAGTCGCAACAATCACCAAGTCTAGGATGTTCACGACACCGTCTTCGTTGATATCCTCCAATAGGGTGGAGGCGTCGTCATGCCCGAACACAAACAAGCACACACCGCTCACCAGTAAGAGGACTAGCGTTGAATAAACGATTTGCTTGAACATGGTTAAGAATTGAACCTCCAGATGTAGTAGGCAATTCAAATTCATTCAGGCCCGCCGTGAACCGGCCGCTACTCATCAAAGTGGTAAACTATTTGGTCGAATCGGTCACACGCAAAGGAGAACACGAAGACCAGCGGCTCGGTGCCGGTACAGCAGACCGCATGTTTGGCGTTGGACGGGATATAGACCGCCGAACCCGGTCCAATCTCCGCTTCGTGACCGTCAATCTCAATGTGGCCGCGGCCACTGATGACGTAATACGTCTCCTCGGGCTCGTGGTGGTGAAGGGGGAGCCTCGTGCCGGTTGGAAACTCCGCTATGCCCATAACGAGCCCACTACTCGGCCCTCGCTCACCGGAGATAAGAATCTTCCAGCGAATCGCACTTTTGGCGGCGATGACCTCGTCATCCCAACCTTCCCAAGCGAGCTCTGCTTGATTGATGATGATGGGTTTCTGTTCGCTCATAACTTGCTCCTTTTCATGTATTGAACACACTTCTTACGCCACAGATTTTAGCCCTCCAGGGCCGCTGCCCCACTCACAATCTCGGAAATCTCTGTCGTAATCTGCGTCTGGCGTGCACGGTTGCGTTGGAGAACCAGGTCGTCAATCAGCTCCTTCGCATTTCGGGTAGCGTTTTCCATCGCCGCCATACGCGCTGCCTGCTCAGCGGCGTTAGAGTCAAGTAGGACTTTCCACATCTGCATATTCAGATGCTTTGCGAGTATTGACTCGAAAATCGCCTCCTGCCCTGGCTCGTAGAGATAATCAGTGAAGAGTTCATCGCCCTCCGGTGCTTCCGGTGTGAGTGGCAACAACGGCTCGACCAAAACGGTTTGCAGAATCGCAGACCTGAAATTGTTGTAGATGACCTCGACCTTGTCAATCTGTTTGTCGGTATAGAGGTGCTCGAACTCCTCAACGATTGCCACTGCTGTCTGAAACTCAAGTTGCCGAAAGATATTGATATACTCATCGGTGATGGTGTAATTGCGCCTATGAAAATAGTCGAAACCGCGCCTGCCAACGCAGAGCAACATTACCTCTGCGCCGTTGCTCTGATAATGCTCGATGCGTTGTACGGTGGTGCGGATAACGTTGCTATTAAAACTTCCGCATAGCCCCCGGTCTGCGGACACCGATATGATGCAGACATGGTTCACCGGTCGCGTTTCCAACAGGGGATGCGTTGGATTCTCAATCTGCGAAATCAGATGTGCTAAGATGCTGTCGAATTTATCGGCGTAGGGACGGGTGGCGAGGATATTCTCTTGAGCACGGCGCAACCTCGCGGCGGCAACCACGCGCATGGCATCCGTGACCTGTGCGATATTTTCGATACTTGCGATACGGCGACGAATCTCACGTAGTGTTGCCATAAATTAACCCTCTTGTGTGCTTGGTTGGAACTGTTCCTTGAAGGTTGCTACAATGGTGTTCAACTGCTCAATGAGCGTGTCGCTGAGCACCCCAGTCTCGGCAATCTCCTTCAGAATCTCATCGTGGTTGCGTTCCATGTAGGCAAGGAACTCCGATTCAAATTGCCCGATTTGGCTCGCTTCCATGTCGTCAAGGTAGCCGTTTGCCCCTGAGAAGATTGAGACAATCTGCTTCTCAACCGGCATCGGTGCGTATTGCGGTTGTTTCAGCAATTCAACGAGACATTCGCCGCGGCGGAGTTGGGCCTGGGTGGAAGCATCAAGGTCTGAACCGAATTGGGCAAACGCGGCGACTTCTCGGAAACTGGCGAGGTCAAGCTTGAGTGTTCCAGCGACTTCATCCGACTTCATCGCTTTGGTCTGTGCGTCGCCACCGACTCGGGAAACCGATGTCCCGACATCAATCGCCGGTCGGATGCCCGCGTTGAACAGATCGGAGGTGAGATAAATCTGTCCATCGGTAATCGAAATCACATTAGTTGGGATGTAGGTCGTGAGGTCGCCCTCAAAGATTTCGATGATTGGCAGGGAGGTCAACGACCCGCCCCCGAGTGCATCGCTGAGTTTAGCGGAACGCTCCAATAGGCGGGAGTGGAGATAGAAAACATCGCCCGGATACGCTTCGCGCCCCGGTGGACGGCGGGAGAGCAACGACATCTGACGATATGCCCACGCATGTTTGGTGAGGTCATCGTAGATAATCAGGGCATGTTTGCCATTATCGCGAAAGTATTCGCCCATTGATGTTCCCGTGTAGGGCGCGAGATACTGGAGCGGCGAAGGCTCACTCGCTGGTGCGGAAACGACAATGGTATAATCCATCGCGCCATGGTCTGCCAACGTATTCACAACTTGGGCGACAGTCGAGCCTTTCTGCCCGATAGCGACGTAGATGCAGTACACATCAGTATTCTTTTGGTTGATGATTGTATCGATCGGAATCGCTGTTTTCCCCGTCTGGCGGTCACCGATGATTAGTTCACGCTGTCCCCGTCCGATTGGTGTCATACTGTCGATAGCTTTTAAGCCAGTATACAGCGGTTCTTCAACTGGCTGACGTTGGACAATACCTAATCCCTTTCGCTCAACAGGAAGTCGCTCTTCGGTTTCAATCGGCCCCTTGCCATCAAGCGGTTCACCGAGTGCGTTCACAATTCGTCCGAGCAACGCATCGCCGACGGGGACTTCGAGCAGTCGGTTCGTGCGTTTGGCGACATCGCCTTCGTGAATCAGCTTATCCTCACCGAAGAGCACACAGCCAACGTTATCCTCTTCAAGGTTGAACGCCATACCGAAAACATCGTTGGGGAACTCGATCATCTCACTCGCCATAGCGTTGGCAAGCCCATGCACACGAGCAATTCCGTCCCCCACTTCAAGGACGGTCCCGGAATCGTACACGTCAACCTCTCGGCTGTATTGCAAAAGTTGTTGCTTTAAGATATTCGATACTTCGTCGGGTCTAACTTCTCTTGCCATAAATTATTTCTCCAAGATTCAGGATGTTGGGGTTGGGGACTGAGGTTTGGACGCTCTTTGAAAGTCTCATCCGCTCGCCAGCAGTTCCTTCATACGCTGAAGTTGCGTGACAACGCTTGCATCGTGAACGGTATCCCCTATGCGTAGAATGAATCCCCCTTTGAGTTCGGCATCCACATCCTGTTCGAGTCTGACCTCCTTGCCGGTATACCCGCTCAATCTGCGAATCAAATCTTCTTCTTGCGCTGTCGTCAGTGCAACCGCCGATGTTACATGGGCAACCAAACGTCCGGCTTTCTCGTCAACGATGTTCAGAAAAGTTTGCAGGATGGGCAATAGCCATCTCTCACGTTGCTTCGCCGCCAGCAACTGGATAAAACCGAGAGTGAGTGAGTGGACAGCATCGCCCAAGAGCTGTTGAAACGTCTCTGACTTGAATTGAGGTGCAAACACCGGATTGCGAACAAACTCATCAAATTCGGTTGATTGTTCTGTCAATTCGATGAGTCGATTCGTATCATCAATAATTTGGTCAATGACCTGCTGCTCCGTTGCGGCATCGAATAGGGCTTGGGCATACGGTTTTGCCACACGAATATCCCGCATAATGATATATATCCTCCCACCTAATTTTGAGACGTTCCATCCGGCATCCGATTGAGGTATTCGTCAATGATATGTTGGTGTCCGTCAGCGTCAAGTTTTTGGTCAATAATCTGGCTCGCCGCATCAATGGCGATTTCTGCCACAATGCCGCGCAGTTCCAAGATTGCGCCCTCTTTTTCTCGCTGAATCTCAGTACGCGCACGTTCCAATTCGGCAGCGGCTTCACGACGCGCTTCGTCAACGATAGCCTGCCTTTCACCGTTCCCTTGCTCAATTGCGGCTTGAATCTTTTCTTGCCCTTCCGCCTCAATATCGTTCAACCGTTGACGGGTTTCGGCAGTCAACCGATCGAGTTCTTGTTGGTCGGATTCCAACTTGTTCATCCGAGAAACAATCTCGTTCTGCCTGTCTTCAAGGAGCCCGCCGACACGTCCAAAAACGAATTTCCAGAGAACAAATAGGACGACAAGGAAACCGAGCACTTGGAGCAGGAGCATTTTCGGGTCAATACCAATCTGTGCGAGAATGTTACCGTCCGCATCAGCCGCGAAACTGTTTGACGCGATGACAAGGATGCCCCCGCTGATAAACAGCGATAAAATTCGATTCATTTTTTTGCTCATTATGTTTGATATGGAAATAGGGAAGATTAACCGCCGATTTCGCCACCCGGGTTTGCACGACAACCCATCGGAAGGCACCATCAGCGGCTTATCTTCCTGTTAAATGGCTTACTGTTGTTGCATGACACTGCTTTTTGCAGCATCCGCTTCAATCATATTCTGGAGCGTATTGTTGTCCGGCAGCTTGAGATATAGCAAGAAGAACATCACCAGCGCGTAGATGACCATCGCTTCGATTAGTGCCAAGCCGAGAATCATCGCCGTTTGGATTCTGGGCGCGGCCTCTGGTTGCCGTGAGATACCTTCAAGCGCACTACTTGCCGCCCGACCTTGGGCCGTTGATGCAAAGATTACAGCAATCGGCAAACCGAGTGCCGTGCCGAACGCTAAAACCGCCAAATAAATCATGAAACTTCCTCCTGTATTTTTGAGTCATTGAGTATTATCAATTAAATTAATGGTGGGCTTCTGCGCTGTGTTCTTCCTCATGGTGATGCGTGACAAACAGCACGATATAAACGGATGTCAACATTGAGAAAACAAGGGCTTGCAGGAAGCCACCAAACAGTCCGAAAAATAACATCGGGACTTGAATGGGTAGAAACGGGATGCCAGCGATGGTGATTCCCAGACCGAGCTTGGTGAGTTGAAAAATCACGGTCTCTTCGCCAAAGATGTTCCCGAACAAACGGAGCGAGAGTGAGGCGGCACGCGCCAATTGAGCGATAATTTCCAACGGGAACATCAGGAAACCGATTCCCGGAGGCTCACCCCAGAGGTGTTTAAGATAGCCTAGCACCCCATTCTCTTTGATAGCGATAATTTGAACCCCGAGCACAGCAGTTATGCCGAGCGAGAGTGTCGTATTTAAGTGCGCTGTGGGCGATTGAAAACCGGGGATTAAGCCGAGATAGTTTAAGGACAGGATGAGAATAAAGTATGACCCGACAAACGGGACGTACTTGCGTCCATCGTCTCCAAGGATGTCCCCGAAAAAATCGGTCAGCGTACCAACAAAGAATTCCAGCAGTGTTTGACCTTTCCCTTCCGGAAGTGGTTTGATTTTTTGCGTTGAAACCACAAAGAGCAACACAACCAGCAACGCGACAAAGTACG
Organism: Candidatus Poribacteria bacterium; assembly: GCA_965198165.1. Classification (GTDB taxonomy): domain Bacteria; phylum Poribacteria; class WGA-4E; order WGA-4E; family PCPOR2b; genus CBDAOT01. The sequence continues at coordinate 5,900,740 of OZ240244.1, read as the reverse complement.
TGTTTGGAATCAGATCCGGTTGGTCCCATCTTTGCGGTTCTGGCACGATTGAGTCAGGCAGAATTTTGGACAGCGGCGAAAGCCAGGAGCGGTGGGGATGTGCTCCCTCATCGTGTGTGTCTTCCGCATGGGCTGTGTCGGTGTCGTGGGATGGCGGCTCTGCCGTAATTCCTATCTGTGCCAGAAAAACCAAAATGAATCCGATAATCGCAATAGAGTAGACTTTTTTCATTTTTTGTTTGAGAGCGAATCCTTATAAAAGAGTATCGAAATCATCATACCCACCGCTTTAATGACGATGACAGCCTGCACCAAGCCGATGCCAACCACGAAGGCATAAACGTTTAGCCAATCAGCCTTAATTAAAAAGTAGAATCCCACAAACAGGATGGTATACTTTCCAAACGCGATGAAGAGCAGCATCTGTTTCGCTTTCGGAGATTGCGCGGGTCGGATGACCCGTCGAACAACGAATTCGAGCGACCATATTAGGCTCAGACTCACAAAACTGCCGATGGCGAAACTCATCCCAATCGGTAGTCGATAAATGCTTAACGCAACTGTACCAACAATCGCTAGAATCAGCGACAAAATATAGACTTGACGCAGAAACCGGTCATCCACTTCAAACGGCATTTGAGTTCCCATTATCGTTGTCCTCATCTCGGCGTTGTTGCTCCTGCTGTTCCATTCGTTTATTCCAACGCGCCACCGCACGAAACATCTCCATAAACCCGGCGATTGTTCCCAGAATGAATCCGACAATCAAACCGACGGTCTTATTTCCCAACTTATCGCCGACCCACCAACCGGCACCCGCCCCAATGACAATCGCAAACGCGAGGGTGGCACCGACCGATGCAAGGTCGAGGCTACTGATATTATTCCTATCTGACTTAAATCGGCGCATAGTATCTTTTTACAGAAAAGTGCTCGCCTTTGCGGGCTCTAAAACGTATGACGGTAAAATACCGATGAGCACCACGCCAATCGTAGCGAGCAATAGTGCAAACACCAGGACCCCCGGATAGCTGAGAAAATCGAGTTCTTCGTCCGGCTCCCGCATATACATGGTCACAACGACGCGCAGATAGTAGAACGCCGAAATCGCTGTGTTGATTGCGGCGATAACGACGAGCCAAATATGCCCAGCATTAACCGCTGAGCGGAAAACATAGAATTTCCCGACGAAACCTGCGGTGGGTGGAAATCCCGCCAGCGATAGGAGCATCACTGTCATAAACAGCGCGAGCAACGGCTTTCGGAATCCGAGCCCTGCGTAATCGGAAATCGTCAAGCTTTCGCCATCTTCCGTTCTTGCAAGAACAATCGCGCCGAACGCACCGATGTTCATGATACAGTAAACAAACAGATAGAGCATCGCACTCGATATCCCTTCCGCGTTCGCTGCAGTTAAGGCGACGAGCACGTAGCCCGCATGGGCGATACTCGAATACGCCAGCATCCGCTTGATATTGCGCTGGGCGATAGCAACCACATTTCCGATGGTCATAGTCAGAACAGCCAGCACGGTGAGAACCAAAATCCACTGTTCTCCCAGAGCAGTGCCCTGAAGCTTTTGTAGTACAGGGATGAAAATCCTCAGAAAAGCGGCGAACCCGGCTGCTTTCGGACCCGCTGAGATGAAAGCGGCGATAGCGGTTGGTGCCCCCTCATAAACATCTGGAGCCCATTGGTGGAATGGGACGAGCGCGACCTTAAACCCGAAGCCGACGACCAGCAGAAACATCCCCGCAATCAGTAATAGGGATGGATTACCATCCGCTAGTGCATCCACGATTTCCGGTACACTCGTTGTGCCCCCTGCTCCGCCGTAAATCAACGCAATACCGTAAAGGAAAAAGCCACTGGCAAACGCACCGAGCAGGAGATATTTCATTCCCGCTTCACTCGACGCTTGGTCTTGGCGGAAATACCCTGCCAACACATAGAGCGAGAGCGACATCAACTCCAGTCCGAGGAAGATAATAATCAACTCATTGCCGGATGCCATCAACATCATGCCCAGCGTTGCGAGCAAAATCATCAGGTAATACTCGCCCTGCCGTCTGTCTGTGCTACCGAGGTAGTTGACCGAAATCAGCACGACGAGAATCGTCGAGACCAGAAAGATGATATTGAAATACAGCGAATATTCATCGACCCTAAGCATTTCGCTAAATTGAATGACATCTGTTTCCGCTTGTAGCAAATTGTAGGAGACGACCAGGGCAATCACCGCTCCGAGAATCGTCAGCCATGCGAGCCATGATTTCTGAATCGAGTCGAACATATCAAAAATCAGGACGAGAAAAAATGTGCAGACAATCACCAATTCAGGCATCAGCACTTGCCAGTCAATCGAATCAATTGGCATTCAAAACCTCCAAATTTTTATATCTTCCTAACGGAGAAACACAAAGGTCACAATCACAAAGAGTGGCACCAATATACCGATCGACCAAATCATGTACCCGAAGAAACTCGGCATCCGAATTCCACTATGTTGAGCGATTGATTTCACCATGAAATTTGGGGCATTCCCGATATATGTGTTTGCCCCCATAAATACGGCACCGATGGAGATAGCTACCAGATTCTTGACAAAGGCGATTTGGTTCGGGTCTGTTAATTCCTTTGCAGTCAGAATTTGGGGAACAAGGGCTTCGTTCAACCCCAACTTTCCAAGCGAGGCTCCAAAGAAGACTAAATATGTCGGTGCGTTATCCAAGAAACTGGAGAGGATACCTGTAATCCAAAAATAGTGTACGGGTTCTTTGACCTGTTCAACCAAAACCGCTAAGGGACCCTGCTCGCCCGCTTTAAGCATCGCCAGCGCGGGGATAATCGTTATAAAGATTCCGGCGAAGACTTTTGCGACCTCTTCAATCGGTTCCCATGCAAATTTGTTCGCCTGTCGCAATTCACCTGAAAACGGTGTGAATCTCAACGATAGTAAGACCATCACGACAATCAGTGCGTCCCGAAGGATATTTTGCCATTTGACATGAACGCCGAGTATGGATATCTCACCAAGTTTCAGCGTTCCACTCATCAACACTGCGGCGACAATACCGAAAAGGAAGATGAGGTTAAATAGCCCGTCAACACGAATTGCTTCCTTGACACCGTCATCAGGCACCTGTCCGCCTTCCCGTTTGAACAGAATTAAATCTACAATGAAAAACAGGGCCAACAGTAAAACGGAGATGAAGACCATCTGTACGAGCAGGTTTGTTGTTGTCCAGAAAAAGGGTACACCGTGAAGGAAACCCAAAAACAGCGGCGGGTCGCCCAAGGGAGTCAAAGAACCGCCGATGTTGCTCACCAAAAAGATAAAGAAGATTACCAGGTGAGTCTTGTTTTTGCGGTAGGCATTCGCACGAATCATGGGACGAATCAGTAACATTGATGCTCCTGTCGTCCCAACCCACGAGGCAATCACTGTCCCGATCAGGAGCAAGGTGAAATTGACGATGGGTGTCCCGCGCAGCGTACCGCGCACGAGAATTCCACCGGCGACCGTGAATAACCCCCACAGTAGAATAATAAACGGGAGGTAATCTATGAGGTAGATATGTAGGATGTCATAAAAAGCAGCCCCCCTATAGGCAATCAGATACGGCACGGCGAATATCAATCCCCATACCAGGGACATTTTCCCACCATGATGGACTAAGAAATGCGAATCAAAGGCAAGGGGCAAAATGGCAATCGAAAGCAGAATGCCAACGAATGGAATTATACTCCAGATGGGTAAATTTTCGCCATCAACACCGTGATGCTCATCGTGGCTCCCCTGCGTACCCTGTTCATCTTCTGCCGCGAACGCAGGGAACGGCGCGACCAATAACAGTAACACACCCAGAAGGGCGAAAAAAAGCGGGAAATAGCTATTTGTCAGTTTCAACGGTTGACTCTTCCTTTAATACAATAGTAGGTACTGGTTTCTTCATTGCGGCGGTTGATTTGCTCTGCTTCAGGACATGGTTGACCGAAGCTTCCATCCGACTCAAGAACGGCTTAGGATATACTCCAATCCAGACAATCAGGACAACAATTGGAATCAATACAACGATTTCGCGTAAACTCAAATCTTTCAAATTTTGGTTTTTCGGATTATCAAGCGTACCGAACATCACCCGCTGGAACATCCAGAGCATGTAGACTGCCGCGAGTATAACACCTGTCGTGGCAAGTATCGCATAAACTATCGAAAAAGAATCCGATGTAAAGCTACCGAGCAAGACCATGAACTCGCCGACAAATCCGTTTAAACCGGGCAACCCAATTGATGAGAGCGTGACGATTAGAAATATTGCGGCAAAGATTGGCATCTGCTTTGAGAGGCCGCCGAAATCGGCAATCATTCGCGTATGCCGCCGCTCGTAGATCATCCCAACGAGAAGGAACAGTGCCCCGGTACTCAGTCCGTGGTTCAGCATCTGAAGGATTCCGCCTTGTACGCCCTGATTGTTCAACGCAAAAAGTCCAAGCACAACAAAGCCCAGATGGCTGACACTTGAATATGCGACCAGTTTTTTGAGGTCAGGTTGTACCATCGCCACTAATGCACCGTAGATGATACCGATTACGGACAGCGTGGCGACAAGCGGCGTATAGGCGGCGGCCCCTTCGGGGAACAAGGGCAGGCAGAAGCGTAAAATTCCGTAGGTTCCCATTTTGAGCAGGACACCGGCAAGGATGACGCTGCCAACTGTCGGAGCTTCGACGTGTGCATCGGGAAGCCATGTGTGAAATGGAAAAAGCGGTACTTTGATCGCGAAGGCGATGAAGAACGCGAGAAACAGCAGTTTTTGATGTTCCAAGTCTGCGTCGTACAGGGTTAGGAGATTGAAGCTGTTGCCATTCTGCTGGTAAAGATACAGAATCCCAACCAGCATCAACGCACTACCGACCATCGTATACAGAACGAACTTGATTGTTGCATAAATCCGTTGTTGTCCCCCCCATATACCGATTAGGAAGTACATCGGAATCAGCATTGCCTCCCAAAACACAAAGAACAGGAACAGGTCTAAGGCACAAAAAACACCAATCATTGATGTCTCAAGCGCAAGCAGGGAAATCATGAATCCGCTAACACCTTTTTCGATTGAGTTCCACGCCGCTAGGACGCAAAGCGGAGTCATAAAGGTGGTGAGCAGAATCAGCCAGAGTGAGATACCGTCAACCCCAACGTGGTAGCTAATCCCTAGCTCTTTGACCCAGTCTTTCTCCTGGATCAGTTGCATCCCGTGTGTGCTTTCATCAAACTCATCTTTAAATTGGGTGTAAAGCCACAATGAGGCCAGAAAAGTTGCCAGCGCAACGACGAGAGCGACCCACTTGATGATTGATGCATCCAAACCCTTTGAAATAAACGCACCAACGGCAATGATGATTGCACCGACTAGCGGTAAAAAAATAACGAGTGAGAGCGAGAGCAAATGTGACCCCCTTATTTAGATTATCTGACAAACAGGTAATATGCTAGGAAGATAATAATACCAACGACCATTGATGCAATATAGGCTTGGACGATACCTGTTTGTAGGCGGCGGAGCGTACCGCCGATGCCACGCACGAAAAATGCGGTTAAATTGACAATGCCATCAATGAGTACAATATCTATGCTCTTCCAGAAAATAAACTGCGATACGGACCGGATCTTTTGAACAATGAAATCGTAGATTTCATCAATATAATATTTAGCGGCGACCAATTTATGCAACGGATTTGTGGGTTCAGCAACGGGTGATTTATCACGATACATAACCCATGCCGCCAAAATCCCTACGCCTCCAACAATCGTTGAAATTGCCATGAAGGGAAGCGGATTGCTATGTGATGTTTTTTCAACCCCTTCGCCATGGTGGAAGGCCGCCTCCACAAAATGGTGAAATGCACTCGCGTGTCCTTTCCAGCTCAACAGAACAATACCAACCAGAGCGGACAGGATTGCGAGAATCCATAGAGGAATCCACATGACTGCCGGAGATTCGTGCAGGTGCGAGGCAACGTCTGAATCAACACGCGATTCACCATGAAACGTCACAAAAATCAGACGGAACATGTAAAAGGCGGTCAACCCAGCCGTGAGCAATCCGATGATGAAGATTATTTGATGCCCGCCATCCCAAGCCGCGTGTAGAATTTCATCTTTACTCCAAAACCCACTGAGGGGTGGAATGCCTGCAATCGCAACTGCGCCGATAAGGAATGTCCAGTAGGTGTGCGGCAGTTTCGATTTTAGCCCCCCCATTTTACGCATATCCAGCTCATTTGCCATCGCGTGCATGACGCTCCCCGCCGCGAGGAACATCAAGCCTTTGAAGAACGCATGTGTCATCAAGTGGAAAATCCCTGAAGCATACGCACCGACACCAACACCGACGAACATATAACCGAGTTGGCTGACCGTCGAATACGCCAACACCCGCTTGATGTCGTTTGCTGCCAGGGCCATCGTAGCCGCGAACAGGGCTGTGGCGACACCAATGCCAGCGACTATCCATCCTGTGCCCGCTATGTCAAATAGAACCGCAGACCGTGCGACCATATAAACGCCCGCCGTCACCATCGTTGCGGCGTGGATTAACGCGCTAACAGGCGTGGGCCCTTCCATTGCGTCAGGGAGCCAAACGTAAAGCGGAATTTGCGCGGACTTTCCAATTGCGCCGACAAAAAGGAGTAGAGTGGCAATAAAGAGTGTACTCGCTCCGAAAACTTGGGTCACATTGCCCGCCTGCGCGTTCGCGAAAATCGTGTCAAAATCTAATGTTCTAAACGCGGCGAACAGGGTGAACATCCCAAGCAGGAACCCGAAATCACCAATTCGGTTGACGATGAAGGCTTTCTTCCCCGCATCGGTTGCAGATTTTTTCTCATACCAGTAACCGATTAGCAGATAGGAGCATAGCCCAACGCCCTCCCAACCGATAAACATCATCACATAATTATCTGCCAAAACAAGGATGAGCATGGCAAACACAAACAGGTTGAGATAGGCAAAATAACGGGTATATCCAGATTCACCGTGCATGTACCCGAGCGAGTAGAGATGGATAAGGAAGCCAACTCCTGTGATGACGAGTAGCATTACAGTCGTTAGCGCATCGACCTGAAAACCGATTGAAACCGAAAGGTCACCGGCACCGGCAATCCACTCATAAAGAGGTTCCTTGATAGGTTCCCCACCCCGATGATTGGAAAATAGGAGCAATGAACAGATGAACGATATGCCGACAGCAATACATGCAATTGCACCACTTAGCTTTTCGGAACTTTTCAGCCATTTCCCGAACAACCCGTTAATCAGAAATCCGATTAGCGGCGAAATCAGAAGGATAATAATTAGATTTTTCGACATCCCTACTCCTTTCTGAGACTTCTATTACGAAACACTCAATGAAAACCAGAGCACACCAGAGGGGGCAACTTACCAAGTAGCAAACGCAATCCAGCCCAATCGCTAATTATCTGTTTGTATATCAACTGCGTTTCTTTACCTAGATTTCTTTTCCCGCCGTACCTATCCCTTCAGCGAGTTGACTTCATCCACATTAATCGTCTCCCTGTGCTTAAACACACTAACGATAATTGCCAACCCGATGGCAACCTCCGCCGCCGCAACGGTCATCACAAAGAACACGAAAATCTGCCCAGACACATCCCCAAGTTGGCGAGAGATGGCAACAAACGCGAGATTTGCCGCACTCAACATCAACTCAATGCACATGAAGATGATAATTGCGTTTCTCCGAATGAGCACACCGAGCACACCGACTGTAAACAGTACGGCACTCAAAATCAGATAGTATTGCAAATCCATATTTTACATCCTTTAACCGACAGTTTTGGGTTCACGTTTGACCAGCACAATCACACCAATCAGCGCAGCAAGTAGTATCAAGGACGTGACCTCGAAGGGGAGCAGGAACTTGCTAAACAGGACTGAACCGATCTGCTTGGTCTTGCCCATATTGTCCCGACGGAGTGTTAGGATAAGGTCCCGTTTCTCGCTTTCGGTCAGCATCTCAACACTCTCTTTATTATATTGGGGGTTCACATAATTGCTATTAATTTCTGTGCGGTTCAGTTCATAAGTTTTTTCGATTTCTGCGAAGGTGGCGTTAATGTCTTCACCCACCTTCTGGTCTTGCTCAACCTGTGACATGTTCACAGCAACATAAGCGGCTTCCGCTGCAAACAACACGCCCAAGACAATCGCAACCCCTTTCGCCACACCGGCGGCGGGACGTGCGGCATCAATGGAGCCTAAGTTGAGCAACATAATCACGAACAGGAACAACACCATAATCGCACCCGCGTAGACGATTATCTGCACCGCTGCGACAAAGTACGCGCCCAATAAGAGAAACAACCCCGCCTGTGAAAACAAGGTCACGACCAAAGCCAATGCGCTGTAGACTGGGTTTCTAAACGTTATCACAGCTATTCCGCCGATGATGGCGAGTCCGCCAAAAAAGATAAACAGAATCGGTTGCATGTCTCTCCTTTTTCAACCTGTCATTCACGTCTGAAGGTTTAATGACTACAAAGCGGTCTGCGTCTCAAACTATTGACTTTCAGATGAACCTTCTTCAATAAAACTCAACACCTGCCGATCATCACGCTGGGGTTCACGGCGGTTTACGAGCAAACTCGATACGATGGCAATAACGATGAAGGCAGATACGACATTCCCAATACCAACCCAAATTTTGGATTGCCCCGTCGTTGCCCAAATGGTAGCGGTAACAACGATTGAGGTCAGCGCAATCGGCAACAAAAATTTCCAACCGAGATTCATAAGCTGGTCATATCGGAATCGAGGGAGTGTCCATCTGACCCAAATAAAAACGAAGAGGAAGAACGCTGTTTTGGCGAAGAAGATTCCGAATGAAATGAGTCCACTCCAAAACGGTCCGCCCATCTGTTCCAAACCGAAGAACCTCCAACCACCGAGAAATAGCGTGACTACCACAGCCGACCCAACGATCATGTGCATGTACTCCGCCATAAAATACATTGCAAACTTCATGCTACTATATTCGGTGTGATATCCGCCGACCAGTTCCTGTTCGGCTTCCGCGAGGTCGAAAGGCAGGCGATTGGTTTCTGCGAATGTTGCAGTGGTAAAAATGAGAAAGGCGGGTAAGTGAATCAGGAAATTCCATTCCCAAAGATAAGTCCCCTGCTTCATCACAATTTCCCGGAGGCTTAGCGACCCGGAAAGCATCAGAACACCGATAATCGAAAGCCCCAGCGACAGTTCATAACTAATCATCTGCGCCGATGCCCGAAGTCCACCGAGCAGTGAGTATTTATTATTCGATGCCCACGCGCCGAGCACAACACCATAAACACCCAACGAGGTGATGGCAAGCACGTAAAGGATACCGATGTCAATGTCAGCAATCTGAAGCTTAATCGGGTATCCAGCGATTTCAATCTCATCGCCGAACGGGACAACGCCGCAAACAATGAGCGCAGGCACAAGTAGCATCACCGGTGCTAGCAGGTAAATTGGTTTGTCCACATGGGCAGGAATCAAATCCTCTTTCAACATGAACTTGATTCCGTCTGCGAGCGGTTGTAAAATGCCCCATGGCCCCACCCGATTCGGGCCGAGTCGGTCTTGCATCCAGCCACTCACTTTTCGTTCAGCAAGAATCATCGCCATCACGCCGATGAGTAGTAGCTGAACAACGACAACAATTTTAATTATCGAACTAATAATCTCAACGTGGAGTGGTAAGTCCATCTATTTTCCTTTCAAATATCCTAACTTTTCCTATCATCAAGATGACCGTGCATAAATTAAGACTTTGTCTTGGTCATATCAATGTTGAATCCAAATTCATTCGCTTTCCCCAATCTGTATGCCACTATCCCCAATTTTCTGATGTGTCGCTTCCTCATAGCCAGATACATTCTGAGAAATCTCTACGGCAATCTCTCCAGCGAAATGGTAGTCTATATCGCCGCCCAATCTCTTGGCAACCTGTTGGATAATCTCCCAATCAACACGGGCTTCACCGGGCGGATCGATTGTTTTACGAATGCGTTGTACCCATCCTTTTGCATTGGTAAAGGTGCCATCTTTCTCCGCAAATGTTGTACCCGGTAGCACAACATCGGCCAACTGCGCGACATCGGAGAGAAAGATGTCTTGAACAACGAGGAATTCGACGTTTTCTAAAGCAGCTTTCTCCTTTTCATCAAGGGGACGCTCGGGAGTGCCATTGACTAGATAAACCGCTTTTGCCTCAGATACGCTGTTCCAGAGGTCGTCGCCCTCTAAAATTCCATTTGAGTCGTTGCCAGTTCCGTTGGAATAGCTGAGCATGTTTCGAGCACCGCGGGTATTGGGATTTTTATCTGCGTCAATGGTGAACTGGGGAAATTTGTGTTCTTCCCCCGGTTTGCGTCCGAACAGACCGATTCGGTTGGTTTTTAGCACATCGTGCGTTAATTTTCCGATCAGATAGTTTTCCTCATTGGTCACTTGTGCGGAACCGATGATAACGATCGATTCTGCATCGGCCGCCGAAAATTGTTCCGTAATGGTATCCAACACATCTCCCCATGAGGCGGGAGCGAGTTCGTCGCCTGACCGCTTCATCGGGATTTGGAGTCGGTCATCGCTGTTGACATAGTGATAGCCGAGGCGCCCATCATCGCACATCCAGTGTTGATTAATCTCGGCGTGGAAACGCGGTTTCAGGCGATAGACCCCATCCTCTTTGAACTCAACTGTGATATTACACCCGACGCTACAGCCCGGGCATACACTGTTGGCTTTTTTCATAAACCAGGGACGAGATTTGAAGAGAAAATCCTTGCTAATTAAGGCACCAACAGGGCAAATATCAACGACATTGCCGGCAAGTTTGTTATCGAGCAACTGAATCGGTGTTCCATCATGGGCACGCGGGATGTCAATTTCATCGTGCGAACCCCGATTAATCAGTCCCAGCTCACCTGTGCCTGCAACTTCTTCACAGAACCGGCTACAACGGGTGCAGACGATGCAACGGGTCGAATAGAGCAGCACATCGGGGCCGAGGTCTTTTTTCGGTGGAACATTTTTGACCTCAAGATATCGACTTTTGTCGTGTCCGTGCCGATAACTGAAATCCTGAAGGTCGCATTCGCCCGCTTGGTCACAGACTGGACAATCGAGTGGGTGATGAACGAGAAGAAACTCCAGAATATCCTCACGCGCCTTTTTGACACGCGGCGAATCGGTTACAATGATTGCGTCATATTTGTCATCCAGTTTCCGGCCAGGTGGCGCACTCCGCAATACCGTCGTGCAACCGGTTGCAAGCTGTCGGGCGGGGACGACTTTACCAGCCGGCGGAAAAAATTCGTGCGGCTCAACGAGACACATGCGACAATTTGCCGGACGACTCAAGCCGGGGTGATAACAGTAGTGCGGCACTTCGATTCCGAACTGCCTCGCCGCCTCAACGACATTGGTCCCGTCTTCAACTTCAACCTCAAGGTCGTTCAGTTTTATGAATGCCATAATTCCCTCATTATATGATGCGTAAGGTATTGTTATACATTATCAGATCTGTTTTGGAGAACACATTTGAAATCGTGCCTCCATTTTTCCGTAAAAAAGATAGACAAAGATGAGAAACCCAGCGATGACTGTGACACCATAACATCCGATATAAAGCCCCAAATGGATTTTGTACATCGCAAATTGGAGGGCTAACACAGCACCAAAAATCAGAAGACTGCATAAGAACAAAATGAACTCTACATAACGTTCACTTTGAGCATATTCTTGGGAGAGCGGTAGCCCAGAACTCGGTTTTGGGTAAAAGACCACATAACAAAGCAGACCGATTAGCCCCGGTAGCAGGTAAAATCCTCCCCAAAAGAGGGGCCAGCAAAGGGTCGCAACAGTTACCAATAACAACGTATAAGGCAAAACAATGTAGACCAACGCCATCGCCTGCACACCTCGCCATAAGGCATGGGGCCTTACAAGCGGCGCGCAACGAAACAGCCACGCGGCTTTCCAATGTTCCGAATACCGAATTTGACGGAGGAAAGAACCTATGACGCTTGAACCGATAAAGAAGAAAAAAGCCGCAACACCGAGCGCAAGCCAGATAGTGAAAGATTTTCCAATCCACTGTAGATACAGCTCGGAGTCCCAAAACAGCATGATAGGAAGAATAAGAATAATCCCAACTGTAGGAAAAAACCGAAGCTGTGTGTTCCTATCGCGTCGTAGGTAGGCGGAAACAAGAGCTGACCCGATGTAGGTTTCACGCTTTCTAAACAGACGTGCGACAAAAGATGTTTTGACCTTGAATTGTGTACTTCGCGTTTCCCTAGACTCCAACAGAGCGGCGATATATTTTAAGTAGCTTTTAGCAATACTGCGAAGCGGAACAGTCACCAACAGCACAGTTGAAGCAACAGCAAAGGCGGTCAAAATTAGAAAATGGCGGTCTACATTTCCTAGTGCCAGCGACACTGCCCCAGCAAACCAACTGTTCGGAAGCAGATAGGATGCCTTAAAGAGGGCAACCACTCCATCTATCATAAAATGCCTAAAGATGTGAGGGGCGAGCAAATAGGTCGCCGGACAGAGAATAGCAAAGGCCAACTGTGCGTATTGAGCAATATTTCGGAGTCGCTCTTTCGTATAAAGTTTTGTCAAATACCCCGCACACGCCATCATCAATCCAATCGTGAAAAAACCTGCGATAAAGGAGATAGGAAGGTAAATGACCGGAAAGAACGGGTTTCGTTCTATTGTCCAAAGTCCAAAGGTAGCAGGGAGCAAACTCAAACTTCCCAACAACATAGCTGCATAAGTCAGTAGTTGCGTCAGCTTCACAAGAAAATAGGTGCGTGATGACACCGGTGTATGCGCTAAAACAAGATAGTTGGTCGGACTAAGAATGATATCAAAGTGCGGAAGACTGAACAACACAGCCATCACCATTGTGCATGACAGTGTCAAAAGGGCATAGCTAAAGGCATCCAAGGGCTGGATAACCGTTATCACGGCAAATGAGGCACTGACAATAAAACAGACAAAACACGTCAAACCTAACGTAAGGTTGGCGCGAGAAATGCGCCGTTTTTCAGCGAGTGCATGGGTAGCGACGGCCCGCTCCACTTTCAGAAGCTGTCTGTAGTGCGTTGGGTCTGCCCCGAACATCTCGGCGATTTTGTCAAGCATCGGAGTCTCCCATCAGAACTTGAACAGCTTCTTCGGCTTTCTGATCAATGCCGCTGCTGGTGTCCGTGAGTTGTGTAAAAATTTGATTCAGTGCGGTTTGGTTTGTCATCTGTCGTAGTTCTTCAACCTTCGCATCAGCAATCAGTTTCCCTTCGTTGATAATCATAATCCGAGGACAGAGCGTTTCTGCAACTTCAAGAATATGGGTACAGTACAAAATCGTTTTCCCGGCATCAACGAGGCGTTGTAGAATCGTTTTCATGAGCGTGACCGTCGCCACATCCAAATTGGTGAAGGGTTCGTCCAAAAACAGCACATCCGGATTGTGTAATAAGGCGGACATAATGAGCAGTTTCTGGCGCATCCCTTGTGAAAAACTACTTATCTTTTGCGTACCCTGCGGTACCATGTCAAAGAGTCGTGCGAGGTCTTGTATCTTCTGGGCGATGAGCGTTTCTTCGACGTAATAGAGCCGACCTATCAACTGAAGGTGCTCGACTAAGGTTAAGCTTTCGTACAAGTGCGCTTCTTCGGGGACGTATCCGACATGTCTTTTCAACGCTAGCAACTCGGTTGCGGCATCGTAACCGGCAACCGATATTTTGCCCTCCGTCGGTTCAATCAGACCGACAAGCATTTTTAGCGTCGTGCTTTTTCCCGCGCCGTTAGGGCCTAGGTAACCCACGATTTGGCCTTGTGGCACCTCAAAGCTAATATCATCAACAGCGACGGTTGTTCCATATCTCTTTGTAAGATGAGAGACGTGAATCATATCGGGTTCCACGCACAAATTTCCAACAACCAAAATCAGAAGTCAGGCTTTATTTCTTTTTGAAGACAATGACACCATCATAACTGTCGGTTAGTGTGAGCGTATCCCCTGCTCTCACCCATGTACCGTTTTGTATATCTGCTTTAAAAAAGTCGCCATTATCGACTTCTAAGGCTTTCACGCCTCCTATGAATAATGTGACTGTCCCGTCCCTTTCTTCTGTGAGGACTGTACAATTAGAATCAGATACGGAGTGAGTCCCCATTGCGTTAAATGATGTCGTAGTTCGGATATCTTTCGCTTCAAGCACAGCAGTGATTACCACATCCCACACCCACGTTCCATCTGCATTAAACGTCCAGTTGTTGGTAGGAACAGAGAGGTCTACTTCACCTTGAGAGGGGTCTATGCCACCTTGAGCGATGGATTCATCTTCTGTTAAAAGCTGTTCCAAACTCTTACCATCAATGGTTTCAAGAGACCATGTACCGACCCACTCATCCGATACACCGGCCTGCTCACCATTGTCACCATTGTTATCATCCGCCTCATCATCGCCGCAACCGATGACTCCTACAATTAGAACTGCACAAAGGCTAATTAACCCCAAAAACAAACCGGAAATTACTTGTCGAAACATTTGACGATGCATGTCGTCTTCGCCTTTTTTATGGATTGTTCCAAACACGACCACATTTCACTTTTCAAGTAGCCGTGGCACTATCCGTTGCTGATAGGCGTAATTTTCTTCCGGTGGAATCGTTGCTTCATCAACCGGGAGGGTAACAAGTTTTCCCTCACGTATCGCCGCCTCAAACTCTGGTCGGAACTTCCGCAGGTAACTCACAGCGGGCCACGAAACAGCGATACCGAAAACACATATCGTGTTCCATGTCATCGTATCAACGTTGGCGATATTGTTCGCGACACTCTCAAGCAAGTCGAGGTCTTCGTAAATTTCTTCGGTTTCGCCGGTATCGTCCCATCTACGCCTTCCACCATCTTCAACAACACCAAACTTAGGGCGGGTCATAGTGGTCTGCTGCCCTTGACCATCTGCAATCCGTTGGACAATATCGCGTACCCACGGCGTTCCCCAACGGCACGGTGTACATTGCCCACACGATTCGTGCGCGTAAAATTTCATGATGTTGAGCAGGCAATCAACGATATTCCGTGTCTCGTTCATTACAATAATCCCGCCGGAGCCGAGCATTGACTTTGCCAACGTCAGTGAGGTGAAATCCAGACGGGTATCGAGTTCATAGTGGGTCAGGATTGGCGCGGAACTGCCACCGGGGATGACCGCTTTCACACGCTCGCCTTTGAGCCCGCCCGCGACCTCAATTAACTCCTCGCATGTCAAACCGAGGTCAAGTTCGTAAACCCCGGGGCTGTTCACATCCCCACTGATGCAGTAAAGTTTTGTACCCGTGTTTGGGTCAGCCTGCGGCGGGTCGAACCGTGTGTCGCCATAAGTCGGGCCCATGCCCGTATACCATTCAACCCCTTTGTCAACGATGAACGGTAGATTGCATAATGTTTCCACATTTTGCACAACGGTTGGCTTGTTAAACACCCCCTCCACCGCAGGAAACGGCGGTTTGTTACGCGGTTGTCCCCGTTTTCCTTCGAGGGATTCAATCAGGCCCGTTTCCTCGCCACAGATGTATGCCCCTGCACCGGGATGCGTATGGATGTCAATATTTATCCCTTTGCCGAGGATGTCTTTGCCGAGATACCCTTTATCGTAGGCTTCGGCAATCGCGGCATCGAGCATCCGCTTACCAAGCGTGAACTCGCCACGAATGTACACGTAGCAAGTCTCAATCCCCATCGCGTAACAGCATATAAGAATCCCTTCAATTAGCAGGTGTGGATTTTTTTCCAAGACATATCGATTGCTGAAGGTGCCGGGCTCGCTCTCATCAGCGTTACAGCAAAGATAGCGAGGCTCAATATCCATGGGAACGAAACTCCACTTCAGACCAGTCGAAAATCCCGCCCCGCCCCGACCTTTCAATCCGGAATCCATCACCATCTTGGATATATCTTCCGGTTGGTATTCGTTGACTGCTTTTTCAAACGGTTTGTAACCGTCGTATTGGCGAAAAACATCAAACGTATTTATATCTGGGACATCCAAGTGTTCATAGAGAATTCGTCTTTCTTGAACCATGAACCGCCTCCTGCGCTTATTCTAAGTTATCTAGGATTTCATCAACCTTTTCTGGAGTCAAATTTTTATGTAAATCATCGTTGACCATTATAACAGGCGCGACATCACAAGAGGCGAGACACTCCACCTTCATCAGGGTGAATTTGCCATCTTCGGTCGTACCCTTCGCCAGATTCGTCTCTGACGCTGTATCCACACCAAGTTTCTGTTTGAAGTGTTCGAGAATCTCCTTGCAGTCTCTTAGGGAACACGGTAGCGTATGACACACGCGCACAACGTATTTGCCAACCGGTTCCTCAAAGAACATCGGATAGAACGACACCACATCTTTTACCTTCATCACGGGCACTTCCAGCAATTCAGCAACGTAAGTCATGACTTCAGGGCTAATATAGCCTGCCTGCTTTTGAGCAAGGTGGAGCGTGGGAAGCATCGCGGCTTCCTTGACCGGGTACCGCGGGAGTAACTGATCAAACTTCTGCTTATTTTCTTCTGAAAACTGAAATGGTGTTTTTAATTCAATCAGTTCGTTAGACATCAAGTTTATTCCTCATGAAGAGCCAAAATCGATACAAAGGGATAACTTTAAGAACCTGTTTTAAGATAACTTTAAGAACCTGTTTTAAAAAGAAAACAACCTAGGCCCGTGGGTGGGAAATCCCTTTCCCATCCTTCGGCGATTAACCGCAAAAACCCGTAGGCGGGGCATCTTGCCCCGTCCTTCTGCCGATACGTCATCATGACTTTTCAAACAGACTCCTAATTTTTTACCGGTCTAACTCCCCAGCGATAACGTTCAAGCTACCGAGCACAGCAACAGTATCCGACATCATTCCCCCTTCAAGCATGTGAGGCAATGCTTGGAAGTGTAAGAAACTTGGCGGACGAATGCGAAGGCGATAGGCTGTCCCACTACCATCGCTCACGATGTAAAAACCAAGTTCACCATTGGGCGATTCTGTGGCACAATACGTCTCACCGACCGGCGGTTGGACACCATGTCCATCCATAATAATCTTGAAGTGATGGATTAACCCCTCAATGTGTCCATACGCATCCTCTTTTTCGGGAAGGCTAATTTTATTGTCTACCACATTCACGGGGCCGTCGGGTAGATTGTCGAGGGCTTGCTGGATAATTCCGCAACTCTGAACCATCTCTTCCATCCGCACCAGATAACGGTCATAAGCATCGCCGTGGGAGGCAACGGGAACATCAAACTCAAATTCCTCATACGAAGAGTACGGCTCGGCTTTCCGCAGGTCGTGCTCAACACCGGTTGCCCGGAGGCAGGGCCCCGTTAAGCCGTAACCAATCGCATCTTCAGCGGATATCGCACCCACTTCTTTGGTTCGATCCATCCAGATTCGATTTCGGGTCAGTAATGTATGGGTTTCTCTCAGTGCTTTCGGGAATTCAGAGATAAATTTCTGAACATCCTCCTCAAAGCCATCATACAGGTCTCGGAGTACGCCACCAACGCGAGTATAACTTGTCGTCAGGCGTTGCCCCGTCGTTTTCTCAAAAATACTATACAGTTTTTCGCGCTCCCTGAAGCTATAGAGAAATACCGTAAACGCGCCGAGGTCTAAGGCACCTGTGCCGAGCCAAAGGAGATGGTCGGCGATACGCGAAAGCTCCGCCATCAGTACCCGAATGTACTCGCAACGCTTGGGGACCTGAATGCCGAGTAGCTTTTCAACAGCGAGGACATAGCCGAAATTATTGGAAAGGGGTGAGAGGTAGTTCATACGGTCTGTGACAACAATGAACTGGTTATAGTCCAAATGCTCACCGAGTTTTTCAAAACCCGTATGCAGGTAGCCAAGATGAGGCGTGGCTTTTAAGACCGTTTCACCGTCCAGTTCTAAAACAATTCGCAATGTGCCGTGTGTTGCCGGGTGTTGTGGTCCAAAATTCAACACCATTGGCTCGCCAGAAACCCGATCTGAATCTTGTAACATTTTTCTCCCCTAACTTGCCCATTCTACACATTTTGGCGGTCAAAATTAAAGCGTTCCCGCTCACCACGCCCGCGTAATGGATACTCTTTCCTAAGTGGATGGCCTTCAAAATCATCTGGCATCAAAAGGCGGCGAAGGTCTGGGTGGTTCTCAAAGGTAATGCCAAACATATCATACGTTTCGCGTTCAAGCCAGTTTGCACTATTCCACAACGATACGACAGACTCAATAGAAGCATCCTTTTCATGAACAGGTGCTTTGACCCGCAAACGGGTGTTGTGCTTAAGAGAGTAGAGTTGATAGACGACCATAAATCGTGCATAATCATACTTCATCAAGACATCTTCCATCGAAGCATAATCAACTGCTGTCACATCAGCGAGAAAGTCATAAGAGAGCTCCGAATCGTCTTTCAAATACTCCAAAAGCGCGTACACTGTATCTTTACGCACAACGACAACCAATTCACCTTGCACGTCAGAAACATCAAGAATCGCGTCCTGAAATTTCGCCTGCACCTGCTGAAAGACAGAAGGTGGTGAATCTTCAGCATCGACATCTTTTTCTTCACTCATAGCAACATATCCTTTGGAACTGATTCCGGTCCCAGGTCTTTGGGCACTTGAGGCGGCAACGATTTTCTACCCGCCAGCAGGGATGCCCTCGACAGCTTGCGCCCCTTTGGGCAACTCTCCCCGGTCAATCATACCTTGAACCTGCATCACGCCATCAATCAAATCTTCGGGACGTGGGGGGCAACCGGGGATGTAAACATCAACAGGAATAAACTGGTCAACACCCTGTATCAACGTATAGGTATCAAAAACACCACCGCAAGATGCACACGCGCCCATGGAGACCACCCATTTCGGGTCGGGCATCTGGTCGTAAATCTTTTTCAAGACGGGCATCATTTTAATCGAGATGCGTCCAGAAACGATTAACAGGTCTGATTGACGGGGTGAAAAACGAACCGCTTCAGCCCCAAACCGCGACAGATCGAATTTAGAGGCCAACGTAGCCATCATTTCAATCGCACAACAAGCGGTGCCAAAAGGCATCGGCCAAAGCGAATTTCTTCTGCCCCAATTCACAACTTTATTGACGGTTGTGGTGAGTATATTATCGCCAAGCTTGCTTTCTAATCCCATTTCAAACCACCTTTCTTCCAGGCGTAAATGTAGCCTAAAAAGAGAATGCCGATAAAAACGAGCATCTCAAATAAAATAAATAAACCACTGTTTTCAGAGAATTTCGTAAAAACCATCGCCCAAGGATAGAGGAACACAACTTCAATGTCAAAAATTATGAAAAGCATCGCGATCAGGTCAAACCGGATGGTGAATCGCTGCCGCGCATCCCCAACGGGTTGAACGCCTGATTCGTATACAGAGAGCTTAGATCGGGTTGGTTTTTTCGGACCGAGAAGGTGAGTGAGTGCGAGGTTTGCACCTGCAAAAACTATCGCAACTGCCAATAGCAGTAATATCGGGAGGTAATCTTTTAACATTTCTGTGAATAGGGTATCCGTTCAACCGAATTATGAAATTCAATAGTTTGTGAAATTTTTCACATGGAGAATCAAAAAAGAATAGGGCTAGTTTTGGTAACCCAATTTTTTCTCCCAAAGTGCCTTTTTCAAAGCGACTATTATTATTTCACATTTCAAAGATCATGTCAAGTCTTTTTTCGATCTTTTTTTCAGATTCGTTTGAGAATGTTAAATTGGTTCTTCGTTTGAACCCATTCGGCCGCAAAAAAATTGAAATTTTTACACGCAGATGGACGTATTGATTAACAGTATCCTTGAAGACACATCGAACTTGTCACCTCACCCCCGTAGCCGGGGCATCATGAAGTTTAAGATTAAACGGGTAACTCCGGGTTTCCCAACCCCGGTAGATGCGGTTTTGCGTCAAGTCATCTGAAGATGCGTCAACTCATGTTGCCATCCGTCCTCGGACAGATGGGCAGATGACTGCGCGCATCTTGTGCGCTCGCTCACGCGACCATCCGTCCTCGGACCATCCGTCTTCGGACCACCCGTTAGGGGCAACCGCACCGGGAGGCCCGTATGAAATTACCCAATTTATTTTTTAATCTTCATCTTGCCCCGACGGATACACAAAAACTCGGTTTCTCTGCAATAGGTAACAACTTAAGCGAACGTTCACATAAGGAGAAAATTCATTGACACAAAATCAAAACGCTGTCACAGTCAAAGTGGATGCAGGTTCAATCAATCGGAAAAACGACATCATCCGCTTCCCTTTCAAACCGAAAATCCACTTTCCCGACTGGCAGGAAGGCACGTCAACGCTCACCGTTTCCCAAACCGATGCAGATGGCAGTCTGCTTGATGAGGATATCCCTGCCCAGTTTGAGCCGATGAGTCGGGAACTTGCTTGGCAAACCGGAAATCTATCGGCAGGGGAATCCACCTGGTACGCAATTCAGCTCGCCAATGGGGCCTCACCACCCCGCCGCTATCGCATCGAACAGAAACCTGCACATTTGCTCGTCACCGTTGATGGCGAGGTCTTCACCCGATACAATTTCTTAGGGACATGGAAACCGTATTTCTGGCCGATTAATGGCACTCACGGCACAGTTGTGCGTGGAGCAGGAGGTGGCGACCATCCCCATCACACGGGGCTCTATCTCGCTTACGGCGGGCACGGGGAAGGTGGGTCTGCGAACATCTGGTCGGATTGGGATGAGCCTCCTTATGGTCCTTGCGGGAAGATGCTACACCAGCGATTTATCCGAATCACAGAAGGGCCTATATACGCGGAGTTTGTCGAAGATTTGGTTTATACTACGGGGCATGGAGACGTTATTCTGACTGAAACACGAAGGGCGCGGGCGTGGTACGCGGACGATACCAGCCGCTTTCTGGATATTACGCATGAGACCACTCCGCCACTCGATATTGGGGACAGGCAATTCCTTTTCGTCGCCCGGTTGAATCCATCAATGAAGATTCCAGAACAGGGGCACGTCGAAAATTCTGAGGGACAGACCGGCCGGGCAAATGTCCATCACCAGCGCGCCCGTTGGTGCGACCTCTGCGGCGAAGTGGGAGATGGCGTTAACGGCCTCGCGCTATTTGACCATCCAGAAAACGCTGAACATCCCGGAATCTTCGGGGAAATTGCCGTCCAACAGCAGATGAGCATCCTTCACCATCCGCCCGATGAGTTGTCCGGGGACCGCTTCCAGCTTCAATTTCGCGCTTACGTCCACGAGGGCATCACATCAGAAGCGGACGTTGAATCTCACTATCAGTGTTATTCTAATCCGGTGAAGGTTGAAGTGGTTGAGAACGGATAACGTGACGCATGAGGGATAGGGGTAGGTCTTGTGCCTACCCTGACCGACGAAATTGCAGGAGTTAGTCTCCCTAGATCGCATATATAGTAAACTTTAGAGTTAATGATACATGTTTATCACTTCATCTAGTGGTATATCGGCATTGTATGCACGCAGTCGTTTGATGTTTGCAAAATCGTGTTCAATCGGATTGTAGTCGGGTGAATAAGGCGGCAAAAACAATATCTCTGCGCCAGACGCTTCTATCCGCTCACGAGTGCGTTCCGTTTTATGGATCCGGGCGTTGTCCATTATCACTAAATGCTCCGAAGAGAGCAGGGGACACAGTGCTTCTTGAAGCCACTTGTTGAAACGCTCCGCATTGCAACTGCCATCAAACAAGCAGAACGCTGTAAAAGTATCTTCATAACTATTAACTCTCCTGTTGTTAGCCTCATCGTGTACCTCGCCAGAGTTAATAGTTATACGCGCAGCTACCATTGTGGTTTTCCGAGTTCTTTGACTTGATATGAGCCCCAAAACAGGGTTACCCTGCGGGGCATACGCATAAGCTCTAAAACTCTCCGCACAAAAACCGCATTCATCGATATAAACAGCAGACTTGCCAGCCGCTTCTTTGACAGCGCGGTCTTGGCAATAGGTTGCCCGTTTCTCATCACAGCGTTGTTTATACCCGAGTGTTTTTTTTCGCGTGATGCCGAGTTTTCGCAGTCCATAGCCGATACAAAACTCTGAAACACCGAAATGTGTAGCCCGCTCTTTTTGCGTGAAGTCCGGGAAATCAGCAACATGTGTTCGGAGTGCCTGATCATCAATCACTCTCATTTTTTTTGGGCCCGGTTTTTTGATGGCAAGTGGGTCTTCAGCGGCTAACCATCTATCAATGGTTGAACGTGCGACGGTAAATAGGCGGGCGGCTTCGGATTTTTTCCCGCCTGCTTGAATAAAATCTAAGATGCGTTTGCGTAAATCGGGGGAATATGCCATAATAGACATATTCTAACATAAAACAGAAAAAATGTATCAATAATTCAAAATGTCACTATAAATTTAAAAAGTAGACCAGTTCGTTTGTCAATATTACCTCCGCGCCCCATTTTTACAAATTATTTTTTAATAACCGCCTACAAAAGGTGAACAGATACGATAAATTGACGTGGGTGCTCACCTCTGGTGCTTCACTTAACTTTTGGGGTATTATCCCCTAACTATCCAGTATTGGCACACGTCCGAGAGGATATCTGGTGAACTTCAGCTCGTGTTGAAAGGTGAACAAAGGTGAGCACGAAAAAAAGTGATCATTCAGCCAGTTTTACTATTAAAGTTTAGATTTTTGCGCGTATCCGCATTATCCTGAGCAGAAGTCGTGTATCATTACTCTTAGCGAGCGAACCACTTAGAATCACGCCTGGTGCTAGTTAGCGAGGATCCAGTTGCCATAAGGGTTGCAGAATTTATACCATTTCTAAATAAAAATGTCGCATTACGTCAGAAATACTTATGGTGATTTCGTTGTCGGCTTTTTGGGCATTTAGGGGGCAAAGTCGGGGCAGGGATGCCCCTCCCACAATGCTCCTACGGATATGAGTGATTCATTATCAGAATTGGTATTAGAACACCATCGGAGAGCCGCCCCGTGCTAAACGATCGACATCATATCCGGCGTTTTTAAGGGCTTCAATGATTCGGATTCGATCCGGTGCTTTGACCTTCTGGTTCTCTGTTGGTGTTGCGGGGTGAACCACCGAAAATTTGGCGCGATCCCTTCAGGGTTTGTGCATAGCACCAATCCGTGGCAAAGTGCGCTAAGACCTTCGCCGTATGCAATTGTAGATCTCTCATATTCGGGTCAGAGAGAGAAGCGGGGCGAGAGAGGATATCAAGAAGCGGCTTAATCGCTCGCCGATCGCCGGTCTGTTCCAAAGCCTGAATAAAATGACTCGCACTGCGTTTCCCACCGCTTTCTTTTATCTCATCGTTCAACATCCGGATTAGGAGAGGAACAGCACTGCCACCCGCTTTGCCTAACCCATAAATAATTCCCCCTGAAGCCATTTTTTCCTTCGCCAGCATCACTTTTAATACAGGAACCGCCGTTTCCCCTGCTAGACCGCCTAAGTTCTTTGCCGCCATAGTTCTGACTCGCCAAGATGGGTCGTTCTGCAAGCGATTGGAGATAACCGCTATTGCTTGGGGATTTCTTGGAAAGAGAATTTGACTTTATTGCCATCGGAATCTATCATATAAA
This sequence comes from Candidatus Poribacteria bacterium, assembly GCA_965198165.1. GTDB lineage: Bacteria > Poribacteria > WGA-4E > WGA-4E > PCPOR2b > CBDAOT01. The sequence goes on along the minus strand of OZ240244.1, from coordinate 5,877,022 downwards.
GCGAATGCGGCTTGCCCGCTTCTCTTTTCTGTTTGGGCTCAGATTTCGGCTTTTTATTCGATTTTGGCCCGTATTTTTTAAGAAGAGCCATACGTTTCTCAATCCGCTCTAATCCGCGAGAAGCGGCTTGAACAACTAACTTCCCTTCCTCGGTTGTATACGCTTTTTCGTTTTCCTTGATTTTTTGCAGAAATTTAACTATCTTGTTGACATCAGACCGTGTCGGTTTAACTCCCTTGGAATTAAAATGACTTTCGCCAATAACGATGGACTCTCCACTCGAAAGTCTTCTAGGTGGAATAACGACTATACCTCCTTGAAATTTCGTAGAGAAAAATTTCGTAGGGAAAATCGCCTCAGGTTTTATCTCTGCCACCGTTACTACAGGATTAGGTTCCTCAAGAGCAGTAAAAGCCAGTTTAACTAAAGTCTCTGTGGCGAGAAGTTCGCAACGTTTATAATAACGTTTCGGTTTTATCGAATCAAATCGAGAAGGCGAGGAAGATCCGGAATGCTCACGCGATTGACTTTTATTCTCTAAAAGTCGAACATTCTCTACAAATCGAAGAATGGGGGCAATTACACTTCTATCTTGGATGTACCCTAGTGCCTTGAGAGCATATAAGGTCGAATCAGGATTATTTAATTCACGCTCAAGAACTTTGGACAAAATGGGTACACCCGCCTTACCGTAGAAACTGAGACATATCAGGGCTTTGACCCGCTGAGCCCTTGGCGCAGATAAGTCTTCAACGAATTTCTGAGCATGTGTTTTCATCGAAACTTTTGAATGATCTTCCCGGCACCTTCTTGAATAATAGGCTTTTGAGAGGGAAGGGAAAGTAAATAGAGTAAACAGTGTGATGCACAAAAACAGTCTTAACATGATTATTCCTCCTTATCAAAGGTCAATGGCCATATTAAAGAATTGAGGTCGTACCCAGCGTTTTGAAGGGCTTCAACGATTCGGATCTGATCCGCGGCTTTGACCTTCCGGTTCTCTGTCGGTGTTACGGGATGAACCGCTGAAAATTTGGCGCGAGACTCAAGGATATCCACATACCACTCCGTGGCAAAGTGCGCTAAGACCCTCGCTGCCTCCAATTGTACCCGACTCATGTGCCGGTCGGACGGAGAAGTAGGACGTGAGATGATATCGAGAAGGGGCTTAATCGCTCGCCTATCTCCAGTCCTTCTCAGACTTTGAATAAACCTCGCACCATGCCCACCCTTTTTTAAGTCATCTTTCAGCATCTTAATCAGGAGAGGGACCGCCGTGCCACCCGCTCCGCCTAATCCAGAAATCACTCCCCTACCAATGCCGAAACCCTGATCTTTGTGTTTCTTGAAGTCCTCAGCCATTGCACGTTGTAATTCCGGTACCGCAGTTTCTCCTGCTAGACGGCCTAATCGGGCTGCTGCAGACGATCGCACTCGCCAAGACGGATCGTGCTGCAAGCAATTGGAGATAACCGCTATCGCGTCAGGATTTCTTGAAAGCCCTAGTAAGCCGATTGCACGCTGTCTCATTGTAATTGAGTTGTTATCTAAGAGTGAGTTATCATTTAAGGCGGTCTTCAATAAATTCACCGTACCAGAGGAGAGATAGGCGTTATACACTTCACCCAAAATATCCCTTGCCTCCTTATACATCTGTTCATTGCGTAGATTGCGAGCTACTTCTCTGACATCAACCGTTTTCTTCTCTCTTCCTATCTCTCCCGGAGATGGGTAATGGGTAATGACATCCACTTGCTTCTCTCCCACGGGTGTGCTCTGGGTTTGTCCAACGGGCTGTTCCGCAATGCCTATAGGCACCAGCACGCAACAGATGGTGCCAAAGCACAGACAAAAATAGACGGGCGAGAATCGTTTCACTTTCATTATGATAAATCTCCTTTCAAGTCGCTTGGATGAATTGCTCCATCTTAGTCTAGTCTGGATAACTCCAATCAATTGACTTTCCATTCAGATAGTCCCCTGGCTCCTCCTGATCGTTGTTCCAACGCCGACCAGCTTCGATATGTCCGCAGGGCTTCTATCACTTGCTCCTCGCCTGTGTGGTCGAAAAAAGTTTGTCCAGCCTCCAGCTTAATCCCAACCAGGACGTTGGCTTTTAATTCATTGCTTGCCTTATGCCCGTCGGGTAACTGTCGGATATGTCCGATGACGATGTGTGGACTGAGTGTGCCCCTCGCTTGGTATTGTATGGTCGAAGTCGTTTTGTACGCGCTCAAGTCATAGACAAAACGCGGAATAAAGCACAGATGTCTCAACTGAGTCTAACGGACGGTTGTGAGCGAGAAAAGAGACATTGATTTCCAGAACTGTCGAAAAACTTCTGAACCATTGCGTTTAAGTTCGCTTTTTTTGTGCGACCAGCATCCCATACTCCACATTATACATCCGCGTTTCCCATCCCGGATTTGCTTCCAAATACGGCTTAATCCGCCGACCTTTATCGCCCCATAGTACATCATCAGCAATCACGATCGAATTTTCTTTGAAGAGTCCTTCGACGGTCTTAAATTCCTTGAAAATGTGGTCGCTATCATTAACGGAGTCGAAGAAGGCGAAATGGATGGTGTCAATGAGGTGCTCTTGAACCATTCTGGCGAGATTATCAAGGGAGTCTCCTTCGATGTAGTTGATATACTGATTATAGCCTTCGCACAATTTTTGACATACAGCGATGTGTTCCGGGCTAATTTCAAAGGTATAGAACTGTCCCCGTCCCATCAACGTTGAGGCGATGGTTAAGGTACTTTCCGTCCCCTCGTTTGCATCTCGGATACAACCCGTTTCGATAACGATTGGCTGAGGAACCGTCTCCAACAGCTCTAATAAATACCGTCTTAAAAGCGATTTGTGCGCTCGGTCATACTGTCGGAGCCCGAGTTTAGACAGAATCAGATGTTTCGCTTTCCAAATTTTGTTTGCCAATCGGCTTTCTTTGAGCGACATTGTTAGATTATAGACCTTACCGTCGTCAGAACTTCCAAAGAAAAACGGTGTTAGGCATCCAGAACAGAACGCCCAACACCGAATTGTCGCTCTAAGAGGCGACCTGTTCAATCGCCCGACGGGTATAAACCTTCGCGAGATTTGCACGATAGGCTTCGCTGGCGTGGATATCCTCAAGAATATCCTTACCGTCAACCGCTTTCTCAGCAGCAGTAGCGATGTTTTCGGTGGTGAGGCTTGCGCCTGTCAGATCGGATTCAACGCCCGTCGCACGGTAGGGGACATCAGATACGCCAGTAATACCGATGGCGATACTGTCGCATGTATCTCCAGATGTCGTCACGATAGCGGCCACGCCGGTCAGGGCAAAGCCAGATGCAACTTGATGTAGCTTGAGATATGTCCCTTTCGTATTCTCGGCCGGGACAGGAACGTGGATGGCGGTGAGAATTTCGTCCGGCTCAAGAGCTGTGGCATACAACTCCTCAAAGAAGTCGGTCGCCTTGACAACACGTTCACCGGAGCCACCCGCGATGTGAATGTCGGCATCAAGGGCTAGAATTGTGGCGGGCCAATCGGCGGCGGGGTCAGCGTGAGCGAGACTTCCACCGATGGTGCCCTTGTTACGAACCTGCATGTCACCGATTTCGCCCGCTGTCTGAGCAAGCACAGGGACCTTCTGCTGAACCAAATCTGAACTTTCCAGCTCATGATGGGTCGCCAAAGCACCGATTACCAGATTACCGTTGGACTCCGAGATGCCTTTGAGTCCATCAACACGCTGAATATCAATCACGACTGCAGGTTCAGCCAACCTGAGTTTCATCGTAGGAATCAGGCTGTGCCCGCCTGCAAGGATTTTCGCGTCATCTCCGTGTTCACCCAAGAGCCCTAAAGCTTCATCGAGTGAGGTCGGTGCAAAGTATTCAAAACTTCCTGAAATCATCGGTTATTTCCTCCCTTCTTCGTCTCTCGGCTCGCGTTAGCTTGCATCCTGCCATTAGTTTGCATCCTGCCATTAGCTTGCATCCTGGATGACTTGCCACACGCGGTTCGGTGTCAAAGGCATATCGATATCCGTAACCCCAAACGACGATAAGGCATCCACAACGGCGTTCACGAGACACCCTGAAGCGGCAATCGTCCCTGCTTCGCCAACCCCTTTGACCCCCATCGGATTCACAGGGGACGGTGTAACTGTGTGGTCTGTTTCAAAACGGGGAATTTGGGTTATCTTAGGTACGGCATAGTCCATAAGTGAGCCGGTCAAAAGTTGACCGTTTTCGTCATAAACTGCGCCTTCATATAGTGCCTGCCCTAACCCTTGTGCAATTCCACCGTGAACCTGTCCCGCGACCAGCAAGGGGTTGATAATATTGCCGACATCATCAACAGCGACATATCGCTGAAGGTCAACTTCGCCGGTGTCAATGTCAACTTCGACGACCGAAATGTGTGCCCCGAATGGATAGGTGAAGTTTCCCGGTTCAAAGAAATGGGTCGCCTCCAGCCCGGGTTCGGTCTCCGGGGGCAGATTTGTGGCAAGATGCGCCTCTGCAGCCACGGTTGTGAACTCAACCGCTTGCTCTGGCGAACCTTCGACGAAGATATTCCCTGATTCAAGGACGAGGTCATCGGGATTTGCCTCAAGCAGATGTGCCGCAATTTTGACCATCTTGTCCTTCACTTGGCGTGTTGCGACGAGCATCGCGCTACCACCGACAGCCATTGCACGACTGCCGAACGTCCCGATTCCTTGCGGCAGCCGCCCCGTGTCACCATGGACAATCACGATATCGTCAATATCAATGCCAAATTCATCCGCAACGATTTGGGCAAAACTGGTCTCCTGCCCCTGTCCGTGTGGCGAAACACCCGTCAGAACGGTCACCTTTCCGGTTCGTTCAACTCGGACAGTACCGCTTTCCCAGCCACCGCCAGCTACCCCGATTGAGGGTCCCATCCCACAGATCTCTGCATACGTGGCGATGCCAATTCCGAGATATCTGCCCTGTTGGCGAAGTTCCGCTTGTTGGGCGCGTAATTCGTCATAGTTGATAATCCCCAATGCCTTGTTAAAGCTCTCTTGGTAATTGCCACTATCGTAAGTCACTCCGGTGGGAACGTCAAACGGAAACTCATCCGGCTGCGGGAAGTTCTTGAATCGGATATCCCTCGCATCCATGCCGAGTTTCTGTGCCGCAATATCGACAATGCGCTCAATGATGTGGGTCGCTTCTGGACGGCCTGCACCGCGGTAGGCATCTGTGGCCATCTTATTCGTGAAGACACCGATTAATTCCAATTTGACATTCCGAATCTTATACGCCCCCAGAATCATCAAGTAGGTCAATACGGGAATAATCGGTGTGAGCAACTGATGGTACGCCCCCATATTGGCAAGCAGCTTCGCACGAAGTGCTGTGATTGTCCCATCGTCTTTAACCGCGACTTCAACATAGTTAATCTGGTCTCGACCATGAATCGTCGTGGTGAAGTTCTCGGTCCGTTTTTCAATCCACTTCACAGGTTTGCGTAACTGAATCGCCAAATGTGAGACAACTATCTCTTCGGGATAAACGTTCAATTTGCTACCAAATCCACCGCCCACCTCCGGGGCAATAACGCGGACAAGCTGTTCGGGCACTTCAACGAGCAGAGATAAAATGGTTTTGAGGTGATGGGGAACCTGTGTTGATGACCAGACGGTCAACGTCCCTTCACCGGGGAGGTATTCGGCTAAAACCCCACGCGTTTCCATGGCGTTGGGAATCAGACGCTGATTCACAAAACGGTGAGAAATCACATGATCAGCTTCAGCGAACGCACCATCTACATCGCCTTCATCCAAAGGCATCGTAAAGGCAATATTGTCGCCGAAGTCTTCGTAAATCAGCGGCGAATCCGGTTCAATCGCCTTATCCATATCCATAACGACCGGTAACTCTTCGTACTCAATTTCAATCAGGTCTAGTGCGTCTCGTGCGATATGCGGGTGGTTTGCCACAACAGCGACAACCGGCTCGCCGACGAAACGCACACGGTCTGTAGCCAGCGCGGGGTGGTCGGGCATTTTGAGCCCTTCCATTTCGGCGGCACAAGGTACTGAGCCGACTTTCCCCTCAATATCCTTGCCCGTAATCACTGTGACGACACCGGGCAGATTTTTCGCTTCTTCTGTATCAATGCTTACGATTTCGGCGTGAGCATAATCGCTACGCAGAAACGCGCAGTGAAGGGTATCGACCCGTTTAATGTCATCAACATAGTGCGATAACCCTTGAATTAACCGCGGATCTTCGCGCCTTTTGATTGGGGCACCAATCATCCGTGTTGGTCCTGCTATTGTTGCCATAGTCAGATCTCCTTCTGTATGTTGATTCACATGACAGGGGGTAAAGATTCAGGATTCACTCTACATCTGACACCCTAAATCTCGACTCACTATGCCCCCTGCAATTTCTCAGCAGCGTATTGAACCGCGTCAACGATATGCTGATACCCTGTACAACGACAAAGATTTCCTTCCAACCCGTGTCGAATCTCCGCCTCCGTTGGATTCGGATTCCGCTCAAGTAACTGATGTGCAGTCATAATCATGCCCGGCGTACAGAATCCACACTGCAATCCGTGGCACTCCCAGAACCCCTCCTGAACGGGATGAAGGTCACCGTTTTGTGCCAATCCCTCTATGGTCGTGATTTCCGCGCCATCCACCTGAACGGCGAGCATTGTGCATGTTTTGACCGCCTGCCCCTCGACAATCGCCGTGCAAGCCCCACACAAGCTGGTTTCACAGCCCACATGTGTGCCGGTCAAACCGACGACATCGCGGAGGTAATGAACCAGAAGCAGTCGGGGTTCGACTTCGTGTGTATACGCCGTTCCGTTAATCGTCGTATGAATTTCTTGCGTACTCATTAGATTATCCTCCCTGTAGACATATAATAAAGCCTTACTTTAATCCTGAGAATCAGAAGTTAATGGCATTATATCAGAATCAATTTTTTCCTGCAACAAAAAAGGGAGAAACGAACCACCTCTCACTCCCGCGTCAGCTTTTCTATAGCTTTCAAATGCCAGTTTGGCTCTTCAAGTGCTTCATACACAACGCCGCCTTCAACGTTTTGAGGCATGGGAATCCCTAAAAGGTAGCAGAGCGTCGGAGCAACATCGACCACCCGCACCTGTCGTTGGAGCGCAACGCCTTTACGGACACCCGCACCGGACAGGATAAACGTCGAATGCTGTCCACCGATACCGAAACTGACGGACGGAAGTTGCTTTCCGTGCGCGCCATCAAACTCCGGGCGCAGCGCGTAAACGACATCGCCCACCAATTCGCCTGAGAGGTTGAGCATTTCGGCATCTGCGTGTGTTAGGGCGAGGGCAAAAGGTTGCCTGCCGGTTTCTGCGTCCCGGTATGTATGAAGTGCCTCAATAATTTCTCGCTGCGTCGATTCGTAGTCTGCTGGGTCAACGATGCCATCCGGCTCACGCCCTTTGAGATTGATGAAGATATGCACCAGCCCAACGTTGACGGAGCGGGTTTTCGACCAATCAATTTCCTGCGTTCCCTCCTTGTAAACAATGAAGCCAGTTTCTGCGAGCACTTCGGCGATGTCCACTGCCTGAAATTGATTCGGCGTTCCTCCGTGGTCTGAGCATAAGAGAATCACCGTATCATCATCGGCGAGCTCCATCAAGCGTCCGATCATTCGGTCGACAGAGGCGTAGGTCTGGATGACCCCTTCATGGCATCGCTGAATCGTCTCGGGCGCGGCACCGCTGATTTGATCCGCCTGACTCAAAAAGAAGTGACTCGTGTAATCCGGCGAATGGGTCTCTATCATGAGCACATCCCACGGCCGGGTTGACGTTAAGTGTTGGGCGACATCAGCGAGGCGTTGGTGATGATACTCTAACAATTCAAAGTAGGTGTCGTCATCTACTACGCCCAGCGCATCACGAGCGGGATTCTGGAGAAAAGAGCCGATCTCCTCATCGATCTCCTGCGCGATTTCCGCGGGAACGGTGTATCCTTCGCGGGGCCAAATCTGCGGTACGAACAGCTCGAACGCATCGGCTGTTGGCGTGAGGGTAATCAACTTCATCCGAACATATCCCTCCACGGGGGCACCATCAATCTCGAACGCATCGAGCCACCAATCGCTCCAATCTCCCACCGCGAGTTCCACCACCGAATCGCTCCCAGAACGGCTACGACAGACCCGAAGGCGGTCATAACCGTTTTCGCCAGTGGCGTAAATGACCCCAAAGAAGGGTTTCGGCGTACCGTGTTTTCCTCGATTCATGTCTGCGCGTCCTCGCGCCAACGGGTTGATAGTCAGTTCAACCTCACGCGGGGGCAACGTTGAATCGGGGAGGCCTGTCCAGCCTTTGCCTTCCGTTGATTCAATTGTGACCGCATCGATGTTGCGAACTGTCTGTAACGCGCTCGGGTCCAGCGTCTCGGGGTCGCGCTGACCACCAATCGGACGCGGGGCCCACTTCCCACCAACGAAAAGATGATAGCCTGCAACTTGATGATGGTTCGATACCCCGGGGCCTGTACCTTCAACCTGAATCCCCGTCGTCACTGTAGGGGGCCAGGACATCTCCCATTTGACAAGAATCGGATTCCGCCCAGCGCGTTCAACAGTGTTCCAGAGGTATTCAGACTGGGACAACCCAGTGTTAATCCCCCAAACGGTCTGGTCGAGCGGTTTGCCCACAGCGCGGATGTTAAAATCCATCACCTTGTGCGTACTGTGCCATGAACCCGTCGAAAGTGCGGTCCACCCGGGCGGGGTCAGGGTTGGGAAAACACCGAGCATCGGACGCGAAACCCCCTGCGCCATTAAGCATCCCATGTTCGGTGCGTGTCCCCAATCAATAACGTTTTTTACCAATTCCATACTTGCCCCGTCCATGCCGATGATGATGGCACGTTTCGCCGGGGAAAAATGAGTATTTGTAGACATAAAACCTATACTCCGCAGTTGTGGATGCGAATTGAGAGAATTGATGGTATCCTTTTCGTAATCCCATTCTTTAGGGGAAGATTTAATGACACAACTCGTTTTCGCCATAAAATGACGGGGTGGGTTTGCCAATATCCCCTCCAATTTGAGTTTTACAACTTATTTTTTAATAACCGGGTTGACAGCGGTTAAAAATGCGATAAATTGATGTCGGTGTCAACCTCTAGTGCTTCACTTGACTTTTGACATATTATCCCCTGACAATAAGAAGTGGCCTATCTTCAAGGGGATATCTAATTGATTTGGGTTCATGACGAAAGGTTGACAAAGGTTGACAGAAAAAAAAAGTAATCAGTAGCGCGTTTTACTGTTAAAGTTTAGCTACTGAAGTTTAAAATTATCGGGTGTATCGGGAGTCGGAACTCCCTCCCACAAGTGAAACGCCATCCACAAGTGAAACTCCATCCACAGGTGAAACACTTTCACATAGATGCAAATTTGTTTTTATTTCTTCTTAGCTGGCGTAAACAGTCCTGAAATTATGCCCCCTTTTTACATTCTGCTCGCAAACGTGAGTCATGTTAACATACGGTCAATTGTTTAGCAAGCACATAAAACTCGAGAAAACGGGAGTTTCACACACACGTAATTATTTCTGGTTAGAAGCGCACGGTAGGACAGCAGGCCTGCCAGGGCGCGGTCTTTTTGCGTCAAGTCAGATTATCGGATATTCAGGAATTGAATAAATGCTGGAACCGCTCAAAATAGATGCGGAATATCGGATAAAATCTCCTTCTCTCTGTCATGCTCTATCAGAACCTTGAACCCGTGGGAGGGAAATCCCTTGCCCGCCACGGCACCTCATGCAATTTGCAGATTAATGGATATCAATACCATGTTCGGCGGCGATGCGCCGGACATTGGCATTCGCAACTGGAATTTTCGACATCGGCAGGTGTTCGATTAATCCATATCCGTCCGCATCCCGCGCTTCTAACCGCTGGAGTAAAACGCCGAAGTCCAACTCGCCTTCACCGGGAACTTCCTCGTCAATGTGAAGTACAAGCCCATCGTTTACCTTGATGTCTTTGATGTGAGCGACCGGCGCAATTGGGCCCATCACGTCGAAAATGTGGTTGAGCCGCTCGCGACTATTGTAAACCTGCCGTAGCGTCTGGAAGTGATTGACCGCATCCATGACAATCCGCAGGTTCTCTGAGCCGACCGCTTCAACGACACGCTTGCACGTCTCCGGCGAATCCATGATTGAAACCGCATGTGTCTCCATAACAAGCGTTACGCCCTCCGACTCCGCCTTTTCGGCAATTGGCCTCAACGTTTCAATGAGGCGTTCCATACTTTCCGGCAGATAATTATCTGGATGCGATGTCCAGGCCCCCGTAGGACTCAGGCTCCCGGAGCGGAAGAGATAGTAGTGTGCATTAATCTGACCTGCGACTTCCGACCCACGATTTATCTTTGCTATCGCGGATTCTCTCACAGATGAATCCGGATCAAATAGACATTCGGGATAGGTGAGTGCAAACTGCACAAGGTCTAAATCCTCGCCCGCCATAAACGTATTGAAAGCGGTACACGCTTCAGGTGTCACATCGTAGATGGCTTCATCACTGAAATGAAATCCAAATCCTGTAAATTCCAAATCTCTGATGGCTTGCATCTGTTCCTTTGTAAATGTCCGAAAATCGCCCGGTAACATGCCAACAATTCCGATTCTCATTCGTAGTACCTCCATTTTGTTGAAAGGAAAATTGGGATGAGCGAATCAACAGTTCTGCGTTTCATCTGGTCTATCCGCTTTTAATCTTCAACCTTCAAGCCCTCAGTTGAAGCCGCGAGTTCCTCTGCCATAAGCTTAAGGTCAAACCCCTCTTTGCGGATACGCAGGTCGTAGTAGAGTAGTGTCGTCGTTACAATTTTGAATGACTCAATGAGCAGGGATAAAAGGATGGCGAGAAATATCGCGAGAGCGTTGAGGGGAAAAGAGTTGCCGGACAGTCCGGGAATCGAGAGTAATGCCAGCCACACGAACATCTGAATTATCGTCAACAACGGCACAAGAAGGAACGCTTTACTGAAATGCTCCTTAACAATGGAGCGGCTTCGCTTGAGCGAACCAATGCCCCCTTCCCCTTCAATAACTACGACAACAGGAGTTAAGCAGAACCAAGCATACAGAATCAGCCCCGGTATCACAAGTATGAAGCCGAGGGTAATGGCGATTGATACAAGGAGGAGTGAGCCGAGCAGGGGCGAGAGGTCATCAACAATTCGCAGATACGCTTGACTGATGGTGGTCTCACGATTGAGAAATCGGTCTGAGATTATAATCGCCCCTACTGCTGTTCCAATCAATGAAGAAAGAAAGATTAAAATTGGGAAGAACACCTGCCTTATCCACATTCTTTCAGACTCACCCGCGCCAAAAATAAATTGGAGAAATATGAGCCAAACAATTGCATTTGGAGCTACGATACCGATTAATTTGAGACTGTTCTCGCGGTAGAGCGAAATTGATTCGCGGAATATCTCTCTAACGGTCATCGGCTCAAGTCTGGTATAGGGTTCGCCATTGTTCATAATCTGTCCAATAGCTAGTAGGGTCGGCAAAAATACTAAAACTTGCTTATTCCATTTCACCGTGACCGTCTGAACTGATTGAGATAAGTCGCAAGGTCTTCATCCCTGGGATCCAGTTCGTACGCATTTTCCATATAACCGATGGCGATATCGTCTCGACCAATCTTCATGTATAATGCGCCAAGATTCCGATACGCAAGAGGGTACGCCGGTTTGATATCGGTGGCACGGATGTATGCGTTCCGTGCTTTGATTAAAAACGCTTTCGTTTTGCCGACGAGAATGTGGATTTCGGCGGTATCTTCCCATAGCTCTGCATCCGAATATCCCCCTATCTCTTTCACTTTGTCGGTAATTGCTTGGGTTATTTCCGGTTTATCAGACTCTAGCACAATGTAACCTGAACCCGTTTGACCGATCGCGGTATTAAGTTCCTGAAGGGCTTCAGCTACTGTTTTGCCCGACAAATTGCTTTCCCAGGCGGGCCAATCCGGACCGGCATATTTCAACCCAACTTCATAGTATGCCGCACCCAGTTCATTATACACCTCCGCATTTTCAGGACGCATTCTCAGTGCCTCCTCAAAAATTTGTATCGCTTGTTCAAAATTTTGGGCGTTGTAGGCATCGCGACCTTCTGCCAGTATCAGCTTAAACTCCTCGCTCTCAAGATTGACTTTTGGTTTTCTCGACTCATCTGTGCCCTTCTGCATAGAAAGGATGAGCACTACGATGAGGACAAAGGAAAAGCATAACACGATAATTGTTGGCAGCTGTAACTTCATGGGTTTTTACCTCTTTCTTAGGGATTCAGTCTAACGACTAGTCGTCAGACTACAAACCCCTATCGAATGATTAAGTTTCGTGAGTTCCACGCTTTGCCAACCCCGTTCAAAGAACAGATCGATTCGTTGCGAGTGTCGCAATAGACTGGTGATGCGTTTGAAATCCTCGATCGAATTGATTTTCAAATTATCGACGTTTTGCCAACTCCAGCGAAACGCGATATCCCTCCAAACCAGGGTCGGTATCAAGAATCTGTTGAACCGCCTCCGCACTACGCCGACGCGCCGGGAACTGGTCGGCGTTGGCGCACCTAAGCGCTAATTGTGCCCCCGTCGCGCTTGCCTTTCGGAGATTTTCCAACTCCACCTTTTCAAGCGTATCATAAGCAGTGTGTCCAAAGCCTCTGCCCGCAGGACCCGCTTCCGGGTCGCCAATATGCGCCGTTGGAACGCCCTTCAAGAAGAACGGAAAGTGGTCGGAGTACGAATGTACCTTCTGCCCAACCGGCAGTTCCGATGCCATCTCCTCCGCCGCCTGACGAAAGAGCGGCTCAAGTTCCGTCCACCGATGGATGACCACCCCTTTGCGACCTGAGCCACCTGCGGCATCGAGGTTCAGCATAAAACGCACATTGTCCAACTCGTCCTCATGGCTTTCGACATAGCGATGTGACCCAGTGAGCCCAATCTCCTCGGTCCCGAACGCGATGAATCGGACGGTACGTTTAAGCCCCCCTGCGGCGTATTCCGATAGTACCCGCGCCGCCTCCATCACAGCGACCATGCCCGAAGCCGGGTCATGGGCACCTTGAGCGATGTCGTGTCCATCGTAATGACAGCCGAGAATGACCTGCTCCTCAGGCATCTCCTGTCCAATCAAATCTGCGACCACATTCCACGACGTTCGTGGTTCGTTCACATCCGTTGTGTCGAGTTTGAGTACCACCTCACCCTTTCTTTTAATCAGCCGCAACAGAAATTCGCCATCCTCCTTGCACACCGAAATACCCGGTATCGGAGCCGGTTGATTGCTCTGGAGGCTACCTGTTTCCGGCCCAACGCCCGGTAGTTCACTCACAAAAATAAATACACTCGCACCACCAAGCACCGCCCTCTCATATTTCTCCTTGCGATGCACCCATCTGCCCAAGTCAGGGGGTGATGCACTCTCTGCCATCACCATGTTCCCCTTTATTTTTTCCCCCAACGCCTCATACTCCGCCGGACTGCCGCAACCGACAGATACAAGCGAAGCCCTCACATCAGCCGCCGGACAGTACGGTAGCGAAATGCAGTGAAGCGATTTGCGGATGGGTTCAACGATTTCCAGCCGCGCCTCACCCCGCGACCAGCCCGCGTAAGGATACGACTCAAATCGTGCATCTTTGAGCCCGTATCGTGTGAACGTCTCTGCGATGAATTCAGTCGCTTTGCGCTCCTCCGGCGTACCAGCGAATCGGGAGCCGAAGTCGTCGCAAAGCACTGTGAGGTTGTCCATCACCTCCCGTGACGTGTAGATGTCCCCGACCATTTGACGGTCAGTTTGTAGGTATTGGTTTTGATGCGTTTCCATGTCCATCTCCTCTAAAGAAATAGTTATGATTTCATTTCGATCCCTCATTTTACACCCAAAGTACAATTGATTTCAACCGAATTTCCGGTAATCATTGTCTTGATTCGGCATTGACACCTATGGGAAAATCCCCATCTCCATATAAGATGTCGCGATTTTGTCAATTGCATTGATAAACGCAGCGGTTCTCAAATCAACCGCTTCCCCGTGCCGCTTTTTGGTCTCCCGAATCTGATTATACGCAACAATCATCGTATCCTCAAGCCCCGAGTTGACCAAATCCACCTCATCCGGGCCGTGTCCCAACTGTTCGATATCCTCCTCCGAAAATGTCGCGCCCGTTATTTTCTCGATCGACCTCAGCATATTTGTATGCACACTCTCCTCAAAACGTCTTCCCACCCGTCCGAATCGCACATGCGAAAGGTTCCTGAGCCATTCAAAATAGGAAACCGTCACACCACCCGCATTCAGATAAGCATCAGGGATAACCATGACACCCCGCTTTCCAAGGAACCCGTCCGCCTCGAAAGTGGTCGGCCCGTTCGCCGCCTCCGCGATGATTTTGGCTCTGATCCGGTCAGAGTTCTCAACCGTAATCTGATTCTCAAGTGCCGCTGGAATAAGAATATCGCACTCCAACTCCAGCACGGCAGTAGGATTCTCCTGCGAGGTCGCATCCGGAAAGTTGAGAATCGAACCGCTCTCATTGCGATGCTCGACAACCTGCTCGACATCTAACCCTTTCGGATTGTGAATCGTGCCACCATATTCCGCCAACCCAACAATAACTGCTCCATCCTCCTGCAAAAATTTCGCCGCGTGATAACCCACGTTTCCCAGTCCCTGCACCGCCACCGTCTTCCCCGCCAAACCCTGCAGCAGGCCGAGCACTTTCATATCCTCCGCAGAACTGCACGCCTCCCGGAGTCCAAAGTAAATTCCCTTACCCGTCGCCTCTCTTCGCCCATCCACACCACTCTGGGAGATCGGTTTTCCAGTAACACACGCAACCGCATCCAGCTTCTCAGGGGTCATCGTCATATACGTGTCCATAATCCACGCCATCTCCCGCTCCCCCGTACCGAAATCCGGTGCAGGAACATCCACGCCCGGCCCGATGAAATTCTTCCTCACCAATTCGTAAGTATAACGGCGTGTGATGCGTTCCAATTCGGCAAGCGAATATCCCTTGCGGTTAATCTGCACCCCGCCCTTTGCCCCGCCGAAGGGGACATCAACGATAGCACATTTATACGTCATCAATGCCGCCAGTGCCATCACCTCATCCTCATTGACCAACATACTGTAACGGATTCCTCCCTTTGTCGGTAGTTTGTGATGACTATGCTCAGCCCGCCACGCATGAATCGTCTCAATCAATCCATTGTCCCTTCTGATTGGGAACGTTATATGATAAACGCTATTGCAAATTTTAATCTGCTCCAGTAGACCCGCAGGATGTTCCGTAAACTGCGCGGCTTTATCAAAGTTCAAGTTGACCTGTTGAAAAAAAGAAATCGGGGGTGCCATCGAATAGCCCTCCTTTTGATTATGGTATCTGTAAATGATAACCAAATTTAACCAGTTGGGGTGGGATTACCCCGCCCGGACTTTTATATATAGTCAAAATTCTCGTTGAATACTTGACAAAAAGTTGCATATCGTTTAGAATTATGTACGAAGTTCGCTTAAACAAGAGATAGCCTCCGATATTTGGCACATTGCAGAGGTTGGCTAACCCAACCCGTACCAAGACACCGAATTTAGGAGATGAACATGATTACCAATTTCTCCGAACACGACCGTTTCTTTACCGCTGCACCCGACATGCTCTGTATTGCCGGTTTCGACGGGTATTTCAAGGAACTGAATCCCGTATGGGAAAACACACTCGGTTTCACCACCGAAGAACTCAAAGCAAAACCGTTCATTGAATTTGTCCACCCCGAAGACCAAGAGGCGACAATCGCCCAAGTGCGGCAACTCAGAACAGGTGAAGCTGCCATCCGCTTTGAAAACCGCTATCTATGCAAAGACGGTTCCTACAAGGGGTTATCATGGAGTGCGACCGCATCCCTAGAGCGGGGATTGTTTTATGCTGTCGCCCGCAACGTTTCGGAGCAAGATACTACCGATAAAATTGAAAACTTTGCTGCAAAGTTTATGAAAGAAACTTTCATCAATTTTGCAATATCCGCCTCCCCAGAAGCCGCTCAAGAACACGACCTGCTGCACACCCTGATGGAGAACACACCCGACCACATCTATTTCAAAGACACCGAGAGCCGATTCATCAGAATCAATAAGTCGCTCGCCGATTGGTTCGGTCTCAGTCATCCCGAAGATGCCATCGGTAAAACCGATTTCGACTTTTTCGCCGATGAACACGCCCGAACCGCCCGAGCCGACGAAGAGTACATCATGGCATCCGGAACGCCACTTGAAGCGCAGGAAGAAAAGGAAACCTGGCCCGATGGGAGGGAGACTTATGTCTCAACAACCAAAGGCCCCCTCCGCAACGAAGACGGACAGACCGTCGGCACCTTCGGCATATCCAGAGATATCACCGCCCATAAGTACGCCGAAGATGCCCTGCGAGAATCAGAGGAAAAATGGCGCTCCTTTGTCGAAAACGCACCCAATTTCATCACCCTCATTGACCTCGATTACACAGTGCAGTTTATCAACCATACGCCCCCCCAGATTACAGCCGAAAAAGTCATCGGTCAGAGCTTCCTTAATTTTGTGCCACCCGAACATCACAACGATACAAAACGAACCTTTGAACACGTCCGACACACCGGAGAAGCCGCCAGCACCGAGCTCAAAGGCGGTGTGACAGGCGAGTGGTATACCATACGCGTTGGCCCCATTAAGAACGACAACCGTGTCACCGGCTTTATGACAATCGCCGCCAACATCACCGACCGCGTACAAGCGGAAGAGGGATTCCGAGAAAGTGAAACATGGATACGCACACTCATCGCAGACGTACCACAACTGATAGGAGTTGTAACCCCAGATGGTCAGATGACCTTTCTAAATAGAGCCTGGTACCAATTGACCAATCGGACACCAGAGGAATCACTAGGTGCCCGCTGGGCAGAAGCAGTACACCCCCAAGACCTCCCCATCGTGTTCGCAAAGTGGGAACAAGCCCGCAAAGATAACCAACCATACCAAGTTGAATACCGGTTGCGAATCAGCGATGGCTCCTATAAAACCATCGATTCTGTCACCATCCCCGTCCACGACGAATCCGGGAACGTTATCAATTGGGTCGGTATCGGTACCGACATCTCTGAACGAGTCCAAGCCAGAACCGCACTGCAAGAAGCCAAAGAAGCCGCCGAATACGCCAGCCTTGCCAAGAGCGAATTTCTCGCCACTATGAGCCACGAACTCCGCACCCCCTTAAACGCAATTATCGGGTTTGCAGAGATTTTACGCGATGAAATCCTCGGATCGATTAACGCTGAACAGCAAGACCTCATCTCCAACATCCACACCAGCGGACATCACTTGCTTGAGATGATTAACAAAATCCTAGACCTCTCCAAAATTGAAGCAGGTCAGATGGACATACAACCCGAGAATTTTTCCGCTATAGAAGCCCTCGAAGAAGTCAATACCGTTATCTACGTCCTCTCCAACAAAAAACAGATTCAACTCAATCTGAAATATACCCAAGACATCCGCATAGAAGCCGATAAAATCAAATTCAAACAAATTCTCTACAATCTGCTATCCAACGCCATTAAATTCACCCCCGAAGGTGGAACTGTGACCACCCAATTTGAACAAATGCCCCTCGAAAGAGATATCGCCCGCGATGCGCTACTTGTTCGCGTCATTGACACCGGAATCGGGATTGACCCCCAAGACCAACCCAAGCTATTTCAATCCTTTACACAACTTGATGCCTCAAAGTCCCGTGAATACGAAGGCACAGGCTTGGGGCTATCATTGACCAAGCGATTGGTCGAATTACACGGCGGCGAAATCTGGGTCGAAAGCGAAAAAGGGAAAGGGAGTACCTTCCTGTTCACCCTTCCACTCCAACAGCACGAGACACCAACACCAACGTCAACCCCGCCCCCAAGCCCGCTGCAGAAAAATTCCGCGCCACTCTGGGAGGGAGCTCCTGCTCCCGATACGCCATCCTCCAACCGTACCATCCTCGTTGCCGAAGCCAACCAACGTGCCGCACAACTCATCGGCACCTATCTGACAACCGCCGGTTACAGCGTCGAATACGCAACAGACGGTGAGGATGCCATCGCCAAAGCCAAAGCGATTCAACCCTTTGCAATTATCCTCGACATATTCCTGCCCAAAAAGGATGGTTGGCACGTACTCAAAGAATTAACAACCAACCCAAACCTCCAAGGCATTCCACTGCTCACCGTTTTCGTCACAGCAGAGCGTCAGGTCGCTTATGGATTCAGTGCGAGTGCCCACCTCGTCAAACCCATCAACAAAGAAATGCTCCGCACCTCACTTAGGTCAACGCGGCTACCCGACCAGAATAATAGCCCCCCACGTCTGCTCCTTGCCGATGATGACACGCAGACCGTTCAACAACTATCCAAAATGCTCACAAATGAGGGATACGAGGTTATAAGCGCGCAAAACGGAAAAGAAGCCATCGAGATGGCCCGGTCCCAAACGCCCGCCCTCATTATCCTCGACCTGCTCATACCCCGGAACGCGGTTCAAGTTATCAGATATTTAGTCGAAGACCCCAAAACCCGTAATATTCCAATTATTATCTGCACAGCCGCCGACCTCAGCGACGAAGACCGAGACCAACTCAACAACCGAATCCAATCCGGTGTCCCCAAAACAGGGCATATCAAAGCAGACCTGCTAAACGCCATCAAAAAGATTGAGCGATGCCATATATCCAGATAGGAGATCAAAAATCGTGACAACGCCCACCAACACCGCCCCACGCCAGCATCATCCTTCACCCAAATCCCTATCCAGTCTCATGATGATAGGCACAGGTGGATTCTCAGCGATATTGGGGGGTCTCATCCTTATTGGATGGCACATACACAGCGAAGGGCTCGTGCGGATGCTACCCGCACTCGAACCCATGCCATACAACAACGCCCTCGGCTTTATCCTCGGCGGAGTTGGGCTGATAGCAATCGCTTTCGGTAAAGTACGGATAGCGATGGGATGTGGCATACTCACGGCTATTGTCGGCACCCTGCCCCTCATCTCCGCCATCTTCGACGCGGGCCCCATTCCAATGTGGCCGGCAACTATCCGAGAAACACCCGATACCCCTCATAACCTCTCAAGCGGTGCAATCTGTTTCACACTGATGGGTGCCGCCCTAATCGGCATGACCGTAAGGAATAACGCTCGGTATTCCCTACAGGTGATCTTAAGGGGCTTAGGGTTCGGTATACTCGCTTGGGGGATGATTGGCTTCTTCGGGCACCTGACTGGCGGTGAAACAACCACAGGATGGGGAAATTTCGCCAGAATGACCGTCCATACTGTCTCCGGATTCATGATGCTCGGTGTCGGTGTCATCGCTTACGCGTGGCGCGGCGAACAAGTCAAAGAAATGGCCAAATTGCGATGGCTCCCCATCCCTGTTGGTGTCGGTGTCATCATGGTTGCCCTCCTGCTCTGGAAGGCACTGCTCGAATACGAGCACGTTCAGATTGACCGAACCCTCAAATTAGAAGTAGCCACCGTAAAACGCGAAATTACCGCAGGGATGGAAGCCCGAATACTGCCCCTGACTCGTATGGCCAACGACTGGGTCAATTGGGGCAAGCCACGCAAAGGCGAATGGGAATCCGCCGCCGAACTCTACGTCAGCCACTACCCCGGATACCAAGCCATCGCATGGGTCGATGCCACCTTCCACCTCCGATGGATTCACGGAGATGACGCTTCCATCCAAACCCTAGAGCAAAAGTTCCAAGAACAGGGACAATTCGCCCTGAAAGCCGCACGAGACCGCCGCAAAATAACCATGACCCGTACCAGCAACGCGCAATCCCCCGCCCCCATGCAATTCATCGTATCCGTACCCCTCTTCAGCGGCCCCGGCGGAAACTTTGACGGCTTCTTCCTCGGCATCTTCCACGCCCAAAAATCTTTCGATGCCATTCTATCCGATAACGTTGCAGAAGGATACGCCATTGCCCTTTTTGACGAGGAGACCCAAATCTACCGTCATTACCACTCCAAATCCACATCCGCAGAAAAATGGGTCCATAAAACCGAGATTCAGTTCCACGACATTATACTCACAGCCCAAGTTTGGCCAGAGCCCGAAGTGTTGGCTGAAGCACAATCCACCCTCCCCGCAATGACCCTCGTCACCGGATTCCTGATGGCCATGTTGCTCGCGCTCACTGTATACCTCGCCCAGCGTACATCGCTTAGAGCGAAAGAAGTTGAGTTGGCAAACAACGAACTCGGAAAAGAAGTCAACGAGCGGGTCCGCGCAGAAGAAGCACTCAAGGCCCTCAACGAAATGCTCGAACACCGCGTCGCAGAACGTACCACCGAATTGCGGCAAGCAAAAGAAGTCGCCGAATACGCCAACAGCGCCAAGAGCGACTTCCTCACAAACATGAGCCACGAACTCCGCACACCACTAAACGCAATCATCGGGTTTGCAGAGATTTTACGAGACGACATCCTCGGCACCACCAATCAAGACCAGCAGGAACTTGTCGCTGACATACGCACCAGCGGGCTTCACCTACTCGACATGATCAACGCCATCCTCGACCTCGCAAAAATCGAATCCGGCAAAATGGAACTCCAACTTGAAACCCTCCCCGTACAAGATGTCCTCCACGAAGTCAACACCATCATCCAAGCACTCGCAAATAAGAAACAGATTCAACTCGCCCTAGAAGTGCCCCATGCCCCCATACCCATAGAAGCCGACCCCGTCAAATTCAAGCAGATTCTCTACAACCTGCTATCCAACGCTGTCAAGTTCACACCCGAAGGCGGAACAGTCAACACCCAATGCGAAGTCACCCAAAACACCCTATCCATCCGGGTGATTGATACCGGCATCGGAATCGCACCCAGCGACCAAGCCAAACTATTCGACCCCTTCACACAACTTGATGCCTCAAAATCCCGCGAATACGAAGGCACCGGACTCGGATTGGCACTCACCAAGCGACTTATTGAACTACACCGCGGAGAAATTCACGTCGAAAGTCAAATTGGGAGCGGGAGTACCTTCCAGTTCTCAATGCCCCTCCGTCAACACCAGTACGAGGCAGAACCCGCACCCGATACAACTGACCCAGAGCGAACACCCCGTCTCCTTGTCGTCGATGACAATGTGCAAACCGTTAAACTGTTGTCCACCCTCCTGAAAAGCGAGGGATACCAAGTGCTAGAAGCGTACGGAGGCGAAGAGGCACTTGAGATGGCACACACCAAAGCCCCCGCCCTGATTATCCTAGACCTGATGATGCCACGAGTCAATGGGTTTGAAGTCATCAGACAGTTAGCCGAGACTCCACAAACCCGCGACATTCCAATTATTATCTGCACAGCCATGGACTTGAGCGACGAAGAACGCCACCAACTTAACGGCAAAATCCAATCCGTTATTCCCAAAACAGGCCATGTCAAAGCAGAACTGTTACAAACCATCAAACGGATGCTTCGGGTACCAAATCAGAAAGGAGAGCCCCGCCGATGAGTCCCAAACGTGTTCTAGTCGTCGAAGACAACGAACGAAATCGAAAAGTCGTCCGAATTGTACTCAAGGCAAAAGGGTACGAAGTCTTTGAAGCCGCCAATGCAGACGAAGCACTAGCCATACTACGCACCCACCCACCCGACCTTATTCTAATGGATATTGGGCTCCCCGGCATGAGCGGCGACGCATTGACCCGACAGATTAAAGCGAACCCCCAATGGGCTCATCTGCCAATTATTGCCCTAACCGCCCATGCGATGAAAGGCGAGCGCCAGCAGTTCCTTGATGCAGGCTGTGACGACTACATCAGCAAGCCCATTGATACCCACGTCCTTGTTGACCTCGTGCATAATTATCTCTCAAAGGATGAAAAAAATGGATAAACCACCCCGTTCCAAAATTCTCATCGTTGACGACGACCTAATAAATATTCGAGTGCTTGAAATTCCACTCAGAGCCCAAGGATATACCGTTCTCAAGGCAACCAGCGGCCAAGAAGCACTTGAGCAGATCGAGGTTTCCGAACCGGATCTGATTTTGTTAGACATTCAGATGCCGCAGATGGACGGGTTTGAAGTCTGTCGGCGGATTCGAGAGAATGAAGAAACACAATTCGTTCCAATTGTGATGGTCACTGCATTGAAAGAGGCGGAAGACAGAATTAAATCCATAGAGGTCGGCGCAGACGATTTTATCTCTAAGCCAGTTGACTATCACGAAGTGCTTGCGCGTGTGGGGTCGTTATTGCGTATCAAACAGTACCGCGATGACCTAAAGCACGCCAACGAAGAACTGGCGATACATAACGCACGCTTGGAAAAAGAGCTACAGATGGCGAAGGAGATACAGCAGATTCTCATTCCCCAGAAACGAGATTTAGCAGGATTCCGATTTTTCGCACACTACGTGCCAGAAATTGATGTCGGGGGCGATTTTTTCGACCTGTGGGAGATTGGATCCGGGAAATTAGGTGTTTTCATCTCCGATGTCATGGGGCACGGCGTTTCCGCCGCTTTCGTGACTGTGTTCATCAAAACAGTTGTCGAAGAGATCCGCGGGGGTATTAACGACCCCGGGGAGTTGCTCGCCATGTTAAATACGCGATTCGACAGACTGATTAGCTCGCAGTTGTTCATGTTTGCCACAGCGTTTTGCGCCATAATCGATCTGTCAAAGAACACGCTCTCCTGTGCAAACGCGGGACATCCCTTTCCATTTCTCCTCAAGCACCATCAAGGCATTTGTGAACCGATTGGGGACAAGGACGCGGGAAAAGGATTAGGGCTTGCTCCCAATTCTGTCTATAAAACGCACCAGTACCCATTCGACGACCTCAGCCGGGTTTTTCTTTATACCGATGGTGTTTACGAAATCAAAAACAGGGGTGGAGAAGAATTTAACAGAGACCGACTGAAATCAGTTCTGCTTCAACAGGTGACCGAACCGACCCCTTCCCTTGTTGACAATGTGCTTGCCGCCATCAATCAATTCAGCGGCGGAGCCGAAAAAGATGATGATATGACGCTTGTTGCGGTTGATGTGGATAAATCATCCTCGTAAAACCATCTCACTTAAAAAGCGGCAATTGCACGCTCCTCTGATTCATAGATTTCAACAACGCTTGAAGCCCCTATCAGGTCAAACGTCCGTTTAATATGGTCTGCAAGACCGTAAACTTTCAGATCTCCATCTTTCTGCCTAAGCCGCTTCGCCACACCGACGAGTACGCCGATAGCTGTGCTGTTGATATGTTCTACACGACTGAGATTTACAACAATCTTCTCAGCCTTCCGACTGACGAGGTCTTCGAGGGTCTTCCGTAAATCGGAAGCAACATAGCTACCAAGGTCTTGATTGATGTCAACAACCTTTATGTCTGTATTATCACGAATAGTTATCGATTCTTGTGATGCCATAGTAATCTACCTTTCATAATATAATCACTTGACTATGTATTTGATGCCTGAAACGAAAAAGTTGCATCAGATTTCATTCGTTGGAGCGCATTTTATCAAAAATCTATAAAAAAGTCAAAGGGAAATTCTTTATGCTTAAACAGTTTAGTAGTACACGGTTGGTAGTGTTTATTATAGTGTCAAGTTGCATCGCGTTATTGGCCGTTTTCCCATCAAATGCGGCAAAAATTGATGAATTCATACCGGCGGATACCATCTTCTATGCGACAATACGCGATTTAGAGGTGGTTTGGGCGGCGATTGACGGGTCAGAAAACTGGCGGTCTTTCTTCAATGAGCCATCAATCCAACCCCAAATCAATGAGTTCAATCAAGCAATGCAAATAATGGAGTTGTTGCTCGGTATAAATCCCCTCGGTTTGGTCGAAGTGTTTGGGCATCAGATGACTCTCACGATATTCCCGGATGGCTCGGAGCTGATGACTGGCGTAGTTGTCAATACCGATGGCGCAATTCGAGAGGCGGAACGGATTGTGACGGGGCTCGGTCAATTGGCTGGTATGGCTGGTGGCAATCGTGTTGAACCTTACGCGGGCAAATATCAGGAAATCGAATACCATATCGCCCAAATCGATCAGTGGTCGTTGACTTACGGATTTGTTGATGATTTTCTCGTGGTCGGTTTCACGCCCGGTAGTTTTGGAGCACTCATTGACACGTATAAGAAGCGACGAGCGTCAATTCAGAGTCATGCGGAATTTCGGCAACTCTATGACGCATTGGGGGATGGCCAGGCTTTCGCGTATCTCAATGTGGATGCCGCTCTACCTTTTATCGCAACAAATATAGACGAGATTACAGAAGATATGAAAGCGGAAGAGGTGATAGCATTGAACGCTGTTGGGTTTGATTCTCTTCAAACACTGGTCTGTAGCTTAAACTTACTGGAGGGCGGCGATGGGATTCAGTTGTACGCACAGATTAAGCCGAGTCGGCGAAACGGAATCCTTGGCCCGCTTTTACAGGAAGGACAACCCTTGCAATCCATTCAGGGGATGTCGGGAACGGAGGATTTTTTTATCGCGCTGTCACCGGCAAGTTCAGAAGTGATATTGAGCATCTTTGAGACGCTCGTGACAACTGGGGAGAATAACCCAGGGACATTCTACGACTTTATTCTCGCAATCGAAGAACTTTTGAGTCTGGATGTCGAAGAATATATCGTCGGGGCACTAACGGGCGAGATTGCGCTTTGGGGGAATTTCAGTGATACACCCGAATCAATGGAGTCCCTCACAGACCCAGTTGAGACTGATGTTGCGATTGTCATCGGACTCAAGAACCGCGTGAAATGGAACACTTTCCTCGACAGTATTCAAAGTATCGCGAATCTGTCAATTCAACAGTATGAATACAAGGGGACCACATTGCATCAGTTGCCTCTTCCACCAGCAGCACCTACAATAACAGCTCGTTACGGTCAGATAAAAAACCTGTTTCTGATCGGTTTTTCCGATGAGCGACTTGAATCGGTTATCAATAACACCTTGACCGAACAGGCGGAGAGTGCCTTTGAAAAACGTATCAAACTGTTGCCTGCCAATCCCATATTTCTATTTCAACTCAAGTTAGACCGGGTTCTACTCGCCGTGATAGCATCGGAAGAAAAAAGCATCCAACTATCCCCCGACGCGGTCAAGCGTATTCGTGGAACAGATGTGCTCACCTCACTTTCTGTAAAAGGAAACGAAGTATGGCTCAAGATTGGATCCCCATCGGAAGCAACCATCGAGGTGCTTGGGAAGGTTGCTGCACTGATTGCGCCAACCATTATCGAGTAGAAAATTGACAGTCGCATCCCATAGCAATTTTTTTCAATGAAGATTGAAGTTGCGTTTTTATATCCATTTGTGCTATACTATATTAGTTTGTAGGTATTCAAAGGCACTGATTGATTTCGGCAATCGAACAGTGCCTTGAAAATAAGGAGGAAGTGCGTTAAATCTAACGCTGCCTTGCGTTTTTGTTATGCAACCAGACACGTTAATGAACGAGGATTCAAAAAGCGAACAGGCGACTACGGGCCAATCCAACAGTGAGATGGAAAATCGTAACGGGGTTACAATTCAGGAAGAAGTTGAGGCACCAGCAACAAATTCGGAAGAATCCAGTACCACAGATGAGCCCAAACCTGCTGAACAGCAGCTTCCAGAAGATGTCGAGCCAACCGAGGTAGACGGTGAAGAATCGACACCATCAGAGCTGTCTGAGGAAGAACAGGCAGATCCGGTGGAGGAAGAGGCTTCCGAATCGGATACAGATGATGAACCTTCTGAAGTGGATACAGATGATGAATCTTCTGAAGTGGATACAGATGATGAGTCTTCTGAAGTGGATACAGATGATGAGTCTTCTGAAGCGGAGACATCTGAAGCAGAACCAGTTTCTGAAGCGGATAGTGTGCCTTCCGCAGATGAAACAACAGACACGGATATCGAGATATCCGATGTCATGACCCAAGAGTCTCTTGAGGAAGCGTATGATAATTCGCTGAGAGCTTTCGCCGAAGGGGAGATTGTTAAAGGGAAAGTTGTAGAAGTCAGCAGCGATGAAGTCATGATCGATATTGGGTTTAAATCTGAAGGCTATATCCAAGCCTCAGAATTTGAGGTTGGGGAAGATGGCTTGCCATCGGTGCAGGTCGGTGATCAGATTGACGTGTATATTGTCCGCAGAGAAGATGCTGATGGACAAATCGTCTTATCTAAAGAAATTGCGGACCGAACTCGCGTTTGGGACGAAATCACCGAGGCTTATGAGGAAGGGCGAACCGTTCAAGGGGAAATCGTCGAACGCATCAAGGGCGGACTTAGGGTGAATGTCGGCACTTTACGTGCATTTCTCCCCGCCTCCCAGATCGAACTGCGTCCGGTACAAGATTTTGACAGATATGTTGGCATGACGCTTGATATGAAAATCGTTAAAGTTTCTTCAAAGCGTCGTCGCAATATTGTGCTGTCCCGCCGGCTACTGCTCGAGGAGGAAGCGATCGCGCGTAAATCGGAACTGCTGAGCCAACTTGAAGTTGACCAGGTCCGAGCAGGTGTTGTTAAAAACATTACCTCCTTCGGTGCTTTTGTTGACCTTGGCGGTATTGACGGGTTACTGCACAAGACAGACATGTCGTGGGGTAAAGTGAATCACCCCTCCGAAGTCGTGTCTATCGATGAAGAGGTCGAGGTCATCGTCATCGGAGTTGACCCAGAGAAGGAGCAGGTTTCGCTGGGAATCAAACAGCGAACCACCGATCCGTGGTTAAACATCGAGGAAAAATATCCGATTGGCTCTACTGTCCACGGAAAAATTGTCAATATTGTCAATTACGGAGCGTTCCTTGAGCTCGAAGAGGGGGTCGAAGGACTTATCCACGTATCGGAGATGTCTTGGACACGAAGGAACGTCGCACCTTCAAAAATTGTCACCAAGTCTGACGATATTGACGCGGTTGTCCTTGACATCGATCGGGGACACAAAAGAATTTCCCTCGGACTCAAGCAGTTACACGCCAATCCGTGGGAACTCTTAGAGCAGAAGTATCCGATTGGCACAAAGATTGTTGGTCACGTCCGCAATCTGACGGATTTTGGTGCTTTTGTCGAAATTGAAGCGGGGATTGATGGGTTAATCCATACCTCAGATCTTTCTTGGGTCAAACGCGATGCTCACCCTCGCGATTTCCTTAAGGAAGGCGACGAAGTAGAGGTCATGGTTTTAGAAATTGATCCGGCCGAACGGAAGGTATCGCTAGGACTGAAGCAGATCGAACCCGATCCGTGGCAACAGGTCCCTGAAAAGTATAAAATCGGATCTGTCGCCCGGGGAGAAATCATGAACCTGACAAATTTTGGTGCGTTTGCCAAGCTTGAAGATGGAATTGAAGGATTAATTCATATCTCTGAACTCGCTGAACGACGCATCGAAAAACCGGAGGAGATTGTCAACATTGGCGACCAGTTGGATTTAAAAATCATTCACCTCGATCCGAATGAACGCCGAATCGGTCTGAGCTTAAAAGCCGCCGTTGTTGAGCAGGAACGGGCAACAACCGCTCAATATCAGCAACGCCAATCACCGGAACCTCAGAGACCCGAGCCTGAACAACCGAAACAAGAGGAAGAGCCCACCACAACGTTGGGTGCCTTGCTCAAAGAAGAACTCAAAAAGTCTGAGTCGTAGAAAACCGCTCCAATCAGGGTATTAACGACTCTTAATCACTCGTGATGCGTAACGGGTGATACGTGATAATCTGTAACTTCTTCACGTATCACTCGTCACGTTTTACGCGCGTGTAGGATTCGTCGTCGAGTCAATTATAACGTCGGTTCTCATCTGGCTTTTGTGTTTGCCTGGCCCGTTCTGCCGTGAATTTCGCAAATTCACTGCCATCATCCCTGATTAATCAATCTCACCATTTTCCCCCCATCACTCGCTTCTCGGTGATTTTATGAAGGTGACTTTTCCAGAAGATGTCACCCAATTTCTGAATTTTATTTCGAGGGGCGCCTGCGTGTTGTGGACAATTCTGTTTACACGCTGAACGTAATCTTTACGACCTATGCACTATAATAGTGGGGTGCAAAAATAAAAATGAATGTAGGAGAAATCAAGTGAGTCGAAACTTCCTATTCACTTCCGAA
This sequence comes from Candidatus Poribacteria bacterium, assembly GCA_965198165.1. Lineage (GTDB taxonomy): Bacteria > Poribacteria > WGA-4E > WGA-4E > PCPOR2b > CBDAOT01. The sequence continues at coordinate 5,848,791 of OZ240244.1, read as the reverse complement.
TCCGTAACGGAGGGGCATCCGGACAAGCTGGCAGACCAGATTTCTGATGCCGTGCTTGACGCGATTATGGCCGAAGACCCAATGGGCCGCGTTGCGTGTGAAACATTGGTGACAACAGGGCTTGCGTTAATCACTGGTGAAATCACAACATCGGCAAATTCTGTTGATGTCCCAGCACTCGCCCGTAAAGTCATCCAAGATGTTGGCTATACTGAAGCGAGTTACGGATTTGACTCTAAACACTGTGCATTAATGACAGCAATTGATGAGCAATCCCCGGATATTGCAATGGGCGTAGACCGACTTGGGGCAGGCGACCAGGGGATGATGTTCGGCTATGCGTGTCGGGAAACCCCTGAGTTGATGCCGATACCGATTACCTTAGCACATAAGCTCACCCGACGTTTAGCCCAAGTCCGAAAAGAAGGAACACTCAACTTCCTGCGCCCGGATGGAAAATCTCAGGTAACGGTGGAATATGTTGATGGAAAGCCATCGTCTGTCAATACGATCGTTATCTCAACCCAACACGCCCCGGATGTAACCAATGAAGTGCTCAGGGAAGCGGTTATCGAAGAGATTATAAAATTCGTTGTTCCTGAAAACTTACGCGCCCCAGATATCAAATATCACATCAATCCCACCGGCCGTTTTGTTGTCGGTGGTCCGCAGGGCGACTGTGGATTAACAGGTCGGAAAATTATTGCTGACACTTACGGCGGTATGGGCAGACACGGTGGCGGCGCGTTCTCTGGCAAAGACCCGTCAAAAGTAGACCGGAGTGCGGCTTATGCGACGAGACATGTGGCGAAGAATATCATCGCTGCCGGACTCGCAGATCGGTGTGAAGTCCAAATTTCATACGCTATCGGCATCGCTGAGCCCATCTCGATTATGATTGAGATTGAAACCTTCGGCACCGGTAAAATTGCCGACGAAAAACTGATACTTGCTGTGAGAAAGCATTTCGACCTCACACCAGCCGGAATCATTGAGCGACTCGACCTGCGGAAACCGATCTATTTTAATACCGCATCCTACGGACACTTTGGGCGTGAGGAACCTGGCTTTACGTGGGAATTGACAGATTACGCGGATGCACTTCGATCAGAAGTCGGCGTTTAGAGGAGGATGAATGAATTACGATATCAAGAATCGCGACCTCTCAACAGAGGGAAAACAGCGAATTGACTGGGCGGAGCGCTTTATGCCTGTGCTTGGCTTAATCCGCCAGCGTTTTGAGGGAGAACGCCCATTAGAAGGAATACGGATTGCGGCATGTCTGCACGTTACGACAGAAACAGCAAATCTAATGCGAACTTTGAAAGCCGGTGGGGCAGAGGTCGTTGTGTGCGCTTCAAATCCCCTAAGCACACAAGATGATGTCGCCGCATCTCTTGTGGTCGATGACGGTATTCCCGTTTATGCAATCAAAGGCGAGGACACCGAAACATACTACCAACATCTGGACGCGGCAATTGATTTTCAACCGATGCTCACAATGGATGATGGCGCGGATATGGTTTCTCGCCTCCATTCTGAAGATGCCAATCCTGCCTTCGTTGAAAAGGTGTTGGGCGGAACTGAAGAAACAACAACGGGGGTCATCCGGCTCAGGAGCATGGCGGCAGACAAGGTGCTCAAGTATCCAATCATCGCGGTCAATGATGCGAAAACAAAACACTTCTTTGATAATCGTTACGGTACGGGTCAAAGCACTTTGGACGGCATCATCCGAGCGACCAATCTGTTAATTGCCGGCACAACGGTTGTCGTTGCTGGATACGGTTGGTGCGGACGAGGATTTGCCAGCAGAGCACGCGGATTGGGCGCGAATGTCATTGTCACAGAAGTCGATGCGTTGAATGCTCTAGAGGCCGTGATGGACGGCTTCCGTGTCATGCCAATGGTCGAAGCGGTTGCACAAGCTGACGTAATCACAACACTGACAGGTGATATTCATGTCCTACGTAGTGAACACTTTGAAGCTGCCAAGGATGGAGCGATAATTTGTAACTCCGGACATTTCAACGTTGAAATCAACATTCCAGCACTCGAAGAACTCAGTGTTGAGCAGAAATCGGTTCGTGAGTTCGTCGAAGAATACACCTTGAAAGATGGGCGCAAGCTGTACCTGCTTGGCGAGGGACGACTGATCAACTTAGCGGCAGCGGAGGGGCACCCTGCAAGCGTTATGGATATGAGCTTTGCCAATCAGGCACTCTCCAGCGAGCATGTCGTCAAAAACTATGAGGAGATGGGGAATCAGGTTTATCTTGTTCCTGAAGATATTGATGCGTCTATCGCACAATTGAAGTTGGAATCGCTTGGGATTAAAATTGACGAACTCACAGCAGAGCAACAGGAATATCTTAGTTCGTGGACGATGGGGACGTAATATGAGTCATCCCAAACTTAAATACAAGGAAAGGACATGAACAAATTAGAGCTTTGGGAAAACATCATTTTGCTGTTATCGGCTGTTGTACTTTTACCCATCTGGTTCTGGTTGTCCAGATCTGAACCGCTTCCCATACCTGAAAACGTGTTAAATGTTGTGCTGGTGGTCTTGGTGGTTGTTCTAGTCGTCATTCTAGTTCGCCGCTTTCGTCGAATGCAGGCGGCATTTCGTGAGAATAAAAATCGTCGGGGTTGATTGTCGAAGGGTGGGAAAGGGATTTCCCACCCACGGGGTGTGCAAGCTGGAAAGGGATTTCCCACCCACGGGGTGTGCAAGCTGGAAAGGGAGTTCCCAACCACGGGGTGTGCAAGCTGGAAAGGGAGTTCCCAACCCACGGGGTGTGCAAGCTGGAAAGGGAGTTCCAACCCACGGGGTGTGCAAGCTGGAAAGGGAGTTCCAACCCACGGGGTGTGCAAGCTGGAAAGGGATTTCCCACCCACGGGGTGTGCAAGCTGGAAAGGGAGTTCCCAACCACGGGGTGTGCAAGCTGGAAAGGGAGTTCCCAACCCACGGGGTGTGCAAGCTGGAAAGGGAGTTCCAACCCACGGGGTGTGCAAGCTGGAAAGGGAGTTCCAACCCACGGGGTGTGCAAGCTGGAAAGGGAGTTCCCAACCACGGGGTGTGCAAGCTGGAAAGGGAGTTCCCAACCACGGGGTGTGCAAGCTGGAAAGGGAGTTCCCAACCACGGGGTGTGCAAGCTGGAAAGGGAGTTCCCAACCACGGGGTGTGCAAGCTGGAAAGGGAGTTCCCAACCACGGGGTGTGCAAGCTGGAAAGGGAGTTCCCAACCACGGGGTGTGCAAGCTGGAAAGGGAGTTCCCAACCCACGGGGTGTGCAAGCTGGAAAGGGAGTTCCAACCCACGGGGTGTGCAAGCTGGAAAGGGAGTTCCAACCCACGGGGTGTGCAAGCTGGAAAGGGAGTTCCCAACCACGGGGTGTGCAAGCTGGAAAGGGAGTTCCCACCCACGGGGTGTGCAAGCTGGAAAGGGAGTTCCCAACCACGGGGTGTGCAAGCTGGAAAGGGAGTTCCCAACCCACGGGGTGTGCAAGCTGGAAAGGGAGTTCCCAACCCACGGGGTGTGCAAGCTGGAAAGGGAGTTCCAACCCACGGGGTGTGCAAGCTGGAAAGGGAGTTCCCAACCACGGAGTGTGCAAGCTGGAAAGGGAGTTCCAACCCACGGGGTGTGCAAGCTGGAAAGGGAGTTCCCAACCACGGAGTGTGCAAGCTGGAAAGGGAGTTCCCACCCGCGGGGTGTGCAAGCTGGAAAGGGAGTTCCCAACCACGGGGTGTGCAAGCTGGAAAGGGAGTTCCAACCCACGGGGTGTGCAAGCTGGAAAGGGAGTTCCAACCCACGGGGTGTGCAAGCTGGAAAGGGAGTTCCAACCCACGGGGTGTGCAAGCTGGAAAGGGAGTTCACGACCAAGGGTCGGGGGTCGTTCGCGTGGACCGGAGATGAATTTATGAGCATTTTAGTTGTCGGATCCGTTGGATTGGATTCAATTGAAACGCCTGCGGGCAAAGTTGAAAACGCACTAGGCGGCTCGGCAATCTATTTTTCAACCGCCGCCAGTTTTTTTTACGACGCAATTCGATTGGTTGCGGTCATCGGTGATGAGTTCCCACAAGAACACCTTGATTTTCTCAAAAAACGAGGAATCGACATCGAGGGATTGGAACGTATCGAAGGGGGTAAGACTTTTCGATGGGGTGGGAATTATACCGAAGACCTTAATGCCGCTGTCACACTTTTCACCGACCTGAACGTTTTTGGCGACTTCGAGCCAAAACTGCCCCACACCTACAGAGACACACCTTACGTTTTCCTAGCCAATATTAATCCTGAACTGCAACTCAACGTCATCAAACAGGTTACAAAACCGAAATTGACCGTTTGTGATACGATGAATCTCTGGATTAATAACAGTAGGGAGGCACTGATGCAGACACTCGGACACGTCGATATTCTCATCTTGAACGATGGCGAAGCGCGGTTGATAACCGGTGAAGACAATCTCATCCGGGCGGCAAAGCAGATTCTGACTTACGGTCTAAAGCGGGTGATTGTTAAGAAGGGAGAACACGGTGCCATGTCTTTAACAGATTCGACATTCTTTGCAACACCCGCTTATCCCTTAGAAGCAGTTTCGGATCCGACGGGAGCCGGTGACAGTTTCGCGGGCGGGTTCATGGGCTATCTCGCAAGCGTCGGCGATACGTCAGAGGCGACAATTCGCAAAGCGATTATCTACGGTACAGTGATTGCGTCCTTCAACGTTGAGGATTTCAGCTTGAACCGCCAGCGTACATTGACGCGCTCAGAAATTGACGGGCGTTATAGCCAACTGCAAGAAATGGTCACATTCTGATGGAGAGGCGCAATTCTTCTTCATAGCGGTTATATCTCCCCATACCAGTCTCAATCACCCCACCCAGCTATCCAACCTTCCACCGTCAGGTCGTCAGGTACGTCGTCAAAGCGATAGTGGGTTGGCCCTCCCTGAAAGCCGGGCAAGGACTGTTCTTCTTCGCATCTCATCGCGTCGTCAACCGGTTTGAAGCGGTGCCACAAGCACCCGGCCTCCTGTGGCGAGAACCGTGCCCCCAGCGACTCACCCCACTGCATGGTCATCGGATGAATCTGAGAAAGCCCCCTGCGTTCTGCTTCGGTCAAACTGCCGGCATCACGGCATCTCTGGTTGTAGATGTGCTTGGCTGTCTTGCTGACGCAGATTGTTGATTTCAACACGCCGTGTGTGCCACGTCCGGGGTGTAGTTTGTCAAGCGCGGCAAGGTAAGCTACTCCATCTTTGTCGAGTACTGCCCGCAACGCGGCTACCGCATCCTCGATGTATCCCTCGCTACGCCGATGCCATCGTGTGAAGGTTTCCTGGGCCGAAGTCGAGAGGTATGGGAGCCAACTCAGGTCAGAATAGTGTGTGAGCCTAGCGAATCCGCCGTGCATGGTGCGCCGTCTCTTAGTGGAGTAGTTGCTACCCCAGTGCAGGATAGGCAGGATATAGGCGACACCGTCGCCGGCAGCGAGGTGGGTCTGTACACAACCCGGTAGCGGTGCTCTCGCATCGCGCCTGATGGACCCGTTTTCTTCATCGGTATTCGGACGGATGTGGCTACCCGGGACGACATACAGCACATCGTCGTCGTAGAGTGCCAAGTTCCACTGCACGTACCGCGGCCCGGTTTCAAGGATGTCATCGGCGTAGGCTTGCAACGGAGCGTTCAACGGTGGATAGAAATCGCGGTGCCACGCTGCCGGACCACGGTCTCTCACGGGATTGCACATCAGTAGCATTTCGGTTACTGGCACATCTGCTTCCGCAAGCAGTTCACTGCTGGCACCCTGTATATTCTCGTGCGTCCAGAACTCAATTGCACTCGCTGTCTGTTCGTCGTGTTCAGCTCCCATCGTTCCCACTGACAACCGGGGTTGAGCACCCGATTCCCACACGCCACCGGGTGGGTCGTTTGGGCCGCGTTCCCGCGCCCAGACCGCTCTTTGCCGTTCCACGAGAATTTCATGGCTACGCCGCAGTCTTTCAAGTTCATCCTGCGGTATGACCTCGCGCAAAATGATATATCCTTGCTCTAGAAATTCATCTCGGTTCACTTTCATCGTTTTGCCTTTTCCCTTCTAGTCTGGCCGTCGTAGTTGATTCGGTGTGCCAGCACAGACTCGATATATTTTGTTAATGAACGGGTAGCAAAAGAGAATCCGCTTCATCGTATTGAACTGAGTTCCATAGCACAAAAAAGAAGCCCCGTGCCTTTCGGACGGGGCCCAATCGGTTTGAGAGATCTGTTTGAAGATAATCATCGCTTCAAGGCAACCAGCTATCTGCTCCGTTGCTTAATTTCGCCCCACGTTGTGGCGAGTTTCCCTGTTGCTTCAACTGCCAAACCGCCAATCACACTATTTGGCTTTTGGCTGGCAATCTCCTTTTTACTCGGTTCGCGTGGGACAGCCTTTTGATCATCAGACATAAAAAGGCAATCCAGCTTCGTATCATCTTCTCTGCCCCAGATGGTGAGGACATGTTCTCCCGGCTTCAGTTCAAACGCTTTCGGGTCCGAATGCCCACGTCCCATTACCATATCCCACTGCCATGCGGCAGTTATGGTTGTATCCCAAACGTTGACTCCATTGTTGTCACCCTTGGCTTCTCCATCCCAGGTGACAAAATAGCTGTCGTTTCCGCCATCCGTGCCAATTACCTTTCCCCAAATATAATAGTCCGCTTTCTTAGGAATAAGAATCTTGAATTCTACTGCTCCAACAAAATTCCCGACACCCGCGGGCGCACTGACAAACTGTCCATTGGACGCGTTTTTATCCTTGTCCGCTTTTATGGGAGCGATAATTTTGCCCAATTCTGCTTCAAAAGCGTATTCAACCGATTTTGCAGCTTCTGCAACCTCCTTTATTGTTCCAATTGTGAACAACAAAGTCAATGCGAAGGCAAAGACTAAAGCCGTTCTGTACTTCATAAAAAAATTGGTGACAACACCCACACTGAAATTTAGCGGGGGAATCACCGCCCTCATTTTTGGGTTAGATTTTGAAAATTTGGGCAACATTATAAACGAATACGGATTTTCAGTCAACCAAAATCTAATCCACGAGACTATCAGGAGGATTAGGACAGCCGGTAGATCAAAAACGCGGTTCCGGTTCAACCGACTAGGCCGAAAACTGGAAGGCGTAAAGCTTCATGTCGCGCAGGACGAAGCGTAGTCGGATGGACTGACCCGCCAGTTCGCTCACATCACTTTCGCCGTTCCAAGTTACGGTTTTACTGATGGCATTGCCCAACACTGCGTCGGCATCCGAGAGACAGAAGCCGGGCAACGGTTGACCAGTGGCATCCTGAATCTCGACTTGGAGCCAGCCACCGGCACTGCCGTCAAGATTCAGTTCAAGGTGGTTGCCTCCGAACTGGAGCAACGGCGTAGTAAACTGACCGCCTCCGAACCCCGCATCGACGGAGACGAATCCGTCAACCCGCATCGTGGAGCGAAAGAGACAACTACTGCGCTGAACGTCTTTCGGCTTGATTGCATGGTTATAGGGCATACCGGCGTAGTAGAGCCACAGCTCGTCGTCCACGGGCACCAGCCACGGATTGGCAAAGAGCATCCCGCCTCTAAGTCCGCCCTCCAAACCGTGCCGTAGGAAGGGTCCGCGGTCCCCCTGCCGGTGCCAATTGATGCCATCGCGACTGCTCATCAGTTGTGTATCCATAGTCGCCGGAAAATTGTTCTCACCCCAGTGGTAGTGGACTGAGGGAAACATCAGGTACACGTCTTGGGCACCTTCGTATTTCATGGCGCAACTGGTGTAGTAGTCAATGCTGGGACGCAACTCGTCGGACTTTGAAGGCACGAGCACCGCCAGATCTGTCGCGTCGGCTTCCAAGACTATCTGGGTGCTCGACCAAGTACGGAAATCGGGCGAGGTAATGCGGCCGATGCTTCGGTATGCAAGTCTGCCGGCTGCTGCCGCTTCTTCAGTGCTTTGGGTCTCTCTAACCCTGGTGTATCCGACGTAGAGTTGGAGGCTATCATCCCAGAAAAACATGTTCTGTGTGTCACACGACTGATTGGATGGGTTCGGTTGGTCGGGATACGGTTGCCAATGGATGCCATCGGCTGAGTGCATCGCCCACAGTCCGCCGCGCGCTCCTCCTGCGAGTTCCTCGTCGGTGGGGCGGAACTTGCTCCACAGCTTGTAGCGTTCGTCGGATGGGGCGCGCTCGTCGCGGAACACGGTGGCACCCTGCATACTCTGGCGTTCATGATGTGGGGCGACGATGTTGTTTTGAGTAGAACCGCGAAACGGGACCAGCCCAAGGGGTTTCTTTTCCCAGTGGATGCCGTCTGGAGACTCGGCATAGCAGAGGCGACGGGCACCTTCGTGAGGCAGTCCAGTGCTCATGAGCGCATCGTACCAGAGGCGAAACTGGCCGTCTGGCTCGCGGAATGCAGTGCTGTAGGCACCGATGCCATTCTCCTCCCAAGGCTTATCCATTATAAGCACAGGGTCGGAGTGCTGCACGGGCGGGTTCATGCACAGTTTGATGCCTTCGGAACTTTCAAAGAAGCGTTGGTCAATAAAGAGTTGCTTGTCGGTACCGATGTCCATGGTGTCTCCTTGTAGTGGTAAGCCAGTTTAAAGAATAAACATGTGGGAGGGAGTTCCCACTCCCGATACGCCCATCAATTAGGGACTCAGAACATAAATCTTAATAAAACTTGCTAAACAAGATAGTTCAATAGAGAAACGAAAGTAGCACGAAACGCAGTCCCTCTGTGACCGCTGTTACTTCGTGCAGGTGCGAGCTGGAGAAAATTAGAGCACCACCTGCCTCCGGACGGTAGAGGTGCGCCCCATACTCAGGGAATCTCAGATGTCCGCCCGTGTACTCATCGTTAAGGTTTAGGCTCATCGCGAAACGGCGGTGAGCGGTTTTGGGGGAAAGGTTATCGCGATGAGCGGAGAAAAAGCCGCGCACTGTCGCATCATAGCAAGCGACCTTGAAGCCTTCAAAGCGGGTGGCTTGAAACGCGAAGGCTTTTTGGACCTCCGGCATCACCCTGCCCCCGATCGATTTGGCGAGTCGTCTTGTCAAATTCTCATCCGTCACGGTGTGGTCGCGCCGGCGTTTGCTGTCACGGTTAATGGCGTTAGCGCGTTGTTCTGCGTGTGATTGCTCAACCCCGGTTTCAATGTTGCCCTCATGCTCCCAGACCGTTGCCAAGTATTCGCAGACCTCCGCCTCAAGTACATTCGGTATCATTAGCACCGGTGCATGGCTTACAATCTCCAAAGGGTCAACTTTGGGCAGAGCCGCGTTGAAGATAGAGATGACCTTCTGCGTTGTGGCAGCCGTGTCCTCAAGGCAGAGCGAGGCAAGCACCCGCAGGTTGGGCGAGAGCAGAAAGAGGGTTGTTTGTTTCTCTGGTCCGAGACGATACGCCTTGTGTACTGCGCCCTCTCTGTCTGAAAAAACAGGGAAAGGCATCTCGCGCCCGTGCGGATTGGACACCGAGGTGTCACGCTCCACCGCGAAGAGCGACACGGAGTCAGCGGCTTTTTCGTTGAGTGCCGCATTGAAGCTGAGTAACTCATCGCATCCATCGGCATCATAGAAGAGCAAGACCGTGGCCCCCCCGCCCGCCAAAGCGTAGAAGCGGGTCAACTTCCCATCTTTGAGTGGCAGAACGAAATCCGGTGCTCTTTCGCCCCAACCAAGTTTTGGTGTCGTTGTGTTCAAGTTTACTCCTACTGGGGTGTGAGCATTGTGGCGATGTCTGCGGGTAGCTGAATGCCGTGTTTGCTCTCGAAATCTGAGACGCTTTCGTACTCTTTGTGAAATGAAGCGATGATATCCGTCCCCATGGTCTTGGCAGTTGTCAGGTCTGCTTTGGCATTTTCCCATTCGCTCAGGTGTAACCACGCCCCTCCGCGCCCAATAAAAGGCTCAGCAAGGTCCTGTCTCAGTTCTATCGCTTTGTTATAATCTGCAATGGCACGGTCATGCTCGCCTTTTTGGAAGTAGGCATTGCCGCGATTGTTATAGGCGTGTGCAAGGTCGGGTTTCAGTTCTGTCGCCTTGGTGGTATTGCCTACGATGGCAAGGTCAAAATTGCCTTTTTTGAGGTAAGCAATCGCACGATTGTAATGTGCCTCAATAAAATCGGGTTTCAGTTCTATTGCTTTGTTATCGTCTGCGATAGCGCGATCCTCGTCGCATTGTTCCCGATAAATCGCCCCCCGATTGCTATAAGGTTCGGCATAACCAGGCTCGATTTCTATCGCCCGATTACAGTCTGCGATAGCGCGGTCATACTCGCCGATGATACGGTAAGCTGCGGCACGATTGTTGTAGGCGATGGCATAATTGGGTTTCATTTTTATCGCCATGCTAAAGTCTGCAATGGCGCGGTCGTGGTCCCCTTTATCGCTGTACGCAATACCGCGATTGTTATAGGCTTCAACAAAATTGGGTCTCAGGTTGATTGCTTTGGTATAGTGCTCGATTGCCTTGTCGTTACGCTCTAGTCTCGTTTGTTTATTCATTTTCTGATTCTCCTCTTAGTTGCTGGGTTATGCTGACAGAAAACTCCATGCAGGTTGTCTGATAAATGTCCTGATTTCTAATAAATCCGTGAAGGTCATTGTAGATGGTTTCCGTAGATATACCGTGCTGTTTTTCCAAGTAGCTTAATATGGCTGATTTGAGATGTGCTGGGATAGTAATTACATCGTCTGGTTCAACCAACCCCGTGGGGGGATGAATAAATACACTCTTCTGTGCTATGATGCGGTGCCGTGGATTCTCAAGGTTTTTCTTAATTCGATTTTCGTTCTGCGCTACTTCTCCCAAGAGAATAACCCTGCCGGGTTTATTGAGGAAGCGATCGCAGGCGAAGAAGAGGGCTATGTGGCTGTCCGTCGTAAAGTCTATCAGATTGGTGTGACCTCCATAGTGTTGGAGTTCAGCCCAAATTTCAATCGCCTCTTTTTCAGAGGTAAATTTTCTAGCCTCTTCCAGTATTTGCGCTTCGATATCTTGTATGTCAAAGTCCTCTGTCCGCATTTTTCGCCTGCATACGCGCCAAAGGCTTGACGACACTTTTCTGTGACGTTGGGGTTCGCCACGGTAGAGATAGTTACCGTCGGCTGATTTTTCTGCTATCTGACGGATGATTGCCAAAACCGCGCTTAGGTCGTCTTGCGGTTCGGGTTGGGTTGGTGTATTCATGGTTTGTTTGCTATGATCGTTATTTTTTCAACACTTGTCTGCCCTTGCGGGTGGGGTGATGACTTGACGCAAATCGCGGATTAAACGGATTAAGAGTGTCTGAATCAGGATTCTCAGGATTAAAGGATTTTCAGGATTAAGCTGTCTGAATCGCGGGTGACACGGATGACACGGAGAACGCGGAATTATTGGGGTGTTAGCATTGCGACGATGCCTGGCGGTAGTTGAATATCGTGTTTGCCCTCGAAGTCCGAGACGTTTTTGTAGGTGTTATGAAACACAGCGACAATATCCACCCCCATGTTCCTGACAGTTGCTAGGTCTGATTTGGCACTTTCCCATTCTCTCAGGCGCAACTGCGCTACACCACGATTGTAATAGGTGTTAGCAAAATAGGGATTGAGTTCTATCGCTTTGTTATAGTCTTCAATAGCACGTTCAACCTGGTCTTTTAGGTCGTAAGTATAGCCGCGACTAGCATAGGCTTCGGCATAATCAGGGTTCAGGTCTATCGCAGTGTTATAATCTATGATGGCCAGATCGTATTTGCCTTTTTTCACGTAAGCATTGCCGCGATTGTAATAGGCGTTGGCATAATCGGGGTTCAGGTCTATCGCTTTGGCATGGTATTCAATAGCACGGTCATGATCGCCTTTTGCCCCGTAAGCAACCCCGCTATTGGTATGGGCTTCGGCATAATCAGGGTTCAGGTCTATCGCAGTGTTATAATCTATGATGGCCAGATCGTATTTGCCTTTTTTCACGTAAGCATTGCCGCGATTGTAATAGGCGTTGGCATAATCACGATCAAGTTCAATTGACCTGTTAAAATCTATAATGGCCAGGTCGTATTTGCCTTTTACGCCGTAAGCAACCCCGCGATTGGTATACGTATTGGCATTATCGGGATTCAGTTCAATTGCTTTGTTATAGTCTTCAATGGCACGGTCAAACTTACCCTGTTTGTCGTAAGTAACCCCGCGATTGGCATAGGCATTGACATTATCGGGATTAAGTTGTATTGCTTTGTTATAGTCTTCTATGGCACGGTCATACTTATCCTGTTTGTCGTAAGCAATCCCGCGATTGTAATAGGCGTTTGCATAATCGGATTTTAGCTGTATCGCTTTGTCAAAGTCACCGATAGCGCGGTCAACTTCGCCTTTCTCGTGGTAAGCAACTCCACGACTGTTATAGGGTTCGGCATCATCGGGATTCAGTTGTATTGCTTTGTTATAGTCTTCTATGGCACGGTCATACTCTTTTCTCTCGCTGTAAGCCTTACCGCGGTTATTATAGGCACCAGGATAATTGGGACTGAGTTGTATCGCTGTGTTATATTCTTCAATGGCACAGTCAACCTCACCTTTCTCGCAGTAAATAGCTCCGAGATTACTGTGGGCACCGGCATCATAGGGATTGAGTTGTATCGCGCTGTTAAAGTCGTCAATTGCCAAGTCATGCTCACCTATATCCTTGTAAGCAATGCCTCGATTGTTATAGATCGGGGAAAGTAGCAAATTTCGATCTAAGGCTTTGGTATAATGCTCAATGGCTTTTTTACACGTCTTTCGCTTTTCTTTTAAGTTCTTCGTTTTATCTGCTTCATTTTCTGAAGTGAGCCCGTTATAAAAATCTCTGTAAACTAGCCAATTGTTATTCTGATTTCTAATAAATCCATGGATGTCATTGTAGATAGTTACCGGATTGATATCGTGATCTTCTTGTAAGTACTGTAACATGAGCAATTTGAGGTCTTTTGGTATACAAATTACCTTATACTTTTGTTCGATATAGCCCTTGGGAGGTTCAACAAATACGCTCTTCTGAGCATAGATCCGTTCTTTTGGAGTGAGCGGATGTTTGAGCATCTCTTTTATCGCCTCGGTTTTCTGTAAGATAATAACACGGCCGTCTTCACGAGGAGAACCGTAGGAAGCGAAGAAGAGGGCAACATTATAGTTGGTCGTAAAGTCTATCAGGTTGGTTTTACCCTCGTAGTGTTGGATGTTAGTGAGGATTTCAAAATCCTCTGTTTTGTCTGTATAATACGCTCTAGCGTCCGCTACAATTTCGGCCTGGATCTCCTTTATATCGGAGTATTCCACCTGAACGACCTCAAGCTCACGCCAGAGGTTTGAGGCTACTCTTCCATAGAATGGAGGGTCTTTATAGTGTTCACGTTCGCCGCGGTAGATGTAGTCGCCATCGGCTGATTTTTCCTCTATCTCGCTGATTTTTTCCTTGACCTTGCTTAGGTCGTTTTGGAGTTTGGGTTCGTGCTGCATGTTCATTTTTTGTCCTCCATAATATCAATTTCTGGGGTTAATCGGTTTGTCAACATTCATGCCTGCTGGGGTGTTAGCATTGCGGCGATGTCGGGCGGGAGTTGAATACCGTGTTTGCTCTCGAAATCTGAAACGCTTTCGTACTCTTTGTGAAATGAAGCGATGATATCCGTCCCCATGGTCTTGGCAGTTGTTAGGTCTGCGCTTGCCTTTTCGCATTCACTCTGTTGCAACCACACCATCCCACGGTTGTAATACGCACCGGAAAAATCGGGATTCAGGGCTATTGCCTTGTTATGGTCTTCGATGGCCCGGTCATACGCACCTTTATCACCGTAAACTTCACCGCGATTGGTATAGGCTTCGGCAAGGTCAGGGTTTAGGTCTATCGCTTTGTTATAATCTTCGATGGCTCGGTCATGCTCGCCTTTATTCTTATAAGCAGCCCCACGATTGTTATAGGCTTTGAAATCATCTGGATCTAGTCTTAATGCCGTGTTAAAGTCATCAATGGCACGGTCATGCTCGCCTTTGTCGTTGTAGGTGGCACCGCGATTGACATAGAGTTTGGCGAGGTTTGGCCTGAGTTCTATCGCTTTGTTAAAGTCATCGATGGCAAGGTCATAATCGCCTTTACCACTGTAAGTATTACCGCGATTGCTATAGGGTTCAGCAAGGTTTGGCTTGAGTTGTATCGCTGTGTTAAAGTCATCAATGGCACGGTCATTCTCGCCTTTATCACTGTAAGCATTACCACGATTGTTATAGGCACTGGCAAAATCGGGTTTGAGGTCTATCGCTTTGGTATAATACTGAATGGATTCTTCATATTCCTTCTGTTTTTCTTCAACGGTTGCCGCTTGATCGCCTCTATTTTGACAAGCCAAACCTTTATAAAACCGCGTATAGGCACCCCCGTGAATGCCTTGGTTTCTAATAAATCCATGAAGGTCGTTATAGATGGTTTCCGTAGAGATGCCGTGGTATGTTCGCAGATGCTCTAATATCAACTTTTTGAGGTGTGCCGGTATAATGACTATTTCGTCCTGGCGTGGTTGAATAAAGCCCGTGGGCGGACGCACAAATACACTTTTCTGGGCGATAACGCGATGTTGTGGATTCTGAGGATACTTTATCATGTTTCTTATCTTCTCGGTTTTTTGCAAGATAACCCGTCCGTTTTTGTGATGGTGACCGTCACAGGCAAAAAACAGGGCGATTAAGTAGTCGGTTGTGAAGTCGATAAGGTTTGTTTTACCGTCGTAGTGTTGGATTTCAGTGAGGATCTCAAAATCAGTGGTTTCATTGGTATCCGCTTCTGTCACGTTTGGATCTACGGAAGTCGTACGAGAATCCTGGGGTAGGTGCCCCATATGCCTTTTAGCGTCACTCAGCATCTCTTTTTGGACAACCTCTATATTAAAAGGCCCAATGTCACTAAAATATTCACGCCAAAGGCTTGAGGAAACTTTTCCACAGTGTGGAGGTTTTCGATGGCATTTGGTTTCGCCCCGGTAGATGTAGTCGCCATCTGCCGATTTTGCCTCTATAGCACGGATGATGTCCTGAACTGTGCGGGGCTTATCATTTGAGGTGTTGGATTGATTTGACATTTTTATTCATTCGTCTCCTCGCAATTGCTTTGAAGATGGGGGATGTTCAAACAGTGTTCTGGCTCTGTAAATTAAACCCAATAGGATTCTGAGAAATCAAATCTGTGGCATGTTTGATTCCATAGGCAACTATGATACCTGTATTGTACACGAACTCAAGAGGAGTGCGCTCACCCTCTAAGTACACCGGCTCCATGTTGAGGCGATATCCAGATATAACTGCCGCAACTGAAAGGTCGTTATCCGGTTTTCCCTCTGGAGAGAAAACAACAGGGCCTCCAGAGAATCCAGGATTGTTATGACCATCTAAGAAAAAAAGATAATTGGAATCAACAGCAGACAATGTCGCTTTTTTTACTAGTGGAAAAGGAAAGTTCCGGTTGAATGCCCCAACCTCACTAGTCAAACCGTAAGGGAAGCCTAGGAAGTGAACATCTTGTCCGAGTATTATACCACCAGTTGTGGGCAAGGGATGTGTGGATGAGAGTTGAAATCCCGCAGCCAGTACGGATATGTCAACCTCACCTCTACAGTGTCCAACTAGATTAACTGAACAAGGTTTCCAGACTTTTTCGTGCTTGATAGAGATTGTTGCAGGACCAGTTATTGGCCATACAAGATGCCGTGCGGTAACGATATATTGCCGATTATCACAGTCAATAGTGAAACAAGTTCCTTGGGACTCGTCAAAGGAAAATTGAAATGTACGCTCAAGGATACTTTTGGTAATGGACATAAGATATTGTCTCCGACTGGTTTGATGCGCTTGTGATTTATCCTCTACAATGGAATTTCTGCGGAGGTTAATCGGTTTGTCAACATTCACGCCTGCGAGGGTGTCAGCATTGCGGCGATGTCTTCGGGTAGCTGAATACCGTGTTTACTCTCGAAGTCGGAGACGCTTCCGTGGAAGTAATGAAACGAGGCGATAATATCCACCCCCATGTCTTTGGCAGTCGTCAGGTCTGCTTTGGCTTTTTCCCATTCGCTCAGGTGTAGCCACGCCTCACCGCGATAATAATAGGCCGGCACAAACTCTCGGTTCAATTGTATCACCGTGGTATAGTCTTCAATGGCACGGCCATAATCGCCTTTGATGTGATGAGCATTGCCGCGATTGCTATAGGCAGCCACATAATCGGGTTTCAGTTGTATCGCTTTGGTAAAGTTTTCGATGGCGCGGTCAACCTCACCTTTTACCCAGTAAGCCATCCCGAGATTGGTATAGACTTCGGCATAATCGGGTTTCAGTTGTATCACTTTGGTATAGTCTTCAATAGCACGGTCAAAATCGCCCTTGTTGTAGTAAGTACCCCCACGATTGTTATAAGCATTGACATGATCGGAGTTCAGTTCTATCGCTTTGGTATAATCTGCGATGGCACAGTCAATATCACCTTTCCCTCGGTAAGCATTGCCGCGGTCGTAATAAGCTTCAGCATAATCGGGTTTGAGTTCTATCGCCTTGTTATAGTTGCCGATGGCACGGTCAATATCACCCTTCTTGCCGTAAGCCACCGCACGGTTGTAATAGACATCAGCATCGTGGGAATCCAGTCGTATTGACGTGTTAAAGTCTGTGATGGCACGGTCAAAATAACCTTTACTGTTGTAAGCAACACCACGATTACTATAGGCGTTGGCATAATCAGGATCTAAGTCTATTGCTTTGGTATAGTCTTCAATAGCAGGGTCAACCTTGCCTTGTTTATGGTAAGCCATTCCACGATTATTGTACGCCTCGGCATTATCGGGTTTGAATTGTATCGCTTTGGTAAAATCTACGATGGCACGGTTATAATCGCCTTTGATGTTGTAAGTCGCACCACGGATGTAATAGGCTTCGGCATAATTGGGTTTGAGTTCTATCGCTCTGGTATAGTCTGCGATGGCACGATCATTATCATATTTACAGGTGTAAGCGTTGCCGCGATTGTAATAGGCAGTAGCATTATATGGATTCAGTTGTATTACTGTGTTAAAGTCTGCAATGGCACGGTCATAATCACCTTTACTGTTGTAATCAACTCCACGATAGTTATAGGCATCAGCATAATTGGGTTTGAGTTCTATCGCTTTGGAATAGTCTGCGATAGCACGGTTAATCTCGCCTCTATTACTGTAAACAGTGCCGCGATTGTTATAGGCACTGGCAAAATCGGGTTTGAGTTCTATCGCTTTGTTAAGGTCTTTGATGGCAGGGTCAAGATCGCCCTTTTTGCCATAAGCCCCACCGCGATTATTATAGAACATGGTATTATTGGGTTCCAGGTCTATCGCTTTGTTAAAGTCTTTAATGGCAAAATCATATTTGCCTTTGCCAAGGTAAGCATTAGCTCGATTGTTGTAGGCGTTGGCATAACCTTGTTTGAGTTTTATCGCCGTGCTATAGTCTCCAATAGCAAGGTCATACTCACCTTTATCATAGTAAGCAATACCACGATCGATATAGGCCTCGACATAATCGGATTTGAGTTGTATCACCGTGTTAAAGTCTGCAATAGCTAAGTCAATATTGATTTTTTCTTGGTAAATCTTACCGCGATTGTAATAAGCCATGGCATCATCGGATTTCAACTCTATCACTTTGGTATAGTCTACGATGGCACGGTCATAATCGCCTTTGATGTAGTAAGCAACCCCGCGATTGTTATAGGTGGCAGGATTATTCGGGTTGAGTTCAATTGTATGTGAGTAGGCTTCTATCGCCTTGTCCATTTGCATGAGCATTATGAAAACGTTACCTTGTTGGAATGCCACTTCAGCGCGTAGTTCTTCTACGGACGTACTAGACGACGAATCCGTCTGCGCCTGCATTGCGTCAACGGCTTTTCGGATACCTGTCACGACATCTTGCCAACCTTTGCTCGCAGGTTCCCATTCGTTAATAGGCTTACCTTTGTGTGGCAGAACTTCAAAGCAACTGAGTTCATGATGATCCCAATCACAAGCCTCAAGGATAATAGAGATGACTCTTGTGTTTGTGCTTAATGCCTCAGCAAATTCCTTGTTGCAGTTTTTAGACGCAAGGCTCGTAGCAGAGACAAGGTAGAGCAGAATATCCGATTCGGCGAGATTATCGGAGATGTCTTTCTCCCACTCGTCGCCCGGGAGGATTTTGTTATCGTCCCAAATCTCTATCTTGCCTTCAGCCTCCATTACAGCAAGGCGAGTTTTTAATTCGTTGTTTTGCTCTAGGTCGTTATGCGAATAGGTGATGAATATTTTTAGTGGTTCGCTCATGATTTCTCCTCCACAATCTCATTTTCATCAGGCGTAATACCATACAATAAGTATACTATCTGATCAATCTCATTTTCAAGGTCGGATACATCCGCGTCAGGGGCGGTGCGTTTGGTGGTGAGGATCTGATCTACGAGTTCAATAATTGGGGCTTGTTCTTCAGGCGACACGTCGGGAATTGGCAACTTTTTCCAGTCATCAGGATACAAGTGAATATTGCTCCGACGATTTGCCTTCAGGAAATTATGAGCAACAGTAGAGTTCATCACGCCAAGTAAGAATTTCATGGAAAAACGACGGCTGGTCTGTTCAAGTTCTTCTCGCTGGGGTAAATCGGGATGTGGTATTTCGTCGCTATAGCGTGTCTGCTTTTTAATAGATGTGTTACGGACACCAGATAAGTTACGCCAAGGAACACAACAGTATGCGGTATGACTTGGTATGCACTGATTCGGATCGTAAGCCACTTCAATTCCCTGTACAGAAGTATCCTTGGCTAATAGTTTTTCTGGTGCTTCATACAATTCAGGAAACGTTTTCGACTCAAATTGTGCTGGTGCTCTCACAGTTCCCCATTCAAGGTATCGTACACGGCGTATAAACCAACGAGTTAAATCTTTGCTCTCAACCCACTTTTTCGGGTGTTTAGAATCTCGTGTTTCCTGAACTAAATCGGTTGTAATGAAATTAGACTGCTTGTTTTTTAGACGACCTGCTAGCCATGGGCGTAGACCAGTGCTTATGTAACAGATTTCGGTAAGCGTTACTGTCAGGCCTGAGAATTGCTGTAAATCAGTATCTTCAGGGAAAAAAACACGATGGGTTAATTCACGCTGTGCGTTAGTAGGCAACAGATTGACCGTACCAAATTCCGGGGCATGAACACGACGCTCTGGCTTTTGAGGGCTTCCATCTGCCCTTTGAAACAGATAGGTAATGTTATGAACCCCTGCATCGAAGATTTTAATTTTACTAAAGAAGTCAAGTCGCACGATTCGGCTATTTTCGAGAAACCAGTTTTGTGATTTTTGGGCATACTTTGAGTGACAGTAGGCATCTGAAACGATGAGTGTCGTGAACCCGTCCGGCTTGAGGAGTTTATAGCTTCGTTCAATGAACGGAATATATAGATCCCACTTCTCCCAGAGGGTTTCATACTGTTTACTCTCTTCAATTTTCTGACGCATTTTGAGATGCTTATCCCCTGAATCCGCTCTGACATACGGAGGATTCCCAATCGTAATATCAAACCCGTCCCTGACACCAAACATCCACTCTGGGTCAAAGAAATCGGCACTTGTGTTCTGGTCGTAGGGTTTCCAGTCAGCGATTTTGCGGGCATCTTCAAAGTCGGAATCAAATTTTTCCTTACGCACCCTATACCTTTTCTGTTCCTCTTCCAGCAACTGTTCGCGGTGTTCTGGGTTGGGCAGTTGGGCAACTTTTCGTTCTATTTCTCGTTTCTGCCTCTCCATCCATTTTGTTCTCTGGTTCTCCAATTCTGCTTTCAACTGGTCACGATACTCGTCCTCCTGTTTTTCAAGGTCAAGTTTCTCCTGCCGATTGTTTTGAAGAAAATACTTGTCACGAATTCCCTCAATTTTTTCTAGCCATTGCTGTACAGTGTCAGCTTGGAGTAGCAGCGTGGCTTCGGATGGCTGCAAGCCGATTAGCGTATTGGCGGCGACGAAGCGGGTCTCAAGATTGGGCAGTGGCTTAATCCCGAAGTTGGCGGCGGTCTCGTCTGGTTCTTGTTCAATTGCGAGGGAGATGAAAAAGCGGAGTTTGGCGATTTGACACGCCACGGGTTGAATGTCTACGCCGAAGATGCTGTTCTGAATCAGATACAACTTTCGCCCGAAGTCGGAATCGCGATACCGCTTGAAGGTCTCGTCGATTTCGCGAAGTTCTTCAGCCCGAGCTTGATCGTCTTTCGTCGTAAATGCATCCGTTGCCCGTTGTCCAGCCCGCTCCTGCTGTAATTTTTCCCATCGGATGTTATCTGGGTCAAGGCGCCGGAGTGCGAGGGTCAGTTTGTGTAGTACGCCCATCGGAAAGGCACCGGAGCCGACCGCTGGGTCGAGTATCTTGAGTTCCGAAATGGCGCGCACAATCTCGTCTTTCTCATCGTCATCAAACCATTCGCTGGCATCGTCGCACTCGTGTGCGTAATCGAGCAGGTAGTGCAACTCTTCCTCCCACAACTCCGCATTGTCCTCCGTTGGGGACACCTGCCCCGCGAGTGTAGCGACCAACGCCTCCTCCACCATGTAGTCCACAATGGCGCGTGGGGTGTAGTAGGAGCCGGTCTGTTTTTGGGCGGTCTCACCGGTTTTGGGGTCAGATTCGGCATTGGTTTCGGAATCAGATTCGGCATCAATTTTGGGGTTATATTCGGCGAGGAGGTTTTCAAACACCTTGCCGAGCAGTTCGGGGTCTAACGCGACCTCTTGTTCTATCGGTGTGCTTTCCTCAACGGTGAACTTGTAGCGTTTCAGCAGGGGGATCAGGCCGTGGGTCTTGTCAAAGAAGAGACAGTTGGGGATACTCAGCTTCTTGTAATGCTCATCAGAGAAGCAGTCAATCCGGTAGCCTCCCTTTTTTGTCCCCTTGAAGCTGTCGAGGCAATCGAACAAACCACCGTTGATAAATGGGGTCTGGGCAAATAGCTCTAGAAGTCCATCAGGGGCGCTTATCTGATTCTCATAGCGGTACAGTGAGAAATTGCGATGGTCGTCGTTTCCACCTTTGCTAAAGCGACGTGGCTCTTTCGCGTCTATCTCGGTGTTCAGTGTGGCGAAAAACAGGTTCTGGAGTACGGCACGGTAGTACGAATCGCCGGTGTCCGGGTCGTAGGCTTTCAGCAAGGGGGAAACTTGCGTCTCATTGAACAGTTCATCGGCGACCAATCCCTTTTCCTTGATAAACCAGATGAACAGCAGGCGCGTGATTAAGCGGATGACGTGCTCCTCCGGTTTCAAGACGCTGTTTTCCTTTGTGGGGAATTTTGCCTCTTTGACCGCCCACTCAAACCAGTTGAACAGATCTCGGTAGAATTGCTTGTTGAGTGCTTCAGTATCCAGTCGGGCAAGCCACGCCGCGAGCAAACCATCAAAGTTTTCCGGTTGATTGTTGCTCCCCATCCACTTCGCGCATTCCTCCAACGACAGTTCAAATAGAATATCGAGATGCGCTCGGTGTGGGTTATTGAGAGCTATGTCCTTGATCAGTGTGACTTGTTCGAGCACGTTGCGTTTTGATTTACGCTTGTGAGGGCGGCGACGGACAAAACCGATAGTCAAACGGTTCTCAACGCGCCCTAACGGGTGGCAAGATGACTTGACGCAGAAAATGACCACAACTGGCATAATAATCCGCTTGTTGATCTCGCGTGTGAATTGGGCGTATTTGCCTCGAGGGTAGTTTTTGCCTTTCAATTGGACCGCAAAGAACATAAAACTCTTTGCCCTCCCCTCATCAAAGTTGGGTGACTCAAACAGCTCTATCTGACCGCTATTCTCAATTTCATCGCTTGTAATTTGAAACACCGGCTTTATTGACTCCACTTCGGCTCGGAATTCCCGTTCTGTTTCGGTGTCTTGGGTCGGGGCGCGAAGTCTATGAATAAAGTCATCTACGTTTCCCGATAGGTTGAGTGTGCGTTGGCTACGGTAGCCTAGAACCGCCAGCAGGTCTTTTGTGGTTTCCAAAAAATCGCTGGCGGGTATTTGTGCTAAGGCGGTTTCGATCTCTTTCTTTTTGATTTGTTCGTCGGTCATTATGGTTTGTTCCTTTTGGTTAAGTCGGTTTTGGTGTGTTGAGTTGCTGGATTTGGCAATCCAGCAGGCGCGGTCGGGGGGCAGGGTCGGTCTTGGGGGTTATCTGCTGGATTTGGCAATCCAGCAGAAGCTAAATGGGTCTTATTCTCCCGCCTCAACTTGGGTGATTAGCGGTTTGATCTTCGCAAAGTTGATTCGCATCGCATCTGCGCCGTCGCCGCTGGGTGCCCGGAAGTGGGTGGCAACGGCGAAAACCGCATCACTACGGTGGTCCCGTAGATTGCGAAGCACCGTCGGATAATCAACATCACCTTCGCCGAGCGGGCAGTACTCGAAATTGAGACTTAATCCATCAATAACACGCAGGTCTTTGACGTGAAGTGAATGGAGATAGGGTGCTATATTTATGAATCCCGCTGTCGCCGAATCCGCCTCGCCGGAGGTGAGGTT
The DNA here is from genome assembly GCA_965198165.1 of Candidatus Poribacteria bacterium. Taxonomy (GTDB): domain Bacteria; phylum Poribacteria; class WGA-4E; order WGA-4E; family PCPOR2b; genus CBDAOT01. Next base: position 5,826,176 of record OZ240244.1, on the reverse strand, counting down.
GTCGGATGGATGCCACATGACCTTGATGCGTTTAGAACCGAGTCGTTCAACGAGGTCACGGCAGTGTTGGGTTGTGTTGGTGTAGTGCCACGGTAGATTCCCCAAAACAACATCAACATCGTACTTCTCCGCTTGCTCCACGACGAACTGAAATGCTTTCACCCACTTCTCGATATCGACATCAGCCATGACACCGCCGCGGGTCAACCACCGCATCGGCCAGGTCGGCTTACCGGCTGTATATTCGCCAGGCCATGCGAAAGTGTATGCCAACACGGCATCCACACCGAGTCGGACAGCCGCCTGCATGGTCTGAACCAGTCGGGATAACTCCTCGCGAAAAGCGGGCTGGTCTTGCAGTGTGTCCAACTGTAGTTCTGTCAAGTGCATTTTACTGAAGGCACCGCCCGCTCCAATCAGGAACAGTTCGATTCCATGCAGAGCGGCACTCTCACCGATTCCATCAATTGTCTCATCGTTAATCTCGTCAACGGCCCAGTTCAGGTCGCCAAACCAGCCGTATTTTGCGCCGAGTTCCTCTGCGAGGGCGAGTGCCTCGGTGTACGGTAACCCGGACATTTGAAGGTCTATACCCAGTTTAAATTGATAGTCGCTCATTGTTTCTCCCTTTCCATCGTGTGCAGTGGATTTGGCAATCCACTGCGAGCTTGGTTACACCTTGGTTAATCGTAGGGGCGAGGTCCCCGCGCCCGACGGGTTTGGGGCCCCAACCCCTACCAATTCAGACAATATTTATGTTACACCCTGATCTATCCGTGATTCTACCTAAGAATCCGCTGGTCGCTGAGGTCTCTGCCCCCAACGCTTTTGGAGATGGTTGCGCCGCGGTATTCTCTGATCTCTAGCGCATGGAAAGCGTTGACAATGTGATACTGCGTCGGCAAGTCTTCCCAGCGGGCATGGTGAAATTCCACTGTTCCCTCGCCTTGCCACAGTTCTTTGGTAACGCTGTTGCCTCCTTCGGCGGGTCCTAGCACAGCGTAGGCAACATCAGCACACCCCCACTCCCCGGTTTTGGGTATATACTTATAGTGCAGGGTGCCTCTGAGTACGCCATCATCGGGTGGTGGCGCTGGCGATGTAGCGGATGCCTCCAGTGTCACCGGTTTCATGTTTGTGAGTTTCATGTCCATAAACTTGAAGCCGAGCCAACTGGCAATGCAGTGGGTTTCTCCGCGAAGCGTGGTCGGCTCTGGCAGTTCACAGTAGATTTTGGAGAACCCCAACTGCTCACGCCCGGTCAGAATCGGGTCGCACAGATTTTCCCAGAGGACGGTCAGAAAATTCCCTTTTGCACGGTCTCGCTCGCCATTATAGACGACTGGAAAACTGACACCCAGCACATTGTATCCACGCCCGGCCAACCACTCGATCTCCTTCATATAGGATGCAGAGACGCTGACCACTGGCTCGCCGCCGAGCTCGAAGCCTTCTGGCAACAGTTCTTCAAGTTGTTCTGGATTGGTCAAAAAACTGACCGATACGCTCGTTGTTTTGGGATTCTCTTTGCACTCGAATGTGCGTCCGTCTGGGCCTTGCCTCGGGCCCATGCTCGGGCCAAAGTGTGTGGGCATCATGTACATCTTGTGCGGGTGAAGTTTGTAAGGCATGATATACTCCTGTTGGTTTGCGTTCTGGAGGCGTAGGGCAAGTTGGGGCTATCTGTGCTACGTGAGATTCCGTACAGAACGGTCAGCGATGGCACCCTCGCCGAGGTGCGACTTTATCCAATCCCGAAGGGGAACATCTTCGTCTTTCGGCGTTGTGAGCCCCAAAGCACCGGTTTTCGAGCCGAGCAACTGTCTCCGAATCGGCTCGCTGTGTTCCATGTAGTGAGAGATGGTCATCGCGTCTCTTGGGTGGAACCATCGGTGACTGTAACCGACAAACAGGGCCTTCCGCGTAATGTCTGAGAGATTCCGCCCACCGACGTGCCAGATTCGCCGATCGAAGATAACGGCTGTGCCCGCAGGAACGCATACTTCAAACGCATCTTCAGGGTCTGAGATGCCATCGGGTGGGTATTCAACCTCATCTTTCAAGTGGCTTCCGGGGATGACGCTAAAATTACCGCGCCCGCTTTCAGAAACATCGGTCAGGAAATACCCCACCTTGACCGAAATGCGCGGTGCCGGTACGGTTTCAATGTCTAAGTTCACACGCCCGCTGTCCTGATGCCAGTGAAGCCGCTTCTGCTCTGACCGCTGTTCCGGTGACAGTGGCGGCGTAATCGTGATATGCGTGTGATATAGATGGATGTTCCATCCGAGAATACCCCACACCTTGGGAAAAGTCGTAGGCAAATCAATAATTTCCAAGAACAACTCGTCTTTTCCGATGAAGTCCACACCGGGCTTTACCCGGTCTACGGCTTCGATGATGGCTTCGACCATTGATGGTGGTAGCGCGTCCTCAACCACGAGGAAGCCGTCTCGCTCAAACTTGGTGCGCTCATCTTCCGTCAGGCAGTGTTCCAAGCATTTGACATCCATGGTAACCTCCTTTTTTACACGCTATATATTACAGTGACATTATACGGACTTCCATATCGGTGTCAACAAAATTCGGTGGTAGGGTGATGGACGCTCGGTGCGGTTGGAAACAATATTCAATGTAGACGAAAATTTGCAACGGTGATATAATCTCAGTGCGAACCTAACGCACCAAGTCAAGACTTAAAGGAGAGTTTCTATGCCACTGAACAATCCAATTCTCAGTGCAACACTTAACAGCATCAGCCTCGAAGAGATTAAAAAAGAGATGGGACCACCGCCTTGGTCACACGCAGTCGTCCTCTCAGACCACGTCGCAGGCGTAGTGATTTACCAAAACTCGGGACAAATCAACGACCGGCACTGCCACAATTACGATGAATGGTGGGTGGTACTTGAAGGGGAAATTGATTGGGTTATTGAAGGCCGTGAAGACCGTCCGGTTCAAGCGAAGGCAGGGGATTTCGTCTACGTCCCCGCGCAGACCTTCCATCACATTTTTCCGAAAGGCGACAAACCGTCTGTTCGCTTGGGGATTGCCTTGCCCGGGCAGGGACATCTCCACGAAAAACCACCTAAGCGAGCGCAGATTACCGTTGAATAAATATAATTTTCATAGAATTGCTGTATAATAGTAGTGATTCTGGTCGCTTCTTTCGTGCCATCAACAACCAGTAACAATTACGGAAGATTCAACTTATGAGAAACCAATTTTCCTAACAATACCTGAAGTCAACGGTGAAAGGAAGGAAATGGACAACAAGGAAACAGTTGAAGATAACGAAAAGATAGATAAAGTTGAAATCCCCCCTGTCGGCGCACCGTTTTCTGATTCGTGGTCAATAAAGAAAGTATTCCGGTTAATGGCGGTCTTCGGTCCCGCGGCGATCGTGGCATCGGTCAGCATCGGCGCGGGCGAAACCATCGTCGTTGTTCGTGCAGGTGCATGGGCAAGCTACGGACTGCTATGGCTTGTGCTACTTAGTTGCGTTGTCAAGGGGATTTTCGTCACCTATCTGCTTGGACGCTACACGGCAGTCAGCGGTGAGTATATCGGGCATCGGCTTGTACAATTGCCCGGACCGCGCGGATGGTTGCTCATCTCAATCATGATTCTGGAAATGGTTGGGGCACCGCTAGGTTGGGTGCCGATTGCCAAGCCGTGCGGCGACCTATTCCAGTTTCTGCTTAAAGGTGTCTTACCGACAGTAATCTCAGAATCGATTTGGGAAAATATGATCACCTCCGCCTTCGTTGCGCTGGCAATCACGCTCGGCTTACGGCTCTCGTTTGAGCGATTGGAAAAACAGCAACTTATCATCTGTTTCATCCTGGTCGTTGGAACGATTATCGGTACACTGATGGTTCGTCCGGATTTTGGGCAGGCCGCTGTCGGCAGTGTCAATTTTGGGCACTTGCCACCGTTTCCGGATTGGATCCCTGAAGATGCCAAAAACAACCCGTTGTTGACAATGGCGACAGCGTTTGCGTATGTGGGTGGTTCCGTGATGGGATACATCGTCTACGCCAACTGGGTCGGGCTTCACGGTTGGGGAATGACAGGCCACCAAAAGATCGCCGCGATTCGCCAACACGCTTTTGGGCGCAGTAAGATTGATTACCTGCCGAGCGAGTCGGACTCGGAGCAGGTGAGCCGACTGCGGAGAACCATCACACCGTTGAAGTGGGATGTTGGTATGGGGGCAATCGTTCTGTTCATTGTCACAGGCGCGTTTATGTTATCCGGTGCCGCGGTACTCTACCCCTTGCTGGAGGCTGGAGAGCTTGAGGGAGGCGCATTTCAAGGGTGGAGCCTACTCACCGACCAAGCGCATGTTTGGAGTAACATTCACGCTTCGCTGGTTTGGGTCTATTACGTATGCATTATCGTAGCCCTGTGGGGCACCCTGCAAGCGTTGCCCGAAATCTACGCCCGTGTGACGCAGGAGTTCTTTCAGGCGATTTGGCCCAACCGTGAGTGGGACTATAAAAAAATTCAGCGTATCATTTGTACCTACATCTTCGTCGCTACAATAGTTCTCGTTTGGAGCAACATCCCTTTCGATATCCTCACGCAAATTGCGGGCTTCATTCTGGCGAACTTCTCGATTGCACTGATGATGATTGCAGCGATCTATCTGAATTTCAAACTCCCCAAAGTCTACCGGACACGTCCCCCGATGTTAATCGGCGCGATTGTGTCAGCGGGCATCCTAATTGCCTTTGCAGGTATCAGTGGATGGGGTTTGATTGTGAAGTTGTTCGGTATCGGTGGATGAGAAGGCAGTTGATAAAAAAAGGGACTACAATTTCAAACTTGACAAAGCACTAGTTTTCGTGTTTTCCGTCAATAGCAAAACAAAAGCCCGGCAAGCGTAATCTTACCGGGCTTTTTCTAATTCGAGTCAACTGATATTTCCCGTATTCCTTTCGCACACAGGTGTCAGCAAGCAAGGCTTATGTGTGCGAAAGGAATGCACCCCACAAACGGAGGGTTCTGATGAAATACATATCCAAAGGCAACGGATGTCTGTTGCTCGCTATCCTTCTGCTGTTGTTCATACCGCGATATGAACAACCCCATGCAAAAATTGTGTTTCACTCAAAACGAAACGGGGAGCCATTCTATCAAATCTACGTGATGGAAGACAACGGCAGCAATGTCAGAAGAATAACATCCCCCGATTTTTATGATAGAGGCCCGCGTTGGTTCCCAGACGGAAAACGGATAGTGTTTGAAAGAGACTGGGAACGCGGCAGTGGCAGACCCGGTTTTGAATTCTATATTATTGATGCAGATGGTCGGAACGAACACCGCTTTATGGAGAACCACCCCGTAGATCGCTTGCCGGTCCCCTCGCCAGATGGAAAACAGATTTTATTTGTGGGCGATCGCGATGGCAAAAGCAATCTCTATACCTATCATCTCGAAACCAAGCGTTTGAAGCAACTAACCGTCGATGGCGGGTTCAACAGACCGGACTGGTCCCCGGATGGGAGACAGATTGTCTACGACTATGCGGCGATAGAAGGCGAGAATATTTGGACGATGAATGCCGATGGCAGCCGGAACCGTCGGATCAGTCTGCTGCACGCTGGCCCGATAAGGCGAACCAACCCGCGTTGGTCTCCATCGGGGAAATACATAATGTATCATGAAGACCAATGGAAAGTAAATGGTGGAAAATTGAAGCGAGTCCTGGAAAGTATTGTTGTTCAGAACGTGCATACGGGGGTCCGAAGAGTATACAAATTCCCATTAGCGGATTGGGTCTACGACGGGTGTTGGATGGGGGATGACCAGACTCTACTTTTAGTCATCAAAAGGGATGTTAAAGCGCCGGGTGCCAATTTCGAGATATACCGGTACGATTTGGTAAGCCGTCGATTGACCAACCTGACGAACCATCCCGGTGTTGACCACGGTCCTCACTGGATAAGTGGCCCCCTCGCGGTGTTTCCCGCGGGTAAACTTACGACACTGTGGGGGCAACTAAAGCAAACCGATTGATTCGCAAGCCCCCCATTTACCCGCCACACGTTTAGCGGCGTTGACCCAAAACGTTCTGAGAGTGTACGTTATGGATAGATTTATGGTCTAGTTTTGCGAACAGAAAGAAGGATAGCAATTTGGATCCAGTTGTGACCTGCTTTGACAGACCTCTGCAAATGTTCACACTATCCAGAGATGGCTTTATCTATCCTTGGGGAACACTCTCAACGTTCTAATGCTTCATCCACTTTAATTTTGTGGTGAAGAGATTCCATCTCACCCACAATTTAACGATGGACAAAGCACTAGAAATGTCCGACGCTATTTGGGCATGGCCGGGAGGTGGTAGCCATCTTTCATCACGGAAATGCGGTAAAGGCTGCCGCCTGATGTAACGTAGAGGGTCTTGCTGTTCGCACCACGCCCAAAGGCGACGTTGGTTGGGAGTTCCTGTTCCGGTGGGGCTTCGGGCGGCGGGTCAATTTTGGGCGTTGGGATATACGCCAACGCTTTCCCTTCCGGTGAGTATATATATATGCCGGGGCGGGTGACATCCCGTATAGCCACGTAGAGATTCCCTTCGACATCCACAACCAGCCCGTCAGGGCCATCCTGCGGAGAATAATCGACCAACATCTCCCGAAACGTTGCCGTTCCATCTGCGTTCAGGTCATAAGCCAGCAACGCCATACGTCCCTTGTGCGGTGTCATGCCTTCGGCGAGTCGCTCGGAGGCGGTTGCGCCGTTGTCGTGACTCACCACGTACAGCGTCTTCTGATCAGGTGAAATCGCCACACCATTCGGCTTTCCAGCGTCAGTAATAATACGGTGAATAGACCCGTCCGCATTGATGCGGTATACCCCCATGACCGGTTGCTCAATCGGTTCATGTCCGAGATATCTTGGGTCGCTGAAATAGATGCGCCCTTTCTCATCAATGGTGATGTCGTTTGGTGCGTTAAATGGACGACCATCGTATAAGCCTGCGATGATTTCTGCCTTGCCGGTCTGTAGGTCTGTCCGTGTGACGCGGCGGCCCCCGTAGTCCGCCCCCTCCGCAGCGAGCAACCGCCCTTGAGCGTCAAATTTTAGACCGTTGGACATCCCACTCGGAGAGCGAAAAACCGTCGTTTTCCCCGTTTTAGGGTCGTATCGCCATATATGTCCCGCCTGCATATCAGACTGATTGGTGAAAGTGATGTCACTGAAGTAGACGGTGCCATCTGGCGCGACTGCGGGCCCTTCTGTGAAAAACCCACCGCCGAACACCTTTTCCAGTTTGGCAGAAGGCGAAAGGATGCTAATATCCCCCGGCATCTTTTCCGCGGCGTTTAAGGCCGAAACCAGGCCAATCACGAAAGTGATTATCAAACAGAACTGCGTAGGTTGAAGTGAGTAATTGTTCAATTGACTTGTCTCCTTTCTTGTAAAAATTGTTTATCTTGTGATGATTAAGTAAACCCCCGCGCAGGCGAGAAATACACCGATAGCATATCGCCAACTGATCGGCTCTCGGAGCAACACCAAGCCAACCAGACTCGCAAGCAGTAGCCCCCCAAGTCGGATAACAGGTGAAGCACTAGAGAGAGGCGCGCCGGTCCCAAAGGCGGCGTATAGCCCCAAGGTCACACAGCTAAATGAGATACCTACGCCTATCGCCGGCAGAATCCCAGCCGCCCCTTGGGTCTGTTGCGGCACACCTTTCGCCCAGAGCCATAACACCCATACGAGCCCAGTCAGAAATGTGCAACTTCCGTACAGCAACATCCCGACACTGTGAGAGATTTTATCCGATGCGAGTTTGAGGCAGACATCCGCAGAAGCGAGGGCGATTGCGGCGAGTACCGCATATTTCATCCACTCCATTATCCGCGCTCCTTCCAGCCCGGACCGCCGCCGAACACGCGGTTTGTGCCGACGAGAGGAATCCCACAGATCATTGATGCCTCTAGGCTTAACGCCCGCAAATCTTCGGGGTCAAGGTCGTGGACATCTGCCTTGCCGCAGGAGCGAGCGAGGATTTGGATTTCTGAGGTCATCGCTTGGAGCAGGTTGGCGACGCGCTCGGCGGCTTCGTCGATATCGAGGCGTTTCATCAATTCGGGGTCTTGGGTCGTGATACCGACAGGACAACGTCCGGTGTGGCAATGATGACAGTGGTACGGCGCTGCCCCCAGTTCGTGGTAGTCCTCGACATAGAGCGGTTTGTTACAGTTGAGCGCCATCAACGCCGTTGTTCCGATATAGACCGCATCCGCGCCGAGTGCCATGGCTTTTGCCGCGTCAACACCGTTGCGAATCCCGCCCGCGATGATGAGTTGCACCTCACCGTATAAGCCCATATCTTCGAGAGCCGCCCGTGCCTCACAGACCGCCGCGAGGGTGGGGATGCCGGTGTGCTCTTGACAGATTTCGGCAGACGCGCCCGTGCCCCCTTCCATGCCATCCACAACAATGACATCCGCGCCCGCCTTCGCCGCCAACTTCACGTCATCGAACACCCGGGTGGCACCCATCTTTACGAAAATCGGCACCTGCCAATCAGTCGCTTCCCGCAGTTCTTCGATTTTGATAATCATGTCGTCGGGGCCCAGGAAATCGGGATGTCGCGCTGGGCTACGCTGATCTACACCGATGGGCAGGTCGCGCTGCTCGGCAACCGTGTCTAACACCTTCGAGCCGAGCAGGAGACCACCTGTACCCGGCTTTGCACCCTGTCCAATCGTCAATTCAATGGCATCGGAGGCGAGCAGGTCGTGGATGTCGATGCCGTAACGGGATGGCAAGACCTCATAGATTAATACCTTGCTGTGTTCGCGTTCCGCCTTCAGCATCCCGCCATCGCCCGTTGTATTCGACGAACCGACGATATTGGCACCCTTTGCAAGCGCGACTTTGGCATTATAGGAGAGCGCACCCCAACTCATTCCCGTAATCATGATGGGGATGTCGAGCTCAATGGGGTTTTGGGCAAATCTTGTGCCCAGCACGGTTTTAGACGTACACCGTTCCCGATAGCCTTCGAGCGGGATGCGGGTTAGCGTACACGGGATGAATGTCAAGTCATCAAACGTCGCCCACCGCCGCTCGCGCAATGTTCCGAACCCGCGAATGCGGTATCGCCCCAATTCTGCCTTGACTTGGATATCTTCGATTACGTCAGGAGTAAATATCCCGCTGGTCCTAAGCGGGGTATGGTTATTTTGCATAATCAACTTTCAACATTAAAGTTTATCTTCTGAAACAACTAGGAAAAATAGGATTAGAACAAGCGAACTGAAAGAGTGACGGATAGTTTCTTCTTCCATCCTTCTACCCTTCCACCCTTCCAGTCTTTTCCCTTCCACTCTTCTACCTATTTTCGATTCGGACAACGCCATCCTCGTCTACGGCGAGCAAGGGAATTTCGTCTTGGTGATTGGAGTAAGGGCCATACATGACAGCACTCTGTTCTTCGGTCATGCCTTCGACCAACCCTTCGCTCCACCAGACGTTGGGGACGGCCAGACTCCGAGCCGGACCGCTCCGAACCGAACTTTGGGACGCATACTTAAAGAGGATAGACCGGCGGGGGCTTTCGCTCTGCCAGGGGTGTGTGCCGTGTGTTTGCGCGCCATCCATAAAGAAGAGCAGGTCGCCCGCCTTCATCGCCGGTTGCACCACAACGCCCAGGTCATCGTCACAGGTTCTTACCCCTGTGGGCATCGAATACTTTGATTTGTGACTGCCCGGCACACAGACAAACCCACCGTCCCCTTCGTTGACATCCGTCAGTTGCCAGCTCACTGTAACACCGCCACAGTAAGGCACATTGTTCTGATGATGATACGCAACATGAGGTCGGTGAGATTCCCCTGCCCCGTGAAGCGTGAGCCCTACAGTGCCTTTGACACCGCCAATCATCAGCGGCCCATGGTCAAGGCGGAATCGTTTCCCACACATCACGTTGAGGCGCGTCACGATAGCCGGATGTGCGAGCATATTGCGGAACGGTTCACAATACGGTTTTTCCAACTCAAGTAGCCCGCCCAACGTCGGTCGTCCCGTACCTTGAAGGGCTTCAGAACCTTTCGCACCAACATTCTCCTCGCCGACTTGAATCTTGTCCGCATTCTGGTCGATCGCTTCATTGGCGGCAGCAAGTTCGTCGGGCGTGAGGGCATTTCTAACGATTAAATACCCTGTTAAATCCCAAAAGTAACGTTCGCGTTCGTCCATTTTTATCTCCTCTGTTTTGGGGTTGATGACCGGTCAAGGTCTCTATCCAACAGTCCAAACCTTTTCCCCATCCGATTCCAGTACGTGTCGCCCTTTACTCCCAGCATGATGCCCCGGCCCGTAAAGCAGAGAGTGCTGTTCAGGGGTCAACTCTTTTGTCCATTCCCCATAGCGTTCCTCAGGGGCGTAAAACCGTCCGACAGAGCGTGCGGCGGCGCGGGACGCATACTTATACAGAATAGACCGTCGTTGGCCTTTGCCTTTCCACGGCAGTGTGCCGTGGGTCGCTGTCTCTGCGAAAAAGAGGACATCCCCCGCCTTCATCACCGGCTGCACCACAAGCCCCATGCTCTCTTCGACAGTACTAACCCCCTGCGGTGTGCGGAATTGGCTCTTATGACTACCGGGCACGACAGCAAACCCTCCGTCACCTTCATTGACATCGTAGAGTTGCCACGCAACCGTCACACCCCGACAGAAGATTCTGCCATTCTGATGATGGTACCAGGTTGATTGGCTAAACGGTTCCCCGGAACCGTGTAGTATATGCCCCTCTGTACCCACTTCTGCCCCAATCATCAGCGGGCCGTGGTCAAGGCGAAATCCTTTGCCGGACATCACGTTGAGGCGTGAGACCACAACCGGATGCACCAAAAGCTTCCGAAACGGCTCCCGATAGGGCGGCGGCCATCCCAACATTCCGGTCAGTTCTAACCGGCCACTTTCCCCTTGAAGTGCGGATGAATCGTGAGACAACCCCCCACCCTCGATCGAGCGCGCCCGGATTGCGTCGGCGTAATGCTCGATAGCTTCGTTACATTCAGCCACTTCTTCGGGGGCGAGTGCGTCATGGACGACGAGGTAACCCGTCAAATCAAAGAAGTACTTTTCTTCGTCGGACATTACATTTTTTTTTGCCATCGCATTTCCTCATATTAATTCAGTTGAAGGTGAAACGTAGATTTGATATGATAAGCGAAGTTTCTACTGTCTAAAATCAAAACCACAATTGTTCAGAATAGCTCTATTTGATATGGTGATACATTGCGGTTTGCCAATTGGTCAAAGACATGATACTATTTTGGCATAAATAGAGTACAAAGTCAAGGACGGAATTTTATTAAAATCGTTAGTTCCAACCACGGAATTGAGTAATTTCAGGTTTTTGAACTTTCTGAGAGATAAACGCAAAAAGGAGAATTTTAACGCATGAGGCCCCGGATTGTAAACTCTCTTCAACAATGGCAAGAATACTTTTCGGTAGATTCTAACCCTTCCTTAACGGAACAATTTCAATCCATCTACGGCGACAATCCGGGGCTGACCACACAGCAGCAGAACTATTATGTTAAAATGCTGGCTCGGTTCAGAGCACTTTATGGGGGTTCCCAAGAATCGGTCGTTATTGCGCGTGCGCCGGGCAGGGTGAATCTTGTCGGTATGCACATTGACCATCAAGGCGGGGCAGTCAACCCGATTGCGATTAAAGAGACGCGGGTCATCGCACAACCAAGGGCGGACGACCAAATCCACCTCGCAAACTGTGATGGCGATTTCCAACGGCGGTCGTTTCGGTTGCCAGAGATTTTACCCAAGCAACCTGTTGATTGGTTAAGCTGGTCGCAACAGATTACCACACAACGTCAACGAGACGGTGTTTCGGTCGATTGGGCGGATTATGTCAAAGCCGCACTAATCGTCCTTCAGGAACGTGAGCGGAGACCCGATGGGGGGTATGCCCAAAACTTGTGCGGTATGAATCTGCTTGTGGATAGCGATTTACCCGTCGCCGCGGGGCTCTCGTCGTCATCTGCGCTTGTGGTTGCTACGGCTTATGCTGTCATCGCTTGCAACGACTTGCGTTATGAACCAGTGTGGAGTGGTGACAATTCCATCACATCCGAAGGGTTAATCGAATTGCTCGGCGAGTCGGAACGGTATGTCGGCTTACACGGAGGCATCGGTGACCACGCCGTAATCGTGCGCGCACGGTGCGGGCATCTCTCACACATTCAACTCCTGCCCACTCATGTCGAATACGCACCATTCCCAGCGGACTATTGCATCGTTGTGTGCCACTCCGGTATCACAGCAAAGAAATCTGCTGGCGCACAGAACACCTACAACGAGCGTGTCGCCAGTTATGCGATTGGCGGGATGTTGCTCAAGAAAAAGCATTCACAGGCCGGCGGCCGAGTTGAACGCTTTCGAGATTTCTATCCGGAATTCCTCGGCATCTCCACCTCTGAGTTGTATGAAATGCTCAAGACGCTTCCAATCCGCGCGACTCGCGCTGAGCTTGCAGAATGGTTACCGGAAGAGCGTCAGGCACTTGACACCGTGTATCAAAGCCACCGCGAAGAATCGGGCGGTTATCGACTGCGTGGGGTCTGTCTGTACGGGATGGCGGAATGTGAGCGTAGCCGAAGGGCGTTGGAATTTCTACGTCTGGGCGATATTCAGCGGTTTGGTCAACTCATCAATCTCTCGCACGAAGGCGACCGGGTGTTTATCAACGGCGATGTGCCGTTCGCGCCTGATATCAGTGATGCGTATCTGGATGGGCTAATCCGTGCGTATGCCGAAAACAGTTCGGAGGGCGGGAGCGGTCTGTTACCAGAGGAGGCTGAACTTTATCGGCAACCGGGCGGGTACGCCGCGAGTTGCAAAGAACTTGATGCGTTAGTTGATACGGCGCGGCGGGTACACGGTGTACACGGAGCGGGCTTAATTGGGGCGGGTTTGGGTGGGTGCATCTCCATACTCGTGAAGGCGGAGGTAGTTGAAGAACTCACCGACACCTTGCACAACGATTACTACGCGAAGTACGAGTTGCCCCCTTTCGTTGAAGTCTGCACACCGGCGGCGGGGGCATGTCTCCTTCGATTAGAGACAACTCCAAAGGTGCAACGCGACTGACTTCGACCAAACCTTTGAACTGGACAATTCATCAGTAACTCTGTATAATAACCCAAGTTGCCCCTACACAACTCATTGCGCGTTCTTATCTTCTTTGCATCTTTGTATTCTATTTCTGTTCTTCTTTGCGTCCTTGCATCTTTGCGTCTTTGCGTTAAATTCAAGCGTCTTTGCGTTAAGGGAGACCGCTCGATGAAATCCAAAATGCACGTTACAACGTACCTCAGTCTCAGCATTTGCCTCTCTCTATTATTCTATGGGGGTATGCTTTCCGTTCCTACCTTCGCACAGGTCGAGCAAAATACGCCCGCCTCCCCGCCAACAGCCGAAACACCCTCGACGGAACAGACCCCCTTTGAAGCCAAGGCGACGACTGAACAGCGCGTGAGTTTTGATGATGTCTATGAGATTTCCCTTGCGTTGCCCTTTACTGGCAATGTGGAATTAACAGCCGCTGATAGGGAAGATATTGTTATCAAACTCGAAAAGCACGGAAAGGGAATTGACAAAGAGAGTGCCAAGCAGTATATTGACGCGGTAACGCTGGATGCCCCAAAGCTGGATGACAGTCTCCAACTAAAAGTGAAATTGCCGGTCAAACCTGGGATAACAGCAAGGTTGACGCGCATCGACTGCTTCATTGAGACACCGCCCGACGTGTCTCTGAAGCTTCTCACCAAGAACGGGACCATTCGGGTCAACGGCATCCGTGGGGATATGGTTCTGACGACGGAAATTGGGCATGTCCACTTGAATGAAACCTTGGGAAAATATCGGGTTAATGTGGGGCAAGGTCGGATTTATGGGAAAATTCTCCTTATCAATCGAGATAATGTCTTCAAAACAGAGGCGGGGGCGATTAACCTAGTCGTTTTAGATTCGCTTTCCACAGCGATGGATATGACAGCGGTTGACGGAGACATCACGGTGCGACTCCCCAAAGATTATCCGGCGGACTTGGAACTCAAGACAGCAAGCGAAGACCGGCGGGCACTTGACATTCAATTGCCCGTAGAGCTCGAAACCGCATTTGTGGGAGATGTGATACGTGGCGGGATAAACGGCGGGGGGCCGCTACTTCGCATTACATCCAGCAATCGGATTTCGATTCTGCCAATCAAACCCTCATCGGATAAGCCTGAAGCGAAGGCGGATACGCCCGATGATGAGGATGACGATTATCTCAGCCTGCCGGTGCCAAAAGCGGTTGAGCCACCTACGATTGATGGCAGTCTGTTTGAAAAGGCGTGGGGTAAAGCGGTCCTCCTACACGCTTTTTCCCACGCGCACGGCGAATCCCCAGCAGATGAACCGACGTTCGCATACTTAACGTGGGATGACGAGTACCTCTACGTTGGGGTAAAAGCGTATGACTCGAAAATGGCGCAGGTTCGTATCTCACAAACGAAAAAGGATTCGGCGGTCTGGAAAGATGACGCGCTGGAGATTTTAGTTGACCCGAATCCGGCAACCGCCCTTTACTATCATATCATTGTTAATCCTATCGGCGTTGTATTCGACCAGGTCGTTAAATCAACTTATCACCCCGACCCTAGATTTGCTCCCACCGATGAAGCCCGTAAGCGTACAAAATCCCCAACGAAATCGATGACCAATAAATCGTGGAATTCACAGGCACAGATTGAAACGAAAATCGCATCGCACTTTTGGACTGTTGAAATCGCCCTGCCTCGCGCTACCATGGAATCCGCGTCTGAGAGCAATTGGCTATTGAACCTGCACCGAAAAGTACAGCGGAACAGTGGGGAATATAGCTACTGGTTGCCGACGTATAACCCCAATCAAGCGTGGTGGCCACATCACCGTAAGGCGATGGGAAAACTGAAATTCATCGAAGGCAAGGCACCGGACCTTTCACAGACATTTGAAGCTGAGGAGAAACTAAAAATTGAGGCCATTGAGATTGATGGAAATAGTACGCTATCGAGGTCGATAATCCTTCAGCAGATGCCGTTCCAACCGGGCGATGTCATTACCGTTAATCAACTCTCGTGGCTCAAAGATGAGCTTGCGGATTGTGGTTGGTTTAGTGAGGTGCGTTTGGAAACTTCTGTCCCGCCCTCAGATTCTGATGCCTCCCCAAACGGGTCAACGCCTCAAGAACAGACAGGGAATCAAGAACAAACTGAGAATCAGGACGCTGAAAGTCGTGAAGTCGCGGCTGGGGAGGAAGCGACACCGAGCGAAACTCCTGAGATAGCACCGATAAGGGTCATCGTCCATATTGATGTTACTGAAGTTCCCATCCGGGCCGCAAAAGGGTTTAATATCAGGAGAAATAACTATTTTCGTTCAAACCAGTTGCGTGAGTGGTTTGGGCTAGAGTCTGGGCCAATTACGGTTGAGGATTTGAATACAAAAACAGAGTTGATGACACAGCTTTATCGGAATCAAGGTTACACGCTCGCCACGATTAACAACCAATTTTCCGATGATAATGTACTGCTCGATATCAATGAAGGGCATCTGGACGAGATTCGTTTCGTCGGAAATAAGTATGTGCTACATCGGGAGTTGGTTGAAGCCCTTAAAATACAACAGGGTGAGGTTTATCACCAAACGGAAGGTGAATCTCGCGTAGAGTCAATGCGTACGAAACTCAGCGAGAGAAACCCCAATTTCAAGGGCATCAAGAATTGGTATGCGAGTCGGATAAATGAGAAGAATGTGCTGGTTATTGAGGTTCAGGAGCAGTCGCTACTTAACTTTCGGGTTATTCCGCGTATCAACTTTAACCGCGTACACGGCTTAGTCTTAGGGGGCGGCGGCGAGCTTGTGACGGCAAAACATAACGGGATTAGGACATTCAGTACTTTGGAGTACGGGTTTGCGAGTAAGCATTGGGGGTTCCAGTTGGGAGCGGAAAAGAGCTGGTTTGACAAGCATAAACTGAGCCTAGGCGGGAGTCCCTATCGGTTGACGGATACCATCTACGATGCGACCCTGTCTGATGCAGAAGAATTACTCGCCTCCATGCTTTTCGGCAGGTCAACTTTGGATTACTATCAGCGTCAAGGGGGTCAAGGATGGCTGACGCAACAATTAACACCATCTACGAGTGTAAGGCTAGAACTGACGGGCGAATCCCATCGAAATCTCTTTAAGTCAACAGATTGGAGTCTGTTTAATCGAAAAACCTTCAAGCCGAGTAACAAACGGATTGGCGAAGGAAATTTAGTCTCTGTTGCTCTCACCTACCAGTTCGATACCCGGGATAGAAAGTCATACACGAAATGGAATTTCCGACCAATGCCGCGTCCACACCCCGGCACTACCCGTGGTTGGCGAGGCTATTTCTCTGTGGAATATGCCGAGCCAGCAATCGAGAGCGACTTCGATTTCACCCGCTATCATTTTCAGGTCGTGCGCTACAACCGACTGGCTCGACGACATAATCTCGATTTCCGGCTCGGCGGAAGTTTTTCGGACACGCCCTTACCCCGCCAACGGTTGCTCTATCTCGGCGGTTTCGGAACGTTGCGCGGCTACGAGCAAAACGAGTTTATCGGTGATAATATGCTCCTGTTCAACTTGGAATATCGACTCACCATCAGTGAACCCCCGGATTCCGATGAAGCCGGGGGTGCAAGAAGGGTGGCAACAATCTTCCTTGACACTGGAGATGCGTGGTTCGACGATGAAAGTTTCGCATGGGATAATCTGAACACATCGGTCGGGGTCGGATACACCGTGGTTGCAGGCGATGGGCCTATCCCTGCCGAATTTCGGATCGAGGTTGCGCGGGCGTTGCGAAAGGAGCGCGGGATGCAGGTTATCCTGCGGTTGTATCGGATATTTTGAAGTTGATGGAACGGGAAGGAGAAATGGAACCCAAAGGCGCAAGGAAGATAATCAGTACGTAGGTTGGGTTGAACGGTTAAAAGCGAATCTCTCTCAATGACGATAGTGGTTCTGCTTTTCAATGCCCCTATTGTGTAAGCAACTTCCAAGAATAAACTTGTAGGAACGGCTCCCCAGCCGCGACCCTGTTTATAACCGCAAACCCCGTAGGAACGGCTCCCCAGCCGTGACGCTTTATGATCAAATTTGCTTAAATTTTATATTAAACCTGCTTAGATAGATACAGTGAAACCCAACAACTCAACTATCGTATGAAAACTTAGAGAGGAGGATTAACCGTGGACAACGATGATATTAAGAAAGCACAAGCGATACAATATTGGCAACAAGCCTACGAGCATCAGATGCAAAACCGATTTGCGGATGCCATCGCGTTGTATATCAAGTCTATCGAACTTTATCCAACGGCGGAGGCGCACACATTTTTGGGATGGACCTATAGCCTTATGGGCAGGCTTGAAGATGCCATAGAGGAATGCCACAAGGCGATTGAGGTTGACCCTACTTTTGGCAACCCATACAATGACATCGGGGCGTGTCTGATTGAAATTGGCGAACATGATGCAGCGGTGCCTTGGCTGGAAAAGGCGATTCGCGCTCCTCGCTCTGAAAGCCGCGCCTTTCCTCACATTAATCTCGCCCGTGTCTGGGAACACCGATACGAGTGGGAGCAGGCGATTGAAAGCTACAAACGTGCGTTGTATGAGGAGCCAGGGCATCCGGGGGCGTTGGCGTATCTCAGAAAGTTGATAGCACAGCTGAATTAGATTAACCTAAGTTGCTACCTACGACCTGCGGGGTAAGGAGTTGCTGGATTTGGCAATCCAGCAGGAGCGGAGGAAGACTCCGTTTCAACTTGTGCTCCGCTATTGTTTGCACGGGTGATAAAACATCTGCCGCCATCAGGTAGGGTTTTGAGGAAGGCTTCGGTCTTCTTCTGCAAAGCAGGTAGCTCTGCGCCGAGGGCAAAAATCGCAGGCCCCCAACTGCTGACACCGGCACCGATTGCACCGTTATCCCGCAGGAAGTCAAGGGTTTGTTGTAGAACCCCGCCTTGTGCATCAATCTCGACCTTCTTCCAACCGAACGTCTGAATACGGTTAATCGCGTCACTGAACAGACTGAGGTCTTTCTCAACGATTGCCGGTAGCAATTCGAGCAGGATGATATGGGAGAGTTGTTCCCCCATAGACCGGGGCTGTGGGCATAGCGTCTGGAACAGGTTGGTCTCTGTATCACCAGAGATGTGGGTGCAATTTGGAATAACGATGAGCAGATTCCAGTCGGGGAAGGGCGAACGGAGCAGAATTGGGGGTGGTGGAACGGCTCCTGCGGCGGAGGATGGAAGAAATGACGATTTCTCAGCGGGGAAGCGGTGTCCGCCGTCTAGGATGAACCCGCCCTTTTCAAATGCCGCAACCCCGATACCTGATGTACCTCCCCGACCAACCGCGACTGCCAGCTCACCAACGCTTAAACCGAAATCGTAAACCGTATTCACCGCTTGGGCAACACCGAGGGCAAGCTGGGTCCCGGAACCAAATCCAGAATGCGATGGAATTTCCGATTCTAGCCGGATGTGGATGCCCGGAACGTCGTATTTCGCACGAAGTCGTTCGACAACGGCCTTCGCCCGCTCCCGCCATCGGACAGATTCAATTTGCACCTGATCTGCGGGTGCCGCAACAATCCGAAAGTTTGGCTCGTTGAGTGCGAGACCGATGCTCCCGTCAATCCTGCCCAACGCGCCGTTAAGGTCAATGAGCGCAAAGTGAAGGCGAGCGGGTGTGGTGATTCTGATTTGACCCATCGCTTCATTCACGCCTTTCGTCCTGCTCGATTAACCCATCCCGAATGTGGAGGACCCGCCGGGCGTGTGTTGCCACCTCCGCTTCGTGTGTGACCATGATGATCGTATTGCCATCCTCATTCAACCGATCCAGAATTGCCATAATTTCCATGCCCGACTTGGTATCAAGATTTCCGGTGGGCTCATCGGCGAAAATGATTGCCGGGCTTGTCACCAGCGCACGGGCGATTGCAACACGCTGAATCTGTCCACCGGACATCTCATTCGGTTTGTGGTCTACACGGTCAGCTAACCCTACCGATTCTAATGACTCAAAGGCTCTACGCTTTCGCTCCTTACGCCCGACCCCCGCATAGATGAGCGGCAATTCGACGTTGTGCAGGGCGGTTGTTCGTGCCAACAGATTGAACGACTGAAATACAAAGCCGACCTTTCGGTTGCGAATCTCAGCGAGTTGGTTATCCGAGAGCCTGCCGACTTCTTCCCCTTCAAGATAGTATGTCCCTTCTGTTGGCTTTGCCAGACAGCCGAGGATATCCATCAGGGTTGATTTGCCTGAACCGGACGGCCCCATAATTGCGATGAACTCTCCAGATTCAGCGGTAAATGATACGCCTCGCAAGGCGTGTACCTCAACATCTCCCATTTGATATACTTTTGTCAGGTCGTGAACGTCAATGAACATATAGCACCTCCCTATTGAAACAGGTCGGGGCTAGAAGCCCCTCCTACGGGTTTGGATAAAATTGCGCGTCAATTGGGCTTGACTTTACTTCATGCCTACGGGTTTAGATAAAATTTCGCGTCAATTGGGCTTGACTTTACTTCATGCCTACGGGTTTGGATAAAATTTCGCGTCAATTGGGCTTGACTTTACTTCATGAAGTGTGAAATAATATATCTGCTAAGAAAAGACTCTCAGAACCTGTTTCAATATTCCAAATCCGTCTTTGAGAGCAATCATTTTAGGATAAATGCCTTGAAAATTCGATGATTTCCCCCCTCAAATGTCCCCCAAATGACTGTGCATCCTATTTTTAAAACAGGTTCTCAGGAGAGTAGAGAACCCTGAAAATGTTTTTGAGACCGTCAATTGTATGGATTTTGCTAACTTTGCTTTTTGCGCCCCCTATGCTTAGCGAATTAACGCAAGCGGATTTGGAAGCAATTCGCGCTATTGTTAAAGAAGAAATTAAAGAATCAGAGAAGCGCACAGATCTAAAGTTTGATGCTGTAAATGCCAGAATTGATGAGATGGATAAGCGTTTGACTTCTGAAATCCGTGGCGTTGATAAACGGTTTAGTGATATGCGTGCTATTCTGATTGCGTTGATTGCTTTCATTGTTTTGTTATCCCAACGATAGCTTTGAATTATACGGCGGCACGGATTGCGAAAACTCATACTGATACCAATTCGTAATCTATAAGCTACAACAAGAGCACGGTGTGATTAGGGTTCACCGATCGGTATTCTTGTAGGGAACATAGACATAAGTTCCCTACGCAATTCGTCGTGTGTTTTTGCGTCAAGTCATCTTGCCACCCGCCAGGGGAAGGTGTAACATTTAGATTTTGAAATCGTATGAGATTGCAACACTCAACAGACAAACTCAGGTGTTAATTGAGAAAACGAATGAGACAAATAAACTCTTACATGAGGCTATCGCACAGGGCGCAGTGACAAAGAGCCTGATGGAGCAGTTATTAAGCAAGCTGTAGTATTAAAAAAGTTTATCTGCTGAAGCAACTCGGAAAATTGGAAGAAGGGTATTGTATTGCATCGCCTTCCACCCTTCCAATCTTTTCCCTTCCAGTATTCTTACTTGTCATCCGATTCCTGCCGTGTGAGTTCATGCATGGAAGGTAAGAACACCCGGTCGCCTTTCACAACACCGCTAATGAGCTCAAAATGACTGTTGTTACGTCGCCCCACTTCAATACGAGTTCTCACACCTTTTTCCTTCTGTTTCTTATTTTTCTTTTTCGTATCCGATGGCTTTTTACCCCGATTGGTATCAAGTAACACGAAATATTTCTTTTCGCTTTCGATTTCGGCTTCGATGCCCTTAATCGGGTCTTTGTCGCGGATGAGGATGTTGACTTCGGTTGGCCCCGTTCGTAGTCCACGGGGGGTGCCGTCAAGCAAGACCTCAACATTGCCGCGCGGTCTGTCAGATCGGATTGCCCCAACTTTACCCTTGAACTTTTTCCCGATGAGATTCTGAACCTCTACCTCTTGGTCTGAACGAAGGCGTTGTACCATTTCTTTCGGCACGTTTGCCTTGACCGTCATCACCTCTTTCATCAGCACCGCTTCGATAGGAAGTTGTAAGACGTTGTCCCCCTGAAACACGATGATGTCTATGTCTGCGGACATCCCCGGCAGCAATTCACGCGGCGAACCCGTCACTTCGATAATCACCTCAAAGGTAATAATACCATCCCCACCTCCGCCCTGTCCTTGCCCCTGGGGCCTAATGGCACTCCGCGCGATTTCGATGACTCGGCCTTCAAACACCTTATCGGGATAGGCATCAACTTCAATCTCTACCCTTTGGTCTACCTTAATTTTGGCGACCTCGACCTCATTTATCCGCGTCTTAACAACCATTCTGCCTAGGTCATCAATCACCATAAGCGCGGGACTGCGTGAGAAGGCACTCCGCCCAGACGTGACGATTTCGCCCTCCTCAATATCAAGTCGCGTAATCGTCCCCGAAATTGGAGCGATAATCGTTGTCCACCCTAAACGCTCATTTTGCGCTGTTAGGCGGCTTTCCGCCTCCATCAACGATGCCTTTGCACTAACTTCTGAGTGGACGGTGAGTTGACGCTCTTCGTCTGTTGTGTCGAGAATCTGCTGGCGCCGTATCTTCGCATTCTCCAATTCTGCGGTCAACTGTGCTCTCTGTGCCTCTTGGGATTCTTTGATTGTCGTCAAATTCTGTCGGTGAAGTTCCAACGTCGCCCGGCGGGTTGCAATGATCTGTTTTCTTGCCTCGATGTTCTCATCTTGCGATTCAACCGTCTTGCCTTGAGATTCGACATTCTTCTTCGCCGTTTCGTATTGGTAAAGCGCACTCGCACGGCGCGTTTCAGCGTCCTCAAGCGATTTCTTGGAGACCAGTTTTTTCTCGAAAAGGTCTTTATTCCGTTTATATTCCGCATCAGCGGTTTCGGAAGCGACCTTCGCGGATTCTTCCGCCGCCTGATACTGCTGTGACGCGAGTCGCGCCTGCTGTAACGCAATATCAGCCTGACGAGATGCGATCAGATCTTGTTCGAGCGTATTTTTTGATGTGGAAATTTGCGTTTCGGCTTCAGTAATCCGTTGGCGTGTTGTCGCTTCTAACGACTCCAAACTTGCCTTTGCGGATTTCTGGGTGTTTCCCGCCTGCGTAATCAGGCTCTCCTGCTGTTTTTCCGTCATATTAATACGGAGTTTTGCCTGCTCAAGCTGCGCGCGTCGAGCGTCACGGTTTGCCTTTGCCTGCTCCTGTTGCTCCCGAATCTGCTGGTCATCGATCTGGATGAGTTTCTGGCCTTTCTCGACGAACTCGCCCGCTTTGACAAAGAGATCTTCAATCTCGCCCTCAACGTTAGAGCGGACTTCGACGGAGACAAGGGATTCAAGGTTACCCAATTCGCGTACCTTTTCAAGAAACTCACCGCGCCGAACAACCTCTACCTTCTCGTCACCGTCTTCTTTCTTTTTCCCAGTTAACCCTCTTACCGCTATTGTGCCGACGGTCAGAACAACCACAACCACAACGCCAATAATGACTACCTTTTTGCGCCGTTTCACTGTAATTCTCCCATTGCACGTCGTAAAGCGGTCTGTGTGATTTTGTAGTCATAGAAGGCACGAACCTGACTCGTCAAGGCTTGTGCAAGCCCGGTTTGGGCATCAAGCAGTTCTAAGAGGATGGCAAGTTCCTGTTCAAAACGACCTCTGATGACTTCGAGACTCACCTGCGCATTGCGGACCTGGGTATTGGAAATCGCCACGGCTTTTTCAGCTCGCTTTAGATTCAGATAAGCTTGACGGACTTCTAGCGCGACGGAGCGTTCCAACTCGCTGGCATCCCCGCGCGTCTGTTCAAGAACCAACTCCGCTTCTGCGACGCGCCGCTTTGTCACACCGCCATCAAACAGCGGAAAACTCAGCGTTGCTGTTACGTCCCAACTTTGGAAGTTTTTGAAATTCTTACGCTCCCGCAGGTAGTCATCCAGATTGACATCATAATTATATTCTGCGTTCAACCGAGGCCAACGGTCAAGTTTTTCGAGCGTTAACCCCCATTCAAACTGTTTGATTCTGGATTGCATCTCCTTAAATTCAGGACGATTCTCAAATGCTCGCTGAATCGCTTCTTCGACAGATATCTCAATTACATCAATCTTTCCCGTTTCGAGGTAACGCTGGTAGTCGGTATCCGGGGCGACCAAAATTAACGTGCCAGGGTCTAATCCCATTAACTGCGGCAACGTTGCCCTAGCAATCACATGGGCGTTCTGATCGTTCAGCAGGCTCTGTTCATCGATTGCCTCCCTCACCTGAGCGGTCGCAACATCCGCCTCAATCAAGATACCGGCATCCACGAAAGCCTGAGTACGGGCTGTGTTCTCTTGAGATCTTGCTAGGATTTCTTCACCCACTTTGACCAGTTCCTGAGTTTCCAATACATCGTAATAAGCCTGCGTCACTTGAAAAATTAGGTTCTGTTTAATCTGCTCATTACGACTTACCGTTATACTACGCCCCTCTCTTGACTGCGCGAGATTTGCCTCTCTCAGGCCATTGTCCCACAGCGTATACCGTCCGTTGAGGCCAGCATCATAATTTTGCTCCTCAAACCCGAAATCAATCCTATCCGAAAAGTTGTAACGGCCGGTCAGAGAAATACTCGGATAGTACCGAGAACGCGCATCTTTAACGCGCAGTTCAGAGATGACGAGATCAATCCGTGCATTCCTCATATCGGTGGAATTTTGTTGCATGAGTTGGATACACTGTTCAAGTGTGAGAGGCTGTGTTAAGTCTATTTCGGGTTGGTCTTCCTGTTGAGCAACAGCATGACCAATCGTAAAATATATCAGTAACGACGTAAAGACAAAAACGGACTGAATTCTCCATCTGGACATTTATTATTATCTCCTCGAGATTATTGGCGTGATTCTGAAATGCGGTCTAACAAAGTTTTGACGGAATTTGAAATCGAAAGTTTATACGAAGATAGAACAGGTCAAATGGTTGATGAAATACCAATAGACCACCGAATCAGTTAGACCCCCTTTCGTTATACAATGTTCGTTAATTCGTAGGAGGAGTATGCTGACCCCGAAGAGAAATATAGTAGATTATAACGCATCAACAAAAAATGCTATCCTCATTGCCCTCCCCGTTCGGTTTGGTACGGGAAATTGGATAGAGCTTGGCCGCAAGATGTGAATAAATTTGTTGATCTGAAAAACGTTTTCTGGTAAACTATTACCCAATTCTTTGGAACGCTTACCGTTTGATCACATAGCACCGTCAGAAAGCAAACAAGGAGGAGGAAGCGATGCAGACGAATAGAGCCAAAATTAAGGGTCTGAAAAATCAATTCAGCAACCTATTGGTAGTTGCATTTCTCCTGTCACTGATATCGATGGGCGCGCCAGGCGCAGAAGAAGCCCTGCCCGAAGTGCCATCGGTTACAGAGGAGATGCTACTGAACTCACAGGACGATACCGACAACTGGCTGATGTACGGGCGAAATTACCGGAGTTGGCGATACAGTCCGCTGGAACAGATTAACACCAAGAATGTCAAAAAATTAGTGCCCAAATGGGCGTTTCAAACCGGTGTCTTTGGCGGCGGGTTTGAATGCACCCCCATCGTGGTTGATGGCATAATGTACATCACCTCGCCCAACAGCCATATCTTTGCAGTCAATGCCAGAACCGGAAAAGAGATCTGGCGATACGACTATCCGTTGCCCGACGACTTGGCAATCTGTTGCGGCATGGTCAATCGGGGGGTTGCCATCCGAGGCGATAAGGTGTTTTGGACAACCCTTGACGCGCACCTGCTCGCCCTAGATGCCAAGACCGGAAGGGTATTGTGGGATCGGGTTGTCGGCGACCCGAAAAACGCCGAATCCCTCACCGTCGCGCCCCTGGTCGTCAAAGACAAAGTCATCGTCGGCATATCTGGAGCAGAGTACGGCATCCGCGGGTTTATTGACGCTTACTACGCGGAAACTGGCGAGCAAGCTTGGCGATTCTATACGGTCCCGTCAAAAGACGAGCCCGGCGGTGACACCTGGGAAGGCGATTCTTGGATGACCGGCGGCGGTTCCGCCTGGGTCACCGGATCTTATGACCCGGAATTAAATCTGGTTTATTGGGGAACTGGCAATCCTGCCCCCGACTGGAACGGCGAGGTTCGTGAGGGGGATAACCTTTACACCGACTGTATTGTCGCCCTAGATGCCGACACCGGAAAACTGAAATGGCATTTCCAAGCGACCCCTCACGATGTCTGGGATTGGGATGGGGTTAGTGAACCTGTGCTCATTGACATGGAAATCGATCAGAAGCCGGTGAAAGCCCTCGTACAGGCAAACCGAAATGGCTATTTCTATGCCCTAGATAGAACCGATGGAACATATCTGTTTGCGAAGACCTATTGTGAAGTCACTTGGACGGAGCGGCTTGATGAAAATGGCCGTCCAGTTGTCAAACAGGAAGCGTGGACAACGGAAGAAGGCACCGGCCGCGTCTGCCCGGGCGTTCCCGGCGGCAAAAATTGGCCCCCAACCGCTTATAGCCCGATAACAAATCTGATCTATGTTCCTGTAATTGAGGAGTGCGGTTCTTACCACCAAGGTAAGGTTTTCTATCGGAAAGGGCTCCCCTATTTGGGAAGCGGCATGAGCGCAGTGGAGGATGGCAGGGAGAAATCGGGGCATCTGAGCGCGATTGATGTCTCCACGGGCGACATTAAGTGGAAACACAATACGCGGTATCCGCTTTGGGGCGGCTGCTTGGCAACCGCAGGCGGGCTTGTCTTCACAGGTGACCCAGAGGGAAAATTCATGGCATTTGATGCAAAAACAGGAGAGCTGCTCTGGGATTTTCAGACTGGCTCCGGCATCCACGGGCCGCCAATTACCTACGCCATTGATGGTGTGCAGTATATCGCAATTCCGTCAGGTTGGGCTTACGAAGGCATCCGTGATGGGGATACATTGTACATCTTCGCACTGTACGATGAGAAAAGCTAAGCGTAAATCCGATTGCCCAATACCTTTTACGGAGCACCGAGTCCACCCCGGTAGTTGCAGTTTCCAACCGTCCTGGCCCCCGGTAGGTGCGGTTTTGCGTCAAGTTCCGTAGAGTCATCTCGCCACCCGTTAGGGGTAACCGCACCGGTCGTCCGTATGCAATTACCCAATTTATTTTTTATAGTGAAATCCAAAAATATGGTGACATTTACCGGTAGGCGCGCTTTGATGACGTTTAAGTATTTAAATCGGTAATCCCGATTTCCCCCATGCCCAGTAGGGGCGGTTTCCGAACCGCACCGGGCATGGTTATGGAATTACCGAATTATTTTATTAATCTTCATGTAAGCGCGCTGGTCGCTGTGTATCAGTAATTATGGGCTTTACTATAATCTTCAACGAATGGAGGAATACAGATGCAAAAGAAGACAAAATCCCACATCCTACACATCGGTTTGGTGCTTTTGCTGTGGGGGATTGCTCCAGCACTTGACAATCACAGCCCGGAAGCCGCCCCCCCAGAAACGACCCTGAAACGGGTGCAAAACAAACGTGTCTTGACCATCTGTGTAGACCCGCGTAATTTGCCCTACTCCAGTTCAGACCCGAAAGCCCCCGGTGTCGATATCGAGGTCGCACAACTACTCGCGAAGGGACTCGGCGTGGGTTTGAAGTTCCACTGGCTTGATACACTTCGCGAAAGCCTCCTAGCAGATATGTTGAGAGAACACTGCGATTGCGTACTCGGTGTTCCAATCGAAGAGCGAGCGATGGAGGAGACGCTCGAAATCGGCAAAAGGGTCGATTACTCAATCCCTTACCTAGGCACAGGCTATGTTTTGGTGGCGCAAGAGGGACAGCAACCGGCAAGCGTCAAAAAACTTGAAGATATCCGAACCGAAACATTTGGGGCAGAAGCAGGCTCGATCGCCGGAGATATGCTCAAGCAAAAGGGATACAACCGACGGGTATACCGTTCTCAGATTGCTGTGCTGAACGGACTACAGAAAGGGGACATTGCATTCGGTATGCTTTGGGCAAACGCGGGATGGCTGATTGAGCACGGCCCCCCAAATCCCAGACGCGGGGCCCAAACCAAAACGCCCGCTTATCCCTACCTGAAATTGGTAGATGCGTATGTCCCTGGCCCCGGCTTCCGTTGGAACGTTGCAGTCGCAGTGAGGAAGGGCGATGAAGACCTCAAACGCGCTATTGATGCGGTGATTCAGGAAAAAATCATCGGCGAACCCATCAAGAAAATCTGCAAGAAATATAAGCTACCTTACTATGCCCCCTTTAGTCGGACGAAAGAATAGGGGCGTAGTAGGTTGGGTTGAACGGTAAAAAGCGAATTTCTATCAATGCCAATAGCGTTTCCGCTTTTCCACAAGAGATAGAGTGAACCCAACATCTCAACTTATAAGGAGGAAAAAGATGAATCAAGCGACCCAAAATAAGAGGCGACCACTTTGGATGACGACACTCTGCGCCCTTTGGCTTGTGCAGGGCGCGATGTGGGGTGCCTTCGCACAAACTCCCGAACAGTTATCGAATCCCTTCACGGGAGATGAGGATGCGATTGCCGAAGGACAACTTTTCTTCCGCGCCTTCTGCTGGGGGTGCCACGGAAGAACCGCCCGAGAGGGCACAAGAGCACCCGACCTGCTCCAACCCCAATGGCTTTATGGTTGGAGTGAAGCTGGCGTTTTTAAAACCATCTACGATGGTATTCCCAACACCGGGATGCGAAACTTTGGCGGGAAATTGACGAATGAAGAGATTTGGAAGGTAATCAGCTATGTCCGGATGCAACAAGCGAAAGCCGCAGGTGTCACGCTGGCTTCTGGGGTAAAAACCGCACGCGCTTTCGTGCCTTACATGAAAGGGGATGCCCGCGCTGGAGAAACGCTATTTTTCTCCGAAGAGATGGCTTGCGGCAAATGCCACACCGCTCGTGGGAAAGGCGGTTACGGCACCGGTAACGAAACAGGCCCAGATATGACCCATATCGCCCGCACCCGCTCGCCACAATTCATCATAGAATCCATCCTCAACCCTCGTGCATATATTGACCTCAAATATAAGAACATCACCATCATTACAAAAGATGGCAAAGAGATCACCGGCAGAAAACGTCCGGTTTTCGACAAAGAGGGCGAGGAAGATAAGGAGGTGGTGCAGGTGCTAGACGAGTCGGGCATGTTGTGGACCACCTACTTCACAAAGGATATAAAAGAATCCTTCACACCGCCAACATCCGTCATGCCCGAAAATTTCGCCGACATCCTGACCGTGAAGCAACTCCATGATATTTATGCGTATCTGCTCACGTTGAAATGAAGTATCTAGGAGTGTTTCTGTGCACGATGATTCAGACCGTGCCACTGAATCGGAAACCGATACTAGCTCCTTCTGCGTTGTTGATGCAGAAATGCCCCAAGTCCTCTCCTCAACGTGGATTCTCCGCTCGGCTTGGATTGCCAAATCCAAGCCCTTTCGCCATGTACAGTGGATTGGCCAATTCACTGCGAGCGTGATCGCAGTTTTGAGCCGATTGTTATTTTTCCCTTTATTCACAGACAAAATTCAGGTACAATACAGGTAGAAATCCGTTACGTAAACGAGGAGAGAACATGAACGCTGATCAGTTAAAAGGGAAAACAATTGGTGCGGCTGTGTCCGGCGGGCTTGATAGCTGCACGGTTACACGCTGGCTTGCCGATAACGGGGTTAATGTCGTCTGCTTCACCGCAGACCTTGGGCAACCCGATGAAAAGAACGTAGAAGAAATTCGTGAGCGGATGTTGGCTTCCGGCGCACAAGAGGCGGTCATTGTGGACGCGAAAGATGCTTTGGCGATGGCTGGGCTCAAGGTGATACAGACACAAGCGAAATATGAGGGAGGGTATTGGAATACCACCGGAATCGCACGACACATTACAGTGAAGGCAATCCTCCCCGAAATGCAGAAGCGCGGCATCAATATCCTTTCGCACGGTTGCACAGGTCGAGGCAACGACCAGGTCCGGTTCCAACTTGCGGCGAATATGTTAAACCCGGCTGTTGAAGTGTATGCGCCGTGGCGCGACCCCGCTTTTCTACAGCGGTTTGGCGGAAGAAGCGAAATGATTGACTTCTGTAGAGAACGTGGGCTTCCAATCACCGCAACCCATGATGCACCCTATTCGACCGACGCTAATCTGCTCGGATTGACCCACGAAGCAGGTCAATTGGAATCGCTCAAGACACCTGCCGAATTTATTGAGCCGGGGATGGGGGTTCATCCGAAAGATGCCCCCGACGAAATTGAGCATTTTACAGTCGCCTTCGCAGGTGGGATGCCCGTTGAAATCAACGGAAGCCCCGTCACGCCGCTTCAAGCACTTCTGGAAGCGAACCGAATGGGTGGACGGAATGCAGTCGGTATTGGCATCCACACCGTCGAAAATCGGTTTGTCGGTATCAAAAGCCGTGGTGTCTATGAATCGCCCGGGATGGAGTTGCTTGGTAGATGTTACGACTATCTGCTCCAACTCATTTTAGACCGTCGGTCACGCCGCTTTTTTGATCAGGTGTCCGCTACCGTTGCCGAACAGATCTATCAAGGGTACTGGTTTGATTCGACAACGGAATCGTTGCTCGCCGCGATCGAACGCTTTACTCGCCTCGCCGAAGGCGTGATTGCTGTCAGTTTGTACAAAGGCAACGTTTCGTTCCACGCCGCAAGTGGCGCGCCTCACTCAATCTATTCCGAGGAGACTGCCTCAATGGAGGCAATTGGTGATTTCAACCACGCAGATTCCGAAGGCTTCTTATCTGTGCTCGGCGTGGGTGCCCGAGCATTGGCGGTTGCTGGACAAACGGAAGCGTCGGACTCGCATGAGAAGGGAAATCTGAATGCCCGAGAAAAAACTCATTGAAACCAGTGTTGTCGGTAGCTTTCCACTGCCTAGATGGTTAGACCAATCGGCGAGTGAGGAAGCAATTCTTGATGCCATCAAAGCGATAATCAAAGACCAAGAAAATGTCGGCTTGGATTTAATTTCTGATGGCGAAGTCTACCGAAATCTGTTCTGCCACGAAAAGACCAACGGAATGATCGACCACTACGCCGAGCGGCTTGCAGGGATTGCGACAGAACAACCCCGAGCACTGCTTGAACGGATGCGCCGTGACCCAGAACTCGCGTATCGTGACGCACCAGCAGGTGTCGTTAATGGCGAAATTGACCACGGTTTGCTCGACCTACGGCGTGAGTTTGAGAATGCCCGCAAATTGACGAAACACCCCCTAAAATTCACGTTCACCGGTCCACACATGTTGTCCCGGGTGCTGATAAACGATTATTACCCAGACTATAAAACGCTGGCGATGGCGATTGCCCAAGTGCTAAGTGAACAGGTCAGTGATATCGAAGCCGACTTCATTCAGCTCGACGAAGCCTCAATCGGCGGGCATCCGCAAGATATCGAGTGGGCTGTCGAGGCAATCAACCACGTCGCCAAATCCATTCCCGGCAGGTCTGGTATCCACATCTGCTACGGCAACTACGGCGGGCAAACGGTTCAGAAAGGAAACTACGAGGCCCTGCTACCCAAGTTACTTGAGCTGGAGCTTGACCAGTTGGTCCTCGAATTCGCCAGACGCGGCTACGATGAACTCAAATCCTTTGCGAAATACGACTCACGAATCGAGATTGCGTTAGGTGTGATTGATATTAAAGACCTACAGATTGAAACCCCCGATACGGTTGCCAGTCGGCTTGAGCAAGGTGCCAAAACGATAGGTGCGGACCGGCTTGCCGCGGTCCCAGATTGCGGTTTGTGGATGCTACCACGTAGCGTCGCGTTGGGAAAATTGGAGAACCTTGTTCGAGGACGGAACCTGTTTGCAGGCCACTGATTAGAAACCGAGTTTTTTCTTCAAAACTCGGTTTCTCGCGGATAACTAGAGCAACCGTAGCTTGCAATACTACAACTTTTATATTGAAACCTGCTTAAGCGCGCCGACGGTGTATCAATAATTATTGGCTTTACTATAAAGTTTGACTTTAGCCCGAAAAATAGGTAAGATAGATACAACCAACCCGAGTTAACACCCTAACCCGTAGTCGGGGCATCTTGCCCTTTGGCACATTTCAATGTATAGAATGCGGAGGACTACCGATGTCAAAACGCTATGAAGTTGCCATCATCGGTTGCGGAGGAATTGCTCAAGTCCATGCGCGGGCGTATCACGCCCTTGATTCCACCCGGATTATCGCAGCGGCAGAGCCGAACCCAGACCGACGTGCAACATTCGGAGAAAAATACAACATTGTCAGCTTTCATGATAACTACCGTGAAATGCTCGAACGCGAATCGTTGGATATCGTCAGCATCTGTACATGGCCTCCCCTTCACTGCGAAATGGTTGTTGCCGCCGCTGAGAGTGGTGTCAAGGCGATTCTCTGTGAAAAACCGATGGCACTCAATTTGAAAGAAGCGGATGGGATGCTAGAGGCGTGCGAAAAATCTGGTACAAAACTGGTCGTCGGGCATCAACATCGGTTCGACCCACAAGTGACCCAAGCCATTGAGTTGGTCACAGGAAACGCCATCGGCGACCTGCAATGGCTCTTCGGTTACTGCAACAGCAGAGACCTGCTCAGTAACGGCACACACGTCGTTGACCTGATGCGCTATTTCGTCGCTGATTCACCGATTAAGTGGGTCATGGGCCAGATTGACCGACCCACCGATAAAGTGGACTTCGGGCACCGAGTTGAGCACAACGCAATCGGACACTGGCAGTTTGAAAACGGTGTGCGAGGCTTTATTGAACAGGGCGAGATGGCTCCGCCCGGTTACGCCTTTCAACTCTGCGGAACAGCCGGGCTTATCAGCGTCAATGCGCCATCCGGCTATCAACTACAGGTTATCACAAAAAACGGCGAACTTGATATCGCCCTTGAGGAGAATAATTCTCATCAAGCCGCCATTGAGGAACTTATCGCGTGGATAGAAGGCGGAGGCCCACACCGCTCGCAAGGGCAGAGTGCCCGGGCGACGATGGAAGTGCTCATGGCAATCATGGAATCCTCCCGCCTCCACAAAACAATTAATCTTCCCCTTGAAACCAGCGAATCCCCACTGGAACTCATGATTCAGGCCGGGCAGATTTGAAGCCATTGCACATGGAGCCTTGTCAGCAACCGTCAAGTTGTCGCCAGACCTGAACTTCTGAACCAATAAATGTATGCCCCTGAAATCACCTGAATCCATAAAAGCCGACTTAAACAGCTACTTACCCCCCAATACCAACGCCTCTTTTGAACAGCTAGAGAGCGGAATCCATGCGTTTGTCACTGCCCAGCGCAAACGGTTAAAAGAGTTCGTTCTCGATGCACAGGTTGGAGGGTTTGAATGCTGTCGCTTCAATACCCGCTTTTGGGATGCTGTCATTCAAAAGATTTACGAAATCGCCCACAATCAGATTCAGACGCAACCGGATATCGCCATTTACGCAATTGGTAGCTACGGGCGAGAAGAACTCTGCTACCACTCCGATGTTGACCTCGTCTACACATCCTCGGTTGACCTTGAAGAGGTCTACGACGAAAAGACTCTAGAACTGATTCGTCTATTCTACGACTTTCTCGATGGATTGAGCGATGCGATTCCCAGTTTCAAATTCAGCTTCATTTATCGCCCACTCGCTGACATAGAGCAGTGGAATTGTCAAGATATGACGGGGCTAATTGATATGCGGTTTCTGGCTGGCGACGACTGCCTGACATCGCTGTTCAAAAACAGTGTGCGTTCAGCAAAATCGGATATTTCGATTGTTCTAGAACTCCTCAAAGAGAAAGAGGATGCACTTAAAAAGTCTGATGACACCATCTATCTGAACCAACCAGATATTAAAGAGGGACGCGGAGGACTCAGGACGATTCAGTACGCGCTTTGGATGTACGGTTTACGCGAATTTGTGCGGATTCCAGAGCTGTATGAGCGGTTCCACGATGAACAACTCAAACCCTCCCTCGATTTCATGTTCAAAGTTCGCAACCTGCTCCACGTCTTCGCAGATGCCCCGCAAGAGACACTTTCCTATCATCCCGGACGAAATGATTTCATACAACTGAAGATTGCTCAAGCCTTAGAATACGCTGGGAACACCGAAGACTTGGTCTATCGGTTTATGACAGACTACTATTCACACGCCAAGTACCTGCACTTCAAAGCGGAATTGTTAATCGGCAACCTGCTTGAATCCGGTATATTCATATCCAAAGCCTTTGTTGTGAGACAATCCAACATCTTCTGTCTCAATAATGACTTTGAAAGCATCAGTGCCGATGAGCTCTTTCAGTTGTTTGCTTATTTCCAGCGGTACGATTTTGAGATAGATTCGGAACTCTCGACCTTTATCTTCACCAACGTTGACTGTCTGGATTTAATCCCTCTGAAACAACGCCTCTCAGAGTTGATGGCAAAACCGGGAAGTGTTTCAAAAGCGTTGACCCGAATGCATCGGCTCGGCATCATTGAACGGATTCTACCTGAATTTGAGCGCGCAATGATGACCCGCAGTGAGCGCCCCACAGACCCGTATACAGTCGGCAAACATACCCTTATTGCGATTGAATACCTTGATGAGATTCGCCAATCTGTCCCGCCGCAAGCGTTTGGCATCCAAACGTCTGATGCCTCTGAAGCGGAGGTGCTCAATTCTATCTATCAACAGCTCTCTTCCGTGAACGACCTTTATATGGCACTGTTACTCCACGACATTGATAAACCCGCCCCGACTCATCCACATACTGGCGCGGAAAAGGCAAACAAGATTGCCAGAGAATTTGGTTTCGATCAGGCGCAGACTGATGAGGTCTGTTTTCTAATCAGAGAGCATCTTTCGATGATTAATTTGGCGCGATATCATCAACTGAGTGATGAAACGATTACCAGATTCCAGAAGCGCGTTAAATCCCTTGATCGGTTGATGAAACTCTACCTTTTGACCTATTGTGATTCAAAAGCCAACGGCCCACAGAACTTCACCGAACTTGATAAAGACAACCTAAAGCGGATTTACGAGCTCGTCCGCTCGCGTTTCATCGGGCATGACGAGAAACAGTGGGAACTGTATGCGCCCCCGGATGAGTTCCGGCGGTTCCTTCAGCAGATGCCGATTTCATACCGAATGACATACTCGCCCCAAGAGATTGCAATGCACATTAAACTGGTTGCGCGGATTGAGCAGGGCGCAGATTCCAAAGCGCAGGAGGAGGCGAGCAGAACGCGGCGTGACGCCGTTGAGCCCACGCCAGTCGCCCTCCAATTTGTTGACAAGCCCGGATTTACAGAATTGCACCTCGCCGGTTACAGCCGTGTTGGCAATATGCACGATTTCAGCGGGTTGTTCTTCGCCCACCATATTGACGTCCGCGAAGCCCGCATCTACACAAAGACCGAGACGAAGGTTGCCTTAGAAATCTACCATCTGGTTCATCAACCTCCATATCTTCAGCACAGCACACCGATGCCCCTTGATGAAGAGATAAAAAAAGAACTCACTCAAGAAATTCAGGGGTTGATGAACCAGCAAATACCGCTAGAGCAGCTCTTTCAAAAACACCACACACAATTATCACACCAGTGGAAAGTCTACGACGTTGAAATTGATGCCGACTCTCACAAGAATTACTCAGAAATCGTTGTGAGAGGTGAAGAACGCCCAGGATTCCTCTACTTCTTTAGTGGCATTTTGGCAAAACTCGGACTCAACATTGAAATGTGTAAATGTGCTGGATTCGGCGGGCAAGCCATCGACCGATTCTACCTGAAGCCGATTGCCCACCCAGAGTCCATCCATCAGCAGATCCTGGAATTACTGAAGGTGTCAGAATAGATCAGCCCCTTTAATCCTTTCTATCATGATACTCTAACACATGCTTATGATGCCGTTCCTCATTATCAGCGATGCGTTTTTCATGCGAGTCTAATCGTTGAATAATAGCATCAAGCTTAGCATTTATCGCATTAAACCCTGCTCGCATTTCGTCTTTAGTGGCGAGTTGAGCTACATCGCTCTTTAAGGGAACATTAAGCCAAATAACTATGAAGATGGTTATTAACGTGCCAATCACTGTACCAATGAATGTAACTAAAGCCGTTATCACATGTTTTGCTGTTACTGTGATAACAATTTGTGTTTCTGTTGTTGCCTTGCCAACATCATCAGACATTGTATTGACCTCCTCGGAGTAGAAGCTCCATAAACCAGCACGAGAGCCGACTCCCGTGCAGAGCATCCTTATTCTATCACAACCCCATCCTGAAGTCAATGAATTTCAAGCCTCTAGGGGCCGTCCGGTGTTCGGCAAATTCTTCACCGACTGATTAACAAACTTCCAAAAGATATTCCGCTAAATTCATTGGATCCCCTCTCAAAATGTGATACGATATCCTATCATATTTCAAGGTGAAAACAAGCAAAAACCCAATAAACACAAGGGGTTCGGGCGATTTTTACCAACATTTTCCTAGTCTAAATCTACTGATTGCGTTAAAAAAATAATATGGCAAACGACAAATTGACCGGCGCGGAACAGTTAGTCGAGTCGCTCGTAGAGGCGGGCGTTAAACACCTGTTCACGCTCTCCGGTAACCATATCCTCTCGGTCTACGATGCGACAATCGGCCGCGACATTGAACTCATCCACACACGGCACGAAGCAACCGCAGTACATATAGCGGACGGTTGGGGACGTTTGACCGAAAAGCCGGGCGTTGCACTACTGACCGGCGGTCCAGGGCACTGCAATGGAATCTCCGCGCTCTACGTTGCACTGATGGCAGAATCACCGGTGGTGCTGTTGAGTGGTCACTGCCCCATCGCGCAGATTGGCAAAGGGGCATTTCAGGAAATCGATCAGGTTGCCACTGCCAAGCCAGTTACAAAGGCTTCGTGGCTAGTAACGGACGCAAGCCGAATTTGCGAAGAGATTGCCACCGCACTGTCATTAGCGAGTTCAGGCCGCCCCGGACCGGTCCACCTCAGTCTCCCCACTGACGTTTTAGAAGCCACCACACCGGGGTCATCGGCAATTGAAACGCCCGACGATAACGGCAACCCCGAAAACGATACCACGCACCTGCTCAACGCCGTACTTGACCAACTCATCAGCGCGGAGCGTCCACTCATCTTAGCAGGGCCCGCAATGGGGAGACCGTTTCGTTGGGCGGACGTGAAGGGGTTATCCGATGCCACAGGTATCCCCGCGCTACCGATGGAAAGCCCACGCGGTGTCAACAATCCCTGGCTCCACACGGCGACCAACGCGCTTTCCGAATCAGACCTTGTGCTATTGGTGGGAAAGAAATTGGACTTCACGCTCCGTTTCGGACAGCCCCCGTTTTTCTCCGAAGCGTGTCGTTTCATCCAGATTGACGCTGACGAAGAACAAGACCGTGAAGCCGAGCGCGTCCTGCTGAAAATACACGCCGAGCCATCTACAGTTGTGCGACAGTTGACCGCGCAAGCGCGGACGCGGGAGTGGCAGGGCACCGATTGGCGGGCAGAGGTAGAAGCCGCACGACACAAAAACCCCTTGTGGGAAAGCGAACCAGGGCTCGATTCTGCGCACGGCCCCATGCACCCACTTCAGGTCTGCCGCGCACTTCAACCGTTCTTAGACGCAGGCGGGATATTCATCAGCGATGGCGGCGAGTTTGGGCAGTGGGCACAAGCGGGTCTGGAAGCAGAATGTCGCCTAATCAACGGACCATCAGGCTCTATCGGCAGCTCACTCCCGATGGGGCTTGCGGCGAAACTGGTGCATCCACAGCGACACGTTTTCGTTATCTTAGGCGATGGCACATTCGGCTACCACGCCCTTGAGTTTGACACCGCACTCCGCTACAATATACCCATCATCACCATCGTCGGCAACGATGCACGTTGGAATGCCGAACACCAATTGCAGATTCGGGATTACGGCGCAGACCGCACGGTTGGCTGTGACCTGCTCCCTTCACGCTACGACAAAGTTGTGGAGGCATTGGGCGCACACGGTGAGTTCGTTCAGCATCCCCGCGAGCTCACCCCTGCGATTCAACGTGCAATTGCGTCGGGGGTGCCGGCGTGTATCAATGTGGAAATTGAAAGTGTCGCCGCACCGACCTTTCGAGTTCAATAATAAAGAGGAAAACCATGCTTACACCAGAACAGATCCAGTTTTACAAAGACAACGGCTACCTTATCGCCGAAGGCATTTTTACGCCCGAAGAAATTGACGAATGCGTTCGTGAAACTGATGCCATGTTTGAGCGCGTTCAACAGGATGGACGGCGACTCGAAGCCACATGGGGCGGAAAATGGCGGGAAGCCCAAATTCCTGAAGATGAACAGGGCAAAACCTCAGTCCTCAGCATTCACAACATGCAGTATCACTCGGCAGTCTTTACTCGGATGCTGGTCAATCCAAAGTTGGCGGGAAGTGTCGCAGACCTGATCGGGCCAAACGTCGTCCTTCACCACAGCAAACTGCACGTTAAACCGCCCGAAAAGGGGTCGCCTTTCCCAATGCACCAAGATTATCACTACTTTCCGTATGAAAACGATTCAATGATCGCCGCAGTGATTTATCTCGAAGATGCGACTGTCGAAAGTGGGTGTTTGTGTGTGATGCCCGGCGTTCACAAACAGGGACCGTTGCCACACGAGCCGGATGGGCTCTACCTGTCACCCCAAAAATATCCGATTGGAGACGCAACCCCCTGCGAAGGCGAAGCGGGAGATGTGCTACTGTTTAGCTACTTGACACCCCACGGTTCATATCTCAATCGAACCGATCATCCGAGGCGAATTATCCTATTCCAATACTGCGCCGCCGAAGACCGAAGACTCAGAGAGGCACACATCTCCCCCGGAAACGGGATGATGGTATACGGCATCAATCCAGCTCCAGACGCTTAGGGGTTCACTCGCTCAGTTCGTGTGAGGTGTACCTGTAGCCCTTGTGCCTACCCCGACCAACTTATCAATGTGTTCGTACAACAACGCCCCATCCGTTTCATACGGGTGGGGCTTTTTTTATGGCAATTCGGATGGATCTCGGTGGTTAGTGGATCTACTGGGGCCGGGGCACGAATAGAAACCAAGTTGACATACTCCCCACGCTGAAGGGATGGGGTCTTGTACGCAAGAGTGATAAACGGATGGTAAAAATTTTCACTCAAAAGTGCATTTTGTGATTGACAAGCATAAAAACCTATGTAATTATTAGGGAGTTATGCTGGTTCTTTTCAGCAACCCCGATAAAGACTGAAGCTGAGACTAAGGTTGAAGGAGATCCGCATAAACACTAGCTAGTCGTCATCGGGCTTAGAGTGAAACTAGATATGACAAAGGACTTTGAGGAAATCCTAACCGCACGCTGTTTTGATATCAAAGGATCTTTCCGCACCCTGAACGACCTGATCTATCCAGATAAGGCGGGAAGTGATTTAGTCCTCTGGCCTCCGCCAATGTGACACTGACAATCTACACCACCAAAGGCACAGTAGTACGGCGGTTGGATTTGGGGCATCAACCTGCGGGCTTCTACACCACCCGCGCACAGGCGGCGTATTGGGACGGCCGCAACGAACACGGAGAATCCGTCGCAAGCGGGGTCTATTTCTACCAACTCCGTGCGGGGAATTATTCCGCATTGCGGCGGATGGTTATCGTCAAATAGAAGCAGAGTCAGAAAGGCAGATTGGAAGGATGGAAGGGCGGAAGGATTCACCCGGTTTCCGGGGGTGGGAAATCCTTTTCCTACCCATACTCATTTACCACAAGGACAGCAAACGCATAAAATACAATATAAACCCAAGGGTTCCCCAGCGAGGCGATAGGTGTATAGAAACTTAGCTAGGGCGAGTTTGCCACTTCTTAATCCTCTTCATCCGCGATTCAGGCAAAAAAAGGAGAACTTCACCATGAAAATCACCGTAATTATTCTCTTAACCCTGTTTTCACTCAACACCTACGCCCAAGATTCGCCACAGTGGCACCTGCCTGACGGTGCCAAAATGCGCCTCGGTAAAGGTGTAATAAATGAGATACAGTATTCGCCCGACGGCACCCGGCTCGCGGTGGCGAGTAGCATCGGTATCTGGATCTACGCCACGGCAACCGGTCAAGAGGTCGCCCTGCTTACAGGGCATACTTCGGCTGTCAGAAGCGTAGCGTTCAGTCCGGATGGTCGCACCCTCGCATCGGGGAGTTGGGATGAGACCATCCGTCTGTGGGATGCGGTCACAGGCGCGCACCAACGCACACTCACCGGGCATAGGGGGGATGTCTTAAGCGTAGCGTTCAGTCCGGATGGTCGCACCGTCGCATCGGGGAGTGGGGATAATACCATCCGCCTGTGGGATGCGAACACGGGCGCGCACCTGCGTACCCTCACGGGGCATACTTGGTGGGTTAGAAGCGTTGCGTTCAGTCCGGATGGCCGCACCGTCGCATCGGGGAGTAGGGATAATACCATCCATCTGTGGGATGCGAACACGGGCGCGCCCCAGCACACCTTCACGGGGCATACTTCGGATGTCTTAAGCGTAGCGTTCAGTCCGGATAGTCGCACCGTCGCATCGGGGAGTAGGGATAATACCATCCGCCTGTGGGATGCGAACACGGGCGCGCACCTGCGTACCCTCACGGGGCATACTTGGTGGGTTAGAAGCGTAGCGTTCAGTCCGGATAGCCGTACCCTCACATCGGGGAGTGCGGATTATACCATCCGTCTGTGGGATGCAAGAACGGGCGCGCACCTGCGCACCCTCACGGGGCATACTTCGTGGGTTAGAAGCGTAGCGTTCAGTCCGGATAGTCGCACCCTCGCATCGGGGAGTGAGGATTCAACCATCCGTCTGTGGGATGCGAACACGGGCGCGCCCCTACACACCTTCACGGGGCATACTTCGAATGTCTTAAGCGTTGCGTTCAGTCCGGATAGCCGCACCCTCGCATCGGGGAGTTATCAGGAAATCCGTCTGTGGGATGCGAGCACGGGCGCGCACCTGCGCACCCTCACGGGGCATACTTCGTGGGTTAGAAGCGTAGCGTTCAGTCCGGATAGTCGCACCCTCGCATCGGGGAGTGGGGATTCAACCATCCGTCTGTGGGATGCGAACACGGGCGCGCACCTGCGCACCCTCACGGGGCATACTTCGGCTGTCTTAAGCGTAGCGTTCAGTCCGGATAGTCGCACCCTCGCATCGGGGAGTTGGGATAATACCATCCGTCTGTGGGATGCGAACACGGGTGTGCCCCAGCGCACCCTCACGGGGCATACTTCGGATGTCTACAGCGTTGCGGTTGCGTTCAGTCCGGATGGTCGCACCCTCGCATCGGAGAGTAGGGATAATACCATCCGTCTGTGGGATGCGAACACGGGCGCGCCCCAGCGCACCCTCACGGGGCATACTTCGGATGTCTTAAGCGTAGCGTTCAGTCCGGATGGTCGCACCCTCGCATCGGGGAGTTTGGATAATACCATCCGTCTGTGGGAGGCGAACACGGGCGCGCCCCTGCGTACCCTCACGGGGGATACTGGGTGGGTTAGAAGCGTGGTGTTCAGTCCAGATGGCCGCACCCTCGCATCGGGGAGTTATCAGGAAATCCGTCTGTGGGATGCGAACACGGGCGCGCACCTGCACACCCTCACGGGGCACACTGGCGATGTTGAAAGCGTTGCGTTCAGTCCGGATGGCCGCACCCTCGCATCGAGGAGTGGGGACGGCACCGTGCTCCTGTGGGGCTCACGCTTTCCCCTACCACAACAGTGACAGTGAGCGTCTCGCCTGCCTCGGTGCCCTCGCCCGCTGTCGGTGAACAACTCACCCTCTCCCTCAACATTGCAAACGGGGAAAATGTCGCAGGCTATCAGGGGACTGTGGTGTTCGATACCTCCGCCCTTCGGTATGTGGAGAGTGCCAACGGGGACTACCTGAAAGCGAGCGCGTTCTTTGTCCTGCCCGTGCTTGACGGGAATCGGGTTACCCTCGCATCAAGCGCGATTAATGCGGTCAGCAATGGAGACGGTACGCTCGCAACCATCACCTTTGAAGTTGTCGAAGTCAAGGCATCGGCGGTGACTCTATCCGAGGCCGCCCTATTGCCCAACTACCCCAACCCATTCAACCCAGAGACGTGGATACCGTACCAATTGGCAGCCGACAGCGATGTGACGCTGACGATAGGGTATCTAAACCGGGTAGTAAAATCTCCTAATGCTGGTGCTGTAGATGATGCGTTGAATTCCTCCCATGCCCTGTCCATTGATTCACTGAGTTCTTGAACCGAACCAATTTCGCGCTTCAGGCGAGATACGAAAGACTGGTCGTCGTCGAGTTGCCCCGATATATTGATTTCTGGTGACAAAAGGTGTGTTGTGAGGAAACCGCTGCCGTATTGTCCGATTGTTCCAGCATCTTCGACTTTCGTAGAACCGTGGTAGATGAGGTGGGCTATTTCGTCAATTTTGAATCTAGGCCCATTATGCTGAAAAACTAGTTCTCCCGGCTTGTGCTCAATGGAAGCCACAAGGTCTGTATCGGTATCAACCGAGGTGTCGCGTACGTTCTGCAAGAGTTCCCAAATCCACCGCGTGCGCATATGAGCGCGGTTCGATTCCAGTGCCTTGAGGTGATTGAGAACACTCTGCGCTGTGTTTTCTGTGAGAATGCGGGTTCTAATTTCATCTGAGTTCCGTTGGGTTGTCACAACAATACCTCGCTGTAAAAATTTAGAAATTACTTGAAATTTTTTGCGATCTT
Organism: Candidatus Poribacteria bacterium; assembly: GCA_965198165.1. GTDB lineage: Bacteria > Poribacteria > WGA-4E > WGA-4E > PCPOR2b > CBDAOT01. Next base: position 5,784,257 of record OZ240244.1, on the reverse strand, counting down.
TAACTTGATGTCTATAGGGTGGGATTACCCCACCTCTATAGTATGCTCATGATGAGGGTTCGTTAATCGCCTGCATCAGGGCGTGGATATAACCGAAGCAATACCCGAAACCTACGCCGCTGGGGTTTTCGCCAGAAATCCCCGGCACATGGTCTGGCATCACCATGTACGGGTAGCTAACCTCTTTGAGGGTACGCAACGCCTTGAGCATATTCACATCGCCTTCGTCTGGAAAGACCTCGACAAAATCGAGGAGGCCGCCCTTGATGTTACGGAAATGGATGTTAAACAGCTTCTTCCTCTCCCCGAAATAGCGGATAACATCGTAGATATCTTGACCCGGATTCTCCAGCGATTCCGACATCGTCCCGATGCAGAAGTTCAGCCCATGGTAAGGACTCTCGTGCATCTCAATGAATTTCTTGAAGCCTTCAACCGTGCCCATGACTCTGGCAACACCTCGATATAACTGATCACCGATGCTCGGGTCCTGTGGGTGGCAAGCCAGTCGTACCTTGTACTCCTCAGCCACGGGGACAACCCGCGAAAGGAAATAATCAATTCGCTCCCACATCTCGTCTGCGTCGGCGGGTCCATCTTCAAACTCGTCCAGCGTCTGGTCCAGTTTATGATACTCAAACGACGACAAACTGGCACCGCCTCGTCCAAACCGCCTTTCCGTCCGTAGATGACCAAGAATCGTGATGTTGTAGCGTCCGGCTGGAATCCCTGCCCGCGCCATATTGCGGAGTAGGTCGCAGATTTGGTCAATCTCCCGATCCCGCTCTGGACTGGGGCTGAGGAAAACGTGAGGTGCGCCTTGTGTTCTCGCAGGTCCTGATGCCAGCGGCAAGATCATCATATCGAGCGAAATATCTAGGGATGCTAATTTCTCCTTAAACTGCGATAAAACGTCAGCATCCCAATCTTGCCATTCGCCAGGCGGATTGGCTGAAACATGATTCACCCCCAACTGGGGAAGTACCTTGTAAGCCTCCCAGTTGTCTCCTGAAATGTGCTGTGTACCGATGTGCATTTTGAACTCCTTTTATTTGAACAATCGTCCAAGGCGGTATTGTCCTATTCCAATACTGCGCCGCCGAAGACCGGCGACTCAAAGAATCCGATATTTCTCCCGGAAACGGGATGATGGTGCACGGCATCAATCCATCTCCGGACGCTTAGGTTCTGTTGACATTTTAGATAGGGTTGTGGACTAATATAAACATGATGCCAATACCCCTACCCGATGATCGTGTTGTTTTCCGGATGTGATTATAGTCCAAAAGGTTCACCAAGGCAGATTCACGGAGATAGGGGTGGCTGTTGGAAATCGATAATTCTCTTTCGGATTAAGGTTTGCTGCGAGATAAGCCTCCACGCCGTCGAGTAAGTGTAGAGGTAGACTCGTCCATGTAACATATAAAGTCTGATTCGCATAGGTTTGAACTTGAGGATCTGTGCGATGTGCTGTAAGCCTATCTCTGATAAATCCTTGACCTACTCTTACCGTTTGTGGCTGAATACCACCATGCCAAATAATGTAGACACCTCTCAGGTTATTAAAGTGGTTATGACTTAAATTCACCGTGTTGAGTAGACACCAAGAGTCGTTCTGGCATCTAATCCAATAGACAGTCATGTTTACCTCCAAAGTGCTGTCGTGTATAGTACTTTAACCTCTAATCACAGCCTTTTTTTGAAGAGACTACGCTAGTGTGTAGAGATTAGTCTTCGTCTGACGATAGAAATATGATACCATATTACATAATTTTGAGCAGTCTTTTTTTAATTTCCACCCTGTAGCAAACTGTTATTTTTCGTTTGACTTAACACGCCCTGTATGGTATTTTTAGGAAAGGAAAAATTCAGAGCGGAGAAGAAGTTGAGAAGACTAATAGAATTGTGGCAACCCCTCAGAGATTATTGGAAAACAGGAAAAGCAGGCGTTACTATTGTCTTAATTTCTTTCTACGTCATCTGCTACGGTAAAATCGCTCTGGATCACGAAATAGCGAACGGATGGAATGGACACAAGTCGTTTCAAAATCTGTTGAAGGAAATTTCGGCATTCGCCCCTATTGCAGGGGTTTTGGCCGCAATGCATATTTTGGAGGTTGATATTATCATGTTCTTATCTGATTTCTATAAAGATCTACGAGAAAAACGTGATCAGAAAGTGAAAGAGAAAGGTATTGCTGAAGGTATGGCGGAAGAGAGGCAAAAGTGGGCCCAGTTTTGGTCTTCCGTACTAGGAGCGAAAACGGAAGCGGAGGAGATCACATCTGAGGGAGCAGAGGAAATCACATCTGATGAACCAGCCCCGACTCCGCCAAAATCTCCTTCGGAATAGTACCAATTTCACGATTAGCCAAAAAACCTCAAATACGGCCCGCCCTCAACCTCTCGCAACAGCAGCATTCCAAGTTCCCGGGCGTGGTAATCTCCCCACATCGACGATTCACCACACGGAATACTGCGCCCTTCGGGAACGTAATCCCAACCGTTCGGGCGATGGTAGACCGAGTGCAGAATTAACCCCTGATGTGCATCGGACTCTGAGAGATACGGTTCGGAAAAAAGGGTATTAGCGACCGTTAAGCCTGCCTGATAATATCGCCCCCCCGCTTCGGGTTCCCCGTGCGCCTTGAGGTAATTCCCCAATCGAATCAACCCCTGCGCGGTAATGGCGGCGGCGGAGCTATCCACAGGTTCCATGTCATTGAAAGGTTCTGCAGGCCGCTCCAGATATTGCCCCAGTTTTACCAAACCGGGGGCACCGGTATCCCAATACGGAACCCCATCGCTGGCACTGTTTTCGATATAGAAGTCCGATGTTGCTTTGGCGGCTTTGAGTATATGCGAAATCGCCTGCGCCTTCCCACCGTAAGAGGTCAGCTCCTCATCGGTCAGTGTGTCGAAAAACTCAAGTTGCTCGGCATATCCGGTGATAATCCACGCAAGCCCCCGGGTCCACGTCGTGAAGGGCGAATACCCCTGCTGCGTACTCGCACAGCGGTAGTTTCCATCGGTGATGTTAAAAATGGACTCATGCGCTACGCGCCCCCGCAGGTCAAACGCATCTCTGCCCTCGCCGTAATAGACATTATAAGCCGCTGTCGTTTCCGAGTGGTGGAGCAACCGTTCCATCAGAGAGATTGGCTGGTCGCCTTCGCCCATCAGCACATGCCCCAAGCTGTATCCCAACGCCAATGCCCGCAAGGACCGAATGGTATCGGAGAACAGGGAGTGCGGCCCATTAAAGGAACAGATATAGCCCGTTCCATTCTTAATTTTTGACCATCGGCTCGCCTGTATTGCCCCCGACGTTTTGAGCGCGAGTTCGTAGAAGTGGCACTCCCAATCGTTGTGCGGGATACGCCCTTCGCGCATCAAACGGCGCAAGTTGCCGTAAGTGGATACATTGTTAAACCCGTGGTCGTGGACACCGATATGCGTCACATGCACGGCCATCTTTTCAAGCGTATTGCGCCGACCAATCTCAAGGAACTGTTCGTCATCAGTCGCATCAAATTGAAGAATCGAGGAACCGAACTGAAACCCTTGTGTCCATTCCGTCCAACCCCGCGTGGTATACGCCCCAGCCACGGTGAACACCGGCGTTCCTCTCGATACATCCCACGTCTCTTCGATGGATAAAATCTTCTTTCCAGACAGTTCAAAGAGATGGTCTAGTTTCGGTTTAAGTTGTTCCACAGTAATTGAATCGTTAATCTGCATCCTAATGTTATCTCCTCATTGTGAGATGTTTCAGTTTTAGCAACTTTCAAAAGAGAAACCGAGTTTTTTCGGAAAAACTCGGTTTCTCTGGAATAGGTAGGTTGTGTTTGACTACCGAGGGCGAGATGCACATTCAAGTGCCTGCCGAGGTTGCGTTCAATAGTGCACCTCTCAGTATCACACCAACCGGTCAGGGCAACCTACAGCGTGTTTACGTTGTTCTCGGGTTTGGTATAGTCCACAAACTCCGTCGGATCGATTCCGTTGAGGTATTCCTCAATGTTGGTGTATCCGTCGCTGTCCTTGTCCTTTGAGGCATTGGAAGCGTCACGAGGATCAAGCCCGTACCTCTTTTCCCATTCGTCGGGCATACCGTCACCATCGCTGTCAAGGGGCGCAGGCAGGCTCTTGAGTTCCGGCCACCCGCCGACATCTGTCTGTGAGTCAATAATACCGCATTTTTTTGATTTATCGGGCACCCGATTCTTATTTTTGTATGTTACCCCTTCATAAGTTGCATAGCCATTACGGGTTTCGTCAACAATGCGTACATCTACTGTATCGCGTTTGGGCAATGAGGCACCTACATTGTCCAGAACAGAATAATAGGCTTCTTCAGCAGTTTGCTGGTTGATAGGCATAGATGCAAAAGGTTGATGAAGTTTTAATCCTGCAATATATGAACTGCCACCCTGAGGCTGCACACCACCGTCCCAGTTGTTGGCTGTAACCGCTGTGTTGCCATGAACAACATTATCGGCAACATACCATTTGCCAAAATCATCAGCCAAATTACTCGATGAAGGATTAATAATACGGTACGTCACCTTGCCCGGACGGGTTGCGGGGCCCGGCTTATAATAATTGGCCACCATGTTGATAACGGTAAAGTTAAAATTTTCATTGCCTTGTTGTTGTTTCTCCCCACCATAGGCACTGTTATAACCCCAGTTGTACACCACGTTATTTCTGAAATCGTTATATCCGCAACCTGAAGCGAAACGCGGATTGCGACTGCTGTGGTGCGCCAGCAGGTTATGATGGTACGTGCTACGGTTTGAGCCCCATATTCCTCCAAACCCATGAGTACCTTTGGCGTGGCCAGCATTGTACATACTTTCCGATACCAGACACCATTGAACGGTTACATTTTCGCAATGGTAAATAGACACTGTTTCATCAACACTCCAACTTGCCGACACATGGTCAATGATAATGTTCTTGTTATACCTGCTCGATATGGCATCTGCATCAACACCCGCTTCATCTCCCAATCTCACCCTTATATACCTGATAATAACCTCGCTGGCATTAATTGAGAGAGGATATTTCTTAATGCAAATACCATCTCCCGGGGCTGTCTGCCCGGCGATGGTGATATAGGGATTGGAGATTCTCAATCTACTTTCAAGGGTGATAGTGCCCGAAACCCTGAACACGACTATCCGCGATCCTTCAGTTTCGCAGGCCTCGCGCAAGCTACCTGGCCCGGAGTCGTTCAGATTCGTCACCGTGAGCACTTTCCCGCCCCTACCGCCGCGAGTCATCGAGCCAAAACCTTCCGCGCCCGGAAATGCGGGAACAGGCGGCGTGTCCGCTGCAAATCCGTTCGGAATCAGCGCGAGAATACCAGCACATACAAGTAGCTGGCATTTGTGCAGAAGTGCTGGCTGGCGAAAACAGATTCGGAGATCGGTGCCAACGAGAGAGCGAAATGAATCTATAAATTTCTTTGTTATGAGAGATTGCTTTTCCATGAAGTTTCTCCACCTATTCTTGATTAGACGGAATTTCTTCCGTGTCACACCCGTATCAGCATTATGGGGAATTTCGTAGTCTCAAAAACGTCCTGTAAGTCAATACCTTCGGGACAAAAAGGGTGACTAAATATGGGCAATGTCCTAAAGTTAAATGTAAACACAACCTAGCAACTTAGGTTATACTCTGAACAGGAAATCCCTTTCCCACCCTACTTCGCTTCCAACCAATTCTCACCCGCGTGAATATCAACCTTCACCGGCACATCAATCTCACACGCATTCTCCATCAAGCGTTTAATCTCTGATATAACCTCATCCTGCTCGGCTTTTGGCGCTTCAAACACCAACTCGTCATGAACCTGCACCAGCATTTTCGTCTGCCCACCGCTGTTCGCGAGATACTCATGAATCCTAAGCATCGCGATTTTCATTAATTCAGCGGCGGTGCCTTGCATGGGGGCATTAATCGCGACACGCTTGCCAGCTTCCTGTGTGTTTCGGTCTCCCGCTTTGAGCTCCGGTACATAGCAACGGCGTCCCAGCATCGTTTCAACGTAGCCAGTTCCCTGCGCCGATTCGATGAGCTGGTCGAAATACGTCCGGACACCGGCATAAGTATTGAAGTAGTTGTCAATCAAACCCTGCGCTTCGCCAAATTCAATCTTCAGTTCGTTGGAAAGACGAAACGGTCCGATACCGTAGACGATACCGTAGTTCATCGTCTTGGCTTGGCGGCGCATATCCGCATCAACATCCTCCTGTGCCACGCCGAACAGCAGTGCCGCCGCCTGTGCGTGAATGTCCATATCTTTCGCGAACGCCTCATGAAGCCGTTCATCACCAGAGAGATGGGCGAGGATTCGCAATTCAATCTGCGAGTAATCGACAACGACCAGTGTATGGTCATCGTCCCCGGCAACGAATGCACGGCGGATCTCGCGGCCTTCCGCTGTCCGCACAGGGATGTTTTGCAGATTGGGATGACTGCTACTGAGTCGCCCGGTCCGGGCAACCGCTTGATGGAATGAGGTATGGATGCGCCCAGTATCTGGATTGATAAGTTCAATCAACGCATCTGTATAGGTGGATTTGAGCTTGGAGGCGGTGCGATACTCCAGAATCAATTCCGGTAACGGGTGATGTAACGCCAGCTTTTCCAATACCTGAACATTGGTCGAATAGCCCGTTTTTGTCCGGCGCGTCAGATTTTTCGGGAGCCCAAGCTCCTCAAACAGAATCTGTCCAAGTTGCTGTGTGGAATTGATGTTGAACTCCCGTCCCGCCTCTCCATAAATCTGATCCATTTTCTGGTCGAGACGTTCCTGAAATTCCTCGGATAACTGCCGCAAATAGTCGCTGTCAACCGTGATGCCCGTGAGCTCCATATCGGCAAGCACAGGAACAAGTGCGAGTTCAATATCGCGGTAGATATCGCCCAGCCCATCTTCCGCAAGTTCAGGTTCAAACTTCTGTTTGAGCCGAAGGGTGATATCCGCGGTTTCGCAGGCATACGCGGCAATCTGCTGAAGTGGAACGAGGTCTACCGTAATCTGCTTCTTGCCTCTGCCGATGAGGTTCCTGATTGAAATCATCTGGTGATTCAGGTTCGCAAAGGCGAGGTCTTCAAGATTCTGGCTGGCGGCGGATGGCGAAAGGAGCGAAGCCGAAATCATCGTGTCAAACGAAATACCTTTCAGGTCTATCCCGCAACGGCTCAACACCTTAAGGTCGGATTTGATGTTATACCCAATTTTCCGATAAGCATCGTCTTCAAGGATCTGACGCAACCCCTCCAAAACCCGCTGAGTAGGAAGCAGGTCTGGCGCACCCAGCGCATTATTCAGAACCGGAATGTAATATCCCTCATGCGGCGTGGTGCTGATAGCGATGCCCACAAGTGCCGATCGGATGGGGTCACCTGACGTGGTCTGAAGCACCACCGAAAATTCCTTAACCCCCTTCAGTTGCTCAAGCAAGGCATCCAATTCGGCTTCGGTCTTCACCGTTTGATACGTGTTCGATTGCTCCTGTTCATTGTTCCACTCCGCCGCAATTTGATTTCGCAAGCTATTAAATTCCAATTCCCGGAAGATTTCCATCAGCGCATCCTGATCGGTTTCGCCGATTTTGCACTCCTCCAGCGTGACAGGGATATCCAGCTCGGTGTTGAGGGGCACCAGCTTCTTACCCAGTAGAGCGAGTTCCCTACCTGCCTCCAATTTCGTGCGCCACTGTTTCTTCACCTCTTGCAGATTCTCAAGCAGATTTTCAACCGTATCAAACTCCGCAAGCATCGGCGAGATGCTTTTTTCGCCGATTCCGGCAACGCCAGGGATGCGGTCAACCGTATCCCCAAGCAACGCGAGATAGTCAGGGATTTGCCGAGGCTCAACCCCATACCGCGCTTTACACGCCTCAACATCGAAAATTTGATGCCCATTACGGTTGACGCGGTATACCTTAATCTGCGGCGAAATGAGTTGGAGCATATCCTTATCATTCGTCATGATTAACACATCAAAACCCGCCGCCTCCGCCCGCTTCGCCAAAGTACCTGCGACATCATCCGCTTCATATTCTTCCATCTCAACGATCGGAATCCCCAACATCTTGATAATTTTGCGGATATATTCAAACTGCGAAATGAGCGAATCAGGCGGTTCAGGTCGGTCAGCTTTATAATCCGCAAGATCGACCTCCGGATGCTCCGCCTTATATTCCGCGAGAATTTCCGTTCTCCCACTTTTCCCCCCACGGTCAAAGCAGACCGCCAAATATCCAGGTTGCTCCTCACGAAGCAATTTAAGCAATATCGTTGTAAAATTATAAATTGCACTTGTCGGTTGCCCAGTTGATGTCGCTAATTCCTGCGTAGCAGAAAACGCAAAAAAGCCGCGATAGACAAACGCCGTGCCATCAATAACTATCAACTGTTTCGTTTCATTCTGTTCAACCACTGTTGATTCCCTCCTCTTAATCCGCTCGGCTTGGTGTTGGCAGTCAAAAGTATATCAAAACGGACACGCTGATGCAATCACAAAACCGTAGGAGCGATCTCCCGATCTCGACTCTTTATTGAACAAATCAGTCGCGTCTTCGCCCTAATCGTGTCTCTTTATCGTAAACAAACTCGGGTTCTGCCCCTTTTTTTATAAAGGTGGCAACTTGGGTTATGATATAATACCGTAAGTTTGTACTTTGTACCGACGGAAATTTTAAGCTCACCACCAATCACTATCTGAGATAACCCTCATGGCTGACTACATTAAAGGGATTAATCCCACCATAATCAAGTGGGCGAGAGAACGTTCAGGATACACCCTAGAAGATGTTGCCAAATCCTTCAAGAAGGATGTCACGACCATTTCCAATTGGGAGTTGGGGACCCAGGCACCGACCTACGTTCAACTTGAAAAATTGGCTGACAAGTACAAACGTCCTGTCGCCCTATTCTTCTTCCCGGAACCGCCCCAAGAACCCGATTTTGTGGAACAGCTTGCACTGCGACACTCTGAAATTGAGAAACTGAGTCCAAAAATCCGTCTGTTGTTGCGTCAGGCGTACGCAAGGCAACTTTCATTGATGGAGCTGAACACAAGGGTGAATCCTGCGGAACAGCAGATCTTCCGTGACCTTCATGCCCAGGTTGACAATTCACCGACGGAGTTGGCACAACATACCCGAGGCTATTTAGATGTCAGTGTTGAAACGCAAGTAAGTTGGAGTGGCCCGAGGAAAGCCCTCGAAAATTGGCGAGACCACATTGAGGAAAAGGGAGTCTTCGTTTTTAAGGATGCATTCAAAAACGACTTCGTTGATGGGTTTTGTCTTGTTCACGAGCAGTTTCCTGTAATTTGCCTAAACAACAGTAGACCGGCTGTCAGACAGATCTTCTCACTTTTTCATGAGCTGGCGCACCTCTTACTCGGTGAGAATGGCATCACACGCGGTCCCAATTCTGGAGGTGAAGAAGTTGAGGGCTTTTGCAACCAATTTGCAGGTGAATTTTTGGTGCCGTCCAGCGATTTTGAAAAACGCCTCAATTATCCAGTTTATGATGACGATGCAATAACGGAGTTAGCAAGTTACTATAAGGTAAGTCGTCCGGTCATTTTGCTGAAACTGGTCAGTCAAGGCCTCCTCACATCCGACGATTATACGAAGAAGACAGAGCAATGGAATCAGGAGCACGAAGCCCGGTCAGAAAAAGAGGCAGGAGATGACTCCCCAGGCGGAGGAAACTATTACAACACCCGCGCTACATATTTAGGCTACAGATATATGGAGCTCGCATTCAGCAAATATCATCAGGGACAGTGTTCCATTGAAGAACTCGCAGAACATCTGAATGTCAAGGTCAACAATTTGCCTGGGCTGGAAGAATGTCTATTAAGGAAGACAACTCGCTAATGGCTTACGTATTTGACACCGACAGTTTAAGTATGATTGGTAACAGCTATCCCGATCAATGCCCATTTTGGAAAAAATTTAACCGGGCTGTAGCGATTGGAAAAATAGTCTCTGTAAGGGAAGTTCGCAGAGAACTAGATGCCTACGCCCGTCATCCCCACTTATCCGATTGGGTAAAAGACCATAAAGATATTTTTTCGGAGTCTAGACCAGTGGAAATGCAGTTTGTCGGCGAGATTTTTTCCGTCTCGCATTTCCATGCGTTAGTAAAGGAGAAAAGTCTATTACACGGACATCCATGTGCAGATCCGTTTGTTATTGCAAGAGCAAAGGTCATCAATGGTTGTGTTGTCACCGAAGAAAAGCGAAAGCCAAACGCCGCGAAAATTCCGAACGTTTGTGAGTATTTTGGAATTGACTGCACAAATCTCCAAGGATTCATGGAAAGAGAAGGTTGGACGTTCTAATACCATTTCTGAAAATTTATATCGCGTTAGCGGTTTTGATGAAATATGAAACGCCTGTAATCCCGGCTACGGGGGTGCGGTTGATGACGTATCGTGATCCGATGGGGCAAGATGCCCTGGCTACGGGGGTCTGATGCGTTTTTGCTTATGACTTTCTTTGAAAGTGGCAACATGAGTTGACGCAAATCGGACTTCCATTAACGAGTGATTTATTATCGGAATTGGTATAACCTTGCCCGGTATTAGAACGCAACGAATCTCTAACTCCAGAAATTGGAAAAGGAAAGACTAGGGTCATTTAATTCTCCTGTATCCTCAATCTTCGTATCGAGGTTCTTCGCTGTAGGAGCAATCTCCAGTTCGCGACTCCCCGCTGAAATCGGGCCAAAAACTGAAAACTAAATGCCCCTAAAGCAGTATCAGATTCCTTGATCGTTTCCTATGGTTTGTGGTATAATTATGGTGACATCTAAAAATATGGTGACATTTACCAGTAGGCGCGCTTTGATGAAGTTTAAGAATTTAATCGGGTAACTCCGGTTTTCCCAACCCCGGTAGGGGGCGGTTTGATGAAGTTTAAAAAATAAATGGGGTAATCGGGATTGGACGACGGGCGATAAACCGCCAGATCCGTGGGTGGGAAATCACTTTCCCACCCTTCGGAGATTAACGCCCAGACCCGTGGGTGGGAAATCACTTTCCCACCCTTCGGCGGTACATCATGGGAACTTTTCAAACAGGCTCCGACATATTTCGTTTTTTTTACCTCAGCAAGACCGCTTCTAATCCGCGTTCTCCGTGTCATCCGTATAATCAGTACCCACAACTCTAGTACTATCAACGCTGTCGGAGTCAACCTTAGGTCGTACTTCAGGAGCGTTGATAGTACTGTCATCACCCTTAGAGCGTACAACAGGAGAGTTGTGGGTACTATTCAGACAATAGAAACCTATATTACCCCATTAAATTCTTAAACTTCATGAAACCGCACCGGGCACCCGTATGAAATTACCCAACTTATTTTTTAATCTTCATCATTGCGCCTTCTGTTCATCATTGCGCCTTCGCGTCTTTGCATTCCTTTTTTCTTACTTTTGAGGTGATTATGAACCGACATACGATTCATTACGAAGTCCTAAATATCCATAACCCAAACGGCGAAACGGGGCAACACTGGGAAGTGGAAGTACATGCCACCCCCGAAGAGTTGCAAGCGTTCGCTGTGAACGGTTACCTGATTCGCGAAGGGCTCTTTCAAGGCACTGCGCTCCAAAAACTGAGAGATGCGCTTGACCGATTGGAGGAACGGGAATGGGAAAAACGGGATAAGGCAATCGCCGGAAAGCGCGGATGGGGGTTCATTCCGCGCCACCTGATGGATAAGGATGAAGCGTTTCTTGAACTCTTGAAATTCCAACCGGTGTTGTCAATTGCACGGGCGATGATGGGTCCACTTGTGAGGCTGCGCGGGTTGAGCGCACGTATCAGCTACCCCGGTGATGACAGGCAGCACCAAACCCCCTGGCATCAACACCTGCGCGTCGTTTCTAACCCAATACCGCCCTGGTTTTCACGACCACACTGTATAGATTGCCTCATCTATCTTGACGACTTAAACCAAGACACCGGCCCAGTTGCCGTTGTACCTTGCTCACACGACTGGTTAGACAAGGCAACGCCGAACACTTATGAACCGATCGATGGCGAAGTAGAACTACAGGTAAAAGCGGGAGGTGCCGTGCTTATCCACGGCAATCTTTGGCATCGTGCTTTGCCAACTCTTCATGCTAAGCGGAGAATGTTGATTTTAAGTTATACGCCGACGTGGTTGCGAAAATCGCCACACGGCGGCGCACAACCTGAAGATGGTCTAACCCATGCCTTTCTCAAGGAAGCTGATCTGGAGGAACGGATGCTGTTAGGCGTGGGTGGATATTCCTAAGCAACTTTCTAAAATGTAAACTTTATTTTTGCAACTTCCTAACAGAGGAGAATTTAACATGGCAGAATTAGCAATCAACGGAGGCACACCCGTTCGGACGGAATCCTTCCCTTCGTGGCCGACGCTAGACGATAGCGACCTAGAAGTATTTGAAGAAGTCTACCGTAGCGGGCGGTGGGGTCACGGCTCCAAAGTTTCCGAGCTTTCGGAGCAATTCGCCGCGTTTCAAGGCGCGAAATACGGTGTCTGCGTCAACAGCGGGACATCCTCGCTCTACGTTGCACTCAAAGCCGCTGGGGTCGGGCTTGGAGACGAAGTCATCACGACCCCCTACACATTCCAAGCGACCGTAGTCGCAATTCTGATGGCAAACGGGACACCCGTCTTTGTTGATACGTTGCCAGATGGATTTAACATCGACCCATCCAAAATTGAGGCGGCACTCACACCTAAGACCAAGGCGATTCTACCTGTTCACATTGCAGGCTATCCAGCCGATATGGATGCCATCCTCGATATCGCCAGTAAGCACAACCTACTTGTGGTTGAGGACTGTGCTCAAGCGCACGGTGCCGAATGGCGCGGTGTCGGTGTGGGGAGTTGGGGAGATTTCGGTTGTTTCAGTTTCCAAGCATCAAAAAATCTGTGTGCTGGCGAAGGTGGGATTGTGCTCACCAACGATCGGGAACGGTACGAACGCGCCTGGGCAATCCACAACTGCGGACGCACACCACCCGAATCCGAATCTGATGACATAGAACCGTTCGGGGGCAATTTCCGGATGACCGAATGGCAGGGCGGGGTTCTGCTCTCGCGACTGGGTCGGCTTGAAGCGGAGACCAATCATCGACACATGAACATGCGATTCCTCGACCAAGGGTTCGGTGAAGTCCCCGGTATTAAAGTCGTACCGCTTGACCCACGGGCGACACGAGGCGGTTGCCACGGTTACAAGGCGATTTTCGATTCAGAGGAGTTTGAGGGCAGCTCGCGGGAGGAATTTATCAAGGCGATGCGAGCGGAAGGTATTCCAATGGGGAATTGGTACACCACACCGATGTATCGAAACCCGCTGCTCAAGTCCAGTTTCTTCAGCACCGAACTCGACTATTCAGACATCAACTGCCCCGAAGTGGAAAAGCTGTGTCAAACCGGTTTGGCATTAGGACAGAGTGTTTTGCTCGGCACTAAGGAAGATATGGAAGATATCGTCATCGCCGCAATGAAGGTTCGTCGGAATGTGGGAGAATTGAAGGCAGGCAGTTAGGCACATCAGCAAATGGAAGAATGGAAGGAAAGAGGAAGGCGAGAAGGAAAACCCCTCTTCCATCCTTCCAATCTTCTTTGATGTTAACGCTGTGTTTTGATAGTGCCCCATCGGGTTGCCAGTTTGCCCGCAGGTTCGACCGCGATCAGGACCGGTTGTGTCACCTGACCGGCGAGTGCCGTGGCTTCGGCTTCACCGCCCTTGGCGAAGGCGACCCAGTACACGATGGGGTCGCTCATAGCCCCTGCAGCCACGTCAGCACCGATGTCATCGTGCGTTAGATCGATTCGACCATTGGTCTGCCAACCCGCGTGCGCCCGTGCCGTGCCCTGCTCCGTATAAAGTGCAGCAAAAGCCGAACCTGTCCAGATAGCGACGTGCTGAATCGGGGTCTCCCAAAGCTTGAGCCCTGCGGTATCAACGCGCGGTTCAAACATCGGCTCATGGCCACTAGCAAACGACTTGAACGCCGCGGTCCCAACGTTTTTGATTGTCAATTCATGACGGATGAAATCCGCGCCATCATAGAAGGTCGCCATGACGTTGTACTCTTTGCTGCCTCCATCATTGGAAACGAACTTCACTGTCGTTCTGTCAATGGATTCCTCAACAATTTCCCAACTGGTGAGTGCGCCCCAATCTTTCCAACCATCGTAGTTGGAGGAGTGGTACAGCCTACGCCCAACGGTATCATCAGTCATAAACTCAATCCCATCGATGATTGCGGTCGTATAGCCCATCTGGGCACCCTTTTTCCAATGGAGTTCAAATTTCGCTGTCTCAATCTTGATAAAGTCTCCGCCATCAGAAACGGTTACGGCATCAGCGAGTTGGCTGAACGCGAAAACGGATGCGAGTGCGACGACTACGGTTAAAACAGAATATTTCATAAGTTTGTTTTCCTTTTTTTAGTTGTGTGTCGGTCAAGCTTGGAATTTTGACCGACACGGTTTGAGATACTTATTGGAGATTGACCTGCTTGATTGCGCCCCACGTTGTGGAGGCTTTGCCCCGCGCCTTGACGGCTTGAGGTTTTAGGTCTCCTGTTCCTACGTCTGCCACGGTCTCTGCGAGGTCGTGTAACTCTTTATCCTGGCCAACACCGAAGGCAACCCAATAAACAAGCGGATCACTTGTCGCGCCTTTTTTGACAGCTTTGCCGAGTGCATCGTGCTGAAGATCCACTCGACCATCTGCTTGCCATCCTGCGTGATTCCGAGCGACCCCGGCTGGATCTGTTGCATAAAGCGCAGAAAATGCGTCTTTAGTCCAGAACCCAACATGCCCAAAGAGACCGCCGCCAGCATCCCACTTCATGCTGCCTTTAACTGGGGACCTGACTTCGTACATCGGTTCGTGGCCGTGTTGCCAAGACGTAACGTTTGCTTTTGCCTTGATCTTCACTTCATGTCGGATGAGGGGATGACCATCCCAGAATGTGGCGGTGCATATATAATCCTTCGATAGCCCATCGGTCATGATGAACTCTATCTTCGCTACACCGCCCTTGTTCTCAATGATCTTAAAATCATCAAGGTGCCCCCAATCTTTCCAACCCGAATAATTGGAAGAGTGGTAGAAGCGGCGGCCTGTTGCTGCCCCTTCAAAAAGCAGGAGTTCGTTATTGCCCTTTTTTACCCACGCAGATATGTACCCTGCCTGTCTCGCGGTTTTCCACTCTAGCTTGTACATATCTGTTTCAATCTCAATGACCGCATCTGTCTTCTTGCCTTTAATATCGACAGCAGAACTTGCACCGATCCAAATTGTTAAAAGCATGAAGCTTAGCGTAAAAATCAATAACTTTTTCATAACGGAATCTCTGTTCCTTTCGACCTGAGCATATCTGGATAAATCCAAATAGCTCGGTTTGCACATTCAATTGAAATCCCGAGAGTTTGTGAAGTCTCTCGTGGAATCATGTAGACTTTAACTTTTTTAAGACGGGAATATACGAGATAGGTTTATAAAAAATTGCTTTTGATCAGGTTTTTATGTTCTAGAATTTTCCGGAATTTGACAAAGTCGTGATAAAACGCTTGACAATTTTTCACCAAATCACTTAACATATTGTCAATATTGGCTAGAAGTACACCGTCGCTTTAAGGATTTGGTTTAGCAAACTTTGAGTGATTTTGTCAAATAAAAATGAAAAGGAAATTTTAGCGGCAATCGGGAGTGGGAACTCCCTCTCACATAAGAAGAATTTTAACGTAAAATCTATAAGGAGCTAATTATG
This sequence comes from Candidatus Poribacteria bacterium, assembly GCA_965198165.1. Classification (GTDB taxonomy): domain Bacteria; phylum Poribacteria; class WGA-4E; order WGA-4E; family PCPOR2b; genus CBDAOT01. The sequence goes on along the minus strand of OZ240244.1, from coordinate 5,768,431 downwards.
AAACAGTACACTTTTTTGCTCATGCTCTTGACAATCTGCTTGTTCGCCATATCGTCGAGCTGGGCGGGCGGAACAATTTTGCCCTTCGCACATCAGATTGGTGCTGGGGATTTTATGGGTGGCTTGCCGGGAGCCGCGATGTTTGACTTTGACAATGATGGCGACCTTGACATCTACGTGACCAACGGCGAAAATTTTCCCAATCGATTGTTGGAGAACGATGGAACTGGAAACTTTACTGATGTTGCCGTACAAGCGGGCGTTGCTCACATGGGCCGCAGCCACGGCGTGGCGACGGCCGACATAAATAATGACGGTTATCTGGACATCTTCGTTGCCAACGACGGCCCAAATTCGCTTTATCTCAACAACGGCGACGGTACATTCGTAGACATCGCCGAATCGGCGGGCTTTACCGAATCAATCAACTCGACAACCTGTGCCTTTGCCGATGTTGACAACGATGGCTATGTGGATATCTACGTCGGCGCAACCGACCAGTTCTCTGGCTTCGGTTCAAACCGGCTATACCGCAACAACGGCGATCTCTCCTTTACAGACATCACCAAGGTGACAGGGACAGGCGGGGGATATTCGTGGTCTGTCGGGTTTTGTGATTACGACAACGACAATGACCAAGACATCTTCGCCGCAAACGACCAGGGGCTTGCAAAGGATGACGAATTTTGTCCAATCATGCTCTACCGAAATGATGGCGACCTAAAATTTACGGATGTCACCGAAGCCGCGGGATTCACAAAGAGTGGGAGTTGGATGGGGCTGGCATTTGGCGACTATGATGGCGATGGCGACTTTGACCTCTTTGCGACAAATCTCGGTACGTCCGTCAAGTTCGACAAGCAGGATACCGACTACCACGCCCTCTACCGTAACAATGGAGATGGCACGTTTACAAATGTCGCAGACGAAATGGGCGTTGAAGAGTGGGAATTCGGTTGGGGAACAGTCTTCACCGATTTCGACAACGACGGGGATGCAGACCTCTATTACGTCGGCAATTTTCTGTTTATGAGGGTCACGGATAACCCAGGACGCTTCTTTCACAACGACAACATAACGCCGGGGAATACACCCCCATTCATCGAATCGGCGGAGAAGAACGGGCTACTCACGCAGGATGGCAAAGGCAACAATACCATAGCTGTCGGTTTGGCCTCCGGGGATGTCAACAACGACGGACATGTTGACCTATTTGTTGCCAACGGAGGGACAGAAACCTCGCCCGCGTATCCGCTTTTATTCACTCAAAAGCACGACAACAACCATTGGATTCGCTTGCAGTTGGAAGGCGTTGTGAGCAATCGGAGCGCGATAGGCACACGGGTCAGCGTCACCGCCGGGGGACAAACACAAATTCAAGAGGTCGCGAGCGGGTCAAGCAGTTTTTCACAAAATAGCCTGAACCTCACTTTCGGATTGGGCACGCATTCACAAGCCGAGCGCATTGAAATCCGTTGGCCGAGTGGGCAGTTGCAGACGTTCGAGTCAATACCGGCCGATCAGACCCTGAAGATTCGGGAGTCAGATACGCAACTTCCCACCGCTGTCGAACCAAACGGCAAGCAGTGGACAACGCTCGGCGCAATCAAACGCAACGCCTTATTGCAGAATTATCCCAATCCGTTCAACCCCGAGACATGGATTCCATACCAGCTCGCCTCTGACGTGGAAGTGTCAATGTCAATCTACAACGTTACAGGTACACTCGTGCGGGAGATAGCACTTGGGCATCAGCGGGCTGGAGCTGGAAGCGTATATTGGGACGGCCGCGATATGCACGGAGAAGGAGTTTCAAGCGGCATCTATTTTTACCAAATGGATGCGGGCACTTTCACAGCAGTCCGAAAAATGACGCTGATTAAATGATTTAACGCAAGGACGTAAGGAAGAGGAAGCATGGAAGGGTGGAAGGATGAAAGTCCTTTCAACCTGTTATCCTCCATTTTCTGCTTTGCATCTTTGCGTTAAATTTACTGAGGAAAGAATAATGGGAACAGTTTTTGAAGAACTGGAGTTGTGGCTTACAAAAGCCCGCGCTAAATTGGAGGGTGGTGCTATTTGCACGGCAGACTTAGACGAACTCTCGCAGATTATCCACGCCAAACGCACATCTGTGCGGCAACGGTTGCTCTATCTGCACGCGACAACTCCGAATATCCGCTCACAAGTTATCGGGATGGCAGAACACGAACCTGTGGCGGAGTCTATTACGGAAATCACAACGGAGGGCGACCAGTGGCCTTACCGTAGTGTACATGATGCCATATTAGACGGTTGGCAGGTCATTCACTTTCCCGACCAGCGCGTCCCGTTTGACGACCAAGAGATTGACATTTTGGGTTACGAATTTATCCTGCAAAAACTGGAGGCATACAATGAGTGACAAACCGTATCGACTGACCGACGACGAAATTATTACCTTCATTGTCCGCGGTTATCACATCGTCGAGGCAGATTTTCCCGAAGGTTTTAACGACTCGATCTACGAAGCACTTGAACAGATTACCGACAATCCCGGTGATGCCATTTTAGACCGTGTGCCAAAGCTCTACCAAGTCTACGACCATCCCAAAGTCCGCGGGGCACTCGTCAGTTTACTCGGCGAGGATGTGCAGATGAATGGGCATCGCCACTGCCACGTTAACCCGCCCGGTTCACGGAGTCAATCTTGGCACCAGGACAGCACCAACCAGCGGCACCACCAGATACGGACTGTTCTAGCGATGTATTATCCGCAGGATGTGACCCCCGAATTGGGACCGACAGTAATTATGCCCGGCACACATTTTAGGAATGCACCGACTGACCGTATGGCGACCTACGCCAATTTGCGCGAGCAGGTTGTGTTAAACGTCAAAGCGGGCACCGTAGCGATTACGCACTACGATATTTGGCACGCGGCAGCTACAAATCGCGCGACTCGGACACGATACATGCTGAAATTCCTCTTTAGTCGTGTCAGCGAGCCGAAGGCACCGAGTTGGAACCACGACCCAGCATATACCGCGAGTGCATTAAGTCGTTTGAGCTCCGATCGAGCATGTGCCTGTTCACAATCCGACCACTACAAAGAGCGCGGTTTGCGTCGACAGATGTGGAATCATCTGATTGGCGAGGGGCGCACAATTTAACCGAAGGGCGCAAGGAAGAATTTTAACGCAAAGGCGCAAAAGCACAAGGGTGCCAGGAAGAACAGGGCGTTCTATTTGAAAGAAAGCGAGCAATCAAGCGAATGAATGAACTGGAACAGATTCTAACCGAACAGATCGAAGGCGAGGTGCGATTCGACCTGTATTCCAAGCTCTTGTACAGCACCGACGCAAGCCTCTATCAGATCGAGCCAATCGGTGTCGTACTTCCGAAACACAAGCGCGATGTCATCCGAACCATCGAAATCGCTCACACACGAAACGTGCCCATCATCTCACGAGGGGGTGGGACAAGCCTCGCCGGTCAGTCGGTCGGAGAGGCAATCGTCATTGACATGTCAAAATACATGGATGCCCTCCTCGAAGTCAACGCCGAGGAGCAGTGGGCACGAGTCCAACCGGGGATTGTACTCGATGAATTGAACGACATGCTAAAACCATACAATCTGATGTATGCCCCCGATGTAGCGACCAGTAGCCGCGCAACCGTAGGGGGTACAATCGGGAACAATTCAGCCGGATCCCACTCGGTAATCTACGGAAAAACAATTGACCACGTCATTTCACTCGACCTGGTCCTTGCTAACGGCGAGGAGCTGACCGTTGAACCGATCTCGCTCGATACGCTCGCCGCGAAACAACAGGAAAATACCCGTGAAGGACATATCTATCGAGAGATATGCCGTATCGCCGAGGAGAACACCGATGAGATTCGCGAACGATTCCCGCGTGTACTTCGTCGCGTAGCTGGATACAACCTCGACGAATTTGTTTCCGATGCCGGCTCTAAAGATCTGACACCGTACAGACGCGACGGTTGCGATGCCGCGCATCCGTTCAACCTCGCCAAAATCGTCGTCGGGTCAGAAGGAACGCTCGCATCAACGGTCGAAGCGAAAATCAACCTCGTCCCGACCCCCAAGATGACCGCGCTCAACGTGGTCCACTTTGAAACACTGCTTGAGTCAATGGAAGCGATGCAACCGATTTTGGAATGCAACCCAACTGCGGTTGAACTCATTGACGACACAATCATCAACATGACGAAAAGCTCCCTTGAATTTTCGAGAGTGAGTACCTTTATCAAAGGCGAGCCGGGGGCAATCCTCGCGGTCGAATTTTATGGTGAAACGGAAGAGGAACTTCTCGAAAAACTGGATGGTCTCGAACAGAAGATGGCATCCCTTGGATTGGGCTATGCGTTTTCGCGCTGTATGACCGCTGACGAAAAAGCGCGGGTGTGGGAGACACGAAAAGCTGGGCTTGGATTGCTTATGGGGATGAAGGGTGACCATAAACCCGTTGGCTTCGTCGAAGATGCCGCTGTCGCCATTGAACACCTGCCTGAGTACATCCGCCGTTTTGCAAAAATCGTCGCCGACCACGACACCACAGCATCCTACTACGCTCACGCCAGCGTTGGGCTACTGCATAACCGCCCAGTGGTAAATCTCAAATCAGAGGAAGATATCCACAAAATGCACTCCATCGCCCGACACGTCCGGGACCTGTTGATGGAACTCGGCGGCGCAATGAGCGGTGAGCATGGCGACGGGCTTGTGCGGAGTGAATGGATCGAGAGTATGTTTGGCCCACAGATTTATCAGGCGTTTCGCGAAGTCAAAACCGCCTTCGATCCAACGAGCATCATGAATCCCGGCAAAATTATCGACTCGCCCCCAATGACGGAAAACCTCCGTTTCGGTGCAGACTACCAGACAATTAAAATCGACACCTACTTCGATTTCTCCAGTCAGGGCGGATTTAATCGAGCAATTGAGATGTGCAACGGCGTGGGTGCCTGCCGCAAAAAGCTAACAGGCACGATGTGCCCCTCCTACATTGCGACCAAAGAGGAGGAGCACTCAACACGAGGTCGGGCAAACGCGCTTAGAGCGGTCATATCCGGGGGGGTGCCGCAGGAGCATTTCAAGAGCAAGCGGTTGTATGACGTATTAGACCTCTGCTTGGAGTGCAAAGCGTGTAAAGCCGAATGCCCCTCCAACGTGGACATGGCAAAACTCAAGTACGAATTTCTCGCCCACTACTACAAGGAACACGGGCTACCCTTGCGGAATCGGCTTTTCGGGAATATCGCCAAACTCAGCAAACTCGGCGCACTCTTCGCACCTATGTCGAATTGGGGGATGAACAGCGCGATTTCCAAGTGGGGCATGGAGAAATTCGCAGGAATCGATCGGCGGCGGTCTCTGCCAAACTTCGCTCGGGAGACCTTCGAGAAATGGTTTGCGAAACACCAAAAAGCCAAAGGGGGAGCAGAAGGAAAGCAGAATGGGAGGCAAGTTGTTCTATTCCACGACACTTTCATGAACTATAACTACCCCCACGTCGGCAAAGCAACCGTTGAACTACTTGAAACGGCGGGATTCGAGGTTATCCTACCGAACAAGCGGTGCTGCGCCCGCCCAATGATTTCCAAAGGGATGATTGAGCAAGCGAAAGCACACGCCCGCTACAATGTTGAAAGCCTCCTACCCTACGTCACCGAAGGCATACCCGTCATCGGATGCGAGCCGAGTTGCCTCTTAACGCTGCGCGACGATTACCCATCTCTAATTCCCAGCGAAGAAACCGAGCTTGTCGCGGAACATGCCTTTATGGTAGAAGAATTCTTGCTGTCATGCCACGAAAAAGGGGAACTCGACCTAGAATTTGCAGACACACCCAAACAGATTCTGCTGCACGGCCACTGTCATCAGCGGGCACTTGTTGGGATACAACCCTCCGTACAGGTCTTGAGTTTGCCCCCAGGACACGCTGTCGAAGTTATTGATTCCAGTTGTTGCGGCATGGCGGGGTCATTCGGCTACGAGACAGAGCACTACGACCTGTCAATGGAGATTGGTCGCCTTCGTCTCTTCGGCCAGATCGAAAACCAGCAGGGCGATTTTGAAGTCGCCGTATCCGGTGTCTCCTGCCGAGAGCAGATTCAGCACGGCACCGGCAAAGCACCTAAGCACCTGATTGAGTTGTTGCGGGATGCGGTACGCCAGACATAGAGAGAGAAACCGAGTTTTTTAGAAAAACTCGGTTTCTTCGGACACCCCTGGATGCCGTCGGGACACAAAACTTCAAATGAATCCAAAGCGCAACGCGGCGAAGTGCTTTGTTCGCCCACATGAGCGTAGCGCGATTGAGGGTTTGCAGACGTATCGCTTGTGTTCTGCGTTACGGTTGCGGTTCACCCATCTCAAAAGGGTCAACAGGCGGTTGATAAGTCCAAAATAGAACATCCCCAGGCTGAAAGGTGATGCCAAAACTCGCTTCAACTTTCTCCTGGCTTACTGTTGTATTCCCGTTCCTTGCGGATTCTTGGAATAAAACAAGGATCTCTTGTACCGTTTTTCCTGGGTACTGATATGAGAGCTGAAGATACTCGACAAAGAGACCCCACATCGTAGGTAGCCTTGTTTGGAGTTCCTCGGGCAATCCTTCAGGATTGAGTACGGGTAATCCTTCAGGTGGTTCCCCTTCTTCAAGATTGGGTAATTCTGCGAGTAATTCGGGTAATTCTGCGAGTAATGCTAGGAGTAATTCTTCAAGTAATTCTATGAATAATTCTACTTCTTCAGGATTTTCTTCAAAATGTATTGCAAGGAGTTGCTGTAAAAACAAATACCACAGAGGAACACCGAACTGCTCAGCATCAAAACCAGCCTTCACATGAAGAGCAAGAATACCGGACTCCATATAAAGGTTGTCGAGGTCTGCCATTAAGGTGGTGTCGTCATTTGTTTCCTGAGCTTTTTGGAAAAGCGCAGTCTGTCCCGTTTGCAACATTTTGACGGTTTCTATTGCCAGCGTCCGCGCTTGGGCTGCGGATAACCCGGGTGCCCCTGGTTCGGTTATTGAATCAATACCAAGACTCGCTTCAACTGCCTCCGCGATTACTGTTGTATTCCCATTTCTCGCGGATGCCCGAAATAGTTCAACGAGCTCTGCTTGCGTTTTTTTAGGGTACTGATACGAGAGTTTGAGATACTCGGCAACGAGACCGAAAGGTGTTACCCGTGCGTCCGGGGATAGTCCTCTCTCTTCTTCGTTTTCTTCCATGTGTGTAAAGAAAAGCGCGTCTATGAAGGGCCAAGTGAGACCCGTTTCCTCTAAGAGAAGTGCCATTACATCCTCACCGTAAGTGGAGAAGTCATTTGATGCCTGAGCTGTTTGAAAAAGCGCAACCTCTCCCTGTTTAAAACTTGTTACGGCTTCTACCGCCTGCGCCCACGCTTCCGATTCGGATAATGCAGGCATATCCTCGTCAGAGTCCAGAGCAGGTTCCAATAACGTCCGTACTGTATCACACCCGGTCAGTGCTAACGTTGAGATAAGTACGATTGCGATGAGTAGCGTCGTTCCAACTTTGACTTTCATTGAGACCTCCTTATGATCTACGATTGTATTGAAATAAAAAGAGCTCGCTTGTGCGAGCAGGCTCCACAAAAGAGAGCGATTACCAACCGTGTAATTTTATATTAAGCGTCACACCTTAGTCAACCCAAAATCCGATTACAGTGCATAAAGTAGGTTGGGTTGAACGGTAAAAAGCGAATTGCTATCAATGCCGATAGCATTTCTGCTTTTCCAGTAAACTCGCATGTACAGAGACAGAGTGAAACCCAACCCCTCAACTACTCGCTGTGGATTTGTCAATCCACAGCGAGCAAGGTCCCGCTCGGCTTGGATTGCCAAATCCAAGCCTTTTCTGTTTCTATGCTTCTTTGCGCCTTTGCACCCTTGCGTCTTTGCGTTCTATTTAAGCGTCTTAGCGTCTTTGTGCTCTATTTTCCGAAATCAGTTGACACCCACTCAACAAATATGTTATCCTTTATCCGTTTTGCATTGAATTGAAGCCAATAGACACACTTCTTGATTTACACAGCGGGTTCTCTCCCCTTGAGAGTCTGATGTAAATAAGAGAGAAGTGGAAGCCCAAACCCAAAAGTGGATAAGGAGGGCCCCTTGACAACAGTTACGATGAAAGAACTCCTCGAAGCAGGAGTCCATTTTGGCCACCAGACACGCCGTTGGAATCCCAAGATGAGTAAGTACATCTTCGCTGAGCGGAACGGCATCTACATCATAGATCTTCAGAAGACGTTACAGAGTCTTCAAGAGGCATGTCAATTTGTACACGAGGTCGCGGAGCGAGGTGGAGCAGTGCTTTTTGTGGGGACAAAAAAGCAGTCCCAAGAAACAGTGATCGAAGAAGCAACTCGATGCCAGATGTTTTATGTGAACCATCGCTGGTTAGGCGGTATGTTGACCAATTACCAAACCATTCGGCGAAGTATTGAGCGATTGGAAAAAATAGAGTCTGATGAAACCAATGGCATATTTGACCAACTCCCCAAAAAGGAAGCTACCCGTTTAACACGCGAAAAGACAAAGCTGACCAATACCCTTACCGGGATTCGAGAAATGCACAAGCTCCCTGAAGCTGTCATTATTACCGATACCCGTAAGGAACACATCGCCGTTCTTGAAGCCAACAAGCTGGGTATCCCGGTGATCGCCATCGTTGATACAAATTGCGACCCAGACCCTATTGACCTTCAGATCCCCGGGAACGATGATGCCATTCGTGCCATCAAGCTGATCTGTTCGGTACTAGCGACTGCTATTATTGAAGGACGGGCAACTGCGTTAGAAGGTCACGATGAACAGGAAGCGTCCGTAGAGGGCGAGGAAAGCCGAGAAGCAGGCGAGCCGGTCGAATCAGAGCCGCCAACAGAAGAAGATTCCCCACCGCCCGCCGAGCAACAGGACACTGAAGATGCTCAAAGGCCCCCTCGGGAGCGGCTGCGAAGACAGCAACCGCGTTCAAGAGACCGACAGGAAAATCGGACAGCAGGGGCAGACGCTTCCGAATCGGAAGCATCCGCCCCTGAATCTCCCACCCCGAACCCGGAAACCGATACTACTGAAGCAGAGGCGTAATCGTTCAGAACGGTTCGCGTCAATTGTTGACTGTGTGACAAGAGCGTTATGAACTCGCCTCGCCGCAGGCACTACGACCACCGGATACGCTGACCGGTTGCCGTAGGCGTAAGCTAATTTTCGGTTTTGAAAATTGGAGGTTATTGACATAAATGGAAATCACAGCGAAACTGGTCAGTGAACTACGCAGACGCACCAGTACCGGCATCATGGATTGTAAGAAAGCCCTTGTTGAAACAAACGGTGATTTAGAAGCCGCAATCCAACTCCTACGTGAAAAAGGATTGAAGGCTTCTGAACTTAAAAGTGGACGCACCGCTTCTGAAGGGTTGGTCGTTTCGTACATTCATCCCGGTAACCGTGTGGGTTCACTGGTTGAAATTAACTGCGAAACCGACTTTGTTGCCCGCACCGAGCAATTTCAAAATCTTGCGAAGGATATAGCGATGCAAGTCGCTGCATCAAAACCCAAATTCATAAACAAGGATGATGTTACCGACGATGTGTTAGAATCCGAAAAGGCTATCCTCACAAAGCAAGCCATGGATGAAGGAAAGCCAGCGGCTATTGCCGAAAAAATCGTTACAGGCAGGCTCGCTAAATTCTATTCTGAGGTTTGCCTACTTGAGCAGCCCTATATTCGGGACACAGACAAAACCATCCAACAACTCCTTCAAGAGACCGTTGCACAGCTTGGAGAAAACATTGTTGTGAGACGGTTTTCACTTTTTGTATTGGGGCAAGAGAGCAATTAAGCAAGTTTAAAAATAGAAACGGTAGAAACCGAGTTTTTTCTTCAAAACTCGGTTTCTCGCGGATAACTAGAACGAGCATAGCCCACAATACTTCAAATTTTCTATTAAACCTGCTTACAAATTGATTGCGCGTTCTGTTCTTCTTTGCGCCTTTGCGTTCCATTTTTCTTACAAGGGGACAACTTAGGTCTTTATATTAAACTTGCTTGAGGAGCGACATGTCTATATTTTATATGAAACTTGCTTAACGTGATGGGTGGTATTAACCTGCTTCCAGGCACCACCCGTCCTGATTATAGGAGTTTGAAACAATGTCACAAGAAATAATTCGTGATGCAGAAACCCGAATGAAAAAGGCTGTAGAGGCAACAGCGAATAATTTCGCGCGTGTGCAGACGGGCCGCGCTTCTGCTTCTTTATTAGATGGCGTTTCAGTCAATTACTACGGAACAAAGAGCCCACTGAATCAGGTTGCAACAATTACCACGCCAGAACCTCGCCTCATTGCAGTGCAGCCTTGGGACAAGACGCTCATTAAAGAGATTGAAAAAGCAATTGTCCAATCTGACCTTGGCCTGAATCCAAACAATGATGGCGAGCTCATCCGCATCCAAATCCCCGAACTCACAACAGAGCGCCGCGAGGAGTTGAGCAAGCATGTCGGCAAACTGGCTGAAGATGGACGTATTGCAGTAAGAAATATCCGCCGTGATGCAAACAATGCGCTCCGAAAACTCGACAGCTCAAAAGAGGCTTCAGCAAAGGATAGCAGAGGACGCGGAAAAAGAGGCGGAGACAAGAAAAAGAGCAGAGTTGACGATGACCCGATTCAGAGCATAACTGACAAATACACCGATCAGGTCGATCAGCTTTTGAAATCGAAAGAAGAGGAATTGCTAGACCTATCATAGTTCGTATACGAAAGCCTTCATAACTGATGTTCTGGACGAGAGCCCTTAGCATAATTGTCCTAATTCCGCTCGTCATTCTGATCGTCCGATGGGGGACATTTCTTTATTCCGTCCTAATCTTCGGCGCGGTCATTTTGATGCTCATCGAGTTTTGCCGACTGTTCCAACCGATCAGATTGACGGGTCAAATCGTTGCGGTGATTTCATCAGGGGTGCTATTTTGTCTGGCCGCGCAATTCAACTTCCGTGTTGAACTCGCGCTTATCTTCGCTCTCTTCGTTGCTTTCATCAATCAGATTTTTCAGGGACGGGTCCAAGGTGCATTCCACGCCGTCACAATCAGTTTAACAGGTGCGATTTATATCGGTTGGGCATTTGGCTACCATCTGATTCTGCTCCGCCATCTCACTGGTGCCGCCGATAAATCTGTCGGTAGCGAGTTAATTTTTTTTCTGATTGCGATTATTTGGTGTGGGGATACTGCGGCGTATCTTTTCGGTAAATGGTTCGGTAGACATAAGCTAACCCCTCAGATTAGTCCCGGTAAGACCATTGAGGGCACAGTCGCCGGCTTGTGTTTTGGAATACTTGGCGGAATGGTCATTTGGTTCTTTCTACTGAAAGAGACATTGAGCCTCGCTCACGTACCGATTCTTGGTCTGTTATTGGGCGGTATCAGCCAGATAAGCGATCTGAGCGAGTCCGTAATTAAGCGGAATGCTGGTGTGAAAGATTCGGGCAGTCTAATTCCTGGGCACGGCGGATTGTTAGATCGGTGCGACAGTCTGATTTTTTCCGCGCCAGCACTTTATTACTATTTCACATATTTCGGCAAGTTATGAAACATCTCGCTATTCTCGGTTCAACAGGCTCAATCGGCACGAACGCGCTCTCTGTTGTCAAAGCGCATCCGGAGGAATTTGTCGTGTCAGGGCTTGCCGCGAATGCTTCCGTTGATTTGATGGAATGTCAGGTGCGTGAATTTCGCCCTCAACGGGTTGCACTCAACGATGAGGCGGCGGCACTTGAACTCAGACGACGGTTGGGAGACCTAAACGCCGTTGAAGTGCTTTCGGGCCCGAAAGGCATTTTGGCAGTTGCAACGATGGATACAGCTGACCTAATGCTCGATGGAATAGGAGGGAGCGCAGGGCTTCTGCCCACACTTGAAGCGATTAAAGCGCGTAAGGACATCGCGTTCGTCAACAAAGAGGTTTTGGTGATGTGCGGTGCACTCATCATGCAGGCAGTCGAGGATTACGGTGTCAACCTACTGCCCATTGATGGCGAGATGAGCGCGATTTTCCAATGTCTCTCCAATCTTCAGCAACAGAACGAAATTCAACGATTACTGCTGACCGCTTCCGGCGGTCCCTTTCGACAAACGCCCGCCGAGGAGTTTACAACAATAACCCCTCAGCAGGCGTTACAACACCCAACGTGGAAGATGGGAAAAAAGATCACCATCGACTGTGCAACACTACTCAATAAGGGGTTGGAAGTTATTGAGGCAAAATGGCTGTTCGGCCTGAACCCATCGCAGATTGAAATCCTCATCCACCCGGAGAGTATTATCCATTCGATGATTGAATATGTTGATGGCTCACTACTTGCCCAACTCAGCACGACAGATATGCGGATTCCGATTCAATACGCGCTCACTTATCCGCGCCGCCTTCCGTCTCCCACGGCGACGCTCAACTTCCCCCAAATCGGGGTACTCCATTTTGAATCGGTCGATTTCGACAAATTCCCCTGCCTCGCCCTAGCCTATACGGCAGCCGAAGTAGGCGGAACATTACCAACAGTACTCAGCAGCGCAGACGAGGTTGTCGTGCAGGCATTTTTGAACGAACAGATTGGGTTTACGGATATTCCCAAGATTCTCAAAGCCATAATAGACCAGCACGATGTCGAACTCAAACCCAGTTTCGATAATATTCTCGCCGCTGACCGATGGGCAAAATCAACCGCCCACGAAGTCATACAAAACACAACCTGAACCCCGTAGCCGGGGCATCTTGCCCCGTCGAGTACACAAAACGTAACCCGAACCCCGTATCCGGGGCATCTTGCCCCGACAATACAAGCAGGTGATATTTATGTCTAATATACTTCATTCCCCATCATTGGTCATCCTCGCGATACTTTCGCTCGGCTTTCTAATCTTCATTCATGAACTCGGGCATTTTCTCGCCGCGAAACGATGCGGTATCCGTGTTGAAAAATTCTCCATCGGCTTCGGTCCCAGCATTCTCGGTTTCAAGCGCGGAGAGACCGAGTATTGTCTCTCCCTGCTCCCCTTTGGCGGGTTCGTAAAGATGACGGGAGAAAACCCCGAAGAACGCCCAGAAGATTATGTCCCTGAGGTCACCGAGGAGAATCCAACCGGCGAATTTCATACCGCGCCAGTCAGACATCGCATCTTCGTGGCGATTGCTGGCCCCGCGATGAACGTCATATTCGGCATCGTTGTATTTTCGTTGGTCTACATCATCGGATTGGATGACAAAACAGTAGAATTTGCCGAAATGTTCACAGGTGAACCGGTTGGAAGGGTAGGGCAACCGGCAGGAATTGGGTTGGTCGCAGACAATGGCCCCGCTTCCGCGAGTGGCATTCAACCGGGTGACACAATCCGTTCCATTAACGGCGAAAAAGTTAAGGGGTGGGTCAATTTCAACACAAGAATTTTGATTAGTCCCGATAAACAGCTTGAGTTTGTCGTTTCCCGAGATGATGTGCAAGAGACGGTGTACGTAACCCCCGAAAGCCGTAACAGAAAAGGGATGGGACGGGTCGGAGTGATTAAGGTCGCTTCCCGGCAAGACGTAATAGTAATGCGAGTGGAGGCAGGAAGTCCAGCGGCTCTCGCAGGGGTGCAGGCCGGCGACATAATCCAAACCATCAATGACAAAGAAATTTACCACCTGCCAGAATTTGGTTCGATAATTTGGCCGATATCCGGTTGGCTCCAAGAAGCGCATTACGACTTTTACACGAAAATTAAAACGAGTGACGAAGTCAAACTTGGCATCGAACGCGGTACTGAGTCTTTAACGTTCAGTATGCCCGTCAATTGGACGGTTATTGCTCTCGTCGTAAAGGAAAGCGAAGCGGCAAAGGCAGGTATTCAATCCGGAGATCAGATTGTGGGCATCAATCGCGAATCCGTTGAGAACTTCGAGTTATACCCGAAATTGTATCAGTTGACCGAATCAAATCCGAACCAAGCAATCGAGCTCAGTCTGCTCCGCAATGGAAAGCAACATATCGTTCAGCTAACCCCTGAAATCGTCGGAGATTCAAATCAACTCAAGCTGGGAGGATTACATTGGGAAACTGTGTTGAGTGGGCTTCATTTAGGTCTGCCTCCTATGCCAATCCCGGAATACGGTCTTATCGGAGGAATCGGACAAGGGTTCACAACAAATTGGTTAATTTTCAAGAACGTCGCCAAGACCCTCCAACGTCTCCTAACCCGTGAAATTCCGACAAAATTCCTTTCCGGCCCTGTTGGAATCGTGGATATCACAACGAAAGTGATGAAAGTTGGCGTTATCAGTTCCCTCTTTTTCGTCGGCTTCATTAGCGTAAACCTCGCTATCGTAAATTTACTGCCCATCCCGATTGCTGATGGCGGGCAGATCCTTTTCTTTACACTTGAAAAACTGCGTGGCAGACCACTAAGCCTTCGCAAACAGATTATTATTCAACAAGTCAGCGTCGTCCTCATCATCGGGTTGTTTCTGTATATTACATGGTTCGACATCCTTCGCCTGTAAATGAGTCGCCCGCAATACGAACAAACCGAAAGTTGGTCATCAATGCCTAATCTCGCCGAAGTTCAAAAATATGACACCGCAGAGATGCTCCCTTTACTGAAGGCGTTCCCGCAACAATGCAGGAATGCCATGGAAATTGCCGAGAATTTCCAGTTTAATCGACAGAAGCAGGAGTTGCCGAATCATATCCTCATCGCAGGAATGGGTGGGTCTGCAATCGGGGCAGACCTTGTAAAGACGGTGCTCACGGAGCGATGTTCGGTGCCAATCCTGGTCCATCGTAACTATACCATCCCTGATTTTGTTACCGATAGAACGCTCCTGCTCGCTGTCAGCTACTCTGGGAACACAGAAGAGACCTTACACACTGTCGAAATCGGGTACGCGAGGGGTGCCGCCGTTATTGCGATAACCAGCGATGGCAAATTGAAACAGTTCACCGATGACCATCATCTACCGTGCGTAACAATTCCATCAGGACAGCAACCGAGAGCGTCGCTCGGCTATCTCTTCATACCGCTCTTATCAATTCTGGCTAGACTCGGGTTCGCGCCGAGACTTGACTACAAATCCGATCTGAACGAAACTATCGACCTATCAACCCAACTCGCGGAACGTTTCAAACCAGAAGTCGCTGATAGTCTACCCAAGCAGTTGGCACGTCGGATGCACGGCAAACTACCGATCATTTACGCCCCGCAGGAACTTGAGGCGGTCGCCGTGCGCTGGAAAGGACAAATTAACGAAAACAGCAAATCGCTTGCTTACTGCAATGTATATCCTGAGATGAACCATAACGAAATTGAAGGCTGGAGACATCCCCCAAACTTAACATCGCAATGTCACGTCATCCAACTTCGCGATTCCGATGCCCACGTTCAAACAAACCGTCGGATGGACATTACCGCAGAGCTGATTCAGGAGTACACAGGTGGCATCACCCATGTTCATTCGCAGGGGAGGTCGTTTCTCGCCCGGCTTTTCTCCTTAATTTTTATCGGTGATTGGGCCAGTTTTTATCTGGCCATCCGATATGAACAGGACCCGACACCTGTCGCCCGCATTCAAGAACTGAAAAAACGATTGAACCCCAACTAATTTATTACTCGCACTATGTCAGACCAACATGAGGTCACTCAAGAATACTTACAAATTGTTGCAACAGTGAGGGAATTCGTGGAAGAACAAATGCAGCTCGGTTTTGTAGAGTTACACGAGCCGAAAAAGCAGTCCCCATTTGCCGATTTCGATCAGGCAAAATTGCGTGAAGAAGCAATGGGTTGCACACGGTGTGAACTGCATCAGAATCGACAGACAGTCGTTTTCGGCACAGGGGATGAGAGCGCCGACCTTATGTTCGTCGGCGAAGCCCCCGGCCAGGACGAAGACCGGGAAGGCGAACCGTTCGTCGGTCGAGCCGGACAACTGCTCACCAAGATTATCGAAGCGATGGGGTTGACCCGCGATGCGGTTTACATCGCCAACGTCATCAAGTGTCGTCCGCCGGGCAACCGAAACCCAAAATCGACCGAGATCGAGACCTGCGAGCCTTTTCTCTTACGACAGATTGAACTCATCCAACCCAAAGTGATCTGTGCGCTCGGCACATTCGCCGCACAAACACTCCTCCGCACAGACGAGCGTATTTCCACGCTCCGGGGGCGGTTTCACGACTATCACGGGGTTAAGCTCATGCCGACCTATCACCCCGCCTATCTGTTGCGGAATCCACACGGCAAACGGGATGTTTGGGAGGATGTGCAGAAGGTCATGGCGGAGTTGAGGCGATGAAGCCCTGTCTTTACCCAATCGCTGTCTTCACTCAGTTTCGCTTTTTCTATTCTTCCTTGCGCCTTTGCGTTAAATTTAAGTGCCTTTACGCCTTTGCGTTAAATTTCCTAATCTGATTACCGACATTTTCTCCATGAAATATGCCAGCGTCGCCTTCCCGATTCCCCAAGAGCTTACCTTTACTTACGCCGTTCCAGCTCGCTTCCAATCCAAAGTAGAGTGCGGCACCCGTGTGATTGCACCATTAGGTCCTCGTGCGGTCCGCGAGGGCGTAATCGTTGCGCTCATGGATGAACCAGACCTACCCGATTCCATTGAAATCAAGGAATTTACCGATTTACTTGATGATGCCCCAACCTATTCCGCCGAACAGCTTGATTTAACGAAGTGGATGGCTGAATACTATCTATCATCATGGGGCGAGGCGTTGCAGTGTGCTGTTCCCGACGTTGTGCGAACGAAACAAAACCGTACCGTTCGCCTGCTCGCAACCGAGGAGCAGATTGAGGAAATGAAAAAACGCGCACCCGTGCAAGCCGAGATTTTGGCGACCCTGCGCGCTGAGGGCAATTTATCTCCCAATCAGATCGCTCGGCGGATTGGTGGTGGAGCTTCAAGGGTACGGCCAGCACTGGCGGCGTTGGAGGAAAAAGAGCTCATCGAGCTCAAATCGGAGGTTACACCTAGAGCAAAACCGCAGACAACATCCGTTGTCTCTCTCGCCAAACCGATTGATGAAATCGAAGCTGAAATCCCGTCGGTGGCGAAACGGGCACCGAAGCAGGCGAAAATTCTACAGCTACTGATTGGCGAATCGGAAACCAGCCCAGCTTATGCGACGGATCTGACCGAGCGTACCGATACAGGCTTGGCGACGTTGCGGTCGCTTGAAAAGAAAGGATTAATCCGGTTGGCATCCGTACCGGTTGTACGAAATCCACTGACCCTTGAACCGGTTCCCCCAACACAGCCACTGCGTCCCAACGCAGAGCAGGCAGATGTGCTAAAAACAATCTGTGCCGCAATTGACCGCGATGAGCAAACGGTTTTTCTGTTGCACGGCGTGACCGGCAGCGGCAAAACGGAAGTCTACATGCAGGCAATTGATACGGTATTGAAGCAGGGAAAAGGAGCGATTGTGTTAATCCCAGAAATCGCGCTCACCCCCCAAACCGTTTCCCGATTCGTTGGTCGTTTTGGCGAGTGCGTCGCCGTTTTACATAGCCAGCTTTCGGACGGAGAGCGGTATGACCAGTGGCATCGCATCCGAAACGGAGACGCAGATATCGTTGTTGGCCCTAGGTCAGCAATCTTCGCCCCGCTCTCCAATCTGGGTATCATCGTGGTCGATGAAGAACACGAAACATCTTACAAACAAAACGAACCCGCCCCTCGCTATCACGCCCGTGAAGTCGCTGTAAAACGAGCTGAACTCGCCAATTGCCCGGTAATTCTCGGCACTGCAACCCCATCGCTAGAGAGCTTTTACCGTGCCCAAAGCGGCGCGTACCAGCTACTCAACCTCCCTTCAAGGGTTGGGGACATCAGTATGCCATCCGTCCAGATTGTTGATATGCGTGAAGAGCTAAAGCAGGATAACCGCTCCATCTTTTCAACCGCGTTGCGAGCGGGAATTGAAGCCCGGCTCACGAAGCAGGAACAGATTATCCTATTCCTGAACCGGCGCGGATTCTCGACCTACGTATTCTGCCGGACGTGCGGCTACGTTGAGCGGTGCAACAACTGTTCAATCTCTTTAACCTTTCACCTTAAAACAAAGATGATGGTGTGCCATCACTGTGGCGATGAACGTCCAACCTCCAAAGCCTGTCCGCAGTGCGGTAGCGCGTATATCCGCCATTTTGGCCTCGGCACCGAACAGGTGGAGCAGGAAGTTATCAAGGCGTTTCCAGATGCAAAGGTGCAGCGGATGGACACCGATTCAATGACCCGGAAAGATGCCCATCAGAATGCCTTAGATGCGTTCAAGGCAGGGACATTTGACATTCTGCTCGGAACACAGATGATTGCCAAAGGATTGGACTTTCCAAACGTCACCCTAGTCGGCGTGATTTCTGCGGATACTGCACTCAATCTGCCAGATTTTCGCGCCGGTGAGCGGGCATTTAATTTGCTCACACAGGTCGCAGGCAGGTCGGGACGGAGCGAAGCGGGAGGCGATGTCATTATTCAAACCTATACGCCCGAACACTACAGCATTCAAGCCGCAGAAGGGCACGACTATCACCGCTTCTATCAGCAAGAAGTCGGATATCGGAATGAGTTGCTATATCCGCCCTTCAGCCACGCCGCAACCATTCTGCTACGCAGCGAAGATGAGGCAGAGGTGATTCAGGCATCAAATGCGTTGCTCAATTGTCTCGAATCCTTGCAAGCCGATCAGTTCTCAGAAGTTGAAATCCGGGGCCCTGTCGCAGCACCGTTATCAAAAATCATGGGGAAGTTCCGGTGGCACTTCCTTCTACGAAGCGAATCCGTTGCAAAACTACGTGAACTCATTAGGGAAGCACTTGCGAATGCTCCACCTGAAGTCACAGCCACCCGCATCGATCTCGTTGTAGATATTGATCCAATTAGCGTTCTTTGAGGCTTGATTAGAGAACGTTTCAACACCCGATATTGACCTAAAATCACACACGAAGTAGGAGAAAATTATGGGAGACCGCATCTTTGAAAAATTAGAAGACCGTGAACGGCTCGACGAGAGCCCGATTTTCGTATTTGCCGCTGACCCCCTCGCATCCGCAGGGATTCAAGGGCTCGGCCAAGTTCAAGACCCAAGCCCCCACTATCGCACCCGGCCTGAGTTCTTGGAACTTCAACGGGCCCTAGTGGAGGATGGGAGTCTCGACGGTTTGTTGATGACCCCTGCCGATGCCGAAGTGCTCGCACTTGAGGAAGGATTGTTCGCTAACACCCACATAACGCCGATTGTGCGAATGAATTCTGAAACTGGGATTTGGAACCCCCGCTACGGTGTCTATCAATCGCAACACTCAATGCCCTTCCAAACCGTATTTCCAGAAGATACGCGGGCGTATTGTGAAGCACTCATCGCGCCAGCGTTGGCGTGTGAGGTGCGGTTGGGGTTATACTCGATTACGCTCAATAACGACGTACAAGCCGACCAGCGGATGCTGAACGCTTATGTCCAGTTTGCCCATTGGCTCGGCGAAACGGAAGGGTTTGACCATATTTTGGAAGTGTTTCTGCCAAATGTCAAAATTCCCGGCTTAGATGAGGAAAAACGGGGCATGTACATCGCCGACTCAATCGTGCGGACGATGAGTTATCTTCGCAAACACCAGCGACCCCGCTTCATTAAGACCGCATACACGACCGCTCAGGTCTGGAGTGACCTAACGCAATTCGAGCCCGCCCTAATCATCGGCGCGTTGGGTGGGCCGCGTCAGAATGCTCGCCGAACCCTTCAACTCGCACACGATGTGGTACGCAACGGCGGCCGTGCGATTCTATTCGGACGCTCCGTCTTCGACGAAAGAGATCCGATTGGCATTGTCCAAGCGTTGCGTCGCGTATTGGATGGAACAGTCAGCCCTGAAGATGCACATTCAGAATACAGTAACTCTCGAAATGGGCACCGATAGAGTCCGTAATCGTGCGATTCATTTTCAACCTGATTGCTTTTTTTTGCTTATTTGTCAGTAAATATGCTATAATTGACCAATAGGGATTGTGTTTATCAGAATTGTGTATATCAACATACCACACTAAGGAGAAACCGACTCATGAAAGCGAAACTACCCGTCTCTGTTCTGCTTTTGCTAGGTTTAACAATTTCTATCACGGTTGTTCATCCAGCCAAGGCCGAAGACCCAAGGGAAAAAATGGGGCTCGCGGCACTTTGGACCTTTAACAAAGACACCGTTCAAGCGAAAAAAGTCGCAGATGTTTTGGGCGAGAACGGTGGAACCATTACCGGCAAACCCAACCAGATCGAAGGCTTTCGCGGAGAAGCACTCGATTTTGATGGTGCTGTTGATTTGGTACGAATTGGTCAGGACATCTTCTTCCCCTCCGTAACGATGGAGGCGATAATTAAGCCAACTTTAGGAACACGAAATCCCATCTATGACAAATACAACTACGGCATTCAACTGCTCGATAATAATCAGATCGGAATCTGGATCAGAGCGGACACGGCGAATGCGGCAAAGCATTGGCCCTCTGCTTATGTACCGTTTCCCACTGATGGCGAGTGGCATCATGTCGTAGGGGTCGTCGAGAGCAAAAAGGCCGTCCGCATCTACCTCGACGGTGAGTTAAAAAAGACCACCCCAGCCCCCGACCCAATCAGCGTTGCCTATGGTGCCCCGCACAAACCGACAATCGCCTATACATAGCATTTGGGAGGCATCTGGTACGCTGGTGCCATTGACGAAGTTGCAATTTTTGAAGGCGCGTTAAGCGATGCCGACGTGAGGCGATTGCACACACAAGCGTTTGCAGTTGAACCCGCAGGGAAACTTGCCGTGACTTGGGGAACACTCAAGACGAAGAATTAAGCAAGTTTCAAGAATAAACCTGTGGGAGGGAGTTCCTACTCTGCGGGAGGGAGTTCCCACTCCCGATACGCCCGACCAATTGGGGACTTCAGCAGATAAATGTTAATACTAAAAGTTGCTGAGAACCGCAATGTACGAAAGCGCAGGAGATAGAAGATCGCTATGAGTAATTACCGCTTCAAACTCGGGATGTACCTGCCTGAATTACGTCTGCCCTTTGATGAAGCATTAGCGAAGGCACGGGAGATCGGGGCTGAATACGTCTGGTTCAATCGTATCCCCGATGAACCACCCATCGCCGAAATGAGTGAAGCCGCTGTTGACCGGATGGCTGAGCGTGTAGACCGACACGGGTTAAAGATGTTTCTCGTCAGTGCAGGCAACAGTTTTAAGCAGATTCATCTCAGTGACCTTTCTCTCGAAAATATGGCTGACCATCCAGTATTTCGGAAGGAACTGAACGAACTCACTCGTGCGATGCAGATTGCCGCCCGACTCGGAGTCGGGACCGTTGGCACCTTCACGTTCGCCTGGCCGGGCGAGTATACCGCTGGCAAACCAACGTGGCCGATGCGCTGGATGACTCGGGGCGGCGTTATCGCTGATGTGGACATGGAAAAGTTGGTCAAAGCGTTCTCAATGGTTGCCGAAGAAGCAGAACGCTACAATGTCGATGTCGCCCTTTCGATGATGCCCTGGAACTATACCAACACGACAGGGAATTTCCGCTCCCTCGCCGAGCGTCTCGAATCGCGGCGAATTAAGGTGATATGGGGCCCTGCGGACAACATGAATTGCGGAGAGTGGGACACGGCGACATCCGGATTCAATAATGTACGCCCCTATCTGCATGGTCTTCACCTCAAAGACCTACACGTCATTGATGGCCACCGTCTACAGTTTGAATACCGTCCACTCGGAACCGGCGATGTAGACTACCCAACGATTCTGCGAAATCTACGAGACCATCGTTGCGATGCCATCCTTTCGGTCGCAACCCACTTCACACCCCCCAGCGGCTCGGCTGAGGAGGCGATGGTAACGAATTACGCAAATCTGAAGCGACTCATCGACGAAGTTGAATCGGAATGACCGTGGCTGGTGGGGCGTGAACGTGAAACGCTATCCTATCAATAGGAGGGCAATAACTATGCAAGTTCGGCGTTTTCCGACGAATCCCATTATCCGGCCGCACATGGACGAGCGGATGGGAGATAATATCAATGGCCCGTCACTAATCCGTGTTCCCGACTGGATAGAGAATCCCTTGGGGGCATACTATCTCTATTTTGGACATCACAAAGGGAAGTATATTCGGCTTGCATACGCCGACTCTCTAGAGGGCCCGTGGAAGATGTACACCGCAGGCACCATCCATCTTGAAGAATCCTACTGCAACGGACACATCGCCTCTCCAGACGTGCATATTGACAACGCGAGCCAAGAGATACGCATGTACTATCACGGCCCGGTTGCGGGCAAAGGTCAAGTTTCCAGAGTCGCGCTCTCAAAGGATGGGATTCAGTTTGTGTGCTACCCCGACATCTTGGGCGTATCGTACTTTCGGGTATTCGAGTGGGACCACCACTACTACGCACTCGGTATGCCCGGGAAATTTTACCGTTCCAAAGACGGTTTCACCAATTTCGTTGAAGGCCCCACCCGATTTACTCGGAACATGCGACATACCGCCGTGAAAGTTCAGGGAGACACCCTTTCCGTCTTTTACTCAAACGCCTTGGACTGTCCCGAACGGATTATGTGTGCCGAGATTGAACTCAAGGGCGATTGGCTGGAATGGCAAGAAACCGCCCCGGTCACCGTACTTGCGCCAGAGACAGAGTACGAAGGAACCGACCTGCCGTTGCTGCCTTCAGAACGCGGATGGGCACCGCAAAGGGTTCGACAAACGCGAGACCCAGGCATTTTTGAAGAGGCTGGGAAGACCTATCTGCTCTACTCCGTTGCCGGTGAATACGGAATCGGCATCGCCGAATTGATTTCGTAGGTCTTATAGCTGTGAGAACGTCTTTGAAAATGTGGTAAAATACCTTCTGACTCAAAAACATAGCTTGTTTTAATAAAAGGAGAACACCACCCAAAATAGGTGAATCCTGACAGAATGATAACCACGTCAGTTCTTGCTATACTTTATAATAATCCAACTTGCCACCTACACGATATGCAAAAACGCTCTGGTAAAAAATGGTAAATTAGAGAAACCACAGGATGCCCAAAGATCAGTCACTGCGTAGCTCTTGCCACAATCAAGAAGCATTGCAAATTTACCATAGCCCCCATTCGGAGTCCGCTTATGATGTCTTCATAGCCACTCAACGGAGAGGGTAAGAAATTTCTTGGATGTCAAGTCTCCACCCAAATCAAAACAATGATGAAACGAATTTTCATATTCACCGTATTTTCTATAGGGATTCTATTAATTGTTGCTTCGCAGTCACAAGCACAACAGGTCGCTTCGCCTATGGTAGACCGCACGGCGTGGTGGTTGCTCGCCGATTCGCGTCCCGATGCGCGTTCAAAGCAGGATTTTGATGCCTTGGTCAAGGTGCTCATTGACCGTGGGAAGGTGCCACCGGATCAGATTCATCGGATAGCGGGAGCAGAATGTACCCGTGATGGCGTTCATACTGCAATTCGTGGGCTCGCTCGTGGCATAAAGAAGGATGACAGGTTGATTTTCCTCCTTCGCGGCTTTGTGACCAAACCGGCACTCTCTAACTCGATCTATTTTCTAATACACGGTGCAACATCAGAAAATCTAGCGACCGCACTCGAAGACAAGCAATTAAACCGTTGGCTTCGTGAGACGGGCGAGGCTGAGGCGATTGTGCTATTCGATGGTTATACGACAGACCAAAATTTGTATGCGTATCTTGCCAATCGAGCAATTCTCGGCGATGCGGCGTTGGTCTCGATTCAACCGTCGGCGAATGCAAACGCCATCGCAACAGATGTGTTTCTTGAACGCTTGTTGTCAGGACTTGGGGCGGACGCAAGCGACCTCAATGATAATCGGCAGTTCAGTGTTGATGAACTAAGTCAGCATCTTACCGCTGAACCGATGGGGCAAGACGGAATTTCGGCACCGATGGGGAATGTCGATGCGGCACTTTTGAAACTGAGCCCGATGCTCAAAATTGTGACATCGCCCGACGGCGCGGCGGTTTCCCTGAATGGCAAATCGATTGGGAACACACCGCAACGCTTAATTGATACGCTTGAGCGTGGAACTTATGAAATTGATGTGAAGAAACCGGGATATCTGATTCCACCGTCTCGTTCTGTACAGGTCAAACGGACTCGGGGGGAGGGCGTTGAGGTGTCATGGACGCTCGAACCGATTGCCGTTTACGGAACCGTCAGCCCACCTGCTGGCAAAACACTTGAGAGTGCGAAGGTTTGGATACAGGATACGTCGTATCAGCAGGTAGTGGGAGCAGATGGCGAATATCGTTTTGCCGACCAGAAGGCAGAGGGCATCTTAGCAATTGGCAAAGCGTACACTTTGCGGGCAGAGGGTGGAGAACGCTTTCACGCTGAATCCACTTTCACTTTTGATGGACATGAATCAATTCAGCAGAAGTTGAGTCTCGCGGAGAAAACGTGGTTTGAGGTCGCACAGATACGAATTGACCGTGATGATGACGAAGGGGCAATCGCCGCGTTCCAAAACGGCATCGAACTCACGACTGAGATTCCACCGCTCTCTACAGAGCTAACAGTGCTACTTTTCAACTCCTTCTCTGCCGCCGTTGATGAAATGAATATTGAGAATGTCAATTATGTTGTTGCGGCGGCAACGTTAGCGGATAGATTTGGTGATGAGAAACGCGCAAAAACGTATTGGGGGCAGGTGAAATCGAAAGCGGCAAAGAGAACCTCTGAACATAAATTGGCAAGTAAACGGTTATGGCAACTCAATTGGGGACGTTACCTGATTAATATCGCCCTTGCTATTCTTGTAATTGTTGTTCTGATTTCTGGAGGATATACACTTATAAAGCAACGCAGGGCGAAAGGGTAGGGCTCTTTTTGACACTGAGCTGCTGGATTTGGCAATCTAGCAGGAGCAATCCTGATCATTCCGAAAAAAGGTAAGGCAATGTTTTTCTTCAAAATGTTGAGACGATTTGACAAAGAATATGTTCAATTACGCGACGAGCGGAAGGCTTCTCTTCAGCAATATAACCAACGTGACGGTGAATACAAAAGGATGGCAAAGCAGAAGAGAGACCTTGAAGAGCAGTATGAAAATGAGTTGACGGAACTCAGAGCGAAATTGGACGCGCTTGAGTCAAAGACACAGAATTATGATGAGCTTCAAGCAGAACATCAAAAACTGAGGTCAGATACAGACGCTCGGGTTGCAGAAGAAATCGAACTGGCGATTACAGAACTTGGATTTAGCCGACCGCAAATTGAGAAACTTTGGTCAGACCGCCGCGACCTCATTGAATTTTACACAGAGAAGCTATATTCCCTCGCCAAGCATTTCGCTCAGGTAAGCAGGGAGATGAGAAAAAACCGTGGGCTCTTTCTGTTGCTAGTCGATTGGCGTAATATTGATCATGAAAATTTCTCAGAATTCCACGATGGGCAGGTTGAGCATCTGATGCAGAGCCACTTTCAAGGTATTGATGAGGTGCCCCATATCTTCTCGCCTAAAATTGACGAAGTTCTCAACTACATGGGCGAAAAGATTGCCTTAAAGGATGCGAGTGGTGAAATTACCGGGTATGAAGAGCGAGACGGTGCCCTCCTTATTGATTTAAGAGGCATCACGTTGCGGTCTCGAATTATGGTCGAGGGTGTGCGTACGCATCGTGTATATGGCGAAGTTGAAGCGTTGAAAAAAGGGAGTGCCAAACACAACGCGGCTATCTATGCTTCATCACTTAACGAGGTTATGGTTGCAATCATTGTCAGTGAGGAAACCAGTGAAGTAAATATATTCCGCGATGGCCGTTTCATTAAGGCATATAATCCTTATACGGATACGGAGGAATTGCGTGAGGACGAAATTGCTGAAGGCGCACATAAGGAAAACTTACCAGTGCCAGTCGAAAATGTTGAAGATGTTGAAGTTGAGTCCGATGATGCCTCGGCACCCGCACCGCAAGATGTCACCGTTGTTGAAAATGTTGAGAATGTTGAAGTTGAGTCCGATGATACCTTGGTATCAGCACTAAAAGATGCCACAGCTATTGAGCCTGTTGAAGTTAAGCCCGATGATGCTTTGGCACCGCAAGCCGAGGTGGCCTCTGATTGATACCGTCATCGTCAAGACCAAGCGAATTCTCTGAGTTGATGTGATACTATCAAGTTTGTTATTCGTATTTCCACCCAAAGAGCAGTGGGATGTCCTCTAGTCTCCTTTCCTTTTTGATTACATTTCACGTCTCATGTCTTACGTCTCACGTTCCACGTTTCATATTCCCAATCATCGGGCTATTGATCATTTGCTCCGATGGCCTTTCAGCGACGTTTCCGTTTGAAGAAGCACGTCCACTTTACGTCGGTGCAAGAGCATTAGGAATGGGGAATGCCTTCACAGCGGTTGCAGATGACGCGACAGCAGGGTTCTGGAATCCCGCTGGACTGATTCAATGGCAGGGGGTAAAACTCTTTGG
This sequence comes from Candidatus Poribacteria bacterium, assembly GCA_965198165.1. Taxonomy (GTDB): domain Bacteria; phylum Poribacteria; class WGA-4E; order WGA-4E; family PCPOR2b; genus CBDAOT01. The sequence continues at coordinate 5,741,863 of OZ240244.1, read as the reverse complement.
CGTGAATAAATTTCACAACCGCACGGATTACGCCTTTGATCCGAAAGGTATCGGCTACGCTTACCGCGGATACGGGCTATTCTGGGGGAACAAAATCGCGTTGGGCGTTGAATCGGGCATCCCTGATTTCAACTACTATTCGTTTGCACGGCAAATAGGGGCATATATCGCTGTTGGTGCAAGCCTGAAGTTCAAACGCAAACACCCGAGCGATTACTACCAATTTTTCGGTTTGAATCGGTCTTACGACCTTGCCCTGCTCATTAAACCGCGTTCTAATCTGAAATTCGGATTTCTCGCACAGCATCTACCGGAACAGCGAGGCATTCACTGGGTGACAATCGGCATTGCGTATCGCCATCGGAACCTGCTCCTCGCCCTCGATCTCGCGGTTCCTCGGGCCGAATGGCGAAACGCCCAGCACTACTTAGGGGTTGAATGGGCACCAACTGCACTCCTTCGCATACGCGGTGGACGCTCCGACCGAGATTGGACAGTCGGGATGGGATTCGATTGGGGCTGGGTCAACATCAACTATGCCCGAATCTATGAAGCCGATTTTGTGTCCGATTTCATCTCAGCAGAATTGCGGTTCTGACGAAACCATTGTGATACGGTGATTTGAAACGGTGAAAATCAACTGTGGTGTTTTACCCAAAGGAAAATCCTCATGGAAAAACTAAAAATAGCGGTCATCGGAACAGGAAATCGAGCCGGTGCCCACCTGAGTACAATTCCCAAGCTGGATTCCATTTATCAATTGGTTGGTGTCTGCGACATTGACGAAGACAGGGCCACAGAAGTTGCACAGCGAATGCAGGTCACCGCCTACACAGACCCTGAAAAACTGATCGAATCCGAATCCCCTGATGTTATATTAGTCACCATTCCACCCGACGGGCACCATGTGATTACAGAGGTTGCGGCTTCACACGGTGTCCATGTAATTTCTGAGACCCCGATTGCAACAACCCTTCCATGCACCGACAGAATGATCGCTGCCGCCGCGCAATACGGTGTCTCGCTCGAGGTTTCGGAAAACGTCTGGCGTTGGCCACATGAACGGCTCAAACGTAAAATCGTTGATGCTGGGCTAATCGGTGAGATTACACACGCCCATCTGTGGTACACATCCGGCTCATATCACGGCATGAACGGCATCCGCACCCTTGTGCAGAGTGAAGCGGTGCGCGTTATCGGTCATTCCAAAGAGATTGGGGGGCGTTCATGGGAAGTAGGTGTCGTTGAGTTTGAAAACAGCGTATCCCTCGTCTACGAATTTCCGACGCGGCGACAGGGAAACCATTGGGAGATCGACGGCACGGAGGGGGCAATCGTCGGTCAAGAATTGCAGATTTACGAAGGTGGTGAAACAAAGCGGTATCCGATTGAGACAATCACCACCGAAGTGAATGGCGGAACAGTTGTGGAGGGGGCTCGCGTTGATACAGATCCGCCGATTGTATGGGAGAACCCGCTCAAAGAGTTCGGGTTGCGAGATGCAGATGATGTCTCCCGTGCAGCAGCGCATTACAGCACCTATCGCGCCGCCGTTGAGGGAATTGCCCCTGAGTACGGCGCAATCAATGCGCGCAAAGACCAAGAGATTCTGATTGCCCTCCGTGAATCCGCCCGACGTGGCGGTGAACCGGTTGAACTACCGTTGACTGAAATCACGGCGAATGAGGATGCACAACATAGAGTATATCGTGAACGGTACGGTGTGGATGTGTTTGACCCAATCGAAAAACAGAAAAGCATTCTTTTCCCACGGCAGGGGGTTGCTTGGAGGACGATAGCGTAGTTGTTTGTCCAGTAGGTTGGGTTGAACGGTTAAAAGCATAAGTTGATCAACACCCATAGAGACTCTGATTTGCCACATGAAAATCGGCATCATGGGGGGGACTTTCAACCCCATCCATTACGCACACCTGCTCAGTGCAGAGCAAGTTCGCGACGGACTCGGCTTCGATCGGATGCTCTTTATCCCTTCTGCCCGGCCGCCGCACAAAGATTTGCGGGACATTATTGCACCGGAACACCGCTATCGGATGACCGTGCTGGCAACAAGCGACCATCCCTGTTTTGAGGTGTCGCGGATTGAATTAGACCGGGTGGGACCTTCATACGCCATTCAAACCATCAAGGAGTTGCAGGCATTTTACGGGCAGGAGTGCGAACTCGCATGGATTATCGGTGCGGATTCGTTGATTGAGTTCAAAATCTGGAAGGATTTCGACCAACTGCTCGACATCTGTCATTTCATCGCAACCACCCGACCAAGCTATAGCCTTGACGATGTACCGCCCGATATCCGCAATCGGGTTCAGTTCTTTTCCGTCACGGGAGTCGATATTTCCGCAACAGAGATTCGAGAACGTATCCGATCCGGTTGTTCTATTCGATACCTCGTGCCAGAACCTGTCGTAGCATATATCGAACATCATAAACTGTATCAGTAGGTAGGTGATTCGCCATTGAAACATAGATGTAGTATCTGCGGGACAACTTACGAATTTGAATATGAGAAGGGACAGAAACTCCCGCCAAACTTTCCGTTTTGTAGTGCCCGCTGTAAAGCAATTGATTTGGGAAAGTGGTTTAACGAGGAATACCGAATAAGCACTACGGTGCCCGGTGCTGAGGAGATGTCAGAAACAGAGAAGGAAATTCTCGCGCAGTTTCTACTTGATACCGGAGAGGTTGACGAAGTTATTGATGGAAACGAATCCTGACCCATCCATAAAAAACGATCCGAAAGCGGTCAAGGTCGATAAATATCTTAGGTCTAAGCTAAAACCTCGCCGATATGAACACGTTCTCTCCGTGCGGGATACCGCAATCGACTTAGCGCGAAGTTATGACGCAGACCTGCGAAAGGTAAACCTCGCCGCCCTGCTCCACGACTGCGCGAAGTGGATGAGTGTTTCGGAACTGTACGAGACGGTGGCAGATTATCAGCTTGAACTTGACGAAATCGAGCAGGTGAATCCTTCACTCCTTCATGCGATTGTCGGCGCAGAACTCGCGATGCGGCTTTTTGGCATCAGTGACCCTGAAATTCTCTCCGCTATCCGCGCCCACACCGCAGGCAACGGCAGAATGACGCTCATTGACAAGATTCTGTACGTCGCGGATTTTGCCGAACCGACACGAGAGTATCCGAATGTTGATTTGGTGCGTACCCTCGCGTATCAAGATTTAGATGCCGCCGTGTTTGAAGTTGCGAAATATAAAATTGCCCACCTGCTCAATAAGGGTGTTTTCATTCACTCAGATACAATTAACACCTATAATAGTGTATTACAAAAAATGAAGGAATCAAGGGGAGACCTTTGATATACCTGTAGGGAGTATGAGGTGGAAAATGCACAGGCCTCCTGAATACAAGCTCATTTACAACTGGGATGGCGCGCCTCACGGTTACTCTGAAGTGCCGCAGTCAATTGAAGCCTTTCTGGAAAAGGCATACGCGCCTCTGGAAGATACCCAAGTTGGTGCGCTCTTCTGGTGCATCGGAGAACACGCCGCCCGCTGGCCGAGCGAAGTTCTTGAAATGCTCGGCGCTGTTCACAATAGGCACTACGAAAGCGCGGCGGCGTACACTCACACGGAGAACATCCGTCAGATGCTAGAGCGTGGAGATGACCCACAGGAACGGCTTATTGAGAGGGGCCGTCAACTCGGTCTTCACGTCTACGCTTCTGTGCGTATGAATGACAATCATTTCAACGGAGCACAAGTCGCAGACTTACCGCGGCTACACCATACCGAACTGACAGATATGCGGCGGCGACACCCAGAATGGCTACTCGGCGACCAGACCTCAGAGTGGTTCGCCCTCTCGTGGAATTTTGCCATCCCCGAAGTGCGTGAACACCGCTTCGCGCATATCAAAGAACTCTGCGAGCGGTACGATTGGGACGGTGTCGAATTGGATTGGCAACGCCACGCCTTCCATCTGCCTCAAGACGATGCGTATAGACTTAGGTATGTCCTAACTGACCTCCAGCGGGCGGTCAGACAGATGACCGATAATCTAGCGAAGGAACGCGGCAGACCATTCTACCTAGCCGCCCGCATCGCCGGTAGCCTAGAGATGTGCCGCCATATCGGCTATGACATTCCGACTTGGGTAAACGAGGGGCTTGTGGACATCTTAATTCCAGCGGGCGGAGCCGCAACGGATGCCTCTTTAGATGTCGCGAGCTTTGTTGAGCTGTGTCGCGATAAAGATGTCGCAGTCTATCCTGGGTTTGACAGTGGTCTACCGGGCGAGGGTGTCGGTCTGGAAGATGCGACGACGAAAAATCAGATGCGAACCTGTGCCATTGCCAACCGCTACCACAAGGCAGGGGCAAACGGCATCTATCTGTTCAACTGGCACGCGAATCGGGATTCAAAACGGGTATTGCTCTCACAGATTGGGTTGGCCGATACGTTGCGAATGACCGATAAAATCTATGCCGCAACCCATCGCTTCATCCAGCCGGAAGGCGCGTGGCGTGGGGCTTACCGCATTGACCGCATTTGGGGCGAGGTCCCGGTCGCCCTGAAGCCAACGCTCACTGGCACTGGCCCTACGGTAATTTTGGATGTCGCTGACGACCTATCGGTGGAGGTTCCCGAAACGGTTGAGTTGAGAGTGCGCCTAGACCAGTGGGTGCGAGGAGATGTGGTCTGTGTGCAGTGGAATGGTGTGCAATTGGAAAATCCGATAGTGCGTTATGCGACCAATGGCATCTCGGATGTCAGCGCGGCAGTATGGTTATGTCACACACTATCGCCGGCACAGGTTGGAATGGGGGAACACACAGTGGATGTCAGCTTGGAGACTCGCAACCCGCGAGTGGCTTGCGATATTGTGCTGACGGATGTGGAATTGGTCATCCGCTATCCCGCGACATAGGCAAGCCTTGATGGTGACGATACAGGAAAGGAGACAGCGACATGAGTTCAGTCAAACACCGCGTGGCGGTCATCGGATGCGGGCGGATGGGACAACAGTACGCCAAGGCTTACTCGACCTATCCCGATACGGAGATTGTAGCGATTGCGGATGGTAACGCGGAACGGCGGGAAGTTCTTGGGGAACGGTTCGGCATCAAAGCACTCTATCCTGATGCCGAATCCCTGCTACGAGACGATGTCCCGGACATCGCGGCTGTGGTCACGCCGACCAAGTACATGAAAAATGCCGTGCTCGCTTGCGCCGAAGCGGGGGTGAAGGGGGTCTCAACGGACAAACCAATCGCCGGTGTACTTGCAGACGCGGACGAAATGGTAGAAGCGTGTGCGAGCCGTGGCGTAGTGTTTGCCGGTGGGAATCTACAGCGAGCGATGAACGAGGTACAGGAAACGGCACAACGCATTGCTAGCGGGGAGTTTGGCGCGTTGAAAGGGGCAAGTATCCACGGGTTCGGCGGCGAGATTTCGGGCGGTGGATGCCAGCATATATCGGTATTGCGCCTGTTCACCAATGCCGAAGTGGACGAAGTAATCGCTTGGGGCACGCCAGCGGACGCGCTAGAACAGGAGGCTGACGAGGGATTAATCATTCACGGCGCATTCCACCTCACCTCTGGTCTCGAAACGCTGGTCTTCGGTACATCGACGACTTGCCGTGGCGTAGACGTATGGAGCGAAGATGCCCTTATCCGATGGGACTGGGCACCCCCCGAGCTCTTCCGAGGTTACAATGAGAACGGAGAGCGTATCCGCATTGACCCAGAATATGCTACATACCCTTGGAATGAGTTTGGCTACTTAACCGGTTCAATACGCTCCTTTTTAGCCGCTGTCGAAGGGGAAGAGGAGCCGTGGATTACAGGACACGACCTGCGGCAGGCATTGGAGGTCGCCATCGCCGCGAAACTCTCCGCCCGCTTGGGTAGTGTACCTATGCGGTTGCCATTAGCAGATCGTTCGCTTGCTCTGTATCCTCGGCCCTACCGTTGGCTTGGTGGCGATGCAACGGGAAGGCCTCAGACTCGTGAAGAGGCAGCAGGTCAGTAATTTCTAGTGACTCGGGTTTCGGTTGTACCTTCGAGCTGCTGCTCTCTTTTTCGCGCCTTCTCTCTGTTTTCGTCTCTTCTTTTCAGACGGTTTTTCATAAAATCGTCTCTTTTTGATTTCTCTAAAAAGACCTTCCTTCTGAAATTGACGCTTAAAGGCGCGTAAGGCTCGTTCGACATCGTTTTCAAGAACTTTTACTTCCATATCTTTTCATGCTCCCACCTTCGACTGAAACACTGTTCTGCTGTGTCGGTGCTTCAGCTTCAGTAGTCGCATCTCCTTTCTATTGTATAAAAAAATGCTATTTCAACACTGTAAAGAATAAACCCATATACGGTAGGCGGGCATCTTGCCCCGTCTGCTCTGCGAAGCCAATCCGTTAGTTGGTAAGCAAGGCATGGAAGGAAAAAGACTAAAAGACTAGAAGCACGGTCTAATAACGATTCCCCTCTTCCATTCTTCCAATGGGTTAAAGTAATTCCTTGAGGTATTGCTTACGCGTCGGATGACGTAATTTCCGAAGGGCATCCTCCTCGATCTGGCGGATGCGTTCCCGACTGACCCCCATTTGCCGCCCAATTTCTGCAAGCGTATGCTCGGTACCATTGACTAAGCCGTAACGGAGCTTTATCACGAGGGCTTCACGAGAGGTTAAGGTGCCTAAGACCCGTTCAAGCAATTCCTCTCCAGAGCGAGACATGAACTCCTCTTCAGGAGTATCTTGTAGGTCATCAGCCAGAAAGTCAGAGATTGTCGTGTCAGGCGAAGATTCGCTCAAAGGCGAAGAGAGCGAAATGGTCTGTTTTATGCCTTGGAGAATCTCGGCAACCCGGGTTTCGGGCATGTCAACCGCCTCAGCAATCTCTGATAGGTTAGGTTTGCGCTCAAGTTCTCTAGAGAGTCTTGCCTGCGCTTGCCTAATAGTTCGCCGCCGCTCTCCAACATAGCACGGTACGCGGATAGTCTGGCTCTGTTGGTCAATTGCGCGTTTAATCGCCTGCATAATCCACCATGTCGCGTATGTACTGAAGCGATACCCTCTTTCGAGGTCAAACTTTTCGACCGCCTTCATCAGGCCAATACTTCCTTCCTGCATGAGGTCAAGGAATGAAAGCGATGAATGCGGGAAATGGTGTTGCTTGACAATGCTTGCAACGAGCAGGAGATTTGCCTCAACGATTTGCAATTTTGCGTCTTGCATCTCTCGAGCCGCATCGTCCAACTTTCCCAAAACTTCCTTAACTTGTTCCGATGTAAGCGTGTGGGCGTTGCTATGCGGAGCTCCGTTAGACTCACCTGACATCGCATCGGAATGAGCGGGCAACTCGCCCAGATACACCTTGATTTCTTTCTGAATCTGCTCCAAAATTTGTGCGATATTCATCGGACTCCACCACAGCCCCGGTTTGGATGCCGGTTTCGTGCCGAACCTTTGGTTCGATTCCCACTGAACCCGCTCTAAAACTTGGGGTGGAAGTCGATCGAATTCGTCCGAAATTCTTTGGGCAGCGTCTCCAAATTGTTTAAAGAGTGAGACTTCTTCATCCGGTGTCAGCAGGGCGGTACGGGCAATTTCTTGAAGGTAAGAAAACGCCTCATCCCTTGAGCGATCCCCTGTATTGCTCTCTTGTCTAAAGGACAGAATCAGGTCGTCAACGTCCTCAACTTCTTCAACGTCCTCTTCCTCGATTTCGTCATCTTTAATCGACTCATCAGTGGACAGTATAGTGAAAAATTCGCCCTCTCCAAATTCGGTCATTGATTCTTTATTGGTGTTGCTACGTGTAAATTCGTAGCTATTCGTCTCCATTATTTTCTTACCTCACTTCTGCTTTCGACTCGGTTAATTGCTTATTGGCAGTCTTTCGCGTGTTGAACGTTACAGTGTTGCGTCTTCAAGAAGCAAACCTACGCGACTCACAAACTCTTCATCGTCAAACGGCTTGTCAAGGTAGTCCGCACAACCTTTACGCATCAGTTCAATAATAAGTTCCTTATTTCCGTGTGCAGTGATCACCAAGACAGGGATGTTCACATCAGATTGGTTGAGTTGATCGAGTAATTGAAGCCCTGATAGACCGGGCATCCGGATATCGGTCACAACAAGGTCAATTGGAGTGTGGCCGTTATTGTCTGTGAATATGTGCGTGAGAGCGTCCTGACCATTTACCGCTGTTGTCACCTTGTAATTTGCCGCTTCCAGAATAAATTCGATGGTTCGGAGCAGGTTCTGCTCATCGTCAATCACAAGGATATGTTTTTGATCCATTGCTTAATTCCTTTAGCGCCCGCAGTAGGCATTGGCAACTTGGCTCAGTCCGACTGATACAAACTCTAAACTGGAATCGCTAGATGTTAGCCGGACTTGGTTCCATTGACAAATTCAACCAAAACCGTGTCAACTTTGCAAAAAAGTTGCCAACCACAAGGCGAGACGCAAAGAGGCGAGTCATAGACAGGTGGCAAGCGTATCCGAACGGGTTCGTCCTTCAGAATCCGAATTGAAAAGGAGTGCCACAAATGTGCATCAGATTGTTTGGAGATACCCCACAATCTCCTGCTACTACTGAAAACTTATCGATATGCAAAAATGTGGAATTGTGCCAAAATGTGGCATCCCTTTTGCGGCGAAGAGCGATGTGCCATCATTTAGGGGCATTTAATTCCCCTGTAGGAGCGATCTCCCGATCGCGACTCCCCGCCTAAAACAGGCAAAAAACTGAAAACTAAATGCCCCTAGCCATTATTTTGTTAGATCGTTGCAGTTCAGCGTTTTTAATGATAGAATACACCATAGAATAATAGTGTGTTACGTTTCGTCAAACAGTTCATCAACGCAAATTGGAGGAATTTTCGGCATGGAAAAAACACCTAAGGCAGTTCAGACGGTTGAATACGCACCGGAGCTTTACCACTTCGACAAAGTCGCTGACAGCATATCGGGCGGCTTTGATGCGGTCACTGATAAGGATGTGCAATATTTCCACGACCACGGCTACCTGAGCATCCACGACGCATTTAACCCCGAAGAGGTGCAGGCGGCATTAGCAGGGATGGTGTACCTTATGGATGGCGCACATCCCGATTTTCGAGGGATTCAGTTTGAACCTAAGTTGGGGATTAAAAAATCGGAACTTGTGGGTGATGAACGGCGAGATGCGATTCGGAAACTCATGAGTTATGTTGACTATGACTCCCGTTTGAAAGCGATGGCGGAGCAGGCAGGCTTGATTGATGTGCTCACACGCATTATGGGAGAGCCTCCGCAACTGTTTCAGGATATGGCGTTGGCCAAACCGCCCCGGATCGGTTCAGAAAAACCGTGGCATCAGGATTGTGCCTACTTCAATCTTCCCCTCGGCACAACGGTTGTGGGCGTTTGGATTGCGTTGGACGAGGCAACAGCGGAAAACGGCTGTATGCACATTATCCCCGACTCTCACAGAGAACCGATGGTGCATTTCAAACGGCGCGATTGGCAAATCTGCGATACGCATGTGCCGGCACATCGAGATGTGATGGTGCCCCTCAAGCCGGGTGGATGCCTGCTCTGGCATGGATTGACGCACCACGGGTCGCCAGCGAATCTCTCGGCCAAACGTCGGCGCGCACTCCAACTCCATTACAAGCCTGTAAGCACTGAGACCCTGACCACGCAAGAGCGGATGGCGGTTTTCGGAAGTGAAGGGAAGGATGTGGAGTGTTAAGCGGTTCGCGTGAGCGCACGAAGTTAGGGAGCGTTTCCCTTCTCGATGCGGTAGAGATGTGTGAGCGAGTGTAGAATTAGCGCATTGCCTGCGACCACTAGGGCAGTTTAGCGCGTTGCGTCCGCAGGTATGGGAGCAATAAGAATCCTTCGGACTTGCCCATTGGGGCCACCCACTGCGACACTGCCATCGGTACACGCCGCCACAACCCTCGAACCGTCGTTGAGCCATGCCACGTCCAACGGCACTTTGTCTCACATCTTATCACAGTTTCACCTGAACTTCAAGCCCTAATCAACGGATTCTGTACATTTTGAGCAAGGCCCATGTTGCTCTATATCCACACCGCTCCTGCTGGATTGACAAATCCAGCAGATCTAATCCCATCCTGCTGAACGTGTATACCTTCTGACTCTTCCGCTCCAGAAGAGCGCAATGTATATAGAACACGATATACATTGTGTTTGCTGCGGAATTTTAACGCAAAGATGCAAAGAAGATAAGAGAAAACAGTCTAATCGCACATCAACCTCAAGCGTCAAAAAAATAGGCAGTTATGGATATAGATGATGTATAATGTTTGAATAATAGGAGGAACTGAACGTGCTTGAAATTGATGGGAATTATGGTGAGGGAGGCGGGCAGATCCTGCGGTCAGCACTGAGTCTATCCGCCATCCTTGGACAACCGATTCGGATGACCAACATTCGATCAGGCCGCAGGAAACCGGGTCTCGCGGCACAGCATCTGACCTGCGTTAATGCGGTCGCCGCAATTACCAACGCAACGGTAACGGGTGACACTCTTGGCTCACAGACACTAACGTTCAGCCCGGAACAGATTCGCGGCGGGAATTATACCTTTGACGTGGCTGAAGTGCGTCCAAGTGCGGGAGCGTTATCGCTCGTCTTCCAATCCATTGCACTCCCACTTGCCCACGCTGAGGTGCCCTCAACTGTAACCCTGCGGGGTGGAACAGATGTACCGATGAGTCCAAATGTCCATTATCTCCAAGAGGTCTTCATACCGGTGGTAGCGAAATTCGGCTTTCAAGGTACGTTGAAGCGAAACAGGTGGGGTTGGTATCCAAAGGGCGGAGGCGAAGCGGTCACCCAGATTCAGCCGACTTCAAGTTGGCGGACAGTAGACCTGTGTGAGCGGGGAGAATTGAAGGAGATTCACGGTGTTTCTGCGGTTTCCAATCTGCCAAATCACATTTCGGTTCGTCAACAAAAGCAGAGTCTGAAGCGACTGAAACCGTTGGCGGAGTGCCCAATTACCATAGACCTCGTCGAAGGGGCATCGATCGGACAGGGAACGCTCGTTTTTCTGAACACTGTTTTTGAAAATGTGCGGGGCGGATTTTCCGCGCTCGGTCAACCGGGAAAACCCGCAGAGCGCGTCGCTGATGAGGCGTGTCGGGAATTGAGGGACTTTCTGACTTCGAGCGCGGCGATTGAACCGCATCTCGCAGACCAACTCATCCTGCCCATGGCACTGGCCGAGGGCGAGTCGCGTCTAACGACCTCTCAAATTACCCGCCATCTGACCACAAACATCTGGCTGGTTCAGCAACTTTTGCCTGTACGGTTTGATGTGGAGGGCCCTGAAGGCGAACTGGGGACAATTGTGAAACGTGATGCGTAAGGCTAAAAAAGGCTCATGCCATCATTGCCGCCGCCATATATCCAACCACTTGGTCACGTCCTCCCATCGGCACATCCCCTGAATTTGCGGTTTTCAGTACCTCAAGCCGTTCTGCACCCAACAGTTTTGCCGTTTCCATCGTTGTGTAAACTGCCCCCGTGCTACACATCATGCAGTGAAGTTCCGGCACAGCGGAATGCGCCTGCATATATTCCTCCATCTCACCGCGGAGGTAATCGGTGTCAAAGTGTTTCATCGCTTCAACAACGACCCGGTCAGATTTCACTGCCTCCTTGTATTCTGGATAGTGACAGAGATCTGTACTACCGACCAAAAGCACGGCTCTATCCCCAACCGCTTGTGCAATCGCTTGACTTAACGGGTGGACATTTTCGGGCGAGTCGTCCTGTAATAAAATGGGAACGATGCGAAACTGGGAACACGCCCGCTGTAAAAATGGCAGTTGTACTTCCAAGCTATGTTCGCCCTCATGCGCTTCTGGGTGTTCTACGACAGCATCATTGCGGTCAATGATTCGAGCCGCGAGCTCTTCGTCAATTTCAATATCGCCAAGCGGTGTGCGAAACGCGCTCCGTGCATAGATTGCCGCCCCCTGCACCCGGTATCGGTGGCTCAAACCGATCAGGATGACAGTGTCGAATGACTTTCCTGCCAACAGCTTGTAGGCGTTCCCAGCGACATGCCCGGAGTAGGCGTAACCCGCATGGGGCGCGATTACCGCGATTAGTTCGCCGGTTGTGGGTTTCGCGTCTGCGTTATCAATCAACTCGCCGACCTGTTCGGAAAGGATGCTTGGCGTACTGGGGTAAAAACCGCGAAAATCACCAGCGACTGCCGGCAACCGCACAGCGTCCCGTGCTGTTGATTTATTTCTCGAAAAACGCATCTATCTTCCTCCTCTCGAATTTTGGGTTCAATTATTATAACGCAAATCCTCTAGCAATTGGAAAGGAAATTGGATATAATCTAACCGGTTAGGAAGCATTGGTCTTAAATCAGTCGTGCAATCAATGAGGAGGCAAACAGATGAAAATAAAATTGGCACAGTACGGAATTTCTCACGACCATGCGACGGGGAAGGCGCGAGTTATGCAGGAGAGCGACCAGGTCGAGTTTTGCGGGGTCTTTGAACCGTCACCGGCGGTTCGTGAGACGCTTGGGGCGAATCCGGTCTATGATGGCGTTCACTGGTTTTCGGCAAAGGAGCAGATATTGGAAGATGAAACAATTGTTGGCATCGCTGCACAAGGGCGGGTTTCGCAAAATCTTACTTTCGCACAGCAGGCACTTGAGCATGGCAAGCATGTCTGGTTCGATAAACCTGCGGGCGATGACTTAGAGGCATTTCAGGGTGTGCTTGACCTCGCCCGTGAAAAAGGATTGCTTGTGCAACTCGGCTATATGTTCCGCTATAACGCGGGGTTCCAGTTTATCCTTGATTGGGTGCACTCTGGGAAACTGGGTGATATTTTCTCTGTGCGCGGGCGGATATCATCTGGCCCCTCAGACGAGCATGGCTGGAAACGATGGGATTCGCGCGGGGAACATGAGGGTGGGATTATGTTTATACTTGCCTGCCATCTCATTGATATTATTGTTGCCGTGTTGGGTCGTCCGGAGCGTGTCACACCGTTTTCAAAGAACCATGACAGCACGTATCCGTGGTATCGTGATAATACTGCCGCCTTCTTTGAATATCCCGAAGCGTTCGCAACGATTGAGTCAACGTCCTTGGAGGTCTCTTCGGGACAGTCGAGACGATTGGAGGTCTACGGTACGCAGGGCAGTGCAATTCTTGAACCGCTCGAACCGCCCGCATTGCGCCTCTGTCTCGACGAGGACCGAGATGGATATGTCCAAGGCTGGCAGACGGTGCCTGTCGAAAGTCGTCCGCGTTATGTTGAGAGTTTACGGGCATTCGTCGCTGACATTCGCGGCGAAAAATCTCCAGACCGCTCACTTGACCACGAATTTACGGTACAGGAAACGGTCCTCCGGGCGGCGGGCCTCCACGAGGCTTCAACCGAGCTATGATTTTAGAGGAGGAGGGGAATTGTGAAGAAACCTTATACACGCGAAAAACTCGCTCAGGACTTTATGAAGCTCGGTGTTGAAGCGGGAGATATGCTCTTTATCCACTCATCATTCAGGAGCCTTGGTCCTGTTGATGAAGGGGCCGGCACGGTGGTCGCGGCACTTGAGGACGCTGTTGGTCCAGAAGGGCTCATCCTTATGCCCTCATTTAACCTTGATGGAGACCGAGCCCAACGGATGGCGAATTGGAACATTGAAACGACTTTGTCATCGACGGTGGGATGGTTGACCGTTTTCTTCCATCAAATGCCGGGGACATACCGCTCTGACCACTACTCCCACTCCGTATCGGCAAGGGGGAAGGAGGCGCAGGCGTTTGTGGCAGACCATCTCAGCAATGAGGGCTATAAGTCGCCGTGGGATGGCGAGCCGTGGGGCAAAACGTACGGCGCAAACTCGCCGATGTATCGGGCTTACGAGGCGGAGGGGAAATTGCTCATGCTCGGTGTCGATTACAACTCTTCGACCTATATCCATCTTGTGGAGGTCATCCATTGGAATAAACGACTCAAGGCGGACACGGAAGCGGGGTATATTGGACTGAATCGACCGAGACTGGGAAAGTTCTGGGACGAGAACGGAAACTTGAATCGAGAGACAGTAGGCAATGCCCGATGCCGACTGTTCCACATTCGGGAGTATGTCAATACGCTTCTACGTGAGGTGGAGATGAATTCGGATCCGTATGTGTAACGCTTAAATTTAACCCAAAGGCGTAAAGATGCAAAGGCGCAAGGAAGAAAGGAACGCGCCATCAGTTGCACTGCTACTAACGGAAGATGTTTTCCTTTTACCGCATTAACCTCACCGGCGATATTTACGTGCCGACACAATTCAGAGAGATCGCTCCTGACGCTGCACCGCTGAAACTGTTCCCAAACGATGATTTGGGGCAATTCAACCGTATCTTCAATCATCTACGGCGTGGAGGCGGGGCAGTGCTTTCGGGCGACTGGATGCGAATAACGGAGGTGATGGAATACATCAGGCGGAAGGAGCAGGAACTTTACCGCGGTGGTTGAAGACGCTGGATTGATGATTGTGAATCGCTTCAAGAAACGGGTCGCCACGCACCGCGCGAAACGGAAATGGGAGAATATTACGGTTTATGAACTGACGCGTGGAAGCAAGCAACTCTTCTAAAGTTGCTGACTGACTGAAAGCTTATATCACTTGCCACTCATTTTAGGAGGAAAGAATGAACAATCTCTCTGGCGAATTTACTGGAACTGATTTTGGGCACGAGGTATATGATAGATGGTATCTTGAGTATGCGAGACACAATTTTGAATCGCGAGAATTTGTAGAAAAACATTTTCCTTTCTATGAAAAGGCACTACTGCTATCTAAAAATGACAAAATATTAGAGGCAGGCTGCGGAATTGGGAGCTATTCGCGTGAATTTGCACGGCATGGCTATCATGTTGTTGGTATGGACTTATCATCCAACTTTCTGTCTGAGGCTCAAAAAATGACGCAACGCGAAAATTTAGAGATAGAATTTATTTTGGGTGATTATAATGAAATGAGTTTTAAGGAACGGTTTTCTGTTATTTTTTTCGAGGGCTCATTTTTCTATCGATCCAAGGAAGGTTTGATGGTGCTCTTAAACCGAATCCATAAAGCACTGATGCCTAACGGCAGGGTTTACTTTGAGCATCCAAATCAATCAATAATAAAAAAGAAATTTCCAATGGTTAATTGGTCCGAAGTTGAGAAAAACGTGTTTGTCCTGCAAAAGGGAGAATATGACGAAGGTGATGAGGGGTCAAGCAACACTTGGCTTAAAATAGACCTAAAGACACAGAAACATTATAGGTGCGACTTTTTTCTTAAGTACCTCTCTCCGGACGAACTTAAGAACTGTCTTATGGAGGCGGGATTTATGGATTTCCATTTCTACAAGAAGCGTAGGATTGGAGATTTCGATCCAGGGAATGATAAGGGGTTTTCTGTAGTGGCTAGAAAGTGATAACAATAGCGGCGTACAAAGTGGTAAATACATATTTTCCTCCACGCGCCCCAAGCGTGGAAGACGATATGTATACACAAGTTTCGTCCCTATATAATTTACAGAAGGAGTCAATGGCACGTCATTGTTCGGTTGATACGCTCCGAAACCGGAATAACACCCCGCTTCATTGGACAAAAACAAGGTAATTAAGCAACCTTAAAAATAGAAACCGAGTTTTTTCTTCAAAACTCGGTTTCTTCCCCAAATTTCGTGATAAAAAAACACGACAATTACGTCCTACGCTATGAGGATTAAAGTTATAGGGGGCCCTAATGCAGATTCAACATCCCAATGAAATTGAGCTTATCCGTCAGACGCTTGCCGGCGATACATCGGCGTTTGATCAGTTGGTCAAGGCACATCGTAGAACAATCTACGTGTTGGCCCTCTCGTACATCAAGAACCCGGCAGATGCCGAAGACCTCACCCAACGGATATTTATTCAGGCTTACGAGCGGTTGGTAACTTTGCGTCAGTTAGATCACTTTTTACCGTGGCTACAACAGATTGCTCATAACGCGTGTAAGGATTGGTTGCGTCATCAAAGCGATTTAACAACTAGCTTTGATGAGGTGAATGATGCCGATTTCACGAAAACTGCGCCATCGCCTGAGGAAATCGCGTTGAAGCGTGAAGTTGAAGCGGTTGTCCGAGAGGCAATCGGTGCGTTACAGGAAACCGACCGAAAATTGGTAGAAGGTCACTACATTGAAGGGGCGAGCTATAACCAGTTGCAGGTGGAATCCGGTTTGTCGTATGCGGCGATTGCCAACCGGCTGAAGCGCGCAAAACAGCATATTCGTCGCCGAATCGAAAAACTGTTGGGCGGTATGCTAATAGTGCCGGGGCGAACCTTTATTTGGGGAGGTATAGAAACCGTGAAATTCTCAGTGAAAACCAAACTCGCCGCGGTCGGCGTTGCCGCAGTTCTCGGAATTGGTGGAGGCGTGTGGTATCACCACACATTGGAATCGAATCCGGTTGTCGTCAATAACCAGGGCGGTTCAGAACCAGTCACAGAGGTATCAACCCAAACAGAACAGGCATCAGCTCCGAACAGTATAACTGCTGAGGAGGGGGAGCAACTGGATGCCGCCATCGCATTGTTGAAAGCGTTGGATGAAACCGTAGAAGGGCAGGCAGAACCATCAGAAGCACAATCTGGCATTGTTGAACAGCCCCCAAACGGTGATGCCCAAAATGGGGATGAAGTGGATGCAGAGGAAGCGTATTATGCACAGTTTGATGAGGAGATGAACCAGACCTATGGGGTTCCCTTAGAGATGATAGGAATTCCAAGATTTAATGAAAACGCGACCGCTATGTATTTCAAACCCACCGATGCCGATCAGCAGAGACTGCGCGAGCTTGAAGCGGAGGTTGAAGATGCCGTGAGTAAGCACCTTTTGGCTCAGGAAGAGCGAGAGGGCTTTTTTTCCTATCCTTTGGATGATGATGAAACCGTCTATGTTCATCCAGACTTTCTGGAGCGTTATGACGAACTTGTGGAAGAACGTAAGACCATACACGAAAGGAGTATGGTTGAAGGCCCCACCACCGCTTGGAATACAATGCCATACAAAAAGCGGAGGCTCCCGGATGGCACGGCCCTCATTTACTACCGTCGCCGCAATGGGGATTTAGTTCGCTCTGTAGAAAAACCGGATGGTACGGTCCGAAAGTGGGTTATCGGTTGGACAGATTTAACTCCGTATGAGGAATACGCTAGCCACACTTGGCGTGATGACTAATGAAGGGCAAGGAGTGGACTAACGGGCGATACCGCTTTGGAAATGTCAACTCCTTTTTTAGACATAAAGCCTCTTAATCTATTAACACGGGGGGCTAAAATGAAATTCAAAAACACAGTTTTGAAGTTGGCTTGCATCTTGGGAGGCTTAGCACTCCTGATGCCAATCTTGGCGTATGCGGTTACCTTTTCCACAGACGAGTCTACCACTCCCAGTGGGGGTTCAGGTGCACCGATGACTGCAAGTTGCTCGTGGAGTTGGGCAACCATTAATTTCAACGATGCCACTGCTGTCTCTGCTACTGGCGATCCGCAGAACTGTAGACTCCGAAAAGAGTCACCCTGGTTCCCCGACACCACTGTGTTTTCCATCAATCCAGAACCGATCACCGACTCAAACGTAGCCTCGGGTAATAGGTCAGCTACTGAATATTATGTCTCCTGTAATGTGATGGAGTCGGGCAATAAATATCATTGGGATTGGGAAAAATGGGGGATTCAAGCATCAGACGGTGCTTCCGGTGGCACCCTATCGGGGGGCAGATCTGGTGCGTACAATTGTAATTAGGGTCGACTTTAAAAAATATGTAGACATTTGCAGGTAGGTGCGTGGCCCCCCTCGGTAGGTGCGGTTTTGCGTCGGCTCATGCCGCCACCCTTTAGGGGTTACCGCACCGGGCATCCGATCAAATTACCCAATTTATTTCTTAAACCTCATGAAACCGCGCCTATTGCAGTGTATAAATAATTCGGCTTTACCATAGAAGGAGCAACAACATGAATCGCTTATTCCGTTCTCGGTTATTCAAAATCGCCCTACCGATATGCGTCGTTTTCGCAATTGTGGCAGGCTTCTTATGGCATGACCAAACAGGGCAGCAGAATACCGCTCAAAGTCCCAAACAACCCTCGGATCAGGAAGCGACACTTCCCATTGACGCAGAGGAAGCCTTTTATGTGAAGTGGGACGAGCGGCTGAACCAAGGTATCCCTTTAGAGATGATCGGAATTCCAAGATTGGATGAAAATGCGAAAGGTATGTATTTCAAACCCACCGATGCTGATCGGCAGAGACTGCGCGAGCTTGAGGCGGAAGCCGAAAAAGCCGCGGGTAAGGATCTTTTGACTCGGGAAAAACGAAAAGGATATTTTCCCTATTCTGTGGATGAAAGGAAAACAGTCTATGTTTACGCCGACTACCGGAAGCGTTACGAAACGTTTTTGAAAGAATATCGTGCCATACAGGAACGGAGTATGCGTGAAGCACCCGCCACCGCCTACAGTGTAACCCCATACAAACAGCAGGATTTTGCGGATGGTACACAGCTCATCTACTACCGCCGCCGAAATGGAGATTTGGTTCGCTCAATACGAAAACCGGATGGCACGGTCAGAAAGTGGGTTATCGGTTGGGCAGATTTAACCTCGTATAAGCTATATCCTTTGAGCGGAGCTTGGCGTGATGACTAATGCAGGGTAAGGAGGTCACTATAAGCCAGCATTCTATGGGAACAGAATGCGCCCGCCGCTCGCAATCACCGTTGCCCCTGTCATATAACTTGCCTCTTCGCTGAGCAGAAAAGCGATCACGTTTGCCATCTCTTCCGGTTCCCCGAACCGCGCCAGTGGCGTGGTTGCTCGTAGCTGTTCGGCCATTTCTGGCGTGACTTCGCTGAGCATGTCTGTGGCAATTGCACCAGGGGCGAGAGAGTTAATCCGGATGTTGTGACGTGCGAGCGGACCGCAACACGATTTTGTCAAAGAGATTACACCCGCTTTCGCGGCGGCATACGGGAGCTGGTCCGGCCGGACAGCCAATGCCGCAATTGATGAAACGTTGACGATTCGCCCAAACTTCCGCTCAATCATCCCGTCTTTCACCGCCCAGATTAGGTTGAACGGTCCGGTCAGGTTAATTGCGACGATTTTATCCCAGTGTTCAGGAGTTAGGCTATCGAAATCGGCGTTGCCAACGTCGCCTGCGTTGTTTACCAACAGATCGATTGGCCCCAATTCTGCTGTGGCTTCTGCAACCATCCCGTTGACCGCCTCCCGCTCGGCGATGTTCGCTTGGAGGGCAATCGCCCGCTGTCCAACTGCCCGTACCTGCTCGCACACATCCTCAGCGGCTTCCACTGACCGGACGTAATGCACACCCACGTCCGCTCCTTCGTTGGCGAGTTTGATTGCTGTCGCTCGCCCGATGCCACGGCTGGCACCTGTCACCAACGCGATTTTTCCTTCAAATTTCATAGTAATTCTCCATGAGCAAGTTTTGGTATTACAACCTAAGTTGCTACCTATTCCGGAGAAACCGAGTTTTTCCGACCCTACGGGTGGCGCGACGAACGCGACGCAAAAAACTTGGTTTCTTCCCTTGTTTATTTGCGGCGAAATCAACCTTCATCCTCATCCGCAAGCTTTGAAATTGTGAACGCTATCTTCCCAGACGGTAGTGGGGGAATCTCCGAGACCAAATTGACCTGAACTTCCACCCCCTCTCCAAGTGCATCCTTAATCCTGCCGACAATCCACGCCAGCGTGTCATCCGTAAACCGTTCATTGACGACCAGTTTCAGATGGCACAGGTCATAGCTTTCTTGAATGAGCTGAAACCTGTTGACAGACTCAAGGTCGTAAAATTGTTGGGTGAAATACCCACCGTGAATGAACTTCCCCGTTCTGGTGCGGAACGTCGCCGTTGTTCGTCCCAACAGGTCTCCGAGGATGGGAAGCTGATTGCCGCATGGGCACACCTCGTCTGAGAGCAACCCGATATCCCCGATTCGGTAGCGTATAAAAGGCATTGCGTAGTTGTTCAGTTGCGTAATAAGAATTTCACCCGGTTCCGTAAAAGGGTCAGCACTGTCAATCTCTAGGTAAAGCCCATCACAGTTGATATGCATCCGTCCCGCGTTGCACTCCATGGCGACCAACCCGACTTCGCGCCCGCCGTACCGATTATAAACTTTGGCGTTGAAAACCGTTTCGGCTGACTTGCGGTAGTGCGGATATAACATCTCCGCGCTAGAAATAATCCCCTTCGACCCCCAATCCGGGGACAATTGATTCTCCTCAAGGCAGTTCGCAAAGTGGTAAAGCGACGACGCATACGCCAAAATGGTCTGGGGGTGCCAGCGTCGCATCTGCTCAAAGGCATCGAGCATTTTTTCCTCCGTAAGATTGTAGCCATTGAGCCACCTGTGATTCCGCCAGAACCGATTGAGCCGCTGTTTCAAACCCACCCTCCGTTCTACATCGGCGAGAGAACCCCAAATGATCAGTTGTCGCTCCCCAAAGTCCCAGCCAGCCCACCGATCAAAGTAGTAAACACTCAAATTGCGTTGATTCCAATAGCCACGGTCTTGGTAGAAAATCAGCGGCGTACCAGATGACCCACCTGTGGCGTTCTTTATGCGTTTGTGCTTAGGAATCGCCTGCGAGAGCAGTTCATCCAACCGCTTACGAATAGTGGGCTTTTCCAGCGTCGGAATCTGCGCGAGCTCTGGTGGATACTGAATATCCTCCGGGCGAATTTGTCGCGAATCGAGGAGCGCACGATAGTACGGCGTTGTCTGATAGGCGTGTTTGATCAGTTTTTGAAGGCGTTCCCACTGAAACGCCGTGATTGATTCACGAGAGCCGTTCAACCGCTCTTCCATTTCAGCAAAACGCCGATGATACTGGAGGCCTTTACGGTAAGTATTGTACGCTGTCCACACCGTTTTTGAGAAGAGGGTTTTGGCAGGTTTAGAAATTAACATGAGCAACCATATACAACCATCAGCTTGGTCGTAGAGCCTGTAGCTGGTTCTACTTTCCCTTTTCGCAGATTGCGTAAATATAGGGAGATGTCAACTGCTGATTCGGGATTCGGATGCCGGCGAGCACGTTGGCAACGACGACATCCGTCAGGTTGACAAGCTTGCAGAGTACCTCATGACCGAATTTTCCGATGATTGGGATGCACGGCGAATAATCAACGACACTCAACTTCAATGCCCCACCCGTATATCCCACTTCCAGCACCTTGAACCCAACAGTTTCTAAGTCACGACGCAAATCCACGGGCAGGATAACCCGATGTTTTGCCAACAGCTTAGGGCTCGCGATTTTCGCAATTGGGGTATACATTCCGCGTAGGTTAGGGATGACAGTAAGCATTTTCCCACCCGGTTTCAGGATACGGTACATCTCTTTTAGAACCCCCGCCGCATCCGTGAAATGCTCAATCACGCCCATCGAGTAGGCAAAATCAAACGCCATCGGATGCGCCTTTGCAAAATCAAAAAAATCGGTGCAGATAATGGTCGCCTTGACACGCTTAATGGCGAGATTGCGCTCAGCGAGTTGACACCCGATTTCAGAGAAGTCAATCCCGTACCCATCAATCTCATAATTTTGTGCCAGAAACGGCAACCATAGGGAATCCGCACAACCGATCTCGATGAGTTTGGGGTGTCTGAATGAAGTTAATCCGCACTCGAATAGCTTTGCGAGTTGTCGATTAGCGACGTATGCCCAACGAAGATTCCGCACCTTATGTCGTTGAAGATTCCATATATCAGTCCAAAATTGTTCGTCGGTTAATGGGTTGCGGTTCATAATTGAGTAGTAGGTTGGGTTGAACGGTCCCTAAAGGGTGGCAAGATGACTTGACGCAAAAAAGCATAAGGTTATCAATACCCATACAGATTCTGCTTTGCCACAAAACGGTATTATGCAGTGAAACCCAACAGCCGCACTTGGGTTGGCCAACAAAAAAGACTCTCAGGCCATATTGACTCAAGAGCCTTTTGGGGGTGAAAAGGTTGTACGGTTTAGAGAAGCTCTTTGAGAGATTGCACCCGTGTGTGATGGCGCAATTTACGAAGGGCTTCATCCTCGATCTGGCGCACCCGTTCACGACTGATACCCAGCTGCCGCCCGATGTCTGCCAGTGTATATTCCGTGCCATCTGTCAGTCCGTAGCGGAGCTTAATGACAAGCGTTTCACGGGGTTGTAGCGTGTTCAGTACCGCTTCAAGTGCCTCTTTTTCAGAGCTACAGAGCAGTTCTTCCTCCGGTGTCACCTGCGTCTCGTCTGAGAGCAGATCCGAAATCGTTGTATCAGGCGATGATTCACTCAATGGTGAATCGAGCGAAATCGTGCCTTTCGTACTGTGGAGGATTTCAATGACGCGGTGTTCAGGCATCTGGACCACTTCAGCGATTTCCTTGATATCGGGTTCACGCTCAAGGTCGCTTGCCAGCTGGCTCTGCGCCTGCTTAATCGAGCGCCGAGTTTCCCCAACATAACAAGGAATCCGAATCGTTTGGCTCTGTTGGTCGAGTGCCCGTTTGATTGCCTGCATAATCCACCACGTCGCATAAGTGCTAAAACGATACCCGCGTTTCAGATCGAATTTTTCAACCGCTTTCATCAGGCCAATACTTCCCTCCTGCATCAGGTCGAGGAAGGAGAGGGATGACTTATTGAAGTTATGCCGTTTGGCGATGCTTGCAACGAGCAGTAAATTCGCCTCAACGATTTGCAACTTCGCCTCGTTGATTTTTTGGGCGGCTCTGTTCAAATCCTTCCAAAGTTCATCAAGGCGTTTGCACTCGTCATCGTAGTCAGCAGGCATGACCTCCCCAGTTATCGCGCCACGTTGATAGTCTTTAATTCCGTTCTGAATCTGCTCCAACATTGTACCCAGATTCATTGGACTCCACCATCTGCCATTCTCTACCTTCTGTTTGGCACCTCGACGATTGCTGGCGTGTGCACGCACTTGCTCCAAAATAAAACGCGGCAAACGGTCTAATACCTCCCCGAAGCTTTGCTCGCCTTCACCAAATTTTGTGAAGAGTTCAACTTCCTCTGCCGGTTTGAGTAACGGTGTCCGTGCAATTTCTTGAAGATAGGAAAACGCCTCATCCCTTGTATTGTGAGCGACATTGGGACCCTTCCTAAAGCTAGAAATTAGATCGTCAGACACGTCTTCTTCGATGGAGTTATCTTCCTCTTCCTCTAGGTCATCCTCATCCGTATCCAAGTCAGCGTCGTCCGACGAGGCCGTGGGTAACACCGCTAGAAAATCGTCGTTTTCTACGAAGTCTTGTTGATCTTCCATTTCATCTTCATTTGTGAATTTCTGTTCATCTGCCATTGTTCTTCCTCCTCTCCTCTGCTCTCTAAGCAACTTTTCAGCATTATAGTAAAACCCATAATTATTTGATGAGTATCCATATATTTTCGGATTTCACTATGCTGAAGCGACCCTATTCTTAAGCTTGCTTAATTTCATCGAAATAAAAACGTGAATTTTGCCATGTAGATTGGATACAATATACTGGAATGTCAAAAAATGGGTTTAATCTGGAATCGCTCATCTTCCTGCTCATAGGAAACGTCTAAATTTGGTGTTTGTTCCTATGAATTATCTTCAACCAAATCGGAGGTTATTTAATGACTCAATTAACTCGAGAGGATGTTATCAAACGTTTTGAAAACGGTGAATCATTTGTCAGCGAAAATCTGGCAAATATTGATCTATCTGGCATTCCGCTTGCTGGCATCGACTGTTCAGGTGCAGACCTAGCTGGTGCCATTTTTAAGAAAGCCGATTTAACTGACGCGAACTTAAACGATGCAAATTTAGCGAATGCAGATTTTTCGGAAGCCGCCATGCGAGGAACCTATCTCGTCGGAGCAAATTTGACGAATGCTCGCTTTGAATCGGCAGACCTCCAAGGTGCATTCTTGGGTGGCAGTACGCTTTCAGGGACTAATTTTCGTAACGCGAACTTGCAGGGCGCGACTGTTGGTTGCCCGCATTGTATTACCCCTGAGCCGTTCGGTAGCCTCACCAGCTTTGAAGATGCGAATCTCGAAAAGGCAATTTTCGGCGAAACGGCGTTGAAGGGGGTTATACTATTCGGCGCAAATCTTAACGACGCGTATTTATATGAAGTCGATCTTTCGGATACCGTCTACAAACGTTCAGACCTCGAAGGGGCAATTCTTAAAAAAGCGATCAACTAGGGGCACCCTGGGTCAGGTTCGGTTTTCTCTTTTGAGATTGAAGCCAATTTCACATTTGTTATTTTTTTGCGTTCATTAAGACGTTTATAACTTAAAGTAAGTTTACAACGAAATAAAATAAAAATAACCTATGAGAAGAAAAATTTAACGCCAGGGCGCAGGGACGCAAAGACGCAAGGAAGAAAACGTTGTGTCTTTGCGTCTGCGTTCAGTGGCACGAGTCTACGAATATCCGCGTGTATGTTGGAGCCCTTGAAGTAAAGTGTGGCGATTAAATGCTTTAATTAAGACGTTTCTTTATCTGCATAAGTTTAATGAGCACGTCCCCCCAACCCCGGTAACCCCTCAACAATCTCCACCGTCTCCAAACTGACCGTGAGCACTTTCTTAATGAGTTTAACGATGTACTGCGGGTCGTCCTCACGATTGGGGTCGTTGACAATACCGCTTCGTCTGTCCGTCTTGACGCAATACTGATCAATCACCCACTCCAACGCAGACCGATTCCCAAGCTGATATTCAAACGCCTTCGCTGGTATCCTGTCAAGCGTCAAAAAATCGTTATACACAATCTGCGTTTTGTCTTTGGATAGTTTCATCTTCTCCACACGCCAATCCAGTTGCACATCCGGTGTTTCAACAAAATCCAGCGGATATTCCTCCGCATCCTCATAACCCACATGAATCTCCCCCAACCGTTGACCCGCTTTGGCAAACCCCCAAAAGTCGGGTGTGTATGGCAGGCGCGGCAAATCTCGCTTGAGGTTCGCCTCATACCGCTCCCGATAGTCGGGGTGGTGGAGGAGAGCGTAGACGTAATGGAAGATGTCCCATTTGGTGATTGTGTCGTCTTGATAATGTGCCCGATATTGTGCCAACGCCCAATCGGTGATGTTCTCGCGGCGGTTTGTTCCGTCTTCGTTGTAGGTGTAGAAGGGAAAGCATTGGATTTTTTCAAAGGCTAGATCTAAGGTAGGAATCATATTTGTCATAAGACAGCCAAAGCCTTTTCTGCCACCAATGCCAGCAACACAAATTACACGATTTTCCGTTTCTGTTTCAGGTGTGGGAAAAAATCTATATTGTTGATAACGCTCTTCATTCCAGAAGTTATCAAAGTAGAGATATTTCCGAGTGAATGGACGATATAACGAGGTGCGAAAGTGCGAATCTTCATAGTTGCTCAACTCCAGTTTTTTCAGTGATGCCTTAACTTGACGAGTCCATTTGATGCGTGGGTCAGTCGTATCAATGAAACTTTCAACGGGGGCGTTGGAGTCATGCCTTTTCTTGCGGTCAACGGTGCTGTTGTATATTTCGATAAATGTGCGAACACGCTCTTGGAGCAACTCGCGATCGAACGAGTAAGCCAAAACATCCCTGTTTGTAGCAACCCCCAAAGAGTAGAGACTAAAAATAGCCTCTCCACCTTCACCCTTCGCCGCTTTCGCTTCCTTTGTCCCGATTGGGACAAAGGTATCAAATTCGGCCCGGAGCCCTTCCGTGAGCCATGTGTATCGTGTGTCCGGTTGAATCGTTTGCCACGCGATATTGCCGATGTGTTCGCGTTCCTTCAGAAAATTGAATTTCTGTTCTTTGTTCCATAGTTCATCTGTCCGATGGTAAAAGATGCGAGCCTGCTCTGATGGATTCCCCTTTGTCTTGACAAACAGGTTGATGCTCACGCCGACCCGAATCCCGAACACATTGGCATCCGAGACCTGCAATCCCTTCCGCGCATTGCCTCCCAAGTCAAGAATGTAAATCGCATCGAAATCGTCGGCGAGGTGTTTACGCATCCCGTCAAACGCCACACCATCGAGAAAACTGTTGTTCGTCACAAAAGCCACAATCCCTTCATCACCAATCCGATCCGATGCCCACCGAATTGCCTTCACGTACGGGTCAGAGAGTTTATTTCTGAGCGTCGCTTTGGAGTCTTTTGTATACGTCTCTGCAACCCGCGCATCCATTGCCTCGTACTTCCTATTTTTGTTATTGTCATTCTCGTTGACCTGACCGACGTTATAAGGTGGATTGCCGATAATCACAAACATATCCGTCTCCCTCTGTTTTTCAACGCGCTCGGTATTCTCTGGTGTGAACATCCGCAATTGTCGTCTTTCTGCCAGTTCAAACGTATCAAGGAAGCAGATGCCCAAAAACGGCAGATAAATCCCGGTCCGCATGTAAAACTCGCGCTCGATGTTCATTGCCGCAATGTAGTACGGGAGCAACATTATCTCGTTGCAATAAAGTTCGTTGGTGTACTTGCTCTCCAGCGCTGTCTTGGGAATCTCGCGCATCACCCGTACGATAAAATTGCCGGTCCCAACAAACGGGTCAACAATGTGAACACCATCATTGGAGAGCGACCGATAAAATTCGGTCCCCAGAATATGCGCCACGCTTTTCACGATAAAATCAACAATCGGTTGGGGCGTGTAAACAATCCCGTGCGTGTCGGCAACCTTGACGGAAAAGCCTTGAAAAAACTGCTCGTAAACCGTGTTGAGGAAACTCTGCTTTTGGGAGTAGTCGTTCATTAGCGCGGCAGCGCGTTCAATGGCGACATAGAAGTGGTTAAGGTCTTCGAGAAACTCGCGACGGCTGAACGACTGCGATGTAAGCGCGTCTATCACCTTTTCGATTTCATTGGCGATGACATTGCGGCGAGTGAAGTCGGGATTATCGAAAACCGTGCGGAAGATGCGCTCGGTCAAGAGATGTTGAATCAGCATCTCCTCAACGGCCGCTTCCGAGAGATTCGGATTGATGGATTGACAGCATTTCGCGTGGAAACTGGCAAAGGCGGTGATAAACCGACGGTTCGTCTTCCGTGCGTCTTGGATGCGTTCCTTCAAGTCCTCCCCAAGCGCGGGCACTTCATCTTTGAACTGTGCGACTGCATCCTCCCATTGGACATATTCCGGCCGACGGTGGGCGAAGAAGGTTTGGAGGATCTCGACCAGTTTCGTCGGGTTCGTCAGGTCAACATCCGCCACCTGCCGATTGTTCTGCCAAAGGATAGCGCGTTGCGGAGTTTGGAAGATGATATTGTCATTCGGATAGCCCTGTTCTAACTTGCGTTTCACCTCGGCGGCGAGGTCGTCGTGGATATCCTTCGCCTCCCAATGGCCGTGCGGCAAGTTGGAGCCGTTAAGCAGTGTGGCATCAACGAAAATCTGATTGCCTTCAGGCCCTTTCATTGGATACTCAGTAACGAGAATCCACTTGAGTTGCCGTACACAGTGTTTGAGCAGGGTTTGGAACGGCTCTCTAACCGCGGTTTCATTCGTAATATTGAGCCTGTCCAACCGCTCAAGTTCGGCGTAGTAGTCATTTATCGGTTTGTGTGTGGGTTTAATGTTCAGTGTTGACATGTTCATTTCGCAGGCCGGGTAGGGAGGCCTCTCCTATGTTAACGTCTCTTCTTTGCGTCTTTTCTTCTTTGCGCCTTTGCACCTTTGCGTCTTTGCGTTAAAATTCTGCGCCTTTACGTCTTTTCTTCTTTGCGCCTTTGCACCTTTGCGCCTTTGCGTTAAAATTCTGCGCCTTTGCGTTCAATTAGCGAAACTGCATCTGACACAGTTTCTGGTATAACGCGCCCTGTTCCAATAACGTTTGATGTGTTCCACGCTCGACAATCTTCCCTTGATTGAGCACAAGAATTTGGTCTGCATGTGCGACGGTTGAAAGCCGATGGGCGATAACAAAGGTTGTCCGTTCTTTCATCAGGTTTGCAAGCGAGTCTCGCACGAGTGCTTCTGACTCGCTATCCAACGCGGATGTGGCTTCGTCAAGTACAAGGATACGGGGGTTTTTCAAAATCGCCCGGGCAATTGAGAGCCGTTGCTGTTCGCCGCCGGATAAATTAACGCCCGACTCTCCTATCGGTGTCTCATAACCGTTGGGCATTTTGCTAATGAAAGTATCTGCATTTGCCTGTTTGGCGGCGGCAATGATTTCGTCGCGAGTCGCATCTGGTCGTCCGTAAGCGATGTTATCAATGACGTTCCCATCGAATAGGATGGTCTCCTGTGGCACCATCCCAATCTGTTGTCTGAGGGAGTCAAGCGTGACCTCGGCTATCGGATATCCATCAATCAGGATTTCTCCAGAATCAATGTCATCGAAACGCAACAGGAGATTCAGTAAAGTCGTTTTCCCAGCTCCGCTCTGACCCACCAACGCGACCACTTCCCCCGGTTCAACGCCAAAACTGATTTCCTTGATGACTGGCTCATGGTCGTAACTGAAGGTGACATTGCGAAACTCAACCCCCCCGCGTGCGGTGGGCAATTTTAGCTCGTCGCTTGTCTGACGTAACTCTTGGTCAAAATCGAGGACATAAAAAATCCGTTCCGCAGAGGCGAGGCTCTGCTGTAACATATTGTTGACTTGTCCAATTGTCTTAATCGGTTTGAACATCAAGCCGATCAGTGCGTTGTAGCCGATGAACCAGCCGGTCGAGAGTTCCCCTTGAATCACCTGCCAGCATCCGAGTCCGAAAACGCTCGCAATGCCGACCGCACTGATGAGCTCAATGAGAGGCGGTAACATTGCGGACAATCGGATACGTCGCATCACAACCCGATACTGCTGCTTGTTTGTCGCGGCGAACCGAGTCGTTTCTGATTTCTCCGCCGTGAAACTTTTGATGATTTTAATGCCGAAGAGCGTCTCTTTAAGTTGCGTGGAGATATTAGCGCCGTGCGCTTGAATCTCCGCGCTCGTGCTGTGGATACGTCCCCCAAAGCGATTGATCAGATATGCCAACAGGGGCAAAACCAGCAGGGCAAATATCGTTAGCTTGAAACTCTTGTACAGCAGCACAGAGACGAAAATAGGAATGGATACCGCTGCACGCATCAGGTTCGACGCTGAACCGACTGCATTTTGCCACGTCCGCACATCATCTGTTGCTCGGGCCATCAGGTCGCCTGTGCGTTGCTGCCGCAATACGCCCAACGGGGCAAAAATAATCTTCTCATACAGTTCATTTCGGACACGAAGCACCAACTTATGCCCAACTCTTGCCATTAAATAGTCGTTGCAGTAGGTAAAACTCCCTTTAATCAGGACGAGCATCAGGATGCCCACCAATACCCAACTC
Source organism: Candidatus Poribacteria bacterium (assembly GCA_965198165.1). GTDB lineage: Bacteria > Poribacteria > WGA-4E > WGA-4E > PCPOR2b > CBDAOT01. Next base: position 5,712,472 of record OZ240244.1, on the reverse strand, counting down.
ACAAGCTGAAGTGCCCCACCTGCATCGGCTAACGAAACTGTGAACCCGTCAAAAACGTCTTCAATATAGAAATACTGGACGTGAACTGCCCCCGTTTCAAATCTATCCGTTTCAATCAGTTTTAGGGCATCAACGGTCTCGGCTAAAATGTGAACATAGCCGCTCTCGCAGATGGGGATGACAACGGCACAAGCCAACGCCAATAAAGTTGAGCCTAAGTGGGGTGACAGATACTTCGCAAAACGCGAAAACGTCGGGGTCACGGCAATTTCTCCGCAATCGTGAGCATACGCCTTGCCTCCAAAGAAAACGGGGTCTGGTCAAAATCGCCGTATCTCGCACGAACTTTTAGACCAACCGCTTCTAACACGGCTTCTAATTCTGTGGGGAGGTAGAATCGTACGCGGTTAACCGCTTTCTGAATTGCACCGGTCGGCAGGTCAATAATTGTTCTATGGTCGAACAACTGGCCGGTTTCAGGATGATACTCGACCTCTGCAAGGGCGAGCGTTGATTCAGAAACCCACCACCAATTGCGCGTCCCATCCAATTGAACGACCGCGTAGGGGTTCCAGTGCTCTAATAGGAATTTCCCGCCCGGTTTGAGAACGGATGCGATTTCTGAGAGGGTCTTTTGATTGCCCGCTTCATCGTAGAACCCGAAGCTGGTAAAAAGGTTAATTACCGCATCACACACAGGTTTCAGTGGAATCGCCTGCATATCTCCCTCGACGAGGTATAGCCCTGGGTTTTCGCGCACCGCCTCTTCAAGCAGAAACCGAGAGCTATCTACCCCAATGACCGTTAGCCCTGCCTCCGAAAGCCTCTGCCCATGTCGGCCCTGACCACAGCACAGGTCTAAGACTGTCGCGCCTTGCTGAAGCCCCAACACCTCAAGGATAAATTCAACCTCTTCTTCGGTTTCCGCTTCCGATGGCAGTTCGGAAAGAATATAAGTTTCATCCCACATGGCTGATACCACTTCCTATCCTTCGTTCTCGCCCCTGTCTTCCGTTTCTGCTCTGTCTTCCTTGTATCGCCCAAATTGAACAATCTTCGTTTGGGCAGTAGCACCTTGCTTGCACCGGATCTGAAACTGGTTGGCACTGAAATCAACAGCCTCAATGATGCCGACCGAAAGCAGTTCGCGCCTCGCGTTGAGCAGTCCAACCAAACGGCCTTCAAAATACTCGGGCAATTCGGTAACGAGATGGATAGCACTCAGACGGCTCTTGAGGCGTGAATAAGCGAGATTGGGCAAAACATCTGGCGTTACAACCACCAACAAGTGATGCCCCCATTCGGCATAAAGGACGCGGTCTTCGATAAGTTCTGAGAGGGTTTTCAACTCTTTCGCATTTGCCTTCCGTCCAATGAAGAACGGGCATCCCTGCCCACGAATCTGGTCAAAAGGGAGCGTCTCCTTGACCGCATCCGCAAAATAACGCTCAAAACAGGATTCACGGTGTTTTCGTCGATATACGCTACTTTTGGAGGTGACATTTTTATGGGGGGCGAGCCGATGGATTTGTATCGAATTAAGCTCATCAAAGCAGGCCACGATTGCGTCAAGTTCGCGAGAGCGATGAATGCAGATGATATGGTCTGGTTGAATCAACTCAATTTTCTGCTGTTTGAGAATAATTGCGGACACTCTGTCGACGTAACCTGTGGTGTCAATGACGATAAAGTCAGCACCTGCTTTACGGGCGGCATCCACCATCAATTGTGTACCTGTCACACACTGAAGTTCGTGATGGTTGGGAGACATCCAGCCAACGAAGTAAAGCGCATCTGGCTCGCCATCAAATTGTAGGGGCGGGGTAGTCATATCCGCCGAGGTATCCGATGAGAAAATCTTCAATCCAATTGTGGTGGGTGGCCCAATCTGCGATTGACCCACATCCGCGTCAACGAATCCCACGCGCAGTCCACGGGCTACGCCGCGTTCAATGAGAAAACGACTGAATGTTGATTTGCCTACGTCTGTCGTGCCGATAACCAGCACAGCCTGTTGGGGCCGCACAACATCCTGGGCAATACGTTCCCAGTCACAGTTTGTTTGGTAACAACCTGCCATCATCCCATTTTTCCCGATATATACTTTTTCACAAGTAGGCTTAAATTTAGGCTTAAATTTAACGCAAAGGCGCAAAGAAGATAAAATGCACACGCTTTTGCTTCAATTATTCTCCCAAATGGAGTTCATATCGAAATGAAGCACCTGAATGATTGACCAATCGCTCGATATACTGTTTTCCCTCAATTCCCAAAAGTCGCTCTAGGAGTGACCGCTTGGGTTTGACACGTTCTATTTTTGGCTTGCCCGGGATGTCACCAAGTTCTGCGGCAAGCTCAATCGCATCGGGTAAATTCCCCAACCGATCGATTAGATTATGCGCTAATGCTTGGTTCCCTGAGAAGATTCTTCCGTCAGCGAGCGCGACGATTTCTTCCCGTGTTAAGTCTTTCGCTACGGTTTTTCGGCCCTCGAATATCGCATCAACAAATTGCGTATGCACATCGTCAATCGTGTCCTGTAAGAGCTGTTGCTCTTCTTCGGTGAGATCTCGGACGGGTGAACCGACATCCTTGAATTTACCGCTTTTAACGACTTGTTGGTCAATGCCAACTTTGTCATAAAGCCCTTTCATCTTCATGAACTGCATAATCACGCCGATGCTACCGGTCAACGTGCCGGGATTCGCAACAATCTGATCGGCGGCGCAGGCAATATAATAGCCTCCCGATGTCGCTGTCCCGCCCATTGAGGCGACGATTGGTTTATTCAACTTACTGAGTTCGCTGTAGATCTCCTGTACTGGAGCGACACTCCCACCCGGCGAGTCAATTCGCAAAATAATCGCTTTGACATCCTTGTTGTCGCGGTATTGGTGAATCTGCTCAATAACTGTTTCTGAGCGTGAAATCATACCGACAATATCTATGACTGCGACCTTGGGACCAACGGTTTCTGTATTCATCAACCCACGGACGATGAGTATCAGAAAAAAGAGAACGACAACAATAATTACGGTGGTGACGATTTTTTTTCTCATGGGATTACCTTTTTTAAGAACCTGTTTGAAAAGTCATTCGGAGAAACGGTCTGTGCCACAAAGCATGGATGCCGATTCCTTGGGGGACACTATTCATATAGGGTTTTGGTGAACGCCTCTACGCTTTGGGCATAGGGTACTGCAAGTAGCAATTCCTTGAGACGCGACAAATCGTCAATGGTCTCAATCGTAGGCTTTAGGGCTTGCACCGCATCAGGATGGAATCGGGCACCGAGCAACGCGAGAATGGATTCAATGGTGCCCTTTCTTTCACCTTCTTCACGCCCTTCTTCACGTCCTTCTTGATGCCCTTCTTCACGTCCTTCTTGATGCCCTTCTTCACGTCCTTCTTGACGCCCCTGTTCAATACCTTCTTCACGCCCTTTTTCAATACCCTCTTCATAGTGCATATCAGCTATTGTCCTCATGATATCTATCTCCTTCCCTTGTGAAGTTTGCTCAACAAAGAATGTTATCCAGTCCTCATGTTCTTCAGCAGGACGACGATGCAGGATGAGCGCGTGCAGATAGCAAATCGCCCTCTCCCACTCATGCCTTTGGGCATCATCCAGCGCGTTGATGTGCGACATCGCTTCGATCAACGCACTCTTCATCTCTTCAGCACTCGCATGTTCCTTCTGTAACACTGTCAGCAACCACCCGAATAGATGCCCACCTTTCGTTAGCGTCTCGGCATCGGTTTCCTTTACCCCTAAAAACAGGATGTCGAATACCGGGACAAACCGACGCAACACATCGGGCAGATGCATTACGGCATCAAGAGTCAGTGGCGTCTCCCATCTCTGCTCTCCAGTGTAATACACAATCGGGAGAATCGGACTGAAACGCCACTCACTTTTGGGCCTCTGGTCTGATGCCCATTCACGGCGTTGCGAATCCCAAATCTTGACCATGTAAGACAGCACACGAAATGCCATTGTCGGGTCAACTGTGGATTGGTGTTCAATGAGAATATAGATGATTAGGTCATCTGTTTCTGCTCCATCACGAAATGGAATGCGCAACGCGATGTCTGCCTCCCGCTCGCCAAAGTCGTTGTCAATAAAACTGGTGTTAATTTGTTCCATTCTGCTAAAATCAAGATATTCCACCACGTCGCCGGCGACGAGTTCTAACAATGCTCGGACGTTTTCCGTGTCTGAGAGCAACCATCGGGCACTCCGGTCCGGGAAGCGTCTAATCGGAATATCGTGAATACTGAAAGTTTCTGCTGTTTCTCTTGCCATAGCCTCTCCGCTCTTAAAATAGGCTCTAAGTTTTATTGGTCACGCAATGCGTGTTCGGCATATTCTCGGAAAACTTGACCAAATTCCTCATCCGCCAGGGCAAAGTCGAAAAAAGCTTCAAAGTAGTTGCGAAAATTGCCGATGTCATACCGCTTTTCACCGGCTCCGAGTTTGACCCCCCAAACGCCATGTCCCGCTTGCAGCATCAGACGAATTGAATCCGTGAGCTGAATCTCGTTTCCGCTACCGGGTGGCGTTTGGCGGATGTAGTCAAAAATTTCTGGAGAAAAAACGTATCGAGCGGCAACCGCTAAGTGACTTGGTGCTTCTTCGACACGCGGTTTCTCGATTAAATCCTGAAGTTCAAAGATGGCATCCACTTCGCCTTTCGGACGTGCGATGCCGTATCTATTCACGGCTTGTGGAGGCACAGTTTCAAATAGGAGCGTTGCACTTGCCCCCTTATTTGTGAAGGTTTCAATCATGTTCCTGAGCACGGAACCCGGGGTTTGGGATTGAATCAGTGCATCTCCCAAGCAGACGATGAAGGGTTCATCCCCGACAAAGTGCTCCGCTTTTCCGACAGCGTCGGCTAACCCCGTTGGATTGCTCTGCCGAGTATAAAACAACTCAACATTGAGACCCACAGATTCCGGCGCACTAACCGATTTTTGGGTATCGGCCCCCCAATCAAGATGCCCAATATCCGAGTCAAAGTGGTCCTCTATCGCTCGCTTCTGCTCGCTGGTAATGATTAATACCTGCTGGATTCCGATGGCGCAGATCTCTTCGACGATGTATTGAATCGTAGGTTTCCTACCCACCGGTAGCATCTCTTTCGGCTGAGATTTTGTTGCGGGTCGGAGGCGTGTGCCCATGCCAGCGGCAGGAATCACAGCTTTTCTCAGTTGTTTCACTAACGAGCCCCCTTACGCGGAAAGATAATTGCCCAAAAGGTCTTAACGAGCCATAACATGTCAGATGCCAGCGTTCGCGTTTCAACATATTGGAGGTCAATGGCTAGTTTTTTCGGCATCAACTCGGTAATATAATAGATCTCGGGCTGCGCTTGACCTTTCAATTTTTCTTCCTCGTTCCGGTTCGCAATCTGTGCCGGTCCGGTCATCCCGGGGCGGACATTAAGTACCTGTCTTTGGTGTTCGGTATAGTGCTGAACGTACATCGGTGCTTCGGGACGCGGGCCGATAAGACTCATATCCCCCTTAATGACATTGATGAGGTTCGGGAGTTCGTCCAGCTTTGTCCATCGCAGAAATCGTCCCAACCACGTAATTCGTGAATCTCGATAGGTAGTCAGGCTCGTTCCGAGCGTGTCCGCCTTGACGACCATCGTCCGGAATTTGTACATTTCAAAGATTTCGCCGCCGCGCCCGACGCGTTGCGCTTTATAAAAGACGGGCCCGGGGGATTGCAGTTTGGCAATAACCGCGCCGAACAGAAAGAGAGGCGCGAGTAGAGTCAGCGCGCCGATTGCGAACACAAGGTCAAAAATTCGCCTTGCTCGGCTTTCGGGAAAATGCGTCAAGTCATCTTGCCACCCGTTAGGGTCAGGGGTAATTTCATCCATGTGTTGACTTCGTTAGGATGTGCCAAATGCGGATTTCTCTTGATGCGCCTTGGGCCCCGGAAGTCTAATAACTTTTGCCGCAGAAGGTTTTACGTTCTGGTCATAATTTACCATCTCCCGGTTCGGCTCGTAAGTCGGGACTAACTCTTGGAATTTAGCGATAATCCCTTCTGTATCAAGTGTATCCGCAAGTTGAGAAAGCTCGTGAATCTGTGCGAGTAGCTGTTCTTCCTCAATCTTTTCGAGTTGCGCGACGAAGATTCGTTGGTGCTTAGTTGCTGTGACACCCTCTTGGGGCGTTAAAAGTTCCTCGTACAACTTTTCGCCCGGCTCCAAACCGGTGAACTCAATCCTAATATCCCGGTCAACCTCAAGCCCAGAGAGCCGGATGAGGTCACGCGCCAGATCGAAAATTTTAATCGGTTCCCCCATATCAAGCATGAGGATTTCACCGCCATTCCCCATCGCGCCCGCTTGGATAAGTAGCTGAACCGCTTCTGGAATGGTCATAAAGTAGCGTGTCGCTTCGCGGTGGGTCACTGTAACGGGGCCACCTTTAGCGATTTGCCGTTTGAAGTTCGGCAAGACACTCGCTCGACTACCGATAACATTGCCGAAACGGACAGCGATAAACTTAGTGCCATTCCGCCTCGCTTTGCACTGAATCAGTTTCTCAGTTACCCGTTTGGAGGCACCGTATACGTTCGTCGGATTAACCGCTTTGTCCGATGAGACGAGGATGAACGCCTCGACATGATGGTGAATCGCGGCATCAATGATATTCTTGCTACCGATGATGTTATTTTTCACCGCCTCGTCCGGATGGCTTTCCATGAACCGAACGTGCTTGTGCGCCGCGGCGTGGAAGATGATATGTGGGCGATACTTGTCGATAATCTTGAAGACTTTTGACTTATCCCGAATGTCTCCAATAATCAACGGTCGGTTGAGCGTCGGCTCCGACTCGCCCAATTCGATATCGATATGATACAAGCTATTCTCGCCGCGTCCGAAGAGGATGAGCGATTCGGGGTCAAACTTTGCGACCTGCCGACACAACTCAGAACCGATTGAGCCACCTGCACCGGTGACCATTACGCGCTTGCCGGACAGATATTTGGACACCTCCGCCAGATCGATTCGGGAAGTGGAACGCTTGAGTAAGTCTTCGACCTGAACCTCACGAATCTGGCTGATGCTCACATGCCCATCAAGAATCGCGTGGATACTCGGCACAATCCGGAATCCGCATCCTTTATACTCACACTGCTGTATAATTTTGCGTACCTTGTTGCCCGGCATGGAGGACATTGCAATAACAACCTCCTCGATCTGCTGTCTTCGCACAATATAGGTCAATTCCCGTGTTGTGCCGAGCACGTCGAGCCCTTGAATGCTTTTTCCGACCTTTCCAGGGTCGTCATCAATGAATCCAACGGGTTGATACCCCTTCTCTGGGTGATTGCGAATCTCGCGTAAAACGCCGACCCCCGTTTCCCCTGCACCGATGATTAGAACTTTTGTCCTTGGTGTGGAAATCTTTTCGCGCCGGCATTCTTCTGCAATCCTAAGAGAGAATTTCGCCACGCACACAAAGGCTACGTTATATAATCCGTCGATGACAAACAGCATCCATGAATGGAAAAATTTTGCGATATATAGAAGCACAATCAGTGCTACGGTGCCAGATATAATTGATGCGATAAGCGTGAGAAATTCCCGAACACTCGCATAACGCCAAACTGGTTTATAGAGCTTAAAGATTAAAAGGGCACTCAGACGAATGCCAGTGACAACGGATGCAACAATTAAAAAGCAGTAAAGAAGTGACAGGTCTTCCCAACCTGACCTTTGTTTAAGTGATTCTAGCAAATCGACTCCAAGCGATTTGCATGTGTAATAAGCGGCTAAAAAAGCACTGTTTATCAGAAAAACATCTACAACAATTGAAGTAATCAATCTGATTTTGGACTTGAGCATCTTCCTTCCTTAAATTAAAAAGTTACCCCTACAATTCGTTTTATCGGTTACGCTGTTTCAGCCCTGGTGCAGTCTCAAACACTCAATTCAACCGTTCCGACAACACCTCCAACCAACGCATATCTATCTTGGGTTCTACAATATTGTAATATCTCCTTTCTATCACTATGAATCCGGCAACTGGGCTTCATCAATAAGCATCACGGGGATGCCATCTCGAATCGGGTATCGACGCTTGCATTCGCCGACACAGATTAGTTTCTGATTTTCACGGTCATATTCGATATCGCCTTTGCAGGCGGGGCAGGCAAGAATCTCTAATAGTTCTTGGCTGATTTCTTGTGAACTCAAAGCTGGCCTCCGGTCAGATTACTGGCTGCGTTATCGCCTCCCTTGAAGGGGTGACGTGGGTTTTCAGTTCGTTATTCCTATCTCCCATGACACCTTTTGTACTTCTTCCCACTTCCACACGGACAAGGCGCATTACGTCCAACCTTGGGGAGATTCCCTATCGGTTGTTGCGAGGCAGACCCTGCTGGAGCAAGCGTGTCTTCACCGATTTGCTGGGGCAGAGGACTTCGGGGACGCGGCATAGGCCTACGTCGGGTCCGTCGCGTCTTTGCTCTCTCTGGTGTTTCTTCAACAAACTGTGCTTTGAAGATGTATTCGCTGACCTCTTCTTCAATGCGTCGATACATCGCTTCAAAAATGCCGTAGGATTCGTTTTTGAAGACAACTATCGGGTCTTTACCACCGTAACCGCGTAAGTAAATGCCCTCCTCAATGTAATCAATGGTTTGCAAATGGTCTCGCCACTGACTATCAATTCGAGACAGGAGTAGTAGGCGTTCGAGGCTGCGCATGGTCTCTGCGCCCATCTCAGTCTCACGCTGTTGATACGCCTCATCCAACACTTTCAGTATCTTTTCGCGACATTCTGGGCGGGTCATCTGCTCAGGCTTCGTTTGCCAGTTGTCGATGTCCATCAAGAATACACGGGTGAGCCAATGGGTCAGCCCTTCAACATCCCATTCTTCGCTATGCGATTCGCTTGGCAGATATTCCTCTAAATGGTCATCTACCGTATTCTCGATCATTTCCCAAACGATCTCTTTATGGTCTTCATCTTCAAGAATGCCATCGCGCAGCTCATAGATAGTGTGCCGTTGGGTGTGCATCACATCGTCGCGTTTGAGCAATTCCTTGCGAAGGTCAAAGTGTCTATCTTCGACCCGTTTCTGCGCTTTTTCGATTGCTCGGGTCACCCATGGATGTTCAATGGGGACATCTTTATCCATACCGACCGAGTTCATCATGCCTTGCAACCGTTCAGACCCAAATTTTCGCATGAGGTCATCTTCCAGAGAGAGATAAAACCGTGATGACCCTGGGTCACCCTGTCGGCCTGACCGCCCTCGTAGCTGATTGTCAATTCGCCGTGAATCGTGACGTTCGGTGCCGATGATATGCAATCCGCCTGCCTTCAGAATTGCCTCACGATTTTCGTTACAGATTGCTTCCGCCTCTGCATAAGCGGCTTTCCGATCTTCTGAATCCTCATCAAGGGTTCCGAGCGGAATCTTCTCTTTCCGAAGGATGTCCTTCGCCATTCCTTCGGGATTGCCACCGAGCAGAATATCAACGCCGCGGCCTGCCATATTGGTAGCGATTGTCACAGCCCCAGGCATTCCCGCTTGAGCGATGATTTCCGCTTCACGGTGGTGTTCTTTGGCGTTCAGCACTTGATGGCGGATACTCCTTTGTGCCTTTTTAAGCATCTTGCTCAACTTTTCGGATTTCTCGATATCAATTGTCCCAACTAACACGGGGCGCCCCTGTTCGTGTTGCACTATGACCTCGTCAATAATCGCCTGAAATTTGACTTCTTCGTTACCATAAATCTGGTCGGGATGGTCGATCCGGATCATCGGTTCGTTTGTCGGAACGACGACGACATCTAATTTGTAGGTATGGGCAAATTCAGCCGATTCTGTCTCAGCAGTACCCGTCATCCCCGCCAATTTTTCATACATCCGGAAGTAGTGCTGGTATGTGATTCGCGCCACGGTCTGGCTTTCATTAACAATGACTGCATTCTCTTTGGCCTCGATGGCTTGGTGAAGTCCGTCGGACAATCGCCTATCGGGTTGTATCCGCCCAGTAAACTCATCGACGAGAACCACCTGTCTGTCCTGCACGAGGTAGTCCACATCCCGATGGTAGAGGTTCTGGGCGACCAACGCTTGGTTAACGTGATGGACAATATCCATATTGGTGTGGTCGTACAGTTCTGCGCCACCGAGGAGCGCATCACCGAGGCGGCGTTCAACCTCCTCAACGCCTTCCTCTGTTAGGGCAACGGTGCCGCGTTTGCTTGCTTTGTCATCAAGTTCGTGATGTTGTCCCTCTTTGAGTTGCTTCACCACACCGCTGATTTTTCGATAGAGTTCGACAGGTTCACCGTGCGGGTCTGAGAGAATCAGCGGGTTACGGGCTTCATCAATGAGGATACTATCGACTTCATCAAGAATCGCATAATGGTGGCCGGTGCTTTGCACCTTTTCTTCAAGAGAACCCGCTTTATTATCTCGGAGAAAGTCAAAGCCGTATTCGCTATTGACACCGTAGGTAATATCTACTTTGTACGCCATCCTTTTTTCTTCGTATGACATATTGCCGAGCGTTAACCCCACAGAGAGTCCGAGGAAATCATAAATCCTGCCCATCCATTCTGCATCCCGTGACGCGAGGTAATCGTTGACCGTGGCGACATGGACTCCTTTTCCAAGCAACGCATTTAAGTAGATGGGAAGCGTAGACGTTAAGGTTTTTCCTTCGCCCGTTTTCATTTCAGCGATACCGCCATGATGAAGCGCAACGCCGCCCATGAGTTGTACATCATAGTGACGTTGCTTCAATGTCCGCACGGCGGCTTCCCGCACTACAGCGAACGCTTCGGGCAAGAGTTCATCAAGTGACGCACCAGCATCTAACTTTTCCCGAAAATACGGTGTTTTGGACCGGAGTTGCTGGTCAGATAAACGTTGTATCTCAGGTTCTCGTTGATTGATTTCTTCAACGAGGGGTTGAAAGCGTTTCTCATCCCGTTCCACCTTACTGCCAAAAACTTTCGCAAGTATCTTCTGCAACATAATACATCATTCCTTTGCGTTTTGATTTTCTACTCCAATTTGTTGCCTATTGTTATCAACCGTGTGCAACTTGAGTTGCCTGTTTTACAAAGTCATTTGCCTTAGCTGTCGTGGTTTTCCAAATCAATTTCATCAAGTGTCTGGACGGTCATTGCATTCTCAAAGAGCGAATCGAGACGGGAGAGACTCCGTATTGAGGCAATCCTGTTGATAACGGATTTGCGTCGAGTCATCTCGCCACCCGTTAGGGCAGGAACGGAATCAAATCGGCGCAGCAGCAGTTTGAGGACTGCATCCTGTTTCGCTCGCCTTTCCACTGTAGCCTTATGTGGATGAGTTCATCGCCCGTAATTGTTCAATCTCCGCCTCAGACAAATCTGTGTATTTCACAATCGTATCAATCGGTTGATTGTCGTTCAGCATCGCAAGGGCAATTGTCGTACGACTTTCTTCACGACCTCTTTCAAGTGCTTCTTCTTCGACGGTCTTGTAGACCGCATAGCTATCTCGTGCGCTTTTGAGACTCTGCTCATAGGCATATCGCTCCCACGGACTCAAACCCGCATATCGCGCGATTTCGCACGCTTCGATTAGATAATCCTCCGTGAACTCCTCGGGTATCTCATCTAGCTCCGCCAGATGCTTGAAGAAATACATCCATTTGTCACGCGGTGTTGACAATTCCGAGAGCGATAGATTGAATTTGGGCAACTCTAGGAAAATGTAGTTTAACTTGTCAAAAAACACTTCATTGGTTGCCTCGTTTTGGAGTTGAATGCGACTGAAATAGTCTCCATTCTCCGAAAACGAGAAATCAACAATACCTATACAGTAAACCGCATCCAAATGAAATTGCCACGCCTCACCTTTCTGAGCCTGCTGGATAATCGGAAAAGTGCTGTAGTAAACCGTTCGGTCTTTGAAATATCTCTGTCGGTTTCTCTGCATTTCGACAATGAAATGTTCACCGGCCCCAGTGACACATCGGACATCAACGATTGCCAACCGTTCGCCGGGACTTCCGGGCAGTAGCTCTTGGGGGAGGAATTTTACCTCCTCAATGCGGGAGGTCGTTTCTAAAACATCGGAGAGGAAGTTAGCGGTCACATACTCGCATCCCTCCTGGCCGAAGATTCTCTTGACTCCATAATCTGTGGTTGCCGAAATAAATGTACTAACGATATTCATGTGCTTCCTCTGCTCACAACTGTTTATAACGCGAGGTCTTGTCCGTCGCCTTCTGACCGACGCAAATTCATGGATGCTTTCTTTTTCAAACAAGTTCTGAGTTGTCTCGCTATAATAATAACGTAATTTTGTCGATTATGTTGAACAATAAATTCGCCAATTCTCCCTTATTTCGCTTTTTCTGACAACTCATTCGCCGATTCTAACCTAGTGCGCGTTGTTTTCAGATGAACTGGGTTCATTTTCAGGTGCCGCTTCGTTTGTTTCCTCACCCTGTAAAGTGCTTGAATCCGATGTATCAGGTGGCAAAATCTCTTCTTCTTCGAGCTCTAACAGGTTTGTGCTATCAACTCGCTTTCTCAATACGACATAAATGAGGGTGTTCCCTACGGAAGCAATCGAAAGCAGGTAGGCGATAACCAGACCAGCGATGAACAGCAACGAAAGCGTCATAAAAATTGAAGTCACTTTGATAACGTAAAGCTCAAAACCGGAAAACCCATCTGCTGGCAGATTGGCAGGTGCGATGGTGTCAAACACGACAAAGAGCTCAAGATATGGAAGTGCCGTGAGCTTTGCCAGCCCGCCGCCGAGCCACACATCGGCATACCCCATGAACATTTTCATCTGCATCGGTACGAGGTAGCGGATTGGCAACATCGCTACCGAAAAGCCGAACAGGCAAAAAATCGCCCAAATCGGTACGCAGATTAATTTTAAACCGAACAGAAGGGCTTCGTAAACGAGTATCCGCCCCGGCTGGTTCCAAATCATTGAAAAATGTTGATATATGGTTTCAAAGGTATCCGAATCCGCAGAAGCGACCACTGCTGGAGCAAAAAACAGACTCACGCTAAAAACAACGACGATGTAGGTCATTAACAACCCGATGAAAAAGGCAAAGGGCGCGAAAATCAACGCGATGGCGACGATAACCCCACCAACCTTCGGAATCATACCGAGTAAACCTACAATAGTCGGCACCAGTGCCAAGAGCAAAAAAATAACAATGAGTGTGACAAACACACCGAGCACTGCCCGCCAATTTTTCTTCAGAAACAGTCCTGACTCGCGCATCGAAAAGAAATTATCGCCTCGAAGCTGTTGAATGGTGATTTTCGAGACCATTGTGCTTGTCAGAAAGAAAACCGTGAACAGAATGACCAAACCAACCCACATCGCGCCACGGGTGATGGACGCAAAATTGTAATCAACGAACGGATGAACAGGGAGCAGTGCATACTTATCCCAGAAATCCCGCGCCGCAGTTCCACCGACAATCAACAGACTCAGATAAACCAGAATCTGATAGATTAAATAACCGAAAATCAGCCCGAGCAAATGAATCGTGATCTTTTTGCCACTAAAACCGTAACGCCCCGCTCGAAACACATCCCGAAAATCAGAAAAAAGTTCTACCATTCACCGCCTCCTGATGTTGCACAAAATATCACAGAATAAATTTAGACAGATATTATGATACACCAATTGTACTTTTCTGTCAACTTATTTGAGACGATTTCATTATCCGCCCTGTCAGGCCGATTTCTCGCTGTCAACCCGATGCGTACTTAGACCGATGTGTGCTTGGGAAAAATCGGGTTGCTGCTATCATAATCTGACGGACGAATTTGAAAGTAATATTCGTCCTTGCACAACTCGGTCGTTTATGATATTATTTTTTGGTTTCGTTTATCAAGAATATCAATTCAGAGATTGAAACGATTCCGAAATTGAAACACAAGTTGCAAAAAGATCACATCAATTTGCCCCGCTCACCCCTATTCGCCCGTGTTTTCTGCTTTCATAACGTTTGGCATAACATTTGCTTTGAAATCTGGTGTTTTTAAGGTCAACTTTACCCAAACACTATAATCATAAAGGAGAAAGACGATGTTGACACAAACACGCCGAATCCTCGCAACACTTTTTCTAATCGCTTCGTTGGCATGGGGGCTCGGTTGCACCTCCGTCGATGACGAGGGCGTTGTACCTGATACAGACCCCCCTGCGATTCCACGGGGTGTCGAAAGCATTACCGACGATGGACAGGTCATAATCTTTTGGTTCCCCAATGGCGAAAGTGACCTCGCTGGCTATAAAGTCTGGCGAAGCGCGGATGATAAGAATTTCGATCTGTTAGCAGAGGTCGACGAGACCGCAACTGAATACATTGACCGTGATGTGCGGAATGGGGAAACTTATTTCTATGCGGTTTCCGCAATTGATTTCGACGGGAACGAAAGTGAGTTCAGCCCGGAATTGGCTAGTGCCACGCCACGTCCTTCGGGTAGGAATGTAATATTAGATGATGCTACCATCCATCCTGAGCGGAGTGGATTCGATTTCTCACGCCCCGAAAAGGGCGCGATTCCATGGGACTCACCTGCAACCGATATCTATTTTGGATTCGACCCGGAGCAGGGTTCTCGCATCCTATATTCAGATAATAACACCCGAATGCAAGACCTGGGTTATTATGAAAATATTGACGACATTTATTTCGCGCCAGAACACGGTTACGTCAGAGGCTATGTCGAACTTTTTAGAGGGCACGCTTATGCGCTAAGGGCAGCCAGCGGGAATTACGCCAAAATCCATATCACAGCGATTTCGGACGACGACGTTACCTTTGACTGGGCATATCAAATGGATCCAGATAATCCGCAACTCGCTCCGCCTCTACATCAGCGTTAGGTTTCATTTCGATAAACTCGTAAAACCGAATTTGTCGGGTGGCAGTTGGCCACCAAATTTTAATCTTGGTGGCACACTCCACCCGACCTAACTTTGAACCGAGGTCATTTAACAATGAGAAATATCTTCGTTTTTTTCTATATTTTTCTTTTCTGCGTTCCGTTTAGCCGTGTCGGTTGGTCGGCAGAAAATGCGGAAAAATCTCCGAAGGCATCAACGACATCGCCCTACGCACACTCCAACAAGTCCCCCAACCAATCACCACCAACGACTTATCCCCTTTTTCGTCCCCATGCGTCCAAATACTATCCACCGAAAGAGACACGAAGGGCAGTCCTCTTTTCAGCGATGCTCCCGGGTTCCGGACAGGTGTACGCAGGAAGCCCCACCAAGGGCTTCGCCTTTCTAGTCGTGGAATTTGGTGTGTTGGCAATTGCAGGGCGAAACTTAGACCGTGCCGCACATTACGATGATAATGCCGAGCGGTTTACGACCGGATTCTACGATTCATATACCGAGACTTTTCTGACCGCAGACCAGGGGCACGTTAAAGCGCGCAGCCACGCGAAATTAGGCGGAATACTCCTTGCCGCTAGTATTGGTATCCACCTATGGAACATCTTTGACGCGGCTGACACCGTAAAGCGATATAATAATCAAAGATTTCCGGCGCAGGTGCAACAAACAGAGAGTGGAGAGCCTTATTTAACCTTTACTTATCATTTTTAGCCATCCGCTATACGAGGAGGTAGGAGTTGTGCGCTGCGTGACAAAGATTTCGTTTCTTATCGGGGCGATGCTTCTGAGCATCTCCCTCGTTGCTTCACCCAAGCATCCACTGCTTGAAACCGAAGGTATTCATCCGTCTCCGATTCGAGTCGGTGAAATTCTAACCTATAAACTGAAAATTCGTAGTTTGCCCGCCGGAACGCAGATTACAAGGGTTGCGAAAAACACGGTACATAATGGTCAACGTGTTCATCATTTCACGTCAGAATCAAAGACAAGTAGTATTTTTACCAAGTGGTACCATTTCCGCGATAGGCAACAGAGCTATGTGACAACCGATCAGTTCTATCCGGTACATTTTACGAAAAACCTTGAAGACGGGAAGTATAGAGCTGCCGTTGAGGTCAACTTCGACTTTGACAAGGGCAAGGCGCGATATTCCAAGAATCAGCGGACCAAAGTCATTAAAATGCCAATCGGTACGCAGAATGAGTTGTCAATGGTTTATTTTGTGCGGTCCAAAAAACTGGCGGTCGGTCAAACCTACACTTTTCCGGTGTTGGTTAAGGATAAGGTTCAAGAGATTACCTTAACCTGTTACCGTCGCGAAATGCTCAAAAGTAACGCACTTGGTAGGCAGGTCGAACTCTTGCGTTACGAACATCGCACGGCTATCTGATATGGCTGACGAATGATAAGCGTCGTATTCCGGTTCGGATTGAAGCCGAAATCCCCCGCATCGGTAAACTGATTGGAACGCTGGAAAAAATTAACTATGAAGACTAAGAATCTGCACAATCTGCGACTATGACCGCCCACTTGAATCACACTACAACAGAATTGCCTATGACAGCTATTGGTGCTTGCTTTAGTTCGTTCATTCGGGTATAATACAGTCAACGATTGGAAATGTTTTAGAACAGACCAGTAATGGCGTAGATTCTCAAATATTTCGTGATAGAATACCATCCTGCTGTTGATTAGGAAAGAAGACGTGAGAAACCTCCTACGTCAAACCGATACATATCAAACACTTGTAAACATTCTCACTACCCACTCTTCGGCGTGGCAGAACGACTCTCCCACCGCTGAAGGCGCAATTGGAGAAAAGGGTAACCAGAACGGGGCCGAGCAGCCTTGGCTGACCGGTTTGCACGGCGCATCTGTCGCCTACCTATTGGATGCACTCGCAACAGACCTCGCCGATAAATCCTTTGTCATTGTCTTGCCTTCGCATCATGAAGCCGAAAAGGTCGTTCAAGCTCTACCTGCTTATGGGCGTGAGGATGCACTATTTTTTCCAGAATGGCAGAATTCCCTCTACGATGGCATCTCGCCTCCCAAAAACCTCGTAGCAGACCGAATGGACTGCTTCCATCAACTGCTCAGCGGGCAACGCACGGTTATTGTGACATCAATCAAGGCGTTGATGTACAAGATTCCGCCTGAATCGGCTTTGAAATCCGTCTTTCGGACGCTCAATGTCGGCGATGAGATTGCGCCTGAGGAAGCGGTAGAATTGCTCGTGCGGAGTGGCTATAATCGTGTCGAGCTGGTCGAGGTCAAAGGCGAGTTTGCACGACGGGGCGATATTCTTGATGTCTATCCACTGATTTCGGATACGCCATTTCGTCTCGATTTCTTCGGCGATGAAATTGACACCATCCGCCTCTTTGACCCAACTTCGCAAAGATCTATTGACCAACGAGAGTCAATCACCTTGACCCCGCTGAGCGAAGTTATCCTCTCATCGGAGACCCTTGAAACATGGCGGACCCGAGCGGACGAACTTGTTCAAGCCAACCCGGCACCGAAGTTCACAAACATGATTGGCGAAATGACGCAACGCCTTGAGGATGGCATGGTGCTCGAAGGCATCGAATCGCTGATTCCGATGTTGTATGCAAACGCCTCCCTGCTTTTCGATTACCTTTCGACTGAGACGATTGTGGTTCTGATTGAACCGATATGGATGGAGCGTGAGGCGGCGCGTCTCCTTGAGTATACAACAGGGCTCTACGAGCAGAAGCTGGAATCGGACATTTTTATGGTGCCTCCCGATGAAATGTTTGCGGCGTTTGAAACGGTGCGGAACGCCTGTGAAAAGCACTCGCTCATCCAGACATCAGCCAATGCACCCGCTGATACTGATGCTCAAGTTGCTGTCCCTGGCGGGGAGGCCTCTGCTGTTGACGCAGAAAACCAGCCCCATGCACACCAATCCGCTACACCAATCCGCGAACTTGATTTCGGTATGCAATCTCTGGGGCTATACCGCGGGAAGTATCAGATGGTTATTGACCAGATTAAGGAGTGGACCAACAAGGGCTACTTGACCAACATTTTCTGCGAAACAGCGAAGCAAATGACTCGGATGGAAGGGATTTTAACAGACAGAAACGTGCCTGTGACACAGACCGCTATTAAAGTTGGCAGTATCAGCGAAGGGTTTATCAGCGAACCGCTTAAACTCATCGTCATGTCCGAAGACGAGGTGTTTGGACGTGAACATCACACGCGCCGCCCCACGACCTTCAAGGAAGGGGCACCCATCCTGAGTTTAATTGACCTCAAAGTGGGCGACTACATCGTGCATGTATCGCACGGAATTGGAGTTTACAATGGGATTCGCCGCTTCGATATTGATGGAAAGCCCCAAGATTTTCTGGTCGTGAAATACGCTGGCGATGATATGCTTTACGTCCCGACCTACCAGATTGACCTTGTACAAAAGTACATTGGGGGGCGCGGTGAAGACAACCGAGGGCCGAGGCTAGATAGACTCGGCGGCACTGGATGGCAGCGAACCAAGGCAAAAGCCCAAGCCTCAATTGAGGAGATGGCCGAGGAGTTGCTTCAACTCTATGCCACCCGTGAAGCGAGCGAGGGACACCCTTTTTCCATTGATACGCTTTGGCAACAGGAGTTTGAGGCGACATTCTCTTACGAAGAAACCCCAGACCAGTTGAAAACGATTGAGGAAGTTAAAGAGGATATGGAGCGCATCCGTCCCATGGATCGGTTGGTGTGTGGCGATGTCGGATACGGAAAAACGGAAGTGGCACTTCGGGCGGCGTTCAAAGCGGTCATGGACGATAAGCAGGTCGCCGTTCTTGTTCCTACGACCATTCTCGCCCTTCAGCATTTTAACACCTTTACCGAGCGATTCGCTCCGTTTCCCATCGCGGTCGAGATGTTGACGCGGTTCCGCACGGCAGCAGAAGCGAGAACCGTCAAATCGGGATTAGCCAAGGGGACGGTTGATATCGTCGTTGGCACACACAGTCTGCTATCAGACCATCTGAAGTTCCAGAATCTTGGGCTACTTGTCGTTGATGAAGAGCATCGCTTTGGGGTTAAGCACAAAGAGAAAATCAAACAGCTCAAGCAGACCGTTGATGTGTTGACGCTCACAGCGACTCCCATTCCGCGCACCTTGCACATGTCCCTAATCGGTATTCGCGATTTTAGTGTCATTAATACGCCCCCAGAAAATCGCCTGCCGATACGAACCTACGTGATGGAATACAACACCGAAGTGGTACGAGATGCGATTTTGCGCGAAATGGATAGGGGTGGACAGGTTTTCTTTGTTCACAACCGGGTTCAGAGCATTGCGAGTATTGCCCATTCACTCCAAAAACTTGTTCCGAACGCACGGATAGCGGTTGGACACGGGCAGATGTCTGAACGCCAACTTGAGAATGTAATGATAGATTTCATCCAATACAAATACGATGTCTTGGTTTGTACGATGATTATCGAATCTGGACTCGACATTCCGAATGTGAACACCATCCTGATTAACCGGGCGGATGCGCTCGGGCTTGCCCAACTTTACCAACTGCGTGGAAGGGTTGGCCGAGCACAGCATCAAGCTTACGGCTACCTCTTTTTTCCCGAGGGACGCGCCATTACTGAAGGTGCTCAGAAACGCCTACAGGTTATCGAGGAGTTTACGGAACTCGGTTCTGGATTCAAAATTGCTCTCCGTGACCTTGAAATTCGTGGGACAGGAAATATTCTCGGTCCGCAACAGCATGGTCACATCGCCGCAGTCGGTTATAATATGTACTGTAAGTTGCTTGAAGAGACCGTGAAGAAATTGAAAGGCGAAGCAGTTGAGGAGACTGTCGAGACGCGAATTAGTCTGCCTGTCGAAGCCTATCTGCCCGACGAATACGTCCCCGACAGCCGCCAGAAGGTTTCACTCTACAAGAAGATTGCTGCCCTGAAGACAGATGGTGACCGTAAAGAACTCGAAGAAGAGATTGTAGACCGTTACGGTAAAATTCCCGAACCTGTTGAGATGTTGCTCGAAATCGCTGAACTGAAGCAACTCAGCCAAAAACTGGGTGCTGATGCCATCGTTGCAGGCAGTGAACAGATTAAGATAACCTTTGACCATGAGAAATTAGGGCTAGACCCAAAGCGGCTCACTGATGTCATCCAACAGGACAGACGCTTGTCGCTTGCTCCCTCCGCTCACCTAATGGTCAATATGAAAGGGCTCGCCGGGGGGACGTTGTTACTTGCACTAAAAGGTATTCTAAAGCGGCTTGTCGATTAAGCAAGTTCAAAGAATAAACCTGTACGGCTTCCCAGCCGCGATACGTTAATGCTGAAACTTGCTTCAGGCTACAAATCCGCAAGTTGGAGCATCGGATGAGAGTGGTGTAACGGTGCTTTATCTGAAATGAGGTGATTTCCACGTTGTGCGTGGGAAGAAGATAATGAGTCCAACTCAGTGGACTCAAGTTTTAGTCCCGATTCTAAGAACGGGACGATTATTCATTACAAAAGGAGAATCCAATGAAAAAGATATTGATTGTTTTGGTTGCTATTGCCGCGATATGCATAGCCAGTTGGCAAATTGCCCGGTCACAGCATACGGAATCTTCCGCCGAGTCCGTAGATGAAAGCAAGACGATTGTGGCTGAATATAGCTGGAACGGCACACCATACCAAATCTCGCTGGCAGATCTGAAGGCGGCGATTGCAGAATTACCGATCTATCGCCAAGAAAACTATGCCAGCAAAGAAGGAAAGGCGGAATATCTAGAAGAACTGATTGATGAAAAACTGAAAATCCTCGCCGCAACTGAACAGGGACTTGACAAAAACGAAGAGTTCCTTAAAAAGGCAGAGGATTACAAACACCAACTCATGGTTGAGCGGATAACGGAAATTGAAGTTGACCAGAAGGTTGCCTACACGGAGGACGACCTCAAGGCATATTACGAAGCGCATAAAGGCGAATATATTGAAGCCGCCAATGTCCGCACAACTTGCATTAGCCTTCAAGATGAAGACATCGCACAAGATGCGTTGGAGCAGATTAAAGCGGGCAAGGACATCATCGAAATGGCAAAAGAGCTTTCGGAGCAAGGAAAGTTAATTGGTCCCGGCGCTAATCAGCGAGACCCTGGGAACACAGGATCTTTTACAAAAGACGCTTCCAGAAGTTGGCAGGCTTTCATCGACGAGGTCTTTCAACAAGAGGTCGGTGAGACGACGGAAGATGTTTTTGAAATTGATATCGGTGAAGACCAAACCTTCTACCTGATTTTCCGCAAGGAGGAACACAATCCAGACCGTCAGAAGGAATTTGATGAGGTCACCGATGAGATAGAGCGCGAAGTAGAGCGCGAGAAGAAGCGTGAACGAATCAACAATTGGGTGACAGAGATTACCACACAGGGCAACCTCAAAACCTATGCGGAACGAATCCCTAAACCCCCGCCGATGGAAGAGGAAGCGGAGGAAGCAGAAGCTGAGAAAGAGTCGGAAACCCCTGAATCGAATCAATCATCTGAAACTCCCGAATCAAACCAAGAATAACACCAGAGGAGGTGTCATTGTGAAGCGCGTTGGAATTATCAGTTTAATGTTAATCGGTATCGTTGCCACCGGTCTTGTTGTCAATGGATGCGGAGGCAGAGCGAAAGTGGTAGAAGGTACAGTTATCGCAGAATTTGATTGGGATGGCAAACAGCACATCACTCTCGAAGAGATGATACAGGAAATTAGCGAACTCGCGGAGTATAAACAGGAGGGGTATAAGGACAAGGCAGGGCTTGAGGAATATATGACGCTTATGGCCGAAAGCCGTATAATCCTCTGTCTCGCCAAGGACCAGAAACTTGATGAAGAGCCGGAAATCCTGAAAAAGGTTCAAGACTATCTCCACGAATTAATGGTTGACCGGATCACGGAGATAGAGGTTGATGAAAAAATCATGATGACAGAGGAAGATTTCCGTCTCTACTATGAAGCGCATAAGAGCGATTACATTGAAGACGAGCAGGTACGGCTCACATGTATCACGGTCTCAGATGAGGAGCGTGCTAAAGAGGTACTTGAGTCCATTAAGGGCGGGAAAGACATCGCCGAAGTTGCTAAGGAACTGTCAGAGCGTGGCGAATTGACCGGACCGGGTAATCATCCGAGCGAACCGGGCAATACCGATTTTTTCACACGAAACAGTTATCCTGAGACAGCAAAAGCGTTTGTTGATGCCGCGTTCTCGATGGAAGTCGGCCAGATGACCGATGAGGTTATCGAAATCGAAGCGCAAGAGCAACAATACTACATGGTCTTCCGCAAGGAGGAACATAAAGAGTCCCGCCAACAGGCGTTCGATGAGGAAAATGTTCGTCGCGATGTAGAGCGGAGTGTTGAAAACGAAAAGCGAGATGCGCTGATGAACAACTGGCTCAATGAACTTCGCGACAAGTCGGGTGCCAAAACGTATATCGACAGAATCCCTGAAACGCCCACAGAGGAAGAAATGGATGAAGAAGGGGATTCGGAACCCGAGACAGAGTCCGATGAAGCCCCTTCGCCCGAAGAAAAGTAATATTGGCCCATGTTCGCCCTGTTCGTCTCGTATACCGACACGAACAGGTTGGACGCAACACGTCCGAAAGGAGATCCGAAAAATCTCATGAGAAAAAAAACAGAAGCATTCTTCGCATTGATGGCTATCCTTCTGATTTTTACTTTACCGACCTTTGCACAAGTCGAGCAAAACAGTGAAGAAGAAGCAGCACCGCCGGTCCAAAAGTACGTTGAGCTATCCATTAGGGGACCGCTGGTGGAAACCAAACCAACCTTTGCGTTTGGTCCCACCGGCAGAACGTTGAAAAGCCTTATCGCCCGGATTGACAGGATTCGTAAAGATGATGAAGTCGCTGGCGTATTGCTCAAGATTGAATCACTCGGCATTGGGTGGGCAAAGCTACAGGAGATACGAGACAAAATCATCCAACTCCGCGGCGATGGGAAAGTCGTAATCGGCTATCTTCAGGATGGCGGCAACGCTGAATATATGTTAGCCTGCGCCACAGACCGCATCGTGCTGATGCCAGCGGGCACTCTCGGTGTGACAGGGTTACGCGCAGAGGTGATGTTCTTCAAAGGGTCCTTTGAGAAACTCGACATTGAGGCGGACATGATGGCGGTCGGTAAATATAAATCGGCAATTGAGCCATATACACGCGATAATATGTCGGACGAGCAACGCGAAGCGATTAACGACATCCTTGATGACCTCTACGAACAACAAGTTCAGATGATTACCGATGGGCGCAATGCGATTGATGAGACAATGGCAAATCAGCTCATTGATGGCGGACCTTTTACGGCTCAAGAGGCACTCGATGCAAAATTGGTCGACGCGCTTCAATACTACGATGAGTTGGTGAAATCGGTGGAATCCGACCAGCCAGATCCAATCAAGGTGGTCTCTGATTCCGGCAAGCGGTCGAGGCAACAGCCAGACCTTAGCAATTTGACGGGCTTTATGAAATTCTTTTCAATGCTAACGACACCGAGCAGAAGCAGAACACGGTCAGGAAAACCCCAGATTGCACTGATTTACGCAACGGGCCCCATCATGGCCAACATGCCGACCAGTCTGTTTTCAACACAGGAGGTCATCACGCCCCGTAAATTCACCAAGGCACTCCGCCATGCCCGTGACAGTCGCACAATCCGCGCTGTCGTCATGCGGGTTGATAGTCCCGGTGGTTCCGCCATCGCCTCAGACCTCATTTGGCGCGAGGTGATGCTAACCCAGCGTGAAAAACCTGTTATTATATCTATGTCCGATGTCGCTGGCTCTGGAGGGTATTATATCGCCATGGCGGCAGGCACAATCGTCGCCGAGCCGGGGACAATTACCGGTTCAATCGGTGTCCTCGGCGGAAAACTGAATCTCAAGGGGCTTTACAACAAGGTCGGGCTGACCAAAGAGATTGTCAAGCGCGGCAACAATGCGACCCTTTACTCCGATTATGGGAAATTCACACCGTCGGAGCGCGAACGAGTCCAAAAGATGCTAGACACGATTTATTGGGACTTCGTTGGTAAAGCCGCAAAGGGACGGCATAAAACCGCGGAAGAGATTCATGAACTCGCGCAGGGCCGCATCTGGACGGGAAGACAGGCAAAAACAATCGGGCTTGTTGATGAACTGGGTGGACTTGATACCGCGTTTGCGTTGGCTAAGAAGCAAATCGGGCTCTCCGCCGATGCCCAAGTCAATATTATTGAACTCCCCAAGCCCAAGACCCTTTTTGAGACCTTAATGGCAGATATAGATGGTGGCACGAATATTCAAATTACGCCAGACCTATCCATTCCGGTCGCGCTTGCGAAGACAATCCCGCATTTTTACTGGATACGCCTATTTGCAACCGAGCGCGTCGTTGCGGCTTTGCCTTTTGCGTTAATCATTCGATAGGGGCTCACTGGCAACTTCCGCAGTCTGTACACAAATCGTCAGTAGTGTAGGTTGGGGTGAAGCAAAACCAGCCATTCATTATTGCGTTCCAAGCAAGTTTCAAGGTAGAAACCGAGTTTTTTTGCGTCAAGTCATCTGAAGACAGATGGGCAGATGACTGCGCGCATCTTGTGCGCTCGCTCACGCGATGCGCTCGCTCACGCGACCATCCGTCCTCGGACCACCCGTTAGGGCGGAAAAACTCGGTTTCTCTGGAATCGGAGGAACCTTGCACAACTTCCATTCTGCCTCGATTCAGAAGATAAACTTTAATAAGGGGACTGAAAAACCACCGAAACGCAGGCTGTCTCTAATGATAGGTGACCTACAATCACACACCCGATAACAAGGGGGCTAATCCGACTCATCGGGGGCGCCATTCGTTTGGCTTGTACCACGGAAGCCTCTCAGTGGACAGAGACTTTACCAAACTACCACGGTTGCCTTCATTCACAATTTGCAACGGATTGCCCGCGTAGTCGTAGATGTTCGCCGAATTATATGGCGGTGAATGCCAGTAGATTTCAAGTGCCTCCGCATCTTTGAGACCCGCTCGCGGCACCCGAGCAATTCGGATAAATACCTTTCCCTGCTCTTCATCATACCAGAGCGAATCGCTCCTGTGCGTTTTAAGTCTTTCACTGAAGGTCTTGTCCGTCATTCCAATGTAGAGCAGGGAATTTTCCCCGAAGATGATGTGCTTGCCATAAATTTGGTATAAACCATAGTCATCCTTATTATTCAGGGATGCTATCACGTCATCAACAGAGAAGGTTCCTTCCCATTTAATTCTTACAGATTGAATCTGATTTTCCTCCTTACTTTTTCTAACAGTGATATTTGCATTACCAGTAATACTTGCGCCCAGGCACCTGTGCCAACCGCACGACGAACCGTCTCAACACGTCCTAGTGTCTTATCCTTAAAAATTGTCCAAAGCTTAGTATTATCTAATCTGATAACAGCTCATCCAAAAACCTCAATCCCTCTTCTATCGCATTAGACCATCCACCACCTTTTAAATCAATTGTTGATGACTTTGAAGCAATCAACATAAAAGATTGCCCACCTTTGATAGATATATCGCCATCATCATCTACTCTAGTAACCACTTTGATCCTGTTCTCATCATAAACCATGATTATAGAAACATTATCCATAATTCCTTCAAGCTTGAAAATATCACTAACACGTACTATTCGAGAATCATTTAATGGTATTCCCAAAAGATTAAGACCTGGACATAACGCAATTAAACTATGTCCCCCCACTCCCAAAGGAAATCCATATAAACGTAAAGAAACAGGTTTTTTCAAACTGACAATCAGACCCAGATCATCAGTTAAAACCCTATCGCTGGATTTATTTCTATCTTGAATACCAAAATAACTAATCCATCTTTTTGAGATGTAATCATAGGTAATAATAAAATTCACAAAATCGTTACCTCCAAATTCATCATAAAGAGCTCCGACTGTTTCAATAGTTTTGGCGACTCCATTAACTTCCGTTATTTTTAATGGAATATGAATAAAGTTTATTCCCGATGGCACATCAAACCCAAATCCAAGTTCGTTAATAACATTAAAAGTTAATGTCTCTCCAATACCAACAACCGATGCTGAAATCGTATTAAAACCGGTGCTAGAATTACATTCAAAAACAGCTCTAGCACGTCCATTCTTATCTGTAAAAACAGTTTCTTCAATCAATCCGTTGCCCTCAGTAATAGCAAAATCGACTGGCACGCCTTCATAGGCAACTCCATTTTCATCTCGTACCACAACGATCAAAGGATCGTCTGAAACCTTTTTCAACGTTGTCGGAAGTCTCTTATTGTCATCAAAATGCACTTCAACGCCTCTTGATTGTAAAGCTGGAATGTACTCATATAATGAGAGATAACTCAAATTATTACCGCGTAAATCGATGACATCTCCAGACTCCAATCCCGTATTTTCTACCAGAGGCGAAATATCCGATATTGAATTATTTTCAAGATATAATTCTTTCAAATTAGTCAATCTTAACAAAGCAGATATGTCAGTTATCTGATTATGATTAAGATTCAAATACGTCAATTCGGTTAAATTAGATAAAGCTGATACGTCAGATATCAAAGTACTCTCAAGGTGCAAATGTTCCAACTTGATTAAATTTGACAAAGCAGATATGTCAGATACTGAAGTAAGATGAAGCCATAAACGCTTTAGCTTGGTTAAACCCGATAAAGCTGATATATCTGACACAAAAGTTCCACTAAGATCCAACCCTTCTAAATTAGTTAAATTTGATAAAACAGATATGTCAGATATTGAGGTATTATAGGCTACCAAATCTGATAGTCTTGTCAATCCTGACAAAGCGGATATGTCAGTTATCTGATTATGATTAAGATTCAACCTCGTCAATTTGGTTAAATTTGATAAAGCAGATATATCTGATATTGGGTTGTTATCAATAAACAACCACCAAAGATTAGTCAAATTGGATAAAGCAGATATGTCAGATATCTGATTTCCCCCAATATTCAACTCTCCCAAACTAACCATCTCAGACAGAGGAGAAACATCTTGTATTTTATTGCCAGGGATCACTAACCAAACCATATCTAATTTTGATAAAGGAGACAAATCAGATATTGAATTATCTCTAGCCTGCAAATTCCTAAAGTTTATTGCATATTCAATACCTGTTAAATCACTAACATTCCATCCGTCAATTCCCAGTTCTGTCAACGTTTCCATTTCTGCTTTCGTAATTAAATCCCCAGACTCCTTACCAAGAGCAGACTCAACTGCCTTACGCAAATTAGGATCAACAATTTCTATCTGCCCATAACAAAAATTTACAGCACTAACAAAAACCAATAAAAACAAACACAAACACATACTACCTTTTTTCCTATACATGACAAAACCTCCATTCGTTTATTCTTCACTTATCGTTGCTTTACTATAGTTTGGACAATTTTTGAGAAATTAGAGTGGTGATAGGAAAACCCCTCAACAGAGAGGTTTCCCGAACCGTACGTGCAACTTTCACTGCATACGGATCTCCGAGTTAATAATAACCGCTAGTGCTTTGTCAATCAAAATTTTGAGGGTAACATAATTTTGATAACCCCGATTTATCCCTGATAAATCCTAGGTTAACTGAAATTCAATGTAAAATATTTACCCTCAATTTATAAGTGGACAGAACACTAGGTTGTGTTTACATTGTAAAAATGGTTTCCATTTAACGCCCCCTTTGGTATCATAGGCGGATGGAACATACAAAACCCTCTGATGGGGAAACAATACCTGCGCCAATTATCCGGGTACGATTTTAGCCTCTGTGCAATGAATAGAACCTATTGAACCTAGATGAGAAGGGATTTGATTCAAAACAATAAGAAGTCATTTGCCCATCTCGTGTGAATACCTGCCGATTTTTAAATAAATCACCCCATAGCATTATATTAATATTGAACCTACTGAAAAGGATAAAGGTTATGCAGCAAAGAAATATATTTTGACCGCGTTGCCGCTTTGAGCGTGGACTGGCTTGATAGATATGCGTCAACTCATGTTGCCACCCGTTAGGGTTTGTCACCGTCCCTTTACTGTGATTAACGACGAGGCCGATGATAAATGCGCGGAACAGCAGAAGTTTTGGGTGTTGAATAAATGACGCAAATCTGTTAGAATACGATTTGTCATCTAAATTCTCAAAAATTGTCCAAACTATAGTATCCTTCTAAACATTCGGGGTGCCCTATGTGACTCCCAAAAACCTAATCACCTTACACATGTCTGACCGTATATCTCGAAGAACATTCTTAGTACAAAGTGGTTTAACAACCATCAATCTTTCTGCCTTTCTATTCACCAATCAAGGAGGGAAGTCAATGTCCGATACCAGTAAACCCAATGTAATATTCGTTCTCACCGATGACCAAGGCCCTTGGGCGGCGGGGTGTTGTGGCAATGACGAAGTTCGCACCCCCAACATCGATCGGTTGGCGGCGACCGGTACGCGGTTTGAGAACTTCTTTTGCACATCGCCGGTCTGTTCACCCGCCCGCGCAAGCCTGATGACGGGGCGGATTCCGTCGGCGCATGGTGTGCATGATTGGATTCGAGACGGGAATATGCCGCCAGACCCCGCGAAATATTTAGAAGGCCTCACCTGCTACACCGATGTGTTGGCGGCAAACAATTATAGCGTCGGGTTGAGCGGCAAATGGCATCTCGGCGATAGTCTAACGCCACAGCACGGATTCAATCACTGGTTTACGTTGCTGACGGGCGGGAGCAAGTATAACGACGCAGAGATGATTCGGGATGGAGTGGTGGAGGTGCACCCCGGCTACCTCACGGACGTTATTACGGACGATGCCCTTGAGTTCATCGAAACGAACAAGGCGAATCCGTTTTACCTCAGTGTCAATTACAACGCGCCTCATACACCGTTTACAGGTCACCCACAGGATATCGTTGATTCCTATGACGACTGCCCCTTCAAAACGTGCCCGCAGGAAGCCACGCATCCGTGGGCGATACCGGGGGTGGAAGCGCACATGGGGCATCGGGAATCGTTGAAAGGCTATTTTGCGGCGATAACGGCGTTAGATCTAAATGTGGGGAGGATTCTGGAAAAACTGGAGCAACTCGGTTTGCGGGAAAATACGCTCGTTGTTTTCAGCAGTGACAACGGCTATTCGTGCGGCCATCACGGCTTCTGGCATAAGGGGAATGGCACGTTCCCGCTGAATATGTACGAAAATTCGGTCAAGGTGCCCTTTATCATGAGCCAGCCCGGGCGCATTCCGCAAGGGCAGAACGCTGGCGCAATGGTGAGTCAGTACGATTTTATGCCGACGCTACTTGACTACCTCGGTATGGAAGTGCCTGACGATTCAATGTCCCCGGGGCGCACTTTTGTGCCCGCATTGCTCGGTGAAACGAACGACGCACAGGACGAGGTTGTTATCTTCGACGAGTACGGTCCTGTCCGTATGATTCGGACGCAAGAGTGGAAATATGTGCATCGCTATCCGTATGGCCCGCACGAACTGTACGACCTCGTCAATGACCCTGGTGAACGGAAAAACCTCGTTGACGATAAATCGAAAAACAGCTTGGTCGGGGAGATGCGTCAACAGCTCGCCTCTTGGTTCAGTCGATATGTGCTCCCCGAACTCGACGGGGCGCGATTCGGGGTCACCGGCTTAGGACAGGCGGCTAAGATTGAATCAACACGCTCTGGCGAAGGCACCTTCTATCCGATTCCAGAAGGTTGGAATAATATGAGAAGGGGTCGCCGGTAGAGCGACTGGTATACAGAAATTTTACGCAAAGACGTAAGGCCAGAACCGTTATCGCAACGGGCGTTATATCCTGTCGATCGGTGCATGAGAGACGTGCGATTTGATAATGTCAATAATAAGCGCGATATCGTCACGGGCCGATGCCACCGACGTTCGTGACGGTGTGCCATCGGTGATACACTGATGAAAATGCCGTAACTCGCGTGTAAAAGCACTCTCCCACTCAATCGCTGGCTCCCTGCGATAGGTTGTCCCATCCGCATCAATCCCTTGCACGGTTACAGTGGAAAGTATCCCACGGGAAAAGCCGGTGGGGTACGACACGAGCACACGTTTGTTATCGCCGTAAACCTCTAGGGTCTCCTTGAAATCCCACAGCTCTGGCAAGTCAATCCATGTGGCTACGCAGCGCGCACCGTTGGAATAGGCGAGGATGATAGTGACGGCACGAGTACCCTGCCAAATCTCTGTGCTCACAACCGCACTCGGCGAACCGAGCATGACGCGGAGACCGTAAATATCGTGAATCATACTCCCGGAGAGCAACCCGAAAACGCCCTGGATCTCCGGCGGAACATCTCCGATGGCATCATGGACAGCGGCTTGGCGTGCGGCACCGACCTCCGCGTGTGCGTTTGACGGAATGTCATCAAATCGCTCTACATGGAACTGGCTCAAGTGGAGCGAATTGTTCGGGTGAAGATGATTCACCTGCACAAATCGGAAGGCATCCATGCTATCCACTTCCCGCTTCGCATACTCAAAGGCGGGGTCGTAGACTTTCATATACCCCGCCTGCCCGACCCTCCCCGACTGCTCGCAGGCGGCGATAATCGCATCCATCTCCTGAAGGGAAAAGCAGATCGGTTTTTCAATGAAAACATGCTTCCCCGCCTCAAATGCGGCCACAGCCACTTCCGTCTTAGGGTCGGTGTGGCAGAGTAGCACCGCTTCTACGTCCGAATCCAACAATTGACGGTAATCTGTAACAGCATTGGGAACATGGAAGGTTTTGGCAACGTACTCAACCAACGCTGGCGACCGATCACAAACTGTCGTCACTTCAAACGCTTGCTGAAGTCCAGCGAGATTGGGTAGGTGTTGCACCTGTGCAATCGCACCACAACCGACAACACCGATACGTATTGGTTTCATCATGAATTTCTCCTACGGTATTTAATCCTTAACGCTCTGTGCTTTCGGTTGCCCGTGGTGCGAGTTCATTCCACGCCGCCCCGAAATCAGAGATATTCTTGTAGACTGCATAGATCGCATCCCACATTGCATTTCGAGCCTCAATGATGGCTTGCTCGTCTCCTTCGGCGATGGCTTGCTTCAGTTTGGCTGACATGTCTCGCTGAATATCTGCACTGGCTTGGGCGGCTTGGGCGACCCGCTCCGCTTCTTCAACGTGACGGGCGATAAGCGATTCAACCGGGATGTCCATATCAGGTTCGACATCATAGGCACTCGACGGGGCAAACCGGGGCGGGAGACGTTCCCCGTCATCGGTTCGCATGGTGTGGGTCGGATGAATATGGGGTGTAACCGAGAGGTACATAACCATTGGTTCATCCCCGACGACACGCACAGTGTGAATCTGGTCAGTCAACGCAACACACATCTGACCGGGCCCTAACACCGCTGTTTCGCCATCAATTTCAAACTCGCATTGCCCTTGCAAGATTAGAAATATCTCATGTCCGAGGTCGTGGCTATGACGTTGCGCCATTTGCCCGGGTTCCATCCGTAAAAAGCGCGAGCGAATCTGAGGGGTAACCAGCACATTGCGGATATCGGTTCGATAGTCGTAAACAGCAAAGCTCATAAGTATCTCCTTATCGACGCAACGCCGCGATGCGTTGCAGCACAGGCGGGTGACTATAATTTAACATTACGGTTAAGCGGTGTGGTGTCAGATGACCGAGATTGAAAACAGAGAGGTTTTTCAGAGCTAAAATGAGGGATTCGGCTGATTCAGTCGTCTCGGTTGCAAACGCATCGGCTTCGTATTCATACTTGCGAGAAACGACGTTCATCGCAATGGACAGCACCAATTCAATCGGGGAGTAGAGAAGCGAAAAGAACAGTAGCCCAGCATATACGGAAACCGCTTCCATCTGAAACGCATCAAAAAGTCCCCGGTTATCAATAAACAGAGAGAGCATGAAAAACAGAACGCCGATGTGGATAATAGAGAATATCATCCCTTTTAGAATATGTTTCCGCTTGTAGTGCCCCACCTCGTGAGCAATGATGGCGACGAGTTCGGCTGTCGAATGCGCTTCTATCAGTGTGTCGAAGAGCGCAATCCGCTTCTTGATGAACCCGCTGAAATAGGCGTTCGTATGCGCTGAACGCCTAGAGCCATCCATAACGCATATCTCTTTAACCGGGAATCTGACCTGTTCTGCATACGCCTCCATCGCATTTCTCAATTCCCCATCTTCAAGCGGGGTAAACTTATTGAACAGTGGCGCAATGACCGTTGTATACAAGGGCTGGAGAATGAGAATGAAACATGACACCATCCCCCAGGCATAGAGCCACGCGTACGTGCCCGTCTTTTCAAAAAAGAACAGGATACTACCCAGGACAATCGCCCCCAAAATGACCGCCAAAAGATAAGCTTTGAGCTTATCAAGCACGAATGTCTTCGCAGTCATCTGGTTGAAACCGAATCGTTCTTCAATGACGAAGTTGCGGTACAGGGTAAAGGGCATTGAAATGATGTCTTGTGCGAAATAGAGAACGCCGAAAAACAGAAGCCCCGATAGCATTGGAGTAAGCTCGAATCCGCGTATCAACTGGTCAACGAAATTGAATCCACCCAACAGGATGAAGCCAACAATCAGAACCATGTCAAACGTCGAAGAGACATACGCAAATTTCGTATTGGCTTTCATATATTCCTGCGACTGGCTATATTTCTCTTCATCGTAAAACCCCTTGAACTCCGCCGGTAGTTTTCCATCCACCGTTTTTAGGTTCAAATATCGGGCGACAGAGCGGAGTACAAATTCCCCAATCAACGCTGTGAGTATAAGTGCTAGGTATATGTTCATAACCGACCTCCGATTTTTTACGCCAGAATACACCGTGAAAAACTTTACCTTATGACCGTTTTATGGTATCATGAGATAGAAATATGACGAAAGGGAGCAATTCAAGTTAATATCATATCACAGATCGCTGTTTTTTCCAATCAGAAAACGTGTAATCGCACGGGTGTGTGAACCTTACGCATCGTGTGCAAGCATAAGCTGTCACCCTTTTCTCACACATTTGGTGACCATACATAGAACTACCTTAATAGATAGGAGCTTGCGATGGGAATTGATGTCGTTGAACTCACAAAAGATATCGTGGCGATTAACTCTGTCAGCAGGTGGAGTAACGCTGAGGTTTCTAACCTTTTAGAAGATACGCTGAAGCAGTGTGAATTTGAGGTTGAGCATCTGGAATTCGTTGATGAAAATGGTGAGCGAAAGGTGAGCTTGGTCGGGAAGAAGGGGGAAGGGGATGATGGATTCGGACTTTTCTCCCACTCGGATACCGTCCCGGGGGATGAATGGGATGCATTCGATTCGGCCGTTGAAGATGGTCGCGTGATTGGTCGTGGCAGTTGTGATATGAAGGGTCCCCTGGCGGCGACAATCGTTGCGGGTGCCGACATTAACGCAGCCGAGTTGAAGAAACCGCTCTTCATCGTCATCACAGCGGATGAAGAGATCACAGGTCTCGGCGCCCGTCAAGTTGCCGAAGAATCGGAGTTGTTCAATACAGCTCGCCCCAAACACGGCGTAATCGCTGAGCCAACACTTTTGGTGCCCGTCTACGCCCACAAAGGAGGCGGTCGGGTCGTGGTAACCGCCCACGGAAAAGCAGCGCATACCAGCACAGACCAGGGGATTTCAGCGAATTTCCTAATCGCGCCGTTTCTGGCGGAGATGGCGGAACTCGCGGCGCAACTCAAAACGGACGAGTCGTTTATGAATCATGAATTTGACCCGCCGACCAACGGATTCAATATGATTCTCGATGATGGCGGTTGCAAGCCGAATGTTTCAGCCGCGAAAACAGTGTGTACTCTCAGTTTCAGACCGATGCCAAATGACCGGAGCGGTGACATCATTGCGCGGGTCACAGAGAGTGCTCAGAAATACGGTTTTGAAGTTGAATCGAGAAAGGGAACGCCATTCTACATCTCACCCGATGCCGAGATTGTTCAGGCAGGGCTTAAAGCAACTGGTGTGGAGCAACCGGGAACAGTGCCATTCGGTACGGACGCGCATACTTTTAAGAACTATCTGCAACTTGTGATTCTCGGTCCCGGTAATATCGCTCAAGCACATACGGTCGGAGAATGGATTTCGGTCACGCAGCTTGAAGCGGCTGTCGGTGTGTACAAGCGGATGATTGCAGACCTCTGCATGTGATACCGTGAGACGCAAAACCAGAACAGAGAAAGAAAAAAGATCCTTTTTTGCGTCTCGGCGTTGAATTTTGCGCCGTGCTTCGGTTATTGCGTCAGCATTGCGGCGATGTCTACTGGCATCTTCAAGTCATTTCTATCCTCAAAGTCCGGGACGCTTTCGTTGTCGTTACAAAACTCAGTGACGATATTTACCCCCAGCACCCCGGCAACGGTCAGGTCTAATTTGGCTTTTTCCCATTCTTCCAGGCGTAACCACGCCTCACCGCGATTGTAATAGGCGTTGGCATAATCGGGTTTGAGTGCTATCGCTTTGTTATAGTCTTCGATAGCACGCTCAAACTCGCCGCTCTCACTGTAAGCATTCCCGCGATTGTTATAAGTTTCACAATCATCGGGATTCCGTTCTATCGCTTTGTTAAAATCTGCGATGGCACGCTTATACTGGCCTTTACTGCCGTAAGCAACACCGCGATTGGTATAGGCTCCGGCAAAATCGGGATTCCGTTCTATCGCCTTGGTAAAGTCTAAGATGGCACGGTCAAACTCCCCTTTATAGTGGTAAGCCACACCGCGATTGGTATAGGCTTCGACAAAATCCGGGTTGAGTTCTATCGCCTTGTTATAATCTTCAATGGCACGGTCAAACTCCCCTTTTTCCCTGTAAGCCAGTCCGCGATTATTATAGGTCTCGGCAGAGTCGGATTGGAATTGTATCGCCCGGTTGAAGTCTTCAATGGCAAGGTCATAATCACCTTTGTCGCGATAGACACCACCGCGATTGTTATGGGCACTGGCATATCTTGGTCTCAGTTCTATCGCCTTGTTAAAGTCTATGATGGCACGCTCATACTCGCCTTTTTCCCCGTAAGCAATCCCGCGATTGTTATAGGCGATGGCATAGTCTCGTTTCCGTTCTATCGCCTCATTATAGTCTTCGATAGCACGGTCAACCTCGCCTTTAATGCCGTAGACAATGCCGCGATTAGTATAGGCTTCGACAAGGTTTGGTTTGAGTTTTATGGCTGTGGTCAAGTCTTCGAGGGCACGGTCAAACTCCCCTTTTTTGCTGTAAGTCACCCCGCGATTGCCATAGGCTTCGGCATAATCGGGTTTGAGTGCTATCGCTTTGTTATAGTTTGCGATAGCGCGTTCAAACTCCCCTTTTTCCTCGTAAACGTAGCCGCGGAAGCTATGGGCAGGCGCGTAGCCTGGTTTCAGCTCAATCGCCTTGTCAAAGTCTTCAAGGGCCCCATCGTACTTTTCTTGTGCCAATCTAAAATTGCCCCGTTCAAAATAAGTGTAGTAGAGCTTATCTTCGTTGATTGGTTTGTTGTTCATGATAGAGACCCTCCATAGTAAGGTTCGGAAAGTGTCCGGTCATAAGGTTGCTCATGGGTGTTTCTCTCAAAAAAACCGAGCAGATCGGAAAATAACGTCTGTTCCGAGATTCCCATTTTTCCCAACCCTGTTCTTAAACGCTCTTTGTCGTCACTACGGATTACGATTTCTTGAGCAATCATCTCCTCATTGATTTCAGGTAAGCCAAATAGAAATGCGGACTGCTGCATGGTCATCCGTTCGGTGTCTACCATTCGACTGTCCAAAGTAGGTACCCAAAGATACCACTGCTCTTGATTCACATCAAAAAACGTCTCCAGATCTCGCTGAAGAACTTCAACTGTTTTTATCTCCTTAATTTTCTCACTATCATTTTCTAAGACAATAACCTTGCCATTTATATCCTTATTGGCACAGGCAAACCACAGGGAGGCTAGGGGGCTAAATGTAAAATCGATCAATCCTGTCGCCACTTTGTTGTGCTGCAAATGTGCCATACACTCTAACGGGTACAGGTTCCTGTATGTAGCCGGATACTTGAGTTGAATCTCATCAATGATTTGTAGAAGATAGCCCCGATACTGATAACGCAATAAATCAGAGAAACGCTCATATCGCTTTTCCGCAGGACTGGCACTACTTTCCAAGCGACGATAAGCACTGCTGTTCACTTTCCACTCTTCATTTTCCTGACCGCGATAGAGATAGTTTTTCTCTGGATGGATTATATCTTCTATTTGGCTGATGTAGTCCGCTAAAACAGATATCTCAATTGGTGTGTTCATGTGTTGTCCAGTTCCGCTATGGCCTCAGTATGGCGGCGATGTCTTCCTGTCGTTGAACACCATTTTCTTTATCATTGCCCATCCTCTTTCCTCCGTCTTAGAGCCTGTTTGATAAAGGCATCTTCCCCCGTTTTGCATCGGTTAAATCGAGGCTAAGCAAGTTTCAAAAAATAAATGGCAGAAACCGAGTAAGTAGGTTGGGTTGAACGGTGAAAAGCATAAGGTTATCAATACCCATAGAGATTTTGCTTTGCCACAAAACGGTCATATATAGAGTGAAATCCAACGGTTTCCGCACTTCATGAAGCCCCGCCCACAGTCTGTGGTCGGCCTACGGTTTGGGCAATTTACCCATCCAATCCCATTATTGCGTTAGCATGGCGATGAGGTCGTCGGGTAGCTTAACACCATTGCTCTGCTCGAAGTCACGGATATCTTGGTAGAGGTGATGAAAGATAGTGCTGATATCACTCCCCAGAGATCGGGCAGTCGTCAGGTCTGCTCTCGCTTTTTCCGACTCTCCAAGGTGTAACCACACCATACCACGATTGGTATAGGCATCAATGCAATTGGGTTGCAGGTCTATCGCTTTAGTATAGTCTTCAATCGCACGGTCAAAATCGCGTTTCGCGCTGTAAACAATCCCGCGATTGGTATAGGCGATGGCACTATTGGGACTCAGTTCTATCGCTTTGGTAAAGTCTGCGACCGCACACTCAGAATCGCCCTTTAACCCGCAAGCTTTCCCGCGATTGGCATAGATGATGGCATTATTGGGCTCTAGTTTTAACGCCATGTTATAGTCTGCGATGGCGCGGTCGTAATCGCCGCTATTGCTGTAAGCCACACCACGATTGGTATAGGCTTCGGCAAAATCAGGCTCTAGGTCTATTGCTTTGGTATAGTCACCGATGGCACGGTCAAAATCGCATTTGATGCCGTAAGCCAAACCGCGATAGTAGTACGTGTTGGCATCATCGGGATGCAACTCTATCGCCCTGTTATAGTCTTCAATAGCATACTCGTAATCGTTTTTGACTGTGTAAGCCAAGCCGCGATAGATATAGATTTGGGCATAATCGGGTTTCAGGTCTATCGCTTTGGTATAGTCCGCAATAGCACGGTCAATATCGTCTGTTCTGTCGTAAGCCAAACCGCGATAGTAATAAGTTTCGGCATCCTCGGGATTCAGCTCTATCGCTTGGGTATAGTCCGCCTGGGCGCGGTCATAATCGCCTTTGAACCCGTAAGTCAGACCACGATAGGTATAGACTTCGGCATCCTCGGGATTCAGCTCTATCGCTTGGGTATAGTCCTCAAGGGCAAGGTCAACATCGCCTGTTCTGCTGTGAGCCAAACCGCGATAGTAATAAGTTTCGGCATCCTCGGGATTCAGTGCTATCGCTTGGGTATAATCACCAATGGCACGGTCATAATCGCCTTTGATGCCGTAAGCCAAACCACGATTGTGATAGGCGTGGGCATACTTGGGATTGAGTTCAATCGCGTATGAGTAGGCGGCTATCGCCTCGTTGATTTGACCAGACCTCAACAACAAGTTACCCTGATGGCAACTCACTTGGGCAGGGCTGTCTTTACTATTGCTCATTCGCTTTCCTTTCTGTGAATTGGGATGATGGTTCGGAAGTGGTGGATTCAAGGCTTGATGCTACTGTGGTGTCAGCATGGCGGAGATGTCTGCCGGTAACTCAAATCCATTTTTCTTCTCAAAGTCTGAGACGCTTTCGTAGTCATTATGAAATGATTCGATAATATCTACTCCCATCTCCTTGGCAGTGCTCAGGTCTGATTTGGCTTTTTCCCATTCTTGCAGGTATAACCACGCCTCACCACGATTGTTATAGGCACGTTCAAAATCGGGTTTCAGCTCTATCGCTTTGGTATAGTCTGCAATCGCACGGTCATAATTGCGTTTAGTGCTGTAAGCAATCCCGCGATTGGTATAGGCGATGGCATCATCGGGGGTCAGTTCTACCGTTTTGGTATAGTCCGCAATCGCACGGTCATAATCGCGTTTAATACCGTAAGCATATCCACGATTGTTATACGCATCGACATAATCGGGTTTTAGCTCTATCACTTTGGTATGGTCACTGATCGCTCGGTCAAAATCTTCTTTTCTCCCGTAAGCAATCCCGCGAGCGTAATAGACATCGGCAAAATCGGGTTTCAGCTCTATCGCTTTGTTATACTCTGCAATGGCACGGTCATAATCGCCCTTTTCCCCGTAAGCCATGCCGAGCCCGTAATAGCCATCAGCATAATCGGGTTTTAGCTCTATTACTTTGATATAGTCCTCGATCGCACGGTCAAAATCCTCCGTTATCCCGTAAGCCATACCGCGATTCTTATAGGCCTCGACATAATTCGGTTTCAGGGCTATCGCTTTGGTATAGTCCTTAATGGCACGGTCAAAATCGCCGTTTTCCCCATTAATAACCGCACGACCGTAAT
This sequence comes from Candidatus Poribacteria bacterium, assembly GCA_965198165.1. Lineage (GTDB taxonomy): Bacteria > Poribacteria > WGA-4E > WGA-4E > PCPOR2b > CBDAOT01. The sequence continues at coordinate 5,673,697 of OZ240244.1, read as the reverse complement.
AGCCATCGGCAGATTTGGGTTGCAGGGTTATCGCCTTATTACAGTCTCTGATGGCACGCTCATGCTCGCCACTCATCCCGTAAGCCGTACCACGAATTTTATAGGCATCGGCATCATTGGGATTCAGGCTTATCACCTTGTTACAGTCTCTGATGGCACGCTCATAATCACCCTTTATCCCGTAAACCGCACCGCGATTTTTATAGGCATCGGTATCATCCGGTTTCAGGGCTATCGCTTTGGTATGGTCTGCGATGGCACAGTCATAATCGCCTTTATAGTGGTGCGCCGCACCGCGGCAGGTGTAGTACTCGGCAGAATCGGGTTGCAGGGCTATCGCTTTGGTATAGTCTGCAATGGCACGGTCAACATCGCCTTTTTGCCCATAAACAACCGCACGATAGTGATAAGCGTTGGGATAATCGGGTCTCAGAGCTATCACCTTGTTACAGTCTCTGATGGCACGCTCATAATCACCCTTTATCCCGTAAGCCATACCACGACCAGTATAGGCGTGGGTCTCCGTCGGTTTCAGTTGTATTGCCTTGGTAAAGTCTGCAATGGCACGGTCTTGATCGCCTTTTTCCCCGTAAGCCATACCGCGATTGGTATACGCCTCAAAGAAATCCGGTCTCATTTTTATCGCGTTGGTATAATGCTTAATGGCTCTATCATGCTGCTTCCGATTTTGACAGGCCGAACCTTTCATAAACTCCGCCTCAGCATTCTGAGCTCCCCGAACACGGGGAATAACAGTTCTTCGCATTTATGCCTCCTTAATTCAGTGCTTGTTAATGGTTTAACCCATACCTTCGTTTTCGGTGAACAAACTGCTGTTGCTTAATGATACCACAATCCAGCGAATCGGGTATCAAAAAAATTTTAGCTAAAAGATTCGGGCAATTTGCCCACTCAATCCTTCACAATCGCAATTTCCTCAGACGTTAAATTGTATAAAGAGTCTACCACCAGATCGACCTCATTTTCAAGGTTGGTAACGTCCGCATCCGGATCTTCTTTGCGCCTTTGCATCTTTGCGTTAAATTTACTGGAATTAGTGGCAACTTAGGTTATTTTACCTTATCTGCTTTTCAATCGCTTGTAAAAAATGGTCGGTAGCCACTCTTATAGTTGACTTTTGTGTGCCCGGTCAATACAATAGAGGATTGATGAATCGCACTACTACAAACCATTACACAGGAGGAAATATAGTGATAAATCCCAAACCTATTGTCATCGGTATGGTCGGTGCTGGCTTCGCGGCTTCGTTTCATGTTGAGAATTATCGGCGTGTGCCTGGACTAGATATTCGGATTAAGGGCGTTGCCTCAAAACGATCGGAGCGGGCGAGTGCGTTTGCCGAGCGGCATCAACTTGAGCTCGCTTACTCTTCAGTTGAGGCACTGCTGGATGACCCTGAAATTACGCTTGTTGATCTCTGCCTCCCGAATTATTTACACCATCCGTTGACAGTTAAGGCGGCGGAAGCGGGTAAGCATATCGTCTGTGAAAAGCCGTTGACGGGCTACTTTGGTGAAGGTGGGGAAACGCTTGTGGGGCGTGAGGTTGACCGGCGGAAAATGTTTGAAAGTGCGTTGCAAGCAGCGGATGAGATGGTGGACGCTGTTCAGCGGAACGGTGTGACGTTTGGCTATGGAGAGAATTGGGTCTATGCGCCGAGTGTGCAGAAGGCAAATGATATCCTCGCCGAAAGTGATAATACGATTCTGCGGGTCATCGCGGAGGAGTCGCACAGCGGGTCGCATTCGGAGTATGCGAAAGAGTGGCGTTATTCTGGAGGTGGAGCACTTTTTAATAAGGGGTGTCATCCGCTCGGCGCGACGCTTTATCTAAAGTATAATGAGGGTCTGCGGAAGTATGGGGCACCGATTAAGCCGAAGAGTGTTATGGCGGAGGTCGCGAACTTGACGCATATCGAAAGTTTCATCAATGAAGAGGAGAAATGGATCCGAGAGGGATGGAAGGATTGCGAGGATTGGGGGACGATGATTGTGACGTTTGAAGATAACTCCGTAGCACAAATCACGTCGTGTGACATCGTGCTGGGGGGTATCCACAATGTCTTGACCGCTTATTCGAGCAAGACTGTGGTCCAGTGCAATATCAACCCGAACACGGGGATGTTGACTTATACACCTGCTGACCATGTACTGGGTGAGACGTATATCCGGGAAAAGGTTGAGACTCGTGCGGGGTGGCAGCAGACGAACCCTGATGAAGACTGGATGAACGGTTTCCCGCATGAATTGGAAGACTTTTGTAAGGCAGTTGCTTATGACGAACAGCCGAAAAGTACGGTGGAATTGGGGCGGGACATCGTTGCGGTGTGTTATGGGGCGTATATTTCGGCGGAGACGGGGGAGCGGTTTACCCTGTCTGAATGGATGTAGGTTGATGAATTACCTTATCGCCGCCACCATCGCTTCTGCTTAGGTTCGTGCGCTGTTTCCGAATCGGATTGACGTAATGCTCTTAGCAACTTTGAGATTTGTCTGTTTTTGCGGTTAATCCCCAGCGATGCTTCACACGCTTCAACCGCGCGCAGTCGCATTGAGTCCTCAGATGTTGATTGGTAGGCAAGCGAATAGAGCTGTGCGACAGCGGTGTGATAGTCGGCCGGCTCAACTCCTTCTGGAATACCGTTTGAGAGCTGTTCAAGGGTCCCTAGACCGTCCTCCCACGCTTCGGATTTGGCGTTGCAGATAACTGCGTGATACAGGACGGTGGGTTCGGAATCGTCTAGCCAATACGCTTGCTCGTAGCAACGTGCGGCTTCATCGTAGACTTCGTTGGCAACGTGTAATTGCGCCAATTCGGTGTAAAATTGATATAATCCACTCTCTGTGATTGAGTAGAAGTCTGACCGTGTATTGACCAACCCCTCCCGTTCCTCCAGAAATTCGATTGCGGAGTTTTTCTCATCTGCGGTGATAATCACGTCGGTCAATAGATGCTTTGCGATAGCGGCGTTGGGATAAATTTTCGTTCGGCTCCGCATTAGGGGATAAGCGGGTACGGGCTTGTCCATCTGAAGCAGTTTGAGCCCTGTTGCAATTCGGAATAGTGAAACAATCTGGTCACTGTTTTTTCGCGACCACTCATCAGAAATCTGCTCCCGATTTTGGTCCATGTATTGATTTGCCTCGGTGACGCGATTGCTGATTTCGGGCGAGGTGGGGTCTAGCTCTTGTGCAATGAGCAGCAGGCGATGTGATGCGAATGATTCACCCCATTCGTGGTAAATTTTGGAGAGGTGAAAGTTGGCGCGGGCGCATATCGGTGGCTCGGAGCAAATGAGCAGAATCGTATCGTAGGCTTGAATTGCTTTCGCAAGCTGGTCTTCCGCTTCAAGTGTTTGGGCGAAATCAATAAATTTGTCGAGTGCTGGCTGAATGCTCTGCTTATCTAGGATGAAATTTTGCATACGGTTTGGTACGCTTTCTGTCAAACGACCCGCTTGACCGGGTGAATACCTGCTCTATTCATCGGATTCCCAATCTTCGGTCTCTTTTGCAAATGCCTCCGAAAATTCGTCCGAAATGGTCTCTTTAATCACTTCGACGAGGTCTTTGCGGAACTTTGCCCAATCTTTGCCGCGTCGGGTGAAACGGTACAGGCTATCAATCTCAATAAACATTGTGTCTCCTGGTTCGGAGAGGGACTCAGAATAGCGAACTACTTTCATCTTTCCTCCAACAGATAAAATATAGATAGAATGCAAAGACGCAAAAACTTAACTTGCGTCGTTGCGTTAAATTCTACTACGAGCCGAGCTTCCACTCTTGGATTTCCCAATTTAATTCGGTTGCGGTTTGGCGTAACGCTTTGCCTGGGTTCACGACAACGGGGTTGCCGACACATTGTAGCATGGGCAGGTCAGCGCGGCTATCGCCGTAGGCATAACTTGATGCGAGTTCGATATCGTGCTGTTCGGCAAAGGTTTTAATGACTCGGGCTTTTTCCTCTCCGCCGAGCGGCAGGGTCGTTAATTCGCCTGTAAATTTGCCATCATCTTCGTATAGCTGAACAGCTAACATGTGGTCGGTCTTCAGATAATCGGTAAGCGGTTGAATGATAAAATCGAGCGACCCAGTAACCAGAACGATTAAATCGGCCCGTTTTTGATGTTCAGCGATTTTTTCGATTGCGGATGGGAAAATTTTCGGACGAAAGGCGGTCTCGAATGTCTCACGCGCAAGTTGCTTGACCCGTTCTACGTCCATTCCCCGATAGTTTCGATAGAAGACCTGATTGAATTTCGTCCGACTAGCTTTATCGAGAAACAGGTAGTAAACGACTTTAGGAATGAACCCAATTAGCCAAAATGGACGCAAGACGGGCAGAAGCAGGCGTAAGCGAAACCGGGCGTAGTAATGCACAATCGTAGTGTTTACAATGGTGCCATCCACATCAAAAAACGCGGCTGTTTTTCCCATTTTCCTCACCGCCTACGGAAAGTAAGACTGGCAGGGTGGAAGGGTGGAATTGGTCACGTAACCAATACTCTTCCTCCAATCTTCCAATCTCAATCTTCCATCCTTCCATTCCCCAATTCCTGAATCCGTGCTCTCACTTCGTCTGCAATTGTCCGATAAATTTCATGATTCAACTCACCGGTATTATCACTTTGCAAGGCATCGCAGGTCACCGGTATTCCGAAAACGACCCTGATCTGGCTCTTGCGCGGCAAGTTCCTCCCTTTGGGCAACGCCTGATATGTGCCACTGATATGCGCCGGTACAATCGGCACATTCGCTTCGTGGGCAAGCAGGCCCAGCCCAGGTTTGAACGGTTGGAGTTCGCCAGTCACCGACCTGCCGCCTTCGGGATAGATTAACAGACTCTTATTTTCAGCGAGTGCCTCTTTGGCAATCCGCACATCTTGCAGGACATTGCCAGAGCGGTCAATCGGGAGCACGTTAAGGCATGTGCGAACAAACCACGACTTGAACCCCTTATCGGCAAACCAGTAATCTTTCGCGCCGAGGATGTACAGTCGCTTGGCTTCCTTCCCTAAAGCGGTCATAATTGCAGGCGTGTCGAGGTGACTGTTGTGATTGGAAGCTATGATATACGGTTTCCCAATCGGAATATGCTCAACCCCTTCACATTGGAACCCAAAGCGGTGCCGGTAGATCGACCCCACCATCACGCGGAATAAGCCTGTTAATTTTATCCCGCCACGAGCAGTTTCCGGTGAATCGGCAGGGGCAAGTTCGTCGGGGGGAGCGTAGTCGGCTTGGGCATAGAAGCGTTGGACAGCCTCAATCACGTCCCCGACAGTTCGCACTTCGCCAATCAGATGCTCCGGAATCGGTTGCTGTAGTTTGGATTCAAGGCGCATCAGCAACTCCACTCGCATCAGTGAATCTATACCGAGGTCGATATCCAAATCGGTGTCAGCATTAATACGACTCACAGGGGTGCGTGCCAAGCGTCCAAATTCCGCGATAATCCCGCGTTCACAATTTTCGGATGTCCAATCCTCATCTGGGATTTCCGCGGTGGGGGCAACAATAGAGGCTTCTGATAACTCTGCCATCAAGTGTGCTTTGACAGCGTGACGGTCAACTGTCAGTTCCGGTGTCTTGGGTAGCTCGGTGTTCCAAAAGTGGACTTTGTGGAGATGCTGATACGTAGGGAGATTGGAGGCACATTGTCGCAGGTGTTCTCGGATGGCTTTTTCGCCTCCGTTTTCTTTCTGACGTGGCACGATTACAGCGTGAGCGGTTTCGTCGGACGAATTATCTGCGGTTACTCCAACCACACAAATCTCCGCAATGTCAGGGCTATGTCGGTACAGTTCCTCAAGCTCGATTGGATAGATGTTTTTCCCCGTACCGGAAACAATGACGTTCTTACTGCGCCCGGTAATGTACAGGTATCCGTCGGCATCAAGGTAGCCGAGGTCGCCTGTATAGAGTAAACCGTTGCGGATGACTTCCGCTGTTGCCTTCGGATTCCGATAGTATCCCGCCATCATACTCGGACTTTTCGTGACAATCTCTCCGATGCCGTTGCTATCAGGATTCAGGATTTGAAGTTCGACGCTCTTCACGGCGGGCCCGACAGACCCGCGTTTGCTTTTGGGGGAAGGGTTCACACTCAGGACGGGTGCGGTTTCTGTCATACCGTATCCTTGATAGATGGTGAGCCCGAATTGCTCAAATCCATCATACACCTCGTCTGGCAACGACGCACCGCCGCTCACGAGCACTCGAATGTGGCCTCCCAATTCCGCTTGAACTTTTTCGATGACCTCCGCATCAAGGGGCGTATCTCTCTGTATTGGCGTTTTCACGACATGACGGGCGAGCGTGTCGTAAAGCAACTTGAACAGACGCGGAACGCCGATGAGCACAGTCGTTTTCGTTTCTCGCATCGTTTCCAAAATCGAGGTCGGTTTGAAGGAGTTAATGTAGGTAACAGTTGTGCCGCCATAAATCGACATCAAGAAACTGCAAGAGAACCCTAAAGCGTGATACAACGGTAGCACCGAGAGAAACCGATCGGTATCTTCGGGGGGCAACACCTGTGCGACTGCGAGAATGTTCTCAATGAACCCCCTGTGGGAAAGCATCGCACCCCGTGCGTCTACGGTTGTACCCATTGTGAAGATAATCGAAGCAATTGTGTCCGGTCCAATCTCTACGTATGGGAAACCGTCAGCAACCGCCTCAAGCGGGTCGAGAACCTCCTCATGAGCGTCACAGAACCGATTGACGTTTAACACTTCTGATAACACTTCTCGCGATGACTCTGGCGCTCCCAACTCACTTAATTGAGCAAAGAGCGATTCGGACGTAAAAATCGCTTTCGCGTCGGTAAATTCGGCAAGGGCGGCAATCTCCCGTGCTGGTGTCTGCTGGTCAATGGGGACCACGATAACACCAATATGCAACGCGGCTAAATAGGCGATTCCCCACTCCGGCTGATTTTCTGAAATCAGAATGACTTTATCCCCTTCGCGATAACCACGTTTCCACAGAAAGAAGGCAATCTGCCGCGCGCGGTCATAAACTTGACGGTAGGTGTATTGAACCCATTCACCATCTCGTTTGATTTGCAGTGCGGTCTTATCTGGAATCAACTCGGCTTGTTGGGCGACCCAATCCAGAATCGTTTTATACGCCACTTCAGGATTTTGGGTTTCCGATTGTTCGGGCTCGGTTTCCGACTGCTCAGACTCAGTTTCTGACTGTTCGGATGACGGTTGGTCGGCGGGTTCGCTGATCCGCGACTTCTCTAAATCGTCCCCTAACTTCAGACCGTGCTTCTTGATGCCCGGTATGTGGATTTCTTTGAGGTAGTGTCCCCAATCAATTCGTGAAACGTCAAAATTAAACTGCTGCTGTTCCGCAGGCGAAAGCGCGTCATACAATTGCTGCATTTTATCCGACTCAAACACGAAACTCATACGGGTATAGGGGGCATAGATCGTGATATAGTACAGCAATTTCTCGATCTCGTTCTGTATGATTGCGATGCGCCGATTTTTTTGCTTCGCCCATTTGGATGGGATGCACGCCAGCAACCAACTCGCTCTATCCAGCATCCGAACTCTGCTCTGCAATTTGCCTTTGAATTTTTCTTCTGCGGGATATTTCCAGACGGGCGGCATTATCGGTTTTCCCCGGTCTTGCATCGGGTTTGCGACAAAGTAATCGTAGGTTGCATCGACAACGCCACCAAAAGTGATCGGGTTACGTGCGCTGGTTGCAATATGATAGACCTCAATCCCCCGTTTATGATAGGTCTGTACCGCCGCCGCTAGAATGGCATTGACAACAAAATCAACGGGAATAATATCAAGAATGCTGTTCGGGTCCCCGGGAAAATCGGGTAAGCGTCCCTTTCCAAAACCGACAATCAGCGGGTCAGCCATGCGGAGGGTTCCACCGAGCCAGCCCGGCTCCGGTTCTTCGAGACTGCTTTCCATAATGGATTGGCGAATAATTGCTGTTGGCAAATCACCTCGCGTTCTCGCAATCATCTGTTCGCCGAGCGATTTTGTGTAAAGGTAAGTATCACTCCAACCCCGTTCCCGCGCCCGATTCAACCCCGCCTCGACAAGCCGTTTCTCAATCCATCGCCTCCGAATGCTTTCAATCTGTCTATCGAGCAGTTGCTGGTTGTTCTTTTTCGCGCCCCCAACCTGTTTACGCGCCTCTGCTTTGAACTGCTCAAGCTGTGTCGGGTGGTCTGCGTCTGCTCTAACCCGTTCACCGATCTGGAGGAGGTCTTCAATCTCCGCCTCAAGCGTCTGCGGGATGTCCTGCCCCGTCTCCTCTCGATGCCGTTTGGCGGAGACCTCGTATGGCGGATGCAATTCCTCAGCGACCTGCCCCGGCCGATTACCGCAAACGAAAGCGGTTGATACATGAATCAGAATCGCATCGTTACACCCTTTGGTAAATTCAACAGTCTCTTTGACGGAACTGGCGTTGAATTGAATCGCTTCATCAATGGGTGGGTCAAATTTGACGAAGGCGGCACTGTTAATAAAGACCTGTACTTCGTTTTGCAGTGCTTGATACCAGTCATCGGACAGTCCAAGCCGTTCGTAGGTCAAATCCCCCTCAACGGCAAAAACTTTCTCACGAATCCACGAATCGAATTGAGGGCCGTGAATCTCCCTCAGTTTTTCAAAAACACTCAAACTAAAAAATTCTTCCAACCGTTCCTCCGCTGAACAGATACTGCCATTCGATTCTGTTCGAGGGCGGATAAGCAGGTAGATTTTTCGGATATCAGGAAGAGCGGTAAGAATTTTTGCGACCAATATTCGGCCGAGAAAGCCCGGCCCGCCAGTGATTAGGATAGTTTTGTCCCGGAAAAAATCTGAAATCGTTGTCATGCTTTACTTTCGGTCCCTTTAGCAAGTTTTAGTATGATTTAAGTATATAGCGAAAGGCGGGATGATGTCAATAGCAAACTGATTTCTGATTCTTCATCTCCGGGAGGTAGGCTTGAGAGGAATTAAGGGGGGAAACCAAGTTACTATCTGTTGGCAGACCAGCACCATGGCAGATCGTTAGCCGCGAATTTTGGTGTGATAACCATCACAACCGTTTTAACGTCATTGATGTCTAATCTGACCTTTGTCGTGGTTGGATGAACTGAGGTAAGACACTTGCAACAACGCGCTTGATGGAAATATCTGACTAACAGAATCCCAAGTTATTGATATAAGGCAATCTAATCAGATACTCGAGAAATCACAAGGATATCCAGCATTGTCCCCTCTTCTCGGTTTCCGATTCGCAAGGTATGTTCGCCCGCTTCAAGTTCAAAGTTGACTTCATCGTCCCGCCACCCAGAGGCCACAGGGACCCATGTCCACTCGGAACCTGCTGGCAAATCCCAAAAATACCGTCTCCCATAATCCATACGAACATAAAAACTGTCACTCTCCTCCGATAGTGCGAGAACACGCCCGATTACCTTGTAAATTCCTGCCTTCTGAATTTGAAACCGATAGCCAGCTTCACCTCTGAAATTACCTGCACCGTTTAGCGGCGTGATATATTCCGAATTAGAAGCAGTTGCATTTCCGAGAACCACGAAAGTAGGAGTCATAAATACAGCATCTTCCGCTTCAAAGACAATCTCGTCATTATTAGACGATTCGTATCCTTCTGTTTCTTGAGCATCACCTGCTGACTCTTCACCGTCTAACAGGGTGAAATCATCAGTGGGTTGGGCAGTCTCTGGCCGTCTGTTTGGGGCACCGAGTCCACGGAGGGGCGATTTTCCCGTGTCCCTTGGATGCACGGACAGTTCAACGGACAGTGTCACTTCCTCCAGTTCCGACACAATCTTTAGGGTTGCGGTATAAGTTCCCAGTTCAAGCCACCGAGTTTCGCACGAAACGGTCAACTGTTCAATTCCACCGGGCATAATGGAAAGTGCTGTCGGGTGAAAACTGAGCCAGTGCTCGGGGGGCTCAATGCAAATCTGAAGGAATTGAGGGTATTTGCTTCGATTTGAAATGGTGACAGTTTGTTGTCCAGTCTGCCCCGCAGCGACCGCCATGACAATCCGCTGTGGGGTAATCTCCAATGGTGCGTTCATCGGAGCGGGCGATGATTGGGGGTGCCCCTCTTTTTGGGCGCGGGAAGTTGGGGCTGGGGTATTCCTGATGGTTGGATGAAGCTTAGACCTGCCGGTGTCGTCAACGCGAGCGATTTCTGCCTCTTCAAGTTCTGATATGGGCCATTTGAATATCCCACTCAGACAGGCAAGGCTCAAAACAAACATGAAAAAGAACGCGGATAAAAGATACAACAATTGACAACGCATCAGATACCCCCACTATCATTGTATATCCCACAGCAGGATGGTGCTATCAAAACTCCCGCTCGCAAGCAGGCGACCGTCTGGGGAAAAGGCGAGAGATTCGGTATTACTCTTATGCCCTGAAAATTCAGCGATGAGGTACCCTGTTTCCACATCCCATAGTCTAATCGTTTGCTCCGGCCACGTTCCACCGGTGGCGAGGCGAGTTCCATCCGGCGAAAACGCCAGGGACTCAACCTTTTTGACATCCAGTATACTCATATTTTTCCACGTTTTTGTACACCACAAGTTGACGTGTCTTTCCGAAGCGGTGGCGAGACGGGTTCCATCGTATGAAAACGCAACCTCCCTAACCTGCGAAGGGTTTTCGAGCGTCACAATATTTTTGCCCGTCGCTACCTCCCAAACTTTGGCAGTCTTATCAATATGGTTCTCATCAACGTAAAAATAATGAAATACACCATCTCCCTTTGACCAAACCACGCGCTTACCTTCGGGGAGGGGTGTGGTTCCATCTACACCTTCTTGATATTCCTTCCAGTTGTCCGCGCCTCCGCTTACCAGAAGTTTTCCATCCTTAGAAAACGCGAGGGCATGAATTTCCCCCGTATGGCCTTTCAGTGTACAATAGGCAGTCTGGGTTTCTACATTCCAGAGTGTGACTGTTTTATCCCACCCGCCAGTTGCCAAAAGTTGACCATCTGGTGATACCGCCGCAGAAAGGACAGGTGCTTCAGGGATGAAGTCCGCGATAGTCCCCTCATTCCACAACCTGACTGTGTCTTGCCCAGTTCCCAAAAAACTAATCACAAAATAGTGCCCTTCGGATGAGCAGACTACAGTACGCCCTCGAAATATAGTCATCGCCGAACCATGTCCCGTCACCTTTTCGAGAGTTCTCGTCTTTTCTCCGGTTTCAACATCCCACAGCGTTAAAGAGTGGTCTCCGTCGAGGCCCGCTAGGTGTTTCCCATCAGGTGAGAACGTGACCCTCCAACCGAAGTTCTCCTGCGGGTGTTGGGCAGGTGGATTCCTTCTGTTTGCGCTAACCCACTGTTCCTTATGAATTGCCGCAGGCGCACTTGTGCCATCATCAACACGTCGTATATTGACAATACCAGACTCCAACCACGTTGCCACATACCGGCTGTCCGGAGAAAAGACAATGGATTTAACAGATCTTTCACAGGTAACTGTCCAGCAATTTTCCCCAGTCTCAACGTTCCACAGGGTCGCACTCCTGTCTTGGCTACTGGTCGCCAAAAACCGACCATCTGGGGAAAAGGCAATATCGGTCATCCAGTCTTTATGGGCATGGTAAAGCGAACTGTCTCGGTCTCAACGTCCCACAGTTTTGCAGTTCCATTCCGACTGCCCGTTGCCAAAAGTCGACCATCTGGGGAAAAGACAATGTGGGTCACCCCGTTTTCATGGGGCATGGTAGCGCGAACCGTTCCGGTCTCAACGTCCCACAGTTTCGCAGTCTTGTCCCGGCTACCGGTTGCTAAAACTCGCCCATCGGGCGAAAAGGCGAGCGAAGCCACATGCGCCTGATGGGTAAAGGCATTAAGCATTGTCCCTGTTTCAACGTCCCACAGCGTCGTCTTGCCATCCCAATCTCCCACGGCAATTTGGGTGCCATCGGGTGAAAAAGCAATTCTCCCGAGAACACCCGTCCCCTCCACGGCAATCAACGCCACAAAGTCATCGGTATGGGCATCGTAGAGCCACACACCGATGCGGGACAGCACGGCAACGAGGGCCCCGTCTGGAGATGTTGTGACAGCAGAGACACCCCCCTTTCCCAATCGGGCAATGGCCTTAGGTGGTAAACAGAGGGTGTGCTCTTGAGGGTAGTTATCGGTTAAAGTACCGAGTGACTGATCATGAGTGTGCATAAAATCTCCTTTTTACAAAAAACAGAACATACGCCACAACCGACAAACGCAGCAATTCCCTCATGCCGTTTCATTCGATAGGTAAGGTTTCATATCCCACAGCAGGATAGTGCCATCATAACTGCCGCTTGCCAAAAGTGCACCATCGGGTGAAAAGGCAAGCGATTGAACGTCGGTGGGATGGCCCCAGAACGTGGCGATATTCTCACCACTGGCAACCTCCCACAACCGGATGGAGGTCTTGTCTGTGCCTTGCCACCATGCCCCCGAAGCCAAGTACCGGCCACATGGCGAAAAGGTTAATGCAAACGGTTTCTGACACCCCACCGGCTGAAATATCGTCATGCGGATTTGATATGTTGTGGCATCCCATAATCGGATTTCGCGCCACAGTCCCCCGGCAATAACGGTGCCACACGGGGAGAATGCGATTGCCTTAATTTCGGCAGAGTTTTCAGATCCCTCTTCCATCCATTTGAGTGCCCGCCGAATCCCGCGAGCATCACCTTTATACTTAGCCGTATCTAGGGGCAGAGTTAAGGGCAACTGAGCCACCTGATTCCCGTATTCAACATCCCAAACCCGGGCGGTTTTATCGGTTGATGCACTCGCAAGCAACCTTCCATCCGGTGAGAACGCCGCCGACCAAATCCAATCCGTATGTCCTGTGAGCGTGTGTGGCTTGTCCCCATGCGGCATATCCCACACTGTCAGTATGCCTGCCGCATCTGCACTGACCAGTACATCGCCCTTTGGAGAGAACGCGACGACGTACACCCCTTTCTGATGCCCCGTGAGCTCAGCAATCGGCTCGTCTATGCAGGACGCGGCAACCGACGGAGGCCCATCCGTTCCAACTCTCCCAACGTCCCATACCTTAACGGTGGTATCGGAGGAACTAGAAGCCAATTTGCTTCCACAGTGCGAAAAATCAATAGAACGGATGACATCAGAACCCCCGGCTCCGAACCTGGTCCGGGTGTCGCGACGCTCAACATCCCATAACCGGATACCGCCACCTGTCCCATACCCCGCCGCCAAAGTTTCGCCATCCGGAGAAAATTTTATTGACATGCAGGATGGGGTATGCTCATGAATTATGGTTTCTGTGGTAGAACGAGTTTCTACAGTCCACACCTGAATCGTGCGGACACCTGCTATTGCCAATCGCAAACCTTCGTTTGAAAAGCGTATTGCATTGAGTCGCTGTTTACATTCTAGAGTGCCCAACTTTTTATCGCGCTCCACATCCCACACGGCGAGGGTGGTCTCAGAACGCCCCGCAGCAAGCAATGTACCATCGGGTAAATAAAAGGTTTTCACCGAATGATTCGCATATTCAGATGACACCCGCACCTGCTGCCCGCTGGCTATATCCCACTCCCGCAAGGTGCCTTCCCAATCTCCGGAGCTCAACAATCGGCTACATGGCGAAAAGGAAACACAGGAGATCCAAGTGGTGTGGCCGGTGAGGTAGGCGATGCGTTCACCTACCTCAACATCCCACACCGAGAGGGTGTGATCCGGTGTCGCACAGGCAAGCAGATTCCCATCAGGCGAAAAGCACAGCGGGATGAAGGGAGAATAACGAATTGGCGACGCATTGGTGAATTTTGCAACTTCTTCCCCGGTTTCTGCGTGCCAGACGTAAACGGTATCGTATCCGCCACCGGAAGAGGCTAACAGTTGTCCATCGGGCGAAAAGGCGAGTTGCGAGGCGGCATTGAACCTGCTATCAATCTTTCTCTCTTTCTTGGCAAGGCACCGTTTATTTTGTACATCCCACACCTTAATTCCACCGTCTCGATTACCGGTGGCAAGCAAGTGTCCGCTTGGCGAAAAGGCAACAGCACGAACCATGCCGCGTTCGGTATCCCACAACGCAAAGGGTGCCTTGGTAGACACATCGTACAACCAGAGTCCGATCCGACTTCCGACAGCGAGCGTGTTCCCGTTGGGAGATAATGCTATATCCGTCACATATCCCTGTCCCAATCGGGCAATCGCACCATCTGGCAATGCCCATGTCGTAACATCACTGTTTGTATGTGTACCTTCGTTATAGACACTCATTATTACATTTCCGAAATTTATATTTCATTAGCGGTTTTTTACGAAGTCTGAGACCCCGTAAGTTCGGAATGTTGCAGTTTTTTTGAAAATGCTACTTACTTCGCTGAACAAACCGCTGTACTACCTGTTGTGCCTCCTCAGTCGTGTAGCAACGCTCAAACGCTTTCACTGCCCATTGCTCCCAGTGGTCATGGTTGAGGGCGCGCATCCGGTGTAAGAGGGCCTTCGTTTCACGCAGGGCAGTTAGGGGACGCGCCGCGATGCCCTCAATCCACTCCCACAACTGTTCGTCGTACTGCTCATCAGGCCACACTTCGTCAGCCAAACCGATCTGGTGTGCGGTTGTGCCGTTGAACTGGTTCCCGCCCAACATCAGGCGTTTCGCCCCCTGCCAACCGATCAATTCCACCAAACGGGAAACGCCCCACGGCGGTGTCCAACCGTGGGCGACCTCTGGCAAACCGATGTTCGCTTCTTGCGCGGCGACGCGGAAATCGTGATAGACTCCCAGGAACAGTCCACCCCCTAAAACGTGTCCACGCCATGCGGCGACCGTTATCTGTGGCAAGGTCTCCAATTGCGAGAATACACGACCGTGCTCGTATTCAAATTCAGCCGCTTCCTGCGGTGAACAGTTCGCCAATTCCTTTAAGTCACTGCCCGCTGAAAAGGCGCGTACGTCACCTTGGGTCACAAGCACCGCAACGTCCGCGCATTCGCGTATCTCTGCCAACGCATCCTCAAACGCTTGTAGCATCGCCCGATCGATGGCGTTGAGTTTTTCAGGCCGGCATAGCGTCAGCTTGGCAATTCGATCGGAGATTTCTAATTGAACTCGTGGCATTTTATTCATCCTCAAAAGATATCGGTTCAGTCTGCTGGTTGTTCGTCCAATAAATGGCTTGGATAAGATGTAATTCCTCGTAACTGATTTCCTCGTTAAACGCATCGAAAACCGGGCGTAGCGCGTCGGTGCCGAGTTCGTCGAAGGTCTCTAGGACACGTTCTTTGGTCTCGGTTGATAACGATGACTCGGCGTGTAGTCGCGCTACCGGCAACAGATTCCCCGCCTGTGCGTACTTACTCAGATGTGAGGTAATCGTCCCACGCTTTACCTCATAAGCCTGCATCAGTTCGGCGACTGATTCTCCGGCTTGGAACCGGTCGCCAACTTCCTTGCTGCGCGACTGTGCCTTGACTATCGGTATGACCACACGCGCTGATTTCGGTTGCTCTGTCAACCCGTGTTGTTGGCAGTAGTCACGGATGATGGGTAGAAAGCTATCGGCGTATTTTTCAACTTTTACTGGGCCAACACCGTGCATCGTTTCAAGTGCTTCCGTTGAGTGCGGGAAATAGGTCGCCATCTCTTGTAAGGCGCGGTCAGAGAATACTGTGTACGGCGGAACACCTTCGGCATCTGCCAATGCTTTGCGCTTGGCGCGGAGTTGCTCGAAGAGACCAGAGTCATACTCACCAGTTTCGTCGGAGACCGTATGACGGCGCACCTGCGTTTCTACCGGAGTCCCCCACACCTGTTCGCCCTTGAGAACCGCCCGCCCTTTCGGCGTTAATTTAACGCTACCGTGTTCTATGTCTCGCGTGAGGAGGTGTTGCTGGATAAACTGTCCCGCCAGAAGCTTCCACTGTTCTGTAGAATATTCCTGACCGATGCCGTAGGTTGACAGCTCGTCGTGTCCAAATTCCAACACCCGCCTTTCTCGCGAACCTCGCAACACTTTAATGATATGATTTATCCCGAACATCTGGTCTGTCCGCACCACGCAGGAGAGAAATTTCTGTGCTGGGATGGTGAGGTCTACCTGTTCGTCCGCTTCTATTAGGCAGTTGTCGCACATCTGACAGTTATCCGCCTCGTATTCTTCTCCGAAATAGCCCAACAGTCCGATACGACGGCAATCCGTCGAAGTCGCCCAATCCACCAGTATGGTCAAACGTTCCCTCCTGCCCGCCTGTTCGGAGGCGGCACCCTGCTGGACGAAGTGCTGAATCGTGTGAACATCGCCATAACTGAACAGAAGCAGACAATCTGCGCGAAGGCCATCGCGCCCGGCACGCCCAATCTCTTGATAGTAGGATTCAATATTTTGGGGCAAATCCGCATGGAGCACGAAGCGTACGTCCGGCTTGTCAATGCCCATACCGAACGCAATCGTCGCCACCATAATCCGCACGTTGTCGCGGATGAAAGCGGTCTGATTCTGCATACGGGTTTCAGTGTCTAAATCAGCGTGATACGGCAACGCGGCGATATCGTTTGCGACCAATACTTCGTAGAGCGTGTCCACTTGGCGTTTCGTGGCACAGTAGATAATACCGGATTGGTCGCGGTGAGCGGCAAGAAAATCAAAGATTTGCTGGTATAAGTCAACCTTCGATTCGACAGCGATGGCAAGATTTTCTCGGTCAAAACTGGAGATGAACTCGTTCTCGTTGCGAAAACCCAATGCCTGCCTGATGTCGGTCTGAACGCGGGGCGTTGCTGTCGCTGTGAGCGCAATACATACAGCGTTGGGGAATCGCTCGCGCATCTGTGCCAGTTGACGATATTCCGGTCGGAAATCGTGTCCCCATTGGGAGATGCAGTGCGCCTCGTCAATAGCGAGGCACTCCGTATGGCACTCACGGAGCATCTGTAAGGTTTCGGGACGCAGCAGCGTTTCGGGCGCGATGTAGAGCAATTTGATCTCGCCACGTCTAATCCGATGGGTGGTTGAGAGATACTCGTCGTGGGTGAGGGTACTGTTGAGGAAAACGGCAGACACGCCCAACTGTTGTAACTGCGTCACCTGATCTTGCATGAGCGAAATGAGGGGTGACACAACAACGGTCAACCCATCGAAAAGCAACGCGGGAAGTTGATAGCACAATGACTTCCCACCGCCGGTCGGCATGATAATTAAGGTGTCGCGCCGCTTTAAGATGTTTTCGATGATTTCTGCCTGTAACGGTCGAAATTCGTCGTAGCCGAAGACCGTCTGGAGCAGGTGTAAGGAGGAGACGGAATCCTCCAACGGTGGGGCGTTATCCAACGGCGGAGCCTCAATTTCGGGGAGTGGGTCAGCTTGACCGCTGAATGGCTCAAACGCTTGATTTTCGTCCTCTTCAAGGAACCAGCCCGAAAGTTGGACATAGCAACGGTACTCGGGAGTAGACCCATCATCAGGCCGCCACGGATGCGCCAGCGAAACGCGCAGCAACGTTCCTGCTGGAATGGTTTGGGGCGGTTCTTGGTAGCCGACGAAGGTGAGGGTACGTCCTCCGTCTTCAGTCGAATAGCGGTAGCGAATGCGCTTGCCAGTCGTGTCAAGCACCAACGACTGATCGGCGCGCCAGAAGGTCGTACTGTACGGTGGAAGACCGCCGCTTTGGGCGATATACAACGAGCCGTTCGGGGTGGACTGCGTCAGACCTTCGTAAAGCTCCGCTAGCCCTCCAACTTTGGGAGGCATCAATCTGTCGATGATAGCAATCAGATCCCTGAGAGGGGGAAGTCGACGCTTTCTATGAACGATGACGTTTTCAACGTGCGGTGGAATGATGTCCGGTGCAGGAGTCGCTTCTACTTCCCACACGTCGCCAACCTCATACTCTAGCCCGCCGCCATCGTGGGCATCCATATCCGCGGAGAGCAACCGCACACTCTCCCCTGCCTGCGTAATTCCGCCGATACATGCGCCGCTCCCCATGCGCGTTTTGGCAACAATAAGCACTCTCATGGAAAAATATGCTCCACTTCAAGACTCAGTTCCTTCGCTAGTTTATCCGCGACCAGTGATCGGTGACACGCCGCGGGGTCCTGTTCGACGCAAAACAGTGCCACAACCTCTGCGTCCGGTTTCAGGTCATCAAGTAGACCTTGTGGCTGGAAGTGCGTCAAGCATTCATGCTGGTATCCTTCAATGAACGCCTGCCCCAACGCCGTGCGTTGGCGTTTGGCAGTTTTCGTCGCTTTATCCGCCTCAGCTTGCTTCGCTCGCACCGCTTTGGACGGTGCCAAATCTTTGCGATGCAGGTAACATATACCCAAATCGGCGAGCCGGGCTTGCAAACGCTGGCTATTCACGAAAGCATAAGTTGCACCCCGCACCCCGCGCCGGTCCCGGATATCACAGAACGTGTCCACCTTCGCGTCCTGCAATGCCTGAAAGAAACAGGCTTCATCAAACCCGTATACGCCGATGGTGACAATTTTAGGTTTCATCTTCTTCGCCTCGCGGGTATCGCTTGCGCGAGCGGAACGTGGGTTCACCGAACAGAGAGAGTTGACCGCCGGTCAGTCGATTGATGATTTCAGCTTGGGACCGGAGTGCATCATTTTCGTCAATGTGACGTATTGGTATCTCCCCATCCGTCAGAGTTACACAGATCAGCTTGCTCCGGTGGCACTCCTCCGGTTTTCCCTCGCTACACATGAGGGCAACGCGCTGTTGTTGAGAAAAAGCGGTTTGGAGACGGTGAATCCCATCGGCATAAAATTGCGTGGCTTTTACCTTCTCGTAATCCACGACCCCGTTCACATAGCAATCTTCATCATCAGGATGTCCACCGAGCGCATCGCCCATGAACAGATAGCGAATGCCGTGTCGCCGTAGTTCATCCGCCAGCTCCGCTTTAGAGAACTCCGGTTTATAGCGCGAATACGGTATCGAACGGACATCAACAAGGTATGCAATGTCATACCGTTGCAGTACCTCCACAAACTCTTCAATAGAACGGCTTCCGTAACCGATGGTATAAATCGGAATGGTCATATTGTAAAATTCCTGTGGTTCATCCTATACTCCGCAGTTGTGGATGCGAATTGAGAGAATTGATGGTATCCTTTTCGTAATCCCATTCTTTAGGGGAAGATTTAATGACACAACTCGTTTTCGCCATAAAATGACGGGGTGGGTTTGCCAATATCCCCTCCGATTTGAGTTTTACAACTTATTTTTTAATAACCGGGTTGACAGCGGTTAAAAATACGATAAATTGATGTCGGTGTCAACCTCTGGTGCTTCACTTGACTTTTGACATATTATCCCCTGAAAATAAGAAGTGGCCTAGCTTCAAGGGGATATCTAATTGATTTGGGTTCATGGCGAAAGGTTGACAAAGGTTGACAGAAAAAAAAAGTAATCAGTCGCGCGTTTTACTGTTAAAGTTTAGCTACTGAAGTTTGAAATTTATCGGGTGTATCGGGAGTCGGAACTCCTTCCCACAAGTGAAACGCCATCCACAGGTGAACTCCCTTCACATAGATGGAAATTTGTTTTTATTTCTTCTTAGCTGGCGTAAACAGTCCTGAAATTATGCCCCCTTTTTACATTCTGCTCGCAAACGTGAGTCATGTTAACATATGGTCTAATTGTTTAGCAAGCACATAAAACTCGAGAAAACGGGAGTTTCACACACACGTAATTATTTCTGGTTATAAGCGCACGGTAGGACAGCAGGCCTGCCGGGGCGCGGTCTTTTTGCGTCAAGTCAGATTATCGGATATTCAGGAATTGAATAAATGCTGGAACCGCTCAAAATAGATGCGGAATATCGGGTTCATTTCAGAGAGAACCATTTTTAGGCAACTTTCAAGAATAAATCGGTATACCGTAGGCGAGGCATCATGAAGTTTCAGATTAAACGGGTAACGCCAACCAAGGTAGGTGCGGTTTGATGAATTTTCAGAATTTAATCGGGTAACCTCGGTTTTCCCAACCCCCTGGTAGGTGCGGTTTTGCGTCAAGTCATCTTGCCACCTATAAGGGCCAACCGCACCGGTCGTCCGTATGAAATTACCCAATTTATTTTAATCTTCATCTTGCCCCGCTTACTCCCGATACCTATGGGAGGGAGTTCCCAGTCCCGATACGCCCAATCAATTGAAGGCTTCAGAAGATAAATGTTAATACTGAAACGACTAGGAAGAATGGGAACTGTGCCGGTTCTGCCTATTCCAGAGAAACCGAGTTTAGTGCTATCAACTCTCCTGCTGTACGACCTAAGGTTGACGACAGTACTATCAACGCTCCTGAAGTACGACCTAAGGTTGACTCCGACAGCGTTGATAGTACTAGAGTTGATATTACTCGAAAAAACTCGGTTTCTGCCCACTCTGCATGAAGTTTAATCAGAGCACACTGCGTGTCGGTACGAAGCCAATCTCATCCCTGATTCTGTCAATTTCAAACACTGGGTCGCGCTCATGGCCTGGACGCTCGTAGTGGGAGAGGTTAATGTTATCCGCATCACGGCCATACCATGCGCGAATGATTTCTGGGACGGTGTCTGCCGCGCAGGCTTGTGTGCCGACGGCATTCATAATGCGAAGGCCGGGTTTGTGCGCTGATTCCGCCGCCATCGTGAAACAGCGGACAGCGTCGCTGAGGTACATGTACGAAATTGAACCCATTGACCACTCGCCGACGGGGCCTGCTGTTCTTGGCGTTAGGGGCCGTTCATCGGGGGCAATACTTGCCAACCGTATGTTAATGAAATCGAGTGCCTCGTTTTGGCGTGATAGGTAGCGGGTCAACTCTTCCATCATGTATTTGGAAAATCCGTACCCGACCCGGTCAAGACACGGGTGTTCATCGGGCATCGGCAATTGGAGCGGCCTGAATAGAGGGGACTGGAATCCAACTGCCGCAATGGAGCTGGCGAGGACAAACTTTTTACAACCACGTTCAAGGCAATAGCGCACGAGATAATGGCTCCCCAAGACGTTGACTCTGAGTTGCTCGGCTTCTGTCCCACCGCCCGTTACGGCGGCGAGATGTACCACAACGTCAATCGGGCGTTCAGGGAGCCGTTGGAGTTCGCTCGGCAATGAGAAATCTCCCTGCACGGCAGTCACACCTTCCACTTGGGTTTGTTGCCGGGATATACAGATAACGTCATGGCTTTTTGCCATTGAACCTGCGAGGTGCTGACCGATAAATCCGCTTGTTCCGGTAATTAATACGACGCTCATGCTTCAATCTCCTTCAACAAATTTTGGTATAAAAATAAGTTGTTACCTTGTCAGAAAAAAGGAACGCAAAGATGCAAAGGCGCAAGGAAGAGAAAAAATGTAAAGTTTATTGGGAGATTGTGGCATATCGTGTTCTCCATTCTATGACCAACGTATGAGAGCACCTACCACGTCGTTCGCGTTCCCTTTGTTGATGGCATCGTATAGCGCGGGCGAATCCTTTGCCGCTACGCGATGTGTAATTGTGTGATGCCACGGCAATGCGCCCACTGCCATGTTCTTGATTACCGCACGTCGGCAGGGGGCAAACCCATCGTCACAGGGGTAGAAGGTCGTCAGTCGCTTGCCGTGAGGCACTACATAGTTGTATGAGAGCGGACTTGTGCCGTAATGGCCCTGGAATATGAATTTTCCGTGCCGTTTGCACAATTCCATGGCGCGGTCAACGCACGTCGGAATGCCGGTGGCTTCAAAAACGACATCGGCACCGTCGGGAGCAAGCTTCAGCACTTCCGCGTTCACATCCTGAGTTGCACCGTTGATAATGTAATCCGCGCCCAGTTTTTGGGCAATCTCCAATCGGTCTGGGGCGATGTCGATTGCGGCAACGATGCACCCCCGATGACTGCAAGCGGCGATGACACCGAGCCCAATCAGCCCCGAACCGTAGACAGCGACGACATCTCCCATTCGCGGATTCGCCATATCGACCCCGTTCAAGCCAACGGCGGGCATCACGAATAGGCTGGCGGGTTCCTCGTCGGCACCTTCTGGTAATAAGAGCCACGCCGTGTGTGCCTGTCGTCTGGGTAACCACAGTAGAGCAGTGAGCACCCGATGCCGCTGAGACGTTCTCGCCGTTGGTCAGTTGAATTTTTCTGTTGTGGCGGTGGTACACTTTGTCGCCAACTCTGAATCCGAGGACATCACCCCCCACACGCTCAACAACACCCACGCCTTGGTATCCTGTACACATTGGATAACTGCCCCAGGAAATTTTGTTGCGAATGAGAGCGAACTCTGTCCCAATGCTCACGCCGCTACACAAGGTTCGGATGACAATGTCTTCACGATCCGGCTCCGGCAGGATGACATCGGCGTAGCTAAAATTCTGGTTTTCGTCGCATATAAGTGCCTTGGCGTACATTTCTTTATCCCTCTTGTCATACCAGTTCTAAATCAGACTTGGTGGGTCTGAAACTGCGGCCGGCATGGATTTCCGTATCCGACATGGAATTGCCCGCTTTTCGGTTCGGCAATGAGAGTGGCGACTGTCTTACTCGTTTCACCGTCTTCGCTGTGGCGACAGATGCTCGTTGGATAGTTGTCGTGGTCGGCGAGGAATTGTTGCAACAGCGAGACCGTAATTTGTCCAGCGTGTTCAGTAACGAATTGACGAAATTGACGCAACCGGGGAAAGGAGTCTTTCAGGCTTTGGGCATGGGTCTCGGGGGTTGCAAAACGTGAACTGAGGAAGTGGTTCGTGTGAACGATGAACCCTTCGCCAGCATCATCAAGGGTGGCGTAGCCTTCTGGTGTCAATTCGACATCGATCAGGCCGCCGCAACCGCCCGTTAAGACGTAGTTGCCGGACGAACAGACAGGCAACCGCTCCAAGACATCGAGACATTCCGCGACGGTCTGTTGCCGCAATAATTCTCGTTTGACAGGATAGTGGGGCAGTGCCAATCGCCAACTGGGACCGCCGCCGAGTGCGTTTGCAAAATGCGCCACGCCCGCCGAGTTCATACCGTGATATCCGAGATGACCGCCGAATGTCCACATCAGGATGCGAGGGCCCTCTTTGGGAGTCGCATGAAGCACAATCCCCACCGATTCCATCTCTTTTGTCATGTCGGAATTTTGGCCAACCAAGATTTCTCCAGAGGCTGTGAGACTGGGGCCAATTACGAATGCTGTACACGCCTCTTCCGATTTCACACCGCCAATCTCGCCGCGGATTTGAAGGAGTAAGGCTTCCTGAAACGAAATTTTAGATCCTTTCGCCAATCCACGCACTTCCTCAACGCGCTGAGGTACATACTTCTCAAAGAGGGGGGCAAAGGCATCCGTGCGCTTGAGTATTTCCTCACGAGCGTGACCGCTGGTGAGCATATCGAGGAAACGATGGATACGCGCTTCGCACTGTTCGCCGTGTTGCACTCCCATTTCGTAGGGGGTTCCTGAAACCTGTATGAATGGATATTGTGTGATTTGCATATTGATTCTTCCTAAGAGCCGTTTGAAAAGTCATCATGATGTATCGTGGCGACTCAAAATTCCATCATCATCTGCTGATAAATATCAACCGCTTTTACCACCTGTTTACATTCAACCCATTCAACAGCGGCGTGTGCTTGGTCAATGCTACCGGGGCCGAAGACGATAGCGGGGACACCGACAGCGGTGAACTTGCTGGCATCGGTGCCGTAAGGAACGCCCGTGATTTTTGAAGTGCCTAAAACGGTGTGACACGCATCAGTGGCAACTTGTACGATGCGCTCCTCTTCCTGCGTATCCATTGGGCTATCCATCAGGTACGGGTCTTCGAGCGTCACGTCAAGGTCTGGGTCGGCGGCTTGTGCGCGAGATAGGAGTTCGCGGAACGGCACCAACGCTTCTTCGGGGGTCTCCCCGGGTATCACGCGGCGGTCAATCTCAATGATACATTCATCGGGCACGAAGTTGACCTGCGCGCCCCCAGAAATGACACCGATATTGAGCGTTGGTCCCCCGGTGAGTGGGTGGGTTTTCTCAGCATACGTTGGGGCAATTTCGTCTTCGATCGCACGGATGAGCTGTGTCATTTTGGAGATGGCGTTGATGCCGAGATGCGGTTTGGAACTGTGGGCGGCAACGCCTTTAACAATCAGGCGAAAACGGGTCAGCCCCTTGTGTGCCCGAATAACGCCCAACTCGGTCGGTTCAGAGATTACCGCCGCGTCCACCTTGAGGTTTGCCGCCAACTGCAACGCCCCCCGAAAGAGATATTCTTCGTCCACAGCACCCGCATATTTAATGGTACATCGCGGCTTGATTCCCACCGCTTTGATGCGCTTCATTGCGTACATCATCGCTACACCGCCCGCTTTCGTATCACACGCCCCACGCCCGTAGAGCAAACCATCGCGGATATGCGGCTCAAATGGTGGAATCGTCATCACACCAACGGAGGCGGTATCCATGTGGCACTCAAATAGCAATACCTTGTCGGGGTTTTCACCCTCCAATGTGGCGATGATATTGCGCCGCCCGGGTAGGACTTCGTGGGTTTCAGAGGGGATGTCAGCCGTACGGAAGAAATCCGTGAGATATTCCACCATGCCGACCTCGCCACGCTCGCCGCCGGGCAGATCGCAGTTGATGCTTTCAATCGCCACAACATCTTGTAGACTGGCGAGAACTTCGTTATCACTTCGAGACCATGATTGGCTCATCGTTTATTCCTCCTGTATGATTTTCATTATTGTCTGAATCGTGGATTAAGCGGATTAACGGATTAAGCGGATTATTACCTTCATTTTTATGGTTAGTCTAGCACAACCGATACAATCATGCAACAGGAAATTATATCATTTCACACTTGCAATCTCGTTGGGCTTTTGGTAATATAACCTAAGTGTATCCATCGGGGCAAGATGAAGTTTAAGAACTTAAACGGGTAACTCCGGTTTTCCCTACCCCCGGTAGGTGCGGTTTTGCGTCAAGTTGCGTCGAGTCATCCGAGGACGGATGGTCGTATGAACGAGCGCATCTCGCCACCCGTTAGGGGTAACCGCACGGCCATCCGTATGAAATTACCCAACTTATTTTTTAATCTTCATGATGCCCCGGCTACGGGCATATAATCCAAACCTTAAAGAGAGGGGACGTAAAAATGGCATTACCGAAAATGATTCGTGTGAAGCAACATTTTGAGGCACCGGTTATCGCAGATCTTCCTGCGGCGATTCGGGCGGAGCTGGATGGGATTGATGTCGCGTCAATTGTTGGTCGTGGCGATAGTGTCGCTATTACAGGGGGAAGCCGAGGTGTTGCGAATGTTGATATCGCTATTAAGGCAACGGTTGATTATCTCAAGGACATCGGGGCGAATCCGTTTGTTGTGCCGGCGATGGGGAGCCACGGTGGGGCAACGGCGGAAGGACAGCGGAGCGTGTTAGACCACTACGGCATTACTGAGCAAACGGTCGGCGCGCCAATTAAGGCGACGATGGATGTCGTTGAAGTTGGACATACAGCGGATGGACTGCCCGTTTTTCTTGACCGAAACGCCGCCGAAGCGGATTATGTTGTGCCGTTGAATCGCATCAAGGCACACACCGATTTCAGCGGTTCTATCGAGAGCGGCTTGATGAAGATGATGGTCATCGGGTTGGGCAAACAGAAGGGCGCGAATATGTATCACCGTGCCTTTTTCCAATACGGGTTTGAGCATGTCATCAGAACTGTGGGTGGGTTGCTACTGGAAACCGGAAAAATCGCCTTCGGAGTTGGACTCATTGAAAACGCGCATGAGCATACGGCGCACGTCGCCGCGATGCGAGCCGATGAATTGATGCGCCGGGAACGTGAGTTGTTGGTTGAATCCAAAGCGTTGATGGGACGACTTCCTTTTGATACGCTAGACCTCTTGGTCGTGGACTGGATGGGCAAAAATATCAGCGGCACGGGCATGGATACAAACGTCATTGGTCGAATGATGCAGAACTTTGAGCCCGAACCTGAAAAGCCTGCCATTCTGCGAATCTTTGTCGCCGATATAACCGAAGAGAGCGATGGCAACGCAACAGGGGTGGGCCTGGCGGATTTCACGACAACGCGCCTTGTGGATAAGTATGACCGGCATTCCACGTACATGAACGGCATCACAGCACTCGGCCCTCAGAAATCGAAGATTCCCTACTACTACGACACCGACAGGGAAGCGATTGAGGTTGCGTTGGAGACAATCGGACTGACACCGCCCGAGCACGGGCGCGTCGTCCGGATCGAAAATACACTCAAGCTGACCGAGGTAGACATCTCCGAACCCCTGCTACAGGAGGCGGAGTTGCGTAGTGATTTGGAGGTCATCGGTGAGTTGAAGCCGTTTGAGTTTGACGCGGATGCTAATTTGCTACCGTTTGAGTAGAGAGGGGAACCTGTTGAAACGCCTCATTGTTGGAATCACCGGCGCAAGTGCCGTTATTTACGGTGTGCGCTTGCTCGAAGTCCTGAGTCAGCTTGATGAATATGAGATTCATCTCACGGTCTCCGATTCTGGTGCACGGGCACTTTGGGAAGAACTTCAGATTCGGGTAGATCTAGATCACTTCAACCTAGAATCGTTGTTGGGCTATTCGTCGGAGCGCGTTATTTACCACCACCCGTCCGATATCGCCGCGCCCATTGCGAGCGGTTCTTTTCGGACAGAGGGGATGATTATCGCGCCGTGTAGTATGGGCACGATTGGGAGCATTGCCGCTGGCATTTCGCGCAATCTCATCCACCGCGCCGCTGACGTGTGCATCAAAGAACGCCGAAAGCTCGTCCTTGTACCCCGCGAAACGCCGTTGAGTTCTATTCATCTTGAGAACATGCTCCAACTCTCTCAACTCGGCGTGGTCATTCTGCCAGCGATGCCGGGCTTCTATCATTTCCCGAAAACCGTTGATGATATGATCAACTTTGTCGTCACGAAGTTGCTCGATGGGTTTGGGATTGATACGGGGCTTATCCAACGGTGGAAGGAGAAATAGCATCTTTTGGGCAAGGCCCGGACTGCTCCTGCTGGATTGCCAAATCCAGCAGATCCATTCTGCCGCTCCAGCGGAGCGATATGTTTATAGAAAAATGGCAAGGGAGGTTTTCCGCTCCAGCGGAGCGGTCTGTTTATAGAAAAATGGAATATATCAACTTCGGAACGGCTGGCGTTCAGGTCAGCCGATTGGCATTCGGTTTGGGATTTCGGGGGCAAGGCGATGCGGCTAAAGCCCAGAGAGTTATCGAACATGCAATCGCTCAAGGAATTAACCTCATTGACTGTGCAAACGTCTACGGTATGCTAGATGACAGGGCGAACATCAGGAGTTCAGAGACCGTTTTGGGGCGGGCGATTAAGGGAAAGCGAGACCATGTCATGATTACGTCAAAGGTCGCCAGCCCAGTCGGTTCCGGGCCTAATGATGATGGGTTATCCCGGTATCACATCATGCGCGAGGCGGAAAGATCTCTGACCCACCTCGACACCGATTATATTGACTTTTACCTTGTCCACCGATTCGACGAACTGACACCACTTGAGGAGACCGTTCGGGCGTTAGACGACCTAGTTCGTGCTGGGAAGGTTCGCTACGTCGGGTGTTGCAACTATGCGGCATGGCAGGTCTGCAAAGCCCTCTGGGTAGCGGATCGGATTAACGCGATGCCGTATATATGCGTTCAGAACATATACAACATGCTCAATCGGCGTATGGAGGAACAGATGTTTGGATTTTTGCGGGATGCAGGGTTAGGGGCTATGGCATTCAGTCCGCTGGCCGTTGGTCTGCTCAGCGGGGTTTATTCCCCTGAGAATCCTCCGCCTCCAGACTCGCTCTGGGGGACACGCCTCCGATCCGATTTCGACAGCGCGGTGGCGGGAGATGCGGGCAAAGTCATCTCGACCGTCATTGAACTCGCCGCCGAATTGGGAAAAACGCCCGCACAGTTAGCCGTAGCATGGGTGCTCTCCCACCCGGAGATCACGCTGGCAATCACCGGGAGCGACACGGTCGAGCATATTGACGATAACATCGGCGCAGTTGGATGGACACTTGACGAGTCGGTGCGTGAGAAATTGGATGCTGTCTCTGCGTCGTTTGTCTGAATCGCGTATAAGGAAAATGGAACGCAAAGACGCAAGGAAGAACAGAACGCGCAATCAAGGGTGTACTATGCCTATTCTACCTATTCCAGAGAAACTAATGGCGAAACCGTCGCCAACCACGTCACCATCCGCCGCAGACAGAGCCCTTACCCCACTACCATTCCCCTTCGGAAAACTCTGAAACTTCCGAGGAAACTTCCAAAGTGCCTCCTGCACAAACCGCCTAGATAGGCGTTAAGCCAACTCAACGGAAAAAACAAAACTAAATGACCCTAGATTAGATGTGATTTTTCTTGACACGCTTTTGTCACTGGTCTATAATACGCAAAAATCAGATTGGCAGGGTATAAAAACATGGTTAAAATCCCATTCATGAAACTCAGCGGTGCCGGTAACGACTTCGTAATTATTGACAACAGAGAGAGTATCATCCCCTACGAAGACACAGATTTCGTTGAGAAGGTTTGTCAACGTCGCATGTCCATCGGTGCAGACGGTGTTTTGCTCGTCGAAAATGCGGCGGGGGCAGATTTTCGGATGCGCTACTTCAATGCCGATGGCGGTGAAGTTGAAACGTGTGGAAACGGTGCGCGTTGCATCTCCAAGTTTGCGTATATCAACGGAATGGTCCCCGAGCGGATGCGTTTTGAGACAAACGCGGGCATCTACGAGTCGGAGATTGTCGAATCCGACGTGAAGGTTCGGATGAGCGAACTGACAGATATTCGACTGAACTTCCCGCTCCAACTCAATGACGGGGTTCACACCGTCTGTTTCGCGAACAGTGGTGTGCCACACGTCATCTTTTTTGCCGAAGACCTTGCGAGCACAGACGTTTTTGACCTCGGCAAGCAGACGCGCTATCACGACGATTTTAAGCCTGCGGGGACAAACGCGAATTTCATACACATCCAGAATGCACGGGAGATTGATATCCGCAC
The DNA here is from genome assembly GCA_965198165.1 of Candidatus Poribacteria bacterium. GTDB lineage: Bacteria > Poribacteria > WGA-4E > WGA-4E > PCPOR2b > CBDAOT01. The sequence continues at coordinate 5,644,639 of OZ240244.1, read as the reverse complement.
TTACGAGCGGGGCGTTGAAGATGAAACCCTCGCTTGCGGCACCGGTTCTATCGCGTCAGCAGTGGTCTCAGCCATGCTTGGAAAGGTCGTTTCTCCGGTCGCACTTCAGACAGCAAGCGGTTCTGTGTTGAAAATCCATTTCACCCTCGAAAACGGTGAAGCGAAGGATGTCTATCTTGAAGGCGATGCGCGGATTATCTACGCCGGTGAACTGACCGAAGATGCTTGGAATTATTGAATTGTAAGGAGGTTAAAATGTTTGAAGGTTCTTTTGTCGCACTTGTTACACCGTTCACAGATGACGAATCCGTTGATGAGACGAAACTTAGAGAACTCATCGAGATTCAAATCGCCGAAGGTACACACGGGATTGTTCCTTGTGGGACTACGGGTGAGTCGCCTGCCCTTTCGCCCGACGAGCATGACCGTGTGGTAGATATCACAATTGAGACGGTCAATGGTCGTGTCCCGGTCATCGCAGGCACAGGCTCAAATTCGACGACCAACACGCTCCGCATGACCGAGCACGCCAAAACCGCCGGGGCGGACGCGGCACTGGTCGTCACGCCGTACTATAACAAGCCGACGCAAGCTGGTTTGTATGCCCACTATATCAAGGTTGCCGACAGCGTTGACATTCCGATTATTATCTATAACGTGCCCGGGCGTTGCGGTACAGACATTGAATCAGAAACGATCGCCCAGCTTTCGGAACACCCGAATATCGTTGGCCTTAAAGAGGCGACGGGGTTGCTCAAACGTGCGAGCGAAGTGGTGCAGATGTCCCGCGACGATTTTGTCGTCCTTTCTGGCGATGATGTCAACACGCTGCCGATTCTCGCTGTCGGTGGGAAGGGCGTTATCTCCGTCGTTGCGAATGTCGCCCCCGCCGATGTCGCTGAGATGTGCAATGCGTTCAAAGCGGGCAATCTCGATATCGCTCGTAAGCTCCATTACAAAACGCTCTCATTATCCATCGATCTCTTTATCGAAACCAACCCGATTCCCGCTAAGACTACGCTTATGTTGATGGGGCGACTCAACGGTAAACTGCGTCTGCCACTCGTGCCAATGTCCGAATCGAATCTCGAAGTACTCCGAGAGACCTTGACGGAAGCAGGTTTGATATAATAAGACTGGAAGGGACCCTTTATGCACCATGTTCCTGAATCATCTAAAGTTTCAACGCAAGCTGATGATAATTTTTGTAGGCATGGCACTGTTGCCAACACTCGTGCTTGTCCTCGTCGCCTATCACCTGATCAGTGGGAGCATTGAGCGTTGGGCAGACTCTCAGATTGCGTTGACTTTGACGCATTCTGCGAAAACAGCGCGTGATGCGGTGACGCTTGCTTACGATCTTTCGGTTCACAACTACTTTCAACTGACGGAGGCAGCTGAAATTTTAGCGGTTGACCTTTCTCTGGTCGAAGGGCTAGAGGCGGGTGATGGAAACATCATCAGGAATCGGGCAACTGAGCTTGCGGACGCTTATAGCGAATATCTTATCGCCATCTATGACGAATCGGAGCATCGCGTTTTTAGCACCGACGGTGCGTTACTACCGATGCAACTCACTGATTTTTTACCGCCGTTGGCTGAGCTCACTGATGAAGCCACAATTTCCCACGAATTAGAGAGCCAGGGCCTTTTGAATTGCGGTATGTTGGTCTTCTCGGAGGCGGATGCGGCGGAACGGGTGGGACTCGTTGTTGTCGGGAAATCAATGACTATCACGCCTTCGCAGATGCAGGAGCAGTGGCAGAGCATTAAGAGGAAGCTAGATACCCTCGAAACCAATATCGACGAGACGGGCACCGAATACCGCAGAACGGAGCGGCGAAACACCACGATTGCACTGCTCATCACCGCTTGTCTTATCGTCGTGCTCTCTTTCTGGGTCAGCCGAATCCTTGCCAGCGACATCAACACGCCCATCGAAACGCTGGTGGCAAGCACCAAACAGATTGCCGATGGAAACCTCAAGCACAAGGTTGATGTCAAAACGGACGATGAATTTGCCATCTTAGCGGATGCGTTTAATCGGATGGTTTCAGAACTTGAGACGCGCACTGAGGAGTTGAAGCGGGCAGAAAAGACGGCTGCGTGGCAGGATATCGCGCAGAAGTTGGCTCACGAGGTCAAGAACCCGTTGACACCGATACAGTTATCTGCACAGCGGTTGCATCGTCGCTATCATAGGACTCCTGACGATCCTTGCGGATGGTCGCGTGAGCGAGCGCATTTCGCGGATGTGCTTGAACAGTGTACACAGACCATTATCACTGAAGTTGATGGCTTGCGGCGATTGCTTGATGAATTTTCGCAACTGGCGCGGTTGCCGATTCCTCACCTTGCGCCTGTCAATTTGCGTGAAATTGTTGAGGAAACTTTGGGGCTCTTTGGTGAATTTTTACCGCATATCCAGTGTAAGACGGATATACCGCCCAATCTGCCGCTCGTGATTGGGGATGCGGATTACTTGAAACGGGCGTTCTTAAACTTGATATCGAATGCGCTAGAGGCAATGGAGACCGCAATACCGATGGGAAGGTTGACAATTCGTGGATTTCAGACAACTGACCCGACTAAGGTGTTCTTATCGTTCTCGGATACGGGACACGGTATTCCAGAAGCGGTGCGCCCCAAGTTGTTCACGCCCCATGTCTCGACGAAGAAGGATGGTACAGGACTCGGGTTGGCAATCGTTAAGCGGATAATGACAGACCTCGGCGGGGATATTTGGGTTGAAGATACGGAACCAGACCAAGCGGGCACGACTTTTACGTTATGGCTTCCAAGGGAAAATATATGAAACAACAATCTAGGTCACCGAATATCTTAATCATTGACGATGAGGCAAGTATCTGCGAATCGCTTTCGGGTGTGCTGGAGGACGAAGGGTACAGCGTCAACACAGCACCCAGTGGGGAGGAGGGGATTCGTGTGATGGCGAGCGAACCGATCGATTTGGTCTTTCTCGATATCCTGATGCCGGGTGGAATGGATGGCATCGAGACGCTTAAACGGATAAAACATCATACCCCGGATGTAGAGGTGGTGATGGTCTCTGGGCATGGCACGTTTGACCTCGCATTGGAAGCGGGCCAGCTCGGGGCGCGTGATTTCTTAGGGAAGCCACTTTCGCTTGATACGGTTTTGGCGACGGTGGAACGGTTGACGCAGAGGTCGTTCTCCGATGCTGAATTTGAGCGTCCAATTATCGGGAAGAGTCCGCCGATACAGGAGATTTTGATGAAAATCCGGCAGATTGCACCGACAAATGGGCGGATACTCATTACTGGGGCAAGCGGTACTGGGAAAGAACTGATTGCGAGTGCCATTCACGAATGTAGCCAGCGCAACGACGCACCGCTTATCAAGGTCAACTGCGCGGCGATACCTCAAGACCTGATCGAGTCGGTGCTTTTTGGTCACGAGCGGGGGGCGTTTACTGGTGCTTCAAAACCGCATGTCGGGAAATTTGAGAGTGCGAATGGGGGGACAATCTTTCTCGATGAGGTCGGAGATATGAGCCTCTCGACTCAGGCGAGGGTCTTGCGGGTATTGGAGGAATCTGAGGTGGAACGGGTTGGGGGTGGAAAAACGATACAGGTTGATGTTCGTGTCATTTCAGCGACGAACAAAAACCTGCCTGAGGAGATTGGCAAGGGCAATTTCCGTGAGGATTTGTATTATCGCTTGAATGTTGTGCCGATATCTGTTCCACCACTTAGGGAACGGATGCAGGACATCCCGTTGCTGATTGATTACTATCTCGAACGGTTTTGCAGAGAAAATCAGAAGCTTTCGATGACGGTGAGCGATGACGCATTAACCCATCTGAACCGATATGATTGGCCGGGCAACGTTAGGGAACTCCGAAACCTGATTGAGCGGCTAGTCATCTTGTGCCTGAACTCGACAATTGAAGCGATTCACCTCCCCGACGAAATCTACAGCAGGAAGAACGCCGTGCCGAGGAGTTCACTCAAAAATGCGAGGCAGGATTTTGAAAGTCGTTTTATCGTCAACTCCCTCGAAACGAACAATTGGAATATCACCGAAACGGCGAGGACGCTCGGCATCGAACGCACCCATCTGCATCGCAAAATGCGTCAGTATAATATTGAGAAGGGGAAATAGAGAGAATAATATTGAGAAGGAAAAATAGACAGAGTTTAGAGAAACCAGCCAATAGCCTCAAAGCTGGCTTTCACTCCGACACGTCGACGTGTCGGAGTGAAAGTCCGAAGCTATTGGCGTTTTTTGGATTGGTCGCATATTGACAGCGACCCAATCCAAGTAAAAACTCGGTTTCTAAGGAGGAGGATGACAATGAAAGCCGCAATTTATTCTGGGATTGAGCAGATCGGTATTCAGCAGGTTGAACTGACAGCACTTCACCCCGGCTATGTCGTGTTGGACACGAAACAAACCGGTATTTGCGGTAGTGACTTGCACAGCTATTTCGGGAATTGGCCTCAATCGCATTCGATTGCCGCGGGCCACGAAACGTGTGGCATCGTAGTGGAGGTGGGTGAGGGGGTAACGGAATTGCAACCGGGTGACACTGTCGCTGTGGAATGCTTCTCACATTGTAGGCAGTGCCTTTACTGTAACAAAGGGTATTACAATCACTGTTCGGAGCGCAAAGGGGTCTCACACAACGCACATGGAGGCTTCTCGGAGTACACGATTGCTCATGCGTCGGGGCTGTTTAAGTTGCCGGAAGGTATGAGTTTCGAGGAGGGCGCACTTATTGAGCCGCTGGCGGTTTCTTACCGTGCGGTCGCACAGGCGGGCACAACGTACAGTGACCGGGTGGCTGTTATCGGTGGTGGCACGATTGGGCAATTCTGTCTGGCGGTCGCAAGCGCAGTCGGTGTCAAGGAGAGCCTAATTACTGTCAAATATGACCAGCAAGCCCAACTTGCAAAAGCACTCGGAGCGAGCCATGTCGTCAACATCGGTGAGACGGATGTCAAGGAGTACGTCAAAGACCTCACGGATGACTACGGTATGGACGTGGTCATCGAAACGGTCGGCGGCGGCGGGAATTTCAACGATGCGATGTCAATTGTTCGGCGGTGCGGGTCGGTTGTGCTGGTCGCTGGGTATTACAAGCCTCTCGAGGTAGATTTGAGCAAAATCGTTTGGTCAGAGGCGACTGTCACAGGTTCAAACTGCTACGGTTACAGCGGGATGGATACAGATTTCGACGCGGCGATTGATTTAATCGCGTCGGGCAGAGTTGATGCAACGAAATTGGTCACGCACCGATTCCCGTTCCTCGAAATCAGCGAAGCCTTCAAGGTCGCTGCCGATAAGCAGTCAGGGTCGGTTAAAGTGCATGTCTATCAATAAATGGAAGAAGGGGGGAAGGCTTCAGAATTTAACGCAAAGACGCAGGGAATGCAAGGACGCAAAGGTTTTAATACCATTTCTGAAAATTTATATCGCGTTAGCGGTTTTGATGAAATATCAAACGCCTGTAATCCCGGCTACGGGGGTGCGGTTGATGACGCTTTCTTTGAAAGTGGCAACATGAGTTGACGCACATCGTTATCCGATGGGGCAAGATGCCCCGGCTACGGGGGTCTGATGCGTTTTTGCTTATGACTTTCTTTGAAAGTGGCAACATGAGTTGACGCAAATCGGACTTCCATTAACGAGTGATTTATTATCGGAATTGGTATAAGATGAACGCAAAGACAGTACTATTAACTCTGTCGAACTACACGCTGAGACGAATAACAGGAGAGTTAATAGTACTAGGAAAGAAAAGACGGGCAGATGGATCAGAAGGATCTGTTCTTATCGTCTGCTCTTCCTTTGCGCCTTTGCGCCTTTGCGCCCTTGCGTTAGATTCTTGCGCCTTTGCGCCTTTGCGTTAGATTCTTTGCGCCTTTGCAACCTCACGAGTCTGAGATTGTTAAATTCAAACGTCTATGAAATCCTCCCGCTCTTCGGAAATCTCATTTCGTGCGATTGGACTCGGACTGATACTCATACCGATAAACTGCTACTGGCTTGTGATTTCTCGTCAGCCTTACCAGTATCAAGCGATTCCCACCATTATCTCGCCCTTTTTTAACGTCATCTTTATCATCGTCGTGCTGTTGTTGCTCAATCAACTCTTGAAAACAATCCCCCCGGGTCGCGCGTTGAGCCAAGCGGAACTCATCACGGTCTACATCATGTTGAGCGTAACATCGGCGATTCAATCTTTCCAGATGATGCAGACGCTGGTGCCTGTGATGGAACACGCCTTCACATTCGCCACGCCAGAGAACGATTGGAAAAATCTGTTCTTTCACTACATTCCGACGTGGCTTTCGGTGAGTGATGAAGCGGTTCTGCGCCCCTACTACGACGGTGAATCAACGCTCTATATTCGGGGGCACTTGTTGCGATGGCTTGGGCCGTGCTTGTGGTGGTCGTGCTTTGTGGTTGTGCTGGTGACGGTGATGGCGGCGATTACGGTGATGTTTCGGAAACCGTGGGTCGAGGATGAAAAACTCGCTTATCCGACCATCCAACTGCCGCTGGAAATTACGGCAGTTGGGACATCAATTTTCCGTAACCGCTGGCTCTGGGCGGGTGTAGCGATTTCGGGGAGCGTTGCGCTGATTAACGGTTGCGCTTCACTGTTTCCTACGGTTCCTGCGATGAAAATCCATCCGTATGACCACAATCTCGGACGATACTTTACAACGGTCCCGTGGAATGCGATGGGCAGGCTACCGATTGGCGTTATTTTCCCGGTTGTTGGGCTTGCGTTTTTCATGCCGCTGGATATGTCGCTCTCCTGCATTGTGTTCTACGCATTCTGGAAGCTACAGCGTGTGGTGATGCTCACTCTCGGTTTTCAACGGATCGCTTATACGTCTTATGTCGGCATTTTGACGCAACAAGCGTTTGGTGCATTAATCGGTATCGCGGTGATTGCGGCGTGGGCTTCTCGATTACACCTGCTCGGTATGCTCAGGAGTGATGCTTCTGATGACCGCAGGGGATGGGTTACCGATCCCCTAGGTGTCAATTTAAGAAATGGTATCGGATTAATAACCGTGCTCGGGATGGGGTTTTTGGTGCTGTTCCTACGGCAGGCGGGGTTGGCAATCTGGTTGGGTATTACCTTTTTGGGGCTCTACTACATCGTGTCTCTCGGATTGACGCGCATTCGTGCGGAGATGGGTGTGCCACTGCACGATTTCCACTTTACGGGTCCTGACCAGATGCTACCGGATATCCTCCCGACTCGGCGGATTGGGGTTCAGAATCTCACGGTCATGTCGATGCTCGGCTTTTTCAACTTCACCTATCGCGCCCATCCGCAACCGCACCAGATTGAGGGGCTCGCGCTCTTGCATCGGGCGGGGGTCAACGGTGGGGCGGGCTCCCCCCGACCGTACAGGTTCATTTCGGCGATAGTAGCAGCACTGGTTGTTGGCACCATCGCACTCTTCTGGTGCTATCTGCACATCGGGTATCGGTCTGGCGGTAGTTCGCTTCAGCGGTTCGCCCGCGTGATTTATGTCCGATTGGCGAATTGGTTGACTTATCCAACGGACGCGGTTGACGTGTCGGGGGTTGTCGCTGTAGCGGCGGGGTTCGGTACTGTTTTGATGTTGACGCTGATGCGGACGCGCTTTCTCTGGTGGAAACTCCATCCTGCAGGATTCGCCATCTCTAACAGCCGTGACATCAACTATCTGTGGTTCTCAATTCTGATTAGCCTTTTGGCAAAGTGGATGCTGGTGCGGTTGGGCGGTGTTAGAACTTATCAACAGGCACGTCCGTTTTTCCTTGGTCTGATTTTGGGGGATTATGTTATCGGGAGTATCTGGACCATCGTGGGGACGCTGGTGCACCAACGCATCTTCTTCGGCGGAATGACTTGAAGGCGGAATTTTAACGCAAAGACGCAAAGGTGCAAAGACGCAAAGGAAGATCAGACGGTAAGATGAGAATACAGAGAGAAATTCCTTCTGTATTTACCTTCTCCCCGTCTTTTCTGTTCTTCTTTGCGTCTCTGCGTTCCTTGCGACCTTGCGTTAGATTCTTGCGTCTTTGGAGTTGAGCTCGTTATCAATTTGGTTCAGCAACTGTTCGATGGCGACGTTGAGTTGGCTGTCTACACCTTGGTCTGCTTCGCCGAGGGGGCGGTCGACTTCAATGTCAACGGGTCGGGCGTTTCCTTCGGTGTTTTCGTCGTCTAGTGTTGAGACTTGTAGGCGTGGCAGACGGAACCAGGTGCCGTCAAGCAATTGCCAGCCCCATGTCCAAATCACAGCACCAGCGGTGGGCATTCCGACCACTTTGCCGAGCCCCAATCCTCGGAACCCTTCGCTGAACATCTCTGTATTGCTTCCAGAATGCTCGTTGGTGACAAGGATGACAGGCTTCTCCAAGATACGGTTGCCTGCCAGATTGGTATCGGATGTGGCTGTGCGTCCGCGATAGCTCGACTTTGTATAAGCCCTTCGGTGCAACACATCAAGAATAAAGGGCGCGATGTGCCCCCCACCGTTGAATCTCACATCAATAACAACTCCCTCCATGCTATGGGCTTCGGTGTCCAAATCGGCGATGAATCGGAGGTAAGCACCGTATGACATCTCACGGATATGCACGTAGCCGAGCCGTTGGTCGCTCTTTTCGTGGACATATTCAGAATTACGTTGCACCCAATCTTTGTAGCGAAGTGCGTCGTGTTGGCCGCCGTTGATGGGTTGAACGATGAGTTCGCGTGCGCCGTCGAGTATCGGTTTATCGTTGAGTTTGACGGTTACGCGCTTCCCCGTTTTGCGATAGAGCTGTTCGGATAGATTCACCCGTTCATTCAGTTCCACACTGTCAATAGCGACCAGATACTCACCCACCTGTGCGGCTTCTTGCGGTAGGACGAGTGGGGCGAACGGGAGCAGATAGGTAATTTTGAAATGCCCGCTCTGCTCCAGGGCTTCACGGTCAAAATCAACACCGAGATAGCTATCGTGTGCCCCCGCAGAACCGCCTCCAGTACCGAGATGTGAGGCGTTCAGTTCACCGACCATCAGGTTTAAGACTTCACGAAAATCTGCTTTCGTGTGTACCCCTTCAACAATTGGACGGAACTGACTCCGAACCCCATCCCAATCGCACCCGTGAAGGTGTCGGTCATAGAAATGGTCCCTAATCATTCGCCACGCCTCATCAAAAGCCTGCATCTTCTCAAGGTGGAAGTTGACTTCAATCTCTGCCCGCGTATCCAGCCCCTTCGCGTCCCCGTCTTTCCCACCATCTTCGCCCATGCCGAGCGAATGGATGCGTCCCCCCTCAAGGTAGTAGAACTTTTTGCCATCGGGCAGAAAATGGATGTCGCTTTTCGTGCCCGCCGTTGAGGTCAACTGTTTGGGTGGGTCTCCCTGTTTGCCTTCCTCAAGAGACATGCTCCAAAGATTCGATTGCCCCATTACCGATATACGGTAAAGCAAGGTTTTGCTATCCGGGCGAATCTGCACCGCGTGTGCATTCTGTTTGAAGTCGGTGAGAAAGCGGAGTCGCTGTTTTATGGTGTCAAACTCTATCTCTACGGGTTCGATTTTCTTTTTCTTTGATTTCTGCTTTTTATCGGTATCCCCATTTTCATCGTCATTTTTATCGTCAGGAGCACTTTCTTCAGCGGCTTCGTCTGTGTTCTCGCCATCTTCGTCCTGCTCTTCCTCTTTTTCATCAAAGAGTTTGTCAAAGTCGTCTTCCTTAAAGACAGGTTGCACAGGCATCAGGTCTACTCGGGCAATCTGATTTTCGGTGCGATACTGCCCTGTGTTGAAGACAATGAATTTCCCATCATCCGACCAATGGATGTCCCCAGAGTGGACGTTGCTGAGGAAGGTGAGTTGTTTCGGCCTCTCTTCGTTGATAGATTGCACGTAGAGATTGTGGAAAAAATTCTGATCTGAGGCGATGAATGCGAGCCATTTGCTATCAGGCGACCACTCGAAATCGGTTGGAACGGGGACATTAGTGAAGACTTGGTCGGTTACAAATGCCCGTTTTCGAGGCAGGGATTGTCGAGGCAGGGATGCCTCTTCAGCATCATCAGACGAGGTCTCTCCAGCATCATCGGGCGAGGTCTCTCCAGCATCATCGGGCGAGGCCTCTTCACCATCATCAGGCTCGGTTTCTATCTCCACCAGCCAAATCTCTGTGTTGCTCTGAATGTAGGCGAGCCATTTGCCGTCGGGCGAGAATTTTGGGGAATATTTCGGCTCTGGTGAATCGGTGAGTTGTGTCTCAAGTCGTTTTTTGAAATCGTACTCAAAGAGTTCGTTGTGCCCGGTTCGATCTGAGACGTACACAACGCGGTCACTTTTAGGGTGCCATTGCAACTGGCTCTCACGGGCGTGGGTATCGGTGACTTTGACCGAATCACCGCCCTTTTTGACTTTATCCCCTTTATCGGCAAGGTCTGCGAACACTTCACCGTGAACGATGAACCCTACCTTTTTCCCATCGGGGGCAAGCCGAAATTCGCTGATTTCGCCGGTGTAGGCGCGGTGGCTTATCGGGTTTGTCTTTTCGTCTGTCTGCACGATAATTTCCAACGGCTCGCATTCCTGCGTATCGACGTTCAGCCGCCATATCTCAAAATTGCGTTCAAAGACAACCCACTTCCCGTCTGCGGAGATTGAGGGACGCAGGACGCGCCCATCGGTGAAGTGTGTTATCCGTTCCGATGCCTCATCCCCACGAGAAGGCATATACCAGATGTTCTCTTCGCCATCACGGTCACAGAGGTAGTAGAGTCCCGTTCCGTCGGCATTCCACATCGGGTTGAGGTTTCTACCAAGATAGCCGGTCAATCTGCGGTGGTCGCTCGCACCGATTTCCTCGCTCATTATCCAGATGTCAGCGTGTCCTGATGGGTTGGGGCCGTGCCGCCACCACTGGTGGCCGTTGTTGTTAAACGCCAACCGCTTGCCATCGGGTGAAATCGCTAGATTGTAGTGGGTTTCGAGCGGGTCACCGGCAATCCGGATGGGCGTACCGCCATCAAGACTGATTTTGTAAATCGCTCCCCCCAATCCATTGTACCGGGAGGTGAAGTAAAGCCACGCTCCATCGGGCGACCAACATGACGGAGGCGTTGAACCGCCATGATAGGTCAAACGCATCGGTGTGCTTCCTGACGCAAGCGAGATGACGTAGATATTTCCACCATCTGTTCGTTGGGAAGCAAACGCCAATTGTGTGGCATCGGGTGAAAAGATGGGATGTTCATCGAAACTGGGGTGTGAGGTAATCCGTCTGGCAGTACCGCCTGTTGCAGGCACTATCCAGATATCCCCAGCATAGCAGAGTGCAATCTCGCTCCCATCGGGTGAAAGGGTTGGCTCACGTAGGTAGGGCGTGTGAGACACAACTGTTGAGTTATTGGACATTTTTGATCGCAGATTATGCAGATAGATTTCACAGATAGAACATACTAGCATGGTTTATCCGTTTAATCCGTAATCGCATTTTCCTCCTTCCATCCTTCCAATCTTCCATCAATAAATCGTACAAACACCGTTCGCACAGCTACTGCCTGCCTTTTTGGTGACATCGCCAGCAAAGCCGCTTGCCTCGCTCGCTTCAAAGTCATCAAGAACTTCGGCAGTATCATTCGCCGCCGCAGAGGTGCTAACTTGGAACTGACCGCTTGGCGTAAAGGTCGTCACGCAACCAGTCAAATTGATTAAAGCAACAAATACCACCAACACAACAATACCCTTCCCAAATACTCTCATCATGATTAACCTCCGTAGATGTACTTCTGTTCTTCTTTGCGCCTTTGCGTTAAATTTCTATACTTTGATTTCCTGATAATCCATTTCATCACTATCGTTTGTGCCGAGCCCGGCGCGCCATGATGAATTGATGTACCCCGCCAATCGAGAGACCTGCTCGCGCTTGGCTTCGGCTCGTTTTTCGTTAATCGTATCCAAAACGAACTGGTCTAGGGCGACGGGGTCTCTGCTCACGAGGATACCCCCGTATTTCCATACCCCGTCGGGGTCGTAGGTCGGGCCGCCGTCAAAGGCACCGAGCAGTCCATCGACAATGTTTAGCACTAACTTGTCTTTGATGACAGCGTGGGCGAAAATGTCGCTAATGGCGGGGTCACAATTCAGTGGGATGGAGTGGAATCGACGGGTGTTGTCAACACTTCCAAAGGCGAGGTTCTTGAGGCAGCCGCTGACACCGGTGATGGCGTGATGTTTCATCACTGGGACGTTGATTATAACATTGATTTCTTGTGTGACAATCTTGGAGTATCGGGATTTGATGCTGTCGTTTTCACGGCGCACTTTGATGTCTTTCTCGGTCTCATAGAAAACCTCGTCGTCATAGCCGACGCCGGGGCTATCTGACGCAAAGACTCGGACATCTTTATCTGCCTGATTGATTTCGTACCCCGCGGCGGTTAGGTGGTTTGCAAACCGATCCCAGATGATAATCTGGTTTTTGAGGACACCGGCACCGTACAGTCCATCAATGATTTTGTCGATGATAATTTGATGGGAACTCAAGAGCTTACCGCCAAGTGGGTTTACTTTAATCCCAACAACGTCATTCGGCAGAACAAAGTCTTTGAACGCCTCTTTTGCGGTATCGCGCCCTGTCAGCTTAATCATCGCCTTATCGAGCATTTCACTGACAACGCTCTCGTTGAGGACGTCGCCATCCCACGCTTTTTCGCTTTTTGCCTCAACAACAGGGGTCAGTTTTTTCTCTAGCGGTTCTCCGCCCAACGGCGGTTGACCGACTTGTGCGATAACAGATGACGGGCTCATCTGAGACAACGCGCCGAGTGCGAGCCCAGCACCGATTGTTCCCTTCAGAAAACGGCGGCGGCTAATGAAATCGAGGCAGGGATGCCTCTCCCACTGCGAAATCTCTTTGCAATCGGCACGAATCTGCTCTAAAACGATATCTGATGATGGTGTGGTAATCGGTTTTGTCATTAGTTTGCTCTTGCCCCCGGCTGCTCCTGCTGGATTGACAAATCCAGCAGAAACCGAGTTTGGTCTCCGAAAAAACTCGGTTTCTGCGGTTTCTACAGTTTCTTTAACTCATTAACAACCGTCGCAGGATTCAGACGTTGACCTACTCGTACATCCAGAAACTTCCACCGGATAACCCCATTTAGGTCAATGATGTAGGTCTGTGGACGGGCAATTTTGGGATTGAGCGGGTCGGTCGCATTGTAGGCTGTAATTGCTTCTTTTTTCGTATCAGAAAGCACGGGGTACTCCGCTTTGGTACCCTGGACAGTCAATCTGGTTTTTGCCTGATTGTCCACACTGATTAGAATAAGCTCAGCACCTTCGGCTTGAATGTCTTTATAGGAATTTTGCAACTCTCCGAGTTGCGCCTGACAAAACGGTCAAAAACTCCCGCGATAAAAGACGAGCACGACCTTCTTTTTTCCTGCATAGTCGGCAAGCGAATAGTTCTTTCCGTTGCCATCGGGGTGGCTAAAGGGCGGTGCTTTTATTCCAACACTCAGACCGTCGCCGACCGGCAATTTTTCCTCTTTAACAATCGGAACGAGCGCGATCTCAAGCTTTGCCGTTTCGCCTTGCGGAATGGGGTCAATGGCAACCTCTCGCTCTTCATACCCATCGTGAGCAATTTTAAGCGTGAATTTCCGCTCGACAGGAAGGTTGTCAAACGAGAATGCTCCTGTCTTCGTGGTCAGCGTCTCGTGGGTTGTATCTCCATCAATAAGTAAGACAGTGACGTTTTGGAGGCCACCCTTTGTCGTCTGATCGGATAAAACACCACGAATGTGGACGACAGGAACTTCGAGCCGCTTGAGCCCAATTTTATCGAGTGTTGCGACCTGATTGGAGACGACTTGCACCGTCGTTTCTTGGGATTGATACCCCTTTGCCGTGACCTCAACCGTGTAAGTTCCAGCAGGCAGATTCTCAACCCGATAATTACCGGCGGCATCCGTTTGAACAGCGGAGATTAATTTACCATCTTGCAGCACACGGACAGTAATCACCTCCCCTTCAATGACAGCCACCTGTCCGCTCAATACCCCTGTGGATGTCTCTTCAGGCGCGGCAGGCTCATCACTCCCACAACCCCCGCCCCAAACCGTAACAATGCCTAAAAATAGGATGAGCAATAACCCTGCTGTACAAGGGGTTTGCTTTATTTGTTGATTTTTCATAACAGTTTCTTCAATTCCTCCTCATAGGTCGCTTTCGCTCCCTGCGCGCCAGAAAACAGCTTCACAATCCTTCCATGACGATTAATCAGAAACGCAGAAGGTATTGCGGATACGTCATATTTCGCTACCAGCCCAGGTTCTGCAAACAGTACGGTGTAGTTGATGCCAATCCTTTTGGCGAAGGGTTCAATAACTTTCAGACGCTCTTCATCCAGCGATATACCAACCACCTCAAACCCCTCTGTCCGATACTGGTTGTAGAGTTCGATAAAAATCGGAATCTCCTCCTCACACGGCTTGCACCACGTCGCCCAGAAATCCAAAAGCACAACTTTCCCGTGATAGTCCTTCAGACTGACCTCCTCAAATTCTGTATTCAATAGCGTAAACTCAGGGGCAAGTGGCAGCGAGGGGTCATCGGGTGGCACCTCAGTGGGTGTCTCGACGTGTGGCTTTTCAGTGGGTGATGGCTCGTCGTTGTCTTCAGAACAGCCGAAAACAATAAAAAAACTGAGAATTATGGCAAAAACTGTGAGGCGTTGCCAACTCATGTGGTAGACCTCCTATCCATCGTATAGTTATCAGTCGTAAGATTTGCCACCTTGATTAAGAAAAATAGAACGCAAAGACGCAAAGAAGAACAGAACGCGCAATCAATTGCGCTACTAAGAACCCAACAAGTGGCAACTTGAGTTATCTTAACATATTTACACGCATTCGACAAGCTTAAAGCAGTATTCCCAATTTTTCCCTTGACTTCAATAGGCGGAAAGACAAACTGGTGCGTTTAGGGGATGTCGCTGAGGGGTTTGATAAGAGACCGAGTTGCCGGAGCAAGGCGCGGTTGAGGAAGGCGGAGAGTTTGAAGCGGGGTTAGTTGGATCACGATTCTATTGAAAACTTAACGGTTGATTTCAGGATTCGTACATGGGCAGAACCGACGAAAGGGCGGCCAACAATCAGCTCGCTTTTCTCGATTTGATTAACAACAGTTGTTGAACGGATGTTCAGACGAAATTATACTTATGTATAATTTCAGCGGTGCAAATTATACTTTTCGGGCTAAAAGTATAATTTCGGGGCACTCATTGCTATTCACCCAGTATTCGCAATATATCTTCAGCCACAAAGACCTTGCCGTAGGAAGCATCGCCTGCCTGTGTTAAAATCCCTTCGTCAACCAGTCTGTCCACATGGTGTTTCGCGGTGGGGTAGGTGATGTCCAACAGCCTTCCCGCTCTTGGAATGCTGAGTATGGGAAATTCAAACAGGGTCTCCATCAGTTGCAACGGCAGAGCCGAACGACCAGATTGGGTCAACCGGTGCCTCCATTCCTGCTGTAAATCCAATAGCTGTTTTATTCGATCGATGGTATCCCTGGATTGTTCCGTCACACCGCGCAGGAAGAACACAACCCATTCAAACCAAGCCCCATCAACACTTACGGCTTGAAGTCGGTCATAATATTCTTGCCGGTGATTCTCAAAAAACGCCGAAAGATAGAGTAGCGGCAGCGGCAACAGCTTCCAATGCACCATTAACAGAGATATGAGCAACCTGCCAATCCGTCCGTTCCCATCGTTGAACGGGTGAATCGCTTCAAACTGGTAGTGAATCAGTGCCAAACGCACCAATGGTGGGTAGCTGTTATCTTCATGGAGATATCGCTCAAAAGCGGATAGCGCGTCGTGCATTTCGGGCACAGGGGGGGGCACAAAGCCAGCATTGTTCAGGGTAGAGCCCGGTGGTCCAATCCAGTTCTGAGTGCGACGAAACTCACCCGGGCCGGCGTACCCACCACGAACCCCTTCCATCAACCGTTCGTGTAACTCTCGTATCAGCCGCAGGCAGACCGGTAAGGTATTGAGCCGTTCCAAACCAAACTCCATTGCCTTCACGTAGTTCAACACTTCGCGGGCATCGGATTCGGGAGTGGTGGACTTTGTAAATGGGAAGAGCCGTTGTTGCTCTTCGTAAGCATACAAATCCCTCAGATTTGTCTGTGTGCCTTCGATACGGGACGACAGCACCGCTTCACGGCGCATAAAAGGTTGAACGAGTAAATGAGGATTTGGCACCATACGCCCTAGACCGGCGAGTTCGCCAAGGGCATAAAAAGCATCTGAGAGTTCGTGCATCAACTCCATATCCACAGGCAAGTCGGGTGGTAGTGGGTGAGGCACAAACGCCCAGTAAGCTGTCTGCTCACTCCCAATTGTGACCAACCGTCCCGCATTACTTTTTTGGATGGATTCAATGTTCATTGTGCCCTAAGCCAGTTTTAGTATTACTATAGTTTGGACAATTTTGTAAAAGTCATGCGGCTTTGTCAATGGGCAGGGGCGTGTCCTGCTCAAATACGGGCGTAATTTTCTGCGAATTGGGCACTTCTTTCAAACTCGCAGAAAATAAATTCGTCATCAGTTGCACCCGTAAATACGCCACCCGCAACCCCTGCGTCAACCGAACCGGATGATACCAATGAATCCCTAGACGATCGCAAACCGTCTCAACGCTGACCCCCTTCGCATCTGATTCTGCGGTCAAGAATATCAACTTTGTCACCGAAGCAGCAACAAAACTCAATTGTACAAATCGGTTGATGCTTTGCTTCGATTTGACTTGATAGCTATCGAATCCAAAGTGTTGTTTCGCATCCCGAAACGCCGTTTCTATCTGCCATCTCTGACGATAGTATACAATAATCTGCGAAATCTCTAGCGTGAGGTCGGTTGTGAACACACAGAAATATCGATACGGTTTTGAGACCTTGGAGCGCGTCCGTATCACTACGAGTCGAATGGGCGCATCGCACATTTTCGTGCGCGCCACCTTTGAAGTGACCGAGTGCATTTTCCCATTGAGTTGAATCGCTTTATACCGCAATCGGCGAAAATCTAGGCGGTCTCCGTATTGCTTAGGGCGACCGCGCCCCTTACGCTTCGACACCTTCGGTAAACGGTAGAACACCGCATTCGATTTCGCACGGCAGAGAATCTGATGCCCGCACCGCATCACCGTTGTAAACACTTTACGGCGGGAGAAACCTAATTCAAAGATAATCAACCCTTTCGGTATCTTTGAACAGATACGGCCCAACACCGCATCACTTTTATACCGAATCGTTTTCGGATTTACCCATTTTACCCATACAGGAAGAAGCAGCGTCTGGGTCGCAGTCGCACACAGCACCCCAAGCGCACCGAATTGATGCCCTAAGTGAAACTTCGATTGATTGACGTTACGTTTTTGATACCGGAAGTTCCGGAAAAAGTGTACGCCCCACTGAGTTTTGCCGGTTTTTATTGCTTGGGTGTCATCATAGACATAGACCCAGTTGGGAAAGTGATTCACAATCCATTTTATCAACCGTATTGCCACCGCATCGGCATCCCATTTACCGCGGGAGAGAAACTTGACAAACGACCAATACCGTTTTGACCGGGGACTCGCTTGATAAATTTGTGTCACTGTCCCCCTGCTGTTATTGACGATGAGTCCGATGATAAACGCACGAAACAGTGCGAAGTTTTGGGTGTTGAATAAATCACGAAAATCGGTTAGAATTCTGTCCAAGCAGAAAAGGAGGTCCATTTTTACATTCCTTTCAAAACAGGGTTTGTTTTCTGAAAGGATACCTGTTTTTCTGCTTTTTGTCACCTTAATTCTTAAAAATTGTCCAAACTATAGTTAGTATTAAAGCTTATCTTCTGAAGCACATTGGGAGTGGGCGGGGCAAGATAAGTTTAAGAATTTAAACGGGTAACCCCAACCAAGGTAGGGGCGGTTTTGCGTCAAGTCATCTGAAGATGCGTCAACTCATGTTGCCATCCGTCCTCGGACAGATGGGCAGATGACTGCGCGCATCTTGTGCGCTCGCTCACGCGACCATCCGTCCTCGGACCACCCGTTAGGGGCAACCGCACCGGGCCCCCGTATGAAATTACCTAATTTATTTTTTAATCTTCATGATGCCCCGCCTACGGGATACCGTATCGTGATGACTTTTCAAACAGGCTCTTAAGAAGCTCCCTTGAGCCATCAAAAAGTTACCCCTCAATCTCGACCACCAACTCAACCTCAACGGGAATCCCGCCCGGTAACTGTGACATTCCGACCGCGGATCTGGCGTGCTTGCCCTTATCACCGAACACCTCTACGAAGAGATCCGAAGCCCCATTGACCACCGCGGGTTGCTCCGTAAAATCGCTCGACGAATTGACAAAACCAACCACCTTCACAATCCTTTTGATTCGGTCAAGGTCACCGAGCGCGTTTTTGAGTGTGCTAATCAGGTTAATCGCGGTCTGTCTTGCCGATTGATACCCATCCTCAATCGTTGCGTCGGTTCCGAGTTGACTCTTAAAAATTTTATCCTCACCGCGACCAGGACCGTGCCCTGATGTAAAAACGAGGTTTCCCGTCTGCACAGTCGTCACGTAATTGGCAACCGGTGTGGCTGGCGGTGGAAGTGTAATTCCTAACTCTTCAAGTCGTTTCTCTATTGCACTCATTGTGGATAATGCCTCCTAAAAGATAGTGATGTGAATAGTATCGCTTTTATCTGTGTCATGAAGTATAGCATAGTCTGTTTCAGCAGTCAATAAACATTCCTTCCTTTTCTCTTGTTTGTTAACCATCTCTATGCTAAAATGTCTATAATGTAGTTCCATCGAGACGTATACCTAATTCTTGCTCAACAATTGAGAGGAGGAGTTCTAATGCGATTTACAAAGATTCTCATTGTGGTTTCCACGGTTTTGATGAGTAGTGCGTTCCTTTTGCTATCCGCTTGGGGGCAAGGCCAGTGGACAATTTTGCGCGATGATGACTTCGGCCGTAACGACGGAATCGAAGGCGATCTTCAGGGTGTGCATTTTAAGGATGCCCAAACCGGCTGGGCGGTCGGGTTCGGCGGCTTGATTTTGCACACAACTGATGGGGGGAAAACATGGGTTAAGAAAGAGATTGAGATGCCACGTCCCGCCGAGTCCGGAAACGAGCGTAGCCCACGGAATCGAGGGCCCGTTGATTACTGGAATCTCTATTTCCGCGATGCGAATGTCGGTTTTATCACAGGGACGCGAGGGGCCATCTTCATGACGAAAGATGGTGGACAGACCTGGGTCAGGAAACAGTGGGTCGCTGAAAGCACCGGGCGTCGTTCTCGCCGCAGCCGTCTGACAGCGACGTGGATGGTCAACGACCAGATTGGATTTATGGTGGGCGAGAATAACACGTTGCTCAAAACAACTGATGGCGGGGAGACGTGGAGAGGTGCTGCGGAACGTGTCCGGGTCGGCGAAACTCGGAATAATCTCGAAGCGATCTGTTTTGCTTCGCCAACGCACGGTTGGATTATCGGTTCGTTCGGAACGCTCCTACACACAACCGACAGTGGTGAAACGTGGGAGGCGAAGAGTGTTGCTGGTGTGGACAATAACTTGATGAGTATTCACTTCTTTGACGAAAAAACAGGGTGGATTTCTGGACAAGAGGGCTTGATTCTTCACACGACCAATGGCGGCACAACGTGGGCGCAGCAAACCACAGACGTTTATGATGATTTACACGACATTATCTTCGTCGATAAATTGACAGGTTGGGCAGTCGGTACTTTTGGCGCGGTGCTACATACAACCGATGGGGGGCAAACATGGACAGCGACGAAAGCCGGTAGGTCGTCAGACCTAAAAGCCGTTCACGCTGTGGATAAAGACCACTGCTGGGCGGTCGGATTTAGTGGCATAATTGTCGGTATCGAGGCAAAATAGTGAGAAAGCGTTCATCTCCCTCAATGCCGGATATCCTTAAAGAGATCCAAAGCGGTAAAATCCATGCAGTCTACCTGCTTTGTGGAGAAGAGAGCTATTTCATCGAAAATACGCTCAAGCAGATGCTGGATGAGCTATTAGACCCGAAGACCCGGGATTTCAACCTAAACTTTCTGGATGGTGTTGCGGTTTCCGTTCGTGATATTTTAAGTGCCGTCGAGGTTTACCCGATCATGTCAGATTGGCGTGTCGTTGTGGTACGAGAATCAACAGTGTTCAAAACACAAAAGCACACAGCACCGCTTGACCTGATACAGAACGCCATTGATGCCTTAGATGACAGCCCGCGCAAGGCGATTGCCGTGATGGTCAAGGTCTTAGGCGTTACCGCTGAGCAGATCGCCGAGCAGGGCACCGATTTCAACGATGCCCTCAAGGAATTTATTGAAGAACACGGCACCAGTTTGAGTTCGGAAGATGTCGAGTTTTTGGAGAGCCTGCCTGAGATTGCGGCTCAAGTGGATGGGCTTGAGCGCATCTCAGGGAGTTCTGACGATACGGAAATGCTAATCGAATGGTTACAAGGTTCTCTCCCGGAGACAAGTGTGTTAATTTTTGTACTCAAAGGCAATGTTGACGCACGAAGCCGCGTCGTCAAAGCGATTGACCGCGTTGGTAAATATGTTGCATTTGACCTGTTGGAAACGGATATCTCCGTTCAACAAGATATTCTATTCCAGGAGGCATCGAGAAAACTTGAGGCATTCGGAAAGACGATTACGTCCGGTGCTTTCAATCTGCTCCGAAAGCGAACGGGCAATAATACGCACCTTATCTTTGAAGAGATCGAGAAAATCGTTGCGTTCGTCGGGTCGAAGCAACGGATTAATGAGATAGACATTCAAGACCTCGTCGCACAAAGCAGTTTTGATGACATTTTTGCACTCACCGACGCGCTTGGGAAGCGTGCTATGCCTCAAGCATTGGCGCATCTGCACAGTGTGCTAGAGAGCGGCGAGCCACCGATTAAGGTCAACGCACAGATCGCCCGCCAAATGCGGCTCGCGCTTCAAGCCAAACTGCTTGTCGAAGCTGGGCATCTGCAACCGAAC
Source organism: Candidatus Poribacteria bacterium (assembly GCA_965198165.1). Classification (GTDB taxonomy): domain Bacteria; phylum Poribacteria; class WGA-4E; order WGA-4E; family PCPOR2b; genus CBDAOT01. The sequence goes on along the minus strand of OZ240244.1, from coordinate 5,623,535 downwards.
GTTGGGAATTATCAGAATTTCGCAAACCGCGTGTTTAAGCCCCTTGCGTCCCAGATGGCAGACCAACTTCCGAAAACTGCACGGTTTAATTTCCTCAAGCAACACGTTTACGCCGCTTATAAAATTGTCCAGTCCCTCCCCTACTTTAGCAGGGACGAACTCATCGAAGGTTTGAAAAAAACGCTCGATGCGGATACGCAACTCAAGAGCAGCCAATTAGAACCCGGGTGTATATTAGAACAACTGGTCTATGAACTCTGTGCCAGGCCAAAAGAGAGAAGGCAAACAGGACAGCCCAGGCAGAGATTCCGGTGACAGATCTCTATATTCAACAGAATGGATGGAAAGCGGTGCAATAGAGACAGGGCGTGTTTACGTTGTATTTATTAAAAATGAAAGGAGGGCGAAGATGGTGTTTGAAAGTATCTTATTGATGGTCGTTCTTATTGTAGCGATTACCACGGTAGGAGACATCATCAAAAAACGGGATGCGTTAGCTGGTAGCAAAACGGATCGGGATGAGCTGGCACAAATCCAAGCAGATCTCAACGAACTCAAAAAGCGGGTCATTGAGATTCAGGAATATGTGACGGATCTTTATATCCAACAGGATAACCAGAAGTGAGGTTGAATTTCTTTTTATAACCCAAGTTGCTAAGAATGCGCAATCAATTGCGCGACTACGAACCTAAGCATCAACTCCCCGGTATTGGAAACCACAATCCACCTGTCCGAGCGGCCAAAGCCTTTTGCAGCGTGTCGTTGATGCCGATGACATCCAACTTTATATTCGCCAAACGGCAACGGTTTAAGACTTCATGGGGGGTGTAAGAACCCTTACACGGTTCATCGGTGACGAGAATGAACCGTCGCTCTACGTTGGGTCGGAACTCAACCCATGCAATCGATCTGACGATGGCATTATACGCCCTTTCGTCACCACCACATTTGACATTGGCGAGTAACCGTTCAAACTTCTGATAATCTCGCGTCTGGGGAAAGATTCGGGCCTTATATTTGAACGTTGCAACCCCTATTGTGAAATCAATCTGGTTCTCTTCAAACGTTTTGACCATGTGCATGAGGTGATTCCCCACAGCACGAATGTTATCTTCCATACTTCCGCTGGCATCCAGCAAAAATACAATATCGACAGCAGAAGTGCTCGTGCCATCAGCAATGCTCTCGGCAATTGCATCAAGCGCGTTTCCGATTTGGACATCAGGACTTACTGGTTCTGATTCTTCAGCTATCGCTTCACCATCTGCGCTTTCATTCTGCTCAACAGGCTCGGTTTTTTGATGCTTTTCAAAGAAACCGCGCTCAATCTCAACCGGCTGCGCTTGTGAGGCTTCAATAGCAGTATCAACAGCGGTTTGCAACTCCGATTCATCGCCGGTATCTGCCAAAAGTGATAAGGCGGATGTCGGCAACTTGACATCGGTACTGGGAGGCTTTCTTATAACGGAAGAAGATGGCATAATCTCATTCACCGGTTGTTCAGCGTGAATTTTACGTTCTGTCCGAACCTGCGGCACTATCGGATTGGAGGGCCGGATACGCTTTTCGATCCGTTGCGCTGGGGGCGTGAACATCGAAACTTGTTTCTTCGGAGTAGTCAGGTGAAACCGTTGGATTTCGACCATCTCAATCGTGTCCACGAGGATGGGTTCTACAATCGGCGGGCGATACCACTGTGGCAGTTTGATACCAACGAAGCCGAGAACAGTAAGGTGCAGGAACAAAGATATAATGAATGAATTCCGTGTGCGTCGTCGTGCTCGAACTTTGGTGTACATGGAAACTCCTAAATTGTATTAGGTGATGTCTCGGTTATATTTTATTGAAGTAAATTGTGAGTGTCAAGCCTTTTCAATTTGATTTTCGTCTGGAAACCTGTTAAAATAGATGAACTGTTATCAAAACCGTTGACAATATTAATCCCAACGTATCCAAGGAGAATCTAATGAGCACAGAATACTCGTCCGCAATTACCGATATTATCCAAAAACTTGAGACACGCCAACCGTTGCCTCCGCTTGCCCCTGAAAAAGAATGGGATGGTGCAATTGTAAAACAGATTCAAAGTGCCTCACTGGATGAACTCTTTGACGGTCAAACCGTTAAAGACACCGAGTTCGGAAACGCTGTGAAAAGCGGATTGTTGCTATGGAATGACGCACTGGATGAATCACATACGATTTCACAACAGCTAAACAGTAAGACCGGCAGTTACTGGCACGGCATTATGCACCGCCGTGAGCCAGACTACAGCAACTCGAAATATTGGTTCGGTCGCGTTGGCAATCATTCTGTTTTCCCTGCACTTCGCAAACGTGCCCTTGACATTCTCGCAGATTCAAATCTTCCTGATTACCTAGAAGCCATTCAGGAGGAGGAAAACTGGGATGCTTACCAGTTTGTCGATTGGTGTCAAGCCGAAGCAGAAAACGGGCGCGAGCAAGCAATAGGCTTTTTACAAAAAGTGCAGATTGAAGAGATTAAACTCTTGCTCGACTATTCTTATCGGCATACACTCGGCTAAAAACAGTGCCTGCACGATAACCTACAAACAGTAACCTACACATGTACACAAACGAAAAAGTAGCACTTGTAGATTCATTTTCGTTTTGCAATGCGTTAATGTCCATCAGATAAGGGAGGTTCACAATGTTTGCTCGAAATGACAGGCTCCATCATCTAATAGCGGTGGCACTCGGCTGTATCTTCACAGCGATGATTTGTATCATATCGGTTGATGCCGCCCCAAAGAATCCCGCCTATGCGTATCAAGAGATTAAGCTACTCTACAAACGATCAGCCAACAAAGCCGCTGACTCAAAAGAGTTGAAAACAGGGCTGAAAGCGTTGACTGAGAAATCTCGTACTTTTGTTGACAAGTACCCTAAGTACAAAAAAATCGACCATGTCTACTATATTCTCGGCAGGTCGCTGATGCAAACAGGCCGCATTCTCGGCAGTTCACCCATGCAAACAGACCTCGTCAAAGAAGGGATTGCGAGCTATGAGCGGCTTATTAAAAACCATTCGACCTCCCGCTATATCGCTCCTGCACTTTTGGAGGCGGGGCTTGCCTACGATAAGCTGGGGAAGCATGAGAAAGCGGATGCCCTCTATCAACAGCTCGCCAACCATCCCAAGTACGGGTCAAGGACACTTGCAAAGGAGGCAAAGGCATTCCTGGCTTTGGATAAAACACAACGCACCGGCGAGCGGCAACCACTCTTCCAATCCCGTCCACCGGACGCGCTAATCGGGAAGAACGCGATTGATTTCAAAGTGAAAAACCTCGATGGCAAGGAACTTTCGCTGAAGCAATATCGCGGCAAGGTTGTCCTGCTCGACTTCTGGGCAGTTTGGTGCGGTCCTTGTCGTGCTGAAATGCCCAACGTTAAACAGGTCTACGAAAAATATAAAGACCAGCATTTTGAGATTATCGGGATTAGTCTTGACAATGATAAATCGAAGTTGCTCGCTTATCTCAAAGAGCAGGGGGCAACCTGGCCACAGTTTTTCGACGGACAAGGCTGGAACAATGAAGTCGCCCAGATGTACAAGGTCAGATCGATTCCGGCCATGTACCTTATTGACGGTGAAGGCGTAATTCGCAAAGCTAACGTGCACGGGCCTGCCCTTGGCGTTGCAGTAGACGAATTGGTTCAAGAAAATAAGGCAAAGTTGAAAGCCACAGCGTCTCCATCACGTTAGAATCCGTTTTTCCCCGCACCGATTAAACAGGGAAAGGATGCCGAAAAATATTCAATGGCAGAGGTACGCTTAGAAAATATCACCAAAATCTATGACAACGACATCGTTGCTGTCAAAGCGGCGAGTTTTGTAATTCCGGACCGGACGTTTACAGTGCTTGTTGGCCCGTCGGGATGTGGCAAATCAACAATTCTGAGAATGATTGCGGGGCTTGAAGAGGTCACAGAAGGCACCATTCATATCGAAAACCGGCAGGTCAACGATATTCCGCCCAAAGACCGTGATATAGCAATGGTTTTCCAGAACTACGCTCTATACCCTCACATGACGGTGCACAAAAACATGGCGTTCGGTCTAAAACTCCGCAAATACCCCAAAACGGAGATCGATAAGCGTGTCAAAGAAGCCGCAGACATCCTCAGCATTTCACATCTGCTGGCGCGGAAACCGAAACAGCTCTCCGGTGGCGAAAGACAGCGCGTTGCTGTTGGTCGTGCAATTGTACGCCATCCGAAAGTGTTTCTGTTCGATGAACCGTTGAGTAACCTTGACGCAAAATTGCGCGTACAGATGCGTATGGAGCTGAGCAAGCTACATGACCGTCTGGAAGCGACGATGGTTTATGTCACGCACGACCAGGTTGAAGCGATGACGATGGGCGACCAAATCGTTGTGCTTAATGAGGGCGAGATTCAACAGCTCGCAGACCCGGCAACGCTCTACCACAAGCCAGCGAATCAATTTGTCGCAGGTTTTATCGGTATGCCTCCGATGAATTTTATTGACGCGCAGGTGCTGAATAGCAACGGTGCAATCAAGCTCTGCTTTGAGACTTTTGAACTGAATCCGAGCGACAGCATGAAGTCCGTGCTCAACAATTTTTCAAAGTCGGCAATTAAACTCGGTATTCGGCCAGAAAATATCTTAGTGCATCACACTTCTTCCGACGAAAACAGCACCAATCAGGTTTCAACGACCGTTGAACTGGTCGAGCCGCTTGGGAACAGTGCCCTGTTCTATCTCAGCACAGGGTCAAATAACTTCATCGCTCAAGCCGACATCACAACATTTCCCAACCGCAACGCCCCGCTCAATGTAACTTTTGATATGCAGAAGGCGCACCTCTTCGATATAGAGACGGGAAATTCGTTGACAGCGTAGAACATTCCCATCTCCGAACATTCTTCACGCCTTCCAACGATAGCGCACAGCACTCTGCGATGCTTCCAGCGCAAATTCCCATCGTTGACACCAGGTCTTATAATCGGTCTGCAATGCATCCGGACGTGCGTTGCTCCGCATGAGGAACGCGGGATAAAACGGGCGACCCGTCGGTTGGTAGGCATCGTGGTAACGCAGGTCAAAGCTCCAGCGGACGGTATCGGACTCATTTGATAGCGCGCTATGCAGTGTGTAATTATGGAACAGGATAATCCCGCCCGCTTGGATGGGAAGCGGCTTGGGCTCAATCGGCGGACGGTCTTCGTCCGGTACGTCCGTTCCAGTTGCCATAACATGATTGAACAAGCCATATTTATGGCTACCGGGCATCACCTGTAGACAGCCGCTTTCTAGCGTCACATCAACGACAGGAACCCACATAGTAAGCATAAAATATGGGTCAGCATCAGGCCAACACACGCCGGCATCTTGATGCCAACGAGTCGGCCCTCTACCACTAACATCTTGCGGAAGAATCGCCCGAATGTGCTGAATCGGATTACACAAAATCTCCGAACCGACGAGCGATTCAGCCACATCCAGAATCTTGGGATTCTTCAGAAAGTTGAAAGTCGCCTCACCACGGGCCTGCATAATATCCAACCCAGCGGCGACTTCAGAGGCTTCCTCAGCGAGACATAGCAACCGTCGCGTGAATGGTTCGTCGGCGTACAACGAACTCACCTTCCCTTCGCTATGCAACCGCTGAGCCCGCTCGTCAATGATATCGGAATACTCCTCAATGACCGGCTGGAGGTCTTCCGGGTCTAACACCTGTTCTAATAACAAGTAGCCATTCTCGTGGAAAGAGGAAATCTGAGATTCGGTTAAGCTCATGATGATAATTGTCTCCTTGTCCATTTGGATGGTAATCTTGCAAGACGATGTAGCAATCAACTGGACTTTCTTGTTTGGATAAACTCCGGCATGTTACCTCTGTCAACCATGCCTCGTGCAAAACCGGTTGGCACTCGGTGTGCCACAACTGACAGGGCTTTACGCATCACTCAATAGCCAACCGATAGACACCCTTCGATAATCCGCTAGTGGCTTCGATATTTCCGCCGGAAATCAGAACGATACGTCCATCGAATTTAACGGGATGCTGGGTTGTAAGCACAGCGAGTCGATCTTCGCCTTTTAACAAATGAACGTGTTGGCATCCGGCGATGCCGTAGATATTGATAAAATCGTAGATAATTTTCGGTAACTGCTCAAGGTAGTTGTAGCGGTGCGGACAGTACGGCTCAACAATAACCGACTTGTCCCGCTTGAATATACCAACCGAAGCGTTGGAGCGTGACCGTTGGAAAATGTGGTAGAGTATCGTATCTGGCGAACTGAAGCGTTTCCGCCATGCACGTTTTAGAAATTGGAACACCCCTTCAGGCGAAACAACATAGGTGGAAAACTGGATGTCAAGGTTCGCAGGAGATGTTTCAGGCGAAACCTGTTGGCAAATCAACAGATGCGTTCTGCCGCATGGGACGAGAAAATAGGCGTAGCCCAATTGCTGTTCAGCAATGTATTGAACAAAATCCACAAACGTTGGAATCTCTTCAGTTTCCCCAGTCAGGAAAGAGTGCAACCAAAAAGAGAACCGTGCATCAATACTGCTGTAGCTTTCACTAATGGCTTGTTCGAGCTGAACTGTTTGTGTATAAGCTGCTGTGAGAATATTGCCCGTATAGTGGTAATTTTCGATTCCCCTTTCGACGACGCTTATGAGACTTTCTATAAGCATTTTCGCCCGCTTATTGAGGGCTTCAAATTCCAATGGGGCAGAACTCAAACGTTCAAGCTGTTCCAAATAGCTCCGAGATTTCTCAAAATCCTCCATCAGCAGGTTTAATACCAACTGCGCTTTTTTGACATCTTCAGATGCCACCTTCCCCGTTGATGACTCGACAATATTCATCAACAGTTGATGGTAATTTTCTTCTGAGATATTCTTCTTTTCTTTCATTTGGAGTTATGCTATAATAGATTGCAAGTTCGGATGAAATATAAAAAATCCAACAATGCACCCTACACTCCGCACTTCTGATTTCCGATTTGGGAATTTATTTCTCAAACCCGCGTGGCACCTACATTGAGCAGGTGAGCCGGAAAAAAGACGAGTGGAAAATGAGACCTTATCTGTAGCCTCGTGTCTCCGTTATCCTGTGCAGATGCTTTTGTGACGCGGGTTTGTCCTAAAAATACCAGAACGTGTCAAAACAGGTGCGGAATATGGGATGCACTATATGTTCTTGGAAATTATACAATACATCTCCGCAAAATGAAACAACTATTTGCAAAGTCGTTCAGACCAATATGGTCAATCGTAACTGTTTGTTAATTTTCCAACTTTTTCATAACTGAAAATCATTAGAGTCAGTCGCATACTTTCGGACGTAAATTTACCGACCATACCAGTTCGCAAAACCAGTTTTGCACATCTGATGACAATTTCTGAACCTTCTGAAAGTGAGCACACTCAATAAGCCGAAATCGACCAAAGGAGGTTGATAATGAATAATTGGAGTGATTATATTGATAAAGCACTTTCCCGTCTTTCTCCAAAGAAGAAACCATCTGCGCTTCCGCAACTTAGCCTAAAAGTTCCTGAATCAACAGATGCCATCGTTCCATACGAGGAATCCCCAACCCGTCGTGAGCAGCACATTAAACGTAGTTTATCCTATCAACTGTTTGAGAAGATGAGACGCCGCACACTCAGTTGGAAATCTTATTACTATTATGATGAGTATGATATTCCGCGATTGGCAATCACGAATCACAATGCAACAGGTACGCATATCATTGAGCGACGCGACCTAATTCCAGAAGACCAAATCATTGAAGCAAATTTATACACGAACGAAAACGCTTCAAAGCTCCTCATTGATGGCAACGACCTTGAGAACGTCCATCAGAATCTCTTTAACCAGCTCAGCGAGGGCTCGGTCAGCTTTCAAGTTTACAATAAAACACATCCCTTGGAGATCTGGTTCGACAACGACCAGGAGCACATTTCTCGATTCTATTCCCTCGGGAAGCACAAAATCTGTGTCAACGCGGAACGTGCATACCTGCTTCGCCCATTCCGGAATTTGGGTGCGGAAGGGTTTTCCGCTCTAACGAATCGGTTGCTAGCACAGGAAGGCATCCCTACCAACCCCAAAAACGTTATTGAATCCTTGTTGATTGAACTTGGCAACGAAGAATTGCTTCGACACTATCAATCGGCACTCAGTCACTACAACCAGCACACCTCAGTGCGGCGCTCTTCCGCCCTTAGGGCGGAGAACGCGCCGCCCCTAATCATTACAAAAACACGGCAACAGCGCGCCTATAACTCAGACCAACCAGCCACTCCTGATTCTGTACAGGTGGAGGCAATCTCTGATGACGCTTACGAAAGGCTTGCGCTTGTATTTGACAAATACTTTGAGGAAATGGAAGAGAACCTGCTCGAAATCAGCCTTGAGGCGTTGAGTCTCAATCAAGCGGCTGTGATGGATAGTTGCACCCTCCTGAAGGATAAACTCCGTTTCTACGCCGAGAGTGCTCTGCTCCAAGATTATCAACTCAATACCTTCTATCAATTTATGCAGCAGTTCGCTACTGAGCCGGAAACTGAGGAAGTGGCATACTCACCGCTCGAAGACCAAGCGTATCAAGAAATTCTCTTTGAAGTCCTTGAGGCAATTCGGGACATTACGACCGATCCGCGCTATGATTACTATCCTCCCATTCAGATTCAGATTGATGCTTTTCAAGAAAACATTGAATCGCTCACTTATGCGTATGAAGACGCACAGGATAAGCAACGTCGGCGCGAAATCCACGACAAACGCGAAATTTTAACCGCGAAAGCGTTTGAATCCCCGAATCCTCAAACCTATACTCAAGACAAATCGAATGGGGAACCGAGTTATTACGACCATCTGCTTGAAGTTCAAAAAGGTGTGAATAATATCCAAAACCAGTTGAATTACGCTGTTTACGATGTTGCCCTCGGCCTTGCAGAATCAACTTACATCTTGACGGAACTCCACTTAAAGCAATTCCCTGACCTTCATGAGATTTCAGACGAACTCATGGAATTGATGGAGGCAAAACCGCAGAACAATTATGGAGACTTCGAGAGGCAATTTGTCGAAACCCTTGTTTACCTGACGACCAGCATTCACAATGTCATCAGTACCAATTCATCTGATTCTTTGATGAAAACCGTCTCACGGTTGGCAGATATAAGTGGCATAAACGGGCAGTATACCGAAGATGCTTGGGATACCGATTATATAGATTTTGTGCGTGGTGATATCTCAAATCTGAATAAACGGGTGCGTGAAACGGCCCTAAAAGAGTATAACCGCATCGCGGAACAACTTAACGACCAACTCCAACTGATCGAAACCTTCATTAGTGGTATAAGTGTACCCGCCCTACTTCCCTCTCAGTTGAACGAATCAGGAACCGGTCTGCAAACCTTCCTTGTACAACAACTTCAGCAATATCTCAGCATAGAGAATCTTCAACTTCATACCGTTCCCGGACGTGAGAATCAACTCCGCGCTCTGGTTAATGAATTGATGCCTACACGTCTGGAAACGCCGCTTGAGCAATTGGAATACTTTTTCATAACCAACGCTTAAGACACAACACATCTGTTTGAGAACAGAACTTACGCCATTAAGCCACAGCGTGTCTGTTATATTTCAGACAGGCTGACTTAGGGTGGGATGTGATATGTCCAAGTGTATATCCCTAAAGATTCCAGATAATCGCTTGGCAAACCAAGCAAAGGAGGATTATGGAACGACGACCCCGGAAGCTAAATCGCTATCCACCCAATTCCAATCAAGCCCAGGTAAATAAGTACTTGAATCAAGTGATTCCGCCATTCGTACCGAAGAATTCGGTGCTCTCAAAGGTAAAGGGAAGTTTCAGAGTCCTCCTATGGCTTGTAATTCCGATCACTGTTCTGCCGCTCTTAGCAGTAGGCATCTTTTTTGGGTATCGCGTTAGTCAAAATCCCAAATCCTTTTGGCACTATCTGAGACACAACAAGACCATCGCTGTTACGCTGACAGATGAGAAGAGGATGCAAGATACAGCCGTTGACGGTATCCTCGACCAACTCACTCAACCCGGCAAGCCCATTCAGCAAAAATTAGTCGAGTTGGCCGTTTCCGGGTATGCCCAGAGCGATTTTTATCGTCAAAAGCTTGTAGTATACGACGAGAAATTAAACTCGATGTATAAACTGACCTTTGAGCAGCGCATCCAAACGGCAATTGATTTTGCCTATAGCATTTATAACCATTTCGACACCAATATGGAGCGCGAGGTCTACGGCATCACAACAGACGAGTTAATCTATCAAAATCGGCTGAGTGTCAGTGGATATCCGCCAGTCGCTCTCAAAAACACGATATTTGAGGGCCGCCGTTATTTCCCCTTCGCGCTCATTGCAGGTCAGGTTGCAGGCATAGACCCGTTACGATTGCTAAAGATTTTTGAGATTGAAAGCGATTTCCAGGAGACAGTTGTCGGACGCAATACTGAAGAGCGGGGTAATGATGATATCGGGATTGCACAGAATAATCTCGCCGTTTTGCCCGGCTTAATCCGGGACATTCTGAACCCGAACTCTCCCGTCTATAGCCCGTTCTTTGAATATCTCTCCCCAGGCGAGGATTTGGAAACGGGTGAACCGTTGACATGGCGAAACTATCTCATCCGGTTGGAAGGCGAGCTAAAGGCAACTTATAACCGCCAGACAAATCCCACAGGGCAGTATTATATCAACCGCTTAAAGGAACCACATATCGGTGCATTCTTGGCAGCGTATCACATCAAGCGGGACGAAACGTACCATCTATATGAGAAGTGTATGGATTTCTATCGCGCAAACGCATCCGAACTCAAGAACGAATTGAACCTGGAAACGAATCTCGACCCGTATCACTGGACAGACTACAGCTTCTATAACGGGGGCCCGAAGCGTTGGTATGTGATAAAGACATTTCTCGAAATGCGTAAGGACAAAGAGGCCATCCCCGAGCCTTTGCAGGAAGCTGTGCAGATTACCAAACGGCGTAATATGGTCGCCCAGAAAATTGGGGCGAAAAACGAGTATCTGCGGAATCTCGCCTATGACCCGGCCGAGAAAAAAGTCGTTAAGAATGATGGACTGTTTCGTTATGGATTGTACGGTTTTTCGCGGGATTACCAACGCAGCGACATGCTATACAATCTCAAGATCGAGCTTGCCCGGCAGGATAGTGTTAATCCTGCGATTCAAACACAATAGACCGTACGCACAATAGAGTGCACGTTGGTTGCGTCAGTCATTTTTAAGCTTCTATATCCTAATCATGCCTCGAAAATACGATCTAACGCCTTCCGTTCTACTCGTTTTCTTACCAATTCTCCTATTCTTTGCCCTATTTCTGATCTATCCGTTACTTTACGCTTTCAAAGCGTCCTTCTGGATTGACAATCGCTTCAATCTGACGTTTTTCAAACTGATAGTAACAGACCCTAATATCCGCGAACTTGTCGTTAATAGTTTCAGCCTCGCGGTGATGGTAACGCTGATGACGACGCTTATCAGTCTGCCGCTCGCCTATTTTCTGACCCGTTACCGTTTTCCCGGGCGCAGTATAATGCAAGGCGTTATTCTCATCCCGATGATTATGCCTCCGTTCGTCGGGGTGATTGGAATGCAACAGTTTTTCGGGAAGTTTGGTAGCGTAAACGCCTTTCTGATGAAGGTTGGAATCATCAATGTTCGGGGGTTGATTGACTGGTTCGGTAGCGGTTTCTGGGGCGTTGTGCTTCTGTCAACGTTACATCTCTATCCGATTATGTACCTCAACGTCGTCGCGGCGTTGGCAAACATTGACCCGAGTTTGGAGGAAGCCGCCGAAAACATGGGGGCATCGCGATTCAGACTCTTCCGCACCGTCACTTTGCCACTCATGTTGCCCGGTTACTTTGCTGGCGGAATCCTCGTTTTTATCTGGGCATTCACAGACCTGGGAACACCGTTAATGTTCAACTACGACCGGGTCATCGCCGTGCGTATCTTTCGTCAAGTGATGGATGCAAACGTCAACCCGATGGGATACGCGCTGGTTGTGCTAATCGTTGTGCTCACGGCACTTGCGTTTTACCTATCCAAAAAGTGGACCGGTAGGCGGCATTACGAAATGCTCGGACGAGGTCACGTTGGTTCGCGCGAGAGCGAAGCAGGAACATGGATGCGCGTTGTCATATACCTTTTTGTGGGTATGCTGACGTTCATCGCAATGCTACCCCACATCAGCGTGATACTGATTTCCTTAACCCCCGATGCTGGCGAATGGGGACTGAGCGTACTTCCGAACAGCTATACACTAGCGCATTATTTGACTGTTTTTACGCATGAGGATACGCTACCGAGTATCATCAATAGTCTGAAGTATAGCGTTTTTAGCACGTCGCTTGCGCTCATCGTAGGCATTCTGCTTTCGTATCTGCTCACTCGCAAGCGGCTCCCGTTCCCTAATTTACTTGATGCGCTGGCAATGCTCCCTTTAGCCCTGCCCGGGGTCGCACTCGCCTTCGGGTATGTCGGCAGTTTCGCAGATACAACACTTTTGCTCAAGTACATGCCGGATACCGTCGTCAATGCGCTAGATCCGCGGAAGAACCCGACCCTCTTATTAATCATCAGCTATTCGGTGCGGCGTTTGCCCTACATGCTCCGCTCAATTTACGCAGGGCTTCAGCAGACCAGTATTACTTATGAGGAGGCATCGCAGAACTTAGGTGCCACTCCGAGAAAAACACTCTATAAAATCACGATTCCTCTCGTTATGGCAAATATCATCGCTGGGTCAATATTGGTATTCTCATTTTCCATGCTGGAAGTTAGCGATAGCCTAATTCTCGCGATGAAATCCCAATTCTACCCAATCACAAAAGCAATCTGGACCCTCTCACAGCGTCCTGTCGGGGGCGATTATGTCGCGAGTGCGCTTGGTGTCATAGGAATGTTGATACTCATAACATGCCTCATCATCGCCGGACGGTCATTAGGCGGCAAGCTGGGAGAAATCTTCAGAATCTAGTCCGTGAGCGAGCATCGCCCCGGTCACGATTTAATCTACGACGTAAAAGAAATTATGCACCTCAGTGAGTTGAAAGATGTGCCCACTCTGTTCCGCTGAAGACCTTTACCAACTCGCGACGATTGATTCTAAAACCTATCGGCGGTGCAATGTATGCCAACTAGCGTTTCTATCGGCAGAACATCACCTGCCCCCGGAAGCCGAACTTGCCCGATACCAATTGCACGAAAACAGTCCCGACGACCATCGCTACCGAAAGTTCCTCAGTCGCCTGACCGACCATCTTGTACCCCACCTCTCCCCGGGAGCGGAGGGGCTCGACTACGGTTCCGGGCCTGGACCGACCCTCTCGGTGATGCTCGAAGAAAGCGGTTTTCGCATGAACATCTACGACCCATACTTTGCTCCGAACACCGACACACTTGAGCGGACATACGATTTTATCACATGCACGGAAACCGTTGAGCATTTCTATAATCCGGGCGTTGAATTTCAGCGACTGGATAGCTTACTCAGGCACGGCGGATGGATGGGCGTGATGACAGAGATGTTGGTCTCGGACGAGAACTTCGCGGAGTGGTGGTATCATCGTGAACCGTCACACGTATGCTTTTACAAGCAAGCGACGATGAAGTGGATTGCCGAACGGTACGCCTGGGAGGTGGTATATCCACAAAGGAATGTCACACTCTTTCACAAAAATAAATAAGGCGATTTATGCCTACACTGCCAGAACTACTTTCACAAAGTAAATGGGATATTGAGGAAATTTCAAAGTATTTCAATGAATTACTCGCTGAAGCGACTCAGAGAGTTAACGCCAATTTTAGCCCTCAACGTTTATCCAAGCGCACTCGTCAGATAGAGCCCCTGCCAACTGATAAGCGTCAATTATCCAGCTACCGAACTCGAATTGGGACAATGCTTGAATACGCGCTCAGCACGGAAATGAATTCCATAATCAAGGAAAGATACGATGACACGTATTTATTAACTTTCGCTACCGCACATGAATATCCAGACTTCTACTTTCGCGATGACACTCTAACCTCGCTACTTAGAATCGAGATGAAAGCTGTTGATGCTGAATCAGATGAGCAAGCGGCACGCTTTAGTACACCAACAATATGGATTGATGCTGAAAAAGATATGCTTTTGTTAATCGGTTGGGAGTGGCGTAACTTAGAACAGGATAGAAGAATTATCGGCGAATACCCTCACATCTTTGCAGGTGTAATTCTGCCAGCAAGTGAAATAGCCAAAGAGCGCGATGCACGATTACAAATAACAGGTGGAAGAATTGAAGGCGAGAGGGTATTCGTCTACAGCCAAAGAAAAGGGGACTTTGTGCCTGACCCGGGTAACTATGGAAAATTTTGGCGCATTATTCATACCACTAGACAAAACGCTGAAGACCTAAGCGGTGCAATACGCGAGTTCATGCGCTTCCTTAAACAAGTTGATGAACATTCGCCCAGAAATCGTTTACGTAATCAGGGGGATGAAAATTAGCCACGAACTATCCAATGTAACATATTCTGAGGATTTTATATCGTTTTCTTCGGCGTGGGACAAAGCTGATCGCTTGCGTGATTATACGCGGCTTCTAAGGCTTCGTTTCCTTCTCGTAATGCGGTTTCACTTCGAGTTCGACACTCAAGGTGATGTTTCCAAGCCATTTTGTATGCCGCAACGATTTCGCGTTGTACTGATAACGGCGGCAATGGGATTCTTAACCCGAGCACGGCAGATTGGCTGACTCTCGGACGTCCGACCCCTGTGATTTGATAGACCAGTTGCCCGAATACAATATCGCTGCGGAGTATGAATGCCAGATACTCCCTATCAACTTGATACTGCTTTGATGATTTTCTTTTAGATGCTATGTCTTTTAGTAGAGGGGCATCTGAAGCGCCTGCTAATGTGCAAAAAACAAGACACTCCGAGGAGACATAGCCCTCATCTTCATCGTCCCGAATCAAAACACACTTACGGAGTTCCGGGCGGAGTTTTGAGAACAGAATGTCTCCAGGGCGAAAAAGGCGAACCCCACTCTTAATTTGGCTGCCAAGAACATTAGAGCCGGTGTATTCTCCTGTTGTCGCCGCAATATTTGCCAATCCCACATATTGACAAACCTCATCAGGGTCTTGTGCTGACGGTGTTACCATTACATTACGCACAGTAATCAGTTCTGCAAGTTTGGGAGTCGGATAAATCGAACGATTTAATGTGTCTTCGGCAATTTTGCGAGAAGGGTGATGAAATTGAACATCAAGTCGTATTCCAGTGCCGTCCATAAACCTTTCAGAAGGGCAGATAAAGATTTTCGGTGATAGGTGTGTTATCGCTTCCTCGCTACCTATAGCGTAGGTTTGCCAAGCATCGACGACATCTGGTAATTCGTTCAATAGTTCACGGCGACCGTCTTTAACTTGTTGTCCTATGTAAAGTGGGTCACCGTTTGGTTTTCGGCCTATCTGTTCCACGTTTGCCATAAAAATGTCGGATTGAACTTCTCGATTATCGGCTTTTTTGCGTAAGAAAAGTATCGACGTTTTCGCGCTTGCATACGGCATAAATGTAACATCGGGCAAGCTGATCACCGCCTCTACAATGCAGTGTTGGAAAACCAACCGCCGTACATCTTTGTTTGACGCGCCATTTAATACGCTGTCTTCAATAACAACTCCTAAACGGCCGCCCGGTTTAAGCCAACCAATACACCGCTCAATAAAGAGAATTCCTCTACGTCGGGAAGATTTCCCTTCACCCAGTTGATATTTGGGGAGATGTTCTTTATCCGAAAAATCACTACCGAATGGTGGATTTGTCAAAACAAGGTCTAGACTATCAGGTCTAACGAGATGATTAAGGTTATCTGAAAAACCGAGAGACCCATTGTTATCTAAGTGATGAATGCTGCCGTGTCCATCACCGTGCATAATGAGATTCATTTGCGAGACCCACGCCATTCGTCTGTCAATCTCTAAACCGATAATGTGCTTCGATAAATATTGGACTATGTGGTTTATGGAAAATTCCTCCTCTGCTTGTGAGCATAAAAGGTGCCCTATATGCTTTGAGGCTTCTATCAGAAAACCGCCACTGCCACAGGCAGGATCGCACAAAGTTTGACCCAGTTGAGGATTGATGAAACGCACCATAAACTGGACGACAGACCGTGGAGTAAAAAACTGTTGGTTATCAGACTTCTCAAATGTATTCCGAACCAACTCCTCATATACTGTACCTTTTATATCCGCAGGGATATCGCCCAAGTTCACCGGGTGTAAGAGTTCGACGATTCGGACGACTGCTTTCTCATCCTTGCTGAGTTCGCGCTGGGAGTTTGTAAAGACATTGGGTAAAAGACTTATGGCATTTTCATAGAGTTCCCCGATTCTTTGGTAGGTTTTGTTTAGCGGGTCGTGCGCTGAAAAATAGAACTGCCTCTTGTAGTTATCTTGGGTTTGGGATTGGCGTTCGTCATAGAGCTTGCAGTATAAAATCTTCGATATTTCTTCAAAACGTTCAAGCAAGCCACCGCCCATTGAATCACGAAACGCTTTGCTCATTTGCCGAACCAACAACCGTAGGGTGCGAGTGTCCTGTTTTGACTCTGATTTGGAGAATAGAGATGGAAATAAAAACGTTTGGACATCGGTTTGATTAGGAGCAACGTGGCTCCCATCTGTTTGATAGTTTTCATCTCTGTCTCGCAAAATTGCTGTGACATCTTCAACAGAGTATAATCGGTAGCCATTTGCAGGGTTGCGATGGGCAACGAGCTTCTTCGATTTGTCCCAATTACGAAGCGTTGTGGGCGTTACCTCTAATAACTCAGAAACATCCTTGATTGTAAGATACTCAGGTTTGGTTTTCATAGCGCGCTCTTATAGGATTTTATAATGTTTGATCATTATAAAATATTATAACAACCTATTCATCCAATAGCAACCCCAAAACGTAGGCAATAGCAACCCCAAAATGTAGGGTTATTTCGTTTTCCGTTTTTTGCCCGTTTTAGGCAGGGAGTCGCTATCGGAAGAGCACTCCCCCAGCCGGGCGATCGCTCCCACAGCACAGAGTCGCGATCGGGACATCGCTCCTACAGCGAAGAACCTTGATTGGGAGATGAGGCTACAGGAGCATTTGCCCAAAACAAGTTGATTGTTGCTTAAATCGCTCACTTTTGGTATAATAGAGGTGTTGTCATTAATGCAGGGTCGGCTAACGACCTGCACAACCATTATTCGACGGAGGTTATACATGAAATTGAACTTAAAATTGGGATTTCTCTCGAAAATCTTTGAGGGTGCCATCGGCATCGAAAAAACTTACAACCAATGTGATCGGGCAATTAGTAAACTGCGCGAATACAATAAGGAAATAGAATCAATGCAGGAGAATAATGAAGATATCAGCAGCTACCCAGCGGCTCAAAAAGCCGAACTTGATAAAATTGTCAACGAGGCCATTACTAATGCTAAGCAACTGCTGAGCAAAGAGTCAGAACGAAACTGGGTTGGTGTCTTCAGGGAAATGCACAAAAATCTAGCGACCATCTATGTCGAGCAACGTGAGTACGACAAAGCCCGCGAGGCGTGTGAACATCTGCGACAATACGGCGAAGTCGGGCAGGAGGACGCGACAGAAATTTTGCAGCAACTCAAGGAGATAGAGGGCGGGGCTGATGATTCACCTGAAGAGGCAACCGAATCCGCCGCACCAGCCTGAAAACAAGAAAGTTTCACGAAACAGGAGTATCCAATGCCAGTCAATCCAAGGGTTGTCGAAGAAGACCTCCGCTTCAAATTCTACGACAGCGACACATTTTTCCTCGCCTACAACAAAGGCTCAACCAACTACGGGGACATGTACAAATCACGTCCGGACTTCTACCCGGTCTACTCGCCGAGTGGACGCGAAGTAACGTGTACCTGCGCCTACCGCTTCAATCACCATAAATCCATCTTCATCGGACACGCCAAGGTGAATGGCATTAACTTTTTTCACGATAACAACCCAACCCGCACAGACCTCGGAGACATCGTCTTGGAAAAAAGTGAATACTCGTGTGATGAAAAGAGCATACACGTTATGACACAGAACGGCTGGATTACCAAAACGGGTGAACGCACCCTTGACGAGGAGCGAAATTTCACCGTCACACCCGGCGCAGATGCACACATTATTGACTTGACAAGCCGCCTGCGCCCCAGCCAAACGGACATCACCTTCGAGCAGGATACCCATTCATTTTTGGGTGTCCGTGTCGCTGATACGATGGATGTCGAAGATGGCGGGACAATTCTAAATTCTAACGGGAAACGCAACGAAGAGGAGGCCATGGGACAAGTGGCGGATTGGACCGATTACAGCGGTACTGTTGCCGCTCAAAAAGTCGGAGTGACGTTGATGAATCACCCGTCGAATCCACCTTCACCGTTTTTCACGCGAAATTACGGCACGTTCTTGACAAATTTCACGTTACTTGACAAGTACGAACTGCCGAAAGGCGAATGTTTGACGCAACGGTTCCGTCTCCTCATTCACGAAGGCGATGCCGCTGAAGCCAACATCGAAGCTTACTATCGACAATTTGTTGAAACACCAACCCGTTGGTGATGGCTTGAGCGACAAATCAATGGATAGCGATTCAGGAATAAATCGTCACCACCAGTTTTCGTCTGCCACCGTGATTCCGAAATTCGCACAAATATATTCCCTGCCACGTCCCTAAGAGCGTGTGTGAAAAGTTACACTAACGACTTGGCTCCTAGGCACATCAACCGTTAGGGGGAACTAAACGCTTGAGCATCAGGTGACTCATCGCTATCTCAATTAGCGATTCACTTGTTGAACCCAGACGCTCGTAATCTTTGCTCAGCCTCCGAGATCTGCCTAACCACGCAAATGTACGTTCTACAACCCACCGACGAGGAAGAACAACGAACCCCTCCGCGTCCGGGGGACGAGAAACAATCTCAAGCACACAACCTGCAGACGCCTTCACCCAGTCAGCCAGCGAACCACTGTACCCCCAATCTGCCCAAATTCGTTTCACAGAACTGAATTCTGTGAATAATTTCTCAATAACGCCTTGCGCGCCATCTCTATCTTGAATCGATGCGCTATGAACCGAAACCTCAAGCAACAATCCAAGCGTATCTACTATCAGATGCCGTTTGCGACCATTGACCTTTTTGCCCGCGTCATATCCCCTTTCACCCCCTTGTTCCGTGGTTTTCACACTCTGAGAATCAATTATCGCACCAGTGGGAGTGGGGGCTCGGTTTTCATTCGCCCTCATTTTGCGGTAGAGTTGAGCATGAATTTTCTGCCAGGTCCCATCAATACGCCATTTTCTAAAATAATACCAAACGGTGCCCCACGGTGGGAAGTGTTTGGGTAGCATACGCCATTGGCAGCCACTGCGTAGGAAGTAGAGAATGGCATTAATGACGGCCCGCATGGCCACGGTTCGGGGTCGTCCGCCGGTCTTTGGCGGCGGGATAAAAGGTCGAAGGTATTCCCATTGTTCATCTGTTAAGTCTGTTGGGTATATTTCGTTATTCATAACCCAACATAATACACGATAAATTCTGATTTATAAAGCGAATTATATCGTGTATTGTAACACTCGTTAACTAGAATTAACTTTTCACACAACCTCTAAGTTTAATCGACCATCCGTGATAGGCACACTGACCGAGGAACCAACGAGTGTGGATTTTATATGAGCGGGCATATCATCACTGCCTTCTAGTGTGTGGATATAGTACGGCTCATCTTCCTTCACCAGTTGATTAAAACTGCTTTCAAAATCCTGTCTCACCGTTGGGTCAGCGTTTTCGTTTATCGTCAACCCGGCAGATGTGTGCTTGATAAAAATATGGAAAACACCGTTTTTCGGTAATTCACCAATCTGTTCCAAAATGTCACGGGTGATTAAATGAAACCCACGGGGATATTCCCGCAGGGCAATTTCAGTTTGGTAGACCATATTTTAGATCGCTTTATCAATGACTTAATTCTACATAAAAAGGGATAACCCAATTGGGGCAATCTCACTCCATATAACCAATTACGATAGCAGATCTGGCACAGTAAGTCAAGAGATTATCATATATCCGAGTTGCTACCTTGATAATAAGACGCAGAAACCGAGTTTTTAATCACGAATCAATACGAGTTGGGCGAAAACGTGACCAATTTGTTCAGAGTGTGTGAAACGAAGACGAAAAACTCGGTTTCTCTGGCATAGCGAACAACTTGGATGACCTAATCTTTCCTCGGTCTTTGATTCAATCCAACCATTCCGTAAATCTGAAGGAGGATGTTGAGATGGCAAAACTAGCGTTGAAAGGTGGCGAACCTGTCGTCAAAGGAGGGCTCGGAAAATCGTGGCCCATTTTTGACGAGAAAGAGGAAAAGGCACTGCTGGGAGTTCTACATAGCGGGGCATGGAATCGCCGCGATAAAGTTGACGAAGTTGGAAAAGCGTTCGCCGCTTATCAGGATGCAAAGTACGGCATCCCTGTGGCAAACGGAACAGTTGCCTTGCAGTGCGCCTTAAAAGCGGCGGGCGTAGAGGCGGGAGATGAAGTCATCGTCCCCGCGTTAACGTTTGTGGCGACGGGGACATCGGCAGTGTTGGTCAACGCGGTGCCTGTCATCGTTGACATTGACCCCTTAACTTATAACATCAGTCCCGAAGCGATTGAAGCCGCCATAACACCCAAAACCAAAGCAATAATCCCCGTCCACAATGGCGGATACCCTGCCGACATGGACGCGATTATGGAAATCGCCGACCAGCACGGGCTCCGGGTTATTGAGGATTGCGCTCACGCCCACGGCTCACAATGGCGAGGGAACGGGTGCGGCTCTATCGGCCACCTCGGAGCGTTTAGCTTTCAGATGGGCAAAACGCTCACCTGTGGAGAAGGGGGAATGGTCACCACCAACGATGAAGAGCTCGCAGAAAAAGCGGGCAGTGTTGGAAACCTCAACATGCGGATGACCAATCTTCAAGCGACGTTGCTACTGTGTCAACTGGAACGATTCGACGAACAAGTAATGACACGGGAGCGAAACACCGCCTATCTCGTTAAAGGCATGAACGACATAAAGGGAATAGACCCCATTCCACGAGATGAGCGTGTCACGCGCTGGTGCTTCTACTATTGGGACTTCCGATACATCCCCGACGAATTCGATGGCATTTCAAAAGGGCGATTCCTCGAAGCCCTTAGGGCAGAAGGAGTTTCGTGTGGAGACGGTGCACACGGCCAACCAATCTACAATGAGGGCCCTTTTGGCGACCCCACATATTTCGACCTGCTCGGCGCAGCGCGACAAGGCTCACTTTATGAAGGCGAGATTGATTATAGCACAGTGCATTGCCCCAACGCAGAGCGGGTCCATGCAGAAGAGTCCTGTAGTTTCGGGCACTCGATGTTTTTGGGCGAACTGGAGGACATGGAACTCATCTTGGAGGCGTTTAGAAAACTCCGAGAAAATACCGATGAATTGAGGTCTTAAGACCACAGGATGTGTGTCGATGCAGATTACACAAAGTTTTGGGGTCGGACTCGCCGCTCTAAGACGAAACAAACTCAGGTCAATGCTGACCATGCTCGGCATAATTATCGGAATCTCCGCTGTTGTGGGCATGGTCTCGGTTGGTGGAGGCGCGAAATTTCTGGTTCTGGCTGAATTTGAACGCATCGGCGGAGCGACGACCATTGTTGTTGGCCGTCCACAGTATATTCAGAGAGAGGATGGGCGGTGGGTTCGGAATCGAAGCCCTGAACAACTTGAATACGAAGATGTCGATGCGATTTTGGAAACGTGCCCGTCGGTAAAAATTGTGTCCCCGGAAATAGGCCGTATGCAACTCCTCACCTCCCACAAAGGCGAAAATAAGCAACTTGAGATTGCGGGCGTTAGCCAGTATTACCCGGAAGCACATAATTGGCGTGTTCGGTTCGGACGTTTTATTCAACAGGATGACATAGAACTGAACAGCCGGGTCTGTGTCATTGGATGGAAAGTACGCAACGACCTCTTTGCCGGTGCTGACCCAATCAACCGTGAATTGCGAATTGGAAACCGCCGATTTACTGTTGTCGGGGTTATGGCAGAGAAGGGAAACAAAATGGCGACCGAAGGATGGGATGAGCAGGTCATTGTGCCGTACACAACGATGAACCAGCATTTTATCGGCAATCGGTATTGGGGGCTTAATTTCTGGATTCAAGCAGTCAGCTTTGAGGAAGTTGAACAAGCAGTGGCCGAGCTCAAGATTGCCCTGCGTCGCCGACACGGTTCAGAGGAACATTTCCAGTTTTTCACAGCGAAAGATGTGCTCGAACAGGTTGGAAATGTCAGTCGTATCCTTCAAATTCTGCTCGGTGGCGTTGCCAGTATTGCGCTGTTCGTTGGCGGGATTGGCATCATGAACATCATGCTGGTCTCTGTGACGGAGCGCACCAGAGAAATTGGACTCCGCAAAGCTGTCGGCGCACGACGGCGTGACATTTCGCAACAATTCCTAATCGAGGCAATCGTGTTGAGCGTCACTGGTGGGGTTATCGGCATTCTCCTTGGCAGCGGCATCGCCTCTGGCTCAGGGTGGGCAATGACAACATTCGTCATCAAAGAGGCGAACTGGCCTGCCGTTGTCTCCCTTCAAGCCGCTTCCGTTGCCTTCGGCGTGTCCGCCCTGATTGGTATATTTTTCGGCATCTATCCCGCCCAGAAAGCCGCACGACTGACCCCAACAGAGGCACTGCGATACGAGTGATAAAATGCGTCAAGTTGCGTCGACTTGCGTCAAGTCTTATGGTCTCTTCTCTAGCACCAACGCTTGCTTTTCAAGCGCACGCGCTATCGTCAGTAAAATTTGGGAACGGTTTGGGGGCTTGAGGATGAAGTTATATGCTCCATTCCTCATGGCTTCGACGGCGGTGTCCACCTCGCCATAAGCGGTAATCAAAATAACTGCAATTTCAGGCGCGACTATCTTTGCCGCCTTGAGCAGTTGCACACCGTCCATCCGGGGCATCTTCAGGTCGGTGAGAATCAGGTCAATCGGTTGCTGCCGCACGATTTCTAAAGCGGCTTTACCGTCAGCGGCGGTAATTACTTTGTATTTTTCGCGCTCAAGGATCTCTTGCAAGGTCAGCCGGATATTTTGTTCATCATCAACAACTAGGATTGATTTTCGTTCATTCATAATGTTCCTTTGGGGCAGGGTCATTTAATTCTCCCGTAGCCTCGATCTCCTGATCGAGGCACTTCGCGGTAGAAGCACTCTCCGAATCGCGACTATCCGCCGAAATGCGTCAAGTTGCGTCGACTCTTATGCATTGACTTGCGTCAAGTCATCTTGCCACCCGTTAGGGCATGTCGCCACTCGCAAGGGCAGCACCCCACCCGTTAGGGTCGGTCAAAAAACGGAAAACGAAATTGCCCTTTGGGGCAAGATGCCCCGGCTACAAGGTTGGGATGTCCTGCTACAGGGTTGGGATGTCCTGCTCCATATAATAGCCGTATTGAGGAAAATTTTCAAGCCGGTTTTGAAATAAGCCCGTGGCTTGTGGAGGTCACGGGCTTTTGTATTTCCAAAGATTTTTTATCTCTCTTTGTGGGAAAACGCTCACCGATAAGCGTAACGTTGATGTTTTGACAGCAACTATCTCAAAGGTGAGGGTGGGAGGTGTGCCCTCCTTACCTTTATATCTCCCCACTGCGTAGGCAACTTCCCTTGCGGTGAAACGGACAACGAACCTTCTATCCAGTCTGGATTCCTCTCATCACGCGCATCCCGTGTCAAACGTCTGAGACGCCGCGTCTGAAATACATATCGATAGAGGTTATAATTCGGGTTCGGTTGATCCGTTAACTTCAGTCCGAAAATAATGGCTCGGTCATTGTCCATCCACCCTCCGATTGAGGTAAGCCACTTGGCCCCGAGGTGCTTAATGGCCGTGATTTGCTGTTTCCCGCCGCCGATTCGCTGAACGGTGAGTAGACACTTTTGTTCATCGCCCCGCCACGTGCAATCATTAAATAGAATGCGTTGTCCGTCCGCTGACCAGCGGGGGAAGAACCTCATAATAATGGTGGCGGCACCTTTTTTCGGATCGGGGAATAGGGGGCGCTGCTGCTCGCCATTCGCTCTCATCAAGTAGATGTTTTTATGGGCGAGCCCGCCGCCGTTGTTTATGAACTTCTCGTAAGCGATCTCTCTGCCATCGGGCGACCAGTCGGGTGCCGCGGCGGAACCTGGCTCACCTTCATCACCTGTTAACCGTTGGACAGTCTGACTCGCCAGTTCTATGACATGCACCTCACTCCCACCTCGCCTACTCCTAAAGGCGAGGTATTGTCCATCGGGGGACCAGGACGGATATCCGTCGGCGACGGTGTTGTGAGTAAGTCGCTTTTGGTCCGTTCCATCTGCGTTCATGACGAACAACTCAGACGAGGTTTGTGTCTGCTCCTTGTCCATGAATCGGGTAAAGGCAATTCGTTTTCCATCGGGCGACCAGCGCGGATCACGGTCTTTCGACAGCGTGTTGTTTGTGAGTCTGCGGATGCCACTGCCATTATCGTTCATCACGTAAATATCATCTGCTACACAAAAGACGATTTTCGCATAGCCGACAGTCGCAATAGAGAAAAAGAGCGACCAGCAGGCGAAGAAAAGGATTTGGATGCGTCGAGTCATCTCGCCACCCGTCAGGGTTTGTGAGAGAATGGTGGGCTTTGGATGTTTCATCTGTCGACTCCTCCTGTATGCGTTGATTTGCGTCAAGTCATCTGGTCTCCACCCGTCACGGAGACCTATCGCCTGACGCTTGAGCAGGTGATTCTTTGGGAGCAAGCGACGATACGGTACCTCTCGCCGCTTGCGTTATGCGTCGAGTCATCCTAACGGTTGGCGACATGAGTTGACGCATCTCGCCACCCGTTAGGGGCGGTGTCCCCTAGAAAGGCTCTTCGATCCGAAAATCAGTGGAGCATTTCGCGTTCCAGTGGTCAACCTCACCTTCACCGAATTGTCCATTGTTATTAAAATCGACTTTTGCGGTTAAGTCAGAACTCGCGGTGACCTTGTACTCCCCCGCTTCTTTGCCTCCCATATGGAATGAGTAGTTTTGGGCATCAACCCACCGCTCTCCACCGGGTAGGTCTCCGTGGCCACTCCTTTGTTTCGGTTGAATCTGATTACCAGGACCCGTCACTTCGACCTTAAACTTGAAATAGCGTCGGACGAGTCGATCGAGATTATTCAGAAAGAAACCATCAGCATAGCCTCTGGCGTGTGGGGCATCATACGAAGTACTCACGTAGGCTTCTCCCCATACATTTTGGAGTTTCGTTGCCTGCTCAAAATCGTATTCAGCGATGAGGTCCGTTGGAAGTAGGCAGGTTGTCGCGAAAAGCACAGTCAGTGTGAAAACAACCTTGACTTTCCAACTGGTTTGGGTTAAAATGTTGCCGTTCATGATTAAACTCCTTTGCCCTATAAGGGCTATTGTGGGTTTGACAGCCGATTGTCGGTTCGGGCCGACGGTCGGCTTTTTGCGTCAAGTCATCTTGTGCGCTCGCTCACGTGCGTCAAGTCATCTTGTGCGCTCGCTCACGCGACCATCCGTCCCCGGACCACCCGTTAGGGTGGGTTGGATTTGGTCACATTACCAATCCCAATCCGTTAAGTTTTATCCCCCAAGTTGCGACTTATCGAAAACGGGGAATTTCACGTCATATCTTTCTACATTGACGTTAGGCAACATATAAGCAAAATCCGTGCCAAACTCAATTTTACAGCAGGCTATTCTGGTCGTAGAAGTGGGCGGATTGTAGACGGTGACCAGCTTTACGGCACTGCGGATAATTAGGAAAAAATTAACCGGAACATAGAAAACCGGGAATCTGTACATCAGAAACCGAAAAATAGCCGTAAATCGGACGATTTTTCCCCAGATTTTTAACATTTTGTTAAAATTTTTTCAGTTTTTGGTCGGGAAACGCTTCAATCCCTTACTATGACTGAGTTCAAGCCACTTGGCACTAAATTCGACAATTTTTAACATTTTGTTAAAATTTTTTCAGTTTTTGGTCGGGAAACGCTTCAATCCCTTACTGTGACTGAGTTCAAGCCACTTGGCACTAAATTCGACAATTTTTTAACATTTTGTTAAATTGCCGGTCGTGGGTGCGAATTTTCGCTCACAAATTCGTTGCCCAAAGTGTGGTGCAAAAACTGAAAATGAACTCCCCTGAACAGCTCGAATTCCTTTGACACACTTTATCAATTTGTGATAAACTCTTGCGGTGGAAATCATCCAGAGTGCAATCTAAATTCAGGACGAAATCAATTTCAAGGAGGCCGAAATGGCATTAGAAGTTGGAGATGCTGCTCCAGATTTTACATTGACAGGTTCTATCGGTTCAGAAGATACGGAAGTTTCATCGAGCGACTTTGAGGGTAAAAAATGGGTCGTGATTTTCTATCCACTCGATTTTTCACCGGTCTGCTCCATTCAGATTCCCGATTATAACGAAAAAATTGACGCGATTCGAGCGAAGGGTGCTGATGTCATCGCGATTAACCGCGACTCGGTATTTGCACATAAGGCTTGGAGTGAACACCTCGGTGGCGTGAAATTCCCCCTCCTCGCGGACATGAATCTTGAGGTCGCAAAGCAATTCGGTATCGCGATTGAAGCGGTCGGTATAACGAATCGCGGTGTCTTCGTGATTGACAGCAACGGTAAGGTCGCTTTCAAATATGTCGAAGATGCGCCCCCTGATAACACGCTAGAAGTCAATCAGGTATTGAGCGCACTGGATAACGCCGATTAAGGCACCCTTGCGAATGATTTAATATTCGCAGACCTTCGTCGGACAGGCACCGCACCAAAATCAACGAGCTTCAGCGACTGGTTCCCTGAAGCTCGTTTTTTCATGGAATCGAAACAGCATGACAACTCCCTTCAATTAGACACGGTGTACCAAAGCACCTCAATCGAGATAGCATTTTAACGCAAGTTGTCACGTTGATAAAAAAGGAGTTTGTTTGGTAAAACACGTTCTACATACGCTCACTCCAAAGGGGAAGAAAGGAAACCGAGTACAATGGTTGGACAAGTTCACATTTCGATGAAAGCGCGCGGAAGTGTAGGAAATTCCATTTTACGGCTTACGTTTTACATTCTGATATGCCTTCTCATACCGGCGGGGTTAGTCAAAGCTCAGGCGGTTCCAGAGTTTACGTCAATTGCGCCGCAGGGGGCGAAACGCGGAACAGTTGTCGCGATTACGTTGCAAGGGAAAAACATTAAAGATACGACAGCACTGCTGTTCAGCGGTGAAGGGATTTCCGGGGAGATAAAAGAGGTAAAACGTCAAGCCTCCGCTGTTTTTAGCGGTCGTGGCATATCAGGTAGCATTCCGAACAACAACCGTTTGGTCGCCGAAGTGACAATTGAATCGTACGCACCGTTGGGGACGCGAAATCTGCGACTTGTCACACCCAAGGGGATTTCCAACGCACGCCGCTTTATTGTTGAAGACCGTCCGCAAATGGTCGAAAAAGAGCCGAATTCGACACCCGCGGAAGCAAACTATATTGAGGGCCCAATTACCATCAGCGGAAAAATTGAGTCGGTCAACGACAAGGATTTCTTCCGTTTTAAGGCAAAGAGAGGTCAACGTTTTATATTTGATGTCAACGCCTCCCGGATGGGTTCGCCGCTTGATTCCTTCCTGACGCTTTTTAGCCCCGACGGGAAGGAAGTCGCCAGCAACGACATCGCCAACGGGCTCGATTCGTTAATTGATTATACGATTCCCAACGACGCGGAGGGGGAGTATACCGTTCAGATTCGCGACCTGAGCTACAAAGGCGGTGGGAACTTCGAGTATCGCTTGAGTATCGGTCAACTGCCTTACCTCGATACAATCTTTCCGCTCGGCGGACGACGAGGGATGGAAAGTCGCATCAGTGTTAATGGGCGCAATCTTGCAGGCGTAAATTCGATACAGGTCTCCATCGCCCCCGATGCCCCGTTGGGTATCCAAGAGGTGCGAGTGATGACACCATCCGGATTATCAACGAATCCACACCCCTTCGTCATCAGCAATTTTCCCGAGACGACGGAGGTGGAGCCGAATAACATGCGGGATAAAGCGAACAGCGTGACACCGCCGCTCACGGTCAACGGCAGAATTGAATTAGAAGGCGATGTGGATTACTTCACTTTCAAGGCGAAAAAGGGACAACGGCTTATCTTTGATGTCAACGCTCGTCGTCTCGGATCAACGTTAGACTCGCTATTGACCCTCTTTGACCCAGAGAACAAACAACTGATGGTCAACGATGACGCAACGGGTTCGGAAGCGAGAATTGATTTTACGTTTCCGAAAGATGGGGACTACTCGGTTGCCATTCGAGACCTCAACAGTCAAGGCGGAATGGATTTCGCCTACCGCCTGGGCATCAAACCAATTCAGCCGGATTTCCGCGTGTCGGTTGTCGGTGAGAGTTTAGACAACCGCAATAGAAGGGTAACTACCCCGCTCAATAATCTCAGAATCAGCCGTGGGAGTAGCACACTCTTCACGGTGCAGGTCGCTCGCGTGGATGGTTTTAATGGCGCGCTCCGGTTCGCCATCCGTGACCTGCCCAAAGATTTCTCTATTAGCCCGGCGATCCTCGCTCCAAATCAGACGCAAACCCTCATCACTCTGACTGCTCCGCCAGACGCGACTCTGGGTCATCTACCGGTCAGAGTGGTCGGAATAGGTGCCATTCAAAACCAGCGCGTTGAACGGAACGCGAATCCTAACCCGATTCATCTGACAGTGATGGATGCACCTCCATTCCGGTTGGAAATCGTTCAAGTCAACGCCATCGTGATGCAGTCAAAATCGACAACCCTAAATGTTAGAGCCATTCGTGACGCTGGATTTGTTGGCCCCATTGCGTTGTCAGTTATGGGGCTACCGCCGCGGGTCTCGGCATCTCAACCCACCATCCCCGAAGGTCAAACCCAGGCGACGATTACAATCAACGCTGGGAGTTTTGTGGGACGAGAACTGACTCCTGCCTTATCGCCAGTATTAACGCAAGATATTGTGGTCAACGGCAGTGCAACAGTTAATAACGAACCTGTTACGCAATCAACGACTGCGTTTTCACTGAGCATCACTGAAGTGCCCTTTGTGCTGGCAGTCGAACCAGTTCGATTCAGTCTCGTGCTACCTGCGTCACCCGTCGCGAGCACGAATCAGGAGGGCACCGAGAATACCACAGAGCCGCAAACGGTAGAGGCGATTATCACAATTAAAGCCACCCGCCAGGGTGGCTTCACGGACAAGATTCAGCTCACTCCGACACCGCTACCCGAAAAAGGCCCCCGTCTCTCTGCAAAGAACATCACCATCCCTGACCATAAAACTGAGGTAAAGGTCACGCTTATTGCAGATGCCGGCATGAAGCCAGGCACCCACACCTTCAGCTTTACCGGAGAGGCAACGATTAATGGTCGGAAATTCGATGTGAAAAGCCCAAGCATCACCGCGAAGATCATCAGCGGTACGCCGGTGGCTTCTTCTGAGTCGCCATAACTCTTTGACATTCAACGGCAAACGGGTCGCCCGCTCTACGGTGGAAGGCATCGAAGAAATCTATGCGTCTTGAAAAATTCCTTGCGGAATCCGGTATCATGTCACGCAGAACCGCTAAAAAGTGCATCTCCGATGGCAGAGTCACAGTCAACGGCGAGTGTGCCCAGATTCCCGGCACACATATCGCGCCCGACACGGACGAGGTCAAAGTGGATGGGAAGCCGATACAAGAAAAGCCTAAGTTGATCTATTTGATGCTGAACAAACCACCGGGCTACCTCTCAACGCGCCACGATGAGCGGAGTCGCCCGACAGTCATGGATTTGGTGTGTGACATCCCTGAACGCATCTATCCGGTGGGACGGTTGGACATGGACACAGAAGGGCTTCTGCTGATGACCAACGATGGGGCATTCGCGCACAAACTCACGCATCCAAGTCACGAGATAGAAAAAACGTATATCGCGTGGGTCGAGGGAGAGCCGGGCCGAGAGGCGATTGCCCGTCTGCGCGCGGGCGTGATGATTCAAGATGGAAAGACTGCCCCAGCGAAGGTTGTTCAGATTGGTAGCGAAAAGGGGTGCACACAATTCAGGGTAGTCATCCACGAAGGGAAAAAACGGCAGATTCGCCGGATGTTTGGGGTGATACAGCACAAGGTCATATCCCTCAAACGGGTACAGATCGGTTCGCTATCGCTCGGCACACTCCCGCGTGGGAAGTACCGGTTGCTCACACAAACTCAGGTGGGTGCACTTCAGGCAAAAAAACGCTCGTATCAAGAATAAGAACTTAACGCAAAGGCGCAGAGAGGCAGAGGCGCAGAGGGAAGAGAGGGAAAAGAGAAGCGAAAGAAAGGATATGCTGAAAATTTTGGATTCCAAAAATTTCATTGCATCCTCTTTAAAGATTCTTTCTCTGCGCTCTCTGCGTCTCTGCGCCTTTGCGTTAAAAAAGGAGTTTGGGGGCCCAAACCGCTACCGCTGGTGTATCAACGTATTGACCTGCTCCAGCATCTGTTGAGCCTGCGCTCTGGTATCGCGGTCTTTCGACTCTGCCGCCTTGTTGAGCAGTTCAATCGCCATCCTGTACTTTTTCTGAATGGCGTAGGTCACTCCGAGATAGTAACACGCGGGGTGATAAGATGTGCTATCCGCGTACTCCTCAATGACCTTCTTGAAATACCCTTCCGCCTTTTGAAGTGCGGGGTCGTTTTCCTTGATGACACTATTGGCGTAATAGACCCCAAGATTGAAATATAACTCCGGCAAAAGCCCGGTTTCGTTTTTCGGGTCAAGTTTCAATGCTTTATCAACGAAAGGCTGTGCCTTTTCAAGCATCGCCCATTTGAGGTAAATCAGGGCGAGTTGGGCATTCATTTTGGGATGGTCAGGGGTTTTCTTGAGTCCCGCTTTCAACTGCTGAAACTCTTCCTCCTGCTTGACAGCATCTTCCATCAGGCCAACAAACTGCTCCAGATTAAACAGTTCCTGTACCCCTGGTTGGTTAATGACCCCGCCTTCAGAGCTAACGAACGCGATCGCCGGGATACCCTTTCCATCGGTATATTTCATCAACGCTTGCCTGTATTCAGGGCCCCCCTCAATATCGACTTTCATGACGATGAATTTGTCTGCTAATGCAACAACCTTCTCATCGGCAAATGTAGTGGCTTCCAGCCGCTTACATGACCCTCACCAGTCGGCGTAGAAGTCCATGATAATCGGCTTACCGGTCTTTTGGGCTTCTTTAAGCCCGTTTTCGATTGATTTTTCCCACTTGATTTCCTTCTCCGCCAATGCGAGCGGATTCGCGGCAACTGCCAATAGCAGAAAGATAATCAAGGCTTTATGCTTCTGTTTCCAAACTGGGTTAAACATGATTTTTCTCCTTATTGAAAATCGGTTCTTAATTTCAGAAAAGGGATGGAAGGATGAAAGGAAAGGGATGGAAGGATGGGTGAAAGTTTCTTCTCCCAATCTTCCCCGTTTCCCTCCTTCCCCCCTTCCAGTCTTCCATCCTTTCCTTCTTCTAATCTTCCTGAGCAGCGGCTTCCGCCTGCATCTGTTGAAGTGCCGCCGTACTGATTGTTTTACTACTCAATGTTGTGCGGCACTTCCGGCAAGTTACGATAATGCTCACTAACTTGCCTTGTCTTCCAACTTTGCTCTGCTTCTGTTCGGTTTCGACATACCGATCGCAGCGCGTACACCACTGCTGGTGTGAAGCTAACATCTTATATTACCCCTTTATAATTTTATAGTGAAATCTAAAAATATGGTGACATTTACCGGTAGACGCGCTTTGTAAGCGCGCTGGTCGACGGTGTATCGGTAATTATGGGCTTTACTATAATGTCCTCACTACAGCACCGCTGGCGTATTTTACTTACCTACGCAGAACTGGGAGAAGATTCGCTCTAGAATATCATCGGTTGTCGTTTTGCCCACGATTTCACCGATGCAATCCAGACTCATTCGCAGGTCAACTGCGGTAAACTCTGGCGACAATTCCGCCTGTAAACTTTCTATCGCGTGGTCAAGCGCGATTTCTGCCCGGCGTAACGCATCGTAATGGCGGACATTGGTAACGATTGCGGATTCTCCGATCCGAAACGTATCCCC
Source organism: Candidatus Poribacteria bacterium (assembly GCA_965198165.1). Classification (GTDB taxonomy): domain Bacteria; phylum Poribacteria; class WGA-4E; order WGA-4E; family PCPOR2b; genus CBDAOT01. The sequence goes on along the minus strand of OZ240244.1, from coordinate 5,591,203 downwards.
CAAAACTTCCTGTAAAATAACTGACTTCAGCTCCTCAATCCCTTGCTCAAACAGTGCCGAGGTTTGCACAACTCGGTTCTGGGGCGCGTTGGACTGCAAATTCGCAGGAAGCGTTACGATGGGCAGGTCAACCTTGTTTAGGATGAGAATCGCCGTGCGCGAATTCGCCTCACGCAGTAGTGCGAAATCGGCTTCCCCCAACGCTTGTGAGGCATCAAACATCATCAAAACGAGGTCTGCTGAATCCAGATAAGTCCGACTCCGCTCAACCCCTTGCCGTTCAACGGTGTCGTCGGTTTCGTGTATTCCCGCAGTGTCAACCAGCTTAATCGGAATGCCCTCAAGATTCAGCGACTCCTCAATTGTGTCTCGCGTTGTGCCGGGGATGTCGGTGACAATCGCCCGGTCTGCCTGCAATAGCGCATTCAGCAGGCTTGATTTCCCGACATTCGGCTTGCCCACAATCGCTACGCCAATGCCCTCTCGCAATATCTTGCCTTCCGATGCAGTCGCGAGTAATTCAGCCAAGTCCCTCCGAATCAACCGTGCGGTTTGAAACATTGCGTCGGTCGCCATAAAATCAAGGTTTTCATCAGGAAAATCAACTGACGCTTCCACTTCTGCGAGGAGGTCTGCCAGCCGGTCACTCAGCGCGTTGACTTCACGCGAGAGCTTGCCTGTCAGCCCATCAATTGCCACCCGGCGGGCAAGATCTGTTTTTGACCGGATTACCTCGACAACCGCTTCCGCTTGAGCGAGGTCAATTCTGCCGTTGAGGAATGCGCGTTTGGTAAATTCCCCCGGTGCGGCAAGCCGCGCTCCCGCTTGTAGTGTCAATTCAAGCACACGCTGCAACGGCACAATTCCGCCGTGACAATTAAACTCAACGACATCCTCAGTCGTATACGATTTCGGTCCCCGCATGACCCCCACCATGACTTCATCGACAACGTCGTCTGAAACGGGGTCAACGATGTGTCCGTAGTTGAGCGTATGGGTCGAAAATTCGTTTGGCGAGATACATCGCGGTGACCTAAAAAGCGCACACGCGATCGGAATTGCCAACGCGCCACTGATCCGGACGATACCGATGCCACCTTCCCCACGGGGTGTGGCAATCGCCGCGATGGTATCATCAAGAAGCATACTCGTCCCCATCTGTCTCAAATTCGTCTATTGGGCTCACAACAACGCGCCGCATAACGCCGTTTCCCCGACTATACGTCCGGACATGCTCATCGGCTTGCAGTGCAACATGGACAATTTGACGGTCATGAGGCGGCATCGAATCTAATACAATCTCTTGGTTGGTCTGCCGAACCTTTGCAGCGACCCGAGAGGCCAACTCAACGAGCATCTTTTCGCGGCGTTCACGGTATCCCTCTGTGTCAACATAGACCTTTTTCTTAACAAGAGACGATTTATTCAAAATACAGTTGAGCAGATGCTCCAGCGCGTTGAGTGTCTGTCCATGTCTACCAATGAGCAACCCAGGAGTATCGGTACTTACAATCAGATGAGTACTGCCGTCAATAATCTGTGGTTTGATTTGTGCCTCAACCCCCATGCGGGTCAAAATTTCACCCAGTATTGCTTCAGGTGTGGTAGAAATATCTTCTTTAAGTGTGACTCGGACTTGCGCTCCCTTTGAACCCAATCCAAAAATCCCCTTTGAGGGTTCACGCATGACTCTTACACTGACTTGGTCTCGTCTCACCCCAAGTTCCTCAAGAGCACGTTCTAGCGCATCTTCTGTCGTTTCTCCTTCCATTTCAATATATTGCTGCACGTTTGATTGCCCTCCTAGCAACCCCACAATAATCGGCTTCCCATCCCAATTCAAGACTTCGGAAGTTTTCGAGGTCTACATCAATGAAAAATAAAAAATAATATGGTGATGAAGATGATGGGTTGTATTTCACGCCTGACGCCTTATTTTTGAGGGGTTTGATTTTTTAGAAGTTTTGGGAGTTTCGGTTTCGTCTGAATCTCTGTTTTGCGTTAAATATTGTTGTGCGACTGTAAAGACATTGTTGCATAGCCAGTATAAAACAAACCCTGATGCCCAATTATAAAAGAGAAAAACAAATATAAGCGGCAAAAATTGCATAATTTTCGCCTGTGTATTATCAGTAGCGGGTGCCATCCCACCGACAAATTTCTGCTGTAAGAACTGTGTCAAGCCGTTAATGATTGGTAGAATCCTTATCGCATCAATCTCGGTGATAATGAGAGGAATCGTGAAGGGCAGAGTGACGAGAACATCCGGGGCAGAGAGGTCATCCATCCATAAAAGGAAAGGGGCCCCGCGCAACTCAACAGCGGTACCGAGCAGTGCAAATAAGGCAAAAAAGATTGGCATCTGCGGTAGCCAAGGGATACACCCGCCCAACGGATTTACGCCCTGTTCTTTGTATAACCGCATTGTTGCACGATTTAGTTTCTGCGGGTCATCTCGATGCTTTTCCTTCAATTCGGCGAGTAAGGGTTGCAATTCCTTCATCTTATTCATTGATTTGTAGCTTTTCCGCATCAGTGGATAAGAGATTATTTTGATTAGTGCGGTAAGCACGATGATTGCAAGGCCGTAGTTTGGCAGAATAGCGTACATTCCATTCAGCAGCCAGAGCATCGCCCACGCGATTGGGTCAATTAGCCCCATGTAGCCGAAATCAATAATTTTTGATAGACCAATCTGCGCCTCTGGCGCGTTCGGGGCTTCAACGGCCTTCAAGAACGCAGTCAACTTCGGGCCCACATAGACGCGAAAGTAGTCTGTCCGGCTTTGGTGAGCGGCTAAAGAAAATTCTGGAATAACAAGACTTGCGGTCTCTTTGGGGTGGGTAATATCTACGACATCCTCTCCATTATCTGCGAGTTCTTCAAAACGATACTCTGCCTCAAGTTTCGGGTCAGGAATCATCAATGCGGCAAAATACTTGTTATTGAGCCCCGCCCACGTCGCAGTTACTCCCACCTCTTCCTCCTTGGGTTCTTTAGTCACCTTGCCAAGTTCCGTATAGACTCTCGCTCCCGCGCCACCTGTGCGACCCGCGGAGCTGCCTTTTTTTCGCTCATGGGGGAGCAGGTCTGCATGAATCCCAGGCCCTAAACGGAGTTGATAGCCATTTGTACTTTCATCAGCCTCCTTACCCAAGATGTTCAACGGTTCTTCTGATAAGTTTTCAAACGTCAATGCGATGTCTACAAAATACTCGTTTGGATAAACCGTCACCTTTTTGAAGACTTCGTAGCTATCTCCAACCTTCGCACTAAAAGTAATCGTATCTTTTTCCTTGGCATCCGAACCGGTGAGATCGATTCCCGCCTTATCCTTCTCCCAAAGAATCTCCCCCTTCTTAAACTTCTCCTGAAATGAGGGTTCAAAAAGCCTAAGTGAAAACCAATTTTGTGCGGAAGACGGAATCAGGTTAATTGGATTTTCCTTTACATCGGACTTTGCTTCGACATCAGACCCCTCTTGGACATCGGACCCTTTTTCGACTCCGGATCGATCCGGATATCCCTTGAGTCCCCACCGTGTTGCTGTCGCCGACTCCATGGCGAAGGTAATATCGTATTGATTGGTTTTGATATGTACGGGTGTACTCTGTATGTTCCGTTGTGGCGGTTCATCAGTTTGCACTGGAGTGCTTGTATTCTGCCCTTCTTCATTTACAGACTCGGGTGTTGCTTCCCTATTCTGCTCGGCAGTGCGCTGTCTTTCTATCTCCTGCTCACGTCGTTGCTTGGACATTCGGTTGCCGAAGATCAGACTCCACACAAGCATTAACACAACCATGAGTACCAGTGCCAAAATATGACGTTTTCCCATTCAGTTTCAGAGCTCCTTAGCTTTCCTCAAAAATGTAAAATTTTTATTAAAATTTGCTTACGAAAGTTTGAAGAAAATATGATAAATCCATCTAGGTGTTTACCTCGTAGTGTGCACTTGACTTTCGGGTTATTAACCCCGACTTATACAGAATTGACCTGTATCCGAGGGGGATATTCGGGAGATTTCGGTCCAGGCGGACAGGTGAACAAAAAGTGAACGATAAAAAAAGCGATCATAAGCAAGTTTCAATATTAAAGTTTATCTTGTGAAGCGTATCGGTAGAACGCCGGGCAAGATGCCCCGCCTACGGGTGGCGCGACGAACGCGACGCAGAACGCGACGCAAAAACTCGGTTTCTGTCAGACAGATAATTTATTTCAGCGGGTCATAGCCTCCTGGATGATAAGGATGACATTTCGATAAACGCTTCAGCATGAGCCAGCTTCCTCTTAACGCCCCGTATACCACAATTGCTTCAAGCGAATATTGAGAGCAGGTCGGGTAGAACCGGCAAGTTGGGGGGAAACATGGGGAAATGAACTTGCGGTAGAACCGTATTGCGTAAAGCAGTAGACTTGTCATAACAAAGTTCGTCGTTGCATTCTGCGCGGTTCGCTCGCCGTATTCGCAAATCCTCTTATTTTCAGGTTTTGAGGATTTTCGCGTTTCGGAGCAGTTGTAGCAACGCATCTTCGGCTTGCTGGTATTTCAGATTAACAGCGGGCGAGCGACTCACAACAATCATATCATAACCGGGCAAGATTCTAGACTTTGATAATCTGAAGGATTCACGGATTAATCGCTTAACGCGATTTCTTTTTACGCTGTTCCCAACCTTTTTGCTAACAGTGACACCCAAACGTGTGCTGTGAAACGCATTCCGGTTGATGTACACAACAAAGTAGCGATTCCAATATTTTCGCCCCCTTTTATACCCGCGTTGGAATTCCCACCTCTTTTTCAGTCTCTCTGGATGCGGTTTATACGCCATAATCGGTCGTTGGGCAAAAATTAGACACCAACTTTTCACCGCCTAAATCAACGTTTTGATAATCAGAATCTTCTCATTTTGAGCCGATTTGCCCATTCCTGCAAGCCAATCTGTTCGTCAATATAAGCCTTGTAGTTGACAATCTGCCCTTCCAAAACCATCAACGGGGTGCCGTCCTCTTTCCCTGCAACTCCTTTAATGACATCAATCGTATTCTTGTCCTCAACTTGACCACCGTGTACAATTGCACAAATCATCAAGAACTCTGTCTTGATCGCCCGGTCCGTTAAGGCACGAGGAATAAAATGGACAGTGACAACATTTTGCTTACCTTCAAGCCGCCCATCTTGCAATTGCCAATAGGAGACCTGAATTTCTCGGTCTCTAAAAATCCTATCTAGCGCGCTCTGATTTAATGAGATTCGCTCCTTTGGCAGTGTTGCAACAGTACGCGGTTGCCCCGAAGATTTGCGTTCAGGCGATTCTAGCGACTTGAAACCGAGCCATTCTGCCGGTGAATCACCAATTTCAAATGCAATGATTAACGGTTCCGCATTCTCCGGATGCGTAATTACCGTATCCAGGGCGCGACCAGTTTGTTTCCGATTATGTTCGCCCCATTCTTCCATTAAGGCAAACTGAAAATAGTAATCGGAAGGGGCTTGGGTACCACAAGCCAGCAACACAAAGCAGAGACTGAGCAGGTAGAGATATGGTTTACACGGGTTAAGCGTTGTCATTTCGTCATGCCACAATTGTGCCAACTTAGTTGAGGTAGAGATACTTTGTCCACGCCGGGTCATACGTCCGAAAATGGCGATTGAGATACAGGTAAGTGAGTATTGATGGTGCTTTTGGAGAACGCTTGGGAAACATTTTCGCTTCAACGGGGGTCCGATTCCCCTTCTTCGTGTTGCACTTCTTACATGCGGTGGCGACATTTTCCCAAACCGTCGCTCCGCCCCGAGAACGCGGTAGCACATGGTCAAGCGTCAACATGGGCGGGTGAAAACGCTGTTGACAATATTGACAGGTATACCTGTCACGGATGAAGACGTTCTTGCGCGAAAACCTTACGACGCAACGCGGAATCTGGACATAGTTCACCAACCGGATGACCAGGGGAATCTTCATCGAGACCGTTGGAGAATGGATCTCCTGCTCAGATACCTCTTCTGTGCATGCGACTCCCTTGATAATCATTTTCATCGCACGTTTTAAGGTGCAGATGTTAATCGCTTCGTAGCTTGCATTCAAGACCAGTACAGATGTGTTCATCAAAAGTCTCCTCAAGAGGACATCACTGCGCGCCAAAATGCCTGAATTCAGCTAAATTCTTATAATTTTAACACACACATTCTAAACCTGCAAGCAAAATATCTACGCTTACTTCTTTGCCTCTGCTTAACCTTTGACTGATTTATCTCCTAACACAGTTGGATTCTACATTGACATGCCAACCTTTGTAATGATAAAATCACATCAATAACCACGCACTTCTAGGGTTTACTAATCTTTAGACTTATCATGAATGAGATTTAATCATGAAATGGAATCGCTTATCCGTTGCAATTTTTAGTGTCATCTGTCCCCTAATCGGTATCACGTTCGCGATGCCCTCGGCCAACCCGAATCTCGCCGTGCGCGAGGTTGTACAGGAGATTAGCGACCAACTCCCCCAAGATTCGACCCGAGTGGCGTTGATTCCGTTAACCCCGGCACACCCTGAACTTACGGCCGTTTCTCGCGTTTTGACAAGTATGCTCGCATCCCGGCTGGCAACCCACAGTGCCAATCGCTTCGTCGGGATAGACCGTCCGGACTGGCACCGTTTTCATGCGGATTATAATTTACTGTCGGCGAACCCCAAGCAGGTGCAACGGTACGGCAAGCTGTTGAAGGGGCGGTGGCTCATAACGGGGCACGTTACGCGGCAATCAAATTTGTCAATCAGCGTCAATCTCTTTCTGTGGGATACCGATAATGGCTATCTCAAACATTTGGCGATTTTTCAGTTGCCCCCTTCCGCGCTTTTGACCGCTCTGGATTCCACAACATACCCGGCAAAACATCATCCCTACCATCGAAACGGATTGACCTATCGGAGCAAACTGGTGCTTGCAACTGAAGTCGCGGATGTCGACGGCGATGGATTTAACGAACTGATCATTGCCGATGAACAGTGGCTGAGAGCATTGGCTTGGAAAGGCAGCGGTTTTCGGAAGCACCCGACACTTCCAAAACTCCGATACGATGCAGAGCAAACACCCATTCTAGCGCACGCACACAGAACCATGTTCGCCGTGCATCGAGATGGAAACCGTCGAGATGTCATCTACATCAGCCGCCCACCAAATCTGACATGGAAAGTGGAATGGAATAATACAGAAGAGCGACCAGCGGTCGTGCCACAGCGTCCAATGTTTCTCGCCCATGGCGAAGATTTCTTCATTGCCGCAGAAACCGCTGTCCATCAACGCGACTATACCGGAAAATCAACGGTCTGCTTTGAATGGCGAGCAGATGGCACCCTGTTGAGCCAACCTTGCCCTTTACCGGTAGACTATCATTCTGTTGCAACCGATGTTATGGGGGGCGATAGCGATGCCCGGGGTAGCGAAATTTTCGTCGTTGACCTAGAAGGGCATTTGCAAGCTTATCAAGTTGACATGAACACCACAATCTTGAGTTGGCAAACGCCACCGCTTTTCGGCGAAGGGGTCGCTGTCGGCGACCTGAACGGGGATGATATCCCTGAGATTGTGGTCACTACCGGCAACACCCAAAATCAACCCGATGGCGAACTTTACGACCAGTTTGTCATACTCGAAAAAAAGAGCGACCTCTATACCGTCGGTTGGACGAGCAACTTCCTTAACGGAAAAATTGTTGACCTCAAAATTGGCGATGCCGACAACGATGACCAGAATGAGCTCATCCTCGCCTTGCGAAACCGCCAAGGCAGCCAGATTCTGCTGTACGTCGCATCAGATTAACGGGTACGGGGTTAAGCAACCTTGAAGAATAAACTTGTAGAAACGGCTTCCCAGCAGCGACCCTGTTTATAACCACAAACCTGTAGGAACGGCTTCCCAGCCGTGACTCTTTGTGCTGAAATTTGCTTAACTTTTACTAAGCTTTGGACAATTTTTAAGAATAAGCAACCTTAAAGAATAAACTTGTAGGAACGGCTTCCTAGCCGTGACACGGGTTATAACCACAAACCCCGTAGGAACGGCTTCCCAGCAACGACACGGGTTATAACCACAAACCCCGTAGGAACGGCTTCCCAGCCGTGACTCTTTGTGCTGAAATTTGCTTAACTTTTATATTAAAAGTTGCTTAAATTCAAATCTGTGCTCGGTTTTCGCAGCAGACGTTGAACGTAGGAAGCAACATGAAGCCGCGAAATCAAGCAAACCATTAAAGGAGCACCCCCCTCATGCGAAAAAAGCAGACACTTTACACCGCTATTGCACTATTCACCCTCTTGGTCTTATTCATCAACACCACCTTCGACAGTGCCGCGTTTATTGAGCGACGTTATGCCCTTAACGAGATTCTCAATGAATGCACCAACGTCCTCTTCGGCACAGTGACATCAGTAAATCACAAACGGATGACAGCGAAAGTCAGAGTTGAAGAAAACCTCAAGGGCGAGAGCAAGTTTCAGGAGATTAAAATCCGCTTTGATACTGGTGTCAGCAACTTTCCCAAAAAATTACTCAAGCAATTCGAGGTCGGCTTGCCGATTATTATCTTCTACAAAAAAGTGGGGATGCAGATTCAAAACCTTGGACACATCAACGGCACCTGGTTCCAGACCAAGGCCCAAGACCAATCAGACAAAAGCCGTGTGTGGTGGCATTTAAAGCACATTGAAATTCACATGCACCGCACCTACAAAGGCACAACCCCCGATTTCCAAAAACAGCTCCGTCGCATTCTGAAACCGGGAACGGAACTTCCCCCCGAATCCGTGAAAGTGCAACCACCGCCTCCAGCACCAGTCGGGACCATTCGTGTGCTTGCCCTTACCGGCAATCAATACAATGTTGAATTTCCCGTCCTTTCAGAGTTTAATCGGATTGGCAGATACAGCGTAGCCTACCAAAACACAGGTGACCGTAACCTCCCAGGACTCAACGGGGTGAACATCCTTTGGCTCGGACAGAGCGAAATCTGTGAATCGGAATACCTTCTGATGACGACACAAGAGGCGAAGATCAGGACTTTCGTTAAAAATGGCGGTGTTGTCATCGTCTCTGGGCAAGACAGCCCCAGTGACCAACCGTGTGGTACAGGCTGGCTCCCGCACCCCCTAAAAAGCGTCAACGGATGGGGACGCAGCGAGTTCCAACCCACCCGTGCCGCCGAAACCCTCTTTTCCGAACCGAACTTGATCCGGTCAGGGGATGTTTTCATTGACGATACGTGGACCGGGTGGAATGATAAATATACCATCCTTGCCACAACAAACGGTGGAACGGAGCTCGCCGCCGCGATGCTGAGACACGGCAAAGGGATGTACCTGCTCACCAGCTTCCAAAATGAGACCGCCGCAAATATTTTTGTCAATCGGCCGATGATGGAAAACCTCATCCATTTTGCCGTAAACTGGCTCGATCTTCGCTTGGAACGGTGAGGCAAACGTGTTTTTGACAAAATGAAGTTTAAGAATTTAATTGGGTTATATCGGTTTTTATTGTCTGCCCTTGCGGATGGAAACCAGGTGACTTGTCTGAATCGCGGATTAAGAGGATTACGCGGATTAAGAGATGCCCGACCATCCCAAGCGAAGGTGCCAGCGGTGTGATAGGTGTATCCAAATTACCCGTTTAATTGGGTAATTTCATACGGGCGACCGGTGCGGTTAGGAAACCGCACCTACCGGGGGGTGGGGGTTACCCGATTAGTGAGTAGATGGGGCAGTTGTTTCGTTTAAACTTAGGTAAGCTTTTTCCAAATAATGTTAAACGCCCATCACATTTTCTTCGTTATCTATGGTAAACAGATGTATTAAAGGAGAAGCATCATGTACAAATCCCCTTTTTCGCTGGTGTCCGTGTCCCTCCGATTTTGTTGTATGCTTGCGCTGCTACTCTTCATGAGCGCGGAACCGTTCATCAGCTCGGCTGAAGGCAATAATTTCACCACGCAGGGACGTGGCATTTTGTATACCATCGAAGCCCTAGATTCCCTCACAGAGGCGGTTACACGTCAATCCGATGGCAGTTATCGAATCACTTCAAGCCTTGTCATTGCCAATAAAAGCCGCCCGGATATCCTGCAACTCTCCTCCGGTCTAACCCTTCAATTCAGCAAGGGGAGTTCGCTTCAGATTGAGGGGATGCTTATCGCTATCGGTACAGAAGAGGCACCGATTACGCTGACCTCGGATACCTCCGGTGAATGGGACGGGCTCATTTTTAAGGCCGAGCCGAGTGAGCAGACAGGCAAGCGGAACACAAAACAGATGGCATTATCCACCGAAGCGAGCGTCATCAGAAACACCCGAATCGAAAATGCACAGATCGGCATCGCCTGCAAATCTGTCTCTCCGCGAATTGAATCAAACCGTATTACGGGATGTAAGACCTACGCGATACGGCTCACCGCTGCGGATCCAATTGTCCGCCAAAACCGAATTTCCGACCATCATGGCACGACAGCTCTCTATGTTGCATCCGGTGCTCCCCAAATTATCGACAACAACCTAGAATTAACCGAGTCGCAGACAGGTATTATCGTCATTGATTCCAACGCCCATATTAGAAAAAACCGATTTCACGGTGGGAGCAGTGCCATTACGTGCCGGGGTGGGGCACCGCGGATTGAGAATAACGAAATTCACAACGCAAAAACGGGAATCAGCGGTTCAAACGCTGACTTCACCGTCGTCACGAACCAGCTCAGCAACACTTCAACAGGAATCTACGTTGACCGCGGCACAACAAACATTCAATCGAATCGTATTCGAGAAGCTGACCTCGCCGCAATTAGCATCTGGAACTCCCCGCAGACGCGAATCGAAGAAAACATCATCAATCAAAGCCAAATCGGGGTTTACAGCAAAGATGCACACTTGACCATTACTCAGAATGTGTTGCGCGAGAACGGTTATGCCATCTACATAAAATCTGGCGAAGCGGATGTCCGCGATAACAGCGTCCATAAAAACACAAAGGCCGGCATCGCATTTTGGGAGCGCGCCGCTGGTGAAATTACGGATAACGAACTCTCGGGCAACCGTTACGGCATCTACACACAAGACGCAAGCCCGACGATTCAACGCAACCGGATTAGCGGTGGCACCTATGGCATTCGCACTCAATCCGCTTCTCCCATTATCGCCGACAACCAAATCACTGACGCTTCGGAAGGCGGAATCGGAAACTGGGGGGGGAATCCAAAGCTTCAGAACAACACGATTCTCCAAAGTCGCTACGGGATTTACGTCGATGGAGCGGCCCCATTTATTATGGGTAATACAATTACCGACAGTCGTGATGCAGGAATCGCGGTGTGGAATGATTCACAGCCAGATATCGGAGAGAACGTGATTTCAGGTGGGCGTTATGAAATTTTTGAGGAAGGGAAGGAGTGGCAGGAGCCAGAAAATAAAGGCAATCCGCAAACGGTAACCCCCACCCCACAAGTCACCCAGCAGTCCAACAGGACAGCGATTTTTGATGCTGAGGAGCGAGGGGCACTCCGCAGTGGACAACGCGCAAATCCTTCAGTGCCCGAAACGCAATCAACCGAACGGTACACCACTTCTAAAGCTTCCAACCGCTCCACAGAGGACACGGGCGTACAGCGCAAGCCAACACCCCAGGCGGGAAATCAACCATCGGGGCAACCTTCGACCACATCCCCACGCGAGAAGCGTACTGCAACTCGAAACAATCCACAATCCGACCCATCGTCAATTGGTCAGGCATCGTCCCTTTTCGATACAAATGACAAGGAAACCCTGCGCAGGGGCCAACGCACCGATCCGCCGTCGGATGCGACTCGTAGCGCAGAATATGAGCTGGTGCCAATGTCGTCAAACGGCGGGCAACCCAGAACCCGATCTGGCAATCGTGAATCAACGCGCCCTCAACCCCGCGAGCAAAGCCGCGAGCTCACCTATGGACAATCGCAACGCCTAATGAAGCTTAAGGAGATGCTCGAAGACGATTCAATTGAACTCAACGAAAAGATTGCCAAACAGTTTGAAATCGGACAATTGCACTTCAAAGGTGGGAATTACCAGCAGGCATTGGATGCGTACAATTGGATTGTCCCCCATTTCGCTAAAGGGATGGAAAATCAGGCGGACGTTGACCGGGACAAAACCAATCAGGAATTGGCAAATATTCACTACCACCGAGGCTTGAGTTATTACGAACTCAAAGATTATAACAACGCCATTGATGCGATGCGAACCTGTCTTCGTCTCAATCCCGAACCCGAAGTTGAGCATCGCGCCCGTTATCTGCTTGCAATGAGTGCGTTAGAAAATTACACAGGCGAAATCGCTGAAGGCACGTTTCTTGAATTTATTAAACAGGGCGAGGAATGGGCGAAAAAAGCGGACCCGACGCTACTCGCGATGGCGTATTTTCAAACCGGGCGGCTCGCCACTGACCGCGGGGCACACCTTGAGGCTATTCAGCGATACGGTAACGCGCTCACTCACGGCCTTGGCGGTATACAACGCGCCCAAGCCTTGTCAGAGATGGGGTATCTGTCAGTCAAAATCGGTAACCATGAAGAGGCACAACACTGGTATGGGAAGTTAATAGAAGATGAAGAGGCGGACAGCAACCTGCTGGCTGTCGCCTTTTTAGCACTCGGTGATATTCACCGAGCGGCGAAGGAATGGGAACGTGCCGCATCGTTCTACAGGTTTGCCGACCAACACGCCCAGTCAACTCATTTCGATGATGCAGTGCGCGGCGAAATCGCCTTCAAACTCGGCGAGAGTTTATACAGCCAAAATCGGTTTGCCGAAGCCGCTGTTGCTTTCGAGAAGGCGGTGTCGCTTGAGCAGGAGGCGGCGTGGTTTGCCGATGCCCTCTATGGGCTTGCGAGAAGTCAGAGAGAAACGGACAACCCCCAAGCCGCGCTTTCGGCGTATCAACGTGCCGCAAGCATTTATGCCGACCAGGTCAGAACAGTGAGGGATGTAGATAAGTTTGAACGTGCTCAGAAACGTTTGGCACTCTCCAAATTCCAAGTTGCTGAGCTTACAGCACACACCGCTTCATCAGCGCATGACTACGAGAAATTGGTTGACCTCTACCGTGAAGCCCGACAGGTGAGCGATGGAGTTCAAGATGAAACCCTGAGAACAGCACTTCAGAAAGACGCGCTCATCGGAGAAGCCAAAGCCGCCGAGAAGTTGGGACGTGACGAAACGGTGCGCGAAACCGCGGATATGCTCGCAACAGCATCCCGAAATGATCCGGTCGGGCTGATTCAAGCGGCAGACCTGCTCTTTGATATGAAGCAATATCGGTCAGCCGCGGATCTGTATCGGCAGGCCATCTCGGCACCTCACGGCGAAACACAACTTGACGACAAACTGCTCGCCCAAGGGTGGATGCGCTTAGGATTTTCTCACTTCCAACTGGGACAGCAGGAAACGGGGGGAGATGAAAATCAGAGTGTTACGGTTGAACGCCCACAGGTCAGCAATCTACGGCAATCCATTGAGGCTTACGACAAGGCAATCGTCCATCTGCAGTCAATGATTAACAAACCGCAAGCTCCAACACGCGATGCCCAGGCAGCTATCGGCGCAAGCTTCACCGTTCAAGCCGCAATTCTCAAACTGAACAATGCCCGCTATCACGCGGCGGTGGCTCACAAGCTGTTGGGCGAGAGTGAACAGGCGATAGGGCGTTTTGAGCAGATCGTTCAAGGGGATAAAACCGCGCCCGACCAGCAGTCGGACGAAGGGCCGATAGGCGAGTTTCACACATCAAGCCTGCTGATGCTCGCCGAATTGTATGAAGAAGCTGGGCGTTATGATGAAGCCATCCGCACATACCAGCAGGCCTCTTTGGTTCTCAAAGAACCAGAAGACCTCGCGTTAACGCTGGAACGCCTCGGTGCAATCTCACGCCAGCAAGGCAAGCACGACGTTGCCATAGACTATTATCAAGAATTGTTGCAATACTACCCGAACAGTCGGTACGCCGGTGCCTCACAATATTTCATTGGGCTATGTCACGCCGAAAATGAAAACCGAGAGATGGCGTTGGCGGCTTACGAAAAGACGCTTCAAAACTATCCGGACTTTGAGCTGGCGATTGACACCTATTGGAACGCGGCAACATTGAGCGACGCACTCGGACGCAAGGCGGAGGCACTCGGTTACGCCAAACAGCTCATCGAAAAATACACACCATCCAACGACGAACACACCCAATCGGTTGTCTACTCAGCGCGGAATTTGATGAGCAATCTCCTACTCGCAGACCCAACGCTTCACGCGGACGCGGCTCCGTTGCTCACACAACAACTTGAAGCGATTACAACTTCGCCGAATGCAACGCCCCAAGCCCAGGCCAACGCCTACTTTGAACTCGGAAATCTGTACGCGAACGCAAAGGATGACGAAGCCGCACTGGATGCGTATGAGAATGCCAAGCAGTTTACAGTTGGTCGCAAAGCAGAGGGAGCGACTTCCCAGTCTCGATTACAGGATGAACTCGGCGTAAAAATCAGCTATCGAGAAACGTTGATATACTTTGAGCGCGGCGAATTTGCGAAAGTTGTGGAAACGGGAACGGAAATATTGGAACGCATATCCGCGCTCGGTTCGTCCGCCGACAACGCAACCAATCCGAAATCTGACATCGCCGGACATTTGCAGTATCTGCTCGGTACGAGTCTGATGCACTTGAATCAGCTTGACGCAGCGGCGGGGGCTTTTGAACAGGCAATCGCACTAAAGCCTAATGACACCGAGATTCAGGCATATTCCCACTTCTATCTTGGACAGATTCACGAACGTCGCAAGCAGGGAACGGAGGCAATCGCCGCATATCAAAATGTGCTTTCGACAGCAACCGCACCGACCCTGAAGGCGATTCGCACGGAAGCCGCCCGACAACTCGCCCGAATCTACGAGAATGGGCAACCGATGGACGAATCATTAGACGCAAATTCGCAGGCGGAGAAACCACCAATGGGGGTAGACTTGGACACTGCTTTACTGTTCTACACACAAGTGATTACAGCGGATGTCAATCCTGAATTAACGGCGGAGGCTCTTTATCGCTCCGGGGCGATTCATGAACGTCGGGATGCACCGGATAAAGCAGCAACGGCGTTTTCAACACTTGCCAATCGCTTCTCTCAAACCACCCATCCCGAAATCAAGGCGATGGTCGAAGATGCTATCCTCCGTTTACCGAATCTATTGAGCCAATCGGGGAACGCAGACACGGCAATCAAGACCGCACAACAGGCATTGGGTGTTGCCCAGAAAAAAGCAGACCCGTTGTTACTCGCACAAGCGCAGTTTCAACTCGCCACGCTGTATTACCAAAACGGGGATGTCAAAAAACAGCGAACGGAAGCGGTGACACTCTTCAAGGGGGCGTATGAAAACGCGCTCAAAGCCCAAAATCCAGACGCGACAACGGTACCACTCATCAACGCCGCCATGTTTCAGGCGGGGCAAGCCGCGTATCAGAATCAGGAGTTGCTATCCGCAATCCAACCGCTGGAGGATTTTATTCAGCGATTCCCGGAAGATGAGAAGATTGATACAACCTATGAATACCTCGCATGGTCATATTTCACCCTCGCAGATAAAACCAAGACCCGCACGGACCGGGTGACCCGCTTTATAAAGGCGGCTGACGCTTTTGACCAGTTGGTCGCTCGAAACGCCGATTCAGAGAAATCCCCGGGCTGGATATACCAATCCGCACTGGCGTTGACGTTTGCCAGGAAAACATCGGAGGCAATTGTCGCCTATCAGAAATTAGTTGAGCGGTATCCGAAACACAAACTCGCTGACGATTCGTTGTACACAGTCGGTGGAACGCAGTTTGAATCAAAGCAGTACGATGAAGCGTTAAAAACCTATAAGCAACTTGTGGATGGATATGACGACAGCGAATGGGTTGACGAATCAACCTACGCGATTGCCACCTGCCACGAGAAACTGGGGCAGATGGAAACGGCTTTGCAAGTCTATCAAGCGGTTATCGAACGATTCCCGGACAAGGTCGTTGCCGCCAACGCGCAGGTAAACATCGCCCATCACCATTTCAACCGCAAAGAATACGCACCTGCACTGGCGGCGTACGGAAAGTTGACGAAACAGAACTTCCCCGCGATGGATAGCAAACTACAAAACAACGTCCGGCGTTGGAGACGCGACACTGAAAATATCATAGCAGAAAAACCTTATAAAGCCGCAGTTGCCCTGTTGACCAAAGCGGATACAGGGGCAGAAACCGCGTCTGATGCGGCGAAAGGGTATGCGTTGGAGGCAATCCGGCAGTTTGAGACGCTAATCAAAAATTATCCGCATTGCGCCTACGTAGATTACGCGCTCGCTTCAATCGGTTCCGCACACGAAATCCGCGAGGGATGGGACGATGCACTCAAGGCATACAAGCGATTGATATCGCGGTATAAAAAGACTCCTCCATCGGATGCGAATGTTCAAAAAATGGTGGATTATGCACAGAGACGGATTAAAGACATTGAAGTTTTTTTATTGCAGAAGCAGAAGTTTGGAAAGTAGAATTATGGTGGAACCGAAAGATATGTAGACACCGGCCGGTAGGTGCGGTTTTGCGTCAAGTTGCGTCGAGTCATCTCGCCACCCGTAAGGGCATCTTGTGCGCTCGCTCACGCGATGCGCTCGCTCACGCGACCATCCGTCTTCGGACCACCCGTTAGGGGCAACCGCACTACCGCGATGTATAAATAATTATTGGCTTAGCTATAAACAGTATCCAAAAGAGAAAATTTACGTCTACTCGAAAGGAAATTGACAAATGTTAAACCACAGTTCATCACGATTCAGGTACGCTTTTCGTCAAAAAGACCTATCCCAAAAGTCAGATAGCGAGTATCGGGGCAAGATGCCCCTCCTACGAAAGCCATCGGGTCAGGCGGTATTGCCCGAAGTCGCTGACCAAGATTCGACCCCTGTTTGGACAAAGCGTCGGTCAAAAGCGGCAAAAATCGCGCTCGTATGCTCTTTAATCCTTCACCTTGCGATTAGTTCCTACCTTGTTCGGCAGATCATTCGAGCCCGCGATACCGCGAAACCCTTTGAAGAACTGGTTGCTGTAGAATTTGTGCCGCCACCGCCAGTCAAGATGAATGTGCGGAAACGTCAGATTCCGAAAGCGATTCCTAAGGTTGTCAAGAGCCGAACGGAAGCACCGTCAACCCTCACAACGAGAGTCACCACGCGAGCACCACAACAGATTTCGGAAGTGATTGTTAAAGGACCTGAAATCGTGCGGGAAAGCGTAGAGGTTCATCGTGATGCCCCAATCAGCCAGCTTCTCCCTGAGATTACCACCGCGGCACGGTTTGAGGCGAAAACAGAGACACGGAACACGATTGCTCCGCCAGTTGCAACGCCAACGGCGATTGCCGCCCCCGGCGCAGGAATCGTCACGAATCGCGTCAGAGTAACCGGAGAGGGTGAGGAGCGTGGATTATCCGACGTGAACTCCTACGGCACAAGTCTGAGGGGTGGAAGTGGATTCGGAGACGGGGCGGATGATGGATTCGCAGATGGCGGTGGGTTGGGTGATGGATTCGCAGATGTCGGAACTACCCCGCCGAAAATCATCCAAATTAATCCAGCCGCAGACCAGCAGGCGAAGGATCTTTTCGGCATCGGGGAGTACGTTACGGAAACACGAGGCGACGATTCACAAGAGATTGTTTATCTGCTTGATGTCTCGTCAAGTATGAAAGGTGATAAACTCCGTCTCGCGATTCAGGCACTTAAAGATGCCCTCAGTCTGCTCTATCAAGGTGATACCTTCAATATCGTCACCTTCGACAAAGATGTGCGCGTTTATCAGAAGCAGATGCTACCTGTGAACCGCGAAAACGTGAGTACGGCATATCGCTTCTTAGACGGACTCAAGGCACGCGCTGGAACAAACCTGTCGGGAGGGTTGGAGCGCGCATTGACCCTTGAAGCATCTACCATCGTTGTCATCTCCGACGGTGACCCGAGCCGCGGTATCAAAGAACCCAGTAAGATACGTCAATTGGTGCGGCGACGCAATACGTCCCACGCCCGGATTATGACAATCGCCCTCGGCCATGGACACTCTGACGACGGCGTACGCTTATTAAAAGACCTCGCCGCCGAGCATGATGGGCAACTGTTACTCATCGACCTACGGTGAGACAGAACGCGTCAAACGTGAAGGGCGCGCTCATCAATTCACCAATTCACAACAAACCAACCCCATATTGATGGGGATTGACAAGGAGCTATTTCCAATGCGAAGCAACAGTGTTAGAATGACGATCATTGCATTATTTTGTTTATACGGCCTCTTAGTCCCTGCGTTCCGGGGAGAGGCATTTATCGAAAGAAAATATACCGTAGAACAGATAATCCAAGAATGCACGAACATCCTCTTTGGGTCTGTGACAGAGGTTAATCGGAAACGGATGACAGCCAAGGTGAAAGTCGAGAATAACCTCAAAGGCTCGAGTCGCTTTAAGGAGATTAAAATTAACCTCGCCGTCGGAGATGGCAATTTTCCGCAACAACTGATGAAACAGTTTGAGGTCGGGTTGCCCATTATCGTCTTCTATAAAAAAGCAGAGGGGCGATTGATGAGCCTAGGCCATATCAACGGCACATGGTTTCAGGTCTTTGCTCAAGACCGTTCCGATAAAAACCGTGTCTGGTGGAATCTAACGCACATCGAGATCCACATGCACCGAACATACGACGGGCCGACTCCCAAATTTCAAAAGCACCTGCTTGATGTTATGATCGGAAAACCGCGGAAGGAGCATACTCAAGCCCTCGCTCAAGCACCGCGCGGCGCAACCCGTGTCCTTGTGCTTACGGATAAACGATACGACATCGAATTTCGGATGCTCTCTAAGTTCGGTCAAGTCGCTGAGCAAAAGGTAGTCTATCAGAAGACAACGGATCGGGATTTGCCGAATCTGAAGCGGGCGGATATCCTCTGGCTGGGACAAGGGCAGCTCTGCGAGTCGAAGTACTTCCTAACACGGGAACAGGAAAACAGAATCAAAGCCTTTGTCAAGAACGGTGGGGTTGTGGTCGTCTCCGGACAGGATAGCGACCCCGAGCGGTCGTGCGACACGGGTTGGCTCCCTGAACGGCTGGAGGGCGTTGAACGCAAACATCGTCAGGATTTCCAACCGACCCGAAAGGCGGAGACGCTGTTCAGCACTCCCAATAAGGTAAAATCTGGCAGGATGTCTATCGACGATACGTGGACAGGGTGGAACGACAAATACACCATCCTCGCCACAACGAACGGTGGGAAGGATATTGCCGTTGCGATGTTAAAACATGGCAGAGGGATGTATCTGATTACTGGGCTTCAGAACGAAACAAGCGATAACATATCTACGAATCGTAGGGTGATGGAAAACCTCATCCATTTTGCGATTGAACAACTCAAGCGTTGATTAAAAATCTCTTTCCCTGACCCCGTAGGCGGGGCATCTTGCCCCGCCCTCTCACGATACGTCATGATGACTTTTCAAACACGTTCTAAAAACCCGCTTCGTGAAATCCCTCAATCTGCCACCCACTCTCCGTAGCAATTCGACGCAATCCCCGGTCCGGATTGACAGCAACCGGATGCCCGAACAATCGGAGTTTGTGTGCGTCCGAGTGATGATTTCCGTAGGCGTAAGATTCGCCGAGCTCGAAACCGTGCTGCTCAGCGAGTTGCCGCACAAAATCGGCTTTGTTCTCACCGTAAGGATTGAGCCCTCCCAGCTTCCCTGTGACGCATCCATCAACCACTTCCAGCTTGTTCCCCACCATCAGATCGGTCTGCAAATAATCGTGAAAGCAGCGGACTAAAATTTCCAACGACCCGGACAGGATAACAATCGTCCGCCCCGCCGCACGATGAGATGCCATCAGCTCAAACACTTTGGGGGAAATCCGGCTAACGAGACGCTCTGTGAAGCAGACTCGCGCCACGTCTCGCAGATGTGATTCACTCAATCCGCGTAGATAGGCCTTGTTTGCTTTCGCCGCCCGAAAATCTCCGAGTCTGATAAAGTCAGCAACCCAACGGAGTAAATTGCGGGTGGGTATCTCCCCCTGCTCAAGCAGATATTTTAGGAGAACCTGTTCCGACGAATGGTCAATGATGGTCCCGTCAAGGTCAAAAACGGCACAAGAGCGCATAAATAACTCCAGATAAATGACCGGGCGAACCGGTTTCTATTTTACAGTGCATTATTAAGCAAGTTCAAAGAATAAACTTGTAGGAGCGGCTTCCCAGCCGCGACCCTGTTTATAACCGCGAACCCTGTAGGAGCGGCTTCCCAGCCGCGACCCTCTTTATAACCACGAACCCTGTAGGAGCGGCTTCCCAGCCACGACCCTGTTTATAACCGCGAACCCTGTAGGAACGGCTTCCCAGCCGCGACCCTCTTTATAACCGCGAACCCTGTAGGAGCGGCTTCCCAGCCGCGACCCTGTAGGAACGGCTTCCCAGCCGTGACGCTTTATGCTGAAATTTGCTTAATTTTTAGATTAAAACTTGCTTAAGCCACCTGTTGGCCGAGCGCACGGCGATACGCTTTCACCGCCTGCTCAAGCCCCATATAGAGGGCATCAGAAATTAGGGCATGACCAATAGAAACCTCCAGCAAGCCCGGCAATTTCTGCATACGGGGTAAATTATCGAGGTCAAGGTCGTGCCCGGCGTTCACATCTAGCCCCAGACTGACCGCCTTTTCAGCGGCTTTGAAGAGCAGGCCAAACTCGAGTTCAATCTCCTGTTCCGTCTTTGCCCATGCGTAGGGTGCTGTATACAATTCAACACGGTCTGCGCCGACATCCTTCGCCAACGCAATCTGTTGAAGTTCCGTACCGCTAAAGAGGCTAACGCGGATGCCCGCGTCTTTGAGCCGTTTGATAGCAGGTTGAAGCCCATCACCTTCTGCTGTCAAATCCCAACCTGCATGGCTAGTCACTTCGCCCGGTGTGACAGGGACAAGTGTGCATTGGTCTGGTCTGACCTCCATCACCAGTTCAAGCAGGTCTGGTCTGGGGTCACCCTCAATGTTATATTCCACACTATATTCGACGTTGAGCATCTTGGCAAGGTCGTACACATCTTGAGGCGTGATATGGCGTTGGTCTTCTCTGGGGTGTACCGTGATACCCTGCGCCCCAGTGGCAATACAAGTCCTCGCCGCCTGCATTACATCTGGGATGTCCCCTCCTCTCGCATTCCTTAACGTTGCAATTTTGTTCACATTCACACTCAAATTGACCATCTATTTTCTCCCACATAAATTGAGGTTTCCTGACTAAAACGGGGTAATTATAGCATTGCTTATCATCAAAAACAATAGATTTAGTTGGTGCTCCGTTTTTAGGGGGTGTCATTTGTCTAAATCAAGCCGTGATAGAGGGTTTGGGGGTGCGGTCACCGGTGAGGTTTGAATGTATTAAGGTGAGATTATATTGTGGTCGGTGCGAATGATTGAAAGCGTGTCGGTTAATAACTGTAAACGGTTTACAGTTCTGTAGCGAGGGCTTGGAGCAACTTTGACGGATAGTCGCCCCGATGCAGACGAGGATGGTAAGAATTAGGCATTGGTAAAATTGGTAAATTTTCGCACATGAGAACCCGCACAGTTACTGCTTTCTTCGATCTCAGAATTTACCAATGCGGAGGATTTTTTTCAGGGTTGGGTTTCACTCTATCTACCTACACGACAGCGTCATTGAAAAATCGCATCTGTTGCGAACCTATTCCGAAAACGAAATGCCCTAGAATTATATCCTTACCCTTGAGATTAGGTTATGGCCTATGGTATTATAAAGGCATGGGTATAATACACGAAAATCTGAAGGATTGAAAAGAATCTGAAATGGCAAAAACGCAACGAGACACAGAATCCAATGAAAACGGCGCGACGCTCGGCTTTGAAGCCATCCTATGGCAGACAGCGGACAAACTTCGCAACAACCTTGATGCCGCCGAATATAAGCATGTGGTGTTAGGGCTAATCTTCCTCAAGTACATCTCAGACACTTTCGAGGAAAGGTACGCTCTGTTGCTTAAAGAATCTGCCAACCCTCACAGCGAATTCTACGTTGAAGATGAAACAGGCCGTTCTGAGCTCGCCGAAGACCGAGATGAATATCTGGCAGAAAACATCTTCTACGTCCCTCAGAAAGCCCGCTGGTCTTATCTGCAAGCCAACGCCAAGCAACCGGAAATTGGGACGCTGATTGATAAAGCGATGATTGCGATTGAACAAGAAAACCCGAGTCTCAAAGGGGTGCTTCCCAAAGACTACGCACGCCCGGTGCTCGATAAGCAACGACTCGGTGAACTCATTGACCTCATCAGCACAATCGGTTTGGGCGAGGAGGAGAATCGCTCAAAGGATATACTGGGGCGGGTCTACGAATACTTCCTCTCACAATTCGCTAGTGCCGAGGGCAAAAGGGGCGGTCAGTTCTACACCCCTCGCTGTGTTGTGCGGGTGCTCGTTGAGATGCTCGCACCTTATGAAGGGCGGGTTTACGACCCGTGCTGCGGTTCTGGCGGTATGTTTGTCCAGAGTGAAGTCTTTGTTGAAGCGCACGGCGGCCGGCGCAATGATATCTCCATCTTCGGGCAGGAGTCGAACTCGACCACGCGACAATTGGCACTGATGAACCTCGCGATTCGTGGCATTGAAGCCAATCTCGGACCGGAGCACGGCGACAGTTTCCACAATGACCTGCATCCAGACCTGAAAGCGAACTATATCCTTGCGAACCCGCCCTTTAATGATAGCGACTGGGGCGGTGACCAGTTGCGTGAAGACAGACGTTGGCGGTTCGGTGCCCCACCAGCCACAAACGCCAACTTTGCTTGGGTACAGCACTTTATCTATCACCTCGCGCCAAACGGCATGGCTGGATTTGTGTTGGCAAACGGCTCAATGAGTACCAATACATCCAGCGAAGGCGAGATTCGCAAACAGCTCATTGAAGCGGACTTGGTGGACTGCATGGTGGCGTTGCCCGGACAGCTATTCTATTCCACATCAATTCCCGTTTGCCTCTGGTTTATCGCTAGAAACAAGGAAAACCATCTGTTTTTCCGCGACCGTAAGGGCGAAATTCTGTTCATAGACGCTCGCAACCTCGGCGTGATGATTGACCGGGTACATCGGGAACTCACAGATGACGAAATAACGCGCGTCGCCGATACCTATCACGCTTGGCGCGGCGACGTGGAGGCGGGGCAATACGCCGACGTGCCCGGCTTCTGCAAAAACATAGCGCTTGCGGAGGTACACAAACACGGGGATGTCTTGACTCCCGGCCGCTACGTCGGCGCAGCCGTTCCAGAGGAGGACGACGAACCGTTTTCGGATACGATGGCGCGCTTAATCCAGAAACTGACCGCGCAGATGGCGGAGGCGAGACGGTTGGATACGGACATCAGTGAGAATTTGGAGATGGTTGAGATTGGAGAGGATTCATGAGATTCAGTGACGAAGATATCAGACGACAAATACGCCTCGGTGAAGACAGCGGCTGGGAATTTAAGGGGATTGAGTTCGCGGGGAACGTTCCCAAGAGCCCTCGTAGAGATGATTTGGCAGACGAACTCGCCGCCTTTGCCAATACGGACGGTGGCGTAGTGCTGTGCGGCGTGAGCGACGCAGGCGATGTGCAAGGCATGTCGCGCGAGCAGATGGACGAACTGGAGCGGCTCTTGGTAGAGGTCTGCACTGACACGATTAAACCCTCAATCCGTCCTACCATCCTTCGCAAAGAAATAGAGGAGGGGGCACCATTCCTACTGGTTGAAGTGCCGCAAGGTGATGCCCAGCACGAGAGCCCCGGCGGCAGCTACCATCGGGTCGGTAGCTCAAAACGTCAAATGACGAGCGATGAGCGACTGCGACTGGCACAGCGGCGTGGGCAGGCGCGCTTTCTCTGGTTTGATAAACAGCCAGTGCCGAACACTGGATTCGCCTCCTTGGATGAATCGCTTTGGAAACCGCTGTTGAGTGCCGAAGGGGCAGCCGCCCCTGAATTGGCACTGGAGAAGATGGGGCTTCTGACCAACGACGAAAACGGGACCATGCGCGCCACGGTGGCGGGTGTGCTCTTGTGCAGCCCTTCCCCCGAACAATGGCTCCCCAACGCCTGCATCACCGCCACCTGTTACCGAGGCGAAGACCGTGCATCCGGACAGATAGATGCCCAGACAATTACCGGCCCGCTGAACCGACAAATTGCCGAGGCGGTTGCCTTTGCGGTTCGTAACATGCGCGTCGGAGCATACAAGAACCCCGCTCGCACCGACTTGCCTCAATACAGCGAAGCGGCACTGTTTGAAGCGATTGTCAACGCTGTCGCCCACCGCGACTACTCGATTCACGGCAGCCGGATTCGACTCTCAATGTTCGCAGAGCGGGTTGAAATAAACTCGCCCGGCGGGTTACCCAACAACCTGACGATTGACAGCATGGATGTCCGCCAAGCAACGCGAAATGAAGCCCTTGCCTCAATGCTTGGGCGAATATCCGTTGGCGACATCCGGGGCGCGGGTGACCGGCAATTCCTCATGGAGCGACGGGGAGACGGTGTGCCCACCATTTTTCGTGAAACAGAAGCCTTGAGCGGAAAGCCCCCGGAATATCGACTCATTGACAATTCAGAACTGGTGCTCACCATTCCCACCGCCGACACGAACCCAACACCAGCCACTACCGTTATCTTGTGTCTCCACGGCGGCATCCCCTTGCCGGGAGTCGAGGTGTTGACCCTGTTTCCGAATAAGACATGGGCATACGCAACCACTGACGAAAATGGTGAGGCACAAGTCAACTTACATTCTACGCACCTTCCTATGACGGTGTTCGCCGCCGCTACCGGATTCGCCGCACATCTTGAACACGACTGGGTGCCCGCCCAGAGAGGACTTGCAATTGAAATGCAAAGCCTGCCAAGTGGTGGCTCAGTGCTCTTTCCGGAGGGGACGGGCCACATCCCGGGCTTGTCGGGACGTTTAAATCCCAAACGCGATACCCATGACC
Source organism: Candidatus Poribacteria bacterium (assembly GCA_965198165.1). Classification (GTDB taxonomy): domain Bacteria; phylum Poribacteria; class WGA-4E; order WGA-4E; family PCPOR2b; genus CBDAOT01. Next base: position 5,566,088 of record OZ240244.1, on the reverse strand, counting down.
GGACCTACCTGTATGCCTCCAACATCGCCATCAACTACGGCAAACAGCAACCCGTTCATTTCATGCTCGGAGAGCCTTTACACCTCACCGATACTGATGGTGTAGAACTATTGGCGAACATCGTTGCCATCGTAGGCAGGTCGGCATTGGTGGAGTATCGCTCTTATGGTAAAGGAGATGAAAAATGACAGTGAAAGAATTAGCAAAACTGCTCGAAAGTTATCCGGATGATTTGCGGGTTGTTGTCAATGGCTATGAGGATGGCTTTGACGACCTCGCACCAGAACGGATTTCCGTCAAAAAGATACAGTTGGACACCAAAACGCACGATTGGGAGGGCCAACACAGTGGTTTTTACGATTCAGAGAAAGAAACAACTGACAATGCCGAAATCGTAGAAGCGTTGGTTTTCCGTCGAGCTTCGTATTGATGAAGCTGAAAAGGAGCAAGCATGGAAAATGAGTGGCAGATCAAGGCTTTCGGCAATTGTGCCACACTGGTACGCGAGTCTGTCTCGCCATCTGATTTAGACGATACTCCCTACATTGGACTCGAGCACATTGGGGAAAGCACTCTATCCCTTGTGGGGCATGGTGTAGCGAGCAGTGTCACGAGCACGAAGTCTCGTTTCAGACGTGGTGATATCCTTTTCGGAAAATTGAGATGTTATTTCCGTAAAGTTGTCAGAGCACCTTTTGATGGGATATGCTCAACAGATATTTGGGTTACACGCGCTAAAGAAGGAGTTGATCAGGGGTTTCTCTATTATTGCATGGCATCTAAATCTTTTGTTCAATTCGCAGACTCCGGCTCCGAAGGTACGCGGATGCCACGGACGAAATGGGAATGGGTATCGCGATACGAAATCCCGCTCCCCCCTCTGTCTGAACAACGCCGCATCGCCCACATCCTTGGTACGCTTGACGAAAAAATTGAACTTAATCGACAGATGAATGAGACCCTGGAGGCAATAGCACGGGCGATTTTCAAGTCGTGGTTTGTGGACTTTGACCCGGTACGGGCAAAGCTGGAGGGACGTAAACCTGTAGGCATGGACAGCGAAACCGCTGCTCTGTTTCCAGCAGAGTTTCAAGATTCAGCCTTGGGGAAGATTCCAAAAGGGTGGGCAGTTGATCAAGTAAAAAATCGAGCGTCACGGATTCAATACGGCTTTACACAAAGTGCATCTGAAAAACCCGTCGGGCCAAAGTTCCTGAGAATTACTGACATTGCTAGTAGAAAGCTGAATTGGGCAAGTGTACCATTTTGCCATATCACTGAAAAAGACCATGATAAATACAAACTTCAGGAAGGAGACATACTTGTCGCACGGACTGGAGCTACAACAGGCGCGAACATCTACATTGTCGATCCACCTGATGCCGTTTTTGCTTCCTATCTTGTGAGAATTCAATTTCACGATTTAAGCATAGGTCGTGTGGTTGGGGAATTTATGTCTTCCCAAGCATACGATAATTATGTCGCAAGTTGTATCGGCGGTTCCGCACAACCCAATGCCAATGCTCAATTGCTTTCCGCTGTTGAGTTTGTTTTTCCGCCGCTTGAAATAGCCAAACGGTTTTATGAAAAAGTTCACGCACTTGATAAAAGACGCGCTGCCAACGATCGACAATCCGTTACACTCTCCCAAATCCGTGATACGCTATTGCCGAAGCTGTTGTCGGGAGAGATTCGTGTTGTTTAATCCCTTATTTTCCCACAGTATCTAAATTTGTGCTATACTCTATTATTCACATGAGATTGGAGGTAAAAGATGGCGGAACATCCCAAAGCATTCATTCCACTACCTGACATCCCGAATCAAGTCGAATCTGCATCCCACGCTTACTCAGTAGCGTTTGATATCGCTCGTGCTGGAGATGTGCTTGGATGGCGGCAACTCATCAAACGAATCAAGCCAAACATATTCAATTCTTTGGTAGAATGGCGGAAAAACGAGTTGGATGGACGACAACCAGAAAGTCAAGAACAGTTGGTTCAAGTTGTGGATAAAGCCGTTGAGATTATTTCACCCTTAATTTCTGTCGCTTTAGTCGGAGTTGAGTCCGGCAGGGAAGAATTTAGAGATCAAAAGTCGTTGCTGGATGACCTGTTAAACATTCGGGGACGGTATCCTTTTGAAGACACATTCTGGAGAAACATTCTCTATCCACTAAGATATGTATATCATAGTCTGCACGGAAGTCTCTGCCTAAGCACAAATCAGCTAGACCTTGCCCTGAGTCTTGCACAAGTTAAAATTCCTATTCGAGATGGAATAGAGCCCCCTCATGTATGGGAAATGTCTGCGCTTATGGGATGGTCGGCATTGTTTGGTTCAAATTGTATAGAAGGTTGGAAGTATTTAGCCGAGGCTTATAAAAGATGGAAATGGTTGTCTCCCATCTTCGGGGATGAATTGGAATACCGGACCTCACTGGTTGCATATTATATGGCCCTAAGTATCCATGAATTAACGTCAATAACCGCCTCGAGCCAACAAAGCATATTAAAATCAACATCTAGATTTCATTTTAACGTACCGTTGACTTTTGTTTCTGAGGGCCAAGATATAAACCAGAGTGCGGTTCTTCTACTGCGTCGTAATCCGGAAGCACTGATGGAACTATGGCACAACTTAAACGTCGAACAGGAGCAAATGGAGTACTCATGGAGAGATTGGATTCGCTTATCTGAACTCTGGTTACGGGAAATCTACGGTTCCTCATTTTATACGAAAGTTTTTCATCAGCATCTCTTTGAGCTTTTGTAACCCAGTCACAGGTTGGTCAAACTCCTTGAATAATCCCGTCCTTTTCCCAAATCCAAGGCGCGTTGCCGAGGTTGTTGTCGCAGGAGGGACGGGCTAGGCAGTCGGAATGTGATTGAGCCAAGGCCAAATCAAATTGATTTTTGAATCATAAGGCATTAGATGAAACATAGCGGAACAGTTGAGGGAAAATTGAACATGAATACCGACACAACCTATAAAATTAGACCTGCGGGTCGGCACATTCTGACCATCGGTCGAGATCTGATTCAGGACAATTATGCGGCGGTTGTCGAGTTGGTCAAAAACGCCTACGATGCCGATTCGCCTGACGTACACATAGCATTTACGGCCTCCCTCCTCCACAGTGGCTATTCCATTGTCATCTCCGATCACGGGCACGGCATGTCTAGAGACGATGTCATCAATAAGTGGATGGTGCCATCAACCCAGGACAAATTTGACAGGCGCATAAGTCCCGCCGGAAGGATTTTTCAGGGAAATAAGGGTGTGGGACGCTATGCGGCCTCCATTCTCGGCACGGATTTGCTTCTCGAAACCGTCACGCCTAAAGGTGAGAAAACAACGGCCCAGTTTGAATGGCGCGTTTTTGAGGCCGCTGAGTATCTGGATAATGTGGAAATTCCGATTGAAACAACACAGGTCTCTGAGTCGCAGGGAACGCGGCTGACCATCAACGGCGATGATGGACTGCTCGCCGAATGGGATGGGAAACGGTTCGAGCAGCTCCAGTTTGAACTGAAGAAACTGAAATCGCCTGTGGACACCGTTTTCAACGACGATGAATTTCATATACACTTGACCGTTAATGGGTTTCCGCAAGTGGAGGACATCGAAGAGGTTATCGAACCGTATCTACTCTTCGATCTCTTTGATTACAAGATATCGGGGCGTATCGGGACTAACGGTAAGGGTATCCTGACTTATGCATCGCAGAAAGCCCGTAACATCGCAGAGGAGCAGATTGAGTTCGATATAAGGGACGAGCTCTCTTTCGATTTTGAAAATTCTACCGGATGCGGTCGGTTTGATATCGACATCCGAGTGTATGACCGTGATAGCGATGCCCTTGCATCCCTAATCAGACGCGGCCTCAAGGATGAATCTGGCAACTATGTTGGGAAAAATCAGGTTAGGCAACTGCTGAACACATACAACGGCATCAGTGTTTATCGGAACGGTTTCCGTATCCGACCGCTGGGCGACCCCGATTTTGACTGGCTGCAACTGAACAAGCGTCGGGTCCAGAACCCGTCACTCTGTATTCGCAACGACCAAACCATTGGATATGTGCAGATTGAGTCGGATTATTGGTCGGGCTTAATCGAAAAAAGTGCGCGGGATGGGTTCAAGGAAAATGAGGCGTTCAATCGGTTGAAGGAGGTCACAACGGCGGTCATCAGACAGCTTGAAACGCGGCGTTTCAACTACAGAAAAAAGGCAGGTTTGAGTCGCCCTGCGGTCAAAGTGGAACGGGAGCTGAAACGGCTTTTTGACTTTGATGAGTTGAAAAATCGGGTACGGACACAACTCACCAAAGCCGAGCTCGACGAAACAACCGTTGACGAAATCATTGCGCTCATCAGTCAGGAAGAAGAGGATAAAAACAAGAGCACTGAAGAAATCCGCCAAGCTGTCGCGGTTAATCAGAGCCAGGCGACCTTGGGGAAGCTCCTCAATGTGATTGTCCATGAAGGCAGAAATCCGCTCAGCTACTTCCGAAACCGAATACCGCATATCAGACGTTGGAACGAATCATTTCAGAAAACCAGGGATGCGGGGCAACTTGACAAATTGCTTTCGATTGCGGATGGCATTGAGGAGAATATGGAGTCCTTTGTGACGCTCTTCGGTAGACTCGATCCGCTGGCAGCGGGAAGAAGCCGCACCAGAAAGCCATTGGAACTGAAGAAAACGATAGAGCGCACAGTTTCCATCTTTGAAAATGAAATGAAGGACCACAATGTATCTGCTGAAATCAGAGGTCCTGATGACTTCAAATTCCTCGCTTGGCCTCAAGATATCTACGCCATTTTCACCAATCTTATCGACAACAGTCTTTACTGGATGGTTGCGAAAAAGGCTCCCATACGGCAAATCACGGTTGAACTCGCGACAGACGGTAAATCCCTGAACCATATTGACTATCGCGACACTGGACCGGGAATTGAGCCGGAACTCATTGAGAGCGAAGTAATCTTTGAACCCCAGTTTTCCACTAAACCGAATGGAACCGGTCTGGGACTAGCCATAGCGAGTGAAGCCGCAGAACGCAATGACCTTGAGTTGAAAGCCTTTGAAGTTGAAGAGGGGGCCTATTTCAGGCTTCAATCCAAAATGGAGAGGGGTTAATGAGCAAATTACGGCTACTGATAGTGGAAGACGTGGAAGAGGATCTTGAGAATTGCAGGGAGGATGTCAAAGCCTACAAATCCGACAAGGAACGGGCTATTGACCTCGTTGAATGCAAAACTCTTGATGAGGCACAAAATCAGTTGGATAACTCCTTCGATGGCGCGATTATTGATCTGAAACTAACGCCTCAAGGTGATGAGGGAAATCAGGTTATAGAAAAGATTGAAGAGTCATTCTTCCGGATTCCGATTGCCATATTTACAGGAAACCCAGGCAATACAGATGACAATCTGAATGAAAAAATCATGCTCCTCGGTGTTTTCATAAAAGGTGAAACGCGGTATTACGATCTCCTGGACAAATTTTGGGATATTTATGATACAGGATTAACTCGCATCATGGGTGGCAGAGGGGAAATTGAGAAACTTCTCAGTAAAGTCTTTCTTGAAAATCTTCTGCCACAGATAGAAACGTGGGTGTCTTATGGAAAAGAAGATTCAGAACGCACCGAAAAGGCTCTCCTCCGATACACCCTGAATCATTTGTTTCAACTGCTTGAGGAAGGTGAAGAAAATTGTTTTCCAGAAGAGGTGTACCTACATCCACCCATGTCGGAAAAATTCACGACCGGAAGTATTGTCAAAGCGGATGACCAGTGGTTTGTTGTTCTGAGTCCAGCATGTGATCTTGTTATTGAACAGGACAGCTGCACATTCAGAACAGATCATATTCTCTTGGTTGAAATCGAAAGCGTGGACGACGCACTGGAGGGAAAAAATAATAAAAATAGGCGTGAGAGGCTTGCTAATAACAACCGCCAATACCGTCATTGGCTACCACCGACTGATTTTTTTGAGGGTGGAGTTGTCAATTTCAGGAAACTGAAGACACTGCATGAGAAAGATTTTAAGGAACAATTTGAAACGCCTTCAATTCAGATATCGCCTTTTTTCGTAAAGGATATCGTATCACGTTTTTCTTCGTACTATGCACGGCAAGGTCAGCCGGATATTGACAGTAAGGATTTTGTTGCTCGCTATACTGCACAGCAAGGAGGCGGACAATGATAATTCAATATGTTTCAAATAAGCTCTTGGAGGTGATTTAGATGTCGCAACAGACTGTTCCCCGCATTGAGTCATTGCGTGTGAAGAACTACCGCGCGTTACGGGATGTGGAATTGAAAAAAATCACACCGCTGTCTGCCTTTTTGGGAGCGAACGGCAGTGGGAAATCAACGCTGTTTGATGTCTTTGCGTTTCTCTCGGAGTGTTTCACGGACGGGCTGCGCCGTGCGTGGGACAAAAGAGGGCGTTTTAAGGAACTACGAACACGGGGCAGCGATGGACTGATTGAATTTGAGTTGAAGTATCGTGAGCAACCAGGGACACCGCTCATCACCTATCATCTGGCCATCAATGAAGGAACGAAGGGGCCCTATATTGAAACGGAATGGATGCAATGGCGGCGCGCCAGCCAGGGAAAACCGTTTCGTTTCCTCGATTTTCAGGAGGGCGCAGGAAGTGTCATCGCCGGTGAAACGCCAGATGAGGGGGACACACGAATTGATGAGCAATTTGATGATGCCTCAACCCTCGCTGTCAGCACCCTTGGGCAGTTGGTGAGGCATCCTCGTGTGAGTGCCCTTCGACGCTTTATTACAGGCTGGTTCCTCTCCTACCTTTCTGCCGATGCCCCGCGCGGTGTGCCCGAAGCGGGGCCTCAGGAACGACTGTCCGAAACAGGGGACAATCTGCCCAATGTTATCCAATATCTGAAAGAACAGCATCCACAGCGTTTGGAAAAAGTTCTCTCAATTCTGTCGAATCGAGTGCCACGCTTAGAACAAGTAGACGCAAAGCTGGTGATGGATGGGAGGCACCTGTTCCTACAGATTAAAGATGCACCGTTTGAGCAACCCATCTTAGCGAAGTTTGTCTCCAATGGCACGTTAAAAATGCTGTCGTACCTGACCCTGTTACATGCCCCAGAACCTCCGCACTTAATCGGCATTGAGATGCCTGAGAATCACCTGCATCCACGTCTATTAACCGGTTTGGCGGATGAGTGCCGGGAGGCATCGGGGGTGTCTCAACTCATGATTACCACCCATTCACCCCATTTTGTCAACGAACTCCATGCGGATGAGGTGTGGGTGCTTTATCGAAATGAACAAGGGTTCACCGTCTGCAAACGCACGTCGGAGATGCAGGGAATCAAGGAGTTTCTGGAAACGGGTGGAAAGTTGGGGGACCTCTGGATGGAAGGTTACCTTGAATTCGGCGATCCGCTGACCAATGCAGGCGGTCCAAAGCGAGGTGGGTATGCAGATCGAATTCATGCTGGAGGAACGCTCCGTTGAAACAACATTAAAGGTCATCTTACCCAAGATTTTTCCAACGATAACGTCCATTAAGGCAATACCATGAATCTCAATACGATTCACGAATCCGATATCGAAGAAGCGGCACTCGGTTGGTTTGCTGAACTGGGTTATACGGTTTTACATGGTCCCGAGATCGCACCGGGTGCGTCCGATGCGGAGCGTTCCACCTACAAGGAAGTGGTCTTGACGCGCCGTTTTGAGGATGCGGTTGCCCGCCTAAATCCAAACATACCCCCCGAAGCACGGGAGGAAGCCATCCGAAAAGTGCACCATCCAGATTCTTCTGCGTTGGTGCAGAACAACCGTGCATTTCACCTGATGCTGGTTAATGGCATAGCGGTTGACGCTCGGCAGCCAGACGGTACGATACGGGGGGAGCATGTACGGTTGGTCGATTTTGAGAATCCTGAAAACAACCACTGGTTGGCAGTCAACCAGTTCACAGTGCAGGAGCACAGCGAACGCCGCCCGGACATCGTGCTGTTTATCAACGGACTCCCCCTAGCCGTGATCGAGCTCAAAAACCCGACCGACGAAAAAGCCACCGTATGGACCGCATTCCGCCAACTCCGTACCTACAAGCAGGAAATCCCTACGCTGTTCACCTATAACGAAGTGCTAGTCATTTCCGACGGGTTAGCAGCGCGCATCGGCTCCTTAACCGCCGACCGCGAATGGTTTATGCCGTGGCGGACAATCAAGGGAGAGGGTGAAGCCCCATCAACCGAATTAGAGCTAGAGGTATTAATCAAGGGCATCTTTGAAAAGGGCAGATTCTTGAACTACCTCAAACACTTCATCGTCTTTGAAGAAACTAAGGGACAGACGATTGCCAAAAAGATTGCCGGTTATCACCAATTCCACGCTGTCAATGCGGCAGTTGATGCAACGGTAACCGCATCGTGCCCGGAAGGGAATAAGCAGTGCGGCGTGGTCTGGCATACGCAAGGCTCGGGCAAGAGCTTGACGATGGCCTTTTACGCCGGATGCATTGCCCAGAGTCCGCAGATGGAAAACCCAACGCTGGTCGTTATCACCGACCGAAACGACTTAGACGACCAACTGTTTGGCACATTTGCTCGATGTCATCAGCTTTTGCGACAAACGCCAGTGCAAGCGAAAGACAGGGGACACCTACGCGAACTCCTGAAGGTCGCTTCGGGCGGGGTAGTCTTTACCACGGTTCACAAGTTTTTCCCAGCAGGTGATGAAACCCGTTTCCCGCTACTGTCTGACCGGCGGAACATTGTGGTTATCGCAGACGAGGCGCACCGGAGCCAGTACGATTTTATCGACGGGTTTGCCCGGCATACGCGCGACGCGTTGCCCAACGCCTCTTTTATCGGTTTTACCGGCACACCGATTGAGGGGGCAGACCGCGACACCCGCGCCGTTTTTGGAGATTACATCAGCATCTACGATATACAACGTGCGGTTGAGGACGGTGCCACCGTTCCGATTTCCTACGAGGGCCGTCTCGCCAAAATTGAGATGGATGAGAACGAAAGGCCCCACGTTGACCCGGAATTTGAGGAAGTGACCGAAGGGGAGGAGGTCGCACGCCAGGAGAAACTCAAGACCAAATGGGCTCAGCTTGAGGCATTGGTGGGAACCGAAAAGCGTTTGGGACTCATTGCCGATGATATTATCACACACTTTGAAGGGCGGTTGGAAGGAATGGACGGTAAGGCGATGATTGTGTGCATGAGTCGGCGTATCTGCGTTGACCTCTACAACGCGCTTGTCAAACGCTGTCCAGAGTGGCACGATGACGATGACAAAAAGGGAGTGATAAAAGTTGTGATGACAGGTGAGGCTTCTGATGATGCGTCGTGGCAACCGCATATCCGAACCAAGGCACGGCGCGAAGAGCTGGGAGGGCGATTCAAAAACCCCAAAGACCCGTTGAAAGTGGTAATTGTCCGTGATATGTGGCTCACAGGATTTGACGCGCCCAGTCTTCACACCATGTATGTAGACAAGCCGATGCGTGGACACGGGCTAATGCAGGCTATCGCGCGCGTCAATCGCGTGTACGGCGAAAAGCCGGGCGGTTTGATAGTGGACTACATCGGGCTTGCTTACCACCTGAAACAAGCACTGGCGAACTACACCGATAACGATGGAACAGGGGACATCACTGTTGATAAAGCGGAAGCGGTCGCTGTGATGCTGGAAAAGTACGAGGTCTGCTGTGGCCTGTTTCACGGCTTCGATTGGTCGTCGTGGATTGCCGAGAACCCCAAAGACCACCTCAAACTATTACCTCCCGCTCAAGAATATATCTTGGGACAAAAGGATGGCAAAGCCCGTCTATTGGAGGCGGTGACTGCGCTCACCAAAGCGTTTGCACTGGCAGTGCCGCATGAAAAAACGACTGAAATCCGCGACGGTGTCGCCTTTTTTCAGACAGTGAGAAGTGTCTTGGCAAAACCGACAGCTACGGAAGAAACCGAGTCTGAGGCTACAGAACAGGCGATAAAGCAGTTGGTATCTAAAGCGGTGCTCTCTGAAGGCGTGGTTGACATCTTCGCCGCCGCGGGGTTGGCAAAGCCCGATGTCTCGATTCTCTCCGACGAATTCCTCGCCGAAGTCCGCGACTTACCGTATAAAAACGTGGCAGTCGAGCTTTTGGAACGGTTACTCAACGACGAGCTCAAAACCCACTCACGGAAAAACGTCGTACAAGGGCGGTCATTTTTAGAGATGCTGGAACGCGCCATCCGGGCCTATCAGAACCGTTCCATTGAAGCCGCCCAGGTAGTCGAGGCGCTTATCACAATTGCGAAAGAGATACGTCAGGCGAGAAACCGTGGCGAAGCATTAGGGCTTTCAGGTGATGAATTGGCATTCTACGACGCGCTTGAGGTCAACGATAGTGCGGTCAAAGTGTTGGGCGATGCAATCTTGCGAACCATCGCGATTCAACTGGTGGACACCGTTCGGCAGAACGTTGCCATCGACTGGACAATTAAGGAGAGTGTTCGCGCTAGTATACGGCGGGCGGTGAAGCGTGTTCTTCGCAGATACCGCTATCCACCCGACAAACGGGACCAAGCGGCTCAAACGGTCTTAGAACAAGCTGAAACGTTGTATCAGGATTGGGCGACCTAGAGCCGACCATCCGGCTCCCCACAAAAAACCAATCTCACTCCACCTGCCCATTAAACCGGTTCATCGTAGCCTGAACACCGTCCGTAACAAAGGTCTCTATCGCATCAGCCGCACGTTGGACGACACGGTCAATTTCCGCCCTTTCGGATTCAGAAAATTCGCTGAGGACATGATTAATCCAACCACCCTCTGGCTCACCGATGCCGATTCGTAAGCGTGGGAACGCTTCTGTACCGAGCGCGTGGATGATCGATTTCAGGCCGTTGTGCCCGCCATCGCTCCCCTTCCGGCGCATCCGCAACACACAGAAATCCAAGTTCATATCATCGTAGACCACACAGTGCTCCTCCGCCGCAATATCGAATTGGTGAACGAGTGCGGCAACAGCATCCCCGCTCCTGTTCATGTAGGTCATCGGTTTCGCAAAGATGATTGTTGAACCTTGCCATTCCGCCTGGGCAACGAGCGATTTGCAAAGATTTTGCATGTTCGTTACTCCAGCCCTTTGTAGCAGTTCATTAACCACCCAAAATCCGACATTGTGCTTTGTGTTTTCATAGCGAGGCCCGGGGTTGCCAAGTCCAATGATTAGTTTCGTTTGTTCAGCCATGGGCTTCGATCACTCCTCCAACATCAGCAACGAGAGCGGCTTTGAAATGTCAATATGGCCGGCGAGTGTATCCACTTCTTGCCCTTCAATGAGAATCTGTACCCTGCTGATTTGGTCAGGAAAATTTGCTTGGACAGTTTGTAAAATCGCGCTTACCGTCAAAAATTCCGCCATCGTGCCTGCGAGATGCACGTCTGCTAAGTCACGCGAAAAGTCGAGGTATGCGGTAGACTGGTCGTCGAGGTATGCCGCATAAAGCGATGTTCCTTTGGGGATAGGATTTATCAACCCGTCTGGCACTGTCTCAACGAGTGCTTTAACAATTTCTGCGAGACGTTTGTCCGTATCCTGAGACAAGCGCAACTGTACTTCATGACGGGTCAACTCAAGGGCATTGGCATCATAAAAGAGGAGCTCAGACTCCTGTAGCGGAAGTTCCGAGCCTATGGAGTTCGCGTCAGTCACTATCGGTGGGGGTGTTGGACTGGGGGGCGGGGGCTTAGAACGAAAGATAACAGGGCCAATGACGAACCCGACAACAACCATACCCGCTACAATCGCTATTCCGATAATCCATTTCATCGTTGAATCTCCTTATGTGATGTTTTGCGATTAACCGCTTCCTCTGCCGAATTGGCGGTCTGAATCCCTTGCATGATTCCCGTCGCCATTGACGCGATATTAGCGACATCAGTGAGCCGTGCCTCATCAGCTTCGCTGGATAAGTAACCGAGTTCAATCAAAATTGCGGGCATGTACACACCTGACAACGTAACCATCGGAAGTTCGGTTAATGGAATTGGGGGGCTTACAAACGGCTCTAATGCTTTTTGGATATGGGTGGCAAATTGCCGACTCTCTTCGAGAAAATCCTCTTGCGAAAGGGCGCGGATTTTTCCACGGCTTAACATCCCGCTCTCGGAATCCACTGGATTTTTCGATCGAAGTTTTCCCGATGAATTGTTGATATAGATATATATGCCTTCCTCATTCGGGGACGGAGAGGCGTTGCAGTGCAAGCTCAAAAAAAGGTTCGCACGGTTCCGGTTTGCAAAACGGATTCGGTCAATAGGCCGTCGGTCGATATCTTCCTTTCGTGTGAACAGGACAGAAATCCCACGTTGCTCACACAGCACCTCGATCTGTTCGGCGAGTGCGAGAACAATATTCTTTTCAAGTACGCCGCTACTTCCTTTGCATCCTGTATCTGTGCCCCCATGCCCGGGATCGACGATAAGCAAAAACGCGTCTTTTGAATCCGTTGATGGGGTCGGCGTTCCAGTCGGAATTAAAACCATCCGCTCGGTAATGCGGACGCGTTGCAAGGTGGGGTTATAGGAAACGTTGAAGTTGGATATTTGAGGGAGCACCGTCGTGAAAAATTGGAGGGGCAACATCGGCTGTTGATTAATGACCTGTGGAGGCGTAGCGAGCACTATTGGTTGTTCACCCGCTTCGCGTTCCACAGCAGGATTCCCCATACGGAGCGCAATCTTTTTCCCCTTGAGTGTTAAGATAAGTCTTTTCGTTGGACGGGTATACCGATATTTGAGGTCGGGGAATGCGTCCATTGCACCAATGGGAAGATAGGTAACCCCATTCTCAATTACCTGCTTCACCGACACGAGACTTCTGCCGTTCTCATTGATAAAACGGATGGATGGTGTCTGTGCAAAGCTAAGATTGACGCAAGTACATAATAGGAGGATGATAACCAAGAAAAATCTGAGCATACCAAAGAACCTTCAACAATTTCGCAAGTCTTTTAAGGTAAAGCCGTATACGCTATCATTCTTCATCGTCGTCATCCCTACGCCGTCGGGAGATGAGCTCTGGCTCTGTAGGAGCTTCTTCCTCATCGGTCTCTACCTCTTCTCCCTCAACGGCTTCTTCTGCGGCCTCTTCTTCTTCAAAAATTCTCGGAGGACTGATTGCGACAATCATCGTCTGTGCGTCATCTAATACCGTAATCTCTTCGGCCAGCTCTAAACCCCCAACGTGGAACATATCATTAATATCCATCTCGCTGATGTCCACTTCGAGTTCATTGGGCAAAAGCGTTGGTAAACAGTGCAACTGCACTTCCCTGAGCGGGAATTCAAGGACACCGCCTTCCCTGATCCCAGGCGATGAGCCGACTAAGACCACCGGGACAGCGGCAGTCACAGGTTCATCTAATGAGATTCGCATAAAATCAGCGTGAAGTAGGATACGCTTCACGGCTGAATCGCGCTGAATCTCCCTAATCATGACGGTTTCGGTACCATGACCTGCGATTTCCATATTAATCAGTACGTTTTCTCCGTGTGCTCGGAGAAATAGCCGAAAAATATTCTCTTCCAATTCGAGGGGAAGGACATCTTGACCACGACCATACAAGATGGCTGGCAGTCCTCCAGACCGCCGAAGTGCCCGTGTGTTTCCTTTACCGAACGAATCTCGTTTCCGCGCTTCTAATCTTTCTTGCTGCATGAGAGTTCTCCAGAGTCTTTATTATACTGTTTATATTTCCATACACAAAAATAAGCCGTAGTTGTGATGATAGCTACGGCTTAAAAAATACTGGGCGGGCAGGATTCGAACCTGCGCGTGCGGGCTCCAAAGGCCCGTGCCTTACCGCTTGGCGACCGCCCATTAAAAAAGTTCACAAACGTTTGTCCCTGCCGCTTCCAACCGATTCCAAACCCGAGCATTAAGCAAGACAAAGACCAACGTTGCTCGTGGTTGTTGCCGTACAAAAAGCCAATTCACGCCCTAAGTGTTCAACGAGCCGGTGTGATTCTGTTGAATCGTGCATGATTGCAAAAACCGTTGGACCGCTACCGGACATCAACGCTCCATAACACCCGTTCCACTGGGCAAGTTTTGTTTTCAGCGCGGCAACAGCGGGGTATATTGAAAATACCGTATCTTCCAAACTGTTATGCAGTTGGTCGGCTAAGTTGGCGACATCTCCCGTCTGAAAACAGCAGATTAGCATTGTAACATTTTTAGAGGGATAAGTCAACGAAAAATTTAAGTTTTCAAAGACCGAAGCGGTAGATACCGCAAATCCAGGATTTGCCAAGACCAGTGGCACCGCTTCTAAAGGAGGCAAGGGCGTTAAAATCTCCCCAATTCCCCGTCCGAGTGCAGCACCCCCCAAAAGGCAGAAAGGCACATCTGCCCCCAATTGGAGGCCCAATTCCATCAGATTCGCTTGCGTCAGATTCAATTCAAAAAGCTGATTCATGCCCCAAAGTACCGCTGCGGCATCTGCGCTCCCGCCCGCTAACCCGGCGGCAACAGGAATGCGTTTCTGAATCGAAATCTCAACCCCATCTATATGCCCAACCTGACGAATGAGCAACTCCGCCGTCCGATAGGCGAGATTCCGTTCATCACACGGTATCTGTGGATGACCGCTGTGAAGGACAATTCCTTTGCCGCGATTCTTGCGAATACTTACCTTATCGTGTAATTGGATGGAATGAAATAGCGTCTCAATTTCGTGATACCCGTCCGGGCGTTTTCCAATCACATCAAGATACAGATTGATTTTCGCGTGGGCATTGATGCGTAGGCAATCGGAATTCGGCATCTTATTTGTTCAAAGATCGGATTTTTATATCCGGTCCCAAAAACGGGTCAAAATCAAACTTTTTATCGTTGATCTCGATATTAATCTGCGGTTTAACAACCCTGAACACAACCCGCGTCTTTTCGGCAGGGCGTTCAATCTCAACTTTGTGAGCGTGAAGAATGAAACTGACCTCTCGATAATCTGAGAATTTTGTCCGTTGGACAACTGCCCCACTGTTCTCACGGATAATCCATTCCCTGACCTCCGGCTCCTCATCACGGACAAATATTGTAATCTCTTCAACCTGCCCCGCTTTGGTGCCGGGACGGTTTACCACATATTTCGCGCCCGAATGTCCCAGAGCCAACTCCTCGGTGCGTCTATCAAGGAACGGATTGGCAAAAATCGCGCTACGGACATCAGAGACCCTTAAATCAACGCCAAAAATCTCTCCCAACACTCCGTCCTCCAAAGGTTCAAAGTAGGCTTCCTGTTCGTTGATGAAACGGAGCAGAAACTTATCGCGTGCCGCAATGGTGACAACCCGCGGTTCATTGGAAAGCCCCATCGCTTGAATGTGCAGGAGTTCTCCCTCTTTCTCCGATTTTTTATACCAGAGATATTCACGAACCTCCTCTTCGGCACCGTCCTCCTTAATGGTCACTCGCATCGCTGTTTTCAAAGTCGCTGTGAGCTCGTAACGCGCTTGGAGTTTTTTCAGGATTGGGTTCAATTTTTCAGCGTCAGCGGGGGACAACTGGAAATTGCTGGTCGCACCACCACAGCCTGCGAGCGCAGTAAGCACGTAGAGGAGAACGGACAAGATAACGGACGTGAAGCGCATTCTCTTTGATTCTTCCATCTTTCCTTTAATATCCCTGCGTGTCAATTCGAGTCACCTGCCACCCAGTATCTGAGTATTTCAAAGTGAAAAACAGCTTGCCCGACACCGAAGTGGTCGATGAGCTCGCTGAAGCTAAGGCGATGGTGTAATCTAATGTAACGGTTGCGGTTTCCGCGTCGGCCTTAATCCGTATCCGCTGCAATTGGAGGTCGAGTTGTGTATAGACCTCGAAGAGGGACTCTATCTTTTCCTTGAATTGCGCGTAGTCTTCATCCCCTCGTGAATAGGCAGACGATATGGTCGCCATTACACCCAACAGGTCACGATTTCTGTACGCGGTTTCATAGGCACGGATAACAGCTTCAATCTCAGCTTCAAGAGAACCTGTCATATATGCTGTGTATGCCGGAGGTTCCTGCATCTGCTCTGGGGCGAAATCCGCAGGTCTTTCCGTTTTGTTTCCGTCTTCGGGGTTCTGAATTGATACCGTTGGCGCGATTTCATCTCTCTTTTCGAGTCCAAAAATTTCGATTTCGGTCAAACGCACAGTGCCTCGGACATAACGGTTGAATCTGGTTTTCTGGTACATCTCGGTGTCATTGGTCCATCGGACGACCAAACGGAACTTCGATGTCTTGACCGGACGAAAGCGAACAACCACTCGCCCCTGCTTATTACCGCGAACGCTGTCATGCTGGCGGCCGACCTTTTTATTTAATCGCTCGACGTTCTGCCATCCGCCGGATTGCGTTGGCCAGTATTGCACGACAAAATCCCTTACCCCATGCTTCGCCGCTGGATACTGCTCGGAATCAACGGTGTGGACAATAACGCGAGTGACCAACTTTTCGGTTGGCAGCTCAATGATGACCCATCCCATCGCAGATGCCACAGGTCCCCCATACCCCATAACGGAAATGCCTCTGGTTTTGTAGTCCCCATCCTCAAATGTTTGCAAGCGTGGCCTCTGACGGACATAGATCTGTCCGTCTCCGGTTATTGCGATTTGATTTGGTCCACGCAAAGCGCGTTCAGCGAACCACTGGTTTTCGCCGGGGCCGGCGTATTGCCCGTAGACATAAGGGCCTTCAAAGTGGGTTTGCCAACCTGCCCCGTTATCCCAATTTTCCGTGCTTGTGACCCCATCCGTTAAGGCAGAGGCGGGGTAGTCGGCGTTATCTTCGGATACATACAGCAGTGCGCCATTTTCCGGACGAGCGTAGTTGACAAGCTGCCGGTCTGTTTCGGTACTATTTACAAAAACGCCTTTGAATGCCGGCTGACATCCTAAAATTAGCCCCAAACAGGTGCTGATGACGATTGCGGTTGTCCTGTTCTGAATAAGCATCTTCTGCCTCCTAATTTGTCTGAATCGAGGATTTCGCGGCTTACACGGTTTTCGCGGATAAGGCGATCTGAATCTCGGATTAGGTGCGGTTACATGAAGATTCAGAATTTAATTCGGTAATGTATGGGCAGGCACAAGACCTGCCCCTACAGTGATTTTTGGCGATAGAATTACCGAAATATTTATTTAAACTTCATCAAACCGCGCCTACCAGGGGGACCACACCTAGGAAAACTTGCTACAAGGTCTCATCCATTGATTTCTTGAGAATCGCAACGGCCTCATCAACATGCTCAGTTGTGATGTTAAGCGGCGGGAGGAAGCGGAGAACGTAATCGTTTGTGCAGATGGTAATCAGACCGTTTTCAGCACACTTCGCCGCAAGCGGTTTTGAATCAACAGTCATGACCAATCCACGCAACAGACCTCTGCCACGAACCTCCTTAATCGGATATTGCCCTTTCAGTGCCATCAGTTGCGATTCAAGATAGTCCCCCATTTTGACTGCATTTTCACCGATATTTTCATCAAGGATAGTGCTTATCGTTGCGACTGCGGCAGCGGTGACCAACGGATTTCCCCCAAACGTTGCCGCGTGGGTTCCGGGCACAAAGCTCTCGGCGAGATTCTTCTTCGCCAGCATCGCTCCGATTGGTACGCCCCCTCCCAGCGACTTTGCCATCGTGATAATGTCGGGAATAACGCCGTAACTCTGATACCCGAACAGCGGCCCTAACCGCCCCATCGCTGTCTGAACCTCATCGAAGATGAGCACCAAGTTATGTTCGTCACAGAGTGTCCGAAGACCTTGGAGGTAACCGCTACTCGGTATATTAACCCCGCCCTCTGACTGAATCGGCTCCACCAAGATGCCGCACGTTTTTTCGGTAATTGCCGCTTCCGTTTCGGAGAGGTCATCATACGGGACATATTTGAAACCGGGGAGCATCGGCTCAAAGCCTTTGTGATACTTGGGCTGTGCGGTTGCGGTGATTGTCGCCATGGTCCGCCCATGAAACGAGTTGTCCATCGTGATAATCTCGTAGGCATCCTCCCTACCCTGGTCTTTGGTGTACTTTCGCGCCAACTTTATCCCCGCTTCGTTGGCTTCCGCACCACTGTTGCAGAAGAAGCACTGGTCCATGTCAGAGTTGTCAACCAGCAATTTCGCGAGCTTCGCCTGCGGTTCGATGTAGTACAGGTTCGAGACGTGGATGAGTTGCCCCGCCTGCTCACGGATGGCAGCGACAACGTTTGGATGGCAATGGCCTAAGCCATTAACGGCAAGCCCACCCAGAAAGTCAAGGTATTTTTTCCCATCGGCATCCCACACGTAGGCTCCTTCTCCGCGTACAAACGCTAGGTTACGGTCGCCGTAGGTGTTGATGATGTACTCTGTCGCCATTGCTTTGATTTCCGCGGTTGTCATTCGATAGAATCCTCCCTAGTGAACGGCCCTTATAATCATTGGGCCTATTGCAATTTCACGGTTTTCAATTTGCCCCAAGTCGTTGTCGCCTTATCCTTTGGACTAACGGCAAACGTATCATTCCCAAAGGTAAGGTTGCCGAAACGGTTCGGGGTGTGGAACGATGGGCCCGTCGTTGCCCAACCGGTCCAAGTGTCCTTCCCGCCCTTGGGAACAATGTGGCGGTTGAAATTCCAGCCCCAGGTGTCGCCCGTCGGGGCTTTCTTCACATCCAGATCTTTGAAAGGAATTTTCACTTCCAAAACCCAATGTTTCTTGGCATCGTTGATTTTGGTTGCGGATTCCAGTTTCGGTTCCCAACCGTTCTCGTTAGCACCATTATGTGCATCTTGGGTCACGTTATCCGCGTTAATCATGATGTGGTAGTACGGTTTCGCCGCATCGTGTTCGACATCAATGAACAACTCGTTCTCTTCATCTTTCCAGACATTGCCGTCGTGTCCTGGGGCCACCCTTTGCATTTTCTTGGTGTCCAGCGATTTATTGATAAAGAGGACGTAGATGTTGTCGTTATCATAGACCGCTTTGGCAGTGGAGATTTCGTCTTTCTTCACCTTGCCACCGGTGTTGATATTATCTACGACCACTTCTGGTGCAAATCTCCAAATGATGTCACCTGCGTCGCCATCAATTTTTGGAGCAAGCAGTGCCCGCGGGATGGTGACTTCGTACCCTTTTTCGTGGGCCCAGACCATCATTGGGATTGAAAGTACGAAAATCGTAATGATGAATGTTGGTAGAATTCTCCTTAGCATTTTGCAAGCCTCCTTTAGTCAAAATCAGTCCGTATTTTGTCTTTCCGCTTGAAATCCTGATGTGACACCGGTTTTTGGTCTTGGAAGCAAAGAGAGAAAACGCAGGCTCTCCTGCCGCTCCCTCCCTTGCTTCCCCCACTTCAACCGTGACAGTGGCGATAATACGAAACCCGGGCTGACTGATATAAAATTATGTTACCGCTGGGTTTTAAGTCTGCCCCACGTTGTGCCCAACTTCTCTTTCGGGTCAACGGCTGTGACCGCTTCCCCAAAAGTAATCTTGCCGAAACGATTTGGCGTGTGAAACGAAGGACCTGTTGTGCTCCAAGCGGTCCAGATATCGACTCCAGACACGATATGTCGATTGAAGTTCCAGCCCCATTCCTGACCTGCTGGGCTACCTTCAACACCAAGCGTCTCAAGTGGAATCCGAGCCTCAAGTACCCAGTTCTTCGCGCCTACTTTAGTAGCACTGTCAACCTTCGATTCCCAGGCACCTTCAGCACCGCCGCTCTCTGCATCTTGGGTCGTATTTGCCGCATTAATCATGATATGAAAATACGGTTTTGCCCCATCGGCCTGTAGGTCTATGAATAGCTCATTTTCATCGTCTTTCCAGACATCCTTGTCATGCCCGGGTGAAACGGTCATGATTTTTGAGGGCTCTGGTTCACCATTATCTATCGCAACATACAGGTATTTGTCATCGTATACTGCTTTTGCCATGCTGACCCGCTCCGCGGGGACAACGCCGCCTGAGTTAATGTTCTCAATTTTAACCGCTTCCACAGAGGCCCAAATTGCGTCATCAAGATTTCCATCAATTGTTGGGGGATTTGCCGTTTGCATAATCACATATTCAAATCCCGGCTCTAGTGCAAAAGTCATCGTACTCATCAGTCCGGTAAGGATGAGCACAGCGACCATTGTTTTTTTGTTCCGCATTCTAAAAAATCTCCTGTTCTATTTTAACCCTTCTGACGAAGGGGATTAATTTCCTCGACCACTAACGTACGAGGATTGTTGAATGGCTATTGCCAATCTGATAGCGTATGCACATCAATAGCATCCTCCATCATGCGACAGCAACCTCCATTCAATAACATTGGACGTATTCTTACGGTATTCGGTTTAATATTGAAGGGTGTACCATCATCGCGCCGCCTGTACCGCTGCGACCAGTTTCTTGGCGTTCTCGGTCAAGAGATTAAAGTGACCCGCTTCAATGGTCTGGTTATTGACGAGCGCGCTCCCAACCCCTAGTGCAGCCGCGCCTGCCGCGATGAATTCCCCCGCGTTCCCGATATTGACACCTCCTGTTGGAACAAGCGGAATCTGCGGTAGAGGTGCTTTGATATCTTTAATGTACCCCGGCCCAACTCCGCTTGAGGGAAACACCTTAACATAATCTGCCCCGGATTCCCATGCTGTCAGGATTTCAGTTGGTGTAAATGCGCCGGGCATAACCACCTTTCCGTATCGGTTGCAAATTTCGATGACATCCGGATTCGTCGTGGGGCTGACAACAAACTCTGCGCCAGCCAGCATCGCCGCCCGGGCGGTTTCTGTGTCCAGCACAGACCCAACCCCTACGATAACCTCGTCACCGTAGCGGTTCGCGACATCATTGATGACTTGCAACGCATCGGGAGTCGTCATTGTTACCTCAATAACATCAACGCCACCGGCTTTGATTGCCGCCGCAACCTCGATAAGCTCAGCCGAACTGTTGGCGCGAATAATGGAGACAATTTTGCATTTTTCGATTCGTTGCATCTGTTCTCGCTTTGTCACTATAATCCCCCTTTATTGCTCTCAGCAAGTTTTTACCAATGGCTAATTGTTGCCCTCTTCGTCAAGCAAGTTTAATAAATAACCCAAGTTGCTACGTACTCTGTCGTAATTTTCTATTGAAAATCCATGTTTTCCGTTAAAGTTGAGGTATCCAAACACAACCTTATCCGAGGACGGATGGGGTGACGAACACCGCGCAAAGGAGAAACATAGGATATGCAAATTGTAACTGTTTTCTATCTCTTAATACCTTCGCCAAATTCAAGACGGGGGCATTACCTACTATATATTGTATGATGAATAACATATAATCTCAATATATGCGACATCAATCTAATGCAAAGTCGCAAAAGCGAAAACGGGCGAAGGTGTTGATCTCTGTGATAAGCTTAATAACGCGCCTAACCATCAACAAGATTCGCAAACTCATAAGTCTGATACGGAGGTGATGACCACTGCCGTCGTTGCCGCATTGTTCTTCGGCGGTAACTTCGCAACCGCTTGCGATTTCCTCAGAACCCATCATTATATTCCAAATATGCTCTCAAAGAGTCAGTTTCACCATAATTGGGTAATTTCATACGGATGACCGGTGCGGTTCGGAAACCGCACCTACCGGGGGCGATAACCCAATTAAATTCTTAAACTTCATGAGGGGTCAACTTGCGTTATACGCGATTTCCCGATTTATTAAATTTTACTAAATTTTACTAAATTTTACTCATCTGGGGGCCCCACTAGATCTAGATTCCGGCGGCGATTCGCTTGAAACTCAGTTGCGGCTTGCGTTTGCGGGATTTTTCAAAGGGGCTGATTTGTTTCATCTTAGGGTCCGAGTCCAGTTTCAAAAATGGCGCGTAT
This sequence comes from Candidatus Poribacteria bacterium, assembly GCA_965198165.1. Lineage (GTDB taxonomy): Bacteria > Poribacteria > WGA-4E > WGA-4E > PCPOR2b > CBDAOT01. The sequence continues at coordinate 5,544,179 of OZ240244.1, read as the reverse complement.
TTTACTGATTTTTTACATTCTGCCGGTGAACGCTAGTAATATAATATATAAATTTGGGTTTAGCAAGCACATAAAACTCAAATTTTGGGGAGTTTTACACACATAAAACTAATTTTCGTTAGAATCGCACGGTAAAAAAGCAGGAACCAGACCAGAATTTTAACGTCCGAAGACGGATGGTCGCGTGAGCGAGCGCACAAAGGCGCAAAGACGCAGGGAAGAACAAAAGACGCAGGGAACATGACAGACCCGATTTTTAACGTCCGAAGACGGATGGTCGCGTGAGCGAGCGCACAAAGGCGCAAAGACGCAGGGAAGAACAAAAGACGCAGGGAACATGACAGATCAGATTTTTAACGTCCGAAGACGGATGGTCGCGTGAGCGAGCGCACAAAGACGCAAAGGCGCAGGGAAGAACAAAAGGCGCAGGGAACATGACAGATCAGATTTTTAACGTCCGAGGACGGATGGTCCGGGGACGGATGGTCGCGTGAGCGAGCGCATCGCGTGAGCGAGCGCATCGCGTAAGCGAGCGCACAAAGACGCAAAGAAGAAAAGAAGAACAAAAGACGCAGGGAAGAATGGTGCCCGGAATTTTAATGCAAAGATGGGATACACATATTTGCGTAATACGCAAAAATTTGATGCGGAGTGGGGGATGAAATTCGCTTTACTGATTGTTGCGAAGTAAAATTTAGTAAAGTGGGTGTATTTTTCGGTTTTCGGTTCATCGTGTCAATTGTTGCAAGTTTGCAAGGTCAAAATTGCCAGTTTGCAGGGGAGTTGTCAGTTATTCTGCATTTTATGGGGTGAATCGGTGCTGGTTTGCAGGGTCTGGGGGCACTTTGCGGGGCAGTTGCAAGGCATTTTGCCGTTCTTGCGTTTTTTGCAGAATTTTTGGGTCTGCTGTTGTTATGGTTTATTTTTGGGGCTTTACTGTCGGTTCTACAGTCAAATTTTGAGTCTCCTTTTTATGGTGTAAATGGTTGGCCCTGTTGCATCGAGTGCGGATTTGACTGGTGGGTCAGTAGTAAAATTTTCGGTTTTCTGTTGATGGTGGAACGGGTTGCTCGGTTGCAAATTTGGGGTGTCCCTTGCAAGTGTGTTGCAATCTATTCCGTTTTTATGGTGTCATTCCGCTTTTTACGGGTGGCGAGATGCGCGCAGTGCGCGAAGTGCGCGGGGTGCACGCAGTTCGTCTGCCCATCCGTCTTCGGACAGATGCGCGCGTGAGCGAGCGCACAAGATGACTTGACGCATCTTCGGATGACTCGATGCAACTTGACGCAAAAACTGCGCCTACCAAGGGGGATCGGGCGTGTCGGGAGAGGGATGCCCCTCCTACAGGTGGCAATTCACTTGGAGATATAAAAATTTTAAGGTAAACTTGCATTTTTTTCACTCAAAATTCAATTTTCAGTTGCCATTGGCCGATTTTGGTGCTAAAATTTCATTAACGGTGTGCAAGTGGCTGATATCATCTTTCATTTTCGGACACCTAAACCTTATGGAAATTGACTTACTTTTGCCCCGCTTCGTTGGCTTGGGGCTCCTCCTCTTTTTCTCCGGTTTCTTTTCCGGCTCTGAGACCGCTCTGTGCGCCCTAACACAGGTGCAAATCGAGCGTCTCCGCAATGAGAAGCGGAAAACCAGTACGGCTATCGTCAATTTCGTTGACAACTCCCGCCGATTTTTCATTACCATCCTGCTTGGCAACACCTTCATCAATATAGCGTTTGCGACAATTTGTACCGACCTTATCTTGAAATCTCAGTTGTTTGGTGAAAATATACCGGGCTGGATCGAATTTGTGATTTCAAACATCCTGATTACACTACTACTGCTCATCTTTGGAGAAATCCCACCCAAGACCTACGCGATCAAATATGCCGAAGCCTTTTCCCGTATCACCGCACGACCGCTTTGGATATTTTCCGTCCTCATCTTGCCGCTCCGCTCTATCCTGAGAGGCATCACCGATTTCTTGGTACCGCTGTTTGGAGGCAGTCATACGCCGGAACCTGAACAACCGACCGCTGAAAATTTTAAGGCAATCGTCAGCATGTATGAAGGTCAGGAGTTGGATGAAGATGAACGTGAGATTCTCGGTAATATCCTCGAACTACGAAATATTGAAGCCAAAGAGATTATGGTGCCGCGCACTGAAATGGTGGCTGTGGAGATCTCTGTTTCCATACAAGAGGTCATTGACAAGGCCAAAGCAGTTGGGTTTTCCCGTATTCCAGTTTATCGGAGGCAAATTGATGACATCTGTGGCATTTTTCATGTCAAAGATTTACCATTTTGGCAACACGTTGATATTAGAAATTTGACGATTGAGGACTTTCTGGCGAAGCGACGTCTTTTAGGAAAACCCCAGTTTGAAGATACCCTTGTCCGTCAACCCTTTTTCGTACTTGAAACAAAGAAAATCGCTGACCTGCTGTCCGACTTCACCCACGGCAAAACGAAGATGGCAATCCTTTTAGACGAGTACGACGGTGTATCTGGCATCGTTACGATTGAAGACATTATCGAGGAGGTTGTCGGCGATATTATCGACGAACACGACAATTCCCTTCAGACTCCTGAGCTCATCCAGCGATCAGATAATCCTACCGTCATTGAGATGTCCAGCAGGGTGAGTGTGCGCAAGATTAACCAACGGTTTCAGCTAAAAATCAATGAAGAAATCGCCGATACAATTGGCGGATATGTCTTTGGGCTCTTTGGCCGTGTGCCTTCAATTGGTGAATCTATTGACGATGAAAACGGCATCCATTTTGAAGTCGTTGCCGTTGAAGAAAACTTCATCGGTGCCGTGATTATGACGCTCCCACAGTCTGTTGAACTAGAGGAGGACGCTTCAGATTCGAGCGAGGCTAAGTCACGCTCGGCAGAACCGCAACAGCACAAGAACAAAGCAGACCGCCAATCGTCTGTGAAGTTTCTGATTCTGTTGCTCTGTTGTTGCGTTCTGATTGGTGCTGATATGTCCGGCGAGCTATTCTCTGAAGCCCGTCTTCTTTCGCTGCTCCTGCTGGGTTTAGGGTTGATTATCTTTGTTAGCCTCAGTGCGTTCTACTCTGGGTCTGAAACCGCATTGGTATCCGTCAATAAAGTCCGGATAAACCAGCTTGCCGAAGACGGGAATAAGAAAGCGAAGATTGTCAAAAATCTGATTGAATCCCCTGACAAGATGCTCGGCCTAACGCTAGTGGGTACGAATATAGCGAATGTCGGTGCATCACAAATTGTGCTCCTGATTATGATTGGGCTTTTAGGTGCCTCGTCCCCAATACATCTCCCGGTCATCGGAACGTTTCAGTTGGACGCGAAAGATATCGCCCTAGTTTGCACCACCGTTATCATCCTTATCTTCGGTGAGATTCTCCCCAAAATCATCTTTCGCCTCAAAGCGGACAGCCTCGTCCTCCGCTACGCCTACCCGCTACGAATTTCCGAACTGATACTCGGTTTCATCGTCAGCGGTATGACAGCCTTCACAAACGCTCTCGTTAAAAGCGTTGACAAGGAGGAAGAGTCCGATTCATCAGAGGCACAGCGCGATGAACTCCGTTTGCTGGCAACGATGGGCGAGCAATCGGGGGACCTCCTCACAGACCAACGGCGAATGATTCATAGTGTGCTTGACCTACAGAATCGAACGGTCGAGCAGGTGATGGTGCCGCTGGTTGACATCGTTTCCGTTGAAAAAGACACCGACGTGGAAACATTTTTAAGGGTCGCTTCTGAATCCGGCTTTTCACGAATTCCTGTCTACGACGAGCGAATCGACGACATCATCGGAATCGTTCATCTGCTTGACATCATCTATTCCAATGGCAAAGCACAAACCATTGAGCCATTCATTCGGACTGACCTGCAATTTGTCCCGGAACCGCAAAATATCAATGTCCTGCTACGAGATATCCCCCACAGTCATCACACGATGGTATTTGTCGTCGATGAATACAGTGGGATTGTCGGGCTTGTTACTGTTGAAGACTTAATTGAAGAGATTGTCGGTGAAGTCTCCGACGAGCGGGACGAACCGCATTCCGTCCGCATGATTAGTCCGCGCATCCTTGAATGCGATGGGCGGGCAGAGGTTGCTACCCTATCCGAGCGATTTGGTGTGCCCATCCCCCAAGGCGATTACGAAACCATTGCGGGTTACATTCTTGATCGGATAGGCACCATTCCGAGCCCGGGCGAGGAGATTGAGGCGGAAGACGCCCTCATCATTACCATCTCCGATGCGGATGCGCGTGCCATCCGCAAAGTACGCATCCGCAGCAAGCTAAGGAATTTCACGAGACCGGAAGCGTGAAATCCGAACGGACTTACAAGATTCCATCCGGGGGTGTCACCGTCATTTCGTCAATAACCATTCCAAGCGGTTGGCTCGCCACAAACAGCGCCGTCTTCGCGACCTGCTCTGGTTTTAGCATCCGATCAAAATCGGGGTGCTGCTCCATTCCATCCCAAAACGAGGTATGTACGGAGCCGGGCGAAATTGCTGTGACTCGGATGTTCTGGGCCCGAACTTCTTTGGATAACACTTTCGTCAGTGCGAGTGCGCCGGCTTTTGCGGCACAATAAGCACTTGAAGCCTCGAACGTCACTGTCGCCGCAATCGAAAGGATATTGATAATCTGTCCAGCTTGCTGTTCCAACATCGGGCGGAGCGCGTATTTTGAGCAGAGATAGACGCTCTTGAGGTTCGCGTTAATCACCTTGTCCCACTCCTCCGGGGGGAAATCAACGGTCATTCCGAAAGACCCAACGCCCGCGCTGTTCACAAGGATGTCGAGCCGACCATACGCCGCCACTGTTTGGGCGATGAGGTTTTCAACCGGATTCGCTTGGGTGACATCGGTTGGTACGACGAGGGCTTCACCGCCGTTTGCCCGGATGTGATTTGCGACGGAATCCAGGTCCTGTTGCGTCCGCGATGCCAACACAACCTTCGCACCTGCCTGAGCGAACGCTTCAGCGGTGGCTTTGCCCACGCCCCGCGATGCCCCGGTGATAATTGCAACTTTGTCTTTCAACATTTCGGTCCCCTGTCGAGGTTAATTCATTGCGCGTTCACGATACCTGAATACATCGCATGAACTCGGCGCGGGTTGAATCTTCATCCCGAAACACGCCGAGCATCACATTTGTCATCATCTTAGCGTTCTGCTTTTGAACGCCTCGCGCCATCATGCATAGATGTTGTGCCTCCATGACGACAGCGACCCCTCGCGGCGCTAACGCCTCCTGTAACGCAAGCGCGATATGGCGAGTTAATCGTTCTTGAACCTGTACACGGCGAGAGAATATATCCACAATGCGAGGAATCTTGCTGAGGCCAATGATCTTGTTGTGCGGAATATACCCGACATGACATTTGCCGAAAAACGGCAGGATATGGTGTTCACAGGTCGAAAAAAACTCGATATCCTTGACGATGACCATCTCGTCGTATTCTTCGGTGAAAATTGCACCGTTCAAGACCTCGTCAACGTTTTGGTGATACCCTTCGGTCAAAAACTGGAGTGCTTTTGCCGCACGACGGGGCGTTTTGATCAGCCCTTCTCGCTCCGGGTCTTCGCCAATCTGCTCTAATATTTTCGTGTAAAGTGCTTCCAATTGGGGGTCTGCAGTAATTGATTCATCATCAATCAATTCTGCATGATGGACTTTCATCAGTGGGTTCGTCTCCATAATAATCGAAATAGTTTTTGGGTGTCTCCCGCAATCGGAGGCGGTGTAACCTAACCGGGCTTAAACTCGGTTCGAGGAGGTCCCAAAGGACTTTTACGAAATTCTCAGAGGTCGGATTGAGGGTCTCAAACTCGAGGGTATCGTGGTTTAGGTGTTTGTAATCGAACCGGGCATATACTTGCTTTTGAACCGTTTCATCGAGAAAATCGAGGTCAGCAATCATCCCCGTTCTCTGGTCAACCGCTCCTGTAACCGTGACCTCAAGGATATAGTTGTGTCCATGCCCATGTTGATTGTTGCATTTGCCGAAAATCTCCTCATTCTCCGCATCGCTGAGATAAGGACTATGCAAACGGTGTGACGCGCTAAATTCATACACTTTGGTGAGGTAAACCATCTCATCCTCTCCGTAGTAATTCGCAGACAGGGTTGAGTTCTCGTACAGCTTGACGCAGTGTAAACGTGCCCCTTTCAGATGTGGCTCAAGTGCCTTCCATATCTCGATGGCGAGGTTTTCACTCGTTGGCTGGAGAGAGGGATTGTTCCCAAAAACGGGATGTTGGCGATTGATGTGCTTATGGTCATAGTAGGCAACAACCCGCTCTTCAAGCAGGCGATTCACTTCGACGATATTGATAACCATACCGTTTTCGGGTTGAATGGCACCCTTGACCGTCACTTCAACCACATAGTTGTGTCCGTGCCCGTTTGGGTTCGCGGTCGGTCCGAACAGGGCATAATTCTCCGCATCGCTGATGTCGGGAATGTGATAGTGGTGTGAGGCTTCAAAAGCAATTCGACGTGTGAGATAGTGCATAATGTGTGCAATGCCGATCAGAAAAGTAATCAAGTCACCTGTTCTACGACCGTGGGCGGGAAATCCCTTTCCTGCCCTCTGCCGATACGTCATGATGACTTTTCAAATAGGCTCTAAGACGACCTGATAATTTCGCCCTCTACAGCCTCAATCTGCACCTGCATAATCCACTCGCTTCCACCGCGAAGCTGTACATTGCACCTCTTGAGCCACTCAATGAGAGTCAGGCGGTCAGAGGCTTCCCATTCACAGCTCATTCGACCTGAGATAGTATCACACTGCAAGCGCAGATTTCGGACTTCATCATTCGCTTCTTCAGCGAATTTTTTAATCAACCGCTCCACATCCTGCCTCGTCATACAGGCAATGACGTGAACAGTAACAAATTTCATACTGAACCCTTGAGCCCAAATTCGTATATTGACTCGAACAGACCTGACCATGCCAGTTGACAGACTGCAAAACTAATCTTTTGCGATGGGAGCACCGACAAGGTTTCCCCATTCTGTCCAACTGCCATCGTAATTGCGGACTTTCGGATAGCCGAGTAGGTACTTCAGCGCGAACCAAGTATGCGAAGAACGCTCACCGATACGGCAGTACGCGACGGTTTCTTTATTCGGGTCAACGCCTTGACCGCCGTAAATCTGCTCAAGTTCTTCGTAAGACTTGAATGTCCCATCGTCAGCGACCGCAGTCGCCCAGGGGATATTTGCCGCGCTGGGGATATGTCCACCACGTTGTGCGGTTTCGCTCATGCCCGGTGGGGCAATAATTTCACCTGAGAACTCCGCTGGTGAACGGACATCTACCAAATTGATAACCCCTTGATTTAGGGTGGGAATAATGTTATCCTTGGTTGCGCGCACATTGTCATCAGGGAACGCCGCGCTATAATCTATGCTTGCATACGACGGAACATCCGTTACCAAGTCGCGTCCCTCGTCAATCCATTTCTGGCGTCCACCGTTCATCACCTTCAACTTGCTTTCATCGTGTCCATAGTAGCGGAACTGCCAGAGCGCGTAAGTCGCGAACCAGTTATTATTATCACCATAAAAGATAATGGTGGTATCATTATCAATGCCAGCACTGCTGCATAGTGCCTCAAACTGCTCTTTCGTTAGGATGTCACGACGCACTTGGTCACAGAGTTGCGTTTGCCAATTGAGTCCGACGGCACCGGCAATGTGTCCTTCACCATAAGCGGCCGTATCGACATCAACTTCTAATAACCGAATACCGGAATCGCTCCCATGTTCAGCAACCCAATCGGTGCTGACCAAAACTTCGGGATGGGCGTAATCTGCCATGTTTTGAGAACCTCCTATTTAGGTGTTGACTTTGTTGGTGTCCATCATTATATTACCGTACCACGCATTTGTCAAGTTTAGATTGCAGATGCTAGGGCATTTACTAAGCTTTGGACAATTTTTAAGAATAAGCAACCTTAAAGAATAAACTTGTAGGAACGGCTTCCTAGCCGTGACCTGGCTTCCCAGCCGTGACCCTTTATGCTGAAATTGGCTTAACTTCTATATTGAAACCGGCTTTATACCACTGACGCACGGAAACCGACAGAGGGCGTATCCCCGCGCCATCCTAACGCAACGCCTTTTTCCGCGGGGGGAACTGAGAAAACAAAATCGCAGAAAACACTGTAGGCGGGAGTTCCCACGCCCGATAAAGGAAAACTAAATGTCCCTCATTTTCCTTAAAAAAAACTTGACACGGAGCCAGATTATAAAGTATAATTAAAATTTGAAAGTTGTTCACAGTTATCCCATCGGTTGGTCAGTTATCCTATCGGTTACAATTCCGAAACAGGGCGGAACCCGGTAATTCCGCTTATCCTGTTCCTGGATAACAACGTTCAACTTGATAGACTGTCAAACTTCAACCTACCCATCCTTCTCATCCATTGATTGGTCACCAAGCACATCAATAGTTTCCGCTCTTCTTCAGCGGAGTATATCTACACCGCTAAGTCACTTCAAAAAATAGCCCTTAATCCTAAAATAGGCTGATGATCACTTTTTTTTACCGTTAACCTTTTGTTTACCTTTTGGCTATCGCTAGAATTTCCCGAATATCCCCTCGGACATAGGCCAACACTACATAAGTCGGGGGTCATTTCCCAAAAGTCAAACGAGTTTCTAGAGGTAAACACTTGGCTCTAGAGGTAAACATTTGGATAAATTTAGCACATTTTCTTCAATTTTCGCACACAAGTTTTAATAAAAACGCTACATTTATGCTTTTTGTCATCTAAATTCTCAAAAATTGTCCAAACTGTACATACTGAGACACACAACAAAGGAGACGATATGCCACAAACATACGACACCACTATAAAAACCGACCCAGAACGCGCAATCCTCGTCGGTGTGAAGTTTAAGGATGATACAATGAACGAGGTACAGGATTCACTGAGCGAATTGAAACAGCTTGCCAAAACGTCCGGGATGGAATCGGTTTGTGAAGTGATACAGGCCCTTGAAACCCCCAATCCGGCTTACTTTATCGGGCGAGGAAAGATTGAGGAGCTGGAGGCAGTGCTCGGGGAATTGAAGGCGGAGGCAGTCATTTTTGATGAAGACCTTACGCCTGCTCAGACGCGCAATATCGAAAACACGCTGGATACCATCGCAATCGATCGAACCAGTCTCATCTTACGGATCTTTGAACAGCGCGCTCAAACGAAATCTGCAAAACTACAGGTTGAGTTGGCGCAGTTGGAATATGCGTTGCCGCGTTTGACACGGATGTGGACACACCTCTCGCGACAATCAGCGGGTGGCGGTGCAGGAGGAGGCGGCGGCGGAGGGGGGAGTAGAGGCGTTGGGGGGGCTATGCGTGGCGAGGGTGAAACGCAACTCCAGATCGACCGACGGTTGACTCGTGAGCAGATGGTACGGGTGAAAAAAGACCTGAGAATGGTCGAAAAACAGCACCGTGTTAAACGCCGAACTCGGGAAGAAATGACGAACATCTCACTGGTCGGTTATACAAATGCTGGCAAATCAACGCTTTTCAATACTTTGACGGGCGCAAATCAACTGGCTGAAGATAAACTCTTCGCCACGCTTGACACAACCACCCGTGTTGTAGAGTTGTCGGGAAATCAACAGGTCTTACTGAGTGATACGGTCGGTTTTATCAAAAAACTTCCGCACCACCTCGTTGCCGCCTTCAAAGCAACCTTAGAGGAGGTCGCAGAAGCGAATCTGCTACTCCATGTGGTTGATGCGAGCCACCCGCAAGCGGCCGAACAGATCGATGCCGTTAATACCGTCCTTGAAGCGTTGAACGCCTCCGAATTGCCGACACTTATGGTGTTCAACAAAATTGACCTGCTCAAAGAACAGGTCGAACTCCAAATACTACGGTCAAAATACCCGGACAGCGTTACAATTTCAGCCGAGACGGGCGACGGACTTGAGCTGTTGAAAGCCGAACTCGCAGAACGATTCGCGGTACACACAACGGATATTTCTCTCACTATTCCGTATGCAGAAGGAAAGATATTGGATTTCCTATACAAACACGGGGAGGTGCTTGAGACAGACTATCAAGGCGATGCCATTCAGGTTAAAGCTCGTATCCCAGACCGTTATCTGAAATCGGTGCACCCTTTTATCAATCTTGCGTGTAAGACCCCATCTCTTTAAAGTGGGGATATAACACGCCGCAACGCGTTAATTGTAAAAAACTTGCAATTCTAATATAAATATGCTATACTTCCTTTTGAAACTAACAAAAAGGTGTATACAATGCGAATTGAACAACCTGAAAAAAAATATAGGACATCAGGGCATATTGTCTATAGTTGTGAGTATCATATTCTTTGGTGTACGAAATACCGTCGCCAAGTGCTTTCAGAGGACATTAGAAGACGACTAAAGTCTCTAATATACCAACAACAAGATGAATATCAATATTCAGTAATTGAAGTCCAAATCATGCCGGATCATGTTCACCTGTTAGCCGCGGTAGACCCTAAGGAACCTGTTGGGCTAGTTGCATCTCGCATTAAGGGATTTACCTCAAAAGTGCTTCGCTCGGAATTTAACGAATTAAAAACACGTCTCCCTAATCTTTGGACTCGTTCTAAATTCATCTCTTCAACAGGTGGTGTAACCCTTGAGGTCTTAACCCAGTATATTGAGAACCAGAAAGGTGTTTAAGGCAATGCGAACATTCAAATACAAGTTGCAAGACCATCAGCGCAACAAACACTTGCATAGCGACTTGGAAATCATTGCACACGTCTACAACCACTTCGTAGCATTGTGCCGCCGGCACTATCGCATCTATGGACAGTGCGAGGGTTACAAGCGTTTGACATTCAATCGGATGTCTCAGCACCTCACGAAACTCAAACGCCTCGACCAATATACCCGCTGGCGCATCCCGTTTTCATGGGCAGTCCAAAACGCTCTGAAACGCATCGAGCGGGGATACATCAACTTCTTTGAGGGACGTGCCAAAGTACCGCCCAAATTCAGAAGCCGTCACAAATATCGGTCTATGACTTTCGACGGCTCACAAATCAAAATTGAACAAGTCGCGGATGCCGAATACGGCATCCGCCGGTCGCCCGTTGCGAAAATCCGTATTAACACTCGTTGGTATCGGTTCTGGTATTCACGATCGATTGAAGGCAACATCAAGCAAGGCACAGTCAAGCGTGACACACTTGGCGATTTCTACATTACCATCACAACTGATAACGAAGGCTTAATCCCGGAACCCCGGACTGGTGAAACGGCAGGGATAACTATCAACTCTGTCGTAGTACACGATGAGGTACACAACAGTAGAGTTGATAGTTATGACTTTGGGTTGAAAACCTTTCTCACTTGTTCTGATGGTACGAAATACGAATCGCCTCTGTTCTACAAACGCTCGGCTACTGATGTTGCCAAAGCCTCACGGGCACTGTCCAAAAAAAGCCCGTCTGTAGAATTTCCTGATCGATGCGCGTCTGAATCAATTCAGACACGCGTAAATTCTGCCGCGGGTCTTGATGACCCGCGCAGACGTGCTTTGAAACGGGGCAGTAACAACCGCGAGAAAGCACGGTTAAACCTTGCCCGTGCTCACCGTAAGATTCAACGCCAGCGTGAAGACCATCACTGGAAACTCGCCCTTGACCTCGTCCGCAAGTTCGATATTTGTTTCTTTGAGGACTTGAACCTCAAAGGTATGGTGCGTTTATGGGGACGTAAAATCAGCGACCTCGCATTTAGTGACTTCATGCTGAAGATGCGATGGCAAGCCCATAAGCGGTGCAAGGATGTTGAGACAATTGACCGGTGGACTGCCACAACAACGGTTTGCCATAGTTGCGGTCAAAAACACGCCTTCATTGACCTCAAAGTCCGTGAATGGGGTTGTTCCTGTGGCATCAACCATGACCGCGATATTAACGCCGCAATCAACATCAAAAAGGTTGGGACATCAACCTTTATTGCAGGAGAGGGTGTTAGACTCGCTGTCGCACGTCTGAATCAGACGCGCGACAGCGGGCATCCCTCTGTGATAGCAGAATCCCCATCCCTTTAGGGTGGAGAGTATGTCAAGTAACCCACGCTGAGCCGGTCCAGATTGCTCCTGTAGGATTGACAAATCCAGCAGCTCATTGACTCGCAACGGGTTAAATGCTATGATATAATACCATTTCTGAAAATTTATATCGCGTTAGCGGTTTTGATGAAATATGAAACGCTTGTAATCCCGGCTACGGGGGTGCGGTTGATGACGCTTTCTTTGAAAGTGGCAACATGAGTTGACGCAAAAAGGATGGGGTCTTACACGCAGGAATGATAATTATCGAATCCGAGCGTGTTCCCAATTCCACAACCCCAAAACAGAAATCGCAAGTTCTGTGAAAGGAGATTAGTGTATGCGTTCCCGAAATCCGCTTTTATTTATCCTATGTGCAATTCTCATCGGAGCACTGTTACCGACACATACACAAGGGTTTATTGAAAGAGAATATACAATCCACGAAATCCTAGACGCTTGCACGAATATCGTCTCAGGGAAAGTAAAAAGTGTTGACAATCGGCGCCTGCGAGGCATCATCGAAGTGGAAAAAGATATCAAAGGCAAAAGTAATCTGAGCGAGATTAAGATGAACTTTGCGACTGGGCAGTATCGTCGTGAAACGACACCGCAAAAGATGGTCAAACTCCTGAAAGTGGGTATGCCAATCATCATCTTTTACCGGCAAACCTACGCGATTGAGAGTCTTGGTTATGTGAATGGGACATGGTTTCAAACTCGCGCCCACGGGGGTAGGCACTCCGCACAGTCGTGGTGGTCATTTACCCATATTGACCCGATGATGTCACGAACATTTAGCAGACCAACCGAAGATTTTCAGGAGATTATCCGAGACATTTTATCGGGGAAAAAGTGGGTTGGCACCCCAAAGAATGCGCTGAAAGTGCTTGTTTTAACGGGAAACAGTACGCCACCGATGTGGAGTCAAGTTCCTGTTTACACCAATACCGTCACCTATGAATACAACGCCATCCGATCCGTTAAGAAGACCGCAGGCAGACGACTGGCTTATGAAGCGACGCGAGATCGCGGTCTCCCTGAATTAGATAAGGCTGACATCCTGTGGCTCGGACAGGATGAGATTTCCGCCGGTGACTATCGAATTAACAAAGCAACGGAGAACAAAATCAAGCGTTTTGTGAAAAATGGCGGTATTGTCATCGTGAGTGGTCAAGAGAGCGACTATGGACAGTCGTACAAAACAGGTTGGTTAGATGGCAAACTCGAAGGCGTGGAACGTCCACCGACTCGGGAATTTCACATCACAAAAAAAGGACGTACGCTGTTCACGAAACCGAATCGGATTCGGAACGGACAACTCTACTTTGATAATGCGTGGACACGTTGGAGCAAGGGTTATGAAATTTTCGCGACAGCCAATAACGGCACCGATCTCTTGGTGGGAGTGCGAAAATATGGCAAAGGCTTATACATCATCACAAGCATGTGTAATGATAGCCGCGGCACCGATTATAGCCGCGGCACCGATTATAGCCGCGGCACCGTTGCCGGGAATAAGAAACTCATCGCCAACCTCCTCTACTATGCGGTAAAACAGATCTGACTGGAAGGATGGAAGGATAGGAAGGGGGATGGATGGAAGAGGGGGAAGGATGGGAAGGGATTAAACTTTAATACTAATCGTTGGTTTCGATATCTCTTGAATCCGTGCTTTACCGTTCAACCCAACCTACGGACTCGTTAGGAGAGGCATCCGTGCCTTGATACAAACATGCCAACACTCAATCTCAAACCTACAGACAAACAGATTAACGCCTATTACGCCGAACTGGAGCGGTTGGATCGGCGGGGGATTACGAATGAAACCGCGGTTCGCGCGCCGTTCCAATATCTGCTTAAACACTGTGTACAGCAATTGAACTGGGAGCTCGTTACTGAGTATCCAATGGATGGGCATCAAGGAAACCAAATTTTCGTTGATGGTGCGCTGTTGGACGATTTCGACCGACGGTTCGGCTTTTGGGAGGCGAAGGATATCCATGATGACCTGACCGCCGAGGTGGAACGCAAGTTTGAACAGGGCTATCCGAGTGATAATATTCTCTTCCAAACCCCGCAACGCGCTATCCTTTGGCAGAACGCTCGGCAGGTACTTGATGTAGACCTGACCAAACCAACGCAACTGGTCAAGGTGCTCCAAACCTTCTTTGCCTACCAGCCGCCAGAACTCGCCAAATGGGAGCGGGCGGTCGCGCAGTTCAAAGACGAAGTACCCGCGTTTGGGGAGGAATTGGCGGAAATCATTAAAAGGGCACGGAAAACGAACCGTGAGTTTACCACCGCCTTTGCCGACTTCTACGAGAAATGCTGTCAAGCGATCAACCCGAACCTCTCCGAAGCCGCAGTTGAGGAGATGCTCATCCAACACCTCTTGACCGATCGGATTTTCCGAACCGTCTTTAGCAATCCCGACTTCATCCACCGTAACGTCATCGCCCGCGAAATCGAGACCGTCATCAACGCTCTCACATCTCACTCTCTCAGTCGAGATGATTTTCTCAAACCGCTTAATCATTTTTATGTCGCCATCGAAGAAGTTGCCACGAAAATCAGCGACTACTCCCAAAAACAGCGTTTCCTCAACACCGTTTATGAGCAGTTTTTTCAAGGCTTTTCCGTCAAAACTGCCGACACGCACGGGATTGTCTACACGCCCCAACCGATTGTTAACTTTATCGTGAGAAGTGTTGAGCACATTCTACAGACCGAATGTAGTAACCGGTCGCTCTCCGATCGGGGTGTTCACATTCTTGACCCGTTTGTGGGGACCGGCAATTTCATCGTGCGGATAATGCAGGAAATTCGTAGAACTGCGCTAGAGCACAAGTACATGCACGAACTCCATTGTAACGAGTTGATGCCACTCCCGTACTACATCGCCTCAATGAACATAGAGTATGCCTTTTTCGAGGCGATGCGTATATATCGGCAGTTTGAGAACATCTGCCTCGATGATACGTTTAAGCAGACGGAGGAACTCCAGTTCCTCCTGTTCACCCCTGAGCACACCGAGCGCGTTAAAAAACAGAGAGAGACGGATATGTTCGTGATTATCGGAAATCCTCCCTATAACGTCGGTCAGGGCCACGATAGCGATAACAATCCAAATCCTAAGTATAAGACGCTGGATGCCCGGATTGCGGAGACGTATGCCAAAGACTCCAAAGCGACGCTCAAGGCTCAACTCTACGACCCGTATGTGAGGGCGATTCGGTGGGCATTAGACCGTATTGGGGAGGAAGGGGTTGTCGCATTCATAACGAACAACAGTTTTCTCGACGGTCTGGCGTTTGATGGGATGCGGAAACATCTCGCCGACGATTGCGATACGATTTACATTCTCGACTTGGGCGGGAATGCACGTAAGGGCTTGAAGGTCTCGGATGCCAGTGTATTCGGGATTCAGGTCGGTGTGAGCATCAACCTGTTTATCAAGACAAAGCGGAATCCATCAGAACAGGCCCGCATCTTTTACCATCGGACAGACGAGCGATGGAACAAAGAACAGAAATTCGATTTTCTAAAGGAACGCGAACACATCGGCAATATAGAATGGCAAACGGTTCAACCAGATAAGCGATACACATGGCTCACCGAAGGGCTCCATGCCGAATTTGAGACGTTCATTCCGATTGGAACCAAGGCGGCGAAGGCGACGAAGGGT
This sequence comes from Candidatus Poribacteria bacterium, assembly GCA_965198165.1. Taxonomy (GTDB): domain Bacteria; phylum Poribacteria; class WGA-4E; order WGA-4E; family PCPOR2b; genus CBDAOT01. The sequence continues at coordinate 5,528,391 of OZ240244.1, read as the reverse complement.
GAAGCGGTGGATGTGATTTTTAAGATTTATAGTTGTGGTAGCACAACCGGCCGTGATGCGTGGGCGTGCAACTTCAACCGAAACGCACTGGCTGAGAACATGAGTCGGATGATTGATACTTACAATGAACAGGTGTTCATGTGGCAACATCAAGAAAACCTGTCCGCAAATTCCCCTGATAAGGAGGAGATTGACGTTGCTGATTTCGTGGTTTATGATGACACGAAAATCAAGTGGGATCGGGAATTAAGACAGCACTTAAAACGAGGCAGAATCGCCGAGTACACTCAAGACAAAATGAGAAACTCACTCTACCGTCCTTTCACGAAATCAAACCTCTACTTTGATCGTGTTATGAACAATTGCGTGTATGTGTTGCCCTCCATCTTTCCTACACCTAAGACAGAAGCAGAGAATCGGATGATATGGATAAAGGTAGGGCAGGAATGGCCAATGTTCGCGCTGATGGTCAACAAAATTCCCGATTTACTGCCGCAAGGCGGTTCACAATCCTTCCCTTTCTACACATACAACGAAGACGGCACAAACCGCCGCGAAAACATCACCGATTGGGCGTTGGCACAATATCGGGCACATTATCGAGATGACACCATCGGAAAATGGGACATCTTCCATCATACCTACGCCCTCCTCCATCACCCCGACTATCGGGAGAGGTATGAGGCGAACCTCAAGCGCGACCTCCCACGCCTTCCATACACACCCGACTTTTGGGCGTTTGCGAAAGCGGGTCAACGGTTGGGCGAAATTCACCTCGGCTATGAGGATGCGGAGGAATATCCTCTGGATTTCGTTGAAACACCGGATACACCGCTCGATTGGCGTGTGGAGAAGATGCGGCTCTCTAAAGACAAAACGTCGCTTATCTACAACGAGTTCTTGACGCTTGACAGGATACCAGCGAAGGCATTTGAATATCGGCTTGGAAATCGGTCCGCGTTGGAGTGGGTAATTGCCCAGTATTGCGTCAAGACAGAAAAACGAAGCGGTATCGTCAACGATCCAAATCGTGAGGATGCCCCGCAGTACATTGTCAAACTCATCGGAAAGGTGATTGCGGTTAGTTTAGAGACGCTGAAGATTGTGGAGGGGTTGCCGGGGTTGGGAATTTCTACCGACGCTCGTAGTGCATAACGGCATCGTTGTTTTTGAATTGCCTTTGGATGGCTCATTTGTTATAATAACGTGAGTTGCTACCTATTCCAGAGAAACCGAGTTTTTGGTCTCGCTTTCGCAGATATTGAAACTTAAGTTGCTACCTACCATCTACGGGTGGTGGCTCTGCTGGATTTGGCAATCGAGCAGGAGCGGTTGAGGGATTCTTTAAACATCTAATACCACATTAGCGAAATTATTCTTGCATTTTTCGCACTGCTGGTGCTTTCTGGAGCGGAAGAGGTGAATTTATGGACATCAGTTTTAGCACAGGTGCAGAGGACCATGAAGGTCTCGAAGCCTCCGCTAGATGGGCAAAAGCAAACGACTTCGATGCAGTGCGTCTCAATGCGAACGGTATCGCAGACGCAACCCGTGTCTTAAAAGAGGGCGGCGATGCAATCAACGAAACGTTGCAAACGCATGGGATTTACCTCGCGGCGTTGACAGCGCACAATAACCTCTTGGATGATGACCCGCAAAGTCGTGAGAATGCGCGCGAAAATCTCAAACGTGCCATTGAAGCGACCAGCGTACTCGGTGCTCCGGTCTTAGTGACATACGCAGGCAGCCCAGTTAGTTGGCACTTCTACGGTCAATTTTCTTCGCCACCGGGCAACTCAGGCGACCGATCGGTTGAGCTTGTCAAGCGGTTCAAGGAGATGTGGACCCCCGTAGTCTCATTCGCCGAAGAAAAAGGTGTAAAAATCGCCCTGGATTGTGCTGTGCGGATGGGGAATATCGCCTGTAATCCTGAGATGTGGGAGCGGGTCCTTGATGCCGTGCCCTCAGACCATCTTGGGCTTTCTTGCGACCCGTCTCATTGGCTATGGATGGGAATTTTACCCGCCGAAGATGCCATTCGCATGTTCGCTGGCAAATGGTATTATGCCGACGTGAAAGATTGCGAAGTCAGCCCACAAATGCGTTTCCGTCAAGGGATTATTGGGAATTGGTGGTGGCAATATCGCGTCCCGGGGCGAGGACAGTTGAATTGGGGCACAATTATCGGCGCACTGCTTGAGTCAGGATATGACTACGTCCTCTGTGTCGAAAACGAAGACCGGGGGATGCCCGGACTGGCGGGATTTGCGTTGGGCGGGCGACATCTTCGACAATTCCTCCCCAAGCGTGGAGAACCCTACACCCCAGCGGGGATGTGGAACGTCAAGAACTAAAACATCAACCCGTTTTTTTTGCACGGTTTTTGATGTCCAGTATTTTGTTGAATTAAAAATGCGGTTGTGCTATACTAGGTTGTGTTGGTGAGCTGCGTGTCAATTTAGCCGTTTGTATCACACCGTTTGTGCTTCGGTTGCCCCAAGTGGCGAGCGTAGCCCTCAAGTTTATCAACAGAGCCCAATCAAAACTTGGCTCCTGTTAAAAAACTTCAATAAACTTCCCATCGTCAGCGATGGATAAACCAAGGAGACAAAATCTCTAATGAAAAGATTAAGTCACTCGACATGGCTGATTTTTGCCGGACTTTTTGCATCAATTTTATTAATTACTGGCTGCAAGACTCTGGGTAGGCTATCGCCGGTTTCACCCGCTGAACAGCTGCCGCCAAACATGATGCTGACCGATCAAAAGACGGAGCAATTCAAAGTTCCGGCGAGAACACCAATCCTGACCTCGACACAGGATGACATAACGATTTCAATTTGTTATTGGCGTCGTACAGATCTAGATCGGAAGTACAATCGCGGGAATGCTGTCTCACCCTTTTATGAAAGAGAAGCCCTTCACCAGGGTGAAAAGACGGATGTCTTCTACGTCAAGATTACCAATAATCGCGATTACAAGATCCTCTTCAAGCTCAGGGACAAAGATTTAAAGGTAGTAGACCAAGGGGATAATTGGTACGACGGTTTGGACTTTGATGCCTTAAAAGAACGCTTAACACTTATGACTCGTGTCGGGGGTCTGCATGTCAAAAACGGATTGGATACTGCAAGAAATATTCTTTTGGAAACGCAGATTGCGCGGGTTGAAGATGGCATCCCGCCGGGGAAAAGCATAGAAGGTTTCGTGCCATTCTATCAACTCAAGTTGAATGCCGAAACACTAGATGTCAATATCCCAATTGAAAAAGCACCGCCGCCTGACACATTCATTCGTTATCAGACGGTGATATTTTCGTTTCCCTTTACGCATGACCGTGGGATTCGATTGGCACAACCCCCGCCTCACCGCCATTAAATGTGATGCGTGAAACGTGAAAACCATTTCTATCACGTTTCACGCAACATACTTTATCCTGTTATCGGTTCTGCCCTCAACGGCGAGCGGTTCGCCACTCCCGAATCCTATCCGCCCGTTCTGTTCTACCGATAAATAATACCATTTCTGAAAATTTATATCGCGTTAGCGGTTTTGATGAAATATCAAACGCCTGTAATCCCGGCTACGGGGGGGCGGTTGATGACGCTTTCTTTGAAAGTGGCAACATGAGTTGACGCATATCGTTATCCGATGGGGCAAGATGCCCCGGCTACGGGGGGCTGATGCGTTTTTGCTTATGGCTTTCTTTGAAAGTGGCAACATGAGTTGACGCATATCGTTATCCGATGGGGCAAGATGCCCCGGCTACGGGGGGCTGATGCGTTTTTGCTTATGACGCTTTCTTTGAAAGTGGCAACATGAGTTGACGCATATCGTTATCCGATGGGGCAAGATGCCCCGGCTACGGGGGTCTGATGCGTTTTTGCTTATGACGCTTTCTTTGAAAGTGGCAACATGAGTTGACGCATATCGTTATCCGATGGGGCAAGATGCCCCGGCTACGGGGGGCTGATGCGTTTTTGCTTATGCTTTGAAAGTGAGTTGACGCAAATCGGACTTCCATTAACGAGTGATTTATTATCGGAATTGGTATAACTTCAATCTAAAATCGAAGGAGGTCTTAATGAAATTTGTAATTTCTATAAGCTTAACAATTTTGGTCCTGGCATCTTCATGGGGGTTAGAACCCAAAGAGGACGCGATAGTTGGAGTATGGCTTCTGAACGACAATGTGAAAGATTCCTCAGGAAATGGCAATGATGGTAAACTCAATGGCAATTTTAAGTATGAGGGGGGCAAATTCGGCAAAGCCGTTGTTGCGGCTGGGGGCGGTAGCATTGATGTGCAAGACTCCAAGACCATCCAGCAAGTCAAAGAGGAATTGACTGTAGCGGCTTGGTTCCGCGTTGATGCAGATTCGGATACCGGTGTCAGGAAAAATAGTGCATATCTCCTTGAAGACCAATCGGGTGGCGAGCCTGTGCCAGACGGATTCTCCTTCAGAGTCTGGACAACCAAGGGCATTACGCCAGGCTTCTACGGGAAAACCGAACTTAAACAGAAGAAATGGCATCATGTTGCAGGGACTTACAACAGCAAGACCAAAGTGGTTGAAATGTACGTTGACGGTCAACCGGAAAGCAAAAAAGGTGCGCTAAGCGATGCAAAAGCACCTTGGAAACCGGAGTGGGAAGGCGATGTCACCCCTGGTTCAACGTTGCAATTGAAGTTTGGGCCCGAGTCTTTCACGGGCGGCATCGACGAAATCGTCATAATGAGCCGTGCAATCACACAAGACGAAGTTGAGCAACTGATGAGGGGATGGGAAGATGGTGCCTTCGCCGTAGAGCCACAGAACAAATTGGCAGTGAATTGGGCGAGGATAAAGATACAAAGATAATCCGTAGGGGCAACCCTTGTGGTTGTCCTAACCCCTTGTGGTTGCCTACAACGGTGCGATACGAAAGGAAAACGATGCGCGTTAAAGATAAGGTTGCGATTATCACAGGAGGCGGTTCAGGAATTGGACGCGCCACATGCCAACTCTTTGCGGAAGAGGGTGCGAAACTCGTTGTCGCTGACCTCAACATTGATGGTGCGAATGAGACTGTGCGGCGCGTTCAGGAAGTCGGTGAGGCGGTCGCCGTTGAAGCCGATGTCTCCAAAGAAGCAGATGCACAAAAGATTGCTGATGCCGCGCTCGACGCTTTTGGAACAATCAATATCCTCGTCAACAACGCCGCCGCATTTATCTTCAAGCGGGTTGAAGATACGACAGAAGAAGATTGGGATAAAATTATCGGTGTCAACGTGAAAGGGCTCGCATTTTGCGTGAAAGCCGTGCTCCCCGCGATGAAAGCCGCGGGTGGCGGTTCGATTGTCAACCTGGGCTCCATCAGTTCCTTCATCGCGCAACCCGATTATGTGCCCTACAACACCTCAAAATCGGCTGTGCTAAATTTTACGCGATGCGTTGCGATGGATGTTGCCCCCTTTAATATCCGTGTCAATACCCTCTGCCCGGGTGTCACGCATACACCGGCACTTGAACGGGTGATGAAGGATATGAATTACTCGCTTGAGGACGCAAATAAGGAGTGGGGCGAGTTGGCTCTTCTGAAGCGGCTCGGTCAACCCCGCGAGATAGCACACGGCATTCTGTTTCTCGCATCCGATGATGCCTCGTTTGTGACGGGGACTCATCTGCTCGTGGATGGGGGATACACCGCACAGTAGGGGCATCATGAACAGATACATTGCGACCCTGACGTTAATCAGTATATGTTTCTGCGGCACCGCGTTCGCCCAAAACAGAAGCTTCGGTTTTGGGTTCACTGTGCTTGGGCAGACCGGCCTAAGTCTCAGGCAACAGATCAGGCGGTCAAGTGCAATAGCCAGTGGCATCAGTTGGTCATTTCGAGACAGAGAGTTATTCCATTTTCACGCAGATTACCTGCTGGACACACTCATCCTGTCTCCGAATAACACCAGTCGATTTTCACTCTATTACGGATTCGGCGGGAGGTATAAATCTGAGCCTCCTCAACACCGTAAAATAGACGATTACGAAATCGGCATACGTCTGCCCTTCGGTATGAGCTACATCTTTACCACCCCGCCCATTGATGTCTTTTTTGAGGTCGGGCCAGTGTTTGATTTTTGGCCGAACATCGGATTGGGACTCGCTAGCGGTATCGGCGTACGATATCTCTTTTAACCATCGCCATGGTGTCTCGTCCGAGTTCATATTTGACAAAACAGATAACCTGTGATAGATTATGGGATATCCTAATCCAACTTAAAGGGGCGTTAAAAATGAAACCGATTGCTTTTACCCTAATTTTACTGAGCCTAATCGCTGTCGGGTGGATACCAAAAGCCGATAGCCAAGTTTACGATTATGAAAGAGAATCAATTCTCTCTCGAATCCAACGGGACGGCAAAGACACCAATGACTACCGAGAAATCGGTGAGGCAGAGGTGACCGAGAGTTCACATTTTCCAAATGGGATTCATCTCGAAAGTAAAGAACAGGATGCAATGGCGGTAGCTGTGTACCTGATGGAAGTTGACCCTAAAACCAGTTCTTTGGCCATTCGAGTCGGATACCGAGGTACGGGTCGAATCTTTGTGCGGGATATGGATGCGGACGGAGCTACAGGCGTAGGCGTTACTTTCGAATTGCCAGCCGAGCAAGAGCGAATGACCTTTCATCTTGCTGCTCAAAGATATGTCGGCGACGAGAACACGGTAGAGCTTCACGCTGTCGCCACGGATCAGAAAACACTTGACATTGAGTATATTGACGTGGAAGGACTCCGATATAAGCCGCAAGTTAGGATAGTCGAGCGTTATCGTTCTCTGCCAGAGCCGTGGCATCACAGCTCCTACTGGTACTACTACACTGGCCCCGTCTATACCCTAAGTTATCCATACCATTACGTTCTCTACGACAACTGGTGGATTGACGATTGGTACTTAGGCTGGCGCGCCGGTATCCATCTCCGCCTTAGACACTACCCAATTCGATACTATTCCTATTCCTGGTGGCCGTGGCATCGCCACTACAGCTACTATCACTACCCCTACTACCCCTTACCGAGACGCGTCTACGTGAACCGTCTACCGAAATCACGGCGAGGTGCTTATTACAAAGGGACAAGGCGGCGCAGACACGCTTCACGGAGTCGGTTGGCTGGAATGGCTCCAAGGTTGGAGAGGTCTGGGCGGCAACAGTTAGATACATCTCAGACCAACTCGCCACGAAGGTCGCCTGCATCAAATGCTCGCCAATCGGCGCAACGGTCAAGAAACACCAGCATCACGCGCCGCAGTGGTTCCCGGAATGGCTATTCAACGAGAAGCCGGTCCGCGGTCACGCAACAGCGGTCACGCTCTCGCTTTAGCACCGAACGACAGCAGAATTTCGGTCGCCGTGTTCGGTCATCTTCAACGAGAAGCAGGTCTACTGTCACGCAACGGCGGTCGTACTCTCAGCAGCGGTCGTACCCTCAGCAGCGAACCACTTCTCGGAGCAGGTTTGAGTCTTACCCAACGAGAAGCCGCTCTGCTGTCAGTAGGCAACGGTCAAATGTATCAAGGTCGCAATATACAGCTCCGCCCCGACGACAAAGTGACTTCCGGTCTCGCAGTGTACGTTCATACAACAGTCGGGCAAACCGCGCACCTTCCGTAACACCACAACGACGGCGAGGTACGCCATCAATCAATCGAAGTTATAGTCGAAGTCGTAGCGAGCAGAGCAGTCGGCCAAGTCGGACAACACGGCAACGGCGCCGTTGAGAAATGGAAGATTGGAAGGATGGAAGGGTGGAAGATTGGAAGAAAACGATGCGCTTTTTCGTTCCAGTCTTCTATCTTTCTAATTAGGTTGACTTTGAACGCAAAAGATATCACACAATTTCAAGAAAATTTGCGGCGATGGTTTGAGACCCATCATCGCCAACTGCCCTGGCGCGATACTGACAATCCATACCATATCTGGATTTCTGAAGTTATGCTTCAGCAGACGCAGGTCAAAAAGATACTGGAGTATTACCAGAAATTTGTAGACGCATTTCCGACGATTCAAGATTTGGCAGAAGCAGACCAACAGACCGTTTTGAAAGTCTGGGAAGGGTTGGGATATTACGCCAGAGCGCGAAATCTGCATAAAGCCGCCAAAGTGGTTGTTGAGGAGATGAACGGGGAAATCCCGGCAGATTATCAGCGATTTCGGCAGTTACCCGGTGTTGGCCCGTACATCGCCGCCGCGGTACAGAGCATCGCCTTTAACGGGGCGTATGCGGTTGTGGATGGCAATGTGAAACGGGTACTCGCCCGACTTGCTCTCATCAATTCACCCGTTAATCAATCCGCTTCAGCGAAGATTTTCCAAGAGCAAGCAGATTTGCGACTTGACCATGAGATGCCGGGCAATTTCAATCAGGCGATGATGGAGTTAGGCGCGACCATCTGCCGCCCCAAATCCCCGCCCTGTCTCGTGTGTCCCGTAAACGCCCTCTGCGGTGCATTTCAGACAGGACAGCAACACAAATTCCCGGTCAGCGTCAAATCCAAACCTAAGCCAGAACATCACCTCGCAGTGGGAATTATTCACAAAGCTGACCACGTCCTCATCACGCGCCGCAAAGCTGATGGGTTGCTCGGCGGATTATGGGAGTTTCCCAATACAAAAATCGAGGCTGGAGAAACGGCTGAGGCAGCCTGTCTCCGGGGGATGCGTGAAGCGGTAAACCTGTCCGTCGAAATCGTTAAATACCTAACCCAAGTCCGACACGCTTTTACACACTTTAAGATTGTCGTTGACGTTTTTCGTTGTCGCTATCAAGCCGGGGAAGTAGTGTTGAAAGGTCCCGTGGATTATCAATGGATTAATGTTGATGAAATCGATCGATTTCCCTTTCCACGTTTCAATCACAAATTTATCCCTTTTCTTTTAGTCGACCTTGATGTATAATCCTTTCTGAACCACCCCAATTCTATCTCTGAAAGGCAACAGAGTCATGGAACTCAAAAGCAGTCACACAATCCCCGCCCCAGTCGAACGGGTTTGGGAATATTTTACGAATGCGACACTTTTACAGCAATGTATCCCCGGCTGTGAAGAACTTAAACCACTTGGCGACGACACCTTTGAAGCCACAATCAAGATCGGCGTTGCCTCAATTAAAGGAACATATAAAGGCTCAGTCAAGCTTGAGGATAAAAGCCCGCCTTCATCATATCGTCTGGTCGTCGAGGGAAAAAGCAAGATCGGTTTTCTTAAAGGGTCAAGCAATTTTACCTTGGAGGAGGCTCAACCGGATGAGACCTTCGTAACACTCGGTGGAGAATTGATGGTCGGTGGGAGGCTTGCCCGCGTGGGGCAACGAATCATCGGTGGGGCCGCAAAAATGATGATTGGTCAGTTTTTTAAGGAAGTTACCAAATTAGCTGAATCTGAATCCGATTCAGCCAACTCTTAAGTAGGTAAGGAGTCGAACAAAAATGAAACGTTTTCTGTTTGCGCTGTGTATCATTTCGCTGATTGTCGGCAACACCGCATCGGGTTGGTGGGGTGGCGGACACGATATTCTAACACAAGCCGCCGTAAAGGCATTGCCAGAGGAGCTCCCTGAATTTTTCCGGTCAGGGATACGGATGATTGCCCACTGTTCGTATGACCCAGACACAGCAAAAAATCGCGGTGCCCCTCATCTCCGCGCTGCGGAACACCCGGAACATTATTTAGACCTCGAACTTTTGAAAGGGCATCCGTTGCCGAAAACGCGGCCTGAATTTATCCAATTGTGCGCTGAATTGAAGCTCAACCCGGAAAAGGTCGGATTCGTGCCGTATGCCGTGGCGGAGTGGACGGAGCGGCTTGCCGTTGCTTTTGCTGAACACCGAAAGTGGCCCAACAACCCCTTTATTCAGCACAAATGCACGGTTTATGCGGGCTTTGTCGCGCACTATGCCCAAGATATGTGCCAACCGCTCCATCTGACAATCCATTTCAATGGGAGGAAGCAAGCGGATGGGTCGACGGTTCACAAAGGCATCCATGAGAAGGTCGATGCGCTCATCGAGTATCTGAAACTTGACCCAAGTGATTTGGCAGAAGGGCAGAAACTTGAACCGCTTGAGGATGTGATGGGCGGGATTGTGAAGGAGTTTGAGGCTGGATTTTCGCTCGTTGACCGGGTGTATGAACTGGCAGACGACTTCCCCTCTACTAGCGGCGAGAAGTGGACACCCGTACCTGAAGTGGTCGATTTCGCGACAGAACGTGCGCGTGAAGCCACCCGTTTCACGGCGGTTCTCTATGTAACCGCTTGGGAGTTGTCCAAAGAAATTAACCTGCCTGGATGGCTTGACCATTCAAAGCAGGACGAGGAATAATCCATATTCGATCAGAGATATAGTAAAGTCCATAAACGCCCGGTGCGGTTACATGAAGATTCAGAGTTTAATTCGGTAATGTGTGGGCAGGCACAAGACCTGCCCCTACAGTGATTTTTGGCGATAGAATTACCGAATTATTTATTTAAACTTCATCAAACCGCACCTACCGGGGTTTTTATAGTAAAGTCCATAAACGCCCGGTGCGGTTACATGAAGATTCAGAATTTAATTCGGTAATGTGTGGGCAGGCACAAGACCTGCCCCTACAGTGATTTTTGGCGATAGAATTACCGAATTATTTATTTAAACTTCATCAAACCGCACCTACCGGCGGGGTTTTGATAGGGCTTGAGTTGGGAATAAGCCGGATTCTGTTCCCCGAATTGCTTTCGCGCATCAGGGCGATAATCATTCATCTGGGGCCAATGTTACCATTAACCTCAAGCGGCTTTACCCGAGGACTCGGCGGGCCACCTATAGTACGTCCTCCTATTTCACCTTGCTCCAGATGGGGTTTACCAAGCTCCCGGCGTCTCCGCCGGAACTGGTGCGCTTTTACCGCACCGTTTCACCTGTACACCGCCTGATGGCGATGTAGTCTGCTCTCTGTTGCACTATCCATAGCGTCACCGCTCCTGGGTGTTACCCAGCATCCTGCCCTACGGAGTCCGGACTTTCCTCGCACCGATTGCTCGGAACGCAATCATCTACCCAACTCAAGCACCGATATGATAACACATCTGTCCATGCACGTCAATTAGAAGTCCGTTGTTTAAGCGTCCTGAAGGAGGGTTAAAGCGATAATCAAGCTTCGAGCGTTTTCCCGCGTAACACCTCTCGGCATTGTGTATCGCTGTTGCCCGTCACGTTGTAAGCGAACGTATTCATGAGCCGATCTGTGTCGGACAGATTGGGGGCTGACCCGTGAATGATGAGCGCGTTGAAAAATACGCTGTCCCCCGGTTCCATCTCGACCGCAACAGCATCGTCGCGCTCCTGATAGTGCCCGGGCAGAAACACGCCAAATGTCTGCTGCCGACGTTCGTGCTCCTGCAATCCCCACTTGTGGCTACCGGGCACAAAACAGATACACCCATTCTCCAGATTTGCTTCGTTGATTGCCAATTGACAATTAATCATTACCGGGCGGTTGTCATCCCGTTTCCAGTACGCATAATCCTGATGCCACGGAATGGCTGTACCATCGCCTCCCGCTTTCGGAAGCAGTTTGCTGTGATACAACGAAATATCCGGGCCCATCAATTCTTCCAAGACATCAAGAACCACATCGGAGCGCAACGCCTGATTGAGCGTCGGGCTTATCAGCTCGCTGTTCATCAGTTGTTTGATACGGGGCAGATGGTCTGGCTCGTCGTACTCTTCCCACGAGATTCCTATCCCTTCCGCAGGCTGTTCTGCCATCCGTTCATGGATGTTATCAACATCCTTATGAATCTGTTGAATCCACTCCAATGGAATCAACCCCCGGTTCAAAAGATAGCCGTTTTCTGCGTAAAACTGTTTCTCTTCAGGTGTAATTGACATCCGAATTTTCTCCTATGCTTGACATTTTTTCAGCAAAATCGCCCAGGGCGATATGGGTTGAGCATCTCAACACGAGCACCGTCGGCGATTTCCAACGTCACCAATTCACCCACCAGCGGGGCTAAGGTCACGCCGCTGTGCATCAGGGCGATATAAAAATTCGAGACCCGCTCTGAAAATCCTAGAACAGGCAAACCGTCAATCGGCATCGGACGATAGCCGACGGGAACAGGGATGGCTTGTGCGGCGGCGAGAGCTGGCAGGTAATGTGCGGCACGACTTAACAGGTCATCAGCGTGTTCTTGGGAATCGTCCTGATTCAGGCTCTCCTGTGTGCCTTGACCGATTCTCAATATCCCATCGGTCAATTGTCGGAGATGAATTTCTGGTCGCTCCTTATCCATCGCCGGAAGGTGGAGTGCAGAGACGGTTTGCAACACAGGCGGACGCACATCCGTGCGAATGACCACACCGGGGCTCTGCTGCTGCGGGATATTTACATCAGCCATGGTAGCCAATTCTGTCGTTTTGACACCGCTTGCAAGTATGACCGTATCACAGTTGAGCTCACCCTTCGGCGTTTTGACCGCTTCAATCCGATTATTTTTGTCGAGGCATAGCCCGGTGACTGGCGTTTGGACATGCACCACAGCTTCCCGTTCACACGCTCTTTGCAAACAGGCATCAATCACTTTGGGCGGGTCTACCTGTGCGTCAATATCGGAGAACGAAGCCCCGGTCACCAAGTCAGAAGCGAGACCGGGTTCAAGCTGACCCAGTTCGTCAATGGTTATCATGCGACACGGATAGCCCCACGCTTGCAGTTGTCTGACGCGCTGCCCCAGTGCCTCAACACCTGCCACCGTATTTTCCGAATGCAGTTCACCGCCACAATGGAAGCCGACATCTGCCCCGAGGCTTTGAGCAAAGCGATGCCAGATATCCATTGACCGTCGATTGAAGTGATGATAGCTCACCGGTTCTTTCCCGAAGGAATTGATCCAAGCAAAGGAATGGCTCGATGCCCCTGAGCCCGGCAGATCTTGTTCAAGGACAGTCACAGTAACGTTTGGGCGACGTGAAAGATAATAGGCGATTGATGCCCCAACAATCCCCGCTCCAACCACCACGACGCTTAATTTCTGTTGCCGATTCAAACTAACTCCTTTGCAATTACCCCACTATTATTCCCGCCGATACGGTAGTGCCAACGCCGACGGAGGGTTTGCACGTCCCACGAATCCAGCCAAGACCAACAATGTCAACACGTAAGGTAACATCCCAAGAAATTGGTAAGGAATCAAGAGGTCAGGAATCACCTGCAAACGGTCTGACAAAGCGTTGCCCAGGCCGAATAAAAGTGCCGCACCACACGCCTTGGTCGGATGCCATTTTCCAAAGATCACAATTGCGAGCGCAATAAATCCGCGGCCAGCGGTCATCTCGGTACTAAAGTAGGGAACGTCCGCCAGGGAGAGATAGCTTCCGGCAATCCCCGCCATAAATCCCCCGTACAGCACACACTTCGCCTGCAACCTAAGCACGTTCACACCCACTGTATCCGCCGCCTTTGGGTGTTCACCACACGCTTGAATGGAGAGTCCGTGATAGGTATGGAAGAGATAAAAATAGACTGCGGGCACAGCGAGAAACGCCACATACACCCAAACATTATGCTGAAACAGAATCGTGCTAACGAACGGAAGGTCTGAGAGGAATGGGATATCAACGGATTGAAAGATTGTCCCTTTCAGTTCCTCTCCCGTCTCGCCAAAGATTCGGCGATACAGCACTTCGACAAGCCCGAAGGCTAAGAGATTGATACCAGTCCCCGTAACAACTTGATCTGTTTTGAAGCTCAAAATCAAGACTGCAAAAAGCGCGGCAAGCAGAACGCCGCTCAACGCACCGCACAGCAGACCAACCCACGGCGCAAGCCCCACCAATACGCTTCCTACGTAAAACGCACTAAGCCATCCGATAAAGGCACTGAAAATCATCAGACCTTCAAGCCCGATATTGATTACGCCCGCTCTTTGAGTGATAATCTCACCCAGGGCCACAATCAAAATGGGGGTCGCTTGACGAATAGATGCCGCAAGGATATGTTCAATCATAATAGATGAAACGTAATTGGGAGTTTATGCGAGTTGCTGGGAACTGACTTCCCGCCTTCTCACGCTCTCTTTTACGCTTCAAGCGTTGTACGTCCTGTCCGATGCGGAGGCTCGTATATCGCCAGTTCTTCCGGTGTCGGGTCTTCAATCGGACACTTTTGCGCCGAGCCCCACGATAGGAAGCCAGGGGAACATTTGAACAAGATTGAACGCCGTTCGCGGTCAGTGGGTTGCCAAGGCAGAGTCCCATGCACCAAAGCTTCGTTGAAAATCACCACAGAACCTGCTCCGGCGACAATTTGTCGAACACACTCCATATCATTTTCTGTGGAGACCACTTCCTGGGGCGGACGGTAATTCGATTTGTGGCTACCCGGCACACACGCAAATCCGCCGTCCCCTTCATGCACATCGGTCAATTGCCAAGAAGCGACGCAAAGGCCGCACTGCATCCGCCCATGCTCAAACCGATGATACTGGCTTGGATCAAAGGTCATCCCCCCGTGCAACCAGTGACCTTCTGTCCCTTTGACCATCCGGATGAGTCCGGGCCCATGGTCAAGCCGAAAGCCAGGGCCGAGGATTTCGTTGAATATACCAATAACGCGAGGGTGGGCCAACATTTGCCGAAACGGTTCGCACCACGGGTGTTCAAAGGTCAGTGGATTTTGCGTAAACTCCCCACGACCAGTCTGACCTACCAACTCTTTAGAACCGTGCGACAGCCCCGGTTCGCGATTCTGGATGATATGTTCGGGATGGTCAATCGCCTCATTCGCCAGCGCAACTTCGTCAGGGGTGAGCACATCTTCTATTACAATACACCCCCAAAGGTCAAACAGAAATTTCTCATTATCGGTCATTTGAATCTCCTATTCTGTTGGGCAAAGCACCTGCTTGCCCTGCTTTAACGAAAATTCTGATTCTATTTTGGCTAAAAATCAGAGTCGCGTCAAGGAAAAAATCAACTTGCTAAATTCGGTGGATGCCACGAAAGTGCCCGCTTAATTCCCCAATCTACTCCGCTTTTTGGCTTCATACATGGTCCCACCTAGTACAAGGAGCAGCACTGTCGCTTGCGTCACCCATGTTAATTTTGACGGCACCCCGGCGACCATCTGCATCTCTTCAGACCCCGCCTGCAACGCCCCGAATAATAACGCCGAGAAAATCACACCGATTGGATGGAGACGCCCCAGTAGGGCGACAGCAATTGCTGTATAACCGTAGCCGGGCGGATTCTGATAGAGACGGTAGGGGCTAAGTCCAGTTAATTCGACCGCGCCCGCCAATCCCGCGAGCCCTCCACTAATCAGCATCGTGATGATGATGTTTCGAGAAACACTGATTCCCGCGACTTTCGCCGCAGTCTGATTCTGCCCGACCGCACGAACTTGGTAGCCCAGTACGGTGTAAAACAGGAGGAAGTATATTCCGACACCGATGAGCAGGGCGAGCGGGATGCCGAGATGAAATCGGTTGTGCGAGACCAGTGCCTTTGGGATTAAACGCGGTAATATGGCATTTGCAGTGATGCGTTCACTCTGTTGGTAGGATTCGGTTGCTTCTTGAAGCGGCCCGCCATCGACAGCATAACTCACAAGTGCCAGCGCGATGAAATTGAGCATAATCGTGCTGATGACCTCTTGCACCCCACGATACGCTTTGAGCAATCCTGCGATTGCCCCCCAAAATCCGCCAGCAATGAATCCCGCCGTGAGAACCAAGGGAATCAAAAAGAGGGCAGGGAGATGGATTGACGTACCTATCCACGTCGTGACCAGTGTGCCGACAACATACTGCCCTTCTGCACCAATGTTCCAGACACCGCACCGAAACGCAAACGCTACCGCTAAGCCTGTCAGGAGCAATGGGCACGCTTTCACAAATGTTTCCGTCACCTGCCGTGCATCTCCCAAAGCACCTTGATACATCGCGACGAACGATTTAATCGGCTGATAGCCGCACACAAGCATGATTAATGCGTTGATTAATAGTGCGAGAACGATAATCAGGATGGGAAAAAGGATTTGGGATAGTTTGATACGCAAATTCAAGTTAGCACGTACCGGCCGCAACTGACGCGCCTATTCAACGACCCATGTATCTCCCGCATTTAACAATGCTTCCAGATCTCCTGCGCCCATCTTGTCTTTGGCATCGTGAATCTGTTGTGCCATCAGGTCTTCATAGCAGGGGCGTTGGATACTTCGGAAGACACCCATCGGGTGTGGGAGGTCTGGGGTTTCGCTCATGCGGGCGAGGAAATACGCCAACGTTGGGTCATCGGTGTATTGGTCGTGAACAATCAACTCGTCGTTGCCGTTTGTGGAGGAGACCACTTCGGGCTGGAACCCGTTTAGTCGGATACCTTTGTCATTCTCTTTACCGAAGACAAGCGGCTCACCATGCTCAAGGAAAACGGTATTATCTGCTTTCGTCTCCTTTTTGGTGTATGTGAAAAAAGCTCCATCATTATAAACATTACAGTTTTGGTAAATCTCGATGAACGAAGTGCCCTTGTGCTCAAACGCCGCTTTGATGGTACTTCGCAGGTGTTCGGTATCGGTATCAGCTGATCGGGCGACAAACGTTCCCCCCGCGGACAAGGCGAGACTAATCGGATTAAAAGGATAGTCGAGCGAACCCATCGGTGTGGACACTGTTTTTTTGGCCAGCTCCGAAGTCGGCGAATACTGCCCCTTTGTTAAGCCGTAGATTTTATTGTTAAACAACAGCACATTGATATCAAGATTTCTTCGCATCAGATGGATAAAATGATTTCCACCGATTGACAGGGCATCGCCATCGCCCGTAATCACCCACACCGATAGTTCCGGATGTGTGACTTTCACGCCTGCGGCAATCGTAGGTGCTCGACCGTGGATGGTATGAAATCCATAGGTATTCATATAGTACGGGAAACGGCTTGAACAACCGATTCCAGAGATAAAAACAAAATCTTCCCGGGGAATACCCAGTTCTGGCAAAATACGCCTTGTTTGGGCAAGAACTGAATAATCACCACACCCGGGGCACCATCGCACGTCTTGGTCAGAGTGAAAATCCTTTGCGGTCAATGCAGGAACAGCTATCGGTACTTGGTTGGCGGTACTCTTCCTTTCCATGGGTCACCTCTATGAACATGTATGATAATAGATTTTAAGAATGACTTTGAATTGGCATCAGCGAAACCGAGCTACCAATACGTCGCAACCTTGGTTACTTAGTCGAGCATTTCATCAATTTTTTCTTTAATTTCAGAGACAAAGAATGGCTGACCTTGTACTTTATTGAACCCGACAGCGTCAACAAGATATTCAGCTCGAATCAATTTGAGCAGCTGTCCAAGATTGAGTTCAGCAACAAGCACTTTGTCAAACCGTTTAAGGATATCTCCCAAATCACTGGGCAGCGGATTGAGGTAACGGAGATGAACATGGGAGACTGACGCGCCCTCTTCCTGTTTTTGTACAACCCCAGTTCGGATTGTGCCGTAAGTGCCGCCCCAGCCCATGACAAGTAGTTCTCCAGCAGGCTCACCGAAAACTGAGGTCTCTGGCATGTCATCTGTGATACGCGCAATCTTCTCTGCACGCACTCGAACCATCTGTTCATGATTCTCCGGGTCGTAGCTCACATTTCCTGTGAGATGTTCCTTCTCCAAACCACCGATTCGATGTTCAAGACCGGGTGTGCCAGGGATTGCCCAAGGCCGCGACAGTGTCTGCTCGTCTCGAACATACGGTTCAAATCCGTCGGGAGCGGTTTGGAAGTTCGGTTTAATGTCGGGGAGTTCTGAGACTTCTGGAATGCGCCACGGTTCGGCACCAAATGAGATAAACAGATCTGACATGAAAATCACCGGTGTCATGTATTTGAGGGCAATACGGCACGCCTCGTAGGCAGTATCAAAGCAATCAATTGGACTCGACGCGGCAATCACGGGGACAGGGGATTCACCATTGCGCCCGAACATCACCTGAAGCAGGTCTGATTGTTCCGTCTTTGTTGGCATTCCAGTCGAAGGGCCTGCCCGCTGTATATTGCAAATAACAATTGGGAGTTCTGCCATCACAGCGAGATTCGCGGCTTCTGCTTTAAGGGATATACCGGGCCCGCTACTCCCAGTTACACCCAGCGCGCCACTGTACCCGGCACCAATCGCCACACCGATAGCGGCGATTTCATCTTCCATCTGCATCGTGATAATCCCGAAATTTCTGTGCTTCGAGAGTTCGTGAAGAATCTCGCTTGCTGGCGTAATCGGATAACTGCCGTAAACGAGCGGAATACCCGCCTTCTGGGAAGCCGCAATTAGTCCAAGGGAAGTTGCAGACGCACCTGTGATACTACGATATGTCCCCGGGGGAAACTTCGCCGGTCTCACCTCGTAAGAGGCCATAAGTTGCTCTGTGGCTTCGCCATAAACGTGGCCGGCTTTCAAAGCGATAATGTCAGCATCAACGTACTGTCCATACTTAGGGTGCTTACCATAGTATTCCCGAATCCACTGTATCGTATAGTCCATCGGACGATTATACAACCAGAAAACTAGTCCCAACGCAAAGAAGTTCTTACACAGATCCATCTCACTTGGCGAGAAACCGGTTTCTTTGAGCGCGTCCCTCGTGAGCCGGGTCAGTTCAATGGGAAAAATCTGAAACTGTGTCAACGAACCATCTTCAAGCGGGTTTTTATCATACCCGGCTAACTTGAGATTGCGAGGCTTAAAATTATCTAAATTGACAATGATGATTCCGTTCGGTTTTAATCGGTTTAAGTTGACCTTCAGGGCCGCCGGGTTCATCATAACCAGAACATCGCAGATGTCGCCCGGGGTCTGAATATCGTAGCTGGAAAATTTCACCTGAAAACCGGATATACCGGGCAATGTACCGGCAGGGGCTCGAATTTCGGCAGGATAGTCTGGGAACGTAGCGACATCGTTGCCTGCGATTGCAGAAGCTTCAGCAGTTGTTATACCGATTGTACGTGAACCATCACCAGAATCACCGGCAAATAGGATTGTGGCATCTTCGATGGTCAGCACCTCTTTTTCCATTATAGACACCTTCTTTACTATGATAGTCGAACACATTTCTTGCTACTGATATATTGAGCTATGCCCCTTCGCGCTTCTCGATCGAGTTGCGAAGCGGTTCGGGCGGAAGTGTTAGTATCTCTTGTGGGAAATGTTCGACAAGGTAAGATACTATATGACGAATAGAAACCATCCCAACCGGGCGATTCTGGTCATCAACAATAGGAATGTGACGGTAGCCACCGCGAGCCATATGGAATATGGCTGAATCGAGAGAATCGTCTACGTGCGAGGTTTGCGGGTCGGCCTTCATAAAACGCTCAACAGGAATGTTGGTCAAATCGCCGACCGATTTATTCAAGATACGGTAGAGAACATCGCGTTCACCGAAAATACCCTTGAGTATTCCATCGGAAACAACAAGGACAGCACCTACCTTGTGGGACCGCATCAAATCAATTGCAACTTGCACACTAGCCCCTATTTTAATCGTAACGGGGATATTCATCAGGGAACGGAGCGGTACCTGAATTTCATGCGGACTCAAGAACCTTGAAGGTTCTTGGAGTTGCTCCCCCATAATCTTCATTTCTTCTTCAATCATATCCTCATAGGACATGCTTCATCCCTCCTTCAAGATGCTTCTTCTACGCCATCGGGGAGCGCAGCCTCCAGCTTCGCTTCCAAGTAGTTTGCAACGTGGTTTACAATGTCTTTGCTTGAGACAATACCCGCCGGAGAACTGCTTGCATCATCATCGGAAACTAGCAACGGAATATGACGGAATCCCCCGAAGTGCATCAGGTTCAAGGCAAACGCGATCGGGTCGTCCAAATGAAGGGATTCTGGTGATGTTGACATGATATCATCAACCACGATATCAGCTATATTTACGGATTTGCCCAAAATCTTGGTAAGCAGGTCGCGCTCAGTAATAATGCCGACCAGATTTCCCTGTTCGTCAACAACCAGCACACACCCAAACCGACCTTCTTGCATCAGATAAATCACTTCTGAAACTAACGTGCCACGTTCCACACAGCACGGTTCTTGAGGGTTCAATTTGCTAATCGGTAAGGCAAGTGTTCGTGCGTCCATGCTTTTTCCTCCTTCCAATCAAATCCGCCATTCCTCAAACACCTCACAACAACCAACCCATAACACTTTCGAGACTCGTGGAAGCGTTTGTAATAGTAGCACACCTAACCGTTTTTTGCAAGCAAAATATTTACGCTTCTGTTTCCACAACGCGCTCACGGCCACCAATTGATGGTGGGATGAGCATTCTTTTTTGCTGTTCCGTTAATTCGCCGAACTTGCTGAGTTCGTAGTAGTTTCCCGACCACGCCGAATGTCCGGGGCTATACTTATAGAGCAGAGACCGCCGTTCATGTTTGGCACACCACGTCATCGTTCCGTGAACGAGGGCTTCTGTGAAGAACAACGCATCACCGGCTTCGACAGCGGGTTGGGCGACATAGTGGGCGGGACGCTCGAATCTCCGTACATCATCCGGGACTTTGGAGAGGAAATTCGTCTTATGGCTACCGGGGATGCACGCGAAGCCGCCGTCACCTTCAGCAGCACCAGCCAAAAAATAGGTAACGACGCTCAATCCGTTTCGCATCACACCGTCACGGTATTTATACCAGTGGTCTCCGACGGTCTCTCCACCGTGTAGCCTGCCGCCCGCGTCCCCTTCGACCATGAAGATGCAATAATCGTGGTCGAGGCGCACGTAGGGGCCCATCAGTTCAATCAGGTAGGGCAGCACTTTGGGGTGGTCAATGAGCCGCTTGAACGGCTCGCCCCAAAGGCTGACACGACTGGTGCGGTGGATGCCGGTTTGGCCGGCTTCGCGGGGAAAGGCGCGGTCGGCGATTTCGTTCATTTCGGCAACTTCATCCGGTGTCAGAACATTTCTGATAATCAGGTAGCCATCAAGGTCAAACATAAATTTTTCTTCGGGTGTCATGATGATACTCCTTAACCGACGCACCAACCGCGGAGGCGCAGAGGATGCCGAGTTTTGAAATAAAACGCAAAGACGCAAGGACGCAGGAAAAAGGTGTTGCGTTCGCATCGAGCGGCGATACGCCCTCTGTCGGTTTCCGTGCGTCAGTGCTATGATTCTTAAAAATTGTCCAAAGCTTAGTATAATTTAACATTGTCAAGTTAAGCGTTTATGTTCTGAAGTCCCTTATTGATCGGATGTATCGGGAGTAGGAACTCCCTCTCACAAGTGGAAGATTCTCTTCCACAAGTTTATTTTTTAAACTTGCTTAATCATCTGCAATGACTTTCGGACGACTCCCAATTGACGGCGGCATCAACATCCGTTTCTGTTGCTCGGTCAACTCGCCGTATTTGCCGATATCGTAAAAGTGTCCCGACCACGCCGAATGGCCCGGGCTGTATTTGTAGAGTAACGACCGTCGCTGATGCTTGGCACGCCACGGCATTGTTCCGTGAATAACCGCTTCCGTGAAGAACAACGCATCACCAGCTTCAACCGCAGGCTGTGCTACATAGTGTGCAGGTGATTCAAACCGTCGCACTTCGGGTGGAATTGAGATCGGGAAGTTACTTTTATGACTCCCCGGAATGCACGCAAATCCACCATCCCCTTCTGTCGCATCAGCCAAGAAATAGGTCATGACGGACAACCCATTTCGCATTATCCCGTCTCGATACTTATACCAGTGGTCTGCTTCATTGCCACCGGGCCGCCCACCATCTTCTCCACCGTGCAACCCGCCACGGTTTTCACCCCCATTCATAAAAATGGCGTAGTCGTGGTCAAGTCGCACAAAGGGGCCTAACAGTTCGATGAGATAGGGGAGAATCTTGGGGTGGTCAATTAGTCTTTTGAACGGTTCGCCCCAAAGGCTAGGCGGCCCGTTGAGATTACCCCGGTCTATAATTTCATTCATTTCGGAGATCTCATCAGGGGTTAGCACATCCTTGATGACGAGATAGCCTTGGAGGTCAACTATGAATTTTTCTTCATCTGTCATAATGAATACTCCTTCCGCTTACAATGAGTCAACGGTTGCCTTTTCAATCTGATTCCCGCTCTTCTGGTGCGGTGGCTTCAAAATCAAAGTCTCCGAACACGGCACCATTCACCTCAAGCTCAAAACGGTGCCAACCGAGACACGCCTTTCCGTCGTGGTACTGCTTGAGCGATGGCAACGGGAAAAGGGATTTTTCGTAATCAACGCGCTGTCTGGGTTTCAACTTTCGTTGACTGAGGCGATAGCGTTTGCGCGTGATGTGCCCTGTGGGGCGTTTGTAAGAAATCGCGTAGTAGGTGAGAATCGTTTGTGGCTCATCAGATTCGCTCTGCAAGCTGAATGAAAAGCGGAAAGCGTCATGAATTGCAACGACCTCACGTTCAGGCTTCAGTTCAATAAACCTCTTTTAGGCGTGGGTGGGAAATCCCTTTCACACCCTTCTTCTTAACCTTTGAATGCGTACTCACGATGTTGGATTCGCAAATCGAAATCATCAGATTCATCCCATACCGGCATACCGGGCGGCACTTGATACGCAAACTGTTCCTCGTCCGATGAATACGGGTTCTTGCGCCGCTCGTTGAGTGCCCGTTGATAGAGCTTACAACGTTGCGTCAGAAATTCGTGTTGCCACCAATGATATCTTTCGTTCCATGCGGGCGTACGCTGGTCAAAATAGATTACGCGACGCAACTGTTCGCTTTCATTTACCTGGCTGCCGTGTAGAACCTTTGTGTGGTGCAATAGGATGTCGCCGGGCTCTACCTCCGCTGGAACAGCGTTGGGGAGGTCAAAGTGATTCCGCCCCTGGTCAATGACATCTTGTGCCGTTTCAATGCTCCATAAATGACTCCCCGGTACGACCCAAACACAACCGTTATCAACTGTAGAAGTATCAACGTAGATATCCACGTTGAAGATACGCAAGTTTTCCCTGATGGCGTTACCATCCCGATGCCACGGCACAGAGGAGCCATTTTCCGGCAGTTTGAACACAAGCGACTCATAGCACGGAATGAAATCGGGGCTGACCATCCTGTAGAGTAAATCAGCGATGAACGGGTGAGCGAGCAGACGCAGGGAAAAGGTATTGGGATGGGAGTGAAGATAGGTTAAGTAGTAAGGGATGCCTTCGGGACCCCGATTGCACGAGGCATCCGCTGGACCACCGAAGGTGATTTCATCAATTAAGCGTTGGCTTTCCCGCTGAATCTCCGCGAGTTCATCTGGCTGGATAATTTTTCTCAGGATAACATAACCGTTTTCATCGAAAAACTGAATTTCGGCATCTGTGATTTTTCGCATGATAGCGTCTCACTTAATGCAAGGAAGGCGGAGCAATTAACTCCGCCTCAGCCTGCTTCCGTAATGAATTAGGCGTGTTGTTCAACCGATGTTTCTTCTAATCCCAAATGATTCGGTTCCGGTATTGGCTCAAGCACTACACCCGGTTTGGACGGACCAAGTGCTTTTTCAAATACCTCATCAACCCGATCAACGAACACGAAGTCAAGCCCTTTCCGCGCGTCCTCGGGGATCTCGACGAGGTCTTTTTCGTTACGGCGCGGCGCAATCACGGTTTTAATCCCCGCTTGCTTGGCGGCAAAAACTTTCTCCTTCAGCCCCCCAATCGGTAGCACACGTCCTCTGAGCGTGATTTCGCCCGTCATGGCAACTTCAGGCATGACACTTCGACGGGTTGCCAGCGATGCCAGTGCGGTGGCCATCGTAACTCCTGCCGAAGGGCCGTCTTTCGGAATCGCGCCAGATGGTACGTGGATATGAACGTCGCTTTTGTTGAAGGTATCCGGATCGAAATGCAATTCTTTCGATTTCGATTTGATGTAACTCAACGCCGCTTGAGCGGATTCCTTCATCACATCACCAAGCTGTCCGGTTAAAATCAACTTTTCATCGCCCTGCGGGCGCGTATCTTCAAGCAGTGCCGCTTCAACGAACAGAATCTCGCCTCCGGCCGCTGTCCAAGACAATCCAGTTACAACACCGACTTCTTCCTCCCGTTCAGCGACTTCCGAATAGAACTTCCGGGGGCCAAGGTAATCTGCTACATCGGACGTGGTGACGTTGGTTAGCTCCGTTTTCCCTTCGGCGATTTTGCGAGCGACTTTTCGGCAGATTGTCCCTAACTCGCGTTCAACATTACGGACACCTGCCTCGCGGGTGTAATCATTGATAACGTGGTGGATTGCGTCATCATCAACAGAGAGTTGCTCTTCAGAGATGCCGTGCGCTTCAAGTTGACGCAGGATGAGATACTGTTTGGCAATCATCAGTTTCTCATTGGCCGTATAGCCCGGGAGTTCAAGGAGCTCCATGCGGTCTCGAAGTGGGGGCGGGATGGTGTGAAGTTGGTTTGCCGTGGTGATAAACATCACCTTCGACAGGTCAAACGGCACCTCAATATAGTTATCCGTAAAGGAGTTGTTCTGCTCAGGGTCTAGTACCTCAAGCAGAGCAGAGGCGGGGTCGCCGCGAAAATCGGAGCCGAGCTTATCAATCTCGTCTAACATGAACACTGGATTATTGGACTCCGCTTGACGCAACCCTTTGATGATACGCCCCGGCATCGAGCCGATGTAAGTCCGTCGATGGCCGCGAATCTCTGCCTCATCGTGCATCCCTCCCAAAGACATCCGCACAAATTTGCGTCCCATTGCCCGCGCTATTGATTTTCCCAATGAGGTTTTTCCAACCCCAGGCGGGCCGACGAAGCAGAGGATGGGGCCCTTCATGTCCTGTTTGAGCACCCGTACAGCAAGATACTCAAGGATGCGGTCCTTCACCTTTACCAGGTTGTAGTGGTCTTCGTCAAGTATCTCCTGTGCATGAGGGATGTCGAGGTCATCTTCCGTGCTAGTACTCCACGGTAAGTTGAGAACCCAGTCCAAATAATTGCGGGAAACAGTAGATTCTGGCGAAGACGATTGCATTTTTGACAGACGGTCAAGTTCCTTTTCAGCGGCTTTACGCGCTTTTTCGGGCATATCCGCGTTCTCGATCTGCTCGCGCATCTCATCAACTTCCATAAACAAATCATCGGATTCGCCGAGTTCCTTCTGAATCGCTTTGAGTTGCTCTCGAAGGAAATATTCGCGCTGCCCCTTGTTGATTACCGCCTGTGCATCAGACTGAATTTTGCTCTCCAACTCAAGGAGGTCTAATTCCTTGGTGACCATCACGATGAGCTGATTCAAGCGTTCGCCAACATGGAGGGTTTCCAAAAGCACCTGCTTGTCTTCAAGTTTGAGTTCAAGGATAAACGCAATATAGTCAGCGAGTCTGCCGGGTTCATCAATGTTCTCGGCAATCAGTCCCAATTCCTCTTGGTATCGCGATGACAGCTCTATCGTCTTGTGAAAGAGCTCCACCGTGCTCCGCATAAGGGCTTCAATCTCGACATCCGGTTCCTCTTCCGTCTCTTCAATCATCTGCACACGCGCTTTGACAAACGGCTCAGTACGAATAATATGGTCAATTTGAACCCTTGCCCGTCCGACCGCTAAGAACAGGACATTGTCTCCTTCAATATCTTTTCGGTGTTTATGGATGTAAATCAGCGTACCGACCGGGCTAAAGTCTTCAACCGTTAGTGTCTCTGCGTCTTTATCTCGGAGTTGTTTAAAGAGACACAATACCCGCGAGCCATTGATCATTGCATCCTCAACTGCTTCGGTCACAGCTTTTCCCGAAAGCGCGATGTGATACGGATGAAATGGCGGAATCGGGGGCATATACGGAAAAACCACCGGATCACTAACGGGCACAATGGCGATTTCTTCTGGAAACTCTGGGTCGAGTGTTTTTTCATCTTTCGTTTGCGTTTCCATCATCTAGCTCCTTTCGTTTTTCATCAACAGGTTGTTCTATTTCAAGTACCTCTTTCACTTGAACAGCGATTTCTCTTGGGGTGTCTGGTTTTGCTTTGGCAACATGAATTTCAAGGAAACCGTTTTCATAACTCGCTTGCAGGTCAAGCTCTTCAGCCAAAACATTTGGCAAGGCAATCGTGCGTTCAAACGGCCCATAATTCAATTCCGCTTGGTGGTAATGTTCTTTTTTTAACTCAGTCCGATCCCTTCGATACCCTCTGACAGTCAGGACATTTCGATCTAACTGAACTTTAATGTCCTCATCCGGTTTAATACCGGAGACATCGATTTTAACGACGAAATTATCCACCGTTTCATAGACATCCATCGGTGGTCTCCAATACGCGCTTTCAGTCGCTACGTTCTGCTCGGGTTTCATGAACGTATCAAAGAGGCGGTCAAGTTCTTTTTGCATCTCAAAAAACTCGTTGACGTGTTGATTGGGATTTGATCTCACCGTTTTTCCCTCCTTTTACGGTGTTTCCTAATTGACATCGGGTCTAATCCACCCTCGCTCCGCTTCAATCGTCATTGGTGTTTCCAATTCCGCACACAGTTTCTGATAATTGATCAATGCCTCTTGAGCCGCCTCACCACTGAGCACCTGCGGTTGATATTTCAATTCCGGGTTATCGACCCAAATCGGTGTCAATTCAACCGATTTCAATACTCCATCGGCAAAGGTAACTTTGGGGACAACCACTTTGGAATACTGCTTATCGTAGTTCTCATAAATGAAGTCGGCGAGGCTATAGATAATCGGTTTGCCGTTATGAATCTCTGTCCCCTGAAGCGTATGAAGTCGCTGGCAGAGGACGATGTCTGCCCCGGCATCAATTAGCCCGCGTGCGTAGTAACGTTCACGGTCACCAACGGCTTGTGTTTGGCGCGATTTGCCCCAATGTATCCACACCACAAGCAGGTCTGCCTTTTGAGCGACCGCCTTCGCTTTTTGAATCATTTCGCTGTAAACGGTGAGAGCGACCGGATTGATGTGATCAGAAGTGAACGGGTTAGTGCGGTAATATCCCAAAAATGCAACCTGTGCGGATTTGACACGAATCCACGCCGGGCCCGCTTTGGGAAGGTTGGGCGCAGTTTCCGGTGATTCCACCGCTTTGTCTGTGCCTCTAGCTGCGTCTGTGGCTTCGGCACCTGCTGGCTCTTCGTTTGGTCGTGCAGGCGGTGGCACGGCGGCTCCAACGGTTTTGACATGATACCAATTGAGTAGGTCTATCGTATCCCATATCGCCTCACTCCCGAAATCGGTGATGTGCGGCGTTGCGAGTGACACCACATCAAAACCCGTATTCGCAAGCCTTCGAGCAATGGAGCGGTGTGCGCGATATGTGTGTTCCGCGCCATACCGCGGTTCGCCACGGTCAGAGATGGGCATATTCACCGGTGCCGTCGCAATATCCGCCGATTGGATGAGTTCGGTCGTCCCCGCAAAAAGCGCGACTCCCTCGTCTTTCTCAATAATCGGTGTCAATCCAATGCCAATCGTAATATCACCGACAGCGATGATTGAAATCTCCTCCGCCTTCACCCATCCTGTCGCTAAAAAAACCAAACACAGAACCCAACCAATGATATGACCAAACCGATATAACATTTTTTCACCTTCAATATCTCAAAAGGAGATGCGATATAGCCAAGTTAAATTATGGATAATTGAATACACTCTCCGCTTCTGAAGAAACGTCTTGAGTGGATTGCTGGTTCGACTGAAACTCTCGGAGGATACAGTCAACCTCTTCCTCGCTGTAAGCCTCGGGATGAATCTGGCTCTGCTTGGCTTCCCACGCCATACATGCGGAGGCTTCAAAATATTCAGCATGTTTGTACGCCTCCAAAACATCCTCGCCACGGGAGAACGTGCCATGCCCGTACCAATAGAGGATATAACGCATCCCATTGCGCTGATTTGCGGGCAAATCCTCCATCTTAAAAAGCCCCAAGCTATCGTAAGAGAGCTGAGGGATGCCGGGTGCCTTTTCGACCACAAAACCGATTCCGCCACACTCATCATACATGATTGGGGTTTCCGGTTCATACCCTTTTAAGAAATTGTAGAATCGTGATGGATGCCCCTGCTCAGAACGGGAGATTAGATTCAAAAATTTTGGTTGTAAGTGGACGAGTGCTTTGAAACCGTGTGCCTCGAGTTGGTCAAAAATTAGCATATAGTGGAACATCTCGCTCGTTGGCTTTGACGGCTTTACCCGGGTCTCTTTTAACTCAGATAAGGTCGGAGTGCCAAAACGCATCCGATAATGCACACCATCATCTTCCACCTCAACAATGGTAAGGTTCAAGGCAGGGTGTTCCAGACCAATCGTGTCCAATCTCGCCCCAGACTTCGTTAAGAGTACATGCCGCCCTCCCAACCGTTCCGCTGTAATCTCCGGTGGGAGGCTATATCGAGGGGATTGGTCGTAAGGGAGCAAACAATCGGAATCAACCGTTTCGGAAAGGATGGCACCGATATTCCCCGCAGAACCCCACAGATAATTATGAGCAGTTGCATGGCTCCCCACCCACCCCATCTGACCGATGAAAACGCCGAGTTCGCTATCCGGCGAAATCGGTTGGAGCGCAGGACTGTATCCCCGGGCGCACCACTGATGGTAACGATAGCTCTTGGGAACAGGCGGAATTAAGTCGTTTGTGAGGTAAGGGTTTGACAGCGTTAATCCACTCATTCTTTTTTATCCAGATTTATGACAATATCCGTTACATTTTGTTGACACGCTTTTGAACATAAAGAATATATCATTTTTGACTCGCTTTATCAATATTAATTTCGGTATGGAGGCGTAAATACTCGTATACACCGTGGTATATTCTCTTGAGTAAAGCGGATTGAAAGTGCTATAATACCGACACATACATATATGGAGGAATAGATGAGTACAAGAATTGAGAAAGACAGTATGGGCGCAATTGAAGTTCCCACAGACCGGTATTGGGGGGCTCAGACGCAAAGATCTTTTCAGAATTTTAAGATTGGGGACGAGCAGTTCCCACGTGAAATGATTTGGGCACTTGGTATTGTCAAGCAGTCTGTGGCAGAAGTCAACACCGAACTTGGGCTACTTGACCAAGACACCGCAGATATCGTCATGAAGGTCGCGCAGGAAGTGATCGATGGCGTTTTAGATGAGCATTTTCCGTTGGTCGTTTGGCAAACCGGCAGCGGTACGCAGACCAACATGAATGTCAACGAAGTTATCGCGAATCGCGCAATCGAAATACTCGGCGGCGTTCTAGGGAGTAAAGAACCCGTTCACCCCAACGACCATGTCAACCAGTCACAATCCACCAACGATGCCTTCCCAACAGCCATCCACGTTGCCATCGTTGACCGAATTCGCCATCACCTGATTCCAGCGATCGCAGCAGTCCGCGATGCGTTTTTCGATAAAGCGGAGGCGTTTAAGCACATCGTCAAGGTGGGACGTACCCATCTCATGGATGCCACACCCTTGACACTTGGACAGACATTCTCTAGCTACCAGACGCAGTTGACCAACGCGCTTCGCGCTATCGAGCATAGCCTCCCACACCTGTATGAGCTACCAATTGGGGGCACCGCTGTCGGCACGGGGTTAAACACCCATCCAGAGTATGCGGGGAAGGCCGTCGCTGCGATTTCCAAACGCACTCAACTTCCGTTTGTGACGGCCCCCAACAAATTTGAGGCACTCGGCGCCCGAGATGCCATTGTCGAGGCGAGTGGCGCGTTCAAAACAGCCGCGAGTTCACTGTTCAAAATTGCCAACGACATCCGCTGGCTCGGTAGTGGACCCCGTTGCGGTATCGGAGAACTTCTGTTGCCCGAAAACGAACCCGGTAGTTCGATTATGCCAGGAAAGGTTAACCCGACGCAGTGCGAAGCCTTGACGATGGTTTGTACTCAAGTCATCGGCAACGATACGACCATCGCGCTCTCTGGAGCATCCGGAAACTTTGAACTGAATGTATTTATGCCTGTCATGGCTTTTAATGCGCTACAATCAATCCGTCTACTCGGAGATGCCTGCAACTCATTCCGAGACAACTGCGTTGTGGGGATAGAGCCGAATCAAGAGCAGATTAACCGCTACCTGAACGATTCTCTGATGTTGGTCACAGCACTTAATCCTTACATCGGTTATGACAACGCCGCTCAGGTCGCGAAAAAGGCACACACCGAAGGGAAAACGTTACGGCAAGCGGCTGTCGAACTGAACCTTCTAACGGAAGCAGAATTTGATCGAATCGTCGTACCGAGCCAAATGGTTGGACCGAATGTCGGTTAATAAGTTCGTACTGCGGTTTAATCCTACACCGTACTTCACTATACACCATGTCAATCTACACTATCAACAAACTTATTACTGACTTCGATGAAACCGTATCCGAAGCAGACACAATTCAACCGTTGGTTCGCGCAGCGGTGGCAACCCATGGACAGAGAGCAAAGCAACTTCTGGCTGATTGGGCGGAACTCGTTGAATGGTATACGATGCAACATAGGCGCATCGCTGATGAGTGGCTTTTCAATGACAATCATCAAGCGTCGTGCGTCAATTTGGTTAAAGCGTTTGATGCGCTACATACGCAGTCTGTTGGACGCATCATCAAGGGGCAGCTTCTCGCAGGGCTAAGTCGTGAAGAGTTACGGGAATTAGGGCGGCAAGCGCAGAAGCGGGAAGGCGTGGAATCGGTCTTTGTTGCGATGCAAAGCGCCGGTGTCACTATTGAAATTCTATCTGCGAATTTGTCACAAACCCTTGTTGAGGGCGCGATGGAAGGGCTATGCGCTCGAGTCGTATCTAACAGCCTCATCCTCAATGGAAATCGTGCTGAGCATGAGTGCACCCCTCGTTCAACGGGCGAAATTCAACTTGATGTTGTTTCTTCTCGTGACAAGCAGAGACACTTTCGTGAGCGTCGGTCAAGGACCGGACGAACGGCGTATGTCGGTGATTCAATTTTCGACCTACTCGCGATGCAGGATGCCGACATCGGGGTTCTCATCGGGCAGAACCGTTACGCCCTGCGCGCTCTCGAACGGTGTCGAATTCCGGTGGCCACCATTGATGATAACGTTAGACAACCAGCCAATCCCGGCACCATTGTTCATGTCAATTCGTGGAAAACGCTTGATGCGTTTCTGCGCCGAACCGATAGGCGGACAGACCGTCGTTAGTATTAGACCCACTAAAAAAGAGTGAGGCGACCTCCAGTGCCGAGACGTAGCACGTCACGAAAATCGCCTCACGACAAACGGTCTGGACTGCAAATTTATCAGTCCGCCACTTCCTCATTGACCTCGACTGTTGACGAATCCGTCTGGGGCATATCTGACTGGGGTAACTCTGACGCTGGTTGCGACTTGGGGAAAATCTCGATTTTGCGGAAATGCGGTACGCCGCTCCCCGCAGGAATCAAACGCCCCATAATGACGTTCTCTTTTAACCCTTTTAGATAATCCTGCTGCCCGATGACCGAAGCTTTGGTTAACACATTGGTTGTCTGCTGGAACGACGCAGCGGAGATGAAACTCTCCGTGCTCAGTGCCGCCTTTGTGATGCCCTGCAAGATGGGTTCAGCGATGGCAGGTTGTCTCCCTTTGCTCTCAACCGCACGATTGATGCGGTGGAACGTTGAACGGTCGACTTCGTCCTCCTCAAGAAAATCGGTATCGCCCGTAGATTTGATCTTTATCTTATTCAACATCTGCCGGACAATGACCTCAATGTGTTTATCATTGATGCGCTCGCCTTGGATACGATATACCGCTTGCACTTCGTCAACTAGGTACGCTTGTACTGCCGCTTCACCTTTGACATTCAGAATATCGTGCGGATCTAATCGACCATCTGTCAACTGTTCACCGGCTTCAACCCAATCGCCATCTTGAACGATCAGATGCTTGCCGACCGGAACACGACACAGTTCGCTTTCCACTTCGCCGTGTACAATCCGCAAGATACGCATACCTCGGGAGATGCCTTCCAGTTTTACATAGCCCTCAATCTGTGCAATGACAGCCGCATCCTTCGGGCGTCGTGCCTCAAAGAGCTCGGTGACTCGTGGCAGACCTGTGACGATGTCCTGGCTCTTCGCCTTATCCTCTGCAAGCCTTGCCAGTACGGTTCCTGCTTCAACCTGTTGGCCATCCACAACGGATAGATGGGCACCGACAGGCATACGGTAGGAACCGAGTACCTCGCCATCTTCTGCGTGGATTTCCATCCGCGGTTGTAGTAACTTTGAATCATCCTTGCGACTTGAGACATTGCGGCGGTTGCCTTTATCGCCCTTAAATTCAATAATTACCCGTTCTGCCAAACCGGTCGTCTTCTCCTCGCGGACCGTACCTTCGTTAATATCCTGCTCTACGACAGTACCGCTGTGTTCCGTCAGAATTGGTACCCGGTACGGATCCCACTCAAGCAACAAGGTCGGCGAAACGTCCGTCTGTGGATTTCCGCGCCTTACGAACTCGCCATCCTCAACACAGAGCCGTGCACCGATTGATGCCTCGTGGCGCTCAACCACTCGCTCGTTCTCATCAACAATCGTCAACTCTGCATTTCGGGAGAGGACAATCTTTTCCGTTTCCACCAGCTCTGCCGAATCGTCTGATGAAGCCATTTCCTCTTCTTTTATCTGTCGTTCCACGAACCTTAGATTTTCCTTGTACTTCACAGTTCCATCGTGTCGGGCTTCAATTCGGGATTGGAAGCCTGTGCCTGTGACAGTCCCACCGGTATGGAAGGTTCGCATCGTCAACTGGGTGCCAGGTTCACCGATTGACTGGGCGGCGATGATGCCGATCGCTTCTCCGACATCAACCCACTGTCCCGTCGTCATGTCAGTACCGTAGCATTTCGTACATGTGCCGTGGGGTGCTTCGCATGTAAGTGCCGAGCGGACAGAGACCTCTTGGATGCCTACAGTCTCAATCTGCTCCGTTATCTGAGGGGTAATCAGATTGTCTTTCGCGACGAGCACTCCTTCGGTGGTTGGGTTGATGATATCTTCAGCCGCTGTTCTGCCGTTGATTCGGCCAGCAAGTGTATCCTCCTCCGTCTCGCTGGCGATTTTGGTAACGCTGTTGAGCGTACCGCAATCGTTCATGGTAATCATCACGTCTTGGGAAACATCAACTAACTTCCGAGTCAAGTAGCCGGAATGTGCAGTGTTCATTGCGGTATCCGCCAACCCTTTGCGGGCACCGTGAGTTGAAATGAAATATTCCAGCACACTGAGCCCTTCACGAAAACAGGATTCAATCGGTTGCTCGATAATCTCACCACTCGGCTTGCTCATCAACCCGCGCATACCGCTAATTTGACGGATGGGTTCTGACTTACTTCTCGCGCCGGAATCCTTCATGATATGCACTGGATTGAACCCGTAAACCTCGTCATCACGCCCTTCTTCCAACGCCTCGAGCAGTGCGGCTTCGACCGATTGAACCAGTTTATCCCATATATCAACCACATGGTTGTACCGCTCCATGTCGCTCATCCCACCGAGTTGGGCGCGCTCTTCAATCGCTTCTACCTGCTCACGGGCGACCTGGATGAGTGTCTGTTTCTTTTCGGGGATAATCAGGTCTCCCATCGCTATCGAAATACCGGAAACCGTCGCGTAATGGAAGCCAATCCGTTTGAGTTCATCAAGAAATTCGACAGTTCGACTGTTGCCGACTTCGTTAAAACAGCGAGAAACAAGCCCCTCAAGGCCTTTTTCCCGCGCTTCCATATTAAAGTAAGGGACCTCCTGTCCTGTCTCCGGGTCGGTAAATTGGAGCTCGTCAGGCACAATCTGATTGAAGATGACACGGCCAACTGTCGTTTCGATTGGCGCCGCTCCATTGAGCCGAAGCAGAACAGGGTCGTGCAGTCCAAGTATCCCATACTCGTGTGCGAAGATGATTTCGTCATGGTTCTGATACTGCCGCGGTTTCGGGACCTGGCAGACCTTCTCTCGTTCGTCGGGTGGAATTGATTTCGTCAGAAAACTACATCCAAGCACCATGTCGAGGTCGGGGACGGTAATTGCCCGACCGTGTGATGGCTTGAGGATATTTCGAGGTGCCATCATCAGCAACCGGGCTTCAATTTGCGATTCCACGCTCAGCGGAACATGGACCGCCATCTGGTCCCCGTCAAAATCGGCGTTGAAGGCTTTGCAGACTAACGGAGAGATGCGAATCGCTTTGTCTTCAACGAGCTGCGGTTGGAACGCTTGGATACCGAGTCGGTGAAGCGTCGGCGCCCGATTCAGCATCACAGGGTGTTCATCAATCACCTCTTCAAGCACCTCCCAAACTTCGGGGGTAATCTGCTCGGTCATGTGCTTGGCACGCTTGATGGTGTGTGCGAACCCTTTTTCCTGTAGTTTCCGAATGATGAACGGCTTAAACAATTCAAGGGCCATACCTTTCGGCAACCCGCATTGGTGCAGTTGAAGTTCGGGACCAACCACAATCACAGACCGACCGGAGTAGTCCACACGCTTACCAAGCAGGTTCTGACGGAAACGCCCGACCTTGCCTTTCAGCATATCGGAGAGCGATTTGAGTGGACGGTTTGCCGGCCCCCTTACTTGGCGACCATGCCGACCATTGTCTAGTAGTGCATCAACCGCTTCTTGGAGCATCCGTTTCTCGTTCCGAATAATCACATCCGGTGCTCGCAGGTCCATCAACCGTTTCAGCCGGTTGTTCCGGTTGATAACCCGTCGATATAGGTCGTTGAGATCACTGGTCGCAAAGCGTCCACCGTCAAGTGCGACAAGCGGGCGAAGATCCGGAGAAATCACCGGTATCACTGAAAGAATCATCCATTGGGGATGGTTTCCGGTTTTTTTGAATCCCATCTCCAGCTTCAACTGTCTCGAAAGTTTCTTCGCTTTCTGCTTGCTACGAGTCTGTTCCAACTCTTCGCGATGGGTTTCCATCTGTTGCTCGAGGTCGATGTCGGAGAGCAACTCGTGAATGGCATCAGCACCCAACCCCGCACGGAATCCATCGGGAAACTCACCCTTTTTTGCGATGTACTCATCCTCTGTTAGGATATCTTTCACTTTCAATGGGCAATTCTCATCAGTGACCTCAAGGACAACATAAGCTTCAAAGTAGAGGAGACGCTCTATGGCCCTGAATGGGAGGTCGAGGAACAGTCCGATCCGAGAGGGTAACCCTTTGAAAAACCAGACGTGAGAAACCGGAGCGGCAAGTTGGAGGTAACCGAGCCGTTCACGGCGCACCCGCTGCTGTGTCACTTCTACATCACATCGATCGCAGATAGTCCCTTTGTGCTTAATTCGCTTGTACTTTCCGCATGAACACTCCCAATCTTTCTGGGGACCAAAAATTGCCTCGCAGAATAATCCGTCGCGCTCAGGGCGAAAGGTACGGTAGTTAATCGTTTCAGGCTTGCGAATCTCCCCACAGGAACACTCATGCATCATTGGGCAGGGCCACACACCACTGCTCCGACGTTTGCAGGAATTTTTCTTTGCCCAACTTTTTATCTGCTCCGGAGACGCGATTCGTATCGAAATCATGTCGAAGTTGTTCAAATTCGTTGACACGGTTCTTCTCCTTTTGATGGAAAGCCGAAGGCACAATGCAGGTTAAGCTTTGAACCTTCGGCATTGACTAAATTAAAAATGGAAGCCTACTGGATTCGGAAAGAATGAAGCGATCAGGTTAAGGTTACGTTGCAATTCTCAATCTTCACTTACGGATTGGTCGGTTACCCATGGCATTGTCGGTGGTGATTCCGTACCACTAGGGAGTTCGGCACGGCTTTCGAGATTTACATTCAGGCATAGACTCTGAAGTTCTTTGACGAGGACGTTGAATGATTCTGGAGTACCCGGTGGGGGTGGGTTTTGTCCCTTAACAATCACCTCATAGATCTTGCTGCGACCAGACACATCATCCGATTTTATCGTCAGCAACTCTTGAAGTGTATAAGCCGCACCGTATGCCTCCAAAGCCCACACCTCCATCTCGCCAAATCGTTGGCCGCCTTGTTGCGCTTTACCGCCGAGCGGTTGTTGGGTCACAAGCGAATATGGCCCTGTGCTACGCGCATGAATTTTATCATCAACAAGGTGGTTCAGTTTCAACAAGTACGCGTAACCGACAGTCACATCTTGCTTGAACGACTCACCTGTTCGTCCATCGTAAAGGCGGGTCTTACCGCTTGACGGAAGTCCGGCTTTAACCAACAACTCCTGGATCTCCTCTTCGGTTGCCCCGTCAAAGACGGGGGTTGCGATGTGGAGGCCAAGGTTCTGAACCGCCCATCCCAGATGCGTTTCAAGAATCTGTCCAACATTCATTCGGCTCGGAACACCTAACGGGTTGAGCACGATATCGATAGGTGTGCCATCTTCGAGGTACGGCATGTCTTCTGCGGGAAGAATTTTCGCCACAACACCCTTGTTACCGTGTCTACCTGCCATTTTGTCCCCGACAGCGATTTTCCGGCGGCTCGCAACGTACACTTTCACCAATTTAATCACGCCGGGCTTGAGTTCATCGCCTTTCCGAATCTTTTCAAGCTGAGCGTCTCTCTCTTCGGTAAGCGCCTCAATTCGGCCTTGGGCAAGCTGACGGATACGTTGAATCCGATCCATCGCCTCATCATCGGTGACTTGAAACTGTCCAAGCGGTATACCACTGTCAAGCAGTTCTTGGGTCACTGTATCGCCAGCTTGGGCGACTTGGCTCTCGCCATCATCAACGGGGTGCGATAGCACCTTCCCTAGCAGGGTTGCACGAATTTCTTCGCTCCGCCTCTGATTAATCAACGCCTGTTTGCTCTCTGCCTCTTTCTCAACGGCTTTCTCTTTCGCCACTTCTCGCAGTTCAGTTTGGCGGTCTTTTTCCCGCTCTTTTCGCGAGTAAACCTTAACATCGATCACGACACCTTCGACACCGGGTGAGGCGTAGGTCGAAGCATCGCGAACCTCGCCCACTTTTTCCCCAAAGATTGCCCGTAGGAGTTTTTCTTCGGGGCCGAGGTCACTTTCGCCCTTAGGTGTGACTTTCCCTACCAGAATACTTCCGGGACTTACCACCGAACCGACGCGAATGATGCCCTCATCGTCGAGTTGGCTGAGTGCCTCATCGGACAGATTCGGGATATCGCGGGTAATTTCTTCCAAGCCCATCTTCGTGTCACGGGCATCAACCTCAAACTCATCAATGTGGATGGAGGTAAATGTATCCTCGGTGACGAGCGACTCGCTGATGAGGATGGCATCTTCAAAGTTGTACCCTTCCCACGACATAAACGCCACCAGAACGTTGGAGCCTAAGGCGAGCTCGCCGCTCTCGGTTGATGTGCCATCAGCGATAACTTGCCCCTCTTTGACCTCATCCCCAACGAAAACACACGGACGCTGATGGATGCTGGTCCCGCTGTTTGACCGTTTGAAATTAATCAACTGGTAAACATCGTAACCCATCTCGCTGAAAGATTGTTCACCGTCATTGACATGGAAGGCATCATCTGTGCGAACAATGATTTCGGACGAGGAGAGGCTCTCAACGACACCATCGCGTTTCGCCAACACAACTGCGCCGGAATCACGAGCCGCCTTGAATTCCATACCCGTTCCGACCCGGGGTGCTTCCGGACGAATCAGTGGGACAGCTTGTCGTTGCATGTTGCTCCCCATCAAAGCACGGTTGGCATCGTCGTGTTCGAGAAACGGAATCAACGCGGCAGAAACACCCACTATCTGTTTCGGAGAGATATCAATGTAATCCACCTGCTCCGGCGGGATACGCGGGTATTCGCCTTTGGAACGGGTCACAACCTGCTCCGCTGTCAGCCGATTCTGGTTATCAAGCTCCGAGTTCGCTTGTGCAACGATGAACGTATCTTCTCCATCAGCAGTTAGGTAGTCAACTTGATTGGTGGCAACACCATCGATAGCCTTCCGGTACGGTGTCTCAAGAAAACCGTAGGGGTTCACACGCGCATAGGTGGAGAGCGATACGATGAGACCAACAGAGGGGCCTTCGGGGGTTTCAATTGGACAGACCCGACCGTAATGCGTCCGATGCACATCGCGAACCTGAAAGGTCGCTCGTTCGCGATGTAGCCCCCCGGGACCAAGCGCAGAAAGGCGACGCTTGTGGGTCAATTCGTCAAGCGGGTTGGTTTGTTGCATAAACTGGGACAGTTGGCTTGAACCGAAAAAGTCATTAATCGACGCTGTCAGGGGTTTGGGATTGATTAGGTCGGGCGGGGTCGCAGTTTCAAGTTCATGAGATGTCATCCGCTCGCGAGCGGCACGCGCAACGCGCAATAACCCAACGCGCACCTGATTTTGCAACAAT
The DNA here is from genome assembly GCA_965198165.1 of Candidatus Poribacteria bacterium. GTDB lineage: Bacteria > Poribacteria > WGA-4E > WGA-4E > PCPOR2b > CBDAOT01. The sequence continues at coordinate 5,490,040 of OZ240244.1, read as the reverse complement.
TCTCCAACCGCACGGACACGACGATTACCGAGATGGTCAATGTCGTCTATTTCGCCATCCCCATTTTGGAGGTCCATCAGATACAGCAACGCCGCTGCAATGTCCTCTCGCCTTAAAACGCCAACAGATTCATCGGGAAAATTCGCTTCATCTGCCGAATCAGCGTGGCTCCCATTGCAGCTATATACCGATAGTTTACCCAGTTTTCCGTTAAGTTTATATCGGCCCACACGGGAGAGGTCGTAACGGACCGGATCGAAGAACAGTTTTTCAAACCGGTTGCGGGCACTTTCGACGGTCGGCGGATCGCCGGGCTGGAGTCTGCGGAAAATCTCGACCAACGCTTGGGCTTCAATGTGGCCCTCTTTGTATTCAGATTGAAGGTCACGGTCAAGAGTGTTTCGCATATACTCAATCTTTTCAGCATCCTTGACATCTAAAACTTCAATCGTGTGAATTTCCGCTTCATCCAGTTTTTCCAGATGCTCCTCAGTCAACTCGACATTCGCTTCGATTAGCACTTCTCCCGTCTCTACATTCACCACTGGCGCGGCAACCACTCGGCCCTCAAAACCTGACATATTCTCCGGGGTTAATTCGGACAGATCGAGTTGCTCAGTTTTGGCGAAAAGTTTGAGAATCTGCTCATCTGTTTCCCAACCGAGTCCGCGCAATAGAATGCTCGCCAACATCTTTTTCCGCCGGTCAAGCCTTACGTGTATCAGGTCTTTGATGTCGGACTCAAATTCCATGTAAGCCCCTCGATACGGGATAATTTTGGCGTTGAACAGTTTCTGTCCGCTGGTGGTGTGAATATCTTCGCCAAAAGTCGCCCCCGGAGAGCGGTGCAATTGACTCACAATGACCCGTTCGGAGCCGTTGATAATAAAAGTTCCGTTTTCCGTCATCCGGGGAATTTCGCCCATGTAGACATCCGATTCCGTAATGCCGAGAACCTGTCTGTCACCCGTATCTCTGTCTTGTCGGCGGAGAACAAGACGGACACGAACTTTGATCGGGATGGCGTAGGTAAAGCCGCGTGACTGGCATTCGCCGATGTCGTATTTGGAGGCACCTAAGGAGTAACTCACAAATTCGAGACTGGAAGTCTCACTAAAATCAGTAATTGGAAAGACTTCGCTGAAGACTGCTTGCAAGCCTGTGCTTTCACGTTTATCAGGAGCAATATGTTGCTGTAAAAATTCTTCGTAGGAGGTCTTTTGGATCTCGATCAAGTTTGGGAGATCCAGGATTTCCGGTGTTTTTGCAAAAGATAGACGTTCACGCTTGCCAAATTTGACGACGTGGGGCATACTTTCACCTTTCATCGGGGAGGGGAGGTTAGAAATGGATGCTTGCTAGATAAGCCTTACCTTTTATCAAGCGCAACGTATTATTATATAGAAACTGCAAGTTAATGTCAAGGAAAAATTTCATTTTTATGAGAAAATTTTTGATTCCCCAATTGCGATTGACTCGGTGGTGAGGTAATGCTATACTAATTGACATTATGGGACTCATTAAATCACCCCCACCTGTCAAATTGATTGTTGGTGTCATCACTGCGAAGCCGGGGGGGTTAGCGGCTGTATATCAACGGTTGGCAGAACGCTTTGGGCAAATCGACTTTACCTGCCCACTTTTGCCATTTGACTATACAACTTACTATGAACAGGAGATGGGAACGGGGCTAAAACGTCAGTTCATTAGCTTTGAAGAGCTGATTGACCCGGACGAACTCGCGGCGATAAAGCATCTCTCGAATGCCCTTGAGCGTGAATACGCGGTTGATGGAACGGAACGCCGTCAGGTGAACCTTGACCCCGGATACATATCCGCCGCTCAACTTGTGCTCGCTTCGACGAAACCACACGCCCACCGTATTTATCTTCAAAAGGGCATTTACGCTGAAATCACGCTCCGATTTTATCAAAAAACTTTCCAGCCTTGGGAATGGACCTACCCCGATTATCGCACACCAACTTATATTGAGCTCTTCAATCACATTCGCCAAGTTTACATGACCCAGTTGAGAACAAGCGGGTTAAGCCCGCATCCACTATAAATAGGAGCACGTATGAAAACGAGAATTGAATATATCAGGCACTTGACCACTTTTGTTATTTTTCTTTTGGTTTGTAGTACACCTCTATCCAAATCCGCAACTGTCCCTGAAGGCCGCGCACGGGCTCGCGACATCGGGATTCAGATCGGTATTTATGAACATGGAACACACAACGCGATCACGGATGTCCCTGGCGTAAAGGTCGGTCATACGACCCTGAACTACGGTGACAACGTGCGTACAGGCGTTACGGCGATTATTCCGCAGGACGACATTTGGGAGAATCGGTTGTTTGGTGCGGCTTACGTTATCAACGGAAATGGTGAAGCCACAGGCATTTCGTGGGTGAATGAAGCGGGTTGGATTGAATCTCCAATTATGCTAACAAACACGCTCAGCGTTGGTGTGGTGTTCCATGGAGTCGTGCAGTACATGGTCAAACGCTATCCGAAATCTCATATCATTTTGCCCATCGTTGCCGAGTGTTACGATGGCGGTCTCAACGACATCAGCGGGCTTCATGTCACTGCTGAAGACGCTATCAAGGCGATTGAAAATGCGACGACTGGCCCTGTTCCTGAAGGGTGTGTGGGTACAGGGACAGGTATGCGGTGCTACGGGTTCAAAGCGGGTATTGGCACAGCGTCGCGGGTGTTGCCCGCCGATGATGGGGGATATACGGTCGGGGTGTTGGTCAACGCCAATGGTGGACGCCGACACCAACTGCGGATTGACGGTGTTCCCGTCGGGAGCGAGCTCGCCGACCTCAAGCATGAGCGCGGGCGTGACGGTTCATTTATCATTGTTATTGCAACGAATGCTCCGCTCCTGCATCGACAACTGCTACAACTCGCCAAACGAGCGACACATGGGCTTGCCCGTACAGGCACCCCGAGCACCGTGAGCAGTGGTGAATTTGTCATCGCCTTCTCAACCGCCAATCCCATTCCCAAGCGGTCAGAAGAAGCCACCATGTCACTCACAATGCTTCGCAACGGTTGGATGGACACGCTCTATCAGGCTGTCATCGAGGCAACGGAGGAGTCAGTCGTCAACGCCATGACGACAGCGACAACGACTGTCGGCAGAGCTGGAAACACGATTCACGCCATCCCCTTGGATCGGTTGCAGGCGGTTATGAAGAAATACGGTAGATAATAGAAGATTGACACTTTCAGCGATTGCTTAATTCGAAGAAGGAGAAGATAAGGCGGTGTATCGCAGTGATGTGAGATGTAATGGCAAGGATTCCGAAAACAGAGATCAGGATGAGGTTGCCCGACTCCCAATCTGCGAATTTTAGAATCACCAAGCCTTGCACGAATACACCGACCGCAAGCAGGACGACACGTTCTGGGCGTTGCATCAGTCCGACTTTGCATTCGATTTGCAACCCTTCGGCCCGTGCGCGGACATAACTCACCAGTATCGAACCAATCATTGATGCGAAAACCAGTATCACGCCCGATAGTGCACCTAATTTGTAAAAGTAGATTAGGGCACCGAGGAATATAACCGCCTCTGAGTATCGGTCAATGACGGAATCCAGTAAGGCTCCTGAAGAGTTGGAGGTCGTCACAGCACGAGCGACAGCACCATCGATCATGTCGAAACTGCTACTGAATAGAATAAAAATCCCAGCGAGTACCAGGCGCCCGGTTGCCAGAAAGAAGGCGGCAATCAAACTCACAAACAGGCCTAACAAGGTGACCATATTCGCCGTGATGCCGAATGAAGCGATTCTGCTCGCAATCGGTGAAAGTATCCTGCTGAGTTGTGTTCTTAACTTTGCGCCAAACATCTGATTACCTCACCTATTCGTAGGGGCAGGTCTTGTGCCTGCCCTTCTTTGAGGGTTCTGTCCCTTTTCTTAATCACTGCGCTATTCAGCTTCCGGGAGTGGCGGAGGCGGTTCATCAAACGGAAGATTCTGCCGCTCCGCCTCCATCCTACGGATGTTCCATGATGACCACAACTGATACGTCTCAGTTCTGCCTATCGCTTGACCCTCTGCGCGGCCTACAGCTTGACCCTCTGCGCGGCCTACAGCCTCGCCCTCTACGCGGCCCTTGGCTAGGCCCCTCGTTTCGCCTTCGGTGATACCATCCGCTTTGGCTTGCTGTATCTCCGCTTCCTGTTTTTGCATGTACCAACGCCAAAATATCATAATTGAAGTCGCTCATCCTTCAAAGATAAATGTCAAGACAATCGCCACCGGAATGAAGCTTGAGATATCCCCAACGATGGTAATTACTGTCTCAATGGAATTTGCTCGCACCTGGGTGAATTCGTATTGTGTTACAATGATACCATAAATCACTACCACGGCAATGAAGAAGATGAAGTCCGGCACCACCCAATCCCTGCCGAAACTAAATACCGAAATTCTTTTATTTCCCTCAACCCTGTTATTTTCCACTCAAGCCCTCCCGACTTCATTGCAGTGACGGTTGCTACGACCTAAAGGCTGTTACTGACACCTATTCAGCAGTCACTTCCGGGAGTGGCGGAGGCGGTTCATCAAACGGAAGATTCTGCCGCTCTGCCTCCATCCGACGGATGTTCCATGATGACCACAACTGATACGTCTCAGTTCTGCCTATCGCTTGACCCTCTGCGCGGCCTACAGCCTCGCCCTCCACGCGGCCCTTGGCTAGGCCCCTCGTTTCGCCTTCGGTGATGCCATCCGCTTTGGCTTGCTGTATCTCCGCTTCCTGTTTTTGCATGTACCAACGCCAAAATATCATAATTGAAGTCGCTCCCCCTTCAAAGTTCATTGCAGTGACGGTTGCTACGACCTAAAGGCTGTTACTGACACCTATTCAGCAGTCACTTCCGGGAGTGGCGGAGGCGGTTCATCAAACGGAAGATTCTGCCGCTCTGCCTCCATCCGACGGATGTTCCATGATGACCACAACTGATACGTCTCAGTTCTGCCTATCGCTTGACCCTCTGCGCGGCCTACAGCCTCGCCCTCCACGCTATCATAATTGAAGTCGCTCATCCTTTCAAAGATAAATGTCAAGACAATCGCCACCGGAATGAAGCTTGAGATATCCCCAACGATGGTAATTACTGTCTCAATGGAATTTGCTCGCACCTGGGTGAATTCGTATTGTGTTACAATGATACCATAAATCACTACCACGGCAATGAAGAAGATGAAGTCCGGCACCACCCAATCCCTGCCGAAACTAAATACCGAAATTCTTTTATTTCCCTCAACCCTGTTATTTTCCACTCAAGCCCTCCCGACTTCATTGCAGTGACGGTTGCTACGACCTAAAGGCTGTTACTGACACCTATTCAGCAGTCACTTCCGGGAGTGGCGGAGGCGGTTCATCAAACGGAAGATTCTGCCGCTCTGCCTCCATCCGACGGATGTTCCATGATGACCACAACTGATACGTCTCAGTTCTGCCTATCGCTTGACCCTCTGCGCGGCCTACAGCCTCGCCCTCCACGCGGCCCTTGGCTAGGCCCCTCGTTTCGCCTTCGGTGATGCCATCCGCTTTGGCTTGCTGTATCTCCGCTTCCTGTTTTTGCATGTACCAACGCCAAAATATCATAATTGAAGTCGCTCCCCCTTCAAAGATAAATGTCAAGACAATCGCCACCGGAATGAAGCTTGAGATATCCCCAACGATGGTAATTACTGTCTCAATGGAATTTGCTCGCACCTGGGTGAGTTCGTATTGTGTTACAATGATACCATAAATCACTACCACGGCAATGAAGAAGATGAAGTCCGGCACCACCCAATCCCTGCCGAAACTAAATACCGAAATTCTTTTATTTCCCTCAACCCTGTTATTTTCCACTCAAGCCCTCCCGACTTCATTGCAGTGACGGTTGCTACGACCTAAAGGCTGTTACTGACACCTATTCAGCGGTCACTTCCGGGAGTGGCGGAGGAGGTTCATCAAACGGAAGATTTTGCCGCTCTGCCTCTATCCGACGGATGTTCCATGATGACCACAACTGATACGTCTCAGTTCTGCCTATCGCTTGACCCTCTGCGCGGCCTACAGCTTGACCCTCTGCGCGGCCTACAGCTTGACCCTCTGCACGGCCTACAGCTTGACCCTCTGCGCGGCCTACAGCCTCGCCCTCCACGCGGCCCTTGGCTAGGCCCCTCGTTTCGCCTTCAGTGATACCATCCGCTTTGGCTTGCTGTATCTCCGCTTCCTGTTTTTGCATGTACCAACGCCAAAATATCATAATTGAAGTCGCTCCCCCTTCAAAGATAAATGTCAAGACAATCGCCACCGGAATGAAGCTTGAGATATCCCCAACGATGGTAATTACTGTCTCAACGGAATTTGCTCGCACCTGGGTGAGTTCGTATTGTGTTACAATGATACCATAAATCACTACCACGGCAATGAAGAAGATGAAGTCCGGCACCACCCAATCCCTGCCGAAACTAAATACCGAAATTCTTTTATTTCCCTCAACCCTGTTATTTTCCACTCAAGCCCTCCCGACTTCATCGCGGTGACGGTTGCTACGACCTAAAGGCTGTTACTGACACCTATTCAGCAGTCACTTCCGGGAGTGGCGGAGGCGGTTCATCAAACGGAAGATTCTGCCGCTCTGCCTCCATCCGACGGATGTTCCATGATGACCACAACTGATACGTCTCAGTTCTGCCTATCGCTTGACCCTCTGCGCGGCCTACAGCTTGACCCTCTGCGCGGCCTACAGCTTGACCCTCTGCGCGGCCTACAGCCTCGCCCTCCACGCGGCCCTTGGCTAGGCCCCTCGTTTCGCCTTCGGTGATACCATCCGCTTTGGCTTGCTGTATCTCCGCTTCCTGTTTTTGCATGTACCAACGCCAAAATATCATAATTGAAGTCGCTCCTCCCTGCGGCGGCAGTTGCTTCGGCACTCTAAATAGTATAGCATAAATCACTTCTAAAATCAATCGCTTTGCTCAACAATCTCTCTTTGCTCAACAATTTGCTGTAAGCGACTAAACCGCTCGGCAATTAGCGTTTCACTTGAAATCGTTGAGACATCAGCTAGCAGGTCTAGGATGCCTTTTTTGATGCCTTCTCGTGCGCTGACAATTTTGACCCTTGGGAACATGTGGGCGTACTCTGCTTTGTTATATGTGCCTACAAGTATGATACCGTCAACCAGAGCGAACTCAGGGCGGAGGGTGTGCTCGTAGTGGGGCGCATCAAAGACACCGATAATTGGCAAAGGTAGCTTCAGTAGTTGTAGCTCGCTGCTTTGGATGGCGTGGTGCATCGCTAATGACAGATTCTGTTCGGCGAAGGCGGGCATTTGGAAGAGCAGATTCCATAAAAGCACTGGTCGCCTGAGTTGTGCGGAAACATTGACTAGCCGAGAGAAGCGATGCCAGTCACATGGATGATGGTCGTAATAGGGCTGGTAGTCTTCGTCTGCTGCTTCTGCTAGGAAGATAACTTTTGTATCTTGTATCCACGCAAACCCGGCGAGAATTGAATCTCCAATTTCTCCAGTTCGTGCGCTGTCAAGTTCGATAAATCGGTCTACTATGTCTTGGAATTGTCCGGTATCCATAATTGCTATGCAATAAAAAAAAGCAGGGGTATGCCTTGAAGCACTCCCCTGCTTTGATTTTAGATTGTTGATGTCGGATTTAGTATGAGTCGCTGATTACGTGCAGGGCGATCCATGCAACACCGCCAGCGATGGTTGCGAGCATTGTCAGTGCCCGTTTCGAGCCACTCGGCTTTTCCATTTCTTCAACTTCGGTGAGCAGTTTCGTAATTTCGTCAATGCCTGCTTGGAATTTGTCAACTTTCCCAGTAAGAGCGTCTATGTTGCCGTTGAGCATCTCTTGCTGTTTCTGTTGTGCCATTATCGCGTCGTTGTGTTTGGCAAGTTCCTTTTGCAACCCGCTGATCTTGTCGCTAACCATTGCCAACTCTTTTTCCACCATTTGGCCGTGTTTCTTAATGGCATCGGCGGTTGATTTGTTGGATTTCTGCACTGCATCGCCGAGTGCGTCGAAGGCATCAGCGTGCTTGTCTAATGCGGCTTCAAGTTTTTGATGTTGCTTGGCCAGGTTCGCTATCTCGGTTTTGAGTTTTTGAACTGCATCTGCGGTTGACTTTTGCGCCATCTCTGCTGCTGTCAACTGACTCATGAATTTCTCAAGATCCCCTTCAACCATGGTTTTCTTTTCCTCTAAGTCAGCTTTCATCGCTTCTGCCATTTTCACGGGAATCCGCATCGTTTCGCCGGGATAGATGAGGTCAGGGTTTGTAAAGCTGTTATACTTGCTGAACTCCCGCCACATCACTGGATTTTTCAAGTGTTCTCTCGCCAGATCCCAGAGGGTATCACCTTTCTTTATCGTGATTAGGCTGGTATCTCCATTCATGTCATTGGGCGCGATCTTCGCAGAGGCGGATAGTACAAATGGCACCCCGCTGAGAGAAGCACACAGATAAAGAATGAGTGCGAAACCTAGGGTGTTTTTTATTGTCTTCATCGAGTATCTCCTTCCGATGGATGTTGTCTGATGGATATTGTCTGATATAAGCACTATCTCATGCTTTGATTAAAAACCGTAAGATAGGGATACAAAGTGTGTGTCCTCACCCAAGCCTAGGTCTATGGCTGTGTTGTCGTTCAGTTTGTACGCATAGTCAACTTGAAATTCGCTGACGTTGACTCCGAACCCGGCAAACAGGCTTCGGCGGTCTCTGGTCGCTCGTCCACCGCATCGAAGTGCGAATGTATTGGCAATGAGGTACTCTACACCCATTCGGGCTTTTGTGGTACTTTCTCCCAAATCAACAAATTCGTACTCAACATCAAAAGCAAAGGTCACCATATCCTTCCTTATCAAGCGAAACGCAACCCCAGCATCCAATAGCATCGGTACAGAACCACCGGCAATCGAGCTACCTAAGTATTTGAGTGCGAGCCCATAGCTAAAGGTCGGGATTCGCCGCTCTGTGTGGGTTGTGTGATAGTGGCTGTGCTTTATGACACCGATGTCAACCCCACCAAAGCCCGTTTGAGAGTCAACAGTGTCTAGCCCGAACCCATCTGCAAGAATACGGGCACTCGCGCCGATATTTAACGTTCCGAGGGAATGACCGTAGGACAGAGCGTAGGCATTTGAATTGTAGCCAAAATCACCTCTGCGCTCTCCCTGATTATCGTACTGAAGTATGTTCTCAACGCCAAACCTTATCCACGACAGACCAATCGAGTTTCTTTGATTGAGTTGCTTCACCACGCTCAGAAAGTTGTATGTGCTGTCGTGAGCGAGTTTTGATGTTGAGAAGGTAAAGGCGTAACCCTTAACCGATGGCGTCCATATTGACGGCAAACCGGCTGGATTCCATACAGTTGCTGTCGCGTCATCTGCAATTGCTGTGAAAGCCCCGCCCAAGCCGAGCGACCGTGAACCTGCGCCAAGACGTAGATACGGTGCCGCATCTACATACGAACCGTCTTCAGCCGCAAAACTGATTTGCGCTATCGAAAACAGAAGCGTGAAAAGGGCAATCGAACTGAAAAGCAGTTTTTGCTTTTTCTGAAACATAAGATCCTCCTTGGTAATAGGAATCAAATTAGATGTTGGCTAATCGGTCGTAAGACCTCATAGCCAACACCTAACATTCATTTAGCGTGTCAATGCCAGTTTTAGCACTTTAAATTGCGGCATGAGCTCACTGTCAAGCACAATACGACAGAAGTAGACACCGCGTGCCAAATCCTCACCCGTATCTGTCTTCCCATCCCACACAACCTTTGACGCATCGCCCACATCGTACATTCTACCTCTACGAAGGGTCCGAACCAGTCGTGAGGACATGTCATAAATCTCAATCGTCACTCTCGCTTGCCGGGAGAGCGTAAAGGTTATCGTCGTTGAGCTGGTAAAGGGATTCGGAATCGGACGCGCATCCACAATCCGCGTTGTCTTGGCTTCAACATAGAAGCTCCACTCGTGCGTCGTCTTGTTCTGCTTCCGCGTTGCAAGGTCGGAAACTTCAAGTTTGACCGTGTAACGACCATAATTCAGGTCGGTTAGCGGCATGTAGGTTACTTGGGCTGGCGAGACCTTCGTCGGTTGCACTGGCTTTCCATCGACCCACATTTTGACCGATTTTGTATCAATGCCAGAGGCGGCATCAGTGTAGGCGGCTGAAATCAGCGGCTTTCTTTCTGTGATGCGCGCTTCACCCTGTGGCGTAGCGGTGGTGATGACTGGTGGAACCGTGTCAAACTCTACCGTAAAGCTCCACTGCACTGACGCTTCGTTTCCACGCACGTCTGTCACCTTAACCTTAGCAACGTACGTTCCCTGCGTGTCATCTGTGAACGCACGGGTCGGTATGAAGGTCGCCGAAGTCCGCTGGGAACTTTGTTCCATCTTCCCGCTCACTTTCTTACCGCTGGAGTCGACGAGAGTAATCTCGATCTTGTCAACACCTGATAGGTCATCGGTTGCTATGACAGAGACCACTGGTCTCTCTTTACGAACCAGACCGTGCGGACCGGTTGACGTAATTGTCGGTGGTTTCTCGTCTAGTTCAACGGTGAAGGTCCACGCATGCGCCGTAGTACCGCCCGCGCTCGTTGCAATGATAGTTACTGTGTGTGTACCCGTTGTCAGTGCGATTACATCACGACCAACCCGGCCGTTTTGGATATCCACAGTGGCTACCGCTCTCGGTGCGCCATCATCGAGTGCAATGGTAACGCTCTCAAGCGGGGATTGCTCGTCAACCACAACCGCTGAAATCGAAACGGCATCCTCTCGGATGAGCCCTTGCGGTGCTACCGAGGATATCTCAGGCGGTGTGGTATCTAGCTCCACAGTGAATGTCCACGAATGCACCGTAGAACCGCCCTTGCTCATTGCAACGATTTCTACTGTGTGTGTGCCGGAGGTCAGTCCTGTGAGGGCTTGGCTTACCTTGCCGGCTTGGACATCGGCTGCCGCTACGCGGTTTGCCACGCCACCGTCAACGGCAATGGTAACGCTCTCAATTGGGGATTGGTCGTCAACAACGACTGCTGATATCATCACATCTGCTTCCTTGACAACCCCTTGCGGCGTTACCGAGGATATCTCAGGCGGTGTGGTATCCAATTCCACGGTGAAGGTCCACGAATGCGTTGTAGAACCGCCATCGCTCTCTGCGACGATCTCGGCGGTATGTGTACCGGAGGTCAGCCCTGTCAAGGCTTGGCTAATTTGGCCGGCTTGGATATCGGCTTCCGCTACAGGTGTCGCAGCACCACCATCAACAGCAATCGTAACCATCGTGATGTCGGATTGGTCGTCAACAACGACTGCTGATAGCATCACATCTGCGGTTTTAACAACCCCTTGCGGTGTCACTGAGGATATCTCAGGCGGTGTCTCATCGAGTACGACGGTGAATGTCCATTTGAACGGCGTTTCCAAACCCGCCCCATTCGTTACAACCACATCAACTGTTTGCGTACCACTCACGAGATCGGTTACAGTGAGGGTTTCGCCCTCTGCGGCATCGCCACCATTAAGCGATAGCATTACCTTCGCAATTCCTGATTGCTCGTCATAGGCCTGTACGCTTAGTGTTGCCGAATCGGACTTGACAACCCCTTGCGGGCTCACCTGGGTGATGACCGCTTTCGTTGTATCCATTGCCGCAACAGTAAAGGTAACAGCGTCTTTCGCCACCTCGCCGTTGGCATCTTCAAGCATAACAACGGCCGTATACTTCCCGTCAGCGAGAGCTTCTGTTGGCATATACGACATCTTGTTATTGTCGAGTTGATCGGGGGCGGACACCATTACTGGGTCGTTGACCGCAACAGCGGTGCCATCAGCCATGCTCAGGGTGAATGACGTAATCTCGCTACCCACACCACTGTAGACTACGATAATCTCCGGATCTGTGTAATCCAGAACCTGTCCCGAAGTTGGGGACTGAATTGAAACAGCGGGCAGTGTGCCAGCGATGGTGAAATCAGCCATCACACCCATACCCATATTTGTGGTATTTCCGAGTACATCGGTAACTTTAATGGTCACTTGATACGCGCCGCCTGGGAGCACGTCAACAGAGGTGTAAACAATGTCTCCCATATCAGCTTCGACCATAACAGTTTCCGGATCGTCTTCAACGATGTAAGCATCCGGTTTCTCCACATCATCTTGGCTCACCGGTACGTCAACTGACTCGCCAGCGGGCATAAGCCGAACCAGCTCAAGCATCACTGTGTCGCTAGATGACTCAACACCACCACCCATGCCATCGGTAAAGGTTGCGCGAATGGTCGGTAGTGAACTCATCTCGTGACCCGGTACGGGAGTCCCTATCTCTACCATCGGACCGGTGTTGTCAATGTTAATCATCGGCAGTTCAAATATGCTAAAACCGTTCCGCTTGGTAACAACACCGTCAGGCATGTATTTGCCATCAGGGGTTGTCGACGTGTCAAGGGTTACGACGAAGGTTCTCGGGTCCGCTAGACCGCCGCCTCCATCATCTGTCTTCTCAACCGTCAGTAAGCCAGCACCTCTAGCAGATGAGCCACCGAGCATCACATCAATCTCAGGAGGATGGATACCTGCTGCGACTACTGTAAAGGTGAACGACTTCGTAACTAGATAGCCTCCTCGGTGCGCTTCGGTGATATCGTCAGCCTCCGATATGGTGACGGAATCTGGCGGTGGCGTGTAGTTCTCAACGTCAATGTCAGTCGCAACGTCGTCAACCTTCTTTTCGACGTTCATTGCCTTATCGACCGCCAATGCTTGGAAGCCGTACTCGGCATTTGCAAGGTCGCTCACATCTAACGTTGCAGTGTAGTAGCCTCCTGAACTTTCAAAGACCACCTTACCAACGTCAACCATGGCACCGAGTGTGCCATCAGCGTTCCGCATGTTGACCATCAGCTTAATATGGTCAAATGTTGAAACATGGGCGCGTGGCTTAGCGGTCAGAATTGCCACAGGTGCAGGCACTGTCTCATCAACAATACCCCCAACGGTGAACACACCAACCTCTGATGCCATCAGCATACCTGCGTTATCGGAAACCATGACAATCATCGTGCTTTCCAACGGGGCGACATCGTCCACATTGTCTACTGAGAAGGAGGCGTGGACTCGGTCGTTTGTGTGGTCTGCACCACCAGCGATAGCGACTGCACGGATAATGTAAGGATTCTCATCCATCCGAACATCTCTGCCCTCCGCCGCGTCGTCCTTCGTAATCGTATCGTCAAGCATGGCTGTATCAATCTCGATCATCCATTTCTGATACTTGTCGGGAATCGGCACGGTTGGCACACCATCGGCAGCCATTCCAACCAATCCCTGAACGATACTGGCAGTTCCGCTGGCAGTCAACTCTTCACTTTTAACAACCATCGACTCCATTGCCATGTCTCCAACCGCCATCCATTCTGTACCGTCCTTACGACGAACCTCGAACCGAACCTTGTCTGTCACAGGACCTGTTCTGTACGGCGTGTACGCGGCAACCGTGATGTTCCCCATCGCACCACCGACTAGCGGGCCATCAGCATGGTTGCCTTCACTGTCAAGGTTATTGATGTCGGGGTCGCTGTCAGGGTTTGTTTCCTGAAGCGTAACTTGAACCCCAAGCACCGTCGGTGGAACAGGACAAACGTCTGGGTCAACGGTTATGGTCGCGCTGACCGCTTCGGAATCCGAAATCGTGAGGGCGTTGGTTGTTACTGCACGAACCATCAGCTTCTCAACACCAGCGGCAACCAGCTCTTCGTAGTTGTCGATATTCCACGCTACGTCGAACGTATCACCCTTCATCTTACCTGTGAGTGCCGCCATGTCGTGGGTCTCAATCATTGTCCACGTCGCACCTGCATCCATGCTGTACTCCACGCGAATTGATGTGAGCGGGTGCATCGGCATCGTGCGCTCGGTAATTTTTACGGTGAGCATGACATCGTGCAGGTTTGAGTAGACCGAGCTCCCATCGGCAGGACTGCTTTCGCCAACGTCATCGGTATCGCCATCACCGTTACAGTCACCAATCACGATGTATGAAATCATCGCTTTATCGGCATCCGGTGAAACGACATCTAACATGACCGGCACGGTGTGTGAACTGATGTTAAGTCGGTTATCTATACCCACCGCACGAATCCTGTAGCTCTTAAGTTGTAGCGTGGTCATATCTCTACCAATATTAATCGGCAGAAGACCGGTAGTCCCCGCAAGTGCAGCGAGTTCGGGCAGTGTCGGCGCACGCAGTAACAGGTCTAGTTGATGCGGCTCGTTAAATGTAATCGGTATCGCATCCAAAAGGTCAAAGCCTGGGCTGAGGTCATCATGTATCGAATCCCGTATCATGTCGGGAACTTGAATGCCTGCCACAAGTGACACACCTGTCAACAGGTCTGACAGCATATTATGGGCGAGTCCTGCATAGACCTCTTGATCAGAGGGAGCAACGACGAGCGGTCCCCAGAGGTTCCCATTCATTGGCATCATCTGGTACAGATAGCCGACTAAGCCGTCTTGCGATTGGGGCGTTCCGACGGGCATTGCCTTAATTCTCAACGTCGCAGGTCCTTCGCCTGTTGGCAGGACAGTTGCGACATGCGAGCCATCTTCTTCACGTTGATACATACCGACCACGTTGGGGTCATACTCTATCTCGACCTTTGCCATTGGTGCGGTGCGGTCAACGAGGAATACCTTGTCCGGGAATGCTTGCTTGGCACCTGGCAGATACTCTAATAATGGGTTTCCAGCCGCGTCGTATACCGATGCTGACAGGGTGTACTTGCCATCGGGCAACATACCAAAGTCATAATTTGCAATCCAGAGTGACTGTGACCCATCCAACACAGGAACGGTGAACACGGAGTCAAGCATTGGATCTAAGGTCGCTCCGATTTCATTAATGAGTTCCGTGGCGGCTGGCAGTACTGCAAGTGCAAGCTCAAACCCTGGACGGATATGTTGCAGTCCAACTTGCGGTGGCGGAGCGTCTTGCCCTGCCGCAATGGCTTCGATGGTTGGCTCTAGGATCTGTGCAATGACCGCCTGAACCTCTGGGGTGATGAGCCGTTCAATAATACCACGGTCTTCAACCTGCAAGTTCCGCGGGTCTGGCATCGCCCACTGGCTCACCATGATTGGTGCTTGCCCTGGTAGCTGTACCTTTACCGGCTTCGCCAACGTCACTTTGTAGTAGTAGTTATACTGTTTACCCGGTTGGATATCGTCTACCATAGTCTCCCAGATGACCTTATCGTCGATTTGGCGCGACATCATGGGCATTTCCATGTAATCCGTTTCCAACTGGGGTGCGACACTCGGATTGAGGAAATTCGACAGCGACCCTTCCAACCCAGTAATCGTGCCTTGCAGTTCTGCAATCTTTCTCTGAGCTGCGGGTGGTAGCGTTGCTTGTACCGTTACCAGAATCTCGCGTGCCTGTCCAAGACTCTTAAATAGGTCGGGCACGAGCATACCGCCTCGCAGTGCCTCAAGCCTATCTTGAAGCTTCTTAAGTTCGTTCAGGTCATTCCGAATCACGTCCAATTTCGGACCGGTAGGCAGTTCTCCTTTCACCGTTCTAAGTGTCCCCTGAAACGCTATAACCTCTGCTTGAACAGCGGCAGGCAGCGCGTTCTGAAGGAGTGCGGTCAGTTCCATGTCCAGATCACTCAATGCTTTCTGGAGCACTGCGCCAAGTCGCAGATTCGCTCCAAGTGCAGTACCAATCGGAGCAGCGTCTTTCGACTTATACATCAATGTAACACTTGAAAACACCGATTCCATCCCGCTCTCTATGCCAGGCCACGACGGCAGGAAGAGAATCGCCTGCTCCTCTTCCAACTGGAATGTATGAGCGAAGGGGCGTGTTACGGGCCGGGCCTCCATGCGTGGTGTCCCACTGAGTTGGAATTCCACCTTAGCCGCATGTAGAATTGGCACGGAGAGATACAGGTCTAACTTATCCCCTGTCAACACAGGTGTCAGATCACCGCGCCGTGCATTCAACGCTGTCCCAAGCCTCTCCAGCGGTGAGGGGAATATACCGTTCCCGAAGTTTTCCAGATCCATATATTCCGGATCTTTAAAAATCAACGGGTAACCCGAATCCATCGGGAGCTCTGGACCTATTGCCAATTGCGGTGGGAATAGACCGCCCGGTACGGAGTTATTGAGCCACCTTATAACTCCGTTGGTTACACGACGTTGTTGCTCCGGTGTGGCATCCTGCAACGCCTGAGCAGCTGATGTCCCACCAATGATATGATTGATTACGCCATGAACAAACCGATGATAATGCGGTGTGTTCAACCCAAGACCACCGAGCCGCACAGACCTCAAATCCGCTCTTGATATGCGGCGACCATCCTGCATGAACGCAACAACTGATGTCCGGAGGGGTATACCATCGGGCACTTCCGCCATAATCGTAATCTCTTCGCCCACGGTTGGGTTCATCATGAAGTCATCAAAGAATAAACTGTATGAACCGATGGCATCGGTCATATCGCTCACCTTCAGACCACCAGCCGTCTCTGCCATTACGATGGCACCCTCAATCGGTTGCAGGCCATCACCCAGCACGAGACCCGTAATCGTATAGGTCGAGGTCCGATCGATTCTCACATCCATCGTGATGTTGGCGATTCCACTGTCCAATTCATCCTGCGTGAGTGTGTGCAACGCAGAACCGAGTAGCATTGCCGAGTCGCCCATACTGTGGACTTCAACCATAAGTGAATCGCCTGCACTGAACTTGTCCGACTGCTCTTTTTGGAAAATCGCCTCGTAATCCGCACCGGTCACTTCTGCCATCACGTACTCGCCGGAACCGGTGTGCATTATTTTGACAGTGACGGGGCTCATTAAGGGTATTTCGTCCGCCTCAACAACACTACCACGGACGACCAAGCCGCCCACGATGATCTGCATCGTCTCCGATGAGGCCATATTCCCTGCGGCATCTGTCACGGTCAAATCAACATTATAGATACCCGGCTTATCGTAGGCGTGTTTTACCTTTGCTCCGGTTCCTGGTTCTGTACCGTCCCCGAAATCCCAACTGTAGGTGAGGACATCGGCATCGTCAACGTTGTCAGTCGTACCGGTCGCGTCAAAGGTCACGGGTATATTGAGTCCAACGACGCTTGGAATAACGGACCAGACAACCGTCGGTGCGGTATCGTCAACGGTAATCTGAATCGGCTCATAAGAAGCCTCGTTTTCATCAGTATCTGTGACGGTCAACTTGGCGGTATAGATGCCCTCCGTATCGTAGGCGTGTTCCACTATTGCCTCGGTTGACATCGTACCATCACCCAAATCCCAGCTATAGGTCAGGTCATCGGCATCGTCAACATTGTCCATAGTACCGCTACCGTCAAAGACCACGGGTTGATTGGGGCGAACAGTACTTGGCGTAGCTCGCGCCCTAACCATCGGTGGAAGCAGGTCAACAACGGACACCATCACACTCTTCACCGGCTTACCCAGTGCCCTATCATCTATCATGAACATCACTGTTGCTTTGCCAGTTGTTTTAGGGGAGGCAGTGTAGGTGAACGTATATGTGCCATCACCGTTATCCTTAGCCTCTGATACGCTACCCATCCCATCGGTAATTTTGGCAGTAACAGCCAGACCCGCTGTTGCCGTTTTTGTCACTGTGCCCGTAACCGTAGCGGTTATGGGGCCCATTCCGGCACCCTTGTCATCAAGAGCCACGTCATCCGGCTCCATGACCATAATCTCATACGCCGGGAATCTGACCATGAGCATCTCTGACTCTGTCATATTACCAGCGGTATCCGTCACCGTCAACATGGCAGTGTACGTGCCAGGGGCGGCGTAAGTATGTGGGACCTTTGCCATGTCTGAACTATTGCCATCCCCGAAATCCCAGCTATAGGATGCAATTCCAACGTTGTCAGTTGAACCACTACCGTCAAAGGTCACAACTTGCTCAGGTGCCACGACAGACGCATCGACCATCGCCATAACTGTCGGGGCCATCTCATCAATAACGGATATGGCCACACTCTCCATCCGAGTGCCTAGCGCGACCGCGCTTATCGTAACTGTTGCCACATCCGTCCCAATCATTTTACTGGCGGCAGTGTAAGTGACCGTATACGTGCCATCACCGTTATTCGTCGCTTCTGGCGTGACGCTACCCATCCCGGCAACTTTAGCATTGACTGTCAGATCCGTTTTAAGCTCGCCTGCGAAATCCGTAATCGTAGCGACTATATCAACCATTCCATCGCCATCGGAATCAAGAGACACGGGATCAGGTTGGGCAATCATGATTTTAGCCGCCAGCAGTTCAACATCAACCGTCACACGTTGGGCGATGATATCCTTTGATAGCAGGGGCTCTGTCATTTCACTCCCCCCTTCACCCGTCTCCTCTCGCAAAACCACTACCTTCACAACATCACCGGGGCGTGCAACGGTGCTAAGTGGTTGAAAAAAGGTATACGTATAACTATAAGTACCACCTACCTCTGTGGTCGTCGTTCCAGGCGGCCTGCCATCGCCAATAGTAATAGTCACGGGGAGGCCCGCTCCGGCAACGCTACCATCCACATTCTTGACAGTGCCCGACACAACCATTAGGTTCGTTGGCTCAACCGTGAACTTGGTTGTGATATTAATCTCTGCCCCGACATCCACATCGTCCACATCGTCACCTGTCAAGGTGTATGGCATCGGTAGCTCATAGGTACCGCCACTCGCATCTTCGATCGTTACCATTAACTCATCGTCCGTTTCGGCGACAACTTTACCGAGACCAACAAACGTGACCTGATAGCACCCGTCCTCTTCAGTCACACCCGTCTGTTTACTTCCTCGAGTCAGGTTTTCAACCGTGACAGTCAACCCTGTATCTACAGGTGATTCTCCATCTTCAAGAAAGACTTTCCCGAGTACGACGAGCGTTGTGGTCGATAACTTAATATCTGTCTCAACGTTTTGCGTAATTGTCGTGCTGTCTCCTTCACCGAGTTGCTCATTCGTCAACGCAAAGTCTACGCTTCCACGTTCACCTGTGCTATCTGTTACCACTATTACAACGCGATCACCTGTCCGCGCAGCGACACCACCGGGACTCACACGAGTCGCCGTGTAAGCACCATCATCACCTGTCATATCAACATCTGTCGGTATTGAAACCCCATTAACCGTAACCGAAACTGTGACACCTGATGCCGGAACTTTACTATCTTTCTTAAACACTGTACCGGTAATAACAAGAATCGAGACCTCCCTCGGGGGAACCTTAATATCTGTCTCAATGTTTTGCGTAATTGTCGCGCTGCTCCCTTCACCGAGTTGCTCATTCGTCAACGCAAAGTCTACGCTTCCACGTTCACCTGTGCTATCTGTTACCACTATTACAACGCGATCACCTGTCCGCGCAGCGACACCACCGGGACTCACACGAGTCGCCGTGTAAGCACCATCATCACCTGTCATATCAACATCTGTCGGTATTGAAACCCCATTAACCGTAACCGAAACTGTGACACCTGATGCCGGAACTTCACTATCCTTCTTAAACACTGTGCCGGTAATAACAAGAATTGAGACCTCCCTTGGGGGAACAGGGGTTAAATCTAGCATGATCGTGCCACTGACATCACTATTCGGAACCGAGACAGTGACATCTTCTTTTCCTGCTGCATCAACAACCGCAGGAGCTGTGTATGTTACGGTATATTCGCCAAATTTGCTTCCTTTTTCTACCATGCCGACTGTTCCGCTCCCTGAAGTGGAAACATCAAGGTCATCCTTAAGACCGCCGACACCATTACCCGAAGCATCCATTACCATTACGGTAATCCGTGCAGTTTGCCCACTTGAAAGCGTCATCAGATCAGCCATCAGTGTTAGCTTCGCAGGGGGACCTGCATTGATGGTAATCATGACTGGGCCTGATGAAACACCGGCTTTCTTCGCGGTGGCGACGAGTTTAATTTCGCCGACCATCTTGGAGGGAGTATAGGTAGATTCATAAACCCCATCTACCCCCGCATCAGTGATGCTACCCACGTCAGTGCCGCCATCCCCACGAGTCAATTCAAACGAGATGGTTTCATCGGTGATCGGCATTCCAGCCCGCATAACCGTTACACTGACAGCACCTGTATCGCTACTGACGGAGCTAAATTCGGCACTTGGACTTACCGCAACCGTAACGACTGTTGGCGGTACATTTAAGGTCAATGATGCCGTCGCTGACTCATTAAGTGTCATTGACATCACGGTGAGCTGATCTTCTACGGCTGCCGTTATATCGACCAAAGCTGGGGCAGTATAGGTCGCCGTATAGGAGCCGTCGCCCTTATTTATAACTTCGCTGATTGTCGCACCCTTTGCGGAAGTGATTGTTGGAGTATCATCTGTTACAGGGGTACCATCTTCACTGTAAATTTTTACCGTAATACTTGAAGTTGAACTCCCATCGGCAGCAAGGGTTTTCGGGTTGAGATCAATTTGGAGACCACCCAGAATAATATTAACGGTCACACCGTTCGCTTCAATATCAGTCGCGGTGACCACATGCGTTGCTCCACCAACCGCTTTGCCCCCCTCCGTGACGGTGATTTTTATCGTATCACCGACCCGAGTCACATTACCCGAGAAAGGATCCAGATAGACAATCGTATAGGTTCCCTTATCCTCGGGCTTACTACGGGGATTATTGGGATCATAATCGCGTGTGGTAAACTCTGAAGCCGTGAGCCAGCCCGTCGGCACCCGTTGATTAATCGCTGTAACAGTAAGACCGGCGACCGCTTCACCGGTCACCTGTTTGACTGTTCCTTCTAACCTAAAACTGGTTGCCTCCTGACCATAAACCAATCCGACTGTGGTTAAACTCCATACAGCAAACAAGAGACAAGCAAGTGTTCGTTTATTCATCCTCATTCCTCCTGATGAGACCGCATTATGTTTGTAGGACAACCTGTCCTAATCATTCCAACATTTATTAAACGTAGGGGCGGGTCTTGTGCCTGCCCTATATCTAAAAACCGAATATAAATCCGTATTTCGTTTCTGAGAACATCTTGTGTATTAATGAAACCGAAATAACCTAAGTTGTGACCTATTCGTCGGGGCAAGATGCCCCGGTTACGGCGTTAAGGTGGCAACTCGTGCAATTAATTAACGAAAAATTAGCTATTGAGCACCTTGCAGTGTCCAACAGCTAATTGTTTCGCCTTACCTAGTGTACTTACTTTAGAATAACCATTCTACGAGTTGCACTGAAATCCTTCGCAGTCAGTGTGTAGAAGTACATTCCACTCGCAACCCGCTCACCGAAATCGTTGCGACCATCCCAGTAGATTGCCTTAGCCCTCGACTCATATACGGCGGCAGGTCTGTGTCCAACATCAACGCTTCGGACAACGCGACCCGTGCGGTCGTAAATGGTCAAGCTAACTTGCGAATCTTCTGCCAACCTGAACGGAATCCATGTTTCTGGATTGAACGGATTCGGGTAGTTGAGCAACAATTCTGTTTTTGCCGGTATCTCGTATGTCACGAGCTCGGTCAACTGGATTCGACTGTTCTTCACATCGTCAACCGAGACGATATGACGTAAGGGCTGAACACCAATCAAGGGGTTCGGCGATTCCGCTTTAATCTCCAGCACATCACCAACCTGTGCCGCACGGGCGGCTTTCGTATCAACGAAGGTTACGTCGTACTGACCCGCATCACCTTCGCCGCCAGAAACCACACTGACACTAGCACCTGTGGACAGGTTCCTGACTGTAATTCGGAGATCGACTTGTGCAATCCCTCTCGATTCACCTGTTATACTACCACGAATTGCCAGAACAGGTGTTGCGCCATCAACTGCGACGATATGAGGTATCGCAACAGGGGCGGCAGTTATACCAGTACTTGGCATACTGCTCCAAGCCTCACCAGTGACCGGGATTGTAGCAACAGCATTCGCAGTGACGATGTAGGAACGACTACCTTCTATTGGACCGTCACCAGAATCACCGGGTGCTGCAACCAGCATGAATTCACCCTCGTGCGAGACGATAACCGTGCCCACGTTATCGCTTAAGAGATCGCTGACCATGTCGAGCTCATCACTATCAAGTGGTACACCGACAAGGTTCGTCCCTTTACTGAGGCTAATCATGCTTTCTCCATCTTCGCCCCAAGCCTCACCTTGAAGCATGAGGGTTACTTCGTTTTTCATCGCGGCGAGGATACCGAGGTCACCGGTAATCTGCCGGTTAGCGGATCCTCCCATGCTAACTGCGCCGAGGTAACTATCCCATCTCACAGCCTCGGAGTTATAGGTGATCAGGAGGCTTACGTTATCCGATCCGCCTAGTGCATCGTAGAGATCGCTAATCTTTTCAAGCATCTGGTTTTCACCGTCAACCGATGTCACCTTCAACGGAATGTGAATCAGGCTAATATCCTTCGGAACCGTGAGTTCAAATTCAGCACCGTTCTGCAGATTGATGCTGATGCTCACTGCGGCAGAGGTATTACCAACCGCATCCATCGCGGTCACGCTAATCATGTACATACCGTTGTCTGCTTCATTATCCGCGCTGATCATGAACTCTGCTTTATACATACCAGCAGTATCCGCGCTTTCCATAAAGGTGATGGAATCTGACTCAGCCATCGTATCAACTGCCTGCACACCAGTTCCCATCACAGTTAAGCCAGCTTCCTCACTGCTGACCATAAGCATCACGGTATCACCGTTCTGCGCTGATATGGGAGCGTCGTGACCCGAAGTTATCATCGGAGCGGTATTATCAATCGTTACACCATTCTCAACTGTCTTCATAACTGCCGCATCACCCTCACCAACAGTGACAACAACGTCATACATACCATCTGTATGGACATCGGCAATAACGGTAAACATACCCGTATACGTTCCATCTGGCGATTCCTCCATGGCTATACCAGTTTGAACAATATCACCGACAGTGAAGCTGGGCGGAGGCATCAGTCCCGGTTTGGCAGTCGCCGTAACGGTTACCTCATCACCAGCCTTCGCCATCATCGGGTCAACCATCACCTCAGCGAGGATCTCGTGCACCATGACCTCAAGCGTACCATCTGTCAGACCCTCTGCGGTCGCTGTGAGTGTTGCTGTGCCAATCATTGTATCCTCATAAGTGACAGTCTTTGAAATCTCACCAGCAGGAATGATCACTGAAGTAACCGGATTGCCCACCAACTTAAAGACACCCGTCTCCGTTGCCGACGTTGCCAGCATGACCTCAAGATCAGTGCCAAGCCCGGAAGCGTTGTCATCAGCACTCCACAATGTCACTGCAATCTCAATCGAACCGCCAGCGAACAGCGTATCATCACTTTCGATTGCCAGTACAGTTGCACCTTCAGAAATGGTAATCGTTGTGGTACTCATCTGCATCTCTTCGGCGAATTCAGCGATCTTACCAGTAAGCTCAACCTCACCCGATGTGATATCCTTATAGTACACATTAATCCAAGTCTCACCCGCAGGAATCACGGCGGAGTCCACTGTACCATCAAAGTCACCGTCCATCTCGGTATCAAACAGACCCGTTTCGGAATCGGATATAAGCCACACCGTCTCATCTTTCGCAGAAGCTGCCGGCTCACCATCTTTCAAAAGCTTAATGGTTAGCTGAACCACCTGCTCTACAAAGACCGATGGCGTATCACTGACAACCATAAGGCTATCCGCCGCTTCTGTCAGTGTAACAGTTGCAGGTGCCAAGAACTCAGACGTACCCGCACCGCTACCACGCGACTGTGCCATGAATTCTGAAACTCCGGCAGCAGCCGGTGCAGTGGCTTTCCTATAAGAGATTGTCACCGTTCCACCGGGAGCAAGCGACGTAATCGGTACCGTGACCTTACCTGCACTCACCTGTGCAGTTGATATCACGTTGCCTGCGGATGCCGTCACCGCGACATAACCAGCATCGTTTGTATTGAAGTTTTGAGGTTCTGTCCAGCCCTCATCCATAGGTATAGTGACACGAATCACACCACCTGTGATTGTTCCAACTGCTGTATAGACGAGATCGATATCGACTGTACTGCCCGCCACAGCAAATGGGGGCTCTGCAACTAGCATCCCTGAACCGTCAGCGGCGTTGATAACAGTAACTGTCCATTCGGACTTCGTCCCAGATACACCGACCAGTTCCGTTAAAGTACCCTCCGCCGAACCCTTAGATTTCACGATAAAGGTTGCACTACCCGCCGCGCCTTGGGCAGTTGCACCACTGTACGTAAAGGTAATGGTTTGACCGGAATTCAAAGTTACGCCATCAACAGTGACCGTTTGGCCATTGAACGTTGGATCGCCGATAGTTCCTGTCGAGACAACCGCTATGTTTCCCGCTGTTGGAGCCGTCCAATCCATCGGAACATCAACGCTGACACTGCCACCTGTCACATTGGCGTTCGCCGTGAAGATGATTGTCACCATATTCCCGGAACTACCCCCTGTATAGGGACCGCCCAACACTATCGCCATACCAAACCCATCAGTCGGAGAGGTTATTTCGACCTCAGGTGCTGCTGAAAGGAGTTCAATCAGTTGCCCACCCTCGGCATTGGTCAAACCTTGGGATTTGACACCGAAGGGTGCATCACCCGTTTCAGCAGGTACAGGAACACCGTTCACTCCACCACCGCTACCGTATTTGATGATGACTTTTTGACCAACGATGTCTCCCTTATCATCTCTTACAACAGATAGCGCAGAAATCGGAACCGTGACACTCCTTGCAATTGGATCGAATGTGAGTGTCCCAAGTGCCGCACCCGGATCCGTTTCAGCGGTCGTAAACCCGTGTTGACCAGATGTACCGACAGGTGCTGGCCAGCCTTCGGGAACAGTGAGCTGGACTTTACCACCGTTAATCGTTCCTGCTGGAAGGTAGGTAAACACAAATTCCGACACACTTCCCGCGGTCGCAGTTGTTTCCTCCCCTTCTTTCGCGTCTGTCCGTTTCACCGTCATGGTTCCAGAGCCATCACGGGCGTTTGTTACATTGACAGTCGGATGATTTCCAATTGCCTCGAAATCATCGCCGCCACTCCCTTTGGTCTTGAAGACGAAGGTGGCACCGCCTGCGTTATCCTGTGCAACCGCACCGGAAGAACCGCTTCCGCTTCCGTAGACAATCCTGACAATCTGATCGGCGGCAAGTGTATTAATTGGAACAGTAACCGTATTATCGGAAACTGATGCCGCCCCGAGTGAACCGCCGGAGGGTGCTGACACCGTCACATAACCGGCAACCCCTTGGGTACGTTGTGGAGGACTCCAATTGCCCGGGACATCCATCGACACCGCACCGCCATTCATTGTTCCAACTGCCTTGAAATCGAAGGTAATCTGATTACCACTGCTCGCAGCAGCAACTCTGGACTGATCAACAGGATCGCCTGTATTAAAGGTGACAGTCCCTCTTCCTTTTTCGACGTTCTTAACTGTCAGCTCTGGCGGAGTCGCAATTGAGGTTAATGTACCATCGTTTGTCAGCTTTGTCTTTGTTTCAAAGGTAACTGTTCCAGCGGCACCCTGAACTGTACCCTTATACTTAAAGATAATCTGGTCACGGACATCGCGGGACCTAATTGGAATAACAATCGTATGGTCGCCATCAAATCCCACATCGGGAGTATGGTCTTGCCTTGGGACTTCGCCTGGGACTTTGAAAGTGGCTTTATTTTTCGTTCCATCATCCCCATCAAGATTAAAGATGTTATCTTTTGCCTTACTCCAAGTTGACGGAATTGTGACCCTGAGTTCACCACCGCGCATAGACTCAGCGGCGGTATAGGTGAACTTCAACACAAAGCCCTCTTTCGTTGCCGGAACGTCCTTCGGATCAATCTCCATCGCCCCAGCACCATCACCCTCTGGACTGACCGTAATCTTCGGCCCTGACAACAGGGTAAGCGAACCGTCCTTATGAGACTTTGAACGGGCTTTAAATTCGTAAACCCCAGGTTCCGTGGGTGCTGTCGGGTTCTTGTACACGATGAAAAACGCATCCTCATGAGTTAATCGAACAACCGTATCGCCTTCCTTGACAAGCTTGATGGTAACAACCGCCGTTCGACCGCTGGGATCGCTATCCGTAAGATGCTCTAGCGCATCGAAAGTTTCGGAAACATTCTGTAGAGAGATCCCTCCGTCTTTGTCATTCTCTTTAACGGGTGCTGTCCAACCGTCAGGGATATCGAGTTCAATCCGACCATCTTCCAACATTGTGCCGGCAGGGGTGAACTTAAATTTAATGTCACCACTCAACGTTTCACCAACCCTGACGACGTTAATATCGTACGAGTCATCGGCATCACGAGCAACCATACTACCTGATCCATCTGCAGCTTGCAGGACTTTTGCGACCTTGGCCCTATTATCGCCGGAGAGGAGCTCAAAAGCACCTGACTCGCGATCGCGGCGTGTAGCAACGTCGAGATAAACGTTATCCTGCTTGTTGCGCTGCGCCCTTGTCTCCTTCAGCGTAAATGTAACCGTTTGACCGCCCTGCAATTCCTTAATGTTTGCGGTAATCCACCTATTAGCACTGTCGTAGGCTGGATCGCCCTCAAGTTTGCCGTTCGTCCCAACCGGCGACTTGTCTTTGTCATAGGCCTTCAACGCCCAGTCCACTGGAATCGTGAGCCGAACAGCACCACCATGCAGGGCCGCGTTAGCGGTGTACGTCACAGTGTAAGTGCCAGTGTTACCGGCATTCGTTTCGCTCGGGGATATCGTAGCCTTGCCAGTCCCGTTACGGGCATTGGTTATCTCTATCGGAATCCCGCTAAAGACATGCTCCGCCGCAACAGCATCGCTTCTTGCAACCCGTTCAAAACTACCCCCCTCACTCTTCATGGTGACGATGAATTTCGGTGCCTTCTCACCGGCTTCAGATTTATGATCCGGGGATTCCGCTCCGTTGGCGGGGGTGTTCACGGCAAGGGCACCGTACAGAATATTGACACTCTGGCCATTACTCATGGTAGGGATGGGAAACTCAACCCCACCACCACTGAAAGTTGGAAGGCCAATTTTGCCTGTCTCGCTCGGATCTTGCTGGGTAAAACCTGCCGAACCGGGTGACCCTTGCGGGGGTGTCCAGCCGGTAGGGGTTACAATACGAAGCCTACCTTTCTGAACCTGACCCGTGGCAGTGTAGATGAATTTAATTGTAATGCCACTGTCGCCCCCGTAGACCTTAGCGTTTGTATCCTCCTGATTGCGCGTTACTGCCGCTGTGACAGTTCCCGAACCATCACCCGCAGGGCCGACATTGAACTCGTATTTGCCACCCTCCACAAGTTGGCCACCCTTCGCAAGCGCGATGAATGTATCATCGCTATCAATACCGTCATCACTACTGCGTTGACCACCCTTGGACTTGATAAGGAACGCAACCTTATCCTGTTTATTACCTTGGGCTTCTGCCGTATCTTTTCCAGCACCGTAGGTCAACGTAATTCGCTGCCCCGGCAGGATTCGTTTAATCGGTACCGAAATGGTGTAACCACTAGCGGTATTACCACTAATGACAAGATCTTGTTCAAGGTTGCCCGCTTCCCCGAAGTCGAAAAAGGCATCTCTGGGGCCGCTCACCGTAACGTACGCAGTATTGCTGTTATTTACCGTAGGTGAGCTATCCGGAATTACCGGCTGGGACCAATCCACAGGAATTGTCAACTGGATGCCAGCGACACCTGCGAAGTCGGTACCCGGTTGGCTTGTAGGGTAAGGTTCCCGCGTTGAAAGTTCTCTAGTGGCAGTATAGTCAAACCGGAACCTATTGTGGCTAGTGCCTGATGGCACCGTGGCAGGGATATTGCTTGTCGCAGTACCTGAGCCGTTTGGACCATTGACCACCTGAACGATGACCACCGCCGACTCTCTCGGAATAACCGTCCGGTTTTTCCTTATCTGCTGTAGGCTCCCTCTGGAACTCGATTTTGCAAGGACCCGAAACTCCGACTCGCTACTGCGCGTCGGTGCTACCGCCTCCTTAAACGTTATTTGAATATTCTCTGCACTGTTCTGTTTTTTGATGTCGACAACAATAGCACGTCCTGCAATCCTAAGAGCGGGTCTATCAGCCTCAGCAACCTCCGCACTACCCTCAAACTGCTTCACCTCAACATTGCCCGTCGTCGGTGCCGTCCACCCGCTCGGAACGTTAATTCGCACCTCACCATTCCGAACATACTCTTCGGCAGCCAAGTTATAGTGGAAGACCAAGTTACCTTTCTCGCCTGCTCTTCGGCCGTGCTCAATAACAACATTTCCTTTTCCAATCGCCGCATTTTCGGTGACTGCTCCTGTCTCTCTTGCAGTTCTGGAGACCTTCCCACTGCCATCCGCACTGACAACGTAGACCTTCGCGGGACCGAGACCGAGAGGGGCACCTTCTGATGTGAAATCAAAGTCGTGTTCGGCCGCATTAGTTGGTACTGTTACATTGCTATACGTAATTGTAACAGACTGCCCTTCGATGAGCTCGGGACTAAAGGTAACTGTCAAATTGCCACTTGGACTATCCCGAGTCGGCCCCGTCAGAGTGCCTCTATTGGTTGACACTCTTCCGTCGGTCTCTGCACTCGTAGAGTGTTTGAAGAATGGCCAATCACCTGGCGCAGTCCTCAACCCAATAGTGCTGATATTGCCTGCCGCTGTATACTGGAAGTTCAGAGTGGTTTTTCGTTCTACTCCCTCTACAGACGCAGGAACACTATCGGGTGAAACAACGATCTTACCACTCCCTGCTAGAGCTGTGCTTCTGATTTGCAACTCAACCGACTCCGGCTCTGCATCAATGTCATCAAATGATTCACCGCGCGTACTTGTCTGTACACTGAACTGATGAACATAATTATCTAGTTCCGGAATGTCAACGCCAGAGGCCCCACCCCCAAGACCGTAAGTAATCCTCAGTGTATCATCTTTGCCCATTGCCACAATCGGGATGATAACAGACGGATCGCCACCCTCTACCTGCGGGAAGCTAAGCGAACCGATCCGGACACCTGACGAGAAAGTTACCGTAGTATATCCCTTACGACTGCTATTGTTCAAGCTATCTTCGCCCCCTGGGGCGACCCAGTCACTCGGTACAATCAACTTCACTTCGCCGCCATCCATCGAACCTTCTGCCTTAAACTCAAATACAATCGTCGCGCCCGGTTTGCCCGCAATAAGCGCGTGTACCTTTTTCTTTTCCCCATCGATAGTTAGTTCCTGAAGTTCTGGAGTGAGAATCTTCGCCGAACCACTACCGCTGATGACAGAACCAATTGTAACCCGTGGGCTTCCCGCAATGAGATCCTTCAGACCCCGATCAGGAGGATCTCCCGTAGCAACCCTGCCTTGAGATCTGATAGTAAATGTGTGGGTACCTCGTGCGTCAGGCGTTGTGACATTCTTAAAGCTAATCCTAAGCCCCTCACCCCTTGCCAACACGATATTTTTAATTTTGACCACGCGACCAAAGAGGTCAAGGGCGGGCCTTTTAGTATCGTCGAGCGTTCCACCGCCCTCCATGCTTATAAATCCGACCCCATCGGCCTCTGTTGCCTGGGGTATTGGAAATCCCGCCGGAATTGTCAGTTCAACGCCTACAAGATTTTCATTCGGGGTGTACGCATTGTTCGCACTCGACATATCACCGGCCGCCGCATACGTAATCTCAATATCTACCTTACGATTCGCAGGCACATCCTCATTTTTACCGTCGACTGTGATTTCACGACTACCCTCCAGGTCCTCAAACACAATGGTCGCCGCTCCACTTCCATCGGCGGCATTGTCTACCGTAACATTAGCTTCGGTATCGCCAACCACAGCACCATCAGCCGCTATGTCTCCATCTTTAGAGCCGGTGACCCTGACCACAAGGGGAACCGGTCCAGATTCATCGTCCTCATCAGTCAGCCCGGAACCAACAGTGGGGTTACCATCTGCATCTTTAGCGTCTGGATTGTTATTTATGTTATCCCTTGGAGCTATTCTTGATTGAACCTGGACACCAGTATAGTTAAACGTAACCGTGCCATCTTTTCTCAAAGTTGTGATAGTATAGGTAACAGTACGATCGTCGTCGAACGTCCGATCGGTTAAGCTCGTTCCCGATGAGGCCTGAACTGTCAAGTTCTCTTGAAGTGCTGTCCATGCCTCGTCAGTCACACCACTACCTGCTGGCACCGACAACTGGATCTTACCGCCATCCATCTGGCCGACCGCTTTATAGGTAATATTAAAGGTATTCCCCGCACTCCCGGCGGTAACTTTGCGCTGGGCTTCAGGAAGCGTTACCTTTCCAGAACCGTCCGCTGCCTGGGTCACCTTGACCTCAAAGTCGCGTATGTCAGCATCGGAAGCAGACGGATCAGTAATCGCGACAAACGTTCCACTTGGCGTACTTCTGGACTTAAAGGTAAACACCGACGTTTCGGGAATCTCGGGTGCGCTCACCTTCTCCTTACCACCATATTTCACAGTAATTGTCTGTGTTGCTGACAAAAAGACAATCGGCACAATAATCTCCCGTTGCCGAAAAATCGGTGCGTCGGTAGAGCCAGTTGACTCAACATTTGTATTCCCGCCTGTCGGAAAAGAAGGCCAACTGTTATCAAGAGTTACAGAGAACGCG
This sequence comes from Candidatus Poribacteria bacterium, assembly GCA_965198165.1. Lineage (GTDB taxonomy): Bacteria > Poribacteria > WGA-4E > WGA-4E > PCPOR2b > CBDAOT01. The sequence goes on along the minus strand of OZ240244.1, from coordinate 5,459,277 downwards.
CCTCCGTTCATATCCCCATCAGCGGTGAACGTAAACGTCAAGACTTCCTTCGCGCCTGCATTGGTTGTCTGATCGCCGGCGGAATCATCCGTAATCTGAACCGTGCCGCTACCCGCTTGGGATTGCACGGAAACGAATGGTGCACCAGTAAGAAGCTTCGCATTATTGCCTTGACCTTCAGCACTACCAATCCCGATGTTGTCGGCGGATGAGTAGTCCGGACCGACGTAGACATCGAAGTAAGAGAGCCCCGTCGTATCGGGAGCTGTTGCCCCACTACTGCCACCCCCCGCGCCGTACACGATGGTAACAGTCTGTCCCACTCGCATTGTGTTAAACTTGATGCCAACGCCCTTACCGCTGAAGTCCGGTGCTTTCTTTCCTTTCTCCTCAGCAAAATGGAATGATCCGGAGGCACCGGAGGAAAACGTAACGGTTGTATACCCGACCGATCCTCTCGTACCTTGCGGTAAATCCGTCCAAGTATCGCCTCGTGATCTAAGCTCAAGCGCACCGCCATCCAACGTGCCCTCAGCGGTGTAAACAAAAGTCAATTGATTCCCTGTACTGCCTGCCGCAACAGGGCCACCACTGACAGTCATGGTGCCGCTCCCACGCCCCGCGACCTTAACCTCAATTTTGACGCTGTCAGTCTTATCAGCAAAAACGTCCGTCGCTTGTAACTGGACCAGCGTCAATATACCACCAAATCCCCTGACGCTCACCGGAAAATTGTAAGTTCCGGTCGCAAAAGGCACGGCAATGTTTTTGTACTCAATCCCAATCTGTTGCTCACCACCCATTTCGGTGATTGGAACGGTGATTAACCATGGGCCACTACCGGAAATTGAGAAAGCTCCAACACTTACCGGTAGCGGAGGAATATCTCTGCCGGTCGTCGGATTAACACCGCTCGGATCAACATTCACCGCGATGTTTGAACTGGTCGGTGTCGGCCACCCCAAAGGAATCCTCAACTGCAATTCGCCTCTATTTAAGCTATCTGGATTCTCTGCTGCTGTTCCAACCGCGGTGTACACAAACTTAAAAGTCTTCCCCGGTACACCCGCCGTTTCAACTAGGTTTCTCTTATTCTCGACCAGAACGTCACCAGAACCATCAACTGTCACAACAACTTGGATAGGGCTGGTATCTGTCCCTTCTGTGATTGTAAATTCCGGCCTTCCAACCTCGGTTGGTGCCGTCACATTATAGTAAAGGAGTGTAAGCTCCGTTACATCAGCAGCCACACTTATTGTGGCTGGTTGGGAGGCTGCTCCGTCCGCAGAAACGCTACCACCCGTTACGTCTGTATTATCATCCGTTATTGGCGGAAACCCTTCGGGCGGTTCGATTGTGAAGCTACCACCCTCTGTAGCACCTGTTATTCTAATTTGGATTGCATTCTCATCGCTTCCGGCAATAATTCGAGCACCACTAGTAATAGTACCACTCGGAACGGCAACAGCATCGCCAACCGCAAGCCCTAATGTAAGTATCAGAGCAATTATACCAAAAACTCCCAATTTCCAATCTATGCTTTTACGCATTGTCTTATCTGTCCTCCAAAGATTTTTGTTTGCTTTGCTAAAAGAAGTTAAAGCGTTAAATCCCTTCGCTACACAACGACTCTGTTCTGAACAATGAGAAAATTCACTCGGTATATCCATAAAGCTGAAATCCTTTCTGGGGTGAGCGTCTGTAAATCGTCTGATTTACCCAGCGAACCCCCTCATGTTGTCAAACTGTTCACATACTCAAAAAAATTTGCACACTCTTATATAAAATGTTACGAAAGCACACTGTTGAAACGTGACCGTCTATATATTTTAGCCTTCCGATTCCCGTCATCTCTAACGGTTTCGGATACAATTCCTATGTGTTGTCCTACGATCTGTGCGCAATCCCAAAGATGAAACCCCCAAAGATGAAACCATTGTATAATACTACAGGATCAGAAAAGCTGTCAAGCCTTTTTTTTTGATTCAGTGTATTTTCCGCCTCAAAAAAATCCACACAATCGTTTCAGAAAACATTACGATGGAGTTTACGCCTCGTAGTATTGATCGGTTTCAGGAAAATGGATCGTGGATTTAGCGGGTTAAATTCAATCCTCATCATCTGAGACTAGACTCGTCTTTACATTATGATGCGCCAAATGCTCAATGTAATTTTGATTTTGACGAATGATTTCCGTGTTAATCGTCTTCCGTTCATCCCGCGCTTCAACTCTTACGTTCTCCCGATCAACTGTCGCCTCTGCAAACCGCCTAGTCATATCATCCCTTATCTTCTCACGGTCAGCTGCTGCCGCTGCAAATCGCCTATCCATCTCATCCCTTAGCTGTTCTAAGTTCGTCTCCACCTCAGCAAATCGTCTATCCATCTCATCCCTTATTTTCTCACGGTCAACTGCTGCCGCTGCGAACCCACTACTCATCTCATCCCTTATCTTCTCCCGGTCAACTGCTGCCGCTGCGAACCCACTACTCATTTCATCCCTTAGCTGTTCTAAGTTCGTCTCCACCTCAGCAAATCGTCTATCCATCTCTTCCCTTATCTTTTCCCGGTCAGCTGATGCCGCTGCGAACCCATTACTCACCTCTTCCCTTATCTTTTCCCGGTCAGCTGATGCCTCTGCAAGCCGCCTATTTATCTCTGAACGAAGCGATTGAATACTATCGGTCAAATCATCTTTGATAATAGTCAAGTCACCTTTGGTAACCGTATTCCTACCGAATTTAATCATTGCAATTATCAGCACCACCAAAATACCAAGAATCGGAACCAAGATAACCGCAAATTGTAACATATTCATAATAGATGCCTCCTTTAACCAAAGTTGCTTGGCTAGACTTTTTTCCTATCCCCCCCGCACCGTAATATAATACCACACCAAACAAAATTATTCAACCCCGAAACCCCGAAGGGGTGTGTAAATATTTTGTCAAAAGTTTGGGAAACTAATGTGATTGGGGAAACCAGATGCCCCGGCTACGGGGGTGGTTAATGTCAAAAACTTTACATACCCACCCCGAAGTTAAGGGCTATCTTGTTTTCGGCTTTTTGTCCATTTTTGGTGAACAGTCGCGACCAGTGAAGAAAAGTCGCGACCGGGAGATCGCTCCTACAGCGCAGTGTTAGGACTGTCTGTTCAAAACGCTTGACTTCCGATTAGATTCTTGATAGGACTTACGCAAGCTTCATGGGAACAGTAGGTGATTGGAGTTGTTTTCGCAAATAATCAGAAAACAACCCTTCTTTCACCTGATAAAGCGTTTGCTGTGTTTGATACGCTACCTCCTCTAGTCGAATCCAAACTAAAAACGCACAACCGATGTGATTGCGCACTATACGCGCCAAACGACATTGACACTGCTCAAGACCCGTTAACTGCTTCACTTCACGGTGAAATACCTCAATCTTCCATCGCCAGGCACACGCTGTTTGTGTCACTGACAGATCCGTTTGAGATAGGTCATTAGTTACCACATAATCCGTGCGTCTGTTAGAAGACACCACCCGAAATAAGTTCACCTTATGGTCTTTTGGAAACCCGTTGAGTTTAATCCGTTTCCCCGATTTCAGTTCCGCTTCCGTCCACGTTAAGCTATCAATTCGTTGGTACGGTTGACACCCGTTGGAATCGTCAACCTTTCGATTCGTTTTCATCGGACAGTAATACCTTTTGTCAAGTTGCTCGATATGCAACATCACCGTTTTGGCGGCATACCAACTATCCATCAACACCGTCTTAAAAAGGAGTTGCCGGTTGGTGACCAATACAGATAACATCTCTTTGACATGATCTAACTTGCTTTTGCCATCGGTGGCTTGGTGATAAATTCGATAGTCAATAATCCAAAAACGGTCTACTTCAGGATTGACATAAACACAAGTGACGATACTGATGCCGTTTATCACACGCTTTGCATTCCCACTGTATTGAGGGCGTGCCAACTCAATACAGTGGGCGTGGCGTTTGTCAATAACCGTGTCATCAAAGATGACATATCCTTCTTTGATCTCAACGAGATGGGATTTGACGGTGTCCCAGACTAAACGGGGAGTGATGCGATCACCTGCTAGATACCGATTTATTTTATCATGGCTGAATTTTTCGGTGTGGGATGCAAAATGGGTTAAGGTATAGTTAATTTGGGCATTGAGTAAGTATTGACAGTAATCCAGTCGAGTCATTTTGGCCATATTTACCTCCGTTATGGGGTATTCTACAACTTTTCACTCCTCGTGTCTATGTATTTTGCGTAAGTCCTATCTTGATATAAACTGTGTTAACCCACAGAAAGGTAACCGTAGGAGGGGCTTCCCAGCCCCGACTCTTGACCCCGTAGGAGGGGCTTCCCAGCCCCGACCCTTGACCCGTAGGAGGGGCTTCCCAGCCCCGACCCTTGACCCGTAGGAGGGGCTTCCCAGCCCCGACTCTTGACCCGTAGGAGGGGCTTCCCATCCCCGACCCTTGACCCGTAGGAGGGGCTTCCCAGCCCCGACAGGGCTTCCATAAAGAAAGGAAAAACCATGAATCATTCCAAAAATCAAGGACACCATCGACTACGAAAAGGACGACACTCAATACCAGAAGCCTACTATTTCCTAACCACCGCCACATTTGACCGAAAACCAATACTCTCAAACCCCGAAGTCGCCCAAACCATCTTTGAAACCTTTGAATGGCTAGAAACGCAAGGACGCATCAAATGGATATGTATAATGATCATGCCAGACCACCTCCACGCAGTCATCCAACTTGGTCATAATCAAACCCTACCAAAACTCATGACCTCCCTCAAGACCTTTACAGCAAGACAGATTAACAAACAACGGGGTGAACACCACCCAGTATGGCAACAAGGATACTACGAGCACGGCATTCGGAAAGACGAATCCTTGGACGAAATTATACGCTACTGCTACGAGAATCCTGTCAGAAAAGGCCTAGCCAAACAAGCAAAAGATTATCCACACTGGCGTTGCAAATACAAGATAGAGTAACACAACCTATCGCTCCCCGTAGGAGGGGCTTCCCAGCTCCGACCCTTGACCCGTAGGAGGGGCTTCCCACCCCCGACACGGCTCCCCAACCGTGCCCCTTTATGCTCAAATTTGCTTAACTTTTATATTGAAACTTGCTTGGGAAGAGTCGCGGCTGGGAAGCCGCTCCTACGGGGGGCGCGGAGGGGAAGAGTCGCGGCTGGGAAGCCGCTCCTACGGGGGGCGCGGAGGGGAAGAGTCGCGGCTGGGAAGCCGCTCCTACGGGGGGCGCGGAGGGGAAGAGTCGCGGCTGGGAAGCCGCTCCTACGGGGGGCGTGGAGGGGAAGGGTCGCGGCTGGGAAGCCGCTCCTACGGGCAGGCGCGACGGGCGCGACGCAAAAAACTTGGTTTCTGCTTCCAGCCTTGAACAATTAAGCACTTCATGCTATAATGTCATCAGAAGTTGAATCTGAAGCCTATCAACAACTTGAACATTACATCATTTTTTCAAAAACCGAGGAGTGCCAATCATGAATAAGGAGAATTTGCAAACCGTGCTTGCCATCGTTTCAACCATACTTGCAATCGTTTCAGTCGCCATTATGATCGCTGTCTTTCTTTTAAATTTCTCCACCAAAGAAGATATGAAAGAACTAAAGACGGATACGAATCGGGGATTTAGCGAAGCCCGAGAGGATCGCAAGGACATACGACGCGAAGCCCACGCAGACCGCCAAGAAATACGGACGGATATTAGGAATCTCAACCAGAACTTTATCAAACACCTTGAGGCTCATAATGTCCCTAAAGACCCCAAAGGGGAATAATCTGAAGCCTACCAACAACGTGGACATTACATCATTTTTTCAAAAACCGAGGAGTACCAATCATGAATAAGGAGAATTTGCAAATCGTACTTGCGATCGTTTCAACCATACTTGCAATCGTTTCAGTCGCCATTATGATCGCTGTCTTTCTTTTAAATTTCTCCACCAAAGAAGATGTGAAAGAACTAAAGACGGATACGAATCGGGGATTTAGCGAAGCCCGAGCGGATCGCAAGGACATACGGCGTGAAGCCCATGCAGACCGCCAAGAAATACGACGTGAAGCCCACGCAGACCGCCAAGAAATACGGACGGATATTAGGAATCTCAACCAGAACTTTATCAAACACCTTGAGGCTCATAATGTCCCTAAAGACCCCAAAGGGGAATAATCGCTAACAATTATAAGGAGATCAAACGTAATGAGCAATACAGTTCAGAAGGAGCCGGGGAACACCACACCAACTAACAATCAAAATAATGGAAGCCGTGCTAGGCAGGCTCTATGGCCGATAATCTGGACGGCAATAGGTTCAATTACCGGTATAATTGCTTTGCTCGTTGTCATCCAGACTGCGGGGTGCAACGGTCTTGCAACAAGGCATGATTTGAAATATCTTCAGAAGGATATTGAATCCGTTCGCACTGACCTTCAGAAGGATATTGAAGCAAATCGCACGGATACCAACAGGCAATTCGACAAGGTTGATGATCGATTGAACCGGATTGAGGCAAAACTTGATAAGCTTATTGAAACAGTGGCAATACTTGTTGGTAAGCAGTCTGCCGAACCTAAAGAATAGGTGCCTGTGGGGGCAGTGCAGTTGTTGGGTTTCACTACCCAACCTACTTAACAATATTCTCTACCATACATGGTTTTGCCGAAAAACTCAATGTCTTCCCTTCCATCCTTCCACCCTTCCCACCTTCCCCTCTTTCCTAACCTTTGGGCTAAATTGATAAAAATGAAACGGAATACCCAATGTGATTCGTTTTATTAATCCAATCATAACATCTGTTATCAAAAAAGGACACAACACCATGCAAGAATCCGATCTATCTGCATTAACCGAGCGGGTTGAGGCGGAGAATCGCCATGTAGATGAGATAGCCGCCCAAGTCGCAAAAATAATCATTGGGCAGAAGGATATGGTCGAGCGACTGATTATCGGACTGCTCTGCAACGGTCATATCCTTTTAGAAGGTGTGCCGGGCCTCGCAAAAACGACCGCGATCCAAGCACTGTCGCAGACAATCTCGGCATCCTTTGGGCGCCTGCAATTTACACCTGACCTCTTGCCGGCAGACCTGATCGGGACCCTAATTTATGATCAACATAAAGGGAACTTTAACGTCAAAAAAGGCCCAATTTTCGCAAATATCATCCTCGCTGACGAGATAAACCGCGCGCCTGCCAAAGTCCAAAGCGCGCTATTGGAAGCGATGCAGGAGCGTCAAGTGACAATCGGAGACACGACCTATCCGCTTGAAGAGCCATTTCTCGTCCTAGCGACCCAAAACCCGATCGAGCAGGAGGGGACATATCCGCTTCCAGAAGCACAAGTAGATCGATTCATGCTAAAATTAGAAGTTACTTATCCGTCGCGCACAGAAGAACTTGAAATTTTGCGCCGAATGACGGGTCAAGAGATTCCACCGCTCAAGCAGGTCATTTCGCCGGGGGATATCCTCCGCATCCGAAAAACTGTTCGCGAAATCTATATGGACGAAAAAATCGAAAACTACATCGTCGATCTCGTCTGCGCCACCCGTGAGCCGAGCAGATACAAATTAGAAGCGGTCGCGGACCTAATCGAATACGGTGCCTCTCCACGCGCAACAATCTTCTTAGCCTTAGCCGCCAGAGCGCGTGCATTCCTCCGCTCTCGCGGCTATGTAACTCCCGAAGATATCCACGCAGTTGGGCTAGACGTACTCAGGCACCGCATCATCCCTAGCTACGAAGCCGAGGCAGAAGGAGTAGATTCTCCACAACTGATCAAACAAATCTTTGGAACTGTCGAGGTGCCCTGAACCACAGGAGACCTAAACAGGACCCAAAACCGCTCCCGTTAGATTGACAAATCCAGCGGATCACCCTGAAACACAGGAGACCCCAAATGCAAACACCACAACAACAATATAAAACCAACGGATTCTATCTCCACCAAAAGCCACTGATTCCCAATGACCTCATACAGCGCGCTATCCAAGGCATGGATATGCTCCGATTAGGGGATTATGAAACGGGCATACCACCCCGCCCATCATACTGGAATCCCGGGGATAGCCCCCAGAAACTGTGCAAGATCGAGATGCCGCAAATCGCTAACCGTGCAATCATGGAACTCATTAGCCACCCGGAAATTGGGAAGCTGGCAGCGGCACTTACGGGAGCGGAGATGGTACAAGTCTGGTGGGTGCAGTTACTCGGTAAACCGCCAGCGCACCCAGAGAGTCCCGTAACTACGAACATCGGTTGGCATCAAGACCGACAATATTGGAAAACATGGGAAGAGGGGAGCGAACTACTCACCGCATGGCTTGCCCTCACCGATGTCACTGAAAAATGCGGGCCGATGCGATTCTTACGCGGGTCACACAAGTGGGGGTGCCTCGATCAAGGCGACTTCTACGGCCAAGACCACGCCGCCCAACGCGAAAGAATCACAATCCCCGACGGCGAAACATGGGAAGAAGTCACCGCCATTCTACCATCAGGCGGAGTCAGTTTCCATCACAACCTCACATTTCACGGCAGCGGTCCCAACCTATCAACCGAACTCAGACGCAGTTTCGCAATCCACCTGCGTACCGAAAAATCCAAACCAGTTGACGGGCAAAGAAGCGGTCTGACCGAGTTTATCGAGCACCAGTCACACTGTCCCATAATCTACCGTAGGAGGGGCTTCCCAGTCCCGACCCTTGACCCCGTAGGAGGGGCTTCCCAGCCCCGACTCCGACCCCGTAGGAGGGGCTTCCCAGCCCCGACTCCGACCCCGTAGGAGGGGCTTCCAGCCCCGACTCTTGACCCCGTAGGAGGCGCTTCCCAGCCCCGACTCTTGACCCCGTAGGAGGCGCTTCCCAGCCCCGACTCTTGACCCCGTAGGAGGGGCTTCACAGCCCCGACTCCGTAGGAGGGGCTTCACAGCCCCGACCAAATCCACTGCACACAGGACACAGGAAAAATCAGATGCACTTCAGAAAAAAAACAATCTCAAGACTAACGCCACTTGCTCGCAAGGGCTTGACATATCCACTACACTACATCAAGGAACGGCTTCGAGGCAATACAAGCCGAGAAGAGAATCATTCGCACTGGGTTGTGGAACCCATCAAACAAAGCGGGCCAGCCTCAATTTGGCAATACAAGCCGGGCGACCAAACCGATAATCGCTTGCATTGGGCTACGAAATCTGCCTCTATATCGCAATCGCAGGAGACCGGCAAATCCGATGCCGTATCCCACTCGCGGTGGATTGACAAAATCGCGGCACATTGGGAAACAATAACAAGATTCAAACGCAAATTCCTGCAAAGCACCCTATCAATCATCGGGATAGCCCTCCTAATCTTTGCAATGAAGCATCTTCAAAAACCGGCGGAAGTCCCCACACAAGCCCCTCCGCCCGATCCGCCGCTACAGAAACAGAAAGTGCAACAACAGCAGTATGAGAAAATCTCACGTTACGACCCTCTCATCCGCACCTATGCAGACCGGTACGGATTTGATTGGCGATTAATCGCAGCTCTGATACGTCAAGAATCGAATTTCGATCCATACGCCCGCAGTCGAGCACACGCAAGAGGATTAATGCAACTGATACCTGAAACCGCAAAAGAGGTCGGTGTACGCCACGTCTACAACCCGAAAGAAAACATTGCGGGCGGAGTACTCTACCTGCGGAAAATGTATGACCGTTTCCCCAAAATCAAGACCGATGACCGGATAAAATTCGCCCTCGCGAGCTACAACGCAGGCATCGGACACATCCTCGATGCCCGACGGATAGCGGGCTCCTACCAGCACAACGGTAACGACTGGGAACTCGTACAAAAAGCACTATTCAAACTCACACCCGAGTACGAACAACTCCATCGTAACATCTGGGGCACCAAGGAACCAAAACACGGTTTCTTCAACGGTGCCCAAGAAACGACCATCCACGTACAAAAAGTGATGAACTACTACAAAGACTACACCACCCCCGCTCATAATCCCCCTTCCCACCCTGACAGACATCAACCCGATCACACCCCTGAATCCATTGTAGAACAGCCCCAACCCATGTTGTAATTTCTGAAGTTCACATCGTTTAAACTTGAATAATTCTGTTTTCCGTGATATCATAAGATCTTGATATCATAAGATCCAAAGCAACCTATCTCAACTGTGCCCAAAACTCAGATTGGAGGAATACCATGATGACAAACGAAGATATTACAAAAGGATTTGATGAAATCCGCCAACTATTGCGCGAAATGGCTCAAGAATCTGCACAGAGATCCAAGGCAATCGATCAGCGATTTGAGGAAATGGCTCAAGAAAACGAGCGGCGTGATCAAGAGGCAGACCGACGCGCTCAAGAGGCAGACCGGCGCGCTCAAGAGGCTGCACAGAGATCCAAGGCAATCGATCAGCGATTTGAAGCAACAGAGCGGCTCATTAGGGAAATGGCTCAAGAAAACGAGCGGCGCGCTCAAGAAGCCAGACAGAGATCCAAGGAAATCGACCAGCGATTTGAGGACATCGCCCAGCAGTTTAAGGAGACCGGGCAACAAATCAAAGAACTCAAGAATCTTTTCACAAACCAATGGGGCAGACTCATTGAAGCACTCGTTGAACCGGGAATCATCACACTCTTCCAACAAAGAGGCATTAACGTCAAAAAGCGTAAACCGCGTGCCCAGGGTAAGCGGAAGGGCAAGCACATGGAAATTGACCTCATATTAAAAAATAAGGCGGAAAAAGTCGCAGTCATCGTTGAAGTTAAGACCACCCTCAGATCGGAAGATGTCGCCAAATTTCTCAACAAATTCGATGCCTTTTTGGACTACTTCCCGAAATATGAAGGATACACCATCTATGGGGCAGTCGCCGGTATACAAATTGACAAAACCGTTAGCATATTCGCATACCGACAGGGGCTATTCGTACTCGGCTTAGGAAACGAAGGCCTCATCCGGATGCTAAACGACGAAAATTTCAAGCCAACCATTTTTTACGGTTCATAGTACCACAACTCATTGCCCGTCCGAATCCATTGCAAAACAGACATTACTTAGGTTATAATCCTGTAGGAGGGCATACCTGCCCCGGTTGCGCCCAAAACCCAAACTCAAATAGGAGGAATACCATGATGACAAACGAAGATATTACAAAAGGATTTGATGAAATCCGCCAACTATTGCGCGAGATGGCTCAAGAATCTGCGCAGAGATCCAAGGCAATCGATCAGCGATTTGAGGAAATGGCTCAAGAAAACGAGCGGCGCGCTCAAGAGGCAGACCGGCGCGCTCAAGAGGCAGACCGGCGCGCTCAAGAGGCTGCACAGAGATCCAAGGCAATCGATCAGCGATTTGAGGAAATGGCTCAAGAAAACGAGCGGCGTGATCAAGAGGCAGACCGACGCGCTCAAGAGGCAGACCGGCGCGCTCAAGAGGCTGCACAGAGATCCAAGGAAATCGACCAGCGATTTGAAGCAACAGAGCGGCTCATTAGGGAGAGTGCTCTAGAAACCAAACAGCGATTTAAGGACATCGCCCAGCAGTTTAAGGAGACCGGGCAACAAATCAAAGAACTCAAGAATCTTTTCACAAACCAATGGGGCAGACTCATTGAAGCACTCGTTGAACCGGGAATCATCACACTCTTCCAACAAAGAGGCATTAACGTCAAAAAGCGTAAACCGCGTGCCCAGGGTAAACGGAAGGGCAAACACATGGAAATTGACCTCATATTAAAAAATAAGGCGGAAAAAGTCGCAGTCATCGTTGAAGTTAAGACCACCCTCAAGTCGGAAGATGTCGCCAAATTTCTCAACAAGTTCGATGCCTTTTTGGACTACTTCCCGAAATATAAAGGATACACCATCTATGGGGCAGTCGCCGGTATACAAATTGACAAAACCGTTAGCATATTCGCATACCGACAGGGGCTTTTCGTACTCGGTTTAGGAAACGAAGGCCTCATCCGGATGTTAAACGACGAAAATTTCAAGCCAACCATTTTTTACGGTTCATAGTACCACAACTCATTGCCCGTCCGAATCCATTGCAAAACAGACATCACTTAGGTTATTTTGCCTAAAACCCAGAATCAGATTGGAGGAATACCATGATGACAAACGAAGATATTACAAAAGGATTTGATGAAATCCGCCAACTATTGCGCGAGATGGCTCAAGAATCCGCGCAGAGATCCAAGGCAATCGATCAGCGATTTGAAGCAACAGAGCGGCTCATTAGGGAAATGGCTCAAGAAAACGAGCGGCGTGATCAAGAAGCCAAACAGAGATCCAAGGAAATTGACCAGCGATTTGAGGACATCGCCCAGCGATTTAAGGAGACCGATAACCAGTTTAAGGACATCACCCAGCAGTTTAAGGAGACCGGGCAACAAATCAAAGAACTCAAGAATCTTTTCACAAACCAATGGGGCAGACTCATTGAAGCACTCGTTGAGCCGGGAATCATCACACTCTTCCAACAAAGAGGCATTAACGTCAAAAAGCGTAAACCGCGTGCCCAGGGTAAACGGAAGGGCAAACACATGGAAATTGACCTCATATTAAAAAATAAGGCGGAAAAAGTCGCAGTCATCGTTGAAGTTAAGACCACCCTCAGATCGGAAGATGTCGCCAAATTTCTCAACAAGTTCGATGCCTTTTTGGACTACTTCCCGAAATATAAAGGATACACCATCTATGGGGCAGTCGCCGGTATACAAATTGACAAAACCGTTAGCATATTCGCATACCGACAGGGGCTATTCGTACTTGGCTTAGGAAACGAAGGCCTCATCCGGATGCTAAACGACGAAAATTTCAAGCCAACCATTTTTTACGGTTCACAATAGACCAATCACCACACGCCCAAGCAAGTTTTATATTATAGTGAAATCTAAAAATATGGTGACATTTACCGGTAGGCGCGCTTTGATGAAGTTTCAAAAAATAATTCGGTAATTCTATAACCATGCCCGGTGCGGTTCGGAAACCGCCCCTACTGGGCATGGGGGAAATCGGGATTACCGATTTAAATACTTAAACGTCATGTAAGCGCGCTGGTCGCTGTGTATCAGTAATTATGGGATTTACTATAATGAGCTTGTGAAGTATTGGTAGAACGCGGGGCAAGATGCCCCGCCTACGGAATATGGGTTTTATTCTTTAGGTAGAACGCGGGGCAAGATGCCCCGCCTACGGAATATGGGTTTTATTCTTTAAGTAGAACGCGGGGCAAGATGCCCCACCTACGGAATATGGGTTTTATTCTTTAAGTTGCCTAAAACGACCCATCAATCAACAAAACAACCCTCGTATCATCAACCTCAGCGAAGCCGGTTGCGTATAGGATATCCACCTCATCAAAGTAAGTGTATCTGTTATAACCGATGAAGTGGGCGAGCTGAAACCGCAACCGAACTCCCGTGCTGAGGTCGTAGCGTATACCCCCTCCCCAATCGGAGATTCGAGCCGTAAAGTCGAAGTATCGGAAGTTTTGGGGGTGAAGCGCGTCGTTGATGAAGTCGTTTCGTATCACGTTGAGATAGGCAAATATACTTGCTTCTCGGTAGTGGTAGGGGTTGTGGTCTCGTATTAGATTCAGGTCAACTTGAATGCGGTCATCAATGAATGTCTGGATGGATTCGTCGTCCTGATTAAAAATTCCGCGAAAGTCTTCAAAATCCCTTGCTCGGAAGAAATCCTGATAGAATAGCCGAAAAAAGGTGACAGTGTTGGAAATTGAGAGACGGAAATTTTCATTGAGGTCGTAGGCGAAAGTGACCTTCGCATCAACAACATTGGCAACGGCGCGCTCGTCAAAATCTGCCTTGTTGAAGAAATCCGCATCGAGGTCGTCTTGGTTGTCAATTTCGATATCTTCGACATCGAAGGTATATCGCAACTTGACCTCTGTTTGGAATGCGGAGCCGGTAAGCCCTCTGGTTAGGGCGTACTTTTTGAACCTTAGTGTCTCGGTGTTGATAAAGTAAAAATTACCGCTATAATCAATCGCCTTGAGTTTCAGGTTCGCACTGGTTTCGTCCTCACGGTCAGAACGGATGAGGATTTTCCCGACGTATACTCCACTTGTGGTGAAGCGTTGAACTCGCCGAAAGCGGGTGCGAAAGATGCGATAGGGGAATCCCCCATGTAGAGGCTGAGTTCCCTGCCTCCTACGCGGTAGGCCAGAGACGGAATCCTTCTTATATTTCGCTTCATCAGCGACCAGTAGGGTTCCATCGTCGAGGACGGTAATCAGAGTGGGTGAGATAAACTGCCCAGCCTTGTCGCCGTATTCACCGAATGATTGCATAACCCTCCCTTCTGCGTCGTACTTCAACACACGGTGCGCCTTTTTATCGACGACATAGAGGTTTCCCTCGCTATCCACCGTCATATCGGCGGCATCAATGACTTGTCCCGCTTCAGGTTGAAATAAGGAGTAGGTTTTGACAAGTTGACCGTTTGGGTCGAGTTTATAGATTTTCCCTTCGTCCAAAACAACAGTGATGTTTCCCTGACCGTCAACAGAGAGCAGAATGGAGTGTTTCTTGGGGTCACCTTGCGGGATGATAAGTGCATAGTTCCCGTCAGCGTCAAGCCCGGGCGCGGCGGCTTTGAGCGGCTTTTGCGGGTTGCTAAAATCACCGATGGGATGGCTCGCAACGAACTGCCCCTGAGCGTCAAACCGATGGACGCAGGGCGCGAGGTTAAAAACCTTCGGTAACCCCTCCGTTCCTGCTCGCTCGATGAAGCACCAATCCATGACATAGATTGTGCCATCAGCACCTACGGCGATGTCGGTTGGGGCTATCAGTCGATATTTATTGGTGTCTGTGTTCCGAATTTCAAACTGGAACAGTCCATCTGAATCGAGTTTCTGAATCCTTTGATGGTCATTGTCAGTCACATAAATTCCGCCCTGTCGGTCAAAGGCGATGAATACGGTTTCAGCAAATTCGCCTTGCCCCTCGCCCTTTCCACCGAACTCTTGGACAAACTGTATCTCCTGATGTGCGACTGCGGCAGAATGGATTAGCAGGATAAAAAAAAGGGTTAGGAAGAGAGGAAGAAAGGAAGAAGGGAAGAAGGGCGGGGGATGGGTGGCATCTCGAACCGATGATTGAAAAAGCTTAGGGCTCAATTTCAAGTGGCGCGTTTTGGTAAATCTTGGCTGTGTTCTGCTCATTCAATGTCAATCCTTCCAGCCGCTCGTTCTTAGCTGTTCTAAACTGACCAAATCCGTTCCGATCTCCTTAATTTTATCCAGCACACCGTTTATGAATCTTGGAGAATCGTCGGTGCTATAGGTCTTGGCGAGTTCAATGGCCTCGTTAATTGAGACAGCGGGGGGGATATCGACGAGGTAAAAGAGTTCATACGTCGCACTTCGCAGGATGCAGAGGTCGATGATTGGCATTCGATGAAGGGCCCAATTCGTCGTGACAGATTCGATTGCCTTGTCAATGGTTTGCTGGTGTACTACGGTCCCTTCGAGGAGCAGGTCGGCGAATTGTCTGACATTTTCTGAAGCCGAAGCTTCTGTCCAGAACAGTTCTCGTATTTGTTCGATCGGACAATCCACCAGTTCTTTCTGATATAGCATCTGAAGCGCGAATCTCCTAGCGCGTGTGCGTATTTTCATAAATATGGATGAAAAGAGTTAGGATTGGAAGGATGGAAAGGGGGAAGGATGGAAGAATGGGTAAAGTTTCTTCGTCCAGTCTTCCAATCGTCCAGTCGTCCACTCTTCCATCCCAGATTACTTGTTAAACAGTGAGAAGCTTCTGCCGGGCAGATCTGTGCGAAAAACCTCGATATTGCCCCAGTCTGCAAGGGTGACGTAGCAGGTGCGCCCGTCGGGGCCACCAAAGGCGAGGTTGCTACAGAGCTTACCCGTGAGTTCGATTTCGAGAAGGACTGCCCCGTCGGGACTGACTTTCGCAACGGTGCCTTTGCCGTGGCGGGTAACATACAGATTTCCCTCGATATCACACCGCATACCGTCCATGCCGAAATCGGGAAATTGGATGAGCCGTCGTTTGTTGCTGATTTCCCCGTCGGCGGAAAGGTCATACGCCCAGATGTTGCGTTGCACGGTCTCGTTGACGTAGAGGGTGCGCTCGTCGGGGCTAACTTCGATGCCGTTGGTTGTCCCCATGCCCGCTTCAAGTCGAGTGAGCTTCCCATCGGTGTCCACACGCCAGATCTGCCCGATGGAATTTTTCCAATCGGGGTCGCTAGCGTAGATAATGTCATTCGCGCCGATAGCTAAGTCGTTGGGTTGGTTCATCGTCGGCTCATGGGCAAAAACGCTGATTTCTTGGGTATTCATATCAACTCTGAGAACGTTGTGATTGGTATAATCCGCGATAAACATCGCTCCCCCGCTATCAAAACGGATGCCGTTACCGATACTCCCATCAGGAAGCGCTACAAATACAGCGCACTCCCCTTCAGGCGTTACCCGACCAATGGTGTGCTGGTGAGCGTAGTTGACAACGTACAAGTTCCCCTCCGCATCGCAGGCAGGGCCCTCAATACCTGTAGTAAAGCCGTGCCGTCCGGTGAATTGCGAAGCCGTATAAAGTTTTTCTTTCATTGAAGTCGGTCTCCTTTAAGACGGTTAATAAGGTGCAAAGACGCAAAGGTGCAAAGGCGCAAAGAAGAACAGACTTCCAACCTTCCCCTCTTCCATCCTTCCACTCTTCCAATCTGATCCTCTTATCCCTTCTCAATCACTTCCATCCAAACGCCACGCACAAATCCCGGGTACTCCCCATCACTAAAAGCGGGGTAATAGACATCCTCGCCGGTGAAATCGTGTACATGCTCTCCGCCCACCCCATCGGGGATATGGATTCGGCAGATTTGCTCCTTCTGCCGGAACAGGGATTGGGGAGTGGGCGTATCCAACTCAACCCGGTATTTTTCCAGCGCGTCCTCGTCAACCTCGATACCGAGCCCCGGCGTATCGGACACTGCAATCGTGCTATCAACCACTTCTAACCGTTCTTTGAGCAGGTCATGTTCCCAAAGTTCATGACAAGTGATGGCGGGCAACTGGGCTTGAGAGAGCACTGTACCGATGTGCATTGCATAAGCAGTCGTGATGCCTGTCCCGACCATCTGTAGCCAGAACGGTTTGTCGAATGAGGCACATAATGCATTAACGCGGCGTGTACCCGTTGCCCCACCGCCGACGACGAATCCACCGCAACACCGCGCATGGAGGCAATCCTCGTTGTAATGCTCAACAATTCGATTCTTCACCGCGCCTTGTAACCGCGCCGCCCCTTCGATATCAGTGCCGAGATAGTACGGGCTTTCGTAGATGGCGACGTTAGGGTGGTTATCAAGTTCTTGCAAGACAGGGATTGCGTTATCGGCGGTGCGGAGGAAGCCGTTGAAATCAATGTCGAATCGGTAGTTAGCTGGCACCACTTCGCCAACGGCTTCAACTTGTGCGAAGATATCCCGCCACGGGCGCGCCTTGAGCTTAATTTTCGTATAGCCACGTTTGAGTGACTCTTTGGCTTCTTCAACCCAATCCTCTGGCGGCATGTCGATATCCCACCACGCAATGGGGCAACGGTCACGAACCTTTGTGCCGAGCAGTTGATAGGCGGGCACTCCAACCGTTTTGCCAACCGCATCAAACAGTGACATCTGGATACCGAAGCCGATGCCGTCATCCTGCATGATAGCAAATGGGTTCTGTCCAACAACCCGGTCAAAATTACCAGATTCGTCGCCCATATTTTCTCCGTAACCGACCACACCGTTATCTAACTCGACGCGGTAGACGGATATACGCTCACCGTGTGTTAATGCCCGGTGCATGTGCTTACTGACTCGCTCGCAATAAAAGGGGATATTCAATGGAATCATTTCAAGACTTTTGACGTTTACCATTTGGAATTCTCCTCGGTTTTAGACGCTGTATTGGGTTTCACTAATTGTTAGAACCTCGGATTAAGGGATTACGCGGATTAGATTACCGGAGTCTATTGGTACTCGCAGAGCTGTGTTGGGTTTCACTCCGTTCAACCCAACCTACTGGCTATAAACATTGGTGGAACCGAAAGATATGTAGACACCGGCCGGTAGGTGCGGTTTGATGAAGATTCAGAATTTAATTCGGTAATGTGTGGGCAGGCACAAGACCTGCCCCTACAGTGATTTTTGGCGATAGAATTACCGAATTATTTATTTAAACTTCATGGAACCGCACTACCGCGATGTATAAATAATTATTGGCTTAGCTAATGTTGCTCCTCTGGGGCGGAAGAATGGATTTGCTGGATTTGTCAATCCAGCAGGAACAACCTAGATCTTCCTTCCACCCTTCCGCCCTTCCACTCAAGAAGCTTCTGCGACCACGGGGTTGCGTAGAATGCCGATACCTGAGATTTCGATTTCGACAACGTCGCCGGGGGTGACGGGCCCGACACCTGACGGTGTGCCTGTCATAATCACGTCGCCGGGTATGAGTGTCATTCCTTCGCTGATATAGGAAACCAACTGGTCAACGGCGAATAGGAGGTCTGATGTATTGCTGTCTTGCTTCACAACGCCATTCAGCCTCGCCTTGATGTCAAGATTGGTGGGGTCTAAGTCGGTTACGATGTACGGCCCGAGTGGGCAGAACGTGTCAAACCCTTTGCCGATGAGTATCGCCCCCATACTCATCTCCGCAGACTGTATGACGCGCTCGCTGACATCGTTGCCGCAGGTATAGCCGAGCACATAATCGAGCGCCTCGGTCTGCGATACCCGTCGTGCGCTCTTCCCGATAACCACAGCGAGTTCTGCCTCATAGTGCACTTCTTCGCCTTGACTGGGATAGACAATCGCCTCCTCGTGCGCGATGACCGCTGTCGAGGGTTTCATAAACAGCAGTGGAATCTCTGGGAGCGGTTTGCCACTCTCATGGGCGTGTGCCACGTAGTTGAGACCGACTCCGATGACTCTTGGTCTTTCAACGGGTGTCAGTACCTGTACTTCGTCGAGATGTGTGATAACTCCGCTGGTTTCAAGGTTATCGAAAGGGGTGCTGATGAGTTGGCGGATGGTCTGGTCTTCTTCGAGTATGCCGTAGCTGGTTTCGTCTTCAATACTGTAACGTAAGAGTTTCATGGTGATGTCTCCTTGATAGCTTTCTCCCCTGAGTCTGGTCCAAGGGATTGGCGGGAAAGGGACTGCTGTATCTCGTTGATGGCTTTTTTGAGTTGCCGATATGTTTTTTTATCAAAGTTTGCTTTGATGTGAAAGGCGATTTTACCTTTGGGATGAATGAGATAGAGGGTCGGTTTCTGCTTTTGGGTGTGGTACGCTTGATGCGCCTTACCTTTCCAATCGAGCAGTAGTGTAACAGGCGGTTTGCTTTTGATGAGCTGGCTCTTAATGAATCGCTTGGGGATGAAACCGGGTACGCTACGCATGTCTGCAACGATATAAGCGACAATCTGCTTATCACCTTCGTAGTCTTTCCGAAAGGCAAATCCCCACTTGTCATCTTCCTTCCGAATCTTTCGATTGCCCATAATGAGCAGAACAATTTTGCCGCGCATCTTTTTCAACGCATGTTCCTGACCTTTGGCATCTTCGAGCGTGAAATCGGGCGCATCGGTGCCAATTTTAAGAGGGCTATCCGTTTTCTCTGCATAACAGATGATGCCCAGTCCGAGACTGAATACCAGCACCCAATATATCATTCCTCGCATGACAGCACTATCCTTTCGGGGTGAGCGTATGTAGATTTTCAATTTACCAAGCGAACCCCTCTAATGTTCAATGAATAAGTTAGGCCACTTATGCTTCAGCACAAGATAATTTGCGGAGGTAATGCAGCGAATGGGACCAAACCGTGTTCGCGCCATGAGTTCCCCGTTGGGCAATTCGCCATTGTATGAGAAGGGGCGGTTGTTTAATGCGTCTACAGCCACTTTTAACGCTTCAAGCCCCCGTTCATACGGCATGAGATCGAGTTCCGCATCGTGTTGTCTGCTGATAATCTTTCGAGACGCTTCCTCACCTGCCCCGACCCCAACGGTGATAATCAGGTCGGTGAGCCCGTGCAACTCAGCCCCCTGAACTGCGCCGACTGCAATTGTACTATCCACGGCGATGATTGCTTGGATATTGCCGGCGTAATTTTTCAGCATCAGATTGGTAAGGTCGAAGGCGGCATCGGGGTTCAGCGTTGAGGTCTGGGAAAAAACGCGAATTTCATCTCGATACTGCTCCAAAATGCGGTAAATTCCGATAGCGATGTTACGCATGGATTCAACCCGGGAAGGCCCTTCCAAAACAAGGACGTTCCCTTTGTACCCAATCTGCTCGACCGCATATTCAGCTGCCGCCTCTCCCAAGCCGATTTCATTGACAGCGATATGCCCCCATACGGGGATGCCAACAAGCATTTCGTCTAGGGAAATGACCGGAACGTGCCACCGTCGCGCCGCTTTCAGAATGGGATACCCTTTTTTACCGTCAACAGGTGTGATAATCAGGCTCCGAATCCCTTCTGCGAGCATCGAGCGGATTTGCGACAGTTCCAGCTCAACGGGGTCTTTTTTGTCGTCAGCATCGGTAACGCCGTTCCACACAATTTTGACCCCGTACTCTTTTTCGTGTTCAATCATCGCCTGTTTGATGAGGGTATAAACGGGGGATGTCGTCTCTGGAACGCTGACACCGATTTTGACGGTCGGTCTTTCATCACCACACGCTACGAGTAGTGCTAGCGTCAGAAGTAGTAACTTTCGGTGCATAAGCAAGTTTTAAGAATAAACTTCACATTTTAGAAACCGAGCTTTTTGCGTCTCGTCATCGGGTTTCCATCCGCAAGGATCGGCAAAACTCGGTTTCTCGCGGATAGCTAGAACAGGTATAGCCCACAATACTTCAAATTTTACATTAAACCTGCTTATCTGTTTTATCATCGACGATGAGACCGAGGCAAACTGATATATTGGGATTGTAGCATTTTATTGATGTAGTGTCAACTATTTTAACGTTGACACTTGGTCGGACAATCTGCTACTATTTTTCTATTAAACTCCCCAACGAAAGGCAGCAACACGCATGACCCCCCAAAATACCGCAAATGATGTGATTGACTTTACCCGTCAGCATCTCCTTTCGAGCGTTGCCCGGCAGGCGGAATTTCAAACTGCCGAAGAGCTATGGGAATTTCGCAGTCAACTACACGCGCTACACCACTACTGCACACAGGCGGGATTGCCCGATACGCTCTGCGCTGATGTCGAAAACATGCTCGCCACGAGCAAAGAATTTTGGCACCTAATCGACGAAAACCGAGAGACGTTGGTAAATCTCAAGGCTTATACAAAGGTGCGTACACTCGCTGCCGAAGCGGAAGGGCTCACAAACCTTGAAGAATTAATCTCAGGCGAAGATACGTTACGGGACGTGGTCATTAACGGCATCGCTTTTTTGTTAAATTGGAAGTCAAACACCATCTGGATTGACTCTGCAAAGCGGGCCCGGAAGACGATGACAAAAAACTATATGCTCGAACTTCAAGACCGCATCTGGCAATTTATCAAAGAGAGTTACGACAATACCGAAGCGATTGATTTGCCGCGAGTAGACCAAATTCGCCAGCGAGTGGACGGTCTGATAAACCTGATTCGAGCAGGCAACCCACCGGTTGAAGCACAAGTCGGTCTGCTTATGCAGGTCTACGGGATGCTCCTACGCCTCCAGTTGGGGAAATTGATTATCCGTTTAGAAGCACTTAGGGACAGTTGACCTACGATAATCCCAGCAGGCTTAGGCTATCGCGCTCAATGACTTCGTCCAACAAAGTTTCACTGATACGTGGAAGCTGCGTCCCTTCGACCATTCTGTTGAGTCGTTTGAGCTCTCTGAAAGACTCTTCGGGTGTCGTCACAGGATAATCGCTACCAAAGAGCAATTTGGGCATCACGCCATATTCCTGCGCGAGAATCAGTGCATTATACAACTGCCAAGGACGATAAAACAGGGCACTGATGTCGCAGTAAACGTTTGGGTGCTTGCGAATCGTCACGATGGCTTCGCCCTCCCACGGATGTGCCAAGTGCGCCATGACAATTTTTAGCTCAGGAAATCGCGTTGCGACATCGTCCATTAAATAGGGCCGCGAGTATTTCAGTGGTGCGAAGCGACAAAAGGTGGTGCCTGTATGAAAAAGAATCGGGATGTTGAACCGCTCACATTGGTGGTACAGAAAATCTAGCCGCCTATCGGTGGGATCGAAGTTCGCGTAAATCGGACCTAGCTTAATTCCCTTGAGTTTCAGGTCACCGTAGCTATGTTCAAAGTCATCCACAAAGTCCGCGTCGTTGGCATCCAGCGACATGAACCCGATCAGTTTGTCCGGCGCACGATTGGCAAATTCAGCGACATATTCGTTTGGGACGTAAACGCCCGTGTAGCGTCCTTTCAATCCGAACACGACGCATTTGTCCACCAGTTCCATCGCTTTCATATAAGCATCAAAATCCACAGTCAGGTTGATGGGTGTACTACGCATCCGATTCGCATCTTCGATAAATTGCTCGGTGCAGTGCAGTTCCGCATTCCACGTATGGGTATGTATATCAATCAGCATGGAAAAATTTACCTCTGTTCGTGTAGTATCAACTAAGTGGATGTCAGATGGCCGAAGTCCATTTTTCTAGAATAAATTCATAACCGAGATAATCATTATCGATATCGGAAAATCGACTGAGTCGTGGGATAGGAAATTGCACAATCCGCCACCCATCCTCAACGGCCCCGATTACTGACGGATACGGCAGTTCCTCTGATGGCAACGTGGCTTCATAGGGTCGCGTCGCATCATACAACGCCCAACTTGCAATCGGCGACCGCATATTGGTTGACTTTGAGTAGAGGTAAAGCACCATCTGTTTCGGTTCGGTGAGGAATTTCTCTAGCTGTAGAAGGTCGTTTTCAGTAAAGTCGCCGACCCTAAGTTTTTCACGACTATCGTCAATCCACTGTTTAAGCGTAGGTTTCATCGGATAAGTCCTTTTTCAAAAACGCTAGAAATCTGAGGTTCGTCTCAAGACGAACTCGTATTTTGAGATTAGCAAAATCTGAATCAACCTTATCTTACGGGATGAAGGCTAGATTTTCAAGGATAAAAGATAAAGTTGTCCCAAACGAAATGTTGACATCATCCCGCTTCTAATGTTAAAATTTTTCTGATTTTAGCCGCGTAGTGAACAGAAGAGAGGAAGACATGAAACTTCTAATAACAACACTCACCACTGCTCTGATTCTCAGCAACACGATTTGGGCGCAACGGAATCCTTCGCAAAGTTCGGAGAGCCTCACAGAAGACTTTGCCAAACGGGCAAGTGCCAAGTTGGCGGGGAGAGTCATCTGGAAAAAACATGACCTTTCCCACACAACTGTGCAGGTCTATAAAGATGAACGTCTCAAGCAGTTATATACCGCAGGTGTACTAAAACGGAATCGGTTCGAGATTCGAGTTGAGCCGGGGAGTTACTATCTCGTTGCCTTTGTTGATACCGACGGGTCAGGTAAATTCGATGTCGGCGACGGGATGGGCATCTTGGGCATCACCAATTGGAATGCGCCGAATCAGAAAAAACAGCTTATCACAGTTGGTGACCGACAGACAATCTCCGCGCTTGATATCGTTATCGCGGCAAGAATGCAGAATATCGACGGTCAAAATAAAATCATTTCCGTGGACAACTTTCGCGAGAATCCGCTAGACAAGTTCAAAAAAGAGCTGTCGTTGATTACCTCTGGGGTAAAAGGAACGGTGAAACGAGAATCTCAGAACCCTTCTGAAAGTGGTCTCGTCTTCGCCTACACTGACCTGTCGTGGAAATATCGCGCAGGCGGTTCAAAGTTAGAGGCTGATGGCAGTTTTACCCTCCACCTGATCCCCGGCAAATACTATCTAATGGTCGTCATTGACAAAAACCGTACCAACCTCTTTGATGCGGGCGATGAGCTCGGCATGTACGGCATCGCCAACCTGCGTGACCGACGGGCGTTCCCGAAACCGGTGCTGGTCGAACATAATAAGTTCACAGAAGGGTTGGAAATCGAAATCGTTGGGCAACAGATCTCGGGCGGGAAAATCATCCCGCGTGGCGAAGAGGGAACTGCCAATCAGAAAGGTGGGAATACCAGTCAATCAGGGCTCGCTCAAGTTTCAGGTCGCGTCGTATGGGAGGGAGGCAATCAGAACGCGGCAATCGTCGAGGTTCACCGCGACCCGACCTTGGTGAAACCCCTCCAACAGCTCAAAACCGATAAGGACGGGAATTTCAGACTCCAACTGCCCCCAGGTGATTACTATCTCATGGCAAATGTGGACGCAGATAGCGATGGTCGAGTCAGCGCAGGAGATGGCATCGGGAGCTACGGCACCGCGGATATCACAACCCAGCCGCCTGCTATATTGACGTTTAAGCAGGGGAAAAATCCCGACCTCCAAATCAGTGTCAGCGGTCAATACAATGCCGATGGACAACTTGAACCGATAGCCCCAGCGGATGGCGATGAGGATAACCTGTCCCCGATTGACAGCGGTATCTCAGGGCGCGTTTCATGGGATAGCAAGGAATTTAGAGAAGGCATCCTTTCGATTTCCGACACACCTGACTTTCAATCCGTGATTCCCATCTCCCTGAACCTAGCGGCTGATGGACGCTACGAGATCGCTCTCCCGCCTGGGGATTACTATGTGATGGTGCTTGTTGACCTTGACGCGGACAGGAAAGCGGGGTTACGAGACGGCATCGGTATCTACGGCACAACCCAGCCCGTGCGCGGCAAGCCACAACGGGTTTCCGTATTCCCAGGATACATCACGCCGCACATTGACATCGAGATTTTCGCCGCCTACATTGATACGAAGGGAAACATCGCCGAAATCGAAAATGGACATCGCCCCAATATTAAACTACAATACGGAGAGCCTGAAGACATCTTCAAATTCACACGCTTAGGACGGCAGATTGAGGAGTGGTGGTATTGGACACAGGGTGTACAATTCAGCTTTGAGGCGGTGGGTGCCGGTTGGAAGTTACAAAACCGAACCGATTTTGAGTCGAAGGTCAGTCCAGCAGAGTTCGAGCGGTTAAAGCAGGAGTTAGAGAGAAAGAAGAGCGGCAACAAGGCCAACGATACAACAGGCCAACCCGACGCGAACGCGCCTGACACCGAAGAGCTCGGATTCGACATTTCACGCCTAAACGCGCTGATTTATTTCACCGCTGACGGTATTATCTGGGGATACGCCCCCGATGCCAACCTCCAACCGCTCGGAGCAGGCAGAAATCCGACCGCATCAATGAGCGGCAGGCTGACCTATTTAGATACCCAGGGGAACGTCATCATTCTACACCCAGACGCACCGGAAGGCGAATTACTGCTAGACCGGCGTGAACTTGCAACCGAAGCGGTCATCTCGCCTGACGGGAAGTCCCTCGCATTTTCAAGACACCGTTCCGGTAGGAAGCGTATCTATATCCAAAATCTCGGAAGTGGACAAGAACTCCCCGTGCCATCCACAGCTCAAGAGATGTTTAGTCCCGCTTGGAATTTTAACGGCAAACTATTGGCATACAGTGCCCGAGGCAGTATCGAAAATCCAAATGCCGGTAAAAATACCAACATCTACGTCTATGACCGAATCAGCAATCGCATTCAGCCGATTCGCATCGGTGAAGGCGACGATTCCGAGCCAGCATGGTCACCAGCGCGCCCAAGGCTTTTGGCGTTCTCCCGTGCCGAAGGGGAACATCGCCAGATTTGGCGCGTTGAATTTAGCCCAGACGGCGAATCAAACGAGCAACAGTTGACCCGTTACGGCGGCGAGAATCCAGTTTGGCTTCCCGATGGGAGCAGTATCCTTTACGAAAACAACGGCCAACTTTGGATGGTATCCGCCGATGGCATAGAAAACCAACCCATTCGACTCAACGGAAAAGTCGTTTTCGGACATGCCCCGTATGTCCTCCCATTCAAGTGAAAACAGTGAAAACCTTACGATTCATACTCTTTATGGCGATAATCGCCAACACAGCGTTCGCACAATGGTTGCTCGTGCCGATGGATGAGGTGCAGACCAACCACCTAAAAGCGTACGGACTGACCTATTGGACACTGCAAGTCCCACGCGAATACACCGCAAAGTGGCTGTTGAACTATCGGGGCGGGGCATTTCTGCTATACGATTCCCCCGATGTACGCGTCAGAGCGCAACAGATGGGGGTCAGTTTCGAGCCGATTTCCCATCCCGATTACGGCGGCATTCAGGCAGAGATAGAGAGCAACAACATGGATGAAATCCTGCTGGAAAAAGCCCCCAAAATTGCTGTCTACGCCCCCGCAAGCGATACGCCCTATCGCGACCCGTGGGACGATGCCGTAAAAATCGCGCTCGATTACGCCGAAATACCCTACGATGTCATCTGGGATGGAGAAGTGGCAACAGGTGTCCTCCAGATAGGAAAGTACGACTGGCTACACCTCCACCACGAAGACTTTACCGGACAGCACGGAAAATTCTATAGGAGTTCCAAAGGCCAAGTGTGGTATCAGCAACGTGTTCGTATGTTTGAGCAAGCGGCAGTCGAGGCAGGGTTCAATCGTGTACCGAGCCACAAGGGAAACATCTCCCAACTCATCCAGGACTACGTTGGGAACGGCGGGTTCATATTCGCGATGTGTTCCGCTCCAGAAACGCTAGACATCGCACTCGCAACAAAGAACGGAGAAATCGACATCGTTGCGCCCGAGTTGGATTCTACACCCATCCAGCCGAACTATCGGGCTCAGATGGATTTTGAGAGGACTTTCGCATTCGAGAACTTCGTGTTACATACCGACCCGAATCGGTACGAATTTTCCAATATAGACAATCCGCAACCCGACACCAACCCGCTATCGAGAGTCGAAGATTTTATGCTATTCGAGTTTGCCGCGAAACACGATCCCATCCCCACGATGCTCACACAGAACCATGTGAGCCGCGTCCCCGGCTATCTCGGTCAAACCACCTCATTCAACAAAGACACCATCCGCGACACCGTCACCATTTTGGCAGACATCGAGGGGAGCCGTTACGCGAAATACATCCACGGAAAATTGGGTAAGGGAACGTTCACCTTTCTCGGTGGCCACGACCCAGAAGACTACAGACATCTCGTTGGGGAAGGCGAGATTCCGACCAATTTAGACCTACACAAACACTCCCCCGGCTACCGTTTGATCTTGAACAATATCCTATTTCCCGCCGCAAAGAAGAAACCCCAAAAGACCTGATTCCGCTTCCCAAAACAGTAGGCGGGAAATCAAACCCCGTGGGCGGGAAATCAAACCCCGTGGGCAGGAAATCAAACCCCGTGGGCGGGAAATCAAACCCCGTGGGCAGGAAATCAAACCCCGTGGGCGGGAAATCAAACCCCGTGGGCAGGAAATCAAACCCCGTGGGCGGGAAATCCCTTTCCCGCCACGACCCTTATTGATAGTGAAATCTAAAATATGGTGACATTTACCGGTAGGAGTGCTTTGTAAGCGCGCTGGCCGACGGTGTATCAATAACTATGGGCTTTACTATAATCCAATCTGTTGCTTCAGAAATTAAATGGTGTCGTCATCCTCAGGGATAGGATTGACTTTTCGTGTGCCGTGGTGCGCCAAGTGCTCAATGTAATTCTGATTTTGACGAATGATTTCTCTCTTAATCTCTTTCCGATCATCACGCGCCTCGTCTTCAATCTCTTTCCGTTCAACATGCGCGTTAGCAAAACCTTCACTTATTCCTATCCTAATCTTGTCCCGGTCCGCCGCAGCGTCATCTTTAATCGCTTGCCGTTCAGTGGCCGCTTCCTCTTCAATTCTTTTCCGGTCCACCGCCGCTTGAGCAAATTCCGCGTTCACTTCTTCCCTAATCTTTTCTCGGTCAACCGCCGCTTCTTGTTTAATCGCTTGCCGTTCAGTGGCCGCTTCCTCTTCAATTCTTTTCCGGTCAACCGCCGCTTGAGCAAATTCCGCGTTCATTTCTTCCCTAATCTTTTCTCGGTCAACCGCCGCTTCTTGTTTAATCGCTTGCCGTTCAGTGGCCGCTTCCTCTTCAATTCTTTTCCGGTCAACCGCCGCTTGAGCAAATTCCGCGTTCATTTCTTCCCTAATCTTTTCTCGGTCAACCGCCGCTTCTTGTTTAATCGCTTGCCGTTCAGTGGCCGCTTCCTTTTCAATTCTTTTCCGGTCCGCCGCCGCTTGAGCAAATTCCGCGTTCATTTCTTCCCTAATCTTTTCTCGGTCAACCGCCGCTTCTTGTTTAATCGCTTGCCGTTCAGTGGCCGCTTCCTCTTCAATTCTTTTCCGGTCCACCGCCGCTTGAGCAAATTCCGCGTTCATTTCTTCCCTAATCTTTTCTCGGTCAACCGCCGCTTCCTCTTTAATCTTGACCCGGTCAACCGCTGCCTCCTCAAACCGCCTATCCATCTCTGAATGCAGGGATTCAACGCGATTAATCAAATCTTCTTTAGTATCTCTCAAATCTCCTTTGGTAACACTATTCCTATTGAATTTCAACATAGTTATAAGTAGCGTTACCAAAACACCCAGAATGGCTACCAATATCGTCCAAAATTGGCCCGCCTCCATAGTTTAGTCTCCTTATATTTTATAATCCAAGTTGCTTATTCAAACCTTATTCTTGTTAAGATGCCAACTCACGTTTTATAATACCAAGGAAAACAAAATTATTCAATCCCAAAATTGAAGTTTGACCTCATGAAATATCAGATCTATTTCCGAATCCGTCGCGGGGGGATTGGCATCCCTTACACGCTGGCGAAGACCGAGTTTCAGGCTGTGTTCCAACCACACATCCATCGTATTGAACGCGAACATTCCAACCGCAGACGGATGTGGATAGACTCACCATTGACCCCAAACCAAGTCGCGGGACTCGCACAAAATCTCGGCTATACAACCGCGATACTCCAGATGCACGCCGAGCCGTATTGTGGTGAAACGCTTTGTCCAACTTGGAATGGGCGGTGGTATACTGGGTGGGTGCGTCAAGGAGAGTGGAAGGTTCACCAAACCGAAGTCTATGTCCAGGATGAGGAATTGCTCCTCAAAGACGCGCCAGACCGGCGACGCTTTGAGATTGAACGGAATGGAGAAAGACATTTTGCCGCAGGACATTATGCCCAACGTGCGATGTCTTCACTCGATGCCCGCTTCCTGTTCAACATCGCACACCTGACCCCCACAATGCACATCCTAGACCCGTTCGTAGGTTTCGGTGGAATTGTTTTTGAAGCGAAACGACGTGGGCTTACGATTTTTGCCTCCGATAACGACCCAAGCCTGTCCCCCGGGCTCGCCCAACTTGCCCCGGAACACTTTCTTATTGCGGATGCCCGAGCCCTACCGTTCCCGTCGAATCACTTCGATTCGGTCATCACAGAACCGCCCTTTCGGAATCCCAACCGTCAAGCGGTAATGGATTCACTGACCGAACTCCACCGCGTCCTCAAGCCGACGGGGCAGATTGTTTTGTTGATTGCAATTGACATGCTCGAAGCAATACAACACACGCTCGCAGGCATCGGGAAACCCATGCAACTCGTTGAAGTCATACCACGGGGCGGCGGTTTGAAATCCCCGGTCTTGATGGGCTGATTGGCAATTATCCCTTCACTCCGCCCGGAGGCGTGGATCTAATGCATCCCGAACTGCATCCCCGAAGAGATTCGCAGGGAGCACCAGCCCAAACATAAACAGAAACGCCGCCGCTAAATTCCACCACACAACAGGGTCACGCGCCAATTCCAAACGGGCATTGTTAATCATGTTGCCCCAACTTCCTGTCGTCGGGTCAACGCCTATCTGGAGATAACTCAACACAGCCTCGGTCAGCACCAAGCCGCTGAAACGCAGGATGGCGACAATCAACACGATGTGCATCACATTCGGGACGATATGCTTGAAGATAATTTTTGCGCGATTCACACCGAACGCCTCAGCCGCCTGAATATACTCCAACTCCCGCAACTTCAACGTCTCGCCACGCAACAGCCGACATAGCCCCGTCCAACTGCTGATACCCAAAATTATGCACAGGTTGAATAGCCCACGCCCAAAAAGGAGCATAAACGCAACGATTAGGAGGATACTCGGAATTGATGCCAGCGTCGAGTAGATATACTGAACCACATCGTCCACCCACCCCCCGAAATAACCCGCAATCACGCCGAAGAAGATGGCGAGCGGAATGGCAATTAACGTCGTAAAACCGCCGATAATCAGTGCCGTCCGCACACCCTTGAGCGCACGATAGAGTACATCCTCCCCAACCTTGTCCGTCCCCAAAATATGCGAACTGGGGTGTTTAAGCGGCGGATATTCTCGTGTGACCGTCCCATCGAGGCTCTGAACCGTTGTTTTCGCATAAAGGTGGGTTGCGAGCGGCGCAGAGAACGTTTTTTCGGTCCGTTTCCGCAGTGGCGTACAGAGCCGAGCGAGCACAGAAAGCAATTGCGGTTTATAGACCAGTTGCCCTGTCTCATTGCGAACCAGTTTGCCGTTGACATCATAGCTCACATCCCGCCAGCTAATACTGTCCAAAAACCCAATCAGCAGGTAAACTAACAAAAACGCCAGAGAAACCATCGCAATCCGGCGACCCGCAATCTGACGCGCCGCACTCCGCCAATACTCCCGACGCGACGCGCCCCAGATTAAGAAGACCGCGATAGCGATAAGCGCGACAACCCCCAAGTTAGTCAAGGCGTGAGACCGCCATATCCACGCAACCCGGTCGCCGAACCGAACCTGCCCAGCCATCGGGTCGAGCCCAAATAGAAAAATCGGTGAAAGCATTGGAATTGCCTTAACTGTTTTAACAGGTTAATCAACCCATCCTCCAGATGAGCCTCCCCCTGCGCTGGTGTTATCCCCTGCTATGCAGGAGTTAGCGCGATCGGAGGATAACTCATCAGAGCCTCCCCCTGCGCTAGTGTTATCTCCTATTGTGCAGGGGTTAGCGCGACCAGGGGATAACTCATCAGGAGGTCGTTGGTGCTATTTGCCACCGCCGGTAACATTGACTTTGGTATAACCCTGAGTGTCAGTCGATTGCTCCACGATAACCGCATCCGTAACAGCGCGCATCGCCAACAGTATTTCGCGGAGCGCTCTTCCGAGATGCACAGGTGCATCCGACTGTATCACACGGTTTATTTTCTCGCCCACGCCCAAACAATTTTTCCGTCCTTCATTTTCGGTTGTCATCTATTTCCTCCCTCTACTTTGACACCATCCCCCTTCTTTATCTCACCGAAGCCTTCGATAATCTGAACCCGAGACATTTTATCGTTTCTGACTTCGATAACCTCAGCCTTCCCAATCGGTTTGTGGACATAACCGAGAATCTGCCCCGTGTCAGGGTCTTTTATCGGCTCAGTTTCCCTGTAAACCGTCAAGCGGTGGCCGATAGCAAGCCCTTTGGCAGAACCGATATTGATATAAGTTTCCTTCGGAGACTCCGCATTGACATACGAAATTTTCCCAATGATCGGGCCGGATGCTAGAGGTCGTCGAGAAGTGCCAGTCTTCTTATCCTGTGCTGTTGTAGTAGAAGGCGGAGGCCAAACAAAATTGGGACCGATATGCTCGCGGAGTGCCAAAACGATTTTATCCATCGCCTCATCGCTTGCCATACCGAGCAGTGTCCTATCATAATCCGCAAGATCTGAACTCGGAAATTGAATCTGATTCAATCTCGCATGTTCCACAATCGGACGCACCCTCCGTTTACCTCGCCCAAATTCAAGTTCAGTGCCCTCGTCCGTCACCACCGTTCTGAACGCCGCAACCTGCGCACCGCCGAGTTGGTGTTTTTTAGTCGCCATGATTTTTGGGTCAGCAATTTTATCCCCAGAGGTGCCGAATAATTCCATGTCCAGCTTAATTTTCGCAGTGTAGATATAACCCAACACCTGCACCCCGGCGATGTAACTCCCGCTACCCCTCTGGTCCCGACCACCCTCACGCAATGTCCGTGAAGCATTCGCACGCGCCCTATGCTGATCAAAACTCCGAACGTCGCCGATGACCAGCGTATTCGCTTTCAGTTCCCTAAGCAACGCCCCTCGTTTCTGGGTATCCGCAAGGTCTTTCTTCGTTAATTCCAACCTCAACATCGCCTTCACGATTTCATCTTGGCTCACAGGTTCATAAACAGGCGTTTGCTTCAGTTTCCGATTCAGCAACTCCGTAAATCCCACCTTGAGATTCCACTTCTGCCGCGTTCCAAAGAGCTTACCAATCACACCCGGTATGCAACCGCAGCCCATCGGCGAATCGAAACCGCTGTGGTCATCAAAATACAAAACAGCGACCCGCTTTGATTCCGCAAAGCCATCCGGTACAATCGCAACCACCGAAATCAGGACAATTGCCACCACCAGCACCCAAATAAGCGGACGATGTAAAGCACGAATTTTCATCTTATTTCTCCTCTTTCGTAAGATATTGCATATTATTATTAACCCAAGTTGCACCTCTGTTCCCAACATAGAGCAATTTAGATGCCACAATCTTACGCTTATCGAACTGACGCATGGGCGTAACAATTTGCGTTATGCCAACCATTGAGTTGTTGCGATAGTGATACACCGTGTTGCAAAAGCGATACATTCTGCACTCCGCAATCCCTCAACCACCCCATCCGTAGGGTTGGGTTCCCCAGAGAAACCGAGTTTTTTCGGCAAAACTCGGTTTCTTCCCCTTATTTTTATAAACATGACAACTCAGGTTATTTTACGTGTTGGTGCTGTCTCTGTCAAGATAATTTAAAGGATTTAGCGGATTACGCTGTCTGAATCAGGATTTTCAGGATTAAAGGATTTACAGGATTGTCTGAATCGCAGATTAAACGGATTAAGAGGATTAGAAGCAATCCCAACGGTGTCAAATGTTCTGAAGTCCCTAATAGATCGGGTGTATCGGGAGTGGGAACTCCCTCCTACAGGGTTCTACCGTAAATGCCTCTAAACGGTTTCAGATTGTGTTGAGAGCGCGGGCGGATTTGTGGTATTATTTAAGGTGTGAAAGTACGGTTAATGCAATGAAAAACAGGCAATAACTCACATCAACATTACTTCAAAAAATGTCATCGCTAAACAAATTGGAGGATCACTGAAGATATGCTTCCAGATAGAGTAGAATTAGGAAATGCCAACATTTTTCAATTCCTTTCTTATTCACAAATTACTGATCAAACCCCATCAATCCAAGAACTAAGCAAGCGACTTTCCTCGTTTAATTTTCTACAAGTGCTGGTAAACTTAATGAGAATGGGATTGACCCTCTCTCGCAGTGAGGATTTGGGGCAACGATACCAAACAGAACAGGGTCTAAGAGCGGCATTTTGCCCACCTTGTTGCGAAAAACAGATCCAATCACAAGACCTCAATCAAAGTTTTATTTTTCATAGATTCGCGGTGCTTCGTTTACTGTTGGAGAGTTGTCACGTTTCACAACCGGACTCGGCTCGCAACGTATCAGAACCCGATGAGAGGCATAATTTGGGAGAGTGTGTTTTGATGATGAATGATTTTCTGGTACCGGAGGTAGAAGAAAAACCGCTGTTCAGCCTGCCGTTGGATCCGTCCGAGTGGGTTAATGAACGGGCAGTTCCAGAGGAATTAAAGTTCGACGAAGAAAATGAACTTGTCGTTAATCAAAATCCACTTATTAGTTTTTTACTTTCTGAAAGTGATTGTATCAGATTCGCGAAAGTGGGAAACGAATGGCCGGTAGAAGATGGCGAGCGATTATACTCCGTTCGCAGAGCAGAAGGAAAGATTGATGTTTATGATGATGTAGAAGTGAGGAAGCATTTATTGGTTGAATATATCCAGTGTTTTGAATATGCCAATAAATCTCACAATATTCCCGAAAAAATGGTCAGATCCAAGGAATTACTTAGCCTCGCGCAGGATTCTAAAATTGACATACAAGCTGAATTTTCTGAAGCGACTGGCCTCACATTAAAAGAGTATCAATATCTAATTTTCCATGCATTAGCTAATTATCTGAAGATGACACCAGAAGATGCGGGACAAGCGAAATGGCTATCCATATCACCTCGCCCACCGCATTTAGAAGATTTATACGACAAGTTACTGAAGCACAATTGCATTTCTATTGATGAACTCCCAAATGAGATATATGATAGCTTCAAGTCTACTCCCATGAATGAATTTCGCGTATTCCGAGACAAGCCTTTGGTTAAGACGGGAGAAAATGAAATGATCTGTATTGACTTCAACTTCCTTATAGATAAGCTTGAAAGTGGTATTTTTTGGATTATATTCAATCAGTTAAAAGAGTCTGACCGGGGACAGCTGTTCGGTATATGGGGCAAGGCATTTGAAAAGTATGTCGGTTCAATTCTCAAACGTTCCGTGTCCAACATGGACGGTGAAACAGAAGATTCAATAGAAGTTTTCCAAGGATTGATTTCTTCACCCAAATATAAGGATAATCCAGATCACGAATGCACCGACTTTATAATATACACTGATGAAACCTTAGTTTTGATAGAGTGTAAGGGGGGGAGATTAACAGCAGATGCAAAATACAATGGCAAATTCTACGACCTTGAAACAGACCTGAAAAAGAAGTTTGTGGCAGGTGTAAGGCAACTTAAAAATGCCATTGTGGACCTTGCAAATAAAAATAAAGGCAAACGTCGTCATATTGAAGGGGTTGATATTTCGCAAATAAAGAAGATCTATCCTGTTCTCATCGTTTGGGATGAAACCTTTTCAGCACCATTGATGAATTGGTATTTGGATTGGCAACTTAAGCACATCCTTAAACGAAGCGATATACCATTAGATCTTGAAGTCGCCCCTCTTAGCGTTATGACCAGTTTGGACCTTGAGTATCTGGAACCCTATCTCACAGATACTCGGTTTCACAAGCATCTGGACAACTGGATTGAATTCTACCAACAGAATCGTGCGATTCCTACGTTCCGCTTATATGTACCTACTCTCCGAAATGAAGATTTACGCAGAAACCAATATATGAAACAACAGTTTGATCAGATTAAGTCTGACATATCGTGCTTTTTCGCACAACCTGCAAATCTGTTTAATTCGCACAATCCGTTTAATCCGCGACTCAAACAAAATCTGCACAATCCGTTTAATCCACGATTCAGACAGTAGAAACCCACATCACTCCTCCCAAAACACAAAAAAAATGAATCCCACACCGCACCAAACAACAATCCATCCCGACAACCTCCACCCCGGCACCTATCTACTCGACACGATTCAGGGAAGGGAAAAAGCTATCCATCGGGTTGAAGCCCACGATTCGTTTGTCCAACTCTTTTTTGAGGGTGAGGATGAGCCATTCACCTGTTCCATCGCAGAACTGCAAACCCGTTTCAAGCTCGTATATCCTCCGTTCCGAGCGGATGCGAATCTGGTGAGGTTGGTCGCTGAAGCGTATCGACTCCGACACGCCTATCTGTTCAATCCCATCTTTGCCACAGAGACTTCGCTAATCGATCCGCTGCCGCATCAATTTATCGCGGTCTATGACCATCTGCTGAAACAGTTCCCGTTGCGGTTCCTGTTGGCTGACGATGCCGGTGCCGGGAAAACGATCATGGCGGGGCTTTATATCCAAGAACTGTTGTTGCGGCATCAGGTGGAACGGGTGCTGATTGTGCCGCCAGCGGGACTGATTGGAAACTGGGAGCGCGAACTGCGGGTCTGTTTTCGACTCCAATTTCGGATTCTGTCCGGTGCGGATGTTGCGGATGCCAACCCCTTTGCGGATGCGGAAAACCGCTTGGCTATTGTGAGTCTCGACACATTGCGGCAGGAACGGATGCAGAACTACCTCTTTGAAGCCCCGCCGTATGATTTGGTTGTCTTTGATGAGGCACACAAGCTATCGGCATCCTTTGAGTCGGACGGGACGGTGAAGAAATCGAAACGATACCAGCTTGCGGAACGGATTGCGACGGGAAACAATAGTCTGTTGTTGCTCACGGCAACGCCGCACATGGGAAAAGCGGATGCCTACTATTTTCTGTGGCGACTACTTTTGCCCGAGCGGCTCGCCGGACAAGGCGCGTTTGATCGGTTGACTGACGAGGAGAAGTCGAAACATCTGCTCCGGCGCATGAAGGAGGAGATGGTCACCTTTGATGAGAAACTGATTTACCCACCACGCCTGAGTCGGACCATTGCCTATCCACTCAAGCAGGGCCCAATTAGCGAGCAATCGCTGTATGATGGGGTCACGGAGTATTGTGAGGGTTATTTTGATCTTGCCGGGCAGTACAACCGAATGGCGGCACAGATGGCGATGATGGTGCTACAACGGCGGCTTGCCAGTTCAACTTTCGCACTGTTGGAGAGCCTTATCAGACGAGAGGCCAAACTTCAGACAACCCTCCGTGAACTCCGAGCGGGGCAGTTGTCAGCGGAACGGCTAGAACGCTCGCAAGCGGAGCTCACAGACATCGACATCAGCGATACGGAGCTGGACGATGAGGAAGTGATCATTGACGGTCAGGGGGAGGCAGAAGCGATTGATGAGCGTCTCGCGTCGGCGACAACCGCTCGGTCAATTACGGATTTGGAAACGGAGATCTCCTACGTTCAACGCCTCACCGAGTTGGCGAGGGCGGTTTACAATCTAAGAGCAGAAAGTAAGTTTGAGAAGCTACGGGAGGCGTTGGAGGCGTATCCAGACGAAAAGGTGCTTATTTTCACCGAGCATCGCGACACGTTGAATTTTGTCATCGGACGTTTGGAGGCGTTGGGGTTTGCCGGAAGGATTGCCCAAATCCACGGCGGGATGAGATACAGCGAACGCGAGGAACAGGTTGCGTTTTTTCGGGACCCGAACGGGGCGCAATACCTTGTCGCCACCGATGCCGCTGGGGAGGGTATCAACCTTCAATTCTGCTGGCTGATGGTCAACTACGATATTCCGTGGAACCCCGCTCGGCTTGAACAGCGGATGGGGCGGATTCACCGATACAAGCAGAAGCGCACGGTGGTTCTGTTAAATCTCGTCGCTCAAGACACTCGCGAAGGCCGGGTGTTGAAGGTGTTGCTAGATAAATTGGAACAGATGCGTAAGGAATTGAGCAACGATAAGGTCTTCGATGTCATTGGCCAACAATTCAGTGAGATTCCGTTGACGAAACTGATTACGCAAGCGGTCACAAGGAATCAAGCCGATGCCACAATCGAAACCATTCGCAATAAACTCACTGCGGAAAATATCGAAAGGCAACTCGAAGCGCAACAGAAATTGGTTGCGTCCAGTGAGGTGAAACGGTTGCTCGTCGGCGTTCAGCAACAACGGGCATCTTCTGAAACGTTGCGCGTGATGCCGGCGTATGTGCGCGCGTTCTTTGAAGAGGTCACCCAATTGGGCGACTACCGGATTGAGGGTGAGATTGAGGAGATTTTCAAGCTATCCGCTTGTCCGCCATCTGTGCACCGTGCCATTGAGAGCTATCCGCCGGATTTGCGCGACCGATTAACGTTCTCGCGAGACCTTGCACTGTCCGATGAATCTGATCAGCCGCAGGCGATTTTTCTGCACCCCGGCGAATCCGTTTTTGATTCAATTTTGAACCTCTTTTTGGGAGCATCCAAAGACGAAGGGAATCGCGGGGCGGTCTATTCCGATCCCCAGACAGATGAACCGTATCTGTTTTATCTGGCGGGTGTGTCTGTGGTGCGCCACATTGATGAAAGACCGCGAGTGCTGGACGAAGTGCTTGTGGGAGTCAAACAATTTTCATACGGCCGCTGTGAGTCAACGCCGGTCCACCTGTTGTTGGACTTAACCTCAGAATCGCCCAACCGTTCACCCATTTCATCGGAATGGATTGACCTTGCTGACGATGTGCACCCCATTAAAACCTTCGTCGTTGAAAACTTTGGAACTCCCAAACTTACTGGCATCCGGGACGAACTTCAATCCCAATTGGCTAACAAGCGATTACAGCTTAGGATTTCATTCAACTCGAGGAAGTCGGAACTGCTCACACAACGACCCAGACTCCAAGCTGATGTTATAAGAGAGATTCCTGCGGCGCAGTCGAGACTGAACAACTGCGAACAGGAACTGGATGCACTTTCCGCGAAACACGAGGCGGCTGAAGCGCGTCTCATTGCAGAAATCGAAAACACCCAATTGGGGCATGTAACCATCCATACGCGCGCTTTTGTCACGCCACATCCGGAAATACCGACCCGGACAATGCGAGACACTGAGGCGGTCGCGCTCCGCACTGTCATTGAACATGAACGCGCCCACGGTGCCGAGGTCGTAGATGTCTCCAATCCACAACTCAAAAAAGGGTTCGATTTGGAATCTAAACGTCCAGATGGTGAGGTGCGTTACATTGAGGTCAAAGGGCGCACTGGGATGGCGAGCGTCGAATTGACGCAGAATGAATGGCGACAAGCCGCCAACCATCAAGACCGCTACTGGCTCTATGTGGTCTATCACTGTGAGACGACGCATCCGCAGTTGCACCGATGCCAAAATCCGAATGGCAATCTGAATGCCGAACCCACAGGGAGCGTCAATATTAGTGCCAGTGAGATTATGAGGGGGGCGGTACGGGATTAGGGGATTTTGCGTGATTTGGTTTCCTGATTTGTCCGAATCGCGGATTAGACCCTCACTACGACCCCGTAGCCGGGGCATCTTGCCCCGCCCTTCGACCAACACCCCCACTACGGCCCGTAGCCGGGGCATCTTGCCCCGCCCTTCGACCAACAACCCCACTACGACCCCGTAGCCGGGGCATCTTGCCCCGCACTTCGACCAACAACCCTCACTACGGCACCGTAGCCGGGGCATCTTGCCCCGCCTTTTGAATAAGGATAAACCATGAATCATTCCCAAAATCAACGGCTTAATCGGCTACAAAAAGGACGACACTCAATACAAGGCGCATACTATTTCCTAACCACCGTCACGTTTAATCGAAGACCGATACTCTCAAACTCTGAAATTGCACCGATCATTTTTCAAGCCTTTGAATGGCTAGAAGCCCAAAATCGCATCAACTGGATGTGTGTCATGATCATGCCCGACCATGTCCACGTAGTCCTCCAACTTGGTCATAACCAAACTCTGCCGAAGGTGATGCACTCCCTCAAGAGTTTTACGGCTAAACAGATTAACAAACATCGGGGTGAGGAGGGTTCGGTATGGCAGGAGGGATATCATGATCACGGGATTCGGGGAGATGAGTCTTTGAATGAGATTATACGGTATTGTTATGAGAATCCGGTTAGAAAGGGTTTGGTTGAACGGGCGAGGGATTATCCGTATTGGTGGTGTAAATTCAGGATGGAGTAGACGAGATAGGTACGGGGAGACCAGATGCCCCGGCTACGGGGTCGTGGTGATGGGGGTTGGTCAAAGGCGGGGCAAGATGCCCCGCCTACGGGGCCGGGGTGATGGTGGTTGGTCAAAGGCGGGGCAAGATGCCCCGCCTACGGGGCCGTGGTGGGGGTCGTTGGTTTGTATTAATCCGCGATTTAGACAAACAGCGATTCAGACTCACGGGGCGACTAACCCCACGGAAAGCTCTAGATTTCGTCCAACACTCAACACGCCATCGGCATTTTTCAGAAACTCCGCGACCTTGGGGGTACAGGTGATGAACAACATATTGAAAACTGTCGGTTCTTGAATCTTGAAGACCTCTGCCTCCAATCCCTGCTCCTTAATCCACGCCATAATTTCCTCCTTGTGCTTGACAGCGTTCGCCTTCAACAGTTCATATTTCTCTGCCCGGTCCAACCCTTTCAGTTCTTTAGACGAGGGTCTGTTTACCATCACCATGAATTCAACCATGTGAGGGGGAGGTACCGAGACGGTAGGTACTATTCTATGTATTTTCGTTCCCATTTTCTATGAACCTCGCAAGTCCTGCGCCAACCCTATCCGCGGATGCTTGGAGAGGGAGAGATGTGTTAAGAAGGTGTTTCCGGAGTGCATTCCCGTAAAGTGCCGAATCTTTGCGTAATGCAATAAACCTTGGCATCTACAGTTCCCTTTCTGATGTTGGGTGGTTCCTGCCCTG
The DNA here is from genome assembly GCA_965198165.1 of Candidatus Poribacteria bacterium. Taxonomy (GTDB): domain Bacteria; phylum Poribacteria; class WGA-4E; order WGA-4E; family PCPOR2b; genus CBDAOT01. The sequence goes on along the minus strand of OZ240244.1, from coordinate 5,419,048 downwards.
TTTCTGTTTTTCATGCGAGGGAACGCAAGTTGGCAAAGACACAAAGCTAGATGCTTAAATTTTCCGATCCATGCTTTCCTTTGGAAAGAGGATTACCATGGCACTAAGAAAAGGCAAATATATTGTACACCACATTATTACACTAATATAAAATGTTGTCAAGTGAAATTACATGTTTTCTAGGGCTATCTAGTTCTCGGCTTTTTGTTCATTTTGGGCGAAAAGTCGGGGCAGGGATGCCCCTCCTACAATGACTTACAGATACTAATGAGTGATTTATTATCAGAATTGGTATAAGGTTTTAGCCATAACCCATAAGGAAAAGATTTTTATCCGAATCCATTAAATCCCCTTCCAACCTCCCAATCTTCCCCCTTCCAATCCATCTCATCCAGCCTTAAAGACTGGTTGACTCAACCTGCGAAATCGGGTATAATGAATATAGCTTCAGAGTGCCACATAAATAGAGGGTGCGTTCCCCAACGCTTAATCGGAAGCATCGAGGAAAATTTGAAGAAAAAACAGAGAGCACCGCTGATATCAGGGCGACCTGAATGGATCGTTCTGGAGATTTTTACACTGTTCGTTTCTACGGTTGTGTACACCGTAATAATATGGCAAGATGTGAGTGCAAGCGCGCAAACGACGTTAGAAGCCTTTAAGGCTACCGTTAAAGAAGTCGTCCCCTTCTCCCAGTTTGCGCTCATCTATATTATAGGGGCGTTTGAATTAGGAGGTGAAATTATGATTCGTTTCACAAGCAAAATAGAGCGCGCCGTCGCTGTAGCCACTGAGGAAGCACTTAAGAAAGGGCTTGAAGAAGGTATTAAACAAGGCCGTGAGGAAGCCCTTAAGGAAGGCCGTGTTGAGATTTACCGCGCATGGGCAGATTGGAACAAGCGGAGAGAGGAAGCGGAAGCGAAAGGAGAGCCTTTTACCGACCTACCACCGCCGAATCCTGAAAACGGCACCGGCAAATAGCACGGAAACTCACAAGAATCTGGTAGAGATCTATGAATTGGGAGGGGAAATTATGATTCGTTTCACAAGCAAAATAGAGCGCGCCGTCGCTGCAGCCACTGAGGAAGCACTTAAGAAAGGGCTTGAGGAAGGCCGTAAGGAAGGCCGTGAGGAAGGCCGTGAGGAAGGCCTTAAGGAAGGCATCGCCAAGGGGAGCGTTGAGATTTACCGCGCATGGACAGATTGGAACAGGCGGAGAGAGGAAGCGGAAGCGAAAGGGGTACCCTTTAACGAGACACCACCGCCGAACCCTCAAAATGGCACAGGCAAATAGCACGGAAACTCACAAGAATCTGGTAGAGATCTATGAATTGGGAGGTGAAATCATGATTCGTTTCACAAGCAAAATAGAGCGCGCCGTCGCTGCAGCCACTGAGGAAGCACTTAAGAAAGGGCTTGAGGAAGGCCGTAAGGAAGGCCGTGAGGAAGGCCTTAAGGAAGGCATCGCCAAGGGGAGCGTTGAGATTTACCGCGCATGGACAGATTGGAACAAGCGGAGAGAGGAAGCGGAAGCGAAAGGGGTACCGTTTAACGACCCACCACCGCCGAACCCTCAAAACGGCACCGGAAAATAGCACGGAGACTCACAAGAATCTGGTAGGGATCTATGAATTGGGAGGGGAAATTATGATTCGTTTCACAAGCAAAATAGAGCAAGCCCTTGAGCAAGGTCGTAAGGAAGGCCGTAAGGAAGGCCGTGAGGAAGGCCGTGAGGAAGGCCGCGTTGAGATTTACCGCGCATGGACAGATTGGAACAAGCGGAGAGAGGAAGCGGACGCGAAAGGGGTACCCTTTAACGAGACACCACCGCCGAATCCTCAAAACGGCACCGGAAAATAGCACGGAGACTCACAAGAATCTGGTAGGGAGGTTTAATTGGGGGGTGAAATTATGCTAGGTTTCATAATCAAAATGCAGCAGGCCATCGCTGAATCTCGAAGGGAAGGCCGTGAGGATGGCTATGAGGAAGGCCTTGAGACAGGCATCGCCAAGGGGCGCGCTGAGGTTTACCGCGCATGGTATGCCGATTGGGATAGACGACGGCGGGACGCTATAGCGAGGGGACTACCCTTTACCGAACCGCCACCGGCAAATCCTGAAAACGGCACCGGCCAATAGCACGGAAACTCACAAGAATCTGGTAGGGAGGTTTAATCGGGAGGTGAAATTATGATTCGTTACACTGCCAAAATGGAGCGATCCATCGTTGAAGCCCAGAGGGAAGGCTATGAGCAAGGCTATAAGGAAGGCCTTGAAGCAGGCATCGCCAAGGGGCGCGCTGAGGTTTACCGCGCATGGTATGCCGATTGGGACAGACGGTGGCGGGACGCTATAGCGAGCGGGATCCCTTTTACTGATCCGCCTCCAGTGGACCCTGATAACCCCACTGCCGTAGCCCATGAGCAAGGCCGTAAGCACGGCATCGTCCAGGGGCGCGTTGAGGTTTACTTCGCATGGACAGATTGGAACAAGCGGCGAGAGGAAGCGGACGCGAAAGGAATACCCTTTAACGACCCTCCACCATCGAACCCTGAATACACCACCCATAAATAATACCATTTCTGAAAATTTATATCGCGTTAGCGGTTTTGATGAAATATCAAACGCCTGTAATCCCGGCTACGGGGGTGCGGTTGATGACGCTTTCTTTGAAAGTGGCAACATGAGTTGACGCATATCGTTATCCGATGGGGCAAGATGCCCCGGCTACGGGGGGCTGATGCGTTTTTGCTTATGACTTTCTTTGAAAGTGGCAACATGAGTTGACGCAAATCGGACTTCCATTAACGAGTGATTTATTATCGGAATTGGTATAACAAGGAAAACCCTAAATGCCACGTAGACTGATTGAGGAAGCCTTTCCACTAAAAAAGGTTTCTAAAGACTCAAAACATGAAAAGAATGTACGGCACGGACATATCTCCACGCTTCACATTTGGCCCGCCCGCCGGCCACTCGCCGCCTGCCGCGCTGTGGCGATAGCAACCCTGCTCCCCGATCCCGCCGATGCCCTTGAACCGATGAAGGCGGAATACACCCGGCTTTCCGGGTCCCCACTGCCGGACGAACAGCGTAAGTATTTGTGTGACCTTATTGAGGGGCTGACACGATGGGGCGACGAAAATGGACACGGCGATTGGGAGGCTAGAGACCAGCAGGGCCGGTGGATGAATAAATTGCGAATTGCCAGAGAGCTCATCCTGATGGCGTACGATGGACGCCCGCCGAAGGTGATGGATATGTTCGCGGGCGGGGGCGCGATTCCGCTTGAGGCGATGCGGCTCGGCTGTGAAGTCATCGCAAACGACTACAACCCGGTGGCGTGGTTCCTTCTCAAATGTACGCTCGAATATCCGCAACGGCTTGCAGGGAAAACCCACCCGCTTCCCGAACTCGATCTGAGTGAACACCCCGATTTGAAAAAGGGAGATCTCGCCGCCCACGTCCGGTTGTGGGGACAGTGGGTGCTGGAACACACCCGCCGTGACCTCGCGTCGTACTATCCTGTGATTGATAAAAAGCCAACCGTCGCCTATCTCTGGGCGAGAACGATTCCGTGCCAAGATTCAAAAGGGTGTGGCGGGACGGTTCCATTGCTCAAGACCCTCTGGGTTTGTAAGAAGGCGGAGAAAACCCTCAAGGACACGCCCGAAAATCGAAACCGCCCCGACTTCCTTCGACTCAAAAAAATAAAAAAGCAGACCAAAGTGGTCATCAACGGAAAGCGTACGCTCAAGCTCCGCCCAGATTTTGAGACAAGACGTGTCCGCTTTGAGATTGTTGTGCCAGAAGATATAGCGGATGTTGGAGAACCTACGATGTCCGGCTCAACGGCGACCTGTCCTCTTTGCGGCTCACAGCAACCGGGAGACTACATCAAGCGGTGTGGGCATGAGGGAAAACTCAAGGCACAGCTAACGACAGTGGTCTATCAAGGGCAACATGGTAGGGAGTACCGTCCGCCGACACAAGCTGAGATGGATGCCGCAGAGCTGTCCGAAGAAGTGTTGGGTACGATTGCTGATAAAATTCCGCACGGAATTCCTGATGAACCAATGCCCGGACCTGAAACACTCGGTTTTCGTGCGCCGCTCTACGGCTTTAAGAAATGGTCAGATCTGTTCACAGCTCGGCAGTTGTTGGCATTGATGACATTTGTGAAGTGGACACGAGCAGCGCGAAGTGAGATGGAGGAAGTTGGCTATTCGGTTGAGTGGGTGGAGGCGGTTGAGGCGTATTTGGCAATTAACGTCGATCGGCTTGCTAGCTTTAATTCGACGATTTGCTGGTGGCAGAATGACACAGAAAAGATGGCACAGACTTACGCGAGGTTTGCATTACCCATAACTTGGGATTTTGCAGAACTTAACCCTTTCTCCAAAAAGACAGGGGGTTACCTTTCTCACATCGGTTGGGTCGTGCGTTTTCTGGAAAACGTACTGGCGGCAAAATTGACCTCTGTACCTTGCATTAATCAGCAATCGAGTCACGATTCCGTCAGTCAAACGACTGACGGAATCATTAATGACCCGCCTTATTATGATGCAATTCCTTACGCCGATCTCTCGGATTTCTTCTACTTGTGGCTCCGTCGCTCAATCGGAGATCGATTCCCTGAAACTTTTGCCGAACCACTCACACCGAAATCTGCAGAACTTGTCCAACATTCAGGTCGTTTCAATGGAGACCATGAAGCCGCGAGGGTATTTTACGAGGATGGAATGGCTAAGAGTTTCCGAGTCGCACACGATTCACTGTGTGACGATGGTAGAATGGTGATTGTGTTTGCTCACAAAGACCCCGCGGCTTGGGAAACGCTGACAACAGCGATGATTGGTGCGGGACTTGTCGTTACGGCATCGTGGCCGATTGACACAGAAATGCAAGGTGGGCTTAAAACGAACCGTGCTGCGCTTGCGACTTCGCTGTGGCTAGTCTGCCGAAAGCGTCCTGAAAATGCCAGAGCGGGGCATTACAGCAAAGTGAAGCGCGAGATGAAGGAACGAATTACCGAACGTCTGCGCTATTTCTGGGACGCGGGGATTCAGGGTCCTGACTTCGTTTGGGCGGCAATCGGACCCGCGTTGGAAAGCTATTCGAGTTATAAAGAGGTCCGACGGAATACGCGTGAACCGTTCACCGTCAGCGAATTTCTTACAGAGGTTCGGCGTATTGTGACCGACTTTGCATTGGGGCAGATTCTGCACGGAGCGAGCACCGAAGCGTTGGACGAATGGACCCGCTACTACTTGATGCACAGGAACCACTTCGGTACGGAGGACGCGCCGGTGGGGGAGTGCATCCTATTGGCGCAGGGGTATGGGGTGTCGCTGGATGCGTTGACAGCGGATCGAATCGGCATTTTGAAGAAGGCTTCGTCGGGCAGTAAGCTCCGCCTGTTGGGGCACACCGATCGCAATTTGGATCGGGTGGGGCAACCGCACTCCTCTGGCGGCCTTCCGATGATAGACATGCTCCACAGAATCCTGAATCTCTGGGAGGCGGGCGACAAAGCACCGCAGCTCAACGCCTACCTCGCCGAGCACGGGCTCCGAGAGAACGCCCTCTTTAAGGCGGTCATCCAAGCCCTCATTGAAACGAGTCCACCAGGCTCCAAGGAGAGATCCCTTTTAGAGACCATCATCAATTACCAATCGAGTCCATCGGGGGGCGGCGATGAACCGAGCCCGTCGGGAGGCGGAGCCGAACAACAACTCACTATCAAAGGAGTTTTATCATGATTGAAGATATTCAAAAAACAATCGTAGAGGCGAAAGACGAAATTCGCCAGAATTACAGAGCCGAGGTAAAAGGCATCTTCGGTTCCTATGCACGGGGGGATAACCACGCGGACAGCGATCTGGACCTTTTGGCGGATTTCGATGCGGGTGCCGATCTGTTGGATCTGATCGGTCTTCAGCAATTTTTGGAGGACAAGCTGGGGTGTAAGGTGGACGTGGTGTCGCGCCGTGGACTCCGCGAGGAGCTTCGCGACGCTGTTCTAAAGGAAATGATAAGCCTATGAGAGACCTTCGACTTTATCTGACGGACATATCTCAAGCAATGGTTGCCGTACAGACATTCGTCGAAGAAATGGATTTTGAGGCGTTTGTTGCGGATGATAAAACCGCCTCTGCTGTTATTCGCAAGTTTGAGATTATCGGTGAAGCGGTCAAGAATGTTCCGGAGGAAATTCGGCAAAAATATCCACAAGTGCCGTGGCGGCAGATGGCAGGAATGCGAGACATGCTCATCCATGTTTACTTTGACGTTGACTATCCACTGGTTTGGGAAACCGTTAAGAACCGGATTCCACCGCTCCAACCCATCATTGCACAAATCATTAAAGACCTTGAATAGGAGGTGACAGATGGCATGGCATGAACACTGTATATTGAGAGATGATGTGCGTCAAGAGACGCTGACACTGGCGGAGTTTGCGGCAGATCTCTACGCGGTGCGGACGGGTGAGGCACCCAACGTTTATCGTCTGCCCGATCAGTTTTTCGACCGCACCTATCCCACCTATAATCTTAAACGGTTGGTGCGGGACGTGCTTCAGCGGTTGGCTGGGACTGGTGGAACACCCGTGATTCGGGTCCAAGTGGCTTACGGCGGTGGGAAAACCCACGCTCTTATCTCGCTACTTCACTTGGCAGAGGGTGGAGAGGCGTTGGAAACGCATCCCACCGTGCGGGAGTTTATGGAGTTCAGTGGGGTGGACGCACTGCCCCAGACGCGAATCGCCCTGCTCCCCTTTGACAAATTCGACGTGGTAACGGGGCTTTCTGTGAGCGGGCCGGACGGTCGGACGCAACAGGTCAAAACGCCGTGGGGCGCGTTGGCGTACCAACTGGCGGGCGACGAAGGCCTCGCAAAAATCGCCGAGCACGAAGCCAACTATATCGCCCCTGCGGAATCCCTCCTCTCTGAGCTCCTAGAGGCACCGCGAGCGGCGGGGTTGTCCACGCTTGTCCTAATTGACGAGGCACTCATGTACATGCGCGGCGCAGTCAACGATGACCCGAGGCGATTAGGCACCCTTCAGAATTTTTTCCAAGCACTGACGCAGGCGGTTGCCCATGACCCGTCCAAGCGCACCGCACTCGTTGCGAGTCTCATCACGTCCGATGTCCTCTCAAATGACCCCACCGGCGTTCAGGTCTTAGATGCGATGGAGAATGTCTTCCATCGGGTGGATGAAACGGCTGAACCGGTGTCGCGGGAGGACATTTCGGAGTTGCTGCGGCGACGGTTGTTTGAATCTGTCGCGGATGATGCGGCGCGGCGTGAGGTTGTGGATGGGCTGCATCTGGCAATGCAAAAGCTACCGCTTAGGGATTCACAGACGAATGCGGATGCGCGTGAACGACTCTTGGCATCGTATCCATTTCACCCCGATCTAATTGAGGTTCTCTATCAGAAATGGACACAACTGGGTAACTTCCAACGCACCCGCGGAGTGCTTAGGATGTTCGCAACCGCCCTGAAGGCATCCGAGGGGAAAGACCCCTCTGCGTTTGTCGGACCGAGCGCGTTGCTCGGGGTAGAAGGCGAGCTTTCGGCAACGATTCGGGAGCTCATTGACGCGTGTGAAGAGGAGACTCCGTGGGGCCCAATTCTTGAGGGCGAACTCGACAAAGCCCGTGTCGTTCAGCAAGCTTTGCCTCGACTCAAATGCCGAGAAATTGAAGGCGCGGTGCTTGCCACCTTTCTGCACTCACAACCGGCAGGGCAGAGAGCAGAGTCTACAGAGCTCTACGCCCTGCTTGCAAACCCAGATATCGACCCGATGTCGGTGGAGGAGGGGCTTTCCGAATGGCGAAGGCTCTCTTGGTTCCTCAAAGAGGACGAGAGTATATGGGCCCTCGGGACGACACCCAATCTCACCAATATGCACGACCGGGCAATGCGGAGCCTGACCGAAGACCGAATCAACGCCGATCTGGTGAAGCGGATAAGGGATGCGAAGCTCGGTCAGAACGCCGATAGCATTTTGGTGCACGCCTTGCCCGATAAGCCCGCGGATATCTCCGACAATCCCGAACTCCACTTTGTGGTTGTCGGGCCCGAATACGCCGCCGTGCCGGGCGAAGCCGTTTCCGATTCACTGAAAGCGTTTTTCGATAGAACCTACCGGAACAGCGTCATCATACTCGCTCCCGACAACTTACGACTGGCAGGGGTGCGCTCTCAAATTCGCAAAATTCTCGGTTGGGAGGCGATTGAAAGTGGCGATGATATGAACCTGTTGACAGGAACACAGCAAGTGTTACTGCTCCAGCGCAAACGGGATGATGGAACCGGGATTTTGGACGCTGTCAAATCAACATACAGCGTTCTGATTGCGCTTGACGAGGATGGCGAAATTGAAACGCACCGATTGCCATCGGGCCCAGAATCACCGTTTGAACGGGTAAAGACATCTTTGGAGGCAGAAGATAGATTGCTGGCAACTGCCCTTGACCCTGACCTGCTCACGCCAGACAGTTACCTTGGGCTATGGGGCGAGGATGAAACCGCAAAACGGGTCCAAGGCTTATATACCATGTTTGCCAGCGTTCCCCGATTGCCTCGGTTGTTGGGACAGGGGGTGTTCGTTGATACACTTCACCGGGCGGTTGAGGATGGGCGTATTGTGCTGCGCGATGTGCGTCCAGATGGCTCTCAGAATACCTACTGGCGCAAACCACCGTCCTCTGAAGAGTACGCGAAAAAAGGGTTAGAAATTGTGCCGATTGAACACGCAGAACTGCACAAACTCGATCCGGAGCTATTGGCCCCGGGTCGATTACCGATGTTGTGGGAGAGCGACAGTGGTCCGATAACAGTGGGTAGAATTCGGGGGTTCTTTGACGGAGTGGACGCTCCCAAACTCGCGTCCGACACGGTGCTGTTTGAGGCAATCCAGACCATTGTTCGGACGGGTTCACTGATGGCATGTTGCCAAGGCCGTGCGTACTGTAATGAAGTCCCTCCTGACACAGTCCTAAACGACGATTTGGAGTTACACGCCGCGCTAGAAGGCATCGGTGGTTCAGAATTCACCCAACACTCCCTGCCCCAAGCGTGGGAGGCGGGCACTTCATCGGTCGGTAAGGTGATGGCCGCACTCGCCACGCGCAAGGGTACGCCAATCCCGTGGCAGATGGTTGTCGAAGCTGTCAGCGACGGTTTGGCTAGAAACCTCTTTGAAATCGCCGACGGAAGTCCCGCACAGCCCTGGACACTTGAGAGTGCTGAGCAGATCGGTTTACGGGTTTCACAAGCACCTGTGACGGTAGCTCCGACGGAGCTTGTGGAGGTGCTGCAACGGTCATCGGGCGAATCCGAACACCCCACACTCGGCTGGCTTAAAGAGAAGCTTGAATCCCAGAGAGGTATAGAGATCCCTGATGATGTGTTTCGCACCGCTGTCCAACAAGCGATCAGCGATAGACTACTCGTTTTGGACGATCCATTAGATGATTTTTACGCAGCGCGTGTACGGCAGCCCGCATGGATACGCCACGCCGAATCGCATCTCACGGAAACCGAAATTCAGGATTTGTCCCAAACGGTTAATCGTTTGGGGGCAATCGCGCCCGAACTGCACTTCAAATTTCGGCTCGCCATCACCGCCGAAGGTGAGCGTCCATCGGATGAGGTGTTGGAACAGATAAATGAGGTGTTCGGTGGGGTTGCGGGTGGGTTGAAGTTTGAAGGGTCATAACCTCAATAGCCTCCGTCTTTTCTTCTCTGCGGCTTTGCGTTAAAATTCCACGCCGCGCAATCACCGCCTACCCAGCAGTGGTCTTAGGAACCGAATAGGTTTCACGCTCTTCAAAAAAACGTATGTCAACGCTTCCCCCATCTGTTGTCAAAGGCACAACATACCTCGGATACTTAGGCTTATTTTCTACCAAAGGCCGCTCTGCTCCTGTAATTTGAAGCCTTATACGACCAAATGGTAGTATATTGTGGGAAACTTTTACTTGAGGGGTCATTTTTTCCTCCTTAATGTTGTTCATGCCATTTTCCTCCATAAACTCTCAGACCGAATCCTATCACAGGTGACTGCCTTATTATCTCCTGCTGAACCATTTGAGGTAGCTGTTGTGATATTTGTGATATTAACTTTTGTAGAATCTCTTGAACTTGTTCAGGAATTTGATTCGGATCTATGCCTGGTGGAAAGCTAAGATTAGTATTAATATTGAGTTGGGGTGAAGACGGTATCTCACGGTTTTGCTTAAACTGAATATTGGTCTTAAAAAGATGCAATTTTTTGGCACTTTCTATCACAGCGATGGGGAAATCTTTAAGCGTTTTACTTTCTGCATCACCCAACTCAATTTCAGGATTGATAGGATCGTTCAACTGTAGGAAATCTTCATATTTCAAATAGAGTGCCCACATCAACTCTTCCATTTTATCATCGGCAGAATCCACCGGAAGCCCAATATCCTTTGCCTCTTTTCTTCCTATAGCGTGTCCATGTGAGTATATTTTCTCTGTCAGTGTTTCTATTATGGATTGAACCAAAAGGGTATCTATCACTTGTAAGATACACAATTACTTTGCTTTTGCGCGCTTTCTCTAAATCCACTATTAACTGCGCGCCGACCTCTTGCGGATCACTCATCTGATTCAATCTCCAATGAAAACAACGGTGCATATTTTCTTTATAGTATACTATATCATTACTATAGTTTGGACAATTTGTGTGCTATTTAGATATTCTTATCAGTAGGTGCTGCCTGCTGTAGGGCGAAGCCGTTTTAATATTCTGCGATTTTGTTTTCTCAGTTCCCCCCGCGGAAAAAGGCGTTGCGTTAGGATGGCGCGGGGATACGCCCTCTGTCGGTTTCCGTGCGTCAGTGGTATAAAGCCCGTTTCAATATAAAAGTTAAGCCAATTTCAGCATAAAGGGTCACGACTGGGAAGCCAGGTCACGGCTGGGAAGCCGCTCCTACGGGAGTCGCGGCTGGGAAGCCGCTCCTACGGGAGTCGCGGCTGGGAAGCCGCTCCTACGGGAGTCGCGGCTGGGAAGCCGTTCCTACGGGGTTTGGGGTTATAACCCGTGTCACGGCTAGGAAGCCGTTCCTACAAGTTTATTCTTTAAGGTTGCTTATTCTTAAAAATTGTCCAAAGCTTAGTATATCATTAAAAAAACGAATGTCAAGGAAAAATGAACGCGAAAAATGAACCCTCATTTGGCCTCAGTTTTTCAAGAGGCGTGAGTTGACGGGGTTTTACACGCCATATCGGTGAGAAACCTTGATAATTACTGACCCGCTCCGCTCCGAATTATTCTTGCACTTTTCGCACCGGTAGTGCGTTTTAGTGTGAGGGCATCCATTGAATGAGGTGTTCAATAAGGTTGCGGATGGATTGAAGTTTGAGGTGTCAGAACCCCAATAGCTCCGTCTTTTCTTCTTTGCGCCCTTGCCTCTTTGCGCCTTTGCGTTCCCTAGCGGGTGGTCCGAAGACGGATGGTCCGAGGACGGATGGTCCGGGGACGGATGGTCGCGTGAGCGAGCGCATCGCGTGAGCGAGCGCACAAGATGACTTGACGCAAAAATTCTGTGTCTTCCGTATTGTGCTCTATCCCTAAATGTGATATAGTGTTAGAGAGGAGACCATCCAATGACAACAAAAACCGCACAGCTAAAGACAGGCGAACAACTGGTTATCAAAACCCTGCACCCCCCACTTGGCGATTATGCGAGCAAGGTCGGGTGCTGGGGCGCGATTCGAGACGAACTGCTCAATGGGGAGCTGACCGAGTGGCTGTTTACGCCCTACTTTGTGGGCGAAATTGAGGGCGAGGTGGTCGGGAGCATGAGCTACTATACCCCGACCAATACACGAGACGTTGGGGTCGTAGAGTTTGTGCAGACCGCTGAAAAACACAGACAGAAAGGCATCGGGTCCGCGTTGATCCAAACGCTTATCGAACGCTTTCGCGCTGACCGTGGGCTGGCACTCGATCTCTGCACCACCAATCCCATCGCTGGGTCACTTTACGAAAAACACGGGTTCTGGTATAATATCGGCGACGGGATGCGCTATCTCGCACCGGATGCCCAAGACTTTAACACTACCTATCTCGCCCACTGCGGGTCGGCACAGGTTCGCGATGCCGCATGGAGCGACCTGCCCCGTGCATCTATACTGTACAATCACCCCGAACCGCGATGGTTCATCAAAGACTGTTTCACCGAGACCTTCCGCGATACCCGTTTCGAGAGCCACTACCTAAAACTGATGCGCGGGATTGAAGGGCAACGCGGCGTATTTGTGGTTCTCGAAAACCCGAAACAGCGGCTTGTCGGTACCGCCGTCCTGCAACGCTTCGATACGTTCTACGAACAGCACGTTGCAACGCTCAGTTTCCGCGTCTGCCCCGACTATCTTGGACAGACCGCCGAACTCCTAAACGCCGCCGCGCAGAAAGCGACAGCCCTCTCTATCAACACGCTCCAGACCTATATCGCTGACTGCGATGATGACCAGAAGGCACTGGTAACGGCTGCCGGGTTTGAGGAGGAGGCGCGCCTGCGGAATCGACTCCGCGACGGGAATGGATTTCTGGATGTGCTGGTCTACACGCTGTCACTGGCTGACACCGTGCCCCCGTTCCAGAGTCAAGCACACTATTACGGGAACAGAAAGCCGTGGCAGGCAGAGCGCGTCAATGAATAGCAACGGTCAACGGGCAACCTCCCCTTACGGGGGGCAAGATGACTTGACACAAAAAATCACGACAAGGGCACTGCTGATTGGAATCGTGCTAGTTCCTATCAACAGCTATGCGATTCTGATGATGCGCGTCAGCCCAACATTCGCCGTGCCTTTTTACAATGTGATTTTCGCCCTGTTCCTGCTGGTCGTCCTGAATCGGCTATGGAGACGATTCGGAGGTAGAATACGGGCACTGAACCCCGGTGAACTTTTAGTTATCTATCTGATGCTGTCCTGTTCGACAGCACTCACATCAAATCATATCCTCAAAGAGCTGATACCCATAATTGGTCACCCCTTCTGGTTCGGCACCGCAGAAAATGAATGGCGGGAACTCTTTTTTAGATACCTCCCGCAGTGGCTGACCATTGACGATAAACGGATTTTAAGGGGATACTACGAAGGCGATTCAAGTCTCTATACCAAAGCGCACCTTGAAGCATGGATTGAACCCGTCTGCTACTGGGCGATTTTCCTTATCGTCCTTGTGTGGGTCATGCTGTGCATCAACGTTATCATCCGGCGGCAGTGGACACAGCGGGAGCGATTGACCTACCCGGTCATTCAACTGCCCCAAGAGATGGTCAAGGCACAAAATGCCCTGCTTCGGAATCGGTTGTTATGGATAGGGTTTGCCATCTCAGCCGCTATTACGATGATTAACGGGTTGCACTCAGTTTTCCCCGAAGTCCCGTATATCCCCACGAAACGGCGTAGCATCAACCATCTGCTGACAGAGCCGCCTTGGAACGCGCTCACCAGCTACAGATACATCACTGTCTCTTATTATCCATTCATGATCGGCTTGGGGTTTCTGATGCCCCTCGACCTCTCCTTCTCGTGCTGGTTCTTCTTTGTGCTCAGCAAAGTCATGCTAATCTTTACCACCATGACCGGCTGGCAATCCCGGCCGAGGGTGCCGTTCTACGATGAACAGGCGTTTGGGGCGTTCCTCTGTATCTGTATCCTGGGGCTTTGGGGTGGGAGAAGGCATCTGGTATCCGTACTTTTGAATGCACTGGGGCGGGGGAAAACCGATGATTCAACCGAACCGATGTCCTACCGATTGGCGTTCTGGGGGATGATTGGCGGGCTCGTTTTTCTCGCTCTGTTCTCAGTAAAAACAGGGATGGCGTTTTGGCTGGTATGTCTGCTGTTTGTGACCTACTTTGCTCTCTCACTTGCAGTCACAAGACTACGCGCCGAATTGGGGTTTCCTGCCCACAGCCTATGGCACGCAACCCCCTATTTTATCCTCATCCCGACGATAGGCACATACAACATCGACCCGAAAAGTTCGACCATTTTTTCGCTCTATCGCTGGTTTAACTTCGACTGGGCGAGCCATCCGATGCCTCACCAACTCGAAGGATTCAAATTCGCCGAACAGACGCGGACAAAAAGTCGGAGATTACCCCTAGCGATAATGCTTGCCACCGCAGTCGGGATATTCAGCTTCTTTTGGTTCTGGTTAGACCTTGCGTATCGAGAAGGAGCGAATTCAAGCAGACTCTACGGCTACACCAGTTTCTACGGCGACGTGCCATTCCAACAATTGCAACAGCGATTCTACTACCGCACGTCCTTCGATTATCTCGGACTGCTCTTCATCGGCGTGGGATTCGCCTTCGCCACCGTTCTGACCGCGTTGCGAAAGCGGTTTTTGTGGTGGCCCTTCCACCCACTCGGTTACGCAATGATTAGTGATTGGGCGACACTCAGCATTTGGACATGTCTACTCATCAGTTCCGTAGTCAAATGGCTGATACTCAAATACACCGGTTTTCGAGGCTACCGCCGAGTGGTCCCATTCTTTCTCGGCGTGATTCTCGGTGAATTGGTCGTCGGCTGCCTCTGGGCAATGACCGCCATCTGGTACGGTCAACCGATGTATAGGTTCTGGCCGTAAGGCAAACAATTTAACGTAAAGTTGCAAAGAAAGAGAGATTGGAAGAATGAAGGCTGGAAGAAGGGGATTGCTTCCACTCTTCCATCCTTCCACCCTTCCACTCTTCCTCTTCGCCAAATATAAGGAGATTAACCATGTCAAAACAATTCAGAGCCGCATTAGTCGGTTGCGGCAGAATGGGCGCAACCATTGATGACGAAAGCAACAGCGATCTGCCATTCTCACACGCGGCAGGATATACCGCTGTCGAAAGTGTAGATTTGGTAGCGGTAGTGGATGTCGTTGCCGAGAAGGCTGAGACCATACGGAACCGCTACAACGCCTCAAACAGTTATACCGACTACCGCGAAATGATCCAAAACGAACAGCCCGACATCGTGAGCGTCGCCACCCGCCCCGCAACCCACGCCGAAATCGTAGTTTTTGCCGCTGAAAACGGAGTCAAAGGCATCTACTGCGAAAAACCGCTCTGCTGTTCGATGGAAGAAGCGGATGCAATGGTCGCCGCGTGCGAAGCGAATGGCGTTAAGTTTAATTACGGTGTCAATCGCCGCTATCAACCACTGTACTGGAAAATGCGCGAACTCATTGAAACCGGCGAAATCGGCGACCTGGATTGTGTGCTCTGTTACTGCGGGGTTAGCGTCGCGCAGTGGATGCATACACACACCGCCGATATGATGATGTATCTCGCAGGCGATCCGGAGATTGCGTTCGTGCAGGGAACCATTGCGGCAAGTGATTCCGATTGGGAAGGAAACCGTCTCAACACTGACCCAGGCATACCGATGGGATACGTTCAGTTCAACAACGGTGTGCACGGCTATCAGCTTGCGGCAGGCGGCTACGAGTTTGAGGCAAGCGGGTCAGCGGGCAAACTACGGATGCTACGGAACGGCTTAGGGTTACAAGCCCGCATACAGGGCGGACAGGCTCAGCCGATTGAAGGCATCCCACAAAAACGTGGAACAGTCGCCTGTGTTGAAGATCTGATTGAAGCCATCTCAACAGGAGGCGAGACACGGGGAAATATCCAACTCGCCCGTCGAAGTCAAGAGATGATTCTCGGTTTTATTGAATCCCATCGCCGCGGCGGAGAACGTGTAGCACTGCCGCTCGATAATCGAAGTCTGTATGTCGGACGAAAGGATTGGTAAAATGCCTCAAAAAGTGAATCCATCAACAACAAGAATCGGCTGGATAGGCACAGGGGTTATGGGACGCTGGATGTGTGGCCATCTCATCGATCAGGGCTATTCAGCAACCGTTTACAACCGCACAAAGGCGAAGGCGCAACCGCTACTTGATGCCGGTGCGACTTGGGTAGAGTCCCCCCGCGAAGTCGCCGTAAACGCGGACGTGATTTTCACCATCGTCGGTTTTCCACCCGACGTGCGCGAAGTGTACTTCAGCGAGCACGGGATACTCGCAGGGGCAAAGCCCGATAGTATTATCGTTGACATGACCACAACCCCGCCCACACTGGCACAAGAGCTTTATGAGCAAGCGAAAGCGGGTGGCGTATCCGCAATTGACGCGCCCGTATCAGGCGGTGATGTCGGCGCACGAGAGGCGCGGCTCTCAATTATGGTAGGAGGCGATTCCGAAGCTGTTGATGCCATAATGCCGCTCTTTGAAGCGATGGGGCAGAACATCGTGCATCAAGGCGGTGCAGGAATGGGACAGCACACCAAGATGTGCAACCAGATCACCTTCGCCGGGACGACCATCGGTATCTGTGAGGCGTTGGTCTACGGTTACAAGGCGGGACTCGATTTGGAGACAATGCTCTCCTCGATTAGCAAAGGCGCGGCGGCGTGTTGGTCGCTTGACAACATCGCCCCCCGTATCATCGAACGCAACTTCGACCCCGGCTTCTTTATCGAACATTACATCAAAGACATGGGAATCGCGCTTGAGGAGGCAAAGAAGATGAACCTCAGCCTCCCCGGACTCGCCCTTGTCCACCAGCTTTACGTCGCTGTCCAAGCCCAAGGCCACGGCCGTTTAGGGACACACGCCCTAATGCTCGCACTAGAGCAGATGTCCAACATAAAGATGTAGAGGAATGGAAGATGGAGATTGGAAGGCTGGAAGGTTGGAAGATGGGGATTGGAAGGGTGGAAGATTGGGGGAGAAACCCAAACCCACCCTTCCACCCTTCCAGTCTTCTCTCTTTTCCTTTTTGCGTTAAGTTGGATGCGTCTTTTTTACCACGACCGCCGGTTCGATAGCCGTGAGCTCTACACGGTCACCGGTCCGAAATTGGCATTGATAGTCGGTCTGCACAAAGTAATCCGTATCGCCAATCTGCACCCGATAGGTCAAGTCATGCCCCTTAAATTCACGCATCACCACCTCGCCGACCTTTCCATTGACTTCGGCTGTCTTAGCATCCATCCTCAAATGCTCCGGACGAATCGAGAGTTGGATCCGCCCCTCTGCGCGGCAATCGAGCCTTAATCTGCCCAAAGGAGTTTCAGCATAGTCGCCCTTCGCCTCACCCGCGATAAGGTTGGTCTTGCCGAGGAAGTCCGCCACAAAAGGGGTTGCGGGGCAGTAATAAACCTCCTCCGGTGTGCCGGTCTGCTCAATACCGCCATCCTGCATCACAGCGAGCCGGTCTGCGAAACTGAGTGCTTCCTCTTGGTCGTGTGTGACAAGCACTGCGCTCATTCCAGCGGATTTCAACATCTCCCGAACCTCTTCACGGGTGGTCTGACGAAGCCCTGCATCCAAGTTTGCGAACGGTTCATCCAACAGGATGAGCTTGGGGCGCGGGGCAATGGAGCGCGCTAACGCCACCCGTTGCTGTTCACCGCCCGAAAGTTGGTGCGGTTTCCGGTCTTTTAGAGGCACGAGTTCGACCATCTCTAGCACCTCCATAACCCGCTCGTGACGCAATTCAGGTTGCCACCCCTTGAGCCCAAAAGCAACGTTCTCCAACACACTGAGATGTGGAAACAGGGCATAATCTTGGAACACAAACCCAAGTTCCCGCGTTTCAGGCGGAGTATGTACTTTCGGATTCCCGATTATCTGATCTTCGAAGATGAGCACCCCCATGTCAGCTCTCTCGAATCCGGCGATAAGTCGCAACGTCGTTGTCTTTCCGCAACCGCTGGGACCCAAGAGCGCGAAGATTTCCCCAGGCAATACATCGAAACTGACCCCATCTACCACCGGGGGAAGGGTATTGTCAAATCGTTTGGTGAGTTGACGGACACTAAGCAGGGACTTCATCGCGACTCCTTTCTTGAATCAGCAATACCCACACAAACAGCGCGGAGAACAGCAAAAGCGTCAGCGCGTACGGAGCGGCTTCGGCGAACATCGCTTCTTCTGTATAGCTCCAAACGTTGGTTGCCAACGTCTCGTACCCGGGCGGGGAGAGCAGGAAGGTCATTGGCAGTTCTTTCATCGAGGCGAGAAAGACAAACGCGACGCTAACCGTCAACCCCCGAATCAGCAGTGGAAAAGTGGCCTTAAAGAATGCGGTGAGTGCCGAATATCCCAACCCCCGTGCGGCTTCTTCCAAACGCGGTGAGGCGTGGTAGAGCGAACTCCGCACAGGCCCTATCGCCTCCGCGAGGAAGTGTAGCGTATACGCATAGATGAGCACCCAAACCGTTTGATAGAGCTGGGGTGTCGCCCACAGGGCGAAGAAGATGAGAGAAAGCGCAAATGCCAGCGGTGGGGTGGCATAGCCGATGTAGGCAACCCGCTCCATCAGACGGGAGAACGGCGAAGGATATCGCACCCCCATATATGCAAGCGGGAGAGCGAAGCAGGCACTCAGCACCGCCGCAGGTGCTGAAGCCCAAATTGCCGATAAGAGTGCGTTGAACAGGTCTTTCAGATGTGACATATTATCCATGCCCTTAACCATCCAGAGCGAAATAGTGACTATCGGAACAACCACGCTAATTAAGGCTAAAATCGCGAGGAAAAGGTATGCAACACCGCGCCAAATGCCGATTAGAGGTTGGGTGCCCCAACCCTTATGCTGGCTTACACCACGCCCCGCGCGGTCAAGTCTTAACCCACGCAACAGCCGTGCCTCAGTGTAGAGCAACCCACCCGCAAGGATTAGAAGCATTAAAGCGAGCCAAGCCGCATACACCCGGTCAAAAGCGGCGATGTACTGCACATAAAGCGCGTAGCTAAACGTCTCGTAACGCATCAATGAAACCACCCCGAAATCACCGAGTACGTGGAGCCCGACGAGTAGTCCACCAGCGGTGAACGCGGGTCGCAGCTGCGGGATGACCACGCGATAAAAAACTTCCCACGGTCGGCATCCGAGACTGCGAGCGGATTCCTCAAGTGCCGGGTCAACGCTAAACAGTGCGGCGCGCAGGTTCAAAAAAAGGTACGGAAATGTGTATAAACTCAGCGCGATTAACGCTCCCCAGTATCCACCTAGTCGAGGGATGCTTGTGCCGAACAGGTGAGCAAACGCACCGTTATCGCCGCCCAAACTCAACAACACGTAAGCCATCACGTAGCTGGGAATTGCTAACGGCAATACTCCCATCAAGGTGAAGAACCGCGTCCCTTTGAGGGGTGTACGACTCGTGAGCCATGCAAGCGGTACAGCCAAAAGTGTATCAAGGACTACCACGCCCACAACGAGCAGAGCTGTATTCCCCAAAAGCCGCAAATTTTTCAGACGAAAGACGATTTCGACTAAATTCGCCCCCTCTGCCTCGAACGCTCGGACAAGTAGGTAAACCAACGGCAAAACAACGCCGACGCTGACAGCAACGGTTGGCAGGAGGAAATACCATCGGCCTGCCGACAATCTGACAGATTGCCGATAGGCAGGAAGTCGTCGGAGCTGAAGGAGTGCTTGACTTAAATTCATGGCATTCGCCGAACTACAAAATCTCCGCCTTCCTGAGTAATTTCAACGTCCCCTCCAAATCATCTAACACCTCCAAGTCCAGTTTCGGTATCAGTTTTAAGAGTTCATCTAGCGGTAGCAACTTCACATTCGGGATAACCTCGTCTGTGACCGGGTACTCGAACACCTCGCTGACGAAGAACTGTTGCGCTTTAGCGGACAGCAGGAACTCAACGAAGGTGCGCGCCGCTTGAGGGTTACTGCTGGTTTTCAGCAAACCGATACCTGCGACGTTCACCAGATTCCCCGGGTCGCCACCCTTAAAGAACGCTTGTTCAACGGGAAACTTGGAATCCCCCTTCTTGAAGCGGAACAGATAGTAGTGGTTCGGCAGACCAAGGTCAATTTCACCTGAAGCGAGTGCCTGAATGATAGGGGTATTTTTGGGATAGCTTTTTGCACCATTTGCCTTCATCCCGCGTAGCCATTCTTCGGTCTTCTGTTCCCCCTTTAACATCCGCAACCCGGTCACAAAGGCTTGAAATGAGGCATTCTGCGGTGCCCAACCGACCCGCCCCTTCCACTTCGGGTCGGTCAGCTCAAAGATGCTCTCCGGCAACGCCTCCGGCTTCACACGCTCAGACGCATACGCGATGACCCGAGCGCGACCACTGGTCGCAACCCATCCGCCCGCCGAATTGCGAAAATGTTGGGGCACTTTCGACAGGATGGATTCGGGCAGTGCGTTAAATAGCCCCTCCTTGTTGAGTGCACCGAGTGCGCCCGCATCCTGCGCCCAGAAGAGATCAGCGGGGCTTTTCGACTGCTCCTCCAAGAGCGCGACAGCGAGTTGGGCAGTATTACCGTAGCGCACTTTGACTTTGATGCCGGTCTCTTTTTCAAACTGTTTGATAATCGGTGCCACGAGGCTTTTGCTTCTGCCAGAATAGATAACCAATTCGTCGGCATGGGCGGTGCCTAATGTTACAATTATCAGTAATACGCTTAGAAGTTGGACTAAGTATTTCAAATCTTTCCCTCCAGTTGAGATGTTTCAGTTTATTTGCGGGTCGAAACTTGGGCCGATATTAAGACTCAATATCAATAGGTGGATATTGGAAGCCAAATAGCTTGCTTAAAAATAGAGCCTTGCCGTTAATTGCAATCGTATTTGTTGAAATTGAGACTCAATATCATATATTGCATTGCCCAATTGTAACCTGTAGAAAAATTGTTTGTCAAGGTTTTTTTGTCTCAGTTTTTATAAACCGTGATTATCCGCGGTTTTGCAAAAGATAGGCATGGGGGCATTTATGGTAAAGCCCATAGTTATCACTTGGAATTGGAGATTCGCCGATTGTTGCGGGTTAGTGAGGTCGTCGCTATCGATGTCGAGCATGTCTATGAGAACGCGTTGTTTGTACCGCGTTCCAAAACTGATTAGGAGGGGCAGGGCGTTTACCTGTACCTCACGGATGCAACGGGTAAATATCAAGACTCGTGCGGCGGACGCGGGCATAACAGGTCGGGTCAGCGGGCATTCGTTTCGGGTGGGAAGTGCAATCGACCTCGCACAAGGAAATAACTCGCTCCCGGAGCTACAGGTTGCGGGTCGGTGGAAGTCGCAGCGAATGCCGGCGCATTATGCGGGCGCGGTGCTGGCTTCAGGGTTTTAGGCGTTTTCAATGTCACTTGATTCTGTTTTATCAATCTTGCGTGTAAGACCCCATCCCTTTAGGGTGGGGATGTAACACGCCGCAGCGCGTTAATTGTAAAAAAACTTGTAAATTTCGATGGGATATGCTATGCTCCTTCTACCGTTTCGAGGCAAGGGTTCACAATCGCAACCTAGCGGGTGCTTGCCTCACCTTCTGAAACAAGGCATAAACGGTGAAACGGAATCCCATGCGAACATTTAAATACAAACTACAAAACCACAAGCGCAACAAACACTTACATCGCGACTTGGAAATCATCGCCCACGTTCACAACCACTTCGTGGCATTGTGTCGCCGCCACTATCGCATCTATGGACAGTGCGAAGGCTACAAGCGTTTGACATTCAGCCGAATGTCCAAGCACCTCACGAAACTCAAACGGCTTGATAAGTTTGCCCACTGGCACATCCCGTTTTCGTGGGCAGTCCAAAACGCTTTGAAACGAATTGAACGCGGATATATCAATTTCTTTGAAAAACGTGCCAAACGCCCACCCAAATTCAGAAGTCGTAAAAAATACCGGTCTATGACGTTTGACGGTTCGCAAGTCAAAATTGAACCCGTCGCCGATGCGGAACATGGCATCCGCCGGTCGCCCGTTGCGAAAATTTGTATCCGGAGGCGTTGGTATCGGTTCTGGTCTTCACGACCCATTGAAGGCAATATCAAACAGGTAACGGTCAAGCGTGATACACTGGGCGATTTCTATTTAACCATCACAACAGATTTGAATGGGTCGCTTGTCGATAGGCGACCCATTCAAGAAGGTTTAACCCCTGAACCACTAACTGGTGAAACAGCAGGGATAACTATCAACTCTGTCGTAGTACACGATGAGGTACACAACAGTAGAGTTGATAGTTATGATTTTGGGTTAAAAACCTTTCTCACCTGTTCTGATGAAACGAAATACGAATCGCCCCTGTTCTATAAACGCTCGGCTACTCATGTTGCCAAAGCCTCACGGTCACTGTCCAAAAAGAAACAGGGCAGTAACAACCGTGAAAAAGCACGAAAGCACCTGGCCCGTGCCCACCGTAAAATTCAACGCCAGCGTGAAGATAATCACTTCAAACTTGCCATCGACCTCGTCCGCAAGTTTGACTTCTGCTTTTTTGAAGATCTAAACCTCAAGGGTATGGCACGGCTTTGGGGCAAAAAAGTGCTTGACCTCGCCTTCGGTGACTTCATGTTGAAAATACGATGGCAAGCCCATAAGCGGTGCAAGCGTGTTGAAACCATTAACCGTTGGACAGCCACAACAACGGTTTGCCATAGTTGCGGTCAAAAACACGCCTTCATAGACCTCAAAGTCCGTGAATGGCGTTGTTCATGTGGTATCAAACACGACCGCGATGTGAACGCCGCAAAAGTGGTTCACAAGGTTGGGACATCAACCTTTTTGAATCGGTCGCTTATCGATAAGCGACCCGATTCAATTGCAGGAGAGAGTGTTAGACTCGCTACAGCGGGCATCCCTCTATGATAGCAGAATCCCCATCCCTTTAGGGTGGGGAGTATGTCAACAAGTGTACTGATAGCTGTTTCTAGGTTATCTAAAATTTTCTCACCGAGATTAAAGACTCGTTTACTATGCTCCCTAGATTGATTCAACATTTCTTGGGTCTGTAATCTGGTTTGCTCTATCTCCTCAATGCCTTTGTTAATCTTCTCAGCATTTTTGTTGATTTTCTCAACATTCTTGTTGATTGATTCTTCGTGTTCAAGAGATCTACGGGTTATTTCATCACGGAAGACTCTTACTTTATCTACTTCCTTTGATGTATGACTATGTACGTGAATTATCAGAGCCCCTGATCCTATAAGAATACTACCTGTGATAGCGCACATTCCTATTGTTAATCCTACAAGCCAATTTTGTAGCCCACTTATCCTAGTATCAATAGCCTTGTCAACAATTTGACGTATCTGATCCAAATCTTCAGGCGTTAATTGAGCAACGGCACTTCCCGAAAACAATACTAAAAAGCTAAGTACAACTAAAATCCATTTCATTGTTAAAACCCCCCGTTGGTGAAAGGAATTGATATCCTTTCAAGGTTTTAGAACATGTAATACCATTTCTGAAAATTTATATCGCGTTAGCGGTTTTGATGAAATATCAAACGCCTGTAATCCCGGCTACGGGGGTGCGGTTGATGACGCTTTCTTTGAAAGTGGCAACATGAGTTGACGCATATCGTTATCCGATGGGGCAAGATGCCCCGGCTACGGGGGTCTGATGCGTTTTTGCTTATGACTTTCTTTGAAAGTGGCAACATGAGTTGACGCATATCGTTATCCGATGGGGCAAGATGCCCCGGCTACGGGGGTCTGATGCGTTTTGTTTTATCTGGTTGTCCGGCATCTCCTGCGCCTGTGCTAAGGTTGAGAGAGTGATTACAATTAGGGCCTTATGCTAGTTACTGGGAACTGGAAATGCCAACTCTTTAATCTGTAAAAACGACTCTTTTTTGAATAGGGCCTTATGCTAGTTAAGCTTCCCGCTTTTTATCGGTGAGGAAAAAAGGAAGTAAAAATTTCACCTCCTTATTTGAGACGGTCTTATGGCAGATGTCCTGTTCTGTAACCCAGTTTGTCCCGAGTGCGAACGATGCCGCCACCCGTATCACTAACACCGGCTTGGATAACGTTTTGGCTACCTTTGTTGAAGATTGCCATGTATCCGCCGTATTTGTCGGCACTTAATTGAATCGCACCTTTCTGGTCTTTTCTCCGAACTTGAACGAATCCTTCTTTATCCGTACCGTCAATACCCATCGTGATAGCCCTTTCACCGCTTGCGTGATTAACGTTCATAGATCCGCCCTTGGTATTCGTGCCAATCCAAACAACGCGTTTACCGTCTGCATTGACAACCTTTAAGCTCCGACAAACGATTTCATCAACAACGGTGGGTTCAGATTATCCCCCTCGGATTGTGCATCAACATCACCGCCGAGGGATGCGAGTATGTAGCCGATAATGGTGAAAAGGCAACGGTGTATCCGCCATCCTGACAATACATGGTAAATCCTCGTGTACAAATCTATGGTTGTGTAACGGAAGCGTTGTATCACGGTTTGGTGAAATGAGAGGGGTATTAAAAAACGGCAGGTTGGTGTCTGCTATTTTTCTTTGTACGATATCGTATCACCGTACTTTTAGGGGTCTCAACCAAAAACGATCAGAAAAAAGGAACGCAAAGGCGCAAAGACGCAACGGCGCAAGGAAGGATGCACAATCACTGTAGGGTTCAACGATCGTTGAACCCTACAGGAATAAGATCGGTACTCTTGGTAGAATGCGTTTTTTGTCGTGAATCAGAGGCGCGTGAAATTGGAGGCTTTCAAGCCCAATCAGTGCATCCCTACCCCGGTGTAAATCAGGATGGCGAGGTAGACCACATAAGCCCCAATGAGTATCCCTCCGAATGGACGTTTTAACCGATCTCCGGAAAAGAATATGCCAACCCGAAAAACAATTAGGATGAATAGCATGAAGGGAAAAAGAATGCGGAAAAAGTGCGGTAGAGCGATTAGTCCGCCGCCTGTCACAGCGGCAGATGCCCCGGCGACAAAGAGCACGTTGAGGATATCTGCACCGATGACATTTCCAACGGCGAGTTCGCCGTGTCCTTTCATTGTCGCGGTGACGGCTGTTACCAGCTCTGGCAGGGAAGTGCCGAATGCGACTAGTGTGGCGGCAATGATGCTTTCAGGAACCCTCAATCGAATTGCGGTCTCTTGAACGGTGGGAATGAGAATCACTGAGGAGAGAACGACGACTGCGATAGCAAATATCAATTTGACCAGCACGAAAAGCGTATTCGCAGATTCGTCATGGTCGGGTTCTGCTTCTTCTGTAGCGGTATGTGCGTCTACATCCCGGGACCAGCGAATGGATACCCACATGTAGCAAGCAAGTAGGATGAGAAAGACAAAGCCCATAAATTGGGGCAGATGCCTTCCGGCCGCACTGACGGGTAGACAGGCGACAACCAGCAGAATCCCTGCCCCCAGTTGCAACCAACCTTGCCGATTGACAATTTTCCGGTTGAGCGGCAGGGGCGCGATTAGCGCGGCAAGACCAAGAATCAATCCTGTGTCGCAGATAATCGATCCAACGGCGTTTCCGAGTGCAATGTCTGGGTTGCCCTTGATAGCCGCTAAAACCGAGACAGCGGCTTCTGGGGTCGTTGTTCCCAGACTAACAACCGTCGCACCAATTAGCATCTGCGGTACGCCCCATCGCGTTGAAAGGATAACGGCTTCCTCTACTAGCCAATCCGCCCCTTTGCTGAGTGTATAAAGGGTAATAGCGATAATAACAAAGAGGAAGCCCGTGTGTAAGTTTACAATTAACTTGTGGATTAATTCTTCCATCAAACTCCTGCTTTTATATGGTCAACGGCTCGATTAATTCTTTCGAGCACCTGTTCTGCCCCGAGTAGGACAATGATTTCAAACAAGCCCGGCCCGAAAGATTTTCCGGTGAGCGCGACTCGGAGCGGTTGCATAACTTGAACCCGTTTAATCTCGTGCGATTCGGTGTACGCCCAGACAGCGGCCTCCACTTCCTCCAGCGCAAACGGTTCGACTGTGGCCAATACATCGCGCACCCCTTTCAAAGTCCCGATTAGGTCGTCGCCCTTCCACCACTTTTTGACCGCCTGTGGGTCGTACGAAAAGTCATCGGTAAAGAAATAGCTGGTCTGCTCGGTGATATCTGCCAGCGTATTTAACCGGTCACCGACCGCCTCAACAATCTGTTCCAGCCACGCCCGCCGTTCCGACGATAGTTCCGCTTCAAGGCATCCGTCGCGTTGTAGGAAAGGAATCACCGCATCAGTCCGCGCGGAGAGGTCGCGCTCCATGACGTAGTGATTGTTCAACCATTGCAGCTTCTTCAAATTAAATATGGTGTTGCTCTTGCCAACCCGATCGAGGTCGAATTTTTCAATCAGTTCGTCAATGGAAAAAATCTCCTGGGTGTCGTCGTAAGACCAACCGAGTTTGACGAGAAAATTGAGCAGGGCTTCCGGGAGATATCCATCTTCCCGATACTGACTCACTGCGATCATATCCCCGTGATGTCGCTTGCTCAGTTTTTTGCCCTGACTGTCGCAAACCAGAGGGGCGTGGGCAAACTGGGGCAGGTCGAAACCGAGGGCTTGAGCGATTACGATTTGTTTCGGCGTATTGCTGAGGTGCTCTACACTCCGAATGACATGCGTGATATTCATCTCATGGTCATCAACGATTGATGTCAGATTGTAGCGCGGCGAGCCGTTTGACCTGACAATCACTTCGTCCTCAAGTGCCGAAGGACCAAATTTGCTTTCACCCAGTATTAGGTCCTGTACAACAGTTGGCGCATCAGGAATTTTGATGCGAACCACCGGCTTGTGGCCTTCCGCCTCCAGTTGCTTACGCCCTTCGTCCGTCAAGTTGAGACACTTCCTGTTGTAAGATAGGGGCCGCTTTTCAGCCTGCGCCTGTTTACGCATCGTCTCCAACTCTTCGGGGGTACAGTAACAGTGATAGGCATTGCCGCTATCAAGCAACTTCTGGACATATTTTCGGTAGATTTCTCCTCGCTCAGACTGGACGTAAGGGCCGTAAGGGCCTCCAACGTCCTCGCCTTCATCCCAATCCAATCCGAGCCACCTGAACGAATCGTATATCTGCCGCATTGACTCCTCAGTGGAGCGTTTCTCATCGGTATCATCAATCCTGAGAACGTACGTCCCGCGGTGATGTCTGGCAAAAAGCCAATTGAACAAAGCCGTTCGGGCACCACCGATGTGTAAATATCCTGTTGGAGAGGGCGCAAAGCGCACACGCACCTGTTGGTCTGTTGCCATCACAATTATAACTCCTTCTGCAATTGGTATGTCATGCTCCTGAACTTATACCATTTCTGAAAATTTATATCGCGTTAGCTGTTTTGATGAAATATCAAACGCCTGTAATCCCGGCTACGGGGGTGCGGTTGATGACGCTTTCTTTGAAAGTGGCAACATGAGTTGACGCACATCGTTATCCGATGGGGCAAGATGCCCCGGCTACGGGGGTCTGATGCGTTTTTGCTTATGACTTTCTTTGAAAGTGGCAACATGAGTTGACGCAAATCGGACTTCCATTAACGAGTGATTTATTATCGGAATTGGTATTACATGAACGCTACCTCTTCTGTCCCTTCTGGATTTTCGCCCACGTATCCCGTAACGTTACCGTGCGATTGAATACCAGTTTCTCGTCCGAAGAATCAGGGTCAACACAGAAATAACCCGTTCTTAGGAATTGGTAACGATTTCCGTGCTCAGCACCTGCTAGACTCGGTTCAACACGGCACGATGTCAATATCTCCAACGAATTTGGATTCAGATTCGCTTTGAAATCCGAACCTTCGTCGAAATCGCTAGGGTCTTCTTTTATTAAAAGATGTCCATACAAACGGACTTCAGCCTCAAGCGAGTGAGCCGCCGAAACCCAATGCAACGTCCCGCGCACTTTGCGTCCATCTTCAGACCACCCGCCTCGCGTCTGAGGGTCATAAGTACAGTGCAGTTCGATCACTTCTCCATTTTCATCCTTAACCACCCGCTCGCATTTGATGTAATACGCATGTTTAAGCCGAACTTCACGACCAGGTGCCAGACGGAAGAACTTTTTCGGTGGGTCTTCAAGAAAGTCTTCGCGCTCGATGTAAATTTCTCGCGAGAACGGAATCTCTCGTGAGCCCATATCCGGGTCTTCCGGGTTGTTTTCAGCGGGCAGTTCTTCAACTTTACCTTCAGGATAGTTGTCAATAATAACCTTCAGCGGGTTCAATACCGCCATAATCCGTTGCGCCCGCTTGTTCAAATCTTGGCGGATACAGTATTCAAGGAGTGTTATATCGATCAGATTATCACTTTTGGCGACACCGATGCGACTACAAAAGTCCCGAATGGCTTCCGGTGTGTAACCGCGCCGCCGTAAAGCCGATATTGTTGGCATTCGCGGGTCATCCCAACCGTTCACGTACCCTTCCCTAACCAATTCAATCAACCTTCGCTTGCTGACAATGGTGTAGCTGAAATTGCGGCGGGCAAACTCGATCTGTTGTGGATGGTAAATCTCCAATTCGTCAAGATACCAGTCATACAAGGGGCGATGCACTTCAAACTCCATTGTGCAAATCGAGTGGGTAACGCCTTCGATGGAATCTGACTGACCGTGAGCGAAGTCGTACATCGGATAGATACACCACTGGTTACCCGTTCTATAGTGCATCGGCCGTCGAAGGCGGTATATCACAGGGTCGCGCATCTGTAAATTTGGAGATTCCATGTCAATTTTCGCTCTAAGTGTCCGTGAACCATCCGGAAATTCACCCGCTCGCATACGCTCAAACAGATCAAGATTCTCTTCGACAGAGCGGTTTCGGTACGGGCTGTCTACCCCTACCTTAGTCGTGGTGCCACGATATTCTATAATCTCCTCTGAATCCAGATCGCAGACGTATGCCTTCCCTTTCCTAATCAGTTTTAGCGCGTATTCATAGAGTTGCTCAAAGTAGTCTGAGGCATAGAACTCCCGGTCTTCCCAATCGTATCCGAGCCATTGGATATCCTCTTTTTGTGATTCGACATATTCAATCTCTTCTGTGAGGGGATTGGTATCATCGAATCGCAGATTGCAAAGCCCCCCGTAGTCTTCAGCAATACTGAAATTTGTGTATATAGATGTGGCGTGTCCAATATGTAGAGAGCCGTTCGGCTCCGGGGGGAATCGCGTGTGAACGCGACCGCCAAATTTGTTCGTCTGCATGTCTTCATCAATGATTTTTCGGATGAAATCTGTCGTATCAACAGAATCGGCAGCAGCGATATTATCGTCTTTTTTTTCATTTACTGAATTCTTCACAGTTTTGCTCCTCTTGTACCATATCGGTCAATTTTCAGAATCAACAGAAGGCAATCATCAAGATTATTGCACCGTATTGTCCAAAATGAAATGGTCTACTGCTCAATTTTTACCAATTTCAAATTTAGGATGCTAAAGCATACCCGATCTAACGAAGTGGTGTCAACGATAAATTCAGCTCTTCCCGTATTTGGCATAACGATTGCTAGGAATAATTAGGTTGCCCTTCGGGGGTGTTCGGTGAACGGGGCAATGATGCCTCGTTCCGTCGGTGCTATTTTTTTGAAACAGATTAAATGAACTATTCGTAAAGGGTTAATATAAAAGTGTCTCCAATCCAACAGAAATTGACACCTCTGCCTTATTATACCATTTCTGAAAATTTATATCGCGTTAGCGGTTTTGATGAAATATGAAAAGCGTGTCATTTTGGCGATCGTTGCCTCTGAATCGGTTCTAAACTCCGAGTGAGGTTCGCTTGTAGCTCCGATAAACTGTCATACGCCTTACAGACCAACGTATTAGACGGGGGAACCAGATGCCCCGGCTACGGGGGTGCGGTTGATGAAGTATCCTGATCCGACGGGGCAAGATGCCCCGGCTACGGGAGGTATCGGTATTGGATATCTGCTTATTTAATTTGCGTTTTTGCTTATGACTTTCTTTGAAAGTGGCAACATGAGTTGACGCAAATCGTTATCCGATGGGGCAAGATGCCCCGGCTACGGGGGTGCGGTTGATGACGCTTTCTTTGAAAGTGGCAACATGAGTTGACGCATATCGTGATTCGATGGGGCAAGATGCCCCGGCTACGGGGGTCTGATGCGTTTTTGCTTATGCTTTGTAAAGTGAGTTGACGCAAATCGGACTTCCATTAACGAGTGATTTATTATCGGAATTGGTATTATTACGCAGAAAGGAGTTTAAAATGCACACAAAACCGTCTCAAGAAGGTTATCCGAACTTTTACGAACTCGCCGTGCTGCTCGCCGATGCCCAATCGCGGGATAGCGAATCCCACTGGGAAGATTTTATCGACAACCTGTCACGAATTTGCGACCAGTTTGCTTGCCAAATCGCAGCCAAAGACAAACCGTTAAACGCTTTGTCCGAGTCAGGTCAGCGTCATTCGCATCAAATATAACTAGCACTGGCTGGGTCCATAATGATAGCGGCGAGAAAATCATCGGGGGAGATGCTAGGACAGGTCTGTTTGAGGCTACCATCAGTATCAGCTCAAACAGGCTCATGGAGTTGGGGGTGATTGCCCAATACCTTGATGAGTGTTCGTGCCAACTGTTCAGGCTCGTGGCGGATGACATTCCACGGTGTACCGGCTTCGCCGATGTCACGAACGACTATCAGATCCGCCTCAATGACTTCGATGTTCTGCTTTTCAAGATGCTCCTGCTCCCGGTCATAGAAAACTTGTACTTTAGAAGCATCTGCGACCTGCTCGGTTTTGTCAGAGAGCTGAGAAATCTGCTTTGTCACCTCCAGCACTGAAGCCACATCCACAGGCTGTTCGGCATTTTCATCCAGCATAGAGAGTCCTTCTGCGGTAAGCGACTTAATCCGTGCGAACTGTTCTGAGAGTGCCCTTTGGACATATTGCTCGATAACTTCTTCAGGTGCTATTTTATTGTTGGCGATGATGTAATCCAACGAAATATCGGCGTGATTTAGCATGGCATTGACATGGTCTGTTACCGAATATCCATCCGTTTCGCCAGGCTGCGTCATAACGTTGCAGACATAGATTTTCATCGCATCTGAGGCATTGATGGCATCAGCAATCCCTTTGACGACGAGATTTGGCATAATACTGGTGTATAAGCTTCCAGGGCCGATGATAATGACATCACTATTTTTAATCGCCTCTGAAGCCTCATCATGAGCGACACATTCATAAGGCACTTGGGGGTGGTGCTGATTCTTACCATTCTCGCGCGGTTCAAAAAAGACACGTTGAATCGGGGCGCGATTGGTACGGTCTGGAATATAAGATTCGCCGCGCACAATCTCATCGTCATCAAGTTTCGCACACAGCACGGTATAATCAAGGCTCACCGGAATAATTCGTCCTCGCACAGCGAGAAGTCTTGATGCGGCTTCAATGGCTTGAGGAAAGTTTCCCCCCTTCAGGTCGGTCAGCGCAGTCAAGAGCAGATTACCAACGGTATGTCCCCCGAGGTCGCCTGTACTTGAAAAGCGATATTCAAATAGATTAGACAACAACTCATCGGTATCAGAGAGCGTAAAGAGGAGTTTACGGATATCGCCCGGCGGGAGAACGTCAAATTCCTGAATCAGTCTGCCACTGCTGCCCCCGTCATCGGAAACGGAAACGATAGCAGCTAAATTATCCATATCAATGATTTCTGAATTATCGTGTTTTGCTCTAGTATATTGCTTAAGCCCACTAAGTAGAGACGATAAACCGGTTCCGCCACCGATGCAGGCAAGTTTCAAGGCATTGTTCGTTGGCATAGTTATTCTCCGTAAAAAAATAAAAACAAAAATTATAGGATTACGCAATTGAATCAGCGCATTCCGAATTGACACATCCGCTACGTTATTCGCGAGCATATAAGTAACGAAACGTCACTTAATGTGTCACTGTTTCAATGAATCGCTCGCTTCATTAAGTGTTGTAAGGTTTCAAGCGTTTCGTCACAAAGCGATTCAGCTTGTTCAGCAGTCCGTGCTTCGCTGAATACACGAAGTACAGGCTCCGTTCCAGACTTCCGAATATTCACCCACCTATCGTTCCAAACCCGCTTTATGCCATCGGTCAGGTCGAGTGAGGGCGGACCATCCGTTAACGCTTGTTGTTGGTCGCTGTAAGTCTTTTCAGCCTCTTGGATAATAGTCTCGGCAATCTCTTGTGAGGGAATTTCCAGTTTTTTCTTGCACATGACATAGCTCGGCATCGTCGCTACAAGCTCAGAAATCGTCCTGCCAGATTCAGCGAGAAACTGCACAATTGCGGCAATTGAGGCAATCCCATCGGTCGTATAATGGATTTCTGGATAAATCACACCCCCCGTTCCTTCACCACCGATAGCGGTATCAATCTCACGCATTTTCTCAACAACGAATCCAACCCCTACCGGTGTTCGGTGGAGCGTAACGCCGTGCCGATTGGCGATGTCGTCGAGCATTCGACTTGTGGACACCGTAGCAACCAAATCGCTTCTGCGTTTGTTCAGTAAAAATTCAGTTGCGAAAGCGAGGGTATATTCACTGCTCAGCGGGACCCCTTGGTCTGAAACAATCACGAGTCGGTCTGCGTCGCCATCGTGTGCAAGCCCGATGTCTGCTCCCGCCAATCGAACCGCTTCGCAAAGGCCATCAAGAGCCTCCGGAGTCGGCTCCGCAGGCCGTGGGAAGTTGCCATCAGCAACGCAGTTGAGCATAACAACTTCGCACCCAAGCTCCTGCAACAGCTCTGGACTTATCATACTGCCTGCGCCATTGCCGCAATCAATGACGACCTTCAACTGCCGCGCGCGTGTCAAATCAAGTTTGACCCAATCGCAATCAAGAATCCGTGCAATGTGATGAGCGATTGCCCTGTCAAAGGCTTCAAGACTACCCTGTGCATTCCAATTGGCAAGCCGGAAATCCATGGATTCGTAAATCTCCATCAATCGGTCACGCTCGCTATGGTCTAGCAAGCGTCCCGATTCTGCCGCGAATTCTAACCCATTCCAATCAACAGGATTATGGCTTGCAGTGATGACAATGCTCCCTTGTGCGTTTAATTCCTTCGACATCAGCAAGACCGTCGGCGTGGGGCATATACCGACATCAATCACCCGACATCCCGTCGCAATCAGTCCTGCCAATACCGAGTATCGCACCATTTCCCCCGATGTCCGGGGGTCTCGCCCGATGACGACAGTTTTGCCGTTGACAAACGTCCCGAATGCCGTCGCAAATCGGGTCAAGGTATCGGGATGGAGCGAGTCGCCGACGATTCCTCTTACGCCGGAGACGCTAATAATCGGAGCTGTCATCATAGTTCCGCCTCTCATTGACGGGAAAATTGTCGAATTATCGTTTCGTCTTAAAACGCCTGCTTGAAGCCAACCCAAAGCAACAGATGCCAATTAACCCTTGCCAAGCACATACAGTGTACCACGAAGGATATATAACATCGTATGATGGAATCACTGTTAAATGATACAAGCGTCGAACACGGAAAATATCAATCCCGAGCAGGTCTTGCACAGCGAGTAGCGGGTTGACGTGTAGAAACGGTGGAATAAAGGGTTTTAGATTATCGACGTAACGCTCTAACGGTGTGAGTAACAGTACACCCCCAATCAGAATGAGCCAGATGCAGTATGCAAATTCGGCGGCGTATAGCTCGGTGCCCAAAATTCGCCACCCCAACGCCCCAACCGCTGCACTCGAAAAGATGAAAACGCCCAATACCGTGTGCAACAGTAAAATCTTGACGAGCGGCATCTCACGGATTGATGGAACGTAAATCGCAAACAGAACGGGTGATAAAACAGTAAAGCAGATTGTCGGAATCTGGCTAATGACTATGCCACGCCCCACAAGATACTGAGAACGGATTGGGCTCAATAATAGGAGTTCGTCTGATGAAATCGCCCCGAATTGCCGCGTGAGCCTACGCGCCGACAGATAGGGCGCAGCAATCAAGACAAGCAGAGCTTCAGAGAAAAATACGATATCCACATCTCCGCCCAGCTTTACCAACGACAGAAGCCGATAGATTCCCAGAAAAATGACACCCTGTATTGCGATAGCGACCCAGATGCAACCGATTTCCCGGTGTCGCTCAATCACCTGTCTCAGAGCGTATTGAGGGTGTTGTATGACGTTCATGAACTTTATGGTATCTCAATCCGCGGCAGACCTTCCATTAACAAATCTCGTTTTTGATTAACTTGGACAACTTATTCATCAACCCCTTCAAGCCGCGCATCAATCCGATCGATTCTACCTTCAATCCGTTTGAGCCGATCGTCGGTTTGTGCAAACCTATTATCAATGCCCTTGAACCGCTCGTCAAATAGCGCAATGAGTTGGTCAAACTTGTCATCAATACTCTTGAACCGCTCATCAAGGCCCTTGAACCGCTCATCAAATTGTGCAGTGAATCGGTCAAACCGCTCATCGCTCATCTTGAATCGCTCATCAATACGTTTGAACCACGCGTCAAACTGTTTGGGGTATTCTTCCACCCGGGCCAGTCTACGGTTCATTGAACCTAGCGTAGCGAAAACCGTAACAAGTATAAAGCTAAGCGTAGCTGCTGCGGTAACGAATACGCCAATCATCCATTTCAGCATGGAATCCATTCGTGCTTCCAAAGATGAAAATCGCGCCTCCATCTTGTTTTCTAGGGCGATCATCCGAGTATCAACCGCTGTCAAGCGGGCATTCGTATCATCAAGGCGAGTGTCAAGCTGATTCAAGGCTTCTTGCATTCTCGCAAATTGTGCCTCACCGCTTTGGGCGGCACAAATTGATGGCAAAAATTGACCCAAAACCACGTAGAGGATTATCAGATTCTTCATTGAGTTTGTTCCTTCCGGATTCTAAAGTGATTGTCCGGTTGCGGCGAAATTTGCCCTTTATTGGAAGAGGCCATCGCATCAGGTGTCCGCTATTGGAGGCAAGTGAGATAAAGTATAGCAAAAACTGACAAGTAAATCAACTTTGTTTAAGAACTTGTATCCCGAATTTTTTCTTTATCGTGTTGAACCCATTTCCAAAATCTGATAAAATGAACAATAGGTTGTTTCCTGAAGCACCGCAAATATCGTAACACAACATTAAGATTGAATCAACACCGTTGCGTCAGTAGCAGAAAATTAAGTGCAAAATGGAGTTAGGGGGAATGATGGATAAATCTGCTTCAAAGATTCTTGTGACCCAAACCGACCAAATTACCACAATTCAACTCAACCGCCCAAATGTGCTCAACGCCATAGACCGTGAGATGCTCGACGAACTGGATGCCACCGTTGCTCGCCTTCATCGGGATGCCTCGGTCCGCGTTGTGATATTGAGCGGGAACAGCGAACGCGCATTCTGCGTAGGTGCTGACCTGAATCAGATCGCCACGTTCGGTCCCGACGACATTCGCACATGGGTAATAGACGGAAACCGTGTATTTAGCCGCCTTGCCTGTCTACCCGTTCCTGTGATTGCCGCGGTCAACGGCTACGCAGTCGGCGGGGGACTGGAACTGGTGCTTTCGGCAGACCTGCGGATAGCGGCGGAAGATGCGAGTCTCGGATTGCCCGAGATTACGCACGGTTGGTTCCCGGGCTGGGGTGGGACGCATCGCCTGCTGAATCTTATCGGCGAAGCGAAAGCGAAGGAGCTTGTGTTTCTCGGTGAACGGATTGATGCCCAAACCGCTCTCAACTTAGGGTTGGTGAATCGCGTTGTGCCCAAGGATGACTTAATGCCAGCGGTGAGAGAAATTGCCGAATCACTTGCAGAAAAGAGCCCAGTCGCCCTCCGGGCTGCCAAAGCCGCGCTGACTCGGAATCCAATGCCGGAAAACGGGTTCGCAATCTCTTACGAATCGTTGGCGTTATCGACCTGCTTCTCGACACCGGAGGTTCAGCAGGGACTCGAAGCGTTCTTGAATCGGAAACGGGACTCGTGAGCCATCAAGCGACGGATGTACCAGACGCATACAATTCTGTAACTTTGGGAGAACTTGCATGATAAAACCGATTATCACCGCTGAAGCCGCCGCAGAGATGGTGCAAACGGGTGATACCCTCGTTATCGGAGGAAGCGGCGCGGGACACGCTATTCCCGAATCACTAATCGAGGCATTAGGAGCGCGCTTCAAATCAACACGCCAACCACGGGACCTGACGGTCGTTCACATCAGCGGCATGGGTGATGTGGGAGAACGTGGCTTAGGGCATCTCGCCGACCCACGTCTGATCAAACGAGACATCGGTGGACATTGGGGAATGTCACCCCCGATGGCACAACTCGCCAATGAAAATAAAATTGAGGCATACAATCTACCACAAGGGGCGTTATCGTGCCTCATGCGGAGCATCGCCGCTGGCGCGCCGGGGTATATTACGCACGTCGGCTTGCATACGTTTGTAGACCCGCGCATTGAAGGGGGCAAGCTGAACCTACGGGCACAGGAAGACCTCGTCGAAGCCATTACGTTGCGCGGGCGGGAATATCTGTTTTATCACAGTTTTCCGGTCAATATCGCCTTTGTTCGCGGTACCACCGCTGACGCTGACGGAAATATCTCGATGGAAGACGAGGTCGCGTATTTTGAGATGCTATCGGTGGCGCAGGCGGCGAAGAATTCCGGTGGAACCGTCATCGCGCAGGTTAAGCGGACGGTCGGGGCACGCGGCATTGACCCGCGCATGGTCAAAATCCCCGGCATCTTTGTCGATGCGCTCGTCCTAGCTCCTGGCCAACAACAGACATACCAGATCGACTACGACCCGGCCCTTTGTGGCGATTCTCGCGAAGCAGACCTCAGCATGGGCAGACTTTCTTTCGATGAGCGCAAAATCATCACCAAGCGCGCGGCGATGGAATTACGTCCGAATGCTGTCGTCAATCTGGGATTCGGGATGCCTTTTGGGGTCGGGATGGTCGCTGAGGAGAGCGGGGTTCGTGACCAGATTACCCTAAGTATCGAGCAGGGGAGTTTAGGCGGTATCCCAGCGGGCGGGCTGGATTCGGGGGCGATGTACTATCCAATGGCAATACTAGACCAGCCGTATCAGTTTGACGCATATCAAGGCGGTGGAATAGACATCGCTTTTCTCTCACACGCCCAAGTTGACCGACACGGCAATGTGAATGTCAGCAAATTCGGCAGTCGCATCCCCGGTTGTGGCGGTTTCATCGACATCTCACAGAACGCGAAGAAGGTCGTTTTCTGCGGCACACTCGCTGTAAAAGCCGAACTCGAAATTGCGGATGGCAGAATCGGCATCGTTAAAGAGGGCGTTGCACCGAAATTCGTGGATTCTGTTGAACAGATTACCTTCAGCGGGAGATATGCGCGTGAGACGAAGCAGGAGGTGTTGTATGTCACCGAACGTGCAGTCTTCCAACTAACCGAGCAAGGAGTTGTGCTTAAAGAGGTCGCCCCGGGCGTTGACCTTGAACGGGATGTCTTGGCAGGTATGCAGTTTAGACCGGTCATTGAGACGGTCTCAACAATTGATGAACAGGTGTTTTCGGATGAGCCGCTGACGTTTCCGAATTTCGCACAGTAGCCCATCCCCCTTGTCAAATTAAAATAGCGAGTAAATAAACACTGCTAATGGCGATGTCTCTACCCAAATTAACAGAATACCAAACAGCAAGAGAATAAGAATAATCGGCATCAACCAGACTTTTTTCCTGAATTTCAAGAATGCCCAAAATTCTTTGACAATTGACAATTTACTCATTGATATGATGGTCTCCAACTTCCAAATAATCAAAACTGTCGTTCAGAGTGTTCTTTGACCGACGTAATCGGTTCACGCTTGACCCAATAGGAATCTGACTTGCCGCTCATCCTGCGATTCAAGGCATCTCTCCCAAAGAGTCGCATGATTAGCCCAATTGGCGTGAACACTAGAAAGAAGATTAACGATAGTATAATTCGGCTATTAACCCAACCCAAGATAAATGCAAACTTCATCCACACTACATAGATGGGTCTTAGAAGCTTGGGGGCAATCGCTCCGAACACAACCAGGATGCTACCAATCGCCCAAAGACCGATTTGGATGGGCCTGTAGTGGCCACGCCAGAACAGGAAGAAGCCGACCAGCAGCAGAACCCGCCAACCATAAGCCCAAATTTGCGTAGGTCTTTTCGTCTCTGTTCGGGAGTGTCACGATTTGGCAACATAAATTCTACCCTCCAAGATAATCGGTGCGCCGATTCCTAATCCAATTCAAACGTTTTCCGCCAATCCACATCATCTTTTAGCGGCTTCTGTTCCTTTTTGTCCAACAGAAAATTTCCCAAAACCAGATAGTCCATTTCGGTACGCATAAAACAGAGATATGCGTCTTCCGGTGTGCAGACAATCGGCTCACCACGCACATTGAAGCTGGTATTGACGATAACGCTGTATCCGGTGAGTCTCTCAAATTCCTTGATGATTTGGTAGTAACGCCGATTGTCCTCCTCCGAAACCGTTTGAATACGTGCTGAATAATCGACATGCGTCACCGCGGGGATGTCAGAACGCGGGACGTTCAGTTTATCAATACCGAACATTTGTTCCTGCTCGGTGCTCATTTTCAACCGTCTCTCCTCCCGGACCGGAGCGACCAAAAGCATGTAAGGACTGTCACAATCGAGCTCGAAGTAGCCAGAAACAGAATCTCGCAACACTGTTGGGGCAAACGGACGGAATGATTCTCTGAACTTAATTTTGAGGTTCATCACCGATTGCATCTTAGGCGAGCGGGCATCGCCGACAATCGACCGACTGCCCAACGCTCTTGGGCCAAACTCCATCTTTCCATCGAACCAACCGATCACTTTGCCATCAGCGATTAATCGTGCGACGATTCTGATCAGTTCGGCTTCCGCCATGGGCGTATACTTATAACCGTTCGTATCTAGGAAATCCTGAATCTCCGTAGCCGTAAAGGAGGGGCCGAGCAATGATCCCTGCTGGGAATCTTTTACATTATCCGCATGACGAGGTTGACCGAGGTAGCGATGCCAGATGTAAAGCGCGATGCCGAGTGCCCCACCAGCGTCCCCAGCAGCAGGTTGAATCCAGACCTTGTCAAATATGCCCTCCCGCACAATTTTGCCGTTACCCACACAGTTGAGCGCAACACCACCCGCAAGGCACAAGTTCTTCTGCCCACTCTCTTTGCGAACGTGCCGTGCCATCCGCAACATGATTTCCTCTGTTACGTCCTGAATTGACCGTGCCAAATCCATTTCGCGCTGGGTGATTAAGGTCTCTGGACGGCGCGGGAGACCACCGAACAGCTTATGAAACTTGCGATTCGTCATGGTCAAGCCTTGGCAGTAGTTGAAATACTTCATGTTCATTTTGAACGAGCCATCTTCCTTGACATCAATCAGATGGTCGTAGATCAGACCGACGTACTTAGGCTCACCATAAGGTGCCAGCCCCATCACCTTGTACTCGCCAGAGTTGACTTTGAAACCGATATAGTAGGTGAACGCGCTGTAAAGCAGTCCCAACGAATGCGGAAAACGAATCTCGTCTTTCAATTCAAAATGATTGCCGTTCCCAACCCCCCAACTGGCCGTGGTCCACTCGCCAACCCCATCAATTGTCACAATCGCCGCTTCCTCAAATGGAGACGGAAAAAATGCACTGGCGGCGTGTGA
Source organism: Candidatus Poribacteria bacterium (assembly GCA_965198165.1). GTDB lineage: Bacteria > Poribacteria > WGA-4E > WGA-4E > PCPOR2b > CBDAOT01. The sequence goes on along the minus strand of OZ240244.1, from coordinate 5,379,544 downwards.
TTCGTGATGGTCGCAGAACAACACCTTACCATCGTAGCCCAATTTTTTTTGAATCGCGTCACGCATCCACAACTTCAGCTTTAACCACAACGGCATTGCCATCAAGAAAGAGCGAATACCGGCAGGGGCATAGGCGAGGTAGGTCTCGATAAGGCGTTCAAATTTCACGAATGGTTTGTCGTAAAACCCGACGTAATCGAGCTGATTCGGCGTAATCCCCCCTTCACGCAGGCAGTATTCGATGGCATGGAGCGGAAAACTGGCATCATGCTTTTCCCGCGTGAAGCGCTCTTCCTGTGCGGCAGCCACAATTTCACCATCGCAGACGAGAGCCGCGGCACTATCGTGATAAAATGCTGAGATTCCAAGAATGTTCATAATGGTCTATCAAAACTGTGGAGTTTTCCGTAGCTACCCAATTTGTGAACTGCCCCGACAGATTACCTCTCTAATTCTCATTGTAACTTTTCTTCTAGCGTTGCAATCTCTTCGTTAGAAGTCAGGATGCCAATTTCAATCTCGTAATGTTTCCGTCCCCCCGGTGCAATATACTGTAACGTTCCTCGTTCTCTCTCCTTTGCCCGCCCGTCAACCCCACAGTTTGAAGGTTCTAAGCCGATGGCATAGGCGGCTTCACCGCACATTTTCCATTGGGTAAATCGGGAGAATTGCGTCTTGTGGTATTTCACATACAAACCGAGTCCCTGTCCATTATTGAAAGAGCGATTGACGAGCGCAACGTAGACGTGATTATCCTCGTCAGACTCCATATCGTGATAATACACCTGTTCACGAAAGTCAGCGGTCGGTGCGTCACAATGTGCATAATTTTCCAAACCTTCAGCGGCGTGCTCATCTCGTGGGATTACCGTTGTGGAGGGTGCCAGCAATTCGGATGCCTCGCTAACAATTGGAAACCCAACGTTAATGTGGAACAGGTACATGTGCGGTGTATTTTGGTAACCGAGATTTTCAACAATATCTTCAATGTGGAGATTGTTCGCGCCCAGTTCTGTCCAGATACGACGAGTCCGACAGAGGTGCTCGCCCAAAGCGGCAGTCTCCGTTACTTTTCCTTGAATCCATAACATATATCGGCTCCCTTCCCATCGGCTATCCGTCCAAACATTTTTTGCGGGAATATAGGAGACCCGTCCGTGGAGCCCAAACGTCTCACCTTGGTCCTCGTCCGGTTCACCGAGATATGTCATGCCACAAGTGGTCAACAAACCGCCAAAAAAACCGCGTAACCAGCCGAGACCCTGCGGTTCGTAATAAGCGGGAGCGACATCACCTGTGCTTGAACGCCAACACAGCGGAATCCCGTTGTACGTGGCATAGGAAATATCCAATCCACGATCTGGCAAAACCGTAAAATTGAATCCAGACCCCGTCCAAAAGTCAACTGCATTAACCCCTTGCTCATTTCCGCTCGTCAGTTGATACTGCTTTGTACCGGAAATCTGCGAAATGTCGCCGACATGGCGAAGCAACTGAAGTCTATCGTATTCTTGGTCATATAACTTGAGCACTTATGCCTCCTCGAAGGGTGAGTGATTATTTGTTCATTCGGTTTCGGCGAGCCGTTGATGCGGTAGAGCCCAATTATAGCACACCTTACCAACAAAGATCAATTAAGTCGGTTATAATTTGAGCGTCATTTGGTTTTCCTTATTTGTCTGAATCGCGGATTTATCGGATTTCGCAGATTAAGACCCTAGGGGCCGCGTTTGTCAGGAAATACGAATTGCGTTTACGGTTGCGTTTTGACATCTATTTGCCCGCCAAACGCAAAACTGCCTCTTTTCAGACGCTGTGCGGTTTTGCACGGTTTTGCCTGACGGCTTTTTGCGTTCATTCCGTTTTTTGCGTTCATCTTGATAGATTGACGATTCAACAATTTTAGCACATTGATAGGCGCGTTGCGATGACGGTATATGGCTTTATAGACTCCCAATTTTTGAGAACTAAATGCCCCTAAATGGCGGTTGGAATCATTTAGCTCTGTTCAGAAGGTTCCGAGTTTTCCGAGGAAACACGAGAATTTGATAGAGATCGAAAAGGCGAGAACCCACGCAGTGACCGATTTCTGGGGGGTTGCAGAGGAGCGTCCTCGGAACTGTCCTCGGAAGTTTTAAACGTTTAGGGTGCGCAGTTTGATGACCACCGCTAATCTTTCAGATTTCTGAATAGACGTGACATTCCATTTTAGTTGTGGTAGAATATGGTCGCAATGCCTTATGCGAGGATAAGGAGAAAAAATGTTTACCAAGTCGTGTTGGTCGGTACTTCTGCTTAGCGTTTTTTACACTGTCACAACCCTTAGTGCCCCTTATGCCCATGCGGAAAATTGGGCATTACTCGTCGCTGTCAATGATTATCGGTCAATTTCACCAGACCTTCGATATTGCGAAAGTGATGCGATTCGGATGAAGAATGCGTTGATGAAATATGCCGATTTCGAGGCGGAAAATATTAAAATGTTGCTCGGCACTCAGGCGACGAAGAAGAACGTAAAACAGACCTTTAAGACATGGTTGATTAACAACGTCAAACCGGGTGACAAAGCCCTCTTCTATTTTAGCGGACACGGTGTGCAGATGTCAAATCCCAAGGCGATAGAAGAGGAGGACAAATATGACGAACTGTTATGCGTTTACGATTCTGATCGCCACGCCTATACCTTCATCCGTGATAACGAACTGGGTAGTTGGATAGACAGTATTAACACCGCTCAGAAAATCGCGCTTTTCGACTCGTGTCATTCTGGTACGGCGACGCGCGCGGTGATGGCGTTTGGTGAGCAGACGGATAATGTGCCTCGGATTAAGGCGTACTACCCTGAACCGGGCGATGCCATCCGTGAAAGTACGATTGATGAGATTAAGGCATACGACCCTGATGTGACGGAAGCGGAACTGGCACCGTCGCTCGGTACAAGAACCCGTAGCGTCAACGCGGATGCCGGGGGTGAAGTGTCGATATCTGGATGTGCTGACCATCAGGTGTCAATGGAGTCTCCAAGGGAGCAGGGGGGTGTGCTGACCAATTATCTCATCGAGAGTATGCGGAGTAGCGACCAAACGGACACAAACGGCGATAATGTCGTCACTGTCCGCGAACTCTGGCAGGAAACCCAAAAACGGATTCGGAAGGCGGGATGGCCCCAAGACCCGCAATATCTGACTCATGCAACCCACGAAGTTGCCATGATTGGCACATTCGGCAGTGGCGACCAGGTCTCATCAGACGATGCGAATCCTCCCAAACCCGACCTGAAACCGGAGGGGACTGCAACGGCGGTCGCTGACTATGATGGAGCGGTGTCTCAGGTCTCAGGGAAGGCGGTGTTGCTCTCGATTGGTAGCGATGATGGCGTTACGGTCGGTTCGGTTTATGCGGTCTATGATCTGCAAGGGAACAGCAAGGCGGAAATTAACATCACGAGTGTTGCACCAACGACCGCTAGGGCGAGAGTCATTGAAGGGGGACAACCCATCCATGTTGGGGATGGGGTCTCTGAAACACGCCACTTTGTTGAAAGCGATGAGCTGCTCTTACTGGTCGAGTCACTTAAAGCGGAGGATAGGGATGCGCGGATGACCGCTGATCGATTGACGCTGAAAATCAAGCAGAAGGTAATGGGACTGCCGAACGTCAGATTGGTGGATGAACGGGAGGCACCTGACCGCATCCTGGCTGGTACGGTGAAATCGGTCGGTGGGGCTTTCGGGGTTTCGCTACGTGTGATAAATGTCAATATCGGTAATTCCACACCCGAACATACGCTGAGGATGCGAGCAGACCAAATTGATGTCGCTGTCAAGACGTTCTTTGCTGACCACCAGATTCGTACGAAAAATGGTGAACTGAAACGAGTTGAGGGGTTTGCGTCAATTATTCGTGCGAGCTATGTGCTTAAAGCGTTGATCAAGTTGGAGAATCCGAAACAGAAGTTCAAGATCAACGCGACCCTCAATAAGGGCGATTTGGCGACGTACCGTATCGGTGAGCTGGTCGAGATTTCGGTGCAACCGACGCGCAGTTGCTTCGTTTACGTCCTAGACATCGGCAGCAGTGGTAAGATTAACTTGCTGTTCCCAAGTGAATTTGAACCGAAAAACTTTCTGAGAAAAGGGCAGAGGTACACCATCCCTTCGGTTGGGGCGGGGTATGAAATTCCTGTCGGCGGGCCGCCGGGCGAGGAACGGGTTAAGGTAATTGCAACGACTCAAAAACTGCCGCTGAATACGCTCCGCCCTGATAATTTGGGGGGTGCGATTAGGACTTATGGCACCACGGCACCTGAACTGTTACAGACTTCAATGAAAGCCCTCAGCCTCAGACCTCGTCATACTTGGGCAACGGAGATGGTTCTGTTTACGGTTGGGGATTTGGATGTTTATCGAGAGAAGTCGCCGGTGGTGTTGTCGATAGTTGGGGAGTGAGGAGGGGAGTGGGAGAGAGTGCTTCTATTGAGTTAAGAGGATTAAGAACCGCCACATCATCTCAAGCCAAGGTATAGGTGTATCCAAAGGAATAAATTGCGTTTTTTTGATTTTTTTCGTTTAGGAGATATTATCTGCTGGATTACGGCGTTTTGCGTTCAGTGCGTTTTTTTCGTTTCGCTTGATGGGTTGACGATTCAACAATTTTAGCCCATTGATTAGTCATTGCCATGGCGGTAGAGAATACGGTTGATTTCATATCGTCGCCACTTTTCAAGACTGTTTACGTGAATCAACTATCCGCAACAGATGACTGGCAAGGATTATCATCTCATCGGCATCTGAAAACATTGAGAACAGCTTTGGGAATATTTGTTGTATTGGTTTCATAGTTGCGATTTTTCACTTCTCAAAACAGAAAGTTGGGTTGCGGCGTGGGTTTATTGAAAACGGATATTAGCCTTCTCCTTTTGGCCGCGGTTGTCAACCTTTATGCCTGTAGGGTTGTCGGCATTGCGGTAATTTCCTTCGGAAGATTGAAACTTGAGACGTTTCCGGGGGCGTTCTGTGGGGGGAGAGTTATATTTTTTCCTAAGTCCCCGGCAATCGCTTGATCTGATCTGGATTCTTCAAGCACTTCCTTGAGCGGTAGCCACTCTGGCCAGTGATTGTTATAGGTGCTGGCATAATCAGGTTTTAGTGCTATCGCTTTGTTAAAGTCTGCAGTGGCACGATCAGGATTGTTTTTGTTCTTGTAAGCGACACCGCGACTGTAATAGGCATCAGCATAATTAGGTTTCAACTCTACTGCTTTGTTAAAGTCTACAATGGCACGATCATAATCACCTTTGCCTCCGTAAGCCAAACCACGATGGATATAGAACAGGGCATCATCGGGATTCAGTGCTATCGCTCTATTACAGTCGGCGATGGCAAGGTCATAATCGCCTCTGTCATAATAGATAGCCCCGCGATTATTGTAGAAATTGGCATCATTGGGATTCAGGACTATCGCTTTATTAAAGTCTATGATGGCACGGTCATAATCGCCTTTGTCATAATAAATAGCCGCACGATTGTTATAGACATTGGCATCACTGGGCTTCAGTTCTATTGCTTTATCAAAGTCGTTAATGGCACGGCCATAATCGCCTTTGCTCTGGTAAGCGCATCCTCGGCCACAATAGGCATTGGCCTCATCGGGCTTCAGTGCTATTGCTTTATCAAAGTCGTTAATGGCACGGTCATAATCGCCTTTGTAGTAGCAAGCCAAACCACGATGGATATAGAACAAGGGATCATTGGGAGTTAGTGCTATCGCCTTGTTAAAATCTTCAATGGAAAGGTCATACGCGCCTTTATCGTAGTAGGTTACACCACGACTGTTATAGAAAATAGCCTCGTTGGGATTCAGTTCTATCGCTTTGTTAAAGTCTTCAATAGCAAGATCATGCTTGCCTTCGCTGTTGGAAACGAGACCACGATAGATATAGGCTTCAGCATTATTGGGATTTAGTTTTAGTGCTGTGTTATAGTCCTCAATAGCGAGGTCATACTCCCCTTGTGAATGGTAAACTGTGCCACTCAATAAATAGACATGGGAAGCGAGTTCTTTGTTCTTGGCTTGCGCTTCGGCGATGCTTTCGAGTGCTATCAGAAGTGCGACAGTGTCACCGTCTTTCTGATATTCTTCTATGGAGGCGTGGAGATAGCCGATCGCTTCCTCGGGGTCGGCAAGTGTACCAATCAGGTAATCGTGATAATCTATCATTTCTCTCATTTTTGATTCTCCTTGTATTCCTGCCAATAGGCTTTTGCTTGTTCAATGTCTCTGGCTTGCGCGGATTTGTCCCCGCCGCAGAGTAGCAACACGATAGTATTATCTACTTTTCCAAAATAGACCCGATAGCCTGGGCCAAAGTGGAGACGAAGTTCAAATACACCGCCTCCAACCGGTCTGTAATCGCCTATATTCCCTTCTTCTACGCGGTAAAGTCGGGTTTGAATTGGCTCTTGTGCCTCTAAATCTTGAATTGATTCAAACCATTGGGTGTAAGGCTCTCGACCTTTGAATCACGGTAAATTTGTAGTTCCCTTTGGTGGTTTCTATGGCAAACTCCCAGTTCAGGATGTCTTCTTCACTGTAGGTGGGAACAGGAAGGCGTTGGGATTGCGTGTCTGCACATTCTTGGGTGATTTTAGATTCTGTATTCAATTTCTGCCTCACAACGTTATTTAAGTTCGTAGCCAACTCGGATAGACATGCCGCAGCTTGAAAGCGATTCGTGTTCTGTTCGCCACAGTTGCAAACCTTTATGCTGCTTGTTGGACTGTCTGCATTGCGACGATTTCCTCAAGCAGATCGATCGGGACATTTTTGAAGGCGTTACGGAACACGTCAATGATATTTTTCTCCAAGTCTCCGACAGTTGTTCGGTCTGATCGCGCTTCTTCACGTCTTTCTAGGTGTGACAATTCCTGCCAGTGATTGTAATAGGCCTCGGCACCATTGGGATTCAGTGCTACCGCTTTGGTATAGTCTGCGATAGCGCGGTCATAATCGGCTTTGTTTCTGTAAACGACCCCACGATTGTAATAGGCCGCAGCATCATTGGGATTCAGGTCTATTGCTTTGGTCAGGTCTTCAATAGCACGGTCATAATCGTCTTTGACCCCGTAAGCGATACCGCGATTGGCATAAGCCACAGCATAATCAGGGGTGAGTTGTATCGCCCTGTTACAGTCTGTGATGGTACGGTCAATCTCACCTTTGTGGTAGTAAGCCAAACCGCGATAGATATAGAAAAGGGCATCATTGGGATTCAGTTCTATAGCCCTATTACAGTCTGCGATGGCACAGTCATAATCGCCTTTGTCATAATAGATACCTCCGCGATTGTTATAGACAGTAGCATCATTGGGATTCAGTGCTATCGCTGTGTCAAATTCTACCATGGCACGGTCATAATCGCCTTTGTCATAATAGACACCTCCGCGATAGTTATAAACAGTAGCATCATTGGGATTCAGGTCTATTGCTTTGGTAAAGTCTGCAATGGTACGGTCAATCTTGCCTTTGATTTGGTAAGCCAAACCACGATGAATATAGGCATCCGCATCATTGGGGCTCAGATTTATCGCTTTGGTAAAGTCTGCAATGGCACGGTCATAATCGCCTTTGTAACAATAAACAGCCCCGCGATGGTTATAAATAGTGGCATCATCAAGATTCAGTGCTATCGCTTTGGTATAGTCTGCGATGGTGCGGTCATAATCGCCTTTGCTTTGGTAAGCGTATCCGCGACTATAATAGGTCCTGCTATCATCAGGGTTTAGGTCTATCGCTTTAGTGAAGTCTTCAATGGTACAGTCAATTTCGTCTTTGTGCCGGTAAGCATAGCCGCGGTTGCGATAAGCACTAGCATTATCGGGGTTTAGGTCTATCGCTTTGGTAAAGTCTGCAATGGCACAGTCAATCTCGCCTCTGGTCTTGTAAACTAGACCACGATAGATATAGGCATTGGCATTATTGGGATTCAGGTCTATCATTGTGTTATAGTCTTCAACGGCATAGTCATACTCCTGTTGAGAGTGATAAACCACACCGCGCCCTAAATATAAATCAGAATCACTTGGATCAAGTTCTATTGCTTTGGTAAAGTCTACAATGGCATGTTCATACTCCTGTTGTGAGCGGTAAATTACGCCGCGCCCTAAATAGAAATGAGAATCGTCCGGGTCAAGTTCTATCGCTTTGGTATAATCTGCAATGGCACGGTCATTATCTCCCTTTTCCCGGCAAGCCGCCCCGCGATTGTAATAGGCGTTGGCGAGAATAGGGGTGTCAGGATTTAACGATATGACATCAGTGTAGTCTGCGATAGCATCCGGGTCATCTCTACGGTATGCTTCAATACCACACCGCAGGTGGTCTCGGTCGTTGGGGTTCATACCCGAATCCAATTTTCCCAACAGCGTAAACAGATCGGCAATGGTAAAAATCCTCAATCGACCATTTCTCAGTGCTCTCATTTTTGATCGACTTAGGCCCAAAAAAAACGCAGCGTCCTTCTGGGTCATTTTCTGATCGGCAACCAACCTGTTGATTCGATATGCCAGTTTTGCTTTTACCAAACACTCTTCAGGATTGGGAAGCCCCAAATCCTTAAAAACGTTTCCTGAGCTTGGGGTAACGTCTATCACGATTTATCCTCCTTCTGCTAACTCTTGGGCTCTCTTCAATCGGCGTTTGATGAGATCGATTTCTTTCTTGGGTGTTTTAATGCCTCTCTTGGATTTCTTTTGAAAAACGTGTAGCACATAAATTTTATCACCGATTTTGGTGGTGTACACCGATCGATAGGTATCGCTTGCGTAATCACTTCGGATTTCCATGACACCCGAAAACCCCTTCAACGGTTTGGCTTTCGGGTGTTTATCCCCAATCTGTGCAGAATAAAGCGCGTATCCTATTTCACGTTGAACATCCGAGGGAAATTCCTTCAGATCTTCGTGTGATGAACCAACCCACTCCACAGATTTTATCTCGCGTTCCTGTTCGGTCTCTCTCATGCTGAATCCTGTGCAAAGAAAGCCTTGCTATTCACCAGGTCTCGTCTGTTCGCTTAGCGCACCTTGTGCTTCAAGAACACTCTGGAATGCTTTCAGAAGCATGAACGTGTCACTGTCGTTTTGGTATTCTTCCAGGGCGACTTGGAGATGGACGATTGCCTTCTCAGGGTCTGAAAGTCTTTCGATTAGGTAGTAGCGGTACTTTCTCATTTCTCTCATTTTGCGGCCTCCTTGTGAAGTTTTAAATCCTTTCGGTGGAACATTTTCAACGTTGGATATAGCGAAAAAATAGGTCAGTCTACAAAGGAAAACTCATCTCTAATCAGTGGTTGAATCCCATACCATTTCACGCTCCAATTGCCGATTGTAGCATTAAACCTAGGTGCCTCAAAATGCTCTCCTTCCTTGGGAAGATACTTTCGTGCCTTCAGCCATTCCATAACAGATTCAAGACTCTCCGTTAATTTTAACTTCTCTATCAGATGGTCCGCTTGGATTATCAGTAGACGGACGACCGGCGCAGTTGAAAATGCGTAGACTCATCTCGCCACCCGTTAGGGTACGCTCCTACCGGGTGGACCCGGTGCGGTTGCATGAGGTTTAAAAAATAAATCGGGTAATTGCAGACGGGTGCCCGGTGCGGTTGGCCCTTACGGGTGGAAACCAGATGACTTGACGCAAAACACGCACCTACCAAGGGGACCGAACCTACTGGATCCTTAAAAATTGTCCAAAGCTTAGTTGTTGCTAATGCGCCACACGCCCCGATGGCATTACCCCTTCTCGTATTCTTTGAGGAAGCCGACAAATTCTCTCCGATGTTTTTCTTCGTCGGCGAGTAGTCTGATGCAGAGGTCTTGTGTGACGTAGTCGATGCCGTCGCATAGACGGATGATTTTGTTGTAGTGTTCGATCGCTTCGTTCTCTGCTTCGATTACGCCGTGGATGGCTGTTACGACATCGGTTGAATCTTCGGGCGGTTGGAGGGTAGCTTGTTCTGCGGCAAAGGCGAAGGATCCAGGCACTCGCCCGCCGATTTCTTTGATTCGATGTGCAAGGTCTTGGGCATGGGTTAGTTCCGCTTGAATATCTGCCGCTAAGGTTTTCTTGATTTCTTCGGCGCGGATACCGTCTAAATCGACTGAAATCGCGAGGTAGTTGACCGTGGTTTCCATCTCTAACCAGTAGGCGCGAGTTAGGTCTTTGATGATTGCTTCTCTTTGTTCTGTGTTCATGATTGGTCTCCTCTGATATACATTGCACTCCGCTGGAGTGCGGGAATTGTGGGCGAGCACGATTCTATATACATTGCGCTCCGCTGGAGCGGAAGAGCGGAAACGCTATATGGCCCTTGTCAAAATGTAAAGTTTTGGCTATTCTAGAGTGCGCGGCAACGCCCTAGAATTTCAGTCCCAAACTGACGCGGTGCGCTTGTTGTAGATGTCCGAAATCTGCGAACGCGTAATCCAGGGAAAGCATCGTTGCCGCGATGTCTATATGCAGGCCCAAGCCGAGTGTGAGCCCTTCTTCATCGTCTGCCCGATCAGGACCCAAGCGGAATTTGTAGCCTCCACGAACCGCGGCGGTCTTTTTGTACCAGTACTCTAGCCCGCAGTTGAGGCGTTCGCTGTTGTCGTTTGGATGATTGGCATCGAGGGCGAGGGTGAGCAGGTTGTCGCCACTGTCAACCAGGTCGTAGGCGATGCCGAGGCGGAAGTTGGAGGGCAGTGGAAATTCTACGGTTTCCAACTCTGCCTTTCGCGTCGGGTTCGTCGTATCTGGGAATGGGCGATAGTCGGCGGTTCTCGGCTCGCCTGCTTCTTTAACACCTGCTTCAAGATCTGGTCCGCCGAAACGCATCTCCGGTCCAAAATTCGAGAAGCACATCCCAATTCGCAAGCTGCGCCAGCCTGTGTGATATAGGGTTCCGACATCAATTGCCATTCCTGTGGCCCGTTCCCGATGGATCTGCTGGTGGATGTATTTGGCGTTGACACCGAAGGAGAGTTTGACCCCCGATTCTTTTTCGTAGAGCTGTCTGGAATAAGCCACCGATACCGCAGCATCCCATGCCGAGAACCAGAGTCCCGTGCCATCTGGCTTTGCAAGGGTTGTGATCTCGGTATCAGGGACATTGAGGAACGTAACGCTTGCACCGAGGGTGCCGACCTGTTCTATCGGCGTGGCGAACGCAAGATAGTTGTATCGGATATCGGCAAGCCATATTGTATGCGTGTCTGAAAAACTGAGCTCTTTGATTTGGCTTAACCCTGCAGGATTCCAGTAGATGGTTGTGACATCGTTGGCAAGCGCGCCAAACGCGCCGCCCAAACTGTCTACTCGCGCCCCGGGGCCAATTTTCAGAAACTGTGCGCCGGCAGTGCCAACATTGGTGGTCGCCTGTACAGGCGTTGAACATAGAAACACGACGATGAATAAGAGTCTGTAAAGTACACTCAGGTGTCTAGAGTTTATTTGCATATTGTGATGTTTTCCTTCTGTTTCACGAATGTTTCTCGTGTTTTTTGACGTAAGAAAAATGGAACGCAAAGGCGCAAAGAAGTTTGACGTTCAATCCGGCGCGGTTGAAAACACGCGCCTACCGGGGGTTTCTGCTGAGTGGGTTATCGGATAATCGCGAACCGACCAATTTTGTTTCCGATAACAGCCTTACTGTCATCTCGTGCTTCGACATGGTAGATGTAGACTCCACTCGCAAGTGCCTGATTGTAAAGATTCAGCAGGTTAAATGTTTCTGTGCCGCCCTTATCGCCTTGTGCCAAGCGGTCATCTGGGTTGAAAGGCGTGTTGCTTTCGTGTTCGATTTCTCGCACCAATTCACCCGCCAACGTATAGATGCGAATGGTACACAGTGGAGGAAGGTGTGTGAAGAATATCTTATCTGTTCCTTCAGCAGTCACGGCTCGGTTTGTGACAAAGTAAGGGTTTGGCACGACGCGGATTCGTTCCAGATCCGCTTTAATGTTTTCAGCGGCGAGCGTCTCTGCACCCGTTGTCAGGAGCATTGCGTCGCCATCTTGCGGCGCGCTGGCACCCCCCATTTCAACAGTGAATACATCCCCAGCGGAGATTTCATGGTTGGGGTCTTTGATGAAGACGTACGCACCCCGAATGAAAATCCGAAAATAATCGGGTGTGTCTGCCCGGCTGTATTCGTCTTTCCAACCTGCGCGTGTGAGAATTGCGTATCCATCGGCGCGCTCGGGGTTGAATTTAATCTCTTCCTCCGTATTTTCGTCCACCACTTTGACGTGTGTATCGTCAATAAACGTGATCGAATACGTATGCGGGCGGTAGTACGTTGCCCAGAAGATGTTCGTCCAGGTGTTCTGCCCGACACCGGGAGATTTGATATCCACGGTCCAACCTGTCGCTGAGCCACCCGTCAGTTTAACGTCTTTGATCGGGTTCTCGGTTGGACTTCCGTAGGACACATCAACCCCCTTTATCTTCAAGACGATTCCATCAAACATCGGGGAGAGAGCTTCAGCAGCCTCGCCGTGGACAGGGTCATACCATTCAAACACTTGCTTCTCCACCACCGCTTGATTTGTTGTCATGTCGATAATCTCATAAGAGGGTGGTTGATACCCGGGCCCTGTGATATATGCACCGGGGCCTATCGGTTTCGCACCCTCCCAGACGATTTTATATTGATGTCCGGTCACCTTGTTTGGAGCGAGCACCATCGGTTCAGCGGTGACAGTCCCCATCCCCTGCTGTTCCACATCAGCAGTTGCCTCGCGATACCCGGCAGGTTGGGCGCGTGGAACGACATGAACCATCGTCTCGATCTGACTGCTCTCCATCGCGATAAGCCCAGTTTTCGGGTTGCCTGTATCGAATGAGGTGACAGCGTATGTGTATTGAATCCCGTTCGTCAACCCTTCGTCGGTGTAGAAAGTCTTGATGCCTGCATCCTCACCGAGTGCCTTTGACGGAGTGGAAACGACGCGGAAGATATCGCCTGCCACGGGTGGGCCTGAGCGGCCGTCTGTAATTTGCACATACAACCCGCCAAAGTATATTTGTGCGCCGGAGCGGTAGGTCTCATCGGGATACGGTTCGCCCGTAGCCGGATTTTTCACCACAACATACCCTTTTCCATTCGCTGGGAACTGCGGATTATATTCCATAACTTCCCACAGCGTTGTATTAATCACCTCAAAGGTTGTGCTGGAGTTGAATTTGATCATGTAGACCGCGTTTTTGAAGAAGTCAGCGAAGAACGGTTCATCGCCCTTGCCTTCAATGGTAGCGTCTGACTGTTTGCCAACATGCGCGACAGTGAAGAAATTACCGGTTGCGCTCGGTTTGTCAAACTCTATCAGCATTTCCCAATCTTCTACAGGCTTGCCAGTCGATTCATCGTAAGAGGCATCCCGCCTGTAGACTCTATAGCCCTCAAAAATTTTCTCAGGGTCGGTTACATCAACATATTCTTCGATACTTTTATTGACACCTTTATCAACCCAGAGTCCAGTACTTTCCCAGACGAGTGTTACCTGCCCATTAGCGGGATAAGCGGTTACCTGCGGAGAGGGCGGCGGTGCGGGTGCAACATATCCATCGTCATACAACTTCTGCGCCCAGTCCGAAGCCGCTTGTAACCCCTCAAGCCCTTCACCGATAGCCACTGCCGTGATGATGGTGAACGCCTCCCCAGGGGCAAGCGATTCAATTGGCCCGTAGGATTGGATAAAGCGTTGGTCATCGTAGTTGGCAGGAAGTGGGTCAACACCAGGGACGCTGATTAAAGCGTACATCTCTGCATCAGTTGTTGGGTCGGTGGCTATCGTAATCCGCTTGTGCGCCGTAAAAGGGATTTTTGCATTGGCAGCTTGTGGGTTATCCCCTACATAAGCGTCCAATACCCGCAAACCGATGTACCCGGGCGCAGATGCGTTGGAGAATCCGTAAGAGAGGAAACGGTTCGGGTGTGTATCGGGGTTGAGCGCGTCGGGTGTCTGATCTAGCGCAATGAAGTCATCAGCCGAGTAACTTGCTGTGCCGGTTTCATTGCTAGACACATCTACGTCATACCGGAACGCCATAAATAGGTCTTCAAGGGTTTGGTCACCAACGTTTTTGACCCTATATTCTAGGATAAAGAAATCGTAGAGCGGTGCATAGCTCCATTGAAATCCGTTGACATCAAGCTCTAATCCGAGGATCAATCCCAGATTCGCATCGGGATTCGTGTCAGAGCATCTGAACATGATCGCTTGGCTTGTCGGCGTTCCTTTTGTCGTCTCACCGGGCTTGTGTGAGAGCACTTCAGGCACATCATCGGTGGGCCATATTTCACTTTGTCTCCCATCTGAGGCAGAGACCCCAACCACCCCACCTTTTTTCGCGCCGAGCCAGATATCGCCTTCAAAGAGGTAGGAATCGTTGGTTCCCGCGGGCCACCATCCTGAAGGGTTTTCGGTCGGGTTGCTGGGGTAGCCAACGACTGCGGTGTTAAAGACTGCAGACGATAGATTGCCTACATCAAGAGCCTTCCAATCCACACCGGCCATCACTGGCAGGATTGCTATGATAAATAGCGCAGATATGAGCAATGCCAATCGGGGCAGATCTACGCGTCTACTCTGTTTCGTTGGTTTCATTTTTCCTCCTTTATTATTGTCTGAATCGCGGATTAGGCGGATTAAGGGATTTCGCGGATTCAGTTTTCATCATCTGCATCATTGTCTCGCCTACAGTAGGTGAATCAACTGATAATACGCTTACGGAGTAAGACTTAGACGAAGCATGTTGATAACCGCCTCAACAATCTGCTTGAGCGCATCTACTTTTAAGATGCCGACCTGCGTTACTATGAGATTATGGTTGGCAGTGAATAGCTTCCCTGGACGTGCATAACTTGTTACACGCAACGAGCCTGTCGCAAAACTAGCGTTGGTCACGCGGGATTGCTTGGCGATCTCCATAAGGATTGCTCGTAATCTGGCAGAGAATCCAATCCCCTTGACCCACATCTGACAGCACAACTGCAGGTCTCAGTTTTGTTTGTGACAAGTCAGAAAATGGAAAAGGTACTAAGACAACTGCCCCTGTTGTAGGTGTGACCATGCGGCATCCTCTTCTGGACGATTCCAATCTTCAGCAAGTGCGGCTTCACTGAGCAATGCGGTTTCAGAAATATCTAGCTCATCGGTGAGAATCGTCACAAATGCTCGGTGTGGTTTTGGCAACTGGATTGGCTCTAATAATCGCACGTTGCCTTGTTCATCAATCACAGCTTCAATGGTTTGTTGCATTGTTTACCTCCTTCAGGGAACATTACTACAAATCAGAGATGTCCTGCCATCAACGGAAACGGCGGATTGGTGTTAAGATTTGTTGGCGTGTTTTATGGCATCTTGTGTGACGATGCCTAGACCAGTGAGAAACACTACAAGTACAATAACTGCAACCCATTCCATCACAATTCCTCCGGTTCATGGCGGATTGGTGTTAAGATTTGTTGGCGTGTCTTATAGCCTGTATTGCGACAATGCCTATACCAGTGAGAAACACTACAACTGCAACAATTACGAGCCATTCCATTACAATTCCTCCAATTCATCAATTTTTCGATATGCAACTTGATTGATCCAAACAATTATAGATGTGAACAGAAATACGCATATTAAAGTATAAGAAGAAACTTACCAATTTTTCCGTAATTCTGAATCACCCAGGCAATTAGTGAAATGTCGGTAGCGATCAGAATGGCGAATACAATTTTTAACCAGCCAATTTCTTCCTTTAGTTTATCAATTCTTGCCATCTGATTTGTACCTTTTGATAGGTTTATCGTTGAACGTTTTCGTTGGGCGGCAGCCATCATTAAAACCAGACTGCCACCAACGGAAACGGCGGCTTGGTGTTAAGATTTGTTGGCGTGTTTTATGGCATCTTGTGTGACGATGCCTAGACCAGTGAGAAGCACTACGACTACAATAACTGCAAACCATTCCATTACAATTCCTCCAGTTCATCAATTTTTTGATATGCAACTTTATTGACCTAAGCAATTGCAAATGTGAGCAGAAATATGAAGGGAACTTTGCCCTGAATCGGAAAATTGGGACGCGCTTTCCTGTGGGTCATACAAAAGTAGTAACGGCTACGGGGCGTTTAACCGCAATCCCTTCTCGCTGGCGTTTAATGCGCTCAATTTGATGCAGTGTCTGTGCGGTTAGATAACTCTCACCACAATGAGGACAACTCATTACAGGCACACCTTCAATGACAAGAAGCGACTCTCCTTGCCCGTAACTGCGTGAACTGTAACGCTGACGGACACCCGATTTCCCACAAATATCGCATACCATGGTTTGACTCCTTGTCCGAAACATCATTAAAAACCGTAATGGCTAGGTCGTAGTGCCGTGCAGTTGTGGTTCTGTGTGAAATACCTGTGTTCCTTGTAACACGACCTTCGGTTCAATTTCCACACGGACAGCATCAAAACCTGCTGTTCGGACATTCACCAATGCAGAACCGATTGCTTCCTCCAACGACGGAGCTTCACGGTGAAAATGAATCTGCGGGATACCTGCAATAGTGGTGATCGTCCCATCGTCAAAAATGCCCAAATTCTTTGCTCCAGAGGAGCTACATGTTTATGGAATTTCGGGCGTACCTTCGTCCACCGGATCAAGCACATATTTTGGATTGTAGGGCACATCAAAACGTTTTAGAAGCTCAAGATATTCCTCTCCGAATGTCTTGTGCGAATGATGCGCTTCCTGGTTTTGGATGTAGGTTGCGACATCCTTCAACTGAGAATGCGAATAGGTGAACGCGGCAAATCCCTCTTGCCACATGAATTTTCCAACACCCCACCGTTTTCCGTTGATGAATGGTGTGGAGCTTCTTTTGATGGCTCGCACCAAATCGGAGATGGCAATGTCGGGTGTGATGCCCACAAGGATATGGATGTGATCGGGCATCGAATTGATTTGAATTACCTTTTGCTTTTTATTGGTGATGATGCCGGTGATATATTGGTGGAGTTCGGCTTTGTGTTGTTTAGGGATGAGGGGTTGTCGTCCTTTAACGGAAAATACGATGTGTACGTAGAGTTGGGTGTAGGTGTCTGCCATGGGTAGTCTCCTCGTTTAACGTTTTTGTATAAACATGTAGCCCCTCTGGGGCAAAGCATTAAGGTGATGACGTGTTTCTATAGACATGTAGCCCCTCTGGGGCAAAGGCATTAAGGCAATGGGGTTTCTATAGACATGTAGCCCCTCTGGGGCAAAGCATTTGGGGGATGACGTTTTTCTATAGACATGCAGCCCCTCTGGGGCAAAGCATTTGGGGGATGACGTTTTTCTATAGACATGCAGCCCCTCTGGGGCAAAGGCATTAAGGTGATGACGTTTTTGTATAAACATGTAGCCCCTCTGGGGCAAAGCATTTGGGGGATGACGTTTTTCTATAGACATGTAGCCCCTCTGGGGCAAAGGCATTAAGGCAATGGGGTTTCTATAGACATGTAGCTCCTCTGGGGCAAAGCATTTGGGGGATGACGTTTTTCTATAGACATGTAGCTCCTCTGGGGCAAAGCATTAAGGTGATGACGTTTTTCTATAGACATGTAGCTCCTCTGGCGCAAAGCATTTGGGGGATGACGTGTTTCTCCTTATCAACCGATTCGGGTTAGAGGATGTTTCGTAAGAACGACATGCCAATTGCGAAGATAAACATAAATACTCCCATGACCATAAGGAAAACGCAGGATGTCATATTTGTCGGTACAGATGACGTGTGGAAGTACTCGTTCATCGCATTGACAATCTCTCTAAGCACAGAACGGTGTTTGCGCTGTTTGACTTTGATAACGCCTGCTCCCATCCATGACTGAACGGACACTTGCAGGTCAACCTCAATAGATGTAAGCCGTATTGCCGAAAGCGTTTCTTCGTGGGGTAACTGTAGCTTTTGGAGTGCCGCGAGTAGTGCCTCACGAAACGATGTATCTGTAACGGCATACGCGACGTAACCCTTCAGTTGATACCACATCATCAGAAGAATAAACCCATATAGAAGGGGGCTAAGCCAATTCGTGAAATTTATGGAGTTGAAACTGCCTCGGAACGACAATAAGAGTTGCAGTAGGATCAGTGGGATGAACATAACAAACATCATCCAAAGCAACCATCTGTTTGAGACCAAGAAAGGTCGTTTGGTCAAGATGCCCCTAAGTCCAATGGCCAGAAAAAAGATGGCCATAACCCCAAACAGAATTGGAAACAGAATTAAAGACATCATTCTGTAAAAATCAGGTTCCATGTTCTTTTTCTCCGAGTGATTGAGTTCCGTTGCGACGGGAACGGGGTTTGCCGAAAACGTCTGACAAACCGAAACCGGTCCATCCCAACTCCAAAACATTATTAAAAACCAGAAATCTCTACCATCAACAGCAAAGGTTTGTTAGGTAGTAGTACCGTGCAGTTGCTGTTCTGTGTGAAATACCTGTGTCCCTTGTAGCACTACCTTCGGTTCGATTTCTATACGGACAGCATCAAAGCCTGCTTTTGTGACATTCACCAATGCAGAACCGATTGCTTCCTCCAACGACGGAGCTTCACGGTGAAAATGAATCTGCGGGATACCTGCAATAGTGGCGATCGTCCCATCGTCAAAAATGCTGTAGAGCCGATCTGCTTTTGCTTCATTGGGTTCTGCTGTTAGAATGAGTGTGAATTCATGAATTTTCATGTTACGTTCCTCAATAGTTTTAGGCATGGGTATTATACCAAATTAGCGAAATTATTCTTGCACCTTTCGCCCCGCTGGGGCTTTTTAGAGCAAAAGAGTGGAGATGGGAAACAATACGAATCTAGTCAATTTGGTATTACTCCTTATAAGCCGTGTAGGGTTATTATAAGATAATAGAAAAGTGGGATACCAATTGTGCCGATAACCATAAACCCACCCATAACCACACAGAAAATACAGAAAACTATGCTTGTAGGTACGGATGCGGTACGGAAGTACTCGTTCATCGCATTGACAATTTTTCTAAGCATAGAACGGTGCGCGTCCTGTTTCACCTTGATAAAGCCCAATCCCATCCACGGCTGAATGGACACTTTCAGAGTAGCCTCAACAGATGTAAGCCGTATTTCTATGTATTTTACGAAAGTCTTACCAGAAAGAATTTCTTCGTAGGGCAACTGTAGTCTTTGGATACTCGCGAGTAGTGCCTCATGAAATGATGTCTCTGTAGCGGCGTATGCGACGTAATTTTTCCGTTGGTACCACATCCCTATTAGAGCGACAGCCCCAGATATAAGGGGACTTAGCCAATTTGTGGCATTTGTGGAATTGAAATTGCTAGGAAACAACAATAATAAGAAGAACAGTAAGATTCCTGGAATAAACATTACAACAATCATCCAAAACCACCATTTATTTGAGATCAAGAAAGGTTGCTTGGTCAATACACCCCTAAGCCCAATGGCCAGGGAAAAGGTTGCTAGAATCCCAAACACAATTGGCAATAGAATTGAAAACATCATTTTGTAGAAATGAAGCTCCATGTCCCTTTCCTCCGAATGCTTCAAGTTCAGTTGCAGCCGTGGTGGGATTCATAGATAGTATTGTAGATGTCGGTGCCCATGGCGACCAATTTCTCGCGAATTTCATCCCAATCGTCCTGGTCCCTTATCCCTTTATCAAGAACACGGAATATTACCGATACGGACTGTCGTGCGTTCCTATATTCGTAATTGTAGTCTGATTCTGGGAATAGTTCCATAATCTCGTCCCGGCGTTCCATTCTGTCCGATTCCTGGAATGACAGTGTAATTTGGCAGTGGTGCTTCCTAAGTTGGAGGGACATTACTACACCACCGACCCCACGGATTCTCTTTGTTATGAAACGTTGGTTACGGGGTACCGGTTTTCCGGCAAATAGTTCGCCTAGTTCACCCCTGCGGATCGGTGCCCAGCATTCACTGTCTCCAATGTCCGGTTGCCTCTCGGTTTGAATATCTATGGCGGGTCGAGCAACGTGATGAAAGAACAGTTCATTATGTGAATTGGCTTGGGCTTGAATCAGATACCAGTCAATGGTGCTGTCTTCATTGCGGAGATTGCACGTAACGATCATTAGGTCCTCAAAGTCTTCAGCTACCAGCACAGCCACTGTAGCGTCTTTCAAACGTGCATAGGCTTCAAGTCTACCCCAATGAGCCCAATCTGCTTGGCCGAACTGGTTCTCGACTACAAGGGTGCCATCCTCTCCGACAGCGACAATGTCCGCTCGGCGCGTACCGACGTTGGCTTCTGTCTCCACGTCCTCAAATTCGCCAACTTCGAGTGCTTCAAGTGTATCGGCAAGATCTTCAGAAAAAGCCTCTTCGCGGTTGTAGATGTCTGAAAGCGATATTGATTGTTGTCGGTTCATTTGGCTTTCCGCGTTGCTTGACCGATTGTGGGGTTGGAGGACCCAACCCCACCGTGTGTTGTTGGTTTGTGCCACTTTTGTTATCCAGGGCAACTTGGGTTATTGTTGCATTTAAACAGTCCAGGATCTGCTGGATTTGTCAATCCAGCAGGAGCATTCGGGACTAGCAGGCATCTAAAAATCCAAACTCACGCCCATCATAACCTGACGCGGCGCGCTCCATGAGAGCGGAGTTGAATGCTTTCTGGCACTGAGTGGGATACCGTACCGGTCATAAGTCACCGGATCAATCAGGTCGTCTAAATTTTTCGTGTTGAAGATGTTCCGAATATCCGCAAAGAAGGTATATGTCACCCCACCAATTCGGCTTCGCTTGCTGAGCAGTGCATCAACGTTGTATGTTGATGGGTAACGCTTAGAGTTGATGTCAGGTTTGACCGGCGCGTTGGGATTTGGAGTGTAGGGCAAGCCACTGCCGTACCGCCCAATCAGGTTGATGGCGGCATTAAGGGGCAATTGAATGTCCAACGTCCCGGAAACAACGTGCCGCTGATCCCAGGCTAAGGGATGACTTTCGGTCACTTCAGGCTGTGCGCGATAATAGGTTAAGTAGCCCAGATTTCGGCTGGAGCCCTTCCCTTTCGCCACAGAATAGGTATAGTTGAGCATCCCGGAAACAGGACTCCGCCCTGTGCGCCATTTGCGAATTGTGAGTTCAAATCCTTGGACTCGCCCGTAGATGTCGTTAATGAAATAGCTGTAATCGTTGATAATATCGACATGTACGCTACTCACAAGTTTGTCGATATCTTTGGTGAACCCAGTGATGTCAGCCGTTAAGTCATGAGTAAATTGATGTGCCACCCCGACTTCGTAGGCGATAGTTTGCTCTGGGTCTAGGTTGGGATTGCCCCTTCTGCGGATTGCGCCCCGCATATCAAAGTTGAGATTTTCGTAGAGATCATCGCCCCGCGGAATCTGGTAGTAATGCCCATACGTAAAGTGCAACTTCGCCCGATCTGTAATCGGGAACGAGATGCCGAGGCGTGGCGCGAGCATCTGTTTGACGGAAGCCTCAACCGGATCTTTGATGATGGGAATCCCAACTTTGTAGGCACTTTTATCCAGCTTGATTGTTCCATCTGGGTTGAGTTCAAGCGGTTTAAGCGGATCCTGGGGGGAGATACCATCCGGATTATACAATTCATACCGCAACCCCGCATTGACAATCATTCCCGCATACTCCATCTTGTCTTGTGCATACACACTCATAGAGCTAGGCGTTACATCATAAAACTCCACGTAGAGGTTTGAACTTCCATAATTTGTCGCTCCGAGATTATAGAGATTGGTTGTCGTGAATTCAACACCCGTCTGGATTTGGTGATTTTCCGTAACTTGGCTGGCGAAATCCGCTTTGAGAATTGATGTCGTCGAATTGCGGGTGGTCCATCCGTTGTCATCTCCTGCGATGAAATAGGTTGTATCGTTGTACGCCTGTTGGGGCGGGTTTCTAATTCGTCCTTCTGCCTGATTCTGCTCAAAGGATTTCTCAGGATCCCAGGCATTTTCATCAAACGTTTTATTCAACGGATCCCATAATTTCCCCGGTTGATGGCTCTCAACCGAACGACGGAATTGCCCAAACGTCAACGTGTAGAAGGTGCCCGAGTTGAGGTTATGTGAGAGTTGCAGGGACATGCTCCGCCCATCCCTGTTTCCTACCGGAATCGCGCTGGGCCAAAAGCGCAGGCTACCGCCGTAGGAGTAGCTTTCGCGTTTATCGAACAGTCCACTTGCGGTGAGTTTAATCTCAGGGGTTACTTCAAACTTGAGTTTGCCTTGAACGGTGTATCCCGTTCCATTGCTATTGGGCAGATAACTTTCATCTCGCCGCAACTGACTGGCAACGGAGAACGTCAACCGATTGCCCCATATCGGCCCACTGAGCGCAAATTCCCCAATGTGGCTCGGACTTAGCCCGTACTTTTTCGTATCGTTGAACAACCCGCTGTACTGGTTCAGATCGACGACGTAGCCATCTAACAGCGTAACCTGTTTATTTTCATAATCAACAAGGGTGCCATCCGTATCCTTGTAAGGTTGACGTGCCATAATCGGTTCACCCGTATCGGCATCCACCTTCGGTTCGCCTGTTTCCGGGTCTATTACGGGGAGGAGCGGGTTTTCCATCCTATCGGCATACACCCCGGGGACAATCTCCGTGAATACGACCTGTGCATCGCCCTCTCGCTCTCTCAACTCCTTAACCGTAACAGCATTCCCACGATACGGTGGTTGATAATCGTAAGGTTTACCGAGGAAGATTCCCCGGAACGGTTCGAGAGCTACTGGTCGGAAGCCGTTGTCCGGGTCGCGCCACGGACCGTATAGCGGGTCGCCGTGGTGCGTCATCCACTGCCCGATGCGGTACCGGATTCTACCAGAAAACTTTTGCGTACCGGACTTCGTGATGAGATTAATCACACCGGATTGTGCATCACCGTGTTCTGCATTGAATCCCCCTGTAATCACTTCCATCTGTTCAAGAGCATTGGTGCTGATATGTATACCAAAGCCTCTGCCAATTGGATCATTCACCGGAATCCCGTCAATGAGATATTTAACCTCCATTGAACGGCCCCCTCGAATATGAAGTGTACCCGTTGAGTTTAGCACCGAAACGCCTGCCTGTGTTGTGACAATCCCATTCACGGTATCGCGGGGCATAGCGGCGATATCCTCTGCTTCAATAATCCGTGTTGTTTGCGTAACATCCCGCTTAATCAGCGGTTTGGGAGCCGTTACCGTTACTCCTTCGAGCGTGATAACCTCAGCGGTCTCCATAGTGAAGTTTAAGGTCGTGGTTAGCCCAGCGAGCACCTTCGCGGCCTCTAGGGTCTTGGAACGGTAACCGGTAAGTTCGACTTTCACATCATAACCTCCCGGTGGGATGTTGGTCATGACATAATAGCCAGTATCATTTGTCTTCGTGGTACTGCTCGTCCCGACAATGGTTACTGTGACATTCGCCAGCGGTGCTTTCGTCGCTTCAGCGGTGACCACACCTGAAATCTTCCCGGTGATGGCGGCAGAGGCACTACGAAAGTCTGCCTGTCCTACAAACAGAAGCACCACTACGCAAGCCATAAGTATCCAGAAGGAAGGTGTTGTTTTTTTCATTGGTTTCTCTCCTGAAAGTCAGCATTGTGGATTTTAAGAATAGTTTCCGTAACGTGGATTTCTTTAAGCAAGTTTTAAGAAAAACTTTACATTTTGAGTGGAAGGAAGGGTAGGCACAAGACCTACCCTTACATTCCTTCAAGCAGGGAATAACGATCGGTAGGGAATAACGATTAGTAGGGAATAACGATTAGTAGAGAATAACGATTAGTAGAGAATAACGATCGTTATTCCCTACTGAGTATTCGCTGCGGATTCGCGGGATTCTTGTCGAAGCCCTATAAAAACGCAGACCGCCATTCCCAATAGGACAATGGCGAATGGGAAGCCGGTTGCGAGCGAGGCCGCTTGCAACGACTTCAGACCTCCACCCAATAGCAACGCGATGGCGACTAACCCCTCAATCGTACACCAAAAGACCCGTTGAGGGATCGGTGCATCCACCTTGCCGCCAGCTGCGATGATGTCAATAATCAGGGAGCCGGAGTCTGACGAGGTCACGAAAAAGATGATTGTCAGAAGCATAGCAACGGAGGAAAGCAGTGCTGTATACGGCAGTTCATCGAACATTTTGAACAGTGCGATTTCCAGCTTCCACGCCTCTACGTTCTCCGTCACACCAGTATAGCCGTCAACGGTGTGCTGGTGAAGCGCAGTACCGCCAAAAGCAGCAAACCACAGCAAACATAACAGTGTCGGCAGGAGTAGCACAAAGATTACGAACTGGCGTACTGTACGCCCCTTTGAGATGCGGGCAATGAATGTGCCAACGAATGGTGCCCAGGCAAGCCACCACGCCCAGTAGAACGTGGTCCAGTCGTGCAGAAAGCCGGTATCCTCGCGTCCTATCCAGTTGCTAAGTGGCACAATTCTCATGACATAGTCCCCAAGCCCAGTGAAGATACTGCGGAAAATGTGGAGCGTCGGGCCGAGTATGATAACCGCCAATAGCAACAAAAACGCGAGAATTATGTTGAACTGGCTGAGACGCTTGATACCGACATTAATACCGGTCATCACCGATATGAGAGCGATGGCCGTAATCACCACAATCAACACCACCATGGTCATGTTGTTCGCGGGAACTTTAAACAGGTAGTTGAGGCCAGATGTGACCTGTTGAACCCCCAATCCGAGGGAGGTTGCGAGTCCAAACAGCCCTGCGAATATCGCAAACGTATCAATGATGTGCCCAGGCCATCCCCAGACGCGGTCACCGAGGAGTGGATGGAATACCGAGCGGATGGTGAGGGGTAATCCCCGGTTGTAGGCGAAGAACCCGAGAGCGAGTCCGACGACTCCGTAGATTGCCCAGCCGTGTAGTCCCCAGTGAAAGACCGTCGCCGCTATGCCAGCGGTAGCGGCCTCAGGCGTTCCTGCGGTAATGCCGAGCGGCGGGGACTGAAAGTAGTACGTCGGCTCCGCCACCCCGAAAAACAGGAGACCAATGCCCACGCCTGCCGCGAAGAGCATCGCAAGCCAAGTTAAATTGGAGTACTCGGGTTTCGCATCTGCTCCCCCGAACCGGATCTTGCCGAGTGGAGAGAATGCCACAAATAGGCAAAACAGCAAGACAAGGTTCGCGGTAATCATGAACAACCAATCAAGGTTCGTAGTGAGCCAAACGCGGACATCTCCGAAAACTTTCGTCGCGCCTTCCTGAAAAACGAGGGACCCAACAACAAAGGCGAGAATGGCAATACTGGAAATCACGAATACAGGTGTCAGGTAGATATCTAAACCGAATAGCTTCCTGTACTCCCTTTCCTCCATGTGTTGTGGTTGTTTTCCTTCTTCACGCATTTTCAAAATTCTCCTTCCTGTTGGACAGACACAAAGGTTCTGTTCCTACAAGTGTAGACATTTAGAAATAGTAACCGAAGTTAAAATTAACCCGCCAATTCCAGGTGTCATTTCCGTTGGCACCAAAGTCCCCGACACCCTCATAGATGTTGTCGTAGACATCGCCGTCGTTGCCGACAAAGAAGTTGCCGTTGGAAAGTGCCAGATCGCTGTATACATACAAGCTACTCAAGACTGTCCAGCTCGCACCAAGCGTCACCAGCGTACTGTTGTTGAAGTTATCAACCGTTTTCAGGATAGTGCTTGCTTCAAGATAAGGCATAACGCTGTCAATCCATGAGATACCTGATGTATCTATACCGTTGTAGCGTAGAGATAGCGAGGGTATTAACCCTTTGGATGCGATTGGCCAGGCGAAATCGTAAGCACCCATTGGAATCAGATCCCCGGTGCCCCAGGGCGTTTTGTCAGTAATGTTATGGGCATAATAGGAGAATTGTGAAAAGAGCGTGAAATCGGAGAATGAGTTCTTCATGTGCGCGGAAAGCGCGTAGTGGTTCGCGCCATCGTCATCGATGTCTGTCCCTTTTAACAACCCGTATTGAAGCGACACACCTACATCTGCGATTTTCTCAAGCGCGTAGATTGCACGAAGGTTAAATTGATGTTGCTCATCATACCCGTTTTCACCGGCACCCCATTTAACCTTCCCTTTGGCATCGGCTTTTTCTTCCCATTTGACAATGTCATATGAGTATCGAGAACTCGCAGGGCTACTTCCATCTGTCTGGAATTCGCTCGTAAGAAAGTAGCCTACATCAAGGGTCAGCTTATCAAGGGTATCGCTCCATCTGATTCCCAAATCCATATCGTCGGCGAGCCCGACATAAAAATGCTGGTCAAAGAACCAACTGCTTGAGACCCCATAAGGACTAGGCCCGAAAGGAACCCGCACAATACCTGCCTTGACCGTACCCAGCTCACCGAGATTATACCCTAGCCATGCCGTGTGTATCATGCTGTAGGCATCATACCATCGGTATTCGAGTCTACTCGTGAAATTCAGGTAGTTAAGGTCGGCATTCAGGCGGAAAATCTCAAGATCAGCATCTCCAATCTTTTCGCCTCGGCGGTGGGGATTGTCTGCATCGCCATAACTACCGTAGACGTAGTTCACCCGCATGGCACCCCCAACTTTGATCAGACTTTTTTTCTCTTCTTGCGCGTAAGCCATCCATTGTGAGGCGAACAACAGAATTGCGATGCCAAGACTAAAGATTCGTTTGTATCCCTTATTTTTCAAACTATGTCCTCCTGTAAAGGCAAAAAACTGTTCTGCCTTTGTTTATCTGCGCTGCAAATTCTCGGAGCCATATTATCCATGTGTTCTGGCTTCGTAAATTTTTAGATACGAAAATGCTCGCCATCGGGGTAAATCCCCGGGCGAGCCGTAATCAAAGAACAATATAATTGTAAACCTTAAATTGATTAAAGTCAACTATAAAATATTGCGTAAGAAGAACGGAACGCAGAGACGGAGAATTTTAACGCAAAGACGCAAAGAAGAGAAATCATGATGTATCGTGACTGGGTGGGAAAGGGATTTCCCACCCACGGGGGCCTGCTTGTGTTTTTATCGGTTTGATGTATCGGGACTGGGTGGGAAAGGGATTTCCCACCCACGGGGGCCTGCTTGTGTTTTTATTGGTTTGATGTATCGTGACTGGGTGGGAAAGGGATTTCCCACCCACGGGGGCCTGCTTGTGTTTTTATCGGTTTATGGGGCGTTTATCTCGGTTTAGCTTGATGCTTTCAGAGACATCCCAGAGCAGGACTGTTCCATCAAACGACCCTGAAGCGAGTTTTGTGCTGTCGGGCGAGAACACCACAACGTTGACGTAGCCTGTGTGCCCTGGGAATGTGGCGATATGTTTCCGCGTTGAAACATCCCACAGTTGGACTGTGTCATCCCACGACCCGGACGCGAGTTTCGTGCCATCCGGTGAGAATGCGGCAGAGAAGCCTGAAGAATGCGTTTCGTCTGTGAGTGTTGTGATATATCGTCCCGTTGCTACCTCCCACAGTTTGACCGAATCCCAATCCACTGCTGCGAGGATGAGACCATCCGGCGAAAACGCTACCGATTCAACCCTACTCATAGTCGGTTGGGGCTCAATCTCAACCGCATCGTCTATCTGAGTTCCGTTCACATCTCCATCAGTGGGTTCGGGTAGGATTTCCGTCCCAACGATTTCCACTCCAGGGTTGCTATTCTCTACGCCGATTGTGTAGAGTGCCCGTCCCGTCGAAATCTCCCACAGCCGGATCGTTGTATCCTCTGACCCCGAGGCGAGTTTCGTACCATCCGGCGAAATCGCAATAGAGTTAATCAATTGCTTATGCCCCTCAAGTGTTGCGAGCTGTTGCCCAGTTGAAACATCCCAGAGTCTAATCGTGTTATCCGATGACGCGGAGGCGAGGTGTTTACCGTCTGGTGAGTATGCGACATCGGTGACAAAATTCGTATGTCCGCGTAACGTCCCGATGTGCTCCCCCGTTGAAACCGTCCATAGCTTGACCGTGTGCTCGGATTTTCCATCATAGATTGCCGTAGCGAGTTTTGCACCATCAGGAGCGTATGCGAGAATGGTAACAAAATTTGGAGGCCCCGCCAGTGTGTTTTCCTGTCTTGGGATGCCAAAGTTTGACCGTGCCACTCCACAGACCTGACCCCGAAGCTTTTGTACCGTCGGGCGAGAACGCCACCGCATTGACCCGCTCCGCGTGTCCGGTGAGCAGTGTCAGGGCATCAAACGTTTCGGCATCGTAAAGCCAAACGCCGATGCTACTTGCCACAGCGAGAAGGCTTCCATCGGGCGAAAAGGCGACCTCGGCCACGTTGCCTGTTCCAAAGCGGGCGATGGCACCGGCGGGCAAGTTCAGCGTTGAATAATCTTGGGTTTGGGCAATGCAAACCGGTGGAAGCAGTATGCCCACCGTGCAGAAGAGGAAGAACAACACCAGTAGCGTGAACCGAACCATTTCCGTTTTCATCTGTTTTGGTACCTTTCAGTTCTGTTTGTGCGGCGACGACGCTACCTCGCCCCCGCATTTGTTTCGTCCATCCGAATGAGCGGCGGCTTTGAGGGGTTTGCAACAGTATGGTTTCGGTCACTTGATTCTGCCGTTTCCATCTGTAGCTGGCTGTGTTTTAGGTGCTGTCAACTCTGACAGAGTCCACAGCCAAACTGTTCCATCCAGCACTGCCGAAGCGAGCGTGGTTCCATCAGGTGAGTACGCGATGGCGGTAACCGCATCCGTGTCGACTTCGAGTGTAGTGATATTCCCGCCAGTCGAAACATCCCACAGTCGAATGACCCGGTCCTCTGCTGCTGATACAAGCATCTTGCCTTTCGGTGAATACGCGACAGAGGTGACGTGCCCCGTGTGTCCTTTGAGTGTGGTGATATTCCTACCGGTAGAAACATCCCACAGTTGCACTGTGCCATCCCATGACCCCGTAGCAACTGTTTTACCGTCATGCGAAAACACTACAGAGGAAACATTATCCGTATGGCCTTCAAGTGTGGTAATACTTTGGCCCGTCTTCAGATGCCACATTTGGACTGTCGCTTTATTGTCAAACAACCCCACAGCGACTATCGCGCTGTCAGGCGAGAACGCGACAGATGAGATGCTGGGAATTATATGCCTACCGAGTGTGACGATTCCTCTGGTCGAAACATCCCACAGTCGAAGGGTGTTATCCCACGCGCCCACAGCAACCGTTGTGCCATCGGGCGAAAACGCGACAGTGGTACCCCCATTGGGACTTGGGAGCGTAGCGATATTTCGATATTGTTTCGTCGAAACATCCCACAGTTTGGCAGTGTAATCGAATGCCCCCGAGGCGAGTTTTGTCCCGTCTGGTGAAAACGCAACAGAGCTGACCTCCCCTGTATGTCCCGTGAGTGTGGCGATATGTTGTTGTGTCGAAACATCCCATAGTTGGATGAGATTATTACCTGACCCCGAAGCGACTGTTTTTCCGTCCGGTGAGAACGCAACAGAGGTCAGGTAAGCTGCCTCCTCGGTCATATCCTGTTTGAGGGTTGCGATATGTGTTCCCGTCACCCGGTTGGGCGTGAGAGGTAGGTTGGACGGAGCTTCGGATTGCTCTTCCTGTGCATTGGCTAAGATGGCTTGCAACGCGATTTGACCGCGGCCATGTAGATTGGTGTGAAGGAGAGCACGGTCTAAAAGGGGTGCGTCGATAATCTCAACGATTTTCGCTGACTCCTTAACATCGGGGGTATACGGCAATTGAAATCGGATACCGTTTATCAAGCTTGAGCCGACAATCAGCGCAATCGTCAGGGCGTTGGTGATGGTCCACGGAGTCAGCGGTTGACCTCGCGGGCCAGTCGGGGTGGGTTTAAAATTGGCAATGCGCTCTAGTAGTTTAGATGTGAACGTTGGCGGAAGTTGGTAGCCTCTAAAAGTTTCCTGTATCATCTTCTTTATCTCCTCTCGTAAACGGATGCGTGCGCGATAGAGTTCGGTCTTTGACCGCCCCTTGCGATGTGCTGATAAAACGCCCAATCTCTTCACAACTCAAGCCACCGAAATAGTGAAGCGTTAAGACGGTACGTTGGCTTTCGGGCAAACTTTCTAGTGCGTCACGAACCTGTTGCCGTAGCTGTTCGTCTTGGTCTGCCCGTCGGGCAATCGTCTCAATCTCATCGGTTTTCACCTCATCTAGAGGGTGCATTGGCACACGTCTTTTGCGGTGCCACATCAAGCAACATCGCGATGCGATAACGTAGAGCCAACTGGCGAACAACGTCGGGTTTCGGAGCGTTGAGAGTTTCTGATAGGCTTGGAGAAAGGCATCTTGTGTTAGTTCTTCCGCCGTGTGAAAATCTCCTATCTTCCGGTACACAAGCGCGTGAACTGCGCCTTTGTATCTATCCACCAGAACCCCAAACGCTCTCTCATCGCCCGCAAGCGTTCGTTTGATTAGCTCGCTGTCACTGTGTATCATCGTAGTACTCCCATGATTGGATTTTTCCTCTTCGTCAAACAGCGATTAATACGCTGTTACTCTTTATGATGCACTCAGGGGGTGGATGGTCAGATCGATTTTTAATTTTTTTTTGAGCCGGGGTTACTGTCAGATAAATTTTAGGTAATTTGATACGACTTCCACCAGCTCTGGCAGTTGCCGTTTTCAAACGTGGTCACTCCTTCATCGGCTTTTGGTGGGAGCACTGTCCTTTTCGATAATCGCTATTCGGTTGAATTGCCATACGTCGCTATGCGGCCCAGCGTCAGACCACGCCCCATGCAACGAAAGTCCCATGAAGACATAGTCCTCATCGCCCCCGTCGGCATCCATCGGTTCATGGGGTGCCCAGTTCGTGTAGGTGACAGGTTCGCCGCTCGTCCATTGCCACTCACCTTCCGTTGTAGAGTCGGTTAGTCCGATCCAATACGGAAGAGGCCCAAAGATTTCCAAGAGCCACTTCTGCTCCGTCGCATCGTTAATTGAGACCAGATGTGCTTGTTCAGTGACCGTTTGGTCGTTCGCATCGTCCCAACTCTTGCAACGGATGCACTTGTAGGCATGTCCATTTGCGAGATTCACCATCCACATCCCTCCACCCGGCAAGACCGACAAGGGCAAGGGTGATTGCACTAACGCTTTCACATGATCAGGAATTGAATCAATGAGAATGGGCTCGCTGTTGAACGTGAAGACGGCATCCTCCTTGTGCTCGCCATCCTGAAGCCGGAATGGGCCCGCCGTTGCCGACAGCCCCTGGTAGCTCGCTGTAATTGTGTAGAACCCAGTGTCATCTACATATACCACAAAGTAACCGGCATCGTCCGTCCATGTCGCAGTACTTAAGTCGGTGCTAGTCATCCCATCGGGCCACCGACAGTGTGCTTCGAGCATAACACTCCCATTGGAAAGGGGAGTCTCGTCGGCAAAAATGACTTGACCTCGAATGCGTATTCTCGACTTGACTGTGACTTCAACGTTCTCGATGTGTACGCCCGGCTTGATGGAAAACGTGATGCCGCCAAAAGGGGGAAGTGTATGCTGATAGACGGTCACGCCCCGGATTTTGGTGGATAGAATCGTGTAAGGAGACGCATAGAGCGGTAGTGTCACCAACTGGATTGAAGCTGGGATAATGTTGGAGATGGAGAACCGCCCCGCGTCATCGGTCTGTGATGTCAGAATATATTCCGCCGCACCATCAATGATTTTATGGGGTTGAAGGGCTATCAGGTGACTGGCAATCGGATTCCCTTCCGCGTCAACAACGCGGCCAGATACAGTGCTCGGGGCATCCGCTGCGATGCAGGGTGACGATGCTGCAAGCCAAAGTAAGATCATTGCGGCGAGAAGTGTCAGGTTGTGTTTGAAAGGTGAGCGGTTCATGGTTAATGTCTCCTTTTGACATATCGTCAATTGGGTAGGAAAGGGACAGAGGCATTCAGTTTTCGGTTTCTGTGTGTTGTATCACAACAGTCTCGATTCGGAAATCGCTCCTACGGGGTTGGGTTACTTCTTCTTTACCTGCGTTTTGGAGGGTACACTCTCCTTTTCGATGATGGCCATACTGGTCATCTGCCATTCTGGACTTTCGGGGCCAACGTCAAACCACTTTCCAGCGGATTCCATCAAGCCATAGTCCTCCTCAATGCTGAAGGTATCCATCGGTTCACCGCGTGCCCAGTTCGTGTAAGTGATCGGCTCGCCGCTCGTCCAGTTCCATTCGCCCTCCTTTGCGACATCGGTCATCCCGATCCAAAAGGAATAAAACCCAAAAATTTCTGAGAGCCACAGTTGCTCAGTCTCGTCGTTAATGGCGACCAGATGGGCAGCTTCAGCGATCGCTTTTGCTTGGGCATCGTCCCAACTCTTGCAATAGATGCGCTTGTAACTGTGCCCATTTGCGGGGTTTAACACCCATGTGTCCACACTGTCTATCTCTATCTGACCGTGAGCGGGATGGAGGGCAATCGGTAAGCTGTTGAATGCTAAGACCAGCTCATCGTATCGTTGTCCAATTTCAAGCATAAATTGTTCCGACACTGTTGAAAGGCCTCGAAATTCAACCTCAACCGTGTAGACCCCAGGTTCATCCACATATTTCACAAAGTATCCGGCATCGTCTGTTCGAGGGGCACCACCGAAACCACCGGTGCGTCTCCCATCGAAATCGTGTTGTCGCACACTGAGTCGAACCCTCATGTTGGCAATGGGTGTTCCGTCAGCAAAGACAATTCGCCCCCGAATCCGTATGCGAGGGCGTACCGTAATCGCAACGTTTTCGAGGTGTGTCCCCGGCTCAATGGCAAATGTGATTCCACCAGAAGGTGGCTGTTCTTGTTTAAACGGGTAGAAGGTCACCTCCCCAAATTCGATGGCTAAAATCTCTGCCTCCGGTGCAAATATGTCCGCATTAAAGTCAGGTGGTAGTTTCAGATCCGCCGGTAGCTGCGGCGGTTGTGCGACAAATTGAATCGGACCGGACTGGATACCGGTCAAGGCAAACCGCCCTGCTTCATCGGTTTGCGATTTGGGCAAAGCGGCATACCCCTTTGGTATGGGCTCATCTTCCACTCGCATATACGTCGGCCATACCTCATCGACTGATATTTCGACGGACTGAACGGCTATTGACACACGCGCAATCGGGTTTCCATCGACATCAACAACGCGACCGGATATGGTGCTCGTGGCATCCGCTGCAATGCCGTGTAAAGATGCCCCAAGTAACAGTGTTGCAATCGCGGCGAAAAGTGTGAGGTTGCGTCTGAAAGATGAGCGGTTCATGGTAAATGCCTCCTTTGGGTTGGTTGTGAAAGATCAAGTCAAAAATGATTAGAACTTGGGTTACTTCTTCTTCACCGGCGTTTTGGCGGGTGCACTGTCCTTTTCGATGATGGCCATTTGGGGCATCCGCCATCGTGGATTTTCGAGGTCAACGCTATGCCACTCTCCGTCGGGTGAAAGCCCCATGAAGACGTAATCTTCCTCGCCCCTGCCGCTGAATGCCCTATGGGATGTCCAGTTGGTATAGGTGACTGGTTCACCGCTCGTCCATTGCCATTCGCCCTCCTTTGCCACATCGGTCAACCCGATCCAATAGGGATGAATCCCAAAAATTTCTGAGAGCCACTTCTGCTCCGCCGCGTCGTTAATTGCGACCAGATGGGCATCTTCGGCAACCGCTTTTGCTTGGGCATCCTCCCAATTCGTGCAATGTACGCGCTTGTAACGGTGACCATTTGCGGGGTTTACCATCCACGCTTCCTTATCGCCCGGGAACAGCGAATCAATCGGAATCGGATTGCTGCCGAAAGTTAAAACCAGATCATCAAGGCGTTGTCTTGCTTCAAGTCTGAGTCGATCCGACTTGGCAGATCTCCTTCGGAAGTTGACCACAACCGTGTAGAATCCGGGATTGCTCACATATTCCACAAAGTAACCTGCATTGTCTGTCCGGGTACTTCCACTTGAGGTGCCCGTGCCACTTCCATCGAAATCAGGTCGTTGCATATTGACCTCAATCTGCTCGTTGGCAAGGGGTGTTCCGTCCGCAAAAACGACTCGACCTCGAATCCGCATCCGAGGCCGCGCTGCGACTTCAACGTTCTCAATGTGCGCGCCCGGCTCAATTGAAAACGGGGTACGACGGAAGCCAAAGGGGATGTCCGGATGGAAGGTCATCTTCCCGATTTTGAGTGATAGAATCTCATAGTCGGGCTCAAAGTGGGGCCTCCGTTGTATTTGAGTTTGCGTTTCAGAGATCACCACAACCTCAGATGGCCCGGAAGCAACGTCGGTGATGGAGAACTGTCCCGCTTTGTCAGTTTCATCCGTCTGGAGTTGGTTCCAAGGATTGAGGCGGGTGGCATCGAAAATGTTACGCATTCGTCTGGCATCCGAAATGTTACGAGGTCGTCTTAATACACGCCGGACATTTTCACTATTATTGATCATTCTCGCTGGCCTGAGGCCTATCAGGACACCGGCAACCGGATTTCCATCCGCATCAACGACGCGGCCGGAGAATGTGCTTGTAGTGTCCTGAGCGATGCCGAGTGATAATGCTCCAAGTAAAAGGGTTGCAATCACAGCGAGAACTGTCAGGTTGAGTCTGAAACATGAACGGTTCATGGTAAATATCTCCTTATGACGTATCGTGAATTGAGTGGGAAAAGGAGTTCCCACTCAAGAGTTTGAGCTCCGAAGGGTAGGAAACGGATTTCCTACCCACGGGAGAAATCGGTCAGAACTTGGGTTACTCCTTCTTGACAGGCGGTTTTGGAGCGGGCGGATTGGCCTTTTCAAGGATGGCCATTCGGGGCATTCGCCATTCTGGACTTTTGGGTCCAACACTACGCCACTCGCCCTTCGCGGAAAGCCCCATGAAGGCGTAATCTTCGTCGTCGGTGTGGTCGGTTATCGGTTTATGGCGTGTCCAGTTGGTGTAGGTGACCGGCTCGCCGCTGGTCCATTGCCATGCGCCCTCCGTTTTCAGATCTGTCAGTCCAATCCAAGCGGGTTGAGTTCCAAAAGTTTCTACAAGCCACTGCTGCTCCGCCTCGTCGTTAATAGCGACCAGATGGGCATTTTCGGCGATCGCTTTCGCTTGGGCATCCTCCCAACTCTGGCAATGGACGCGCTTGTAGCGGTGCCCATTTGCGGGATTTTCCATCCACACTTCTTCGCCTAGAAGCAGTTGTTCGAGCGGAATCGGATCGCTGTCGAAGGTTAAAACCAGATATTCGAGTCGTTCTCCCTCGTTGAGTCTAAGTTGATCTGATTTTACCGAAAGTCCTCGGAAGTTGACCTGAACCGTGTAGAACCCGGGATTATTAACATATTCCACAAAGTAACCTGCATCGTCCGTCTGGGCCCCTCCACTTGAGTTGCCTCTGCCACTTCCATTGAAATCACGGCGTTGCGTATTGACTCTAATCTGCTGGTTGGCAAGGGGTGTTCCGTCAGCAAAAACGACTCGACCTCGAATCCGCATCCGAGGTTGCACTTCGATTTCAACGTTGTCAATGTTCGTACCCGGCTCAATTGAAAACGCGGTACCCCGAAAGCCAAAGGGCATGGCCGGATGGAAGGTCATCTTCCCAATTTTGAGTGATAGAATCTCATGGTCGGGCTCAAAGCGGTGAAACCTTTGCATTTGCGTTTCAGGGATTTGCATTTCAGCGGTTACCACGACCTCAATTGGGATGGGAGCGATGTCGGTGATAGAGAAATTGCCCGCTGCATCGGTTTCGGCGGTCTTAGGTTGGTTTGAAAGATTGAAGCGTTTGGCATCCGAAATGTTACCAGGTCGTGCGGGGCCACGCGGCATACTACGCCTGTTCAAGAGCATCGCTGGCTTGAGACCGACCAGAACCCCATCAACGGGATTCCCATTCGCATCAACGACGCGGCCGGAGAATGTGCTTGTGGTGTCTTGAGCGATGCCAGGTGATGATACCGAAAGTAACAGTACGGCAAGTGCAGCGATAAGTATTAGATTGGAGCTAATCTGTAAGCGGTTCATGGTAAATATCTCCTTATGACGTATCGTGAATTGAGTGGGAACAGGAGTTCCCACACAAGGGTTTTGTTGAGCTCCGAAGGGTAGGAAACGGATTTCCTACCCACGGAGGG
Source organism: Candidatus Poribacteria bacterium (assembly GCA_965198165.1). Lineage (GTDB taxonomy): Bacteria > Poribacteria > WGA-4E > WGA-4E > PCPOR2b > CBDAOT01. Next base: position 5,343,405 of record OZ240244.1, on the reverse strand, counting down.
GTTGGTATCAAACATGGGCTCTAGTCAAAACTTCTCAAAGAGAGGTTTATTCTGTTGAATCCACTCAAGAGTTTGAGCTCCGAAGGGTAGGAAACGGATTTCCTACCCACGGAGGGATAACCTCTGGGTTACTTCTCCTTGACCGGTGTTTTGGTGTCAAGATTGTCTTTTTCGATAATAGCCATTTTGGGAAACTGCCATGCGACACTTTTAGGGCCAACATTAGCCCACTTCCCATTCAATGAATGCCCCATGAAGACATAGTCTGCGTCGTCCTTGTCGGTGTCTATCGGTTCGTAGGGTGCCCAGTTGGTATAGGTGACCGGCTCACCGCTGGTCCATTGCCATTCCCCCTCCTTTGCCACATCGGTCAGTCCGATCCAATAGGGAGCAGAGCGAAAGATTTCCACAAGCCACTGTTGCTCCGCCGCGTTGTTAATTGCGACCAGATAGGCATCTTCTGCGGCCGCTTTCGCTTGAGCATCCTTCCAACTCACACAATTGACGTGCTTGTAAGTGTGGCCATTGGCTGGGTTTGTCACTGAAAAGGGTCACCTTCCCAATTTTCAGTGAAAGAATTTCTCTATCCGGCTCAAAGTGGGGCATCTCTTGCATTTGAGTTTGACGGACGACACTGACCGAAATTGGACCGGGAATAATGTCGGTGATGGAGAACTGTCCTGATTCATCGGTTTCATCGGTCGCCGGTTGGCTCCAAGTATTACGGTGTCTGGTATCTGCAATGTTATCAGCTCGTTTTAATACATGCCGCCGCATATTCTGATCTGGGTAGATAGTTATCCGGGTGCCTGCAATCGGTTTACCATTGATGTCAACAACGCGGCCGGATAAAGTGCTCGTTTTGTCCTGAACGCAACCGGGTGCCGATAGCCCAAGCAAAAGTACGACAAGGGCGGTGAGTCGTGTGAGGCTTTGTCCGCGGTTTGAACGGTTCATTGTATGTCCTCCTTCTAGTAGGGTACTGCGTGTGCAGATCTGCTGGATTTGGCAATCCAGCAGGAGCGTTCGGAGCTAGCACAGGGGCGTTCGGTGCCAGCGGTATCGGTTGGGTTGCCCTTCAACGGTGCTCTACCGGGAAACTATTTTTTTTCGAGGATTGCCGCTCTAGGTGTGTCTTTCCCTGACATTCCCGCTCCGAGCAACCTAAGTACCCGCCAATGTCCGCGTAAATCGCCGTTCATGCTCCCATAGCTTTTGGCATCAATATGTTCAGGTTGACCTTCTGCCCAATTGGTATAGGTAACCGGTTCGCCGCTACTCCACTTCCATTTGCCTGTCTCAGTTGAATAGGTCAGTCCGATCCAATAGGGAAGAAAGCCAAACTGTTCGACAAGCCACTCCTGTTCGGCCCTGTCGTTGATTGAGACGAGTTGGGCGCCTTCTTTGCGCGCCTTGGTTTGGGCATCTTTCCAACTGTTGCACCGGATACTTTTGTAAGAGTGCCCGTTGGGCGGACCCACCCACACGCCGAGGGAGTTTGGTACGGTGGGTGCCATCATCCCCATCATGTCGAAAATTGGCGTGTCGTTGAGCGTAAAAATCAATTCCTCACGTTCTTTACCCTCTTTGACCGTAAACTTCTCCATTGCCAAAAGCCCTTGATATTCAACAGAAGCGATGTAGGATCCGGGTTGATACAGATATTCGATAAAGTAGCCCTCATCGTCTGTCACAGGGCGGCGACTTGGATGGCGAGGGGAATTTTTATCCAAAGTGTCACTGTGCACTTTGAACTTGAACATTGCGTTCGGAAGCGGAGTTCCGTCGTCAAAAACGATTTGCCCCCGCATCGCCATGCGAGTTCCTTCAAGTGTGAAAACCAGATCTTCTCGCTGCTCTCCACTTTTGAGGGTAAACTCCGACGTTGCCGAAAGCCCTTGACATTTCACCGAAACCGTGTAGGACGCGACATCACAATCAAGCTCTATATACCTCACAAAGTAACCGTCGGAGTTCGTTCGCGTTGGAAAATCTGTCATCCCGCTACGCATACGCGTTGGAGAATCTTTCGTCCAACTGCGAAAAGTTTTATACTCTCTGTCTACGTCGAGTTTGATCGATGCGTTCCTAAGCGGAATGCCATCCTTGGAAACAACCTTCCCCCGATACCGAGTGCGGGGTCGGACCGTGATTGTAACGTTTTCGAGATGTGTCCCCGGCTCAATGGCAAACTTGATTCCCTTAGAGGGTGACGGAACAGTTGGATAGAAGGTCATCTTCCCGATTTTCATTGAGAGGATTTCATAATTTTTCTGAGATTTCATTGAGAGGATTTCATAATTTTTCTGAGATTGTTGTAGCATTGGAGAAAATTCAATCAATTGAACCGGACCGGGCATCACCGCGGTGATAAGGAAATGTCCCTCGTCATCGGTTTTATGGATAGCCGATGATGGTATTGAAAAGCTCATCATCGTAATGGCATGGCCGTTGATGAGTTTCGTGGGGTAAATGGTGAACGAAAACCCAGTAACCGGATTCCCTTTGACATCAACAACGCGGCCGGAAAATGTGCTGGTGGTTTGTTGCGCGATGCCGCCAGGGGACGATGCAAGCAGTAAAAGTACGGCAATCGCAACGATAAGTGTTAGATTAGATCTAATGTGCAAACGATTCATGGTGGGTATCTCCTTTTAATCGATTCGTTGTGGAAAATTGAGGAATAAGGTTGGTGCAAAGCGCATCCCGTTTACATTATACCATATTTACACCTAACGGGTTGTGGATTCAGTTGCCAAGACACCAGAGGAGTACCTCGCCTTGGAACGGAAGGCAACGACCAAAAGCGAATACATCAACGGTCAGATTTACGCGATGTCTGTGCAAGTCGGGAGCATAATCTGATCACGATGAATATATCGAATAGGCTTTACATCCAGTTCATCGAGCGGGATTGTGAAGTCTACACCAGCGATATGCGCGTGAAGGTTAGTCCCACGGGGGCATATACATATCCAGATGTCGCTGTGGTTTGTGATGCACCGCGCTTTGAGGATACCAGTTTTGATTCACTGCTCAATCCGACTGTCCTTGTTGAAGTCCTCTCGCCCAGTACCGAAGCGTATGACCGGGGTGAGAAATTTGCCCACTATCGCCAGCTCGACTCGCTGCAAGAATACGTTCTCGTTTCCCAAAATTGTGTGCGCGTCGAACATTATCTCCGACAAGGGGAGCAGTGGCTCTTGACGGAATTGAGTGCGCTTGACGACCAGTTGTATCTGGCTTCAATAGAGTGTGAACTTGCCTGGCGTGAGATATATGCGAAGGTGAAATTTTCTTCTGACGAATCGCAGTAAGGGGCGTACTGACTGACCGAACCCGCTGTTTCAGTTGACGACGTTTTTTTCGTCGGTTTTGGGTGTGGAATCGGAACAAAGGGGGACGACAACCTGTCGCCCGCTCGAATGTTGGATTACTTCAAAGGGCAGATCGTAGGCTGCCTCCAACTGTTGGGGCGTAAAAATGAGTGCAGGTGTTCCAACGGCAATACTGTTTCCATCCCGTAACATGAGCACCTGCTCGGCATACATTGACGCGAGATTCAGGTCGTGAAGTGCGGCAATGACCGTTTTTCCTGACTGTGCGATTGACCGACACAAACGGAGCATCTGAACCTGATGGCGGGGGTCAAGATGATTCGTCGGTTCATCCAACAGAAACAGCCGTGGTTCTTGTGCGAGGATACGGGCAAGGTCGACGCGGGATGCTTCTCCACCGGACAGCGTCGGATAAAGGCGCTCGGCAAACATATCGGCTTCTACCTGTTTCATTGCCTCTCGCGCAATTGCTAAGTCTGCGGATGTCTCTTTCGTGCCGTTGAGGTGTGGATAGCGTCCGAGCAGGACAATCTCTGAGGCGCGGAACGGGAAATTGACTTCTCGTTGCTGTTGGAGATAGGCGCGTTTTTGGGCTAATTCTTGTGGTGTGTATTCGTTGACCGATTCACCGAGCAATCGGATTCTACCGGTTGTGGGTTGAAGTTCGCCTGAAATGAGGCGTAGTAGCGTTGATTTGCCTGCGCCATTTGGCCCGACGAAAACCCAAAACTGCCCTGCTCCGATTTTTAGGTCAATATCTCGGACAAGCCATTTCTGACCAATGCGATAACCCACCCGTTCCAGTTCAACCATAGACTACCTCTTTCTTGAATCTCATCAATAGCCAGAGGAAAAACGGTCCCCCAAGCAACGCGGTGACAACGCCAACGGGCAGTTCAGCAGGGACAGCAACCGTTCGTGCGAAGAGGTCTGCCAACACGAGCAGAATCGCGCCTCCCAACGCGGAGCCGGGCAATACATACCGATGGTCGGCACCGCCCATCAGTCGAATCAGGTGCGGCACGACGAGTCCCACGAAACCGATGCCGCCAGCGGCTGAGACAGCGGCACCAACGGTCAACGCAACTCCAAAGACCGCCCATCGTTTCAGTGATTCGGTTGAGACCCCGAGATGATACGCCTCCGATTCGCCTAGGCTCATGGCGTTGAGCGCACGGGCGAGGCGAAACAACACAATCGCGCCAATGATTGCCATCGGAAGCGTGATGGCAACCATCCGCCATGTCGCTCCTCCGAATCCGCCGAGTAGCCAGAAGGTAAGGCTGCGAAGTTGTTCTTCGTCAGCGAGGAAGGTCATCAATCCGATACCCGCGCCCGCGAAACTGTTGAGTGCTATTCCGGCAAGTAACAGCGTAACGGTGAGAACCTGTCCTTGCGTTTGAGCGATTTTCCAGACACCAATTGTCACAAGCATCCCTCCGGTGAATGCCGCGATTGGTACCCCCCAGATACCCAAAAAGCCGCTGCCGATGAGCACAATCCAGAGCGCGGCTCCAAGACCTGCGCCCGCGGTAACGCCAATTAACCCGGGGTCTGCGAGTGGATTGCGAAAGATGCCTTGCAATGTTGCGCCGGAGATGGCTAAAACCGCTCCGACGATTGCGGATAAAATGACGCGGGGAAATCGGACGTAGACGAGCACTTCAAACCCGTCTTTGTGGAACAGCAGTATGCGGGGGATATTCCACGGCAGGAGCTGATATGCGCCCACACCTGCCGCGACACATAGCGAAATTGGGAGTAAACTGCCGAAGATGAAAAGAATCTTTGCTCGATTTTGCACGATTTGTCTCCATTCCCCGCTCGGCGGGAACATACTAGACAGTCGTTGAAGGATGTGTTATACTTTCATTCCAAAAAGGACTTATTCTGTAATGGAGGGAATCATGTCATCCGCCGCCACACAATCCAACCTGACACCGGAGGAGTACCTCGCTTTGGAACGGAAGGCGACAATCAAAAGCGAATACCTCAATGGTCGGATGTACGCAATGTCTGGTGGGAGTCGGGCACATAATCTCATCGTAGGGAATATATCAAGTGGGCTTTACATTCAGTTCCGCCAGCGGGCTTGTGAAGTCTACGCCAACAATATGCGCGTGAAGGTCAGTCTGACAAAGGCATACACCTATCCAGATGTCGTTGTGGTTTGTGATGGACCGCGCTTTGAGGATACCAGTTTTGATTCACTGCTCAATCCGACTGTCCTTGTTGAAGTCCTCTCACCGAGTACCGAAGCGTATGACCGGGGTGAGAAATTTGCCCACTATCGCCAACTCGGCTCGCTGCAAGAATACGTTCTCGTTTCCCAAAATTGTGTGCGCGTCGAACACTATCTCCGACAAGGGGAGCAGTGGCTCTTGACGGAATTGAGTGCGCTTGATGAGCGGCTACCTCTTGCCTCAATAGACTGTGAATTCTCCTTGCGTGAGATTTATTCAAAGGTTAAGTTTGCTTCGGACGAAGCGGAGCAAGAGGCCTAACGAGGCAGCTCTTCCCCTTTTGAGACGAAAGGTCCCTCAGATTCATAGATACCACGGAATAGGTCGAGTGCGGCGCGCCCACAACGGGGACCGAATCCCGACAGGTACAACCCGTCCATTGCAACCACCCGTTTATTCCGCCCGGCGGGTGTCTGTGCCAAACCGGGTACTTTAAGCAACCCTTCAACTCCCCCGATGGATTTCAGGCCCGATTCAAACAGGACGTACACATCCGGCTGTGCGGTGATAACGGCTTCCGCTGTCATCGGCTTGGTGCCTTTGATTTTTCCGGCGGCATTGGTTGCCCCGACGAGGGTAAGCATCGCACCGGGGCCCGAATCTCTGCCGAGCACAAAGGCGGTTTGTGGGCCTCGTAGGTAAAGGAACAATGCCTTGAGTTTCGGCTGACCTTTCCGTGCAGTGAGTTTTGATTTCAACGTTTTGATGTCCTTTTCCAAAGCGGTGATTAATGCTGTTGCCTCCGCTTGCCTTCCAACCGCTGTTCCGAGTGTGCGGAGACGTTGTTTCGCTTCGTCGAAAGTTCTTGGCTCTTTGAGTAACAGCACTGTTACACGCGCCATGCGTAGTTGTTCGACGACTTGAGGCGGTTTCACGTCTGCGCGCCCAATCACCAGGGTCGGTTTCAAGGAAAGAATGCCCTCCGCGTTGAGTCGATACTGGTAGCCAACCGATGGCAATTTTTCTTTGACTTGTTTCGGATAGGTGGAAGACGCATCGCAGCCAACGACATTTGCACCGATGTCGAGCCCAAAGAGCATCTCGGTGGTACTGCCGTTGAGGGAAACGATGCGCTCGGTTGATTTGATGATAACTGTTTCGCCACGGGCATCGGTCACTTCAACAGGTTGGGCTGTGACAATTGATGTCGCCAGACAGAACAACATTACGAGGTGTTGGATTTTCATTGTTTGACTCCTTGTGAAAATGGGGAATTGTAAAAAGCGATCGCTCATGTCAAGAACGGGTGGAAAGAAACCGAGTTTTAGGGAAAAAACTCGGTTTCTCCCAGAACAGTTGTGGTTTGTGCATTTGTGCTGGTGTTAGAAATTCCGAGTCCCGTTGGGTTGATGGACGTATTCAAAGGTGACAAAACCCGCGTCCTTTTTGGCTTCATTGTCCTTGTAGTAGCCAGTGAAGCGCACCTTTGCAAACGTCCCATCCGCCGCCGTAACCACGAATACACGCTTCTCCAGCGGCAAGATCCAATGGTTGGGTGGGCCAGTGTAAATGTACCACCCCTGCTTGCTCTCTGCAATGATAGCGAGGTTCTCATCCGAGTCGGGGGCGTATCCGTCTGGAGGGGCCGCTTTCACCTGCTCAAACTCAACATCTGTGAGCATCACTGCGCTTCCCGTTCCCACGCCGCTCACGCCGCCGTTGAGTTTCACCTGTGTGCTTTGAAAGCCGAGATCCCAATCCATTGAATTTCCTGGGTCGGCGACCACGATGACATCGCCTTTGGCGAAGGAGAAATATGCCCACGCCTCTTTGTTTGTCGCATCAACCGTGAATTTGACAACATCAAGTTGTGGTGTGACTTCGGCGGGAGATTGATTGCCCGATGGTGGAGATTGTTCCTCAAGCGGATGCTCAAGTTCATCGTCGTCATCACTACCACAACCGAGAAAGAAAATGGTACTAATAAACAAAACTGCCCAGATAATGAGTCGCCAAGTAGCGAGCTTGCTGAGGGTTTTCATTGTGTCCTCCTATTGAGCACTTGAAATGGCGGATTAGACAGAGAACCGAGGCTCTGTATCTGACGATTCTGTACTCTCCTCTTTGAAAGCCGACATAGCTTCCGCGATGGTGGCAGCAACTTGGTAGAACTCTTGTGGCGGCATTGCAACGTCAATGCCTCGGTATTTGAGGTGAATATGCCCTTCAAGGCATTGATATACAGTACATACGCTGTTGTTTGACAAAAACGCTTTCGCGTGATTCATTTTTCCGCTTTCCTTTCTTGATGGTGTCAGTGGCCTAAGAAAAAACGTTTTCTTTCACCACTGGGAATATGCGTGTAAAAACAGTAGAATTGAAAAACAGGTGATTGAGAGATAAGCCGACTTTCTTCCACGTTGGCACAGTACAAAGTGGTCGAACAACTGAAACTGACCAATCCTAAGAGATGCCTTCTACTCAGTCCCATTTTTCCCTCAATTTGCACGATTGATGAAGGTGTAACGAGTCATGCGTAACGGGAGGCAAGTATTTTTGGTGCTACGCATGACTCACTACAACAGACTCAAACTCGCAATTAATCCGAACAAGCTTGAGCACCTAGGGTTGGTTATCGACAAGCCTGCTCCACCCCATGAGAGCAAGCTTGTGGCCATTTTTCAATCGGTTCAGTACGTCAAAGAGAGTCCGCCGTAAAATGACCGCCCGGTTAAAATGTAAAAGGTTGGCATCTTGAAGTCGAAAATGTTGTTGATGCCGACAGAGGCTTTGAGCCATTTGCGGACTTGCTTTGACCCTCTAAGGTTCCAAATCCAGTTGCTCGGTGCGTACTCCTCATCTTCAAGGACATTGTCGCCATCGTCGAAGAACCCCCATCTGCTTGCGTAACGCCCGCGGAGGTCTACGTTGAAACCTGCGTCCCGGTTTTTGTAGCCCAACTTGAGGTTGCCGCTGTGTTTAGAGCGGTTGAGCAGCGCCAAACCGGTCTCCTTATCCTCACCTTTGAGATACACATAGCCGACCGTAGCGGAGAAGCCCGCAATAGAACGGGTCGAAACTTCGACTTCAATCCCTTCGGTGAACGCTTGGCTGACGTTGAAATACTGAAATTTACTCCCGCCCAGTACGCTCTTTCCAATCCGCTCCGCCTCGATGAGGTTTTTCAGGTTGTTTCGATACAGGTGTACCCGTCCGAGCAGTGCGGCCTTAAACTGGTATTCAAGCCCAAGATTCCAACTCCCCGACGCCTCCGGTTGAAGGTCTGGATTTCCAAGGACCTGATAGCCAGAGGTTGGATTGCTGAAATCGAGATATAGGTCTTTGAAGTCGGGTGCTCGGAAGCCTTGACCGAACGAGGAGCGAATCGTGAAATCGCTGGTCACCCGATACATCCCGCTCAACTTTGGACTGAAATGTGTGCCAAATTCGGAGTGATAGTCAAACCGCCCACCCAAGACCAGGGCAAGGTTTGCCACGGGTCGAAATTCGTTTTGGAAGAACAGTGAATCCGTTGTAACATTCTTCTCGCCGCCGGTAATGCGTTGGGATTCGAGGTTTTCAAAAATGAGTTCCGCACCAACGGTGAGTTGATTCTTCGATCCGAGGGCGGTGTCAAATTGTGCTTCACCCTTAATGAGGTCTTGAATTGTAACGTTTGATGACGCGGTGCGCGCAGTCTCACGGTCAATAACCGTTGATTCATCGCGGTAGCGTGTGGCGTAGATTTTGCCGATCAACTGCGAGCGCAAACCGAGTTGATACCCCGTGCCGATGCTTCCACTGAAGGTGTCAATATCGCCAAGGCGGTCGAAGATGATGCTGTCTGTTTCACTGACACCATTCTGCGCTTGGGCAAAATACTGCCCCGAAAACAGCAGTGTTGCTTTGGGCGTAAGTTGATACTCAGCTCGCGCGGAGTGGGTCAAATTCTGATAACCATCAATGGTGGTGGAAAGATCTGACTCGTCTAGGTCAATTGGGTTTCGGCGATTTGCGGTGAGCGTGAATAGCGTGTTGAGTTTATCGCGTTTCAGTTCAATGGTCCCCCGGCTGTCAATGGCGTTGTATTCTTCAAAGCTGTTGGTGAATTGCACCGCAAATGGGGACGACGCTTTGCGCGTGATAACATTGATTACGCCCCCCATCGCCGCACTGCCAAAGAGCGCGGACGATGCTCCTTTGACAACCTCAATTCGCTCAACGTTTTCGACGCCAATCCGTGCGAGGTCAAGTTTACCAGCGATTCGACCAACCTGCGGCTCCCCATCAAGTAGGAGCAAGACGTAATCTGAAGCAAGCCCTTGCAGTTGAACGCCATCGCCGTGGGCATCACGATGGATGACAATCCCTGCCTGATGCTCAAGTACCTCACCGATATTTTCTGCGCCCGTTGCTTCAATCTCACTTCGCGTGATGACCTCTGTGATAACGGGTGTGTCTTTCAACCGCCGCTCGGTTTTTGTGCCGGTGACAACCACCTCGCTCAGCTCAAAAGTGTCATCGACTGGCTCTGTTTCAGCAAAACTGAACGGCATTGCACCGATGGCGAGCATAACGAAACATCCTATCCAGATTCGGTTGTGTAACTGCATCAATTGTCTCCTTTCTGTGTAATGGATTGAAAATAGTACTGTCCGTTTTGAATCGTTTAGAAAGCTCGCCAAACAAAAAAGATGGCAAGGAGTAGCGACCCGAAACCGAGCCCCGCTGCGAGTAGACGGGGGCCGTGGAGTTGCGTCCAGAGCAGTATCCCAGTGAGCGAGAGGATGATTAAGCTGCCAGCAATCGAATCGGCGAGGAGAATCCATGCGGCTCCCATTCCGCTCGCCATGTGCAGGCGATTGAGCAATGCGAACAGATTTCGGTCAAATTTCGTGACGCTGGCGTAACTGTTGCCCACCCAATATTCTGCGCTGTAGGCGCGTTGCGGGTTACTAAAGCTGACCCGCCATTTTTCAGGTTGTACAACCAACTGCCCATCCCAGCTAATTTTTCGTGGCGGTTGTGAGCGGGCGCGACTCCATTTTTCCTCAAGGCCGAGTTCGGCTTGAAGCCACCCTGCGAAATCCTCAACGCGTTCCAGTGGCTGTTCTGGTAGCGGCATCTCAATCTTCGTCTGCTTGGTGTTGGCGGCATTAATCTTCATGACACCTCGATGGTTGAGTAAAATTCCAGTTACGCCAAAGAGCATCCCCAACGTTGCGCCCCATAGCCCAAGCCAAGCGTGTGTGCGCCGCAACCATTTGAGAAACGCGCCACGGCTCCATGCCGTCGGAAGAAAACTGTACGGAGAACGCCGTTTGTTCCCCGTTCTCTGCTTTTTAGTCTTTGGCTCAATAGTCGTTGAATGTGAGTCTGTATTCTCTCGCACGTTAACCTCCATTTCGGGGTATCCCATCACCTTCATTCTTCGATGGGCTAAATTTGCTTGACAATTGCAACACGATTGGCTTATCTTTAATGGCAACAGAAAGAGCGGGGGGCACAAAAAGGGCCCATTACATCAAATCGATAGAGATTTGGGAAATCGCTAACAATTGGCAGTTGGGAGCTCTCCCTGTTTCTATCGTCCGCTTTTTCTGTTATTTTGATTATTGATAATGCGTCTCATTATCAATAAGTGTGCGTTTTTATTGAGCGATACCTAATGAGACAATGTTTCTCCAAACATTGGTATCTCGTCCTAAACTGGTATTCACTTCAACGTTTGACTGGAGCACGGTGTGAATTTGTGCTTCCACATACAAAATACTCATGCACATCAATCATAAAACCTAAATTTAGTGTACCCTGAACGAGCCCCCTCGCGGTTCCTCCTCAAGGTCAGGGCGGGTGGAATCGAGAAACATCTCGTGGAGTTCCAGTTTGTTCGATTGCGTGAACGCCTCTTCCGGCAGCGTTCCCGATTGGGCGTGCCCCTTGCGGAATTCATCGGATTCAACCCAGTTTTCAAAGTCTTTCCGCGATTCCCAAAGGGTGAACACGATGTATGGGTCGCCCTCGTTGACTGGGCGCAACACTTGGTTTGAGATAAAACCGGGCATCCCATCAACGAGTCGCGCGCGGTTGCGGAACCGCTCCTCGAAGGCTTCGGTGTATTCGGGTGCGACGTAGATTCGGTTGGCGACAGTTATCACGGTTTTGACCTCCGTTTTGGCTTGGTGTGGTAAACGCGAATGGGGTTGTGTTGAATCGGGTGACTGGGCGAATTGATATCGACGAAAATATGTTCCGCGTCAACCTTGACAGGATAGGTGGCAATCTCGCATTTCCCGGGCCAAATGCACTTGCCCGTTTTGACATTGAACTTCCATTGATGGATTGGGCAAACGACGACACCATCCTCTAACTGCCCAGCGTGTAAAAGCCCACCGACATGAGGACAGATGTTGTCCACGGCGTAATACTTGCCATCAACGTTGTGGATACCGATGAAATGGCCTTCTAACTTTGCGTTAATGCTGTTGCCAGGGTTCACTTCATCTGTCTTTGCCGCTTTGACGAATCGAGCGACTTGTGGATTTTGTGGTTGTACCTCTTGAATTTGTAAAGCCATAGATAACCTCTGATTTTGCTTGACATACAGTAGCGTTATTGCATACAATTTCAAGTATCATGTCAAAAGCAGGTGCAAAATAATACGGTTGCACGATTTTTTAACAGGAGCGAAATTTCATTTTTAATACATTAAGGAGAACACAATGGACGGCCATCCCGAAATTATCGAAGTGCTTAACGAAGTTCTGACGAGCGAACTGACTGCAATTAATCAGTATTTTGCCCATTCTGAAATCTGCGAAAACTGGGGCTACGAGCGACTCCATGGGGCGATACGCGGCCATGCTATCGGCGAGATGAAACACGCCGAAGAACTGATTGCCCGGATTCTGTACCTCAACGGTATGCCCAACATGGCCCGGTATTTTGAGATTAAGATTGGGACGACCGTCAAGGAGATGCTGGACAACGATTACGCCCTTGAGAAAGAGGCGGTCGAGCGACTCAATGAGTGGATCCAACTTGCCCATACCCATAAGGATTTCGGTTCCGAGGAGCTTCTCGAACAGATTCTTAAAGACGAAGAAGAACATATTGACTGGCTCGAAGCCCAACTCGATCAGATTGAACAGGTGGGCATTCAAAACTACCTGGCCCAACAGATTGTTGATGAGGAAGAGTAAACGTGTAGCACCCGTTTGCTCTCGCGTATGCTACAACGATTCCAGAACAGCGATGCGGGTCGCTCTGTCGCTTGTGGATAGCTGCATGACCGCGTCATGCGAGACCGCAACCGCATCTCCTCACTATCAATCATTAATAATCCAAACATGGCGCGACTCTTTGTCCTGTTTCAGGTCCTTAAATCTTTCAATGATATCTCTGTGTAGTTGCTGTGAATATCCTCCACCATATCCACTAACGATGAACTTCGCGTAATACTTCAGTGCCTCTGCTTTGTGCTTCGCGGCGCGTTCTTTATCCCGTTCCGGGGTGTTGTCGGTGAACAATCCGTAATCTCTGTACGCCCCATCAGGATAACTCAACGCTTCCCAAAGGCCATCATTGATACGAGCGATATCGAGGTAAGCCGTGTAAACCTCTGCAAGCCCGCTTTTCGCGTACTTGTTGACGTAAGCGTACCGGGCATTGAGGGATTCTTCGATAGCCTTAACTTCATTGTATCTCCACTCAATGAGGTAGTATTCAGCGGCGGGACACCAACTGCTGTTTGGATAAAGCGTAACCAAGCGTTTCAAGAAACCGTGTTGATAAACGACGGATGAACCGAGATACTCGTATTCAATATTCGCGCCCCACTTGTTTAAGACAATGATCGCATCCCATTTCATAATTTTGTCAGAAAAGATAAACTTACCGTCTTTCTTCGGCCCTTTGTATTCTTCACGATACCTTTTGTAAAAATCAGCACTGTGAACCAAGGTTTTACAAAGCGTATTGGCAAGCCAGAGTGCTTGCTCTTGGGCCTCGCTTTTTTGATCGGTTGTCAACAGCGGTTCCAGAGCGACAAGCGCATCGTAAAACTTTAACTCTGTCAACAACGCCTCGGCTTTTCCGAGAGGGGTTTCAGGTTCTCCAAACGCCAGCGTCAAAGTGGCAAAACAGAAAAAAATCACGAAAAATGCTCGACACTTCATCTTATACCCTCCTTATTGTTTAAGGCGACAGGATTGGAAACGAAAAACCGCATTACAACGATTCCAGAAAAGCGATGAGTGCTGTTCTGTCGCTTGCGGACATTTGTAGCACTGCTTTGCGTGAGGTGTCCGCTTCCCCACCGTGCCATAGAATTGCCTCCATTAATCCTCGCGCCCGCCCGTCATGCAGGAAGCGCGTGTGTCCGTTAACCACTTTGACCAACCCGATGCCCCACAACGGCGGTGTGCGCCACTCCGAACCGTTCGCCAGAAAATCGGGGCGATTGTCCGCTAAACCCGGTCCCATGTCGTGGAGCAATAGGTCGGTGTATGGGTGGATGACTTGGTTGGAAAGTTGTGGGACATCGGGGTGTTCGCCCGTTCTGATTGTGGGTGTGTGGCAGGAAGCGCAACCCGCCTGCTCGAACAAACGTTCTCCCTGTTTTACAATCGGTTCATCGACCCGCCGACGCGCTGGTACGGCGAGGGTTTGCGTATAAAACGTCAATTTATCAAGAAAGGTGTCCCTTAATTCAGGTTGACCGCCATTTGGTCTATTTGTGCAACTGGCTTGGGATGGCGTACAATTTTCGTTGGGGAATACGGACGTGGTAATTCCGATGTCCCCGAGCATCGCGCCAGCGTTCTGTTGTTTCAAGCTGGGTTGATTGGCCTTCCAACCAAAACGTCCGGCTGCGACTCGGTTGTGGATGTGGTCGGTGACGCGATTGAGTCGTCCAGATATCCCATCGCCATCGCTGTCTTCCGGGTCTGCCAGCCGGAGCAAGGTTTCTTCGGGGATGGCTTCAAGGAGTCCAAGCCCATAAACTGCCGGTGCCACCCGCGGCGAAAACAGAATCTCCTCACCGAGTGTCCCGTAATTCAGGTCGGTGAAGCGGTATGTTGGGGCGATGAGTTGATACGTCTCACCGTCTGCGAACTGGCCTTCGTGCACTTCGTATGTCACCTCGGTTCGTCCTTCAGCGGGTACGCCCAAAATAGATTGGTTGTTTAACTGGCCGCCGTATGTTGGATGAGGCTTCGGCCCGCCATCAACATCGCTTCCCGGGATACTCAACCGCACCAGCATTGACTTCATCACCGCTTCAGATTTAAGCGGGGGACGGCCTCTCCCATCTTTGCGGTGGCAACCTGAGCAGGAATTCCTGTTAAATAGGGGCCCAAGTCCATCAAAACTTTGCACCGACGCGGGTGCTGTCGCCCATTTCGTATTGAATAGGCGGTTTCCGAAGGTAAAATCCCGTAATTTCTCGATGGGAAGATTGGCTGCCGGTTGAGAAAACGCGCCTCGGGCTCGGTTAAAAACTGTGGTCGCGCCGCCAGATAGCCCCTTCGGCTCGGTCTCTTGCGATGGGTGTGGGGTGTCAAACGCCCGCCCCACAGAGACAGCTTGCACTTCTAACCCGCTATTGGGGGAGTAGAGACTACCGACGATTATAAAAAGGATAATGAGTGGATTTCGGATATCTATCCGTTTACTCACGAATGACCTCCACGTTGGCACCGAGCGTTTTCCCAAGCGTTTTGAACAGTTCAGCTTGGGCTTGTAGTGACCGGATGGCGGCTTCCATCTTCTGCCGAGCGGGACTGTTTGCCTTGGTCGCAAGTACCGCGCGGTCTATCGGCGCATCAATTGCTTCAACCGCGTTCTGGGTTGTATCCAATTGCTTGAGAATCCTCTGATTTAGTGCTGGGTCAAGCTTGGCAACAAGACTGTTGAGTCCCTGCCCCTGGAAATCGGCGTAAGTTCCAAGATAAACATTACGGATGCCCCGAGCGTTGTAGATGAGGTCGTTGTGTGTGTTATCGCTAAAGCAGGAGTGTTCATCTTCTTGGTCGCCGCTGTCAAGGGGGACTCCCATCCGCTCGGATGCGAGTTCAAATCCACTCAAGGTTGCCAGCCCGGTGAGTATCTTGCTGAATGCGTCCCGACCGTCGAGTTGTTTGAACCCCTCAGCGTAATTCCCTTGCTCCGTCCCCCACGAATCAACTAGGAATTTCAGGTCTTTCACAAGCAGGTTAGTGACAATCCGCAGATAGGCGCGGCGGCGTACTGTTGTGGGATGGTCTCCAATGTAATCCGAGACAGGACGGGAACCGGGACCGGTGAGGCTTAGGTCTTGTCCCCAGAGGAGAAATTCAAGCGCGTGATAGCCGGTGGAGACGTCCGCTTCGTCATCGGCTTGATTCTTCTGCACGATTGCCGCCTCGGTGAGCGGACTCGCCAGATCAGCGATAATGCCTGCGTGGGGGTGTCCCTTCACATAGTCAATGTATGCCTCGTTCAGGGGCCACGAGTTGAGCCGTTCCTCAGGACCCTCAGACCCATCAATCGGCCCCTCATAGAACCGGAATGCCTCGCTCTGACCATAGGGGATACGTGAATCGAGCCACGCTTGCTTGGCAACGGTTAGCGTCTGCTCGTTCGATTGCTCAAGGAAAGCGGTGACCGCTGTTTGCAAAACCAAAGCGGTTTCGTAGCACGCCGTGTAATTGGCGTGTACCAATTTTGCGTAAGTTTCGAGTACCAGTGCCGATTCGTCGTGCGGGTCTGAATAACTGCACGGTACGATAACAACCACAATCAAGCCAATCAAAACCTGTTTGAACATCTGCGCCTCCGATCTAATTGAAATTGAGATTCAGTTTCAATAAGGAAACGAAAAAAAAGAATAGATAGACTTCTGTCAGCACAAGTCTACCATACTTCAAACTGATATTGAGACTCATTCACAACATGAATTTGGATATGATAAACGGCCGGCATCCCGTTTGTCAAATCTTTTTTCAAAAAAATCTGGTTTTTTGCGAAATCATGCGCGAAATTGAGTCGCCTATAAAGACTCCAGAAAAGCGAGCAGTGCCGCTCTGTCGCTTGTGGACATCTGTTGAACTGCCTTACGCGATTGTTCTGCTTCTCCACCGTGCCACAGAATCGCTTCTAACAGCCCCCGCGCCCTGCCATCATGGAGCAGGTTTGTATGTCCGTTGACCGTCTTAATTAACCCAATACCCCACAACGGCGGGGTGCGCCACTCCGAACCGCCTGCAAGGAAATCGGGACGATTGTCGGCTAAACCCGGTCCCATGTCGTGTAATAGTAGGTCGGTGTAGGGGTGAATCGTCTGATTGGAAACCGCCGGTACATCCGGTAACGTTCCTGTCCTCAACGTTGGGATATGACATGCAGAACATTGGGCGCTTTCAAAAAGCTGTTCGCCACGTTGGACGTTCGGGTCATCAAGGTGCCGTCGTGCCGGCACGGCTAAGGTTTGGACGTAAAATGTGACCACTTCTAAAATTTCATCGCTAAGTTCCGGGTCATCACTCCGTGCGTCGTGTTGCAGTTGCCCATTTGAGTTTTCCGATGGCAGCAGTGCGGTTGTAATCCCTATATCGTCGTTATAGGCGGCCGCAACCTGTTGAAGCAAGGTCGGCTGATTCGCTTTCCACCCAAACCGGCCGAGGCTCCGTCCGTTTTTCTGGACATCCCAAACGTAATTCGGCTTCCCTGAAATTCCGTCTCCATCGCTATCTGTTTCATCAGCCAGGGCAAGGATGGTTGCTTCAGGGACCGATTCGAGCAATCCCAAACCGAACACAACGGGTGCGACACGGGGCGAGAGTTCAACCTCATCCGGCAACGGTTGATAGGTATCCGTCACCTTATAGCTCGGTGTGCGGAGATGGACGATGGTCCCGTCTGTCGTCGTGATTTGCCCTTCCGTATAATTGATGATGACTTTTCCCTCGGGCGAGACACCGAAGATAGCGCGATTGTTGAGTTGTGTCCCGAAACCGGGGACTGGCACTGGGGCTTGGGTACCGTCACCATTCGGATTCGGGAGACTCACGCGGAACAGCATTGAGGTCAGCTTCTCGCCTGAATTTGGCGCACGTCCACGACCATCTCGCGGATGGCAGTTGATGCACGAGATATTGTTGTACACTGGCCCAAGCCCCGGGTTGATTT
Source organism: Candidatus Poribacteria bacterium (assembly GCA_965198165.1). Lineage (GTDB taxonomy): Bacteria > Poribacteria > WGA-4E > WGA-4E > PCPOR2b > CBDAOT01. The sequence continues at coordinate 5,325,713 of OZ240244.1, read as the reverse complement.
TCGCAGGGACGGTGACAAAAACCGCTTCAAACTGCACATCGCCTGCGAGATGTTTTTCCAGCCCATCCGCGGAAAGGTTCGGTGCGGGGATTGAAAACGCATGACTCGTCTCGTCGAAAATTGTGGTCTCTCCGCCAGAAAGTGCCTTATCCGCAGCGTCTAACGCTTCGGCATCGAGAGGGTCATCCGAGCCGCAACCTATTATCAGCATACAGGGCAATACAATGAGAATGTATGAAAGATGGTTTGATTTCATGACTTCAAAGGCTCAAGAACGCCAGCTCGTTTTTTGTTCGCCTGAATTTTATCAAGACGATAAGCCGGTTTTAGTATAAAAAACTAAGTTGTTACCTTGTCAAAAAAAAGGAACGCAAAGGCGCAAAGAAGCAAAGGCGCCAGGATTTGTCGTATTGCAAGCTACGGCCGCTCTCGTTATCCGCGAGAAACCGAGTTTTGCCGATCCTTGCGGATGGAGACCCGATGACGAGACGCAAAAAACTCGGTTTCTATTTTTTGAAAGTTGCTTAAATCTCATTCCGCGCTCAGTTCCCAGACTTGCACGTCATGCCCTGGGAGCTCGAAGGGATATTCGCCGTACTCAAGCAGAGCCAAGCCATCTTCATCCGTCTTAACAACGACGTGGAGCCGATGCGGTGAAACGCTTGTGTCCACGCGCTCAAGTAACAGAAACTGTAAACCGTCTTCAATCGTTACATTCACCTTCGTCCAAAGGACACCTTCGCCATCCGCATACGTTCCCTCCGACAGCAAAATCTTGTGCGGCGGGTCTGGGGGTAAGGTGAACGTCTCGCCTATTGTATAGGTCGAATTTGGGTTTGTACGCTCTACCAGTTCCCAAGTCCCAGGTATGGGAACCACGTCCCCGTTCTGGTCTACAACCCAAACGTGGTCGCGTTCTTCCGATGGAGTTGGGGCCTCTGTATCAGACATTAGGATCTGCTGAATCTGGTCACAGGAGGAAAGCCCTGCAACGAGAACAGTAATAGCCAATACAAACGTGAGTCTTGTGATTATTTTGATCTGCATGTAAATCCCTTCATTGTTCTAAATAACGTGAGTTCGACTTACTTATAGGAGTCGGTTGGGTTGAACAGAAACCAATGAAAAATCCAACGCATTAGAAACCTGTTGGGTTTCACTGTATCTACAAGAGAGTGTCTTTGAAAAGCAGGACTGCTGTGGTTTTCCTTGATAGCGATTCGCTTTTAACCGTTCAACCCAACCTACAACTCAATATTCCTTCGACAGTATTCATCGAATATGAGTTTTATTCATGTGAATAACCATCTGCGCTTTTTCCCTGTCAGCGGCATAAGCGAGACATGCCCGAATGTTTGTTTCGGTTAAATAGGGAAAATCATCAAGAATTTCCTCTATTGTCATGCCCGAAGCAAGATACTCTAGGACATCGTAAACGGTAATTCGCATCCCACGGATGCACGGTTTTCCGCTTCGTTTGCCCGGTTCAATTGTGATAATGTCTTTGTAGTTCATTGAATTTACTTCTCTCTAACAAAATCTTCGTTACTCGAAATCACTGGCTAACACCAACTGCAAGATATCCGCCTCCAGTGTTCGCTGAACGGTGCTGACCGCATCAATTGCGGCTTGGACAGCAGAACGCCCTGTACTGATCGAGTCACGGAACGGGTCTGGAATCGCCCCGATCGCGTCAATTGCAGTCTGGACTTCCGTCTGGAATCGGGTGTCAAGCGCGGCATCCTTGCTGGCGATGAAGTCATTCAGTCCCTGGCCGTCCGTGGTGAATTTACCCATGTAGACGTTCTGGATACCGCGGATATTGTTTTGGAAGTCGGTTATTGAGTTGAAGCTAAACTGCGACTCGACGAGCGTTGTATCCCGCTCATTGAACGGGTCGGAGATTTTGCCGTTGGCGACCTCATCAGCGATGGTTATCATGCCGTTGACCATCTCCTGCATCGCGGCTTTCTGTGACGTATAAATCGTGCTTGACGTGCCCGCATTAGCGACCTCCGCGGCGAAATTCTCGCCCGTCAAGTCCCATGCGTGGCGCAATTGAGCGGTCTTCGCTTTCAGATTCTCCGTCGTTGCGACAAGATACTCCAGTTCACGAGAGGTGATGTCCGCCGCTTTTCGCTGGTTGCCATCGCGGAAGATCAGATACTCAACCGTGTGAAAGCCTTTCAGTGTGTCCTCAAGCCCATCAATTGAAGATTCGGTCAATGGGTCGCCACTGGCAAGCACCGCGTCAAGGTCAACCTTATTGACTGGCCAGCTATCAAGTGCGGGGTCAAGCCCTTGTGTGTCAACGGGACCGAACAGGAACGCCTCGCTCTGCTCCCACGGTTGTCGCGTCGCCTTCCACGCAGCTTGTGCCTGCTCCAAGTTCGCTTGGGTGGTATCCGCTGCCAACGCTTTCACGGCGGTCAGCAGTTCGCCTGCTTTGTTGTCCAGATCGGTGTAGGTCGCGAGAACGACTTTGTTGGCGAAGTCATTCAAGGTCGTGGTTGCGTCAAAATAAGCCTGGTCTTGGTTATCATCATCGTCATCGGTGCCGCAACCGATGACGAAAAGCGATAAGGCTAACAGGGTTGATAGGGTGAAGCAAAAGAATTGTGTAAGATATTGATTGAATCTCATAAGATTCCTCCTTTTAATTTGAATCAATATTGAAATCCCAAGCCGAGCGCGAAGGTATTTTCCTTGTTATCAACTTCGGTGCCCAATCTCCGCCTCGCGTAGTGTCCCTTAAAAACCAGTTGCGGGTGCGGATGATAGTTGGCACCGAACGTCCACGTCTGCCGTTCCCAACGCGGATTATCAAAGATTTTCCCTTCAACGGCAGCCATCGTATCGTAGTTGTCGTAGCGGATGAACAGATCGCATATCCTTGATGATTTGAAGAACGCAAACAGATTATAACCCACCTCAAGATAGCCTCCGAGGGCTTTGCTACCGATGGGTGTCCGCTTGACGTTCAGGTTATTTGAGAGGTTCCGATTTGCCTTTGAAACGAGGTCTGAATTTTCGAGTGTTCCATACAGAAACAGTCCGCGAACCTTCACCCCGCCGACCTCGTAAAATCCGTGCAGGTCAACGATCGAAACATGCGCGTCAACCCGCAAGTCCGGTTTGGGGCGGTTGTCCGCACTATCCCCGTAGTACCCGGAGATGCCGAGCACTGCCCCCTCCATGAGCGTATAATCGACCCGACCCACGAATGCAAAATCCTCAGCATTGGCGGTCTCAAATCGCAATTGGTGGCCGCCCACAATCCAACGACGCGAGCTGAATCCAGTTGAGTCCAAGCCGTTGACAACTTGGACCTGATAACCCAACCGACCAACCGATCCGAACAGCTCAAGCCCATTTTCATGCCAAGTGGTTGGAATCAGGTTCGATTCAGATTCCGGGCGGGTAGTTGTAAAGTAGTGTTGCGGGCGATGCCGTTTGGCGACAAGACCGACCGGCACGATGATGTGACCAACCCGAAAATTGATCGCCGGTTGAATCTCAAAGACCGCGGCGAGTTTCTCAACGATGACCTCTCCTCCCTTTTCGACCTCCATCTCAAACTCGCCAAACTCCTCGAATTTGTCGAACTCCATTGTGATGCCGGTCCCACCGTGCTCAAACTCAAGCTCCGCTTCAAGCCGGATGGTGTCGCTCATCTGGTACTTGGGCGAAACGACAAAGCGTTCCACATCAATGTGGGCCCGTCGCTCCGGGTCGGTCTGCCAATCGAAGTTGGCGTAGTTGATTGTACCGTAGCCGGAAATTTTCAGCCGCTTGAAGTCAGCGGGTGTGACTTGAGCCATCAAGAGCAGGAGAACGACGCAACAAAGCACTCGCAAATTTATGTCCTTAATTTTCTGAAATTGAGACTCAATATCAACTAAGAAGGTTAATAAAAACGGGCATACTTCCGTCTTGCCCGATTAATGGCGACGACCCTCTAATTGCTAATGAGACTCATTCGCAACTTTCGGCTTTAATTATAAATCACGTCATTGACCTTTGTCAAGTTTTTTTTCAAATTATCAGCAAAAAAATTCTGAGTGTTTGAAGGGCCAGTTGATTAACGGGATTCGGATGCTTCCATTCTTCTCAATTGCTTAGCGATCAAGTGTTCTCCTTCTCTTCTGATTCCGAAACAGGATTGGCTTTTGGTGTGTTGTGGTACACCAGATGCTCAATGTAATTCTGATTTTGGCGAATCAGTTCTGTGTTAATCGCTTTCCGTTCACCACGCGCTACTTCTTCAATCTCTTTCCGTTCGACGCGTGCTTGAGCAAACCCGGTACTCATTTCCTCTCTAATTTTCTCTCTGTCAGCGGCGGCTTGAGCAAACCCGGTACTCATTTCCTCTCTAATTTTTTCTCTGTCAGCGGCGGCTTGAGCAAACCCGGTACTCATTTCCTCTCTAATTTTTTCTCTGTCAGCAGCGGCTTGAGCAAACCCGGTACTCATTTCCTCTCTAATTTTTTCTCTGTCAGCAGCGGCTTGAGCAAACCCGGTACTCATTTCCTCTCTAATTTTTTCTCTGTCAGCAGCGGCTTGAGCAAACCCGGTACTCATTTCCTCTCTAATTTTCTCTCTGTCAGCGGCGGCTTCTTCCTCAATCCTCTTTCGGTCAGCGGCGGCTTGAGCAAACCCGCTATTCATTTCCTCCTTAATTTTCTCTCTGTCAGCAGTTGCCTCATCAAGCCTCCTATTTACTTCCTCAAACCTTTTATTTATTTCTGAGCGAAGGAATTCAGTGTTATTATTCAAATCGTTTTTGGTTACAGTATTCCTACCCAATTTAATGGTCGCAATAATTAGCGTCACAAGAAGACCAATGATAGGCACCAAGATAATCAACAATTCAAATGTCTTCACGATGGTTTATCTCCTTATGGTGTATAACCGGCGTTGCTTATTGAGGTCATTTCTAGTTATGATACCAACTCACATTTAATAATACCATGAAAAACAAAATTATTCAACCCTTAACCTTTAGGGTAGGGCGATTTGGTTTTCGGCTTTTAGTGCATTTTGTGTGCAAAGTCGGGGCAGGGATGCCCCTCCTACGGTGGAGGAGACCTTGGGGTGCAAAAGAATGGAGATGCAAGGAAAAACAATACGAATCTGGTTAAGCAACTTTCAAAAATAATCTTTCGATTTTCATCAGGCGCAAAGACCGTAGGGGCGGGGTCTCCCCGCCCGCCATCGGCGTACAATGTGTAAATTTTATATTTAAACCTGCTTAATTTGGTATAATTAAAAGTTAAACAAATTTCAGCATAAAGGGTCACGGAAACTAGAGATTTCTGCGATTAGAACTGGACCCGAACCACCGACGCTCGCAATTCAATATCAGGAATGTGCGAATCTCCACCACTCATAGGGGAAACAGTTATCGTCGGAACAGATAGGTTCCATTGCTTCTCAGCGGGTTCAAGATTCAGCACCCCCACGCCACTTTCAGTGAAATAACTGGTTTGAGTGTCGTAGTCCCGGGTAAAATAGGCACCCGCTGTCAACCCGACCATACCGCCGAGTCCCATGAATCCCCAAAAGGTCCGGGCCTCGGGCTCGATTTCGAGCAGAATACTCGCGCCTAAACCGTAGAGTGTGCCGATAATGCCGCCGATGTTAATAAGACGGGCACGAGCACGACTCATGCTCAGTTTCGTTGACCACGCTGCCATGGTCAACAGTCCAGCATTGCCGCCTATCATGGCACGGCTTAGAATAAAGTTTCTGTTATCCTTATCCCTTTCGCGAACAACCATCGCCCCGCAGATTGCAAACCATGTTCCCCACGCCCCGCCGAAATTGATCAGCGTCGCATCACCAGGGCTGATGTCTCTGCGGCTGACAATGCTACTGGCCAACGCCAGTCCAATGGCACCGCCCGCCATACTCGATCCCACGGTCGGTTTGTCGCCGGCATCGGCGAGGGTTGCCGCTCCAACCGCTTGCCAGATGCCCCAGGTCCCCCCGAGGGTAATCAGTGAAGCCTGCCCATCACTCAGTTCACTCTCCCGCGTCAGATTTAAAGAACCGCTTAATCCGACCAAGGGGCCCGCGATTAAAGCGACGCCGTAAGGAACCGGCTCCTCTGCGTCCAAAAGCACCAGTGTGCCGACACCGAACCAGGTCGTAAAAAGCGTACCAAAGCCGACTAAACCCGCTCTGCCCATGCCGCTAATCGGTTTGGGTTGCTGGAGCAGGAGGTCAATTTCTCTCTTTTTGTCCGTTGCCAATTGTCCGTACGCTGTTTCGGGATATGCAGAAATGACCCAATCCAGTTGCCTAAGGGCTCGATCGTATTCCTCATCGGAAACTCGCTTAACGGCATCTTCATAGATTAATCGGGCTTCGAGTGCCTTGAGTTCTGATTCGAGCTCATTCGCCCACAGCGGGTGTGAGAACAGGAACAGAAGGATTGCGATGATAATTTTGATGCGTTGATTCGGCATATCTACAAGCTTTCTAATTGACATACTCCCACACCCTAAAGGGATGGGGATTCTTTAGAGCGAGATTCTGCCGTTAGCGCCGACTGCGGGGCGAACCCCGTCTTATATCTGCTGAGACAATGGACAATGTCCTGCCCATTTCGTCCGCACGTCTGATTTAGACGCGCTAGGACGGCAAGATTATCTTTAGCGAAGTTGCGTGTCGCTCGTCCGAGGACGGATGGCAAGATGACTTGACGCATAAATTGACACAATATAGCTGCTCTTCTTACCAAGCACACCAACACTACTAGAGTTGGCTTAGCATCTCTAGGGGATTGCTCCCATCAACTAAGATGGGATTGGGCATTTCGCCCTTGTCAATCTGCTCGCGTATTCCAGTTAAAACTGGCATGATAGGGACGCTCTCCCCCAACATTAAGGTTTTAACGATGTTGCATTACCATGCTTTCGCTGGAGATTTTGTGATCTCCGTCACATTTATCTAACGAGGTATAGTATAGCAGAGTTCACAGTTTTTTACAGCAAAAAAAATGAGGAGGCGTGTTACATCTCCACCTTTCCGAGGACGGATGGCAACATGAGTTGACGCAAAAAGGATGGGGTCTTACACGCAGGAATGATAAAAATCTGCGATTAAAATCGGATGCTAAGGAAATTGGCGCGTACACCGTTGCGACTCAACTGTAACTTGTGGGGCCACAGATGCCACGGTGTCGAATCATTCCGCCAGCTCATCCTTTCACGCGCTTCTGGGGATGGAACATTACGGGTGGTGTAGGTGCCCGTAATAAGCCCAGCGATGCCGCCACTCATCAGGAGGGCAAATGCGGCTTCCTCACTCAGCTCGTTCTGAGCGATTATTATCACTATCCCGCTGGCAACGATAGTGCCGATAACGCCTCCCAGATTAATCCAATTTGCCCGCGCCAGAGAGATGTTAATTTTTGAGGAAAGCGATGCCAGTGCTGTCACACCCAGATTGCCGCCGATGAGCGTCCAAGCCAGTAGCTCATTCTCATCTTCAACGCCGACAACCCATCCTGCGCTCCAAGATAGCCATGTGCCCCAAAGCGCGCCGTAATTGATAATCCCCATATCTCCCAAACTCGGGTCAACTTTCCTTGTGAGAGCAGAGGTTGCAAGAATGCCTGATAGCCCACCGATCATTGCACCACTAATCAACGGCTTTTCGCTGTCATCTTCGTCAATCAGAATTGCCCATCCCAGGCCCTGCCATGTGCCCCAGTAGCCACTGAAGTTGATTAAGGCAGACTGGCCACGGGTCAATTTAGCGTTTCGCGTCGCAATGAGAGCGGTCAGAAGCCCCGTCGGTGCGCCTATCATCATACCTGTAGCGACGGTTTTGGCTCCGTCAGTATCATCAGCAAGCCTCGCCGTGCCAATTCCCAGCCAGGTTGAATATAAGGTGCTGAACACCACAGTCCCAATTCGGCCGCTCTGGTCAATTTTCTTGCGCCGGATGTCAGGTAGATTTAGTTGTTCCAATCGGCGTTTCCGATTTTCAGCAAACTGTGCATAGACAGTGTCCGGATATCTGTTGATGACTTCATTGAGTCGGTCATAAGCCTCACCGTAATCCCCTTCAACTATCCGTCTGAAAGCGGTCTCATAAAGCCGCGTTGCCTCGCTGGATTCAGCGATAGCAACATTGAACTGAGAAAATAAGGCGCATACAAGAATTGTGATAAAGGCTGTCCTGATCTGTTTATGAGTCATCATCTCACCCTTTTTGCTTCGTCTATTTCTCCTTTATGGCGGCACGATCGGCGGCTGCCCATTCTGCCCACCGTTCTTCGTCTGCCCGGAGGAAGCCCGAGTTGCATCGGGGTTGGAGTTGTTCGTCAACGCCGAGGAGTCGCTTATGTTGATGGTTATTTGCCGCTTTTGCTTCTGCGAGCAGTTTTTGCGTGTGCGGCCCTGTGTGATGATCGGTATGTTTAAGCCAAGTCAAGTTGTAGTAGATACTGAAGAAATAGCGTAGCTGTCCAGAGGTATTCGGTGTCCCTGAATGTATGAGACCGTTGTGTGTGATAACAACATCACCCGCTTGTATATGGATGATAGTCTCATCGGGGTGTGGTTTTCCGCGCTCAGCGTCTTCGATGGTAATCGGTTTCCGGTGTGACCCAACAATCACGCGCAGAGGACCAAACTCATCCGTCAGGTCTTGCAGGTACGAGATAGCATTAATGGCATTTGGACGATGATAAGCGTCGGTATAGGGAACATGTGCCCATCGGTCGCGGTGCCACCCGGAGACCCTGCCTTCCGCCTCTTCCGGTTCAACCGAGGCGAAAGCGGCTAACGTGAGGTTGTCTAGTTGGACAAAAGGGCCCATCACCTGTTCTACAAAGTCAAGGATAGTCGGGTGTGTGACGACAGGCCACATCAGATCGGGGGCTAATTCAAGGGTGTTTCCGAACCACGTTTGGCCGTCGTTGGCGGCAGAGAGCTCTTGGTGTTTCTCGCGCCAACTCTGCATTTGGAGTTCGTCAAAAACCTTTTCAAAAATTGTGAAACCGTCGGTTTTATAGGCTTCAAGGCGTGCGTCGAGGGGTATCATTTTCTGTTCCTTTATTTTTGCAATTGCTAAGCAAGTTAAATATAAAATAAACACATTGCACTCCGCTGGAGTGCGGGGATTTGGGCATATCGTGTGCTATAGACATTGCGATCCTCTGGATCGGAGGAGTGAAAACGCGAAATGGTTTCCCTTGATCCAAATGTAAAGTTTATTTTTGCAACTTGCTTGACCTCGTTTTTTTTAACAGAGTCAAAACAGTAAGCAACCGCCGGGTACATAATTCCGAGAGAAAGAGATACCGAATGTTATCGGCATCATGTCTTTGCTTGGCAATGTAAAGAACGGCCTATCCACTCGCAATTCGAGTCTCAAGCGGCTCTGGGAGAGACGCAGGAGCTCTATTCCGAGGACACCGTAGGCACCCAAGCCGCCATCGTCGTCTTCTGTGTCATCAGACCACGCGCTCCACTCGTCACTTCTTGACGTTCTTTTCGGTTGATAGCTCGCATTGGCTATGGAGAGGCCACCCCCCGCATAAGGAGAAATATTCTGTTTGTTGAAGAAGTAACGTCCGCCGATCGACAAAGAGAAGAATGTAAAATTGTTGCGCTCACGCTCCTCACCTCTCTCCTCGCCCTCGCCACCCGTGACCCGATACTCTGCCACCACAGCGTATGCTGGGGTCTCATAAGACCAACCGAACTCAAAACCGGGTTCAGCAATAATATCTGTGCCGGGGATGGTGGTGCCGAAGATACCCAGATGCCAAAGTGACTCACCGGTTATCTTCCGGAGTTCGCGGGCCTCCTGTTCAGTAACGCTCTCCATATCAACCGTAGTAGCGATTGGCTTTTGGTGAACAAGCGCATCAACCAGTCTCGGTGCGGCTGAGACCATTTCTTCGATATTTGCCAACAGCATCTGCCGTTCAATAGTGACTGTCCCGACGGGGTTTTCCTGACTCAAACGCACGAAAATCTTCTCACCCAGACGGCGTAAAACAACGCGATAGACATTCGCCGAGTCCGGTGCTTCGTAAACGGGGTCGCTGACTGATATGCCCTGCTTGCGGAGTTCATCACCCACCAACATGGCCGCGGTCTGTGCGTCGGATTCGGGGATGCCCGGATGGTCGCCGATTAAGCAGATAGCGGTAGCAGGTGCCGGGGCATCAACTTGTGCAAAACCGGGAATAATAGCTAAGGTGAGGAATGCAAAACCAAACAGGTAACTCCAGGTCTTTTTCAGATGAAACATCTTCAAATCTCCTTATCAAATCATTTATTGCGTCCCCTCCACCACAATCGCAATTTCATCGGCGGTGAGACAGTATAATGAGTATACTATCTGATCAATCTCATTTTCAAGGTCAGATACATCCGCGTTTGGGTTGGCCTGTTTGGCAGCGAGGATTTGATTGACGAGTTTGCTGATCCGTGCCTTCTGGGTCGGCACCATATCGGGAATCGGGATTTGGGAGACGTACTGGGCAATAAATCTGACAAACCCACCGCGAATCTGTGTGCTGGTCTTGGTGTAAAACCAGAACACGGCTCTGCTATTGAGCAGACCGAGCAACCACATTTCCTTGGTTGGTAAAAGATATAAAGTATTTCCCAAAAAATAACGCTCATCATCAAAGGAAAACTCTGTGCCTTGTGCTATATCGGGATAAACAATTTTAGGTCGCTCAAACTCTGCCCAATATGCACACGCCCGAAACTCCCAAAAGTATTTCCCTTGGTCGTATCGCTTAATGAGTTGTTCCCGAAAGGCTTGAAGGTGCGCGTAGATTGCAGGATAGGTCTTGGCAAAAATCTGCTCCGCTTCTTCCGCAGATTGTCCTGACCACGGATGCGCCCGGTTTTCCGACGATTCAATTGTGATGAGGTACTGCTCGGCGAAATTCACCTGCCACCGTTTTACATCACGCCCGCGCAAAAACGGCTTTAAGATTTCAGCGGAGGATGGGTGTTCTGCAATCAGTTCATCCCGTGTCTCTCTGTCCACAACAAAGGCTTCGTTCAAACCTGTTAGGATACCCCGATAAAATCGCCTCTTAACATATTCGCCCAACGGTTTGCCTGCGTTGCGGAGTTTCTCCAGCAGATTCAACATAGCGGGCGCGGTAAGCCGCCAACCGTCGGCGGTCAGGGCAGCTTGTGGCATGGTGAAGCCGTGCGTCCGGAAAATGGGTCCGAGTTCGTTAATGGAGGGGCCCGGCTCCCAATTCATGGCCCGAAGGTGGTTCCCTTCAGCGAGGGTTTTGTGTGCTGTGATAATGCTCGGATACGCAATTGACGTAAACACGGGTGCGTCGCCAAAATCAATGAGTTGGGAGACGGTGGACTGACGGGTGAGCAAATCGCGAAGTTTCTTGCCGTAGGCGGCACGGAAATACTTGTTTGAAGAGATGTAGGTCAGGGTGCCATCCGCTCTCAGCAACTGAAAACCGCGCTCGTAGAAATAGACGTAGAGGTCTGCCGTGCCGGTGTAGCAGTCGTATTGGTCTTTCAGGGTTGGCTTGAGTGCTTTAATTTTTTCTTGGCGGACATAAGGTGGATTCCCAATGACGACATCAAAGCCGTCTGCAACGCCGAACATCCATTCGGGGTCAAACCAATTGGCACTGATGTTCTGGTCGTAAGGGTCCCAATCAGCGATTTTTTCGGCATCATCGGTGGGCATACCGACGGTCTTTAATTCCTTTGCCAACTCCCGCCGCACCGTCCTGTCGGTTCTTTTACATGCCCGTTTCTGGGAGCGGGTGGTTGCGTGGAAATGTCGCTCGCGGTTTTCGCCCAGTTTCCGCTCCAAAGCCTTCGCCTTTGGACTTGTCAAGGTTCGCTCGCTTTCAAGACCGATGAGCGTATTCGACGTAATAAAGCGGGTCTCCAGATTCGGCAACGGCTTAACGCCAAAGTTGTCTGCGTTTTGATCGGGCTCTTGCTCAATGGCAAGGGAGATGAAGAAGCGGAGCTTGGCGATTTGGCAGGCGATGGATTGGATGTCCAAGCCGAAGATGCTGTTCTGGATGAGGTATAGCTTTCGCCCAAAGTCCGAATCGCGGTATCGCTCGAAAATATCACTGATTTCGGTCAGTTCGGCATCCCGTTCCCGTTGGTTTTGCGTATCGAAAGCGGCAGCCGCTCGCTGTCTGGCCCGTTCTTTCTGTAACGCTTCCCATCGATTATTATCTGGGTCAAGCCGACGCAGTGCGAGCGTCAGTTTGTGCAATACCCCCATGGGAAAGGCACCGGAACCGACGGCTGGATCGAGTATCTTGAGTTCTGAAATTGCCCGTACAACCGCGCCTGATTTACGGGCATCGAAGTGCGGGTTGGGGGACGGGTTGGGGGACCCAACCCCTACGGTATTGTCGAATGCCTTTGTATAATCGAACAGGGCGCGTAGGCGTTCTGCCCAAGCCTTCGCATCCCCATCGGTTGGTGATACTTGCCCCGCCAGCGTTGCGGTTAGTGCCTCTTCGACCATATAGTCAACAATGGCGCGTGGGGTGTAGTAGGAGCCGGTCTGTTTTCGGGCGGTTGCGCCGGTTTCCGGGTTGTAGGCAGCGAGTAGGTTTTCAAACACCTTACCGAGCAGTTCGGGGTCTAACGCCACCTCCTGCTCTATCGGGGTGTTCTCTTGGACGGTGAACTTGTAGTGGTTCAGCAGGGGAATTAGCCCGTGCTCGTCGTCAAAGAAGAGACGGTTGGGAATACTCAATCTGTCGTAATGCTCATCGGAAAAGCAGTCAATTCGATAGCCACCATCCCGTGTCGCCTCCTCGCTGTCAAGGCAATCGAACAAGCCCCCGTTAATAAAGGGTGTTTGGGCGAACAGCCCCAGCAGTTTGTCGGGGTTGCTGATTTGCGTCTTGTACCGATATACAGAGAAATTGCGATGTTTAACATTTGTCCGTGGGCTAAACTGACGCTTTTTTATCTCAGTGTTCAGTGTGGCGAAAAACAGGTTTTGGAGTACGGCGCGATAGTAGGAATCACCACTGTCGCGGTCGTAGGCATCCAGCAAAGGGGCAACCTGCGTCTCGTTGAACAGCTCTTCGGCAACCAACCCCTTCTCCTTGATAAACCAGACGAACAGCAGGCGCGTGATTAGGCGAATGACGTGCTCCTCCGGTTTCAGGACGCGCGTTTCGTTTGTTGGGAACTTTGCCTCCGCAACTGCCCACTCAAACCAGTTGAACAACTTCTGGTAGAATTGCTTGTTGAGCTCTTCGGTATCCAATCGCGCAAGCCACGCTGCCAGCAAGCCATCGAAGGTTTCCGGTTGGTTGTGGTCGTCCATCCACTTCGCACACTCCGCCAGCGATAGTTCAAACAGCACCTCCAGATGCGCCCGGTGTGGGTTATCGAGACGAATGTCCTTGATTAGGGTGACCTGCTCTAGCACGTCCCGGTCTGGGTCACCCTTGTGAGGGCGGCGACCCACAAAGCATAAGGTCAAACGGTTCTCAACGCACCCTAAAGGGTGGCAAGATGACTTGACGCAAAAGAGCACCACAACCGGCATTATTATTCGCTTGTTGATCTCGCGTGTGAATTGGGCGTATTTGCTTCGTGGGTAGTCTTTGGCTTTCAATTCGACGGTAAAGAACATGAAGCTCTTTGCATTCCCCTCATCGAATGCAGGGGACTCAAACAGCGTTCCCTGATCGCTGGTGTTGACTTCGTCGTCTGTCACTTGAAACACCAGTTCTACCGATTCTACGTCCTCGCGGAATTCCCGTTCTGTGTTTGTGTTTCTGTTTCGGGCGGGTAATGTCTCAATAAATTCATCGACCGTTTCCCAAAATTTTCCAGTGCGTTGGCTGCGGTAGCCCAAAACTGCGAGCAGGTTCTTTGCGGTTTGCAAAAAGTCGCTGTCGGGTATTTTCGCCAAAGCGGATTCAATCTCTTTTTTCTTTTGGATTTCTGTGTTGTTCATAGCAAGGTGAAAAAATACAAATATTGTAAGCCGGTTGAAATATTAAATTTCACGTTTTACATGGACTGAAAATTCAAACTCAAAGACCCAAAGCGGATTCGATCCGCTGGCCCTAACGGGTGGCGATCCTTGCGGATGGCGACATGAGTCAACGCAATTTGTCAATCCAGCGGGAGCGGCCGGGGACCGGGGGAGGTCGGGTCTTTGTCAAAATGTAAAGTTTATTATCGAAAGTTGCTTACTCCGCATGAAGATTAAAAAAATAAGTTGGGATGCTGCTGAACAATTGACATCCATACACCATTTATATTATACTATATATAATGGCAAGCCAACGCGGAAAAAACGATAATCAAGATCTCATCCCATTTTTAGGGATCCGGCGAAAATGAGGTGCTTTCGCTCTCCACATCTTTGTGCAGTTCGTCTTTATCTATAGCATCTTTATGATACACGACCATGTCGCCAGCGGTTGGCAGGGTTTTAAGACCATAAAGGCGATCGTAGCGGACATTGCACGGAGCATCGCCGCCGCGGCGTTCATCCCGATACTCATATTTGCGGAGGTTGAAATTCTGATGATTCTATACAACATCGTCAAAGAACAGATTGAAGCGCGGCAGAACAGGCGCATCCAAAGGGCTGAAGACAGAGGCCGCGCCGAAGGCAAATCAGAAGGAATCGTCGAGGGCAAAGCCCTCGCACAGCAAGCGTGGCGAGAGTGGCTCGAACGCAAAGAAGCCGCTGAAGCCGCTCGTGAACCCTTCAACGAACCCTCTCCCGATTAAAAACGCACCGCACCCCTATCCCCGCTGGTTGGGAAAAACCGGTGGAGTGCGGGAATTGGAGCATATCGCGTTCTAAAACATTGCCTAATTCCGCCCTTCATGCCAGATGGTTGGTCGCTTATTTGCCTAATCCAATGCCTTCATCTTCGAGGCGTAACTTTCCCACAAGATCATCAATGAACTGACGTGCGGCACGGCCTGACCGTCCACTTGACGAGGCTTCCCACTCTAGCGCGATGCGATGAAGCTCCTCTGTCGAAATTGACAGCTTGTGTTGTTGGGCGTAGTGCGCGACAATTTGTAGATAGGTATTTTGAGAAATTCGGTTAAAGGCGAGTCTGAGCCCGAATCGGTCACTTAATGATACCTTCTCTTCCGTCGTTTCACGCGGATACAATTCATCCTCAGCGTTGCGGGGGAACTGGTTCTCCTGCACCTGACGCGGCATGAGGTGGCGTCTGTTCGATGTCGCGTAGATTAGCACATTCTCTGGTCGTGCCGCGATGCCTCCTTCCAACATCGCTTTCAACTCCCGATATTCGGGCTCTGCTTCGCTGAAAGATAGATCGTCGCAGAACAGGATGTATCGTTCAGTCCGCCCCCACAACAGCTCGGCAATCTCTTGGAGATGGAGCAACCCCTCTTTGTTTACGCCAATCAGCCGTAACCCATCCGCCGCATAGCGATGTAGCATCCCCTTGACGAGCGAAGATTTGCCTGTGCCGCGGTCGCCCCAGAGCAGAACATGGTTGGCGGGCAAGTGCCGCAAAAACTGTCGCGTGTTTCGGTCAAGTTCGTCAATTTGCCGATTGATGCCGATTAGATCCGCGATGTCCACCAAATCCGGGTGTGGTACGGGGATTAAGCGTCCTGTGCCGTTCTCGCTTCTCCACCGAAAGGCACAGTATTCGTCGAGTAAAGCCGTGTCGTTTGCGGTAGATTGCGATTCCAAAGTTGCACGGGTGAACAAAGCATCTGCTTTATCCAGAAGTTGCTCTAAGCGTGAGATGATTCCCTGCCAGTCTTGTCTCATATCTGTTATGATTAATGGGCTTGTCCGCTATCAGTATGCTGTGATTGAAAATTTCCTTGACACAGCACACACTTTGTTAAATAATTGGGATAGGCGCGTCGGCGTAGAACCGATGCCAATCATCAAATCAGTTCGAGGAGAAACGCTTGATTAAAAAATTTTTCAGTCGGTTGGACATTCGCTCAATTGTAATTTTCGTTATTATCGGAGCATTGTGGAACGTCCCCATCGTTTCATACGCTATTTATCCGCTCAAAATCTTTGTCGTTTTCATGCACGAACTGAGTCATGGGTTGATGGCAATAGCAACGGGGGGCCAAATCAAAGAGATCGTTGTCGTGTCCCAGCAAGGTGGACACGCAATCACGATTGGTGGTTCACAGTTTTGGATACTGATGGCGGGTTATCTGGGAAGTCTGGCGTGGGGCGGATTGATTCTGGTATTAGCGGCCCGAACACACCTGGATAAGCTACTCAGCATACTGATTGGGGTCGGTCTGATACTTGTTTCCATCCGCTATGTGCGAAATCACTTTGGACTGGGGTTCGGAATTGCATTCGGTGGAGTGCTTGGCATCATCGGTTTGACGCTCTCCGAATCGGTCAATGACTTAATTCTTAGGATTATCGGTCTAACCAGCTGTCTCTATGCCATCCTCGACATTAAAAGTGACGTGCTAGACCGAGCTCACCTGCGTTCCGATGCCCGTATGCTTTCCGAATTGACACCGATTTCAACCCTGACTTGGGGAGTCCTCTGGATTCTCATTGCAATCGTGGGGACGCTGTTTTTTCTATATCTTGCTGGAAACGAAAAAACGGCTGGGGGTGACAGAAAGCAAATTTAGAGTTGGCGTACTGATCAGTTCCCAAAAGACTTAAAAGCCGCACCGATCTCGCCGTACTGAACCACCCTAATAACGATTCCCAGTACGAGGATGGGGATAACGATTAGGGCAATCAGGATAACGATGCCCCATATCCACGATTTGTTACCACGGTCACTTTTAGAAATCTCCGCCAATTTCAGGATAAACATTCCCGCCGCTATCATCATCACCACGACAAACCCGAACACTAATCCGACCATGTTCACACCTCATTATCAATTGCTGAAGTTGAGTTCGGCCTCCCACGCCCTATTCGATAACCGGCTTCCGGTTCGAGACGTAAGGCGGTTCGAGCAGGAGTTTTCCATCCTCTGAATCCATCTTTTCCCTAAGCGAATCGTCATATCTGCCTTGCCCCCATGAGGAGTGTCCAGGGCTGTATTTGAATAGAATTGACCGCCGGTAATGGTCTGTGTCCCACGGTAGTGTTCCGTGTGTCAGGGCTTCGGTAAAAATCACCGCATCGCCCGCTTTTTGATGGACGCTGACCATACATTTCGGATTGTTGGCGACCGGTCTGAGGTGCGATGGACATCGGAAATTGCTTTTATGACTGCCGGGAATACAGCAGAACCCACCCTGACCGGGAAGCATATCCGTCAATGCCCACGAGACGACGGTGAGCCCGTTATACATCTGTCCGTTACGGAAGACGTAATATTGGGCGGGGTCATACGGGGTGCCGCCACCGTGTAGCGTCCCTGCCGGATTCCCCTGTCGCATCAAGATACCGTAAGCGTGGTCGAGACGGAATTTATCTCCGATCAGTTCTTTGAGAGACGGCATGATTCTCGGATGCTTGAGCAACTTCCGAAAGGCATCGTTCTCCCATTCCAGAAAACCACCGAAGCGTTGTGAATAGATTTCATCATCTTTGGGTTGGGGATAACTCTGCTGGTTGATGAGGGCGTTCAATTCGGCGAGTTCTTCTTCGCCCAAGACGTTTTCAATGTTTACATACCCCCACAGATCGAACAGATAGCGTTCTTCTTCGTTCATTTTCTATTCTCCAAATTTGAGGTCGATGGGTTGGGGGACCCAACCCCTATGATTCGGGTCTGCGGGTTGGAGGATGAAGATTAAAAAATAAGTTGGGTAATTCCATACAGATGCCCGGTGCGGTTGCAAACCGCACCTACCGGGGTTGGGAAAACCAAGATTACCCGTTTAAATTCTTAAACTTCATGACCCAACCCCTACTGGGTGGCGGATACGGGAGTTGCTTCGAGGCGCGTTACCACGATTTTACTCCGGTCGAGCAATTCACCGACGCGGGGAGAAATCTCGTTTTTCCACCGGTCGCTCTCATAGACCGCCTCATAGAGTTGCTGGCGGTGTTCCTCGCTCTCGAAACGGCGAATCCAGACGTAAAGGTCGTCCTCCTCTTCGCCGACGAAACTCCCGATGACCACCATCCCTTTGGAAATCTGGAAGGGAAGGACTGTCTGCTCCATATACTTAACCCAGTTGTCACGCTGGCCGGGTTGGGTGCGATACTGACGAAGTTCAAAAAAAGCCATAGTTACCTCCTATGTTGCCTTCTATGTTCAAAGTGTTTGCACAATTTGCAAATTTGCCGATATTATTACGCATTCATCCATCAATGTCAATGACAAACAGCAGGGTCATCCAGTTTTTGGGGCCCTTTGATGTGGCGTTGGTTATGATGTGCCGTTAATTGGGCAAACTCACACGATTATATCCGTGCCCATCGCCCGTAATCTGGAACAGGACATCTGCGGCATGGAAGTGGATATTCGCATCTGTGTCGTCAAGGACGATTTTGAGGAGGGGTACCGCCTTCCGATTCTTGGCTTCGCCGAGGGCTTTGACGATGTCGAGTCTCAGATTTTTATTCGTCTTGCCTTCTTGAAGGGTTTGCAACCTCTCGATTAAGGTAGATACCGCCGCATCAGTACCGATTTTTCCGAGGGCGACAGCCGCGTCCCTACGGATTTCCATATGATTGGCTTCATTATTGAACGTCTCGATGAGAGCTGGCACGGTAGAGGCATCCCCTAACTCGCCAAGTCCTTGCGTTGCCCCACGACGCACATCTTTGTCAATCTCAGTCTCGCCCTTCATCATTTTTACAAGGTCATCCTTGAGTTGAATCACCTTCGCTTCACCGACATTCTTCGCTGCCGCTTGACGCACCTCTTTTTTCTCATCGGTGAGCAATTCCCTAAAATTTTGAGCGGCATTCGAGCTACCGCCCGGGACATCGCATTTCTCAAGGACGACTCCAGCAGCGGACTTAATGGGCTGGTGTTCCCACGTACTCTCGACCCGCTCGCGTATCTTTGGGGCAACATCGGCGGGAAGTCGAAATGATTTAGCGGCGTTAGCGAACACTTCCCAACTCCAGTTGCGTTTCAATTTATCATGAATCGCGACGATATATTCCGTGTCATCAACAAGACGGGCGGCAATTGCGTTTCCGCCTCGCGCATCCCCGATGTTGGCAAGTGCCGTGGCCGCTTTTGTACGGGCAGATGCTTTTGCGAGCGCGTCGGTGCTGGCATCCATGTCTATGCGCTTATCTTCGAGAATCGCGATGAGCTCTGGGACCGCTTTGGTACTCTTCATCTTACCCAACGCGACGATTGCGTTCATGTAGATAATTCCGGTTTCCGTTTTTAAAATGTTAAGGAGAACAGGCTCTGCGTTCTGATGCCCGATTGTTCCAAGTGCAGTCACACAGTTCGCCCGAACCGTTGCATCTTCCAAAGGATTCAGGGCAAGTTCAATGAGCTTATCCACAGCGTTGGCATCTTTGAGCGCACCGAGCGCAGTAGCGGCTTTTGCGCGCACCTCTGCGCTCTGATCGTCGAGGGCGGCAAGCAACGGTTCAGCGGCGCGTTCGTCAAGCAGGGCTCCTAACGATGCGGCGGCACTTGCGCGAATCGACTTGTACTCGTTTCTGTTTTCGAGGACCTGAACCAAGATGTCAACAGTCTTCCGATCTTTATATCCTCCAAGGCTGGCGGTTGCGGTTCTGCGAACAACTTCGTTTGGATGTTTGAGTTCCTGAACAATGGCATCAATGGATGACTTGTGTTTAATTGCGCCAAGGACATGCACAATCTTCCAACGAATCCACTTATCGTCCTCGGATTTCAGCGCATTGAGTAGCAATTTCGCTGTGAGTTGCCCGCCATCTTTAATCAGAGACGCTATCACCTCGGTCTGTATAGACTCGACCTCGTGCCCTTCTTCAAATGAGCCGACACCCTTCCGCAACACATCGAGCAATCCATCGTCTGCAAGTTTCGGAGGCAATTCGCGCAAGGCGATTGCCGCTTGTTTGCGCGTTGTCTCAAATTTATCCTTTTTAAGCGCAGTAAGCAGAGGCGCAACCACTTTATCCCCTTTGATTTTGCCCAAAGCAACCGCCGCTTCCTGACGAACAATTCCCTGCTTATCTTTTTTGAGCGAGCGGATTAAGGGGTCAACCACCGCATCGCCCTTGATTTCTCCCAAGGCCCACGCCGCACCTTTACGCACGGCCGCACGACCATCATCTTTAAGTGCCTTAATCAACGGTTGAATGACCGCATCACCCTTAATTTTTCCGAGCGTGATGGCCACCTCGCTACGAACAAGACTCGGAATGGACTTCAATTCGCCCCACGTCTGATAATCGGGTTGCGGATATTCGGATAGCCATTCAATTGACAGGGAATCAATTGTCTTCTCCAATGCGTTAAGGGTTTTGTATTCCCTTTTCATGTGGCGTTGGAAATCCTTGATGTCATCATACTGCGTGGACAAGACCCATAAAAGCATCGGCACTGTATTCTCTGCCTTAATCCCGCCCAGAGCCGTCACGGACTCTTTGCGAATGATCGGGCTGGTTTCGTCGCTCAATACCAGTAACATTATCGGTTGTACTGCCTCAGTCGATTTGAGTTGACCCAGTGCAATGAGCGCGGCGATCCGTTTGGTTTCGCGTTCCCTTTTATCCATTGCTATCGCGATCAGTTTTTTAACGCCATCATCCTTGCTCACCTCAATCTGTCCAAGTGCCGTTGCGGCATTCGTTGCGGTGGTATCATCTAGGTCGAGGGCTTGGATGAGCGGGTCAATCGCACTATTATCCGGCCCGCGTGCTCTCATGTCACCGAGTGCTTTGGCAGCGATTGCCTGTATTTCTTTTCTCGAATCGTTTTTAAGTGCTTCAATAAAAGGATTTATCGCCCGTCGGTCTCCGATGGTACCAAGTGCTTCAGCAACTTTGATTCGGATATCATCTGTCTCATTCTGTAGTGCTGTGATGAGCGTGGGCACCGCGGCACCCGCCATTGTAACCAGTGCGGCGGACGCGCTGCCGTGCAGGTCATCATCTTCTAAAAGTCCAATCAATCGACTGATTGCGGATTCTGCCTTTAATGCCCCGAGAACTTCATTCACCGCCACTTGCGTACTAACCCGACGGTTCTCAAGCCGAGCGTCATCAATATAAGCGTTGGCGATGTATTCGTAATCAACGATGAATTCCAAATTCTTATCCTTATCAGGAATGACATCCCGAGCGCGCGAATCGAGAACAGCAATCAGTGGCTGAATCGCCGGTTCTCCAATTCCGGTAAGTGCTTGAATCGCAGCGTTTTTCACGTAACTATTTGAATCTGCCAGCAAACGGATAAGAGCGTCAATGCTCTGTTCCGCTTTCAGTTGACCGAGTAATTTGGCGGCGTGTAGACGTATCTGTGCGCTGTTCGTCTGCGTCGCAAGTTGAAGCGCGCCAACAATGGATTGCCCTTTCTGCTGTTCAAGTGCGACGATTGTGTTGTAGAGCACATCTGGAGATTGGTCTTTCTGGTGAAGGATTGACTCGAACACCGGGATGAATTCCGCCATTTTGAGACTGCCTAGATGTCTAACCGCCTGCTTTCTGATTTTGGCATCCGAATGCCTAGTTACCTCTACTAGCAGGTCATAAGCAGATGTATCCGTGCCAAGCTGTTGAATGAGCCCCATCGCGGCTTGGCGTGGTGCCGGCTGGAAGCACTTTTCCGCCTCCAAGAGTGCGGTGATAACGACCGCGTCAGGTTGGGCAACCAACCCGGACAGCAGACCTGCATCCTGTTTAACCGCTTCGGCAAGGGCAGTGGCAAGCAATCCGCTAATCGAATTTCTCGACCTGACCAACCGTTCCAGTCGGTCAAGTTCATCAGAATCCGGATCTTCAAGGGTTTCGATGTACTGAATCTGGGCATTCAGCGCGTTTTCAGATTCGTCCAATAAGTGACTAAGAACCTTCTGCATCGCCGCTTGCCATACAGCGGCATCAGTTTTCCACCCAGTCCCAGAACGCAACTGGAGCAAGGCTTGCAAAGATTCTGCCTCGGCTTTACCGGATTCACTTGAAAGTGCCTTTTGGACAGCGGCCTCCGCAGCAGTGTAATCGCCAGTGGCAATTTTTAATCTCGCTTCAAGAATATCCTTATCCTCTTTCTCACCGCAGCCGATGAGAAGAACTATTGATAACACAACGCTGAAACATAAGAAAATTCTGTGTTTCATTCGGTCAACTCCTTTGGTTGGTTAGATGTCGAGATTGAACGGTGATGGGTCGGAACCCAACGACTCCGATTGTTCGATGTTTTCAATAAATGCAAGACTCTTCAAAGTCCGTTCAGTATGATAGGAGATAAAACGGGACAGCACAAGTTTAATCTCTTGATGGTTGCGTTTTGATGCACGAAGACGGGTGAGTTGCGTCAGGTCAGATTTTCGGAGATGCTTCATTAACTCACAACTCCCCGCAACGATTGAGCTCGACTCCGTATCCATACCTAGGCAGTCTGAACAGAGTAAACCGCCGAGACGGGAGCTAAACTGCAAGGTCTGACCCAGGGCTGGCAAATCGCAAGCCACACAGTGAGAGAGTTGAGGGGCATAACCCGCTAAATCGAGAAACTTCAACTCAAAAGCTCGAGCAAGTAAGCGGAGGTCATGCACATCTCCCAATGTGTTAAACGCAAGGTGGAGCAAGTTGAAGACATTTTGGTCGGCAGAATGCTCAGATTCGATGGCATCAACGAGCTCGGCAAAATAACATGCGTAAGTCATCTGGTCGAAATCTGCCTTGAGGTGGTCGAAAGCGTCAATCAAATCAAAGTTATTGATGATTTGCAGGTCTTTGTTGGAACGTTCAAAGAATACAAGCATACCACAATTAAACAGTTCAAGGCTACCCCCGAAACGACTTTTGGGACGACGAACACCTCTCGCCACAGCTCTGACCTTGCCAAAGTTTGAAGTATAGAGCGTGATGATTTTGTCAAACTCGCCGAGGGCAAATGATCGAATGACAATTGCGTGGGTTTTTTGGACAGGCATTTTTTCAACCTAATAATAAAATGGGACTTTCAACCTAATATAAAAATGGGACAATGAGACGATGCCTTGATTTGATAATCATTTCACCGATTCATTGTCCCATATTAAATAGATCGGGGCGAGAGGATTTGAACCTCCGACCTCGTGCTCCCGAAGCACGCGCGCTAGCCGGGCTGCGCTACGCCCCGTTTGTTTGACTGTAGAATTGATTATATCATACGCAGCTATATGATGTCAAGGGTCCTTTTGGAGGCATTCGTGACATTATCAATCTTGCGTGTAAGACCCCATCCCTTTAGGGTGGGGATGTAACACGTCACAACGCGTTAATTGTAAAAAACTTGCAATTCTAATATAAATATGCTATACTTCCTTTTGAAACTAACAAAAAGGTGTATACAATGCGAATTGAACAACCTGAAAAAAAATATAGGACATCAGGGCATATTGTCTATAGTTGTGAGTATCATATTGTTTGGTGTACGAAATACCGTCGCCAAGTGCTTTCAGAGGACATTAGAACACGACTAAAGTCTCTAATATACCAACAACAAGATGAATATCAATATTCAGTAATTGAAGTCCAAATCATGCCGGATCATGTTCACCTGTTAGCCGCGGTAGACCCTAAGGAACCTGTTGGGCTAGTTGCATCTCGCATTAAGGGATTTACCTCAAAAGTGCTTCGCTCGGAATTTAACGAATTAAAAACACGTCTCCCTAATCTTTGGACTCGTTCTAAATTCATCTCTTCAACAGGTGGTGTAACCCTTGAGGTCTTAATACAGTATATTGAGAACCAGAAAGGTGTTTAAGGCAATGCGCACATTCAAATACAAGTTGCAAGACCATCAGCGCAACAAACACTTGCATAGCGACTTGGAAATCATTGCACACGTCTACAACCACTTCGTAGCATTGTGCCGCCGTCACTATCGCATCTATGGACAGTGCGAGGGTTACAAGCGTTTGACATTCAATCGGATGTCTAAGCACCTCACGAAACTCAAACGCCTCGACCAAATAACTATTAACTCTGTCGCAGTACACGAAAGGGCAGTAGTATCAACTCTGTCGCAGTACACGCTAGGGCTTACAATAGGAGAGTTGATACTACTCAACAGGAGAGTTAATAGTTATACCCACTGGCGCATCCCGTTTTCATGGGCAGTCCAAAACGCTCTGAAACGCATCGATCGGGGATACATCAACTTCTTTGAGGGACGTGCCAAAGTAGCGCCCAAATTCAGAAGCCGTCACAAATATCGGTCTATGACTTTCGACGGCTCACAAATCAAAATTGAACAAGTCGCCGATGCCGAATACGGCATCCGCCGGTCGCCCGTTGCGAAAATCCGTATTAACACTCGTTGGTATCGGTTCTGGTATTCACGACCGATTGAAGGCAACATCAAGCAAGTCACAGTCAAGCGTGACACACTTGGCGATTTCTACATTACCATCACAACTGATAACGAAGGCTTAATCCCGGAACCCCGGACTGGTGAAACGGCAGGGATAACTATCAACTCTGTCGTAGTACACGATGAGGTACACAACAGTAGAGTTGATAGTTATGACTTTGGGTTGAAAACCTTTCTCACTTGTTCTGATGGTACGAAATACGAATCGCCACTATTCTACAAACGCTCGGCTACTGATGTTGTTAAAGCCTCACGGGCACTGTCTAAAAAGAAACGGGGCAGTAACAACCGCGAAAAAGCACGAATGACCCTTGCCCGTGCCCACCGCAAGATTCAACGCCAGCGTGAAGATCATCACTGGAAACTCGCCCTTGACCTCGTCCGCAAGTTTGATGTCTGCTTTTTCGAGGATCTCAACCTCAAAGGCATGGTGCGCCTGTGGGGACGTAAAGTCTCCGACCTCGCCTTCGGTGACTTCATGCTAAAGATGCGATGGCAAGCGCATAAGCGGTGCAAGGATGTTGAGACAATTGACCGGTGGACTGCCACAACAACGGTTTGCCATAGTTGCAGTCAAAAACACGCCTTCATTGACCTCAAAGTCCGTGAATGGGGTTGTTCCTGTGGCATCAACCATGACCGCGATATTAACGCCGCAATCAACATCAAAAAGGTTGGGACATCAACCTTTGTCCGAAGACGGATGGTCGCGTGAGCGAGCGCACAGGAGAGGGTGTTAGACTCGCTGTCGCACGTCTGAATCAGACGCGCGACAGCGGGCATCCCTCTGTGATAGCAGAATCCCCATCCCTTTAGGGTGGGGAGTATGTCAAATCTTTCTCTGGTTTCCGGCATCGGATTCAAGATTCAGGATTCAAGAGACCCACTAGCTTTATCTGTCACCGCCGAAATTTGAATCTGAATCCGATGAATTCGGCGTTCATCTGCTTCCAATATCGTAAATTCGATGCCTTGGTAAGAGAATTGGCTCTCCTGTTCCGGGACTTTGCCAAGGTGGTTGACCACAAAACCGCCGATGGTATCAACACTCTCCGATTCAATCTGTGTGCCGAGCCGCTCATTGAGTTCATCGAGATTCATACGTGCGTCAATGGAATAGAGGTTTTCGCTGAGTTGGACACATTCTTCCTGCTCGTCGAAATCGTACTCATCTTGAATTTCGCCGACGACCTCTTCAATAATATCTTCGAGCGTCACAAGCCCTGCCGTACCGCCATACTCATCAACCACAATCGCCATGTGTTGCTTATTGGCACGTAGGTCTTGGAACAGCTCCCAAATCTTCTTGCTTTCAGGCGTAAAAAATGGCGTTCGGTCGGCGATGAGAGCTTGGAGGTCTATCGGCTTGCCTTCTGCCCAATAGTCGAGCAGCTCTTTGACATAAAGGATACCAATAATTCGATCTACGGTCTCCTGATAAACAGGAATACGTGAATGGCGGGATTCGATGGCGGTTTTGAGCACCTCATCCCTTGGCGTCGAAACCTCAAGACACACCATATCGTCAGTACGCGGAATCATAATCTCGCGGGCAATCTTGTCGGGAAGATCGAAGATGCGCGAGATCATCTCGCGTTCATCGGCTTTCAAAATCTCCTGACTATCCCCCACCTTGTCCAAGGCATCCAACACTTCAGGCGAAACAAGGGTATCCTGTTCTGGTTGCACTGTTCCGCCCAAGATACGCACACCGAGAGAGGTCAACAAGCTCAACGGCTTGGTAACAGGGTATAGTATCCAATAAACGACCCGTAGGATACGCAAGGCGTGAATCGTTGAGTTTTCGGAACTGCCCCGAACATAGTTTTTCGGAATCAGTTCGGTAACAACAACGATCAGAACAGCGGCGAGCAATCCGCCGATAATTTGACTTCTCGGTGAGTCAAAATAGTCTAAGGAGGTCAAAAGCACAACGATAGTGACAATCAGCGCACTCTTGGCAGTAATAATCGTCACCGAATATCGCTGTGTATGGTGAAGCAGAGAAGTCAGAAGTTCATACCGCTTGCCTCCCGCTTCTGTTATATTTAAGATATTGTCCCGGTCCAGGCGGGAAAGCAACATCTCCGCAACAGAAAAGAGCGCGGTAAGAATCGACAAACCAACTAAGCTAATTAGTTTAATCGTTTCGTCGTCCAAGCGTGAATTCACACCCCCAATGTATACGAGGCTCGGGTTGCTAACAGGGTTGATAACAGTATTGTCGTACTAAATCAACCGGAGAATTGATTCCTGCTTTTCAAACATAATGGCGGTTTCTTCTGCGTTGCGATGGTCATAGCCAAGCAGATGAAGCATACCGTGTACTGTCAACAAGGCGAGTTCAATTTCAAGTAAATGATTGTTAATATAAGCCTGACGCTGTGCGGTTTGGATGGATATCACAAGGTCACCGAGTAAGTTTGGATTCAAATCCCCATCAACCCCATCACGCATTGCGAAGGCGAGTACATCCGTTGGAGCATCAACATTTCGATATTGGTTGTTCAAGGCTTGAATTTCAGCATCATCTGTCAGCAGAATACTGGTTTCGCAGCTCTCCGCATTATCGGTTTTTAACGTTGCCAACGCTGCCTGATGAATAATTGTTTCATCGAAATCAATGCCTGAGCAGTTATTGCTTACGAATATCAACGACTCAACCTTCCTCGGGAACGTCCTGGGTCTCTTTATTATTGAACACAACATCTCGCTCCTCGTAAGCCTCGACAATCTGTTGAACTAACTCATGGCGCACAACATCGTCTCTTGAAAAATAGATGAACGCAATGCCTTTGATGCCAGCGAGGACAGATTGGGTATCAGCGAGTCCCGAAACTTTATTCGTCGGTAAATCCGTTTGGGTAATATCTCCTGTGACGACCGCTTTGGAATCAAACCCAAGTCGTGTGAGGAACATCTTCATCTGCTCAACTGTGGCGTTTTGCGCTTCATCAAGCACGACAAATGAGTTGTTGAGTGTGCGTCCCCGCATAAAGGCAATCGGAGCAACCTCGATGATGTTACGCTCAACATAGCTGTCAAGTGTTTCAGGAGGCATCATATCGTAGAGCGCGTCGTATAAAGGGCGGAGGTACGGGTCAACTTTAGCAGTGATATCGCCGGGCAAGAAGCCAAGCCGTTCACCCGCTTCGACCGCAGGACGTGTCAAAATAATCCGGCTGACCTGCCCGCCTTTTAAGGCTGAAACGGCCATTGCCATAGCGAGGTAAGTTTTGCCGGTGCCTGCCGGACCGATGCCGAATACCAAATCGTGCTTCTTTATTGCTTCGACATATTCCCGCTGCCCGAGCGTTTTTGGCCGAACCGTTCCTCGCTTAGAAAATACGGGGATGGATTCAACGCCCCGTTCCTCCAAGGCATCCAATCGGTTACTCTTGGACATGCGGGAAGCATATTTGATATCATTGACGCTAAGTTGCTGACCGCTCCGAATCTGATTGAGAAGCGATTCCAGTGTCCTTGAGACACGATGGGCTTCCTCAAAGCTGCCACCAATAATTTCTAAACCATCACTTTTTAAAACGACCTTGACATTAAAGCGGTCTTCGACAATCTTTAGGAAAACATCTTCTTTCCCAAAAAGAGCCTGCGCTTCAGCATTGTTCTGTATAGGAATTTTCAGAGATTCTCGATTCTGCAATAAAAGATCAACTCCCACTTTTGATTGACATTATTGTACTATGCTCGTTTCCAAAAAGCAAGCGCAAAGCTTACAAATATTCGATCAGACGACAGACTTGCTATCGGTCTTCCTGTGGCAGCATCTGAGCACAAGCCACGGCCTATGCAACCGTTACATCAGATGCTTCTTGAGAAACGCCAACCCTGGCTCAACATCCACCTCATGTTCACCTTCAAAATAATCGAGCTCAAGCCTGTCGCTCCGCCCAGCGGCGGCATAAATCCGCTCAAGGTGGTTGAACGCGCTTTTCGCGTCATCCTCAATAAAGCAGGTATCATCGGAAGCGATCTGCACCATACAGGCTCGGGGTGCGATTAAACCGGCGACATCCGAAATCTCACCGGATGCCCGCAATCCGAACATGAATTGAGAACCACAGGTATTCCCGCGGCCCCGGTCATTGAGCGCGTCGGTGAGTGTACTCAGGTAGCAAACGATAACTGCGGCTTTGACCCGTTGGTCGAGCGCGGAGGTGTAGGTCGTCATCGTCCCGCCGAATGAGCACCCCATGCAGCCGAGGCGTTTTCCATTCACGTCAGGGCGGGATTGGAGATAGTCCAAGCACCGCTGGGCATCGCAGATATCGAGTTGGAGGAGTTGATATCCGAAGTAACCGTAAGCGAAATAGGCGACATTGCAACCGTCACGCCCGGGCCGCCGTACCCATTCATCCCGGTCTTTACGCTCACCAAAACACCGCCAATCGGGCGAAATGGTGATGAACCCGTTTCGGGTCAACTCAACGGCGAACTGTTTCTGATAGTCCTCTGTCAATCCAGCGAGCGGGTCTTTCCCGATACCGTGTCCATGCGCGCAGAGCACAGCGGGGCATGGATTGCCCTCGCTTGCGCCATCAGGGATTAGGACGTAGGCGGGGATTGAGGAGAACGGGTCGGGATTGAAGATGATTTTTTCGCGGGTATATCCATCCAGTTCTGTCCGCTCCAACACTTCGACCTCTAGCGAGATAGCCTCCGGTTTCGGTCCAAGATTTCTGACCAAGTTGCGTCGGAACTCCCTTCGCCACTCCTGATATTCCGCTTTCGATGTACCGTTGAAATGCAACGGTGGGGTCTGTTTGAAAAGCGCTTCAATGCCACTTTCCGCTGTTAAAAATCGTGATGTTGTATTTGGCATGTTAGTCTGTTCCTTTCAATTTCAATCCTCGTAGTTCAGATTCCGTCCATTGTTCGGACCGCCTTGATTCCAAACCCAGACATTCCGGAAGAAAGCCTTTTTCTCCGAGGGCAGGTGGTCAACGATATGTTGCGGCACGGACGGTTTGTGGAATTGGCAACCGACAAAATTGTAGCAGTTAAAGACCGCAATGCGAGGTCGGTCTGGATTCTTCCACTCATCGCCCGAGTGGCACAGATTTTCCGTGAAAATGATCACCGACCCGGGGGGACAACTGTACATCTCCAATAGCGAGGAGTCGGTACTCCGGTGATTTTCAGGCATGGGGAAGTTCGCTTTGTGACTGCCCGGCATAAACAGTGTGCCACCCTCACCCGCTTTCACCTCGTTCAACTCAAAAACAACGCGAGTCAGCGCAGAGTAGATTTTGCCACTATTGCATTGGTAACTGAAGTTTGGGTTGACATTCCGTCCACCACCGTGGGGCGTTGGCCCCTTGTCTCCAACAGTGCGATAAGTAAACCAACTCGACTCCATGCGAACCTCACCGATAATCTCATTAAGAATATCCATTATCGCAGGATGGTCGATGAGCATCGCAGCTGTCCCGCCAGGGAACCGGCGTTCATGAGTTGGCAAAGATTCTGGATTGGAGCGAATGGTCTCAATCTGCTCTTTGAGCGCATCAATCTCCGTCCGCTTTAGCACTTCCGGGATTAAGAGATATCCTTTCAGGTCAAATATAAACTTCTGTTCTTCCGTCATAAAGTTCACCTTTCGGCTATGATATCATCAGCGATACCTGATTATTTTTCGTCCAGTCTATCACGACATCAGCTTATCTCGCAACTGCTCCCACTCCGCATCCGTGAGGGGGTGTTCACACGAAATTCTCCTTCCCAAAAGTGCGGAACGATAGGCGGCCATAATCGCATCAAAGCCGAGCTTGGCAAATTCAAAACGGCAGAGATGCGGTGTATTTTCGTTATCGAGCCAGGTTGCGATGGCTTGCGTAAAAGCGCGTTGTGCAGGCATATCGGTCTCGCCAAAGTTTTCTTGGGCGACAAATGGTTTTGGCATACCGTCGGTCTGATAGCCCCACGTCCCATTCTCTCGCCACCAAAACCGTCCGTTCGTCGCCCAAATATCAATATTGCATCGGGGATTGCAATTGGGGAAATCTACTGTGCCCAAAGCACTTCTCGCGGATTCAAAAAAGACGCGAACCCCATCAGGGAACGTATAGGTTGCAATCAAGTTCTCTGGACAATTGAGATACGGCTGTTTATATGTTTCGCTACCCTCGACGGTCGCCCACACAGCGGTTGGTGGCACATCCCCAACGACGAACAGCACGATGTCCATCAGATGGGTATCCATATCCGTGATTTCACCTTGAGTGCTTGCACGGATAAAATGCACTTCTCCCAAACCATCTTGCAAAAGTTCAGTCAGCTTGGTAGCAAAATCCATGTACCGCCGCTGATGGTTGACGATGATTTTCAAGCCCGTCTTCTGTTGCGCGATAGCGATGTCTTCTGCCATCTGAGGTCTTAAGGCGATGGGCTTTTCAATCACGAGAGCCCGCACCCCTGCCTCAGCCGCTGGAGTGACCCAAATTGAACGCGGGACCGTGGGCATTGTCACGGCGTGAACGATGTCCGGTTTCTCCTTTTCGAGCATCTCTTCATAATTCGCATATCCATTGACGTTCAACGCTTCGACTGCCTCTTTTCGACGTTCCTCATCAACCTCGCAGATTGCAACGACCTTCATATTTTCCAAGCCTTCATAGGCGCGAGCGTGATGAACGCCTCTGCGTCCGCCAACGATTGCAGTTCGATAAGTTGCCATAATTAGCTGCCCCTTTCCGCGTAATCGCAAAAGACTAAGGGCACTCAGACCAGAGTGCCCCTAAAGTTGGTTCGGTGCTATCGCGCTTGTGATACCAAGTGTAAGTTAAAAACCGCGTTTGAGCGCACCCCAAGTTGTTGTCAATTTATTTAACATCTCCTATTCTAATTTTGAAATTACTACATTATAGCACATCTTTTCAGGAAATTGACATACTCCGCACCCTAAACAGATTGTTGAACGTTCAACAATCCACGCTTTAGGAGGAGATTGTGCTGTCAACGATGATAGCCTCCTCGCGGGGGTCTTACGTCAACTCTGACAATAGACAATGCCCTGCATAAGTCGAATCTTTGATTCAACTTATTTTTTATAGTATAGCACCGCAACGTGTTTTTTTACAACCCAATTTACGGTGCTGCGGATAATTAAGAAAAAATTTACCGGAACATAGAAAACTGGGAATCTGTACATCAGAAACCGAAAAAATAGCCATTAATTGGACGCTTTTCTCTTCGATTTTTAACATTTTGTTAAATTGCTAATCGTGGGTGTGAATTTTCGCTCACAAATTCGCCGCCCAAAGTGGGGAAAAAAGTGAAAGCCAAATGGTCCTAGATGAGAAAATAAGCTCATTGATTTCTAATCGGATTTCTGATATACTGTTCGTTGCCTGAAAATGGGAGTGCTAGGTAAACCCATCCTAAGACTTAATAATTATGGGGGAGCTCATAATTATACCATTTCTGAAAATTTATATCGCGTTAGCGGTTTTGATGAAATATCAAACGCCTGTAATCCCGGCTACGGGGGTGCGGTTGATGACGCTTTCTTTGAAAGTGGCAACATGAGTTGACGCATATCGTTATCCGATGGGGCAAGATGCCCCGGCTACGGGGGGCTGATGCGTTTTTGCTTATGACTTTCTTTGAAAGTGGCAACATGAGTTGACGCAAATCGGACTTCCATTAACGAGTGATTTATTATCGGAATTGGTATTATTTATACACCAAGGTAGGAGGCTAAAACAGATGATAACCGAACAGAAGTCCACAGAGCAGATGCGCGTTGACTTGGAACGATACCACACCATCTTTGAAACCGCTACGATAGGTATAGCGGTTGCGACACCTGAGGGACGGTTCTTTCAGGTCAACCCCACTTTTTGCCGATTTCTTGGATACACTGAGGAAGAGCTATTGAAATTGACGATTGCTGATGTGACGCATCCGCACGACCAGGCAGAAAGCCTACGTCTCCTCCATGAGATCAGAGATAGCGGAAAACCAGGTGAACAGATCGAGATGAGAAAACGGTATATCCGAAAGGATGGTCAAATCGTTTGGGGACACACGAGGGCGGGCTGGCATTTTAATTTAAGCGATCAGTCTTCTTATGTGGTGGGGTTGATACAGGACATCACAGAACAGGTGGAGGCGGAAGAGGAATTGGTGATGAGTGTCATCCGAAATCGCGCCATCGTGGATACTGCCGCTGCCGGGTTCATCACCATCACAGAACACGGAATCATTGAATCCTTCAATTTAGCCGCCGAGCAGATTTTCGGTTACACAGCAGACGAAGTGATAGATCAAAACGTCCGGATGCTGATGGCGGAGCCGTATCAAGATGTGTATGATGACTACATTGCAAATTATCTGCAAACCGGTGAGAAGAAAATCATCGGTACCCCGCGTGAGGTGGTGGGAAAGCGGAAAGACGGGACAACGTTTCCGATGGAACTGGTTGTCAACGAAGTGGAAGCACCCTATCAGCGGTTGTTCTCCAGTGTCGTACGCGAAGTCACGGCGCAGAAACGGGCAGAGGCGGAGCAACGGCTTAACGTATTGGAGCAAATGGCAATCGGTATTGCCCACGACATCAACAACGCCCTTTCCCCCGCCTCCTTGCTCGTCGACGACTTGCTTGAGGAAGCGGTGCTTTCCGATGCGGTGAAACGAGACCTAAACACCATCCGGACCGCGGTCAATGACACCGTTAATATCATTGACCGATTGCGTCCCCTCTACCGCCCGCACGGTGCGGAAGATGAACTGGTTCCGATTGCCCTCACAAATCTGATTGAACAGGTGATTGAGCTCACCCGTCCCCGTTGGCAAGGCACGTTGGAATCACGGGGTGCCGTCATTGATATCGCAACCGAGTTGCAACCCGACGTGCCACCGGTTTTCGGGCTCGAAACCGAACTGCGCGAGGCATTGACCAACCTGGTTTTCAATGCGATTGATGCGATGCCAGGGGGCGGCCTAATCACGTTTCGGGCGGCCCAGGATGCGAGGCACATCTGGGTTGAGGTGTGTGATGACGGTGAGGGGATGGATGACGAGACGCTCCATCGATGTTTGGATCCGTTCTATTCAACGAAGTCGAGCCGCGGTACCGGCTTAGGGTTGGCAATGGTTTACAACATCATCCATCGACACAACGGCGATATGGAGATTCATAGCGAAGTGGGTGTGGGAACAACGATGCGGCTTATGTTTCCTATCGGGGGACCGGCCGAATCCTCATAAATTTTCGCCGCCGCCGAATGACAAACGCCACCGGTTATGAGTTCGGAGGGGCCTCTGGTGCTTCGTTCGTCGTTTTCAACTTCCGATAGATGGTCTGCACGGTAATACCAAGCAGACTTGCTGCCAATTTTTTGTCTCCGTTAGTCCTTTCAAGCGCTGCCTCTATCGCTATCCGCTGAATTTCGTTCATAGGCGTACCGACGGGGATAACAATTGAATCACCGTCAGCAATTTCGCCCGGACAGACCGACTCAGGAAGATTCCCAAGCTCAATAACCCCTGTCTCTGTTAATACGACAGCGCGTTCAATCACATTTTCCAACTCACGTACATTTCCTGGCCAGTCGTACCGTTTAAGGGCATCAACTGCCTCACGGGCGATTCCACGGATTGGCTTTCTGCTTTTTTCGCTATATTTGGTTATGAAGTGATTCGCAAGCAACGGAACATCCTCCCTACGCTCTCTGAGCGGTGGCAGTTCGAGCGTCATCACTTTGAGTCGGTAAAACAGATCTTCCCGAAATTCTCCCGCTTCAACCGCGGCGGCCAGGTCCTTGTTGGTCGCCGCAATCAGGCGCACGTCTACTCGAATCGTCTCAGTGCTGCCGACGCGCTCAAACTCACCCTGCTGTATGACGCGTAGCAGCTTGGACTGTAGGTCCATTGACATATCGCCAATTTCGTCCAAGAAGAGCGTCCCACCATTCGCCAATTCAAAGCGCCCGAGTTTGTGCTCCTTCGCGCCTGTGAATGCCCCTCTTTCATGTCCAAACAGATCAGACTCCAACAGGTTCTCGGGGATTGCGGCACAATTGATCTTAACCATCGCTTTATCGCACCGCGGACTGGCGGCGTGGATGGCATCGGCAATGACCTCTTTCCCCGTTCCGGTTTGACCGAGTATGAGAACAGTGCTGTCACTTGGTGCGATTTTCTCGACTTCGGCTATCAGTTTCTGCATAACGGTGCTGTTCCCGATGATATGCTCTCCATGATGTGCTGCCGCCAATTGGTCGCGGTAAGCTTGATTCTCTAGCACCAACGCTCGCTTTTCAAGCGCACGCGCTACCGTCAGTAAAATTTGGGAACGGTTTGGGGGCTTGGTGATGAAGTGAAACGCCCCATTCCTCATGGCTTCGACAGCCGTGCCCACCTCGCCATAAGCGGTAATCAAAATAACTTCAATTTCAGGTGCGAGCCTCTTTGCCGCCTTGAGCAGTTGCAAACCGTCCATCCGAGGCATCTTCAGGTCGGTGAGAATCAGGTCAATCGGTTGCTGCCGCACGATTTCTAAAGCGGCTTTACCATCATCAGCAACGGTCACTTTGTATTTTTTACGCTCAAGAATCGCTTGCAAGGTCTGCCGGATATGTTGTTCATCATCAACAACGAGGATTGATAATTGTTCGTTCATAATGTGCCTCTGGGGCAAGATGCCCCGGCTACAAGGGAATCGGGGCAAGATGCCCCGGCTACAGGGGAATCGGGGCAAGATGCCCCGGCTACAGGGGAATCGGGGCAAGATGCCCCGGCTACAGGGGAATCGGGGCAAGATGCCCCGGCTACAGGGTTGGGATGTGCTGCTCCATATAATAACGCTATTGAGGAAAATTTTCAAGCTGGTTTTGATGAAGATAAGGGCTATTTATGGTAAAGTTAATAATTATTTAGACACTCGCATGACCGGCGCGATTGGCCCTTACGGGTGGCAAGATTCCCTAACGGGTGGCGAGAGGTCTCCCTTGCGGGTGGTCCGAAGACGGATGGTCGTCCGAGGACGGATGGTCCGGGGACGGATGGTCGCGTGAGCGAGCGCACAAGACGACTTGACGCAACTCGACGCAACTTGACGCAAAACACGCGCCTATCGGGGTGGACCACGCCTACCGGCTGTCACCATATTTTCAGATTTCACCATAAATGCCCCTATCCCAACACCCCTGAGCTTGCGGTCATTAGCACTTGGCAAGCGTGGATGAAGAGCCCAACGCGCCAAGCTCTAAATCCACGATGACTTCAATAAAAGAAAGATGGGATTACTGGTTTTGCAGACGTTTTTGCCTAATCAGATATCGTAGCATAGGGCCCGATTAGTTTCTCCCTTATTGTATATGCCCCGCACTGTTTTGTCAGATACTACCTGGTTTCCAAGCCAAGGAGACATGCTCCCGCCACGGGTGTACAAACTTCAACGAACGGAGGCAGTTCATACTTCGCATAGTAATCGGTGTGCAAAGTATCAGTGAGTTCCTCAACGGCATCCGCATTCACGAGTATGGAGATACAGCCACCCAAACCCGCGCCGATTAAGCCCGCTCCGTGTACACCGTGGACCCGCCGCGCTGTATCAACCAACGCATCCAGTTCCTTGCAACTCGCGGCGTACCCTCCCGTTTGCCGGTACAGCTCAGCCGCCTCCGGGAACAGACCGCTCCCACCCCCCGAGCTGTTTCCAGTTGATGCACGGATGAGCCCATCCAGGTACGCATCACTAATATCCGGTGAGAAGGGCACATCACCGTTGATAAACACCCGGTCACCTTCATGCGAAAGATTGATGAGTTGACCGAACCGTTGAATATCGCCCTGACGCAGAAATTCCAACGCCCTTCGGCTCCGCTCACATTCTGCCATGCCGTACAGACAGCCCCCGCGCAGTCGATATCCTCCTGATTCTTCGCGGTGGCTTTGATACACGGTGTCAAGTATCTGACGTTCCTCTGGCAGCCATTCCGCCAGCTCCGCGCGAGTAGCACGAATTGGCAACGTCTTGAGCATTTCATACAACTCAGCGGTAGAGATGCCGAGAAATTCCGGATAAAAATCCCGAAAACGTTCCACGCGTCTGACCGTCTGCGAATGCTTTTTCTTGATCAACATTCCACCAATCGCATAGCTGGCGACACGCTCGTTGTACGTGTTCTGGGCACCAGCAGATTTTTCTGCCGTAATACCGGAATGACACACAACGATGCAATAGTCGGATGGGAATGGCACGTATTCGACATGAGTGGGCAGGAGTTGAATGTGGGAGAGATGCCCACACCGTGCGCGCACGATGACCGCGTGGTCACCGATGCCGCCGTGTAAACCGACATATCGTTCCGACTCGCCGAGCAATTCGATTAACCGTTCATAAGTGATGGAATTGTCGTTGCTCCACACTGGTTCATAATGCAGGTTGTTGCAAGCGATGACCGCATAAGCCGTCGCAGCCACAAGGGCCGATGACGACGAGAGGCCTGCGGCGACGGGCAAATCGCTGTCCACAAGCAGATTCATGCCGCACAGATTTTGGGCATAACTGCCATCGGGCATCCGCTCACGTTCTTGAAGGACGATGAGTGCGGCTTTGACATAATCCGCCCAATCGACCGAAACCCCGTCCCGTTGGCGTTGTGTGGTAATCTGTTGCGCCCAACTTGACCAGTCAATAGGTTGTTTAGGTAAAATCTCCGACACCCGAAATGACCGCCGTTGGAAATCGCCATCACAGTTTGCGAGATAGATTTGGTCATCTGTCCGCGGTTGTGCGATGACCCTCGTCTCTTTAATCGCGATCGGGTTGACTGCCCCGCCTTGATGGTCAATGTGCATACCGACCAGATTCACCCGACCCGGTGCACGGGCAATAACAACCGACCCTTGCGGGTGGAAACCAGATGACTTGATGCGTTCTTGGCACCCCCCATAAAGTGCTCTGAACCGCGCTAGCATTTTAACATAACATTTCTGTTGTTGCGTGGTCTGCCCCGAATTGTCGCCATAGATAGATTTAAATTGTTCCATTAAGCAGGGGTTGGAATCCACCGAAAAGTATTCCTGCCATTTCTGAAGAGGATTTACAATACGGTGCCTCATGCGTCAAAGTCCTCCTTTTTGAGTTTTCCGTTTTTGGTTACCCCATTTCGGCGGAGAGTCGCGATTCGGAGATCGCTCCTACCGCGAAGCGTCGCGATTCGGAGAGTGCTCCTACGGGAGAATTAAATGACCCTAGTGGATTCAAAAGCCTGAAATCACTCAACTTTGTATGGGAGCTTGAGCCGGGGATGATTTGCATATCAACAGGACAAATCCCAACACCCCTGAACTTGCGGTCATTAGCACTTGGCAAGCGTGGATGAAGAGCCCAACGCTCGCCCCTTGCCCCAGTTCCAATCCCGCGAAGATGACCAAGCCCGCCGCCCAACTCCCCTCAATGACTCCTAAGCCGCTCAAGGTGAACGGAAACCACGACGCGATCATCACGGTTGAGATGACCGCTAATGAGACTCCTAGATTCAGATTGATTCCACAAGATTCCAAAAGGAGCAGATAGAATAAAATGCTCAGACCGTAGGTGCAGCATGAAAAAACAAACGTTTTTATAAAAAGCCGTTTTGCGTTTTCCCGCTCAAGTTGAGAGGAGATGGTTATCAATTTCCGCTGAACCCAAGGAAGGAAAGTCAGCTCCCGCCAGGGTCCAATCGTTACCAGATGGCAGAAGATTCGCACTGCGCTTTTGAAAAGGAAATCTGAAAAATAGACCCCGCCCGCTATAATCAAGGCTAACGCTGGAAACAGGATGGCAAACGCTTGATGACTCGCAGACCACTGTGTTCCGACAACCAAAAGACCGATAGTCCCACCCAAGAGTACCAATAACAGTTCAAATAACCGTGAGAACAGCAGACTGTTCACTCCTGAACTTATGGGTTGGTTCAGATATCGACGGAGCAATGCAATGTAAGAGAACTCGCCCGCAAAGAATGGAAGCGTCCGAACCCAAAAGTTGTGATACAACGCAATCGGAAAGAGAACCTTTATCGGCAAATGCTGCTGAGCTAAAAGGAGGCGAAAACGGAGGGCGCGAAAGAGGTTTAGGAGCAGATAAATGCCGAATATAACCGGAAAAATCCACAGATTGGTCTCTGTCGCGATAAGGGTGAAATGTGCCAGGTCAATTCGTTGAACCAGATAGATCGCCATTCCGACTGAAATTCCCGCTCCCAGTGTGAAAAATAGCCAACGGGTCAATCTACGCTTTTTCGGTGTTTCCTGTGCGAGTTCTGTGATAACGTTTATCGGCATTATTCAACTTCTGCCTTTCTTAACGCAGTTTTCAGACAGTGAACAACCCAGTCCTGGTCTGCTTCCGTCATTGACGGATACATCGGCAAAGTAATAATTTCTTTAACCAACTGCTCTGTTACGGGAAGGGTTCCGAGACGGGTTCCCAGTTCACGATAGTAGGGGTGTAAATGAACCGGCGGATCAAAGTGAACGCTCGCACCCACACCCCATTCACGCAATGCTAGGACGATGGTATCTCTTTGGTCGTGGTCCACTTCAATCGTGTACATTTGGTAAACATGAGTCGCGCCTTCTGAGACGACGGGGGGCCGAATCCCCGGACATTCTGACGCTAACAGCATATCGTAACGTCTCGCAAGGGCAATGCGTTTGCGATTCAACTCATCAAGCCTCAGCAGTTGATGGTAGCCAAGGGCCGCAAGCGGATTGGGCATTCGATAGTTATGCCCTGCAACGACGGCTTCACGCACCCAGGGGGCCTTCATTTGTGCTCTCGCCAGAGTGGTACTCGGTATCCCATGCGATATCAACGCCCTGATCTTGTCGGCAAAGGCGGGGCTCTTACAGGTCAACATTCCGCCCTCACCGGTGGTAATGTTCTTGGTGGGGAAAAAGGAGAAACAGCCGACTCCGAAAGACCCGGCCCGTTGCTCCTTCCAGGTCGCGCCCAGCGTTTGGGCACTGTCTTCGATGAGAAACAGATTGTGTTGTTCGCAGAGGTGCACTATCGCGTCCATCTGGCAAGGTTGGCCACC
Organism: Candidatus Poribacteria bacterium; assembly: GCA_965198165.1. Lineage (GTDB taxonomy): Bacteria > Poribacteria > WGA-4E > WGA-4E > PCPOR2b > CBDAOT01. The sequence continues at coordinate 5,286,203 of OZ240244.1, read as the reverse complement.
GTAATGAACGCAGATTACCGCTTCCGTGCGGGGGGTGATTTGCGCCGCAATCAATTCGGCGGTTGTGTTGCGCGTGGGGCCATCAACATCACAAAATACGGGAGTCGCGCCACTGTTGACCACAGCGTTGGCAGTGGCGACCCATGTAAAACTGGGGAGGATAACCTCGCCTCTGATTCCAGCAACTTGCAACGCGACTTCCAGTGCCGATGTGCAGGAGTTGAGCGTAATCGCGTGAGGCACTTTTAACAGATTGGCAAACGCCGCTTCAAATTTGTGGTTGTACTCGCCATGGGCAAGCCAGCCACTTTTAAGCACCTCAACCACGGATTCAATCTCTTTTTCTCCAATATCTGGGCGACAAAGTGGGACATCCCGTGCTACCATAAGACTACATCCCTCCATATTGACGAACAAACTTGACATACTCTTTCAGTCCATCTTCAAGCCGATACTTAGGTTTATAGCCGAGCAACCCCTCTGCTTTGGAGATATCCAACGCGCCCCGTTTTGGCGAGTGAACTTCCGGGGGTTCGATAACGATTTGGAGCTCGGACACCATCGTTTTAAGAATTTCCGCAAATTCAAGTAGGGTGCGGCCTTGCCCATAAGTGATGTTGAACACCTCGTTTTTCCCGCCCGGCTCAATCGCGGCACGGACAAACCCTTCGGCAGTGTCCGACACATAAGTGAAATCCAAGACGGTCTCACCACCCCCTTTGAGGATTAGCGGCTTGCCAGAGAGGGCATTTTCGACAAAGATTTGACTGACCCTGCGATTGACATCGGTCGGACCATAGACCGCTGACGGGCGCACGATTGTATACTCAATGCCAAAACGCCGCCCGTAAACCTGTGTCATGGTTTCCCCACAGAGCTTCACGCCACCGTAGACATCTTTCGGATCCTTCGGATGTTCCTCATCCGCGGGCGTGTACTGAAAATCGCCATAAACCATACTCGAACTGGTGTAGACGAACCGGTGAACGAAGTCCACATCCCGAACAATGTCGAGCAGATTAACAGTGCCGATGAACGTGTTGTCCACCGCTTCCTCGGTAAACGCGTTTGAGATTTGAGCAATCGGCAGTGCTGCGAGGTGAATGATGTGTGTCGGACGATGCTCGGTGATGATTCGTCGAATGTCGCTCTTGTTGCGCGTATCCCCGCGCACATAAGTCACCTTATCCCGGATGCCTCGGAAGCGTTCGCGCATATATCTCTGATAAACTGCGGACTCCGGTTCAAGTGGAGAAAAGTATTGAATAAACGGATCAACAAGGATGGTTGGAATCCCACGCCTAACAAAATGGCGAGCGATATGGGAACCGACGAACCCTGCCCCGCCTGTAATCAAAACGCTATTCATTGGAGGACCTCCCAAAAGATTACGCCAATTCTGCGTGTTTGTGGAGAGAAAACTCGGAACCGACCAGAAAAAATCCCATGCGGGTGTAAAGCCCAATTGCCCGAATGTTCTTCCCTTGCGTCCTAACCTCAACCGCAGAAGCAGTGCCGTGATAGTGTCGAATGGCTTGGGTGACAAGCCCCTTCCCGAGTCCCAAACCTTCGTATTTTGAGTCGACCACAATCAGATCAATTACCCCAATTTTATTAGGATTTTCTTCATGTTGTAAATCTTTTAATCCTGATTTTGATTTGAGCAGAACAAACCCGGCAATGCTGCCCGAGCGTTCTGCAACATAGATGGCTTCCGCACGTCCAGCAAACGCATTGCGAACCCACTCCCGACGCGAATGACGAGCTCGCGCTTGGGGAATCAGTGGGTCAACAAAAAAACGATAGGAGTGAAGGCTCCGACCAGCCAAATCCGCAACGGTTTCCACGTCATCCGGCCGGGCGGGACGCACCCTCAAATTCTGTGCTGGGATTTCGGTATGACCCTCTCGCCTAAAGGTGAGATACGATTCGATAACTCGAAAGCCAACCGCCTCGGCAACATGGAGGGCCGCCAATTCGTTTTCAGAGAGGCGTAAAGACAGAAAACGGACCCCCTGTTGTTCCGCGTATGTGACACACGGGGAGAGCACGGCACAGAGTCGATTCGACTGTTCAATATAGGAACCGCTCGCCCACAAGCCATCTATCGAGCCACAAGAGAATCCCAGCACGTCGCTATCCCACGGCAAGGGCTTCCATGAGGCATAGGCCTGCAACTCATCGTCGTGAGTGATTAACCAAGTGTTGTCTGTGCGCTCTATGGGTAAATCTCGTGCTATTTCGCCCGACTCTACAGGTGGAAGCGCGTAGAAGTCTGCATTCAACCGCCGTTTCAATGCCCACATCTCTGGAACCCCTTGTAACATCTTCTTCCATTTACTGTACTTGGATGTACCGTACCCTCTCTCCCCAAAAACACACCCAACTTCCCCAACCTTCTTGACACCCCGACCCATACAGATTGGCAGCAGATAGCGTTGATCATTCGCAACCAAGTTCACTCCCCGGATGTATCGCGTTTGCAGTACCATAAAGTTACCCCCCGCATCCCGCACAGGGCTCCGGAAAAAGACTTTCATGCAGATGTTGCCGATTCGACTCACCAGACTGCGTCGTTTTCCTCTACGCTTTGAATCGTTATAAGTACACACCATTTCGTACTCCTCTTTAACCACCTTATCCAGCAGGAGTGGGAGTTCAGAAGGCAGTACTTGTAGGTCGGCATCCATTAGTATAGACCATTTGCCACGGGCGTTGGCGAACCCAGTCATAAAACATCCTTTCTGACCCCGACGATTTGGGTGCTGGAACAACCGCACATACTGAGGAAAGCGATCGGCGAGTTTCTGCATTATCTGCCAACTCCCATCCATAGACGCATCGTCGACCAAAATGTACTCCCAATCCGAGACGTGCGGATAGTTTTCCATCTCATCAACAACCGCTTCGACGAGAGGAATTAGATTCCCTTTTTCGTTATATACCGACGAGATAATCGTAATATCCATAGGGCACGTCCCTTCAGGGTAAGCATGTTTAAGAAGAAAAGTTCGTTTTGGATGCTCCAGAAACCGAGTTTTGCCGCCCTAACGGGTGGCAAGATGACTTGACGCAAAAAAACTCGGTTTCTAAAATCAGTTATTTGTTTTCAGTTTCGACGGTGTTGATTTCCCAAATTTTGATATCATCAAATGAAGAGGTATTTCTCTTTTGCATCTCTGGTGTTGGATATATTTGCTGAAAGTGCTCCTGTTCAGTACCTAAAAAGTACAATTTGAAAGCCAATTGATTGCAGGCTCTCTGGTCAAAGTAGACTGCATGTTTGAATTCAAGGGTTTCAAATGGATTATGCGGGTTTACATTTGTTATCACCAATCCGCCAGATCCGTTTACATCTTCATACCTTTCATTATCAAACAGGATATATTTCGGAGAGATACTTATATCGCCAAGCGACACGGTCGCTTTGTGAAAACGCCCTAAGTTATATTCGACTGTGACACTTTCAGATTCTTTCTTAGAAGCAGATCGGTATTTTTCTGTTTTGACATCTGGAATCTGTGGCAGCGGTTCCTGTTGCGGTTGGGTCGTTTCTTCATCAATTTTGAACATTTTTATCTCTATCGTTTGGTCCGTGCCTTGGGTTGAAGCGACTTCCGAAATCGCACTTCTGAATGCGTCAAAAGGCATCATCAGAAAGTGGGTTGCCTTACGGGATTGCAAAAAATTTAACGCTGTGTCAACGGTTTCGGCGCAGAATACCTTACCTGCCATGCTGTAAATTAAAGGATAATTCGGTTGTTGGTCTATTATTGTTGCCCGCTCTGCCAAGGCTTCAATACGGCTCCCCTCGCTCCACCACGCGGCTATAACCGAGTCATTATCGGTATTACCCTTGATAAAATTAAAGGCATTAACATGGTATGGGCTTACCACGGGTAATTGTCCTGTTCTGGAAAAGTAGTGGGGGACTAAGTATGGGATCCCACCGACAATAGCGCATATTACGATGCTGAAGCCTACCCACGTTGCCCCCGCAATCACCGGTTTCTGCTTATGCGGTAGTTCTTTGAACCCTTGGAACAGCAAGAAAATTACGGCAATTAAACTCAAACCCAAACAGCTTAAGAAAGCAATAATATCGTTAAATCCAATTTGGCGGAACAATCGGTAATTCAGGAATCTTAACTCCCAACAGAGTATCATGAAAACAACAAGGAGTGTGAAATTGAGAATTTGCGCTTTGTCCGGACCAAAAAGGCGTTGCAAAATGAAGGTAATGGCATAAACCCCAAAGAGAATCGCCACCGGAAAAAGAAAGATGGAGAAGCGCATGGCACCGCGAGTGTAGAATAGAGCACAGAGCATCCATATAGCAAAAAACAACAACCTATCGGTACTATGGTCTTTATGTGTGTCTCCCTTGGTCGATTGGGAGCAGTACGAGAGAAAAACCGTGCCGAAGAACAACATCACAACCCCTACATACGCTTGAGTCACAAGACTCGGGGCTATCGGTAGGGCAGCACTGCTGAGGATTGTTGTCGTAAACGTGACCGCAAATATTGCGATTAACAACCTCACTGGTAGCTTGTACGCCTTTAGTAGCTTGTGTATTGCTAGGAATAACCCCAACGGTGGCAAAATAACAAATAGCAGATACCACTCAAACCAAGTAAACAGGTTCGGCGGACGAAACTCACCGATGTAACGGATAAGGGCTTCGGTTCCCGCTGGATTGAGAAATGTAAAGATAATCCGTTCTGAGGGTGCCGGACCGATGACAGACAGAACCACCAAACTAGCGAACAAAAGATTGTATAATATCTTTTGGGTGGAGAGGGACTTCACCTGCCTTATCAAAATGTCTAATACGGCTAACCCAGCGAAGAGCGTGGGTAGTACAATCGCGCTCAATGCGTACGTTGAATCAAAACTGGCGTACCTCTTTGTAAAGGCTAACATTATTACGACTGAGGGGACATACCAACACAGATAGATGTAGAACTCGCGGTGGGAAAAATTGCGCGTTAATAGCTTAACACCGCTAAAAAGGACAATGACAACAGACAAGCTCCCCACCCCTGGCCAGGTGAGTCCAAGCAACCCAGTGGAAACGCCGGAGAGAGCCGCCAATAATAAGTACCGTTTGCCTTCGACTATACTCTTATGCGCCGCAACGTAGAAAAAGACAGACATCAACCATTCAAGCAGTGACAATCCATCCCGATCTGCCCACCCGGCGTGTGTACGAACAAAATCACCTGGTAATGCAACGAAAAAAGTTACCGCGAACAGAGCTGCCGATGTGCCAAGGAACAACCTTGCCACCATAAAGAACATCAGCAACGACAGTATGAAACAGAATAGCGGATAGTAGATTGTGGATTGTTCAATTGAGATATCGGGGCGGAAGAGTCTAGCCAGTTTGTAAAAATAAGCGATTGCATAACAGTTTAGATTTGCCCGCCGACGAAGATCCAATCCATCGGGATAGTGCTGCATGTAGTCCCGATTGGGCAATCGGCCATTGTCAACTACTGTTTTCGCCTGTCGTAAATAAAAGTAGGAGTCGTAACCGATCAGGTATTTGCCCTGAAGCCGATCTATTTCCTGAACCCGAGCGAAGAGCGCGAAGGTGATATTGAGAGCCAAAATCAACCCTACTGCGATTCGCATCCAACTTTTATCAGTTGTGTTGGGTAAGTTTTGATTCATATTCAGACCGATACGGTAAATTGGTGTCAAATGGACAGATGTTATGGTTTGGAACCTGAACGTTAATTGTGTGACACATTTTTACTGGTGATGAAATCAAATCATCGGTGCAAATTCACCATTCAACTCTCACCTGATAGAACGAAGGGCAGTTTCTTTTTCAACAACCTACTCTTTGATCTTTTAGTCATCACGCCATTTGCTAGAACTGTATCGCTCATACGGGGTTAAATCTGTCCAACCCATAACCCACTTGCGCACCGTGCCATCCGGTCTTTCTATCATCCGAACCAAATCCCCATTTCTACGGCGGTAGTAAGTAAGTCCTGTACCATCCGGGAAATTCTTCTTCTTGAATCTCGTCGTACTCCAAACGGCGGTGGGACCTGTACGCATACTTCGTTCTTTTATGGTTTTAACCTCTTTCAGAATCTCGTCATAACGCTCTAGAAAGTCAGGGTGAACATAAACGGTTTTATCCTCCATAGAATAGCGAAAAAATCCCTTTTGTTCTTCCTTGGACAAAAGGTTCTTACCTGCGGCATCTTCGGTTCCCGATTCAAGCTCACTGAGTCTCTGTCGATCGGCATCGGTGGGATTGAAATACATAGCGGTCTCGTCCCTAAATCTTGGAATTCCTATCATCTCTAGCGGAACGCTGCCGTTGTTCATCTCTGCGTCAAACTGTGCATAATACGTTTCCTCTTCATCCACTGAGAGCGTATCTTCCTGATCCGGGGGCAAATCTGCCTTTGTCGAACTTTTCGATTCTTGAGCTTTTACTCGATCATCCGTTCGTTTAATCAACTCATTGTTTGGTTCGCTGTGGGTATTGTCATTCGTGTTGCGCTTTATAGAATTGTCAAAATGCTCAGAAGAAGTGTCAGTTGTAGGTTCGGTGGCTTTTTGAATTGCCTGTTGTGTTTCCGTAAGCTACTGATCAAACTCCTGCTTTTCACGTTTTGCAAGAAAAAAAATAAGCAGGCCCCCCCCAATTCCAATAACTATCATTGAGATGGTCGCCACTTTGAACCAATCAAACTTTTTATTTCTCATTATTTTTCTCCAAATCTCTGAAATGTTGAGTTAAAAGCAAATAAACTTCATTACAAACTTAGGGTTGTTTTTCGCTGATTGTTCAAAAGTCCATTCTTTGTTCTTTATCGGGTCTTATGCTAGTTACCTTGTTTTTGTCCAATGAATGTGGGGTTCTATACAATCCCGAATCGCCCGAAAACCCACGTAGGCACTGGGCAGAAGCTAGCTTAAAAGGTGTCCAAGCACTGACAAAGACCTTTGGATAGGAAACGGGATAAAAATCACGATTTTCCCTCGTTTTGCGAGTCCGATAGCAGCAGAAAATATTGGTTGCCTAATGTAAATCTTCCTCCTTAAATTGACCAAAGAGTGCGAAAGTGATATTCAGGGTCAAAATTAACCCTATTGCGATAAGAACCCAACTTTCGGGAAGCTTAGTACATTTTAGATTCGGCGATATGGAACCGACGACAATAAGCCCAGCAAAATTCTGTTTTATCAAAAATTTCCAAGATGTACTATAGTTCACAATATCACGGCACAACGTAACACTCGACTCACATTTTGCCCTTCATTAGTCATTCCTGCCAGTATTCACCAGAAGTGTTGTATTGCTCATACGGAGTCAAATTGGTCGAACCGATGACCCACTCTCGTATCTTACCATCCGGTTTTCGTATTGAGCGAATCAAATCCCCATTTCGGCGGCGGAAGTAAATGAGTTGCGTACCATCAGGGAAATTCTTCTGTTTTTTAGGTGTCAAGTCCCAAGCGATGGTGGAACCTTCAACCAGGCTTCTTTCCTGTATAGCTAGATCCTCTTCCACAAGCTCTGCCAAACGCTCCCAGTGGTCCGGGCGAATATAAAGGGTTTCCCCCTCACGCACAGGATAGGGCATAAATCCTTCGCTCTCTTTCTCTGCCATTATCCCTTTATTAATGGCATCTTTAAATTCCGCTTTAAGCTCGTTTAGTCTCTGCTGATCGGCATCGGTGGGTTTGAAATACATAGCTGTAGCGTTTTCATCAAATCTTGGAATTCCTATCAACTCTAAGGGGACCCCCCGGTTCATCTCCTCGTCAAACTGTGCGTAGTACGCTTCCTCCGCATCCACTGGAATTGTATCTGCCTGATTCGATGGCAAATCTGCCTTTGTTGGACTTTCCGATTCTTGAGTTTTTACTTGATTAGCTGTTTGTTTGACCAACTCATTGTTCGGTTCGTTGTGGGTATCGTCATTCGCACCCTTTATGGAACTGTCAGAACTCTCAGAAGAAGTCTCAGTAGTGGATTGGGAGGCTTTTTGAATTGCCTTTTGATTTTCCGTAAGCCATCGATCAAACTCCTGCTTTTCAAGTATTGAAAGAAAAACAAGAAGCAGGAACCCCCCAATTCCAATAATCACCATTAAAGTTGCTGCCAATTTGAACCCATCAAATTTTTTATTCCGTTTCATTAAGGTTTTCATGTTGTACATCCTTTGCATTGTTTGGTTATGGAAATGCCTTGTGCTAGTTAGCGAGGATCTAGTTACCATAGGGGGTGCAGAATTTACAGATTCGCCCTCACAAAGAATAGATTGTTGCTATCACGGGATCTTTGGTTTCTAACTAGGGCATGTTGATGAATTAATGTATACTTCAACAATACTGCAATCTAACAGGCATTGAGTTCCTCCTTTTACGATTTTGGAGGCACTATTTTACACGATTCGATTGAGTTCGTCAACACACCCTAGCACAACCCGTTATGGAAGGGAGTTAAAAAAATATTTAACTCCCTTCCGTTATTAGTAACGTCAATGCGATATAGGGAACGAAGAGCGAGACAGAAAGCAAAAAAGCATCACTTTCATATCCCCCCACTCGCCTCACAATCCCGTCCCACCGCAGAATGCTTACGCCGAACTTACGTTAATTACAATTGTACGTACTGCCGCTTCCACCAGGTGCACTTCCAGAGTCATTAGTTGTTGTGTCAACAGGCCAACTGTTCCACTTCCAGTAATAGTTGTTTCCTGACTCCATCACATCACAGGTGCGAGATCGGAAATTAGACCACGTTTTACCAGCACCTATTGTATGAGTAACTGATGCTGGATTGTTGGAATAATCAGCGATATCAGGTCCGGGAGTCTGTCTCATGAACTGACAATTCTCTGGATTTGCAGTGGCATTAATAGAATGGGCTCGATCATTAGTAACTCCCCAGAGCCACTCGAAAGTTGCAGAGATCCGCGGTCCCGATCCTCCACTGGGCTGGGAAAAATTGCCTTGACTGATGATAACTGCATACGCCACGATTGCCATCAGAAATGCGAAGCTACCCAAGATGCAAGCCAACTTCATGGCTGTGTTTTTGGATCTCATTTTGATTCTCCTTTTAAGATAATCCATGCCTAAAAAGGCGTTGATATTTCTAACCCAAGTTTTAACTCATCAGAGGCAAAACTTGGATTGTTTCTAAATTCACATACATCCCTCGCACAAATCCTTTGCATTATCCATAAGTCTGAGAACCCCATCTTTACAGATAAAAACGTAGGAATACGACAAAGCGAGGGACAATTGTCTTTATCATCACACGTCTTGGATGGATTCAAGAACGTGATTCTTTATCCACCTCCTTTCTTCTTCCGTTTTCGTCATACATCAGATACCGTAAGTCGCGAGTGCTGTTGCTTCAACTAGCAGTTCTCGAAAATTGGGAGTCTATAAAGCCAAGTGACAGGGAACCTAAAATCCATCGGATCCGGGCGTGGTAGAAGGGGGTATCGGGAGTGAGCCCCGCAATCTCCTCTACCGTAGCTGTGCGTTTGGGTTATATCCCATTTTTCACTTGACGTTAGCCTATAAAGCAAAATCCGTGCCAAACTCAAATTTTCCAGCAGGCTATTCTTGTCGTTGAGGTGGGCGGATTGTAGACGGTGACTAGCTTTACGGTGCTTCGGATAATTAGGAAAAAATTGACCGGAACATAGAAAACTGGGAATCTGTACATCAGAAACCGAAAAATAGCCATTAATCGGACGCTTTTCCCTTAGATTTTTAACATTTTGTTAAAATCAACGAAATTAGGCGATTTTTTATTAACATTTTGTTAAAATCAACGAAATTAGGCGATTTTTTATTAACATTTTGTTAAATTGCCGGTCGTGGGTGTGAATTTTCTCTCACAAATTCGCCGCCCAAAGTGGGGTAAAAAGTGAAAATGAAACCGCCTAAAAATTACATCATCGGCAAGCCAAAGCTCGATCCTGATTTTTGGGGATGTAGAAAACCTACCTCCTTTTTTTGTTGCAATCCAATCCGTTGCGGTTCTATACTATAAATAGTCAGGTGTCCAGTGTGAAGCCAGGGCGGTTTCGTTTTCGGTTTTTTGTCCATTTTGGGCGCAAAGTCGGGGCAGGGATGCCCCTCCTACGGTGGTTGATTGGGGGGGTCGGTTCTCGCTTATCGGAGAATTAAATGACCCGAGTGTGAAGCCAGGGCGGTTTCGTTTTCGGTTTTTTGTCCATTTTGGGCGAGAAGTCGGGGCAGGGATGCCCCTCCTACGGTGGTCGATTGGGGGCTGTTGGTTCTCGCTTATCGGAGAATTAAATGACCCGAGTGTGAAGCCAGGGCGGTTTCGTTTTCGGTTTTTTGTCCATTTTGGGCGCAAAGTCGGGGCAGGGATGCCCCTCCTACGGTGGCGGATTGGGGGGTGTCGGTTCTCGCTTATCGAAGAATTAAATGACCCGAGTGTAAAGCCAGGGCGATTTCGTTTTCGGTTTTTTGTCCATTTTGGGCGAGAAGTCGGGGCAGGGATGCCCCTCCTACGGTGGTGGATTGGGGGGGGGCGGTTCTCGCTTATCGGAGAATTAAATGACCCGAGTGTGAAGCCAGGGCGGTTTCGTTTTCGGTTTTTTGTTCATTTTGGGCGCAAAGTCGGGGCAGGGATGCCCCTCCTACGGTGGTCGATTGGGGGGGGCGGTTCTCGCTTATCGAAGAATTAAATGACCCGAGTGTAAAGCCAGGGCGGTTTCGTTTTCGGTTTTTTGTCCATTTTGGGCGCAAAGTCGGGGCAGGGATGCCCCTCCTACGGTGGCGGATTGGGGGGTGTCGGTTCTCGCTTATCGGAGAATTAAATGACCCGAGTGTGAAGCCAGGGCGGTTTCGTTTTCGGTTTTTTGTCCATTTTGGGCGCAAAGTCGGGGCAGGGATGCCCCTCCTACGGTGGTCGATTGGGGGGTGTCGGTTCTCGCTTATCGAAGAATTAAATGACCCGAGTGTGAAGCCAGGGCGGTTTCGTTTTCGGTTTTTTGTCCATTTTGGGCGCAAAGTCGGGGCAGGGATGCCCCTCCTACGGTGGTGGATTGGGGGGGGTGGTTCTCGCTTATCGGAGAATTAAATGACCCGAGTGTGAAGCAGACAAAAGTTGACACCATCCGCTTGGCAATGATTTTAGGGTCAGTTTTAGTAAAGAGTCAATCTTCATCTAATTTCTTTCCGTGAGGTAACTCCAATGTCACTCCTATCCACTCTCGGTTTAATAAGCATGTACGGCATCTATGCGCTTCCACAAGTGCCGAATTACGATGAAAACCGCGTGCCCGATTATCACCTTCCATCGCCGTTGAGGTTCTCGGATAACACAGAGGTGACCGATGCCGAGGCGTGGTCGGCACGGCGGCGGTCTGAGCTTCTGAAGTTGTTTGAGGAACACGTCTACGGCAGAATGCCTGGGCGGTTGGCAGAAACCCGCTTCGAGGTTCTCTCTACCGATCCAGTTAGTCTCAATGGAACGGGGATTCGCAGGGAGGTTACCGTCTACTTTAGTGGTAAAAAGGATGGGCCGAAAATGGACATCCTTATCTATCTGCCAAACAGTGGCGAGCAACCTGTACCCACTTTTGTGGGACTGAACTTCTTCGGCAATCATTCGATTCATCCAGACCCTGGTATCACGCTGTCGGAACAGTGGATGCGCCCCGACGACGAGCACGGCATTGTAGACAACCGGGCGACGGAACGTTCTCGCGGTGTCAGTGCGAGCCGATGGGCGGTGGAACGCCTCTTGGCGCGTGGATATGGGCTTGCGACCATCTATTGCGGCGATATCGACCCCGATTTCGATGACGGATTCCAAAACGGTGTTCACCCCCTGTTTTACAAGGGGGGGCAGACACAGCCCGAGCCAAATGAATGGGGCACCATCGGCGCGTGGGCGTGGGGGTTGAGCAGGGCGATGGACTACTTTGAGACCGATGAGGATATCGACCACCACCGCATTGCGGTTATGGGGCACTCGCGGCTCGGCAAAACATCGCTGTGGGCGGGCGCGCAAGACGAACGGTTTGCGCTGGTCATCTCGAACAATTCCGGGTGTGGCGGTGCGGCACTATCGCGTCGGCGGTTCGGTGAAACGGTTAAGCGAATCAACACCAGTTTCCCCCACTGGTTTTGCGGGAATTTCGCGGCATATAACGACGCAGAAGACCAGCTACCGGTAGACCAGCATACGCTGATTGCGTTAATTGCGCCGCGTCCCGTCTACGTTGCCAGCGCAGAGGAAGACTTGTGGGCTGACCCACGCGGGGAGTTCCTCTCAGCCAAACATGCCGACCCAGTATACCGCTTACTCGGCACTGACGGTTTAGCCGTTGACGAAATGCCCGGGCTCAATCAACCGACCATGAGTACCATCGGATACCACATCCGACCTGGGGAACACGATGTGACGGCTTATGATTGGGAGCGATATCTCGACTTCGCAGACCGGCACCTCAAGGGAGTGGGGAGCAAATGAGCGAATCCGTCCGCAATGCCGCTATGGACACAAAAGAGACCCTGAGAAAGATTCGTCGCATTGAGATTTCCACGAGTCGCCTTGTCAACAACATCTTCGCGGGAGAATATGAAAGCGTATTCAAAGGCAGAGGCATTGCTTTTGATGAAGTGCGTGAATATCAGCCTGGCGATGAAATTCGCACGATTGATTGGAATGTGACCGCGCGGATGGGACAACCGTATATTAAAAAATATGTTGAGGAGCGCGAGTTGGTCATGATGCTGGTCGTCGATATGAGTGGTTCTATCCAGTTCGGGACGCAGCAACAGACAAAGGCGGAAATCGCCGCGGAAATCGCGGCACTGCTCGCCTTCTCCGCGATTAAAAACAACGATAAGGTGGGATTAATCTGTTTTACAAATGAGGTTGAGCTATTTGTGCCGCCGAGAAAAGGAAGAAAGCACGTACTAAGGGTGGTGCGCGAAATTCTCTATTTTCAACCGCAGCAGCGAACAACCAATATCAATGCCGTGCTGGAGTATATTGACCGCGTCCTTCGGCGGCGAAGTCTTGTGTTCCTGCTCTCCGATTTCAGGGATAGTGGGTATGAAAAGCGATTGCAGGTAACAGGTAGACGGCATGACCTTATCGCAATCACTATCCAAGATTCACGCGAAGAAGCGTTGCCGGATGTTGGAATCATCGAACTTGAAGATGCTGAAACGGGCGCGGTCATCCTGCTCGACACCCGACACCGACAAACACGGGAAGTATATCACCAACTCAACCAACGGGCGATTGAAGAGCGGAGGAGATGTTTCCGAGCGAGCAAAATTGATTGCATTGAAATTCGGACGGATACATCTTACGTGCAACCGTTGATTCGGTTCTTCCAGCAGCGGACAGCGCGGAAGTAGTATCCGGTAGGCAGGGCAAGATGCCCCGCCTACCGGATACTGCATCAAGGAAATATCAGGCAAGAACAAACGGTGATTTATCGGTAGTCGGGGTGAACCCATTCCGCGGTTTGCTCTTTCAGTCCAGCGATCCAACTGTTGTAAAGCTCATCCTGTTTCGCTTGAAGGAGTGACCGACGGATGCGATTTTTGTCGGCGGGGTCACTCTCAAATTTTTCGATGTCCGGCTCCTGCCGTTCTACAAGCTGAACGATATACGAACCATACTCCCCTTGGAAGGGACCTTTGACCTCATTCAACTCCATGTCAAACGCGGCGAACATTGCTTCCCGGCTGCTATCCATTCCAGGGATTATCCATCCCAGGGATGCGGGGCCAGGGATGAAGGGATTTGATGGAGAGAGGGCGAACAGTTGACTTTCCTTAACCTTCTGCTCTGTCGTTAATACCCCTTCTAACGCTGTGTACTTTTCGGCAAGCGTTTCGAGCGATTCATCACCCTCGCGTTTACTGAGCAATTCTTGAGCGTTTTCAAACGCCATCTGCTTCGCTTTCTCATTCTTAAGGTCGTCAATCACCGTCTTTTTAGCTTCCTCAAATGTAGGAATCGCCCTTATTTTTTTCTTCAAAACCTTCGTAACAAAGTAAGCTTCAGTCTGCCCTTTCGCCTTCTTCGCATCAACAACATCGATCTCGTCCACACTCATATCGAACACATGGTCAATTAAACCGCGATATCTCCCCTTAGGACCAATCTTTGGGATGTCACTTACATCTTGAGGGAAAAGCCCCGTATCCTCTACGATGAGCGATAGGTCTTTATACTGCTCGAATTTGATGGCCTCTTCATAGCCGTGAATCTCGATATCAAAGATAAGGTCGTCTGCAACCTTTCGGGCTTCATCCGTACCGTCAATCTCAACGAGCCGATTATTGATTTCCGCCTTCACCAAATCATAGGGTTGCAACTCCTCTGGTCGCTTTTCCTCAAGTTTGATGATGTGATAACCGAATTGTGTCTCAACCAGCTCGCTAATTTCCCCCGGTTTCAGGTCATCGAAACACGCTTTTTCAAAGGGGGGCACCATAAGCCCGCGTGCAAAATAATCGCCCGGTGGCAGTTTCGGATGCCGTCCTCTTAACGCGCCGCCTCTAGAGGCAGAACCTGTATCCCCAGAGTGCGCCTTTGCGAGTTCAGCGAAGTCTGTGCCCTTCTCGATCTCTGCTTTGACCTGTTTGAGTAATTCCTCCGCTTTCGCTTTGGTTTCTGCCTTCTGCTCATCGGTTGCGTCATCGGGGAATTTCTTCAAGATGTGGCGGGCTTTCACAACTTCGGGCGTTTTATACTCCTTCCCTTTGTACTCGTTATAATAAGCCAGTACCATGTCGTCTGATACAAAATTTTTCGGGTCAATTTTGACAAATTTCAGATTCACCTGATCATCGACTTTATACTTCTCTCGGTTTGCCTCGAAATAGGCCTGTGCCTCGGCATCTTCAACCGTAGCGACGCTATTGTATTCGTAGTCTCGGAATTGGATAAACTTGAATTTCGCCTTATCGTCCTCACGCCGATACTCTTTTTCCACTTCTGCGTCTGTGACCAATTCAAGCCCTTGAATCCCGTTTCGCAGGGCATTAGAGCTCATCCCCAACCGGACGTTTTGCAAATAAAACTCACCGAAGCCGCTTCGATGATAATTATTGTAAGCCGAAACTTGAGCCGGATCGCTCTGGATATAGCGTTTAATCTCTGCATCGCTAATCGGGGCAGTGGCAAGCAAAATTTGCTGTTGAACCCATCCGTCAATCACCTTCTGTGTAACCTGTTTTCTGTCAACTTGTTGACGGCCCTGGCTTTGCTCCTGTTGTGCATTAATCTGATTGTTGACCAGTTGTTCAAATTCGGTTCGATGCACTTTTGCCCCGCCAATTTTGAGCACAACCTCGTCGTCTCCGCCCCGACCTTCGAACGGGTTGCCAACTTGGTCAAATAACAACAACGTGCCGATACCAAAGATAATGGTGATGGCAAATATCATGATTTGCGCGATGAATTTCTCTCTCAAAAAAATGATCATGTCACTTTAACTCCTATCGTTCAGAATGTGAGTATAAAAATAGCCTCGTTCGATTAAATATCGGACGAGGCTACCAAGTCAATAACTCCCCCGATTGGACTCGAACCAACGACGCGGTGGTTAACAGCCACCTGCTCTACCAACTGAGCTACGGGGGAACATGAAATATTCCTACTAGCGAGTTGCAATGTAATTATACACAATACCATCCGCAGATTGCAAGGAAAATTTAATTTTTTTTCGTAAACCGAACATCTAAGCCCACACCGCGCCTGCTGGATTGCCAAATCCAGCAGAGCCGTAAAACTTGCTTACAGCGTTACGTGAAGTTGAGCGATAACTCCCCCGATTGGAATCGAATCAATGACCCGTTGATTAACAACCACCTGCTCTGCCAACTAAGCTACGGGCAACTGAGCTACGGGGGAACATGAAATATCCCTAGTGGCGAGTCGCACTATAACTATACACAATACCACCCGTAGATTGCAAGGAAAATTTGTTGTCAGAGATCGAAAATCACCTGGGCAAACCAATCACCGTCAGGTGTTTGTTCCACAATTAACTGGTGATATGTCACACTTTTGATCTCCGTATAGACGATATGCTTCTTCAAATCCGGTGGCTCGCCATAGGCAACGGCGGACAGCTTTGTTCGGGTAAGCTGTAGAATTTCAACACGTTGAAAGCATATCTCCTCAACCTCATGCTTAAAAATAAGTTCGTTTAACCAAGCCACCATCAGGTCTTCGAGCGATTCCGCTGTCACTTCAATTGCAATCTGTTTCACCGCATCGACGCTGTCCGATGCAACCATCGCCTCCAGCATACCTCTTGCGGCGTTGGTGAAGAGTTCAGGCAACGTTTTCCCGTAAGCGCGAACCCCGAGATCTCCCGTGTGGTCTAGATATTCGTATGCTTCCATCAAACTGTCCTTATTTTTCTGCTGGATTTGCCAATCCAGCAGGAGCGTTCGGGCCATCAGGAGCATTCGGGGACAGTAAGCACTATAACGAAGCCCTAGAATCGCATCTCGAGTTCTAGGTCAAGCCCGTATTTGCCCTGGTCATTTCGTTCCCCTTTGATTGAGATGCGTCGGTTAATCTGATACTCGACCTCAATACGCGGGTCAGAATGAAGTTGGAACGTCGAAGAGTAAGTCAGGAACAATCGTTCAGCAACTTGCCGTGTCAGATGGATTCGCGATTCGCTAGGTGTGTCTGCGCTTAGGTCAAACCAGAAATCGCTCAGCCCGGCAATCCGTGCGACGTGACTGCCGACATAACGCTGTGATGAGCGCAGGAAAAACGGACGTGCGAAATCTGAAGAGAAGGTGTCTGCGTTAAGTGTACTGATATCCCCAAACGGTGTCAAAATCGCAAGAATCTCCTTTTGGTCGAGTGATAGGAATTCCTCCCCGTCTTTGCGAAGCACTTCGACATCGAATACGGGATTGTATTGTGCGCCTTCTTGATTGAAATCGCCAATCACTTCCGCGGTTATGTGTATATCCTTGGTGCGAAGCTGACTATCAGTCGTCAGTAAACTGACTCCTCGAATCGGTCTCGCGGTTTCGGCGAAAATCTCGTATCTCGGCTTGAACTCAACTCCGCTTTTGTTTTCAATGTAGGAGCCTTCGGTGAGCGTAAATGGATAATCAATGACAAAAAAAGAGATTTCCCCTCCTGGCACGAGATTGATGCGTCCTTTGAAAATGGGTTTCTGAACGGGCCCTAAAATTCTACCCCTCACTATTTCGGCTTCAAGATTTTTAAGTTTCCCCAGGTCTGATTCGACTTGCAGGTTATTGAGGGTATTCAGTTCAATATCGAACTGCAAATCGCGCAGGATGGGATAATCACTCAACGCCGCATACTGCATTTCTGAGGGTTTATCAAGCCACTCATTAACGAGTTCTTTCCAGTGTCGTTTATATTTACCTTCTTCGATGGGCACGTTCCCGGTTAATGGCGGAAGTTTGCCTGCCCCATCCCTCTCAACGTTCCCCTTCATCTTTAGATTGACTGTGCCGCATCGAAATTCGTAGTTGGGTAGCTTAAAATTGCACCCATCGGCACTTGCTTCGATATCCATATCGTGAACCTGATGCCAATTTGATTTAAGCGAGCCAGAAACCCGATATGTACCTTCGTTTATTTTCCCCTCAAAGCGTTTAATTTGAAGTTCTTCATGGGTGAATGTCAGGTATATTTTTGTGTCTTTTACACTTACGCGGCTATCGACATCGAGCATATCAAAGGCTAGCTTCTCTGTCTGGGCGCGACCGAGCAGTTTTAGCGTACCAAGCTGTCCACTAATACTGGCGTTGATATTTCCCGTGCCTGAAGCGGAATGGAATGGGTCTAGGATGTCTGGTAGAAAGCCAAAGTCTCCAATCTCTATATCCAGTCGTCCTTCAATATCCTGCGGTAGCGGTTTAGCTGTAAATTCGAGCAAGGAGAGACGGAACGGGATTATGCCGGATAGATAGAGGTGATTATTGGTCCCGATGGTAAGAATGGGCTTTGGTGCACTCTCGACCTCGCTGGGAACTTTGCTAATATACAACTTATCGTCGTAGTAAACAATCTGCCCGCTACACTTGTCTATTTTTGCACGGTTAATTGAGCTATGTGACCGTTGTGGTATATTCCACTTAAAAATGACTATCGGCTGTATCGCTGTTCCGCGAATATCGAGTGAGGCATCGAGAACCCCTTGGATGGTATAGTCATTGGGCACAAAATCTGAAAGAAATGCGAGGTCGAAATTCTCTATATCCATATTGAAGAGGATACGATTCGTGAAATCGAAATTGCCAAACCCTGTGAATCTGAGTCCGGTTTGCTGGTCTTCTAGGGTGAATCCCTTTAAGGTCAACGTGTCTTCAAATGCGATTTTAATTGGGTTGGTGTTACTATTCCGGATTTCGTAGTCAAGGATGTCGATGAGTATGTTCTGAATCTTTAGCTCACCATCGGCAGCTTTGAGCAGGTCGTTGAGATTGTTAAAGGTGACTTTTTGGGGTATCCATGCGGTTTCGCCGGGGACGATGAACTGGTCCATCGGCAGGCGCAGGTTCGCATTTGAGGTCACATATCCTTTTAAGTTGCTGGCAATATCTCCCGACAGGAAGTTCCGGGCAAAATCGGAAATCTGTGCATTGTTTGCCGTGAACTGGTCAACCTCAAACTGCGTTGGGAACAACCCATTCATCTGGAAGTGCATTTTAGCCGTATATCTCCCTTTACCAATCTCAAAACTAAGCGTTGGGATATCGATTCTGCCGGTGGTTGCCTTCACATCGAGTTTCCCATTCTGGATAGGGGTATCAAAGCCGATTAACTTTAACTCCGCATTCCGAACCGATAAATCACCTTTGAGATACGGTGAGGCGGTCGTGCCCGATATGTTAAAATTTACGTCCGCAGTGCCTTTGGACCCTTCAAGTTGCGGGTGAAATGAGTGGAGAAAGTCGAGAGCGACATCTTGACCCCCCATCTCGACTTTAATAGGGCGGTCTAAAAACCGATCCGCGAAATGGGTGGTGAAGGCAAGATCGATTGGAATGTCTCCAGACAGCGTAAATGGATTGTCATACCCTGTTAGTCCACTATATTCAATGGTTAGCATTTGGTCTTTATAATTGGCATCGGCAACTTCCTCCACCTCCCCGTCGCGGCTACGTGCCTGCCAATCGGCGTGGATTATCGGGTTGGAAAGATTCCCACCGATTGAAATATTACTCTCCAAACTCCCTTTTAGCCAAATCGCGGTATTGAAAAGCGGCACTGTTAGCCCAGGCATCAGCACTGTAAACGGAGGCTCTGTCAATTTCATATTGAGCTCCAAGTTACCATTGACATCAATATTTCCTGATGCGAGAAACCACGCCACCGCTTTAATGGGTTCAGGCCACGCTTCACCGACCTCAAGTGATTCGATATGGAGTTTCGCGTCAACAAACCGGAAGCGAATCGGGTCGATGTTCGTTACCTCATGTCCATTGACGTTGAGCAGTAGGTTGTCACACGTCAGTTGCGACGATATCTGAGCGGGGCTGTATCCGTCGCCCTGGACGCTGAGTGATAGGTCAACTTCGCCTGCTTCAAGGGGGATTTTCCACGCTGTTTCAGTTTCACCGGCGTCGGTGCTCCAAAGATAATCCACAAAATGCTTGAGATTCACCTCACGCCCTTCTAGTGCGAGCTGAAAATTGACACCATCGTGAAGATTGGGGGCGGATAGGAGATTAATGAGCGAGGATTGGGATCCTGTTTTCGATAGCTGCCAACTTCCACTGGCTTTGTACGGTCTCTCTCCGACTTGCCAATCCGCAGATTTCAGAGCCACTGCCAACAGCGTGTCGGATGAATTGTCACCGCTCTCAATCTGCAAATCAAAGTTCATTTTTTCAATCGGATGGGGGAAATCCAAAACCTGCATCGTCGCTTCTGTGCCGATAATCGTCCCGGTCAACTTGGGTGTTGCGGCTGTGCCTGCGAGGTGTAGCTGTATATTTAAGAGCCCATCAAGGTGCGAAAGACTTGGCAACAGTGAGGTTTCCAGCGAATCCAATCGGAATTTGGGGCTGGCGGATTGCAGATTGAAGACCGTAGATTGAGGCGCGTCGGTATCCACCTGCACATCGCCCTGAACTGTTACCCGATTGCCGAGCAACAGAAAATCAAACGACTCAACGGTCAATTTCCGATTTTTATACAGGAGTTGTCCCTGAGCCTCACTTATGGGTCGGGAAAGGGATTTCTCTTCCACAATAGAGGGCACAATAGATGCTTGGAGGGTCTCAATGCTTAGGTTGGGGAGAGACCAACGGAGGTCGAATATCGGGTTATCATAGGTTCCACTCCCGATAAGCTGGTAAGCCACATCACCTGAAACGGTTGGTGGCAAGCCCAGAATGCTCGCCAAGTGTTCAAGTGCAACCCCCTCCGATTCGGCAACGAAACGAATTCCGTTGAGGGTTGAAAATTCGTTAATCTGACCCCGCTGTGGGTTAGAATCAGGTTCGGTAATTCGTTGCACTGTAAATTCCCCATTTGCCCGGATAAGTAAAGCGTCTGGTGTCCGAACATCGGCGAGCGTAAGGGAGTGAACTTTCCACACATCATCTTCAAAGCTGAGCTCAATGCGGTCGGAATTTATCAACTCCTGTCCATTTACGTGGAGCGACAACTGTGGAACGTACATTTTCAGCGTATACCGTGTGAGGTCTACAAGGGTACCAGCGATTTCTAGCGTACCGTTAGCTGTGCCAGTCGCATCGTTCAAGGCAGGCCAAGTCTTCTCAAGTCCATTGTAAAAGATTGGCAGGAATGGCGTAATGTCTAGTCCAACATTCTCTACGAAAATCTGATATGGCGATTCCTCTGCCGCCCACAGCGTACCCGCAATTTGGCTGGCACCGTCGAATCCCACACCTTCAAATTTGAGAGCACCTTCTTTTTCGGGCGCATCTTTTTTGAACACGCCTGTAATATAAACGTCGCGCAAAGGGTGCCCGGCGTAGGTAATGTCTGAAAAGTCAGCGGTCACATCCACCAGGGGGTCGCTTGCGTTTGCGTTCCCCGTTGCCTTAACAATCACATCCCCGTCCAACTGAAAATCCGTTACCCCGCTGGCGATTGCCAGTTCTGCCAAACGCATCGGTTCGCTCTGAAACGCCAATTCGTAATCGCCGCTTTCCATTTTGAATTGAAAGTCGAGTATCCCACGCTGTTGACGGGACAGGAGTTCAAAACCGGAGATCTTGAGAACGTAATCCTCGATTTCCAGTGGCAAGGTCAAAGTATCTAGTGCCAAATCCCACATCTTCCCTTCGACAATTTCGAGCCTCCCACGCGCATCCAGTTTTTCCAGGGTGCCATCCAGGGCAAGGGCCCCGGTTGCTACTCCTTCGATCGGGTAATCGTCACCTGACAACAGTTTCACATGGTCAGGAATATAAAGGGGTTGCACATCAACCGCCAGTTTGACAGGCATCGGGCCTTCAAGCAGAACGTCTCCGTTGAGCGTTATCTCGCTGTTCTCTTTGGAAAGGCGCATGGGTTGCAGGAGCAGATTGCCTGCTTCATACAGGAAATCTGCGGTCAAGACTCCACTTGGCACTTTATTTATAGATACATCTGGAATACGGAACAGACCTGTCATCTTCGCTTCATGATCAATTTTTGCCGTGAGTGTACCGTCTCCCGCCACATCCAGAACGCGGAATATGCGTGTCAATTTACCGACATCAATCTGCTCGATTTTGAGTGCGAGGTCTTGCTGGCTTGCCAATCCGAACGCCCCGTCGAGCTGAATTTGAGAGGCATCAAAGTTCGCCGAAAGGTGTAACTGGTCAGCTTCAATCTGCCAATGTGCCGCTGAAGCGTGGAGGTCTTCGTCGTTCAGCGTTGCACGGTCTAATTGCAAATCGCCGCTCATCTTGAGGTCGTCGCTGTGGACACTGTTGCCGCTGAATTCAATTTTACCGTGTACATCTCCCTTGAGGACGGGGAAATCTTCAGGAAGGATATTGAGCATCGGCACCAGTTCATCTGCTTGACTCCCTGCCAGCTCTAGCTGCCCCTGATACGCAAGCCCACCCGTTGTGGTGCCTTCAGCCGAAGGGATTTCCGCTTTCCGAAGTTCGATATCGCCTGTGACCGCGCCCGATGCCAGTGTGCCGCGAATCTCTGTTAGCTTGAACGTATCTTGCGTAAACGTCGCTATGGTGGTCAGATTTTTAAGTTCATGTTCATTCAGCGTAAAAAGAGGAAGGTTGAGTTCAAAGTTACCCTTCAGATTCGATAACGTCCCCCTGGCTTCGATATCGTCGACTTCAACTTTGCCTTCCATATTGTATGAATCGTTGAGAAATCTCTGCAAATCTTGGAGATCGAGCGTCAAATTAGCTGTCGCGTTGATGTCCGGAGATTTTCCCTTGAGGTCGCTTACTGTGCAGGAACCGGTCAAGAACGAATCGCCGAACTCGAGGTGGAACTCCGTTAATTCAACCTTGTCTTCCGGCAATTTAAACTTGACTGTGAAGTTGTCGATTTTCGTTTCAACGCCGTTCAGTTCAAAGTCTTTGCCCTCTACGGTTAGCCTCCCGCTATGGTCCCATTCCTCAAGCGGGCCCTCAAAGTCGATATCAATACCACCGATTGTGACCGTGAGGTCCCGCTTGTTCTCTTTAAAATTGACGGTGCCATCATCAACTTTGACAGCAAGGACAGGTGACCAGAAAGGGATTTTGATGCCTGACGAACCGCCGTTCTTCTCGCGGACAAGGTCGGTCACGTTAAGTCTGCCATCTGGCTGGGTATGTATGTTGAGCTCGGGCTTATTAATAGTGAGGTTGATGATAAACAATCTACCCCGCAACAAGCCCCACAGATTGTACTTCAACTCGATCTCGTCTGCCGAAATCAACGGCGGGTTTTGGGGGTGCTTATCCGCAATCTCAAATTCCGTAATCGTCACCCCTGTTAAGATATCACCCGAAAAATCGCCAAATTTTACCAGATTTTTGTAAACGTTTAACTGCTTTGCCTCTTTCCTGACGATAAATTTCGCGTTCTTATCTCGGTCAGTTATCAGCCATTCACTGTCTTTTTCTCGTACCGAGAGCTTAACCTGCTTAGAAAATGATATGCCATTGGCTTCAAACGCCCGCCTTAGGTCTGAGGAAAGCTGGCTACCCTCCATGTCTCTCTGTAATTCTGATCGAAGGCTAAAGAGCAGGGACTGTTTGAACTGCTTTTCGAGTCGGTCTTCTATGGTGACACGGATATAGTGGAGAAAATACGAAGACCGTAAAAAGACAATCCCCCCAATGATGAGGGCAGTAAAAATGACAGAGAATATAATTAAAAGTGCAGTTCGTAAACGCATTGGTCGTTATCCGAGTTTTGTGTATCCGTTGAGGCAGGATGCCCCGGCTCCAGGGTTGAGGTTGACTTTTTGGTATCCGTTGAGGCAAGATACCTCGGCTACGAAGTTGAGGTGGCAACTTGGGTTAAATTATATTAGCAAATTTGAATATCGATGTCAAGAGGTTTTCACCACTGTTTCGGCTTGACGCTGTTAATCGACTGTGATAAAGTAGGCGATAATCTTCAATATTTCAAAGCCTTTGAAGCCGTTCTTAAAGTTTAGCTTCTGAAACGACTCGGAAGAATGGGAGCTATGCTGGTTCTGGCTATTCAAGAGTTTATTTTTTCAAACTTGCGAGGATATCATGAATTTTGATGGCGCGATAGCGGGTATCACATGGGAATTGTTACTCTTGTGCGGGCTTTCACTGTGCGTTGGCTGGGGCATTCGTGGAAATTTCGGGCATGAATATGGTGCGGCTATTCCTGGGGCTCTGGCGGCGGTAGCGATGGTGTTGATTGCTGGACGTCCGGATTGGTTGCGTCGAGTCCACTATTTTGCGATGTTTGGCGCGATTGGCTGGTCTTTCGGTGGAAGTATGTCGTACATGCAGGTGGTCTCCTATACCCACTCGGGGCACCCCGCTTCCGTTTTATACGGCTATGCGAACTTGTTCGCGATTGGCTTCTTATGGGCGGCGATTGGCGGTGCGGGCACCGCGCTTCCAGCGGTGTTGTCGCACGAGGAGCTTATCCTGTTCTTCACCCCTCTGGGCGCCATTTTCATCGGTTGGTCAATTCAAGCGGTTTTGGTGGACATGTTCTTTCGCGTTGGCAGGATGCAACGACACGAAAGCCGACTCTACTGGTATGATACCGACTGGCTCGCCGCTGTCGTGGCAACGGTGGCGACAATTATCGTGGTGATTTATCGGGGCCAATTTGACATCGCAACGTCTCTGATTCTGTGTATGACGGTGGGGTGGTTCGTTGCGTTTCTGTTGCTGGTGAATCTACTCAAACTCCGCATGACTCCGCCTCGGGGCGATAACTGGGCGGGTTGTGTCGGAATGGTCGTCGGTGTGTTGGTCTACTGCTGGCGTTATCAGCAGGGTGGGATTGCGTTTGCAACGCTGATGACTGGGTTCTTGGGTGGATTGGCGTTTTCAGCGGGTCAGATGCTGAAGCTACTGAATATCCGCACGGGATTGCAAACGAATTGGCACAGCGTTATGGAACAGACGCAGGGATTGTTTTTTGGTCTCGGCCTTGCTGTCACTTTTGGAATGCTCTCAACGCAAGCCCCTGAAGTATCGGTTGACCCTAATTTGAGCCGGTGGACGGATGTATTTGCGGTCTGTTTCGTTTTGGTCGGATTGACGTATCTAAATCACAGAAAAGCGGCGGACACATGGATTGAACAGGTGGCACAATTGCCTGAAAAACCGTTCGGTCTTCCTGTTGCGGGATGGTTCAGAGCTTCTAAGGGGTGGGTCGGCTGGTTTGAATTGATTTATCTTGCAATCGGTATCGCCATCGTTTGGCTTTTGACAGCTCATCTCCGTCAACCTCTTGCGTTTATCCCGAGGAGTTGGCTGGGAACAGGGCAGTGGCTTTATCTCATCTTCCTGTGGTGGGTGGTTGTATTTAATTTTGAGCGGGCGTTGGTCGGGTTCAGTCCACATCGGTTGGTAACAGAAGGGGTCATTGTGTTTAACGCTGTCGTTTGCACTGTGCTTATGGCCTTAGGTCCGCGTTCAATGTTGGGTGCGCGCTCAATACAGATGCCGATGTCGGTTTCTGAGGGTATCCCGAACTATGCGGGTTGGATCGGAACAACGGTGTTGGTCGGTTCAATTGTGATGGTGCTGACGACGCTCATTTTTTGGGGATTAACGCATACACTCTATGGCGTACAATACGCGCCTCATTCTGGGCTTCACATCCGCTTCGGCCGGAATGCAACAGCGACGAAGGCGAAGCCGAAATCGGGAGAGGAGCATCCGTAATAGGACATTCGCCGCCTATTGGCAAATTCGCGGTCTCTTAGATGGACTTCAACTTCTCCCGTAGCATTTTGAGGACACCCGGAGGCACCATCTCTAGTAACTTTTCATCACTAATCTTTGTCCCTTCCATTTCTCCGACCTGCATGACCAATGACGAACTCAAATGGGCATACTTGATGTTTGCCATCATAAACAGTGTATCAACCTCCGGGGCGATCTGCTGATTCATGCGCGCCATCTTGAACTCGTCATCAAAATCGGAGACCTCCCTAAGCCCGCGAATGATTACACAGGCACCGTGAGCTTGGGCGTAGAGGGCTGTGAGTCCCGAATACTGGTCTATTCTGACATTGGGGTAGGGCTGGATGACGGTTTCTAACATCTCAATGCGTTGCTCAAGTGTGAAGCGGGGGGTCTTGGTGGGATTGATGGCGATTAAAACAACCAACTCATCGAAGGTGGCAAGCCGCGACACACGGTCAATGAGGTCTACGTGACCGTTCGTAATCGGGTCAAAACTGCCGGGGTAAACTGCGATTCTTTTAGACAATGTCGGATTCCTTTCTGGTGACTCGACATGACCGAACGACGTTCCTGCCGTTCCGTCTTTATGATTTCTCGGGGCAACGAAAAACCCGGTTGTCGAAGAAGGCCAGTGCTTTGGGTATTAAGGGTGGGCTGTGTTGGTTCGTCACACTGGAGCAATCACATCTTAACATACCTGCTTTTTTCAGTCAACTGGGAAATCTCAGTGTCTCAGGGAAATTGAACGCAAAGGCGCAAAGGTGCAAGGGCACAAGGAAGAACAGAACGCGCAATGAATTGGGCTACTACAAACCTTTTTTCGTTGCGAAACTGGCGGAACTTTGTTATAACTGCTAACATTAACGATACAGGAGGTATTTCATTGAAGCCAAAAGTTTTCATCACCCGTCCCATCCCTGCAGCAGTGCAGGAACTGATTAGGGAATCGTGCGAGATGGATATGTGGCATACAAGTGCCATCTTACCGCCGATTGCGGAAAAGATTAGTGGCGTTGATGGATTGATAACTTACGGTCATGAGTTGGTGACAGCAGAGATGATGGATACCGCGCCGAATCTCAAAGTTATTGCTGTTGTTGGCGTTGGGTATGACCATGTTGATTCAAACGGAGCGAAAGCGAGAGGCATTGCTGTTGGAAACACGCCGGGCATTCTGAGCGATACAACGGCGGATATGACTTTTGCCCTACTGCTTGCTACGGCACGGCAGATTATACCGGCGGATAGGTACGTTCAGGCGAATGAGTGGACGTATTATGACCCGAATATCCTTTGGGGTTACGATGTGCATCATGCAACGTTGGGGATTGTCGGCATGGGGCGAATTGGCTATGCAGTCGCCAAGCGTGCGTTGGCGTTTGATATGCGTGTGTTGTACTACAAACGGAATCGCCGGGAGGATTGGGAAGCGGAGCTCGGGGTTGAATATGCCCCGTTAGACCATCTGCTCGAGGAATCGGATTTTGTCTCCCTCCATGTGCCCCTGACCTCGGAAACGCATCATCTGATTGGTGAGCGTGAGTTGAAAAAGATGAAATCGACAGCGATTCTTATCAATATTGCTAGGGGGCCGGTGGTGGATTCGGATGCGTTGTATGAGGCGATGAAGGCAGGGGAGATCGCCGGTGCCGCACTTGACGTGACTGACCCTGAACCGATGCCCGAGCATCCGCTCTTGACCGTAGACAACGTACTTATCGCACCACATCTGGGAAGTGCGACTATCCAAACTCGCACCCGGATGGCGACGATGGCGGCAGAAAACCTGCTCGCTGGATTGAAGGGTGAGCCGCTGCCGTATACTGTTTTTTCGGATTAATGCTACCCCGACCCTGCACCAACTTTTCAAACAGACTCTTAACGATGGAACACAACTCAAACCAACACAGGAGTTTGACATACTCCCAAACCCTAAAGGGATGGGGATTCTTTAGAGCGAGATTCTGCCGTTAGCGCCGACTGCGGGGCGAACCCCGTCTTATATCTGCTGAGACAATGGACAATGTCCTGCCCATTTCGTCCGCACGTCTGATTGGACTTTTGGGCTCGGTCGTCGATGAACGACCCCAAAAGCCGACGCGCTAGGACGGCAAGATTATCTTTAGCGAAGTTGCGTGTCGCTCGTCCGAGGACGGATGGCAAGATGACTTGACGCATAAATTGACACAATATAGCTGCTCTTCTTACCAAGCACACCAACACTACTAGAGTTGGCTTAGCATCTCTAGGGGATTGCTCCCATCAACTAAGATGGGATTGGGCATTTCGCCTCTTCCAATCTGCTCGCGTATTCCAGTTAAAACTGGCATGATAGGGACGCTCTCCCCCAACATTAAGGTTTTAACGATGTTGCATTACCATGCTTTCGCTGGAGATTTTGTGATCTCCGTCACATAAATCCGAGGACGGATGGTCGCGTGAGCGAGCGCATCTAACGAGGTATAACTATTAACTCTCCTGTTGTACGCCCTTTCGTGTACTGCGACAGAGTTAATAGTTATGTATAGCACAGTTCACCGTTTTTTACAGCAAAAAAATGAGGAGGCGTGTTACATCCCCACCTTTCCGAGGACGGATGGCAACATGAGTTGACGCAAGAAGGATGGGGTCTTACACGCAGGAATGATAACATGAGTAGTCTAATCATTGTTCATCCAGATTTTGACCGTGTTTGGCCTTTTGCGGCTGACCATTTTCATACATTGTGGCAGGCGCAAGGGGAGGTTGAATTTATTCGTCTTGACCATGACGATGAGCGTACTTTGGGGGAAATCGTTACCCATCCTGGTCGTTTTCGTCGGTTGGTGTGTCTCAATGTTCGCACAACTTTATCGTGCTTAAAAGCCTTCACAGGGCTGGAGGAGGCGACTTTCCAAGGCGGTTACAGTAACACCATATCTGAAGAACCGACCAAGGAGTATATCCAGCAGACGGGCATTAAGGTCTACAATCAACCGACGGAAGGGTTTTGGGGGCAGACTGTATCGGAGTATGGGCTGGCATTGACTTTATGCGGGTTGCGCCGAATACCGCAACTCCACCGTCAGATTATTGATGACCTTGAGCCGTGGAACTACAACCCGCCGGGGAACATCGGTCGCCCTGGGGCACGCGGACAGCAGTTTGGCGACAATCCCAACTTCACGAGTGGCACGATTGCTGGGAAGCGTGTACGCATCGTCGGGGCGGGGAATATCGGGAGTCGTTATGCGAGTTTTGTAAGTATGCTCGGTGCCGATGTTGCGGTGTGGGACCCTTTTGCCAGCGAACCGTGTTTTCACCGGGCGCGGGTTCGCCGCGAGTGGCATCTCGATGAATTGGTCAAGGACGCAGAGATTTTCGCGCCGATGGTGCCTTTGACCGAATCAACGCGAGGCGTTGTCACGGCAGACCATATCAACGCGCTACCGAAAGGGTGCTTGGTGGTTCTGGTTACTCGTGCCCACATCTGCGATGTGGACGCAATACGAAAACGGGTCTTAGCGGACGAACTTAGCCTCGCCGCAGATGTGTGGGATGTGGAGCCGCTCCCATTGGATGACCCACTGCTGGGCAGGCACAACGTTGTTCATACGCCGCATAATGCTGGGCGTACAATTGATGCCAACCGGGCGTGGTCGGAAAAATTAGCGGTTCAGTTCAAACCGCGATAGGTTTTGATGTGCGATGAATTGTGGAGAGTACTCACTAAAGACAGATAAAGCCATCTGCTGATAGCGTGAACATTTCTAGAGGTCTATCAATTTCAATTCGTAATCGGGCTCGGGACTACCGACGTGCAGTTTGCCTCGGCCGGTTCAATGCCCCGCACACCTCAACGCATGATTGTCGTCAATGAGATTGTTGGACTATCAATACCCGATAAGAGTGATGCCTTTCAGAGGCAAAACCAATCGGCTGCTGATGTATAAGGTTTCCAAAAATGTGTACACTCGTTGAAAATCGTCCGTTCCCCTGTAGTCATTCCGAACAGCCAAAATTAAAAATTCAACGCCGTGCATCATACTGGCTTGAAAAATATCTTTAAGAAACGCAAAATTTGCAGTTGCCCTGCCTGCCTCAACTTCCAGTACAATCCTGCCATCATTGCTGATCCCGTCTGCGTTAAAAGATTTGTCAACGCTATTATTCAAACCAAAAAGAACGGGCACCGGAATTTTCTGTCCCCTTGCTTTTCCTTCCTCAACTTTGAATTCTATACTTTCAAGATGTGGCCTCAAGATGTCTAAAACTTCGTTACTTTTTAGTTCGTTTTCTGGTGACTTTATTTGGTCGTAGGTTAGCTCAAAGCATTCAATGACTTGCTGAATTTGTTCTGTGATTCCCACCGACCTCGGAAATAGTTGGTATCTCAACATCGCTATGAAATCCTTTTAGGTGATTTCTGGTAACTCTGGCCGGATGTCGGAAGTGCCAGCATTAGTCATCCTTTAAGAATTCTGCACGGAGACTTGGAAACCGATTGAGTAATTCTTGGAAGTCAATGGAAAGCCTTTTGACTGCGTCTTGAATCTTCTGAGAGTCCTTATAGTGATGGACATGACTCAAGGAGAACGCAATGCTATTAGCCGCTTCATTGATCAGTCTAATGGTTTCTAGTTCATTGCCACCCGCCAGTTGCAAAGCGTAGCCAAAGTTAGGCTTTTTGCTGTTTTCCAAATACCGAACTGCTTCAGGACTTTCTAGGATTGTACTGAAGTTATCTACTTGGCGTGAATCTTCAAAGAGAGGCGGTTGCTTGTCGCTGCCAAAAAGCCAGAGCGCAAAGTTGGCAAGATTTTTCAGATGGTCTTCTGGAACAGGCTTTTGGGCTGTTTCCGGATCTGCCATAATATCAATATTAAGGTATTTCTGTACGCCATTTTTCCTCAATGTCAGGTGCATGATAATAAATTGACCTTCGGCGTATTCGGGTGAGAATTCCTCCACAGTGGATTCCATCTGCAATAGGAGTTGATAAGAGATATAATTCTCGCGTACCGTTTGCGTTTTACTGCCAATTTTTCGCATTACCTGTTGATAAGTCATGCCGCGTTCGTCAATTAATCGAGCAATGTACTGCGCTTTTTCCTTGGGATTCCACTGTTTAATTCCCGTGACGTGACGAAACCCGAAGAACGACTCAATTTCCTGACGGGAATTTGCCCGTATGTACGGGATGCGATTGAAGAGTGCGTCGGGAACTTGTGTGTCCCTGACGAGGACTTCCCATTTCCGCGGCACCTTTTCCCCTTGGGTCGCCGCACGAAGATATTTCAATGCGGCGAGACGTCGATTCCCCTCTACGACCACAAGTCGCATCGCTCGATCCAATTCTTCCTCGACAACCAACAATGCCTCATGAGTCCAAAAACCGCTCTCCAAGTAAGATATAGCGAGTTCATCAAGAACCCATTCGCGCATCATCTCAAGAACTTCTTCTTGAGAAAGATTTCCATTGGCATGATGGCGGCCTAGTCTGGGGTTCTTTGCATCGAGATAAAGGTCATCTAGTGTCGCGTATTGAAGTTCTGTGCTGATTCCCATGTTTCACCTCCATTTTTGGAAGTTTCTATTCTCCGAGGTGCAGCGTGAAATTTCTGTATAGTCCTATCGTCCTACCACCTTGGTGGACAATGGGGCAGAAACAAAAGAACATGCAATCAATTACCCTACTCTGAACGGATGACGGCGATTTTCTCGTTCAGGAACGTGACACATTCGCTCACCTCTGCTTCGCTGAGTCCGTGAAGGATGACTGCGACCCCAGGGGCAGTGGCGTTGAGCAGTGACAGGTAGCGGTCATAATTTAACCGCCCTTTCCCGGCCGCAAGATGGCCCGCTTGACCATCGCGGTCAAGGTCTTTTGCGTGTGCAATAGCGATGTCTTCACCGAGCAGTGCGAAGGCCTCGTCAAGGATTTCATCCATTCGGGCGAGTTCGCCGGTATGGAAGATGTTGGCACCGTCCATACAGACTTTCAGGTGGGGTGAACTGAGTGTGTCAAGTAAGCGGCGCGCTTTTTGAGCGGAATCAACCACATTGGCGACTTCTGGCTCGAAGGCGAGGGTAACGTTGTATTCCTCAGCAATCTGTACGGCTTCCCGCATCGTAGCGAGCAGGTCGTCCCACGCCGCCGGTGAGTCGTTTTCAGAGTGTCTGCGCCACATACTGTCGGGGTCGCGTGAGCCAGTGCATAGCGTGATGACGGATGTACCGAGATGCGCGCAAGCGGCGGCTAACACACGCAG
Source organism: Candidatus Poribacteria bacterium (assembly GCA_965198165.1). Classification (GTDB taxonomy): domain Bacteria; phylum Poribacteria; class WGA-4E; order WGA-4E; family PCPOR2b; genus CBDAOT01. The sequence continues at coordinate 5,254,554 of OZ240244.1, read as the reverse complement.
TCTTCGGGTCCCTTCGGTGCGTTGGTGAGGGTCGGGATGAATCATGTTGTACGTGCCAGAGAGCGCAGAGATTGCGATGTCGCGCCTCTCAAACGCTTTGCGGATGCCATCAAGCGGTTCAGTATCTAGCTGTTCAGGCAGTTCAGGCAAAGTGACCCTCCCAAGACCGAATTGCATACACTGGATGCCGTAGTCTGCAACGGCATCCAGTGTTGCCTCAAGGGTCCGACGGGAGATGTGACCATCCATAATTCCAATTTGCATCAGTGTATCTCCGGGGCGAATAGCCGGGGGCTAGTACAGGGCATACGCCATTTTATGCTCAGGGACCATTCTCTTGACCATTCAACAACTGACGCAGGACTGCGCGTTTCTCATCGTCCAAGGCATCAAGTATATCTTCAAGGGACAATCCTTGAAGTTGCTCAGATGGTGTGAGTCCCTCAAGCCGCTCGGCGGGTGTCAAGTCACGAACCCGATCCTCGATGCTCATGTACGGCAGCAGGTCTTGTCCCATATTTTGAGCGATGTACTCCAAATTCCGGGTATATTTGTCTGCCATATTGGAAATCTCCTGAATTCCGCCGTTTATCAATCTTGCGTGTAAGACCCCATCCCTTTAGGGTGGGGATGTAACACGCCGCAGCGCGTTAATTGTAAAAAAACTTGTAAATTTCGATGGGATATGCTATGCTCCTTCTACCGTTTCGAGGCAAGGGTTCACAATCGCAACCTAGCGGGTGCTTGCCTCACCTTCTGAAACAAGGCATAAACGGTGAAACGGAATCCCATGCGAACATTTAAATACAAACTACAAAACCACAAGCGCAACAAACACTTACATCGCGACTTGGAAATCATCGCCCACGTTCACAACCACTTCGTGGCATTGTGTCGCCGCCACTATCGCATCTATGGACAGTGCGAAGGCTACAAGCGTTTGACATTCAGCCGAATGGCCAAGCACCTCACGAAACTCAAACGGCTTGATAAGTTTGCCCACTGGCACATCCCGTTTTCGTGGGCAGTCCAAAACGCTTTGAAACGAATTGAACGCGGATATATCAATTTCTTTGAAAACCGTGCCAAACGGCCACCCAAATTCAGAAGTCGTAAAAAATACCGGTCTATGACGTTTGACGGTTCGCAAGTCAAAATAGAACCCGTCGCCGATGCGGAACATGGCATCCGCCGGTCGCCCGTTGCGAAAATTTGTATCCGGAGGCGTTGGTATCGGTTCTGGTCTTCGAGACCGATTGAAGGCAATATCAAACAGGTAACGGTCAAGCGTGATACACTGGGCGATTTCTATTTAACCATCACAACAGATGACGAAGGATTAACCCCGGAACCACTAACTGGTGAAACAGCAGGGTTTGATTTTGGGTTAAAAACCTTTCTCACTTGTTCTGATGAAACGAAATACGAATCGCCTCTGTTCTATAAACGCTCGGCTACTCATGTTGCCAAAGCCTCACGGTCGCTGTCCAAAAAGAAACAGGGCAGTAACAACCGTGAAAAAGCACGAAAGCACCTGGCCCGTGCCCACCGTAAAATTCAACGCCAGCGTGAAGATAATCACTTCAAACTTGCCATCGACCTCGTCCGCAAGTTTGACTTCTGCTTTTTTGAGGACTTAAACCTCAAGGGTATGGCACGGCTTTGGGGCAAAAAAGTGCTTGACCTCGCCTTCGGTGACTTCATGTTGAAAATACGATGGCAAGCCCATAAGCGGTGCAAGCGTGTTGAAACCATTAACCGTTGGACAGCCACAACAACGGTTTGCCATAGTTGCGGTCAAAAACACGCCTTCATAGACCTCAAAGTCCGTGAATGGCGTTGTTCATGTGGTATCAAACACGACCGCGATGTGAACGCCGCAAAAGTGGTTCACAAGGTTGGGACATCAACCTTTGCAGGAGAGAGTGTTAGACTCGCTACAGCGGGCATCCCTCTATGATAGCAGAATCCCCATCCCTTTAGGGTGGGGAGTATGTCAATTCGTCCGGGTGGGGCCAAGGTGCCGATGAGTGGACGAGGAATTTTTCACCCTACGGGGGCCAGGTCGCTGAAATTGAAGTCCAAACGGATTAGCCATTGATGTCATTCTCTTGGTCATTCAACAACTGACGAAGGGCTTCGCGTTCTTCATCGGTCAAGTTCTTAATCCTATCTTCAAGTGATAATCCTTCAAGCCGCTGAGCGGGTGTCAAGTCACGAAGCTTGTCCTCAATGCTCATGTACGGCAGCAGGTCTTGTCCCATATTTTGAGCGATGTACTCCAAATTCCGGGTATATTTGTCTGCCATATTGGAAATCTCCTTTGTTAATTTGGGGTGCATTCGATACGCATACGCGAGCTGTTCCACATTCTCAGTTATCACAATCTCCTTAATCACCTCTTGAAGCTTCACTTGTGAGGACGCAAAGAGCAGAAACAAGTGGTTGACCGGCACGGTGGGCAGTTCGTTTATCGCAATTAGATAGACGTTCAGACCATGGTGGTCACTAAAATAGTACCCCGCACGTATCCGTTCAAATCCAAGCTTTGGATGCGAGAGAATCTTTCGAGGCGTTTGGGCGCATATCATTGTCAATGTCAGCTCGGAGAAAGGGACTTTATGGGTTGAACGATACAGCCGCGCCCTCGCTAGAATTCGATCATATTCCCAAATCGTCAACGGATCTCTTGGCCCTTTGAACTCAAGGATATTGTGTATCAGACAGAACCAAAACGGTGTCACGGACTGAATCGCACGAAGTGCTTCTTGAGTGGCGATACGAATGATGACATCAACTCTGAGAGGCAATCGTGAGACTTCCACTTCGGTTTGAATATCAATTCCTGCGCCTTGGAACAACGCTGTCATCATCTGTTTGAAGATTGGGTCTATTGCGGATTGACCGATCTCAGAATCGCGCTCGTTATTCATCAATCCCTCCAGCTCGTTATTCATCAATCCCTCCAGAATGATTGAATGTATCGTAATTTGGTGGGCAATTGCCCACCAAATTACGCCAACCCTAGGGATTCATTGTTTAATGCGCCCCCACGTTGTGGTCAACTTGCCCGTCGGTTCAACACTTGCGAATACTTTTACGCCGTCCTCCATAAGGGTCTTAATTTCATCGGGCTTTAGTTCTCGATTGAACAGCGTGAGCTCGTCGATGGTCCCAGCTCCAGCGTTCCCAACGCCATCATGGCCTACGAGCAGAGGAAAGGTGTTCGCTTTGCCCGGTGGGCCGTTCTTCTTGCTATCAAAATCGCCATTGATGTAAAAGGAAACGGTGTCTTTGCCATCGTGTGTCGTGGTTAAATATATCCAATCTTTACCGAGTGGCACAGGGGTGCTAGCGGACACGACAGCCGCCCCGTTGTAGTAATCGAATATTTTGTCAGACCCCACCCAACTCTGATAGTTGGCCCCGGCGGCGGTTCTTTTCGCGATAAACGGACACCAACTCGCGCCAGCACCGTCCCATTTAAGCCAGAAAGTGATTGTATGTGCTTTTGTCAGGTTTAACAGCTTATGATGGGGGATTTCTGCCACGCCTCCTGACAGAAGTAGGGCTTTACCAGATTTTCCATCAACATATTCCCCTTTGCCATTCAATTTGCCCTTCAGACCGGTATCGGATAGGTCGTCAAGTGTCCCCTCAAACGGGAGGTATAGTACGAGTGATTTCTCCGCCGACAAACCAACGAGCGGTAAAACGATTAACAGACCAGTGACGCAAAAAATTAAAATGAGAGATTTCATTTGGATTCTCCTTTTGTTAGCAAATTTCAGCATAAAGAGTCACGGCTGGGAAGCCGTTCCTACAGGGTTCGCAGTTATAAACAGAGGCAAGGCTCGGAAGCCGTTCCCACAGGGTTCGGGGTTATAAACAGAGGCAAGGCTCGGAAGCCGTTCCTACAGGGTTCGCAGTTATAAACGAGGAGCACGGTTGGAAAGCCGTTCCCACAGGGTTCGCAGTTATAAACGAGGAGCACGGCTCGGAAGCCGTTCCCACAGGGTTCGCAGCTATAAACAGAGTCACGGCTGGAAAGCCGTTCCTACAGGGTTCGCAGTTATAAACGAGGAGCACGGCTCGGAAGCCGTTCCTACAGGGTTCGGGGTTATAAACAAGGGCACGGCTGGGAAGCCGTTCCCACAGGGTTCGCAGTTATAAACGAGGGTCACGGCTGGGAAGCCGTTCCTACAGGGTTCGCAGTTATAAACGAGGAGCACGGCTGGAAAGCCGTTCCTACAGGGTTCGCAGTTATAAACAGAGTCACGGCTCGGAAGCCGTTCCTACAGGGTTATTCTTTAAAATTGCTTGTTAGCAAGTTTCAGCATTGAAGTTTATCTTCTGAAGCCAAGGCTCTGCTGGATTTGTCAATCCAGCGGGAGTGTTCAGGCTCAGCAGGAGCTACACAGACCACGGCTCGGATTCGATAGCTATGATGCCCGGGTTTCACCTACACCCGTGAACCGTTCTGACTCAGTGGGTCTTGACCATAGGTCTGAAGCCCCGCCCATTACGGCGGCGCGCTCTGGAGATGCCCGCCAGGTGTCGTAGATTTCATTGTTCTCCCAAGTGACCAGTGTTGTTATCTTCGTCTCGTCACTCAAAGAGATAAAGGTTTGCCGATTGATGAACCCGGGTGCTTTGCTCTGCGCCAGCCCATTGCGGTCTAAGAGTTCGCGGGCTTCATCCACCAATTCGGGTTTTGCCCAATGATGGGTTAATACACCTATCATAATTCCTCCATTAATTTGGATGACCAACTATCTGGCTGTTGCCGCTTGAATCGAACACACGGTCATCGCTATAAAAGACGGCCCTCAGTCGCATCTGAGACCGAGGGCCAAATTGAGCCCAACTATTCTTGATGAAGCGTGGGTGCTCGGTACGGGACAGCGAACTGCTGGGGTGTTAGCGGAATGGCCTGTTTCTGATAGACCTGTACGCGATAGGAGCCATTGTCTGGCACAAACATCAGCCCATCTTCACTAACGGTGACGTTTTGGGGACGCCTCAAGTATTTCTGTGGCTCAAGATTCGCCGCATCTCTTAGGCGATTTGGGCCGGCGTTTGTCATCATGTAATCCACTGCAACCGTTGATAGTGTCGCGTCTCCAAGGAATTTTTGGACGTACCTCGGTTCGGGATTAAACAGTTGGATGCGGTCATTTCCCCAATCGGCAACGTAAATATCGCCGTGCGTGTCTACTGCTACACCGGTGGGTCTATTGAACTCGCCATCTCCACTCCCCGGCTGGCCGAATGCGAAGATAAACTCTCCGTCAGCAGTGAACTTCTGCACCCTATCGTTTCGCCAGTCCACGACGTAAACATCTCCGAGTTCATCCACAGCGATACCCCAGGGCATGTTGAATTCGCCTTCTCCGTCACCGTAGCTCCCCCACTTTGTGATGAATTCGCCATCCTTGGTAAACTTCTGGACTCTGTGATTCAGACTGTCGGAAACGTAGATATTCTCTTCGGGGTCGAAGGCGATACCTGCGGGGCCATTGAGTTGCCCATCGCCGTCGCCATGCTCGCCCCACTGGCCGAGCGATTCGCCCTCTTTGTTGAATGATGAGATACAATGTTTCGCCTCATCAGAGATGAAAAGATTCTCCTCACTATCGGTAATGATTGCAACTGCCCATGTGAAACCGCCGCCGATGGAGCCCAAGTCTTTGTCATCAATGTGGTACTTTTTTATCGACGATGAGTCGCCACTTCGACAAAGTACGTACAGAAGCCCTTCTGCGCCGAGTGCAACATCAATTGGAAAGTTTGTGAGTCGCCTCATACCTAACGTCTTGAAAAATGGAAATCCTGCTCGTAGCAATCCGTATGGCCTGCCCATAATTCACCTCCTGAAGGGTGGGAAACGGATTTCCCACCCACGGGTCTAACAAGAAGGGGGGGAAACGGATTTCCCGCCCACGAATCTAACAAGAAGGGGGGGAAACGGATTTCCCGCCCACGAATCTAACAAGAAGGGGGGGAAACGGATTTCCCGCCCACGAATCTAACAAGAAGGGGGGAAACGGATTTCCCGCCCACGAATCTAACAAGAAGGGGGGGAAACGGATTTCCCGCCCACGAATCTAACAAGAAGGGGGGGAAACGGATTTCCCGCCCACGAATCTAACAAGAAGGGGGGGAAACGGATTTCCCGCCCACGAATCTAACAAGAAGGGGGGGAAACGGATTTCCCACCCACGAATCTAACAAGAAGGGGGGAAACGGATTTCCCACCCACGGGGCTCTTCTATTTAGAGCTATTGAAAAGGATAGATCTGTTCAAATGTCCCATCGACTATCGGGGTAGCGTCGAGTCCCATCCATTGCTCTAGGAGTGTTGAGTATATGCCGCGGAAGTCAATGGTATGCTCCAGGTCTTCGCCATTGGCCCATCGGGAGGGTTCAAGGGATGGGTATTCTGCATATAGTCCGCCCTTTACACCATCACCGATGATGAACGCCCCGCCACCTGTGCCGTGGTCAGTGCCGCTGGCGTTGTCTCGGATTCGTCGTCCGAACTCTGAGAAAACGAGCATAACTATCTCTTCGGAGGCGTTGTGGTTTCGCAAATCTTGGAAGAAATCTCGAATCGCTTCCGACAGCTCTTTCAACAGTTTCGGGTGCGACGGGACTTCGTTTGCGTGGTGGTCGTAGCCGCCGTGCATCGTGTAAAATACCCGTGTGCCGAGATTGGCAAAGTGAACCCGTGCAACATCCCTCAGACTTTTCGCTATCCCGTCGGTGCCGTACTCCACTTCGGACTCATACGTCGCCGGTGCCTTTTTTAGCTCATCGGCACCTCTAATGACATCAAGACCTGTTTGTGACAGGTAATCCATCGTGATACCGGTGCCAATCGCAGGACTGTACATCTTCTCGAATATCTCAAGAGATTGCATTCGCTGCGCTTCTTCGATACTGGTCATCAGGCCGTAGGTATCAAGGTTGTCAACAGATGTAGCGGGGACCCCGGAGACAGCTAAGGCTCTGGAGAGTCCTCGGCCGAAGTTGATCCCTGTCAGAACGTTCTCTCCATTTGGGTCCAGGTCCCGAATCACTCTGCCGACCCAACCTTCGTCGCCGATTTCTATCGGTTCGCAGGTGTGCCAAACATCCATAGCCCGGAAATGGGACCGGCTGGAATCGGGATAGCCAATGCCCTGCACAATGGCGACGTTGCCTTGGTCATACATCTCTTTGAGTGGCTCGATGTTTGGATTCCAAGCCAATGTATCATTGAGCGGCAACATTTCTTCCGCCTTGAGACCGACAACTGGCCGGGAATCGTAGTATACCCCGCTGGTATACGGAATAATTGTGTTCATGAAGTCGTTGCCACCTTTCAGCTCAACAACGACGAGGACACGGTCTTTACTAGTGGCAGTCATCTGATTTACTCCTTATGATAACCTAAGTTGCACCCTATTCCAAATATCCGTAGGGGCAAGATGTCCCGACTACGGGGATGCGGTTGCGTTTTAGGTATCCGTAGGGGCAAGTGCCCCAACTACGGGGTGAATAAACAGGCTCTAGGCAAACTGATACTCTCTCGAAGCGACGATGAGTTGTAGCATTTGGACGACTCGAGCTGTGCTCTCCTCTAGGGCATCATCATCGGCTAGATTGAGGTCGCCACCCGATTCGGCAAACTCTGCCAAAGATGCTTGAGTTGTGTCGCTCACAGTCATCGGGCCTGCGAGGTCTAGACATTTTTCCACGAATGCTTCGGGAGCGAGGGGCTCTCCCTCAGCTTTAAGCTGCTCGATGATTTCAGCAATGCCCGGCTTTGAAGCATCGCTGACCTCATTCACAGAGAAGTTAACGCGCTCGGTAAGCGTACCGCCATCAATCCATTCCTTACCGGTGTGCCAACCTTCCACAGTGGGTGGGTTCATCAATTGTTGTCCCATCAAAGTGGTTGCACCTGGATATTTTCCCATACCCGGCTCTGGACCTTGAAACGTACCGGTCAACTTCACGAGGCCGGTGATCAACTCAGTCGGGCTCTTAACCTTCTTGGCTTGTGCCCCTTTGAAGAAGTCGGAGTTAAAGAGCGTTCTGAGTATGTGGCGTATATTTCCATCAGACTCCATGAAAGCGTTTGACAACGTCTCAATCGCTTCAGGGTCTTGGGGCGGTGTCACATTCCAAGACGGGACCTGCGGTTCGTCGGCGACGAAGAAGTTGTATAGATGTCTGGATATGAATTTGGCTGTTGCAGGTTGCTCAACGATGATGTCGACGATATTATCGCCGTTGAGATTGCCTGTATGACCGAGAAACGTCTTTTCGCCGTTGTCGTGGTCATCTTCCAAGAACACGAAGTGTGCAGGATAGAAGCCGTGCGGATACAAGGGTATCGGCTGGGTGAACGTCCATCCTGTAAAGGCGCGGGCACAGTCCTTAATATCATCCTCTGTATAATTGCCTACACCCATGGAGAACAGTTCTAATAACTCCCTGCCGTAGTTCTCATTCGGTTCACCCTTGCGGTTTTCATTATTGTCAAGCCAGAAAATCATGGCGGGGTCTTTGGATAGCTCAAGCAGAATCTCGCGCATATTTGAAATACCCACGCGCTGGAACATCTTGATCTGGTTGACAGAAGATAGACCATGCTGATTTTTTCCAACGCCAGTGGCGAACACATGATGCCAGAACAAGGACATTTTCTCTTCAAGGGGACGCTTGGTGTTAATCATACGATACATCCACGTCGAAACATACCCCCCTTCAGTGGTCCCAAAGTAACGTTCCAACATGTCCTCGTCCATTGGCTCACAACGTTCCGGCTCGACTAGGTTTTCAACAACATTTTCGTAGCCCATGTTGACGTAGTCCTCTAGCTCCGTTCTTGTTGTTCCAAACCCGGCACGACGCATAAGGTGGGCCATCAAAGCAACATTTTTGTCCGACATTTTTCCCTCCTTGTTGAAATACCGTGTTGAGTGCTCTCAAATTCGACTTAGAAATTATCATCTCACGTCCACAAAGGGCTGAAATCGCCCAATACTTTTACTTTAACAGAGTTTGGCACTTTTTGCAACAAAAAAACGTAATTGTTCTTTTGCCCATGAAATGGATTTTGATGTTGACGTAATATCTTAACTAGCGTATCATGCCGGAGGGTATTTCATTTATTCGCCCAAGTTGCGGCCTATTCCAGAGAAACCGGTTTTTGGGGGGAGTCAGCGGGGCCAGATGAAGTTTAAGAACTTAAACGCGTAACTCCGGTTTTCCCAACTCCGGTAGGGGCGGTTTGAAACCGCACCGGCCACCCGTATGAAAAACTTATTTTTTAATCTTCATGATGCCCCGCCTACGGGGTTGAGGTGGCAAGAAGGGTGAGAAATGTTTCTTACACATCACGTCGTTGATGTATCAACTGAACAATTGGAGTTTGATTGTTATGTCTATCGTTGAATCAAATGTTGCCGATGCCGAATGGGAACGGAGTATCGAGAACCTTTCCGCTATTGGCACAAGTATGGATAATCTCTTTTTCCAAAAAGCTATATCGCGCCTAGAATCGTTCTGGGAGGAACGGGTTGAAAAAGACACTGCTACGGCAACGCTCCTATCTGCCTTGGGGCGGGCGTTGATGACATTCAGTGCGACCAAAGCAATTGAGCCCACGTTTGTCGAGCTCCTGCCCACGGTGCTATTTGTCTCTGATAGTCCATTCGGCTTTCTCGCGGAAGTCCGTTATAACACCGTAGGTGACCCTTATCTCTTTTCACACGCTGTGACGAACATCTATAAGCCGAGCTTCGGGCAGGATGACATTGTCAGTGGCCTTCAGTTTCATAATCTTGAGACATTGAACGGCGCAATCATGACGGGCCGGCGGCCTGTGGTGACTAACGACCCTAAGAATGACCCGCGTAGTGGTGGACTACCTTTCGGACATGCCGGGCTAGAAGCGTTTCTCGGATTGCCGTTCCTCGTCGCCGATGAGCTTGTGGGTGCCGCTTCGCTTGGCGACCGTCCGGGCGGTTACGCTGAGGCGGAGATGCGGTTACTCACGCCGTTATGCGAGATCGGGGGATTGATGATTGCGGCGAGCCGTTTGGATGAGTAGAAAAGCAGTCTAACAAGAATGGTGGGAAAGGGATTTCCCACCCACGGGCCGGGCTTTCTTTTTAAAACAGGTTCTAAAATCAACCGACATATCTACTATGGAAATTTATCGTTGGGAAGGAAAAGGATTTCGACAACTGCGGCAGTTGCGTTTTCAGGAAGAACGCGACTTTGAAGACCTCATTGGACAGGATGCGACGTTGCTGTTAGGGGAGCGGGTCTTGGTGATTAGCCGACAGCCTCCCGTGAGTATCTCAAAAAAAAGGCTAGACCTCCTTGCGCTAGACCAGATAGGGAATTGCGTGGTCATTGAGCTCAAACGCGGTAAACGTCCCCGCACCGCAATCGCGCAGACCCTAGAGTACGCCGCCGCCGTTTCCAAACTCTCGTTTGCACAACTTGAGCGTTTTGCACACCAATGGTTTCAGCAACAGGGACTCGAATTCACCTCTTTACTCGCACAGCACAGCGAGTTTTTCGGCTATGAACTTGGGGGGCTTCAGAAAACCGCCTTTAATCGGAAGCAGCGATTGGTTCTCGTCTCCGAAGGGGTGGATACACAGGTGCTCGAGGTCGCTGAATACCTGCGGAGCCTCGGCGTTGATCTGACTTATATCTCGTACTTTTCCTACCAATCCCCAGATGAAATCCTTGTCGCCACTGAAACGGTACTCGGCACACCCGTAATCAAGGAGGAAGAGCGCACTTATCAGTACGTCACCAAGCAACTTATGACCCGTGAGCAGTTCCTCGCAACACTTGCCGATAATGATGAACTCTATCAGACCGCGCAACAGTTCTTCAAATACATTGAGTCGTGTGGTGCCATCATCCGACCCCGGATTGCCAAGATTCGCATGACGGTTGGGGGAAAATGGTGGCTGGGTTCGTATCCCTCAAAGCGAGCCACCCATTTTCGGGTCGATGTCCACGGGGATTTCATCCCACGCCACATTGCTGAATGCCGAGAAAACCTCCCGGACGTGACCCTGAAGAATTTCGGTGTTTCGTTTAACATTGCCTCACCTGCCCATCTACAGTATGCCATCGAAATTTTTGAGCGCACTCGAAATACAATCTTGGAAGATTAAATAGCGGGAGTTGCTAGGTTAAATGGAATACAAAGACGCGAGGAAATTTTAACGCAAAGACGCAAAGAAGAGAAGAAGATTAGGAAGAAAGGGAGGAACGTGAGGGGCAGGAAGGGTGGGAAAGGGATTTCCCACCCACGGGCGGGATTTCCCACTCACAGGAGGGATTTCCCACTCACAGGAGGGATTTCCCACTCACAGGAGGGATTTCCCACTCACAGGAGGGATTTCCCACTCACAGGAGGGATTTCCCACTCACGGGCGGGATTTCCCACTCACGGGCGGGATTTCCCACTCACAGGAGGGATTTCCCACTCACAGGAGGGATTTCCCACTCACAGGAGGGATTTCCCACCCACGGGCGGGATTTCCCACCCACGGGCGGGATTTCCCACTCACAGGCGGGATTTCCCACTCACAGGAGGGATTTCCCACTCACAGGAGGGATTTCCTACCCACGGGCGGGATTTCCCACCCACGGGTTTGATTTCCGACTCACGGGCCTAATTTTCCAGCCAATGGGGGCGTTTTTCAAGAGAGTTGTTGATTTCTCCAAAGCAACTGTGATATAATATCCACGTAAGCAAATGGAAGTTTAGCAAAGACCAACTCTATTGTAGCATTCGCCATACGCTTTGAGAATTGGATACTTGGTACAAGGTTCTTAGCGGGCGTTTGAAAATCCGATGAAAGAGAGCCCGTTTCAAACAGGCTCTAGGAGGGAATACAATGAGACATTTAATCGCGGTGATACTGGTATTCTGTTTCATCCTCTGTTTTGCTTCTATGGGAGAAACGGCTATACCGGATGGGCTTCTTCTATACCTCGCCTTTGATGAGGGCAAAGGGAAAACAGCCAAAGATTCGTCCGGCAACAAGTTTGATGGAGAGTTGATCGGTGGTGCGAAGTGGGACGATGGAAAAGTGAACAAGTCCATAAGATTCAACGGCTCTGATGCGTTCATCACTGTTCCGCCGCTTGAGATAGACCCGGAAGCGTTTACCATTGAATTTTGGTTCAGTCCAAACAAAGACCTGGATAGTGGCGGCGCTCGCATGGATTTAATGTACGCGCATGCAGGGTGTTGTCGGCCGCACATCACGTTCAATAGACAGAAGGATGGCGGCATTGGACTTCACGCGGAGTTTGGCGGAAATGGTGCTCAAGGCCCTATCTCTGACCTGACAACGGCGACTGGGAAATGGAAAGCCGGTGAATGGTATCATTGGGCGGGGACGGCTGATAAAACCGAAACAAAGGTGTACGTCAACGGCAGGTTTGAAAAGAAACTGAAATCGGTCGGTGTACCCAATCTTCGCTATGAAGAGCACGGCATCTCGATCGGGTCGGCACAAGGAGCATCAAACTGGTTTTCTGGTCGAATGGACGAAATCCGCATCTGGGAGCGTGTTTTGACCGACGCTGAAATTAGGAAATCATTTGACCTAACCCTGCTTTCGGTTGACGCACAAGGTAAGCTGGCAATAACGTGGGCACAGATTAAGAATCAATAATTTCCGAATCTGGTGTGCAAAACTGGTCTGGCGGCCAGTTTTGCATTTCTCAAAATAAACAAGCGATTTTCAGAACCCACCTATTTTCTGCGGGCACTCCTCAACCGTCTCTCGCCTTCCCTTGAGTGCATTCATCAGATCCAGCTATATACCGACGAGCGCAAGACGAGGCTCAGAATCGGCCAGAAACACCCCAGCAACGCCTCACCGAGCACTAACCCGATGAAGAAAGGAATCGCTTGACGGTAGGCTTTGATACCCCCGTGCTTGAGTATCAGCCACTTGGCGACCATTGCAATGACTAACGGAAACCAGATTATGTCTGTGGTGCCGGGGGCAACACCGATCACGTAGCCCGCCGGGTGGAGTGGACACCACACAAATCGCGAACGGAAGAACATAATACCAAGGTTCAAAACGAATGTTAATCCGAGCACGACCATCGCTATCCAATCGGTCGGTTTCGGGCTCACTAGCCAAGAGGACAGAAAATTGTAGGCATCTGCCCCACCGGCGTGAATCTGCTCTGACCCCGCCGCAACCCCTTCCTTGTATATCGTATACGGGTAGAGAATCAGACTCGACTCAATCCCAACAATGCTCGCAATCACCAGCACAATGAACATCGTCCGATTTCTGATTCCGGTGCGTTCAGCCAATTTGAAGGCTTCCATCTGGTCGGGCATTGGGTGGGTCCGAAAGGATGCGTAACTTGCCCCGCTCAACCAATTCATCAGGGACAGCATGGTCAGATTTCCGGCGCGCAGTCGCCGTGTACCGAGCATCGAGACCATTAGGTATTGGGGCGTGACATAGCCGATGGCATGTATGGGCGGTCCTAACTCTGTTCGCATCCGTGTCAACCCGACAACGATGGCGAGATAGATGGCAATGAAGACAGCGAATGCCCAGATAGACATCCCGCCCTTTAGGCAGAAAACCGCCAATAACAGCAGGCAGACGCATAACGTAATAATCGCACCTCGATGCGAAATCGGTTCATCAGATTCTTCCCTACGGTTGGGTCGTATGACATGGGAGAGCACCCCCGCGAAATGTTTCCTGCCAATCCAACATGCGACAACAAGCAGCGCGAACAGTGCCCCCGCGCCCTGTTCGCCGAGGAATGGATAACCGGGGACCGCTATGCCCGCCGCGCTGCCGAATATAAGTTGAACCTTTTTCATGAAGTAAAAAAACGCGCAGGACAATGAGAGATCTAAAGGCAGGATGAACGCGAACCCGATTAGGTAGGGGTGGAACCGGAGCGGTGTGCTTCCCAACGCATTCCACGGCTTCTGTGTGAAGTAAATGTTGAGATTATATTTCTTGATGGGAATGGTCGGCAATGTCGGGTAGAAATATTGTAGCCCATTGAGCAGGTTGATGCCTGCCGCAATTGCGAACCCTATCCAGAGCAGTCGATTTCTAAAAATTGCACCAGATCTTGCGGTGATTTCGAGCGGGATTTGGACAATCGGATACGCCAGTTTTTCGTGTTCGACCCACTGCCTTCTGATGATTGCGGTGAGGCAGAGAAAAATCACCATCAACAGGAAAATCACAATTGACCACGATAGAATCGGCACAATCCATTGCTGCACATATCCATCTGTGAAGAAATTGACCTCGCCTTCGTAGAAATCGTTGACGGTCCTCGGATCCGAGATCACAAGCCAGTCAGGCAGATGCCGAAATAGCAGGGCCTCCCAGTCGTTCTCCGGGGTCGCGAAACGGAAGGCATAAGGCATTAAGCCCATTAACCGGGGCATACAATCGTGTCCAGAAAATGCACTCCCAACGGCGAGCATCGCGTAAACAACCAGGAGATCTTGTCGGCTCAGTGCGGCTGATGGGAACGTCGTCCGGATGCCCATGTTCAACCAAGTCGTCATCAGGATGGCGAACATAACATTGACCGACATCGCCACAGTCGTCAAATGTGCGGTGTGCCATATCATCTCGACGTATGCTATCCAGTAGCTGTTGGCAATAATCAGTAGGGCACCAACCAGCACTGCTCGCTTGCTGATTTTGGGGAATGCTTCTTTTTTCATACTATATGTTTAGACTGAATGACACTGAAAATAGTTGTGAACAGGGTCATTTTTCTCGAAGGCTATCTGACGATAACCATCCGCCGTAGTGCGGAATAATCCCCCGCCCGGAGTTGGTAGAAATAGACTCCGCTGGTGACAGATTCTCCGCACCCGTTGTCGCCATCCCAATGTGCCGCTTTTGCCCGAGTCGTGTAGAAACCCGCAGGTTGCTGTCCTAAATTCCACTGATGCACCACCGTGCCTTTGGTGTCATAAACTGTGAGCGTTACATCGGCGGCATGGGCGAGGTGATACGGTATCCATGTTTCAGGATTGAACGGATTCGGGTAGTTGGACAATAGTGCTGTCTCTTTCGGAATGAACATATCGGATGAAGGTGAGTGCCTCCACAAGGGCCGTGTGCCATCCACGAGTGCTGTTTGCTTGATAGCTGCCCAAGTAGTGGCAAGTGTGACCTCCCACAGGATTATTGTCTTGTCTACACTTCCACTTGCGAGCGTCCGTCCATCCGGACTGAACGCCACGCTAGTGACAGGCATCTTATGACCGGTGAGCGTGTGCTTGTGCTCCCCCGTTATCGCATCCCACAGACGAATGGTCTGGTCCTCACTCCCACTTGCCAGCGTCTTCCCATCTGGACTGAACGCTACGCCATAGACATTCGCCGTATGCCCGATAAGTGTCCGCTTGTGTGTTCCTGTGACCGCATCCCACAGACAGATGGTTGTGTCATCACTCCCACTCGCCAGCGTCTTTCCATCAGGACTGAACGCCACGCTAGTGACAGGCCTCTTATGCCTGGTGAGGGTATGCTTATGCGCCCCCGTAATTGCATCCCACAGATGAACGGTCCGTTCACTACTCCCACTTGCCAGCGTCTTTCCATCCGGACTGAACGCCACGCTAAATACCTTCGACGGAATATCCCTGATGAGGGTACGTTGGTGTGTTCCCGTGACCACATCCCACAAGCGGATGGTACCACCACTCCCACTTGCGAGCATCTTCCCATCCGGGCTGAACGCCACGCTACTAATCCAATCCGTATGCCCTCTGAGGGTGCGCTGGTACGCCCCCGTGAGCACATCCCACAGACAAATGGTACGATAACTCCCACTTGCCAGCGTACGCCCATCGGGACTGAACGCTATGCTCCCGATCCGATGCTTATGCCCGGTGAGGGTGCGTTTGTGCGCCCCCGTGACCGCATCCCACAGACCGACAATGGCATTTTCGTAACTCCCACTTGCGAGTGTCTGTCCATCGGGACTAAAGGTGACGTTCGCCATCCAATCTGTATGTCCTATGAGGGTCCGCTGGTACGCTCCCGTAACAGCGTCCCACAAACGGATTTCCCGATGACTTACACTTGCGAGTGTGCTTCCATCCGGGCTGAACGCCACGCTAATGACGACACCTGTATGCCCGGTGAGTACACGCTGGTGTATTCCCGTAACCGCATCCCACAGACGCACTTCCGGCCAACCTCCACTTGCGAGCGTCTTCCCATCCGGACTGAATGCCACGCTAAAGGCCTCCGACTTATGTCCGGTGAGGGTGCGCTTGCGCTCCCCTGTGACGACATCCCACAGATGGATGGTTGGGTACCAACTCCCACTTGCCAGCGTTTTCCCATCCGGACTGAACGCGGCACTTTGGAAACCTATATGCTCTGTAAACGTCCGCTTATGTCTACCCGTCGCTGTATCCCAGAGACGGAGGGTACCGCCCTGACTCCCACTTGCGAGCGTTTTCCCATCCGGGCTGAACCCCACGCTAGTGATACGCTTCTTATGCCCGATAAGTGTCTTTTTGCGTATTCCTGTCACCACATCCCACAGACGCACCGTGTTATCCTTACTCCCACTGGCTAGCGTCCTCCCATCCGGACTAAACGCCACGCTAGTGACCCAATCTGTCTGCTCGGTGAAGATTCGCTTATGAGCCCCTGTGACTGCATCCCACAGACGGATAGTCTTGTCAGAACTGCCACTTGCTAACGTTCTCCCATCCGGGCTAAACGCCACACTACTGATCCAACCCGTATGTTCAGTGAGCAGGGCGATCTCTTGATAAGTCTGTGCATCATAGAGCCAAATACCGATTCCACTAGCGACTGCGAGCCGGGTACCATCAGGCGAGTACACGATATTACTCGATATACGACCTTTACCGAGGCGTAATTTGGCACCTTTGGGCAAACTGAATCGCTTATAATCAGCTTGGGCGAAAGTGTTCGGTAAAAACAGGATTAAAAGAATAAGTACCGTCACGATTGTTTTCATGATGAAGTTATCCTTTTTTGAATGTTGATTGCCATCTGGCATAGAATTGGCAAATCCACTGCACACAAGGGAAGGTTGGCGGGGATGGAGCTGAACGCGGAATCAATCACACTGCTATGAACCCAAAATAAATAAGGTGATTCGCATACACGAACCACCTTATTGAAATGCAGTCAAATATCCGAAACGCAATATTTTCCGTGTGGACAACGAAAGGGCATTACCGTCTTTCCTTAATAGATGCCCAAGTTGTTGTCAACAAACCGTGGGGATGGACAGCAACACCGGAACGAACCGCGGTGACTTTGATGTTATCAATGAAGCAATTGTCATTACTCTCTTGCCAAATCCCCACGCCACCCTTCGCATAGGTGCTGTCTTCGACATCAATCAGAACGGTCTCTTTGCCAATCTCGCCATACGAGATTTTTATCGAGCTACCCACAGCTTCAACCCTGAGCCGGTAGATGACACTCGCATCTCTAACAAGAGTCGCGACATCCCACCCGTGGTCTTGCCGGGCGATAACTAACGAGTCGTCTCCTTCACAGTTGACCCCCTCACTGAAGCATTCACCCACCTTCCCGCACCCGAGAGCTAAGTCGGCGAGCGCGACGTGCGGCGTTTCGATGTAACCGAAGAAGGCAAGATAACCCTTGTCAACAGCGGTTTGGCGGACTATAATACCCCAGCTATCATCGTCATTCCAAGCGGCATCCATTTCGACGATGTAATCGGTCCAACTTTCCATCCCCGCGGCAGGAAAAGGAGTGTTGCCTGAATTGGCGCATCCAGCTGACGTATGTTTGAGTGCTTTCGTGCCGTTCGCCGCGAAATCCTCTATGCCCCACGTCTGTGCCGGGTTCTCCGCTTTCCAGTTCGCCGCGTCATTGGCGGGTCCCCCACTATCGAAGTCGGCTTCAAACAGAACCTGTGCGTCTGCCTGTGTTGCGATAGAAAACAACAAAACGATTCCGAATAAGATTGAACCGTAAGAAAAAACTTTGCGTTGCATGTTATATTTCTCCTTTTAATGATTGAAATTAAGCGTGAATCGGATGTGAAATCGGTGTTTTCTTCATCCAACATGGTAAGCGATACACCGTTTCACGATTTCAGTTTCTGCTCCCGATTTCTCGTATCTTCATACGAATCAAAGACTTCAGCAGTTTCAGAAACCCCTGAAATCTTTGGTGTGAGGTGATTAATATCTCGACGTTTTAATCACACTCCACTGCGTTGCGAGCTTTGATGTAGGGTCTACTGCCGCTCCAACATCGACCTCAATATTATCAAACAGGCAGTTGTCGCAGCTTTCCTGCCAAATGCCGACACCGCCCCGCTTATAGGTGTCATCCTTGACATCAATCAGGGTTTTAACCTGCTTGAGTTTACCAAAAGAGATCTTAATGCGGTCACCCCTGACTTCGACCTCACATCTGTAGACGACCTTGCCGGATTGGTCAAGCCCAGGCCCGCCATTCGGTTTCTCTGCGATGACTAAATTGGCGTTGTTTTCACAGTTGGCACCCTCGCTGAGACATAGGCCAACTTTACCACAACCCTTCGCCAAGTCCATTAAGATGACTTTCGCCGTTTCGTTGTAACCGAAAAAGGCAAAATAGCCCTTGTCCTCGGCGGTTTGGCGAAAGAAAATGCCGACACTATCATCGTCAGCCCATGCCACGTCCATTCTGACGATGTAATCTTGCCACGATTCCATCACCTTTGCGTTAATCGGAAGGGGCGTGTCGCCTGAACTGGCGCATCCGGCTGTGGTATGCCAAAGGGCATCCCCATCGAACGCGGCTTTGATGCCCCATTTCTGGGCAGGATTTTTGGGCACCCAATTTTTGACATCATTTACGCTGTTATTGGGGAATCCTTTGTTATCAAAGTTGGCGAAGAATTGTCGCCCCGCCTCTGCTTGGATGGGGATGAAAGCCAAGGCACCTACGCCTACAATGAGGCTAAGAAAAAGTGATATTCTGGATTTCATGAGATTGTTTCTCCTGTTCTTATTAAGGGTTGCAGTTTCAGGTCAAATTTGATGAAGGGTACGATTTGCCCTGAAACAAAAAATAGAAACAGCGATATACAAAAACCTATTTTGGTAAGCGAAAATCCGTACCGTAGGAATTTTGAAATTATATCAAAAACCGAAAATAGTGTCAAGAAAAAATGATATAGATGCCCAATCCCTTCTTAACAGCTTGCTGTTTATCTATCTCACCTTGCCTCTTCCCGCGATTTTCCAGACTGCCTCAACCTGTTCATTCCGCACCGCAACGAGTTCGTCGTGTAGATTGCTCGTCATGCCACCGTGCAACGGAATAACGGATAAATGTTCGCCAACGCGGAAGTTATGCGAAGATTCGCTCACGTCAATATGTCCGTGTTCGACGGACATCCCATAAATCTTGATATCTGAATGCCCGATGATGTGCCCGTAAGGTGTAGGAGCGTAGCTGGTAAAGGTCTTCTGTCCTCCATCAACGATGACACGGTCTGCTGTCGGGGTACTGACAACTGTTACAATCATTCGGAGGGCACACCGCTGCGGATTCAGGGCATCCGAGCCGGAGATGCGCGTCATGCCTTCGTAAACATAGGAACCGCTTCGGGTCTCCGTGCACCCAATCTCCTTTGATGTGCGCTCTGCGCCTGTCCCACCGCCGCTGATGATATTGACAGGGATGCCCGCGCCGTTTATAAGTTCGACCGTTTCATCAATAAACGGCTTCGCACGAGGGTTGCTCGGATACGTCATGACACCTTGGAAATCGAGTCCCGGCAGTTGCGTCACCTTCTGCGCGAGTTCCAAAGCCACTTGCGGAGATTGAACGCCGCAACGCCGTGACCCTGTATCCATTTCAATCACCACCCGTACTGTGCCCCCCTCCGCCTTCGCCTGCTCCGAAATCCCTACGGCGGTTTCCGCTGAATCGAGCGCAACGGTCATCTTCGCCCGTTTGACCAGTTGTGTGAGTCGTTGTAGTTTCGGCGTTCCAACGATATTGTACGGAATCAAGATGTCATCAAGTCCTGCATCAACCATAGCTTCCGCTTCGCCGAGTTTCTGGCAGGTAATCCCTTTTGAACCCGCCGCGACTTGCATCTTGGCGATCTCCGGGACTTTGTGGGTTTTCGTGTGGACGCGCAGGTCGATGCCGGTCTCTCGACAATGCGCTGCCATGTTGTCAATCGTTCGTTCGAGAACATCGAGGTCTACGGTAAGGATTGGGGTGTCTAATTCGGAAATGTGCATATTGTTTCTCCTTGAAGGGTTTTTATTCTTGCTTTGGAACCGCTAATGGGCATTAAGTTCTCCGAACACTCCGCCGTAGGAGGGGCATCCCTGCCCCAACTTTTCGACCAAAATGGACAAAAAGCCGAAAACTAAATAGCCCCAGGAACCGCTAAGCAAGTTTGATTTCCCCCTTGTTCTGTGATATACTGCTTAACCTAGAGGCGATACTAGGCACTCAAGTTGATTTCAGTGTCCTTTGAGAGGAGTTCGTATGAGCAAAATTGTAAGCGTTGAGGCGTTCCCAACGGCAATTGGTCTCAAAGATGTATTTACGATTGGGACCGGCTTCGTTGGTGATGGTACGTCAGCCGGGCACCACATTTATGTCAAAATCACAACGGACGACGGTTATTTCGGTTGGGGCGAACAGCGCGCCCTTCCTTCGTGGAGTTATGAGACCGCAGAATCCATAACGTCAGCGATTCGCTACCATCTCGCACCGGTACTCATCGGTCGAAATCCGCTGATGCTCAACGAGATTTATCAAGAGATGTATCAGACTCTCAAACCGGCTGTGAGTAATGGACAACCCTTTGCGAAGGCTGCGATTGATATCGCGTTGCACGACCTTGCCGGGCGAATACTCGATGCGCCTGTCCACATCCTGCTCGGCGGCAAACGGCACGACACACTGCCACTCTGCTATGCCTTGAGTATTGACACACCAGAAGTGATGGCACTCAAGGCGAAAGCACTGCTGCCGTGCAAATGTTTCAAGGTTAAAGTTGCCGGTCACCCTAAGGTTGATGAAGCACGCTTACGTGCTATTCACGATGCCGTTCCCGATGCGGTGCTTTGGATTGATGCCAATCAATCATACAGCCCATCGAAGGTAATTGAACTGCTCGCAAGGGTCAGCGATATTCGTGAAGTATACTGTCTCGAACAGCCTGTATCAAGTCAAGATTGGTTCGGAATGAAGCGCGTCCGTGAACAAGCACACATCCCTGTTGCGATTGATGAAGGGTGTTTTTCTGCTTTTGACCTTGCCAAGATTGCACGTCTGGAATGCGCCGATGCGGTTGTGCTGAAGCTCTGCAAATCGGGCGGATTGCGCGAATGCCTCAAGTCTGCCACGGTCGCTGAGGTGAATTCGCTAGAGTTGCTCGGTAGTGGACTGACCGAAGCAGGCATCGGCTTTGTTGCGGCTATTCACCTCTTCTCGACGCTTGAGTTGGTCTTACCTGCGGAATTGAATGGGCCTGTTTTCCTTGATTCAATGGCAGTCAATGGCTTAGAGATTCACGACCATGTCGTGACGGTGCCTGATGGCCCGGGTTTGGGTGTAACACCTGATACGGATTATATCGCCGCCCATGCGCTGTCCCTGACGATTTAAGCAGGTTTCAAGATAAAAGTTTCGCTTCGGATTGCCCAGAAACCGAGTTTTGCCGAAAAAACTCGGTTTCTATCGCCGATCCGTCGTAAGATAGAGGTTGTAGGGGCGGTTAAGTCCATCCGGGTCGCCGAGATCGAGTAGCAAGGTCGGCTGTGTCGCTGTAAGCACACACCGGGCGACCTGTTGATTCAGCGCGGGGATATCCTCTGGTCCTAAAGCCTCGATTTCCTCAAGGGTAAAATAGCGGGCGGCATCAACTTCACGTCCATCGGGGATGGGGTCGTGCGAGTCAAGCGGCCTCATTTTGAAGATGAGATACGTTGAGTTATCGCCTTCTTTTACACGATGTCGGAGGCCGAGCAGTCCATCAACACGCGTGTGAATGCCCGTTTCTTCGTAGATCTCCCGGACGACACTCTCGTGTACACACTCGTGAAACTTGACATAGCCGCCCGGGATTTGCCATTTTTTTGCACCGTAGGTGTGGTGAACGAGCAGCAACTGTTCATCGCGGACTACTGCCCCACCAACACCGAGTGTAAATTTATTATCTTTCATCTGTTTTCCTTATCAAAATGGTTAAAATCACAATGGGATTATTTTGTCTTTTTCGCATTCAGAACGGAGCGGATAGACCGCCGATTTGCTTTTGGACGCGCCAGATTCTCTTGTCTGTCTTCTGTCTCCTCTTTTGTTTCACTATCACAATGCCGAATCTTTTCGCTCAAAGGAAACCCAAAATGGCTCGGAATAAACATATCAAGTTGGTACTGGAAAACTGTGAACCGCTGAAATGGCCCCGTGGCGACCGACTGCCACTATACCTGTGGCCTGTCATGGACGTTAGCACGGACGACGATGCCGAAACAGAGTCGATAATCCGGGATTTGGATGCCCGTGGGATCGGTGTGCTTTCGACATGGAGCCCTGAACGTCAAGAGCAAACGCTTGCCGAAGGGATCCGCGTTGGTGCCATTCAGCAACGGCTGGGCATCCCGATTGGCATCAACGCCAACGCGTGTACCTACGCCTTCTTCAACGGCGATGCTCGCACAGCGCATATTAACGACAGCGGTGAACCGTTCTTTGACGATTCATTCTCCAGAGGTGGCAAGATGGGCTGTCCGTTCGCGCTTGCGTTTCGTAAGCCTCAAATGAAGCAACGGGTTGAATATTTCGTGAAGGCTTACAAGGACGCGGGTTTGGACATCCACTTCATCTTTGCCGATTGGGAGATTGATGGGCCTATTGAATGGAACGGCGCTTGGGCGGCATCCAAACGGTGCCGTAGATGCCGAGAGCAGATTCCAGAAATAAATGATTTCGCGACGTTCCAAGCGGTTTTGCGCCGAATACGAAGCGAACTCCAACGCGATATGTTTGCCGATACGGTGACAACATATTTTCCCAACGCCCTCGTAGGGAACTACGGGGTCTACCCTCACGACGGCTATCGGTATTGGTATGACTACTTTGAGAAATTCGTCAAAGGCGCGCCCCACAGGCGCGAGGGAGATGCCAAGTATCGCCAATGGTTTCATGAATTCCCGTTGACGGGGTACACGTTTGCCATGCCGGTGGTGTATACGTGGGACACGATTTGGACATGGTACGACTTTGAGAACAGCGATTATCGCTGGTTTTATAACATGCTACTGGTCGGTAGCAATGCGGGGAAACACACACCGCGTGAAATACCGATTATCACTTTTGTGCATTGGCACACGGTTGACACGCTCAGAAAACCACCGACGGATTTGGAACAGTTCAGCGAAGAAAAATATCAAGAACTGCTCTGGCACTTACTGTTGCGGGGTCATGACAGTCTGTTTATGTGGTGTCCCCACGACCAAGCAGCGGTGGAGACGCGATTGGTGCATCAGGTCTACGCGGCATCGCTCGAATACAGAGAGTTTTTGGAGCGCGGAGAACCAATCGCTTTTGATCTCGTCCCTCAAGTGGGACCGGTTGTCTCTGGCCTCAAACTGGGGCCCCGCCTGCTCCTCCGACGGACAGATTTTGATGAACGGACAACGGATGTGCCGATAACCGTCGATGGCGTAACGATTCAAGTGCCCCGCATAGAGGGCGCATGTCAAATCGTTGAGTGGCGAGAGTAAGCAAGTTTCAATAATAAACCGATATCCCATAGGCGGGAAATCCCTTTCCCGCCCCTATCTTCCCCGCGTCTCTGCCCCTTTACGTCTTTGCATTCCCACTCTTCCCTGCGCCTTTGCGCCTTTGCGTTAAAAATCAGATCTGTATTCTTCCCTGCGTCTTTTGTTCTTCTTTGCGTCTCTGCGTTCCTTCTCTTCCCTGCGTCTCTGCGTTAAAAATCAAATCTGTATTCTTCCCTGCGTCTTTGCGTTCCTTCTCTTCCCTGCGTCTCTGCGTTAAAAATCTGCTAATGAGGAGGTACGCGGTATTTTTCAACAACCGACTCATTGAGTGTAAAGCCCAAACCAGGCCGATTCGGCACAACGATTTCACCGTCCGCATCTGGTACGAGCGGTGGGTCGAGCAGGTCTGAAATGATTGGGGAATCGGGGAATGCCATCGGATACTCGAAATAGGGCATATTGGGCAACACGGCGGCAAGATGGACTTCGGCGGCGACACCAACGGTATGACACCACGCATGGGGTACGCACAATAGCCCACGCCGATACGCGGCTTCTGCTATCTTCACGATTTCGCTGATGCCCCCTGAACGAACCGAACTCGGTTGTACCACGTCCACTCGACCGCGTGTCATCAGGTCTTCAAACTCAAACCGCGTTGTGAACCCCCAGTCACCGACGGCGATGCGCGTATCAACTGCATCAGCCAGTCGTGCGTAAGCGTCCAGATTATCGGCGGGCAGTGGTGCCTCAACGAAGAATACGTTGTAGGGTTCAATGGCCCGAATCGTCGCCAGTGCACGTCCTACTTCTGACCAGAGATTTTGGACATCAATCAGCAGGTCGCGCTCATCACCGATGATTTCACGCACCAACTTTGTGATAGCGACATCGGTGTGTACATTTACATGCCCAAAGCATCCTTCCCACTCTTCTAACTTCACCGCCTGAAAGCCGCGCACAACCGCTTGACGAAAACGGTTCTCCATCTCATCGGATGTTGCACCGGGGGGATAGACCGTTGCGTAGGGTGTCACTTTGGTTTTAATTGATGATGATTCGGTCACGGTGCAACACGACCGCCAGATTAACTCGCAGACGGGCTTGTTTAACGCTTTGCCTGCAATGTCCCAAAGTGCCGTTTCAACCGCACCGATGGCAGCGATGGTCACACCGCGCCTGCCGAACAGCCCGGTACGTGCATACATCTCTTGCCAAAGTCGCTCAACCTGAATTGGGTCGGAACCGAGGAGAATCTGCTCCAATCCTCCTTCGCACTTGATGATTGCCTCGATTACTTGAGATGGCGATTCTGCCTGCCCAATACCGGTAATCCCTTCGTCGGTATGTACCCGGACGAGTGTTTCGCTCGCTTTGCCGGGGTCAACCAAAGCAATTGTTTCGATTTCTGTGATTTTCATGTTTCGTTTCCCTTAGCTCTTGAGATTTTCGCGTAAATGTAATAAAATACCGTTACCAACAACATATTGGACGAATATCACATCACTTGATAGCACCGGCCGGTAGGCGCTGTTTGTAACTGCGCCTACCGCATAGATTTTTGAAGGAGTCATTATGCCAACATTCCAACCTGATGACCTCCAGCAGATTGGTTATCAACTCTTTGAAGCTGCTGGCTGTACACCGGAAGATACCCGCGCCGCCGTTGACCATCTTATCGAATCCAACCTCTTTGGCCACGATTCTCACGGCGCGATTCGATTTTACGAGTACGCCCGCGCCATCCGGGAAGGCCGGTTCCAGCCTCGCGCAACGCCAGAAGTCGTGAGTGAAAACCCTTGCACGGCGGTGGTGGATGCACACGGTGCCCTTGGACAGGTCGGGGCGACGTTTGCGATGAACTTAGCGATTGAAAAGGCGCAACAGCACGGTACTGGCACGGTTACACTGCGAAATACGAGTCACGTAGGCCGGGCAGGCGCGTATCCGCTGATGGCCGCCCGGGAGGAGATGATGGGGCTTGCCTTCGTCAATGCTGGGCATCTCGGCTATCAGATTGCGCCGTTTGGAGGCATTGACGGCCGCCTGAGTACAAATCCGATTGCCTTTGCCGCGCCGCGTCGCGGGACGCATCCCATTCTCGTTGATATGACAACATCTGTGGTCGCCGAGGGCAAAGTTAGAGTTGCGATTAATCAAGGCAAAGAGGTGCCCGAAGGGTGGCTCATTGACGGTCAAGGCAACCCGACCACAAATCCGAACGATTTCAGGGCAGACCCGCCGGGGGCGATTCTCCCAATGGGCGGTGTCGTTGCACACAAAGGCTACGGACTCAGTTTCGTCGTCGAATTCTTGGGCGGGACCCTCAGTGGTCAAGGGTGTGCCATCGGGGAACGCACGATGGTCAGCAACGGTGTACTCTTTACCGTTTACGATATTGAGCACTTCACCCAACTTGATGCCTACTATGACGAAGTGGAATCCTTAATCCAACACGTCAAATCCAGCCGTCTCGCGCCCGGTTTTGAGGAGATACTAACGCCGGGCGAGCCTGAATTCCGAAGTGCGGAGCGAAGGCAGGCAGAGGGCATTGAGATTGACGAGACAACATGGGCGGGCATCTGCGACGAGGCGCGCATGTTTGGCCTCAACCCGGAAGACTGGGAAGCTTGACAGACTCCCAAACGCTAATGAGTTTTGACGTTCAAGCTCGGTAATTTCTAAGAACCTGTGACCCCGTAGGTGGGAAATCCCTTTCCCACCTTTCTTGACGGAGCGGAGACATGAAAACATTACTGATTTTGATTGTCAAATTTCATAAGGAGTCTCAAAAACACCTCTAGGTTCAGTGATTAGCTGGTTCCAAATCCCACACCAGAACCGTGAAACGAGTTTTGTCCCATCAGGTGAGAACGCAATGGACGAGATTGAATGCTGATCTCCTCGGAATGTCGCGATATTGGATCCGGTCGCAACATCCCACAGAATCAGTCACAACAAATCACCTCGATTCCACCCTTCCAATCTTCCATCCTTCCATTCTTCCATTCTTATCCTCTTAATCCGCGATTCAGATTCTACGCAATTTTTCTATTGGGTCAAAGCAGTGCCAGTATAACGCTACAATTTCCTCCGGCGTTGCACGACGGGGATTGTTGGCGGGGCTACCGCTGGCGATTGCGTCCTTTGCCATCTGCTCGACGACCGCTTCAAATTTGTTCCGCTCAATGCCGATTTCGCCGAGGCGTGGCATCTGAACATCGTTGATTAGTCGCCCGACAGCGGCGATTGCGGCATCTGCCTGACGCATCGGTGACAGACCATCGATCGGCTCACCCATTGCGCGGGCGATGTCGGCGAAGCGAGCGGGCGCGCCGACAATACTAAATGCCATGACATCGAGGAGCAGGACAGCGTTGGATAGGCCGTGGTGAATGTGGAAGTAGGCACCGATGGGGCGGGACATGCCGTGTACCAGCGCGACGGAGGAGTTGCTGAACGCGATTCCCGCGATAGACGCGCCGACCATCATATCTGTCCGCGCCTCGATGTTCTCACCATCCGCCCACGCCTGACGTAATGAACCGGAGATCAAGCGAATGCTCTCTAACGCTATCGCATCTGTGATTGGCTGCGCCCGTTTGGAGATGTAAGCTTCAATAGCGTGGGTTAAAGCATCAATCCCGACTGCGCTCGTTAGATGCGGCGGTGTTGTCACCGACAGCAGTGGGTCTATCAGCGCGACCTGTGCGAGCAGGCAGGGACTACTGAGCATCATCTTCACGTTGTTCTCGGTGTCGGTAATCACGGTGACTTTTGAGCATTCGCTCCCTGTCCCCGCTGTCGTGGGAATCGCGATGAGCGGCGCGCTGGGATTCGGAATCTTGTCAACGCCCATGTAATCCGCAAATTCACCGTCGTTTGTCAATTTGACAGCGATGCCTTTTCCGCAGTCAATGGCACTCCCTCCGCCGATGCTAACGACGAGGTCGCACCCCTCATCTCGGTACTGCTGTAGGCCGTCGTTGACGTTTTGTAACGTAGGATCCGGCGTAACATCCGAGAAGACCGGGGCATCAATGCCCGCGGCCTGAAGTTGCTGGACAATTTTATCCACATACCCCAACTCGGCAATGCCCGGGTCGGTGACGACCAACGCTTTGTTCGCTCCCAATCGCTGGGCGTGTTGACCGACCTCCTCTGACGCGCCAATCCCGGTGATGACGGTTGGGGGAATGGTGAAAGCGTGTGCAGTTGATTTTGATAGGTTCATCAAATTCTTCGCAGTGGATACCCCATCCCTTCAGGGTGGGGAGGAAACTGCACTCCTTTTTTATTGATTTTTTGCTTGTGATATGCTATAATTCTCTTGGCTTTCGAGGCAAGGTGTCACGCCTGCATCCCGCAGGTGCTTGCCTCACCTTTGACACAGGTATGAAAGCCAGAAAGCCAAACCCATGCATTCTACATATCAATATTGCATCTATCCAACAATGAAACAACGGTTGACTTTAGAATCGTGGCTTGATGCTTGACAGAATCTTTACAATCAAGCGCTTGATATGCGTATTAAAACGTTCAAGGAAACTGGCAAGTCGTTAAGTTACAATATGCAAGCTAAGATGCTCACCGAACTTCGCAGGCAATCCACATTCTGGAAACAACCGCATATTGACATCCAACAAGACACCCTACGCTGTCTGGATAAAGCCTACGATGCGTTCTACCGACGGTTGAAAGCCGGCGAGAATCCAGGGTTCCCCCGATTCAAAGGCAAAGGGCGTTACCGGTCAATCACCTTTAACCACCTCGCGAAACAGTTGATTCGCACCGTTAATCAGAAGTTTGCCCGTGTCGTCGTGCCGAAACTTGGACAGGTTAAGATGAGGTATCACCGTCCCTTGCCCGATGGGAAAATCAAGACGTTGACTATCCAACGTAAAGCGAGCGGTTGGTATGCCAATATCGCTATTGAAGTGCCCGACGTGCCCAAAGTTAAAATTCAATCGGCTGTGGGCGTTGACGTGGGATTAGAATCGTTTTTGACCACTTCAGATGGCGTGAAAGTTGAAAACCCACGGCACCTCCGCATCGCTGAAAAACAGTTAAAGAAAAAACAACGACATCTTTCACGTCGTAAAAAGCAAAGCCACCGCCGTCGAAAACAAGCGATTATCCTGGCCAAACATCACGAACACGTTGCCAATCAACGCAGGGATTTCCACTACAAAACCGCCCACGCCCTTTTTAACCCGTTTGATGTGGTCGTAGTCGAAAACCTGCAAATCCGTAACATGCTAAAGAACCATCACCTCGCTAAGAGCATATCCGATGCCTCGTGGGGCAACTTTGTCAAAACACTTGAGAGCAAAGCTGCCCTAACGGGTGGTCGCGTGAGCGAGCGCAAAAACGCTGGCAAACACTTGTTGAAAGTCCCTCCCCATGGCACATCCCAAGAATGCTCAGACTGTGGCAGTGTGGTCAAAAAATCTTTAGCAGTTCGTATCCATGAATGCAACAATTGTGGTCTAAAAATAGATCGTGACCACAACGCAGCTATCAACATTCTAAGGGCAGCTACTGCCCTTCGCAGAGGTGCGGCAGACCAATTGCCCCCGAAAAACTCTACCCGTAGAGAAGGAAGCGAGAAACCCGTAATTCCCCTAGGGATTGGACACAAGCCCCATCCCTTTAGGGTGGGGTAGTTGACTGTGATGCTCCTCCCGTGAAGCCCGATGCAGAGTTGCTCAATGCCGGAAATGTCGGATGCCAGTAAATACCATCGCCATTCCGTGCCGGTCCGCGGTTTCGATTACCAACTGGTCATTGGACGAGCCCCCCGGTTGGATAATCGCGCACACGCCTGCGGTTCCAGCGGTTTCGACCCCGTCGGGAAATGGGAAGTAGGCATCTGATGCCAGCACTGCGCCTTTCGCTCTTTCGGGGCCCGCCTTGCGGACTGCGATGATACACGCATCAACACGGCTCATCTGGCCCGCGCCGATGCCGACGGTTTTTGAACCGTGCGCCAGCAGAATGCAGTTCGATTTGACGTGTTTGCACGCCTTCCACGCAAACAGCAGGGATTCAATTTCCGCCTCGGTTGGCTGGCGCTTTGTGACCACTTGCAGTGCATCGGGCGATATCTCATGCAGGTCACGCGATTGGACAAGAACACCGCCAAGCACGTTCCGAATCTGCTTCACCGAGGGGTCTTGCGATAATTTGCCCGTCTCCAAAATGATGCGATGTTGAACGCGGGAAAGGGCTGTCAACGCCTTTTCGGTATAGCTCGGCGCGATAATCGCTTCAACTTTGACACCTGAGTTCGCCGCCTCACGGATGACGTTTGCGGTTTGGATAGTGACTTTGCGGTTTAAACCGATTACGGAGCCGAACGCGGAAGTTCGGTCACAATCAAGGGCATCGGTAAACGCCTGCCGTAAATCCTCCCCAGTTGCCAATCCACACGGATTATTGTGCTTGATGATTGCACATGCGGGTGACTCGAAATCCTTGACGATTTCGATTGCCGCCTCAAGGTCAAGAATGTTGTTAAACGAAAGCGGGCGACCATTTAGATGGTTTGCCCACGCCGCACACGGTTCAGGTGGCGCATCAGTCCGATAGAAGGCCCCACTTTGATGGGGATTTTCTCCGTATCGAAGGCTTTGGGCTTTTTCAAAACGGAGGTCTTCAATCTCAGGAAATTCAGCGTCATCGGCATCTAAATTTGCGAGGTAACGCGAAATGGTTACGTCGTAGTGGGCAGTATGTGCGAATGCCGCTTTTGCCAATCGAAATCGGGTTTCGACTGAGAGGGCACCATCGTTTGACTCAAGCTCGACGATAATTTCGGGATATTGGCGTGGGGATGTGACCACAGCGACATCACGATAGTTTTTCGCCGCCGCCCGAATCAGTGTTGGGCCGCCGATGTCAATATTCTCAACCGCTTCGGCGAGGTCAATGCCCTCCCGTGCAATCGTCTCTTCAAATGGATAGAGATTCGACACGACGAGGTCGATAAGCGCGACCCCGTGCGCCAATGTTTGCGCGATATGTTCCGTGTTCTCTCGAACCGCTAACAGGCCGGCGTGAATCTTCGGATGGAGCGTTTTCACGCGTCCATCAAGCATCTCAGGAAAGCCTGTGTAGTCGGAGACCTCACGAATCTCAACCCCCGATTCGCGGAGAATTTTCGCGGTGCCGCCTGTGGAAAGGATTTCCACATTTCTTTGCGCCAGCGTCTTGGCGAAATCAACGACATCTGTTTTATCGTAGACACTGATCAAGGCGCGCCGAACCATTAACTTCTCCTAAAATAACCTAAGTTACACCCCTATTCAAGAGAAACCGAGTTTTTGCGTCGCGTTCGTCGCGCCACCCGTAGGGTTGGAAAAACTCAGTTTCTTTTCCTGTGGGGTAAGGTAACCGTTCACGCTTAATCAAGCCCCTGAATCTGCGGGGTTGGCCCGGAGAGCTGTTCAAGCTGAAATTTGACAGATTTCCGGAAGGAATCAAGGGTATCTTTCAGGTTACCCTGGAAATCGTGGTGAATCTGCTCATATTGGGTTTGAACACGGTTAAGGAGACTCTGTACATAGGTGCTCGCTTCTCCAACCCGGTCGCTTTGCGTTTTTGCAAATCGCGCCATAGCCTTCTTGAAGGCATCGAGCTCCGCCTCTAGGTACTGTTTGAACACCGATTTCTCAAAGCCCTCAAGGGCATCCTGAACACCGTATCTGAAATCTTCGTGAATCTCTTCATACCGCTTCCGTACCCGCGCAAAAAGAGATTGTGGCTGAACGGCAATGTCATCGATATCGTCTTGCGTCTCTGCAAATTGCGCCGCCGTTTCCTTAAATTTGTCGAGTTCAGACGATAGATACAGTTTGAAGTCATCAATGGCGACCTGTTGACTTGTGACCTTCTCATAGTGATACCCCATAATCGCCATTCGCACTGCGTTCGGCAACCGCTTGGGATAGCGCATGAGCACCTGTAGCAAGAACCGGAAATAGGAGGGGCCTTGCTTACGAGACAGCAGTTGGTATCTGATCGACTTGAGCAACGCCTTCAGTTCCGCCTTACTGACAGTGACATGGCTTTGCCGGGGCTTTAAGTGATCAAACATCGTCAGACATCGGTCAAAGAAATTCTTTAAGCTCGGGTCGTACAGCTCTCTCAGCACACGTTTGTATTCGCTGAGGAGATAATCACGGTCAAGCTCAGGGACAAAATTCAACTCAACACTGACATTATTTCCGGTAGACTCATGGAGCATCCGCCCCTCTTGCTCAAGGCGATTATAGAGATTGGTCTGTTTCAACGCCGTCAGGAGGCCAGCCATCGCTCTTGGGATGCCCGCTTCTTGAATGAAGTCAATATGGGACTGGAACTCTTTGTCCCCATCAAGTCCAATAATAAACCCGGCGGTGACCTCTATGCCGTGTCCTTGTATCTCCTGAATCGCACGGAGTAGATAGCTTCGCGCGGATTCCTCTTTGCTGGTATTTTGCATCTTCACCGTCTTCTCAAGTGCCTCGTCATTCGGGCTCTCGATTCCGATGAAGGTCATGATGAATCCAGCATCCGCCATGCCTTGAAGCATACCTGGGATTTCCACGAGATTGGCACTGGTCTCGGTGTAGAGTACAAAGGGATGGTCTTTCTCTGCTTGCCATTCGGTGATGGCGGGTAGCAGACGCATTGTGTCCCGTTTGTTACCGATGAAATTGTCATCAACGACAAATACCGAGCCGCGCCATCCGAGGTCATAGAGCAGGTCGAACTCCGCTAAAAATTGTTCGTTGGTCTTGGTACGCGGCACTCTCCCAAACAATTTGGTGATGTCGCAGAACTCGCAGTCAAACGGACAACCCCTCGAAAACTGAACGGTCATCGAACCGTAAGCATCAAGATTGATGAGATCGAACCGCGGGAGCGGTGCTTTGGTGATGTCGGTCTGTACTTTATTCTTCGTCCTCGGTCCTTCGTACACCTCTGCCGCTGTTCCATTCAGCAGGTCGGTGAGGAACGGTTCAAAGATGTGTTCGACTTCCCCACCAAGGAAGTAGGATACTTCTCCCCCACACTCCTCTTTTATCTCGT
Source organism: Candidatus Poribacteria bacterium (assembly GCA_965198165.1). Taxonomy (GTDB): domain Bacteria; phylum Poribacteria; class WGA-4E; order WGA-4E; family PCPOR2b; genus CBDAOT01. The sequence continues at coordinate 5,221,655 of OZ240244.1, read as the reverse complement.
CCTGATACGAGGTGGGGTGGGGACCACCAGCGATGACGGGAACATCGAATTGGTTACATCGTCTCACAACCTCATAGAGTGAGTCCTTCTGCACAATCATTGTGGACGTAAACACGTAATCTGCCCAGTTCAGTGCTTCGTCCGTTAAAGGTTCAACATTCACGTCAACGAGTTTAAGATTCCACTCTTTCTCCGGAAACAACCCCGCAACTGTTATTAAACCGAGCGGTGGCATCGCAGACTGTTTTCCGAGAAACTCTAAGGCATAATTATACCCCCAATAGGAAGGGGGAAACTCAGGATAAACCAAAAGGGCATTTGGCATGTCTAGCTCCAATTTCGCGATATTACGCGATTTTTTCATTCTAAACCGTTCGATAATTTTGCGAACGGCGTAAAATTATAAATCGCTTCTGCTTTTATGTCAAGTGTTTTTCATGAATTAGGCGTATTTAGTTTTCCCTGGCACTCAACCTAGGTCGAGTTTGCTCGGTTTGGACAATTTGTGTGCTATTTAGATATTCTTATCAATAGATGCTACCTGCTGTAGGGCGAAACCGGTTTCATATTCTGCGATTTTGTTTTCTCAGTTCCCCCCGCGGAAAAAGGCGTTGCGTTAGGATGGCGCGGGGATACGCCCTCTGTCGGTTTCCGTGCGTCAGTGGTATAAAGCCCGTTTCAATATAAAAATTAAGCCAATTTTAGCATAAAGGGGCACGACTGGGAAGCCGGGTCCCGGCTAGGAAGCCGTTCCTACGGGGTTTGGGGTTATAAACAGGGTCACGGCTGGGAAGCCGTTCCTACGAGGTTTGTGGTTATAAACTGTGTCACGGCTAGGAAGCCGTTCCTACAAGTTTATTCTTTAAGGTTGCTTATTCTTAAAAATTGTCCAAAGCTTAGTAATTATACCGTGTGGATGTTGCAAACGTTTGAAGATTATATGACAAATTGATGGCGGTGTTCACGTTTGTCTAGATTTTCTTCAATTGCGTAAATCTAAAATGGATGGTATCATATTGAGTAACGTCGCGGAGGAGGCACAGGTACGCGAGCACTCCCGCGACCAGCTATCAAATCTCATATTGGATAAATGGGTATAAGCGAATGTCGATATCAACCGAACAGAAGCAACCGAAAACGCTAAAAAAACTTGACACAGGCTTCCTAATTGAATGGAAAGATGGGCATGTCAGCGAATATCCGTATCATTACCTTCGGATAATGTGTCCCTGTGCGGAATGTTCAGTCATACGCCATGATGGGCGTGACATTCATGGAATATTCGGGCCTCAAGGGGATGGCGACCCGACCAAAATCGTCGCGCCTCATGATATTCGCCCAATTGATATTCAACTGGTTGGTCGTTATGCCCTTCAGTTTACATGGAGCGACGGCCATTCGACCGGTATCTATTCGTTCACAACGCTTAGGGAGATGTGTCCATCAACAATTGATGGATAAATGCCAACTATGAATACAACAAATTTCCAGCCAGCACAACATGAAATCTCCGTTCAGGAGCTCAAGCAGAAATTGGATCAGAATGCCCCAATTCTCTTGCTTGACGTGCGTGAACCGCATGAATACGAGTTTGTTCACCTACAATCGGCACAGTTAATCCCACTCAACGAATTGCCCCAACACGGGGATGCACTGGATAGAGACGCTGAAATCGTTATCTACTGTCACCACGGGCAGCGGAGTATGTATGCCGCCGCCTATTTACACAAGAACGGCTTTCAGAACGTCAAGAGTTTGACGGGTGGAATTGACCAGTGGGCAGTCGAAATTGATTTAACCTTAAATCGGTACTGAAATCAGAAAGGAGTTAAAGTATGCTTGTTCAATTTCAAGATAGGTCGGGAGCGATTGAGGAGGTCGAAATGGACACTGATGAGCCGTGCCCAATCTGTTGTGGGATGGTTTTTCTCATTGATGAATTGGATGCAGAACGTGGATACCGTTGCAGCAGTTGTAGCATCGTGTTTGAACCGGTAGATGACAACGCCGATGCCAATTCCTTGAACGCGTAGGACAACAGGGCTATTTATAACATTAACCACCCAACAGGGCCCTGTATAATGACATTGGTTCCCAAATTTTTGACAAAATATTTACACACCCTATAGGCATAAGCGGCGTGACTTTTCGCACCGTTTATGTTATACTTCACCCTCAAAATCAGCACTTTTTTGAGGTCAACTACGACGGCGGGTTTTTCCAACCCCGCCACCTAGTAGGCAGGCGTTTTGCGTCAAGTTCCGCCAGGGCATCTCGCCACCCATTAGGGCGTTAAATCCGAGACTCAAAATTGCAACTTGCAATCCTGACCTTGCAAACTTGCAACAATTTACCCTATGAACCGAAAACCGCAAAATACACCCACTTGACAAAACTGGACTCCGCAACATCCAGTCAAGCGAATTTCACCCCCCACCGCGCCCCAGATTCTTGCGTATAACGCAAAAATCCAGGTTCTATTCTTCCCCGCGTCTGTTCTTTAAATAATTACGTGTGTGTGAAACTCCCGTTTTCTCGAGTTTTATGTGCTTGCTAAACAATTAGACCGTATGTTAACATCACTCACGTTTGCGAGCAGAATGTAAAAAGGGGGCATAATTTCAGGGCTGTTTACGCCAGCTAAGAAGAAATAAAAACAAATTTCCATCTATGTGAAGGGAGTTCACCTGTGGATGGAGTTTCACTTGTGGGAGGGAGTTCCGACTCCCGATACACCCGATAATTTTCAAACTTCAGTATCTAAACTTTAACAGTAAAACGCGCGACTGATCACTTTTTTTTTCTGTCAACCTTTGTCAACCTTTCGCCATGAACCCAAATCAATTAGATATCCCCTTGAAGATAGGCCACTTCTTATTTTCAGGGGATAATATGTCAAAAGTCAAGTGAAGCACCAGAGGTTGACACCGACATCAATTTATCGCATTTTTAACCGCTGTCAACCCGGTTATTAAAAAATAAGTTGTAAAACTCAAATTGGAGGGGATATTGGCAAACCCACCCCGTCATTTTATGGCGAAAACGAGTTGTGTCATTAAATCTTCCCCTAAAGAATGGGATTACGAAAAGGATACCATCAATTCTCTCAATTCGCATCCACAACTGCGGAGTCTAGGATAAATAACCCCGCGTAGGACAATTAACATTTGACAAAAAACGCCTTCTTTGCTAAACTGCACCTTAATTTAGTGTAGCAATCTCTAAATTGAGGCATCCAAAGACGGACAATTAGGAGGAACAGGATAACGGTGAATGATAAAAGAGCAACATATTGGAAAAAGAATCTCCAGTATGTTGGTATGCTGTTGGGGGTGTGGTTTATCGTATCTTACGGTTGCGCGATTCTGTTTGTTGACCAGCTAGATAAAATCAAAATCGGCGGTTTTCGCCTTGGGTTTTGGTTTGCACAGCAGGGTTCGATTTATGTGTTTGTCGCGCTCATTTTCATCTATGTTTACCTGATGAATCGCCTCGATAAAAAGTACAACGCGGACAAAAAGGAAGAAGATTAAATGAATGTACAGGCTTGGACATTTGTGATGGTTGGTCTATCGTTCGCGCTGTACATCGGTGTAGCGGTCTGGTCGCGGGCGAGTTCTACTGGCGAGTTCTACGTCGCTGGCCAGGGTGTACCGCCGGTCATCAACGGCATGGCGACAGCGGCGGACTGGATGAGTGCGGCATCATTCATCTCGATGGCCGGTATCATCTCGTTCATGGGGCGAGATGGGTCAGTTTATCTGATGGGCTGGACAGGCGGCTACGTCTTACTCGCCCTGCTATTGGCCCCGTATCTACGCAAATTCGGCAAATACACGGTCCCTGATTTCGTCGGAGACCGATACGATTCGCAAACCGCCCGCTTCGTTGCGGTGGTCTGTGCCATTTTTGTGTCGTTTACTTATGTTTCAGGACAGATGCGCGGTGTGGGAATCGTCTTCTCACGTTTTCTGAATGTCCCTGTCAACATGGGGGTTCTCATTGGCATGGGCATTGTGTTCTTTTATGCCGTGCTTGGCGGAATGAAAGGGATTACCTACACTCAGGTCGCCCAATATTGTGTGTTGATTTTCGCGTACCTGGTGCCGGCAATTTTTATCTCGCTTTTTATGACGGGCAACCTTATCCCGCAACTCGGTTTCGGCGGGCCGGTGGCTGACGGTTCGGGAACTTTTCTACTCGATAAGCTCGATGGACTAAGCCAAGCCCTTGGGTTTGAAGCGTACACCAGCGGACGCAAAGCGACCATTGATGTCTTCTTCATCACAGCCGCCTTGATGGTCGGCACGGCGGGATTGCCGCACGTTATCGTGCGCTTCTACACGGTCCCGAGGGTTTCAGCAGCACGGAGTTCGGCAGGGTGGGCATTGCTATTCATCGCCATTCTTTACACGACTGCTCCCGCAGTTGCAGTCTTTGCACGGACGAACTTGATCGAGACAGTTAGCGATAAGGAGTATAGCCTGTTGCCGGAGTGGTTTAAGAAATGGGAAGATACTAAGCTTTTGGCGTGGGCGGATAAGAATAGCGATGGTAAAGTCCAATATGTGGTGGGCGACGCGATGGTCGAAAAGAAGCCGATTTTTGGAGAAGGCAGGGGTGCCTCAGGCGAGCGCATTGTAACAAACCCAGACCCGAATACGGAAAACGAACTTTACGTTGACCGAGATATTATGGTTCTTGCGAATCCTGAAATCGCGAAATTGCCGAACTGGGTGGTCGGTCTCGTTGCCGCAGGCGGATTGGCGGCAGCACTTTCGACAGCCGCCGGATTGCTCTTGGTGATTTCAACATCAATTGCCCATGACCTACTGAAGCGGGGACTGATTCCAGATATTAGTGAGAAAGGCGAATTGACTGCGGCACGAATCGCAGCGGGTGTCGCCGTATGTATCGCCGGTTATTTCGGCATCAATCCCCCCGGGTTTGTCGCAGAAGTCGTTGCATTCGCATTCGGGCTCGCGGCGGCTTCATTCTTCCCGGCAATCATCATGGGAATTTTCTGGAAACGGATGAACAATTTCGGTGCCATCAGCGGAATGGTTGTCGGCATCACCTTCACGGCCGGCTACATCATTTTCTTCAAGTTCATTCGTCCTGAGTTGAACACGGCAGACTATTGGTGGTTTGGCATATCCCCCGAAGGCATCGGGACGCTCGGTATGGTGCTCAATTTCCTAGTCTCCATCCCGGTCTCTTTGGCAACGCCACCGCCATCATCGGAGGTTCAGGAACTGGTCGAAGAAATTCGTATGCCTGGGGACGCGGGGCCACCGCATGAGTTGTCTGTTTAATCCCACAAATCTAAAGTTATACAAATCAACCAGATTTGTATTGTTTTTCCGTCTTGTATCTCCACTCTTCCGCCAACCGAGATAGACCGTTCGGTTACAATGCTGTTCATACGAAAAGGGGATTACGATGAAAATAGTGAGTACACCAACAAACAGCGAGGAAGTCACTGATTCCCGAACCCCTGAGCTGGCGCCCAAGCGACAAGCGGACAACATCAGTGCGCTCAATAAAAAAGACCCATACCGCTACGGGTGGCGGGAGATTCCGCGGTCCTTGCCCAATGGTGAAAAAATATACGAGCGGGTGCCGCTCACGCTCGAAGACATCCTTCACCCACAGGTCGGAGATTTCAGAATGCACACCCAAGAACATTATCGATTTTGCGCCTACCTTTACGATGTCTTGACGAAATGGGTTGCTGATGACGCAACGGCTATTGTGCTCTGCGACGTGCGCGTCGCTTGGGCACACCCCATCATCCGACCCCACGGTCCGGACATCGCGGTGATTTTTAACGTTGACCGACAGCAAAATTGGAGCACTTTTAACGAGGTGGATGAAGGCACAAAACCGAGCCTGATTATTGAAGTGACATCGCCGGGAACCTATTCGGTTGACCTTGAGAGAAAGATTGACCACTATGCACAGGTCGGTGTCCCGTTGTATGTCATTGTGGACATCGCTATCCGGCGCAATATGCCTGCGAAGCGTTTACTGGGGTATCAACTGACTCCAGACGGCTACGAACTCCTTGAACCGAATGCAGAGGGGTGGTTGTGGTTAGCGCCTGTGAATTTATGGCTCGGCTGGCATGGTGAAGATATCGCGTGTTATGATGCGAATGGCAACTTGATAGGAGATTATAACACTGTTGTAGACGCACGCATTCAGGCGGAGGAACGTGCTGCCCAAGAAGCCCAAGCCCGTACTGCGGCTGAAAAACGTGCCGATGACGCAGACCAAGCCCGTGCTGCGGCTGAAAAACGTGCTGATGACGCAGACCAAGCAAGACACCAGCTTGAAGCAGAACTACGCCGTTTACGAGGTGAGGCCGACACCAAATAAGGATTTTCCAAAAGTATCAGTCCACTTTTGAACCATACTGAACCAGATCAGAAATCCCATAACGCGCCCGATCCCCGGCCGCTCCTGCTGGATTGACAAATACAGCAGATCGAAGAAACCAAGTTTTTTCGGAAACCAAACTCGGTTTCTCGGGAATCTGAAGCGAAACTTTTATATTAAACCTTAAAGTGAGGAGCGTTGAATGATCAAGGTCTGTGTTTTTGCTGATGAGGTGTCGAAAGAAGATTTTGATGAAGCTGTGAAACTCAGCGTCGAAGCGGGAGCGGATACGGTGGAAGTGCGTGGCGGTATTTGGGGCAAGCATGTGACCCAAATTGACGATGACGATGTGAAGCGGATGCAGGATGTGCTGGCCAAATACGGCGCGACGGTCGCCAGCATCGGTTCGCCGTTTGGAAAGTGTTCTCACGAGGATGAAGAAGAGTATCAACAACATCTCCGTTACTTTGATCGGATGGTCGAACTCGCCCATGCCTTCGAGACAGATGTGATTCGTGGCTTTGCATTTTGGCAACCGAATCGGAAAGAGCGAGGTCGTCCACGCGCCAACATCGACGACTATCTCGACATGGTCGCCGAAAAATTAGCACCCATCGTTCCGATTGCTGAAAGTGGAAATGTGACGCTCTCGTTTGAAAACGAAGGCGCGACGCTCGCCGGGACATGTGAGGATACGCGCAAGGTTATTGATGCACTCGGCAACAGTCCCGCTTTGACCTCGTGTTGGGATGTCAACAATGGGCTACATTGTGGCGAAAATCCGCTACCCGATGGTTATGCCCACATCAAGGGGTTGGTTACGCATCTCCACATCAAACCGAACAAGGACAAAAACCTGAATCCGATCGGTGACACTGGCACAACATACGAGCAACTGCTTCAGACACTGGTTGATGATGGATACAGCGGTGCTGCAAGTATTGAGCATTGGGGCGGGCCTGAGTTGATGCTGGAAGGGGTTCGTCAGCTTAGAGCGACTATTGATGAAATGGGAATTTAAGGATCCATGTTCCGCCCCGGTAGGGGTGGTTTGTAGGTAAGGAGTTTCCGTATGCGGATGATCTGTATGCGGATGATCTGTATGCGGATGAAAGAGCAGATGGAAGTGAGAATGGCAGCGATTCAGATCTGTTGTGAAGTTGGGGATGTGTCCGCCAATTTGCGGAATGCTGAACGATTGATTCAGTCAGCGAGCCAAAGCGGTGCACAGTTCGTATGCTTACCCGAACTCTTCACAACAGGTGTCGTGTTTGGTGAGATGGAGCATCTCGCAGAACCTATCCCAGGGCCGACAACGCGGCAACTCGGCAAGATTGCTCAATCAAACTCGGTTTACCTCGTTGCGGGTATGGCAGAGAAGGATGAGCAGACGGGCAGGCTCTATAATGCCAACGTCCTTGTCGCGCCGAATGGGGAACTGGCAGGGAAGTATCGGAAGATTTTCCTCTATCTTGACGAGCAGAGAGCGTTCACACCGGGAAGTGAGCCGTGTGTCTACAATTTGCCCTTCGGCCGCATCGGCATGACAATATGCTACGATTTCGTTTTCCCGGAATACATTCGCCATCTCGCTCTCCAAGAGGGCATCGCTCTGTTGGTGCACTCAACCGCATGGTTGACGACAGACGAGTGCGAGCGATGGTGCTACAACAACGGCGCGTACCGAGCGATGGGAATGACACGAGCACTTGAGAACGGTATCTACTTTATCTCTGCAAACCACTGGGGGAACTATGACACGGCTGGCACGTTGAGGGGAATTGGTCAGTCGTCAATCATCAGCCCGTGGGGTGAGATTCTTGACGAGGTCGTTGAAGGCGAAGGCATCGCCATCGCTGACATCGATTTCAAAAAGCCTGAAGCGTGGCGGACTAATGTCGCGCCTTACCTCTCCGACTACCGTCAAGCGGCGAAACGGCTCCCATTCCTAAAAGACGCTCCCTCAACAGTGATTTCGGAAGATTGCAATGATGCGAAAGGAACAGCATGAACTATGGCACTTACAACTGATCAGAAATCATTTTTCGATACGTACGGTTATCTGCCTTATGAGCGCGTCCTCTCTGATGAAGAATTGGAGGCATTACGTCAGCGCACTGTGGACATTATTGAGGGCGGGATGACCCATGTACCACCCCGTTACATCCAGCTTGAGGCGGCGTTTCGCAACGACGAAAACACGCCCAAGATGGATACGGTTCGCAAGATGACGCATCTCTGCTACTTTGACCCGCTTTTTCAGGCGGTTGCAAAGAAACCGGAGATTGTGGATGTCATTGAGGACCTTTTAGGGCCGAACATCAAGCTTTACACAGACCAACTGATGATGAAGCCGCGCTTTAATGGAACAGTTACCGATTGGCATCAGGACGCTGTCGCGTGGCCGTTCTTCATCCCGCAAAATCACATTAGCTGTTGGGTCGCGTTGGATGATGCGACGGTTGAGAACGGTTGCATGACTGTCATCCCCGGTAGCCACAAATGGGGGCCCATTCCTGCGGAGTACAAGAATAAATTTTTCTCCGATTCGGAGTTGGCCAAGCCCACACCCGTGGAGTTGAAGGCTGGGCACTGTATGTTCCATCACGCGCTCAACTTCCATCGGACCGGTGCCAACTCGACACCGAATCGGCGCCGTGGTCTCGCCATGCACTATCTCCATGCGGAAACCAAATACCTTGGGATAGATGATGAGGAGATGCGGCTCCTCCTTGAGGCTGAGGCATCGAAAGGGGACTTCCGTTTCATGCTCATCCGTGGTCAGGAGTTCCCGGGACGTGTTTGACCGGTGGTCTCTAATGAAATTTCACAAAGGCTCTCAAATTGAACAATATCACGGATTTTCGCAGGATTACCGTCTACGGCGATCCTATCGCCAGCTTCCAATCCTTCACACGTTGAAAAGGAATATAGCGCACCACATCAATCACTGTTTAAGTCTCCTTTCTCGCGACCAAGAGCCTTGGTTGATCAGCGCGTAGCGGACGGGTCCCCCGTCCCATACACCACAGGGCGTAAAGATTTCCGCAAAAACATCCCGATTTTTGTTGACAAGCGATAAAAACCCTGTTAGAATTTTTGACGAGTTAGTTATTTGCCATTGGTTTGGTATTCACTTCTCTAATGATTAGGCGTAAATATCAACCAAAGAGGAATTGTTTTTTTTGAAACAATTCCTAGGAGGTAGGGATTATGAAAACCCTACTTAGTATATGGCGCGAGCCGATATTTATCGGTGCGTGTGTAATTGCGGTGCTTGGCGTGGTCGCTGTGTACATCGTGGGTGGACTCTATTTTAAGGACGATTACGAGATTACCCCCGTGAAAAGTAGAACGATCCCAACTCCCGTTGTCACTTCGCCATCCGTTGTGGAAGAAGGTGATTCAACATCGGTACCGCAAACCGAAACAGAGGAGGCGGTTCCAGCAGCAGAAGAAACTGGGGAACCGATAGGTAATGAGGTCAATACCGCGGATTCCGTTGTGGATTCGACTGACACGGTTGATGATATCATTGCCGTTGACGAACTGTCGGAGCAAAGTGATTTTCCAGAAATACCCGAAGGGTTCCCCGAAGACCTCGCCAAAGCTGTCCTTTGGAAGTTTTTCCCAAATTATCAGAAGGGCGATATGCCAGATCATGAGATGATATATCGCGTCTTGATAAAGCTGTGGAATCAGGGAGACCACGATTTTGTCAATGGTAGCTATCAAACCCAATATCAGAAGGTTTACCCGCTTTACGATGATGTAGTATATGTAGAGTGGGCAGAGCACGTAACTCCGGATGGTACCGTTCGCAGATATCCCGCACGTACTTTGGGAACAGGCCGCTGGAAGCAAACGGCTGAGAATATTTTCGATCCGTTGCCAACGGACATAACTTTTATTGGGTTTGAGGACGCTGGCATTGACCCTCAAACTTTTTTAACCGATGAAGAAAGATAGTACGTAGAGGTGGACAGTAGCACATCCGGCTCGCTAGCAAACCCATTTGCCTCTGGGACAACTTTTCCCAGAGAGTCCGTTCTAGCGGTCCGATTAGTAAGTCTGGGATTGCCAATGCTCATATCCATGGATATGACCCTAACAATCAATATGTACAACTCACCGTTGCTAGCAACTAATAGCCATGAGGGGAGAACGAGGGACGAGAGTAGCCACATTTTAAGAGAAAAGCCCGTAGTGAACACCCCACCACGGGCTTTTCTCTTTTAAACCCCACCACCCAGCCGGGATTCAAAACAAACCAATGAACCCCAGCAAGACACGTCCCAACAACATGCTTTAACAGCGTTTTTCGTCCCTTTTCGCACCAAAAACGCGCTGAAAAAGCCGAACAACGCACATGAAAGAGGACTTCAATTATGAACGAAGACGAAAAATATCTTTTCGACCTCAACGGCTATCTCGTTGTAGAAAACGTCTTGACACCCGAAGAGGTCGCCAAAGCGAATGAAGCAATTGACCATAACCTTGACCAGGGCAGGCTTCGCCCGCGTGAGCAAACCCTTGATGGCGGTTCGCCCGAGCTCTGGGGCGATAAGGGGCGTGGGGAGTTGGGCGGTCTGCTCCAGTGGGAAGAACCGTGGTGTCACCCTTTTCGGGAGATGTTGGCTCACCCGGGGCTTGTGCCCTACCTGAACGAAATTCTGGGTAAAGGATTTCGCATGGATCATCATCTGTTCCTGCTCTGGATGGACAAGGGTGCGGAGGGCTTTATATTCCACGGCTCATCCGGCCCCAGCTTCGATCCAAACCAGTATTACATCTTCCGTAACGGCAGGATGCACAACGGACTGACGGTCGCGACCTTCCAACTCACCGACGTGAATCCGGGCGATGGCGGGTTAATTGTTATCCCGGGCAGTCACAAAAGCAACTTTTCGTGTCCACAGGAGATGCGGCTCTATCAGAAGCATCAGGAGCATATTCGGCAGGTGACGTGCAAGGCGGGTGATGTCGTCATTTTCACAGAAGCGGCGACACACGGCACACTACCGTGGACAGCCGACCATCCGCGCCGTTCCATTCTGACGCGGTATACGGCGGGCAATCTCGCGTATGTACCTGCTTATCCGATACCGGAATGGGCAAATGAACGGCAGAAGGCTGTCATGGAGCCGCCGTATCATACGCGGCTTGACCGCCCGGTGTTGGATGAATAGTGTTACCTAGAAGGAGAGCGTTCACCCTTCAAGCGTAAATCGTATCTGGTTAAATCGTTTCGCCAACGCAATCGCTCTACGTTTGACATCTGCGGGGTCGTGTCCGCGCAGCGTATCAACGATGCAATCGGCGATTTCGGGAGCGTCTGCCTCGGTCATACCCCGTCGGGTGGCTTCTTGGAGGCCAATCCGCAAACCGTGTGTCCCCAATTCAGGAGGTACGCCGGACACGCCGGTGATGATATGGCACGCTTCAAGCGCATCGGCTATCGCTTTTCCCTCGCCGAATTCGTCGACAATCGGCAGTAGTGTATGAGATTCGGTGTATCCGAGCTCCGCTCCGACAAGCGGCACCCCGCGTTCATCAAGTGCGCGCCCCAATGCCTTTGCGTTCCTGATAATTGCGTCCGCATGTTCTTCACCACACGCCATCCATTCCAGAAATGTGCCTGCGAGTGCTGGCAATCGACTGAGGTGATGATTTGCCACCAGCAACGGTGTAATTGCCGCCGCGATTTTCTCAGCAATAGTCCTCTCGTTGGTTAAAATCATTCCGCCTTGAGGCCCTGCGAGGGTTTTATGTGTACTGGAAATGAGCACATCGGCACCCTCTTGGAGCGGCGCCTGAAACCGCTTGCCTGCAATCAACCCCATGACGTGAGCGGCATCATAGATGAGGTACGATTCGGGATTCGCTTTCCGCAGTTCTGCTTTAATTTCTTGTATCGGATGCGGAAAGAGAAATCGCGCTGTTCCAATGTTGATCAGTTTTGGACGATATTCCCGAATCAGCGCAATCGTCTGGGGTAGGTCGATGTTGTAGTTAACGCCATCCCAAGGAATCGGAACCGATCGGAGTTCAACCTGCAACGGGGAAGAGGCAAGCTTGTATGCGTAACGATGCCCGCCATCAACCTCTAAGACCGTATCGCCAGGGCTTCCGAGTGCGAAGGTTGTAGCGATGCCGGCAATATTGCCGGACAGCGGACGAAGGTCTGCATACGCCGCACCAAAGAGTTGTTTGGCCAAGTTATGGGCGTACTCCTCGATCTGGGCGATAAAACCATTCCCTTGATAACTTCGCTGGTGCAAATCAATACCGCTATAATTCCCGTACCGACGGTCTAGGTCTTCGACGAGTAACCGTTCCACCAATGGGCTCGGAATATTCTCAGACGCAATGAGGTTTAAGCAGTTCTCTCGAAACGAATTGTGTTGTTCCAACAGGGCTTCAATTTCAGTAACTTTGGAGTCAAGGTTCATAAAATTTTCCATTTGAGTTGTAGGGGTAGGTCTTGTGCCTACCCTGACCACTAAGTTGTGCTCGCCATTTCGTCGAGGCTCTCCAATAGCGCGTCCATTTCAATCCGCAGATTCTTTAGCTCATCGGAAACATTATCGCTCTCAAAGCTTTCGTTGCTGAGTTCGGCAGTTCTAATCCGAACAATCTTTGCAAGCGTGTTGTCAAGCGATGCTTGAATTGTCGTCAATTGGGCATGAATCTGCGCCGCTAAGGTTTCGAGCTGCTCATGATTCGCGAGTCGTTCTTCAACAGCTTTCAGTGCCTCCTCATATTGTGAGGCAACTTGCGCGTTGGTTGATGTTGCAATCTTGACATGAATTTCGCTCCGCTCCCCGTGAAGAACTTCTACGTCGGTTGTTTGCAGATAGGTTTCAATTTCTTGCAGGCGGCGTATGAGGGCAATTGCCTTTGAGAATACACCCTCAATATGTTCAATCGAAGGCTCAAACAGCGGTTTAATCCTTTCACTTGACCGCTCAATCTGCTCGAAAATCTGACCACGAAGGCCACGAATCCGTGAGATGAGACCGAGGTATTCCGCTTTGAGTTTGAATGGATATTCCTGCCAAAACCTGCCGGGTTCAGATTCAAGCACTTCCTCCGGTTTGAATATGTCGCGATAGGCTACCACTTGGGCGCAGGCAATGAATGGCATGGTGATAAATATGCAGACTCCGAATCCGATGATGCCAATGAATGAAATGAATACAAAAAACAGTGCTTGGAGCCAGAACCGCCAAAAATTCTGCCACGTCAAGACGGTTTTGCACGCTGTCGAAAAAGCGGAACCGACGGTCATCCTTTGATCGATTAACAGCGGAAACGCCAACATCGTTATCGCCCAGAGCAGAGGGATACATAGCTGGCCAACCGGGATTAGACAAAGCAGAATCGTTCCGAGGAGCGAGATAACCCAGAGGGCAAATCCACCCAAACACCACTTAAAGCCTCTGAAAATGTCTCCGATGCGCGGTTTGTCCCGGCGCATTGACTTTAACGCCATATAGTATAGCCCGGTATAAAGCGGAGGGATAAAGAGAAGAGAGAGAAACGGAGTAAAGATAAAAAAAGCACCGACCACGGCGCCATAGGTCAAAGGGGCACCCATGAGGGCAAGGATTACAATGACCATGATGGGAAAGATTAAAACACCGAGCATGGTGGTACAGAAAAACGTGAAGGGTGCCTGTTTGTACACTTTCCAACCCTCAGTAAGCCATTTCTCAATAGTGACGATAGGTCGATTCTCGGATTGTTTTTCCAACTCTAATTTCTCCTAACGTTTTGGTCTATACAGATTAGCGAATCATCAGCAACATTACATGGGTGCAAGGGGTTTGCCATTTGTTTCGGCAGACGCGAAAGCCAAATACCCACGATGCGTATCGCCAACTTCAATACTTTCCTTTGCGCTTTTGGCATTATATCATTTTTCAATTGATTTTTCCAATTGACCATGCTATATTGTGATGGTTTTGATTCATACGATGAGGAAAACTAGAGAACGCGCAATCAACGCGCTACTACAAACCACTACTACGAACTGGACGCACAATGACTAAGACTTCTACAAGTACCGAACAGCATAGAGAAATCGCAGAAGAACAGGGCCCCGTGGCGGTCGCAATCGTCACGGTGAGTGATACCCGCACACCGGAAACGGACGTGAACGCGGCTTATTTACGCCAGCAGTTGGCAGATGGCGGGCACGTTGAAACCGCATACCGCCTGATCAAGGATGAACCAGAACAAGTTGAAGCGGTATTGGATGAAATGGTTGAGAGCGATGCGCGTGTTGTCATCTTTAACGGCGGCACCGGCATTGCGCCACGCGACCGGACGTTTGATGTATTAGACCGTAAGTTAGAAAAGACGCTACCCGGCTTTGGTGAACTGTTCCGTATGTTCAGCTACGACCAAGTCGGCGCGGCGGCGATGCTTTCACGCGCAACGGCGGGGGTGTATCGTGGAAAAGTCATCCTTTCGACCCCCGGTTCACCGGCAGCCTTACAGTTGGCGTGGGAAAAACTGATTGGACCGGAGTTGCAACATCTCGCGTGGGAAGTGATACGGTAGCATCACATCATTCCATCCGATTCAGTAAATCCACCGCCGCATCAGCGACCTGCTCACCGCAACCGGGGCGGAACCGCGACGAACCCGATTCGTAACCGCCCTGTTCGTAAGCAATCTCAATCGGGATGTAGCCGATACTGCCGTTGGTCATGCTCATGACGAACACGTTGGCACAGTTTGCTCGATTCACGATGTCGAAGCCGAACTCAACGAAAATCTCTCCCGGGAGCCCGACGAAATAAATCGAGTCAGCAACACCACCCTGGAGGGCGATACACTGGAGGTCGATATCTTCGGTGGTTTTGCCGTTGACAGCTTCCCGCAACGTCAGCGATAGTTTTTGATGTGCCACATTCAGTTTGAGCGCGTCTGTGGTATCCGTCCATTGAAGGACTTTGACTGCTTCGCCTCCAATTGTCCGACCGATCAGCTGAGGGAATTTACCTTGCCTCTGGATGGGTACAATGTTGCCTGCACAACCTAATCCGAACAGGCAAACCCCACCCTCCTGCTTTTCAACGACCTCCATCGCATACCCTGGATAGTCCGCGCTAAGCGTGTACATCCGATCGGTCGTGGTGACGGGATGGCAGGCAAAATGAATCAGCGACGCGGTGAGATCCCCTCCGCTATTATCGACCCGCAACACCCGTAGCGTTGGGTCATAAGGCCCAAACGTCAGATCAGAATCGGGTTCGGGACGAATGTAGCTGGTTTTCGCCTTGCCGTTGGGCAAAAGCGTATGGCGATTGTAGCTGACGTTATCTGCAACGCCTATGCTCGCTCCGATTCGCGCAGACTGAAGCCTCTGTTGGGCAAGTTGTGTCACTGTCGTTAATTTCTGTGCGAGCAGGTCTGGATAGATATCGGATGGCGATTCAAGGCGGGTAGCACGGACTTCGGGCCCAAAATGTGTATGGGAACAGCTAATCATCACATTTTCTGCAGGGATATGTGTCTCGCTCTCAATCATTGAGCGCACCCGCTCGACGAATCTGGATTCCATACCGATGAGATCGTTTGTGATGATTGCCGCTTGCGACGCGCCATCGTCGAAAACTAGGGCTTTGGCGTAGAGTTCATCGGCAATGGTTTCGCTCCCCCGGTCACGCCCAGAGTATCCCGCCATCTGGCAACCGAGCGGAGGTGTGATGTTGACTTTCGCCGTTCCAACTTTCAGATTTCCCAATTTTAATCCTCCTCCGTGAAGACAGCCTTGATTAAGACTCCAGAGATAATGATTAACGCCAGTCCACGCAGGATGACGTGTGGTTGGAGGCCAACGCTCGGCCACACCAGCCCGACCGGAAAAGCGATACACGCAAGCAGAATTAGAATGCTCAATAGCAGATTTCTAGCGGCAAGGAATATCAAGCCGTAACATATAAACGTCAGCACAGCGACGAATCCCGCCGCACGCGAGAGGGCTTCCCAGAATTCGTCGGATACACTATAGATGGCAATCGCGATTTGCTGAGTCGCCTCTGCGTTATACAGTTCAGTCAGGGTACGTAACGGTGCCGTGTGCGAGAGGTGACCGATCATCTCGATGACAAGCCAGAACAGCGCAAAGGTCATCCCCAAAAAGGTGCGTGTGGTTGCAACACTTCGGAACAGTACAAACGACGCGACTACCGCTGGTGTAATCAGGAGCAGGCTCACAAAACTGAGCCCATGCGTGATACCGACAAGTGGCATTCCGGCAATGAATTCCATTTTCGCTTTTGCCTCTCCGACATAGGCACCTTGAAGTTGAAACATCACGATGCACGCGGCAACGCTCATCAAAATGCCCCCTACAAGTCCGGTAACACCACTAACTAGATAGAATTTAACGGGTTTATCATTCATAACAGCACCTCATCAGTTTAAGATAGGAGGGTTGGACGCTGGGACCAAAATTAAAAGGATTCAGAGTTGCGTCAAAGTTAATCTGAAGCTCAACCCGCAACTTGGGTTATTATATCACGTTTCCAAAATGATTAAAAGCGATTTCTGATTTTAGAAACAATTGACACGTTTTCTCAGGAAACCGAGTTTTTTCGGCAAAACTCGGTTTCTCTCGGATAACTAGAGCGGACGTAGCTTGCAATACTACAAATTTTATATTTAAACCTGCTAACAATTGACACGTTTTCTCAGGTATTGTATAATCAATCCACTTCTTAATCCATCCTCGAATCGCGAGTTATAACCATGCTTACCAAAGAAATGATGGCGGATATTCCTACGCTCCCGGGTGTCTATTTTTTCCGCGATAGCACTGGGAAAATCCTTTATATCGGCAAAGCGAAATCGTTGCGGAAGCGTGTGCGGTCTTATCTGAGCAAAAGCAGAAAACGACCAAACAGGTTGAAGCGACTTATCCATCACGCCGCGCAAATTCGTTATGAAGTTTGCGATTCGGAGTTGGAAGCCTTGCTACTTGAATCACGCCTGATTAAAGAACACCAGCCGCCCTATAACAGGGCCATGAAAGGAAATCGAAGAGATTGGTTCATCAAGCTTGATTTCAACGATGATTTTCCGCGTCCGGAGGTTGCGCGGGAGACTGGCGTTAATGGGGCGCGATATTTTGGTCCGTTTTCGAGCTTAAAATGGACACATGAAATTATCGCTTTACTGTTTCGCGTCTTTCCCATCCGGACGTGTGAAGGGCCTATTACCCCGAATCCCAATTTTCGCCCATGTTTAAGCTATCATCTGAAACGCTGCGACGCGCCGTGTGCTGAACGTGTTGACAGTGAAACGTATCGGTTGATGCTTGATGATGTGTGTTGCTTATTGGAAGGAAACACGGCGGCGGTGGTTGCGTCACTGGTTGCCCAGCGGGATGGCGCGGCAACGGAACTTCGGTTTGAACGTGCGGCGGCTCTCCAGAAACAGATTGAGAAAATTAAAAACATATCTGTCTTTCTTGATGTCCATCGTCGGTAACATCATTGGGCATACAATCAATTGCACGACTACGAACCGCGTTGCTGTTCTTCGATTAGCCGATGGATTGTGTCGGTTTCTTCTTGTGCTTGGCTACTATATGGGCTATATTCCAAAGCGTTGTTCAGATAACGCAACGTATTTTTCAAGTCATCGGTTTCCTGATAGGTCTGCGCCAGTCTAAGATAGGACTGTGACAAGGTATCAAAGTCTTTGAGTCCTCTTTTAATTCGGATGCTTTGCTCGTAGTATTCAATCGCCTGCTCGAATTGATTCAGTGCTCGTGCGATTACGCCCAAGTCGTTGTAAAATACCGATAACCAGTACTGGTTTCCAATTCGGTTTGCGTATTCAACCCCCTTTCGCAGATGCGTTTCAGCGTGCTCTAAGCCACCAATCTGCGTGTAATACGTGCCGATACGTCCATGAATTCTCGCCCGTATGCTAGGGGAGTCGGTTTCTTGAAGAACGGTCAGCGCATCTTGAGCAACGTTGATCGCCTCGGTGAGGTTGCCTTGCTGTGAATAGACATAACCGATGTGATGGTCAATGTATCCGAGTAACTCGGACACTGAAGTGGGTCGGTCTGTTGCCCAGAATCGCTCGCCGCTTTCGACCTGATGCCCATCAGGAGTCCCTGACGTGAGTAACGCCTTTGCAGAGTTCAGGAGGCTGAGCGCGGCATCCCAGTTCGACTGGCGAATATAAACTTCAGCGGCTTTATGTTTGGTGTCCGCTTCGGTGAAAGAATCCGTAGTTTCTTGATACGATTCCAGTAATTTATCGTAAATCGTCAAGGCATCGCTATAACGCCCGATGGCTTTAAAGACATCCCCCAATCCTTCATAGAGTTCCTGTAGTGTCTCTGGGGCGTTCAGATTGGCATCGCGGATGGTGTTGTCTGTCCGTTCATAGAATGTGACAGCGTCTGTATTATTGAAGCATCGTCGAGCGCGGTGACCAGCTCTGATTAGGTATTCAACCGCCTTCTGCGCGTTGTCGGTGCGGGAGTAGTGAAATTCTAAAAACGCATACTGTTTCGACCGATGGGTTTCGAGCCATTGTGCAATCCAATCGTGGTGCATGATGCGCTCTTGCTGCGGGATACTGGCATAAATGATGTCTGAGATAAGTACCCGTTCCCGCTGATGGCGCGGCTTCTCGGCTTCGGAAATCCCTTCGATAAATCCTAAATCTTGCAGTTTCTGTAGATGATAATCGAGATGTGGGATGAAATTCGCCATTTCCCGCAAAAGATCGGGCTCTACTATCGCTCCAAGTAGGGCGGCGTATTGCATCACTTCTCTCGCGTTGATGTTGAGCCGATCGATTCGGGCGGTTAAGACACCTTCGAGCGTATTCGGAATCGAAATTGAATCCACATCTTCGAGTATTAACCAACGGTCATTGTGGTTGACGAGTATGCCATCCGCTTCGAGCAACTTGACGAGCTGGGAGATATGGAACGGATTTCCGCTTGTACGGCGCAAGATTCGTGTTTTGAGAGTTTCGGACATACTCGCCCCGGGCAGAATGGAATCCAAGAACGCCGTACTCTCTGCGAGAGACATCAATTCAAGCACAATGCTTTCATACGATTCGGGCGCGATTCTCATCGCGTGGTCGCGGAGCCACCAATCTTGCGAATGGGATAAACATAACAGCAGGAGGGGTATCTCTCCAAAATCGTCAATGAGGAAAAGGATTTGGTTCTTGGAGACATCATCGAGCCACTGTAAATCCTCAAGCACAAGCACAATTGGCTTCCGGTGCGCGGCGGCGGCGAGTATGTCTCGAATCGCGACGAATGTTTGACGCTGAAGTTGCTCGTAAGAGAGGAAGGCGATCTGGTCATCGGGTGGCTCATCGGGGAGGAACAGTACCTTCACGTAAGCACGTAATTCATCAACGGAGAACAGCCAATCAACTGATGAGCTGTTATACAGTTTTTCAAGTTCCTGCTTCAAGCCCTCGCTCAAATCCGAGGCTGGGCGTGAGGTATCAATATTCAACACGCGCTGGAGCAACGGAATGAAAACGGTATAGCTGCTGTATCGTTTTTCCGGGACACAGCCACTGGTGACCCACAGCACCTGATTGTCAAGGCTATCCTTGCACGCGTTGATCAGCCGATGTTTCCCGACCCCCGGCTCGCCGACGATTGAGATAATCCTGCCTTTCCCCGCGGTGATTAACTCATCTGCGTAAGTCAGTAAACGCTGCAGTTGGGGTTCCTGACGAAGGGCTATTTTGTCAGGGGAAGCGAATTGATCTGTTTGACGCTGGCCGATGAACCGATACGGTTGGAGCACACGCCCAGCCCGTTCTAGCTCAATAGGCGATGACAACAAATAATCAAAGTCAGCGCAAGTCAGCTTATATGTGTTTGCATCCACCCAAATCTCGCCCGGTGCAGTATTTTCCAGCAACGTGCCGACCGTTCTGAAGATGGAATCTATCCGAGAAAATTCAACACCTTCCTTAGAAATATCGCTGATAACAACGGAGCCTGTACAAAGCGAGATTTTCGCTTTTTCTAATTCGGCACTTTCCTTTTGGGCAAGACGACGCAGCGCATCGCGCACCTCAGTGGCGGCGTTCAGTGCCTCGACCGCATCGTTGGCGTGGCGAATGGGGTCGCCAAAGAAACCGGAGATTTCGTTGGGGTGGGCACGATTGACAAGCCCCTCGCGCTCGAAAATAATTCGCGCAATCGTATCTGTCGCTCGCTGGACAATCTCGCTGTCCAAATTGGACAGATGGGTAAAATTGACAGTTATCAAAGTGACGATGCGTCTCTCGCCCTCAATCTTACCCTGTTCCTGCTGGACTTGCGGTATAAGGCGTTCCGGCACAAGTTGATACGGTTGGTTTTCCGCATGGTGTTCCGCCGATGATACCCCTTCTTTGGCCTTAATCACCACAAGTGTCATATCATCTTGGCGCACATCATCGGCGTAGTTGAGCGTATCCTGCAAGATGAGGTCTACCAGCCCCTGGGCACTCAAATCCGTTCTGTCTTTAAGAATTATCGGCAACCGGGCGAAGCCGTATGACTCACCCTCCGCATTCTGCGCTTCATCAATCCCGTCCGAATAGAAAACAACCGCAGTATTAGGCTTTAGGTTAATCACCTCATCAACGTAATCGAACCTGCGGGTGGTGCTTCCCAGTGGATAGCCACCGACTTCGATTTCCGTACACTGACCATCGGGACTGAGCATCAAGGGGTGAGGTACACCGGCGTTGGAAACCGTCAATGTTTGATGATAGGCATCGAGAACGGCGTAAACCAGAGAGACGGGCATCCGTTGCGTTGCCATATCACCCAATAATTGCTGATCAAGTGCTCTGAGGACAGCCAGTGAGGAATCGGCACTCTTGACCGTCATCCGCAATGCACTGCGCGCCAGTGCCATGACCATAGCAGCGGACATGCCCTTGCCTGTCACATCCCCCAACACAATCCCCCACCGGTCCGAATCAATTTGAATGAAGTCATAGAAATCTCCGCTCATCTCATTGGCTGGAAGCCAGTTTGCGGAAATCTCAAACCGATCCAACGTCGGTGGGAATTTGGGTATCATGCTCTGTTGCAATTCTTTGGCAAGTTGGAGCTCGTCGGCGAGTCGCCCAACATCCTCGAATGCAAGTTTGATCGAATCACGCTTCTCTTCCATAGACCAAATTCAAGAAATTCTTTACTCCAAAGTTTAATTTCCGAGTTAGCCAGCTCGGCACCTGAGCAACCTTCAAAAATAAACTTTACACTTTAACATTCCCTTCTTCCAACCTTCCAATCTTCCATTCCGTTGCGTTTGCCGAAGCCCTTTCGTCATGCGAAAGGATTTATACCATATTTTACGGGCACAATCCACAAAAAAATGCTTGGAGAACAGGGTAAAAGGGGGGTAAAAACACCGAAAGGAAATTATAGCGGGGTTCAAAGCAATTGATGCGGGCGCGTAAAAGTTGATTTCTATCGGGAAGATGCTGTTGATGGTAAACTTGTATGGTCGTTTTTTCGTAATAACTTAAACCTATACCATAGCTCACAGCGTTAAAATCAAGAGAAACAGAGAGGAAAAATTTATGGCAATCAATGTTCGTCAGAAGGATGAGGTTGTTATTTTGAAACCGAGTGGCCGACTTTTTGGACCGGCTGCGCTTGATTTTAAGAAGGTGCTTGATGCAGAACTTTCCAAAATTCCTGAAGGGCCCAAATTCTTAATTGATTTTGCCGACGTTGCGATGGTCGGAAGCTCAGGGCTTGGTGCCCTTATGGGTGCACACATCGCGATCGAATCCAAAGGGGGGTTCATGGCGATTGCCAACGTTGGTACAAACATTGAAAACCTTATGATTCGGAGCCGATTATTCGATACTTTTGAACATTTTGACAGTGAAGATGAAGCGATTGAAGCCCTTACAGCGGAGTGAGATTTCATCAGAGAACTCCTTTCAAGCATAACCTCATTATGATTGATGCCCGCAGTTGCACAGAGCACTTCCGCCGAGATGTCCTAAAAATTAAACGTTCAAAACAGCTCTTTCGGACACCACAAATGGACGAGCTCTCCGTGCGCCCCTCTGTCCAACTCGTTCCAGTTATTGATGGGGAGCAAAATATGGGCGAGGGCGGCTGTTGGCATGGTCTCGATTTGCCCGGTCAGATTCTCAACTAATTGCTCCAGCCCTGGATTATGCCCGACCACCATGACCCGATTGTAGTCGTTCTGGAGACTGTTCAGCACGGCGATGTATGCCCGTGGCCCCGCGTGATAAAATGCAGGTGTTAATTGGATCTTTTTTTCATAACCACTCTTTTTCGCGACCAGCTTGGCAGTTCTTCGCGCCCGCTTTGCGGTGGAACTGATAATTAGATCTGGAACCAGCCCTTTTGCTCGTATAAGCGTTCCCATACGCGGTGCATCTCGTTCTCCGCGCTTGTTGAGCGGGCGGTCGTGGTCTGGTAGCTCTGGTCGTTTCCAACTTGACTTCGCATGGCGCAAAATTAGCACTGTTTTCATCGTTCTCTCCATTTTGTAGCTCTCAGCTTGATATTGGTGTTTATTATACTATGTTGAGCTCACAATGCAACGCAAAGATGCTTAAATCGGACACAAAGATGCAAAGACGCTGGAAAGAAATAGTTGACATTTTTTTGGAAGCGGGTATAATTGGGTATCAACAAGATTCAGAATTTATTTTGCGTCGGGCAAAGAGGTTTGTGTGGAATCGCTTCAAGAACTCAATCACGCTGATGAATATGACCGGCTCGTAGCACTTGTTGAGCGGCTAGATCCGGGGAGTACGCCGCAGGTTAGTTGGGTGTATCGCGCCGCTGAACCGATTGTGGAGCGTGGGAAAAGACTCGGCGTTTTTTCCGCATCTTTCAATCCGATTACCGTCGCTCATGTCAAAATGATTGAGGAGGCGCGAGCGCGTTTTGGTCTCGAAGAAATTCTGCTCCTCTTGGCGACAGCGAATGTCGATAAGGGTGTATTCGGGCTTTCTCTCGAAGAACGGTTGATGATGCTCAAGGCGTACGCGCTGACGTGTAAGGATTTTTCAGTCGTGGCTTGTAGTCACGGTCGGTATGTTGATAAGATTGAAGCACTGAAGGAGGTCTTTCCGCCAGATACACAGCTCTCTTTCATTGTCGGCTACGATACGCTGGTGCGAATCTTCGATCCGAAGTATTATACCGACCTGCACACCGAATTGAAGGGGCTCTTTCGGGGATGCAGGTTCATCGCCGCCAACCGTGCAGAGCACAATCTGCATTCGGTTAAGGAATTTCTTGTCCGACCGATATGTCAGCCTTACGCGGACTATATTGACTTAATTGAGTTGTCTAATTTCTACGCTGAAGTATCCTCGACGGAAATTCGCACACGGATTCTGCGTGGCGAGAATATTGACCATCTTGTTCCGCGAGAAGTGCAGGGCTATCTCAAAACAACCCGTGCGTATCAACCGTGATTGCCGTTCCAGATCGGTTCTGCCCACTCATATTCGATAACAACCTTCTTTAGCTTTGAGCAGACGTAGATCTGTTTATCAAGATGGTCGCAAATCTGACAGGAGCGTTGGCGCGATGCATCGGATGGTGCCGCAAAGAATTGGCAATCCGCCGCAATTTCCGCCATTTTTCGCACACTCTCCTCAGTCAAATGGCTCTCAGCGGTCAGCTCTCGTGCCAGATCGATGACCCCTTCGGTTTTTCCTTGCTGTTTTATGATGCCGCTGACGATTCCACCCAAAATTGCCCGATACGTCTGCTCACCGGGCGGTTCAGGCGAATAGAGTGTGACATCATTTTCCAAACTATATTGTGCGAGTCCCCTGAGCCGGCTTTTATCGCCTTTAAGATATTCGGTTCGCATCTCCCCAGTGAAACGCTGGCGGAATTCTTCCCAACCGATTTCTTCCGATTGCCATTGATTCAGTAGCGTTTCCGATGGCGTGAGTTCAGCGATACTTGGCATATTGGGCACTTTTTCGTGGCAGATTGCGTATTGATGCCCCGTTGCCGTTTCCGAGGGCCTTACGAGCGAGTCCAAATATAACATCTATCTCACCTCACTATGTTAATATGTTAATTTTCAACACAATCATTTTATCATATTGTTAAACGGAGTGCAAGCTAAATTTCTCTTACTGATACTATCAAAAGTGAAGGAAGGTTTCATTTTTCTTTAAGTGCCTATTTGAAAATGGAAGATTGGAAGAATAGGATTGGAAGGATGGAAGCTTGGAAGATTTGCCGGCTCTGGATATTCTAGAGACACCGAGTTTTGCCGACCCTACGGGTGGAGACTCGATGACGAGACGCAAAAAACTCGGTTTCTACGCCCAGTCAATGGGCGGGAATTTGGAAAGGTAAAACAGTATGAAGATAAAGAAGGTCTTAATCACCGGGGCCGCAGGTTATCTTGCCAGCTTTGTGATTGCGCGTTTGCGGTCAAAATATGAACTTACGCTCACGGATTGGGTGGATGTGACGGCACAACCCGACCGACCAGATTTGCAAGGTCTACGTTTTATCCGGGGCGACATTACGTGCGATTCAGATACTGCGAACGCTTGTGAGGGGCAGGATGCTGTGGTGCATCTCGTTGCTTTGGTGAGAGAACGGTTTGATAAGCCCGCGTGGCTGTTTGCCGATGTGATGGTTAAGGGCACATGGAATATGGCTGAAGCGTGTGTCAAACACGGTGTGCAACAGCTCGTTAATATATCGAGTATTTCAATGTGTGGTTCGCCGGTCATCAGCGAGCGGGCTTATCGTGTGGGTGAGCCTTCCCGCTTTACGACGGGCGATTTATCCTACGCGCTCTCTAAATCTCTCGGTGAACAGATTGGACACGCCTATCACCAAGCGCACGGATTGCGTGTCATTCACCTCCGTCCTGGGGTGATTGCGGGCGATGGGCGTAATCCCGGTCCACAAAAACAGGAAGATACAACTCAACCGTGGTTTGTGTACGTTGACCCACGCGATGTGGCGCAGGCGGTCAAATGTGCGCTGGCATCCGATATTGCGTATGGGGCATACCACATCGTCGCAGGCCGCCAAGATTCAAAGTTCGATTGGACATCAGCGGCGCAAGAACTCGGCTACGCGCCTGAATACAACTGGCCGGAGATCGCACAGTAGGAGGAAAGCAAGGAAAAAATAGGCAGAAGCAAAAAAGTAGATGGCGTCCAGTGTATACTGAAAAACACACTGGACGCAATTTTTCCCTCCCAAGTGTGGTTGATGTACCACACTTCCTTGCCATCAATTCATACCAATTCCGAGTCAATCAGCATCCGAGTCAATCAGCACCGTGTTTGAAGCAGGGATTGGTATCCGTCCAAGATTCCTATCTTTTTGGCATATTCATTGCTTATGAACGATAATAGTTGATTCTCTGTTGAAACCGATACGGCATTTTACCGTAAATTCTATTACCAACTTAATGGGCTATTGACTTTAACTATCTCAATCCAATATGGGAGGGGAAAAATGTTTAACGGTATTGAATTCATACTAGGTGCTGCTAGCTCACTTATGGGGATTGGATTTGGCTATTTGTTGCTCATAAGCGTCTTTTCAGGCATCAATTTTCTATCCAAAAACCGATTGATGAAAGAGGAAGCTGAAAAATCACTTGACACCTGAAATCGTTGTTAGGTAGCATATTAGAGATTTTTCTGCATAGCATGATAGACAGAGCGGGCATCGCTTCAATCTTCCGCTCCAGAGGAGCGATTTCTACAGTCGGGTACAAGCGTATGCACTATTATCAACTCCACCCGTGGGATGTCACCCCTGATGAAGCCCGTCGGCTCCAAAACGAACTCCGCGCTCGGGTCATATGTACCGATCAATTCGGCGAAATTAAAACCGTTGCCGGGGTAGACCTCGGCTTCAGGGGTGACCTTGCCCGCGCCTCAGTTGTCGTGCTGAGTTTTCCCGAACTCCAACTGGTTGATGGCGTTGTCGTGGAAAGTCGTGTTGCTTTTCGTTATATTCCCGGTCTACTATCGTTCCGAGAAACCCCGCCCTTGCTCAAAGCCTTTGATCAGTTACAGACAGAACCCGACCTGATTATTGCTGATGGGCAGGGAATCGCTCACCCACGGCGTTTTGGAATCGCATCGCATTTGGGGTTGATTCTCGATAAGCCGACAATCGGGTGTGCAAAGTCTCGCTTATGGGGGAGGCATAAAGCACCGAAAAATGAGGAGGGTTCATTTGAATATCTGCGTGACAAAGATGAAGTTATCGGTGCGGCAGTACGCACGAGAACAGATGTCAGCATAGTTTACGTTTCGATTGGCCATCGCATCACCTTACGCTCGGCTATCAAGTTGACGTTGATGTGTTGTAAAAAATACCGCCTGCCCGAAACAACGCGATACGCTCATAACGCCGCAGGCGGCAAAATTGCTGTGCCACAGCGGAGTGTAGCCGCACGGCCCGATCAGAAATGAGCAATAAAATACACAACCTAAGCAACTTTCAAAAAATAAACTTTACATTTGGATCAAGGGCAATTTCGCGTTTCCACTCTTCCGATCCAGCAGAGCACAATGTATCTCTTTTATATTAAACTTGTAAGAAGATAAACGATGAACATATTTTCAAAACGCCTACATCGATTGCCTCCTTATATGTTTGGCAAACTCAAGCAGTTGACCCAAGACAGACGGCGGCAAGGCATTGATGTCATTGACCTCGGCATGGGGAATCCAAGCGAACCAACGCCCCAGCACATCGTAGACAAACTGTGTGAGGCGGCACAGGAAGGGCGGCATCATCGCTACTCTGTTTCACGGGGTATTTATAATTTGCGGCGTGAGATTTGCCGGTACTATGAGCGGCGGTTCGACGTACAACTGAACCCGGAACAGGAAGCGATTGCTGTGATTGGCACCAAAGAGGGGCTCTCCCATCTTGCGTTGGCGTTAATGGATGAGGGCGACCTTGCCCTTGTTCCCAATCCGAGTTTTCCGATTCACATCTACAGCATCGTTCTTGCGGGTGGTAGCGTGGTCAGCATCCCGTTGCGCGAAGAGAATGATTTTGTACCGAGCCTTACCGAGATAGCTAGGGACATCTGGCCTCGCCCGAAAGTGCTCATCCTCAGTTTCCCACACAACCCGACAGGTGCCGTGACGGAGCTCGCATTCTTTGAGGAGGTTGTGGACTTCGCGAAGCGAGAGGATATGATTGTAATACACGACCTCGCATACGCCGATATTGTGTTTGATGGCTACAAAGCACCGAGTTTCTTGCAGGCGAAAGGTGCGAAGGATGTCGCGGTGGAATTCATTTCTTTGTCGAAGTCTTACAATATGGCGGGGTGGCGTTGCGGATTCGCAGTTGGCAATCGGGATATCATCGAAGCGTTAGCGCGCATTAAGGGGTACTACGATTACGGCATTTTTGCACCGATACAGGTGGCATCAATTATGGCATTGAGAACGTCATCGGATATCGTGGCAGAGAATGCAGAAGTTTATCGCCATCGGCGCGACGTTTTGGTCGAAGGACTGAATCGAATCGGTTGGAATGTCCCGAAACCGAAAGCGACAATGTTTGTGTGGGCACCAATTCCTGAGCCGCATCGTCATCTCGGTTCGATGGATTTTGCGATGAAGTTGCTTGATGAAGCGGAAGTTTGTCTTTCCCCGGGTGTAGGATTCGGATATAATGGCGAAGGATATGTCCGCATCGCGCTGGTTGAGAACGAAGACCGTCTGCGTCAAGCGGTGCGGCAGATTCGGCGGGCGTTTTTTCGGTGAAATGCTGTGATAGTTAAGCAACGAAAAAAGGCTGGAAGATTCTCTTCCAGCCTATCGGAATAAGGAAGACCGTCAACTCCCCAACCTTAAAGGGCAGGGCTTGTTTACATAATTGAATTGAAGTTTGAAGCAAACTTCAATCACATTATTTTAAGGCCTTCCCTTAGCTGGTATCTTTACGGGCTTTTCGCTTCTTTCCTTTACCGGTTTTTCGGGGCTGCTTAAGATAATTAGAAATGAGGAACATTTCAACTCATAATCTATTCTTCCAGCACACCTCCACGAAGGGCAGGAGCGTCCCTATCCTTGACATAATGAAATTGAAATCATTATTGTTGAAGGACAAAGGAATTATAACACATGGGACAAGAAAAAGCCAGCCTAAAGGCTTGGGATTCAGACCCAAAAGAATCGCATTGAAAACCGAGTGATAGAAATCAGTTCACACTATGATGTTAGCCCGGTGATTGCCTCGTCTTCACTGTCGTAGCGTTCAAAAACGGAGATTAACCGCCCCATGACGAGAAGGTTCTGGATACTTGTGCCAACGTTCACGATGCCGGCTCGGCCGCCTTTTCGTGCAACAGTCACTTGCGTTGCGACTAAAGTGCCGAGTCCAGAACTATCAATCCTTGAGACTTCGCTGAGGTCAAATAAAACTTTAGGAGAATCAATATTCTCAAGTTGTTCATTGAGTGTTTGTCTGAGTTCACCGCCAGCGGGTCCGATAATTCGACCGCTGAGTGTTACAATAATGACTCCATTTCTTCCGCGAACATCAATAGCCATTTGTTTTCTCTCCTTTGATGAATATTGCCGGGGCAACCATCATTTATTTGTCTTCTTCCAGTGCGGTTAGACCCGACCGAATATTTTGAAGGGCACGTTTGCCCTGATATAGACTTTAATTTTAATAGATAACTGCTCTTTTGTCAAGTGTTATTACCACCCTTTTCAGGCGACCACATATTTCTGCCGAGATATCACCGCTAGTTGGAACAAGGAGGAGCGACATGGAAGCAAACACATTGGAAATCGTAGAAGCCGCCGCCACAGCCGCCGTGAGTCATCGCGCCCAAAATGCGATCATCCTGGATCTGAGAGAACTGGACGCTTTTACCGACTTTTTCGTCATCTGTAGCGGGGTCTCGGATATTCAGGTTGAAGGTATATCCGATGCCATTTTGGATGAACTTGAAGGCAAATGGCAGCTGCGTCCTTGGCATCAAGAGGGCACACGTAGGGCAGATTGGGTTCTGTTGGACTATGTTGACTTTGTGGTGCATATCTTTCTGGAAGAGAAGCAGGACTATTATGGACTCGAGCGGCTATGGGCAGATGCCCCGACCCTCACAGTGCCTGCGGTCGGAGTCGACGAATATGACAAATACGATGCAGATTATGACGCGCTTATTGACGGGGTTCTTGATGACGACGATGACGAAGAAATCGTTGTGTGGTCAGATAATGAAGATGTGTGGTCAGATGATGAAGATGAATGACAGGAGTTGATGATGTCGATTGCCGAGATTAAAATTGCAATTTTGACTGCCGTTGAGATGGCGTGTCAAAAGGCCTTTGGGCAGAAGCCCGATGGCTTAAAATTGGAATATCCACCAAAAGTCGAATTCGGAGATTTTGCAGTTGGATGCTTTCCGCTGGCGAAGCAGTTTCGTCAGAATCCCGCACAGATTGCCCAGACCCTTGCGGCTGAAATTCTGCAAGGTCAATTGATAGAAAAAATTCAAGCCATTGGGCCCTATTTGAACCTTAAAATTTGTCCGAATACCCTATTTGGCGGTATCGGTATGGAAATCACCGAACAGAGCGGTTGTTTTGGAAACTCAAGCAGTGGCAACGGTCAGCGGGTCATGATTGAATATGTGGGGCCGAACAGCAACAAACCGCTACATCTTGGCCATGTTCGCAATGCGGTATTGGGGACAGCGGTATCAAACCTGCTTGAGGCGACCGCGCATACGGTTGTTCGCGCAAATATCGTTAATGACCGTGGTATCCATATCTGCAAGTCAATGTTGGCTTGGCAGAACTGGGCGGATGGTGCAACGCCAGCATCAACCGGTACGAAGGGCGACCACTTCGTCGCGGATTGGTATGTTCGTTACGACCGAGAGGAAAAGAAGAACCCGGCACTCGCTCAAGAACCGCCGGAGATGCTCCGCAGATGGGAGGCAGACGACCCAGAGATTGTCAAACTGTGGAAGATGATGAACGAGTGGGTTTATGCAGGGCTCGAACAAACCTATCAGACGCTCGGCTTAGCATTTGACGTTTTCTACTATGAATCTGACACCTATAAGCTGGGGAAAGACCTCATTGACACGGGGTTAGAGAAAGGTGTATTCTTTAAGGCGGAAAACGGGGCGGTTATCACAGACCTGCCGGTCAATGAATTTGGCACGAACAAAGACGGTAGCACAAAGATTGTAACGCTACTTCGACCTGATGGTACGAGTCTTTATATCACACAAGACCTCGGCACAGCGAAAATGAAGTTTGACCACTACCAACTCGACCGCTCAATCTATGTTGTTGGCGCAGAACAGGACGACCATTTTCATCGCTTATTTACGTTGCTCGATATGCTCGGTTTTGAATGGGTGAGTGAGTGTTATCATCTGTCATACGGACATGTGAACTTGCCCGAAGGGAGAATGAAATCGCGTGAGGGAACGGTGGTTGATGCCGATGACCTTATTGAGGAGATGCACCAACTCGCAGCGGATGAGATTCGGGCCCGGAATCCGGAGGGTAGGCTATCGGAAGACGAAATCCAAAAACGGGGGATGACAATCGGGCTTGCGGCGATTAAATTCTATCTGCTGAAGGCACGTCCTGAACTGACAATCGAATTTGATCCGAAGGCATCAATCTCTTTTGATGGCTTTACGGGCCCTTACTGCCAATACGCCTACGCCCGTTGTGCTGGAATACAACGCAACGCTCAAAACCGAGAACTGTCGTCAGTCGAACCCGATTTCTCACTGCTCGGCAACCCAGAAGAGTTACAGTTAATTCGGACGTTAATCCAGTTTCCTGAAGTTGTAGAGAGCGCGGCTCGCGAATTGAGTCCCGCTCGCATCTGCAACCATCTGTTCACAATTGCACAGACCCTGAATCAATTCTATCACCATCACCCTGTCGTCTCCGCAGACCACCCTGCTCTGGCAAAAGCCCGATTGGCACTTGTTAGCAGTACGTCGGTTGTGCTCAAAAAGGGTCTGACACTTTTGGGGATTGAAACGCTAGAGGAAATGTAATTCATCTACAACGATAACAGGGAAGTACACTCGCGTGATGTGCATCCCTATTTCAACAATTCAGCTAGGAGTTTATTATGAAAACACAGAAATTTATCATCGGACTATGTCTCATTCTAATGCTCGGGCTTGGAGGCGGAATCACCAACGCCGCTAAACTCAAAGTCGCGCTGTTGACACCCGGGTCAATCAGCGATGCAGGCTGGAATGCGTTGGCGTATGATGGGCTTAAACGGATCGAAAAGGAACTTGGGGCGACTGTGAGCCATGTTGAAAGCAAAACACCGTCTCAATGGGAAGAACACTTTCGATTCTACGCAAATAAAGGGTATGACCTCGTCTTTGGACACGGCTTTGAATACCAAGAGGCGGCTAAAGCGGTTTCCCCCGATTATCCAGATACGATTTTCATCACCACCTCTGGTAACACGGTCATGAAAAATGTCGGCTCAATCATCTTTGAACTAGAGGAAGCGACCTATCTATTGGGCATGATTGCGGCATCAATGACGAAAACCGGGAAGTTGGGGCTTATCGGTGGCATGAACATCCCGCCGATTAAGAGCACATTCTACGCCTTTGAGGAAGGCGCGAAATCAATCAAACCGGATATTAAAATCTCCCAGTCTTACGTCGGCGACTGGGAAAACATCAGTAAAGCGAAGGAACTCGCGCTGTCTCAGATTGTAGAAGGCGTTGATTTCATCTTCCACAATGCGGATGCCGCCGGGCGTGGGGTCTTCCATGCCGCTGCGGAGAGCCGGAAATCGGGAAAAGATGTCTACGCCTTCGGTTCCAACAGGAATCAGAATGACGTGGAGCCTGATGCGGTGCTTGCGAGTGCCGCCATTGATACGAAGGCTTTTGTGGCAGTTGCCAAGTTGGTCGAATCTGGCAAGTTTGAACCAAAGGTGATGTGGATAGGCATGGCGCAAGACGAGTCGATTCGCTTGATTTATAACCCGAAACTTAAAGACCGCATTCCGAAAGGCGTGCTTAAAAAGGTTGAAGAAATGCGTAAAAAGATTCTCGATGGCAAGTTCAAAGTACCGAGAGTCAAATTTGAGTAGGGGTTGGATGCCCTCAACCCGTTGGTCGAGGGCATCGTGCCTCAATCCCGTAGCCGGGGCATCTTGCCCCTGCGGAGTGTGCCTCATTGTCTACATTTGCGCTTGAACTACGCGGACTCACCAAAGCGTTTGGAAACAACGTTGCCGTTGATGGGGTTGATTTTACCGTCGCACCGGGCGAGATCCACACGGTGCTCGGCGAAAACGGTGCGGGCAAATCAACCCTCATGAACCTGATCTATGGGCTATACCACCCCGATGCTGGGGAGATTCTTATTCACGGAACTCCCGTAAACATTGATTCTCCCGACACAGCCATCGCTCACGGGATTGGCATGGTACACCAGCACTTTATGCTTGTCCCCTCGCTGAGTGTGGCGGAAAATATTGCCCTTAACACCAGAAAGGCGAAATTCCGCTTTCGTCGCCGAGCGGCTGAGGTATATGTCCACGAACTTTCGCGCCGTTACGGGTTAGCCATCGACCCAGACGCACAGGTCTGGCAACTTTCGGTTGGACTTCAACAGCGTGTTGAAATCCTCAAGGCTCTCGCCGATAAATCCACATCGGACTCCGATTTGACACAGGAACGAATTCTCATCCTCGATGAGCCAACCGCCGTGCTATCCCCGCAGGAGGTCACGGAACTTTTCACCATCCTGCAACGTCTCAAATCTGATGGACACGCCATCGTCTTTATTAGCCATAAGCTCAAGGAGGTCATGGAACTCAGTGACCGTATCACAGTGTTGCGCCACGGGAAACGGGTTGTGACAACGGACACGACAGCCACCTCGCCCACCGATTTGGCGGAATATATGGTCGGACATCAGCTACCAAACACAGACCGGCCGCCCCATGCCGCCGAGGAGGTACTTCTAAGCATCCGCGACCTAACCGTTATCGGAGACCGGGGCGAGGTCGCTGTTGATGGATGCAGGCTTGATGTGCGGGCGGGCGAAATCTTCGGAATTGCAGGTGTTGATGGCAATGGGCAGGTTGAACTTGCGGAGTCCATTATGGGGCTCCGTCGGTCTAAAGGTGGCGAGATTCGCTTCCAAGACCGCGTGGTCACGAACTGGCCCACTCAAAAAATCCGACAGTTACCCTACGGCTATATCCCCGAAGACCGACAGACGGATGGACTTATCCTCAACTTCACAATCGCTGAAAACATGATTCTCAATGTTCAGCGACTCAATCGGTATCGCAAAGGGATTCGGGTTGGTGACCTGTTAAAAGGCGCGCAGAAATTTCTCGGCAGTGGAAAAGCGAAGCGGGTTTGGGACGCGAAACTGACCTTAAACGACCTTGACCGGAGGCGAATTGCCGCCGATGCCGATGAACTCATCGGGCGTTATGACGTGCGGACGACAGATCGGAATGCACTGGCAACGTCCTTATCGGGTGGGAATCAGCAGAAAGTTGTGATTGCGCGCGAGCTTTCACAATCCCCGTCGCTCCTGCTTGCTGTCAACCCAACGCGGGGGCTAGACATTAGCGCAACCGATTACGTTCATCAGCAAATTTTTGAGCAGTGCAGGAACAATTGCGCGGTACTACTGCTCTCGACAGCACTTGATGAGGTCTTAGCGTTGAGCAATCGAATTTTCGTGATGTACAACGGAAAACTGACGGAGGCGACACAATTTCGAGAGAATCTATCCAAGGTCGGACTATTAATGACAGGCACCGAGGTAATGACAGGCACCGAGGTAATGACAGGAACAGGAGCGGATTGAAAGATGCGATTTTATGTTATGAACTGGCATTAAAAACATTCCAACTGATCTTTTATCCTTGCAAATGAGTGGTGAATTGTGATACCGTTGCATATCCAGTTTCATATTTCGAGCAAAGTTGATATTTCGTTTCCGTGATTCAGTTAAGGGGGCTCATAAATATGAAAGGTCTTCGGATTCGTGACCCACACGCAGAAGCAACAGCGTTGCTCAAGATGGATGCCAAACAGGCATCACTCAAATTCCAGCAGTATACCGTTGAAGAACAGCTTGCGATTATTGAAACCGTTCCGGACGCAAAGAACCGCGAGGAGCTGTACTATTTAGTTCCCGATTGTACGGAGTTAGTTCAGCGAAGCCCGATTGAGGGTGTGATGCAGATGGGACTAGCACATCTCGGAACGGGGCAATCGGCTGGTATCTTGTCGGCAGCATCTTCCGAACAGCTTGCAGAAATCATTGACCTTGTCGCTTATCAGAATGACGAACTTAATGAAACACAACTCGAAGCTTGGCTGATGGAGATGTTATACGGGGGCGACGAAGTTTTTGAAAAGGCTTTGCGTTCCATTGATGTGAATCTTCTGGGCGAATTTTTTATGAGTCGGCTAACCCTTGAGCCGGGGCCGTGGTTCGCTGATGACGCGATTCCGTATCCAGCGTGGATTGTGGAGCAGGCACTCGTTAGTACAGAAGACTTGACTTGCGATAGTGAAGATATTGAAATGCTCATCGCAATGCTCTACGCCGCGGATGGCGAGTTGTTTCAGGCACTTATGGAGTATATTTTCCTCGAAGATACGAGGGCACTCGAAGGTTGGAATGGATTCAGAGAGCGGGAAACGCGAGAAGCCATCAAAGAACGGATAGAAGAACGGGATAAACAAAAAGGTGTTACTGAAGATGACCTCGAAAAGTTGGTTGACCTTGACAATATAGAACTGGAGGAGGGTGAATCAACAGATTCTGAGTCAGAATCGAGCGGTGAGGATGAGCAACTTGAGTGGATAGACCTCTGAAATGAACCGTATCAACTCATGGCTGTCAAATTCATTTCGCACCGAGTAAGAAAAATGGCATTTTTAATCCGCGAAGTCCAATAATCCGTTTAATCCGCGATTCAGACAATATGGAAAACAGAAACGCCCTTATACAATATGACCCTCGTTTGTTCCTATTCAAGGTGCTCTCCAAACTCGAAGAGCGAGACGACGCACCAATTGGGAAAATGGACGAGCTCAACAGCCAGATGCTCGCCATAGTGAACAAACTCTCCATGGTCAAACCCGCTGACATCTCCAAGCTGTCTGAACTCCGAACGGTGGCAAGAGATGTGATTCTCAGACTCAATCTTGGGGTTGAGCATAGTAGCAAAGGCGACCTGACTCGTGCAACACACCTTCTGCTCCACAACGATATGATTCAATTTTACCAGATCGGTAACACGTTGATGGTGAAATTAAAACAGGATGCACAAGAGATTCAGCAGCGCGGTCAACTAACCGTTTCCGAATCAGGGACGCTTCAGAGCGCGGAGCCCCCTGAAGCGGTGATGGAGCTGTTTTTGTTTAATCACGCCGAAAGGTATTTTTTAGACGAGTTGCAAATGGAGTCCCTGCTCATCGGTGAGGCGAGTACCGTCATCGAATCGAAGGGCGTTCCGCGGCGTGAAGTCATCGATCCAATCAGCGGTGAGGTCATTGAACATCTATCGGTCAGGAAGAAAGGCAAGCCGATTGAACAGTTGAGTCAGGTTAAGGTGGCTGACCGTATGCTAAAAAATCTAAGTCACCGGATGGATTATCTCGCAACTCTTCCCTTCGATCTCATGGCGAAAGAGAAGGACTTCCGGTACGCACCAAATATGGCAAGAGCGCATAATCTTGGGGGCAAAATTTCTTGTGGCATCATGGTCAATCTCGCGATTGATAGCGGGCAGTATTTCTGTGTCACTCTCACCGACGTTCAGAAATTCCGTGAGCAGTGTGTTGGGGCAGACGGAGTCGCTGAAGAAATTGAGGAAATGTTGTTGAAGTGGCTGATCGAATATTTGGGAACACATCAGGTGCCGGAAGCGGTTGTTGATTACGCCTACGATTATTGGATGTATTGGCTAGAAAAATTGGGGGCGTTTTTACAACTTCCCGCAGAACGTCGCGACGACTTGAATGATTGGTTTATTTTGTGAAGTAACCTGGCCCAGGCCGCTCCTGCTGGATTGACAAATCCAGCAGAGCTTTGCTATAATTGCACGTTCTGTTCTTCCTGGCGCCTTTGCGTTAAAAATTCGCGAAATGCGTCAAGTCATCTTGCCACCCGTAAGGGGTCGTGTAATCCGTTAAATCCGCGATTCAGACAATTTACAACTCTTGGAGGAAAGCAAATGTCTCAAATTAAATCTGTTTTACTGTGGGAAAACCAACGCCGATATGTCCGCGAAGCCATTGACGCAGGAACGCTCAAAGGCGCGATTATCCCGACAGGCAGTACGGAGCAACACAACGAACATCTCGCAATGATTCATGACACCGCCAGCGCGGTGCACGTCTCACAACTGGCGGCAGAAAAACTGTTCCCGCAGGTAATCGTCACAACCCCGTTAGCGATTGGGGTCTCGGAACACTGGATGGAACATAAGGGAACGCTGACACTTCGCGCAGAGGTATTCGGGGAAGTGCTTTACGATGTCGCAGACAGCCTTCGCCGACACGGCATCGAAAACGTGCTGATTATCAACGGACACGCGGGCAACGCTGGGCCCGTTAATGAACGCCTAGACGGGTTCCGTGAGCGACTCGGCATCAACATTGATTTTCACTCTTACTGGGAGGCGTATACCGCTGAGCTCGTTCAAGAACAGATGGACTCCGGTGTCTGTCCCGGGCATGCCGCTGAATTTGAGACCGCGTTTGCGCTGGAGGCTTTTCCAGAAAATG
Organism: Candidatus Poribacteria bacterium; assembly: GCA_965198165.1. Taxonomy (GTDB): domain Bacteria; phylum Poribacteria; class WGA-4E; order WGA-4E; family PCPOR2b; genus CBDAOT01. Next base: position 5,184,441 of record OZ240244.1, on the reverse strand, counting down.
TTGATTGGGAAGGTGTGGACTACGATAGCGCAAAGCTGACCATTTCCGAACCGCGTCGGGCAGAAAGTGACCGTGAATATCACCACCAAGCAAAGTTAGCGAACGCAGAGAAGGGAAAGGCGATGATCGATGTCGCCGTAGATTGGGTCGCAACACAGATGCAGGATATGATCGGTTAAGAGTAGAATCAAGCCATTTGCGCGAGCCCTAATAATTTTCTGGAAATTTTTAGGTTTGTTTAGTATAATATAAAGATACTTGATTCTCTGAGGATATTCGCGATGAATTGCAACGAAGAATCTGTACCGTATTGAGACGTGACTAATCCAAATTTCCTAGTGCTTGGGTTAACTCAAGCAACATTTAAGTTAACTCAATCAACGTTATAACAAAGTACGCCCGATGGATGGGGATGACCCGATTCCGCGGGCAAATAACCTATTGTGATAACTTGAGTCGTTCAGCTTATGGGCAAATCGCCTGAAGCTGTTACGAGCAACGCAAATCTATCGTTCTAAATCAGTTGTGAGATGAATGGGAATTAATTCCATTTCACGGTTGAAATTTAGAAACTAAAATAATAAAGGAGTTGTCTGATGAAAAATCAGATTGTTAAAGGGAATATAATTTTTGCAATCTTGGCTACTGCATTTATGGCCTTTGCCATTCAAGGCATTAGCTACGGTGCGGCAACTGTCTCGGTTGTACCAGACGCTGAAAGCCCCGCCGCTGGAGCTACATTGATGGTCAGCATCAAGATCGAAGGTGGGACAGATGTCACCGGTTATGGGTTTGATCTGATATTTGACCCAGCTGTTCTTATGTTTGACAAAATCGAAAATGCAGATTATCTGTCTACCGGTGCTTTTCCAGTACCACTAATTACCACAGAGGGCAAAGTCACATTTGGTGCGATCACTGCACCACCTAATCCGTCCAGTGGTGATGGTACACTTGCCAAGGTGACATTTACAGTTCAAACCACCGACATGACAACTATCGGGTTTGGAGGAGTTTTGCTTTTTTCTGGGGTGGAGACAATACCAGATGTCACCGTCATGGCTGCCGAAATTAATGCGGTTGTTGAACCAGAACCGACACCAGAACCGATGCCCCCTATGCCCGCACCGCCAATCACCGAAGATCAGATGTTCGAGGTTACGTTGACCAACCTGACAGAAGGTATGATTGGTGAAGCAGGACAAGGACTTTCGCCTGCACTGTTCGTGAGCCACACCTCAGCGGTGACCATCCTTGAGGCCGGGATGCCTGCCTCAGCCGAGTTGAGAGTTCTCGCTGAAAGTGGAAACAATATGCCACTGGCAGAATCGGCTAAAGCGATGGAGGGTGTCAAAGCGGTTATGTCCGCCGATGGTGTGCTGTTACCGGGTATGTCAACAACTGTCAAGATCACGGGTGGTGCTGATGGCTGGTTGCTATCGTTCGCCTCAATGTTGGTGCAAACCAACGACGGGATAGCCGCTGCCAATAGCCTGCCCCTGTTTGATGAGAGTGGTGCCCCGCGCACCTTTATGATGGACATCATGACTTATGACGCTGGCACTGAGGATAACAACGAATTGGCAACGCACGTGCCCGGTCCTCCCTTTATGGGTATGGCAGAGGCACCCACAGAAGGCGGTATCATTATGATGCATCCCGGCAATGCAGGGACTGCTGATGTCGGTGCTGCGTTCAGTTGGGCTGAACCGGTTGCACGTCTGAGTGTCATGCCATACGTCGCACCAACGGACCCTGATATGGGTGACACCGATACGGGTGATACCGATACGGGTGATACCGATACAGGTGATACCGATACAGGTGATACCGATACAGGTGACACCGATACAGGTGATACCGATACGGGTGATACCGATACAGGTGATATGCCGGAACCTGATATGCCGAAAATGTCTACCTTCATGATGCATCTATATCCTGGACTCAACATGATTTCCCTACCGCTGAAGCCTGAGATGCCATTCACAGCACGTTCGCTTGCCATGCACCTTGGCGCAACCACTGTGATTATGCTGGATAGCGGTATGCAAGAATTCGTCGGTTTCACGCCAGATTCGATGGGTGACGGCTTTGAAATCAAAGGTGGAATGGGATATATCGTCAATGTTCCTGATGGCGGATATGCGAAGTTCACCGGAACCGCATGGGGCGAACCAATGGAAGCCCCAATGGAAGAAGCACCGGTTGCCGCCGCTCCGTCTGGCGTTGCGCTCCGAACGGACGCATGGGCCTTTGTTGTGAGTGGTCATCCGTTGGATATGAAGCGGGGTAGCACTTACACCGTCGTTGCGAAGAATCTGAGCAGGGGTACGGTTGCCCTCAATTCCGTCTCTCGCAAATCTGGGCACTACGCAACGGTCTGGGCAGACCTCGGTCGAAAGAGTGTTGCCAAGGCTGGAGACTTGTTGGAGATTACCATGGTTGACCAGCACGGAAATATCGTTTCTGGGCCATTCCAACGTGTCGTGAGCGTCTCAAACATTCGGGACGCTTATCTGAGTGTGCGGTTGAGAGTTGGCGATGTCCATCCAGAGAAGACAACCCTTGCACAGAATTTTCCGAATCCGTTCAATCCTGAAACGTGGTTGCCGTTCCAACTTGCAAAGTCAGCGAATGTGACCATTCAGATCTATGATAGGTCTGGTCATCTGGTGCGAACGTTCCCACTGGGCTTCAGGCCGGCTGGCTTCTATACAACGCGCTCAGCCGCTGTGTACTGGGATGGACGCAGCAACACTGGTGAACGGGTTGCTTCTGGTCTCTACTTCTACACGATGCAGACGAATAAAAACTTCACAGCAACTCGTCGGATGCTGATTGTCAAGTAGAAGACAACATAATCGCGTAGAGGGCAGTTGATGATAAACCGATAGCCCTCTCGCCCTTCTATTTTAAGGCCTCGGTGTAACTGTCTTGGACAGTTTACCGGGGCTTTTTTTGTTGTTGCGCGGTGGGGGATATTGTTGTATCATAGCCCAAGTTGTACCAAATTACCTATTAGACAGCGCAATGGATTGCACGTTCTGTTCTCCCTTGCGTCTTTTACAGGTGCAATGGAATTGACGATCATACAATTTGTATCACACACGAGGGATTGAAAATGTCAGAAAAATATCGCGCTGGGATTATTGGGTGCGGAAGCATCGCTAATGCACACGCTCGCGGTTATCTCGGCGTTGAAGAGATTGAGATTGTTGCGATTGCAGACCCCGTTGAAGAAGCAGTAAACCAATTCGGGGAGCGTTACAACATTGAGAACCGTTATCATAATGCACGAGAAATGCTCGACAACGAGGGATTAGACATCGTCAGCGTTGCGACATGGCATAAACTCCACGCGCCGATGACTATTGCGGCGTGCTCGCGCAAGCCGAAGGCCGTACTGTGTGAGAAACCGATGGCAACAAATCTCGGCGATTGTGATGAGATGATGTTGGTGGCGCGTCGGAACGATGTCAAACTCGCCATCGCCCATCAGCGGCGGTTCAATTCAGCTTGGACAGATGCACGCGAGTTGATCGCAGACGGGGCCATTGGTGAACCGCGTCAGATTATTTGTCGGGGCGGCCAAGGGCTCCTGAACGACTGCTCCCATTTGCTGGATATGATGCGATATGTGCTCAGTGACCCCAACGCGGTGTGGGTTATCGGCAATATTGAGCGCAAAACGGAGCGGTACGAACGCGATATACCGATTGAGGACCGGAGTATGGGAACTGTCGGATTCGACAACGACTGTATCGGATTGCTACTACAAGAGATTGCTGGCCCAAACTACCAGGGTGGGATTATTTACGGCAGTGACGGCATCATCGACCTGACCGAAGGACGTGTTCGACTGCTGAACAGCAAAGCAACTGACTGGGAAGAACGTCCATCAGATGGCAAAGACCAGCAGGTCGCCCAAGCGCGTGAACTTGTCAAATGGATCGAAGGGGAGAGAGAACATCGCGGCGACGCAAAAAATGGACGTGCTTCTGTGGAAATCATCATGGGAATCTACGAATCCGCTCGGATGCACGAAGTGGTGCAGATGCCTGTCCGTACCCTCTGCTCCCCGTTGGAAGTGATGCTTGAGAACGGAGAACTACCCGTCGAACGCCCGGGACGCTACGACATCCGCGCATTCCTACTACGTGGCGAAACGATGAAACCATAGTACAGTTCCCCTGTGAGCCTGTAGGAGGGAGTTCCTACTCCCGACTCTTGTGGGAGGGAGTTCCTACTCCCGATTCTTGTGGGAGTTCACACTCCCGATTTCTGAATACTAAAATCTGCTTATGGCTTTATACACATGACGATTTGGGAAGCAATTGTGCTTGGCGTACTACAAGGTTTGACAGAATTTCTACCAGTCAGCAGTTCTGGACATCTGGTGTTAATGCAACATTTCCTCGGTTTGAAAGAACCGCAGGTATTTTTCGATGTCATGGTGCACCTCGGGACACTAGGCGCAGTTGTCATTGTTTACCGTCAACAGATCTGGTCACTGCTGTATGCCAGCGTTGCGGCTCTCCGTAATCCCGCCTTTTATCGTCACCCGATTCGGATCGTTGAGAACTCGCCGCCTCTCAAATTACTCTGGTTCCTTCTGCTCGGCTCAGTGCCAACGGGTCTCATCGCTTTCCTGTTCAAAGACCAACTCGAAGCGATTTTCGCCAAACCGATGGTCGTTGCGTTTATGCTAATCCTGACAGGATTGATTTTGCAACTGCCACGTCTCAGGCGAAAAGCAAACAATGGAGAACTCCCGGTAAAGGCATGGCATACGCCGCTAATAGGGGTCGCGCAAGGGTTGGCGATTACGCCGGGGATTTCACGGTCTGGGTCAACGATTTCGCTGTCATTGCTGTTTGGCATTTCACCACAAACCGCCGCACAATACGCTTTCCTGCTCTCCATTCCCGCCATTTTGGGTGCTGCTGCCCTCAAGCTCAGAGACGTAGCCGAAATTACGGTTGAGGCTGGAGGGGTTGGTGTCGGCACATTGGCTTCATTTGTCGTAGGTTATATCGCCCTGCGTATTCTGTTGGTGACGCTCAACCGCGGCAAATTCTCTATCTTCTCCTACTACTGCTTCGCCCTAGGGGGAGCGGTTATCATCCTCCTGGCGTTGTAGTAATACAAACGAATAGGAAGTAGTTGTTCTATCTGTTGATGGCTTGTCCGAAACCAGTCGTTGAAAGGAGGGTATTTTTATGGCATTGCTACGATGGGGAATACTCGGCTGCGGTGATGTGGCAGAGCACAAAGGTGGGCCGCCACTGTATACCGTTGAAGGCTCAGAACTAATCGGCGTGATGCGCCGTGACCGGGAAAAGGCAGAAGCATTTTCAACAAGGCACGGTGCGAAACGCGCCTATCATACGGTTGATGCCCTACTCGCAGACCCTGAAATCAATGCAATCTATGTCGCAACCCTGCCTTATCTGCATTGTGAGCATACGATTGCGGCAGCGCGTGCAGGGAAGCACGTATTGTGCGAGAAACCGATGGCACTGAACGTCGATGAGTGCCAGCAGATGATTGATGCCTGTCATGAACACAACGTCACGCTCATGATTGCGTACTACAGGCCCTTTTATCCGAATGTTGTGAAAATGAAGGAGTTGATTGCGGAAGGTGCTATCGGCAAAGTCGTACTTGCACGGGTCAATCATACGGCGTTCTACGACCCCAGTCGGCACGAGTGGGGGGCGTGGCGTACCGACCCCAAAATCAGTGGAGGCGGGGTATTGATGGATTTGGGGAGTCATCGCATTGACCTGCTCATGCACCTGCTCGGGGATATCAAGTCCGCCTGTGGCTACGCAGAAACGGTGCAGTTCCCGCATCCTGTCGATGATTCTGCCGTTTTCACACTGCGATTTGAAAGCGGCCCCCATGCCGTTGCGAATATCAACTGGAGCGTTGGCGTTTCCGTTGATGAGATTGAAATTTACGGCACAAAAGGGAGCCTACGCTGTTCACCGCTCAACAGCGGTAATCTTGTACTCCATACAGGAGGAGAAGAACAACCGATGAATCAGCCTCCCTTGGCGTATACACACATCGGGCTCGTCGAGGATTTTGTCAACCATCTGAAAACGGGCGCACCAATCTCCTGTCCGGGCGAAGTAGGATTAAAGACCAACGCAATAATCGCTGAAATCTATAACGGCAGTGGGGACAGATAAACTTTACATTCTGATCAAGGTCTATCCTATACCGCTGTGATTGTGCGTTCTGTTCTTCCTTGCGCCTTTGCGGCTTTGCGTTCCTTTTTTCTTATTTTATTAAAACTTGCTCAAAATCACCCATCGCGGCTCAAATAGGGGGCCGATTTGACAACAAAATCCATCGCACGGGCATGGCTGGTCGGGTTTGGGCTGATTGTTATTAATTGCTATTGGCTGATACAGATGGAGGAAATCCGGCGAGGCGGAGGCGCGACCGCTTTTTCGCTCTTCTTTAACGCGGTTTTCACACTTTGGGTGCTCTTTCTACTCAATAAGGGACTGCGCCGATGGCTACCGAAAATCGCTTTCGATACCAGAGAGTTATTGACCGTTTACATCATGGTCAACATGGTAACGGCACTCTGCTCCATCGCCGCCATGCTGCCGGTATTGCCTTCCGTACTCACCTATGCCTTTTGGGGAGCGACGGAAGAAAATGAATGGCGACAGATGTTCCATAAAGACCTCCCTAAATGGCTGGTCGTCAGTGAACCGTCCGTGCTGAGAGACTACTACCACGGCGAATCGAGTCTGTATACCGCGAAGAATCTGGCGGCGTGGATGACTCCACTGCTTTGGTGGACGTTTTTTACCTGTGTGGTGCTCTTCGTTATGTTGTGCATCAACATCATTGTCCGTAGGCAGTGGATTGAACAAGAGAAACTCGCGTATCCGATAGCGGAGATTCCGCTGAATCTGGTTCAATCGGGTGGGTATAGCCGCCTGCTGTGGATTGGATTTGCCATCGCCGCGGGGATTAATGTCGTAAATGGGATTCACTTTTTGGATTCCAGTTTCCCGGGATTAACATTTTTCAAATTTAGGCATATCGGCTACATCTTTACGGAGAAACCGTGGACTGCGCTTAGGGCAATGCGGGTCTCGTTTATGCCCTCTATCATCGGTTTAAGTTTCTTCATGCCGCTAGACCTGCTCTTTTCGTGTTGGTTCTTCTACCTGTATTGGCAGGGGATGCGGATTGTGGGCGTGATGTTGGGGTGGCACAAATATCCCGCTTATGGTCGACATGCGTATATTGTGCAGGAATCGGTTGGGGCGTATCTCGCCGTTTTGGCGATTGTGATTTGGCGAGGCAGACGACATTTTATTCAAACCGTGCAACGACCTCCCATCGAAAATAGGGAAACGGAGCGGTCAAACGCGCCAATATCGTATCGGATGGCATGGTGTGGAATGGGATGTGGGCTGGTGATTCTTATCCTGTTTTGTTATAAGGCAGGCATGGAGATGAGCGTCGCGATCGGATTCATCGTTTTTTATTACATCCTTTCGACCGCCATCACGCGACTTCGTGCTGAATTTGGATTCCCCGCCCATGATGTCCACTTTGGCGGTCCTGCCCAGATGATTACCTCTGCTGTCGGAACCGCCAACCTCGGACAGAGCACACGAGCCACGCTGCCGCTGTTCTGGTACATCAGTCGCATGTACTTAGGGCATATTATGCCGCATCAACTTGAGGGGTTTAAGATTGCCTCAAGAAGCCGAATGAGCCATCGTACCACTTTCTGGTCGATGCTGTTGGGCGGTACTTTTGGGACTGTGGTGGCTTTATGGATACTACTGCACTTGGGGTTTAAGTTTGGGCTTGATAATATCCCTTACCCCGGTTGGGGGCGAGAGGCATGGTCATACTTGGACGAGTGGCTGAGCCGCCCAACGGAAGTAGATTATTATCATATCGCACTGATGGGGTTCGGGGCGGTGGTAGCGTCCTTTTTGACATTCATGAGGGCACGATTTGTCTGGTGGCCACTTCACCCGATGGGTTATGCAGTAGCTGGCAGTTACGGGATGAGTTTTGTGTGGTCGTGCACGCTGGTGAGCTGGGTGTTGAAGTGGCTTATTTTACGACACGGTGGAATCAAGCAATTTCGGAAAGCGGTTCCGTTGTTTTTGGGATTGATATTGGGGGAATTTTCGGTCGCTTCTATCTGGACCATTGTCGGTATCGCTATGAACCTGCCTCGCATCTATAATTTCTGGATTGGATGATTTAGCTTTTAAATATTGACCTCAATTCTGAAATATGCTATGATATATTTGAGTTTTGGCAATTGCACCACATAATGACATTAAATGAACAGAACTGAACATTAAATGAACAGGATTGGACACGGTTTTTAAGGTTGGATGTACACTTTGGGGCATTTAACCGAAATTTTGGCAAGTTTATCAGTGGCATAAAATATGCTAACAATATGGTGATTCACGTTTTAAAATCCTATGGAGGTGGTTCCTATGAAATCCCATCGTATTCGCCGCGCTTGGATAGTGTCGTTCGCGGTGCATTTCTGTCTCGCCGTGATTTTTACCTATATCACGATTAACCCTAAGTACACCAATGAGCATGATGTCATTAAGGTAAGTTTTCTCAAGGTCACCCCTATTCCAGTGAAAGAGAGGGATCCGTTTGTTGAAAAACCTGTCGTTATCCCAACGCCCACACCCGATTTGCGGATAAACACGCAAGCAGAATCAATCTCCCGCCACTCTCTGGCGGTGCGTGAAGTCAAAACTATGCAACCCACTCCGACATCGGCACCATCGGGAAGGGATCAGTTTTCGCCGAAACATGCACAAGTGACCAATGTCCCAGTTTCATTCCAGAATCAGTCAACCGGACAGCCCCTGGCAACCACTGCGGATGTGCCTGTTGCGTCGGATTCACCGCTTGCCGCCCAATTAGGCAGTGGCGGCGCACTCGCTGATGGAATCGGTGAAGGAAGCGGAAGTGGCTTGGGAGAAGGTAGAGGCCGTGGCAGTTTCGGCACACAGGCGGGTATCAGTCAAGGTCGCACCCAAAACCGCATTGGGCTAAATTCATTGATTAACCGCGAAGGCGCAGCCGGCATTGATGAATCGCTCGCCGGGATTTCCGATAACATGACGTTGGGCAATGGCGTACCTCCCCTACCGACAGGTGTGCCGGGTGCTATCATTCAAGGGCGTGGGAACGACATCGTCGGTAGATTGAATCTCGTCCGCCTCGACGACCCGCTTCACCCAAACGCAGATATATGAGGCAGCGGAATCGGACATATCCGATTCGGGGCAGGTCTGCCCTACTTGGTTAAGTCGTTAAATGAAAAAACGAACATCCAAACCAAACTTGTCGATGCAGTCATGATTAACGATGCGGCGTTTTTTGAAGCACCGATTATCTTTATGGAACCTGTGTCGGCTTCTGCCTTAAAATCAAAGAGTGATTCTTCTTCCAGTCTATTCAATAATCCCGTTTGGGCGATTGGCCGTTCACGCGGCACCCATGAGTATACGGAACAAGAGGTGCAACGACTTCGCGAATATGTCGTCAACCGGGGCGGGTTTATCTACATGCCAACTCACGGAAATACCGAACATGCAATGCAACCAGCATTGCGGGTGTTGCGACAAATCCTGCCTGAACATCAACTGGCCGTCATTCCAAACGACCACGAGATCTACAACAGCTACTATAAGTTGAACGGTCCGCTCCGTTTCCCTGTTAGAAAGATTTCGAGCATTACCCTCCATCATGGTCGGTACGATAAACTGAAAGGCATCTTTGTTGATGGACGCTTGGCAGTGCTAGTCGATACGGAAGCGATGATGCATGTGATGGACAGCGCGGTACAGAGACCGTTCTACGGGCATTATGCAGATCGAAATAAGATTATGATTGAATTTGCACCACATGCCGCACAACAGTTGATTAATTTTGTCGTTTACGCCACGACCCACGGTGGCATCTCGGATTATAGCAACTATGTCCCAGAAACGGCTCTCAATGACGCTGATCGCGAGACACCAAAAACTGCCCCGAAGGTTATTGAAAAGTTGTAATTGTTTGACTGAAGTATTAGAGAGAGATGGAAGGCTTCTGCTCATGTGGGATTGCCGAATGTAGGGCGCAGGGGGCTTCCATCTTTTTGACCACGCAGGTTCTTACTATGAACCTAAGAACGCGCAATCAATTGTGCTATTACAATACAATGCCAAAACCTGATTTTGCCTGCATTGACCACAACCGATTGGCAGACCGTGACCTACAATTTCTCATTGAAAACTGGCCGAAGGCAGGGCGTAGTTATGAGGAAATCGCCGAGCTCCTGCATCGGATGCCAACCAGTTTGGAGCCACTATTAAACAGTGAATCTCTCTTTAACAAAATTTGCGATGCGCGTCCGTTAATTTTGGAGATTTCACCCTTCCTCTTTTTCAGCGTGTTGCTGCGACGGAGCCTTATTGACCGGCGAATTTTAGGCGACCCGAAGGTCATCAATTACATCGCCAACATGCTGAGCCTCTTTGTGAAGACCGACCGATTGTATCGTATCCAGCGTCACGACGAACAGACTTCCGAATACTTGACTGACATGGTTATCGAGGCACAGAACGCCAATTCGCGTCGGCAATTCATCGTTTACGCCCACATCGGCAATTATTCGCTTTATCTCACCGGAATCTTTCCACAGGCAATCGAATATCGTCACCGATACAAGAATCGCCCCGTAAATACCCAGTTCTACACTGATTTTGGGCGTGAATATTATGCCCACGCTTCGACACATGCGATGGCTCGTGAGTATCAATTGGAACAGGTTTTCTTCCGGCTATCCATTATGTTTGAGGTGTACCAAAACGCGCTCAACCACCTCGCCAAACAGTATTTGGTCTTTTCGTAAAATTGGAAACGGACCTAAAAAAAGGGAGTGAAGCCGAATTAAGCCTCACTCCCTTTTTCATTTGACGTTTCAATGTTTTAATACATCTCACCGCCCGGTGGCATTGGAGGTGCCGGTGCTTCACTCTCAGGCACTTCTGCGACCAACGCCTCGGTGGTAATCATCAATGCGGCGATACTTGATGCGTTCTGAAGGGCGACACGGACGACCTTGGTCGGGTCAATAGCCCCAGCGTCGAACATGTTGTCGAACTCATCTCTCAGCGCGTCATAACCGATGTCTCCGCCTTCCTCTCTGACCTTCGCAAGAATTACGGAATCTTCCTGACCCGCATTGCTCGCGATTTGACGGAGCGGTTCTTCAAGTGCGCGACGGACGATGTTCACACCGCTCTGTTCCGTTGCATCGTCAAACTCTAAGCCGTCGAGCGAAGAGATTGCACGTACCAGCGCGACACCACCACCTGCTACGATTCCCTCTTCGACTGCGGCACGAGTGGCGTGCATTGCGTCTTCAACACGCGCTTTCTTCTCTTTCATCTCAACCTCTGTTGCCGCGCCAACGTTAATCACAGCAACGCCGCCAGCGAGTTTTGCAAGCCGCTCTTGCAGCTTTTCGCTGTCGTAGTCAGAAGTGGTCTCCTCGATCTGCCTGCGAATCTGGGCAATACGTCCTTGAATGGCCTCGGTGCTACCGCCGCCTTCAATGACTGTCGTATTGTCTTTGTCGATGAGTACCCGTTTCGCAGTGCCGAGGTCATTGGCTGTGATGTTTTCGAGCTTAATCCCAAGGTCTTCAGAAATCATGCGTCCATTGGTGAGCACGGCGATATCTTCGAGCATCTCTTTACGCCTATCACCGTAACCAGGTGCCTTGACCGCCGCGGCTCGGAGTCCACCGCGTATCTTGTTCACAACTATCGTTGCCAACGCTTCGCCTTCAACATCTTCAGCGATAATCAGAATGGGTCTCCCTTGTTGAGCAACCCGCTCAAGCACGGGTACAAGGTCTTTTAGGACACTGATCTTCTTCTCGTGGATGAGGATTAATGGGTCTTCCAGTTCGGCTTCCATACGGTCTGCATCGGTCACGAAGTAGGGTGACAGATACCCACGGTCAAACTGCATTCCCTCGACAACATCAAGCGTGGTTTCGAGGCTTTTTGCCTCTTCAACGGTAATCACACCATCTTTTCCAACCTTTTCCATCGCGTCAGCGATTAGGTCACCGATGGATTGGTCATTGTTGGCAGAGGTGCTGGCGACTTGCGAAATCTCCGTTTTCTCTGAAGTCTCGCGGCTTGCCGACTGGAGGTGCTCAACGACCGTATTAACTGCCTTTTCAATTCCGCGTTTGAGTGCCATCGGGTTGTGTCCAGCAGCGACATTTTTGAGCCCTTCGCTGTAAATGGATTGCGCTAGAATAGTTGCTGTGGTTGTTCCATCACCAGCGACTTCACTGGTCTTGGAAGCGACCTCTTTGACCATCTGCGCGCCCATATTTTCATAAGGCTCTTCGAGTTCGATCTCTTTTGCGACAGTTACGCCATCTTTGGTAATTGTCGGTGCGCCAAATTTCTTGTCAAGAACGACGTTTCTTCCCTTTGGCCCCAGCGTAACTTTTACAACATTCGCAAGTGTATCAACGCCGCGCTTGATAGAATTCCGCGCATCTTCCTGAAAACTCAACTGCTTTGCAGCCATATCAATGTCTCCTTCTTTCTTTAAGCTAGGTAATTTTCGCTAAAATATCGTCTTCACGCAGGATGAGAAGTTCTTCATTGCCGTATTTGACTTCGGTTCCTCCGAACTTCCCGAACAGAATCTTGTCGCCCTTAACGACATCAACTTCGTGGTATTCGCCATTATCAAGCAAGCTGCCTTTGCCGACAGCAATAACTTCGCCTTCTTGCGGCTTCTCTTGCGCCGTATCAGGGATAATAATCCCTCCAGTTGTCTTCTGTTCCTCTTCCTCTGTGCGCCTTACAAGAATGCGATCTCCAAGCGGTGTAAGTGCCATGCCTTTTTTATCCTCCTATTTATCATCAGATGGGTTGATAATTATCACACCCTCAATTGGATTAGACAGTTAATTAACCCCAACGCTATTCTAAGCGAAGGGATTTAGAAATCTTCGCGTTGATATAAGCAAGAGTTGTGCCATCCCACTATTACTGATTCATCGGGGTAATTATCACATTTTGACACGAAAAAAGCAAAGACAAAATGTCACACCTCTTTAATTATTCCAAAAATAGCGACAATTTGTCGCTATTCCGGAATCTCGTTAAGCAGATTAACGACACACGGATTCATGCAAGTCCTCCGAAAACAGTAATAACTCTTGACTCAGTCTACTATATGCCAAATCAACATATTCCTGCGAGATGTCATATCCTATCCACTTTCGTTCCGCCTCTTTGGACGCTACTGCTGTTGTCCCGCTACCGATGAAGGGATCCAATACCACATCTCCTTTGAATGAATAAAGCCGGATAAGCCGTGCTGGCAACTCAAGGGGGAACGGTGCAGGATGCCCCACCTTTTTAGCGGATTCCGCAGGAATTTTCCAAATGCTTTTCGTAAATTCTAAAAAATCGTCTCTGCTGATTGTTGATTCCGTTCCAGTTCGTTTGAACTCCGTTTTGCAAAATATCAAAATATACTCATGAACATCTCTTAAAACGGGATTCGAGGCAGACCTCCAACTTCCCCAAGCACAGGAACTTCCGGCACTTGCGGCTTTGTCCCAAATAATCTCCCCACGCATAAGAAAACCAAGCTCCAACATATCTGCTATAATGAAGGCATGTAAAGGAAGATAAGGTTTGCGCCCAATATTAGCCACATTGATACAAACTCTGCCACCATCTACAAGAATCCGATATGCTTCTTTCCAAACCCGTTTGAGCATTGCACGGTAATCATTCAATGTCAAATCATTATCGTATTCCTTGCCGACATTGTAAGGCGGAGATGTAATCATCAAATGAACACTGTTATCGGGTAATTCGTCCATCGTCTCACTTGAATGCAAAAAAATCTTGTTGAGATGATTTTCAGGCACTCTATTCTCAACGGATGATGCCATTTCTGGTTTCTGCCCAGGTGGAGTATATACATTTCTTTCATAAAAACCATCAGAATTATAGCCAACCCGATTACTCACGCCGAATGCCTGCATTTTATTTTTTACCATGTTTCCCTTTCACAAATGACTCGGAATTTTCCGGGTTTGTAGGATGATAACCGTGACTCCTCTATCAGTTTCGCTCGCTTATTATAGCACAGGCCTGCTTGCTGTCAACAAAAAAGGAACAGCCCTCAGTTATTGACATACTCCCCACCCTAATGAAGTTTCAGAATTTAAACGGGTAACCCCAACCAAGGTAGGGGCGGTTTGCAACCGCACCGGCCATCCGTATGAAAACTCCGGTAGGGGCGGTTTGAAACCGCACGGGCACCCGTATGAAACTACCCAACTTGTAATCAAACGGGAATTTTTCTCAATCCACATCCACAAGTGCGGGGTATCGGTTTAATTCATCATCGCTATCTGCTTTTTCAAAGTCTGAACGTTAAATTCAATTTTTTCACGGTCAGGTTCGCCATCTTCGAGTTCTAGATACTTCTCGAACGCACGGAGCGATCTCCCATACGAATCGATCTGGTAATACAGGTATCCAAGGTCTCGATAGTCTAGTGCGGATTTGGGTGCAAGCCAAGTAATTTGTTCACCTACTCTGGCGGCTCGCTCATACGCCTTATCCTTCAAGTAGATCGCTAGGAGGTTTCGCAAGACTCTGACTAGAATCTGCTTATTAGTCAGTTCCTGCAAAAACTCCGGGCGCATTTGCTCGCCTTGCGTCATTGGCATCATTTGCAACTTTTCATTGAGGTCTCTTTTCGTCAAAATCTTCCCCTGCTCAAACGGGTCAATGAAGGTCTCTGAATATTCCCCTTTCTGTTTAACGAGGAAATGTCCGGGGAAACCGATGCCAACAAGTCGTAAGCCAATCCGATTTCCGACTTCTATATACACAATCGAGAGGGTAATCGGGAGACCAAGCTTCCGGTCAAGTACATCGTTGAGATAGCTATTCCTTGGATCGTAGTAGTCCTCATCATTGCCAGAAAATCCCTGCTTCTCAAACAGATAATGATTCAAGTCTGCAATCTGTGCACTCAAATCTGTCGTTCCACCGATTTGCGCTTTCGCCTCTTCCCCCATCTGATCGAGTTTTTCCAAATAAACAGTTATATCGAGCTCAGGATAGGCATCTTTTGCAATGAGCAGAGCACCTACCGGCACCTCAATCTGTTCGTCTTCAAGTTGCGAGAGTGAGAAAAACGCATCCTGATGTGTGGTATTCATAATTTTTTCCTTGCGCTTTGTTAGCTGGGTGTGTTACAATTGGGATTCTAGTGGGGGATTAGCTCAGTTGGGAGAGCGTTTGCATGGCATGCAAAAGGTCATCGGTTCAAGTCCGATATCCTCCACCTTTTTTTATCCCGCCACTACTTTTTCTGATCTTCCGCTTGAGCATCATCCCGATTCTGGGATTCTACCTCTTTTTTTCCTCTTTGCGATGATGCCAGATCTCTTCGCGATGTTAAGCCGTTATCTAATATTCCCAAGATTGTGAGATGTAATTGTGCGCGAGGGGGCAACGTTTTAATGAGTGCATCTTCAGCAACTTCGATGTCTTGCGCCTGCTTTCGTCGTGCACGACGAAATTTGTCCAATGTCTCTCGAATCTCCGTAGTCGATGCCACCGAATCTTTGGCCAACCGATTCAAGGTTCTCAAATCTTTGATGGATTGGCGGTGCTTTTGCCGTTTCAGCTCCCATAACGCTTTAAGTTTCGCCTTTTGTGCGTCGGTCACACCGAGGTCAGTTAAAGTTATTCCATCGGCGTTTGTTGCCTCCTTGTTGTTGCGTTTTTGCGCTTGGGCAAAGAAGCCTAAGAGCGTTATCAGTACCAGTAGAGCAAGCACAAGGCTTAGACAGTATTTTTTCATTTTCATCTCCAACGGTTGAGGCGTGGAATCAAGGATCTTTCCATTGCATCCCAGAGGCATGATATGAGATAATGTAATCAATACGATTTCAAAACCGATGCTAAGCAAGTTTAAAAAAATAAACGGTAGAAACCGAGTTTTTTGCGTCTCGTCATCGAGCCATCCGCAAGGATCGGCAAAACTCGGTTTCTCGCGGATAACTAAAGCGGCCGTAGCTTGCAATACTACAAATTTTATATTGAAACCTGCATAAAGGAGATCAGTTTTGGAAAAGATACGTGAATTAGTTACCCTGCTTCAAGCGGGTATTGAGGATTACGAACAGCAGTTAAAGGCACTCCAAGAAGAACGGCTAAAATATATCCGTCTGTCAACTACAGACGGATTCGGCACAGGTGAAAATGACTCGAAAGAATCGTGGCTACTTCACCTAAAAACGCTCGAAGACTCTCTTGAAGTACGGGTCAACGCACTCAGGGAAGCAGTGAAGAAAGCGGCAACGGATATTATCGCCCCAGAGTAATTGCAGAAACCGAGTTTTTTCTTCAAAACTCGGTTTCTCTAGAATATCCAGAACCGGCAAAGCTTCCACTCTTCCGATTCAGCGGATCGCAATGTCTAATGAAATTTGACAATCAAAATCGGTAATGTTTTGTAGAATCGGTGCGGTTTGATGAAGTTTAAGTATTTAATCGGGTAACTTCCAGACCTGCTATGAATGTTTTTCCTAAGACCGGTGTCCAATCCAGATTACCCAATTTATTTTTTAAACGTCATGTAACCGCACCGGGTGTCCGTATGCAATTACCCCATTTATTTTTTAATCTTCATAAGGAGCGCAATGTATATATTTAATACTAAAACTTGCTTAAGGTGGCAACTCGGATTAATTACTACCTAGCACAATACACAACTGAAACCGTTTCTATCAGTGCGTTTGGAAGAACTCGATCGATTCACCACTTGGACCCTTGAAGAACGCAATCGTCGCTTTTAGGTTGCCGAGGTCTACGTCGAGCGGTTCAAGCGTAATTTCGTAACCCGCTTCGCGGATATGCTCGACAGCCGCCCGTGTATCTGTGGTCGTAATCGCAAAATGGGTTACAGGGTCGTTGGGGACGGCATCGTCAGTCTTTGGCGAACTGTCCGTCGGTTGGAACAGCTCCATGTGGCTGCCATCGCCCATATCCAACAGCAGGATTTTCCGGTCCGGGGAGCCAAATTCTGCGATGATTTCCATCCCCATCACATCTTGGTAAAGGCGCAGAGAGGCCTCCCAATCACGCGCTTGCACAGCGATATGATGCGTCCCACACCCTTCAATAATCGTGTTTTTCGTTCCAACAGGCATATTCGTTTCCTTATCTTTGTTAAATGTTCGTGAGATTGTATGCTACGCTGGGATAATCGCCTTTTATGTATCAAATCGATCGATTATTCCCATGACCAGTTCTCGGATCGGAGCGTTTTCTATCCCGAATACGTCTTGCGCTGTCCCAGGGCCTGCACCGACAAGCACGACATCCCCTTCACCCGCTCCAACATAATCAACCGCGATTGTCGGTGTCAGCACCAACTCCGATTTTAAGCTTAACGGTTGAACCAGTAACAGCGTTCGATTCTCGTATGCGGGGTGTTTGATGATGGAAACAACTTTACCAATTACTTTGGCGATGTACATTTTGATGATTCCTACTCCCCTTTCGGATTTTCGGCTTCGTTCTCGGATTCCAAATGCGCGTGTGTAATTGAATCCACCATCCCGACAATTGCCACATCAACAGGCATTTGGTGTCCTGACCATACACCGACAGCGTCACCGCCTGTCACCATATAGATTAAATCGCCGTACCCTGCAACGCTCTGTGTGTCAACCGCAACAAGGGGCATACCGACCAATTCGCCCTTTCCATCAAGGGGTTGCACCACCAAAAGCCGTGTTCCTACCAAACTCGAATCTTTTTGGGTTGCGACGACAGTTCCGATGATTTTACCAATATCCATCCAATCTTCCCTTTCCGCCATTCCGCGAAATGTCAGTGCTTAATCGCGTGCTCCTCCATCTTGGAGTGCAAGGTATTACGGTTGATTCCCAAAAGATTCGCGGCTTTGCTACGATTCCAGCCAGTTCGCTCCAGCACAATTTCAAACAACGGCTTTTCAAAGGCAGTCCGAATCTCGGTATAGAGCAACCCATCAGATCTACCAGATTCTATGCATTCGTCTATCTGTTCCATCAAAAGGGCGTAAAGCTGATTTTCAAAGCCCGTTTGACTGGGCGTAACAGCAGTGTCATCAATGCCTGAAAGTTGGGGGAAGTGTTCGGGGAGCAAGATCTGCCCTGCACACATCACCAAAGCGAGCTTGACCATATTCTCCAACTGGCGAACATTGCCGGGCCAGTCGTAAGCCATTACCTGCTTGAACGCTTCAGGCGATATTGCGGATTTCGGGCGGTTATACTCTTCAGCAAAACGGCCAATAAAGAAGTCAATTAGATCTGGAATATCTTCCTTCCGTTCGCGCAGTGGTGGGAGATAAACGGGGATAACGTTGAGCCGATAATAGAGGTCTTCGCGGAATGTGCCATCATGGATGCCCAAATCGAGGCGGCGGTGCGTTGCCGCAACGACACGAACATTAACCGGGCGCAACTCATTAGAGCCCACTGGTTCAACTTCCCATTCTTGCAGAACCCGCAATAATTTCATTTGAACTTCAAGCGGTAATTCGCCCACCTCATCGAGGAAAATGGTGCCGCCATCTGCCTGCTCAAATTTACCCTGCCGTGCTATATCTGCCCCGGTGTACGCGCCTTTGACGTGTCCAAACAGCGCGCTTTCAAGCAAGCCCTCCGGCACCGTACTGCAATCGACAACCACGAACGGTCCACCTGTTCTGCTGCTGTTCTGGTGGATTAAGTCTGCAACCAATTCTTTCCCTGTGCCGCTCTCCCCCATGATGAGCACTGTTTCATCGCTAATCGCCGCCTTGCCAATGATTTGGTAAACGGCATGCATAGCCGGACTTTCTCCTACCATCCGCGTTTCACCCCTCTTTTCCTGCTCTGATTCAGAGATGTCGGCGATTGTGCGCTTTGATTGGTCAGCGGCATACGTCGCCCGAGCGACCACTTCGCTCAGCGTTTCTAGCTTGAAGGGTTTGGTGAGGTAGTCGTAAGCCCGGTGCTTCGCCGATTCGATAGCGGTTTGCGTTGTACCGTGCGCCGTGATAACGATGATTGACGCGGTTTCGTTGAGCTCTCGAATTTGTTCGATTAGCTCTAATCCATTGACATCCTGTAGAAAAATATCGAGCAGGATGACATCAACAGACTCTGCCCGCAGGCACTCCATCGCCTCCACCTCGTTATGGGCGGCATGTATTTTATACCCTTCTTTTTGGAGTGCTTTTGTTACGACCAAGCGTATGCTATCGTCGTCATCAACGATGAGAATTGAGTGGTTCATAATAATATTTCCGATGTTCCGCACTTGTTTTGACACGTTCCGGTATTTTGGAAACAAACCCTGCACCGTTTCACGCCCCACCCCGGTAGGGGCGGTTTGTAACCCATCATACGGGTAGCGTGATAATAAACGCGATTCCTTGTGATGGCGTTGTATTGACCTCGATTGTCCCGCCGTGTTCCTCAAGGATGCGGCGGATGATATAGAGTCCGAGTCCGGTCCCTTTCTGCTTGGTGGTGTAAAAGGGGTCAAATAGACGTGAAACGTGATTGGCAGATATACCGCATCCCGTATCCTGAACGCGAATCTGAACCGATCGGTTTTCTGGGTTCTCGTGTGTTTGGATTGTCAACACACCGTCTCCATCCATTGCCTCCATCGCGTTATGAAATAGGTTCAAAAAGACCTGCATTACTCCATCGGCATCAACCACAACAAGCGGACACTCGCCATAAAGGCGTTCAACACGGATGCTGTTCTGGTCTAACTCGGATTGACAGATCGAAAGGCTGTCATCAATTAATTGGTTGATTTCCTGCGCTCGAAGGTTTGCCGTTTGTGGTTTGCCGAATGCCAACAACTGCTCGATGACGCGATTTAGCCGGTCTACCTCTTTAATGATTACGGCAGTACATTCTTGAATCTCCGCTTGGAATTGTGTCGCGTCACCAATCTCAGTTGAATCATTGTATTTGACCATTTGAAGCAATTGCGCTGCTCCTCGAATCCCGCCAAGCGGATTTCTGACTTCATGCGCGACCGTCGTAGCCAGCTTGCCGAGCGTTGCCAACCGTTCAGATTGCACGAGTGCCTCGATTGTCTGCTGAATCTTGACCCGTTGCGCGATGATTGACGCAATAATCGTCAGAATGCGAAGGTCGTCTTCTGTGGAAAATTGGTCTGATGCCTTGTCAATCGTCAACGTGCCGATAACCTTTTCATCAACAATCAGCGGGATGCACCAGAATGCAATTGAATCTTTGGACCGAACGGCATTTGCGTTTAGTAGATTGACCTGCTGAAGTGGCGTTCGCGTATGAGGAACGCCGATTGCCTCCCCGGATTCGAGAACCTTCCTCTGGATATCGTCAATTTGGCTGTCTGTCCCGCGCTTGATTTCCGCCGGTGTTAATCCCAAAAGGGCTTCGGCACGCTTGACCAATTCTCCATCGTGCCAGAGCCGCAAAGTCCCCCGATAGATTCCTAACGAATCAGACAGGATTTTGATAATTTGACGAAACAGTTCATCCAACTCTACGTTAGCGTTCGCCGCCTGACTGACATGAAAAAGGGCAGACAAGTTACGGACATTCTTCTCAAGATTCGCGTTTGCCTCGTTGATTCGTCCAATTTGCCGTTCTGTGGTGAGACGGCGCGCTTTGAGTTGTCCAATGGTACGGACAATGAAGTAGGCGATGAAAGGATATAGCGTTGCCACTACCGTTGGTACAAGCACCCGACTGGTCTGATTATAATTGAGGATAACGTAGAGCCAATTGGTTGATGTTGTCAGCACCAGCAGTATTCTCTGACCACGATATTCGTCGTATATCCCCGCCAAGATCATTACGCCGTAGTAAAGATGCGAAGTAACACCGTAGTATTGTAGACCTTGTAGCCCGTATACGAAAAAGTTAATCAGCACTACGAGAAATGCGAGGAAAACTGTTGTCATAAGCAACTTTAAAGAATAAACTTGTAGGAATGGTGTCCTAGCCGTGACACGGTTTATAACCACAAACCCTGTAGGAACGGCTTCCCAGCCGTGACCCTTTATGCTGAAATTGGCTTAATTTTTATATTGAACCTATACTCCGCAGTTGTGGATGCGAATTGAGAGAATTGATGGTATCCTTTTCGTAATCCCATTCTTTAGGGGAAGATTTAATGACACAACTCGTTCTCGCCATAAAATGACGGGGTGGGTTTGCCAATATCCCCTCCGATTTGAGTTTTACAACTTATTTTTTAATAACCGGGTTGACAGCGGTTAAAAATGCGATAAATTGATGTCGGTGTCAACCTCTGGTGCTTCACTTAACTTTTGACATATTATCCCCTGAAAATAAGAAGTGGCCTAGCTTCAAGGGGATATCTAATTGATTTGGGTTCATGGCGAAAGGTTGACAAAGGTTGACAGAAAAAAAAAGTGATCAGTCGCGCGTTTTACTGTTAAAGTTTAGCTACTGAAGTTTGAAATTTATCGGGTGTATCGGGAGTCGGAACTCCCTCCCACAAGTGAAACGCCATCCACAGGTGAAACGCCATCCACAGGTGAAACACTTTCACATAGATGGAAATTTGTTTTTATTTCTTCTTAGCTGGCGTAAACGTTGCTGAAATTATGCCCCCTTTTTACATTCTGCTCGCAAACGTGAGTCATGTTAACATACGGTCTAATTGTTTAGCAAGCACATAAAACTCGCGAAAACGGGAGTTTCACACACACGTAATTCATTTTTGTTAGAAGGACACCGTAGGACAGCAGGCCCACAAGGGCGTGGAATTTTTTCGTCAAGTCAGATTATCGGATATTCAGGAATTGAATAAATGCTGGAACCGCTCAAAATAGATGCGGAATATCGGATTGAAACTTGCTTAAGCAACTTTAAGCCAGAACGGGCAAGATTCCACGCTTTCAAGCCACTTCAAAAGTCGATTCCTTCCAACCTTCTAGTCTTTTCCTTCCAGACCTTCCTAAAAATGTAAATCAACTTGGGTTTTTATCAGGGAAAATCCCCAAACCCGGTAAGCCCTCCACAATCTCCACCGTCTCTAAACTGACGGTGACCACTTTCTTGATGAGTTTGACGATGTATTGTGGGTCGTCGTCGCGGTTGGGGTCGTTGGTGATGCCGCTTCTGTCATCGGTCTTGACGCGATACTGGTCAATTATCCACTCCAACGCTGACCGATTTCCGAGTTGATATTTCAATGCCTTTGCGGGTATTCCGTCAAGGGTTAGGAACTCGTTGTATATAAGCTGTGTTTTGTCTGTGGACAGTTTCATTTTTTCGACGCGCCAGTTGAGCGGTGTATCGGGGGTTTCGATGAAACGGAGTGGATATTCTTCTGCTTCTTCGTAATTAACGTGAATTTCTCCCAACCGTTGACCCGCTTTCGCAAACCCCCAAAAGTCGGGGGTGTATGGCAGACGCGGTAGGTCGCGCTTGAGGTTTGCCTGATACCGCTCCCGGTAGTCAGGGTGGTGCAGGAGGGCATAGACATAGTGGAAGATGTCCCATTTTCCGATGGTGTCGTCGCTGTAGTGTGCCCGATATTGTGCCAATGCCCAGTCGGTGATGTTTTCGCGGCGGTTGGTGCCATCTTCGTTGTAGGTGTAGAAGGGAAAGCATTGAGCACCACAACCTGGGCCCACAACATGGAGATCAGTTAGCTGGTGGCTCATAAGAGTCATGAAGGGCTTCTCGGATCCTTTATCAGTCATGCAAATTACACGATTTTCCGTCTCTGTTTCAGGTGTGGGGAAGATGGAGGGAAATAGGAGCACCCTCTCGTTCATCATTCGATCAAAGTAGAGGTTTGATTTCGTAAACGGACGATAGAGCGATTGTCGAATTTTTGCTTCGGTAAATTCTGCAATCTGCCCCCTTTCCAGTTTCTTTTTTAAGCCTGAACTCCACTTGATTTTCTTGTCATCAGACAGCACAAAATCATCAAGGTTTTCAGTCCGATCGCCCTCACGTTTCCATCGATCGACTTCCGCATTATAAGTTCCAATCATCTGCTCTATATTCTCAGTGAGGGCATTTCGGTTGAAATTACGCGCCCACGCATCACGGCTCGTGTTGATACCGAGACTGTAGGTTTTGAAAATCACATCCACCGCCTCACCCTTCGTTGCCTTCGCTTCCTTTGTCCCGATCGGGATAAAGTCCTCAAATTCGGCATGAAGTCCTTCGGTGAGCCATGTGTATCGCACATCCGGTTGAACCGTTTGCCACGCTATATTGCCGATGTGTTCGCGTTCCTTCAGAAAATCAAATTTCTGTCTTTTGTTCCAACCCTCGTCTACTCGGTGGTAAAAGATGCGGGCCTGCTCTGATGGATTCCCCCTCGTCTTGACAAACAGATTGATGCTTACGCCAACCCGAATCCCGAACACATTGGCATCGGAGACCTTCAATCCCCTCCGTGCATTTCCGCTCAAGTCGAGAATGTAAATCGCATCGCAATCATCGGCGAGGTGTTTCCGCATCCCGTCAAACGCTACACCCTCAAGAAAACTGTTGTTCGTTACGAAGGCGACAATCCCTTCATCTCCAATCCGATTCAACGCCCATAGAATTGCCTTTACATAAGGGTCGTAGAGTTTGGTTTTGAGCGTCGCTTTGGAGTCTTTTACATACGTATCCGCAATCCACTTATCTATTGTCTCGTACTTGCGATTTTTGTTATTGTCATGCTCACTGATTTGACCGACGTTATAGGGCGGATTGCCGATAATCACGAACATATCCGTATCCTTCTGTTGTTTAACGCGCTCGGTGTTCTCTGGTTCAAACAGCAGAAACTGTTTCTCTTCTGCTGTCTCCAAGGAATCAACGAGGCAGATTCTCTTAAACCGCTCATATAGGCCCATTGCCTCGAAAAAAGCGTGTTCTATGTTCATTGACGCGATGTAGTACGGGAGCAGTAGAATCTCGTTGCAGTGGAGTTCGTGCGAGTATTTATGCGCCAACAAGGTTTTGTCAATTTCCTGCATGATTCGCACGATGAAATTGCCGGTCCCAACAAACGGGTCGAAGATGTGAACCCCTTTATCGGAGAGGGAGCGACCATTAAATTCAATTCTTAGAATCTCCACCACGCTTTTGACGATGAAATCAACGATCGGTTGGGGGGTGTAGACAATGCCGTGTGTGTCGGCGACTTTGACGGAGAAGCCTTGAAAAAACTGCTCGTAAACGGTGTTGAGGAACCCCTGCTTTTGGGAGTAGTCTGTCATCATCGAGGCGGCGCGTTCAATCGCAACATAAAAACGGTCAAGCCTTTTAAGAAAAACCTCGCGGTTGAAGGAGTGGGAGGTGAGGGCATCAATGACAGTCTCAATTTCGCGGGCGATGGCATTTCGGCGGACGAAGTCGGGGTTGTTAAAGACGGTTCGGAACAGTCGCACGGTCAAGAGGTGTTGGATGAGCATCTCTTCAACAGCGGCTTGGGAGAGGTTCGGGTTGATTGCCTCACGGCATTTCTCGTAGAAATTGGCAAAGGCGGTGGTAAACTCTGGGTTCGTCTCCCGTGCATCTTTGATGATTTTTGCCAAGCCCTTTCCAATTTCTGGCACTCGGTCTTTGAACTGTGCGACCGCTTCTTCCCATTCGTCGTATGCCTGCGGCCGGTAGTCAAAGAAGGCTTGGAGTACGTCGACGAGTTGCGTCGGGTCGGTCAGGTCGGCATCAAGTACCTGCTGGCCGTTCTGCAAAAGGATAGCGCGTTCTGGGGTTTGGAAGATGATGTTGTTACGCGGGTAGCCGTGTTCTAGCTTGCGTCTCACTTCGGTGGGGAGGTCGTCGTGGGTGTCTTTCGACTCGCAGTAGCCGTGTAGCAGGTTGTATTCGTCGAATAGTGCGGCATCAATGAAGAGCTGATTTCCACCTCGTCCTTTCATTGGATATTCAAGGATGGAGGTCACGTCAAATTGCTGTCCGCAATATTTGAGCAGGGTTTGGAAGGGCTCTCGGACCGCGGTTTCATTCGTAACCCCGAGCCGAGCCAACTGCTCAAGTTCGGTATAGTAGGTTTTGATTTGTGGGTTTGTGGGTTTGATGTTGAGTGCTGGCATGTCCTGGAGAAAAAGACTGAAAGGGTAGAAGATTGGAAGAGCAAAAGATTGGCAGAGGTTAGAGCCACTATTTATCTAGCTCCGGGGACGTACGTTCAACTCCTCGGTGAATCGTGTTTGGACGGTTTAAGTATACCATAAATTGGCAAGGATGCCTCAGTTTTTTTACAGAGGCATTCGGTTTTCTGTGTGTTATATTGTAGGGAATAACGATCGTTATTCCCTACGCTTGCATTCAGTGCCTTGGCTCCAAGAGCAACACATACCCCTGCCAGTCACGGCAAAAATCAACAGGGGCAATAGACTTAACCCCTTTGGCGGGGTCAATTATCGTCAACTGACCTTTGTGAACGGAGACCACTACGACGAAGTGCCCCCCATTGAGATGGGCAATCAGCGGCGTTTTGGCACCCTTTAACTCTTCAAGGGAGAGCTCCATACCGGTCGCCTTCAGACCCAAAGAATCCGCTGCCTGCGCCAAACCGTGTAGACTCGTACCGGTGGGGGTTGTTCCTGCTAACGTTGCAATCGCCTGCTGTGTGGTCTTGATGCCGTAGAACTCGCAGATTGAAAGGAGTGCCGCAGGCCCGCAGGTGTTGGGGGCGGTCTGAAAGTGAACGCGGATTTTACGAGTTTGAGGAGGTGCCAGTTTTGCATAAGGTTTTTCGGAATTGTTTTGACATGCCAAGCTTAAAGATAACATGCCAATCAGGATTAAGCGTGCACACCCTCTTCTGATGCGGCTTATGTAAACACAAAGCGGTTCCCTGATAAATTCTCTACCCATGATTCACAGGTTCCTCAAGGCCCCTCACGCGTGATTTTTTCTCTGATACCGCGTCGCTCATTTTCGCTCAACCTTTGCAATTCCTGGTTATAGTATGCGGCGGCATCCTCTCCGGTTTTTTCCTTCAAAAGCAGGTAGTCTATTGTTTCGGCAATGCCGCGAGTTTCCTTTTGAAATTTTTCACCCTCGGCAATAATCTCAACGATGATATTGTTCCGAATAAAACGTATACTTACAATCCGATCTGTATTGTTTTTTACATTTGCAAAACAGAGGTGACCCATCCGCAACTCCCGAGTTGGTGTTGCATCTTTAATACGCAGAGCATGAGGCAGGGAATTGTTGACAAATCGCCAAATGATATACTCGTGTGCTTCTGTGCTAGATGGGGCAATGAGTAGATTAATTTCCAGTCGATTTTTTTCCTGACGGTCACTCAAAATGTATTCGTGGTGAAGGGTACGCTCCACATTCGCTCTGATAAGAACTCGTCCGGCAAGAGATTTCCGAGTAAATGGTGATTTATTGGTAATGGTGGGAAAGCGGAATAGATTCAGGAGCACCGGTGCCACTCGCATCGGTTCGTTTTTGCCAGGCCATTTTGCAAAATTGACCTCTGCTTTGAGGCGATTGGCATCTACTTTGCGCTTTTCAAACTGTGCAAAACCCTCTCGTATCACCCCTAGTTGACAACCGACTAGGAGAACGATGAGACAGAGTATTTTCTTCATGATGTATCTCCTCAACTTATTGTGGGGAATTTCGCGGTCACGTCCAAGGGACTCTTACGATCTGATCGGTTTGTTGGAGTTCCGTGTGCCCCGTGATGAATCCCATTATCTTATACCAAAGGTATAGGTTGTTGGTGAACCTGGTGATGATGAAGGAACGTCATCAATCACCTTCAATTTGTACGGATCCCACTCAATCCCTGTCAGCCAAGCTTCAATGTGCGGAGGGCCCGCGTCTGGGTTGTCATCCCTGTCCACCTTAAAGCAGGCATCATCAAGTACTTCCACCCAAGGAGGCTTATTGATGGCATCCCAGGGTGTTTGTGGTTCTGCCAAAAGCAGGAAGATTTTGTGCTCTGTGTTATTCATTGGCACAACTTCTGTGTCACCGTTGACTTGATATTTCCATTCAAGCCGAAAAGGATTAGAATCCTCAGGATCGTACTTATAAACATAATTATAGAACCTATCATAAATGCCTGGATTGGCATCCAGAGTAAATTGGGATGAGGGCCAGTTCTGAACGGAGACAGCAGTCGGATTAAAGCCTAGCCAACCCGTCCCCACTGTATCAAGAGCAATATTCGCCGACTGGGTGAGATTTTGAGCGGTTGACGGTGGATCACCTGCCCAGAGTTTTACCTTGAATAGGGTGGGTTTGGCGTTTTTCAAATAAGCCACTTCATCATTCTGATCGCCAGCCGCCACATTCATGGTGGTATAATTTCCGTCCAACGTCGCGTTCCAAACCGGATCCGTGTCATCAGGACCGATCACTACCCGTTCCCCATTCTTAATTTTTTGGATGCGATAATCTCCACTAAATCCAACATTAACAACATGAGGCACATAAACTTTAACCAGCACTATGGAAACATCCTCCCCATAATGATTTGACACACGCAACCATACCGTATAAGTTCCTGGATTTGAGTAGCGGTGGGTGGGGTTTATTTGGGTTGACTCCGTCCTATCACCGAAATCCCAGTGGTAATTCAAAGGGGCGTTACCTGTCGAACCTGAGCCATCAAAACGCACCTGTTGTCTCTTAAGAACAGGTGCTACGACGCTATTTTCCTCTATTATAGCACTAGCAAATGGATATCCTGTTCCCCCCTGAATCTCATGGAGCTCTTCTTGGGAGAGCAGACGGGCAGCCCAGGAATCGGTAAAGCTACCAATAAAGAATATACTGATTACTAAGCACAACAGTAGTATAGCTTGTGAGATTTTTTCCTTTTTCATAATGGGTTACTCCTGGGTTGGGTTGGTTGTAGGGAGTGGGTCTTGTCCCCGTTCGATCTTTCGGATGCGAAGTTGCGCTTCCTCTGCAACTTTCGGATGTTCGGCGATTGCTTTTTGGTAAGCTTCCGTCGCCGCCTCTAAATTTCCCTGTTTTTCAAGGCATTCCCCGATAAAATAGGCGGAGACATGCGCTTCTTTATAATCGGGATGCTCTCTTAGGATACGCTTGAACGCCGCTATCGCTTCTGTATACTGTTCCTCTCGCCGATACGATTCTGCTATCATGTGGACCGCATACGCATCATTTCCAAATCGCCTTAACTTTTCCTCAAAAACAGCCACAACCTGTTGATACTCATCTGCCTTGAAATAAGAAAGCGCAATATCATCAATTGCGGACAACCTCCATTTCTCAGGCTTTTGTTCATCATCAACAATTTGTCTGAAAATGGTGCGCGCTTGATTAAATTGTTTTTGATGGTAATAATGTTTACCTTTCGAGTAGAGGGCTTGAGTGGCTATGTCATCACGGGGCCACTGTTTAATAATCTGATCGTATGTGGCTACAGCTAAAGAACTGTTTTTCGACCACCGATACGCCAAAGCCAAATGATATAGCACGGTTGCCATGCCGGGATAATCTGGAGATTCGGTTTGAATCTGTTTATACAGCTCTATGGCTTTCTCGTACTGCTGGATTTTACTGTAAATCGTTGCCATATGGAGATGTATCGTCGGCTTCTGATCCGTGTTTGGGTGCTGTTGGAGGATTAATTGGAATTGGGCAAGAGCCTCCTCATTTTCACCCGCTTTTCGGTGTTGAAATGCTTTCTTGAGCATTTCATCAACCGCTTTGGCTTCGACTTTGATTTCGACATCGATTATCCCATCTTTTTGTCCTTTAACATTAATCTGACTCCAGACGTAGCCACCAGCGATAATCAATCCAAAGAAAGCAACACCTATAAAGATTGTGTATATTCCACGTTTCGTCTTTTGAGACATTTTATTCTGCTCCTTCTCTATTTGAGAATGACGAACTTTCGGACAGCGGTAAAGCTACCGGCATTCATCGCGTAAAAGTAGAGACCACTTGCCACTTTTTCACCGTGGTCATTTTTTCCATCCCAATAAGCGGCCCGACTTTTGTTTAGGTAAGTTCCAGCAATCTGGTGCCCAATATTAAGTGTCCGAACCAGCACCCCATTCGGATTGTAGATGCGAATGGTTACGAAAGCAGGTGCTTTAAGTTGGTATGGAATCCAAGTTTCTGGATTGAAAGGGTTGGGATAATTGGGATACAATTGATTTTCTTTTGGAATCACATCGGCTAAAGTTAGTGGGATCTCCAATGGCCAGCTACGCCCGTGTCCATCCGTAATCACGACGGGAACAATCTGTAGGAAACCAATTGGAGCAAGGCGGGAAATTGATAAGTGAAGGGGTAAATGTGCGACCTGTTGCGGTTGGGTGGACTTGACTACTTCTGTCGGTGTTTGCTTGAGCCATTGTGGCACTTTTTCCGACTCAATTCGAGCCGACAGCTCCTCAAGAGGCACATTGCCTGTGTTTGTGATTCGCAAGGTTAAAGTAGTCTCCTGGCCGACGTACACCTCAATCGGCGAAATGAGATTAGCGTACGAAGCAGAAACACAGAACCCCAGCAATAGAAAGAGAAAATAGTTGCGTCTCATGGTCGTATCTCCTTATTGGGATATCGGTAAGTGCTCAATGTTGCTACAACCGATTTTATTGGACGAAACCTATTAATGTCACCACTCTTTGTCCACGACATCAACGTTATAACAGATTTCAAAAATTTATCAAGAAAAAAATTTGCAATGATTTTTTGGATTTCTTGTGCCATAATAATCTGAGCAAAGTTAAGAACAGAGAACGAGTCAGATGGTACTTGAATTTGAAAGTCGCCAATCATCAGACATATTTTACAAAGGGTCGGAGCAAGTTGAGTATTAAAGTTTAGCTTCTGACGTGACTAGGGAGAATGGCAGATATGCTGATTCTGTCTTGGAAGTTGCTAATGCCTATTGTTCAAAAAATTATCAAGCATCTTGAGTCCGATTCGCCCGCTTTTCTCCAGATGAAACTGTGTTGCAACGAGATTTTCGTGTGCGACGACGCTACAAAATTCAACGCCGTAGGTTGTTTGACCGATGACATCGGCGGGGTTCTGTGGGGTCGAATAGTATGAATTGACAAAGTAGAAGTGCCCGGGATTCGGAACATCTTGAAAGATTGGATGCGGTTGGGTTTGATAAACCTGATTCCAGCCAATCTGTGGGACTTTTAAGCGCGGCGTTGCCTCAAATTTTCTAACGACACCAGGCAAAAGGCCGAGGCAATCGGTATCTTCCTCTTCGCTGTGGTCAAATAAAATTTGGATGCCGATGCAAATTCCCAGCATCGGTTTACCCGATTTGTAAAACGCCTTCAACACTCCGTCCAGCGCACCTGAGCGGAGGTTATCCATCGTTGCCCGGGCTGCGCCGACACCGGGAAAAATCACCTGTTCCGATGCCAAAATGGTCTCCGCATCGGCAGTAATTTTTCCGTCTTTGCCTAAGTATGCTACTGCACGTTGAACGCTTGTCAGATTTCCGGCACCATAATCAATGATTGCAATCATAAAAATCCTCGGCATCCTGAAACGTGAGCATTTTTCGACCAAACTCTTCCAATCACATAAGGGCAATCACGCCAGGGCATCAATCTGCTTGTACAGATTCGCCATCTCAATCGCCGCAACGGCGGCTTCTGCCCCTTTGTTGCCCGCCTTCGTTCCCGCACGTTCGATGGCTTGTTCAATAGTCTCTGTGGTAATTACCCCATAGATGACGGGCACCCCTATGTTAAAGGAGACCTGCGCGATGCCTTTGGCACTTTCGCCAGCGACATAATCAAAATGGGGGGTCGCACCACGAATCACTGCGCCGATACAGATAATCACATCGTAACGCTCGCTTTCGGCAAGTCGCTTCGCAGTTGCGGGAATCTCGAATGAGCCGGGGATGCGAAAAATGTCGATATCATCGGGGTTAGTCCCGTGTCGTTTCAGCGCGTCCAACGCACCATCTAGCAATTTTTCGGTTATAAAACTGTTGAACCGCCCCACAGTTATTCCGATTTTGAGTCCAGTTCCAATAAGATTTCCTTCATAGACGTTTGGCATCATTCACCTTCATCGCGCATCTGCTTTTGAGGCGCGGGTTCTCCTTTCTCAGCTTCGTTTTTTGATGGGTGTAGCAACAGATGGCCCAGCTTTGAACGCTTGGTCTCCAAGTAGTGCTGGTTGAATTCATGAGGAACGGTTTGCAGTGGCACCTGCTCCACAATTTCGAGCCCATGCCCCGATAATCCCTTCACCTTCTGGGGATTGTTTGTCATCAGTCGCATCTGCTCAACCCCTAAATCCACCAAAATCTGTGCCCCAACGCCGTAATCTCTCAGGTCGGGCGGGAAACCGAGTCGTTCATTTGCCTCGACCGTATCCAGCCCCTCGCGGTCTTGGAGGTTGTAAGCGCGAATCTTATCCCTGAGTCCCATGCCCCGTCCTTCTTGGCGCATGTACAGCAGGACACCTCGCCCCTCTTTCTGAATCAACTCCATCGCCAACCTCAACTGCTCTCCACAGTCACAGCGAAGTGAGCCAAACACATCCCCAGTGAGGCATTGGGAATGAACACGCACCAAAACAGGCTTTCCATCTGCGATATCACCCTTGACGAGTGCAACGTGTGTCTTCTGGTCATCCGTGCACTCGTAGGCGTAAAGATCAAATTGCCCAGATTCCGTTGGCAAATCGGCGGTCGAGACCTGCTTGATGAGCGTTTCTGTCCGCCGTCGATACGCTATCAGGTCTGCAATTGTGATTATTTTTAGCCCGTGTTTTGGGGCAAACTCCAATAGGTCTGGTACGCGAGCCATCGTTCCATCATCGTTGAGGATTTCGCAGAGCACACCGGCGGGATAGAGCCCTGCGAGCCGCGCCAGATCGACGGTCGCTTCCGTATGCCCGGCACGTCTGAGTACGCCACCGTTTTTGGCACGGAGTGGAAATATGTGTCCTGGACGTACAAAATCTTCTGGCTTTGACTCAGGCGCAACGAATTTTCTGATGGTACGGGCACGTTCATGGGCGGAGATTCCGGTCTGCACATCCACTGCGTCAATGCTTACGGTAAACGCTGTATACAACGGAGCGTTGTTCTCAGTCACCATCAGCGAGAGATTGAGTTCGTCCAAACGCTCTGAACAGGAAGGCAGACAGATCAACCCGCGTCCATACATCGACATAAAATTGATGGCTTTCGGTGTCACCTTTTCGGCGGCCATAATCAGGTCGCCTTCGTTTTCCCTGTCTGGGTCATCGACAACAATGACCATGCCGCCATCTCGGATGACTTCAATCGCTTCCGGGATTGTATTGAACTTTATATTCTCATTCATTTCAGATAACCGTGTTCTCTCAAAAAATCGAGATTAATTGAACCAGCTTCTTGTGTTTGGTTTGTCAACATTCGCTCAATGTAGCGGCCTAAGAGATCTACTTCAATATTCGCCCGCTCCCCGACCTGTTTTCTGCCGAGCATTGTCACGTTCTTTGTGTGCGGGATAAGTGCAATCTCAAACGCATCATTGAATAGCTTGGCGATTGTCAGGCTGACACCGTCAACACAGATTGAACCCTTATACACCACGTAACGCATCACCGCTTGAGACGCGGAGACCCGCATCAACGATGAATCACCCTCATCCTTCCAACCACTGAGTACGCCGACATCGTCAACATGCCCGAGTACGAGATGCCCATTGAGTCGGTCTGCGAGTCGGAGTGGGCGTTCAAGGTTGACTCCATCTCTCGGCTTGCGTTCCCCCAAAGTGGTGCGACGGAGAGTTTCGGCGGAAATGTCAGCCGTAAAACCGTTTGCATCCACTCGGGTCATTGTCAGACACGCCCCGTCAACTGCTATGCTGTCGCCCACTTTGCTGTCCGATACCACATCTGAAGCGGAGATTGCGAGAGTGCTACCTTGGACGTTGCGTTGAATTTGCGTGATAGTACCAATTTCTTCGACAATTCCTGTGAACATAATATAAAACCTAAGTTGTCACCTTATAAGAAAAATGGAACGCAAAGGCGCAAAGACGCAAGGAAGAACAGAAGTGCAATTAATTGAAGACTATGCCCGTTCTGCCTATTCCAGAGCAACCGAGTTTTTCCGAAAAAACTCGGTTTCTGCGCCACCCTGATTTATAAATACCCTTCAACGAGGAAATCTTCGCCAAGTGGTGTCAACGTAACATCGCGGAGATTGAACGCCTCCGACAGATTTTTAACGCCATCCCCTCCGATTGGGCCAGGGGCATTTTGGCCACCGATTATTTTGGGTGCAATAAAGAAGTTGATTTTATCGACGATTCCCGCGGCTAAAGCGGAACCGTTAATCTCGCCGCCCCCTTCAACCAACACGCTTGTGATTTTCCTTCGTCCCAATTCTCTCATCAGTGTTGACAAACAGACCCTGTTCTGCTTTTCGTCAATGACCAAGACTTCCGCTCCCGCTTCCTCTAAGGGAACGATGTTTTCCGTCGGTGCCCTTCCGGTAACTGCAATAATGACCCCCGCGCGCCTGTTTGGATTGAAGAGCTTCGCTGTCGGAGGAGTTCGCCCGCACGAATCAACGACAATCCGTATTGCATCCGCTCCCGCTCGATTTGGGATGCGGGTCGTCAACGCCGGATTATCGCGTAAAACCGTTCCGATGCCAACGAGTATCGCGTCAACCGTATCTCGAATTTCATGTCCTTTCAACCGTGATGCCTCTGAAGTGATCCATTGGGACTCCCCTGACGATGTCGCAATCTTACCATCAAGGCTAATCGCAGATTTGAGTATGACAAACGGCTGTTCGGTCTGAATGTATTTGATATAAATTTCATTGAGTTGTCGCGCTTCAGCTTCGCACAAGCCTACGTTGACCGAAATCCCTGCCGCTTCAAGTTGACGAACCCCTTTGCCCGCAACTTCCGGGTACGGGTCAATGTGTGCGGCAAAGACACTCGCAATCCCCGCTCGAATGATGGCTTCGGTACAGGGTGCAGTTTTGCCCCAATGACAACACGGTTCTAGTGTAACATAAAGCGTTCCCCCGTGTGCCTCACGCCCCGCCTGATTTAACGCATGGATTTCCGCGTGGGCTTCTCCCGCCTTTTGATGATAGCCTTCGCCAATAACGCGGTCTCCTTGTACGATGACCGCACCGACGAGCGGATTTGGGCTAGTGCGACCTCGTGCGTTCCCCGCTAAAGTTAAGGAGCGTTGCATAAACTTTTTCATCATGCTCTAGTTGCAAAAAAAAAGCCCAAAGATTAGTCTTTGGGCGGAAGAATCCCCTCGCGTCTCCTCCCTTCCGGACTTTGACCGTCGGCTCTGGAATTTCACCAGATCTGCCTCGTATTCACAAGGCTCGCGGGCTTTACCGCCGGCAGGGAATTTCACCCATCCCCGAAGACTGTCAGGTTTTCTCAAAATTCGCATTTGAGAATTAAAATAGTGTTGTCTACTTCTCCATTCTATCACGTTCCGGGCCAGCTTTCAAGCCCAATTATGAAACCGGGGCCAAAGCGTGACCACGCCTTACCGGGAAATACTTGCGTACGGTTCTTAGCGCGTGTGGACATTTTGCTGTCGCGCATTCGATCGACTCAGCGAAAGGTCAATGTTCATGCGGGTTTCGGTTGTTTTCGTGAATAGAATTTAAAGTATCTTCCACTTTCTCTAGGCGATGCATCAGTTCTGCATAGGTTTCACTTGATGCCTCAAGTTTTTCACCTAATATCTTAGTTGCTTCTGCGTTCTCTTTAACCATTCGACTAAGTTCTTGGGTCGCACTGGTAGTGGCAGAAAACTTTCTCGCCGCATAAGCCAAAGCGGCAGTTGGGATAACAATAACCGCAATCAACGCAATCACGATATTACGCAAATCCACTAACCGCTTATCCATTTCATCAATTCGGGTATGTATAGCATCAATTCGGGTATGTACACCATCAAATTTGGTGTTTACACCATCAAATCTGGTGTTTACACCATCAAATTTGGTGTTTACACCATCAAATCTGGTGTTTACACCATCAAATCTGGCCTCTACAACCTTAAACTTCAAATCCGTACGCTTCTCGGATTTAGCAATTTCCTCTTTAACAATACCTCGAACTGCTTCCAAATCCTTTTGCGTCAATTCAGCAAGCACAGGCGTTGCAAAAAGCAGTAGCAAAGTCCATATAATTAACTGTCTGAAGAACATTTCACAGCATCTCCTTGTATAATATACTACATTTTTTCACATTTCACGGCATCTGTCAAGTCTTACTCTACTAATCTACTGATTGCGAAAAGAAAAGCCACACTTTAGAAACAAACCGACCATTACGATTCAAGCGATTTCAAGCATTCAATGAGGTCTTCATGCTTGGCAAGGTCGAATTGATGCGAGCCAACGTGCATAAATCGGATAATGGACGCTTTATCAATGACAAACGTCGCGGGACGAGCGATGTTGTAGGCATCAACACCCAACCAATGATAGACACCGTAGCGTTTGATCACTTCTCGCTTCTTATCAATCAGCAGGGGGAAGGTAATGTTATGACGCTCGGCATACCGACGGACTTCGCGGGGCCACTGCCCAACGATTCCGACCACGGTTGCTCCAAGTGCGGCGTATTCGTCAAGATGCGCTTGTAGGGTCGTCAACTGGCGGCGGCTATTGGGTCACCATGTCCCACGAAAGAAGACCAAAATAACGTTGCTTTTGCCATAATACGACTCAAGACGAACTTCATTCTGGTGTGCAGGGCGCAATGCGAATAATGGCACACGGTCTCCAATTTTGAGAATTTTATTTTTTCGTGGCATTGATGTGTCATCCGTTTATCATAATGTTTTTCGTGCAAAGATTGCAGAATTGTATTATACTTGAGAAAATCCGGAATTTCTAACTTTAATTGCAAAATAGATAGCCGTGTGAACAATTTTGTTCAAAAAATGGACGATTTAATCGAATTTATCGTTCAAAACCGGTGAAGGTTGCGGTTAGAACGCCCCTTTTCGATTTGTTCACATTTGGCATGAAAGTTGCCTAGAGGTTCGGTGAATCGCCTAGCGGTTAGGTGAATCGCTTTTGATACCCCTCTAACAACTAAGGAGTGATGTTTTATGAAGGCGCATTTTCAGATTTTATTAATATGTCCGATTCTGTTAGTCGTCAGTATCAGCGTTGCGGATGTCCAAGATTCCAATGTGGATGACCCACCGATTCAGATGGGTGAGATTGCTGTGACAGCAACTCGTGTGGAGAAAGATACCTTCCGAACGCCGAACGCCATTTCGGTGGTTGGTCGACGACAGATTGAGCTGCGGAATTCATCAATAACACCGGGGCTTTTGAACGAGACTGTAGGCGTTTTGGGGCAACAAACGACGGTTGGACAAGGTTCTGCATTGTTGCGCGGGCTTACCGGTTATCACACGTTGATTCAGGTTGATGGGGTTCGCCTAAACAATTCGACGTTTCGCTCTGGCCCCAATCAATACCTTGCGACGATTTCCCCGGACAGCCTTGACCGGATTGAGGTGTTGCGTGGTCCGGGTTCAATGTTATACGGAAGTGGGGCAATGGGCGGCGTTATCAGCGTATTTACAAAAGCCCCGATTCTGGAGGAAACAACTCAAAATTGGCAGATTCATTCACGCCTATTTGGTCGGTATGCCAGCGCAACTCAGGAGCGTCTCGGACGGCTTGAAGTCACCGGAAGTCGCGACAGACTCGGTTTTGCGGTTGGCGCGTCTGCCCGACAGTTTGGTAATTTGAATCCCGGCAAAGGGTATGACCTGCATTATAAAAATCGGAAGTTTGAACTCATCAGCGCGCAACCGGAAGATGTGAAACTCTTCGATGAACCGCCGAGGAGTGTTCCAGAGAAATGGCTGATTGATACAGAAACCCCGTTGGATTGGAAAGCCTACGATGCAGATGCCAAAATCGCCTATCAACTCAACGATAAGGGGCTCATCAACCTCGCTTATCAGGGATGGCGACAACCCGACACACCCCGCTATGACAAAATCGCTCCGCGAGAATTCGATGTCTTTTCGTTCGCACCACAAAACCGTGACCTTGTCTATGCGACCTATACGGCGAGCGAAATTGGTTCTACGATAGATGTGCTCCGTTTAACCACGTCATACCACCGTCAAAAAGAGGGACGGAAAGAGATCAAGCGGGGAAAGACGGAACAGCGGGAGCGTTTTGATACCGTCAACACCTTTGGCGTGAGCGCGCAGGCGACCGCCACCCCCGTACAACGCCATCGCGTCGTGATGGGGGGAGAGTTCTACTTCGATACGTTGGAGAGCCGAACAGTTATCACCAACGCCGGAACGGAAAAGGTTGACGATACGTGGGGGCGTTTCCCCGACGGTTCGCAATTTTGGGATGCGAATCTGTTCGTCCAAGACGAAATCGAACTCCATCAGCGCGTGGAGTTAACGTTGGGTGGGCGGTTCACGCGCTATCATACCACTGCAGACCTGGGTACCCGTGACCCGAGTTTCGGAGAGTTTTCGGATTCTGGTCAGGCGTTGACGGGGAGCGCGGGGATTGTCATCGGGCTGCGGGAGGGCTTGAACCTCGTCGGCAATGCGGCAACATCGTTTCGCGCCCCAAGTTTAAACGATACGACAGCGGTTGAAGTGACCAACGAAGGTATTGACGCACCAAGTCCCGGTCTCCAGCCAGAGAAAGGGTGGACGGTTGAAGGCGGATTCAAGGCACGTTACACCCATTTCATCGGTTCTGTAACCTATTATCACAGTCGCATCACCGATGGGGTTACGCGAGTGCCTGTTCAGGAGGCGTATAGCGGTCAGTTGTTGCCGAAGCTCTATCGGGATATTCAGACAGCCAACCCTGATATTGATGTCTTTGTTCAAGACAATATTGACAAAACCCAGATTCAAGGGCTTGAATTTACCGGGATGCTCCCAATTCGCACGGGGTGGTTGGTTTACGGAAATGGCACATTGACATTGGGAAAGGTCTTGCGTCTCAACGGTGAAGCCCCTGACCCCGCAAAACCGTGGGAGGAACGCATCCGCCGTGAACCCCCGTTAAATGGGTTAATCGGTGTCCGGTGGGAAAAACCGGCTG
Organism: Candidatus Poribacteria bacterium; assembly: GCA_965198165.1. Lineage (GTDB taxonomy): Bacteria > Poribacteria > WGA-4E > WGA-4E > PCPOR2b > CBDAOT01. The sequence goes on along the minus strand of OZ240244.1, from coordinate 5,146,219 downwards.
GGCGTTTTTGGGTCGGTGGTTTCATACGTGGTGCCGTTAGGCAGGACCGGCTCAACCGAGGCGATATCCGTGACCCGCGCATTCCCGGTACGACTCGCGAACCCGCAGAAGTTGCGTTTGACGAATCGGGGCGTGCGATTGACGCTGGAACGCCCGGTTGGTATACACTTAATGTGCGCGGTGGCGTTCGGTTGAGTGAATATAGCCACTTGAACATCGTACTCGAAAACCTATTGGACAAACGGTATCGGGAGCATGGGTCGGGTATTAATGGGCCTGGGTTTAATCTAATTTTGAGCCTGGATAATCAATTTTAAGAGCGTGTTTGAGAAGTCATTATGGCGTATCGGGGTGGGAAAGGGATTTCCCGCCCACGGAGGTGGAACCCGCCCACGGGGAGATTTAGAAATCTGCAAAAGCCCCGTCGTCTGGGTGCCAGAACATGCCGCGCAGTCGAAAGGTCTCGTCTCGAATCGCTTCGATGGCCGCATCCTCCATATCCACACCGAGCCCGGGTGCCGTGGGCAGTTCGATAAACCCGTCTTTGAACACCAACGGTGTCAAAAACAACCCTTCGCCACATTGGCGACCGCCCTCGCAGACCAGCAGGTTGGGCACGGTTGCCACGACGTGTACCGATGCGGCAACCCCGATTGGTCCGGCGGCGTTGTGGGGGGCGACTGCGATATTGTGAATCTCTGCCATCGCTGAGATTTTTTTGAGCTCTAGGATGCCGCCGCAGTGTCGGATATCGGGTTGCAAAATCGCGCACATCTCTCGCTCAATTATCTCTCGGAACCCCCACCGTGTTAAATGGCGTTCGCCAGTTGCAATCGGTACTGTCGTTGACCGCGATAGCATCAACAGTGGTTCGTTGTTTTCGGGATGGCACGGCTCTTCGGCAAACAGGGGTCGGAGTGGCTCAAGTTCTTTGACCAGAATCACCGCCATCGTGGGACTCAACCGCCGATGCAGGTCAATGGCAATATCGACCTCGTCGCCTACTACCGTGCGTACCGCTGCGACCCGTGCCACCATGGTGTCAATCGCTTTCGGCGTATCCACAAAGCGCACAGGCTGAGGCGAAGCACCCATCTTCACCGCCCGAAACCCTCCTTCAACCGCCTTTGTCGCGCTCTCTGCACACTCTTGGGGTGTTGTGCCCCCTATGCCTGTATAGACGCGAATCCGATTTCGCACTGAACCGCCCAGTAACTTCCATACTGGCATGTTGACCACTTTGCCGAATACATCCCACATCGCCATTTCGATTCCGCTCAGTGCACCGATTAGCACGGGCATGTTCCGGCTGTAGCTTGACCGGTACATCGCCTGCCAATGGTCTTCGATCTGGAGCGGGTCTTTGCCGACGAGGTATTCGGCCATATCGTCTACGGCCTGGGCGACGACGCGCCAGTGCTCGTAATTCATCGGCTCGCCGTAACCGACGACTCCTTCGTCGGTGAACATTTTCAGAACCATTGCGCGGCCCTTGATGGGTATCGTTTCAAATCCGGTAATTTTCATATCGATTCTTCCGTTTTGTGGATGCCGTTTTGTGGATGATTGACATACAGATAACTTAAACTGGTCGCCACCGTATAATGCAGAATTGCGAGTTCCCGGTTGCGTTCTCCCATTTGCTGACATCGCCGTAGCATGAGCCGATAAAGGTGATTATCTCTCCGCCATCTAAGCTGATGTGTCGCGGGAAGCCAGCGACATGTCCGTGACAGAGATAGTAGACTTCATCGTGCCAACTTTCGCCGTTGTCGTCGCTGACCATTGCACGACCGGTCCCGAGCTCTCGGGGATAACGGTGGTCGTAAGCCACGACCGCTCGGTTATCAGAAAGACCGACTGCCGCGCCGTGGCACTGCCCATGAACGGTGGTCAATTGACGAAGATTGGTCCACGTTAATCCGCCATCCACTGAATCGGCGAGGAAAACGGTTTTGTTGGTCTCAGGCTGGTCTGGCGGTCCTGGCTGATACCGAATGACTGCCAGCAACTGACCTGGGAACAGTTCTGCAATGTTGACTTCATTACCGTAGTCGGACAATAGGTAACGGTCTGGGAAGGTTTGACCTCCATCATTGGATACGAAGACGTACATTGGGTTCGTGGCTTCGTAAAATGGCTCATCCCGTTTTTTAATCGGTAGCAGGATTGTTCCGTCGCTGAGGCGGGTTAGGCTCGCACCTGCGACGGTGTTCTCGAATGGTGCAACATCTATTTCGGAACTCTGCTCCCACGTTTCGCCCTCATCATCGGAAACCCAGACAGAGGTTGGTTGCTCTTCGCCGTGTTGGGTTATGTTAATGAGTTGTCCTTGATTATTGGCTTGCAGCAACCATCCGTTGAAGCCGAATGCGGCGGGGTCTCTATTGAGGTGCTCCCAGGTTTTGCCGCCATCTGTGGATTTGGAGATGATGGTATGTTGCGCGGCATAGATGGTGCCATCGGGAGCCAAAACGAGATTCAATCCTTGATAGTGCCCTTGCGGGTCTAAGGGCATCCGGATCTTTTCCACTTCCACCTGCTTTAGCACTCCATCGCGGGCGTGTAGGATGTAGTCGCCAGCCTGCATGTCACTTAGTTGGTCTGGGGTAATGACGACACCACCCATGTTTTCGGTTGATAACATTTGCATTTCTCCCACTTTTGACTTGTGTGGGCAAGTCAAAAGTATTTTAATATATGGGTTGAGGTTGCGTGTTGTTGATAAACGAAGCTCAAGCGTTTGGTGATTGTAGTACAATCAAGCGGATAAGTCAAATAGAATTTGGGAGATTCAAGATTGACAACGTATAATTGGGCATATATAATAGCCCAAGTTGCTACCTATTCGAGAGAAACTTAACACAAGGGCGCAAAGAAAATAAGCAGAACAGATGCCTTTAAGCGATAGCTACGCGATATGGACTGGAGCGACCTAGACCATCATCGCGTCAATACCGTAGGAGGAGATATGAGCGAGACAACGCAGAAGCAGTATAATCTGTTGTTAAAGCAGGGGCACGTCATTGACCCGAAAAATGGTGTGGATGGGGTTATGGATGTGGCGGTTGCAGATGGAAAAATCGCGTGTGTGGCGGAAGATATTCCGGACGCAGATGCAGAAAACAGAGTTGATGTAAGTGGGCTTTACGTCACTCCTGGACTGGTTGATATACACGTCCACGCCTACGCTGGAACGGGTATGCGGAATGCCTACTGCGGAGATCAGAGTGTATATCCTGATGGGTTTAATTTTCGCACAGGGGTTACGACCGTGCTTGATGTTGGGAGTTCGGGATGGCGGAATTTCCCGGACTTTAAAGACCGTGTCATTGACCGGGCGCGAACTCGTGTGTTTGCACTGCTGAACATCGTCGGGCATGGAATGGGGGGTGGTGCCATTGAGCAGAACCAAGCGGATATGGAGCCCGAGGTGACAGCAGAGGTGGCAGAACAATATCCTGAAATTGTCGTAGGGATTAAGACAGCTCACTATAGCGGGCCGGAGTGGCTTGCCGTAGACCGTGCGGTGGAAGCGGGAACATTGACCAATTTGCCGGTTATGGTGGATTTTGGCGCGTTTCGTCCAGAGCGGCCTTATCAGGAGATGGTGCTTGAGCATACGCGTCCGGGGGACATCAGCACCCACATGTACTCAGGCCGTGTACCGTTGTTTGATGAGAACGGTCGGTTGCTGCCTTATTTAGCGGAAGCCCGTGAGCGTGGTGTCAAGTTCGATGTCGGGCACGGGGCTGGGAGTTTTTCGTGGAGCCAAGCCATACCTGCCATCGAACAGGGTTGGATTCCGGATTCAATTTCGACAGACCTCCACACAGGTAGCATGAACGGCGGGATGAAAGACATGGTCACCACGATGTCAAAGATTCTCAATCAGGATATTTCGCTTTACGATGTCATCAAGATGTCAACGATTGACCCGGCACTCCTAATCAACCGCCCGGAATTTGGTCATCTGAGCGTTGGCGCGGGTGCTGATGTCGCGGTGCTGAAGCTGAATCGTGGGGAGTTCGGATTCTTGGACGTTAGAAATACGCGATTTATCGGCGACCAGAAACTAGAGTGCGAGCTAACCTTGCGCGATGGCAGGGTGGAGTGGGATCTGAACGGACGTGCCGGTGTTGATTGGCAACAATACAATGAAGCGTGAGCATCCTCAGCGAGCCCGTTTGAAAGCAATTAAGACAATCCCAACGCCTTTAGACTTGGGTCAATAAACGTTTTTTGTTGCATCTTCTGCCGTGATATGCTATGAAGGGAGCACAGAAAAGAGCGAAGGATGAAAAAATTGCCGCTTGGTGGGATGAGGACGAAGATAACACGACTGATGGCAAAGGCAAAACAGAGACTAATGTCTATTTTCGGGTAATATCAGCGAAATTGAATTTTCGGATCGGGAGGTTGCTGAAACGAAAGTGCTTAACGAAAATATTTACATCGATCTGGATGTCTCAGGAAATTTGGTAGCCATGACCGTTGAGCACGCTCGTCAACAAGCAAACCTTCCCGATTTGTCTTACGAGCAGATAGAAAATCAAACGCCTAATTTACTTAGTGGGTTAGGGTAGGTACAAGACCTACCCCTACATACCATATTTATATGAGGTCTGGGAGCCTGATTATCCCAATTGCGTCTGTCAGGGTAGTACAAGACCTACCCCTACATACCATATTTATATGAGATCTGGGAGCCTGATTATCCCAATTGCGTCTGTTAGGGTAGGTACAAGACCTACCCCTACATATCATATTTATATGAGATCTGGGAGCCTGATTATCCCAATTGCGTCTGTTAGGGTAGGTACAAGACCTACCCCTACATACCATATTTATATGAGATCTGGGAGCCTGATTATCCCAATTGCGTCTGTCAGGGTAGGTACAAGACCTACCCCTACATACCATATTTATATGAGGTCTGGGAGCCTGATTATCCCAATTGCGTCTGTCAGGGTAGGTACAAGACCTACCCCTACATACCATATTTATATGAGATCTGGGAGCCTGATTATCCCAATTGCGTCTGTCAGGGTAGGTACAAGACCTACCCCTACATACCATATTTATATGAGGTCTGGGAGCCTGATTATCCCAATTGCGTCTGTCAGGGTAGGTACAAGACCTACCCCTACATACCATATTTATATGAGGTCTGGGAGCCTGATTATCCCAATTGCGTCTGTCAGGGTAGGTACAAGACCTACCCCTACATACCATATTTATATGAGGTCTGGGAGCCTGATTAAAAAATCCCATCTATACAGAAGTTCAGTCTGATGGCAGAATAAGAAAGTGGAAAAAGATCGAAGAAGAAAATAAATTCCTCAGAGTCATTTTACTCGCAGATGGGGAAACGGTTCATAATGCCTTTTTCGATAGGAGTTTTAGGAAGAACTAAGCTTTGGACAATTTTTAAAATAAGAGCACTGACGGACGCAAACCGACACAGGGCGTATCTCCGCTTGATGCGAACACAACGCTTTTTTCTGCGAGTTAACCTGAGCAAACAAAATCGCAGAATTTAAGCAGGTTTTGCCTGACAGTAGGCAGTACCTTTGATAGGAATGTCTGAATAGCCCACAAATTGTCCAAACTATAGTAGGAAGAAAACAGATGAAAGTGAAGTATTTTCCAGAGACCGATACCGCATTGGTTGAATTTTCGGATCGGGAGGTTGCTGAAACGAAAGTGCTTAACGAAAATATTTACATCGATCTGGATGTCTCAGGAAATTTGGTAGCCATGACCGTTGAGCACGCTCGTCAACAAGCAAACCTTCCCGATTTGTCTTATGAGCAGATAGAAAACCAAACGCCTAATTTACCTCGCTCCGATACAGTATAGGTGTGTCCCGGTGCGTATGAACAGGTGTTTGCCAGCAACAGCGGGGGATGACAGGGTGTAGCTGCCGTCGAGTTCGTTGGTTGCCAAAACTTTGAATTCGGGGCCCGCCGCGATGACTGTGGTAACGCCGTTCTCATTGAGGATGTACAGTTTTTGGTCGGCGAGGATGGGGGAACTGCTGACGACTCCTTGTGCGGTCCGCTCTGGTCCCCAGATTAACTCGCCCGTTTTCGCGTCAAGGCATGTTACCATTCCTCTATCGTCTACCATGTAGAAATACTTGCCGTCACAGACTGGCGTGGGCACGTCTGGGGCACCTGCACCTTCCCATTTCCAGACGAGATGGCTCTCGGTCACATCGCCTGTGCCTCCGGTACGCAACGCCAACAGCGGTTTTTTGCGTGTGGGCGCGTAGACCATGCCGTCCACCACTAGCGGTGAACCGACAATTCGGTAGTTGCCGCGCCGCTCTGGATTCAATCCTGCCGCTCGCCAGATCTCTTTCCCGGTCTCAGAATCGTGTCCGGTGACATAGTCGGCCCCGGAGATAACAATTTGGGTTTTTCCGTCGGATTCGATCAGCGTGGGTGTGGTGTATGCGTCTGGCGACTCGGAGACCGCATCGGTTTCGCGCTCGTGATGCCAGAGTTTCTCGCCGGTGGTGGCGTTGAAGGCGACAATGTAGGATGGGGCATCGGTTCTCCTTCCGTGAAGCACTTCAAGGATGAGTTTGCCATCGTGAAGCAAAGGTGAGGAGGCGTATCCGAAGCCGAGGCCGAATGCGCCGTAGTCGTCCTTGAGTGATTTCTGCCAGATTTCGACTCCCTCCATGTCGAACGCCTTCACCACGCCTGTGCCAGTAATGGCACAGACGTGTGTGCCATCGGTGACTGGGGAGGGAGAGGCATTGTTGTCCTTGCGATGAAGTTTGTTTCCTGTATCAAGTTCCCGCTCCCAGAGAATCTTCCCATCTGTTTTAGAAAGGCAAAGTAGTAGCAACTCATCGCCGCCCGGGTCACGGCCACCGCCCCGCCGGCCTCGCCTCCGCCCTCGTCGGCGTTGTCGATTTTCTTGGCTTCGCTCTCTTTGGGAGTTATCTCGTTCTACTCCTTCGCGAGACCGGCCCCGCTGCCTTTGTGGTCTCTCACCGTCTTCAACTTCTGGCGTTGTCTGAGGGTTGGCTTCGCTTTTTGACGGTGAGGTGACAAAGACTCTATCACCCCAGATGACAGGCGTACTGCCGCTCCATGCGGGCAACGGTGTTTTCCAGACGATATTTTCCGTACCACTCCATGTTGTTGGTAGGTTTTGAGCATCACTGACACCGTTTTGACTTGGGCCGCGCCACTGTGGCCAATTGTTCTCTGCCGTTGCAACCGTAATGGCAGCAAGTCCGATAATCGTTAAAGCGATGTAGGCAATTTTTCTATTCATTTTTTCTCCAATTTGTTTGTGGTTTAGAGTTTGTTTGAAAAGTGATTCAAATGGTAAACGTCGCAGAATACCCTCCTTCACGGATTCCACCAATATGTCATTTTGCCGATAACCGTCGAGTCAAGGAGAGCGGGGCTCCCACCGCCGGTATCGTAGGTCTGGTTGAAGACGAAGTATAAATCGCTACCGGGCCGGTAGATGTAGTTGAGCAAAAAGTTCGTGGTAATTGCATCGTGCTCGCTATTCCATTGGGCAAACAGTTTGGTGAAAAGCATCGTGGAAAAGGAATAACTCACACGCCCGCCAAAAATGCTGGCATTGAATGTCTCAGCAGGAAGTGTGATACGATTAAACTCAAGCAACGATCGTATACTCAACCGTACGTTCGGCTTGATGGTCGCGTCAACGCCAAAACCGCGTCTCGTACCATCAAAGAACTCGCCGGCCTCCACGCGAAGTTCACCGAAAATCTTCCGAGTGCTACTAGTCCGGATTGAGGTTTGAACGGAAGTAAAATCGTAATCGCCGCCTGGAATGATAACCCCTTGAATCCCAAACTGTTCGTTGAGATGTTCCGCTATGTGCCGGATTTGGAAGCCTATCCGATCGCCGGTTTCAAGCTCAAATTGATTGTTAATGGTAATCTCTCGGGTTTCCAATTCGTTGGCTTGAGTCAGAACCAGATCAAACTCCGGTCCAATCTCAATACGGCGAATGCCAAACGCCCGCGGCCACGGGGTATAGCGCATATTGCCACGCACATGCCGAACCCCGATGCGCCGCACGTATCCGACTTCTGGATTAAAGTGCTTGCCGATATCTGTGTATGACCCGTCTAATCGAAACCGATTGCTTTGCCAATCACCGCCCAAAAATAAGGCATCGTTCTGCTCGGAGACATCTTCTTCAAATGTGCGCGCCCAAAGCCCACGGATATCAAGGTCTTTCTTTGGGCGATATGAAAAATCAAGCCCTGTCGTGCGATTGTAAGCATCGGAAGCTTGCTTGTTGATGGCGATTGCGCCGACAGATGACCTGGTGAAGATATCCCGGGTCACGCGCACCACGGAGTAGTTTGTGCGCGGTTCATCCACCTCATCATCTTGGAACTGGTCAGTGAACACATTCAAAAGGCCGACACCGTAAGGGCCGACTTTCCCAGTCACTTTCCCCCCCGTGAGAATCGGGATGGCACTTCTTTGGGCAAGCCCGATCTGACGACTGTAAAAGAGCAACAGCGGCGGTGGCCGGCGGAAACTAGGACGGGGTACACCGACATCAAAGATGCCAGCACCTTCAAGGAAGAACGGACGCTGCTCGGGGAAAAAGAGACTGAAGCGGGTGAGGTTCACCTGCTCTTCGTCCGCTTCAACCTGAGCGAAGTCCGTGTTTACGGTGAGGTCTGCGGTGAGATTCGAGGTGATGCCGTACTTGAGGTCTAACCCGGTCTTGAACACCCTATCGGTCTGTCCCTCCGCTTGCACACGACTCGCCCCCGGAGACACGTAAGGCAGCAGTTCCAGATGTCTCGATGGGGAAATGCCCTCCAACCCCTCAAGACTGCCGAAATAGGCGGTGCGGTATTTCCCAAGCGGGCCGTATGTCTTGGGTGCCGGATTCCACGCCCCAATCTCCTTGTTTCGTGCGATTTCCCGTCCGAAGTTCATTCCCCACGTCATCACCCCGCTTCGTTCAAAACGGAGTTGACTCAAGGGTATGGCGAGCTCGGCTGTCCAGTTGTCCGCATTGATTTTGCTGCGACACTCCCAAACTATATCCCAGCTCGTATTCAGACTATCGCCGCTGTTTGAGATAGCTGTGTCTTCCATGCCGCCCAATGGGTTGAAACGGAAGAAAACGGCGTTTCGCCGATCGTTGTAGGTATCTAAAAGCAGAAAACCGTAGTCGTTGGAACGCAACCCTTCGGAATCGCGGCGCATCTCGTTGGCAACCAGTTTTTCGATCTCCGAGTCAAAACAGGTGAAACCTAAGTAGAGCTTTTTATCGTCATACAAAATTCGCACTTCTGTCGCCTGCGTCATCGGCTCCCCTTGGTTCGGTTGAATTTGGAATAACCGATTGATTGGTTGTGCATTTTGCCAAGGGGGTTCGTCCAGATTCCCGTCGACCTTGATGTTCTGAAAAATCCGGTAGGCTGAAGTGCGGGGTTGCATCGGTTCCGATTGAGCATTTACAATAAGCGGAGAGAACAGGGCGCAAATCCACAGTAGAAGGTGGATGGGATAGTTTTCGTGGTTCATGTTTATCACTTTGTATCATGGCTACAAGCCGTTCCCACTAACGGGCTTTGAGGCTTCCCCAGGTGACCGCAAGTTTGCTATCGGCCTCAACTGCTAATGTCTCTAGATCGAAAGTCAGGTCGCCATAACTTAATTCATCCCACGCATTTCCCGGTATCCAGCCGATCTGGTGCTCGCGCTTTCCGTTTTCGCAGTCATTGTAATGGAAACTGAGCCCGATAAGCAATCCCGCTTCCGCTTTGAAGTCTTCGCCTTTTTTGGCGTTGCCCGGGTTCGGGCCGCGTGGAAACTTGGTGGGGTCAAGAGCAACCTCGTAGATATAGTCATTGCCGCTTTTCACAACAATCCACTCGGTGTTCGCCGCTGATGCTGCCGCAGATAGATCTTTCCCATTGGCACCCAGGGTCCACTGAACCAGACTTGCCCGAACTATGTCGTTGTCAAAATCGAACATAAACTCCATACTATCGTCCTCCCACCACGCATTATTGAATGGGTGAATGTCCTGAAGTTTATCGTCGGTAATCTCAACGGCGAAATAGATTCGCGCCGGATCATTTGCATTCCAACCGACGGCTCCCTGTCCCTTAAAATCGCTCGGTTTCGGGATGGCGGCCCCGGCATCCTTGAGTTCGTTCAAGTCAAGAAATTCCGCTCGCTTCCACTCGCTTAAATTGCCATCAACCTTGAAATTGATAACCTGTTTTGCGGCATGTTGTTTCTTCCTTTTCGCCATCGAATCGGTTGGCAAAATCCACATCGTTGATGCGAAAAGCGCAGCGATGGCAACGTAAAACATAAACTTTCTCATGCTGAATCCTCCTTATTGTAAGAGATAAAATTAAAATGCGGCATTTTACACAAATGCCCTTATTTGTCACGGCTGACCATTCTGTTTCAGCTTTCCCCATATTGTGGCGTTCTTGGCAGTAGGGGAGGCTGAATATGGAGCCGACAACCAATCCGGTTGGTCGTCGGCCGCGGGTTGATTTGTCAGTCTGCGTAGATTTCTCCCATCGGCATCCATGACGTAGATTTCGACGTTCCCATCTCGCTTTGATGCAAAGGCAATGTTTTGACCATCAGGAGACCAGCTTGGATGCGTGTCCCACGCGGGATGGTCGGTCAGATTGCGTAGATTTCTCCCATCAACATGGATAACGTAGATTTCCGAATTCTTAGTGCCGTTTTGCATCAATGCGAAGGTGATCTTTTGACTGTCAGGCGACCAACTTGGAGATGCCGCCCACGCTGGGTGCTTTGTCAGTTTGCGTGAATTTTCCCCGTCGGCATCCATAACGTAGATATCCGAATTCTTAGCACCATTTTGGGTTGATACAAAGGCAATTCTTTGACCGTCAGGCGACCAACTCGGTTCACCGCCCTTAACTCCAACATTGTTTGTCAGCTTTCGTGGGTTGCTCCCATCGGCATCCATGACGTAGATTCCGATGTTTCCATCTCGATTCGATACGAACGCAATCTGTTGACCGTCAGGTGACCAGCTCGGATGCTCGTCCCACGCTTGGTGGTTTGTCAGATTGCGTGGATGACTGCCATCGGCATCCATGACGTAGATTTCGACGTTCCCATCTCGATTTGAAACGAAGGCGATTTTTTGGCCGTCAGGAGACCCGCTTGGAGCGTTCTCCCACGCCTGATGGTTTGTCAGATTGCGTGGATTTCTCCCATCGGCATCCATGATGTAGATTTCGGTGTTCCACTGCTTCCCTAGATTCAGTGGTTGCTTTTTGTGTAGGGCTGGTTGTTGGTTGGGTGCATCTTTTTTTTGGCCGGCATCCCCTTTTTGTCCTATAGCATCTTTCTGAGCAAAATTCGCCCCCGATACGAAGACAACCTGGGCCTCACTGATTGGGCTCAATGCCAAAAAGCCGACTAAAATAGCGATTCGCGTTGCAATTTGAAAATAGCTGTTGTACTGGGTCATTACTATTCGTGCCTGAGGGCGTCGATCGGGTGCAACTTCGCCGCCTTCCATGCAGGATAGGCACCAAAGAAGACCCCAATCCACGCTGCGACGAAAAACGCCAACGCGGTGTAGACCGGTGAAATAATCGTCCGCCATCCCCACAAAGAGGGCACCATCTTCGCACCAAATATCCCAACACCAATACCGACTATTCCACCGAGGATAGAAAGCGTCATTGCCTCAATGAGAAATTGAATCAGGATGTCAAAGCGTTTGGCGCCGACAGCCTTCCGCAACCCGATCTCCCGAGTCCGCTCGGTTACAGAGACGAGCATGATGTTCATAATCCCTATCCCGCCGACGACGAGTGACACAATGGCAATTCCAAGAATCATAAATGTGAAGGTCTGCCCGGATTCTTCGAGCGTCTCTAAAAACTCCGCTTGATTGCGCACATTGAAGTCGAGGTCTTTGTTCGCAGGGAGTTCGTGCGTCTTCCGTAAAATTGTCTCGATTTCGGCTTTTGCGGGATCCATCACTTCCCCGCTGACAGCTTGTGCGCTGATGCTTGAGAGATACTCGCGTCCAAAGACCCGTTTCATCGCCGTGGAGATGGGGATAAAGACTTGGTCATCGGGATTTCGCCAACCGGATGCCCCCTTCTCCTTCATCACACCGAGCACATAGAAGTTATATCCCTGAATTTTTATCTGCTTACCGATGGGGTCAACCTGCTCGCCGAACAACTCATCAACGACGGTCTTGCCAAGGGTACAGACTCGCTGCTTATGGTGAATGTCTTGCTCGGTAAAAAATGAGCCTTTGATAACGGGGAAGTTTGCGGTAATCTGATATTCCGGTGTCGTGCCAACAATGGTTGTGTTGTGGTTTTTATTTTGGTATTTGACTTGGGTGCGCGAAGATACTTCTGGAGTAACATAGAGAATATTCTTCGCCAGTTCTCTGAGGATGAGCGCATCTTCATATTTGAGGCTTTGGCGACTCTCTGCGGAGCTACGCCCCCGAAAACGCCCCTGCCCGGGACGCACAGCGAGGATGTTCGCTCCAAGTGTCTTGATGCGCGCGGTGATATCGGCTTTCGCCCCTTCGCCGATTGATGTGGTTGTCATAATCGCCCCAACACCGATAATCACACCGAGCATTGTGAGTAAAGACCTCAGTTTGTTTGCAAATAGGCCCCGTAATGCGTTTGCTAAACTTTCAAGTATTCCCATTTGGCTTTCTCCCCACTAAGATGGTCAGGATAGGTACAAGACCTATCCCTACACATATTTGATGCACTGGATAGGCACAAGAACTATACCTACACATATTTGAGGGTCAGGATAGGCACAAGAACTATACCTACACATATTTGAGGGTCAGGATAGGCACAAGAACTATACCTACACATATTTGAGGGTCAGGATAGGCACAAGAACTATCCCTACACATATTTGATCACTGGATAGGTACAAGAACTATACCTACACATATTTGATACAGGATTAGGTACAAGACCTATCCCTACACATATTTGATCACTGGATAGGTACAAGACCTATACCTACACATATTTGATCACTGGATAGGCACAAGAACTATACCTACACATATTTGATGCACTGCATAGGTACAAGACCTATCCCTACACATATTTGATACAGGATAGGGACAAGAACTATACCTACACATATTTGATATAGGATAGGTACAAGACCTATCCCTACACATATTTGATGCACTGGATAGGCACAAGAACTATACCTACACATATTTGATACAGGATAGGTACAAGACCTATCCCTACACATATTTGATACAGGATAGGTACAAGACCTATCCCTACACATATTTGATACAGGATAGGGACAAGAACTATACCTACACATATTTGATACAGGATAGGGACAAGAACTATCCCTACACATATTTGATATAGGATAGGTACAAGACCTATCCCTACACATATTTGATGCACTGGATAGGCACAAGAACTATACCTACACATATTTGATACAGGATAGGTACAAGACCTATCCCTACAATATCATACGAATTTAGCGTCCGCCACGGGTGCCGCGTCCGCCGCCACGGCTACCGCCGCGTCCGCCGAATCCGCCTTGCATCCGTCGCATTGTGGAGGCGGGGTTATTCATCATCCGTCGGAATCGTTCCATGTTGGATGAGTCACCGCGGCCCCCAAAGCCTCCAATGCTGACGGCCTGTCCTTCTTCAAGACCGGAGATGATTTCAGTTTTGTCGAAACTGCTGACACCAGTGCTAATCGGTTGTGGACGACCCGGTTGCCCGTCTGCACCGATGACGCGGACCATCTTTCGGTCTCGAAATGAGAGGATGGCCTCTTTGGAGAGGACTAACACGTTTTGCTTGTTGACTGCGGAGATTTGAACTGTCGCATTCATTCCGGGCTTCAGAAATGGGCGTTCTATCTCATCGGAAGGTTGCGATGGCCTCGGTTCTTCGGTCTGCCCTTCATCCCAGAGATTGTCAAGCATTGCATCCCACGGATCGCCTGTACCTGCACTTCCCGTATCTTCTGATTCCGTCTCGGGTGTTTCGGCATCACCAGTATCGGGTGGTACCTTTGTATCGGGTGATGTCTGTGTATCAGGTGATGTGTCTGTATCGGGCGAATCGGGCCGTTGACGACGCGTCCTCGGCGCGCCTTCGTCGCCCCCTTCGCCACCGCCAAACCTCCCCCGCCTACCGCGAAATCCCTCGCCCGCTCCATCACCAAAACCGCCACGGCCACCGCGAAAGCCGCCTTCACCGCCAAATCCGCCACGGCCACGCCCAAAACCGCGACCTTCACCACCGCCCCAACGCTCCCGCGCGCTGTCACGGGTATTGCTGAGCTGGGTGATGACTTCAAAGGTGGTGATGTTTTGAACGACTTGCCCCTGTGGGGCGATGCGTAGTACTGAACCCTCATACGGTTGGTCGGGATAGGCTTCGACGGTTATCGTCACAAGTTGGCCCACTTTGACTTTGCCGATATCGGTCTCATCGACTTCGGTTAAGACGTAGACCTTGGAGAGGTCTGCCATAGTGACGAGTACCTGACCTTCGGACGAGATCGAACCGCCGCGGCCGCCCCCACCGCCGAAACTGGAGAAGATGACCTGCCCTTCCTCGACCTGTTTTTCAAGGATGGTACCGGATATCGGGGCACGGATTTCGGTGTCGCTCAGACTCTCTTTGGCGAGCCGTAACCCGCTCTCGCTGCGTTTCACTTGCGCGTCGGCGGAGTCAAGGTCTTTCCGCCTTATGGTAATCTGCTCTGCGTTGGCACGCGCTAACTTCAAGGATTCCTCTGCCTGTGTGACCCGTCGCCCTTGAATATCTATTTCCATATCGCGGTATTTCTCTTTGTCAATCTGCTCATTTGCCGCATCGACAGCGAATTGCGCCCGCTTGATTTCGGCCTCAGAGAGTGCCAATTCTGCCTCAGAAGCGGGCTGTTTGACTATCTTTTCCTGCTCGAGAGCGGAATCGTACTGCGCCTTTGCCGAATCCAATTTCGCCTTTGCGTCATCCAGGTCAGATTGGGAGATGTACTTTTTCGCAAAGAGATTTTTCTTCCGCTCAAATTCTTTTACGGCGAGCTCATGAGACGATTTTGCCTGAGTCACGCTCGCTTCGGCGCGTTTCCGATCTTCATCGCGAACCGTTTCTGAAGTGAGCAGGTTATGTCGCAAATTTGCTATGTCAAAGCTGTTTACCGCATCTTCTAACTGGCGTTTATTGGCAAGTTTTTCTATCCGAATCTGCTCTTTGAGCTGCTCAAGCTGTTTTTGGGATTCGGCGTGTTTCTCTTCGGCTTGTTGGATGCTAACCGCAGACTGCTGTATGGCGAGTGTGATATTAATTTTCGCTTGTTCAAATCGTGCCCTCGCAGCGCGCAGGTCGGCTTCGGCTTGTTCAAGGTCAATGTCAACATAGGTGGTTTCGATGCTCGCAATGAGCTCGTCTTTTTCAACGTAGTCGCCAGCGTCAACGGTGAGTTCAAGAATTCTCCCGCTCGCTTTGGAACTGACTTCAACGATATTCAGCGGTTGAATCGTGCCAGTTGCGTCAATGGTAACGTCGATATCGCCCCGTTCAACGGTGGCTGTCCGGATGCCTGCGGTTGGGTCCTCCGGTTCCTTTTTGGTAAACTTACCTCGGAGCAGAAAGCCCACCACTCCGAGAACAATAACCGCGACAATTCCGATAATTATCCATTTCTTCATTGGTCGTCCCCTTTCGTGCCTTGGAACAGGAGTCGTAGCGCGGGCTGTCTGCCCGGCTCTCTCAGCGTTTAGATATGAGAACGAGAGAGGTGGAACCGTTTGATTGCTCGCCCCCACCTCTCTGTCTCTCAATTGGTCTTAACTTAGCGATTACCACCGCCAGGGCGGCCTCCGCCGCCACCGCCGCGTCTACCACCGCCACGATTCCGCATCATGCGTTGCATCCGTTGCTGGCTCAGCTTGTCAAGTTCAGCAAACTGTTCTTCAGTAAGTAGCGTTTTCAGATCCGTGTTCAATTTATCACGAACTCCCGTCATTGTGCTACGCATCGCTTGAAAATCATTGTTAGCCCGCGCTTCTTCGATGGCTTTTGAGAGTGCGTCTCGATGTTTCTGGTAAATTTTACGGGATTTAATCAGCACTTCATCATCAACCTTGACGCCAAATGTGAGGTCAACCCATGAGTTGTCAACGAATGAGGTTGCCTCCATACCGCCCCCGCGCATTCCCCCGCGCATTCCTTCGGGTCGTGTGCGTCTTTCAGTCCGATCGGGTCGTTGAGCGTCGGTGACTGGGCCGATAACAAGAACGGTAATGGCAGCAATAGCCAGAATAGTGAGTAGGAAAAACCATTTGCGTGTCATTTCTAAATCTCCTCATGTTTGGGTTTGAACTGATGCAATGAAACGAGCATCAAGAAAATATTCAGGTTTTCAACCGAAAAGTTTGACTTCATTGTTGTTAGGCAAACGAAATCGAAAGAAGTTCGGATTTTTTTCAAAAATAATACTAGTCGGGGCAGGGATGCCCCTCCTACAGTAAGGTCATAGGTATTCTACCGTCAACCACACCGAAACAGTTATCACCATACAGCCATCAAAAATAATACTAGTCGGGGCAGGGATGCCCCTCCTACTGTAAGGTCATAAGTATTCTACCGTCAACCATATCGAAACAGTTATCACCATACAGCCGGCAAAAATAATACTAGTCGGGGCAGGGATGCCCCTCCTACAGTAAGGTCATAAGTATTCTACCGTCAGCCCTATCGAAACAGTTATCACCATAGAGCCGGCAAAAATAATACTAGTCGGGGCAGGGATGCCCCTCCTACAGTAAGGTCATAGGTATTCTACCGTCAGCCATATCGAAACAGTCATCACCATACAGCCGGCAAAAATAATACTAGTCGGGGCAGGGAGGCCCCTCCTACAGTAAGGTCATAGGTATTCTACCGTCAACCATATCGAAACAGTCATCACCATACAGCCGGCAAAAATAATACTAGTCGGGGCAGGGATGCCCCTCCTACAGTAGAGTCATAGGTATTCTACCGTCAGCCATATCGAAACAGTCATCACCATAGAGCCGGCAAAAATAATAAAAGTCGGGGCAGGGATGCCCCTCCTACAGTAGAGTCATAGGTATTCTACCGTCAGCCATATCGAAACAGTCATCACCATAGAGCCGGCAAAAATAATACTAGTCGGGGCAGGGATGCCTCTCCTACAGTAAGGTCATAGGTATTCTACCGTCAACCACATCGAAACAGTCATCACCATAGAGCCGGCAAAAATAATACTAGTCGGGGCAGGGAGGCCCCTCCTACAGTAAGGTCATAGGTATTCTACCGTCAACCACACCGAAACAGTTATCACCATAGAGCCGGCAAAAATAATACTAGTCGGGGCAGGGATGCCCCTCCTACAGTAAGGTCATAGGTATTCTACCGTCAGCCATATCGAAACAGTTATCACCATAGAGCCGGCAAAAATAATACTAGTCGGGGCAGGGATGCCCCTCCTACAGTAGAGTCATAGGTATTCTACCGTCAGCCATATCGAAACAGTCATCACCATAGAGCCATCAAAAATAATACTAGTCGGGGCAGGGATGCCCCTCCTACAGTAGAGTCATAGGTATTCTACCGTCAACCACATCGAAACAGTCATCACCATAGAGCCGGCAAAAATAATACTAGTCGGGGCAGGGATGCCCCTCCTACAGTAGAGTCATAAGTATTCTACCGTCAGCCATATCGAAACAGTCATCACCATAGAGCCGGCAAAAATAATACTAGTCGGGGCAGGGATGCCTCTCCTACAGTAAGGTCATAAGTATTCTACCGTCAGCCATATCGAAACAGTCATCACCATAGAGCCGGCAAAAATAATAAAAGTCGGGGCAGGGATGCCCCTCCTACAGTAAGGTCATAGGTATTCTACCGTCAGCCACATCGAAACAGTCATCACCATAGAGCCGGCAAAAATAATACTAGTCGGGGCAGGGATGCCCCTCCTACAGTAAGGTCATAGGCATTCTACCGTCAACCACATCGAAACAGTCATCACCATAGAGCCGGCAAAAATAATACTAGTCGGGGCAGGGATGCCCCTCCTACAGTAAGGTCATAGGTATTCTACCGTCAGCCATATCGAAACAGTGATTACCATAGAGCCATCAAAAATAATACTAGTCGGGGCAGGGATGCCCCTCCTACAGTAAGGTCATAGGCATTCTACCGTCAACCACATCGAAACAGTCATCACCATAGAGCCGGCAAAAATAATACTAGTCGGGGCAGGGATGCCTCTCCTACAGTAAGGTCATAGGTATTCTACCGTCAGCCACATCGAAACGATGGTCACGATGGTGTCGGGCAGGGCAATGTCGTTACGTGCCCCTATTTCCACAAGGTTAAGCCCCGTCTTCGGCAGGGCACTCAGGTTGTACTCAAGTTCGCAACCGGTTTGGCTGAGTACGAATTGACCGTCGGTGAGTGGCTCACCGTTTAACCGAATCAGCAACGCCTCCTTCCAAGCGGGGTCGTCAAACACAACGGTCAAAGTCGCCCGCGTGGGGGGATTCGATGCGATGTCGTCGCCGACCACTATGGGTAGGCGGCCGATTACGCCGGTGCGGAGCACACCGCGCTTTGATTCCAGAGGGAGCAGGCGCGGCGCGGATAGATGCGCGTAATATGGCAGAATGCCCCCTGTGGCACTGTCGATGCTGAACACTTTGGTCTTATCAGCAAGCATATCCACGCGCCCCACTTCGTAGAGACAAGCGTAGCAGCGGCGGCGGGCTTCGATTAGCTCATGGCCGGTCATGAACTCAAATGGGGTGCCAAGGTTCCAGAAATACAAGCCATCAGCACCGGCACGATACCAGTTTGATGCCATTCCACGCACCATCGGAAGGGATTCTTTGCCTTGGTTCACACACGGATAAACAGGCACACCGTGTGGTCGTGCGGCTTCAACCCACGCCTCAATCGGGAGGGCCCACGATGCGTATCCGCCGCCGATGATGAGGATGTCGACGAGGTCTTCTTCAAGCCATGTGATGACATCCATGCCGTTGTCAAGGCATGTGGCAAAGGTATCTGGCACTCGTGCGACAATGAGCATCGGACGGCCACGACGTTCGGCCGCTGCATCGGTCAGACCGCGAATCTGGTGCATCATTGTGGTGATGATGGCTATCTCATTTTGCGTACACGGTTCGCCGCGCATACGCCGACTGAACAGCACAGGATGGCGGATGTAGTCTAACTCGAACCCGTCAACCTCATAACGCGCACCAATTTCTTCGATAATTTCTAGCTTCCGTTGGCGTACTGCTCTGTGCGAGAAGTCTTGGGCGGTCATATACAACTCAAACTCCGGGAGGGTCTCGTGAGTGTCAACCATGAACTGGGGATGTGTGCGCTTCCAGACCGTCAGGGCGTTGGCATCCATGAAACTGTCGTGTACATCGTTCATTCGCACCGACGCGAATGCCTCCATATCGTGTGCGTGTGCGAAGTCACAGACCAGATGCAACGGGCAGCGATGCTCCCGCGCCAACGTCTTGACGTTTTCTGTGACCCTATGCCAGTATTTGACGGGCGCGCCTTGGGCATCGCCGTAGAGCGGTTGCACTTTGCTGTCGTAGGCGGGAGCGTCAAACTGCCCGCACAGCACGGACCAGGAGATGGCCCCGACATCCGTCTCGGCAAGTGGCGCAATCCTATGGGCGAGAAAGCCTTCCGGTGTGTTCGCGTCCTCTAACGCCAATTCGTGTGTGTCATCGTTGAAGATGATGCGCCGTTTTCGCGCTGCTACATTGACCCGTGCGCGTTTGGCATCCGACCAATAGGTATTCGACATTTGAATCTCCCGATAGAATTGCATAAGCAATTTTCACCATTAAAGCTTATCTAAGGATCTGCTGGATTTGGCAATCCAGCAGGAGCAAGCCGGGACACAGTTTGGATTCTTCAATCTCGCATGGCGAGCGATTTTAACCCAATGGCGTGACCATAACCCAAAACGGTTGCTTCCCAACTGCATAATCGGCGAATGGACACAACTCGCCGGTTGCCGTATCCACGCGATAGGCAGTCATTACGTCGGCAGACTCACCAGCGCAGTACAGATAGGCACCTGTCGGGTCAATATTGAACGAGCGCGGACTCGCTGGAACTGCGACATGCCCAAACGGACTGAGTGTTCCGTCAGCATCAATATTGTACCCAACAATGCTATCATGCCCCCGATTGGACGCATAAACCCACTTTCCGTTGGGATGCACCTCCACATGCGCCGTGGCCCCGCCCTCCGTATAGTCCGATGGCAGGGTTGAGATATTCTGAAAAATCTCAAGCGTACCGTTCTCGGGGGCAAAGTGGTGCGCGGTCACGGTGTTGCCTTGTTCGTTGACGATATAGGCGACATCCTCCCCAGGCAGAAAACAGATATGGCGCGGGCCTGTTTCATCGTCGGGCGGCGCAAGTTCGGCAGGGTCGTTGGGTGTGAGTAAGCCTGACTCGGTGTCGAAATGAAATTGGCTGGTCTTGTTGGTTGGGCAGACGTGGGGTACAAAGACGTAGCTATCCGCAGCGGCTGTGAGGATAGCGTGTGCCTTTTCACCGGTATCTATATACTGCATCAGTTCCCCGATAGCCCCGTCATCGCCCAACCGATGCACGGTCACACCACCCCCGCCGTAGTAAGCGGTGAGCAGGAAACGACCTACGCTGTCCGTGATGAGATGGGCGGGAATGCCAATGCCTGTGTCCACTTGATTGATCAGTGTTAGTTCGCCCGTGCTTGTGTCGAGACGAAAACTGGCTAACGTTGTGGCCTCCACATGCGCGACAAGCATCACCTGCCCGGTCGGGTGCAGACAGAGGGCACCTGAGGGGCCGTGAGCGTTACTGGTTGACCGAAGCTGTAGTGCGCCCGAATTGAGGTCAAGATCGTAGCATCTGATCTGTTGGTCTCCAGTCAGCGAGACGAAGACAACACAGCGACTGTTATTGGTTTGCATGATATAGTTTGGCTCCTGTCTTTTGCAATTTATAATTGATAGTATAGCACAATTTGTGATATTGATGTGCAAAAATCGAGAGAAAGTTACAGCAAAATAAACGCAACTTGGGTTACAATTTAAGAAAATAGAACGCAAAGACGCTTAAATTTAACGCAAAGACGCAAAGAAGATAGGAAATAGAGGTTCTCACCACGAGCCAATGTATGTTGCGTAAGAGGGTAAAAATCACTGTCACGAACTTTGTAATACCATTTCTGAAAATTTATATCGCGTTAGCGGTTTTGATGAAATATCAAACGCCTGTAATCCCGGCTACGGGGGTGCGGTTGATGACGCTTTCTTTGAAAGTGGCAACATGAGTTGACGCATATCGTTATCCGATGGGGCAAGATGCCCTGGCTACGGGGGGCTGATGCGTTTTTGCTTATGACTTTCTTTGAAAGTGGCAACATGAGTTGACGCAAATCGGACTTCCATTAACGAGTGATTTATTATCGGAATTGGTATAATTTTCATATCTATCTCCTTGAGCACAAACGCATCTATATCCAGGAACTGGTTCTCACAATTTTCAAACGCTTACCGTAATTTTAAAAGCGTTTTCCCGACTTGTCAAGGACAAATTCCTTCTTTTTGTGAATGATAATAGGTAACAACTTAGGTTATAATAACGTAAGTTTACATATTGGCAGATCGTTTTCTTAGCGAAAGGAGCGATTCGATGACTAACGACGAAAAATATCTGTTCGACTTAATGGGCTATATCGTTATTGAGGACGCGCTTACGCCTGAAGAAGTCGCCCGTTGTAACGCGGCGATTGACCATCATATTGACCAAATGACTGACCAGAGAACGTTGTCGGGTGGGTCAAAGGCACTTGAAGGGACATCAACTCGGAAGGATTTGGGGGGGATGCTGTCGTGGGAGCATCCGTGGTGTGACCCGTTCCGAGAGTTGCTGGTGCATTCGAGTGTTGTGCCTTTCTTCAATGGGATTTTGGGAGCGGGCTATCGGCTTGACCATGGTCCGGGGTTGATTGCCATGAATGAGGGGTGTGAAGGAGGGACATTGCACCATGGCGGCGGAGAAACCCCAAACTTCTCTTTGGCTTATTTTTTCAAGGATGGGCGCATTTATACTGGCTTGACAGTTGTGGAATTTATGCTGGCAGACGAAGGTCCGGGCGATGGCGGGATTGCCGTGATACCGGGTAGCCACAAAGCGAACCTCCCGTGTCCGCGGAGTATGAAGCTGTGTGAGCAGTATGAGCGGTATGTGGTGGAGGTCAATGCCAAGGCTGGGGACGCTGTTATTTTCACTGAAGCCCTGACTCACGGCACGTTACCGTGGAAGGCGCAACATCAGCGGCGGGCTCTGCTTTACAAGTTTAGCCCGGGCTATCAAGCGTTCAGTGGCGGGGCACATCAAAATTCGTTTCCAGACTACATCATGGACATGACCGAGGAGCAACGTGCGGTCATGGAACCGCCACACTATCGGCGATAGTGGAATAGAAGGGGATGGAAGAGGGAAGATTGGAAGAATGGAAGATTGGAAGGGGGGAAGAGGGAAGAATGGAAGGAGAAGGAAATAACGCCCTGTTTTCTTTCAATCTTCCCTTTCCTTTTTTTTACGCCTTTTCGTTCTTTTTAACAGTTCGTAAAGGTCTTGGCTCGCTTTAGTCTTTGTGTTTTTTCGTGTTTTGTGCTATAATGTTTTTAATCTCAGTGGCCATTGCTTTTATGGCGATGGTTCCTGACCAACGATGGCAGTCAGAGACTGCCTCTATAAACAATTTTTAAAGGAGATAATTTATGAAAACGATAACCTTCTTCTCGCTTGTTGGCTTTGTCCTGTTGAGCGTGGTCGCTCACCAAGCGGTTGGACAAAGCTTCATGAGTTGGGAAGCAGAGCAGTACGCCTCCATGAATGGAGATGCCATTAAGAGCCTGAACCCTGTGTTTAAGGCCACAGACAGTGATGGAGTGGAATTTGAAATCACTGAGGCTTCCAACGACACGTTTCTCGGTGCGCCAAACGGTGCTGCAAATGACTCCGGTGCTTGGCTAAAGTACGAGTTTCCTATCCGAGTGGAAGGAGATTGGTATTTCTGGGGTCGGGTAATTGCACCGACGGGCGCAGATAACTCCTTCTACTGGGCATTTGATATTGCTGATGCAGACGCTGTTGCAGCCGACAATGACGCGACTAATATCTGGGACTTCAATGAGGCAGCCGGTGAGTCAATAAACTTCCCACTTGGCGATGGCATTACCGCCGAAGAAAAGAAGCAGTGGATATGGTTTCGGGTAAGTAGTCGCACTGGGCCATTTCCAGATGGGGGCTCGTATGATGCCCCGATGGGTATCAACTTTACGGTGGGTCAGCACACGCTCCATGTGATACATCGCGAGGATGGCACGTATATCGACAAACTGTTCGCGACGACGGAGGCGGGATTTAATGCCAACGATACCGACCCCGCAACCGCTGTGAAGCCACAAGGCAAGTTAGCGACCAGTTGGGGGAACCTTAAACGCGGATTTTAAGTCGCTAGGATTTACGTCGTTGCAAACGAAACAAATCATTAGGGCACCTCAATGTAGGTGCCCTTTTGAGTTTTTGGGAACGTTAGAGCACATGAGGATATAAGGAGGATTCAGTGAGAGCAGGAATCATCGGTTGTGGTGGAATCACCGAGCGGAGGCATGGGCCTGTGCTGGCAAGTCTCAGCGACCGTCTGACGATTGTGGCGTTGGCAGATCTGGCAGAGGAGCGTCTTGCGCTGATGGGCGGGAAGCTGGGCGTTGGGTCTGAACATCTTTATACGGATTGGGAGCAGATGCTGGCTCAGGAGGAGTTAGGCCTTGTCCATATCTGTACGCCCCACGATTTGCATGAACCGCAGGCGATTGCAGCGATGGAGGCAGGTGCCCATGCGTTCCTCGAAAAACCGATAGCCACCAGTCTCGAAGCTGTGGATAGGATGTCTGCTGCGTCGGAAAAAACTGGTCGCAAGCTGACAGTAGGGCATAACCAGCTCTTTTCAGCGGCGCATCGGGCGGCAATGGAACAGATTCGGGGCGGTGCAATCGGCAGTGTGTTTCTCGTGCGCTCCGAGGGCTTTGGCGGTTCACATGTGGTGGGCCGTGGGGTCGCTCAGCAGTGGCGTACCCATGCCATTGCAGGGGGCGGTGGGCCTCTGATCGACAACGGCTATCATCAAGTGTATACGGCTGTGGATTATGTCGGCTCGCCAGCGGTACGGGTTTATGCACAGATCGGGCGGCATGTGCAGGATATCGAGGTGGAGGATACCGCACTGCTTTTGATTGAGCACGCCAATGGAGCTACTACGTCTATACAGGTGGGCTGGTCGGCTCTCGCGGGGGCGGTCAGTGTGAATGAGATTATGGGCACCGAGGGGCAACTCCGTTTTGGCGGGGGTGATACACCGGTGGCGGTGTGGCGCAGGGAGACGGGAGAGTGGACTCATCCGCCGGTGGAGGCTGAGGGGCGAGATGAGCTGGGCTTTCCTCTGGTGGTGCGGCATTTCGTTGATGCGATAGAAAATGATGGGGCGGTTCCGGTATCTGCGGCTGATGGGCGGCATGTGTTGGCTATCGTCTTGGCGGCTTATGAGTCGGGTAGGAGTGGAAAGGCTGTGGAGCTGTCGGATTGATAAATGTTAAATTTAACGCAAAGGCGCAAAGATGCAAAGACGCAAGGAAGAACAGAAAAACGCGCAATTTAATTGCACTACTGCTAACCGCTACTACTAATACCATTTCTGAAAATTTATATCGCGTTAGCGGTTTTGATGAAATATCAAACGCCTGTAATCCCGGCTACGGGGGTGCGGTTGATGACGCTTTCTTTGAAAGTGGCAACATGAGTTGACGCATATCGTTATCCGATGGGGCAAGATGCCCCGGCTACGGGGGGCTGATGCGTTTTTGCTTATGACTTTCTTTGAAAGTGGCAACATGAGTTGACGCATATCGTTATCCGATGGGGCAAGATGCCCCGGCTACGAGGGTCTGATGCGTTTTTGCTTATGCTTTGAAAGTGAGTTGACGCATATCGTTATCCGATGGGGCAAGATGCCCCGGCTACGGGGGTCTGATGCGTTTTTGCTTATGCTTTGAAAGTGAGTTGACGCAAATCGGACTTCCATTAACGAGTGATTTATTATCGGAATTGGTATAACCATATTAATATAAGGGGGATAAAGATGAATCAAGCACCGTTTAAGTTAAATTATGTCCTTGCTTCGTGTATGTATGGGACCATGCCTTTGAGTGAGATTGTGCCTGAGGTGAAGAAGAGCGGGAGTGAGCACATCGATATCTGGCCGCAGGTTCACGGGAATCAGAGGGAGCAGGTGGAAGCTATGGGACATGAGGCTTTTGCCGAACTGCTTCAAACGCACGGGGTCAGGTTGGGAATATCGACGCGCTTTGATTTGGGGCCCTTTGGTCTGGAGGAGGAGATACGATTTGCCCACGATTTTGGGGCATCTCTGATTGTGTGCGGTAGCAAGGGGCCTAAGGATTTAGCGGGCGACGCACTACGTGAGGCGGTCGCTGAGTTTGCAGAAGCCCTCAAGCCTCATATCGCTGTCGCTGAGCAATACGGCATCACCATCGGTATTGAGAATCATGGTAGTGCACTAATCGAAACACCGGATTCTATGAAGTGGTTGGTCGAGTACACTCGCTCGCCGTACTTGGGCATCGCGCTCGCGCCTTACCATCTGCCGAATGATGCCCAGTTGGTGTCGCAACTGATCGAAGACCTGGGTGCGGGTTTGGCACTCTTCTATGCGTGGCAACACGGCATGGGGTGCCATGAGAAATTACCGAAAGCACAGGAACTGCTACAGATGCCGGGACGGGGCACTTTGGATTTCGCACCGATTCTCGCGGCTTTGAAGAAAATCGACTATTCGGGTTGGACGGAAATTTTTATGCACCCTGTTCCGCGGGGCATTCCGATTATGGATTCGATAGAGGATGTTACTGGGGAGATTGACCGGGCTCGGCATTATTTGGATACGCTGGCGCAAGCAGTTTAGGTGGTGAGGTTTTCGCTCAAGATGGAGGGGCACCAATACTGCTCAATGTGCTGGACGACCAACTCGGTGCCTTCGTGATGGCTCACGAAGGGGGGCATCTTGGGATTGTACATCGCATCTGTCAGGTCGCGGACGAGGATGCACTCAACTTCCCAGCGGGTCATCTGGCGGATGCCGAATGAGCGTCCGAGTATGCACATATTCACGGCAACTCCCATGATAATCAGGTGCTGAATGCCGCAAGCGTGGAACAGGTTATAAATTTCAGCACCATTATCGGAAATCACATCGTTCTCGGCGATCGGAATTGCGGGGTGTTGTCGGGTCCACGCCTTGTATGGTTTGCAGGGTGGTGTGTCCTCACATCCCTCATCGGAGGCATCAATTGGCAGGGGCGGTTCGTCAATCGGTAACGGCAGGGGCGGTTCAACGTGTGGCAGTTTCTGTATCCGTTCGCGTTGCGAGGTCGCCTCATAAAAATCCATACAATCTGACGGGGAGTGGATGATTTGTACGCCTTTATCGCGGGCGGCGTTCACGACTGATACCATCCGTTTGGCAATTGTATCAAAGCGTTGGGTTGAGGTTTTGCACCAGTGTTTGTCCCACATGTCGCAGATGAGCAGGGCGGTTTCAGGTGCACGGAACGCTTTTTGTACAACGGCGGCTTCCCATTGGTCGCTTCCTTTGAATAGCTGGACTTGTGTGCGCAGGTTTAATTTGAGGTTCATGGTTAGAATTATAACACAAAAAACCGATAAATAGAACGCAAAAAGGATTAAATTTAAC
Organism: Candidatus Poribacteria bacterium; assembly: GCA_965198165.1. Lineage (GTDB taxonomy): Bacteria > Poribacteria > WGA-4E > WGA-4E > PCPOR2b > CBDAOT01. Next base: position 5,119,290 of record OZ240244.1, on the reverse strand, counting down.
GCAAAGATGCAAAGACCCAAAAAAGACAAGAAAATATAAATAAAATGGCTTGGATTTGGCAATCAAAGCCGAGCGGGGTGGACGGAATTTTCTATTGACGGGTTTTAGCGCGTGTGATATAGTGTCACAAGATTCTTGGAGAGTGCGATATGGCAGAGCGTCGATATATTCTTTCAATTGACCAAGGCACGACCGGTTCAACGGTACTACTGATTGACCCCCACGGTGAGATTGTTGGACAAGGGTATCGGGAATTCACACAGCACTATCCTCGTCCCGGTTGGGTTGAGCATGACCCTGTTGAACTGTGGGATGTAACCCATCAAGTCATCGTGGAGCTCCTACAGCGCACAGGGGTTGCCGATGAGATTGCGGCGATTGGGGTGGCGAATCAGCGAGAGACGACGGTGGTTTGGGAGCGGGATACGGGGAGACCGATTTATCGTGCCATTGTATGGCAGTGCCGTCGCACTGCGGATATTTGTGCAACACTGAAAGCGCGTGGGCTCGAAGAAACGATACGCGATAAAACAGGGCTGGTGCTCGACCCTTACTTTTCGGCGACAAAGATTGCGTGGATTCTCGACCACGTCCTCAGTGGGCAGTTGAAGACAACCGCACGCGAGCAGGCAGAACGCGGTGAACTCGCTTTCGGAACGATTGATACATGGCTACTGTGGCATCTAACGGGCGGTGTCGTTCATGCGACCGACTTCACAAACGCTTCCCGCACGATGTTGTACAACATCGACACGCTGACGTGGGATGATGAGCTATTGGAAATTTTCCGGATCCCTCGCTCGATTTTGCCAGCGGTGATGCCGTCATCAGGCGTTTTGGGCGTGACGCAAAATCTGGAACCTATTCCTAATGATATTCCAATTGCCGGAATCGCTGGCGACCAGCAGGCGGCACTGTTTGGGCAACTTTGTACGCAACCGGGCATGGCGAAAAATACTTACGGCACGGGTTGCTTTTTGATGCTCAACACGGGCGCACAACGCATCCATTCACAGTCGGGGCTGTTGACGACCCTAGCGTGTGGAGTGGATGAAACACCGGTTTACGCGCTTGAAGGAAGTGTCTTCATCGCGGGCGCAGCGGTGCAGTGGCTCAGAGATGGGCTACAGCTAATCAATTCGGCATCGGAATCGGAAGCGATTGCGATTAGCGTTGCGGATTCGGATGGTGTGTTCGTTGTTCCCGCCTTTACAGGACTCGGTGCGCCGTATTGGGATGCTGATGCGAAAGGGGCAATTAGCGGTTTAACGCGGGGCACCACGCGAGCACACATTGTCCGGGCGACGCTGGAATCAATCGGGTTGCAGGTCGCTGATGTCGTTGCGGCGATGGGCAGTGACTATCCGAGGGACGCGGAAATCGAACTGGATATTTTGCGCGTTGATGGCGGCGCGGCTGCCAACGATTTCCTGATGCAGTTTCAGGCGGATATACTCGGTATTGATGTCCAACGTCCGACCCAAATCGAAACAACGGGGCTCGGTGCTGGGTATCTTGCGGGGCTCGCTGTGGGTGTTTGGCAAAGCGTTGATGAACTCAAATCACATCAAAAAATTGAGAAGATTTTTTCGCCATCAATGGACGCAAAACAGCGTGACGAAAAACTGAAGGGCTGGAAAGATGCGCTACGAAGGGTGATGAGCTAAGATGCGTTTGCAATGGAAATATTCGTTGATTATCAACCTCTCCGTCCTCGTGATTTTGGTCGCCTTTTTCGTGCTTGACGATATCAAAGCGCGAAATGACCTCAAAGAGTCGCACATCCGGGATGTGGGGGACGGCGCGGCGTTTAAGGAGATTGCCGACAAAATTCGCAAACAGGTCCGTGACGAAATCGGAGGTGAAGGTGAATTTGATCAGCGAAGAATCGAAAACGCTCTGCTCCAGCTCAAAGAGTTGGACGCTACAATGGCACCTGTTCTAGCGATTCATGTCACACAGCAACTCGATACGCAGATTCGGGCGAGTCTTGTCCCCAAATTGTTTAGCATCAATGCAACGCCCCAAGACATCTCAGCGCACAACCGTGACCTCAGCGCGCTTTTGCGACACGGGTTTAAGAACAGTGGAAGACCCCTCTCTGCTCAAGCGAAAATTATATCATACCTTAATCCGACAGTTGAGCGGCAGGATAACGTCCTGCTGATTAAGGAGAACGTCCTACTGATTAACGATAATCAGCGCACCTACACGGTCAGATGGGTCGGAGATAAACTCAACGTTTACCTCCCGAAAACCGACTATCACATTAACTTTACCAGAGATAAGCTCGATAAAATCAGAGCGGATGGTGTCCAGGTTTTCAATTGGGTTCCGTTTGGGAACGGTTATGCAACGGAAATGACGGTCCCTTACGAAATTACGTTCAACGATTTCACCAGCAGACCCCCAATTACCGGATTTATCCAGATTTTTTTTGACGCACCGAACATTGCGCGGCACATCAACGAATTTCGCCTCATGCACCTGATACTCGCCATCGTCGTCAGTGTGCTACTCCTGATTGTGATTGATATCACCACAACCCGCCTGATTATGATGCCCCTTGAGCGGATGATGGAGATTATCAAACACGCCGAAGCGGACGACCTCGAATCTCTACCGCGCTCCTATTCATCGGGCGAAATTGGGCGTGTCACCTCTAGCCTCGCCCGAATGTTAAGCCAACTCCAGCAATCTCATTCAAAACGGATTGGGGCGTTGGGACAGCTTGCGGCAGGGGTCGCGCATGAGATTCGCAATCCACTCAATTCGATTGGGATGGCGGCGCAATATTTGAAGGGGCTTTTTTCCGAACCGAAGCGCGTAGAAATTCAAGACCTAGAGGAAGCCAAAGAATTTTTGGATATCATTGATGACGAAATCGAAAAGTTGAAGCGAATCTCGGAGCAGTTTTTAACCTTGAACCGTCCTAAGGCACTGAATCGAAAACGTACCGATCTCAACGAACTGTCCGACAAGGTGTTATCAGAATTTACGTTGGTGCTCGAAAACGCTAAGGTCAACGTCATCACAAAATATGAGGTCAATCTACCCCCCCTTTTCGTGGATGCCGACCTGATTCGGCAGGTGTTTTTTAACCTTGTGCAGAACAGCATTCAGGCGATGCCCAAGGGCGGTAGCATCTATATCACAACAACAGAGTTGGAGGAAGACGGGGGTATCACAACAAAGTCGGAGAAAGACGGGAATGGGCGAACTGCTCTGATACAGATTCGTGACACAGGCCTCGGGATTCCAGAGGGGATTCAGGAACAGATCTTCGATGCCTATTTCACAACAAGGGGAGAACAGGGAGGCATGGGACTCGGGCTTGCGATTTGCCACCAAGTTATTACAGCACATGGCGGCGAGATTGTGCTTCAGAGTAAGATTGGAATGGGAACGATGTTTGAAATTCACCTCCCAATCGACGAACAGGATTCAATCAGGATTAAAGGTTAAGAATGGAGGAATCAATATGCCATCAATACTGGTTGTTGACGATGAACAGGAGCAACGCACAATTTTACAACGGATATTGAGGAAAGAGGGGTATGTCGTCGAAACGGCTGATTCGGAGGTCACAGCCCTTGAGAAGATTGAGAACAAACTATTCGATCTGGTTATCAGTGACATGCGGATGAAAAACGTAATGGCGGGACGTAACCTGTTGCGCGAGATTAAGCAGAGAGATCCGGACCTGCCCGTTTTAATTATCACCGCCTTCGTTGACGTAAATGATGCGGTTGACCTTGTGGCGCATGAAGGCGCGTTCTACTACCTCGAAAAACCGATCGATATAGGTGTTCTGAAGACAGAGATTATCCGCGCCCTCGATATACGGAGTGGCTTTGCATTTAACGAAGCGAGTGACGCAACGCCTGTACCGAAAATGGATTTCGATCGAATTATCGGCAACAGCGAACGGATGCAGACCCTCTTCAAGATGATGGCTCAGGTGATTCATCGCGGCGTGAATCAGGTGCTGATAACTGGCGAAACTGGCACTGGCAAAGAACTGGTAGCGCTGGCAATTCACGAAATGGGGAAGCGTCAGAATGCACCGTTTATGCCAGTCAATTGCAGTGCCGTAGCAGAGAGCTTGATTGAGAGTGAACTGTTCGGGCATGAAAAGGGAGCATTCACGAGTGCGGACCGGCAGAAGAAAGGGATATTTGAAGCGGCAAACGACGGCACAGTGCTCCTCGATGAAATCGGTGACATCTCGCTACAGATGCAGAGTAAACTCCTACGGGTCCTACAGGAGCGCGAAATCATGCGGGTCGGTGGCACAGACCGAATTAAGGTCAATGTGTGCGTGATTGCCATAACCAACAAAAATCTGAAAGCGGAGGTCGCCGCAGGTACATTCCGGGAAGACCTCTTTTTTCGATTGAACATAATCCCGCTTCACCTGCCTCCACTGCGTGAGCGGCGAGATGACATCCCACTGCTGATCGATTTTTTCATGAAAAAATTTAGTGAAGAATACGCTGATGCAAGCCCCAAGCAGTTGACACCCAGGGCGGTGTCAGGTCTTCGACGATACGATTGGCCGGGCAATGTGCGTCAGCTTGAAGGGTATCTGCTCCGCTCCTTCGTGCTGACGGAAGGCGATTTGATTGACCTAGAAGACCTCCCCGCCGAGATTTCAGACAGTTCACTGGCACCGACAGATTTCCACGTTGAGATTCCGGAGGAAGGGGTCGCGATTGAAGAGATTGTCAAAGAGTACATTCGAGTCGCCTTAAAGCAGGCGCGCGGCAATCAAACCAAAGCCGCCGAACTTTTGGGATTCACCCGTCGCCAGATTCAAAATCGGATGGCGAATTACGGGTTTAGTAGTCAAGATTTCAAAGATTAAAGAATGGAAGAGTGGAAGGGTGAAGACAGGGGCAGTTTCTTCCCCTCTTCTTCCAACCTTCCAATCAGATCCCTTCCAGTCTTCCCTAGGAGGTATACTATGGCACCATATCGTGGAGCAGTAATCGGGCTTGGGTGGATGGGTATGCTCTATGACCTCGCAGGACGCATCCCTGACCGCTTCGGGATTGAGGATATAGACCGTCCCACGCCCTCGTTGGACATTCATCGCAAGTTTTACCACCATAACCATCCCGGGGACGAGGGCAATCCAACATCGTATGCAGAGGCGATATGGAATCGCCCTGATGTGGAGTTGGTGGCTGGGGTTGACCGGGATAAAAAACGTCTGGGTGCGTTCTCTGAACGTTACGGCATCACGGAGGGACTCTACACCGATGCTGAGGCGATGCTTCGCAAAGAGCGACCAGACATTGTCGCAGTCTGCACCAATACCAAATATCGTGCGGCACTGACCTGCCTAGCGGTAGAATGTGGTGCGAAGGGCATCGTTACGGAGAAACCGATGGTACACACGTTGGCAGAAGCGGATGCAATGGTACAAACCTGCGCTGATGCAGGCGTTCCGCTATCCTGCGGTGCAATCACCACAACCCATCCCTCCTTCGCTCGCGCCAAGGAGTTGGTGGAAAGTGGGGCAATCGGTACACTGGTGTCAATTGAAGCGAGCGGTCCCGGCGCACAGCATCAGAATTGGTCATATTTTCTCAACAGTCCACCCGCTTGGGTTGTCGGCACAGGCGACGCGCCACGTCGTGAGTCCGGGAGCAATGAGTTTAGCGGTCAGGGGCTAATGGTTACGACTGACGGTCTGGTTGTTCATTTCCGTAGCGGTGCGCCGGGCGTACGTTTAACCGGCTCAGCAGGCGAAATCACTTTTGACTTCAACCGGGCGTGGCGGTTCTGGCAAGACCTTGACATACCGGATGGCAACAGACAGGTAGAAATGCCGTGGCCCAAACCGCAGTTCTTGACCCCTTACGGCGGTATGTATTCTTTGGATGATGTGATGAAGTGCCTCGAGGGTAAATTGGACGAACCCAAGAACTCGGGCCGTCGGGTTACGGTAGCGTTGGAGGTGGAGGTTGCGCTAAAGCAATCTTCTGCTCAAGGCAGTACGCGTGTTGACCTGCCGTTGGCAGACCGCTCTCTGGGCCTACACTACGACTGGTTCCGTTAGATAGAAACCGCAGAAACCGAGTAGGGAAGGGTAGGTACAAGACCTAACCCTACAATCTTGGGAAGGGTAGGTACAAGACCTAACCCTACAATCTTGGGAAGGGCAGGTACAAGACCTAACCCTACAATCTTGGGAAGGGTAGATACAAGACCTAACCCTACAATCTTGGGAAGGGTAGATACAAGACCTAACCCTACAATCTTGGGAAGGGCAGGTACAAGACCTAACCCTACAATCTTGGGAAGGGTGGGGACAAGACCTAACCCTACAATCTTGGGAAGGGCAGGTACAAGACCTAACCCTACAATCTTGGGAAGGGTAGATACAAGACCTAACCCTACAATCTTGGGAAGGGCAGGTACAAGACCTAACCCTACAATCTTGGGAAGGGTAGATACAAGACCTAACCCTACAATCTTGGGAAGGGCAGGTACAAGACCTAACCCTACAATCTTGGGAAGGGTAGATACAAGACCTAACCCTACAATCTTGGGAAGGGTGGGGACAAGACCTAACCCTACAATCTTGGGAAGGGTAGGTACAAGACCTAACCCTACAATCTTGGGAAGGGTGGGGACAAGACCTAACCCTACAATCTTGGGAAGGGTGGGGACAAGACCTAACCCTACAATCTTGGGAAGGGTGGGGACAAGACCTAACCCTACAATCTTGGGAAGGGTGGGGACAAGACCTAACCCTACAATCTTGGGAAGGGCAGGTACAAGACCTAACCCTACAATCTTGGGAAGGGTGGGGACAAGACCTAACCCTACAATCTTGGGAAGGGCAGGTACAAGACCTAACCCTACAATCTTGGGAAGGGTGGGGACAAGACCTAACCCTACAATCTTGGGAAGGGTAGATACAAGACCTAACCCTACAATCTTGGGAAGGGCAGGTACAAGACCTAACCCTACAATCTTGGGAAGGGTAGATACAAGACCTAACCCTACAATCTTGGGAAGGGCAGGTACAAGACCTAACCCTACAATCTTGGGCGGGGAGGTACAAGACCTAACCCTACAATCTTGGGAAGGGTGGGGACAAGACCTAACCCTATCTAGGGAAGGGCAGGTACAAGACCTACCCCTACAATATCATACGAACTTAGCGAGTGAACCACTTAGATGAGGAGAAAACCGCCATGTCCAAACCACGCATCATGTTCTACCACGATGGACGACATCCGCTGATTTATATGTATGAACCGCCCATGCAGAAAGAGGAGTTCGAGGCGGGTGTTGATGAATTGGTCGGCACACCTGTAGAGGCGATTATGTTCTGCCTCGGCGACGGACGGACTGTTTTACACGATACGAAAGTCGGTGAACTGTGGGGGCATAATGTCGAAAAGTGGCCTCACCTCATCTTCCGCCGGGCGCATCAGAATGCGAGAGACCTAATCCAACAGGGACACGACCCGCTACGCATTATCTGTGACCGCGCTCATGCGAAGGGGATGCTGGTCTATCCGACCCTTTTGGTGCAGCAGGGGGGCGGCGAGCGTGGTACTGATGTCCGTTGCTCCGATTTCCGTTTTGATAACAAACACCTAGAGATTGGCGCAGGCGGAGACCTAGACCCAGAGTTTCCCGGGTTGGCTTGTCTCGACTTCAAACACGAGGAGGTGCGGGAAGAACGGTTTGCACTCATTGAGGAAACGTTGAACAATTATTCGATTGACGGTTTTGAACTGCAACTCAACTACACGCCGTACTACTTTCACCCCGATGAAGTTGATGCCGGGCGTGAGATTATGACCGCGTGGATACGGCAGGTCTACGAAGCCGTGAAGCGGAGCGGTGCAACACGCGAATTGGCGGTTCGCATTCCAGCGAGTATTGAGGGGTGTCAGCAGGTCGGACTGGACATTACCGAATGGATTCAGGAGGGAATCGTAGACGTTCTCATCGGTCAGACGTTTTCATCACCAGAATTGCTAGATTCGACAGTTGAGTTCCGTCCACTGGTTGAGGCCGCAGAGGGGACCGATTGCCGGGTTCACGCTGCCATCCAGAGTTACGTGGACTCCGACCGCTTGGGAACAGCCACCATCGAAATGATGCGGGCGGTTGCGTGTAACTACTGGGAACAGGGCGTTGATGGGATGTACCTCGCGCACTGGTTTGGCAACTGGCCGTATCAGGCATCTTTCTACGAAAAGTTGCGAGAGTTGCCGCATCCCGACATCATGGCATCTAAGGATAAATACTACTATGTTCCAACCACAACAGGTCGTTACCAAAAACCGGTGACAGAGCCTGGGACTACGATGGAACTCCCTGCCGCGTTGGAACTGAATAAGCCGACGACTATCCGGTTTACAATCAGCGACGACCTGCCCCGCTGGCACACGGTTGGTCGTGTTCATGAAGTGCTGTTCCGCCTACGAATCATGAACACCACCGAAATAGATCGCCTGCGCTTTCGACTCAACGGTGTAGAACTGCCGGATACGCTGTTACGCAAACTGAACGAGATGTATCGGATGCAAGCCCCGCGCTATCGAACAGGCTCAGGCTACTGGTTCATCTATCGGCTAGACCCAGCGCATTGGCCTCAAAAAGGCTTAAACACCCTCGAAGTGACGCTTCTGAAGCGGGATTCAGCGGCGATACCCGACATCCACATCCGCGATGTCGAACTCGAAATCAAGTACCTCATGGGGCACAATTTCCATCGGGGTCAGGATGCGGACCTGGGCCCGTATGAACATTCTGGAATGTAGAAACCGCAGAAACCGCAGAAACCGAGTTTTTAGCGTCAAGTCATCTGAAGATGCGTCAACTCATGTTGCCATCCGTCCTCGGACAGATGGGCAGATGACTGCGCGCATCTTGTGCGCTCGCTCACGTGCGTCAACTCATGTTGCCATCCGTCTTCGGACGACCATCCGTCTTCGGACCACCCGTTAGGGAGGCAAAACTCGGTTTCTCCCCCGTTTTACAAAGGTTAATTATGAAAGGTATTGTTTTCCTCGGTAATCGTCAATGTGAGGTGCGCGAATTTCCCACACCTGAACCGGGCGATGGCGAGGTCCTCATCCGTATTAAGGCAACCGGTATTTGTGGCTCAGACCTGCACCTATATCGTACAGACACGGGCTCTGATCAGATTCGTGGGCACGAGACGAGCGGCGTGGTTGAAAGGGTGGGTGCAAACGTGACAAGACTGAAACCGGGAGACCGTGTAAGCGTTCATCATCATATGGGGTGTGGTAAGTGCGCCTTTTGCGCGAGAGGGGAGGTCGTCGCCTGCCCGAATGACCGGGTGGTTGGGGGCAACGTACCCGGTTCGTTCAGCGAGTTTATGGTTGCGATGGAACGAGCTTGCATTCCACTGTCGGATTCCATAAGCTTTATCGACGGTGTGTTCATGGCGTGTGTCGGATGTACCGCGTTTGGCGCGTTAAGAAGGCTCAACGCCCGTGCTCACGACTCACTCGCCGTGTACGGGCTTGGGCCAGTCGGTCTCTCTTGTGTGCTTGTGGCGAAGGCGATGGGATTGCGCGTGGTCGGTGTGGACATCATCCCGGAGCGCGTCGCGCTTGCCCAAAAGTGCGGTGCCGATGAAGTCATCACCGCGCTCGAAACGGATGTAGTCAAGCGCGTACTCGCATTCAGCCGATTGACTGGCGTTGATTACGTTGCGGGCGTTGACCACGTTATTGAGACATCCGGTAGCAGTGACGGACGGCGTTATATCTTGGGCTCACTGCGTCGGGGTGGAAACGCGGCGATTGTGGGCATTGGTAGCACCGAAGAAGTGATCAACCCCTCCGACATTCACCGCAAAGCCGCCACGCTCATCGGCTCCGTGGTGTTTCCTCTCGGATGGAGTTGGGATTTCGCCAAATTTCTGGTTGCCAGCGGTTTGAGTTTTGAGCCGCTTGTGACGCATCGGTACGCACTTGATGAAGCTGAAACCGCCCTACACACAGCCGATGGGGGTAGGTGTGGCAAGGTTATTTTTGAAGAGAAAGCGTAAGCAAGTTTTATTAAGCTTATGGTCTGACCCTACGGGTGGCGCGACGAACGCAACGCAGAACGCGACGCAAAATGGAAGGTTGGAAGGATGGAAGTTGCGCTAGTTCCGGTCATTCTAGATAAACCGAGTTTTGAAGAAAAAACTCGGTTTATACGCGAAAATGTTGGGTCTTTTGACCACTAGGAGGCACAATGGCCCATAAAGAAGTTGACATCCTCCAAATTGGCAATGGTACAAACTGGTCATTTCTCAACGGTCAATGGACCGATGGCCTGGGGGGTGCGTTAATCCCGCCAGATGGTGGGGGCAAAGAATACACCGCCGTTGCAGACGGTCACGAGTATGCAGACTTTCGCGCCCAGTTCCGTTTTAAGTTTCGTTATCCCCACTGCGGCGCGAGATTTCTCTTTCGCGTCCAAGACAGTACGCGCTACTACGCGCTTGACATTCCGTGGTGTGGACAGCAGAATCGGAATCGGCATTTTTGGGCGGGAATCATCGTCGCCGATGGCACACCGTTGCAGCGGTATCTAGACCTACAGCTTGTGCCGGGGGTCTGTCCGGAGCATGAGCGGTGGTATGAAGCGCGTGTCGAATGCTCAGGGGCTTCAATTCGGGCTTGGATTGACGGTCGCCTTGCGGTGGAGGTCACAGATTCAACATACGCCACGGGGCGCGTGGGATTGATGGGGATTACAACGGCGGGCAACCAAACCCCGCACTTCGCAAACCTGCGGGTCGAAGGGGAGGCTGTTGCGCCTTCGTCCTCCCACGGATTGACACCGCCGCCTGAACACTGGATTACACCGTGCCGCGAGGTAGACCCTGAAACGTACCAGAGTTATCCGAACATCATTCAAAGCAACACCGGCGAGTTGACAGTGAGTATACCTTTCGGCAATCCGAATGCTGGCGAGGTGCGTCGCAGCGTTTGGGTCAGGTCAAGTGACAACGGTCAAAGTTGGTCTGACTCAGAACAGCCGACCTTGCCACAGAATTTCGGAGCGTCATTTGTCAAGCAGGATGGCACATGGGTATCCGTACACTGCAAACAGGACGGCCCTGTTGAAGAAGCGATGTACGCCTTCGAGTCAAAAAATGAGGGGAAGACCTGGAGCACCCCCAAGCCTTTGAACGTGCAAGGCGAATGGCCCGACGATTTTTCGTTGCCCGCCTATCCTTCGGGTCAACCGCTCCGATTACGCGATGGGACATTGCTGATTCCGGTGTACTACCAAGTCACAGATGCCCCCGACTTTCATAAGGTGGCGACCAACTCGGTTTTTCGCAGCACCGATGATGGAGATACATGGGCGGCACCGATCCGATGTGACCGCAACAATCGGCTGCCCGGGGACAATCGGTGGTTCTGTCCAGCGAACTTCTCCGAAATCGGGCTTGCGGAAGCGGAGGACAACGTTATCATCGGGTTCGGCAGACCTGGGCCGTGGCCTTATATGTGGCAGGTGCAAAGCAACGATGGCGGGGTGACGTGGGAGCCTGCGGCATTCGGCCCGTTCACGGGCTATTGCATCAGCCTCACAAGCACGGCAAGCGGGGCACTGGTAGCGACGCACCGGTTCCCGTATCTAACCGCCAACGTCAGCCACGACGGGGGCATAACGTGGGATGCTGGCACAATCCTTGATTATCCGATCTGGGCGAATCATAAGGCAATTGAGGTGGAACCGGACGTGGTGTTGGTGCTTTATATGGGGCACATCGTTCAACCGGGTCAGGCAGATAACCGCCTCCTGCGTTTGCGCGTGACAAAGGAAGGCTTGGTTTTAGACCAGTAGTCCGCGAGGCAAGATGCCCCGCCTACGGGGTTAGGAGGGAACCGCATGAATCCGTTAGAATTAGTTGGCACAAACATCGGCGTTCAGATCAACGCAGACCTGAGTCTGACCATTCGACATCCGAACGGGCTGCTCCTATGGGAAACGTCGAAAACGCATCTCCCGACGTTGGTGGTCGGCGGGGCAGATGCGGAGCCGCGCAAGCTGCTACTGTCCAACGCGACCGCTTCTGTATCGGCCTTTGATGACGGAACATATCGTGGGCATACCATACGGCTTAGCGGCTTCGAGGGCGTTGATGTCGAGATGGAACTGATTTTCGGATTGTTGAAGGAAACCGATCAACTTATGATTCAAGCGGCGCAAGTCGGGGGTTCGGACAGAGTCATCAGTATCGAGCATCTCTATCGCTTTGAAAAACAGGTTTCCGATGGCGGGTATCTGGTACTGCCACACGGGTCGGGCTATCTAATTCCTGCGGAATGTCCAGACGAACTTCCGGGGAGTGGTCATAAAGGCGGGTTCATCGGGGGTCGCTGGACGTTGCCGATGTTCGGAATGGTGTATGGGGATAATGGGATGTGCGCTATCGTGGAGACGTGGTGGGACTGCGAGGTCTCAGCAGAGCATACACCGGGCGACCAATCCACGTTGGATTTTCGATGGGCTACCAGCCTCGACGAGCTCGGTTATCCTCGCCGATTCCTTTTGCGATTTGGCGAGGGGATGGATTACGTGGCGATGACAAAGGAGTATCGTGACCATGCGCGACAGGGCGGCCTCTTACGGACGCTTGAGGAGAAGGCAGTCGAAACGCCTGCGATTCGGGACGACATCAACGCGGTGCTGTTTCGATGGCCTGCTTGGAATCCCGACGATGCCCAGACTATCCTTGAGCAGGTTCGAGCGTTGCACGAGATGGGGTTTGGGGTTAAATTCTTCTTCCCGAAATGGTCATCCGCTGGATACACGCCGGAGCGGGGCACCCCAACGACAGCAGACTCAGGTTGGCAAGCCCTCCTGCTTGAAAACCCAGTGCCGGGGGGATGGCCCGAATTGGTTGCGTTTGCAGATGCTGTGCGTCAACTCGGATGTACGGTTCAGGGGTTTATCAATCCGAGAGGGCAAAATCCCGAAGGCCCGGGGTTCGATGAAGCACGTTGGCCTCGCAACTCCGATGGTAAACCGATACACGACCTGAGCGTTCACGACGCGGTGGAACGCATCAAAGACGGACTCGACAATCTTGAAGCGCAGGGGCTTAAATATGATGCGTTGTACTACGACGGTTACGCGGCGTATCATCCACTACCGGAAGATTTTTCTCCATCGCATCCGATAACCCGCCGTGAGACCTACGCGGGGCAAAATGCGTGTTTTGCTGAGACACGGCGGCGCGGTATTATGCCAGCTGCTGAACTCGCCCGGTTCTGGTGTATACCTGATTGTGATTATTTCTTCTTCACCGACTGGTCAAGCGACCGGCTTTCCAATACGCCGGTTCAAGGCGCGCCTGCACCGGTGGGCGAACCTATCCCACTATTTCAACTGGTATTTCATGATTGCTACCTAGCGGGATTCTCAGGCGGTGGTTACGCGGCTTACTCCCCCGGTTACGACTGGTGGGAAGACCGCACCCCACGGCTCTACGAACTCCTCTTCGCCTCCGCTCCTGCGTACAACTGGCTACCGGAGGGTCAAGTGCCGATACACGATTTGGATAGCCCCAGGGTGCAAAACCGTTTTGACTGGCTAAAACGTTGGAGTGCGTACTATCGCGCCATCGCAACCGAGGAAATGGTCTCGCACAAATTCCTTTCCGATGACCGTAAACTGCAACAGATTGCGTTCGCCAATGGGGTCGTCGCAACGTTCAATATGGCAGCGAATCTGTTTCGCGTCGTCGGCGTTCCCGGATTCAGTGGAGAATGGGAGCACCCCGAAACGTTATAAATCGGTGAAGCAACCGTTTTTTACCGTGGTATGGAGTACAACTTATACTATTTCTGAAAATTTATATCGCGTTAGCGGTTTTGATGAAATATGAAACGCCTGTAATCCCGGCTACGGGGGTGCGGTTGATGACGCTTTCTTTGAAAGTGGCAACATGAGTTGACGCATATCGTTATCCGATGGGGCAAGATGCCCCGGCTACGGGGGTCTGATGCGTTTTTGCTTATCCTTTGAAAGTGAGTTGACGCAAATCGGACTTCCATTAACGAGTGATTTATTATCGGAATTGGTATTATTTTTGAAAAAGAGAAAAGAGCCATGCGGCAAAAAAATTACTATCACATTCTGGGAGTGAGTCGTAGTGCCCCTCTTGAAGAGATTAAAAAGGCTTACCGAAAAATCGCGCTACAATATCATCCCGACAAGAACCCGGGGGATACACGAGCGGAAGAACGATTTAAGGAAGCATCCACTGCCTACGAGGTTTTAAGCCAGCCGGAACAGAGACGCATTTATGACGAGTCCAACGGGTTTGATTCAACAAACAGAGACTTCAAAGCAAAACGGGACCACAGAGGAGGCTTCAACGCAAAAAGAGACGACAGCACTTCGGATTTCAGCGACCTTTTTAATGACCTGTTTCGGACAGAGGCACAGAATAGCAATCAATCCCCTTCAGAGCAGCAGAGGCGCACGACGAGCAACAAACCAAGCCCCAAAACAAAACGTGGCGCAGACCTCAAAAAAGAATTAATCATTTCGTTCGCTGAGGCGGTGCTAGGCAGTGAGAAAACCATCAGCATCCGGCGGCGTGAAGCGTGCACAGAGTGTGATGGCACGGGGCTGGGAAAGAACTCGCTTGAATCGATCTGTTCATCCTGTTCGGGAAGCGGGAAGCCATCCCGTCAGTCCTTGGGGTATTCCCGTCAAAATACAGAGTGTATCCGTTGCCACGGAACGGGCACGATTATCGAGCGTCCCTGCCGAAAATGCGGGGGCATGGGCACCACGGATAGGGAAAGGTCTCTGCTGGTTAAAATTCCAGCAGGCATTGAAAGCGGAAAATCGTTGCGTCTGTACGAACAAGGGGAATGCGGTATTCAAGGTGGCCAGAGCGGTGACCTGCTCGTTGAGGTGATTGTTGAACCGCATCCAATCCTACAACGGGAGGGGGACCATTTAACATGTTACCTCCCCGTTTCGTTTACCAAAGCAACGTTGGGCGGCGACATCCAAGTGCCGACGCTTACCGGTTCTGCTACGCTCAAAATACCGAGGGGAACGCAGTGTAATCAGGTCTTCCGTCTGAAAAGAATGGGGTGTCCAATATCTGACACTCAAGCGGGCGACCTTCTCATTACAGTGTTTATTGAAGTCCCCGCAACCTTGACGTGGGACGAGGAGCGGTTGCTACAGAGATACGCAAGACTACAGGATGCAGAGTCTGAGTGAGTCGCGTGAAGCACGAAAATTTAGGCAATCAAAATTTTTAGGAGGTTTTTATGGCGAATACAACAGTTGAAGTCAAAGCGGGTGAGCATGAGCGGGCCGGCTGCCCAGTGGTCGTTAACGTTGATGACCCGAAAGTGGCGCGTCTTGCCGGTACACCCGTTATTCTAACAGATAGTGCCAGCGGAGAGGTCATCCCCGCGGAGTGCGGCAGTGATGGGGCCGCTACAACGCTTTCGTGGATACTTAATGGACTACAAGCAGGTCAAGCACGGACATACACCCTTTCGGCGGGCACCGTTGAAGGCAAATCGGGGGTTGAGTTCAACGCCGGGGAGAATGCGATTGATGTTACCGTTGACGGGCGAGCGTTTACGACATTCCGTTACGGCGCAGAGCAGTTTCGTCCCTATTTTTTCCCTGTGCGCGGGCCAGAGGGGCGGCAAGTCACCCGTGGAGAAATCAGCGAAATTTCCAAAGACCATGTGCATCACAGGTCACTCTATGTCGCTTACGGTGAAGTCAACGATGTGGATTTGTGGGGCGAAGGCGAGAATTCGGGGAGCGTTGTGCATCAATCCTTCGTAGAACAGAGCGCAAGCGCGGTGGTCGGCAAGCTCTATACGACAAATGATTGGTTGAGCAAAGCGGGCGAAAAATTGATGTCAGACCAACAGAATTTCCGAATCTATTCTACCCCCGAAACCGGCGCAATCATTGACCTCGATTTGACATTGAGCGCGTCTGCTGGGGATGTCCATTTCGGAGATACCAAAGAGGGCGGTATTATCTCAATTCGCGTCAACCCATCAATGAACGCCTCTGATGGTGGGCAGATTGAGAATGCTTTCGGCGGAATCAACGAGTCAGAGACGTGGGGCAAACGGGCGCACTGGTGTGATTATTCAGGTATCGTCGAGGGGACACATCTCGGCATTGCGGTTTATGACCATATCACCAATCCCCGTTATCCCACATACTGGCATGTCCGCAACTACGGCTTGATGACGACGAACATCTTCGGCCCGGGCACGTTTGAAAGTGACCCGAGCAAAGGTGGGGGGTACATACTCAAAGCAGGAGAAGAGATGAACTTCCGCTTCCGTGTCTATATCCACGCTGGAGATGCTTCAACAGGGAGGGTCGCACAGAAATATCACGATTTCATCAATCCGCCTGAAGTGACAGTTCAATAGGGGAGCATAAACCGAGTTTTTTCGGAAAAACTCGGTTTATCTCGAATAGGTAGGAACTTAGGTTGTCTAATGAAATTTGCTTATTTCCGTGCTCTGCTCATACGAAAAAGATTAGTTGTCACCTTCAGTCCGGTCCGAATCTTCGGCAACAACGCTTTCCGTGAGAAATTCCAATGCCTTCTCGTAGCTTCGACGTTGCAGGTAGTGGTTGAGCATCGGTGGTGCGGTTGACGAGATCTCTTGTTGCAATTGCTCGAGTTGTTGTAGGTCTGCGATGATATCCTGCCGTTTCTCGATATTGTCGAACATGGATTGCAGGGTTGCTTTTAAGGTTGTTGCTTGTTGCAAAGTCATGAGGTTCTCCTGTTAAATGACATGCGGTTCTCCTAAATGGCATAAAGGTAGTTGGTTTCTAACCTGACTGAAACGAGGTCACTTACGATGAAGTTTGGTGTCGTCACTCACGCCGTTGGGCATGAGATGTCCTTTGAAAAAACACTTGAGACAATTAAAGCACTCGGCTTCGATTCGATTCTGCTCTTAACGAATCGCGATGCCGAGCGCGTCAGTGCAACGGGCGCGTGCCCCAGTCCATTTCCCAATGTGCTTGATTCCGACCCGGAGCATGTGCGAAAAGCGGTTCGTAACGCCGGGCTTGAAATCGGTGCCCTTCACTTTTCGGGAAAGATTGATATTAAAACCGATGAAGGCATCGAGCCAACAGTTGCCGCTCTGAAAGCGTATGCCGCCTGCACCCTCGCATTGGGCTCTAAGTGCCTGACGCACCCTGTTCCAACCTGTGGACGTTCAGGAGTGCCCACGGCAGAGAAAGCGGTTGAAATCAGACGGCTCGCAGTGTGTATGAACACGGTGGCAGAAGCCTTTGTGGAACACGGGTTACAAATCGGGGTCGATATTCACTATCGCGCTTGGGTCGAAGGCCTTGACGACTGCCGATTGTTGCTCGATTCAATGCCGTGCTCAAATGCGGGCATCATTCTCAACATCGGGCACATGACAACCGCCCAAAGCTACGGTTGGTTGTTGGTGGACGAATACCCGGGACGCATTCCCGTGGTTGGCTTCAAAGACCACAGTCTCGCCAAAAACCGTTCTCAACCGATGCTATCGATCGAACTCGGCACCGGACATAGCCCTTTTGAACTCTACATCAAGGCGTTCAAACGCCACCCAGCAGAGCGTGTTTACCTCATTAACTGCGAGCATGTGCCAGATTCTGAGCGCATCGCAGTTCTGCAACGGAGCCGCGAATATCTTACACGCCTTTGGAACGAAGTCACTTAACGCAAAGACGCAAAGCAGAACAGGAAGGTTGGAAGGGCTTCCATTCTTCATTGCTGTTATTCAATTTTCAACTGTCCCCAGACGATGGGAAGTTTTCCTTGTGCGTCAACAGCGAGTGCCCTAGAAAGCCCCAACTTCATGATGTCCTTGATCTGCGCTTCACTGAGGGCTTCATTAAATACCCCCAATTCATCAAGAACCCCCTTCGTGCTTCTCGCCCCGAGCAACACAGGGCCAGGGTTGGGGTCAGGCTTACCCGACTCGGCTTTCTCACCTTCAAAAACACCATCCACATAGACTCGTATCGCCTTTTGGTCGTATGTCCCAGCGACATGATGCCACTTCCCGTCAACAATGGTGGTCTTTGCAGTCGCCGATTTCCACTGTGCTGGGCCAACCGTAAATTCGAGCGCGTACTTGTTCGGATTTGCCCCGCCGCCCCACACCCGATGGGCATAGTTTCTTAGGTTGCTAGGTTGCACCTTGTATATGGGGGCAATCGAATCGGGCAATTCACTAATCTTAATCCATGCTGTCAACGTCATTTTGACAAGATTTAGGGAATCTTGATGCGGAATTTCGACAATACCCGCAACATTCCCGGGAAAATCAAGTGCATCATCAAATTTCCCCTTTGCCCACTTAATATCGCCTTTGATTGTACCATCATGCCCATTTCCAGAGGCATCCTTCACTGTTTTTCCTGCTCCCTCGTCAAGGAGCCATATTGCGACAACCGTTTTCGGGTCAATTTTAGCTGTGACGATGCTGGCGAACCAAAGCGTGATTACCAGCGCGGTCAAACATACGAGGGCTCGTTTTGAAATGCTCATTCTCATTTTTTCTCCTTTCGGATAAATGACTGTGTGCTAAAAAGCAACGAAACTGTTTAGATGACAATCGAGAGTTCAAGATCGGTTAATTGTTGTGCAGTATTCATCATATCATAGATAGGCATTGACATACTCCCCACCCTAAAGGGATGGTGATTCTTTAGGGAGAGATTGTGCCGTTAGCGGTGTTGCCTGTTGATTGGCTAACAGAGGATTTACTTCTGCAATGCAGTTACCTTGTTATCCTTTCAACTTTCGGTCTTACTTCACCTGAGAACAGTGGACAATGTCCTGCCCACGGTCAAGATATTGTTGGATGTTTTACCAATCTTGACTGGCTAAAGTATAGCACAGTTCACAGTTTTTTACAACAAAAAAGGATGCGTGTTATATCCCCACTCTAAAGAGATGGGGTCTTACACGCAGGAATGATAACTACAACACAAAGTTAATTTTGGCAACAGATTTCTGTTGACCGACGAGCAAAAATTTGGTAAAATTCGTTTTGATGAAGGGCAGAAACCGAATTTACGCAACACCAACTGCGAATGGAAAGGAGATATTTGTCATGAAACTTCGTGTTTTGCTGATTCTATTGTCGTTTTGTTGTACGGTCGCTCACGCGCAGATCGTTACCGATGGACTTGTCGGTTATTGGACTTTCGACAAAGCTGACATCAAGGGGGAGGAAGTGAGCGATGTCTGGGGTAAGAACCACGGAAAGACCGTAGGAGATCCCAAAAGCGTCGCTGGGAAGGTCAGAGAAGCGTTGCAATTCAACGGCTCCTCGGATTGGATGGAGATTCCGCGTCATGACTCGTTGCAGTTTGACAAAAACGCTGTGACGATGGCGGTCTGGGTCAAAGCCCTCGGAGGCGAGGATGATTGGATTATCTATGATGGTAACGCTGGAAGGTCAGGATACGCGCTGGTACACGACCACCGGGGTGGAAGGGATTCGTTTGGCATCTCATTTTGGAATGACGGAGGCACCCGACACAATATCCTCGGCGATGCGAAACATAGGCATCCGATGAAGGAGTGGCATTATGTCGTTGGGGTCCTAGATGGGAACAAGATGAGAAAGTATGTCAACGGCAAAATGGAGGCGGAGACGAACTTCGTCGGAAAGATCCGGAAGAACGCCGTTGACCCCGTTCACATCGCCAGATACGGGTTCGCGGGTGGCTACTTCGTTAACGGTGCACTCGATGAACTCGCGATTTATTCCAAAGCGTTGAGCGACGATGAAGTCCAGAAAAATTTCACAGCCAAAGGGCTTGCGGTCCAGCCGCAGGACAAACTTCCGACCGTTTGGGGGGCACTCAAACGTCGAAACGGCCTTGCGCGATGATTGTATTGTAATCGCTCCAAAACTGTGTCCGACCAATCACCGATACGCCCAGTCGGCAACTCACTCGGCTGCCGACTGGGCTCGGTCCCAGCCCCTTCACTCTTTCGGTTCATATTCCCGCGGCGAAGCCCATCCCCAAAGCGATGTAGATCTGCTCGGGGTCTGCTCCGAGTGCGCTGATAAACGATAATCACTTGACTCGGATAGAGATATCCAAGCGTCTGTAACCAATTACGTACGATATGCTGGCGGGATGTGTTCGTCTAAGCAACTGTTAACAATAAATTTTAGATTGTAACAAAGACTACAACGCGCTGGTCCACGGCCGCTCCTGCTGGATTGCCAAATTGCGTCTTTGCGCCTTTGCGTCTTTGCGTTAAAATTCTTCTTCTTTGCGCCTTCGCGTTCTGTTTATGGTAGAAACTTGCGTTAACATATTGTACAATACATCTATTCTGTTCCGATACATAGCATTCACGCCACACCCACTGCAAATTGAAAGGAGATATTGTCATGAAACTTCGTGTTTTGCTGATTCTATTGTCGTTTTGTTGTACGGTCGCTCACGCGCAGATCGTCACTGATGGGCTTGTCGGTTATTGGACTTTCGACAACGCCGACATCAAGGGCGATGAGGTGAGCGATGTCTGGGGGAACAACCACGGAAAGACCGTAGGAGCTCCCAAAAGCATCGCGGGAAAGGTCGGAGAAGCGGTGCAATTCAACGGCTCCTCGGATTGGATGGAGATTCCGCGTCATGAATCGTTGCAGTTTGACACAAACGCTGTGACGATGGCGGTCTGGGTCAAAGCCTTCGGCGGAGAAGATGACTGGATTATCTACGATGGGAACGCTGGCCGATCAGGATACGCGCTGGTGCTCGACAACCGAGATGGCAAGGACTCGTTTGGCATCTCATTTTGGAATGAAGCGGGGGTCCGGCACAATATCCTCGGCGACGCGAAATATAGGCATCCGATGGACGAGTGGCATTATGTCGTCGGTGTCTTGGATGGGAATAAGATGAGAAAGTATGTCAACGGCACACTGGAGGCGGAGACAGACTTCGTCGGAAAGATTCGGAAGAACGCCGTTGACCCTGTTCACATCGCCCGATACGGGTTCGCGGGCGGCTACTTCGTGAACGGCGCACTTGACGAGCTCACAATTTACGCCAAAGCGTTGAGCGACGCTGAGATTCAGATAAATTTCACAGCAGAAGGACTTGCGACCCAGGTCCAGCCGCGAGGCAAACTCCCAACCGTTTGGGCGACACTTAAACGTCAAAACGGTCTTGGGCGATGAGTGTATTATTATTGTCTGAATCGCGGATGAAGAGGATTAAGAACAGGCACACCTTCCCAAGCGGAAGTATCACAGCAGTGGGATAGGTGTATAGAATTACCGAACCGCCGAGTGTGTTTCTAAACGCCAGAGGGGAACAGGACAGATGAATAGTGAACTGATCGCAACCATGACCGAACGCATTGTAAGCGGTTTTAAGCCTGTCCAGATTCTCCTCTTCGGTTCGTATGCCCGCGGAGATGCCCATCCCCAAAGTGATGTAGATCTGCTCGTGGTCTTCTCCGAGTGCGCTAATAAACGAAAAACTGCCGTTGACATCCGACGCGCCCTTGCTGACCTGCCAGTGTGTAAGGACATCATTGTGACAACCCCTGAAGAACTTGAACGTCAACGCGATTGGATCGGGTCGGTGCTGCGTTCTGCACAGCGAGAGGGGAAGATACTGTATGAACGCGACTGATCGATTCGCACAAACTGCTCGCTGGTTGCGCTATGCGGAAGAAGATCTGATAGCGGCTGAAACTCTGTTAGGGCAACCACACGTTGCCCCTCGCCATGCTTGTTGGCTTGCTCAACAGTCCGCCGAAAAAGCACTGAAAGCGGTGTTGGTCTTTTTATAGATCGCTTTTCCACGGGCTCACGATTTAGAAAAGGGGTAGGATGCAAAGGACAAAAACCGCACCTACCGAGGTGGGCCACGCCTACCGGGATTACCCGATTAAATCCTGAAACTTCATCTCCTTTTAATGCGAGGGAGCCGCCCGTTTGACTGACGACTCTAAAATCTTGCCCCGCTTATCAGTCTCGTGGTCGGGGCGGTCTGGTCGGTGGCGGTTCGGTGAATTCTTCACCCTGTTTTTCGGCTTCCGTTTTTCGGTGTTGCCACGCCTCGATCTCGCTATAAACTTTATCTTCCCCTTCGGCGATGCCTTCGGCTCTCGCCTCAGCCTTAATCTGTTTTTCTCTCTGGAGTGCCTCCCTGAACCGTCGTAACATGATGTCTATCCCCTCCCCCAAAATAATCAACACAGTTGATGCGGCGACTATTTTTGAGATGTTGTCAACTACGCTGTCGCGCCTGCGGATAGCGCCTTTTAATGCGAGGGAGTCGCCCGTTTGACTGACGACTCTAAAATCTTGTCCCTCTTATCAGGCTCGTGGTTGGGGCGGTCTGGTCGGTGGCGGTTCGGTGAATTCTTCACCCTGTTTTTCGGCTTCCGTTTTTCGGTGTTGCCACGCCTCGATCTCGCTATAAACTTTATCTTCCCCTTCGGCGATGCCTTCTGCGATGCCTTCGGCTTTCGCCTCAGCCTGAATCTGTTTTTCTCTCTGGAGTGCTTCCCTGAACCGTCGTAACATGATGTCTATCCCTTCCCCCAAAATAATCAACACAGTTGATGCGGCGACTATTTTTGAGATGTGATCAACTACAAAGTAAAGAGCGTTAACTAATTTGTCGTTTTTGATAAAACACTGGTGCAAAATGACAAAAACAATAAGCACAACAACATAGAAGCAGAACCACAACACGGTGTTTTCAGCATCTTTGACGGTAAATATTGATGATCGTCTGTTTTTGTCCGCCACAACGTGTTCTCTCTTACTTTTTGTCTTCCGATTGCTTTTATGGTGATGCCAAATTATTTATCCTACACTCCGCACCTATTTTTAGAGTTTCCTGTATTATACCAGAACGTGTCAAAACAAGTGCGGAATATGGGATTAATCTCCTACTGTCAACGATTTTTGTATCGGTCCCCATAAATGATATGATAACACAATGATAATAAAGTGTCAACCGTCTGATTCCCCTCTTCCCCTCGGAAAACCAACCTCATTTTAGGGCGATTTAGACCGTAACAACGAATCGGAACGTTGCGCTACGCGTCAAGCCGTTTTGAAATGTACAGGCTGAGCAAGACCGAAGCAGTAAACAAAATTATCCCCCAACTCGGCTTAATCTGTGCGCCGCCGGGTAGGCTTCTGATGGTCAGAATGAGCATGGCGACGATGTAGACATCGAGCATAGAGAACCGCCCCCACTTGTGGACGAATTCCCCCAAGCGTCCGTTGGGGTCGCCGCCGTTGAGGAGGCGATAAAACACCCCCAACTTCACAATTGGGAAAACGACCGAGAAGAGAAAGATAATAACCCCAAGCAACAGATCAATGGCGGGGCCCTTTTTGATTAACGTCCACACACTACTCAAAATTGAATAGCTTGATGGCCCAGGGGTCACAAAAGCCATGATGAAATTCCGAATCGTCCCACCCCCCGGATCGATCCGCATCACAGGCAGCACAATCCCAAGCCCCAAACACACAGCCGCAATGTTGATGAGCCATTTGAGTCTATTTTTTGCTTGATGTGTCATTACTCCATCGCGCCCGTCGATCTCTTGTACAAATCCTCACCGACCATAACATCCTTCCAGTAGGGAATAACTTAGATTCTGATTGAATTTACTAATATTGCCTTGTACGGTTTCGGCTAATTCACCAACCTGTGAGGCGGTTTCATATCCCTTCCGCATCTGTACTTCGATTTGCTGGAGGGTTTGGATTAGTTTCTGGGAGTCGTCCGATAAAGTTGGGGAACCCATACGGTAAGGGTAAAAAAGATGCCCCAAATGCTCGGTGCCAAAGCGCCTTTCATTTCGGTCATCTTCTCACTGTTTTCCATGGAATCCGTACCTGGGGCACTTGCTTGCAACGCGGAAGCGAGTTCCATCAAGCTACCGGCAAGTCCGAAGAGCGTTCCGAGTAGACCGATCACGATAAAAATGGCTAAAACGGAACTAAGAGGGACGTTCCATTTAAACAGGTTAGATGTGGTGTGGTCATTTAAAATAAGATTCAATCGTCCTTCCCGGAGGACGCCCTCGTTTAATGAAGTCGGTACTCTCAATACCCATTGATTTTAGCCATGTTTTCCAATATTCTCTGATAATCTCAAAGTCTTTTTGATAAGGAACGCCAGAGTCTTTTTCACGTCGCAGTGCTATTTCAAGCATCAAGAACTTTGCATTGTAGCGGCTAAAATCTTTCTCGATTGGCAATAAGCCGTCACTACTGTTAATTTTCTCTTTCCAGTCTGGGTCACCGCGTAATTTTTCGACTTGCATGTATGTACCTTTGAAACGCTTTGCTTCAATGTTCTTGTCAAAATTAAGGTAACCGTCGGAAATACAGATAATAAGGTTCTGATGATCTGCTGATAAGTAATCCTTTGCTTCAGATCGAAACCACTCCCAAATGTCGGATCCGGTTTGCTTGTGTTTCTTAACAAATTCATATAATTCAGGCATTGCATCAAATAATACCTTTCCCTGTTTTTCCAAATCGTCATGTATGCTCTTAATGCTTGAATGTTCTCCCTCCCCCTTAATTGTTAGTTTCTCTGTAACTTCCCATGGAATTATTAGCACTGAGGGCTGGTTTGGGATAACTATATCTAAACGACTGTCATACTTAAGTTTGTCGCTTTTTTCAATATGCTCCTTAACTACCACTTTAAACTGAGTAATAATCTCTTTCACAATTTTTGTATCTCTTTCCACTTGACCGGGATGCTTCTTTTTAGAAACGCGATCTGATGTGTCAAGAATTACAACGATATTTAAAGGTTTAAACGGTGGTGATTTTGATTCCTTTCCGTCCAATGTATTCACGTTCAAAAAACTAAAAAATACTGCGCATACAGTTACAAAAATCTTAACTTTTGTCATATAAGAACTCCTTAAATTTCTGGAAGGGATGCTTTGTATGTTTCAAGTGTCTCGTTTGCCAAAGACTGAATGTCTTTAATTTGGCTAGTAACATCAGCAGGCAACTCATTTCTGCTCTGTGCCACATATCGACACCATCCACTTACGAATTCGTTTGCGTTTGCCTCCAACTTCTTTAAGTCAATAACCTTTGACCGTTGACGTTTGAGTAAAGACTCAATTTCGGTTTCACACTGATTTATTTCCTTTTGAAAACTCTCTACCTGTTCATTCAGATCGTTAATCTGACTTTGCAAGTTTCCTTTTTCTGTATTCAAGCGGGCGATTTTTACCCGAATCTCTTGCTTAGAGGTTTCTTCTATATGCTTTCCATAGTTTTCCTTCTCCTGATCAAGGGTGTTAATCTTAGTTTCCAAGTGTTGGGTCTCGGTAGTTAAAGCATTTAATTGAACCAAGCGGTCGTTCTGTTCAAATCTTTTCTGCCTTTCCAATCGTTCAGATTCGTCTTGGTGCGGTTTTTCGCCTCTCCAGATTTTCATAACCCATAACAAACCGAACCCTAGAAGTAGTGAAACTCCGAAACCTAAAAAAAGAACGGATAAAACTTCTATCCAATTCTCCATCACTTTATATGGCACATCTTCACCCTTAGTAAACTCATGCATCTGTTCTGAGATTTTAATTGCAATGATAAAGTCAATTAAAAAAGTCGCTACTAGTAGTACACCAAACATCCACCATTTTTTATGTTCGTGCAAAAAATAAACAAGAAATGCAAGCACTAGAAAAGGCAAAGGGAATGTGATGACAAACCAATTTTTGGGTGATTCCCACGCCTTAAAAAAGGCTTTAGGAATAATAATATGCCGCTTTTCTGCAACGGTTCCGATACCTTCTGTAAAAGTTCTATCTCCCACTGAAGCATAAAAGATGATGAGATAGAAAGCCAATCCAAGAACAACGACAGTGAATAGACCAGCCAAAATCCATTCAGGAATGGACAATCGTCGTTTGGAAGAAACCTGAGCTGCTCCAACAGAGGACGGGTTTAATTCTACTTCCGTTGGTGCTTCTAAATCGGTTTCAAGTTTAGCCTGTGCTACCTTTTTCTCACCTAATTCTAAAGTATTCTCCTCGATTTCCTTTTTCAACTCCTCAATACGAGGGGATGGTGGCGTTTCATCCGCATTTAGAGGATTTTCCAATTTTGCGTTCAGTTCAGATAACTTTATGTCTTGCTCCGCAAGTTCTTCTCCCAACGCATGAATACTCTCTTGTCGATCGAGCTTCTGTTGTTCAAGTCGCTCCTTGTCCTCAACCAGGTCATTTATTTCCGCTTGAATCTGCGAGTGACTAATTTCTATTTCCAGTTCCTCATTACGGACAATGACATTCAGGTGTTCTTGCAAGGCTTCGGTGATACCTCTGCCCGCTGCTGCACAAGCAAACCCATTGTCAGCACTATGGTAAGATGTAGCGTTCATAGATATCCTCCTATTCGTTGTTAACCTTTCTTTTGAAACGCGTCAAAAAATGTGATGTCCACTTTCTCCAAACATTATCATCTTGAGAATCAACACATGCTGCATGTGTTGGATGACGCTTATGTATTTCTTTAATCTTTTGAATAGCTTCAGAAGGCTCCGAAAACTCAAAAAACTCTCGATCTTTGTTAGGACGCAACTCGTCGAGTTCATCATGTATTAGGGTTTCAAGTTCTTGAGGATTTTGACAAAATTCCTCGTGTGCAACATTAAAAGGCATTGGAACGCCTGTTATCTTCTCATAGAGTTCATCCGCGCGGTCTTGGGCAGTTCTTTCCGTATAGCCGATTTTTACTAAGTTCGGCATACCCTTGTTCGTTAAGATATAAACGGTTCCCATAATGGTTCCTTCTGGGGAGATAAAAGTAATTTGTCCAAAGCTTAGTAACATATTACACCTAAAATTATAACATACAGCGTCAAAAAATCAAGAAAAAGTTAGCGAGCCATCAGCGTCAAATCCAAACTATGTTCAGTGGGAACGTCAAGGCATGTTGAAATGTACAGGTTGAGGCAGGACCGAGGCGGTGGACAGGATTATCCCTCAACTCGGCTTGATCTGTGCGCCGCCGGGTAGGCTACTGGTGATCAGAATTACTCGTGCACCTTTCGCCCCGCTGGGGCTTTGGCGTGTGTGGGTTGTGCGTTTCTATACACCTCCTGCCCCGCTGGGGCTTTGGCGGTTTCGCTCTCCGAGTTTGATTGATGCCATGTCGTAAATGAAGATAAAGTCCCACGCGGCTTCGACCAGTCGTTGCAGAACGTGGTAAGGCCGGTTTTCGTCAATGATGACACCCTCGAATCCGTCTTTTTTCCATTCGCTTATGATTTGTGGGATTTCTTCTTTCGGTATTCCGTTGCCGATGTGGCCTGTTCCTTTCTCTAACATTGTGTTGGCAATGTTGATGATTTCTTTGCCTTCGCTTGGTGTGTAGTTGAGAGCCAACCATCTGTCTGCGGTCTCTCTCGCTGTGTTGAGCAGTTCGACTTTCGTGTTAATCATTTCTTTTCCTTTCTTGCTAGAGGTGTGGGGGCAGTGTGTATCAGTTAAAGCGTGATTTTGTGATTGGGGCGAGGGTTTCGGCATTGCGCTTGCTTATACATTGCGCTCTGCTGGAGCGCGGTCTATGGGCCTACCATGTTCTATAGACATTGCGCTCCTCTGGAGCGGAAGAGTTCATAAGCCAGACGAAAAACAATACGGATCTGGTTAATTGGGTATTACCTTAGGGATATCGCATGTAAATACCGAGGTGATGTGTGTTCGGCGCGGTTGAAAACACGCGCCTACCGAGGTGTTTTTCCTAATTCAGCGCGTAAACGGTGTATGCGTCATTCTGATACAGAACTGGAAAGCCAAGCCGGTGTCCCTTGCGGGTGATGATGAAGGAGGCGAGATATTTTTCTGCGAGTTGTTTGAATTTGGCTTCATTAAGTGTGTCGTACCCGACGAGGTTGGTCATTCGGCTCCACCACTCTTTGGCGTAACGCTCGGAAAATACGCACGGTGCGCCGTCTTTCCGATCGCCTACGCTGCTGCGTTGGGAATAGGTACGAAACCCCTTTGTGTTTGTGGGAACAAAAAACGTCGCGTCAATGGGGGTGTTGGCTTTGCACCACTGCCCCACGTCAATCCAGTCGTTGTGAGGGACCTTGCCGGGCAGGTGGATGTGCCTTGTTACAACATTGCCTTCCTTGTCTTCCTCGTCTTCGTTTATCCAGCTCAGCCCTGGTAGGGCGAGCACACAACTGATGATGATCAAGCAACCGGCGGCGACGTGTTTGAACAGCTCTAGGTTGCCTCGCTGCGTCAAGGCGTGAAGGATTTTGAACCCAATCAGTCCAATTAGCTCAATCAGGAACCAGGCGAAATAGATTTCCGACAAATTGATGAGCAGATAGAAGCTACGCAGAATCTGTAACTGCACCACGAGCGGCAGGGGGAGCCATTCGACGAATACCGCACCGATGAAGAACAGAATGAGGCAAATCATAATGAGGCCAAACGCCCATCGGTCAGTCTCCCGTATCCCCGCGCCTTGTGCGATGGGGCCGTCTTTCGCCAGCCATCCTGCATACCATCTGCGAAAATAGAGTATCCCAATCAGCAGTATCAGAAAGTATGCGATGGACTGAAAAGCGTCTTGACTCCAGTTCGTCAGGAAAATGTAGCCGTCGCGCCCACGGATAATCTCAAGCCATTCGGGGTCAGAGCGGGCGAACAGACTGAGGTCGGAGGGGTTCGCATGGTCAATTAGGAACACCCGGATGAAAAGGGGCAGGGTGCAAAGGATAAATACACCGAGTGGCTTCGCCGCGGCTTGCCAACCGTTCCGAAATCCTTCGATTGCCAATCTGAGGGTTAGCAGACCGACGAGGGGAAGGGCTGTAATTGGGTGGATGAGAAAGGCGACTCCGCAAATAATCGAGGCGGCGTATAATCCCCCGCGAAAATAGGGGATCAGAAATGCGATGGCGAAGGGCATTGCAGTCGAGCGAAGGGTGCAAAACGTATCTTGCGTCGCTGTAGCGGTGCCACCGACTCTCGTTGGAACGAGAACAAAGAACACTGCAAGTATCGCCGCACGACGGTCGCCGAACAGATTGAGCGCAAGATGATAAATCGCCCAGAACAGTCCAAATCGTGTGAGCACGTAGGTTACAAAAAAGATCCATTCTAACGAGACATACCGGGCGAGCGTCGCCATGGTTGGCACCCAGAAATTGTACTCGCCCGATGGCTCGTCAAACAGAAAGTCGTTTGGAAAAAGGTCAGGATTTACGGCCCGATCGATCATCGGAATGTACAGTGCTTGGTCGCTCGCACCGTAGCGATAGCCGTTGAGCATCAATCCGAAGATTGTGGCGAAGAGTAAAAATAGCCAGACCCACGGGCTCTTTTCGATTTGGATTTTGGAGGTATGGGTAGACATCGGTTCAAATGTGATGGGTTGTGGTGTGGAAGGGAACAAAACTGGAAGGCAAAAGACTGGAAGGTTCTTGGATGGAAGGGTGGAAGAGTGGAAGAATGGGTAATACCAATTCTGATAATAAATCACACATTAGATGACGTATGGTGAGCGGGCGGGGCAGGGATGCCCCGCCTACGGGGTCAGGGGTAATGTGACATTTTTATTTAGAGATGGTATAAGTTTATTCTCGCCAATCTTCCAATCTTCCAGTTCCTTCTTCCATCCTTCCATTCCCTTTATTGCTCTGTCGAAAGGGGTGCCTTGAGCTCGCCCCAAGTTGTTGCCAATTTGCCCGTTGGTTCTACGGCAAGTATCTCCGATACGGGGGCTTTTCCGACCTCATTGACTTCATCTTTGCTCATCGCATAGTTGAAGATGGCGATGTCATCCAACTGTGCATTGAGAAATTCTGTGTTGAACTCGAATGAGACCCCCAAAGCGAGCGGCCGTCCATCCTCCGACGCTATACTCTTTTTGTTAGCCATTGCATCAAAGTCGCCCATATTTTGTACGCCATCTATGTAGGTGCGTACGGTCTTACCGGGAATAATCGAGTGCGCGACGTGGTGCCATTTGCCATCGGACACTTCACTGTCCCAATGGTGAATGCAGCCACCATCTGACGCTTCAAAGATGATTTTCCCGGCGTTCACAGCGGAATGCCAACCGAGGTTGCAACCGTGGCTTCCTTTATCAACCGTCCTGCCCTTACCGGCTTTCGATGTCGTTTGCACCCAATACGAAACGGTAAAGGGTTTACTGCCCGCCGCCTTGTCCAGGTCCTTGTCTTTTGCGGTCTCATAGGCGCAACAGTAGTTGCCAGCTGCCTCAAAGTCTAACGCCTTATCAAACTTTCCTGCCGTCCATTTCCCAGCAGCCCGGGTTTCGACTCCTTTTCGCCACTCGGCGTGTCGATTATTTCCACTACTATCCTTGACTTCTTGTCCACTGCCTTCATCGCAGGCGTAGTATACAAGAACGCTTTCTTTGTCAATTGCGTAACTAGAGGTGGCTAAAACAGAAGCCACCAAACTCACAAGGCATAACATCACTATCGCTCTCATGTTGAGCTCCTTTCTGACGAAACTCCCGCAGGTTTGAAGCTTGTGGGAGGATGAAGGGGGTAAGTACTTCCCCTGGCTGAACGTGATTTAGCTGACGCCTTCGTACAGTCTTTCTAAAGCTCTCGCTTTAAGGCTTTGTTGAACTTTCTGTCTACCCATACCCATTTTGGTTTCCCCATAGACACCTCACTCTATTGCCAATTGAAGGCAAATATACATATCGGGAAAGGGATTTCCCTCCTACAGTATCGGGAGAGCCATCCCCCTCCGACAACAACGCGGCTAAAAACGGGATTTCATCTCGCCCCAAGTAGTCGTGAGTTTTGCTTTGGGGGAAACGGCAAGTACCCCTTCAAATCCATCGTTCATAATCTCGTTAACATCATCCTTGGTCAGAGCGGTATTGAAAACAGCGACTTCGTCAATTATGCCATCGAAGCCTCTACCCCCACAACTAATACTTGTGCCAATACCGAGCTTGATTTGATTTGTTGTTATTTTCCCCTTATTCGGATCTTCATCCTTAACAACGCCATTAATATAAACCTTCATGCTCGAACCGTCGTAGACAGCACAAATATGTGTCCATTTCTCCGTAGGAACTGGCTCTGGGGGCTCTGAAAAGACATTCGCGTTCGCAAACATTCTGAAGTGGACTCTACCCCCATTTAGATAGAGATTATATCCGGCACTGCCGCCACACTCTTTTTCAATGACTGCATCCAAACCTGCTATCGTGTTTGGATTAACCCATGCGAGGAGGGTTAGTGCTTCGCCATTAATATTCAAAGACGGAGGATTTCCGCAATCAACATGATTTGTGCCATTAAACTCCAAAGCCTTGCCGAACTTCCCATTTACCCATTTCGGATTACCTACCAACTCTCCGTCATTGCCATTTGAAGATAAATCTTCGGCATCTTCACCTTTGCCTTCATTAAATAACCATACCCCCGACAAGGTTTCGGGGTCAATTTTGGCGGAACTTAAACTTGTGAATATCAGACCTAAACAGATTAAACTTACACCGATTAAGCTGAATTTTGCCACGATAGCTTTCATTTTTCATTCCCTCCATTTACGAAAAGTCTAACTCGATTTACCACCTTGAAAAAATAGAACACATAGACGCTACAATCAATTGCGCTACTACGAACTGCTACTATCTTCCAACCAGTGGGCAGTGGATTTGGCAATCCACTGCGAGCTAGTCTCAACACCTCCCCTCGTATGATTACTTGACGTGGTTAACTAAAAACGAGATTTCATCTCGCCCCAAGTGGTTGCGAGTTTTGAGGTCGGTGATACGGCAAGAATCGTTGACATCCCTTTCATGACCTCTTGGATTTCACTTTTGTTCAAAGCCCGGTCAAAGAGTGCCACCTCATCAATCAGCCCTAAGTAGGGCCAATTGTCAAAATTGCTCTGTCCGCGTCCGACCCGGATTTTTGTCAAGGTCAACTCGCCCTGAAAAAGCGCATCCCTGCTGGCTTCCTCTCCGTCATAGTACAAAATGCGGGCTTTGCCACCTTCACCATACGTGCCCGCTACGTGATGCCACGCTTGAACGAATTTTTTATTGATATTCAGTTCGCTCGCCCAGCCACCTCTGTGCGTGTTGGTATGAAACACTTCATTGACACGCACCGCAAAGTTCCATCGATTCACTTGGTCATCGCTGATTCCGCACAAGATTGTCACCTTAGCGTTCTGTGAAAGCTTGACCCAGGCGGCAACGGAGAATTCCTTGGCGTTGGTGAGCCCCTTAAAATTGGAGATTTCGATGTAATCTGCCAATTTCGACCACTCAAAAGCCTTGTTGATTTTACCTGCTACAAGATTTGTGCCAAAGATTTTTCCATCATTCCCTTTTGCGGAGAGATCAACCGCACTGTTCCCCCCCTTGTCAAGAGACATATACAACACGACCGAATCCTTCAAGTTCGCCGCCCTCGCGAAGGATGCCACAGTCATCAGAGCGATGATTAATAACACTCTCATTGTGATTCCTCCTTAACAGTTGCTATTTGGGAGATTGCCAGTGCCCTCCCCCGGCTGCTCCTGCTGGATTGCCAAATCCAGCAGATCCCTAGACCGCTGTGATTGCACGTTGTGTTCCCTCTTGCGTCTATTCTTCTTTGCGCCTTTGCGTCTTTGCGTTAAAATTCCCTAAATTACCAACTCGACACCCAACGCTCCCGATTCGGAATGGGTGGCGAGACCGCCGCGCCGCCTTGAAGGTGCGATTCGTAGATGCCGAATCCGATTTCTGTACTCAACATCGTTGCATGTAGATTGCTGACACCCGGCACTCCTGTTTTGATCGCCTCAACCAGCTCGCTGACCTTGCGGGCCGTGCCGCTCCACGGGGTCACCTCCTCAACCTCAATGGGGTCATAAGCGCGTTGGTCTCCGTCCTTTTTACGCACATACAGTGACTCACCATCGTTCAGGACGCGAATAATACCCCGCTCACAGATCACCTCAGATTCAAGACCCACCCCTGT
This sequence comes from Candidatus Poribacteria bacterium, assembly GCA_965198165.1. GTDB lineage: Bacteria > Poribacteria > WGA-4E > WGA-4E > PCPOR2b > CBDAOT01. Next base: position 5,086,227 of record OZ240244.1, on the reverse strand, counting down.
CGCCGCGGCGTGTAACGTCGTGCCGTTAGCGAATTCGACAAACGCCGACAGGATGCCCGTATCGCTGGAGAATCGCATATTGGAGGTATCCTCCTCGGCGGGATTCAGTTCGCCCAATGTGCCGCGAATCGAAACCGGTTCTGGGTCACCCAAGAGGAAGAGTTGGGTGTCGAGGAAGTGCCCGGCGATGCTGTTGCCCCAAAAACTGAGGACCGACTTTACTGCCCCGAGCTCCCCACTCTCGGCAAGTGCTCGCGCCTGCCGATAGAGCGCCCAGTTCCGTCGCATCGGCCCAAATTCTAACATGACACCGTTGCGCTCAAAGGCATCTTTGATGGCATCCGCCTCGACCAACGTACAGCAGAGCGGCTTTTCGGCATACATTCCTTTAACCCCGTGCTCCGCACCGTAAATCATCGCTTCGGCATGCTGTTCTGGACGGGTCGTGATGCTGAGAATATCCGGTTTTTCCACGTCAATTAACTCGCGAAAGTCGGTATAACGCCGTGGGACGTTCCACCGCTCACAGAACGTCTCAAGTTTATCTTCCGCAATGTCACAAGCGGCGACCATTTCCGTTTCCTCAACAACGGTATAACCGCCCGCGTGGCAATACGGAAGAACGATGCCGGTTCGGTGGGGGCCCTGTTTGCTTCTGGCAATCTGTTCGTCTTCAATGGTGCTTGCCATGCGGCCACATCCGATGATACCAACTCGAAGTGTCATGTTTGCCTCCTGAATTGAGCAAAATAACTGGTGTAGTTCGTTAGATCAGGTGCTGTATCTGTTGTAGCCATCCACCTTCATTATCTGCTATCTACACATTTTGGTCAAGCAAAAAATTGGTGGATACGCGAATTTCGGTGGTCGGCAGTCTTACGGTTGTGAATCCTCGGTCCGCCCGCCTGTCAACGCCTTGTCGTAGCTTGGCCGCAACAACGCCATTAGGACCTCTGGCAGTTCACCGCGTTGTGCCTTCAGTGCCCATACCGGCGGGACAGAATGCGGTGGCTGCACGTTGCCTCTCACGTCGTCCGGCTTCTTGTAGCAGTAGAGCGAGCACCAGCGGGTCTTTCTGCCCAAGGCTTTGGGAGCCACTGCATGTGCGGCGTGCGACAGGCAGCAGACGACGGAGCCGGGCGGCAACGAAAGGTGTTCAATCGCAAGTGGCTCGGAGGTAACGGGATGCTCTCGCCCTATAAGCCAGCCATCCCGCATCTCTTCGTCGGTGGCGGCTCGGCACCCAGTTGTATCCCGAAAGAGATGGCTACCTCGAATCAGTTTCAGCCCCCCATCTTCGTCGGCAGAGAAGCCTTGCGGGTAACAGAGTGTGAGGTTGAAATTTGGCTGTGTCTCGTACTCGGACAGGGAAGCAATGCCACAATTGTCCACCCCACCACCGATTCTGTGACTGTGCCATGCGCCCCCCGGATATCCAGCAGGTCGATTCAACAACTGGTTGTGATCGAAATAGATATCGTCGGAGCCGAGGGTCATCCGTTGCAGTTCCAACATCTGCGGGTGCGTGAGGACGTTCATTAAGAATGTGACATGCCCCGATGGAAAATACTCCGCGAAAACACTGTGTTGCCGCAACGTCTTTACGCCCGCCTCATCGTTCGCCTGCGGCACCCGTTGGCACCCTCCGAGTGCGTTGTCAATCTCATCTTCGGTGAGGGATTTTGTCGGTGGCGTACGTCCAAGCCCATACCAGTCGATCTCGTTCCAATCCGATGTCAGCAGTCTGTCGTTGAGTTGCTGGCCGTATTTCAGTGCGGCGGTCCACTCCTCAACAGCGGTCGGGGTCATGACCGCTTTCAGAACGGCGTATCCATCGTTGAGAAAGCTGGCGCGGTCGAATTGCGCGGCAACCGCTGACATGTCAAATATGTCCTTGCGCTCCGCTTCCAACTGTTCCCAGTGGCGGCTAGACCACTGCACAGGAGATTCCGCGTTGGCAAGGAAGGCGGGACGGGTGGCTTGCGCGAGTTGGTGAGTCGGACGCTGCAAGAACTTGGTTAACGTAGAGTTTGACACTTCGGCGAGGAGTGGGTTCTGTGTCATTTCAGAAACATGGTCTTGCGGTTCATTCGCTTTCATAGCACACCTTTCTTTGTTCGAGTTGACAACTCTATTTTTCATTTCTGAGCACGGTGTGAAAGGGATTCTATTCGGTCACTTTCGTTAGTAGAATCCAACCGAAATGTTGTGCTGAGTGGATGATATCACAAATTGGCGGGAAATGCTATCAGAAACCGAGTTTTTTCGGCAAAAATCGGTTTCTCTCGAATAACCACAGGAGCAACATATTTATAGAACGCGCATAGCTTTCATTATTAGGGGTTGACGTTTCCTTTTTGATGGTTTACTATAACGGTTGCAACGGTGGTCATTCTAACGCAAGAAGCGTTCAAATTAAAAGAAGATCTCTATGAGTTCGGCCGCATCCCATTCTGTATCTCCCATCCCGGAAAAGGTTACACGTCTCCAACTCGACAGGCTCTCCAAAACTTACATAGAAGCCAATCGAGCCCGACTGGTACTTGACGAAGTGAGCGAAACCTTTGCTGTCGGCGAGTTTGTTTGTCTGTTTGGCAAATCGGGCAGTGGAAAAAGTACGCTGCTGAACTTGGTCTCTGGCATTGACGCGCCCAGCGACGGTCAGGTGTACATCCACCACGACGCAGAGAAGGTCGCGCTCACCGCGCTGACGGAGCGTAAGCGAACACTGTTCCGTCGCCAACATATCGGCACTGTTTTTCAGTTTTTCAACCTGATTCCGACGTTGACCGTCCTCGAAAATGTCACCCTCCCGCTCGCGCTTGCCGGAGACCGTGATGCGGAGTATCGAGCGGTACAACGACTTGAGCAGGTTGGGCTCGGCGAGCGGCAGAGCACCTACCCCGATAAGCTCTCCGGGGGTGAACAGCAACGGGTCGCCATCGCTCGTGCGCTGGTGCATGACCCGTTGTTGCTGTTGGCTGATGAGCCGACCGGAAATTTGGATGCGGAGACCGGCGAAGTGGTTATGTCCCTGCTGAAGGAGATGAGTCGAAACGTTGGGGTGACGCTGTTGATGGCGACTCACGCTCAGGAAATTGCCCATCACGCTGACCGTGTGCTACACCTCATCGGTGGGAAACTGGTCCCAGAAGGTTAAGGAAGTGAAAAGAGAGGGGAAATCGGGAGTGGGAACTGCCTCCTAATGAAATTTGACACTCAAAATCGGTAATGTCATTATAATACCATTTCTGAAAATTTATATCGCGTTAGCGGTTTTGATGAAATATCAAACGCCTGTAATCCCGGCTACGGGGGTGCGGTTGATGACGCTTTCTTTGAAAGTGGCAACATGAGTTGACGCATATCGTTATCCGATGGGGCAAGATGCCCCGGCTACGGGGGTCTGATGCGTTTTTGCTTATGACTTTCTTTGAAAGTGGCAACATGAGTTGACGCAAATCGGACTTCCATTAACGAGTGATTTATTATCGGAATTGGTATAACTTTGGGTGTACAATACGTTTGACGGAAATTGAAACGGAAAGAAACCGAGTTTTGCCGAAAAAACTCGGTTTCTACAGTGTCGGGAGTGGGAACTCTCTCACACAGGGTCGGGAGTGGGAACTCCCTCCTACATGAAAAGATACCTCCCACATGAAAGGAGTGGAGTTGTCGAGATTCAGTTATGGATTGCCAATTGTGTTGGCTTTTCGACATGCGGCGCGGCGCCCCTTTTTTAGCGGTTTGTTCATCCTCGGTGTGGCGTTGGGTGTCGCGATGATTGTAGCAATTGATTTGGCCAATCAGTCAGCAACCCGTGCTTTTGCCCTTTCAACAGAGTCGATTTTTGGCAAATCGACCCACCAGATCGTCGGCGGTCCAGGGGGACTTGATGAACGGGTTTACACCACGTTGCGGCGCACATTGGGCCTAAGCGGTTGTGCACCGATTGTCGAAGGTTTCGGAACGGTTGATGAACTCGGTGGTCAACCGATGCGCCTGTTGGGCGTGGATAGTTTTGTCGAATCCGAGTTCCGTAATTATGCTGACGGTCAAAGCCGCGGCCCGGCACAAAATTCCGTGTTGAGCTCACTGATGACTCGCCCCAACACCGTGCTAATCAGCGCGTCAATCGCCGAGCGATATGCTAAGACTTCCGGCGATATACTTCAATTCCGCATAGGTGGTCGCTTGAAGCGAATGGAAATTGTTGCGGTGTGGCACGTCACTGACCCACAGCGGAAACGCACCCTTGAGGGGATGCTGATTGCGGACATCGCGACAGCGCAAGAGGTGTTGGAGCAAGTGGGCAGGCTGTCGCGGATTGACCTGATCATTCCAGAAGGCGAAAAGGGTGCATCAACGTTAGAACGCATTGCTGGGCTACTCCCTCCAGGGGCTCGCATTCAGCGGCCTTATGCCCAGACCCAGACGAAGGAGCAGATGACGGAGGCATTTCGCCTGAATCTGACAGCGCTCAGCACCCTCGCACTGGTTGTTGGGATGTTCCTCATCTACAACACCGCCTCCTTCAGTGTGGTACAACAGCGCACAACGCTTGGCAACCTGCGCGCTCTCGGAATGACGAGACGGGAGATTTTCACGCTGATTCTGATTGAGGCAGGGATGCTGGGGGTCGTCGGCACAGCGATTGGGCTTGGATTCGGCATCCTCCTTGGTCGTGGGACAGTGCAACTGGTTACGCAGAGCATCAACGACCTCTTCTTCGTGGTCACTGTTCGGGAAATCGAGCTCTCCGCCTTGATACTGGTCAAAGGTACAATCATCGGGATTGGTACGGCGGTACTGTCCGCGCTCATCCCTGCGTATCAGGCAACGCAAATTCCGCCCGTCGCCACGCTGCTGCGAAGTCAGCTTGAAGAACAAACACATACGATGCTGCCCAAGTTGAGCGTCGTCGGCGTGTGTACACTGTTGGTCGGCGCGGTGCTACTCATTCCCCAGTGGCACCTTTTACTCACGTTTACCGGTGTTATCGCTATCCTCATTGGCGTTGCCGCCCTCACACCCGTCTTCACACTCGGGCTGATGCGTCTGATTCGCTCCCCGCTGTCGCGTCAGGGGGCACTCGGACAATTGGCACCTCTCGACATCACCCGCTCACTTTCTCGCACTGCGATTGCCATCGCGGCCTTGATGGTCGCCATCAGTGTGATTGTAGGCTTATCACTCATGATTGGTAGTCTTCGCGGCACCGTTGCTCAATGGCTTGCTGACCTGCTACAGGCGGATATTTATGTCTCCTCACCGTCACTTGCCAACAGCGTGGCCTCTCCACTTGAACCGCATGTCGTCGAAAAATTGGGCACCTTTGAGGGGATTGAAAAAGTGGCAACGGCGCGGTTCATTGAGGTGAATGCCGCGGAAAAAGGTCCCATCCAGCTCACCGCTGTCAGCGACGACATCGCCGGTGAAAAGCGTCATTACAAGGCGGCAGTAGGAAACCATATTGAGACGTGGCAGGCGTTAGAGGCGGGCGGGTTGATTATCAATGAGTCAATGGCAAACCGCTTCAAATTGCAGGTTGACGATGATGTGACGCTACTGACCGACCAGGGCGAATCGGGATTTCCAGTCGTGGGGGTCTGGAGGGATTTTGATGCGCGCCCGGGGGCGTTGATTGCGAGCCTGATCTATCGGAAGTATTGGGACGATACGGCAATATCTTCGGTGGCACTGTTCTTAACGCCCGATATCAATGTGGATGCCAAGGTCACGGAACTGCAAGCGGCTTTTGCGGGTGAGACGGAATTAATCATCGCATCCAATCGCGCACGGAGAGAAAACGCATTAGCCATCTTTGATCGGACGTTCAATATTACGGTTGCCCTGCAAGCACTCGCGACCATAGTGGCGTTCATCGGTGGGCTGTCTGCGTTGATGAGCTTGCAACTTGAGCGTCGCCGAGAAATCGGTACACTACGCGCCATCGGCATGACGCGCCGCCAGTTGTTTGGGCTTATACTGCTCGAAACAGGACTGATGGGCGGGGTCGCTGGGCTTATTGCAATGCCAACCGGCTGGGTTTTGGGAGCGATTCTGACTTATATCATCAACCTTCGCTCTTATGGTTGGGCAGTACGGATGCAGTTGGAACTTGCCCCTTTTGTTGAGGCATTCATCGTTGCCCTCGTTGCGGCACTGTTGGCGGGCATCTATCCGGCGTGGCGTATGGGTAGAATTCAGCCAGCGGATGCGTTAAGGCAGGAGTGAGCTAAGATAGCAGGAAGGGTCGGGGCAGGGATGCCCCTCCTACGCGGTCGGGGCAGGGATGCGCCGCCTACAGTAAGGCAGATTCTAGGACAACAATATCACGGTGAATTTTATCTGAGATGCGCTCGCTTAAATCGGCATCCCGAAACCGTTGACGAAAACCGTGTTTCTCGATGAGCACTGAAACCGTTTCGTGCGGGAGCGTATGTAAATTATAAGCGATTACGATCGATCCATCAGGTTTGAGGAGGCGTTTCCAGCTTGGCAAAGCGGAATCGAGCAGCTGATCGGAATGGATAGGCTTTACGGTCACCGCCCTGCTTTGCGACTGCCTACGGCTCCCCGCCTGTACGCCGTAGGGAAAATCTGTGATTAAACTGTCAAACTGTTGCCCCTGAAAATATTCGTCTGCGCGTCGGGTATCGCCGTTAATAATCTGATAGGTACACGGGGGCGATGTATCGGATCGGAACAGATAACGCCCCTCCTCCTGAAGTTCTTCAAAAGGAATCCCAAGCCGTTGTAGCAGTTTGCGAAGGTTTTCCGCGCTACGCCGCGAAGCCGTCGGTGAAATTTCTAACGTCGCCCCGTCAATTTCTCGTAACACAGACTCGAAAAGCGTTTGTCCATATCCACCCATCGGGTCTAATACCGTCTTGATGGGGGCACCCTTGACGCTCAGATTGAACATTGCCCGAATCAGATATGGCGACTGCCTTGCAGGGGACTGATAATCAAACGCCTGTGGCGAAATCAACGGCACCCAACTGTCATCCGATGTCAGAACGCGCTTACAGTCAGCCGATTCGAGGAACCCTTGAAAGGCATCATAATCCTCTCGAAGTTCTGTTGCGAGTCTTTTGAGTTGTGCTACAGACCAATCGTGTGCGACGTTCCACTCCAATTTATCAACCGCTGCGAGGAAGGGTATCCACTGACAGATTTGCATCGCTTGAGGGGTCAAATCGCCCCCACACCATACGATACTGCCGGGCGGATAGTGTTCAGGCGTTGCGATCTGCATCACGCGATGCCCGAGCAGATTAACAATCTCTGTTTCAGACAACCGACCCATTAGCCCGCGATGCTTGCTGAGTTGTTTGTATTGAAAGTAGTATGTAGAACAAATCATAAAGCAGATTGGAAGAGGGGGATTGGAAGGATGGAAGAATAGGGGTAGAAACTTTACGCAACCTTCCATACCACCCTTAGTTACTGGATCTTCGGGATGCTTGACGGAAAAACCGACTGGTGATATACTTCTCGAACAACACCAGAGTTGAAAGTAGAGGATTCTCAATGACACCGAAACAGAAATACCTATTCGACCTTACCGGGTATCTCCACCTGAAAAACGCCCTCAGTGAGGCGGAATTGCGAGATACACAGGACGCTGTCCAACGGCTCGTACAGACACCCCCCGACCAACTCCCGCCGGGCATCCAGGGCAATGGCGAAGGGTTTTCCAACGGATTTTCCTTCGATAAATCACTTGAGGCACTGGCACTTCACCCGGTGACGTGGCCTATCATCAAAGCGTTGACCGATAACAAACCGCGTTTTAACAGAGGTTCGCTTGTCGTCAATACGCACGAAAATCAACAGCTTACACCGATGCACTGCGCCCGCGAGGATTGCGGTTGGCAGACGAGACGCTATGCAGTCAAAGAGGGACAGGTCTACACTAACGACATCATCGCCTTCTTCTACTTTACCGATGTCCACCCCGGCGACGGTGGGCTCGTCGTGATTCCGGGCTCACACAAAAGCGAGTTTGAACGTCCTGAGGGGCTCTTCTTCGCAGATGTGGAAGACCCTGACCCTGAAGTACACCCGGCGGTCGTCAACATCACACCGAAAGCGGGCGATGCGGTCATCATCACTGAACTGCTCACACACGGTGTGTTGGTTTGGAAACCGAAAGACCGGGATCGGCGTTTCCTGATTTTACGGTATAAGACCCAATATTTTCAAGATGAACGTGGACACAGAGACCCATTCCCACCCGAAGTGATGGAACGCCTATCGCCAGAAACAAAAGAATTGTCCGCCTTCGGTTCATACCACGACCTCAAGGAAATTGTCAAACAAGACCAGGTCACGCTCTCTTAAATACCCCTTATATCCATTTCGCGCCACACTGTATCATTTACGCCACACACTGTATCACTTTCGTCACAACCCCCGATTCCCCCTATTAGGCGTGGTGCACCTTGGTAGGCGCGTGTTTTCCAACCGCGCCGGTCGTCCGCCCCCTCGGTAGGCGCGTGTTTTCAACCGCGCCGGTATTAATAACCCGATAGGCGTGGTACTCCTTGGTAGACGCGTGTTTTCAACCGCGCTGGTCGTCCGTCTGAAATGCCCTAATTTATTTTTTTAACCTCATGAAGAGCACAATGTGTATACACCCAACTCTCAAGGACAATATTTACATGCGATTACCCTGACTCCAGAGATAACCTGAACAAATATGGCCCTTTTCTTGCAACTACACGCTTTGACTTCCCTACGCCGCCAGAAAATCCACCAAACTGCTAACAAGGATCAGACAAAAATAAAAAAGGTCGTATGCACTACGATTATTGGACTGGTGTTCAGCTTGGGCAGTGGTTCATGGCACAGAACGAATCTCGCATGGGCATCGAAAATTGCATTCACATCAGTACATGACGGCCCACTTCGACATAGTGAGATTAGTGTTATGAATTCAGATGGCACCAACATTCAACACTTAACCAATAATCCAGGAGTAAACGCCCATTGGCCAGCATGGTCACCGGATGGCACGAGGATTGCTTTTCGTCTTGCCGCTTTCCCGAGTAAACTTTGTCTGATTAACCCTGATGGTAGTGATTTGACCGTTCTGAAGGAGCATTTCTTAGAATCTGGACGTTTTGCTTGGTCGCCCGATGGCAGACGCATCGCCTATGGTAGCACATTTTTCATTTTTTTGTTGGATATCCGCACTGGAGCGGAAACAGAGGTGTGGGCTCACCCTGTTGACGGAAGGACAATTCGCGATATCTCCTGGGCACCCGACGGGCACCAACTCGCTTTTACCGCCGCAGTGGGCAATAAGGGACGCGACATTTATGTGATAAACGTGGATGGAACAGGAAAGCGTCAGTTAACCGAGCATCCTGCACACGATCGCGCCCCCGCTTGGTCGCCCGATGGACAGCAGATTGCATTCTATTCCCATCGAGATGGACGCGATGGAGTCTGGCTCATGGATGTGGATGGCGGCAACCTCAAACGCCTTACGGATGGGAATTACCCCAGTTGGTCGTCAACTGGAACCCATATCGTCTTTTTTCGATTTCACGGTGGCTTAAATCCCATTTCGCGTATCGGCGTAATGGATGCCAATGGTCGGAATGTGAAGGTCTTGGCTCGGGGCTCTTATCCGTCTTGGGAACCTGCTAATCTCGCTGTCAATCCGATTGGGAAATTATCTACGACCTGGGGGCGGGTTAAATCTCGCGGAGATATGAAATGAGAACGCATGGCAGGGGGTGGGAAATTCATTCCAGAGCGGCCCTAGCGGGGCGAAAAATGCAAGAATAATTCCGCTAATTAATTTGATATAAGGAGGGAAAAGATAATGATGAAAAGAAAGGGGTGTTTTGCAGTGCATTCTTATGGTGGGCGATGGATATTCTTGTTGACACTGATGTTGCTTGTGTTCAGTCCACATGTTGATGGGCAGCAAGGTAGATCCCGCCTTCGTAGGGTGTACCCTCCAAGCGCACGCGACCAAAAAACCTTAGGGGCTATTAAATCAAAAATTATCAAAGATACCTGGCATGAAGACCCAGCAATCCGTAGCCAGGCCCTTCTCGCCTTAGGTAGAGTATACCGTTTGGACTGGGATACGACGCGCTCGCCAATTGTTGATGCACTGCGGCGTGACAAGAACAAACAGGTCAGATGGACAGCGTTACTCATCTTGGGCACCTTTTCCGGAAGAGAAGGCGACACGACTCGCAGCATGGTGCGAGCGGTTCAGGAAATCGTCGCATCTGATCCAGATCCGGATTTACGGCACTTCGCAGCGACCATCTTGCTGAAGTGGGCTAAACTGGACAAACATACAGACAAAATCTGGAAATACTACCTGGAGATGCTTCAACACCCATACCGCGATTATCAGGATTATGCGTTAGACGCGTTGTACATGTCAACTCGACATCTGGGTAACAAGCGCATGGTTTATCATAAACTCCACCCGGCTGTCAGAACGCAACTTGAAGAAATGGCTCACGCACCTCAACCGTCCTTTGAGCTAGTTAGAGCTGTCAGCCATATTTGGAGGGGACGTACTATTGGGCCGTTAGTCAAATGGTTGCACGATGAAGATTACGAACTTCGCAAGACGAGTGCGTTGGCTCTGGAGCGGCACTCTCGTAAGGATGGCACAGCCGCATTAGCGTTGCTGGAGACATTACGCGGTGATAGTAGCGTGAAAGCGCGCGCCGCTGCCGCTAAAGCACTCACGGGGCACCCATCGGGTAGCTTTGACGGGCTTATGCGCCGTGAGTTCTTTCCCAAGATGCAACGAATGGTTTGGAATGCGCTCGTGGAAGCGGCACAAAATGATGCGCCTGAAGTCCGCGCTTCAGCCCTATTGTCATTGGCAAATCTAAAGGAGGGCGATCCCTCTGCTTGGCGAATCTTCACCGAGGCATTGGTGGATAAGGAGACATCGGTCAGACAAAAGGACAAACGGATACGAATCGCTGCCATTAGGGGGCTCGGACAGGCAATCTATTTTCAGTTCAATGAAGTCATCGAAGCCGTTTTATTACACACAATTAAGAACCCTGATGAGAGTTCTTACGTTCGATTTTGTGCCGTTGAGAGCTTATTGTTGTTCAATTATTGGGACGACATACTGCACGACGTTATGATAGATCTCTTGTCAGATGAAAGTCTCCGTTTGAGAGTCATCGAGCTTTGGGGAGCGTATGCACGGGATAATGCCCACGCCAGCCGAAAGCTACAGAAGGCATTTCGCCAAATGTCCCGTTCTCAGATAGGGTTGTACTTGGCGATGGCACTAGTCAAGAGTGGCCATGTGGATGGAGAAGCGATTAAGATTCTGGTTCATCAAGGATTAAAGGATGCCAAGTTAGCCCAATATTGTGTCAAGTTACTGGGCCGTTCAGGCTATTCGGAAGCGTTTGTGATTGAAGCACTGTTAGAAAAGTTGCGTGTGAGTCTAAATGCCATAGGCCCTGTTGTCCCGGTCATTGAATCGTTATTAAAAAAAGGGAACATCCAGATATATCAGATACTGAATTCTACGGGTAATCCAGATCGAGAAGATGGCTGGATGATTCAGGAATGTGCAAAAGCACTATTGGGATTGGATAAGTACAACAATGAGCTACTGGTGTTGCTTCCTAAGGTTATTTACTTTCATGGTGAAATAATAAGGGATGTGGTTCTTGTATATGGATGGCATCAAGCTCGTATCAATAGGTTTGAAAGTCTCAGTGAAATAACACGATCTCTTATCAGACAAGAACGCCGACGAAACCGGTAACGTGATGGCATTTTAATCAAGATGAAGATGGCGAGTTGATGAAACAAGTTGCCGAGCGAGCAGGTGGACATCAAATATAGCCAAGTCTAAACATAAGTAGGCACACCATCGAAGTTGCGTTTCACTAGATCTCCAACAGACGGGCATTGAACCGCTGAACCCTTATGGAGGGTTCTCTTAATAGCTGTTCGGTCTTTACCGTTCAACCCAACCTACAGGAGACCCACTAAAGGCGTGGGAACTTGCACGGAAGATCGTTAAAACTGAAGTACACATCACAAATTTGGAGGAGATTGACCATGAAGAATAGGCCATTCCGTATGTTAATTGTGACCATCATTACCTTGATGGCAACTGATGTTTTGGGAGATACCGAGTCATTTTTGGGCAAAGGCGAAGTTAGTGCAATTCAATTTTCGCCCGACGGTCAATGGCTGGCGATCGGTACGTCAGCGGTTCTTGAACTATACTCAACAAAGACATATCAGCCCGTCTACACCGTTGAGGCGGACGTGAAAGCGATCGATTTCAGTCCAGATAGCAAAAACATTGTGGTCGCTGATAATCAGGTGCTCCGTCTACTTGAGTCCGCCACAGGTCGGGAGATTGAAATCCTCGAAACTTATGAAAAACCGATCAGCGATGTCGCATACAGTCCCAACGGGGAGGGGATTGCATCAATTGATATTCAAGGTGTACTTCGTTTGTGGCGGCGAAAGGAAGCGGCGGTGACCGTTCGCGACGCATCTAACCGAAAAGCAGATTTCTCGCTCCTCTTTTCTCCTGATGGAAATCAAATCATCGTTGGCGCGTCCAACGTCGAGGTTTGGGAGTCCGACGATGCACAGCTCGTCGGTGAATGGAGGACGAATTCTCATGTGACAGCGCTGGCACTGCATCCCGCAGGTGACCAACTGGTTGCCGTTGGGACAGAAGATGGGGAAATTGAGTTATGGTCGTTAGAAAGAGGCGAGCGCGTCGGAGTGATTGATGGCAAAGATATAAAAACAGACTCGCCTCGCTCTAACGTTACTGTCGAGTCGCTCGCATTTGGGCGCGATGGAGCAATTTTAATTGCTGGATTCCAAGATGCTGTGATTGCTGTTTGGGACACCGAGAACCACACACTCCTGCGCTCTTGGATTACGAAGACAGAACCGGATGCAGAGTTCAAAGGATGGGGCGTGTCAGGAATATCCCCAAATTATGAAATACGTCGGTGGCCTGCCCTCCTCGCTCTGAGCCCCGATGATCAAACTGTTGCTGTCCTCGCAGACCGGTACACAAAGGTCGGATACTGGAACGTAGAAACCGGAAAGTTAATTGGTCGATTTGATGGCTACAATGGGAATCCACGAATGCTTGGATTCAGCACTGACGGTACGCGCTTCGCAACGCTATCAAGCAGTGTCCAGGTTTGGGATACAGCGACAAAACAGATTATCGCCGAAATGCAATACGACAACGGGGGGAGTTCGGCCGCATTGAGTCCGAACGGGAACTATGTCGCAATCACTCACAGGGATCGGCGCATCACGGTGTGGGATGTCAATACCGCTACTGTAAAACACGTCCTTCGGGGCGGCCTCTGGGGCGGGACATGGTATTGGACCGTTGCGTTCAGCCCAGATAGTCGTTTCGTCGCGGCTGTCGCGCTCTCACCCATAATACGAGTGTGGGAGGTTGAAACAGGTAAGTTGATTGCTGAGTTACACCATTGGGGAGACAGCTTGGATTTCGGATCGGTTCATTTCAGCCCTGATGGAAAATGGTTAGCCGCAGGAGGGGGGGGTGGCATTGCAATTTGGGAAACGCGGGGATTTACGGTGCATCGCATCATCCGAGAAACTCAAAAGCTTCATGGAGGCTCTCTAACCTTCAGTCCAGACAGCCAGTGGCTTGTTGGTTACCCAGGTGTTCCACCCGACAAGACGCTGTTCTGGAACATCAAAACTGGCGCAGTCGATCTGGAATTGCCAACGGGAATCGTCCTCACCGCAGAATTTAGCCCAGATGGAAGATGGCTCGCCACGGGTAAATTGGGCACCGACGAAGGACAGCGTTATGAATACGACCCCGCAATGATGTTCTGGGATGTTGAAACCGGACGGTTAGTCCTAGATCTACCCCGTCCACCGTATCTACACGCCATCTTCAGTCCTGACGGAAAATCAGTCGCTCTCAGTCACGACGATGGCCGCATCCACCTATTGCCCATTGAGACGATTTTACCACAAGCCGTTCAAGTCGTTGCGGTTGAACCCAAAGACCTGAAACTCGCCACCTTTGGCGAGATAAAAAGAGATGCCCTGCTTCAAAATTACCCCAACCCCTTCAACCCAGAGACGTGGATTCCCTATCAACTCTCGACAGGCTCATCCCCAAAGATTCACATCACCGATCTCATGGGGCGACATGTACGCACACTAACGCTCGGCTATCAGAAGGCTGGTATTTATCTAGATAGAGCTCGGGCAGCGTATTGGGATGGACGAGACGCACACGGACAACAGGTTGCGTCAGGGAGTTATTTCTATCAATTGAAAACCGACGATTTTTCTGACGTGAAACGGATGCTTATCGTAAAATAGTAGGGGCGGGGGGACCCCGCCCCTACTTTGCAAAAACTCGATTGCTTTGGAATCAAAAGCGTAACTTTTATATTGAAACTTTAAGCATGTTTAAGAATAAAAGTTTCGCTTCGGATGCCCCAGAAACCGAGCTTGGTCTCCGCAGTGCGGGCGGGGAGACCCCGCCCCTACGGTTTCAAAAATGTAAAATTACTATTAAAACTTGCTTAAATAATGAATTTGTGGAAAGGTGTTCCCTTATGTGAGAGGGAGATCCCTCTCCCGATACGCACGATTATAGTGAAATCTAAAAATATGTAGACAGCTAGTAGGCGTGGTCCACCCCGGTAGGCGCGTGTTTTGCGTCAAGTCATCCGAGGACGGATGGGCAGATGACTGCGCGCATCTTGTGCGTCGGCTCATGTGCGTCAAGTCATCTTGCCATCCGTCTTAGGATCGCCATCCGTCTTCGGACCACCCGTAAGGGGCAACCACGCCGGTCGTGCGAGTGTCTAAATAATTATGGGCTTTACTATAATCAAGATGAAGATGGCGAGTTGATGAAACAAGTTGCCGAGCGATCAGGGACTGGCTGGACATCAAATATAGCCAAGTCTAAACATAAGTAGACACACCATCGAAGTTGCGTTTCACTAGATCTCCAACAGACGGGCATTGAACCGCTGAACCCTTATGGGGGGTGCTCTTAATAGCTGTTCGGTCTTTACCGTTCAACCCAACCTACAGGAAACGCACTAAAGGCGTGGGAACTTGCACGGAAGATCGTTAAAACTGAAGTACACATCACAAATTTGGAGGAGATTGACCATGAAGAATAGGCCATTCCGTATGTTAATTGTGACCATCATTACCTTGATGGCAACTGATGTTTTGGGAGATACCGAGTCATTTTTGGGCAAAGGCGAAGTTAGTGCAATTCAATTTTCGCCCGACGGTCAATGGCTGGCGATCGGTACGTCAGCGGTTCTTGAACTATACTCAACAAAGACATATCAGCCCGTCTACACCGTTGAGGCGGACGTGAAAGCGATCGATTTCACTCCAGATAGCAAAAACATTGTGGTCGCTGATAATCAGGTGCTTCGTCTACTTGAGACCGCCACAGGTCAGGTCGAGATCCTCGAAACTTATGAAAAACCGATCAGCGATGTCGCATACAGTCCCAACGGGGAGGGGATTGCATCAATTGATATTCAAGGTGTACTTCGTTTGTGGCGGCGAAAGGAAGCGGCGGTGACCGTTCGCGACGCATCTAACCGAAAAGCAGATTTCTCGCTCCTCTTTTCTCCTGATGGAAATCAAATCATCGTTGGCGCGTCCAACGTCGAGGTTTGGGAACACGCAAATGAACAGCTCGTCGATGAATGGGAGACAAATTCTGATGTAACTAGCCTGGCACTGCATCCCGCAGGTGACCAACTGGTTGCCGTTGGGACAGAAGATGGGGAAATCGAGTTCTGGTCGTTAGAAAAAGGCGAGCGCGTCGGAGTGATTGATGGCAAAGATATAAAAACAGACCAACCTCGGTCTGATGTCGCTATTGAGTCGCTCGCATTTGGGCACGATGGAACAATTTTAATTGCCGCATCCCGAGATGCCATCATCACTGTTTGGGACACCAAAAATAGCGCACTCCTCCGCTTTTGGATTACAAAGACAGCACCGGATGCAGAATTCAAAGGTTGGAACCCTGCCAAAAATCGATGGCCCGCCACCTTCGCCCTGAGCCCCGATAGCCGCACCGTTGCCGCCCTCGCAGACCGGTACACAAAGGTCGGATACTGGAACGTGGAAACAGGAAAGTTAATCGGTAAACTTGACAGCTACAGTACGTATCGACGAATGATTGGATTCAGCGCAGACGGTACCCGCTTCGGAACGATATCAACGAGCGTCCACGTTTGGGATACAGCGACCAAACAGATTGTTGCCGAAATGCAATACGACAACGGGGCAGGTGCAGCCACATTGAGTCCGAACGGAAAATACGTCGCAATCACCCACCCTGACCGAAACATCACCGTGTGGGATGTTGATACTGCTACTGTAAAACACGTTCTCCCGGGCAAAATCTGGGGTGGAACACGGCACTGGACAATTGCGTTCAGTCCCGATAGCCGTCTCGTAGCGGCCGTCACGGTCTCGCCCGTAGTAGGAGTGTGGGATGTTGAAAAAGGTCAGCCAGTCGCCGTATTAAACCATTGGGGAGACAACTTGAGTTTCCAATCCGTTCATTTCAGTCCTGATGGAAAATGGTTAGCCGCTGGGGGAAACGGCATTGTAATTTGGCAAACGAAAAACCCGAGATTTAAGGTGCACCACATCATCCGAGAAACCGCCAACCTTCAAGGAGGCTCTATCACCTTCAGTCCAGATAGCCAATGGCTTATTGGTTACCCAGGGGTTCCACCCAACCAGACGCTGTTCTGGAATATCAAAACTGGGGCCGTCGAGCGAGAGTTGCCAACGGGCATCGCCCTCACTGCTGAATTTAGCCCCGATGGGAGATGGCTCGCCACGGGTAAATGGGGCACCGACGAAGGGGAGCGACGTTATGAATACGACCCCGCAATGATGTTCTGGGATATTGAAACCGGACGGTTAATCCTCGATCTGCCCCGTCCACCGTATCTACACGCCATGTTCAGCCCTGACGGAAAATCAGTCGCTTTCAGTCACGACGATAGACGTATCCACCTATTGCCCATTGAGACGATTTTACCACAAGCCGTTCAAGTCGTTGCGGTTGAACCCAAAGACCTGAAACTCGCCACCTTTGGCGAGATAAAAAGAAATGCCCTGCTTCAAAATTACCCCAATCCCTTCAACCCAGAGACGTGGATTCCCTATCAACTCGCGAAGGGCTCATCCGCAAAGATTCACATCACCGATCTCATGGGGCGACATGTACGCACAATAACGCTCGGCTATCAGAAGGCTGGTATTTATCTAGATAGAGCTCGGGCGGCGTATTGGGATGGACGAGACGCACACGGACAACAGGTTGCGTCCGGGAGTTACTTCTATCAATTGAAAACCGACGATTTTTCTGACGTGAAACGGATGCTTATCGTAAAATAGTCTTACCTAACACACAACACCTTCGCCAATTTTCGCTTTTGCGACTTTGCATCAGATTGGCGCAACATATATTGAGATTAGATATCCTTCAGCATACAATATATAGTATGTCTATGCACCCGTCTTGAATTTGGCGAAGGTATTAAACACACAGACTCAATTTTTAGCAAGTTTAATAATGAATTTGTGGAAAGGTGTTCCTTTATGTGAGAGGGAGTTCCTACTCCCGATACGCCCAATCAATAAGGGCCTTCAGAACAAGGAGCAAAAAAGATGAGCCGATTTTATGCGATTTTGCTAATATGCGCCCTCTTAATCGGGTGCGCCGCCCTGACGACAGGGCAGAAGTACGTTCTCGTCGATGAGAAGGTAAAAGAAAAATTTATTCCCTCCGGGCGTGTGTATTCCATTTCAGAACCAAAAGATATCCGGAAGATTATTATCTTGGGCGAGGGAATAGTCCAAAATATAGATATTTACGTGCGCGATGCCAAGTTCAATTGGAAAGTGGTCAAAAAAATTAAGAGGACGGTTACCTTTCCGATTGAAATTAGCGTGGTTGCTAAAACCGATGCAGTTCGGATTCTGCAAAAGACGGTAAGAGGCAGAGGGCGGATCAACACCGTTGAATTTTATACACTTGAGACCACAAGCGATAGTACAGCGTCAGATAAGCAGTGACAACGCAGCTTAACATGAGCGAATCCTCCTTAATCACCACCAACCTGAACATCGTGTAGGACGTATGGTGCGAATCGTCCATGGGCGGAAAGCCCCTTGCCTGACCCGCTTAGGCTTTTGATGCCTGCCGCTGTGCCCCGTCGGGCAACTTCGCCCAAACGCTCATCACCTGTCAGCCGATAGGCGTATGAGATACCCAACAGTTTGCGAATGTTTCCGGTGCCTTTGCTTGAATCCGGGCACGACGTGTAACGGAAGCCGTCCATCTCTGGCTCCCAAACATCACGTACCAGATAGTGAGCGGCACGAATAATTGCCTCCTCCACTGTTTTATCTCCGGTTGCCTGATGATATGCCTTGAGCCCCGCTAGGAGGATGCCGACCATAAAGCCTGCATTCCCGATATGGCGCGGCGGGTCACAGTGGCAGTGGCCCGGGACCATCAAACGGGTCCATCCCCCGTTGAGCTTGCCTCCTTCGACCGGCGGTTCATCCGGTGTCTGACGTTCCAGTACGCGCGCAACGATGATTTTCGCCGCGTTGAGATAGTATCGGTCATTGGTCGCGTTGAACATCGCCATCGTCATGATCAGATGCCATCCGGGGATGCGGCAGTTGGTGAAATCGTAGTTCCGTAGGTCCCGGGTGTTGTAAAGGTCGGCAATGAGTTGAGCGGTCTCGACAGCGCGTCGGTCACCCGTCAGGCAGTAATATTCGAGCAACCCCTCCACCCAAGAGTGGCTGACGCTGAAGCTTCCCTGTGTAATGGCGGTGGGCCCAACCCAATCGTATCCGCCGACGTGTCCCATACAGTGAGTATACTGCCCCCCCACCCGAAATGGCGCGTGATGATAGTGGACGGTATCGACATCCATGTTATGCCGTGCCGCCTCTTCCGCAATCTCGAAAAACTGTTGGTCGCCTGTGCGGATGTACTGCAACAGCAGCGCGTGCTGGGTGTCATATTCGATGTTTCCCCAATTATAACCTCGTTCACCCCACCAATCGCCGAAGTTGAGCATTCCATAAGCGTCGTCTTGCTCCCGCTCTTCGAGATACTTCGCCAAACTCTGCTTCATCATCTTATCGTATTCGGGGAACGCAGACGCTTCTGCCGGCATCAAGTCGCTGAACGCACCGCTTCCGCAGTACCACGCAGCAGGTGCCACCGCAAGGAGCGGGTGCTGAAATGCGGCGACCTGGGCTTCCACTTCACCATCCACGATGTCCCCTTCGTGAGCATAGAAAAAGAGTTCGTGCCGTTTGGTCACGCCCAGCTTGAATTTGTATAGGTCATCTTGCAGATAGTAGTACAGTTGGTCCTGATGCTTTGGTAAAAATCCGGCATACTCCTTTCCGGTAATCGGCGGACAAATCCCGATTTTCAACGTATGGTCGCCTATCGCCAAGCTTTTCGGATATTGTTGCCAAAAATGCCGAACAGCAACTGTCAGACCGCGTACTCCATCGTTTACATCAAGCCATCCCGCTGCCCGTTTTCCACCAGATTGCGATACGTAAACGGCACCTCGCGCCTGATAACTATCGTCGTATTTCTGGTAGAGTTCAACGTGCGGGATGGTAGCAAGACTGCCGGTGACAACACTTCCGCTTTCCTCGTCACTGCCGTACGCATGTATCAAACGCTCCCCCGGTTCTACGATGCCATCCAACGGTAATTCCAGCTGAAGGGATTGAATTGAGGTAAACTCAGAGTCATAATGATTGTTGCCAAAGGTGTAAAACACGCGAGTGTAAGGCTTTCCTGCATACGCATGGATGGTTACGATGTAGGCAAACAGGCTCTCCCCCGCGTCGTTCTTGTGTGTACCTTCCACGCGAATGGCGGTTCGCATCGGGCCGCGTTCCTCTATTGCCACTTTATCTGGAGGCCCTAAACTGTCATAGACTGTCCCATCAATCGCGGTCAGCTGGCTCTGAAGCGGACTAAAGGATTGGTTCCGATGGATAGCAAACTGCAACGCCCCTGTGTCCACCGTCACCGAATCGCCGTTATCAACGACATCCAATCGCGGTCTGTTCTGGGAGTCGATATTTCCTGCCACAGATTGGACATCCGTGCCGTACTCCAGCGTATAAATCGCCGTGTCATTTTTTGGCACATCCGCCTGAAAATCGAGCAACGCCCATTTGATACTACCGTCCAACCACTTGGTGAGCGGGGCGACTTGACTTGGAATCTCGGCTCCATCGGGGTTCAGGATGCGGATATGTTCTGTTGAGGCAAGCTCACCTTTTGGAAACGGGATTCCCGAAGTCACCGGCCATCCACACCGTGGATATGGAATACGGTTTTCCAGCGTCAACGCCACCTGTTTTCGCGGGGTCTCTGTTTCGACGGTCGGAATCGGTGTGGTGTTGAAGGTCAGGGTGGGTGTATCAACGCGCTCGCCATCAGGGGTTTCGGCGATAATTCGGTAATGATAGGTTTTATCACGCTCCAGTCCATCTAAAATGAAGCGGTGATTATTCTGTGGGGCAGGCACTTCGGTTTCCGCCGCCTGCACAGCGTCCGCCTCGAGGCCGTATTCGACCTGTGTTGATGTCGGCCAGGAACTGAGCCACGTCATTCGAGCCTGCACACTGCCATCGGGGTGGAACAGCGGTTCAGCGTACGTCTCTGTGATCGTGTAGGCACGTTCACCAGCGGGTGGTTTTTCGTGTAAAAACAGAATTTTTTCGATGCGATACATGCCTTCGCTCGTGCCGGTCTGGAGGACAATCTCTTCGCCGCCGGTAAATGAATAGCGGTCAGCCAGTGTGAAAACGTGATTTCGATTGTTATCCACATCCGCGACCGCGATGCCTTTCTGGATGCCGTTGATGTAGACCCCCACCCGTTCTGTACCATCGGTATCGTAGAGGACAAAAGCGAGGTAGGCATCTCCCACCTTTGGTGCCGTCAAGCTGATGCTGCCCCCAACCTCCGTGCGGACCACGGAACGTTCTTTGTACTCGCTCCGGGTATCATCGCGGAAACCGTTCAGTTCACATTCGCTGGCGAGTACGCACGTATTCCGCTCATCATTGACCAAGCCGCGAATTACATTAAGCCCCCACGCAACCTCCACCCCCTCGGTACGGCTATGGGCATCAACGGCAGCGATTTCACGCTCCCAATCTAGTGTTGCAGTAAAGATAAAGGGTATGATTGTAAAAGGTATCATTGTTGTTCGCCTCCATTGTGGGAGAGAGATTCCGCTCCCAATACGTCAAACGTTTGATCCATTTTAGCACACTTTAACGACTTTTGCCGTTGATGAACGTATCATCTGTCATCAGTTCGGGATATTCCACACCGTAGGCATTGTTTCTTAGCTGCGTCCGACCGTCAGACCGGACAGCTACGGTGCCGGGCTTCTGATAAAACCAATTGTTGTAGATATCCGCCTCCTCCTCCGGCTCGCCACGAATGACGATCGCTGTTTGGGGGCATCTGAAGGTGTTATGATGAATCTCAAGCTGGGTGCCTGCGATATTGGTCCCGTCCTTTCGGTCACGCCCGCCGTGCATATCGAAGCAATGACTCAACGAATGCTTAACCTCCACATTGTGTCGAGCGACGTAACCACTTTCCGACACCCCCGAACCGGCGATGGAGTGGCGGTTGTAATTAAAAAGGTTGTACTCGATCAGTGAAGAGGCTCTGCTGTGGCAGACCCCGTAACCGAGCCCATTGTACTGGTTGTGGTGGATGAAGTTGTGATGGACCTGGTGATTGTCTCCATTCCGCAGATAAATCGCCCCATGACTCCACCCGCCAAGCTCACAGTTATCAACTTCGAGGCTTGGATGGTCTGTGCTGATACCATCAGAAGTCGGGAACTTGTAATAATACTCATGGCCACGGCCTTCGGCAAATGACCGATGATGGTGTTCGAGGCACGGCTTAGGATTCGGCCCCCCGATGCGGAGTCCGGTAATACGGACATTGGGGCCGGCAGCGAGAATCAGCGGCTTTGTCGCAAAGGTTTCGCTGAATATCATCCCACCTTTTGAGTTATTCTCGCCCCTGTCACTTGCGAGCGTGACCCCCTCTGGAATCTCAAGCACAAGGGATTCAATATAAACCCGTATCGTGCAGTCAATCTTCGCCGCTCCCTCCACATAAACGACATCACCAGATTTGGCATGAGCCAACGCTTCCAATAGTTCATCCAGAGTGCTGACTTGAGCAGAGGTTGGCTTGAGTATATTCGTGTAGCCCCCGCCCCCACCGATTGGCCCCCGTTCATCCGGTTGCGCGCCACAAACTTCGCCATCCAGCTCAACCCAGGTTTGACCGAGTTCTGGTTGTATCACATTGAACATTTTGATCCTCCTTTGGAGACCCGATTTGCAGAGCCAACATTTTGTCCTTCGGGTGGTTGCGCTTCGTTTTTACTCATTTGGCCTCAGTTTTTCAAGAAGCGTGAATTGACGGGGTTTTATACTCTATATCGGTGAGAAACCTTCACAATTACGGATTAAAAAGAATGGAACGGGAGAAGGAAGGAAAAATGGAACGGGAGAAGAACGTAAGCAAACCGGAGTCGCCCAATGGGCGCGAAAAGGGTATAGAGCGATACGCAACACACACCTGCGCCTATAGTAAAGCCCATAATTACTGATACACCTCTACCAGCGCGCTGACAAAGCGCGCCTACCGGTAAAGGTCTATATATGTTTAGATTTCACTATAAAACGCCAACGGTGATTCCCATTGGCGGCGGGGGACTGAAGATAGCATCTAGCGCACCGCGCATCAATGAGTGGTCTGAGCGCGCCGGCGTTGAAGCTCGGCTAACGCTTGGGCAAGTTCTGCCTCGGCGTTTTGAGCCCGGGCTTCGGCATTTTGTCGGGCATCCGCTTCCTGTTGCGCGCGGGATTCGGCGTTTTCGGCGCGAGATTCGGCGTTTTCGGCGCGCTGTTCGGCGTTTTCGGCGCGATGTTCGGCGTTTTGTCGCGCATCCGCTTCCTGTTGGGCACGTTCCGGGGCGGGTTGCAACCATTCCCCGGTGCGAGGATTATACAGACGCAATACTCCACCACGCTCCCCCAATTCCAAACCTAACACACTCGACGGAAGACGAGATGCCACAAATTCTAGCTCATGATACACACCATCAATTAGCTCATACCCGATAAATTTAGGGTCTATCTCACTCTCCGGGTCATAGATGTAATATTCCTTGACTTCAAGCACCTCGGCGTAAAGCGACTTTTTCTCACTCATATCCTTCCGATGCGTACTTCGACTTGAAACCTCCAGCACAAAATCCGGCGTTTTCTCCTCCTCCCAAATCAAGTAGGTGCGCCTCCGCTTTTTCGCAACCCCGTGAACCACAAATACATCAGGCGCCACGGACTTCCCTGTATTTCCCGGTTCATAATATATCAGCAGGTTACCGGATACATAAACCGTATCTTCCCTGAAGTGATATTGAAGCATCTGAATAAAATCCACCATCAAGTCGCGATGGACATCTGTTTCTGCCATGGGTTTTCCGTCCGATTCCGGATAGACAATTGTCTGTGCAGACCCCAGTTTTGGTTGCATAGTGTCATCTCCCCGTATCAAGGTTTAAGGGTTGAGAAGCTATTTTTGAGTATATCACAAATTTATGAGGATGTCAAGAAACCTAATTTTTTATTCCATTTTTAATGTTTACAAATCGTATAGGATGGTATATCATAGCCTGAACAGCTATGATAGGAAATGAGCTTGAAAATGGCCAAAGTACCAACCTTTAAGACGAAAACATTAACAAAGCACGGCAGAATTGGTGAACTACACCTATGGCGTAACGATAAAAAACTCCGAGTTTTATCCACGCCCCATCTGTATCCGGTGATTTCGTTTATGACCGGCACAAGTCCACGCGGCGGTGGCATCTGGAAATATCTGCTCAGAGATTTCGCACAGCGCGAAATACCGATGTTATCTCAGGTGCTCCATTTTCTTGATTTCAATCTCAGAAGCAAACACACCCAGTATTGGCGCGCGAAAACGATGCAGGAGCGGTATCAGGAAGTAGAGATGCATCACGTTTCACCGCTTTTTTTGGACTCCGGGGGGTTCAAGCTACTCTACAACGCTGACCTGAATCTTTCTGAATACGGAATCCATAAGGAAACGGAAGCGGAAGACATTCTCGCATTTCAGCGCGATTGTGGCGGCGACATCATTGCGTCGTTGGACTATCCGATTCCACCCGCCCTCGTACGCGATGAGGCAGAAACGCGAATGGGTCGAAGCCTTCAGAATGCATTCCGTGTCACCGAACAACTCTCCGAGCTCTCCGACCCCCCGTATCTCTATATCTGCTGCCATGGGCAATCGCAAGCGGATATACAGAACTACGTTAGACAGGTTTTTGAGCGTGTCAAAGGGATACTGCCCTCTTTCGGGCTTGCTGTCGGGTCCCTTGTCCCGTTACGAGGCGTTGATGATTCGGCGGTCCTTGCGCGAATTCGCGGGGTGCTTGAGGGCATTCCAGACTCGGAACGCGAAAACACACCTATTCATGCGTTCGGAGTTTCTGGAAATTTGACACCGATACTGTCCTATATGGGCGTTGATAGTTTCGACAGCACTAGTTACATCCAATCCGCACGGAATCTTGGATATTCTCACCCCGAAACACACAAGAAACTGAAAATCATGGAGTTGGATTCAATGGAATGTACGTGTTGTATCTGTCAGCAGATTTCTCTTGAAGAGATGCAACAGGCATTCATGGAAGATATCAGTTATCGACGGACTTCGACCGGAAAATACAAGAGCGAATATTATGCCGCAATCGCCCTCCACAACTTTGAGATGGAATCGGAAACACTTGCCCAGATGCGGATGGCGATTGAGGCAGATGAAACACTCGAAGCGTTAGTGCGCCAGATATCTTCTTCTACTCGCGTTATTCAGGGTGTAATCGACTGGCTCACGGAAAATGACACAGCATTTGCAGACCGGATAGCAAGGACCGTCATCAGTGTTGGAGGGAAAAAAGCTCCGCAGCATGATTCGAATCAACTTGATCTCTTCAACTATCGAACCGAACACCAAGAAACCATGTTGCTCCGCGAGCAGACCCCAACGGTTTCCTTGAACTATACCCCAGATTCGTTCCGTATCCCGGCAGACTATCAGCCGCCTGACGAAAAGGAGATTCTTTTAACCATTCCGTGTGCGGGCAAAAAGCCGTATTCTCTCTCGCGCACCCACACCATCGTCAACACCAAACTTCAGACCGCATTCGGCGAGAAACAGCAGGGGATTCACAAAATCACACTTTCAGGACTCTACGGGCCTGTGCCTGAAGAATTTGAATCGGAAGACGCTTTAACCCGCTACGAATTTCAATTATCACCACAAAACCTGTCACAAATCGAACTCTGCGCCAATCGGTTCAACGACTACCTCGACAAGTACGGAGAGCATTATAAACTGATCGTTGGGTATGCGACAAGCCGGGCCTACCGGCAGGTTTTTGAGAGCGTCCAACAGCGTCAGCGAAATTTCATCTTACTCCCGACAAATCCCAAGTATAAGCGGCTCTCTGAATTTTTCCGACATATCCATCTTGATGCGTTGGTTGAAACATTATCAACAGTTTTAGAAGAGCAATAAAAAAAACACCGGTCATCAGCGCACTGTCATCAACGCACTACGGGGGGGCAGTGGAGCGAGCCCATCATCGAGCGACTCGGAATCCGATGACAAATTCTGCATATTCCTTGCTGAAGAAATCGTAGCTTGTACACGTACTGTGCTCGTGATTGTAGTACCACGCCCCACCACGGACGACGCGAAACTGCGGGTCATCATCGTCGTACCACGTACTGGTCCACTCCCACACATTGCCGAGCATATCATAGCAACCGAAGGGGCTAACGCCTTCAGGGAACGTGCCAACAGGGGTTGTACCGCCGACACCGAGTTCGGCTGTATTACAGCGCGGCTTATCAATTTCATCGCCCCACGGAAAGGGTCGCTCGTCGTCTGCACGTACTGCCCTTTGCCACTCCTCAAACGTGGGCAACCTGCAATCTGCCCATGTTGCGTAAGCCTCTGCATCCTCGCAACTCACCCATGTCACAGGATGGTCTCCCGTCTGCTCAGGATATTCCCCTTCAACCCACGGATTGGGTGGTTTACCCCCGGTCTGCTGAATGAAGCGTCGGTACTGTGCATTTGTCACAGGGTATCGGCCGATCTGAAACGCATCCACCCATACCGACTCCAACGCCTCACCGATTAAGACTTCGCCTGTAGGAATCTCGACCATGCTATCCAAAACCTGAAAGGCGGCATCCCGAATGGCTGGCTCATCATGGTCAAGCGCGCACCCCAATGGCGAGGTGACTGCGCCGATCGGCGGGTGGGTCAGATTTGGTGTGTGTTCCCAACCCAAATCGGCGGCCAACAGGATGCGGGAGGCTTCCGTCAGCGATTCGTCGAAGTGCCATCTCCAATACCGCTTGAGTAACTGCTCTAACCCCCTCGGATCATCGCTCTGGGCAAATTCAACCCGCGCCTCCTTCGGCTCATCCGATTCTTTGCCATCTAGCCTTTTTAATTTTACGAGCTTCATCTGTTTTTGCAGGGCTTTGTCAATAGCACCTAAAATTTGACTTCAGGAGTTGGAAGAAACAGCATCGTAATCAACGACAACGCCAATTGAGCCGTGGATCTGGACGAACTTCCACTTTCCGTTTTCCTTTTCGAGCACACCTGTCATACGCATCACGAATTCTTCAAATACGCCTTGCCACTTGAGCCGCCAGATTTGTGTGGAATAAAACCATGCGACACTGTCTCGCTCCTGCACGTCAACGTGTTCAATTTCAAGTGTGAAATCCTCTGTACTCGCAACATGCTCTTGATAATAGTAGTCAATAGCTTCTTCGCCACCCTTAACGATTTCGCCCATATCTGTCCCAATTTTCACGTAATAATCCGCGGACGACATCATCTCAATCAGTCGCTGGGCATCCCTTGCGACCAGGGCATCAAAGTAGTTCTTGACCGTGTGATAGGCATCATCAAGCATTTTGTTTAATGGGCGATTTCATAAATGCCGCTAAGCGCGTCCCACAGAGAAATACTCATCTGCTCACATGCGTCTAGGGCCCGGTTCTGGTCTTCTGGCGGAAGTGCGTTCATCTGCTCAAGTAGTTTTTCCACTTCATGCGCGTTGTGCGAATGAATTTCAAAGTAGGGTTCAACGGTTTGCGGTAGGTGATAAAACGCCTTCAACCCCTCAAGCTTAGATTTTGCGGTAGCCGGTTGCTGTGCCTCGAATGCGTAAAGTGCTCCGAGTGCTGTTGCGGGGGTCGCAAAGAGGGCTTGGGCAGTATTGAGTAAATTTTTAACTTGCGGAATCTGTGCTTCACCAACCGTAGTCTCTAATCCTTGGGCAAAGTCCTCCCATAATTCGAGGTGTTCCCGCTCTTCTTGAGCAATCTCTTCATCGGCAAGCGTCTGCCAACCGTCCGGTATGAGCGCAATAAACGCCCCGTATTCGTGAGCATAGGTGCGTAATGCCTCTTGTGGCAATGTTCCGTCACTCCATGCCTGATAGAAGGAATGCTTGAGTAAATTCCAGTTGGTGATTGTACGGTCTAAACTCTGCCTAAAATGCATTAAATCGAATCTCCTTTCATGAAAGTAGACGGGGTAAAAAATCACAATAGTAAACTTTAGATGTCACGGCTGGGAAGCCGTGTCACGGCTAGGAAGCCGTTCCTACAAGACCTGCGGTTATAGCCCGTGTCACGGCTAGGAAGCCGTTCCTACAAGACCTGCGGTTATAGCCCGCGTCACGGCTAGGAAGCCGTTCCTACAACCTACAAGTTTATTCTTTAAGGTTGCTTATTCTTAAAAATTGTCCAAAGCTTAGTAGATTTTAAGGGCGGTATGGAAGGCGAAAGACTGAAAGAGTGGGTTGGGGTTTCCTCTCAATCTTCCATCCTTCCAATCTTCCATCCTTCCATTCCTATCCTTCAAGTTGTGCCAAAACATACGGGCCTTCAGGAATCGCCGCGATTTGGGCATCGGTTCCATGTTTCGCAAGCGCACGTTGGATGCCCTCTTCGGGGCTACGCAACGGATGAACAAACAGTTTGGCAAGCTGGTCGTAAGGGATACCGTCTGCATAGCAGTAGATTTCTGCTTTTTTGGCGGCTTTCGCTAATTCTTCAAGTTGCCACTGGTCAATAACAAAATTTTTCGGGTCATGAATATCGTGGATAAACTGCTTCAGGTCTTTGGTTTTCAAAATTAACTCGGTGAACGGTTCGCTACCGATGCCTTCACAACATTCCGCAACAAGGATAATGCTCCCGTTCGGTTTGACAATCTCAACAGCGGCGAGCACCCCCTTAATCGCTTGGTAAAACGTCGTATCAAGCGGATAACCGGCACTGGATACAACAACAACATCCACCGGCTCTGGCAGTACCACCTTCGTCTGCTTCTCCGCGAATTGCGTCCCCACCAAATGGGCTTCAACGAGTTCGCCTGCAAATACGCCGGTGATTCGCCGATGGTCATCAATTGTGACATTCAGACTAAAGTCAACGCCTGCCATGAGGGCGATTTCTGTCGCCTCGATATGGAACGGGTTATCCTCAAGAATCCCGACCGATGCGTTTGGATGCTCCAAGAGCTGCGGCCCGTGCATCACCTTCATCGTTTCAACATCGGCAAGCCCGGGACAAACTGCTTTACGGCCGCCGGAATAGCCTGCCATCAAATGGGGTTCAATGAGACTGGTAATCACTTTGAGGTCTGATTCCAGATACGTTGTGTCAATATAGACCGGCGTTCCGTTTTGCGTGGGCCCCAGATATTTGTGCGTTTCGGGGTGTCGGGACAAGTGGTTGACAATCCGGTAATTGTTCATAATGTCCGCGCCAACCATCTCCAGCAGTTCTTCCCCTTCATTCGGGCGATGCAGACCTGTCGCGATCAGAATTGTAATCTTTTCCCTTGGAATGCCGTGCTGTTCTAACGTCTGTAGCATCGGAGGAAGGATTATCTGATTCGGCACCGGGCGTGTGATGTCGGAGATAACAACACACGCAGAAGTCCGACCTCGCACGAGCTCTGCCAACGGTGGCGACTGAATCGGTGACTCAATGGCATCCCAAATCGCACGCGTTGGGTTCTCAATTGGAACGGCTTGCTCAATGCTCAGCACTCCGCTCAGATTCTTATCGGGAATTTCAATATCTAGGATTCCTCTACCATATTTCATGCCAACTCGCATTACTGTTTACCTCTCTACACTGGGACTTATTGGGTATCAATTATAGTTGAGATTGACAATCCGTGCAAGCATTTTTCAAACGGACTTGCCGATAGATTCAGTCTATACATTATCAGTTGACATACTCCCCACCCTAAAGGGATGGTGATTCTGCTATCATAGAGGGATGCCCGCTGTAGCGAGTCTAACACTCTCTCCGGCAAAGGTTGATGTCCCAACCTTGTGAACCACTTTTGCGGCGTTCACATCGCGGTCGTGTTTGATCCCACATGAACAACGCCATTCACGGACTTTGAGGTCTATGAAGGCGTGTTTTTGACCGCAACTATGGCAAACCGTTGTTCTCGCTGTCCAACGGTTAATGGTTTCAACACGCTTGCACCGCTTATGGGCTTGCCATCGTATTTTCAACATGAAGTCACCGAAGGCGAGGTCAAGCACTTTTTTGCCCCAAAGCCGGGCCATACCCTTGAGGTTTAGATCTTCAAAAAAGCAGAAGTCAAACTTGCGGACGAGGTCGATGGCAAGTTTGAAGTGATTATCTTCACGCTGGCGTTGAATTTTACGGTGGGCACGGGCCAGGTGCTTTCGTGCTTTTTCACGGTTGTTACTGCCTCGTTTCTTTTTGGATAGTGACCGTGAGGCTTTGGCAACATGAGTAGCCGAGCGTTTATAGAACAGGGGCGATTCGTATTTCGTTTCATCGGAACAGGTGAGAAAGGTTTTTAACCCAAAATCAAACCCTGCTGTTTCACCAGTTAGTGGTTCCGGGGTTAATCCTTCGTCATCTGTTGTAATGGTAATGTAGAAATCGCCAAGCCCGTCACGCTTGACTGTGACTTGCTTGATGTTGCCTTCAATCGGTCTCGAATACCAGAACCGATACCAACGCCCACGGACGCGGATTTTCGCAACGGGGACATGGCGAATGCCATATTCCGCATCGGCGACGGGTTCAATTTTGATTTGCGAACCGTTAAACGTCATTGAGCGGTATTTTTTACGGCTACGGAATTTGGGTGGCCGTTTGGCACGTTTTTCAAAGAAATTGATATATCCGCGTTCAATCCGTTTCAAAGCGTTTTGGACTGCCCACGAGAACGGGATGTGCCAGTGGGCAAACCTATCAAGCCGTTTGAGTTTCGTGAGGTGTTTGGACATACGATTGTATCTCAAGCGCTTGTAGCCTTTGCACTCCCCATAGATACGATAGTGACGGCGACACAATACCACGAAGTGGTTGTGAACGTGTGCAATGATTTCCAAGTCGCTATGCAACTGTTTGTTGCGCTTGTGGTTTTGCAGTTTGTATTTAAATGTTCGCATTGGGATTCCGTTTCACCGTTTATGCCTTGGTTCAAGAAGGTGAGGCAAGCCCCCGCTAGGTTGCGAGTGTGAACCCTTGCCTCGAAACGGTAGAAGAAGTATAGCATATCCCATCGAAAATTACAAGGTTTTTTACGCGCGTCTGAATGGTTCAGACGCGCGCGCTGCGGCGTGTTACATCCCCACTCTAAAGAGATGGGGTCTTACACGCAAGATTGATAAGCTGGCGCACCCTGCCAATATGCTAATGGCCAAAGTACAGACCAATGCTTTGAACATTTTCGCAAACATAACACTGAAAACCTTTCTCGCCTCTTCAAAGATGCTATCCAACAACGCCGTGCTAAACGATTGATATCATAGCCAGCGTTTTTCAGGCATTTAATGAGTAATTGCCCAAAAACGCTCTGCTAAACGATTGATGTCATAACCAGCGTTTTTCAAGGCTTCAATGATTTGGGCTCGATCCGCCGCGGTGACCTTCTGGTGCTCTCTCGGGGGCACCGGATATCCTTCCGCAAAAAATTTAGCGCGAGACTTCAGGATTCCCGCATAGAGCCAATCCGTTGCAAAGTGTGCCAAGACCGTCGCTGTATTCAATCGTGTCTGATTCATGTTCGGGTCAGAGGGAGAAGGGGGATGTGATATGATAGCGAGAAGCGGTTGAATCGCTCGCCTATCGCAAGTATCTTCTAAAGCTTGAATAAAATAATCCGCATCATGCCCACCCTTTTTTAAGTCATCTTTCAACATCCGGATCAGAAGCGGAACAGCAGGGCCACCGGCATTTCCTAACCCAGAGATTACTGCTGTTTGAATCCTTTGGTCGTCAGCGAGTGCGACTTTTAATGTAGGGATCGCCGCTTCCCCTGCCAGCCTTCCTAAACTTACCGCTGCCGCCCATCTCACTCTATAAGATACATCGTTCTGCAAGCGATCTGTAATCACCGCTATCGCTTCGGGATTTCTGGAAGCACTTAATAAGCCAATCGCCCTTTGTCTCACTTCAACTAAGTTGTCATTTAGGGCGGTCTTCAATAAATTCACCGTACCGGTGGAGAGATAGCCATCATCAGCCATATACAAAACTCGAGACGCTTTGTGATACAGCTCTTTATTGCGTAGGTTTCGAGAGGCTTCTCTCACATCAACTGTCACCTTCATCTTCTTTGCCCCTAAAGCCCCTGGAAATGGGTCTAGGGTAATCACATCCACCTGCTTCGCTTTCACAGGTGTTTGCTCAGCAATACCTACGAGCATCACTAGGGAGCAGATATAGCCCAAAAACAGACCGAAATAACAGAGTGAGAATCGTTTTACCTTCATGATGATAAATCTCCTCTTAGGTTGTTTGGATGGCGAGCTCATTCCACAACTCGAAAGTCATTCCCTTGTCTTGTCACCTGAACCCCCAACGACCGCAAGGCAGAAGAAGCTTCTTCCCGCACGGGATAAATAATACCAATTCTGATAATAAATCACACATTAGATGACGTATGGTGAGCGAGCGGGGCATCCCTGCCCCGCCTACGGGGTCAGGGTTGTAATGTGACATTTTTATTTAGAGATGGTCTTACACGCCAGAGTGATAATTTGTCAAGAACAGTCAATGTGATTTTAACTGTTTTTAAAATTTTATCCTTAAAACGCATGACCAGATGGTAGTCATTCCTATTTTCTGAGAACCATCTTCCGGCTGGCGCGAAAGCCCCCGGCAGAAATCGAGTAGAAATAGAGCCCACTGCTAACCCGCTCCCCGGCATTGTTGCGACCGTCCCAGTAGGCGGCTTTGCAATGGCAGGTATATCGTCCCTCCGCCCGATGACCGATGTTCAGCACACGCACGAGCCGGCCCCGCACGTCATGGATGCTGATCTGGACGTTGGCAGCTTTGTGAAGTTGGTACGGTATCCACGTCTCCGGGTTTGCCGGATTCGGGAAATTGGACAACAGCACCGGCCGGGAAACCAGCTGTACCGGTTTGAGTTGGGTGACAGATGTGGGTGGGAAAGGGTCAAGCAGTTCTTCAAGGTGCCATACCAGTGTTGCACTCGCGGTCGTCACCAAATGCCGGCCATCGGGGCTGAATCTCAGCGTACCCACGCCAAGATTAAGGCCGCCGATGGTCAACACCTCTCTCCCGTCTGCAACCGACCACAACGTGACCGTGTGATTCTCGATGCCATTCGCGGCGGCAAGCATCCGCCCGTCTGGACTGAATACGATTGTATAAATGGAGGCACCCCCTTCTCTCATTTTTATCATACGAAGGGGCTTGCCGGTGGGCACATCCCAGAGTTGAATCGTCTGTTGAATACGAAACGGACCAGTCTCAAAGTAACCGCCAGTCGCCAGGATTTTGCCATCGGGACTAAACGCCAATGACCGAAGACGGGTTTGGTTCCCTCGGAGTGCACGGGTCATGACACCGGTATGAATGTCCCACAACTGGATTTCCCCGTAATGTTTGACGAGTGCTAATATATTCCCGGCGGGATGAAACGCCAGGCTTGCAACCGAATCACTTGACAACCGCCGGTATTCGATGCCACTGTGTGTCTCCCAGACACTCACCCAATGCTTCGTTGTGTCCCTTGTGCCGGTCCTCTGGCGGGCTGCCAAAAAGCGGCCATCTGGACTGAAGACGATGGAACCCAAAAGAGTGAAGGGCTGTTCGCGCCGCCATAATCGGTCTCCATTTTCCGTGTTCACAACCTCAAGGCTTCCCTGTGGTGCAATCGCGAACCAGCGGCCATCAGGACTTAACGAGACGTGGCTCGGGGAAAAAGATTCGGCCCGGAAGGCAGTTTCTCTCAGCGGTTTGGCACCCTCTATATCCCAGTGAACCAGCGTCGGTACGCGACGGAAGCTGGAGTCGGAGCTGCTCATCGCCGCGATGAGGGTCCCATCGCTATTGAAAATGACATCACGGCCCGACCGCCACAGGACGGTTCTCTTTTTTTCACCGGTCTCTAGGTCCCAGAAGATTAATTCGAACGGATTAGAAGTCTCGCTTGCTGTTACGAGGGTTCGGCCGTCGGGACTGAGCGCAAATGAGTTTATATTCTCGAACGTGTGACGAATTTCGCCCGTCTCAACATCCCACAACTTAAGCAACTGCGGTTCGCCAGACACGATTCCGGCCAGAAATCGGCTGTCGGGACTGAAAGCCATTGACCGCTTGAAAGGCATTGGCGATATCTTAGAGAACGTGTGCAGGACTTTGCCATCGGAGACCCGCGAAAGCTTCGTGTGGGAGAGAAGCGATACAGCGAACAAACGCCCATCGGGACTGTAGTCTATGAATAACTCGACGTCTTCATCAGCAGTTTTCAAAGGTTCACCCGTGCGGACATCCCAAAACGTGAGCACGTCGTATGGAAGCGGCGGTTCTTGACCGGTCACAATACCTGCCAATACCTTTCCATCCGGACGAAACGTAAGCGAACGCACGTGTGAAACATCGGGAATTGTTGCCGTAACCCGGCGACGCCAGATATCCCAGAGAACGAGCTCGCGTTTGTGCCGTCGAGCGAGCAAAAAGCCTTCGGGACTGAATAAAGCCTCCCTAAAACTGAACCCGAGGGCATCAAGCCCTTGTGTGGCTCGACACTCGGTCGCCGTT
The DNA here is from genome assembly GCA_965198165.1 of Candidatus Poribacteria bacterium. GTDB lineage: Bacteria > Poribacteria > WGA-4E > WGA-4E > PCPOR2b > CBDAOT01. The sequence continues at coordinate 5,051,865 of OZ240244.1, read as the reverse complement.
TCCACGTCCCAGAGGATGATTTTACTGCCCAGCAGCCGCGTGGCCAACAGTCTACTATCTGGACTAAACGCCATCTGGATCGGATGAATGAGATGGTTTCCATCTTTGAGCAGAACACCCTTCTGTTGGAAGGTGATTGCATCGTATAACACAACCATACCAGTGTTGACTGCCAGCCATCGGCCATCAGGAGAATATTCGAGCTCTAGAACCCCTGTGCCTTGATTCAGAACGGTGACTCTTTTGTCGGCACTGCAGAAAGGGACCAGGAGAAAAGTATAGATAATTAGTATAACGCAGCGGATGTAGAAATGCTTGCGAGACATCGATTTCTCTCCTCATCAGATGCTGGAATACAACAAACCACAATAGCGGATACTATTTCTTGATGACTAGCTTTCGGGTGGCTTTGAAGTCGCCAGCCGAAAGATAGTAAAAATACGGACCGCTCGCGACACGCTCGCCCTGGTCATTTCGACCGTCCCAATGGGCGGCTTTTTCCTTGGTGAAATATCGCCCAGAACCTCTGTGACCTAGATCTAAAGAACGCACCAACTGCCCCCGCATGTCATAAATCGAAATCTTCACATCCGCATCTTTGGCAATCGAGAACGGAATCCAGGTTTCGGGATTGAATGGATTGGGGAAATTATTCCCGAGCTCGTCTGTGATCACATCTGACTCCGTTGATTCAAACCGGACTTCTCATGTTGAATCTCTCCTTTAGCTGAAAAGAAAAAAGGTGTCTGAGCGTTACCGACAACTGAAGTGATGGATTCTCAAACGCCTTGTAATTGGAAAATGATTTGAAACCCGATATTGAGCGAGTCCAATGGAACGGAAATTCCCTAGTGCATCGCCGCACCCCACATACATACGTACGGTGAGAGGTAATTTTTAAGGGGGAATTTTGTGCGTTAACCATCGACAATTTCTTCTGCGTGCAAACTTGAATCCATATATTTGGGTCAATGTTCTAATTGTAGCATAACGCTGAATAATTTGTCAACTGTTCATCGGCTAGGGCAGGGCAATTGCATCTGTTTACGCAGACCACCCCGGTAGGCGCGTGTTTCCAACCGCACCGAGTGTCCGTTAAAACAACCCTATGGGAGGGAGTTCCACTGTAGGAGGGAGATCCCTCTCCCGATACCTCCGATCTATTAGCGACTTCAGAACATTTTAACCACCAGGATTGCTTCTAATCCTCTGAATCCTCTGAATCCGCGATTCAGATTTCTTGAGCCAAGAGGCCCAAAAACCCCATATTTCGTTCACCTTCCGTCCACCTTATCGCGTATATTGTATCAATAACTCGCGTCCGGTGCGGATACCAAGTTCTTAATCCGTGTAATCCGTTTAATCTGTTTAATCCGCGAGTCAGAAATTTAATCCTGTAAATCCTGATTCAGACAATTCAGACATAAGGAGCAAACCAAATGTCCGCTAATAATCATAAACAAAACGCCCGGATGCAAGCAGTGACAAGACATCCAAAAGCGACAGACACCAAATTAACCAGATTCGTATTGTCTTCCAGCTTGCACCTGCCTCCTCGGTATCAAATACGAAAACGGAATGCCTCTCGGTCAGGTGTAAAAATCTCTTGACAAAGACCGAGAAATCGGTGAAAATGCAAATCGGCCGGTCTTTAGGGCCAAAAAACGTCTGTGGAGGAAAAAATGATTCGTCTTGGTATCGTTGATTTTGATACATCTCATGTCATTGCGTTTACACAGCGGTTAAACCGTGTGGACGTTGGCGAAGAACAGTGGGTTGATGGCGCGACGGTTGTCGCTGGATGTCCGGGGGAATCGGTGCTCTCCCCGGAGCGCATCCCCGGCTATACCGAACAGATGCAGGAGTATGGCGTACCGCTAGTAGAGAACCCAGAAGAACTCATCGGTCAAGTTGATGCGGTGCTTATCGAATCGGTTGATGGTCACGCCCACTATAATCGGACAGTGCCTTTTATAGAAGCGGGAGTGCCCGTCTTCGTGGATAAACCGTTTACCTGTAATTTGGCTGAGGCGAAGGAGTTGGCTACACTCGCTCAATCGAAAGATGTGCCGATATTTTCGTCTTCATCGTTACGCTACGGTGTGGAGGTTATTGAGATTCAGCAGAAGGCGGACGAAACGGGTGCCATTCTCGGTGTAGAGGTCTGTTCGCCTGCCCCTACGAATCCGCATAACCCGGGTCTGTTTCATTACGGCATTCACGGCGTGGAGACGTTGTACACACTGATGGGCGGTGGCTGTGAGGCGGTTTGGGTGGCATCAAATGATGATGTCGATGTGGTCACGGGTCAATGGCGGGATGGTCGGATTGGAACCATGCGAGGTATCCGTAAGGGGGTACAAGGGTACGGTTATACGGCGTATTGTGAAAAATCGATTGTCAGGTCATCAATCAACGCCAGCTACATTTATCGTGAACTGCTCAAACAGGTGGTCAAGATGTTTGAAACTGGCAAACCCCCGATTGACATCTCGGAAACCGTAGAGATTGTAGCCTTCATTGAAGCGGTAATGCGCTCTGCCGCAAACGATGGGGCAAAAACCGAGTTGGAGTACGTTGCATCCGGCTAACGTGGAGCATAAAGAAGGAAGGTGTTCAGATTATGCCGCAGATTGAAATCACCACAAAACCGAACGGCGCGGGGCGCAATTGGCTGGAAGTGGGGAATTTTGAGACGGACGAACTGGGTCGAAAGGAATGGAAAAAGCGGAATGTGCCGCACCAAGACCGCCGTCTGAAAGCAGATCGGCGATACTCGGACCGAGGCGAAACAATCGACTGGGTCTTGCTTGTGCCCGATGAGTATCCACTGACCATCGTTAAAGTGAATTACGACCGCCTCAAGCCACGCGAGATTGAAGTCATCTGGACACCAGAGGGCGGCATTCCGCAACCGGAATCCAGTCGTGAAGATAAAATTAAACGCGCTTTTGAACTCGCTGCCGGAAATGAAGAATTGACAAACCTGCTTAAAGCCTTACTTACACCGTAAGGCGTAGAACGGATTCGTCAGTTGCGTTCAAGATCCACAGTCGATCGGATTCTACTCACTTTTTCGTCCAATTCTTGGCAGAGGAGATTTGCACGAAAGCATTAGAAAAGGAGTAGGTGCGGTTTGATGAAGTTTCAGAATTTAAACGGGTAACCCCGGTTTTCCCAACCCCGGTGGGTGCGGTTTGATGAAGTTTAAGTATTTAATCAGGTAATATCGTTTCTATTGTCTGCCCTTGCGGGTGGCAAGGTGACTTGACGCAAATCGCGGATTCAGAAGATTCAGAGGATTCAGAGGATAAGAATGTCCCTCTCACAGGAGTAGCAAATTACCCTATTTATTTTTTTAACGTCATGTAACCGCACAGGGTGTCCGTATGAAATTACCCTATTTATTTTTTAATCTTCATAAGCAAGTTTCAAGAATCAACTTCACATTTTGTGGGAGTGTGGAAGGGAAAAGACTGGAAGGGGAGAAGGATGGAAGGATGGGTGAAAGTTTCTCCGTCCAATCTTCCAATCCTATTCTTCCAATCTTCCAATCTTCAACGGAGGAGGCGGATGGAAAAATTCGCACCACTGAATCTTACGCCAGATGAACTGACTGAATATACGCGGGAATGGAACGGGGAACGCTTCCCCGATGGTCGCCCCAAAGTTCCGGACAGCATCATCGAACGAATGAAGAGTGTGACCATCACGCAAGCCTGGGGTGTGCTAACCGGTCAAGGCTACAAATGGCAGTACGAAGGGAACTGGCACTGCACCCACCCCGATGGCGTACTGGTCGGCCGGGCGTTAACCGCCGTGTACATGCCCCGACGGCCGGCGATTAGAACGCTAATGGAAGAAAAGGGGGAGCGGTGTGGATGTGTCGGCGACCAGATCTCCTGGCCGATTGACATACTCGTTCAAGGCGATGTTTACGTCGCCGATGTCTTCGGCAAGGTCGAAGAGGGGCCGATTATCGGCGACAACCTATCAACAGCAATTTACGCCAAATCCGGCAACGGTGTCGTCCACGATGCCGCTGTGCGCGACCTTGATGGCATCAAGGAAATCCCAGGGTTCACCAGCTTTGTCCGGGGCTGGCATCCGACTTATGCCTCACCGACGATTATGCTGATGGGAGTCAACACGCCGATACGCATCGGAAATGCGACCATTATGCCGGGCGATGTCGTTTTGGGGCGGGAGGACGGTGTCATTTTTATCCCCGCTCACCTCGCAGAGCAGGTTGTGCAAACCTCCGAATTGACTCGTCTCAGGGATGCGTTCGGGAAAACACGCCTCAAAGAAGGCGCATACACACCGGGCGAGATCGATGCACGATGGACAGAAGAAATTGAGACAGATTTCTCTCGATGGTTAGAAGACCACATTGACCAACTGCCTGTGCCGCGGGAAGCAATCGAGGAATTGCTAAAAACGCGGACGTGGTAAAAACCCGCCTTAAAAACAAAGCCTGCCCCCAAGTGAACCAGTTCGTGGGTGGGAAATCCCTTTCCCACCCTTCTTGAACCCATGGATGGGAAATTATCCCCAATTCACCAATTCGTATTGTCTTGGTTTCTGCTCCCCAAATTTCGTGATAAAAAACAGCGGCTGGTGCGTCTTGCGCTATAGGATTAAAGTGAAAGGAGGCCATCATGCTGATTGAGCATTCCAATGAAATTGACCTTATCCAACAGACGATTGCCGGCAATACATCGGCGTTTGATCGGTTGGTCAAGACCCATCGCACAACAGTCTATGCGTTGGTCCTTTCGTACACCAAGAACCCGGCAGATGCCGAAGACGTAACCCAACGGATATTTATGCGGGCTTACGAGCGGTTGGCAACTTTGCGTCAGTGGGATCGCTTCCTACCGTGGCTTCAACGGATCACACACAATACTTGCAAGGATTGGATTCGTCGTCAGGGCGATACAACGATCAGTTTTGAGGAGATGGACGATACGGATTTCACGGAAACCGTTCCATCGCCTGAAGAGATTGCACTGAAGCGTGAAATTGAAGCGATTGTCCAAGAGGCAATCGGTACGCTAACGGACACAGACCGGAAGCTGGTAGAGGGCCGCTATATTGACGGGGCGAGCTATGACCAGTTGCAAGTGGAGTCCGGTTTGTCTTATGCGGCGATTGCCAATCGACTGAAGCGGGCAAAACAACAGCTTCGTCGCCGAATCGAAAAACTGTTGGGCGGTATGGCAATATTGCCGGGTCAAACACTCATAAGGGGAGGTATAGAAACCGTGAAATTCTCAGTAAAGACAAAACTCGCAATGGTCGGTGTTGTGGCAGTTCTCGGAATTGGTGGAGGTGTGTGGTATCACCACACATTTGAATCGAATCCGGTTATAGTCAATGAGCAGAGGGGTTCAGGACCAGAAACTGCCAACGAGCCGACAACCGATGAAATCGCAGATGCATTCGGGCAATCGCAACGTTTTGAGCGAAATGAAGACTCCCTCCGCTCAAAAGTGGGCGGAAATCAGAAAAATTCAGATGTTGAAGTGACCACACCAGATGCCGTTAAGCCGGTGGTGACTCCAAATGAAGCGAGCGATTCCGTCTCTGAAGCGGAAGATGAGGAATTTGAAGCGCAATGGAAACAGTTGAAGGCACTTGTAAAGGAACGCTACGGGAAAGATATTGAAGAAATTGCAGAGGAATACTATGCAGATTTACGTTTGCGTGTTGATGAAAGCGTTGCTCAAATTGAATCCTTATTTGAAGATCTGGCATCCTACAAAGCCCAAATGGAAGAGTTGAAACGCCAAGAAAAATTGACAGAGTTGGCAGAAGATGAGTTGGAACACCAAAAAAAAATGGCAGAGTGGTCTGTCGCATGGAGCAATTTTGGCAAAGTGGAAAGTAAGCTTTATACGTCATATATTTTTTTAAGTCATGAAGCTGCGGCATCGTCCTTCGGACATCTTTATCTGTCAACCCCCGAATATGCCAAGCTAAAGGCTTGGTATGAGGATTGGTTCCCTCGACAAGAAAAAGGCTTCGTAAAGAACGTGGATGGTGTATGGCGAAGAGTAGAGAAAGTGGATGGTGAATGGCGAATAGTGGAATGAGTTTTTTGCGGCATATAAGTAAGTAAGTGAGCAAAGCTGAAAGCGATCTTTATGGGATATATATTTTTTTAAGTCATGAAGCTTCGGCATCGTACTTCGGGGATCTTTATCTGTCAACCCCCGAATATACCAAGCTAAAGACTTTTGCTGAGGATTGGTACGCCCAACAAGAAAAAGGCATTGTAGACCCAAGCATGTTAAGAAAGTGAGGCACATCATGTGGAGTTATGAGACGCGATTTTTGAAAGTATTTGGTTTGCTCCTATCCCAAATACCGATTTTTCTGTTCCTGACTGAGTTGAGCATGGCCGCTCAAGAAGTCGTTGACAGCAACTAGCCGACTCACATCCGAATCACCTTGCCGGGATTCATGATGTTTTCCGGGTCTAAAGCGCGTTTAATCGCTCGCATCGCAGGAAGCCCTGACCCGTGTTCCTGCTCAAGCGCGTCCAGCTTACCCAAGCCCACGCCGTGCTCGCCCGTACACGTCCCGCCTAGTTCCAGCGCATACTCGACGATGCGTTGACTCAACCGTTTTTTAGATTCACTATAAAAACAAACCCAACCCTGTGCGTGAGCCTGTTCGTGGGTGGAAATTATATCAAATAATCAGATTTGTATTGTTTCGGTTTCTGCTCCCCAAATTTTTTGATAAAAAACCGCGGCTGTTGCGTCTTGCGTCATTAGAAATTAAAGTGGGAGGTGACCATCATGCAGATTCAACGTTCCAATGAAATTGACCTTATCCGTCAGACGCTTGCAGGGGATACGTCGGCGTTTGATCGATTGGTCAAGACCCATCGGATGGCAGTCTACGTGTTGGTTCTTTCATACACCAAGAACCCGGCAGACGCTGAGGACCTGACGCAACAGATATTTATTCGGGCTTATAAGCGGTTGTCAACTTTGCGTGAGTTAGATCGCTTTTTACCGTGGCTTCAACGGATCACCCATAACGCTTGTAAGGATTGGCTCCGTCGTCAGAGCGATTCGGCGACCACCTTCGAGATGGTAAACCACGCCGATTTCGTGAAAACCGCTCCATCCCCTGAAGAGATTGCGCTGAAGCGTGAAGTCGAAGCGGTTGTCCGAGAGGCAATCAGTGCGCTACAGGAGACAGACCGAAAATTGGTAGAAGGTCGCTACATTGAAGGGGCGAGCTATGACCAGTTGCAGGCGGAGTCCGGTTTGTCGTATGCGGCGATTGCCAACCGTCTGAAGCGGGCAAAACAGCAGATGCGTCGCCGAATCGAAAAACTGTTGGGCGGTATGGCAATATTGCCGGGTCGAACCTTTATTTGGGGAGGTATAGAAACCGTGAAATTATCAGTGAAAACCAAACTCGCAATCGTCGCGATTGTGGTAATTATCGGAATTGGCGGGGGCGTGTGGTATCACCACACATTTGAATCAAATCCGATTGTAGTCAATGAGCAGGGGATTTCAGAACCAGAAGCGGTCACAGAGGATGCGTCAACCGTTGAAAGTTCCCAACCGCCGAGTGAGGCAGAGATTGAGGCAGCGATTGCCGCACTCGAAAACCTACACACAACTTCTGATCAGAGCTCCTCTACGGATACGGATACGGAAAGTTCAACGGAGCAATTAAGTTCGATTTCGCAATCGGTCACACCAGACCCGCCCGACAGAGAGCAGATTGTGGCAAAGATTCAAGAGCTTGAGGCGGAAAGCACAGCGATTCGTAAACAGTACCTGGGATTAATCGATATGGCTAATGAACTCGGAGCATACGCGCATTGGCATGGCCAGAATGCAGCCACAATAGAGGATCTTGATGCTGCATACGACTCGGTGCCGGGAACCGATGCGGCGGCAGCAGAGAGGGCACATAAAAAGGTCATGGAGATTATAGATAAATTCAATAGGGAGCAACAAGATATTGTTGACACGATCAATGCTGTAAAAGAGGAGGCTGATACTCTCATCAATCAACGGAACTCCATCTTGGTTGAGATTAAAAGGTTGAAAGCCTCAATAGGCGAGAAATAAAAAGTGATGTCGTTTGTGAGGACGGATCCGCACCACGCAACAGGGTAGGGCTATCGCATGTAAATATTGTCCTTGACAATTGGGTGTATATATACATTGCGCTCCTCTGGAGCGCGGGCATTTAGGTATATCGTGTGCTATAGACATGGCGATCCGCTGGATCGGAAGAGGGGGAGGCCAAATTCCTCACCCTTAGAGTGTAAGTTATTTTTTCAAAGTCCAACCTCAAACCGCGCAATGATGAAGATTAAAAAATAAATTGGGTCATTTCAGACAGATGACCGGCGTGGTTGGCCCTAACAGGTGGCAAGATGACTTGATGCGCGGAGTTCGTCTCCCCATCCTTCTTAGGACGCAAAACACGCGCCTACCGGAGTGGAGCGCGCCTACCGGGGTTGGGAAAATCGGATTCACATCCGTATCACCTTGCCGGGGTTCATGATGTTTTCCGGGTCTAAAGCGCGTTTAATCGCTCGCATCGCAGGAAGGCCTGACCCGTGTTCCTGCTCAAGTGCATCCAGCTTACCCAAGCCCACGCCGTGCTCGCCCGTACACGTCCCGCCCAGTTCCAGCGCATACTCGACGATGCGTTGACTCAACCGTTTTTTAGATTCACTATAAAAACAAACCCAACCCTGTGCGTGAGCCTGTTCGTGGGTGGAAATTATATCAAATAATCAGATTTGTATTGTTTCGGTTTCTGCTCCCCAAATTTCTTGATAAAAAACTGCGACTTTTGCGTCTGGCGTTATGAGAGCTAAAGTGGAAGGTGACCATCATGCAGATTGAGCATTCCAATGAAGTTGACCTTATCCGTCAGACGCTTGCTGGGGATACGGCGGCGTTTGATCGGTTGGTCAAGGCACATCGCACAACAGTCTATACGTTGGTCCTTTCGTACACCAAGAACCCGGCAGATGCCGAAGACCTCACCCAACGGATATTTATTCAGGCTTACGAGCGGTTGGCTACTTTGCGCCAGTTGGATCGCTTTCTACCGTGGCTTCAACGGATTACCCATAACACCTGTAAGGATTGGCTCCGTCGCCAGAGCGATTCGACGATCAGTTTTGAGGAGATGGACCCTACGGATTTCACGGAAACCGCGCCATCGGCTGAAGAGATTGCGTTGAAGCGTGAAATCGAAGCGATTGTCCAAGAGGCAATCAGCGCGCTGACGGAGACAGACCGGAAGCTGGTAGAGGGTCGCTATATGGAAGGGGCGAGCTATGACCAGTTGCAGGTGGAGTCCGGTTTGTCGTATGCGGCGATTGCCAACCGTCTGAAGCGGGCAAAACAGCAGATGCGTCGCCGAATCGAAAAACTGTTGGGCGGTATGGCAATATTGCCGGGTCGAACACTAATATGGGGAGGTATAGAAACCGTGAAATTCTCAGTGAAAACAAAACTCGCAATGGTCGGAGTTGTGGCACTTATCGGAATTGGTGGGGGTGTGTTGTATCAGCACACATTTGAATCGAATTCGGTTGTGGTCAATGAGCAGGGGGATTCAGAACCAGAAGCGTTCACAGAGGAGGACTCAACCGAAATAGAGAAGGCATCATCTTCTGAAAGTATAACTGCTGAGGAGAGGGAGCAACTGGATAAGCGTCAAACCTCTGAAGCCAGCCCTAGTTCCACCTCGTCAGATACACATCTAACAGATGCACATCTTGACGCAGGGGATTCAGAAGGCATAGATGAGCACGGAGAAGTCAGTTCAGACACACACGATGTGGAAGATTCAGGTACCAATCCGCAGATCTCCGCTGAAGAATTGTGGAGACGAAAGCTGACGAATCGAGTGATTGAAATCGAAAAACAAATTGGGGAAATGGCAAGTGCAGATGGTAGGATTCCCTTTGAAGACTCACTAAAGGTAGCTGAGTTGGTGGAGGAGAAAGTTCGGATTGCACACGAATTGGGCACTCTTACAGTTGAGGGCGGTGGCGATCCTTCTATTGCCGTTGAATCCTATAAGATAATTAAATTTGATACTTCACAACGAACCGAAGACGGTAGATTACCTCTTGCCGCAGCTAAAAAAATAGCCGAATCTTGGGAAGAACTAGGCAAGTTTAACATTGCAAACGGCATGCGTAAGGCTATACAGAATGCTGTGGAAAGCGGAGACGAGTTCATTGGCCCCAAGCATTATGAGAGCCGTCAATAAAGGGAGTCACTTGTATACGGACACTACAAACCATACAACCTGTCTTTGATAAAATCAGTTGGGCGGTGACCACCCCGCATGAATTGGAACATTTCTTTTTAGGGCAAGTCGTCAACGACCCCGGCTGGCTCTTCTCGGGGATCTTTATCTGTCAACCCCCGAATATACCAAGCTAAAGACTTTTGCTGAGGATTGGTACGCCCAACAAGAAAAAGGCATTGTAGACCCAAGCATGTTAAGAAAGTGAGGCACATCATGTGGAGTTATGAGACGCAATTTTTGAAAGGATTTGGTTTGCTCCTATCCCAAATACCGATTTTTCTGTTCCTGACTGGGTTGAGCATGGCCGCTCAAGAAGTCGTTGACAGCAACTAGCCGACTCACATCCGAATCACCTTGCCGGGATTCATGATGTTTTCCGGGTCTAACGCCCTTTTAATTGCTCGCATCGCAGGAAGGCCTGACCCGTGTTCCTGCTCAAGTGCATCCAGCTTACCCAAGCCCACGCCGTGCTCGCCCGTACACGTCCCGCCTAGTTCCAGCGCATACTCGACAATGCGTTGGCTCAACCGTTTCGCTTCCTTCAATTCTTCGGGATTGTCAGGGTCAAGCGGAAAGACGACATGAAAATTGCCATCTCCAAGGTGCCCATATAGTGGGGCGGTCAGACCCGATTCCTGAAGGTCATGTTTTGTCCTGCGGATGCAATCTGCCAAGCACGAGATAGGAACGCAGACATCCGTGACGTATCCAACCGACCCGGGCCGCAACGCCAAGGTTGCGTAGTACGAATCGTACCGCGCCTGCCAAAGTCTGTCGCGTTCTGCTTCTCCAGTTGCCCATTGGAACGCCTCGCCGCCCCGTGCCTGCACAATTTCACCGACCACTTGGACCTGCTCAGTCACCGCTAACTCCGAGCCGTGAAACTCAAAGAACAACGTCGGCGCGACCTTGTAATTTAGCCCCGAATACGCATTAACAGCGCCGATCTGAACTTCGTCAAGCAGTTCAATGCGGGCCATCGGGATGCCCGTTTCAATGATTTTGATGACCGTATCCACCGCCGACGTGATATCGGCAAACGCACACACCGCCGCCGAGACCGCATCTGGCACCTTCGTCAGTTTCAGCGTAACTTCCGTGATAACCCCCAATGTGCCTTCCGAGCCAACAAATAACCGTGTCAAATCGTAACCTGCCGAAGACTTTCGGGCACGGCCGCCCGTCTGGATAATGCTCCCATCAGCCAAGACAACCGTCAATCCCAGCACATTTTCGCGCATCGTGCCGTACCGTACCGCCGCGTTGCCTGACGCACGGGTTGCCGCCATACCGCCCAGCGATGCGTCCGCCCCCGGGTCAACGGGGAAATAAAGCCGAGTCCCCGTGTCAACAAGATATGTGTTGAGTTGCTTCCGTGTGACACCTGCCTGCACGGTTGCATCCATATCATACCTGCTCACTTGTAGGATATGATTCATTTCGCTGAGCGCAATACAGATACCGCCATGCGTCGGTACAACAGCTCCCTCGACCCCGGTGCCTGTGCCGAAGGGCACAATTGGGGTTCGGTAGCGGGTACAGAGCTCGCAGAGCTCGGAAACTTCTCTATTGTTACGCGGGAACGCGACAGCGTGTGGTAGATGTGGCGGGTGATGGGACACATCTTTCGCATGACACGCCCGCACATCCTCGGCTGTGGACAGACGATTCCCAAGCAGACTCTGTAATTCGCTAATGACAGTAGCCTGATGATGCTTTTCGATGGCGCGGTTACTCATTTCATAACTTCCTTTGATCAAGTTTCAAAGTAGAAACCGAGTTTTTTCTTCAAAACTCGGTTTCTCATATCATCCATCCTTCCACCCTTCCATTCTTCCACTCTTCCAAATTGCTTACGGCTTCGATTTTTCAGGTTGGCGGCTCGCACAGATTGTAATTGCATCGCCCTGCTTTAGTCCAAGCGTAGAGGCGGCACTACCCTGATTGATTGAAATCTCCAAACATCCAAAGCTACCGATAATCGCCAGCAATTCCCCAACCTCAGATTCAGCGTATGAGCGATTGAGGCGGTCAAGTGTCATTGAGCCAACTTTGATGACGAACCCGCTCTGTATATCAAATGATTTCAACGTTTCATCGGAGATATTCGTTATCAAATTTCCGAACCGATCTACCCAAAGGACATGCCCGATAATCTCACTGTCTGTCATCTGCGGTGCTGGAATCGGGAATCTCACAAGGTCATCAATCGGTTGGCCCAGGTCATCAAGCGGCACTCCTTGCGACAAGTGTGCGGCAACGGGCGCAAAAATATCCCTGCCATGAAACGTATTGCTAATCTGAGGCAGGCAGTAGGCTAAATTTTCGACAGCGACCACACGGTAGCAGACCTCATCGCGGAGGATAGCACTCAGCACACCGTTGTCCGGGCAGACGAAACACCCATGTTCGGTTTGGCAGGCGACTGCCCGACGTTGGCTCCCTACCCCCGGATCGACGACGATGAGGTGGATTGTACCGGTTGGAAAATAACCGTACGCAGAATCAACAAGGAATGCCGCAGCATGAATATCCTGCGGTGGGACAGCGTGTGTGATGTCAACAATCTGAGCTTGCGGATTGATACTCAAAATCACACCTTTCATAACGCCGACGTAGAGGTCGCTAGTTCCGAAGTCGGTTGTGAGCGTGATAATTCCTGATGCAGAAGGTGGTGTGAAGTCCATAGCAATACCCTTGGGAGCTGATGCGTACTCAGAGAGTTTACCAAAAGTTGCGGCAATGAGCAAGAGTAAAGATTCGCTTGCACCCTAAAACGCCTTGCGATATAATACTGATTAGAAATTCTACTCATTTATTCGACACCAAGACTTGATTCACAACCGAAACAGGAGTAACAATGGAAAAGTACCTCCCAATCACAGACCAGCAACTTCACCCCATCCACGAAAAAGTTCAGGCGGATGAACGCCTCTCCTTTGCAGATGGGGTAAAGCTCTATGAAAGCCCCGATATCACCGGCGTTGGGTATCTCGCCAACATCGTGCGGGAGCGGCAAAACGGGAATTTGGTATACTATAACATCAACCAACATATCGACTACTCGAATGTGTGCATTTTACATGCGCGCTGTCACTTCTGTGCGTTTGCGCGGAAGAACATCCAGACAGAAGGCGCGTGGGAGATGAGTGTTGATGAATTTCTCGATAAGGCGATGTATTCAATTGACCACGGGTGTACGGAAATCCACAGTGTCGGTGGGCTGCATCCGAAACTGCCGTTTGAATACTACCTTCACATGCTACATGGGCTCAAGCAACGGATGCCGCAGGTACATCTAAAGTTCTTCACGGCTGTTGAGATTCACCATTTTTCCCGCATTTTTAAGAAGTCGGTCAAGGAAGTGCTCATTGAGTTACAAGCAGCGGGGCTTGACTCACTGCCCGGCGGCGGTGCAGAAATCTTCGCCGAAGAGACGCGAGAAAAGATCTGCCCTGGGAAACTAAGCGCAGAAGGGTGGCTTGATGTACACCACATCGCACACCAGCTTGGCATCCCAACGAATGCGACGATGCTCTACGGGCACCTCGAAACGGACGAAGACCGGGTCGACCACCTAATTCGCCTCCGTGAACAGCAGGACAAATCGGGCGGTTTTGCCACATTCATCCCGCTCGCATTTCATCCCGCGAACACCCGCATGGCGTACCTGCCGAGCACCTCAGGCCTCACCGACCTGCGGAATGTTGCCATCGCTCGCCTGATGCTGGATAACTTTCCGCATATCAAGGTCTATTGGATTATGACCGGGCTCAAGGTCGCCCAAGTCGCCCTCAGTTTTGGCGCAGATGACATTGACGGCACGGTGACAGAGGAAAAAATCACGCACATGGCAGGGGCTTCAACCCCCGAAGCGATCACGGCGGACGAAATCGCCCGATTAATCCAGGAAGCAGGCCGCATCCCCGTCGAGCGTGATACGAACTACAATGAAATTATCCGGGATGGAAACAGATGGTACAGAAAAGCCGCGTAAAAGTCGGAGCGGTTTCGTTCCTCAATACGAAGCCCCTTATCCATACACTTTCGAGCGAAGGAATCCAACTCTACTTTGATGTCCCTTCCCGCTTGGCAGAGATGCTGGAAGCGGGTCTGCTTGATGTCGCGATTATTCCGATTATCGAATACTTTCGGGCAAGCGATCAGGGGTATAAAATTATCCCGAACATCTCAATCGCCTCACACGGTGCGGTCAGAAGCATTCAACTCTTTAGTCGCCTCCTAATTCCTGACATCCGGATGGTCGCCCTCGATACAAGTTCACGGACATCTCGTGCGCTTGTCGAGATCTTGCTCGCCGAAAAATATGACTGCTTTCCCGACTTTACTTCCTGCTCACCTTCGCTCGACCCAGAATCGGTGAACGCAGATGCCCTCCTGCTTATCGGGGATGCCGCGCTCAGGAACCTAGGTGCCCTCGATCTTGCTTTAGACCTCGGTGCGGAGTGGCGTGAGTGGACCGGACTTCCATTCGTCTACGCCTGCTGGGTTGCCAGAGATGATGTTGCACTTGGAACCATTCCCCAGATGTTGATGGACGCGAAGGAATCGGGCATCGCTCAAATCCCCGAAATCGCTCGTATCGAATCCAAGAAACTGGGGCTACCGGCAAGACTCTGTCTAGATTATCTTACCCGTAATATCTGCTTTGACCTCGGCGATTCGGAAATCGCTGGACTCAAGCGATTTTATAAACTCGCAGTAGCGTATGACCTCGCACCGGCAGGGGTGCCGTTGCGGTTTGTGTGAACCATCAGTTTTGAGACTGTCGAAAAGTCCTAAAGCAGCGCGACAAGGGTAAAAAAACAGATGATGACCGAAACCACACTTTTAGATTCATCTTACGAAAGCCAGAAACACCCGCTGATAACCCGGACACTGGAACAACTGCGTCCCATCTACACCGAAGACGAACTCAGTGTACTGCGTATTGACAGTATCAGCCAAGAGGTTCTTTCGCTTCGTTCTGGGCGCGGATTCGTCAATCGGGACATTCTCGAAACCGTGTTGGGCAATCTGCTAGAATGCGTCGCTCCCGGCTCACACAACGCCCCCGACCCACACCGCCAGAAGCGAGACCTTGCCGAAGCAATCGAAGAGGTCGCTGACCAGCTCTACGCAATGATTGTTCAATCCTTCTTAGCAGTCGCCGATGAGCGAGACGTGGAAAACCTAGCCCTAAACGCGACATTTGCCCTGCTCTGGGAGCTCCCGCGCTTAAAATCGCGTGCGTTATGGAATAGATTCGCTTCCCTCAAAGACCCTGCCGTATGGGATGCCTACCTCCTGCACAAAAGCCGCTCCCGCGAAAAACTGGCGGAATTGAACCTCGTCGCACAGATAGATGAGGCCATTCGGCAAAGGAATTTCGAGCCGTATCGCGATTTCCTGAAACGGCTCGATCTGGCGTTTGCCTTTGACTATCAGATGCAACTCGTTGTAAGCACCTATCCCGGCTGGAGAGTGCTGTTCTATCACGATATCGCCTACGCCTTAACCCAAGAGGGGACTGTTGGCGAAGATGCTGACCTGCTTCGCGTACCCGTGCCGCTGCTTCCCCGTGCGATTTCAGAACTCGGCGGTCGTTACTATCAAGCAGACCTACATCCCGAAACCCAAATTGACGATGCAAACTTTCTTGAGCACCCCCACCGCGGTATTACCACCGGACAGACCGGCGTTATTGGTTCCGGTTGCGTTATCTATCCCTGCACACTCGGTGGCTTGAGCGTCAAAGTGAAGCGACGCCATCCCATCATCGGCGATTTTGTCGTAGTCGGCACGGATGCCAGTTTACTGGGCCCCGTGCAAATTGGGGCCTATTCCACCGTCGGCACCAACGCCGAGATTGACGGTTTCGTTGAAATTGATAAAAACTGCCGTATCGGGTCTTCGGTTGTCATCGCCACTGTCAGGAGCGAATCCATTAACCCTGGCAAAATCCGCTTGGGGCAAAGTGTCCGCGTGGGAGATGGCACGGTCATCGAAAACACTTCCGCAATCGATCTCATTATCCCTGACCGGGCAGAGATTCCGGCCCGTAGCAATGTCGCCAACGACGGCTTCGGCCATCCGAGATATTTATCGTGAAACGGGAAGATTGGAAGGATGGAAGATTGGAAGGATGGAAGGGGGAAGGAGGCGGATGGCTGAATTGCGGATTGAGCGGATTGGGAGGATTGGGCGAGTTAGGAACGGGCACCGATTTCGGCGCAATTCGGTTAAGATCGAATCAACGAATTGACACCTTGCAATATTAGCGAGTACATCAGTGATACACGCTGGAACAAGTGAATTAAAAAAGGCATTTCGGCACCATAAAAACAGCTCTGAAGAGTGTACTGCTTCTTCAAGTTATCTGCTGCTATTTTATGCGGTTGAATGTGGGCTCAAATCGGTTTATCTCCATGGAAAACGTCTGAATACAACAGACGATATTTCCGATACAGTATTGCGTCAATCTCACGATCTAAGCAAATGGGCCAAAGCACTGAGCCTACCTGTTTCAATGACTGGTGCCAATACAAATTTCCATCTGAACAGAGACAGGCATCCGCGGTCATCACAGACAATCCGTCGTGCCCATGAGGCGTGGCGGTACGGTGTTGGTATTGACAAAAATGATGAAAACCGGTTGGTCAATTGGCTCCAACAGATTGCACAATGGATAGAGGAGAATATCCAGTATGCTTCCTAGCGATGTTCGTTTATACACATGGGTTGATGTCGAAGAGGTCTTGCGCCAAGCACGTCGTCATAATGATTGGCCTGAAGCTTTGGTTTGGGCGAGTGCCTATTGGAACGGTTTAACTTTGGGTATCTGTCCCGATAAACAGCAGGTCATCTTGGAGTGGTTGGCTGAAAAATTTGAGCCGCGCTTTGAATCCGATCAGAAGGAGATCGTGAATGGTGAGGAGAGCACCTCATCCATTCTATTAGAGAGTCTAGCAGACCAACCGCGCCGCTTGGCAGTGTTCTTTGAAGAAACGGATGACCAACCGCAACAACCGCGCCTCATCCCTCGCCTTTCAAAACCCGCTACCTTATGGCCCCCTTATGAACCAGTGCCACCGGAAGCGTTCCCGTCGGATGTGCCTCCGATCGTTGCGTTCCATTCGTTCAAGGGGGGCGTGGGACGAACCCTGTTGGCAGTTGCTTTGGCGCAGGCACTGACAGAAAAAAGGCAGGGAAAATCGCGGGTACTACTGGTTGATGGCGACTTTGAGGCTCCAGGAATTACACAGCTTTTGCGACCACGTTTTCCAAACCCGTCAATCGCTTTTGCGGATTTCCTCGCTCTCGTTCACGGGGACTCCGATCCCCGTGCGTCCGAGAGCATTCAATTGGCTGCCGAGCAAATTAAACATAGCTTTTTGGAGGGCATCTATGTCCTGCCAGCGTTTCGTTCACAGCACCAGTACGATTCCCTTCAAATTAAACCGGAGCATCTGAGCCAAGGTAACAATGCGTTCATCGTAACAGATACACTTGCCCAACTCGGAAAATCCCTCGACGTTCAAGCCGTTATCGTTGACCTCAGAGCCGGACTTTCAGAATTATCTACCGGCCTCCTACTCGATCCGCGGGTATATAAAGTAATCGTGACAACTTTGGCGGGGCAGTCAATAGATGGCACCTGTTACCTATTGGAACTCTTGTTTGAACGGGCACCGGTGCAGCAAGAAGGGGATACAGTGCCAGCGGTGGTCATCTCTCAAATCCCGGCTGAACACAAGAAGGAGAAGCTGTTTTTCGCACCTTATGAAAGACAACTGTTAGAAGCCCTCACCCCCTTCTTTGAAACCAAACAGAAAGCGAGTTTGCCCGACCCACTCTATCTGCTCAGCAATTTTGACCCAGAGCTCATGACGCTACCCAATGATTGGGACGCAATCAAAAATCAACTCGCCCTGTCAGGGCTGGTTCAGGATATGCATCCCCTTATCAATTGGTTGCCGGAGCCAACACCAGAGACTGATAAACAGCCACAGTCTGAAGAACTTCAAAACGCCAAGACCGTAGTATCACACAAATCAACCCTGTTCACTGAATCCGTTATTCGGGGGATGACACGGCTTTGCAATCGGTATGACGCGATTAATCTATCGCAAGGCACACCAGGCTTTGAACCGCCCGACGTGGTCAAAGAAGCCGCCATTGATGCCATCCGTGACGGATACAACCAATATAGCATCACCTGGGGCGGGCCAAATCTGCGTCAAGCCATCGCCGAAAAGGTGACGACGTTCAACGGCATCCCGACAGATGCGGAACGGAACGTGACCGTCACCTGCGGTGCAACAGAAGGCATGATGGCGGCAATGCTGGGAATCATTAACCCCGGCGATGAAGTGATCATTTTCGAGCCGTTTTATGAGAACTATGGCCCCGACGTGATTATCTCCGGTGCGAAGCCTCTGTTCGTCCCGTTACGCGATACACGGTATCCGGACGGCTCCATCGGATTTACCTACGACCCGGACGAACTCCGCGCTGCCTTTGGCCCCAATACGAAGGCGATTGTCCTGAACACGCCGAACAATCCGCTCGGAAAAGTCTTTACCCATTATGAACTCCAAGAGATTGCTGGGCTATGCAACGAATTTGATTGCCTCGCCGTGACAGACGAGATCTATGAACATATCATTTACGACGGGAAGGCGCACATCAGCATCGGTTCGTTGCCGGAGATGGGGGGTCGGACCATTACCGTTTCAGGGCTTAGCAAAACCTACTCAATGACAGGATGGCGATTGGGATACGTCATCGCACCTGAACACTTGTCAAACGCGATTCGCAAAGTCCACGACTTCCTGACAGTCGGCGCGCCGCACCCGTTGCAAGAGGCCGGTGCTGTCGCACTCAAGTTGGAGGACGCATACTATCAGCAACTCGTCGAACGGTATGATGAAAACCGCAAGAGATTCCTCAAGCTGTTGACTGAAACCGGATTCCGCTGTTTTCGCCCGGAAGGCGCGTACTACATCATGACGGACATTAGCGATTTCGGTTTTTCGGACGACACCGAGTTTGCCCACTGGCTCGCTGAAGAGATCGGGGTCGGTGGTGTCCCTGGCTCAAGTTTCTACAGTCGCCCTGAACTAGGTCGGACGAAACTCCGGTTTATGTTCAGCAAACCGACATCAATGTTGAACGAAGCGGGTGAAAGGTTGATGCGGATTCGAGAGAAAATTTAAACCGATTGGTCTCACGACAACACCCGCTCCACTTCACAGCTCAGCAGGAGAAAATAGATGGCATTCAGCGATTTTCACAGTCTCGAACAGGTCATTCGGAAATATCCGCTCAGAATCAGACAGGAGCGATTTATCCCCGATGTGGAATTGCAGATTCCGGATTGGTTCGTTGAGAATCTCAACTTCTCGCTAGACCAGCAAGCTGTTGATGAGAGCGAAGCCTTCTTTAGTGAAAGTTTCATTTTCCCATTTTTACACCAAGTGTGGAAGCGACATCCAAAGCTAAAACTGTGGTCGCACCGACCATTCGCTTACGATAACGAACTGTATGGCGAGCCGGATTATTTGGTGACCTATCTAACGGACGAAGTGATTGATAAATTAATCAACACCCCGCTTTTAGCCATCGCCGAAGCAAAGAAAGCGGATTTCACGCACGGCTGGGGACAATGCCTCGCGGAGATGATTGCCTGCCAGAAAATCAACGAAGCTGAAGACCATAAAAACATCGTGGTTTACGGCATCGTGTCAACGGGACTCATCTGGGAGTTTGGCAAGTTAGACCGGGACGTTTTTTTCAAACATCCACTTTCATATTCGATTAGCCAGCCGGATAAGGTTATCGGGATTTTAGACTTCGTGTTTACAGCGTGTGCAAAACAGCTTGATTAACCCTCAAATAGACCTCCCCATAACTTGAAAAGGAGAACCTTATGTCAAACGGTACAAAGCCCTATCGTGCTGCACTCATCGGATGCGGTGGGCGAGGAATGAGTATTCGCAACACCGCAAACCAAGTTGACCGAATCAAAGTCGTAGCGGCGGCAGATGCTTTTAAGGTCAACTTTGAAACACTTCAGGCGGATGGTGTCGTTGTATATGACAACTTAGTAGAGATGCTTGAGAAAGAATCTCCGGAACTGGTAATCGTTGCGACCCCCATCGCCACGCACTACGAAGTCGCCAGCCGCGTTCTGGATTTCCCACTGACGGGCTTATACGTTGAGAAATCAATGGCCACCCGATTATCAGAGGCAGATGAATTGGTGCAACGGGCAGAGGAACAGAACGCCTACTTCGTCGTCGGTCATCAACTTCGCTACAGTCAAGGGTGGGCGGACGCGAAAAGCCTACTGGACGACGGAGCTATCGGGCCGGTACACTACATTCGCGCCCATCGTGGGTCACCGTTGCTCACGCATCACACACACCAGACAGACCTCATGCGATACTATGTTGATGATTCACCAGCATCCTGGGTGCTCGGTCAAATCCATCGGACGGGTTCATTCCTTTCGGAAGGGATGGAGTCAGAGATGCAGTCGTTGGGGTTTGTGCAGTTTGAAAACGGCGTGAGTGGAATCATCGAATCCGGCCAGTATAAACCGGGGGCGGGGAATCACCTGATGCTCATCGGAGAAAAAGGCGAAATCCGTGTGGGTTCTGATGCACGCTTCCGTAGCGAAGACACAGGCGGGAACTGGGAGCCGCTCCCGCAATATGAACACCCGAACATTTTCGACAGCCTAATTCACTGGATTGAGGGCGGCCCTCAACACCGAAGTGCCGGGCGGAGTGGGCGTGATACGCTAGAAGTCCTGCTTGCAATCTACGAATCAAGCCGTTCACGCAGTCGCGTTGAACTTCCGTTGGAACATCGAGGGAATGCGCTGGAAGAAATGATGGCTGATGGAACGCTACCATAAGAAAACGAACGGATATGCGAAAGGGAGGTTATACACTATGACACCTGACGAAGCACTTCAGAAGCGCGAGCAATTGATCAAAGATGGTTACTGCGTTGTTGACAACACACTCACCCAAGAATTTCTCGACGAACTGCGGCGGGAGTCTGATCGGATGCTTGACGCAGTAGAACATCCGCCAAACTGGAAATACCAAGGCTCAGACCTGCACGTTAGGGGAACCGACGAACCCGTAATCAACACCCTAATTCACTGGCAGCCATCAAGAGACGCGCTCAACGCTTTAGGGTTGGGCGATTTCACATCTCACGGCGGGTTCATTATCCTGAGCAAACCGCCGGGCGGTCCCCCGCTCTACTGGCACCAAGACTGGATGAACTGGAACGACCCAATCAGTCTCGCCCCCTGGCCGCAGTATCTGTTCCTCTCTTACTATCTTACGGATACCACTTTTGAAAACGGTTGTTTCCGAATCATTCCCGGCACACACCTTAAACGCATCCCGCTCCACGACCAACTGGTGCCGGCCCATGCCCAAGGCGGATACGACGTGGCGGAAGATGACCCGAATATGTTCTGCGACCACCCCGATGCCATTGACCTACCCGTGAAAGCAGGTTCGCTCGTCATCGCTGAAGGTCGGGTGTTACACGCCGCACGGGGAAACCAGACCGACCAACGACGCACCCTGTTGCTCGGCTGGCACAGCCGTCCAAGCACGGTGCCGGACAATTGGACCCGTGATGTTCCAGATATCATCCGACATCGCGACCCGAATCTCAAACACGAACCGACACGGGTTCCAGGCGAATACCTACAATAGTCGCTCGTCAGGTTATCATCACCCGAGTTGCCACTTTTATAACAATAAGGGGACCGAATAGGTAGCAACTTAGGTATTTATAGGAGGTCAACGATGCCACAAATCAAAGGGCCCGCTATTTTCCTCGCCCAATTTATGCGAGACGAAGCACCGTATAACAACATGAGCAATATCGGAAACTGGGTCGCTTCTCTGGGATACAAAGGCGTTCAGGTACCCGCTTGGGATGAGCGCGTCATCGACATTGACAAGGCTGCCGAGTCGAAAACGTACTGCGACGAATTCAAAGGGGCACTTCATGAGATGGGACTTGAGCCGACCGAGTTGGCAGGCTACCTCGCGGGGCAGGTCTTAGCCGTGCATCCCGCCTACGAAATCATGTTTGAAGCGTTTCATCCCGCCGGCTTGAAGGGCGACGCGAGAACCGAGTGGGCGACAGGGGAACTGAAGAAAACGATTCAAGCCTCGGTCAACATGGGCACCGATGTCATCCCAGTGCTATCCGGCGGTTTTGCATGGCATACGGTCTATCCCTGGCCGCAACGCCCAGACGGAATCATCGAAGAGGCTTTCAAAGAACTCTCCAAACGGTGGCGACCACTGCTCGACTTGGCGAATGAAAACGGGAAGGTGCTTGCCTACGAACTTCATCCCGGCTCTGACATTTACGACGGGGCAACCTATGAGATGTTCCTCGATTACACGGACGACCATCCCGCTGCCTGCCTAAACTACGACCCAAGCCATTTTCTGCTCCAACAACTCGATTATCTCGACTTCATCAGGTTATACGGCGACCGCATCAAAGGGTTCCACGTAAAAGATGCCGAATTTCGCCCGACGGGGCGTGTAGGGGTATACGGTGGTTATCAGCCCTGGTCAGGACGCGCCGCCAGATTCCGCTCGCTCGGAGATGGGCAGGTTGACTTTGTGAGCGTTTTTACCATGCTCACCGAGAGCGGTTATGCGAGTTGGGCAGTGCTAGAATGGGAATGCTGCGTCAAGAGCCCAGAGCAGGGAGCGGCAGAAGGGGCACCGTTTATCGCCAAGCATATCATCGAAACCACCGATGTCGCCTTTGATGACTTCGCGGGTGGCGAGGTCAACCTTTCGCGGAATCGGCAGATTCTCGGTTTGAGCGAAGATGCGCGAAACACAACAAAGTTTTGAGTTGGATTAATATAGTTCGCATTCAATCGAAATAAAGGAAACTTATGGAATCCTGGAAACGTAAATTAAGGATGGGGATGGTCGGCGGCGGCCAAGGCGCGTTTATCGGCGGGGTACACCGCATCGTCGCTACCCTCGACCAACAGATTGAACTGGTCGCTGGATGCTTTTCACGCGACCGTGAAAACACCCGAATTACGGGAGAACAACTGTATCTTGACTCCGCCCGCTGCTACGATACCTATCAAGAAATGGCGGCAGCCGAATCGGAACGCGCCGAGGACAACCGAATCGACTTCGTCAGCATTGTGACACCAAACGTCTCTCATTTCGCAATCGCAAAGACGTTCCTAGATGCAGGCTTTCATGTGGTGTGTGATAAGCCGATGACCTACAGCCTTGACGAGGCGGAGGAACTTGTCAAACTTGTGGCGGATTCAGGGCGCGTTTTCGCGCTCACCCATAACTACACTGGGCACCCGGTTATCAGACACGCTCGCCATCTCTTCCGTTCCGGTGAAATGGGAGCGATTCGCAAGGTCATTGTCGAATATCTGCAAGACTTCCTCATGGTGCCGCACGAAAAACTCGGTCAGAAGCAGGCAGAGTGGCGTGTTGACCCCGCGCAGTCAGGCATCGGCGGTACGCTCGGCGATGTGGGAACGCACTGCGTGAACCTATTGGAGTACGTCACAAACGACCCAATCGTTGAACTTTGCGCCGATAAGAGTACATTCCTTCCAGACCGCCAGCTTGACGAAGACGTTAACGCCCTGCTCCGTTTCAAGGGCGGCGGGAAGGGTGTTCTGAGCATTAGCCAAGTCGCCACGGGGGAAGAGAACGGATTCACCCTTCGCGTCTATGCTGAAAACGGAGCGATTAAATGGGCGCATGAGAATCCAAACTATCTTGAACTCTACCGTTACGGTGAGCCGAGGCAAACACTAGCCCGCGCACAAGGCTACCTCTGCGAACCCGCCGCCGCCAGCACACGCATCCCACCCGGGCACCCAGAAGGGTATCTGGAGGGATTCGCCACCATCTACGTTGGTGTCACCGAAGCAATCCGGCGGTATATCGAAGATAATCCGATGACGACTGAAGAATACGACTTCCCAACCGTTTATGACGGTCTACGAGGGATGCAGTTCATCTACAAAGCGGTTGAATCGTGCAACAACGGTTCAACATGGGTATCCATATAGTTGACGGATGGTCTTTTAGTTCCCCAATCGAGATTATTCGCCGTAGGAGCGATCTCCCGAGCGCGATTCCCTGCCTCAAACAGGCAAAAAACTGAAAACGAAATGGACCTAGACAAAATTGATGCCATTGTGTTATAATAATGGAAATTATTTGTTATCCAAAGGAGGTTTCAGGCATGACTCGAAAAATATTGATTCCCGTTTTTCTTATCGCGGTGCTAGTGGCCGCTCCATCAATAGCGCAAGCAGAAGAATTTGTCACCGACGGATTAATCGGTTTCTGGACTTTGGATAAGAAAAACGTCGAAGGCGACACAGCTAACGACATTTTTGGAAAGAATGCGGCCACAATACAAGGCGACCCCAAGCTCGTCGAGGGAAAAATTGAGGAAGCTTTGGAGTTTGATGGAAAGGATGATTACGTCCAACTGCCGGATATGGGCGATGAAGAGCTGGTGACCGTCGAAGCATGGACGCTTGCCCACGCGATGCCACCGGTAGCTCACGCTTGCTGCACAGGAATCGTCTCTGCTGCACCAGCCGACCAGTGGAAGGCTGGCACAGTACACTTCAAATATGAAGCCAACCAAATCACCGTTCATAAGAACGACAGTGTGAAACTTCGGTTCCAAAATGTCGAACTTGATACATGGTATCACGTCGCTTATACCTGCGACACCAAAAAGAACGAACTGAAACTGTATGCCAACGGCGAACTGATCGGCACAGGTGCCGCTGGGAATACCCCCAATAACCTAACCCACATCGTCATCGCTAGTGAACATGAGGGGCGATATTTACCGGGATTGGTTGATGAGGTTCGCATCTACAACCGCATTCTCAGCGAAGATGAAATCAAGAAAAACTCTGAGATTATCGCTCGGGCGGTGGAACCGGGAGGGAAGTTATCCCTCACTTGGGGTGCCATAAAAGCGTCCAAGTAACCTTCCGAGAGACAACGGTTACACACTTGATAGCAGTTAAAGCGATACGTGCTAATGCGTATCGCTTTTTTATCTTAATGTTCTAGCCGTTCTTGACGACGCGCTTTACACCGGAGGTGAGTCATCATCTTCAGTTTTGGCAACCTCACGCACGACTATCATAGTCAAGTTTGCCAGGTCTTGTGCAAAGATTCGGTTAGATCGCTCCACATCCGAAGATTGGCGAAATCGCGTCCCACTCTCTGCCAAGCGATTGTTGGCAATCTTCAAGGCGGTTGTTACCAATTCAACCGGCACATGCAACGTTTCTAGCGGCGGGGTCACCAAAATTTCCGAATCGGATTCTGAGCCTTGAGGTGCGTGAGCTTCCTCGGAATCGGGTAATTGGTCAAAAGGCTCCCCTGCCAAAAACGCCTCTTGACGCGATTCTATCTGCTCAAGGAGTTGTCTAGCGGCTACCTGTTCCGCAAATCGCTTAGAACCACGCACAGGGTTCGGGGTTGTATATACAGATTGTCCATACCTGACCGTTACGTTCCAAGAGGGTTCACTTTGGCAGCCATGCGGTGTGCTTTCATACACTGGGTCTAGATTTCGCGCGTAGCAATATTCTTGAAAAATGCCTTTGTAGTTTTCATCAACAGTGGTGTCTGACATTCAAACCTCAACATAGTGAAAATCAATATTGATTAATCTGTCCAGATCGGAAAAGCATTAGAAAATGCTTGGGATTCCGCAGAACCGAGCGGGGCAGACACAATACCAAACCGACCTCGCCTGTCCCTGCGGTCAGGCGTTTATTGTACTCTGGAAGGGGTAAATTTGTGAAGAAAATACGAACTATCCTTTTTCTAATCGTTACCTTTGCGTATTTTAGTGTAACACCGAAGACATCTGCTTTCATGGAAGCGTTATCGCTAGTTGACCAGGGTCACTATAAAGCTGCTTCCCAGCGTCTCGAATCTCTGATTTCCAAAGACAACGATAGCGCGAAAACTGCACGTCAAGAGATGCACCACGTCCTTGGCTACTGTTACGAGAAGCAGGAGAGATGGACAAAAGCGGTCAAACATTACCAGCAAGCCATCTCACCAACCTACCCACTCGCCGATTATGCCATCTATCACCTTGCGACATCCTACCAACAGAGCTCAGATTATCCGAATGCCATTGCTTGGTACCAACGATTAATCACAGAGCATCCAGAGAGTTTTCATCTTGCCAAGGCGAAGTATGAAATTGCGATAATTTTTCAAGAACAGAAGGATTACGCGAAGGCACTCGGTTACTTGTTAGACCTGATTACGGATGAGAACAGCGGCTATGTTAGACAAGCCACTTATGAGAAAGGCCTAGCTTATGAAGGCTTGCGGGATTGGAAGAATGCTCAGCGAACTTATCAGCATCTGATTGACGCCGAAACATCTGATTACAGAGCCGATATCGCTTATCAACGTCTCCGAAAACTGCTCGCGCAACATCGCGAACTGACGGTGACCCGTAGCCAACGGTTTAACCACGGCATGGTGCTTTATAATCAGGGACAACGGACAGCCGCAATCAAGGAATTCCGCAAGGTTGTCAAGGGACACAAGGATGCTCTCGCTGAAAAGGCGACTTACTACATCGGGCGTAGTTATCATCGTGAACGCCAGTACAGGCTCGCGATTAGAGAATACGCCAAGGTTGTCTCACTGTATCCAACGAACGATTATTTGACGCGGGCACTCTACCAAACAACGCTCTGCTATCGGCGCAGCGAAAACCCGGATATGGCCGAGAAGAGGCTAAAAGCGTTCATTGAACAGTACAGTTGGAGCGAATTGGTGGATAACGCACTTCATGACCTGGGCTGGGTACTGGAAAACGTGGAACGGTATGACGAAGCAATCATGTTCTATCGCCGCTTGACACGCCAATACAGCCAAAGCAACTTGGTAGACTTTGCGTATTGGCGCATTGGCTGGATTCAGTTTAAGAACAAGAAATACAACGAGAGTCTTGAAACATTTCGGACGCTGATGGAGCTTTTTCCCAGAAATAAATACGCGATGGCCGCCCACTTCTGGACAGCCAAAAGTTACGAGCGTTTAGACAACGGGGAACTGGCAGAAAAAATATATCGCGAAGTTGCGGCGGCGAATCACTGGTATTACAGTGGCCGCGCACGAGTCAGACTCAAGGAGATTAACCAGAAATCGGAGGCAACGGAGATTAAACCGATTCCTGCTCAGCGAAAAACACTTGCCAATAGTCCCGGCTGGGAAAACATTGGAGCGTACCGCTCACCTCGGGTTGCCCAGTTAATGCGTCTCAAACTTTACGAAGATGCCGTGACGGAGTTGGAGGGGACCATTAAACACGATAATTCACATCTTAAAGACCGTTACTACAATCTTATCCTCTGCTATCAGAAGCAGCAAAGGTTTAAGGATGCCCACAACTACGCTGAAAAACTGATAACATTCAACTCGCAACAGGATAAAAACCGAGACATGCCGCTGGAACTCCATCAGTTACGCTACCCAATTTACTATGCCGACATTATCGAAAAGTATGCTAAGAAATACGACCTTGACCCGCTGTTTGTGGCATCAACGATTCTTGAAGAGAGTCACTTCAGTGCCGATGTGACTTCTTGGGCTGGAGCAATCGGCTTAATGCAACTCATGCCCGCAACAGGTCGCAACCTTGCGCGTAAAGTTAAGATAAGCGGCTTCCGTAAGGAAATGCTCACCCAACCCGAAGTGAATATCCATTTGGGGGTCAAATACCTAAAATACCTGATGGATGTCTTTGAAAATAACCACTTACTGGTCACCGGCGCGTACAATGGCGGTCCGGGACGCATGAAGAGATGGTTGCAAGAAACGGAGATTTCAGACCTAGACGAATTCATTGAAGATATCCCAATCAACGAAACACGCCGCCACATCAAGAAAGTTATGAACAGCTATCACATCTATCAAGAGCTCTACACCTCAAAATCAAAGCAACGCTTACCCGAAAAATCATAAGTAGACCCGTGGGGAGAAATAAAACCGTGGGTGAGAAATCCCTTTCCCACCCCTCTTGAACCCATGGGCGGGAAAGTAGGCCCGTGGGTGGGAAATTCCTTTCCCACCCTTCGCATCCGTATACCGTAGGCGAGGCATCTGGTTTCTTCGCACTCGACCAATAAGGAATAACATCAATGGTAAAAGTGGGAATCGTTGGCGCATCAAGCCATACCAGTAATGACCTATTGCGTTTTCTAGTGAATCACCCCGGTGATTTAGAAATAGAACTGGTCACCTCAGAAACGTACACCGGCCAACGAGTAGACCGCGTGTTGCCAAACCTGCGCGGCTTCATTGAATCCGAATTTGAAGCGTTGGAAATAGACGCTCTCAAAGACCGCGTGGACGTAATGGTACTCGCTGTCCCTCACAAGATTGCGATGTCTTACGTGCCGCCGATACTTGAGCAGGGCATCCGCGTCATCGACTATAGCGCAGACTATCGCTTGAAGGACGTAGAGACATACGAAGCGTGGTACCACGTTGAACACACCAATCCAGAGCGGATATCCGGTGCCATCTACGGTTTGCCAGAGTGTTACCGGGAGTTAATTCGCACCGCAGAACTGGTCGCAAACCCCGGTTGCTATCCAACGGGCGCGATTCTCGCCGCTATGCCGTTGCTCGATAGAGATTTGGTTGAACGCGACTCGATTATCATTGACTCGAAATCTGGGCTTTCCGGTGCCGGTAGCAAACCGAATGAAAAAACACATTTCCCCATCCGTGATGCCAACTTTACCGCGTACAATATCGGCATCCATCGCCACACGCCAGAAATTGAACAGGAACTGAGCCACATCGCCGGCGAAACGATTCGTGTGACCTTCACCCCGCATCTTGTTCCGATGACGCGAGGCATCCTCAGCACACTCTACTGCCAACTCAAAGCATCCGTCTCAACCGAAACGCTCCTTGATATCTACGCAAAGTTCTACGAGAAAGAGCCGTTTGTGCGTGTCCTTGACAAGGGAGAATATCCAGAGACGAAAGCGGTCACCGGTAGCAACTATTGCGACGTGGGGCTTGAAGTAGATACGCGAACCAACCGCGTCGTCGTCATGTCCGCGATTGATAATCTCGGTAAAGGGGCATCGGGAGCGGTGGTGCAGAATCTCAACCTGATGTTCGGTTTTGAGGAAACTGCCGGTCTCAGAATCCCCGGCATGATGCCGTAGCATTGTCGTGAACCGACTGTCCACTATTCGTCAGAGAACGGATGAATCTCCAATCCTAATCAAGCAAAAATGCCAACGCTTATGATTGTCGCAGGTGAACCCTCAGGTGACCTGCACGCCGCTCGTGTCGCTACTGTAGTTAAGGCACTCCAATCCGATGTCCTTCTCTTAGGAATGGGAGGCGACCTGATGGAGGAGGCAGGGGTTGAGTTAATCTATCACATCCGCGATTCTGCCGTGGTGGGAATCGCAGAAGTGCTTACGGCGATTCCCGCTTTTTTGAAGAAGCGCAAACATCTGAAGCAAATCATTCGGGAAAGAAAACCGGATGCCCTCCTGCTCATTGATTTTGCCGAATTTAACATGCCGTTGGCAAAGTTTGCTCATCAGTTACAGATTCCCGCTATTTACTATATTCCCCCCAAAGCATGGGCGTGGCGTCCGAAGCGTGCGATGAAGATTGCGAAAACGACCCAATGTGTCGCCTCCATCTTCCCCTTTGAAGCGGAATTCTACCAACGCGCGGGCGCAAATGCACATTTCGTCGGCCACCCGCTATTGGATTTCGTGCAAACACCACTCAGCGTTGAAGAAGCACGAGCGCAACTCAACCTACGCAATAATACGCCCGTCGTTGGACTCATGCCCGGCAGTCGCCGCCGGGAAGTCGAACGGTTGCTTCCCGTCATGTTGGAGGTCGCTAACCGCCTGCGCGATACAGTTCCAGACTGCCAATTTATCCTTCCACTTGCACCAAGTCTCGACCAAGCATCCCTACCCGAAATGCCATCTGTCAAGATTGTCGTTGGGCAGACGTATGAGGCAATGCGCGCATCAGAATTGATGCTGATCGCGTCAGGGACAGCAACGCTTGAGGCCACCTGCTTGGGAACGCCGATGGTCATCCTGTACAAGATGTCGCACTTAAGTTGGATGGTTTTAAGAAGGTTGGTCAAACTCGAACGGAGTGGCTTGCCCAACATTATCGCTGGACGCGAAATTGTCCCGGAACTGCTCCAAAGTGAAGTGCAAACTGATCGAATTACCGAAATCGCGCTCGACCTATTGCACCATCCAGAGCAACGGGAATCCCAGCGCGCAGAACTCCGAAAAGTATACGAGCAACTCGGCACACCGGGCGCAGCTGAACGTGTCGCCCAACTGGTACTGGGCTATCTGAGGGGTTGACTTCTGTTTGAGATACTTTGAATACGGATTTACCGTTTGTTTGTACTAATCCCCGCCTCCGCAGCGGTTCGCTCTGAGCTGCTCCGATAGTCCCAGACGATGGTGTCCGGGGGAATGTTGAACTGAAATTGATCCGAGACATCTCCATTGACTTCAATCTTTTCTACAGTCAGGAAGTATTTGAATAAAAGTGTTTTTTGCTTGCGTGTTTTCTTATCCAAGATAAATGTGGTATTGATAGCTGATTTCGGGAAAAAAATACCATCTTTCAGCTCTTGATAGACCGTCTCCATACTAACAATTTGAGGGAATCCCCTCATTGAGGTTTCATATTGTGATTTCAATGCCCGAAATCCTTGTTCCGGGGCAATCCAGAACTTTATTGTCCCCACGCGACGAAGTTTCGCCTGGACAACATAGCATAAGAGCCCGTTGATGCGCTCGTTCCCGACCACTTGGATCGCTTTTTCCTCTAAATATTCCCCCAAGGGCTTCCCCCAAACATAGAGTCCCCAATATCTTGGATTATGCCGTGGGGCAATCATAAGTTTACCTCGAATGCCTACGGACATTTTCCCGGCCTTGACTCCTGCATATTTTTTTGATAGATAAATCTCTACCTGTTTTTCACCATCGAAAATTTCAATTATATCTGCTACTGTTTCACAACGCACTTTTACGCCATCAAACGCCACCGTAAGCTGAGTATCTCCTGTCTGAAAACGTTGTCCAGAAGACAACAACAATTGATTGGCTTCTTCAGTTGGAGCACGCCGTACAATGAAATGACCTTTACCCGTCTTTAGCAAAGAATCATTGTATTTCACACCTGCCACAATAACATCCAGTTCTAGCTCAGGCACCTCTGTGTCAGAGAAAATGGCAGGCGTGAGAATCACCAAAGTGAACCAAAGAATAAAAAAGACCATGAAAAATCTCACGGGAAACTCCTTTCGGAAAGGGTATGTTTGTAAATTAAGGTTAGCTTCAATTCAGGAGTGAACTCAACTAAAGGGTTTCAGTTTGAATGGGCAACTATGACAGTTACATGGTTATCACCTCCTTTTGAGGCTTCATTACTCAGGTGAAAAATGCCAGCCGACACCTTCCAGAATCCGCCCAATTTTCCCATCAGGAAAGATCGCACCCGGGACCATCCGATTATATTCAAATGCCAATATATACATTGGCTTTTCAAGGTCCCATCTCTCTTTACGAAGATGATCCCGCGGGGCCCCAATATACGATAATTCTATAATTAGATCCCTTAAACTTTTATGTCTATCCACCAGGGCAGCCAATTCGACCTCAATCTCCACGAGTCGCTGCTGTTGTTCAGGTGTTAGACCTGTAGATTCAACATCATCATCCTCCAGAGAACCTGCTTTGGAGAAATCTTCATCAGATTCATCAGAATCGTTTTCAGTTTTCAATTCTGTAAGAGAATCGTCCTGTTCATTCATTCCTGCATCTTTGGATTCGGATATGGAAGCTTCCGATTCACCGGATTCCGCCTGCTGAATGGGTTCACCCTCTTCAGCGGGACGAGACACACGTCCAGGGGAAGTCTCCTCCGTTTGCTCATCTGAATTGGAGACTGTCTCGCTTGTCTGCGGTTCTTTATTGAAAACGGTTAATGAAACAATGAGAAAAAACAGGATGCCCGCACCCCCAATCACAAACATCGCGGTCGTTACCAACTTAAACCAGTCAAAACCCTTCTGCCGTTTCATCATTACCTCCTTTACTGTTCCAATGTCGAATCTTTGGTAAATAGATGTCGCAATCAATCTGAGTAGGGAATAACGATCGTTATTCCCTACTACTACTACGCACCGGGCCGCAGAGCATTTTACCTCTCTTGAAGCTCCCTAGATACCAACCCCTTATTAATTAGACCCACTGACATGGATTGAAGGTTATACGGTAAAGAAAATTATTTTAAGCGCGTACCCTCTGCTCACCTGGGGGAGTACCATGGAAAACTAAACACCCTTAGTACTACGCCCCAAGCTTAAAGGCGTTGGGATTGTCTAAATCTTTTTAAGAGAGATACTTCTGCACAACCTCTTCCCGCACCGTAACTCCTAGCCCAGGGGTATCACGCACAACGAGATAGCCATCTTCCTGAACCCACGGGTCGCTGACCAATTCATGTTGCATTGGCGAATCGTGCGGCTTGAAGTCCATACAATCCGCATGTGTCGAACTAGCGAGCATATGTAGGCTCGCCGCAGTGTTCAGCGCACTGCTCCACGTATGGGCACTGAACCGCAGATTTTCCGCTTCAATTAGGCGGATAACGTGGCGGCTACCGGTAAGCCCGTGACAACGGCCGGGGTCTATCTGTACGATATCCACGCCCCCCGACTGGATGAGCCGCCGATAACTCTCGACATTCCATTCATCTTCACCTGTGCCGATCGGCGTGACGACCGCCGCACGAAGTCGGGCATGTGCTTCGAGGTCATGAGGCGGTAACGGTTGCTCAATCCATCTGAGGCGATAAGGCTCAAGGTCACGGAAACGCTGAATCGCTGTTGGCACGTCCCATATCCCGCGTGCACCGGGTGTGTCAACGACTAAATCCAGTTCATCGCCAATGACCTCGCGGACACGACGGATAGTTTCAATATCGCGCTCCCGGTCTTGGCCAAATACCGCTTCCGGGCGCATCCCCCACCCCCCTTTAACGACGATGTATCCCTGCTCACGCATCCAGCGAAACTCGTTAGCTGTCCAGTCCCAGTCCTCCATATCAAAAATGATGGATGCCATCGCGATAATTTTATCATGCAACTTACCCCCGAGGAGTTGGCAGACAGGTAACCCAAGTGCTTTGCCCTTCAAGTCCCACAACGCCATATCCACCGCACTGACACCGAAAGCGGCGATACCTTCGGGGCCATACCACCAGATATGCGACAACATCTTCTGCCATAGCCGCTCAACATCAAGTGCATCCTCACCGATTAGCAGCGGCACAAACCCCTGCTCAATAATAACCTTTGTTGCGAGTGCCGCCTCCCTAAACTGCGAAATACACTCGCCCCAACCGACAAGCCCATCCTTCGTCTCAACCCGGGCAAGCGTAATATACCGTTCGATGCCCTTGTAGTGCGGCTCAGGATAGGCAAGCGCAAACGCTTGAACATCTCGAATTTTCATTACTCGTTCACCTCGTTTATCTCTGATTCACGCCCCGGACCGCTCCCGCTGGATTGACAAATCCAGCGGATCTAACACCAGCTTGCGCCTGCTGGCCCCAAACGCGCCTGCTGAACTTTGTTGGAAACTCTGAATATTCAGCAAATATTTGCTCACATGATTGCAACATCCCCTTTTCTGATGTTCATTGGCGCCCAGTTCTAGCGGGTCGAGCGTTTCAGGACTTTACCGACAGCATCCATAACGCCAATGTCTGTGCCATTGTAGTACACCAAAGCCACTTGAGCAGCAAGGTCATCCGCTCCGGCCACGTCAAGCCGTGCACGGCCACAACCCACAAAAACAAACACGGCCTATCATCATATCAGCGAGGCTTCTACCAAGATACGATGTGGCCGTGTTGTTTTCTTGTATTCTATTGCCTCGTGGATCTGCTGAAAGTTATCGACGACGGAGTGCTTGCCGAACGCCTTCCAAAAACTCCTCTGCCAAGCCAGTCCCAAAACTTTCGGGATCTTGCATTTTTTTGCGTAACAACTCTTCCTCATGCGCCTTAGGGAAGAAATGCTTTTTGAAATGGCCTATTGAGCGGAATACTTTCTCATTCTTCTTCGGTTGTTTCGCTGCCACTTGTATCATCCTCCTTATAGTAGTTGGCAAAAAACCGTTGGTTAAATTCACGTTCAAAATAACTTTTCCGTTTGATCCAAATAAAACCATCGCCTTTAGAAATAACGGCAACATCAATGGGGGGCCCTACGGTTTCTGCTGCCATTGAAATCCGCCTTTTAAAAGAAGTTATACCATTTCTGAAAATTTATATCGCGTTAGCGGTTTTGATGAAATATGAAACGCCTGTAATCCCGGCTACGGGGGTGCGGTTGATGACGCTTTCTTTGAAAGTGGCAACATGAGTTGACGCATATCGTGATCCGATGGGGCAAGATGCCCTGGCTACGGGGGGCTGATGCGTTTTTGCTTATGACTTTCTTTGAAAGTGGCAACATGAGTTGACGCAAATCGGACTTCCATTAACGAGTGATTTATTATCGGAATTGGTATTAGGTTAATGCAATTGCGTCTCTATTCATCACTGCAATTTCAGCTGTCATGTCGTTCCTCTAACGAATAGACCTGATTTGATATTGGGTTGGTTGTATTGCAATACACCCAACATTGCAAAATTATAACACAATCATACAAAATTTCACACAAAAATGAAAGGATACTCTGGGTTATTTAGGGCAGGATAATCTGCGATTCAGACAAATAGGGAAAACTAAATGCCCTATTACAACTCACATCAACATTGACGCAAATGCGCGAATCTGCTATAATCCCTGAAGCGACATTTATCACGGCTATTCTTAGGGCGACTCGCCCGCTTAACACCGCAAATTAGGGGGAAAACTATGAAACTCGTAAGTTTCCAGAGCTCCGATGGTCCAAAGCTAGGGGCATTGATTGATGATAAGATTCTAGACCTTCAGGCAACTTGTCAGGCCGCTGTTCCAGACATTGCGTTCAACCGGCTTTTAAGCGGCATGATTCAATTCCTTGAGAAGGGAGAGCAGGCATTTGATGCAGCGACGCATGTCATTCGAGTCGCTGAAGCGAATCCTGAGAAGGCGGTTTGGTCAACGGATCCGCTTCTACCGCCGGTGCCGAATCCGAGAAAACTCCTGTTGCTTGCAGGAAATTATGCATCCCATATTGAAGAAGGCGGAGGCACAGCCTTGAGCAAGCTAGAGACAACGCCGCGCGTTTTTATGAAGCCACCCAGTACGACGATGGTCGCGCATGAACAACCGATTGTTATTCCGTCCAACGGGGTGTTTACCGACTGGGAGGCGGAAATCGGTGTCGTCATCGGCAAACGTGGGAAGTTTATCTCCGCCGATGAGGCGAATGACTACATCGCCGGTTATACGATTGTCAACGACGTTTCTGAACGAGAACTGAAGGTTAAGGACAGTCGTCTAGAACGGGATGGGGATGAGTGGTTCGATTGGCTTAACGGGAAGTGGTTTGATTCATTCGCGCCTGTGGGCCCCTGCTTGGCGACGAAAGATGACATCCCCGACCCGAATAATCTACGGTTGACGTTGCGCGTCAACGGCGAGGTGAAGCAAGATGCTAATACCGGGCAGATGATCTTTAATCCTGTCGAAGTGGTTGAATTTAGCTCTACACTTGTCACACTCGAACCGGGCGATATCATCTCAACAGGTACACCCGCCGGTGTCGGCCACCCGGATGAACAACTCTCCGATGGAGATGTGGTTGAAATCGAGATCGAGAACATTGGAGTCTTGCGGAATCCCGTCGTGCAGGAATAAGCAGGGTATTGGAAGGATGGAAGGGAAAAGACTGGAAGGGTCTTGGATGGAAGGATGGAAGAGGGGAAGAGAGGAAGGATGGGGATAAGAAACTTCACCCAATCTTCCAATCTTCCAACTTTCCATTCCTAACCCACCTCTTGACCATCCAATTTCCCGACATGCAAGTCAATCTCTTCGCGGGTTTCGATTTTGTCTACTTTCCCGTCTTCCATGTGAAAAATTCGGTCAGAGACATCGAGCATCTTGTGGTCGTGGGTAGCGGTGATGATTGTCACCCCGTTATCCTCATTTAACTCCCTGAGCAAGTCAATGATTTCAAGCCCGGTTTTGGTATCCAGATTTCCAGTTGGCTCATCAGCCAAGACAATAGCGGGAGAATTTGCAAAAGAGCGAGCAATTGCAACGCGCTGCTGTTGTCCGCCGGACAGTTCAAGCGGCTTGTGTTGCACACGGTCCCCTAGCCCAACCCGAGTGAGCAGTTCAACCGCCTTTTGGCGGCTGTCGTCGGCGGTCATACCGGCGAAAATCATCGGTAGGGAGACGTTTTCGAGGGCGGTCATGACCGGGATGAGATTAAAAGTTTGGAAAATGTAACCGATTTTACGACACCGCAACCACGCCAATTCATAGGCATCCAATTGGGCGATATCGACTTCGTCAATGTAGACCCGCCCTTCCGTTGGCTTATCCAAACCACCAATCATGTTAAAAAGTGTTGATTTCCCGGAGCCCGATGGTCCCATAATTGAGATGTACTCGCCTCGACGAATCTCAAAATTCGTACCTCGCAACGCCTCAACAACTGTTGAACCCATCTCGTATTTCTTGATGAGATTCCTGACGCGCACAGTGTTTTCAACCGGTAAATCTCGCTTAAATCGTCCGGGCGATTCAGCGGGCACATTATCCGCTAACGGTAGTGCTTCCTGAGCTTCTGCCATTATTTCTTCCTCCCTTTGGCAAGCGCATGTAAAAGACTTAACTTTTACCTTGCAAACCTTTTGTCTGTTTCTTAGGTACGGCAAATCCAATGATGCCGCGTTTTCCCAACTGACGCATATAGGTAAATAGCGATGTTTCTGCTTCTTTTCTGGTCATCTTGTATCGCTTGCAGAGTTGTTTGACCACTTGATGAATCTGATTTTGACCGTCGCAAAGTTCCCAGACGTAGGACCCGACATCGTCCAATACAATGACCCGTTTATCGGGTAACATAAAGATTTTTGAAGCGAGTCTGACCCACAATTTCTGTTTCTGGGGAATGACGAGCGACACTTCACCCTTGTCATCGAGTTCCCATTCAATGAGCTTGTTCCGCAACGGCAACGCATTCAGAATGTCCTCTCGATTAAAAGAATCCGGGCGTTTCTTGAGCCGAAGTTTGTAAAGGATTGTATTAAGCATGATAAATCAGAAAACTGGAAGAGTGGAAGGATCTTGGATGGAAGAGGGGAAGGATGGGTAAAGTTTCTTCTTCCAATCTTCTTCTTCCAACCTTCCAATATTCCAACCTTCCAATCCTACACCTTTTCATGACACTGAATGCTACCGGAAACACCTTCTGCCGTTTTGACTGCATCCCGTTTCGCGATGGCTTGAACAACATAAATGCGATTGGACTTATGACATCTCCACAGACACGCAGCAAACGTCTTACGACGAAGCACCTTATCAACAGCCAGCACAGGGGTAAAAGGGATACGGTCAGTTAAACGGAGCTGTTCACCGACGAGGGTGAGTGCTTCATCTCCATTAGCTGTGTTGGCAGTGATATCGAAGCCGTATCCGCGAATGGCTTTGGCATATTTGGAGCGAAACCATGATTCGATGTCGTGCTCTTTGAGGGTAATATCTGCGGGGCCGTATCGCTCAACACTGACTTTTCGACTGCCATCGGCAAATGTGAACAGTAGGTATCCGGACAGCAGTTTCTGTTTCTCTAAACGATACCGCCGCGGGATTTTGACGTTGAGATTGTATGCGCTCCAGAGAATGTGTTGTTCAGTCGGGTGGTCATGAACGGATTCTAGGATGCGGACAGTGGTTGTACGGAGATTCTCCTTGAGATGTCCCATAACCTGAACGATTGTTATTCGTCGGCACGTCTCACAGTGGAAAATAACGCCCGTGGCGCGTATCTCCCCCTTCCAACTAAAGGCGATGACATCCCGGCCCTCAAAGAACTCCTCATTCTTGATCAGGTTAATATCTCGCTGAATGTGAAGTTTAGTCGATTTTCGCTTGTAGTTCTTGCGAACCAGTTTGAAATACTCATCAAGCACGTTATTCAGGTCAGGCTTCTTCCGCTTCGACCTTGCCCACTTCAACTCCATCCGCGGTATCTCTGCATCATCGAGCCGCAGATATCCCTCTTTCTCATCACCAGATAATCCACTTAATTCCCAATCCGCAGGAATCTGTAGGGTAATCCCTGCCCATCCGAATGTTGTCCAGTTCATAACGTAACCCTTATTGCGCCCTAGCGTCTCCGGGTGAAAGACCTGCTGGATTTGGCAATCCAGCAGGAGCGGGGGAGGGTAATCATAACATTAGAAGGGTTTCACGATGACTGCCTTAGATACCAACGCAATCGCGACGGTTCCCATCCCGATTAGACCAACACCGCAGGTAAAGCCAGCCGCCAAGACAGGGTTAAACATAAACCACCGCTTCAACCCGAAGCGTTTTATCATGTAAAACCGCCCGATAACCGCGCCGAGCAGTGTAGGCATCATCATCCCGGGGTCATTCCCGATACCGCCGATGATACCGTAAAACCACATGCTTGGCATCCGAGCAACCCACAGCAACCCGTAGATAGCCAGTGCTGAGGTAAAACCGGTCATGACGTAATCGCCGCGAATGGCTTGGAGCATCTGACTGTTTCCATCCCGAAGCGACGTTTTCCAGAGACACTCGTAAGTTGCCTGAATCGGCCACATTATCTGGGCGTGTGGATATTGTGCGGACGGAATGGGTGCGATTTGCCAGATAAAGTGATACACGACAATACCGGAAACCAGCAGAATCGGCATGATTAGTAGGTGTGCGGCAACGTTACTAGTGAAGGTGGTACCGGTTAGCTCCAGTACACGCCACCCTTGTGTTCCGCGTCCATAGTCCTCATCTGGCAGTGGGACAAACCAGATGTCAATCTCTTCGTAGCGACTTAAAATAAAGACGGTTTCATGAAGATAAGGAATCTCGAAGAGATCTTTGCCCAAAATGCCAAAGGTTCGGGCGGTGATGTAGGAATTTAGCGGGGTGTAGAGGAACGCAAAACCGAGCAGGAATGACATCGGGAAGTTGGGAACCATCCAGTGTACCAGCCACACAAACGCACTCATACCTATCACCCACAATAGACCCATCAACCAGATCGGAAAATCGCCACGCCCCGGTGGTGTACTGAGCGAGCCACGTACCCCGACGGCCTGGTCTTTTGCCTGTCGTTTCTTAACCAGCATCGGAACGGAAGCGGCAAGCCCAACGAGTGCCAAGCTGAAGGCTTTGCCCATCGAGTAACTCTGCCAGAAGTCAAGCTGATTGAAGAGCCCAACGCCACGGACCTCCAATCCCGGACGCCACTGATGCAAAATCTCCGACCGGTAAAGTACGTGCGGATTTAGAACAAACTGGGAAAATAGTCGCGTCACAAAATCCGCCATGATAACAGGGAACGGCATCACAAAACCGATGACCATCTTTCCAAAGTCGGTAGAAAGAGCGAACACCCCCGTCGGTGCAAACCCTTCAATGCTTTGGGTGAAATCAATGAATGGGATTTTTAGTATCTGAATCGGTTCTGACATCATCACGCCGGTGAGGGATGGCACACCGATATAGATGAATCCCCAGATTAATCCTGCCATTGACCCGATTGAAAACACCCGCCAGCGCCATGTTTCCGACTTACCGGTCGTTTCGGCAAGCGCGGTTGCACCTTGGGCGGTTATCGGTGCCAGCGGGTAGGGGAGGCGTTCCAAATCTGCGGTCAGGCGAAACAGAATATACCCAGCACTAATTCCGCGGACGGTGCCAAGCAACTTCATAATCAGGAAAATTGCAATTGGCCAAAACCAATCCATGTGCAGCAGCGAGCGTTCGGCAATCGCAACCGAATCGGCCGAGGGCGCAATCCAAAATGGAATTTTATCTGCAATCTCATAAGATTCAGCTTGCGGTGTTTTGATGAAATAGGCGTTCCAGATGAAACCACGGTATTGTAGCCCTGAGCCGACAGCTGACCCGGTGAGACCGAGTAGCATATAGAGCTCTTGCCGCCGAGCGGTGGTAAAAGACCTTCGGGCGAGTTCTGTAAACAGAATGACAGCAACCCACGGGGCGGCACCGGCACCGGATTCACCGGATACATAAGTGAGATAAATTGAGCCTGGCATCATGAGCAATCCAACAAAAAGTGCGCCCAAAAACACTTTAATCGTTAGGCCGGATTCAAAGGTTCGGATTCCGCCATCAATATCGTAGCGTTGCGCCCAGGTTTGCCATTCGTCTGCTTGTGATACTCTCTCTCGCGCCAAATGTATGTTTCTCCTTTCAATTAAGAATGGAAGATTGGAAGGATGGAAGATTGGAAGGATGGAAGAGTTTATCCCTTCCAACTTTCCGGACTTCCAGGGCGGGATTACCCCGCCCCTACGTTCTCAATCTTCTTTACGAAAAACTTCTTCCCAGAAGTGAGCGAGGAAAATGCCGATGATTAGAATGATAGCGGCTAGTGTCTGTGCCTGCCATCGTGCCTCCATAAAGAAAACCGAACCGAGCCACAAAGCGGTGCCGATGATGATAACAAGACTTGCTATTTTTTCCATGTCTTTAATCCCTTTTGGTTATTTTCAGGAAGAGGACAGGCACAAGACCTGCCCCTACGGTTTAGCAGTATCCCTTAGTCTGCGGGTTGCGGCGCAAGGTCGGGCGTTCCCGGTGCGCCCTGCTCTGCTTCACTCTCTTGACGGCCGCGGTCGTGGAATTCGCCGCGCACGTCAGCGGAGAATGTTCGCCAAATCAGCAACTGTTTCCGCACGAGGTTAAGGAAACGACGGTTCACCCGTTTCCATGAAGCAATCTCTCCACTTTCCCGGTGAACATCAAGTGTAATTTGGTAGAGTTCCTCCTCCTCTCCACCGACGGGCGAGGTCACGAATTGTATGGATTGGCTAACACCGAGGTCATAAGGCGCAAGCCAAACCATCATACTGATAACGAACATCGCTTTCTCTTCTCCGTCAATCGTCTCCGTACTTTGGTTGAAGGCGATCTGGTCGGTATAGAAATCGCTTGCCGATTCGTCTGCGTGTGCCTCAAAATAGTCACGCATAAAAACGTTGAGACCGAGGGATTCTTCAGAGAGAACGGTGAAGGGGAGGTTGAAATGCCATTCGTCACCGTCCGGATCGGGCAGTTTCCATTTCCGTTCAATGTCCGGTACAGCCATACGGGATGCCTTGATAGCAGGATACATTGTGCTACCGAGTACGACAAGCATGACGATAATGGTTGCCACAACGGTGGACATTGACGAGTAGTTCAGTGTCAGACCGGCGAGCCATCCGAAATGCACTAGGAGTGTTGCCACCACTTGACCGAGCAGATAGCCGAGCACTGCGCCGACAATCGCATAAACACACGCTTCCGCGAGGAAGAGGAACGCGATATGGACAGGTGCTAATCCGACCGAACTGTAGATACCGATCTCCCGGACGCGCTCGTAGACCGCACCGAGCATCGTATTGAGGACAATCAGCGCGGCAATCAAGATAGGCACAAAGAGATTCCCCATACCTGAGAAGGAGGTCATCCCAATTGAGCTGTAGAGGTATGTGTCTTTGTCCCTGCCAACGAAGAAATCGAGCGCGATACGGTTCATCAGCGGCCCCATAATCAGGTCGAGCTTGTCTATTCCGGTTAAAAATGAGGGGTCGGTCGTCAGCGG
The DNA here is from genome assembly GCA_965198165.1 of Candidatus Poribacteria bacterium. Classification (GTDB taxonomy): domain Bacteria; phylum Poribacteria; class WGA-4E; order WGA-4E; family PCPOR2b; genus CBDAOT01. The sequence continues at coordinate 5,009,588 of OZ240244.1, read as the reverse complement.
ATCCATGTTGACCGCAACGCTTCTGAGCGTTCCCCCCTGATTCATCACCACTTCGTAGGGTAGAATCGCAATGCTGTCTGGGGTTAGGTGGAGATATTTCTGTAATTCACCTTCGAGCGTTTCATCGCCTTGCCCGCCGCGTGAGCGTTGTTGCTGCATCAGTTGGTAATCGACGGGGGTTAATTCCTCGCCATCGTTGTCTGTGAGGTCTTTAAATCCAATGCCGAGGACACCTACGACGGTGAAATCTGCACCGTAGACGGAGATGGTCGCTTTCCCTATATCGGCTTCGGTGATGCCGAGGAGGTCTGCCATCCCTTTCGGAAGGATGCAAGCATACGGCCACGATGTTGGCCACGCATCTTCGTCGGCAGGGTCGAACCATTTCCCGTACTGGAGGTAGCGGTCAATGCCGCTCACGTTGCGCTCGGCGGGACTCATCCCGACGAGCATGTTGGCGGTGTAGCCCTTGGGCTGACCTGTTGTCGGATTCGTGGGCGGAACAGGGTCTAGCGGATTAGCGGTTCGCGTCAACTGCACGAATGACTGGTCGCCAGTACCGGAGGATTGATACCATGCGCGTGGCGCGACGACGTTGTTGACTATGACAAATGCGTCTTGTTCATCTGTAAGGGTGCCCTGTTCATCGCCGTTTGTGGACTCCGCCTGTTGGTTGACGCTTTGAATATGGGGCGCGAGGATGGCGTTGATGTCCTTCTGTCCTGCAGGCTTGCCTTGCCTCCTGAGATTTTTTCTGAGCAACAGCCGTAGGTCGCCTTCAGGAATTTGTGTCTTTCTTAGGTCGTTCATAATCGACGTGATGACAGGCTCTTCAAGTGGACGCCAATACTGGTCACGAATCAGCATTCCTGTGTAGCGTGGCGTTACCGAAGGAAGCGAAGTTCGATTCGGACGCATGAATGTCCGCACGGAGGTAAAGGAGATTACGGTAAAGGTTAGGATAATCAGCGTTACACAAGTGAGGATGGTGCGTCCTTTCCGTTTCCGCATGTTGGAGATGCCCAAACTGAACGCGGCCGCGGAGGCGGAGAGTCGTCCGACATCTGCCTTGTATACCTTTGAACTCGCTTGCTTGATTTTTTCGAGTTGCTCTTCAAATTTTCGCACGATGATGCCGATGACCAGCACTGTGAGCGCGAGGACGACGAACGCAATCAGGATGATAACTGGCGTAGTCGTAATTTGAAATGCGGGATGCACTTGTGCGAGGAAGAAGAACACGATGAGGAAGATGGAAAATGTGCCCACAATCTGCTTATGAACGCTTGGGAAGGCGAAGATCAGCCGTTCCATGAAGTAGGCGAATGGCATCAGGAGGGCGAGGTAGAACATCACGCCGTTGACCACATCGTTGCCGGTTTTCTTGACATCGGGATAGGCGCGTGATTCATACCCCCACGCCGCCCGCGCCAGTTTAAGTGCCTGTTGGTAATCTGCTTTTGCCAGCGCAATCTCTGCCTGATTCAGATGTTCATTCGCGTATTGGTGGAGTTGGTCGAGTCGGTCACTGGAGATGCCGAACCGTTTGTAGAGTCGATTTCGATTTTCGTCGAGCCACCACATATCGCGCACAACAACGTAGGGTGTTACGCGGATGCTTCCGTTCTCTCGAACCACAAAACCTTCGCCAGTGTAGAGGGTCGGGTTTTTCATGCCGCTCTTGGTCGCTTTAATCAGTAACAACCGTTTTCCGATCTGACCATACGCCATACCAATCTTGATTCGGGAGTTCGGTTCGGAGTAGACCAGTGCAATCGGTTCTGCGGCGGAGACTCCTTCTTGTTGCCACGGCTTGGAGACACCAAACTTCTCTGGCGCGCTATCGGTCGCTGCATCGTAGACGGAAAGTTCGCGTAGGGTACGCAGATACCGCTGGTCTACGAGGTCGTAAATCGTGGTCGAAACGCAGGGGAACACGACCACTCGACACCCACGCCGTCGGGTGTTGATACGAATTTTGTTGGGCAGTAGCTTCGCGCCGTAGTTCCCGAGGTCAGGCGCGTAGACAATATCCCCTGAATCGGAGTCGAGGATGTACGCTTCGACCTCTTGAGATCCGCCGCGGCGGTAGGTTGCCCGCCCTTCCATTGCTAGACCGGGGACTTCAAAGTTGCCTTTGTTGTCGCCCATTGCAAAGAGGTCCCCGCGCACCCCCATCATCGTTTTGTGTTTCCGTCGCAGGGTCAGGATGGGGTAGGGTACGGGCTTGTTCGGTAACGCACTTTCGCGGGCATCAAATTCAACGACATCGCCGAATAGGTTGCAGTAGAAGTTCCCAACCCGTGCGGCAGTCGGCATCTGCGGGTCGCGCATTGCCTGAATGAGGATGGCGGCTAGGGTCTTGACCTGTTTGTGCAGATTCCCATCTTCAGCCAGATCCATGCGCTCAATTGTGTCAAGCGGGGTATCCGTCAACACCCGCGCATCTTCAATAGTCGAAAACGCAATGCCGGTTTTGCCGACGAGCGTTGCAACCTCGCTGTCGAACGCGATTTTGCCGGGGATATAAGTTTTCCATGTCTTACCCCCGCTGGCGGATATCGCGTTGACGAAGTTGGTCTGCCCACCCAAACCAGCAATCCCGATTAGGGTTTTGATGTCTTCAATCTCGTCCTGTGTCAAAGCGGATGCGTCTTCGTGCCGTAACGCAAGCATTGAATTGAGCCGATTCAGTAGACGTATCTTGTTCTTCCGATTCTTTCGCGCTGTCCGCAGGTCGTTGCGGATAAAACGCTCAACCTCCTTGCGGATGTAGTCCATATCCTTGAGCATGTCCTCAGATGGCTCTCCCTGATTTCGCATCTGTTCAAACTGCATCTTCATCAACCGCGAAACACCGGAGAGACCGACGAGCGTGTCGTAGTGTTCGCCAATCAGGGTTTCCAGCGATTTGCCTTCGACCAGTTCTTTCGCTTCAATACCGGACGCAACTGACCATTGGCTCCCCATCACGGCTTGGCGAATCTGGTCATCGGTGTATGTCCACAACTTTTGAACCCGTACTCCGAAATCGGCTTCTTCGGCATACGCGGCAAGCTTGTTCCCTATCGAAGCAAATTCACGTCTCAGCACAAATTCGGGTTGCTGGTCGTAGAACCACCCTTTGTTGAAGACACCGAATTTATCGCTCTGGCTTGAGAGGTCAACCGTGATGAAGAGTGAGGTGTAGTAGCGGTTGAAGAGGTCTTGGAGCGAGATTGCCTGCTCAATAGTCGTAATCTTGCGGTTGTATTCCGATTTGCTAATCTGAGCGATTTTTTCCACACGACTCTGGATGTTGCGGAAACGGGAGTTCCGAAGGGTCAGCATGTTGTCCCTTAGCGTGATTTTCGTCTCTTCATCAAGGTCGCGGTCAATCCTGTCTAGCCGATTCAGCAGGTTCAGAAGATCGACGATATCGTTCTCGGCTTTTTTCTTGACGCGGGCAAGCAGTACTTCTTCTGAAAGGTGGGAGGCAATCTGTTCTCGGACTTTTTGTGCCTCGTTGACTTCTGCCTGGGAGAGGTAGTTTCGGAGCACCAATTCTTCTTCGTCGAGATAGGGGCGTTGAAGCATGTCGTGTCTGCCTTGCTCGTGGTAGTCAAGCAGTTTCTGGACACGAGCCCGTTCTAGCCGTCCGTTTCGCAGGGCGATTTCAAGGATGCCTTGTTTGTCTTTTATGAGGTCTGCAATTAGGATGGCGTGTGAACTACGGGATCCTGCATCTTCGTTGGATTTGGATTCTGCGACTCTCTGGCTTAACTGGCTGTTGATGCGTTCTAACCGCTCAAGGCTCCCTTGATTGAGGAGTCGCTTGAGTTGGTCGGGTACTACTACTGTTGGGTCGCTACGGAGCTGGGTGATTGTATTCTTTGCGATTGTTTCAAATTGTTGTGTGTCTGTGGGTGCGTTGTCACGGGCTTTTTCTAGTAACCGCTTTTCGGTGGCGATATAATCCGGTAGGGATTGCGTTGAACGGTTGACCACCTTGCGCGCCTTTATCATATCTTGCAAGTCCTCAAAATTGAGGTGACGGTCTAGCAACCACTTTTGGGTGTATTGGATGGCAAATTTTCGAGAATCGGAAAACTCCCAATTCTCCAAATAATCGGAAAGCCGCTTCAGATCTTCTTTAAGGGCCGCATCCTCCATACCAGCGGGTACAGGCAGTCCATAATCGCCATCAACCCCCTTTTGCGGCTTTAGGTAGCTCGTTGCGGGATTCTGAGCGTAACTCCCCTCGATTTTTCCCGCCTTCAAATCGGCTTCCAATCTATCAATTGCCCACCGGTCCAAACGTGCCATCGGAAGGCCGACGTTTAAGATTAGTTCCCGTTGGGCTTTTCGAGATTCCACCAACGCTTGTGTACGCAGTTCAACGATTTGACTCACGAGCGAGCGCAGAAAGTGGGTCGTCTGCAAGGCATCTTTTTTGTACTTGGCGAGATTCACTTCCAGACGCGATTTTTCCTCTTCCGTAAAGCCCTGCTTTTCCCGTTTTTTGACGGTTGTCTCTCTCCGCTTTTTCTGTTTCTCCTTGAAATCACGCTGTGCATTACGAAGCGAGTTGACTTTACCCTGAGTTGACGCAAGGTCACTCAGTGTCGTCGCCAGCGAGTCCAGTCCCTCGTCAACTTCATGAACCTTATAGAAGAAATCGGGCGGCAGGTCGACCAGCACACTCCGATCGATGGAGAGCAAAAGCTTTCGACCCAGCTCCTGAAATTCAATAAGGTCAGCACTCAACCCGCGCCGTAGCCCACGCATCGTCGGTGTTCCCGGCGAATCCGCTGTCCGCCCGACGACATCTTGGCCAATGCCTTCCATAAACGCCCGCATCCCGGACAAGCCTTGAAAATGGGCATCTGTTGCAACAAAAAGGAGTGACCGACCAGGGCGAAATTCCGGTTTGCTAAAAATACGGGCGAGTTCAAGCAACGCCGCTATGCCACCCGTAGGGTCTGCGCCGGGCGCGTTTGACGGCACCACCGACATCGAATCGTAATACGCCGTAATGGCGATGAGTTCGTCTTTCAGGGTAGGGTCGCCGCCTTCGAGAAATCCACGAATGTTCTGCCCAATTCTACGCTCCCACTTTATGGTACAGGTGAGCCGAGCGGTTATTTCCCCTGCTTCTAGCATCTGGAGCAGTTCTGCGGCATCGGCTTTGGAAATCCAGAAGCGCGGTATATTGGCTGGAATTGTCAGGAATTTGTTCTCCGCCTCGCCGCGAATGGTCGTGTCCGGTTCAATGAACACGATGGCTTTGGCACCCAGCATTGCGGCATTTATCCACCGCGTTCCTGAATTGAAATCAGTCAACACAATGCTACCCTGCGGGATAAAAATGCTTGACTCTGAAGCCGCGACGAACTCGCTTTCCTCATCAACGCTTCCCTCTCTGTTATTGTCAATGCCATCCGTATGGTCACCGGGCACTTCATCAACGTAACCATCTAGGTCGTTATCAATCCCATCATTCTCCCAGCGAATCATCTCCGACAGCGGCGGAATTTCTCCGTACTCGTCAATTTCGCCATCTTCGTCGTTGTCAATCCCATCCTCTGTCTTTTGGAGATGACTATTAAGCACATCATCGGTAATGCTACCAACCCCCACGCGGAACCGGTTCGCGACATCCTGAATCGTATCATCGGGCTGAATTTTGTACCAAAATCCACCGACGTTGAGCTGGTTGAAGTCGGCAAGTTCGGCATCCCCGCCGTAGTAGAGCGGTGCCGTCAATCCGCCGGTCGGGATGAAAACGGGGTTTCCTTCAACAAGGGCAAGTTCATTCTCCTCATCAATCTGCCCATCGCCGTTATTATCCCGTCCATCGGTCAACTGGGCGCGAAGGTACTGATTATGCGAGTCTTCAAGAATGGATTGCACTTCAACTTGGTAGGAATGAGCAATATCTTCAAGGGTTTCCCCTTCGCCGACAAGGTGTTTAATGCCATCGGCAAGCAGGGAGGTGCGAACCAGATTTGGCCAGAGGGGCGAGATGTTGAAAGCTTTGACGACAGCTCCATCTTTTGTCACGACCTCAAGTTTACCATCACCGCTATCAATCGGGACACTGATGCCAAACTCGCGACTCTCAACGTTTTGCAAACCGATTTCGACAAACCGATCGAAAACGTACTTGCTGGCGTTGCCTGCTTCAGCGTAGCCGGTGACACGGGTGGATAGACTCGAGAGCCTGGCGATGTCTTTCCGCATGCTCCCAATGCTGACTTCGTCACGAATTTTGACTGCCGTCTCCGAAAGGCCGAGCACCTGTTGACCGTCAGCGGCAGTGGCGATAGATGTAAATGAAAACAGCACAAGCAGGCAAAGACACATACCTGCGGCAGCGACTTCTGATTTTTTTCTCATGCTCCGCTTCCTCCAAACGCTAAATTTGAACGCGCTGATCAAGGTGGCTTGGTACATTTTATTCATTTCCGCTTTTTACCCTCTTCAGATTCTATCACAGACCTCAAGCCTTGTCAAGAGACAAAAAAGGTGCACATAAGGTGAACGCTATCAATTTAACCTATATTTCGCACTTCCTATATTCCGCACTTGTGGATGCGAATTGAGAGAATTTATGATATCCTTTTCGTAACCCCATTCATTAGCCCCTCCAATCTGATTTTAACAAATAATTTGTTAAAACAGGGGTTGACACCGGTTAAAAAATGCGACCAATTGCTCTCGGTGTCAACCTCTATTGCTTCACTTGACTGTTGGGACATTATCCCCTGACTATACAGAAGTGGCCTAGCTCTAAGGTGATATCTCATTGATTTCAGTTCATGGCGAAAGGTTGACAAAGGTTGACATAAAAAAAAAGTAATCCGTAACGCGTTTTACTATTAAAGTTGAGATTCTGAGGTTCCAAATTGATTGGGTGTATCGAGAGTCGGAACTCCTTCCCGCAGTCGGAGCTCCCTGTCACATCTCGAAATTCCCTCTCATGTTTATTTGCAGCGGGCGTAAACAGCCCTGAAATGATTCCCCCTTTTTACATTCCGTACCCAAACGGGAGTAATGTTAACATCCAGTGGATGGTTTAGCAAGCACATAAAACTCGAATTTCATACACACGTTATTAATTCTCGTTAGAACCGCACTGTAAGACCGCAGGACCGCAAGGACGGAAGGTAGAATAGAGTGCGTAATCACACGGTTGTCTGAAACCGGCTTTATCGGATTTATAGTTAAGCCAATAATTATTTGTACACTCGCACGACCAGCGCGGTTGGCTCTAACGGGTGGCGAGATGCGCGTAGGGCGCGAAGTTCATCTTCCCATCCGTCTTCGGATTCGTCTGCCCATCCGTCTTCGGATGACTCGACGCAACTTGACGCGAAACACGCGCCTACCAGGGAGGCCCACGCTTATCGGCTGTCACCATATTTTCCAGTTTCACCATAATAATCCTAAAAGAACTCGTCATCGTTGACATTGGAAAATCGAAAGTGCTATAATGTCATATAGTCGCAGAATTGTCAAGACCAAATTTTGAGAAGGCATTTTGATGTCCAAATTCACCGAACCTCAGGTACTTCTGATTCCCGAAGGCGATTTTTTGATGGGAAGCGAAAATGGCGCAGCCAACGAATCACCCATTCATTGTGTATGGGTCAACGCTTTCGCAATTACCAAATATCCAGTAACGAATCGCGAATATGCCATCTTCCTGGAGATGACAGGTCACTCGCCTCCCACGTTCTGGAACACACCGAAATTTCAGCATCCAGACCAACCCGTTGTTGGTCCAAGTTGGTATGATGCCGTCGCATACTGCGAGTGGTTGCAAACACTGACAGGAAAATTGTACCGTCTGCCAACAGAGGCGGAGCGTGAGAAGGCCTCAAGAGGCGGGTTAGAAGGGTGCGACTACCCGTGGGGCAACGAATTACCCGAGGACCACGTAGGCGGTCGAAACGCCCCCGTTGAACCGATTGGGACCGAAGGTCCAAACGGCTACAGTCTGTACAACATGTCCGAAGGTGTCCACGAATGGTGTGCGGACTGGTACACCCCCGATTACTACGAAACCTCACCCCCCGAGAATCCGACAGGCCCCGAGCGCGGCAATCGTCGGGTTGCCCGAGGCGGTTCATGGCGGCACCGCATCCGCTTTGCTCGTTGCGCTGCTCGAAGCAGCCTCGCCCCCGACAAACACTTCAGCGATTTCGGGTTCCGCTGTGCGCTAACGGTTGATTGAGTTATTAAATTTATTTACCTCGCCTCGAAATCCGCTATCTGCGTCAAATAGTCGTAACTCTGTTGCCCCGCGTCCTCCGGTGTCATAATCTTCGCGAACGCCTGATGGACAGTAACATATCCATCGTAACCAATCTCAGAAAGCCCCCGGAACACCGCTTCAAAGTCAATCCCGCCCGCGTCCTGCAACCGAATCTGCGTGTACGCGACAACTCCCCTAACCCACGTTGTTAAGCGGGAATCACCGTCAGGAGATTGAATATGATTTTGAAGATACACATTGAACAGGTACGGCGAAAACTGCTTGAGCGTTTCAACCCCGTAATCCTGACCACAAAGGTCGAGGTTCGCAGGCTCATAGATGATGCCGAAGTTCGGTCTGCCAACTCGCTTGAGCACATCAATCGAACCGCTGACCGTCTCAAACAAACTCCCTGTATGAGACTGATGCGCCAACCGGATATTCCGCTCACATGCCTCATCTGAGGCACGTTGCGCCCATGCGATGTCCTCATCCTTTTTCATACAGATGCGAATCAGGTTTGCCCCCAACAGCTCTGTCACATCCAAGTAAGGCGTAATATTCCGTAGTCCATCGGGGCCCTGCTCGTTATTCATCGGCACCGGAAAATCGCCCGTCACCATTGACACACCAAGGTTCAATTCTCCCACCTTCTTGCGAATCGCTGTAATCTGCTCAAGCGGTGTCTGTATCCCAGCCTGTGATGCCCGCATACAAACGGCGTGATAACCGACTCGATTTGCGAGCTCGGCAATCTCATCAAAGGAGCGAATCGTTTCCTCTTTTGATTCGGGGGCTTCCGCAATCCGAACAGATAGTGATAGCTTCATAACCCCTCCATTTCCAAAAATTTGTGTCACGCAAGATGCGTTAGTCCTGTCAGTATTGCTAACGAGATTTCAACCGTCCCCAAGTTGTGGCAACTTTACCCCGTGCGTCAACAGCTAAGAAGTCGTTCTCAAAGACAGCTCGAATCTCCTCTTTTGGCAACGCCCGCGAATACATGACAAACTCATCAACCTTCCCTGCAAACCGATTCGCAAGTTGCAAGGGAGTTCCTGTATCCGGTGCTTCCTTCACCGGTGCCTTCGCTTCCGCTTTCAGCGTTCCATCAATAAAAACCTTCAGCATATCACCATCGAACGTTCCGACGAGATGATACCACTTGCTAAGTGAAAACGCCCCTGGTTTGGTAATGGCTCTGGAAGCGGTTACATTAACGCCGAAGTAAATTTGACCGTCGCTCCAAGGCTGAAGCAGGTAACTGATGTCTGGCCAATTCGTTCCCTTCTGAATCAAGCCTGTGTTTTGTTGACTCTCTTGAAATACCCACATAGCAATGGTAAATTCTTTGCCGCCATCAATTTCCGGTCTGTCTTCAATCTGTACCTCTTCGGCGGCTGTGAGCTCCAACCCCTTATCGAATTGACCCGCTATCCACTTGCCGCCACCGTTGACAATCTCTGCGTCAAAACCATTGTCAGAACCATCCTTAATCGCTTTTCCCTTACCCTCATTCATCGACAAATGCACCAACAGGTCATCTAACTTTTCCGCCTGAGCAATGAACGTAATGCCCATTAACACCAACGTCAAACCGATTAAACCAACTTTCCTTTGTCGCATCATGGCACCCCCCGTATTGGTTGAGTTTTCCCTACAGGTTATGGCTGTTTAGAAACTGAGTTTTTATATGAAGATTAATAAAATAATTCGGTAATTCCATAACCATGCCCGGTGCGGTTCGGAAACCGCCCCTACTGGACATGGGGGAAATCGGGATTACCGATTTAAATACTTAAACGTCATTCAAAAACTCGGTTTCTGCTCACTGTCCAATTATTTCTTCCGACGTGTACCATCTATCCTCACACATTTGTGATGCACTATATTTTATCACGCACCGCGCCACCTTGTCAATGAAGACTGAAAAGGCACTTGACAATTCCCAACGAAAGAAATAAAATGAGCGCGTAATAGGCCTAGAAAACAACCGTTGTCAATTCAATGATAACTCAGGAAGGAAAATCTGATGAGCGCAACGAAGAATGAAAATTTACCTGCGGCATTGGGCGGGGTGCCTGTATTCGTACAGACAGCCGAATCTCAAGGAAAACTCGATCAGTGGAGGCAAGTAACCGAAGAAGAGGCACAGACCGCCTACGACATGACCTTAAACAACGAACTTTCAGGGGGAACGCCTATCGTTAGAGCGTTTGAGCAGGCGTGGCGCGAACGGCACGGAACCCGTTTTTCCATCAGCGTTATCAACGGTACAGCGGCACTGCATAGCGCGATGTTCGGGCTCGGTGTCGGGCCGGGGGATGAAGTCATCTGTCCATCGTACACATGGATTTGCACAATCGCGCCCGCGCCGATACTCATGGCGACACCGGTGTTTTGCGAAATCGATCCGGAGACTTTGCTGATTGATGCGGAGGATGCCCGTCGCCGCATCACGGAACGGACAAAGGCGATTGTCGCTGTCCACCTGTGGGGAAATGTCTGCGACATGGACGCGCTGATGAAATTGAGCGAGGAGACCGGCGTACCAATTATCGAGGATTGTTCCCACGCACACGGCGCAATGTATAAAGGTCGTCCGTGCGGTAGCATCGGGCAGGTCGGTGCGTGGAGTTTGCAGGGGAGCAAGCCTGTCAGCGGCGGCGAAGGTGGTATGGTCGCAACAAACGATGTCGATGCGTTTGAAAGGGCGTGTCTCATCGGTCAAGTCAACCGGGTCGTCGGGCTAGACCTCGTTACGGAGCACTACAAGCATTTACAACCCCTTGGACTCGGAATCAAGTTTCGGGCGCACCCGCTCGGCATCGGCATTGCTTCGGTACAGTTGAAAAAACTGGACGCGCTCAACGAGCGTCGGCGTAAACACATCGCAGCGGTTGAGGAGGGCATAAAGGGGATTCGCGGGGTTCGCCCAGTGAAGAAGTATGACGGCGCAGAATCTGCGGGGTTCTACGGATTCCCGATTCATTACCTGCCTGAAGAGATGGGCGGCCTCACGCGAGACGGATTTGTCGATGCGCTCAGCAAAGAGGGGCTCCGCGCCGGTGGCAACCCTTACCCGCTGCTACACACACTCCCGCTCTTCGCTGATGGCTTCGATATTTTCACGGGCGGACGGGGGCCGTTGTGTACGCCCGAAATGGGCGGCGATTATCGTGGTTATAAACCCGGTGATTTCCCGATTTCCGAAAAAGTCTGTTCTCAGCTTATCTTTCTGCCGGTGTTGAGCAATCCTGTAGCGGATGCCGCCGACCAAGTCATCGAGGCTATCCGTAAAGTTGCGGCACACGCTGAGGCTCTTGCCGCCCAACATGCTCAGGCGGGGAATTGAAGCGTATTATCGGGGCGGCCAACGTTTAATCAGGTTCGATGGAATCTCGCGGATAAACATTGATGGCGCACGTTCCCAATCGCTTTGACGATAGGTAACGGAAGTGAGATAAAGTTGCTCCTGTGCACGAGTCATGCCGACGTAGAACAGCCGTCGCTCTTCTTCAATGTCTTCGGGGGTAGCATCTTTTTGCCATATCGGAAATGTGTTTTCTTCCATGCCCATAATGATAACGACTAGAAATTCGGTGCCCTTTGCCGCGTGAACGGTCATCAATGTGAGCTTGTCGTTTTCAATCTCCACTTCGTCGGCATTGCTGATTAACTTTTGATAGCGGAGAAAATCGGCGAGTTCTTTTTCGTTGCTGTGCGTCTCGAAATGTAGCACACCGTTCATAAACTTGGCACGGCGTTCTTCCCACTCCAGATCTTCTAGGAATTTCGCAAGTTTTGCACTTTGAAGCGACTGGATAAACGATTGGGTCTGCTCCGCTTCCGCCGGTTGCAACCCCCCCAACAACTCGTCAAATTCGAAGGGATGACACTGGATATGGCGCGCCGCCGCTTGGACAAACGCCTGCTCAACGCTTATGGATGGTTCGCCAGAAGTTTCCGCGATTTGACCGGCAACAGGCGGTTCTGTATTTAGCTCCAACAGCTCTGACGGGATCGGTTCGCTACCGCTGTTGCTACACACATCAAGCAATCCGATGCCGACAAGTGGCAAAAACTCTGTCAACGAACGGACCTCGCGTCGACTGAGATCCGCCCGAATTAGTTTTTCAAAAACCTGATGCGTCACATCCACATCTTCAAGTGCCCGGTGCATGGCACCGTGTTCAATACCGAATTTCTCCGCAAGTGCTTCGAGCCTACAATTCTCGCGTGGATACAATCGTCGTGCGGTTACAAGGGTGTCGTAATACGAATTGGAAAGCCCTGTGCCCAAATACTTCTCCAAGTCTCTGTCCAATATCAGGTTATCGAATTCAGCAATATTGTGCCCAATCAGAATCCGGTCTTGAATGAAACCGAGAAACTTAGGCAAAACCGCTTCAATGCTGGGTTCGTCTTGGACAGTCTCGTTGTCAATTCCGTGAATATGTGTGCTCGACTTGGGAATCGAGCGGGGTGGTTTCACAAGCTGATAGTACCGTTCCAATCTGCTCCCAATTTTACTGAGCCGTCTGGCAGCGATTTCGACAATCTCTGTATGCTCCGGGTCGGTATCCAGTGTTTCTAGGTCGTAGACGACCATGTCCGCAAAATTTGGACGCTCAAAATACCCCAACAGACGTTGGCACAGTTTTAGGGCAATCAGGCTCTTTGACTGGGTATCGGCAAGTGCTGTTTTTGCATGAGTGAGTTGAAGGAGGGTGCCATCGTTATCTTCGGCGAGACCGTTGTTTCGTACACCGATGAGAATCGTCGTCTCGGTTTCGGGCATGACTCCAAAATCACCGACCCATACAGTGATGCCTGAGTGGGAACGGTCCAATGACTGTACGGAATCGGATTCGGATAGACCTGATGGCAGGAGTTGAAGCGCGACATTGCACTCCAGATACTTTTCAAGGGTTTGGTGAATAATGTGAGCGGCACAATAGGAGTCAATGCCGTAGGTCGCAACAATCTGAATGGAATCGCCACGCGTAATCCCACTAGAAAGCGTGTCTGCTGCTGTCTGTAGCCGGGGAATGTCCAACTGGTTTTCAATCTCGTGAATTTCTTCATCCCGATAAGGGGACCGGCGACGTTCGAGGAGCTCGTACAGCTTGACCGCAATCCTGCTGGTATTTTCACCTTCAATTTCAGCGGCAAATTGATCAATCTGTTGAAAGAGTTGCTGGATATTTCGACGGGTCAACGGTCCGACATCATCCGGATACGCCTCAATTTTTCTCAAAAGTGCGACAAGGGAGATGTCGTTGCGTTGGGCAAGCCATTTAAGCCGCACAAGCGTCAGGTCGTCAATCAACTGTTGCGGGAAATTAATCGTCCGCTCCAGGTCATGCGGGCGGAGTTCCCACTGTATGAAACTCAAATAGGAAACAACGTCTTTCGCGTGGTCTTCTTGGAAGGAGTTCGTTTTGCCAATCCGTTGAAACTTTAAGTCTTCACGGTATAGCCGATCCGCGAGGATTTCTGCCAGTTCGTGTTTCCTGTAAAACACAGCGATATTCCCATACGAATAGTTTCGCTGGTCAACAAGTTGGCGGATTAGCTTGACAATATTTCTCGCTTCTGCCTCTGGCCTATCGAAGTTGTAATGGTAAATGATGTTTCCAGTATCTTGATGTGTTTTGAGGAGGCTCTCTTTCTGACGCGTATTTCGGGCGATGACTGCCTGCGCGGCCCGTAAAATCTTCTCACTACAACGGTAATGTTCCTCTAATTCAACGACCGCTGGCTCAAAATCTGATTTGAATTCCTCAATGTATTGCGGGTCTGAGCCGCGCCAGCTATAAATCGATTGGTCTCCGTCAGCGACGACCATCATGTTCCGTTCGGGCAATCGGCAAAGGCATTTCAGGAGCGTATACTGGGAAGCGTTGATGTCCTGGTATTCGTCAACGAGAATGTATTGAATATCGTTGTGGTACTTTGCGCGTACTGATGGAACTGCTTTAAGCACTTCAACGGACTTGGAAATCAGGTCATCGAAATCGAGGGCATTGTAGTCAGCGAGTTTGCTCTGGTACGCTTTGACCAACTCCGTGATATTATACATCATCACGGAGTCATCAATAGCGGCTTTATCTGTTGTCCGAATGGCTTGGAACGCTTCCACATCGTTGGCTTGAGGGAGGGGGTCTTCCAGCTTGATTTTGTGTGCGCCGATGATGTTCCGCAACTGCCACAGCGGATAGTCGCGCTCATTCAACCTTAAATCTCGCAGGCACTCGACCAAAACCTCCTCCTGCGTCTCTTGATCAAAAATGGTGAAGTTCTCGCTTAAACCGATTTCGGATGCGTGTTCGCGGAGCAGACCTACACAGAAGGCGTGGAATGTATGAATGCGAACATCCAATCCTTGCGTTGTTCCGAGCAGCTCTTTCACCCGTTCGAGCATCTCCTGAGCGGCCTTATTTGTAAAGGTGACAGCGAGGATACTGTTGGGTGGTACATGCTGAGACCGAATGAGATGGGCGATTCGGTGCGTAATGACCTTCGTCTTTCCTGTGCCTGGCCCGGCCAGCACCAGCATCGCGCCTTCTGTATGTGTGACCGCTTGCTCCTGTTGTTCGTTCAGTTCTTGGCTGAGGTTCATAGAAATATTCCCTTCTTTTCCCGAATGAACTGTTTGAAGCTCCTAAGCATACTATTGTTATTCACTCAGTTAATTATACCAAATTTTCGGGGGGATTACACCCCTTTTTAACCATCATGTCAAAGCCTAAATTTCTCGCGGATGAGAACGTTGCGAAACTTGGAAAATGGTTGCGAATTATCGGATACGACGTTGCCTATCAATCGCCTGCAACAACCGATGCCGAACTCGCCCATCGCGCCTCGTGTGAGGGGCGGATTATCCTAACACGCGACCGTGACTTTCTAAAACGGCGCATAGGCCCAAAATGCCTGCTTCTCACGAGTCAGGATACGGTCGAACAGCTTCAGAAGGTCATTGAGGCGTTCGGATTAAAGTTGGATAGGGATGACTTTTTTACCCGGTGCCTCAGATGCAACGTCCCTCTGGAAGCGATTCGGAAGGAGGAAGTCAAGTCGCTTGTCTCTGCTTACGTCTACCAGACTTACGATCAATTTCACCAATGCCCAACTTGTAACAAGTTTTTCTGGCAAGGCAGTCATACAGAACATTTCCTCAAGCGACTGAGCGAAATTGGTGAGTAACCCGGAACGCATCAAACCTCTTCAACATTGGAGTTTTAAGCCATGAAAAAAGCAATCAGCGTTTTATTAATAGTGGGACTGTTACTCACAATCATCCCTTTTGCACACAGCATCTCTGCAAAAACGGGAGGGAAACTCGTTCTCGTAGCGATATTGGCGGGTGCAGGAATCTTGACACGATACCTTGTCAAACGTGACATACGCACTGTCGAGGAATTGCACGCCAAGCTTGGCGAGCCAGACCACGTCGTTGAGTTTGAAGAGGGATTCGATCGGTGGCGGGTTGAGCGGTACGGCGACAAGCTCTATTTTTTCCGCAATAACGTTTTGCACAAGGTCTCGAAACAGAAGTAGGGATACCTCCGCCTATGCGGTTGGAAGAGGGCGGGAAAAGGATTTCCCGCCCACGGCGGTGACAACTCGGGTTACGGTTGACTGAAATCCGAGGGACGTACACCGCGCTTAAATGTACCAAAGCCAAAGAATGTGGGATTGTATTCGCTCACATAATCGACTTGACTTTTTTCGGGAATCTCCGATTCAATTCCGACACCCCAGTAACAAGCGTTCACCAGCAGGCGACGGAGCCCTTCACTCTCCAAATCAACAGAAGCCCCCATCGTGGTACAGAACACACGGGAGGTATTGCCCAGTTCACCTGTGTAGGTCTTTATCCAAGCCAGCGGCATAGTCGGTGTCCCCTGTTTGGGGGCATCCGTCGGCTCCATCCCGACCAGCACTTGACCGTCAACCAACACTCGGGCATCGCCCGTCAATTCGGTGATACCGTAGACATCTGATGGCCCCCAGATGTCTTCAACACCTCTGACGATGGGATGCTCCTTCATATCTTCGTTAATGATTCCGCGTGTGCTCTCTTTACCGTGGTGGCCATGATGGTTTATCCACGTTTCGCCCAAAACTTGTCGCCCATACCCGCCATCAAATGCCGTGTTGTTGAAACTATACTGGGCATACGGGCTATCCTGATTTCGGATATAATTAAACGCATGTGTCGCTGTCCGCATCCCTGCGACCGGTTTACCCGCATTCGTATAGTCAATGATATACTTCATCTGTTCATCAGTAAGTTCACGGAAGCGGGTGAACAGCACCATCATATCTGCGGTTTCAAGATTGTGAAGCCCAGGAATGTTCGTCTGATTCTCCGGGTCAATCACGCCAGTGTTGGGGTCAACTGCGAACAGTACAGTACACTTAAATCCGTGATGCGTAGCGAGAATACCTCCCAACATCGGCATCGCTTCTTCGGAGCGGTATTCCTCATCCCCACTAACCAGGACAATGTGCTTGCCTGTGCCGGGGCCGTCTTTGCCTTCGTATACTACCCAAAGTTCTGAGTCTGTCATGTCGTTCTCCTCAAGTTTGAAAACAATGGTGTTAAGTTTTGGACATCATATCTTGTATCGCGTCAAATCTAACGCGGTGTTCTATCGTTTGCTCAAGGTATCGAAGAGTCCGGGTCTACACCCTAATCTTATTGTTGATTGTGGCAGATTATAACATGTATGTCATAATCAGACGATCATTTTTATTGATAAGTTATGCCGTATGTGTTATATTGGATCAGTTTAAGGCTTTGTCAATTTTCTCTGGAATTCTAAATGGTCTACACAGTTTTGACACCCCTTTTGAAATCATAAAATTTGGATCGGGAGGTCGTGTGTAGATGAACCTTGAAATAGTCGAAAGAAACAGTCGGAAATTTGTCCGTGTACCGATAGAACAGTATAACCAGGTCCTTGAAGAGCTGGAGATGCTTGAAGACATTCGCAACTTTGAAGAGGCGAAGGCGATTGCCGAGGCACTTGAGCCTGATGTCGATCTAATCTCGTTATGACGCACAATTCGGTGCACACCGTGCCTGCCCCTACCCACTTTCGCGAGGAGACTGAATATGCCCGAAACAACGCAACTCTACTTAGGCTTCCAAATGGGAAGTGGAGACGCAGAAAGCGGATTCCAAGGCGCACTGAATTACATCCGCGAGGTTGCCCCTTCCGAATCCCACAAAGGCAGATTTTTCGAGAAGCTGATGCAGGCGTATTTCCGCGAAGACCCCATCTACAAGAAGCGGTTTTCCGAGGTGCGGCTCTGGAGTGAATGGGCGGCATACCGGACAGATTTCGACGGTATTGATATCGGAATCGACCTCGTCGCACAAGAAGCGGAGGGCGGATACTGCGCGATTCAGTGCAAGTGCTACGCACCCGACACGCAGATAACAAAAGGACATCTCGATTCGTTTATCGCCGCCTCAGCGCGCGAGCCGTTCACCTCTCGAATGGTCGTTGATACTGGAGGCGAGTGGGGGCCAAACGCGTACAGAATCATCGAGGCATTGAAGCCCGCTTGCCAAGTGATTCGCTATGGCGATCTGGCGAGCCGACCAATTGACTGGCCTGACCTAATCCGTGAGGGGCCCGAACAACTCACCTATCAACACGAACCGTTCAGTCTCAGACCCCATCAACAAGAAGCGTTTGATGACGTGCTCAACGGCTTCAAAGATTCTGCTCGTGGCAAACTGATTATGGCGTGTGGCACAGGGAAGACCTTTACCGCCTTAAGAATTGCTGAGGAGGTTGCGGGTATTAGCGGGCGAGTGCTCTATCTGGTCCCGTCTATCGGGTTATTTTCACAGGCGATGCGGGAATGGGCAGAGCAACAGGAGGTCCCGCATCGCTATATCGGAATTTGCTCCGATATACGCGCCGGAAAAACGCACGAGGACGCGTCCATTCTGGAGCTCGAAATTCCTGTCACCACAGACCCGTCAAAGATTTCCGAGGCACTACAGAAAACGGAC
Organism: Candidatus Poribacteria bacterium; assembly: GCA_965198165.1. Taxonomy (GTDB): domain Bacteria; phylum Poribacteria; class WGA-4E; order WGA-4E; family PCPOR2b; genus CBDAOT01. The sequence goes on along the minus strand of OZ240244.1, from coordinate 4,991,310 downwards.
GAGAAGGCGATGACGGTGGTATTTTGCACCTATCATTCGCTCCCTATCGTCGAAAACGCGCAAGACCAGGGCGCACCAGCGTTTGACCTCGTTCTCTGCGATGAGGCACACAGAACCACCGGGGTTGAGCATCCCGACGACACGACCTCGCCATTTGTTCTCGTACACAATGCGGGGCGGATTCGTGCGGATAAACGGCTCTACATGACAGCGACATCGCGGTTGTACACCGAAGGCACGAAAGCAAAAGCGGCGCGCCACGACATCGAAGTGTTCTCAATGGACGATGCTGAGACCTACGGACCAGAGTTTCACCGCCTCCCCTTCTCTAGGGCAGTCGAGCAAGACCTACTATCCGACTACAAGGTGCTAATCCTTGCCATGTCCGAGCAAGGCGCGGACGCTGCACTCCAGGGATATATCGGGAATGGCGGGGGCGAGATAAACATTAACGATGCGACGAAGATCGTCGGGTGCTGGCAGGCATTACAAAACCCGGAAAGAAGGTCAGGTGACGATGAACCCATCCAACCCCTGAGGCGCGCCATCGCATTCACGAACACAATCGCCGCTTCAAAACGTCTCGACAAGCATTGGAACGGGATTATTGAGAGTGCCATTGAACGGTTGTCGGAAGAGCAACGGCCGAGCAATTTTAAGTGCGAAACGCAACACGTTGATGGGCAACATAACGCCCTCGATCGAAAAAACCGGATTGAGTGGCTAAAAGATAGCACTGACGGCCTCTGCCGTATTCTCTCAAATGCGCGGTGTCTCTCCGAGGGCATTGACGTGCCTGCACTCGACGCTGTGCTCTTTATGTCCCCCAAAAACTCGCATGTTGACATCGTTCAAGCGGTAGGGCGCGTCATGCGAAAAGCACCGGGCAAGCAGTACGGCTACATCGTGCTACCGGTTGCAATCCCAGCCGGTGCAGACCCCGCCGATGCCCTAAACAACAATGAACGCTTCGCCTCCGTATGGAGTGTCCTACGCGCCCTGCGTTCGCACGATGACAGACTCAACGCCGAAATCAACAAAATAGACCTCAACAGCACACTGACCGGTCGGATTATCTTCGGCGGGGATTCGTCGGATGAGGATGGGAACGGGACATCCCCCTTGACCGGTCAACAGTGGCTTTGGCCGATAGATCTGCCACCCGATGCGATATTCGCCAAGATTGTGGAGCGATGCGGTGACCGGAAATACTGGGAGAGCTGGGCGAAGGATGTCGCCGATATTTTCACACGGGTTGTTGCCCGTATCCAAAACCTACTGGATAATCCCGACAACGATGCGCTGGGGGAATGGTTCGACAGCTTCCACGCGGAGTTGAAAGATTCGATAAACACGTCCATTACGCGGGACGACGCAGTTGATATGATGGCACAGCACCTCCTAACCCGTCCGGTCTTTGAGGCACTGTTCGAGGATTACGACTTTGCCTCCAGCAACCCCGTCTCGATCGCGCTGGACAACCTGCGGAAGGATTTTGGGGAATTTGGACTTGAGAACGAAACACGAGATTTGGAGGGCTTCTACGAAAGCGTCCGGATGCGCGCCCGCGGCATTGACAACACCGAAGGCAGGCAGCGCGTCCTGTTGGAGCTCTACGAGAAGTTCTTCGCGAATGCCTTGAAGAAGGACGCAGAACGGCTCGGCATCGTCTACACACCCATTGAGATTGTGGACTTCATTCTCCACAGTGCCGATGACGTATTGCGGGAGGAGTTCGGCTTAACGCTGAGCGACGAAGATGTCCATGTGCTCGATCCATTCACCGGTGCCGGCATTTTTCTCGCCCGCCTGCTTCAATCTGACCTTATCCAAGATGCCGATCTTGAGCGGAAATACCGCAAGGAACTCCACGCCAACGAGCTCGTCCTCCTTGCCTACTACATCGCCGCAATCAATATAGAAGAAGCATTCCACGCCCGGCGCGGCGCAGACGGCGACCATGACCCGTTTGAAGGTATTGTATTGACCGACACGTTCAATCTGAACAAAAAAGGAATCCCGACCCTGTTTCCGAAAGAGTGGCTCCCGGACAACAACGAGCGCGCCGAGTGTCAACAAAAACTCAAGATCCGGGTCATCGTTGGCAATCCGCCCTGGTCAGCAGGGCAGAGGAGTGCAACGGACGACAACCCTAACGTAGAGTACCTTGAACTTGAAGGGCGTATTGAAGAGACCTACGCTGCCCGTTCTACAGCGACGTTGAAGAGGCACCTCTACGACACATACAAGTTGGCACTCCGTTGGGCATCGGACAGGATTCAAGAACAGGGGGTCGTCGCTTTTGTCACCAACGGTTCATGGATTGACGGAAACGTTGATTCAGGGATTCGGGCGTATTTGGCTGAGGAGTTCAGTGCCATCTACGTCCTGCACCTGCGGGGAAATGCAAGAACATCGGGCGAGCGACGGCGTTCCGAAGGGGGAAATGTGTTCGGGAGCGGTTCACGAGCACCTGTCGCCATTACCATCCTGGTCAAGAACCCGAATGCCGCGCACGATGGTTGCCGCATCCACTACCGAGATATTGGCGACTACCTCAACCGCGAGGAGAAGCTGGCGGCACTGCGCGAGGCCGTGTCGATATCAGGGTTCAGCGATTGGCAGACAATCACGCCCGATAAACATCACGATTGGATTGAACAGCGCAGCGATGCGTTTGTCCAGTTTTACCCAATGGGCTCGCAGGATGCAAAGGCAGGCAAGGAGGACGATGCGATATTTGGATTGTATTCGCTAGGATTGGTGACAAGCAGAGACGCGTACATCTACAACTACTCACGTAATGCTTGTGCCGAGAACGCGGACCAAATGACGCAGGATTATCTCAAAGCATTACAGGAGATGGAGGCAAACCCGAAATGCTCAACAGACGAGGTCACTAGCCGACACGCCAAGAATATAAGGTGGGAAGATAATCTTAAGGACAATCTGGAGCGGCAGAAAAAAACCGAATTTAGTGGGAACTACATCCGAAAAATGGCGTACCGGCCATTCGTGGCAACGAATGGTTACACGGACTACACCTTCATAGCGAGGAAGTACCAAATGGATAAGATTTTCCCAGACAGCTCCAACGAAAACCGTATGATATGTGTCCCTGGTGTCGGCTCGAAAAAAGCATTTTCCACTTTAATGATTAATACAACCCCAGATTACCAGTTAATATTCAATGGCCAGTGCTTTCCACGGTACCGCTATCTAAAGCCCACGGATGTCCTAGACACGATGGGCGCGCTTCCGGGGATTGGAGAAGAGCCAGACCGCATCGACAACATTTCAGACACAGCCTTGCGCGCCTTCCGTGAACACTACAGCGACGACACAATCACGAAGGACGCGATTTTCGACTATGTTTACGGTGTTCTACACACGCCGAGCTATCGAGAACAGTTCGCAAACGATTTGTTGAAAGAGCTACCGCGCATCCCATTTGCCCCCGATTTCCACGCCTTCGCGGAAGCGGGGGGTGCACTGGCAACACTCCACCTCGGTTACGAAACATGCGAACAGTACCCGCTTTCCGTTGAGTCTACTAAGGGGGGCCGGGGGGTGTCACCTCCCACGCAATCTGAGCAGTTTCGACTTAGTGAAAAAGCGATGCGATTCGCTGACAAAGAAGCAAAAACAACCCTCATCATCAACGAGCATGTGCGTTTATCCGATATCCCCGAAGCGGCGCATCGGTACGTGGTCAACGGCAGAACACCCCTGGAGTGGTTCATTGACCGTTACAAGATAAAGCCGGACAAAGAGAGCGGCATCCTCAACGACCCAAACGGCTGGTTTGAAAATCCGCGGGATCTAGTCACAGCAATCGAGCGCATCGTTTATGTAAGTGTGGAATCCACCCGGATTATTGAAGGGTTGCCTGCTGAGTTGACTGATAGTCCGTAACAACGCTGGTCGCCCAGATCATTAAGTAAAGGAAGCAACAATGACAAACAAGACTTTAAAAAACAAAGCGCAAGCTAAGGAAACGCAGGGGGTCGATCCACTCCTCGCATTGGCAGGAACGCTTGAGTGTGAAGTGACAGACATAGACGACACGATGCCGGCGGAGATACGACCAACTAACGTTGACCTGACCCAGGAGGCGCAGGGCATCGATCCACTCCTCGCATTGGCAGGGACACTTGAATGTGAGGTGACGGACATAGCCGAACGCCACGATGCCTATATCGGGGATGCACTGCTGGCAGAATTACGGGAGGATAAGGATGAATGATATCTTCGGCACTACCTCAGGAGAGCTTGATGGGTCTTTAGCAACCAACCCACATTCCTTCTCACTGGACGAAGCCCTACAAGAGCTAGAAGATATTCGTGAGGAAGTTGAAGAAACTTGTGCAGTGGCTGACGATGTTAGACCTGTACCGGAATCGGCTTATGAGGATGTGCGTTCTTTACTACAGTGGATTCATAGTGAAATCCCAAAGCCGGACATCATGTGGTCCGAAGACGGGGGGATTGGGTTAGAATGGCGGCCAGGGGAGGGCATAGCGACGATGAGCCTATACGGTGACAATCACGTCATCTACGGTGCTTTTTTTAATAAACAGCGTGAAGTGGAAGGAATTTGCTCGCTCCCAGATACTGTCCTACTACAAGGTTTTCTGACAACACTGAGAAACCTCTTTCAATCAAAGGCGTAAGCAGGTTTAAATAGAAAAGTTACACATTGTACGCCGACGGCGGGCGGGGAGACCTCGCCCCTACGGTCTTTGCGCCTGATGAAAATCGAAACATTATTTTTGAAACTTGCGTAATATGAATGTTTAAGAATTCGATTGGGGATCCGCGTTTAGGGAAACCTTCAACCGCTCATTCTCCGCTCGGAGCCTTGCAATTTCTGCTTCCGCGTGTTCCGCTCGGGCTTCCGCGTGTTCCGCTCGGGCTTGGGCAGCCTTAGCTGGGGTCTCTAACCACTTTTCCGAAACAGGATTGTAAAACCCAAGACCCGCTTCCAAAACATGAAGGGCCAGTTTCAACACCCGAGAGGGAACACTTCCATCAGCACCCACCGGAATTGGAACATACTCACCCCCCACAAGACGAAACCCCATCAAGGGCGAGGGTAAATACTCCCGATAGGCATCATACAGGAAATACTCGCCAACACCTATCGCCGCATACAGCTCTTTCTTACCCGCTAAGTCATGCCGATACGTATTTTCGCTCGAAAACTCCAACACAAAGTCCGGCGGTTTGCCCTCTTCCCAAATACGGTAGATGCGCCGCTCCTTGCGTTCCACACCGAAAGTGACAAATATATCGGGCGCAACGGATTTTCGAGGCTCGCCCTCTACGTAATACATCATCATATTGCCCGAAACACACACCTCCGGCACATCCGCAAAATGGCTAGGGAGTACCTGAAGGGTGTACATAATTTCGTCTCGATGCCGTTCCGTCTCTGCCATGGGTTTCCCATCCGTTTCCGGATAGAAGACATCTGTCTTCTTGGTCGGAGCATAGCGGATTTGGGCGGCGGCATCTTCGCTAGGAGGTGAAGCGGGGGCAGCGCTATTATCAGACCTAAGTCCATTTTTATCTGCCACAATCGCGTCTCCTTAGGTTTTCTGTTCTGAAAGCTTAAAAGCACTTTGTCAAGTGAATGTCACGATATATAAGGGCATTTAATTCTCCGATAAGAGCGAACCGACATCCCCAACACTCCCTGTAGGAGGGACATCCCTGCCCCGACATTTCGCCCAAAATGGACAAAAAGCCGAAAACTAAATAGCCCTAACGATATACTATAGAATTTTCAGCAGAAGTCAAGGAACAAAAGGTATAGGGACAGGGGCAACCCCTTTTTCTACAGGTTGAACTGATACTAATTGGGAATCCATAAGTTACAAGATTCGGGGGTTCGTAGTCGCGCAATTCATTGCGCGTTTTGGATTGACTGTAACATTTAGATGGCGAAATGATATGAGAAACAAAATCGCAAAATATTAAACGGGTTCCGTCCGACAGCAGGTAGCACCTATTGAGAAAAATATCTAAATAGGATACAAATTGTCCAAACTATAGTAATGACTAGAACTGTGCTTTAATTTTGCTCCAAGTTGTCGCGACTTTCCCCGCGGGGTCTACGGCAGTGGGATCCGCGGGGCCAAAGACTTTGAGGTCATCAAAGCGGGCATCTGCGCCCCAAACCCCTAAACCAATTCGCCCATCAACCAGATTATCGTCTGGGATTGTGAATTGCTGTGTGCCATCTAGGAATCCGGTGATGTTATCTTTGGTGACTTCGAGTTTAATAGTATATGCCTTCGCCTCGTTTTTCCACGCGCCTTCAAACGTCATCGTACCGGGTACGGGGCGGATTCGGGTGCCGTCGATAAATCGATCGATATATAGCCCATTGATGTTGGCTTCGTCCATCAGATAGGTGAAGAAATTTTGACGGTCGGTACCGAGGGGTTGGGCATACCGAAACACAATATAGATAAACTCAGCCGGCGTTTTCGTCGTCAGATCCGGTGTCACCTTGACTTCGTAGATGTAGTCGGTCCAGCCCTTCCACAGTGCCTCCTTAACCACAAGCACGTTCCAATCTCCTCCCGCGCCTGAGACGACTAACTCTCCCTTCTCAATCTTCCATGTCGCCCCACCCGCTGTCTCATAGTTAGCGATGGTGTCCGTGCTAAAGTCATCGGCATGGTAAACCTGTGCGGTTGCTACTCCCACGATTCCCCACGTTCCAATTAACCCGACGATTAGGAACATAGTCATTCGATGCTTCATGTTCTCTCTCCTTTTTAATCGTGGCAAAATTCGCCACATGTTGAAAATTGTTATCGAAAACTCCTTTAGGTGTAAAACTCCATCCCTTGTAGTGAATACCGATCGTTATTCCCTACTATCGCAATTCATCATGCGTTTTGAAGGTGTAACATCTAGATTTTGAAATTGTATTAGATGTTCTGCTAGAACTTTGCTTTAACCTTACCCCAGGTTGTTGCGACTTTCCCCGATGGGTCTACGGCGCGTCCTCTGGGACCGTAGACGACAAGATTATCAAAGTTGGCTTCGGCCCCCCAAATTCCGATACCAATTCGCCCATCAACCAGATTCTCCTCTCTGATAGGTTTGAATTGTTGCTTGTCATCAAGATAACCGCTAATGGTCTTGGGGGTGACTTCGATCTTAATATTATACACCTTTCCCTCGTTTTTCCATGCCCCGGCAAATGTCATCGTGTTGGGTACAGGACGGGTTCGGGTGCCGTCGATAAACCGATCGATATATAACCCATTGATGTTGGATTCGTCCATCAGATAGGTGAAGAAATTTTGACGGTCTCTGCCCAGTTTTTGCGTATATCGAAACGTGATATAGATAAACTCGGCTGGCTGCTTCTTCTTCAAATACGGCATCACCTTTACTTCGTAGGTGTACTCGGTCCACTTCTTCCAAAACTTCTCTTTAAGCAGAAGCACATTCCAATTCGCATCGGAGTCGCGGGAGAGTAATTCTCCGTTCTGAATAGTCCATTTTGCCGGACCCGCACTTTCATAGTTACCTGTGGTGTTTTTTTCAAAATCATCTGCATAGTACTCCTGCGCGATTGCTGGCATTGCCACCCACAAGAGCACGAGGCAAATGATAAGCAATGTTAGTTGAGGCCATTGATAAGACATGCTATTCCTCCCCTTTCTCAAATGTCGTCTAAAGAATACGACAATACGCCTTAACCGGTTTGCGCTACTCAAACCCAAACCTTCGGAGAATGGAGCGAAAAAACGGAATTGCAAACGCACCCTTCACCCCACCGAGGTAATGACAATACTCATTGCGTTTCATCAAAGTAACAATCGCAATTTTAAGCACTACTACATCGACTACGACATCGAGAAGCTCGACTGGGCATTTCCAAAATGGGGCAGCTATAACCGGTTTGTGGAGTTGGTTGGCGAATTCCTCGTCCCGTTCTGAAAATGATTGAAGGGGTGTTTGGAAACCTATTTGCCGATAAAGGGTATAGCTCTAAGGCCCTCTCTGATTCGTTGTCGGCGATGGGGGTCAAGTGAGTGACCAAGGTTCGGAAAAATATGAAACCTAAGCCACTGTCTGCATTTGAGCAACAGATGCTTGGGAAGCGTACGCTAATTGAAAGTGTCAATGATCAGTTAAAGCATATCTGCCAGATAGCTCATACACGCCACCGTAGCGTGTGCAATTTTGTGGTGAATTGGTTGCAGGATTGATGGCTTACAAGTCATCTCATAAACAGGTTATAGGACTAAGGTACGGGGATCGCGTCCTACAAAATCGTATTTATGAGACAGGTTCTATGCTATGCAAGTTTCAAGAACTTGCTCAGTAACTAATGAGACGGGAACGTATAAGATAAGTTTAGAAAAAATGACTTTTGATCAGGTTTTAATCCTGTTTGAAAAGTAATCTGATACTTATCAGAATGCTTCAGATGTCAATATCTATCCGTATTCTGTAGTATCGAGTTGATGAAAATGCTCAAAGGGTAATACGACGGCGCGATTTTGTTGAATCGCTCTTTGATTCGGTTGCGCGGATGTGCGAAAGTGCCATTTTAACCCCATATCAACCCACATCTGTTTCCACTGATAGATCCTTAATTGTTTGAGATGCCGGTATCAACTGCGTAAGTCCTAATTACAAAAGAAACTACAATACTTGACATATGCCCCACGATGGGATATAATTTTCGCCAATGGGGATATGGTCGTAATGAGCCACTGCCGCTTGCGGAAGTTGGCGGAATCGTAACCACACCACAGGCACCGTCGGTTTCCTCAGTTGCAGAATCCCAATCAATTGGGGACACCGTTTCCGATTCTGTCCTAGCCGTTACCTCCGAAGTCGAAGAACCAATCGTTGATGGGGTTGATGTAGTCGAGGAAGTTGTCGATTCTCTCGACGCGGTTGCTTCCGTTGATTCGATCGTCAATGACGGTTCGGAACAACGGCGATTTTCCAGAAACCCCATTTCAGTGATAGAGTTGCTCCGAAGACTTATTCATAGAAATAAGTGACGGAGTAGAGGCTGCGTAGTTCTCCCGTTGACGGTCTAATTCGTCAGTCAACCACAAACCGATGCGTTGGAAGATTTTTCAACAAAATCGGAAACTATCAATAGTTGGCCTGCTGGGAATGAATACCGACAAACAAAAATAGGAGGGAAAAAATGAAGTTGTTAGCAAGATTAAGTCTAGTATGTGCAAGCTTAATCGTCATGAGTCTTTGGTTCACAGGCCAAAGCTTGGCAAAAATTGACCCAAAATCCCTTGTTGGGCTGTGGCTCTTGAACGAGGGTAAAGGAGACCAAGCCAAGGACTCCTCTGAGAAGGGCAATGATGGAACGCTCACAAATGGTCCCAAATGGGCCGCAGGCAAATTCGGCAAGGCACTGGAGTTTTCTGGGGCGAATCAGTATGTGCGAATAACCTCTCATCCAAGTCTTGACCCGGGGAAAGGAGATATGAGTTGGTGTGCTTGGGTGAAAACAAAGGCTGCGGGCAATCAGTATGTCTACAGCAATTATGAGAGCGGGGTTGATAGGGTCGAATTCAGGATTCAGGATGGGAAGATAAGGCTGTTGATAAATGATGATGGAGGGGGTCGCACGTATAGAGATTCTGCCACGACATTCGGGGACGGAAAATGGCACCATGTAGCTACTGTCTGGAAGGGAAGCGTTAAAAAAGGCACGATAGATAATTATGTAGACGCTGTTGCGAACAATGCCCCTTATGCGGAGCAGAACCTCACGAACGCGGATGTTGTGCCTTTGGGTACCGTTGATGCTATCGGATCGCGCGGTGGAACAGGCGATTTTTTCAGCGGCAGCATCGACGAAGTTGCGATTTTCAACGTCGCCCTGAGTCAGGATGATATTAAGCTCCTCATGACCAAGGGATTTGAGGGAGCAAGTGCTGTTTCCCCCAGCGGCAAACTCGCAACCACATGGGCAAAAATCAAGGGGGAAAGTGAATAAGAAATTGGTATTAGGGCCTTATGCTAGTTTCACTCTTAGCCCGATGGCGGCTAGCTAGTGTTTATGCGAATCTTCCTCAACCTTAGCCTCAGCTTCAGTCTTTATCGGGGTTACTGAAAAGAACTAGCATAACCCCCTATTAGTGGCTATGTTAGCGGCTAGACATGCAAAAGCGAGTTTTACTATTAGCTATCCCCTGCGTTCTTTTTTTTATTGGACTGACGGTATACCTAGCGATTGCCAAACGAAACTTTACCGAAAATCCCTCGCAACTACCATCAGGGGAGCAACCTTCAAACGATGTGTCTGCCGGTGGAGAGACTCAAACCCGCGGGGAGACATCACAAATAGGTATCACGATGCCAAAAAAGATTCCAGACGATTATGGCCAACCGATGATGAACATCAAGATCGCCACAGCGATGACAAAGAACAGTACGCTGAAAACGACGAAGCGGGCACAACACAAAAACCTTTTACCGGAGAGATCGAAGGGTAGCACGCTTTAAATCTATCGGTATAATCGTGATTCTTTGCCAAAATCGCACGATTTTTCGTCGTGCGATTTTTTTTGCATACTCACAGCTTGTAGGTTGGGTTGAGTGCTGCCAATTGACTGCACCAACATTTGTGAAGGGGAAGACTACCGCATTCGTCATGCGACTCACTTGCTGGTTTCACTGCCAATGAGCGATTGCCGTTATTTTAGGACCGAAACCCAACGGGAGAGTCAATCGCTTTAGGGCAACACTGTTGAACCCAACCGACGGGAAATCGTTACTACTGTCAGGGTAATCTGACCCGAACAGTAGGTATGAATGTTTAGAACCTGTTTATTCCAAATCCGTCTTTGAGAGCAATCATTTTAGGGTAAATGCCTTGAAAATTCGATGATTTCCCCCCTCAAATGTCCCCCAAATGACTGTGCCTCCTATTTTTAAAACAGGTTCTATACTCATCGAGAAAAGAAACCTTCGCTGAAGATAAAACCGGAGGCAATGGGCGATTGCCTGCTATTCCATAGTACTTTAGGTCGAACTCACCTTGCATTATATATCAGTAGCAATTCCTTGGCAAGCGAAAAATCCGTCATTTCATTGAATCAGAGAATCAATGTCACGAATACGTGCTGCAAAGGACTTAGAAGGTTAGGATTGTCATTCAGGAGGTCGCTGGTGGTCGGGTTGACATCAAAGCACGGAAAGTTCTCGAATCTCACTCACCGAATTTCTTCCGAAATAACGACACCGTATCGTGGTCTGGGGGGTTTGGCAGTTCGACAGGGGATTCCCAGTCTTCGGGCACCTCTTCCAATCTCACAGAGTTTCTCCCATATCCCATCGGCAATTGCCTTTAATGACCGCATGAAGGGTAGACATTTCCTCTTGTGTCAGACAATCTTTCTGTGCGGGCGCGTTTTTTCGATTTGTAATGAATGTCCAGATTTTGTCCATCGTTGAATGTCCACAATGTCTCAAGAAAAACTGACAAATCCTAGCCTCATTGCCTAAAAGCGTAATACTCTTAATAATCATCTTAGCGCATTCCACACTTTCCGTCAATATTTTTCTTGATTTACGTTTCCGGCAACTAAATTCAGAAAATAGCATAACCTCGGTCAAAAAGACTTGACCAAAACAATATTTTGGCTTAAAATCTAATATACTATAAGTGGAGGAGTTATGACGATTTCAAATCTGTTTTCATTGGATGGAAAAACGGCACTTGTTACCGGTGCCAGTCGGGGGATTGGCAGAGCGATTGCCATCGGATTTGCACACGCGGGAGCGGAGGTCGCTCTTGTTGCAAGGTCTGAATCGCGGCTTGTTGAGGTCAAAAGGGAGATCGAATCTATCGGATGCCGGTGCGAGGTTTTTCCGGGCGACCTTCGAGAAACAGCGGGCATCGCTGAATTGAACCGCCGCGTGATTCAAGCGTTCGGTCACATTGACATCCTCGTCAACAACGCTGGGACAACGCATCGGGATGACGCCGTTGACTTTCCAGAAGAGCGATGGGACGATGTGCTCGCTGTGAACCTAAAAGCGGTGTGGTTGCTCTGTCAGCAGGTCGGGCGTGGAATGGTTCAGCGCGGCGAAGGCAAAATCATCAATATCGCATCGCTACTCAGTTTTTCCGGCGGGATTCGCGCGCCCGCGTATGCCGCCAGCAAAGGTGGCGTTGCCCAATTGACAAAAGCCCTCGCCAATGAGTGGGCATCGAAGGGGGTCAACGTGAATGCCATCGCGCCCGGTTATATTGACACAGACCTGTCAGCGGGCCTGATCAAAGACCCTGTACGGTCAGCAGAACTGATGCACCGAATTCCCGCTTCTCGGTTTGGCACACCGGACGAGCTCGCAGGCGCAGCAATTTTTCTCGCCTCCGATGCGGCGGCGTACATTCACGGACATATCCTAACCGTTGATGGCGGCTGGATGGCACGTTAAAACGGAATAATATCGGAGGTGAAAGAAAATGCAATTCAAACGCGAAGATATTTTAACCCGATTACGGGCGAATGTTGATGCTGGTCAACCGATTGTCGGGGCAGGCGCGGGGACTGGTATCTCTGCAAAGTGGGAGGAAGCGGGGGGCGTTGACCTCATCGTTATCTATAACTCTGGGCGGTTTCGGATGGCAGGGCGCGGGTCATTGGCGGGCATGATGCCTTACGGCGACGCGAACCAGATTGTCGTCGAAATGGCGAGCGAGGTGCTTCCTGTCGTCAAAAATACACCTGTCCTCGCCGGTGTCTGTGGCACCGATCCGTTTCGTCTGATGGATGTATTCCTCAAACAGATTGATGCCATCGGATTTTCGGGCGTTCAAAATTTCCCAACGGTGGGGCTAATTGACGGGATATACCGACAAAATCTCGAAGAGACCGATATGGGGTACGGCCCGGAGGTCGAAATGATTCGTATCGCACACGCGATGAATCTGCTGACCACGCCTTACGCTTTTAATGAATCGGAAGCGGAACAGATGGCAGATGCGGGAGCGGACATTCTTGTAGCGCACATGGGGCTCACAACGAAGGGGTCTATTGGGGCGCAGACCGCGTTAACGCTTGAGGAGTCTGCCAAACGGGTACAAGCAATCCACGACGCGGCAAAATCCGTCAACCCCGAAATCCTAGTAATATGTCACGGCGGCCCCATCGCTGAACCGGATGACGCTCAGTACATCCTAGATAACACCACAGGTGTTGTCGGATTCTACGGGGCATCAAGTGCCGAACGTCTGCCAACAGAACGTGCAATTAAGGCGCAGATTGAGGCGTTCAAATCAATTCACTTCACCTAAATCGCGTATTCAACGCACAAGGAGATAGCACCATGAGATACACTCGACGCTCATTTATATTTTTCGTTCTTTTAGCATTATGGCTTGCACCATCCGTTTCCGTTGAGAGCCATTCAACAGACGGAGTCGCGATGATTAATGGGACATCCGATGCCGACCAGTTTTGGCCCCGGTGGCGCGGTCCTTCTGGGCAGGGTTGGGGCGATGATAACACTTATCCCGATACATGGTCTGAAACCGAAAACGTACAATGGAAGGTAGAAGTGCCCGGGCAGGGCAACTCCTCACCGATTATCTGGGGAGACCGCATCGTCCTCACGACTGCTTACGATGGCGGCAAACGGCGGTCTATCCTCTGTTTTCACCGTGCGGACGGCAAACGCTTGTGGGAAGCCTTCGCTCCAGTCGCCAATCCGGAAGGTACCCACTCAAAGAACGGTCATGCGTCATCAACCCCGACCACCGACGGTGAGTATATGTACGCCTACTTCGGCAATCACGGTGTGCTTGCGGTTGATTTTGATGGAAAGCGACTCTGGCATCAGGACCTCGGCACCTTCAAGGCGGGCCACGGGACCGCTGGTTCTCCATTGCTGTATCGCGACCTGCTAATCATCTTCCAAGACCATGGGGGTGCGTCCGGTTCATTTATCGTTGCGCTTGACAAAGGGACCGGCGAGCAACTCTGGCGAACACCCCGTGATGCCACGGTCGGATGGAATTCACCCATTGCGATACGTGTTGGCGAGCACGACGAAATCATCGTCAGCAGCCAAGGGCGAGTTCAGGCTTATGACCCTGACACAGGGAAAGAGCTCTGGAGTGTGCGGGGCAATACCTCCGAGGCAATTCCGACACCGGTTGTGGGGCACGGCCTCATCTTCTGTTCATCAGGGCGTGCGGGCCCGACGCTCGCTATCCGTCCAGGGGGAGCAGGTGACGTGACGGAGACCCACGTTGTCTGGAAAACTCCGAAAGGCTCGCCATTCGTCCCGTCCCCTATCCTCAATGGCGATTACCTTTACATCGTCAACGACATGTCCGGGGTCGCCACCTGCTATGAAGCCCGGACCGGAAAGCTAATGTGGCAAGGGCGACTTGGTGAGGCGAGGCGCGAAGGGTTCACGGCATCACCTGTGGCGGTTAACGACAAAATCTTCTTTACGAATGACAATGGGGAAACCTTCGTCCTGAAAGCGGGTACTTCATTTGCACTCCTCCACGTCAACCATCTAAACGAGCGCGTCCTCGCTTCGCCAGCACTCGTAGATGGACACTGGTACTTCCGAACGGAGAAGCATCTGATCGCTATCGGACGATAAATTGGAAGACTGGAAGATTTCACTCTTCCATTTCTGAAACGACTCGGAAAGATGGAAGCTGCGCTGGTTCTGTCTATTCCAAAGAAACCGAGTTTTGAAGAAAAAACTCGGTTTCTGCCATTTATTTTTTGAAAGTTGCTTAGATGTCACTTAAACTGATTCAACAGGCTCTCAGCGGCGACCAATTGCCTCCACGGATGTGGCACTCCCACCCGCTCAAAGACACCTACGATGTCGTAATCGTCGGCGGAGGGGCGCACGGTTTGGCTTGTGCCTACTATCTCGCCAAAGAGCACGGTATCACCGACGTAGCGGTACTCGAAAAGAGCTACATCGGTTCTGGCGGTAGCGGGCGAAATACCGCTATCATCCGTAGCAACTACCTGACCCCAGAGGGCGTTCGCTTTTACAATGAGAGTGTGAAACTCTACCAACAGATGGCGCGTGAACTTGATTTCAACGTGATGTTCAGCCAACGCGGTCATTTGACACTGGCACACACCGATGGTGCGGTTCGTACCATGCGTCGTCGGGCAGAGGTAAACCAGATCGAGGGTGTGGACTCACGGTTGATATGGCCCGATGAAATTGCCAGCCTCTGCCCCTATCTCGATGTGAGCGAGCATCCCCGCTATCCAATTCTTGCCGCACTCTACCATCCGCCTGGGGGTATCGTCCGCCACGATGCTGTTGTCTGGGGGTACGCGCATCAGGCAGACGTGCGCGGTGTCCACATTCATCAAGGGACAGAAGTAACCGGGCTTGACGTTCAGGATGAAAAGATAATGGGGGTGCAGACAACCAGCGGCGATATTAAAACCGGGATTGTGCTCAACGCAACCGCAGGTTGGGGTTCAACTATCGCGGCGATGGCCGGACTTGAACTCCCTTTGACAACTATTCCGTTGCAAGCCTGCGTGACCGAACCGCTCAAGCCTTTCCTCAATGTGGTGGTTGTCTCCGGGAGCCTACACGTCTACATCAGCCAAACCGACCGAGGTGAATTGGTAATGGGCGCGAGCGTCGATCCCTTTTCATCTTATTCAATGGCAGGCTCCCTCTCATTCCTAGAAGACATCGCCGGGCACGTCCTTGAACTGTTCCCATCGTTGAGTTATGTCCGCATCCTGCGCCAGTGGGCGGGCATCTGTGACATGCCCCCCGATTACAGTCCACTCATGGGAGTCACGCCCGTTGAGGGATTTCTGATAGATGTCGGTTGGGGCACTTACGGCTTCAAAGCCTCCCCAATCGCTGGCAAAACATTGGCATCATTAATCGCCACCGGAAAAACCCCCGACCTCATTCGCCCGTTTCGACTCTCGCGCTTTGCAGAAAATGATTTGGTTGGCGAAAAAGGTGCGGCGGCGGTGGGGCATTAGTCAATCTGAGTTGAATAAAATGTTGAGTACAGTTCTGTTTTTTGATAAAATGAGGTACACTTGTGGTGAGCTGATTATTGAGAGGGAGGTAATGAATGGGAGTGCGTGTGTTTGGATGCAATCATATTGCGATTGAGGTTGACGACATTGAAAAGGGCATCGAATTTTACACCGATGTCTTCAATCTGGAACTGTTACGTGGTCAAGGCGAGGGCGATGCCTTTTTCAAGCTCGGTGAACACCAATTTCTCGCCATGTTTGAGGTGGACGCAGTTGAGCCTGACCGCCAGAGGCATTTTGGAATCATCGTGCGAGATGATGAGCAAGTTGCCGAAGTTCGTGAAAAAATAACCCAAAAGTATGGCTTGAAAACGCAGCCACCCTTCCGATGTGATTTCCGAGACCCGTGGGGCAATCGGATTCAGGTGGTTGACCTGCACGATGAATCTGTCGTTTGGCTTCAACCTTATCAGGAAGTTCAGAAGGTTGGGGCGAAATTGCCGGATTAGGCTTACGAGAGAATGAACTGCTGAGGAAAAACCGATGCTACTTCTGACTTGCCCAAATTGTGGCCACCGTAACTCAAGCGAATTTCGTTTCGGCGGTGAATACAACCCCCGTCCGAAAACCCCATCCACCGTCCCCGATTCGGCATGGACCCGTTATCTCTATCTCAAGCAGAACACAATGGAGATGCAGACAGAGTGGTGGTGCCACAGTGCCGGTTGCGGCCTCTGGTTTCTAGCGGAGCGCAATACCCAAACCAACCAAGTCACAAAGACTTACGTGAGATGAACACCCCGAACACAGCTATAGTTTCCAATCTCTGCTTCAGCGGAGCGCAATGTCTATAGCCGAGCTTTAAGGAGAAAACCGTGGCAAACAAACTAAAAGATGCTTCAATCTGCAACGCTGGCTGTGCCCAAAAGGTCATCACACCCCCTATAGGCGTTTCACTTGCAGGCTACTTTCACGACCGCGTCAGCCAGTCGGTTCGTGATGACCTACTCGCCAAGGCAATTGTACTCGAATACGAAGACAGCCAGATGGCGTTAGTCAGTCTAGACCTCATTAATGTCACCGAAGAACTCACCACGCCTGCAAAGGAATTGATCGACCAAGAGATCGGCATCCCGGCGGAGAATGTGTTGATTTGTGCAACCCATACGCACACGGGGCCCGAAGTTCGCAAAAACGGTGTCGTTGAAAGACAGGAAGAATGGCTTGCGGGACTTCCGCGGGTCATTGCGGATACCGTCAAAGCTGCGGCAGATTCGACCTTCCCCGCCACGCTCCGGCGCGGGTGCATAGAGGCACACGGATATGCCTATAATCGCCTCTTCCGCCTCAAAAATGGTAGGGAGCAGTTTGGAATCAGGGGGCGCGACGATGAGGTGGTTGGGGTGGCTGGCCCAATTGACCCGGAACTCCAAACGCTGAGCATTGTTGATGCAGACGAGAACCTCCGGGCATTGGCAGTCCACTACGCCCTGCATACCGATGTTATCGGCGGTGGGTCGGCAGACTTTATATCGGCGGACTGGCCCGGGGAGATTGCGAAGAATATCTCGGCAGTTTACGGCGATGATGTTGTGACAATGCTCCTACAGGGCACTTGCGGAGACATCAATCATTCACCACACGAGGCGACGCACCTGCCCAGAGGTGGGGAGAAAAAAGCGATACAGCTCGGGCGCGCACTCGCCGGGGCAACGATGTGTGCGACCGAGAGAGCGGAGCCGATGGGAGACCTTAAGCTGACGAGCCAGTTGGATGTGCTCTCGATTCCGTACTATACCCGCGAGCCTGCGTTCATGGAAGAAATTCAGGCGATGAAGGCGAAAGCAGAGCAGAGTTCGTTTGAAAAACGCCTGATTGCGCGGACGGAATCGTGGCCTTATGACGGGAAAAACGCGGATGTTCCGGTGCAGGTGATGCGAATCGGCGATGTCGGATTGGTGGCCCTATCCGCTGAAATTTTTGTGCGTATTGGATTAGAGATAAAGCATTTTTCGCCTGCGCCGTTCACCTTCGTTGTCGAATTGGCGAACGCCCGCGTCTCAAGCTACGTGCCGACAACAGACCAAGCGGAGCGGGGTGCGTACGGCACCCAACCCATCGTCTCACGATGGCTATGTGCCGATGCCGGCCGCCAAATCGCAGATGCCGCAGTTGTCATGTTGCATCAACTTTGGGATTGATCGTTCTATATTTGAATGCAATCTTGAGCCCGTAGGGAAAATCCGGCCCGTGGGTGGGCAATCCCTTTTTCCCCCAATCACGATACGTCATGGTAAAATCCAAGAATCAAATCCGAATAACGGCAATCGTCTCGCGTTTCAAACCGTAATGTCTTTTGAATTGCAAACGTAATTGCGATTGAGTATACTTAATCCAAGTTGTTGCCTTGATAGGAAAAGGGACATGAACCGAAAAGGGGCATATTTTACAGATCCCCGCCGTAGAAAGTGGTATGTCTAATTGAGTTTCTTAACAATTAGTTTCAAAGCCTCTGGAATGTTTATTGAATTTTCTTCAGCAAATCTTCTCAGACGCTCGTAATCTTGAATTTCTTCACCTCGCCACGTTAAATCTACTCTCTTTTCTAAAGTTGTGGCAACATGTTCATAATCTTGGTCAGGAATAGCCCAATAACAGGTTCTGCATTTATCAATCAAGCGAGTTTTCCAGTTGGGGCAGTATTCACACACCCAACTTTTCAACCTTTGGTGAGAGCCACACAAAGGTTGAAATTCGGAAAGTTGGAAGGCTTCTACCTCGCCACCTATTTCGTATGGTACTCGATGGTCTATCTGGAGGATGGTATCATCGTATTGTGAATTGCAGATATTGCATTTACTCTGATGGTGAGAAAGAACCTCTTGACGGAATCTTTTAGGTATTGCTTTCCTGCCCGAGATTCTCTTAGTCGATTCCGGTTCTGGAGCACCGAGCACATAAATTCCCATTCGTGAACCTGTTTCGGGGTGGATTCCCATTTTCGTTAGTATGTGGATTCCAGCCTCTCTTAAATCTCGAATTACTCTTGGGGGATGGTTATACCCAAGTTGACCAATTTCATAGGTGCTAACTGAACCGTTTTCCAAAATCTTTTGCAGAGCGATCCTTGCACGTTTTCCGAGTTTGGGAAGCAGTTCCTCGTACTTCTCTCTGTTAATTTTCACCTTGTTTTATTTCCTAAAGTAAAGGTTACTGGATTGTTTAATAACCGTGCTTTTAAACAACCTCGAACTGACGAATCGCGATATCTAAAATGAAATTAACGGTATTAGACCTATTCTGTGGGTTGGGTGGTCTAAGTCTAGGTTTTGAAATGACAGGTGCGTTCCAAGTTGTGGGAGGCATTGACAACTATAAGTGGGCAGTTCGGACCTTCTACGAGAACCACTCAATAGGAAACGGTTTGCTCTCGCGAACACAAGATATTTCTACTTTATCGCCACAAACTGTATTAGATGAACTCGGAGCGAAACCCGATGTGGTTGTTGGCGGTCCACCCTGTCAAGGATTCAGTCACGCTGGAAAGAGATATGACTGTTTTAAGCACGACCCAAGAAACGAGCAAGTTTATAATTTCTTTAAGTTCGTAAAAGAAATAGCACCTAAGGTGTTTCTAATGGAGAACGTATCGGGTATGCTCTCTGTTGGGCAAAAAAGAAAATATGAATTACTCAATAGCCTCAAACAGGAATACGAGGAACTTGGCTATAACGTTTCATGGCAGATACTAAATTCGGTTGATTATAGAGTTCCACAGCAGAGAAAGCGACTATTCCTAGCTGGAATTCTTGAAAGTGAGCACGCCTTATGCTTTCCAGAACCTGTCTGTACCAATAATCTAGACCTGTTCTATCAACCAGAACCGTTTTATACAGTTGAGGATGCCCTAAGTGATTTACCAACACCAATTGAGCAAGAACCGCAACCCTACGAAGAAGAATCCAAAAAGCCCCTGCAAAGATTTTTGAGAGACGAATCAGAGTCTATCCATAATCATTCGATCACCAAGCACAAAGCGGAAACCATTGAGAAGATTAAGAAGCAAGAAGTAGGAACACGTCTATATCCGAACTGGAATCATTCATGGTATCGACTAGATGCTTCTAAGCCATCACCTACCGTTAAGGAAAATCATAGAGCACCTTTCGTTCATTTTTCTGAAAATAGGGTTACTTCTCCCCGAGAATGTGCTAGGTTGCAAACAATTCCTGATAGATATGTAATAGCGGGTACAAAAACGGCGCAGCTAACTTTGATAGGCAATGCAGTACCACCCATACTTTCAGCCCATTTAGCCACTGGAATCGCTGAACAATGTTTCCATAGAACAGTGCCCTATGAATGGAAAAAAGAGAAATCACCACTGCTGGCTTATTGACCCAAAGAGGTAAAATTTGCAAACCGAACCAACAACACCAAATCGCCTCCCGCAAAAACAGGGCGAACTCATCAACCGCTCTGAGACCATCGCCTTCTCCTTTAACGGCAGGCGGTACGCCGCCCACCCCGGCGACACCATCGCTTCCGCCCTAACTGCGGCAGGTGTTCAGGTCCTGAGCCGTTCATTCAAATATCATCGTCCGCGAGGATTGCTCTGTTGCGCTGGGCACTGCCCCAACTGCCTCGTCCAAGTCGGTGACGAACCGAATGTGCGCGCCTGTATCCGACCTGTTGAGGCGGGTATGGACGTTCAGGCGCAGAATGTTTGGCCATCGCTCAATTACGACCTGTTGTCGCTCACCCAACTCGGTAGCCGTTTTATGCCCGTTGGGTTCTATTACAAAACCTTTATCCGCCCCCAATCGCTCTGGCCGTTCTACGAACATGTTCTGAGACACGCCGCAGGGTTAGGAGAAGTCAAGCACGATACGCCGTCGAGCCATGGCGCGTTTGATAAACAATACCTACATACAGATGTCACCGTGGTCGGCGGTGGACCGTCAGGCATAAGCGCGGCACTGTCAGCCGCTGAACAGGGTGCAAACGTCCTGCTTTTCGACGAAAATCCCGCACTCGGCGGACACCTACGTTTTACCGTGCCACCCGACTCGCCGTTGCCCGGACTTTTAGAAGCCCTCAATCAGCAGTCAACGGTTCAAGTTTTCACCGATACAGCGGTGCTCGGTTGGTATCAAGACAATTGGCTATCAGCGGTGAGGGATTCGCGACTGTTCAAGATTAGAACCAAAGCACTCATTACGGCGACCGGTGCCTACGAAACCCCGCTGGTCTTTGACAACAACGACCTACCGGGTGTGATGTTGGGCGGTGCGGTGCAACGTCTGCTTCATCTGTATGGGGTTGTACCCGGGGAGCAGGTGGTGGTTGTGACAGCAAACGATGACGGTTGGGAGCTCGCCGCGGATCTCTATGCCTCAGAAGTAAACATCGCCGCTATCGTCGAAGAACGCGATTACGGTGCCGTTGCGAGCCCATACATCAATGGATTGACCACGGCACGAATACCGATTTTCTATGGGCATACCATCCTTGAAGCCCTCGGCTCCGGTGCTGTCAACGGTGCCAAAATCACCCGCATCGACTCGCAGAGCGAAGTTGACCTGTCATACGCACAATCCCTAGGATGTGACCTCATCGCAATAAGTACCGGTTGGACACCCGCGACCGAGTTGTTCTACATGGCAGGTGGAAAATCCGAATACAACGAAGACCGCTCCGAAATTCTGCCCGTGACAACCCCACCAGGGATTTACATCACAGGCCGCGCAGTCGGCACACACCCCATTGATACCCAAATCGCCGAAGGCAGACAGACGGGCGCAAACGCCGCCAATTATACCGTAGGTGGACAATCTCCCGTGGGTGGGAAATCCCTTTCCCACCCTTCCCCTGACCCTGTAGACAAGCAATCCTGTTCCCACCCCCGCACCTCCAATCGGGTTCATGTGCGAGGACTTAAAAAACAATTTGTCTGCTACTGCGAAGATGTAACGGATACAGATATAGAGACTGCAATTGCAGAGGGCTACGACAGCATTGAACTGCTCAAGCGGTACAGCACCATTTCCATGGGACCGTGCCAAGGCAAGATGTGTTCGATGAATACCATCCACCTCTGTGCTCGCGCCAACGGTCAGACCGTGCAGGAAACAGGAACGACAACTGCGAGACCACCAACAACGCCAGTAACGCTTGGGGCATTGGCTGGGCAAAACATGGAGCCTGTGCAGGTCACCGCCATCCACGACTGGCATCTCGCTCACGGCGCAAAGCTACTGAACGCAGGGCTGTGGATGCGCCCGGAACACTACGGAAACCCCACTGCCGAAGTACAACGGGTACGCGAACAGGTTGGTCTCATCGACGTGAGTCCGCTCGGCAAGCTACAACTCACCGGCCCTGGCGCGCCCAAGTTTCTTGAACGCATCTACATCAACCAATGGCGACAACTTCGTGTGGGCAGGGTGCGCTACGGGGTGATATGTAACGATGAGGGCGTTGTGCTCAACGACGGGGTCTGCGCCCACCTGCGAGACGAAGAGTGGTACATGACAACAACCTCCACCGGTGCGGCGACAATGTTTGAGTGGCTACAGTGGTGGTTGCAATCTGGGTGGGGCGAAGGAGTTCACCTAACCGACCTGACCGATACGTTCTCTGCATTCAATCTCGCCGGCCCACAGTCGCGAGCGGTGCTGGACAAATTAACCTCACGCAACCTTGCCAACAAAGCCTTTCCCTACATGCGGATTCGGTCTGCGAAGGTCGCGGATGTGCCGTGTCGATTGCTTCGCATCGGGTTCACCGGTGAGCTCTCCTACGAGATTCACTGTCCATCTGGGTATGCCCTCTACCTCTGGGAGGCACTGATGGAAGCGGGCGAGGAATTTGGTATTGTGCCATTTGGAGTTGAGGCGCAACGGATACTCCGGCTAGAGAAAGCCCACTTTATCGTCGGGCAGGACACCGACGCAATGTCCGACGCGCTCTCGGCGAATTTAGAATGGGCGGTAAAACTGAACAAACGTGACTTCCTCGGAAAAAGAGCCCTGATGCGCGTTTCAGAAGAGGGACCGAAGCAGCTCTTGGTCGGCTTCAAAATGGGACAGGCCGACCTCGTACCGGATGAAGGGTCACAGGTCGTTGTGCCCCAATCGGATGGGAGACTGGAGATTGTCGGTTCGATTACTTCAAGTCGGTTTAGCCCAACTTTGCAGGAAGCGATTGGACTCTGCTGGCTTCCTGCCGCACTTGCAACTCAGGATGGCGCGGCCTTTACGATTCGCATGAACGGAACCCTCGAAGAAGCCTACGTCCATCAGAGTGCATTTTACGACCCAGACGGGGAAAGGTTAAGAATGTGAGTATCCCTGACGAATCACCCTCAACTCATGAAACGGATTCCACTCCGATAGTGAAAACACCGATCAAATTAACGCCGTTGTATTCGGTCGCCCAACATCTCGGCGCACAGTTTGCCGAGCAGAATCACTGGCGCGTCCCGACCATCTACACGACGTTAGCGGCAGAAGTCGCTGTTGCCCAAAATGGCGTTGGGCTCGTTGATGAGACCCCTAACGGGAAGCTCACCGTTGAAGGCGCACAGGCGGAAGCCGTTTTGCAAACTGCGTTCAAGCTGTCCAAACTCGAAATCGGCGAAGGAGCACTGTGGGAGGGACCTTCAGGTGCTAACCATCACGTCTATCGACTGCGGGGCGAACTCTTTTTTATCAGTACACCGCCGGAGGAAGCCCCGACGGCGCAAAAAACGGTGACAGCAACCGCCGAAGCTCCTGTAGGAGGGGCATCCCTGCCCCGCCCCTTTGTCACCATCACGGATATCACCGATGGCCGGTCAGAACTTCGAGCAATCGGCCCAGCCAGCCGGGAGCTCCTAAGCAAAGTGTGCGGATTGGATTTTCATCCATCGGCATTCCCCAACGGATGGGCAAAACAGAGCAGTCTCGCCAAAACACCCCAACTCATCATCCGCAGGGACATCGGCGAACTCCCCGCGTTCTCAATCATCGGTGTACGTTCCTTTGCCGCCTACGTGTGGGAGACCATCATGGAAGCAGGCTATGAGTTGGGCATCACGCCAATTGGCCAGGCCGCAGTTCAAGCACTTTCTTAAAGGCTTCGTTGTGAAGCGGTGTTGATGGTTTTCGCGCAACTGGGAGATTGTGCAATCTCACGTCGGTTTTAAGTGGATTGGCAAAATTGATGCACAATAAAAATCCAATCCATTTGATATAAACGGTTGTATGACAAAGGAAACGGCAATTCCCATATTGAAATCCACTGGCTGAGAACATACGGATTGCGCCTAACCGTAAAGTATTAAGCCCTGTTGGACGATTCCAGCAGGGCTTTTTGATTTGTAGTTTCGACCTAATAAGAGTCCCATGCACTTGGAAGAGGGCTCCCGTCAGGAAACTCTCCAGAGGCCCATGCGTGTTTGCCTCTCTTACCTAGCCATGTCAGACTTGCACTCCTGCCTTTGGTCTCGGCATAATTGTACATACGGGTTGTCAAACGCGAGAAAGAATACCCCGTTATACCAAATTCTGGATCGTCATTAAAGGAAGGTGTGACCGAGGCACTCGTGCTCCACCAACCAGCACTTGCACTTGTTGATCCGGTGAGTTGTTGTGCTTCTGTTTCATACGCTTTCCAGAACGCTACACTAAAAATAAGCACCCCTATACCCAAAAGCGTGAGGCATTTTCGTGAAAATAGAAATTGCATTATAAACTTTCTCCTTTCTTACAAGTCCAATCCAACATTGGTTCCTTCCGCTTAATTTTTCAACTTAGGATAGCGTTGAAATATTTTAAGCATGTTTAAGAATAAAAGTTTCGATTCCGATTCCAAAGAAATCAAGTTTTTGCAAGGGACGGGCGGGGGGACCCCGCCCCTACGGGTTCAAGAATGTGAAAATTACTATTAAAACTTGCTTAAGAGGTTGTGTGAAAAGTTAATTCTAGTTAACGAGTGTTACAATACACGATATAATTCGCTTTATAAATCAGAATTTATCGTGTATTATGTTGGGTTATGAATAACGAAATATACCCAACAGACTTAACAGATGAACAATGGGAATACCTTCGACCTTTTATCCCGCCGCCAAAGACCGGCGGACGACCCCGAACCGTGGCCATGCGGGCCGTCATTAATGCCATTCTCTACTTCCTACGCAGTGGCTGCCAATGGCGTATGCTACCCAAACACTTCCCACCGTGGGGCACCGTTTGGTATTATTTTAGAAAATGGCGTATTGATGGGACCTGGCAGAAAATTCATGCTCAACTCTACCGCAAAATGAGGGCGAATGAAAACCGAGCCCCCACTCCCACTGGTGCGATAATTGATTCTCAGAGTGTGAAAACCACGGAACAAGGGGGTGAAAGGGGATATGACGCGGGCAAAAAGGTCAATGGTCGCAAACGGCATCTGATAGTAGATACGCTTGGATTGTTGCTTGAGGTTTCGGTTCATAGCGCATCGATTCAAGATAGAGATGGCGCGCAAGGCGTTATTGAGAAATTATTCACAGAATTCAGTTCTGTGAAACGAATTTGGGCAGATTGGGGGTACAGTGGTTCGCTGGCTGACTGGGTGAAGGCGTCTGCAGGTTGTGTGCTTGAGATTGTTTCTCGTCCCCCGGACGCGGAGGGGTTCGTTGTTCTTCCTCGTCGGTGGGTTGTAGAACGTACATTTGCGTGGTTAGGCAGATCTCGGAGGCTGAGCAAAGATTACGAGCGTCTGGGTTCAACAAGTGAATCGCTAATTGAGATAGCGATGAGTCACCTGATGCTCAAGCGTTTAGTTCCCCCTAACGGTTGATGTGCCTAGGAGCCAAGTCGTTAGTGTAACTTTTCACACACGCTCTAAGCAAGTTTAAATATAAAAGTTGCAGTTTTGAAATCAATGTCCGTTGTAGTTATCCATGAGAAACCGAGTTTTCAAGAAAAAACTCGGTTTCAAGAATGTCAAATTTACTACTAAAACTTGCTTAAACACTACTTTTGAACTGGGATTGGTATTTTCGGTTTGATTTCCGATTCCATCGCTTTTGTCCTAGACGGTTGGTTGGCCTCTTTCTGCTGGCGTTGATACGCTTTATGCCATCGTTTTAATGTTTTCAACTCTGCTGGCAATGGCAACTCCCCGTGCTCAGTTTCGAGTTTCTCAAAGAACGCAGCGATCTGCTCCGGATTGACCTGTAGCGGTTTTCTCTCGTTTGTTGAGGAGGCAGGTTGAGTTGCATCTTGATTTGACGTTAGCGGTTGGGAGGATTGGTATAGGTTCTTCATCTGTCGCTGCATTAATCTTGGGGTCGCGATACAGATGACTTCCCGGAACGGCCTTCAACCCCCATCGTTCACATCAAAGCCGTTGACATAAAAGAAGATGCGAACAAAGCCCAAATCCGGGTCGTCTTCTGAGTAACCGTGGCTATGCCAGTGTACGCCCTGATTCCCGCCCGGACGGTTGAGAGCGACACAATGGTCATAGCGGATATCTGTTCCAAGGATTTTGCGAGCGAGCCTTTCTTTTAGAACGCAACTTAGGTTAACCCTTTGACCGCTTCTGTTGTCTCAATTCCAAAACTTCGCGCCACGGTTCAACAAGACAGCGTTCTCTCCACCCCTGATACAGTCTGCCAAGCTCCTGAACCACGTCCGGATATTTCGTGGAAAGGTCATTACATTCCGTGCGGTCTGTTTCCATATCGTAAAGCTCCCAAGGCCCCGGATATTTTGTAACCAATTTCCACTGTCCTCTCCGCACGGCTCTATTCCCCTCATGCTCCCAATAACACGTCGCTTTATCACTGGTTTTCCCATCAAAGATGGGTAGCAAGCTTGCGCCCTCCAGAGGAAGAATCGCATTGCCATTGTGTTCGTCAGGGTATTTTGCACAGGAAACCTCAAGGCACGTCGCCATAATGTCAGGGAGTTGTCCGGGCTGATGTCGTAACTCGCCACCTGTCTTAATCCGGTTGGGCCAATGAACGACCAGAGGTGTAGCGATGCCACCTTCATGTACCCAATGCTTATATTCGCGGAACGGGGTGTTAGAGAGATTCGCCCACGGCACACCGTAGCTCTGATAAGTGGTCTCCGGTCCGGGCATCATGGTCGGGTCGTTTCCCCTCAATACAGGTTTGCCATCATGGGTGGTTGCCGTGCCCGCTAACCAATTGCCGGCGGTTTGATTCGCAGGAACTCTCAATTCCTCGGCACAACCGCCGTTATCAGCTAAGAAGATAATCAACGTGTTGTCAAGTTGGTTCGCCTCCTCAAGCGCGGTCACGATTCGACCGATACCCTGGTCCATCCGATCGATTTGGGCGGCATAGACCTCCATACGTCGCTGATTCCACGCCTTGTGTTCCACCTCACTCCAAGGGCGTTGCGTGGGGTCTAGGGCAGTCAACGGCCAACTCTCATCAAGGATTCCCATCTCCCGCATCCGAAGCAGGCGCGCCTCGCGAAGTTGGTCCCAACCCATCGCGAAGCGGTCTTTATACCGTGCGATATCCTCCTCATGCGCGTGCAACGGCCAATGGGGCGCGGTATAAGCAACATAAGTAAAGAAGGGATCATCGGGTCTCTTTTCGGTGTGTTGCCGAATGAACGCTACGGACTCATCGCTGATGGCATCCGTCAAGAAATACCCTTCCGGGAGTTCATCGTTTTCAATCCGTGTGTTATCCCGCGTTAAGGTATTCGGTTTCCAATAATTGGCGGCACCGGTGATTATCCCATAGAAGTGGTCAAAACCGCGCTGGCAAGGCCAGCTATGTTTTGGACCATCCGGGCCGGTGTGTCGGGAGATATGCCACTTGCCGCTCATATAGGTGCCATAGCCTGCCGTTCTAAGCGCATCGGCAATCGTGATACAGTGGTGATTGAGGTCACCCCGGTAGCCTTCTAGCCCATCATCGCTCATCATGTGCCCAACACCGGTTTGGTGGGGATGAAGCCCGGTGAGCATCGAGGCACGGGATGGGCAACACCGTGCAGTGTTATAAAATTGCGAGAACCGCAATCCGCCTGCGGCAAGTCGATCTAAATTCGGGGTATAAACCTCGCCACCATAGCACCCCAAATCGGAGAACCCCATATCATCATTCAAAATGAGGACAACGTTCGGTTTTCTATCTGTGTTCATAAACACCTCAGTAGCGGTAGTCGCGGTCGTAAGCAACTTTCAATAATAAACTTCACATTTTAGAAACCGAGTTTTTTGCGTCTCGTCATCGGGTCTCCATCCGCAAGGATCGGCAAAACTCGGTTTCGCGCGGATATCTAGAACGAACATGTGCCCACAATACTTCAAATTTTCTATTAGACCTGCTTATGACCTCACCACCTGATTTTATGTTCCGCAACCTTTTTTGCAATTATAGCACAGTTTCAGAACACACGAAACGGAAAATATCCCCGCGGATTCTCCTTTTTGCCGAAAAACGGGCCTTGCAACGGCAGAAACGCAACTTTGCAGATTCGCAAATTCACTTTCATCTTTTCACTAGCATGAAGATTGAAAATCTGTATAATAGAGGGGGCCAATTTCCGGGAGTATCAGACGCGATATCGGAAATCAAAGATGAAGTTTAAGAATTTAAACGGGTAACCCCAACCCCGGTAGGTACGGTTTGAAACCGCACTGGGCATCCGTATGAAATTACCCAATTTATTTTTTTAATCTTCATAGACAAAGCACTTTCTTGCAGTCATCTCAAACAGGAGGACCGGATGCTAACCTATAAAGACCTTAACGTTAAACCCTTTATCAACGCGAGTGGAACAATCACCACGCTAGGTGGTAGCATTATGCCGCCAGAGGTCATTGATGCGATGTGTAGCGCGGCAGGTGCATTCATCGACCTCAACGAACTTCACGAGAAGGCGGGTGAAAAACTGGCACAAATGATTGGTGTTCCAGCGGCATTTATCTCTTGTGGCGCGGCAAGCGGCGTTCAACTTTCCGCCGCCGCATGTCTGACAGGCACCGACCAAGCCCGAGTTCACAAACTGCCTGACACGCACAACCTCAAAAATGAGTTTATTATCAGCATGGTTGATTCGCATACCTACATCCATCAAGGCATCGAAACTGTTGGTGGAAAATTGGTGCGGGTGGGCACACAACAGTCGGTTTCGGCAGAGGATATAATCGGTGGGATTGGAGAAAAAACTGCGGCGATTGTTTTTTTTCTCGGCAAGCAAACAAAAGTACAACTCGGCGAGCTCTTGCCTGAAGCAACCAAACGTGGTGTTCCCATCATGATAGATGCCGCCGCACAACTGCCGCCCAGGTCAAACCTAACGGATATCGTGGAAATGGGTGCATCATTAGTCGTTTTCAGCGGTGGCAAGGGGCTTCGGGGGCCTCAAAGTTCGGGGCTTGTGGTTGGCAAGAAAGAATTTGTCGATGCTGTCCGCCTCAATTCAAACCCGTACAGTGCTATCGGACGCGGCATGAAAGTGGGCAAAGAGGAGATTATGGGACTGCTGACAGCAGTTGAAATATTCCTTGCCAGAGATGAAAGCGAAGAACTTGCCGAATGGCATACAGATATGGCGCACATTGTCGAAGCGGTTCAGCACATCCCCGGTGTCCAGGCCGAAGTTAGGGACAAGGGACAACAAGCCGCCCCGGAGGTTACGCCAAGAGCCTATATTACCCTCGCCGCCTCGTCTAGAAAGTCACCACAGCAAGTGATTGGTGAACTAAGAGCTGGCAACCCTGCTATCGTTACCAGACAGGATGGCAACGGGGTGATGATTGACCCGATGACCCTGATGCCCGGTGAAGCAGAACTCATCGCGAAACGATTGGCTGAAGTGCTGGCGTGAAATGTGACGTTCTTAAAAATAGAGTCAGACGAAACCGAGGTCAAACCGTTCGCCGTTGAAAGGATCCAAAAATGCCGAAAGAACTTATCGCTATTGCACCACGCACACCCGTACTCCGTGACTACGAAGAGCCGCCGCTCAAGGCGGGCGAAGTCCGTCTACGAAGCATCTTTTCTTCCCCGAAACACGGCTCAGAACTCCGCAGTTATCGGGCTCACACGAAAGACCGGTCAGCCCCCTTCGACGGAGAGCGCGGTATCCACATCCCAACGCAAACGCCAAGAGACCCAGCGGAAGGTTTCCCGAAACGATTGGGAAACATGGCTGTCGGCGAAGTCATCGAGGTGGGCGAGAGGGTCACCGGTCTTCAGGTCGGCGACCAAGTTTTCGCCCATTTGCCCGTCCGTGAAACACACACCATCGCCGAGAATCGTTTGAAAAAAGTCCCTGAAGGGATGTCCAACGAAGCGATTGTCTACCATGACCCAGCAGGCGTTGCGCTCGGCGCGATTCGAGAAACCAAAATCTGTATCGGTGACCGTGTCGCAGTGCTTGGGCTTGGTGCCATCGGGCAGATGGCGATGCAGCTAGCGCGACTGCAAGGGGCGCGCTGGGTAGCGGCAACCGACCCGATTCCGCGTCGTCGTGAAGGTGCCCGCAAACACGGTGCGGATTTAATCCTCGACCCGATTGCTGAAGATGTTGGGCTTCTCATCAAAGACCAGACGGACAAAATCGGTGTTGATGTTGCACTAGAGACGAGCGGCAGTTATGCCGCACTCAATGATGCCATTCGGGCATCAGGCTACGGAGGACGGGTTGTCTCTTCAGCGTATTACACAGGGGATGCGCGTGCCTTACAACTCGAAGGCGAGTGGCACCGAAACCGACTCACGCTAATCTCCAGTCGTGATGTCAGCCAGCCCCTGCGCGATTATCCACTGTGGGATTCAGCACGGGTACATGCCGAGGCATTTCAGCTATTGCGAGAAGGCAGACTTTCAGCTACAGGCTTGGTCGCCCCAATCGTCCCGTTCAACGAGGCGGCTGAAGCGTATCGGGACATTGACGAATCGCCAGAGCAGAGCATCAAGTTGGGCATCAACCATGAAGCATAAGAAACCGAGTTTTTTCGGCAAAACTCGGTTTCTCTGGCATAGGCAGAACGGGCATAGCTCCAATCTTCTGCTCCAAAGGAGCTCAACGTATATAGAACGTGAATCGTTGCAATGCTGACACCCCCGTAGGCGTGAATGTTGACAAACCGATTAACCCCCGAAGAAATTGCCGTTGTGGAGGACAAATCATGGACACCTTTCGGGAACTCGACTCATAATCTGAACCACCGGCCGCTTGAATGGGTATAGGATTCATTTGACAAGGCGAATTAAATGATGTACAATAACAATCGTGAAAGTCAAAACGCTTGAAATTACAATTGTTAATGAAGCTCTCGAGCGTCGCCAAATATTGGCCCACACAACACCCCCAAATATGTGATATAATGTGACATTATGTGACATGCAACTGAGAATCGGCACATCCAAAAACCCCTCAAACCCACACCGTTACAGCATCCGGTAGATCTCGAGCTTCACCAATCCAAGCTCACAAAATGTGACACACTGTGTGATATAGTGTGATATAGTATGATATTATCTGCTATCGAATTGGGAATCCGGTAAATCCCAATTTCCAGCAGACCAGTGTCTAGCCCGCTCCTGCTGGATTGCCAAATCCAGCAGATCTAATCTCCTGAACGGGAAAACGAAAAAAAACTAAAGATAATCCTTGACTTGCCGTTTGACAAATGATACTAATAGGGCGAAGCGTGTGCGCTGTTGCGTAACTTAAGCAACTTTCAAAAAATAAATCGCAGAAACCGAGTTTTCAAGAAAAAACTCGGTTTCAAGAATGTCAAATTTACTACTAAAAGTTGCTTAATATATTTGGTTTCCGCGTCTCCGGCGCAAACACTCACCCTCATCGGTGTCAAATACGAAAACTGAATGACTCTGAACCAAACTTAAATTTCTATTGAATCAAATTGAAACTTGTGATATAATGAAGTTTAAGAATTTAAACGGGTAACTTCCAGACCTGCTATGAATGTTTTTCCTAGGACCGGTGTCCAATCCAGATTACCCAATTTATTTTTTAATCTTCATACTACTACAAGTTCGGTCAAAGAAACAAAGAAAATCAGTTGTTTGATTTAGGAGGCAAAGATATCGCGTATGGCTGGAGATGCTTTAGGTCTGATCGAAACAAGGGGATTCGTTGGTAGCGTTGAAGCTGCGGACGCAATGGTTAAAGCCGCGCATGTGCAACTTATCGGTTGTGAAAAAATAGGTGCAGGATATGTAACTGTTGTGGTTCGCGGCGATGTCGGGGCGGTAAAGGCGGCAACCGATGTCGGGGCGGAAGCGGCGGCGCGAGTTGGAGAGGTTGTCTCGGTTCATGTGATTCCGAGACCACACGCAGAAGTTGAAACAATTTTACCTTCTCAACCGCAGCTAAATGATACAACGTTGGCAATTGAGCTGGCTGAAGAAAATGCTTCAAAATGAGGTTAGTTAGAGGGAACTGTGCATGGAACAGAGCGCACTGATTGAGCTCGTTACCCGAAAAGTGCTTGAGCAGTTAGACAGCGAACAGTCTTGTAGCGGTTGTGCATTGCGAACCTGCGTGGCCGGCGAACGTGCTTGCGATGCCGTTATTCGCCAACAAAAAATTCCCGTTGGCGTTTCAGCACGGCACACTCACGTCACTCAGGAACATTTGGAAATCCTCTACGGAAAAGGACATCAATTGGCCGTCCATGCGTCACTGTATCAACCCGGTGCCTTCGCGGCGGCAGAGACTCTGACGATTGTGGGGCGACGCTTACGAGCAATAGAGGGCGTTCGCATACTCGGCCCGGTAAGGGACTATTCGCAGGTGGAATTGGCACCCACCGACGCAATTCGCTTGGGATTGCAGCCGCCAATCCGGGATTCGGGGGATATCAGCGGTTCAGAACCAATTACTTTGGTTGGCCCGAAAGGCACGGTTTATTTGAACGAGGGTGCCATTTGTGCGACACGTCATATTCACATGACCCCCGAATGTGCAGTAGATTTAGGAGTACAGGAAGACGATTTACTGAAAATTCGTATTCCGGGCGAACGGGCTTTAATTTTTGAGAATATCAAACCGAAAATTTCGCCCTCTTATGTCCTCCAGATGCATCTGGACACGGATGATTCAAATGCCGCGGGATTGCGGGGGGGTGAGGCAGTAGAGTTGTTGCGAGATTAGGACGAAGCAACTATGAACCAGGAACTCATCAAATCCGTTGAACGAGAAGTTAGAAAAGTGCTAGAACAGCAGTCGCTTACCGCTTCACCGTCAACACCGGATAAGCAATTCCTAGCGATAGTTGATGCGTTCAAAACCGAGTTCGGGCTTCCACTCCAACAACTCGAAAAATGTATTCAGGAAGGCTACGTTGTTCATGTAATTCTGTCAGACCTTGCTGCCAAAGTCTTAAATGTAAGCAACATCGCATCTGTATGTGGAGCAGAAAACGTTTGTATATCTGGTCAAATAACAGACCTACAGTCTTTTGTTGGTCGGTCTTCGTTGATTGTGCTTCCTGTCTTTTCACATACAATGGCGGCGAAACTGGCCTTGGGGATAGCGGATACCGTATGTACATATCTGGTTTTTCAAGCACTGCTCCGAGGAGATACCGTTATCGCGACATCGGAACTGTTTGAAAAATCTGGAGAGAACGAAAGGGTATCGGCACTCTCGAAACGCACACAGGATTACCTAAAAACCGTATCAGAGCTCGGGGTACAATTCGTGCAGACCGATCAGATTGCTGAAGTTATTCTCAAAGGTAACGACGCTTCAAGCCATCAGTCCATCCATCCGGTACAAGGGAAAACGGTAATTAGTGCATCTGTCATTGCCAATATCTCCCCGACGGTTCAAGAGCTGGTATATGAGAACCCGGCGATTATCACACCGTTGGCTCGCGATTTGGCAAATCAGAAAGGCATTCGACTGGTGTCCAAAGCAAAATAATCGAATATTTGACAATTTTTGAACGCGGTTTGTAGAAAGTATCGCTTTTGCGACAGTGTATCACTATTGCCACAACTCAACGGCGATGCCCATCGTAAAAAGCGACCAAATCAACACAAAAACAGATTAACTTTAGCCAGCTAACCTACCACTTGGGTTAAAACCATGCGTCAGTTCAATAAACGTACAATTGTGGCATCTAAATTGCTATGTATTGCGATAGTCAACCATTCTTTGAGGAGGGGATCATTATGAAATCCCGATTGAAGGTTTATGTACCACTGCTACTGATGAATTTCGTATTCGTGACAGCCTTATCAGGCGTTGCGTATGCTAATGACGAATACGACTATCTTTCTGACCAACTGAGTCGTGAGCATCGGGACGGCGCTGATGTTGATGAATGGATTGAACGTGGCACTGCAACCATTACCGCCAGTCCACGATTTGAAGATGGCACTCGCCTGACCGCTTGGGCAAGCAAACATGAGGGAGACGACAGCTACGAGTTTGCTATAGCCAGTGCTGTCTACTTTTTTGAAATTCCCGCGCAGGCGCAATACATTGAAATCCTAGTGCGCTACCGGGGCGAACCGAGTGAGTCCTATTTTGAAGACGCTGAACCGATTGCTGGTCGCGTATGGATTCGCAATCTCCAACGTGAAGCGACCCGCAGTTACGAAGACAAAAGTGCTGAGGAAACACGGTATGGTGACACATTTGTGCTCCGGGCAAAACGGCGGTCAGAAACGATT
The DNA here is from genome assembly GCA_965198165.1 of Candidatus Poribacteria bacterium. Taxonomy (GTDB): domain Bacteria; phylum Poribacteria; class WGA-4E; order WGA-4E; family PCPOR2b; genus CBDAOT01. Next base: position 4,956,606 of record OZ240244.1, on the reverse strand, counting down.
AAGGTAGCGGCGGCCGGACATACCGATGAAGAAGGCCTACTTGAGATGCACGTTGTTGCCGAAGATGGTCAACAGATTGATATTGAATATATCAACGTTTCGACTTATCGCAAGCAACATGATATCCGCGTGTTTCCGCGCTATGCCCGACACCATCATTGGCGACCGTGGCACAGATACACGTACTCGTATTTTTACGATGGACCGTTCTACTACGGCACAGACCTCGGCTACTATTTTCGATGGACGTATCCGGTTTATGACCGTTCCTATCTCTCAATTCGCAGTGCCTACGGGAACTATGTCCATCGTTATTACACCGTCCACCATCGCCCATACTACTATTACCGCTCCTATCCGAGCCGCACGAATATCCATGTACATGTCAACAATCGTCAGGCTCGAAGCACACAGCTTAATCGGTGGAGCGGAGAACACGAAACTGCCCGCCGCGAATACACGAGAAGTCGATCTTCAACGACTGTCCGATCGAATAATCGGGGCAATGTGCGAAGTCGCGTGAACGCTATTGTTCAGCAACATCGGCAGGAACAATCTACACTTACAGAGCAACGGCAAAATTCGGACGTTGTACGAAGCCGAGACCGTTCCAGTACCAACACAAGGTTGAATACAACCGTTCATCAACGGAGCCGTGCCTCAAGTCCATATCGCAGGTCATTTACTCAACCGAACCGTTCGAGCCAATCGCCCATGCAGAGAAGACGTTACCAGCCGTATTCGCGGTCGGATGGGAACGGGTACAATCGTACCGCCCGTACAAACCGTACCCCCACTTCAAACGCAGAACGTCGGCAACGTCTGTCTGAACGCTCTAGGTCGTCTTATTCAAGGCAATATCGTGCGCCATCCTCAAATCGTCAATTCGGTTCAAGGACAAGCGCAGAACGTCAGCACTCTGCCAATTCAAGCACGAGCCGTAGTCGTTCAAACGCGAATCGTAGTCGTTCAAGCGTGAGTCGTCAACGCTCATCCACAAGTTCAAGAACGTCTTCATCATCACGCTCTAGACCTCCATCAACTGTTCGACAAAGAAGTTCGTCAAGTCCAAGTCGAAGCTCATCCAGTTCAAGTTCGAGTAGCGAGGATGATGATGAGAAAAAATCACGCAGTCGCCAGAGACAACGTTCTAGAAGCCGTTAGAGCAGATAGTTCTATGAAGTTGTCGAAGAAAATTGTATTGAGTTACCACAAAACAATCAGTCAAGGAAGACTCGTCTCCTTGACTGATTGTTTTATCTGGCGGAAATAGAGATTTCCAGCCCATGCGGCAAAACGACTGGTACACCCGTGATGAAAAATTTTATGAGAGGAACTCTCATCAATTTTGTGAATACATCAACTTTTCTATTGACAAGCAGATTGACTTTTGCTATCATAATGTTCCGTCAAAAACGGGAATTGGATGGTACGAATTGAAATTTGTGACCCAGTGTTTAATTTGCACTATATGCCTATTGCTATTCATTCAGCACAGCCTCGCTCAGACAGATGCGCCTGACCTTGTTGTGCCACAGACAGATGAACCGCGCCTTGTTTCTCCAATCGGTGCGGTTATCCGCTCCGCTGTTCTTCCCGGATGGGGACAGTTTTATATTCGCAGCTATGTTCGAGGCGGAATATCCGTAGTCGGATTGGGTAGCTCACTCGCAGGTGCCCTGGTTGCCCAACGGTCTTTTCAGGAGATTTACAATAACGACTATGCAAGAGCGGCGATAATAAATCCGAAGTCCAAAGAGGCGGTTTTTCAATACAATCGGGCCAACGAGAAATTCAAGCTGAGGCAATTTTTCCTTTATGCGGCGGCTGGCATCTGGGCCTATAGTATCATTGATGCCTACGTTGGTGCGAACTTCTACAATGCGACCACAAAAGCCGACCTGCTGATTGATGATGCGAAACGAATCGAGAAATTAGGTGTGAAAGTCGGGTTGACCCCGACCCAATTCCATCTGAGTGTGATTAAATCTTTTTGATGAGAGGTGTTTATCATGTTAAATACTTTTGGAAAGGCAAGTTGTCTATTGCTCCTAGGGCTCTTACTTTTAAGTTGCGGCGATGCGGATATAATTGGTCAAGCTGACCCCAAGGTGCTTGCGGAAATCAGCCAAGTTTTGAAGCGATGGCGTGAAGGATATGAAAACGAAGATGTTGAAACATATATGAGTGCCTTCTGGGTTGACGGTTTTCGTTGGATTTCGGATATGGGAACCGAAGATGACACAACAGATGATTTTGAATTTGACGATATTCGAGAAGAAAGGGAATCTGCAATCCGTGTTTTTGCAAAATACCAAGATATTGAGATTGAACTCGAGGAGCCACCTCAATTTCAGTTGGATGCTGACCAAACGAGAGCCGAAGTTAGAGCCCATTACAGGATTCAAGGATTCGTCGCCGATGGAGAATCCCTTGATGGCGGATACACCGGGTGGTACGCAGAAGGAGATAATCTGTTTATCTTTGAATACCGTAACAATGAATGGCGGATTACAGAATGGATTGATGAGGCGTATAGCAAAGAAAAAATGAATGCCCTTTATGGCATTTAGGAACAGTTGAAGGCCTACCCAAAAGCGTTGCGGTTTAGCAAGTCTAACGTTTTCGGTGGGCCTGTTTCTTTTCCTAAAAACAGTCCTCTCGGCTATCTTGTGCACAAATCACACCACGATTGGTCGGCAGAACTTGATAACCAGTACTCCATCATAAGTGAACGAAAGGAACGGCAATTCTTTGCTCATCAGTTGGGGAAGAACGCCCAATTGCAATGCCTCAAAGGGAAGTCCACTTACGTGATTACCTCGCTATACTGCGTAATTATGATTTTATTATCTGTCTCAGTGTTCTGCTGACGTTAGGGACAGCACTCATCGTCGGTATAAGGCTACCCAAAACCTACGTCGCTCGCACTTTAATTGAAGTTACCCCTCCAACATCCAACTCGCCTGTATCATCTTCCAGCCTTTTTCAAAGCGTACTTTCCGGTGGGGCTGACCGCAATGAAATGGAAACCATCGCCCAACGCTTTTCCACGACATCCATGTTGAAATCTGCCCAAGACAACTTGGAAAATGCGGGCGTTGCAGGTGTACGTTATCTTCCACCGACAGGCCGTTTGCGACCAAACGTCAAAGCGCGTATCCGTCCAGAGACCCATTACATCGAGGTTTCTGTACAACTCACCGAGGAGGAGGGGGGTGAGCGAAACGCCGCCCTTCTGACAAACGAATTGGTAGCGGAAATGCAAGCCGTTCGGCATCAAAAAGAAAAAGTAGAAGCCACCCAACGCTTGCAACTACTGAATGAGAAACTAAATGAACTCCTTAAGCAAGTCCAGCTTGCAGAAGAGCGCGCATTTCGATTTGTCCGTGAAAATGGTAGCCCATCCACATGGTCGCCGATGATTACCAATTTGTTGGCACAACGTGAAAAATTACAAGCAGACTACGAATACCTTAAAAGCCAATTGGATGTCATACGGATAGAATTAAATTATTTTCAAGAGGAAATCGAAAAGTTGCCCGAATCCATCAAGCTGTCAGAAACAATCAGTCAAAATCCAGTATGGTTGCATCAACGTCAAAAGTTAGTAGACTTGAAATCAGAACGGATAGGACGTGCAGAACAGATCGGCGAAAATTCTCTTGAAATGAAAGGGCTTGACGCGCAAATAAAGGCAATGCAGGATAAATTATCGGAAACCCCCACTCAGGATGAGACGACTACCGCCAGCACTCATGGGACATTCCCCCTCTATTCTAGCATTCAGCTACGACTCATCAACCTGCGAGCCACTGCTCTTCGGGCAGCCTATAACCTGAAACAGCTTGAACCCCAGTTGGAAGCGGTCAAACTTGAATGGCAGAGCGCACTCAAAAAAATACCTGAAAATGAACTGTTTCTTGAAAAGTTGAGAAAGGAAATCGAAACGCACCATGACTTAATCAAAGAAATCTATAAACAGCAAATTGACGCAGAAATCCTGCTTAAGCAAGGTGTTGAACCCAGCCATGGCGGTATTCAGGGCGGGATTGAAATCATAGATGCCGCATCCCCCCGGAAGGATGCGGTGAGTCCCCGGATTAACTTCATTGCGGCAATCGCTGGCATTATCGGGGCGGCAATCGGGCTTTCAATTGCATTGCTCACAGAATACTTCGGCAATACTTACAAGTCGTCTGATGAAGTGGAATCTGATTTGGATATGTTGAACTTGGGAAGGGTAGCAGCGGTCAAAAAATACGAACCATCTTCACCATTCATCTCTGAGGCTTATCGGACAATCGCGGCAAACATAGGCCTCGCGCATCCTGAAATGAAAAAGCAGGTCATAATGCTGACCGGATGCAATGCCAACGAAGATGTATCCACCATAACAGCGAATTTAGGAACGACACTGTCGTCTATCAAGGAGCGTGTGCTAATTGTCGATTGCAATTTGTCCCAACCCATACAGCATCAAATCTTCAATATCCCGTTGGATTCTCGTCCGATGGAACCCCAGCTTGAGGAGCAACCCGATTGGGCTCAGCTTACCCTACAGACCCACATTCCAAACCTTGACCTGCTTAGCGCAAGCATTTTTGCCGCCAACCCGATTGACTTTTTGAGGTTGCCCCGCTTACACGCTTTTTTTGAGCCACTTCGAGAACGCTATGAACTCGTTCTCCTTGACGCACCGCCAATTTTACCAACGGCGGATAGCCTTGTGTTGAGTGCTCATGCCGATGCGGTTATACTGGTTGTTCATCTTGACCAGACCACACAACAAGATCTGCGCTCCGCTCGTGACCGAATTGTACATGCCCAGATTCCGACATTGGGCTTTATCGAAATCTGAAGTTATCGTTCAGCTTGCCGCAAAAAAACAGAAAAATCTCAAGCGAACCGTAAAACATGGTAGGCAGGGCCACTTTATTCCCTGTCGAATCAGGATTTCACAGGTTCTTGAAGCGTTAATTCGTTATCGAGCTCAATTAAATAATAAAAAAGTCTTGACAGAAAATTGCGAAGGTGTTATTATTGGGTTCTATTTTTTCAGAGGCGCCTTAACTTGCTAGATTCTGGGCGGGATGGAGCCCAATGGGCGGGATGGAGCCCAAATTCCTTCTTCAGTGTCATTGAAACAGATATGGAATCGCGTCTCACAGTTCTGTTAATAAAACGCATTAGGTTTTTAATTGGCAATTTACGAACACCCTCTATTTGGAGGTCGAAAGGAGGTCTGTTAATGTTTTTCAAATGGTGAGATAGGTTCCTTGTCATTATGTGTGACCAGAAGTATTTGTGATTCTTGAAACTTCATATTCTTGGTTCTTTATCCGTTGTTACATAGAAACGGATATTTGAATTCTTTGTTTACCAAGTCTTGTAACTTCTGCCGATCTTAAAGGCAGTTTAATTAATTCCTCCAGGAGGCAAGTAAAAATAATGAAGGCCTTAAAACAATCGCTTGATGTTTTGTTTTCTATAGCAGGCATCTTCAGCTTTTTAGTTCTATACGGTTGTGGCGCATCGAGTCTTGGCCCCCAAGAACCTCTGTTACCAACAATTGAAGGTTCGTCAAAGTTCTCTGACCGATTTCAATTGGAAGAAGAACCGCAATTCTTCTATGATTTATTCGGTAAAGAACTGCTTGAAGGTAATGAAGTGTACAACTATCGGGAGCAGAAAGAATTTGATAAAAACGGCGAACTTGTTGTTGGGTGGACCGGACAGCTAGATAGTGAAAGATTTTCCGCCCAGTTAGACCGTACAGTGCTGACCGAAGATAGTTTCCGTGGTAGACATACCGAGTTTGCCATCGGTGACGATATGCGTATTAAGCCTGCTACACTGTTTCCGAACCGATACATCATCTATAAAACCGAATTTGACGGTTTCCGTTGGGACATCTCCTTTGCAAGCGAGCGTCACCTTTTCTCTTTATTGAATTCTCGAATCTCTAACCCTGTCAAACTGTCCGACACAGCCGCAAACCTGGCACCGACACTCGGACGTCGAAACGGGTTAAACGAAGATGCTGGGGTAAGGCACCTAGAGAATGCCCGCTTGATTGGATTCCGCGCTCAGGGACTGCTCGGTGATGTGTTCCGTGTCGGATTCACGTACATTAATCTTCACAAGGAGCATCCAGAACGTGTTGAAAATCCACTGATGGGAACGGTTGCTAATACACCGCCCGAAAAGATTACCGTTGTTTTCCGCGATGATTCGCCAGAGGATAATCACCCCGCGGCATTTCAGGGTTTAGATCCGGATGAAGATGCGGATAGGATTAAGGGGGGCGTTGGCGTTGCATTCAAGCAGATGGTGATTAGAATTGCCACACAAGCTCTTACCGAATTGACACCCGAAGAAATCGAAGAAGGGGCTGAACCAACGCTTGAGCCGGAGCGGGCTGAATCAATTACAGTCGAAATTGATGAAATCACTCCTATTGGTAGCGCGATTGTCCGTGATTCTACCGATGGAGCGTGGAAAATTGTTGATGGATTCGATGCCATGAAATACGACTTGGTTTTCGCTGACCACGACATTAATCCGCGACAGGTGAAATCTGTTGAATTTGAGATGATGGTTGCCGGTGACTATAATATCCAAGTTGTCGGATTCAGTGAAGCAAACGCTTCCGGCGACCCTGAGATTGCAGAATGGATTAAGACCGAAGATGGGCATCTCGAAATGCCATTCCGTGACGTGATCGAGGCACCTGGAAATTTTGGCCAGTCTTCCGAGTTTGCTGAGAATCGAAACGCACTAGTCGATAACCCGAGTAAATGGACCGGCGAAGGCAAACCGCGTAAAATTCGCTATCGTTATGGCGCGGCTCGCGCGGCGTTACTGTACGGTATTGACCTTGAGGGAACGGTGTTTAATACCTTTATTCGCGCCCACTACTCAATCAACAGCAAGCATAAACAGTATCCAACTGTTCCAAAAGACAAAACTGGTTTCAGTCGCCTCAAATCTACGATAATTAATGATGAAGGCGACGAAGAAGAAACCGGGGTCATCATAGACCCCGCGACCGGTTTGCCCTCAACAGAATCACCGAGTGGAAAACTGATTCCAACTTATTCAGAAACAGAGGGAGAGCAATTCGAGACTAGGCTAAATGGCAGTCCAAATGATGATGGCGATATGGGGCGTGAAACCGCTTGGTTTGTTAACCTCAGACAGAGGTTCGGAAAACTCTACCTCGAAGAGACGTTCTATCACATCGATCCGGGTTACACAACCACATACCATAACTTCGGCGCACATGGAGATCGAGACCAAACCTATTCGCTAGACCGAACTCCTGAATCACAAACGGAAATCGCTCCGTTCGACGAATTTCCGAATTACATGCTGATCGAAGACGATGATGACGATGACGACTGGCCAGATGACTTTGACTTCGATGGTGTTCTACCCCGCGCTGATGACCGTGACCAAAACGGTATTCTGGACTTCCAAGAGGATTTCCTCATCTTTGAGGCTGACCCCCCGATCTTTACCGACGTAATCGATCTGAACAATAATGGGGTTATTGATTCATTGGAAGACGATTTTGAGCCGGAGTTTGAGTACGGTATTGACCGTGAGGGGTATCATGTTTCCGCGAGTTATGACCTGCTTGATAACCTGACGGTCCAGCTTGGATGGTTAAATGAAGGGGAAATTTCGAGCAGACGCAAGAACGACTCGAAATACCTGCACGTTAGCTATCAACGCGACATTCCAGACTTTGGAACCGTTCTCTTCCAAAACCGTTTTGTTCGTGTCCGCGACGACATTCCGGATTACTCGATTACCCTGCGTGTCCGTGAAATTGAAGAGGTGGAAACGTCTGATAGTCTTGACTTCTTCAATGCACGGGTAAACACGACAACGCTTCAATTTCTGTACACCGCTGTCCCCAACCTAACGCTTGAGGCGAAGTTCCTTGTTATTCTGCAAAGACAGTTTGAACAAGATGAGCTGGAAGCAATTGCGTTGGACATCCCGTATGATGAAGCATCCGAAACCGGTACGGAGCGGGATGAACGGGTTGATTACATGGTGCCGGTAGTCCAAGTTCGTCAATCGGGTGGAAAACGTGATTTTCCGTTTTATCCAGACCATGGGCTTGTTCCAGTCAATGCGGATGGGACACCGAGCGGCGATAATGGGTTAATCTATGACGCTGAAAATTGGGAACCGCGTCGTTATTCGGAGAAGAATATCCGCACCCAAACGACAATCCTCAAAGCGAAATATGAAATACCGTTAGGGGATTTGCCCGGCGTTGACAAAATCGGTGAGGATTTGACCCTTACACCTATGGTAAAGTACATCTGGGATAAGGCGTTTGACCACACCGGCGCAGATATTGAAAACAGGACGTATATCAATCCGCTCAATCCGCGTCTGTTCGTTCCAACAGATCCAGAGCCGATTGAATACCTCCGCTTTAACCGGAAGAGCCGCGAGGATGTGTTGGGCGTTCGACTCGACTACCAATTCACTCAAAAAATGAACATCCTCGGTGGTTTCCAATATCGTAAGTTTACCAACCGGGACGGGAATTTCAAAGAGTATCTGACGAAGTTCCCGGAAGATGAGCCGATACCCATTCTATTCCGTCCAGACCTGCGGACTCGTATCTTTGAAATTCAAGCCATTAACCGTGGTGAATGGCTCGGATTTAACATTGTTATCCTCGCAGGTTTCAGACGCACAACCATTCTGCTTGAGCGAACAACAAGTAATACGACCTTCGTTCGGGCGATGATGGGTTTCTAAGAAAACTTGACTTGAGCACCCGCCTTTTTTACCGAAACGGCGGGTGCCTCTTTTATTTTTCGGCATCAATTTCTCATCTCAGCGAAACTTTTGAAACGCTAAAGGGTTTATACCCAAGATTACGATTTGTGAGCGTTTGATCTCAACCTTGACCTAATTATGAGGCGGGAAATATGAGCCGCTTAAGTGTGACCTTAATTCTAACCCTTTGCTTAACAGTGTACAGTGGTATTGCATTCGCACAAGAGGGCGAAATGGCCGCAGAGGTGCACGAAGGTATCGGTACTTTACGCGGGTCAATTGTGGATACAACAACTCAGGAAAACCCCATCCCCGATGTTCAGGTAAAAATCCGTGCGACGGATGGCTCAATCATCGAAACAACATCGGATAGCAGCGGTGAGTGGGTGGCAACGGATATACCACCGGGCCGTTACCTTGTCAGTATTTACGCAAAGGGTTACGGCAGTCGCGAAGGTAAAAGAGTCACGGTGCTCCCGGGTGGTGACCAAGAGTTGCGATTGAAGATGACTAAGGAAGACAGTATCATAACGTTCTTTCAAAAGTTCGGATTCGCCTTTTGGCCGTTTGCCTTGGGCTTCATCACGGCTGTTCCCATCGCGTTCATCACGGGTTTTCTCATCGCAACGAAACTTTTGAAACGCCGAGGGGTTTGAAACACCGAAGGGTTATAAATCAAAATTATGATTTGTGAAAGTTTAATCTCAACTTCAACATAAGTTTTATGAGGAGGAAAATATGAGTCGCTTAACTGTAACCTTAATTCTAGCTCTTTGCTTAACAGTGTACAGTGGTATTGCATTCGCACAAGAGGGCGAAACGGCCGCAGAGATGCCCGAGGGTACCGGTACTTTGCGCGGGACAGTTGTGGATACAAGTGCCCAGGAAAACGCTGTCGCCGATGTTGAGGTAAAAATCCGTGCGACGGATGGCTCAATCATCGAAGCAGCATCGGATAGCAGTGGTGAGTGGGAGGTAACGAGTGTACCAGCGGGACGTTACCTAGTCAGTATTTACGCAAAGGGTTACGGCAGTCGCGAAGGTAAAAGAATCACGGTGCTTCCGGGTGGTGACCAAGAGCTGCGATTGAAGATGACTAAGAAAGATGATATCATATCGTTCTTTCAAAAGTTCGGATTCGTCTTCTGGCCGCTTGCCCTGTGCTCCATCACGGCTTTGACCTTTATTATTGAAAGACTCTTTACTTTTATAAGAAGCCGCTCAAAAATCGGGACAGAGCAGTTTATGTCGAGCATCACAGAGTCACTTCGCAGTGAGAACATAATGGAAGCCGTTTCAACCTGTGAGGAAGCCGGTGGGCCGCTTCCCAATGTTCTGAAAGCTGGTTTGCTCAAATATAGCCAAGCCCAAATTGAAGAGCGTCAAATCAATAAGGAAGAAATTCAAGAATCTATTCAGGAAGCAAGTTTACTTGAAGTTCCTGAACTGGAACGCAATCTGCCGGTACTCGCTACGGTCGCCGTTGTCTCACCGTTGTTTGGTCTACTCGGTACTGTAACGGGTATGATTAACGCATTTACCACAATCGCGTTGGAAGGTACTGGTGACCCGCAACAGTTGGCAGGTGGTATCTCTCAAGCATTGTTGACCACTGCTGGCGGTTTGACAATCGCTATTCCTTGCCTTATCTTCTATCAGCTTTTTGATAGTTGGGTCAACAGATACGTTCTTGAGATTGAGCAGGTTTCAACCGAAATCGTTAATCAATTGATCATTGGTCAAAGCAGTTCATAAGAATTTGTGGTGCGAGTTTTAGCCATATTGGAAGCCAGCTCTTGCAACAGTGAGGGCTAGCTTCCAATACCGATAAAGAGGAGACGATTGCGATGAAAAAAATGACGTTGCTTTCTACGCGATTGAAGGAAAGAAAAGGACCGAAAATGGACATGGCGCCGATGATTGACTGTGTGTTCTTACTGTTAATCTTCTTCATGGTTGCAACCACTTTTGCGCCGATGCCCGGAATTCGTGTTCAGTTACCGCCTCCAGGAAAACCTAAGCCCCAGGATAAACCCAAGGGACTCATCGTCAGGATTTCAAACCCCGAAGCCGGTAAATTAGAAGGCGTTATGATTTTGAATAATGAACTCGTTGATTTCAACCAGATGTTTAACCGTTATATCAACGCAGAAGCTGAAGCTAAGAACATGCTGATTATCCAATCTGACCGCAAAGTCATGCACGAACAGATTATCAAAATTATGGATATTGCGAAACGAGCGGGTATAGATAAAATCGGCTTTGCAGTTGTAGCAAGGCAATGACAAAGGAGAATTGAAATGGCTATGCAATTAAGGCGGAAAAGAGGCGAAGAAGATACAGATTTACAGATGGCACCAATGATTGATTGCGTGTTTCTATTGCTAATTTTCTTTATGGTTTCAGCGGTCATGCGTGTGCCACCGCCTTTTGGTTTTCCAACGCTCCCGGATTCAGTGACAAAACACGAATTTCCTCGTAAGAAGTTCAATGTGTATATTAGTTCCAATGGACAGATGGCGGTTGACGATCAGGCATTTCCTAACATAGACGAACTAGAACAGTTTTTGTCCGCATACGAAAGTCAAATTAGCACGTTGATTATTAAGGCGGATAAACGTGCGGAACATGGGATTGTTATCGACATCATGGAACGTGCGAAACGTCGCTTTACTAAACCGGAGGGGCAGGAAATTGCTTTAGGTGTCGCGGAAACAGAGGTGTTGGAGTAACGTATCTGATTTGGCCACTAAAGGCAGCAGAAATAAAAAGGCAGCAGATGGAAAACCCTATCTGCTGCCTTTTTTCTTCCTGTAGGCGGGAGTTCCCACTCCCGATATGTCTAACCCGCCGCCGATGGTAAGTCACCTAACATTACACCCGGAATCGGCAACGAGGAGAACCCCATTAAGTATTGGTCAATGGCGTGAGCCGCACCCCGTCCTTCAGCAATGCCCCAGACCACCAAGGACTGCCCGCGCCTGCAATCGCCCGCGGCGAAAACAGCCTCAACACTCGTAGCGAACCGACCATATTCCGCTTTTATGTTCGATTGGTCATCGGTTTCCAATCCGAACTGTTTAACGAGCGTTTCCTCAGGGCCAAGGAACCCCATCGCCAGCAACACGAGCTCAGCAGGCCACTGCTCTTCACTCCCGGGGATTTCAGTCATCTGGAATCTGCCGCTATCATCCTTCTCCCACTCAATGCGTACCGTGCGCGCCTCTTTGAGATTCCCGTCGTCATCACCGACGAACTCCTTGGTCGATATCGAGTACTCACGCGGGTCATCACCAAAGACATGCGCTGCCTCCTCGTGCCCGTAATCAAGACTATAGATGCGTGGATACAGGGGCCAAGGGTTGTCAGGTGCGCGTTCGTCCGGCGGTTTAGGCAGTAGTTCAAAGTTGACCAAGCTCTTACAACCGTGTCGCATTGACGTACCGAGACAATCGTTACCCGTATCACCACCGCCGATAACGATAACGTGCTTGTCTTTGGCTGAGATGTATTCTCCATCCTCAAGGTTGGAGTCCAACAGGCTCTTGGTGTTGGCATGTAGGAAGGGCACGGCAAAATGAACCCCGTTTAGCTCACGGCCGGGAACACGCAAATCGCGCGGGTGGGTCGAACCGCAAGCGAGTAAAATCGCGTCGCAGTCTTCACGCAGGTCGTTGATATCAACGTCAACCCCCACATGAGCACTTGTAATGAACTCGACACCTTCAGCCGCCATCAGATTAATACGGCGTTGCACAATCTGCTTATCCAGCTTCATGTTCGGAATGCCGTACATCAGTAGTCCCCCGATGCGGTCTGCACGTTCATATACCGTCACACTATGGCCAACCTTGTTTAGCTGGTCAGCGGCAGCGAGACCGGCCGGTCCAGACCCAATGACGGCAATCCTTTTACCGGTCCGTTTTTGCGGTGGACTCGGTTTAATCCAACCCTCCTCAAAACCACGGTGAACGATAGCGTATTCATTGTCTTTGATTGTTACAGGTGGGTCGATGATGCCCAGGCAACACGCGCCTTCGCACGGGGCCGGACAGGTCAACCCGGTAAATTCTGGGAAATTGTTGGTATTGTGGAGTCTGTCCAGTGCCTCGCGCCACAGCCCCCGGTACACTAGGTCGTTCCATTCAGGAATCAGGTTGTCAATCGGACAGCCGTGCTCGGATTGGCAAAACGGGATGCCGCAGTCCATACAACGCGCCCCTTGAATACGACGCTCTTCCTCGTCAAGTGTCAAATGAAACAGGTCAAAATCCTTAATACGCTCCTCTGGTAGACGGTCATGGGATTTCTGCTGACTATACTCTATAAATCCCGTGTCTTTGCCCATAGTTCTCATCCTCCTTAAGCCATAATAATATCAGTTTTACTCCGCGTTTGAAGTTCGTTGCTGTTCCTGCTCAAGTACCCGCTTGTAATCCGTTGGCATAACCTTCACAAATTCATCCGGCACATACCGGTCATAATCGTCAAGAATCCGCTTCGCCACAGTTGAACCTGTATAGCGGGCGTGTAATTCAATGAGGTGCCGCACTTCGGATTTCTCCTCGTCAGTTTCGATTCGCTCCAGTTCAACCATGCCTAAGTTACACCGTGTGGCAAATTTGCCATCAACATCCCAGACATAGGCGATGCCACCGGACATGCCCGCCGCGAAGTTGCGTCCTGTCGGGCCGAGGATAATCGCTCGACCGCCGGTCATATACTCACAGCCGTGGTCGCCGATCCCCTCAATGACCGTGTGGACACCGGAGTTACGGACTGCAAATCGCTCGGCCGCCATACCGCGGAAAAATGCCTGCCCTTCAATCGCCCCGTAAAGTGCCACATTGCCGATGATGATGTTTTCTTCGGGCGTGAAGGTGGAGTTCTTCGGCGGATACACAATTAGCCTCCCGCCGGACAATCCTTTGCCGGTGTAGTCGTTGGCATCGCCCTCCAGCTCAATGGTGACACCGGAAACCAACCATGCCGCCAAACTCTGACCAGCAGAACCATCGAGCTTGATGTGAATTGTGTCTTCCGGCAGACCTTCAACACCGTATGCCTTCGACACTTCATGGCTGAGCATTGTGCCAACGACCCGATTGATGTTCTGCACCGGTAACTTAATGTTCACATTTTCAGCGCGCTCTAAAGCCGGTCTCGCCAGGGAGATGAGTTCATTATCCAAAGCCTTGTCTAGCCCATGGTCTTGCTTGATTGTGCAGTAAACTTCGACGCCTAGATGCGGCTTTTTGACAGGTGTCAGAAGCGGTGTCAAATCCAAATCGCTCGCCTTCCAGTGCTCAATCGCTTTGTCTACCTCAAGCATGTCCACACGACCAATCATCTCATCAATTGTGCGGAAGCCAAGTTCTGCCATGATTTGCCGCGCATCTTCAGCGACCATAAAGAAATAGTTCACCACATGCTCAGGCTTGCCGGTGAATTTCTTGCGAAGTTCCGGGTCTTGGGTGGCAACGCCAACCGGGCACGTATTCAGATGGCACTTCCGCATCATGATACACCCCAACGAGATGAGTGGTGCCGTAGCAAACCCGTATTCCTCTGCGCCTAACATCGTTGCAATCACAACATCACGCCCCGTACACAACTTGCCATCCGTCTCCAATCTGACCCGTGACCGCAGGTCGTTCATCACCAGCGTCTGGTGCGTTTCAGCGATTCCCAATTCCCACGGCGTTCCCGCGTGCTTAATCGAAGTTACCGGTGAAGCCCCAGTGCCACCGTCATGACCGGAAATCAGGATGTGGTCTGCATGTCCCTTAGCCACGCCTGCCGCAATCGTACCGACACCAAACTCAGCGACCAATTTCACACTGATTCGTGCCGAAGGGTTCGCATTCTTCAGGTCGTGAATCAACTGTGCAAGGTCTTCAATCGAGTAGATGTCGTGGTGCGGTGGCGGACTGATGAGCCCCACCCCCGGTGTCGTGTGGCGCGTTGCAGCAATCTCCTCGCTGACCTTATGGCCGGGGAGCTCTCCCCCCTCGCCCGGCTTCGCACCTTGAGCAATCTTGATTTGCAGTTGGTCAGCGTTGGTCAAATACCAAGACGTGACACCGAAGCGACCAGAAGCCACCTGCTTGATAGCCGAACGCTTGCTATCACCGTTGGGCAATGTCTTAAAGCGTTCGTAATCCTCGCCGCCCTCACCGGTGTTGGACTTGCCCCCCATGCGGTTCATCGCAATCGCGAGGGTCTCGTGCGTTTCACGAGAGATCGAGCCGAAACTCATTGCACCGGTACAGAAGCGTTTGACAATCTCCTTGGCGGGTTCAACCTCCTCCAGTGGCACCGGATTGCCCTTTTTGAAGACCAGCAAACCGCGCAACGAACACCGATTCCGGTTGTAATCGTTAATGAGCTCCGCAAACTGCTCGTACGCAACTCGACTGTTGGTGCGTGAAGCCGCTTGCAGGTGCATAATCATCTCAGGATTGTTGATGTGCTGTTCTCCCCCACTTCGCCAATGGATTTGGCCGTCATTCGGCAAAACAGGCAGGCGCACGGTTTCACGGGTTGGATAACCGAGTTCGTGCCGACGCGACGCTTCAATCGCAAGGACATCAAAGCCAACCCCTTCAATCTGGCTGATAGTGCCCGCAAAGCACTGCTCAATCACGTCGCTATTGAGTCCGACTGCCTCGAAAACTTGCGCGCCTTTGTAGCTCGCCAGGGTAGAAATGCCCATTTTCGACATCACCTTCAACAACCCCTTGCAAACGCCTGTGACGTACGACTGAAGCAACTGGTCGGGGGAGATTGGCTTCTCAAACGCGCCATCTCGACTTAACTGGTAAATTGCCTCAAAAGCGATATACGGGTTAATCGCGTCAGCACCGTATCCGACAATCAAGCAGAAGTGATGCACCTCGCGAGCCTCACCGCTCTCGACAACAATACCGATGCGTGTCCGACTCTCTGTCCGGACAAGATGATGATGCACAGCACCCGTCGCAAGCAGTGAGCTGATTGGCACACGGTCAGCCCCTGCGTTCCGATCGGAGAGGACAATAATCTGATGTCTGCCCTCAATCGCCGCGGTGGCCTCCTCACAGATGCGTTTTAGTGCAGGCTCTAACCCCATTACACCTTCAGTCTTAGCGTAGGTAATGTCGATGACTTTCGATTTCCACCCGCGATAATCCATCTCCTTGATCGCCGCCAGTTCCGCATTCGTCAGAATCGGCTGTGGAACCGCCAGACGGTGGCACTGTGCCTCGGTCGTCTCCAACGGATTCCCTTCGGGGCCGATGAAGCACTGTAGCGTCATGATGATCTCTTCACGGATGGAGTCAATCGCCGGATTTGTCACCTGTGCAAACAACTGTTTGAAATAGTCGTAGAGTAAGCGCGGACTATCCGACAAACACGCCAATGCCGCATCGTTGCCCATTGACCCGACCGGGTCTTTCTTGGACTCCACAATCCCTTTGAGCATAAATTGCAGAGTTTCAACCGTGTAGCCGAAGGCCTGCATCCGCGTCAATAATTCGGCGGTTTCATAAGGCTCTGGCGATTCCACATCGGGGAGTTCGCTCAATTGGATGCGCTGGTTTTCCAACCATTGCGGGTAAGGCTTCCGTGAGGCGATGTCATATTTTAACTCATCATCAGGAATCAATCGCCCCTGCTCAAAATCGACAAGAAACATGCGACCAGGCTGTAAGCGTCCCTTAATTTTGACCTTTTCTGGAGGCACCGGAAGCACACCAACTTCGCTCGCCATAATCACGAAATCGTCGTGCGTCACGTAGTAACGGCTTGGACGCAAACCGTTCCGGTCTAATACCGCACCGATATACTGACCATCGGTGAACGCAATTGATGCCGGACCATCCCACGGCTCCTGTAGGCAGGAGTGATATTCATAGAAACCTCGCTTTTCCGGCGAGATGGACTCATGATTCTCCCACGCTTCAGGAATCATCATCATCACCGCTTCGGGGAGCGTACGTCCTGACATCAGTAGCAGTTCCAAGGCGTTATCAAAGTTTCCAGAATCAGAACAATCCGGCTCAATGATTGGGAATAGCTTACGCAGGTCATCTCCGAACAAGTCACTCTGCATAACGCCATGTCGGGCATACATCCAATTCGTGTTGCCACGCAACGTGTTAATCTCGCCATTGTGGCACATAAAGCGGTTCGGATGCGCCCGGTCCCACGATGGGAAGGTATTGGTTGAAAACCGTGAGTGAACCATCGCTAGGTGAGACTCGAAATCGGGTGCTGTCAAATCAGGATAGTAAGCCATTAACTGACTCGAAAACATCTGTCCCTTGTAAACGATGACCTTCATCGACAAACTACAAACGTAGAACAGCTTCGCCTGTTGTAAGCCGCTGTCGATACGCAATTGATGGCTTGCCCGCTTACGGATGACGTAGAGCTGGCGTTCAAACGCTTCGGCACCCAGCCCGTCAGCCGCGGCGATGAACACCTGCTCAATAACTGGCTCAACCGCACGAGCCGACGGACCGATGTTCGCGGCATTTGAATCCACCGGCACTTTCCGCCATCCAACCAGTTTCTGCCCCTGTTCAACGGTGATTTTCTCAATAGTGTCTTTGCAAAACTGCCGTTCTTCCGCATTGGTGGGGAGGAAAACCAACCCTGCGGCAAATTGCCCGGGGGCCGGCAGGTCTACCTTCAAATCCTCCGCCGCAACCCGCCGTAGGAATTGATGTGGCAGTGCGGTGAGCATCCCAGCACCGTCGCCAGTATTGACCTCGGCACCTCGTGCCCCCCGGTGATCCATGTGACACAAAATCTCTTCGGCATCAATAATGATTTGATGGGAACGTTCTCCTTTAATGTGGGCGATAAATCCTACACCACAACTGTCATGCTCATTTACCGGGTCGTAAAGACCATACTTTTCCGGATAGCCGTAATTTGTCATCCTTTCTCCTTGTTAATATGTAGGTCGATTCTCCAAAATGTGCTCGGTTTGCGTAGGTCTTCCACACTCTTGAAGGGGCATCAAAAGCATACCATTGAAATATGCAACCTTTTTTACAATTTCGATTGAGATGCCCACGGTCAGGCATCATTATTTTAATTTTCTCGTCGCGTTACAGGGACAGATTGATTCAGACGCGAGTGGTGCATGACCCAGTAGATAGCCGCCACAAGCACCCCGCCAATGAGTGTTGCGAAAAACCAAACGGTTGGGCCCACGAAAATCAGCTTGCGAGGAGGCAGTAAGCTTGTAGCGTTCCGAAATACCAGCACCGCGAAACTAATATGCACAAATACAATAGGGATAACCAAACCGATAACAATCAGACTCCATAACATGCCCACTAGTTCCATAGGTCTAAGCATTCCCATTATCATTTTTTTACTCTGTCCGCAATTACGAATCTAAGCCTCACGCTCTGAATCTCCGATTTATGCACAAAACCACACCCAAAAGGACAACGCTAACACTCCAATTAACCCGATCTTCAAAAACCAATCTCCTTAAGAAACCGGACGTGTTTGCTCTTAATAATGTGCAAAATAGGTGGCAATTAAAGAGAAAAGGGAGCAGGTTACATTTTTCACAATCCCCGTTTTGACTTGGGTCTCCATGTTACAATTGCTGCCTTTCGTCACAAACGGCAATTGACACACAACCATATAAACAGGTTGTGATTCCTGCCATATTTTTTCTGAAGGCTAGACAAAGAGGGTAGGTCATTTTGTAAGGATACGGTGCGTCGTCTTATGATTCTGTCACGTCACCATAATAATACATTAATTGATTGCTTGTGTCAAGAATTTTCTATGGTCTGTATGGATAGCCCCTGCAATTTTCAATACCCCTTAACCCGTCCATCTTCAAATAATTCAACTTCAGCTCCGCTCGGTATTATCCCCTCAGATGTCTCCCACGCCTTCGCTAAGGTGAACCGTTTGAATGAACTGTTTTCAAACTGCTCCACCTCCGTACCCCCCTTCAACCACAATTCCTTAAATACCCTCCAATCCCTGGCTAAGGTATACCTTTTAAGTATTCCATTTGCGAAGTATTCAACTTTCGTCCCTGCTTTAAGCCAAGTGCCATCTGGGGTTTCCCAATCTTGTGCGAGGGTGTACTTCTTAGGCATGTCATTCTCAAACTGTTCCACCTCAATACCAGCCTTCAACCATGCCCCATTGGGGGCTTGCCAATCCTGAGCGAGGGTGAATGTTTTGAATACGCCATCTGTAAACGCCTCTATGGCCGTGCTTGCTTTAAGCTGTGCGCCATTAGGTGCCTGCCAATCTTTTGCTAACGTAAACCGTTTGGGGCTCCCGTTGGCGAAGTTGACAACCCGAGTTCCGGACATCAACTGAGGTCCATCAGGTGTCTGCCAATCCCTTGCAAGCGTGAACGCCCTCAATGAACCATCCTCAAATATTTCTATCTCGCTCCCCGCTTTAAGCCATGCGCCATTGGGTGCCTGCCAATTTTTCGCCAGTGTAAATCGTTTTAGACTCTGATTTTCAAATTTCTCTATCTCTGTTCCCGATTGAATCAGAGCCCCATTGCGCGACCTCCAATCCCCAACTGAAGTATACCGTTCCGGTTTGCCGCTCTCAAAGAGTTGTATTTCGGTTCCTGTCTTTAACTGTGTTCCATCGGGCCCTGTCCAATCTTTAGCGAGGGTAAATTTTTTCAACCTGCCGTTTCCAAACTGTTCTACCTCCGTGCCCGCTTTCGGCCAAGCACCACTCGGTATCTGCCAGTCCTCTGCCAGAACAAATTTCCTGAACGCGCCATCTTCAAACAATTCCAGCTCTGTGCCCGCTTTTAAGCGCACACCGTTTGAGACACCCCAATCCCTAGCCAGCGTAAATCTCTTGAACGCGGTGTTCGAGAAGTATTCTACCTCCATTCCGCCTTTAATCCACGCACCATTTGGCGTTTGCCAATCTCTCGCCACCGTAAATCGCTTCGGCCCGCCGCTCTCATAGTTCTCAACCTCAGTATCGGCTTTCAGCCAAATACCACCCCCAAACGCGTCCCAATTTTTCGCTAACGTGAATCGTTTGGGTCTACCATTTTCAAAAAGCTCAAGTTCAATACCCGCTTTAATCCACGCACCATTCGGTTCCTGCCAATCCTTCGCTAACGTCTGTCTTTTCGGCGTACCGCTTTCAAAGTATTCTACCTCACTACCTCCCTTAAACCAAACGCCTTCGGATGCGTCCCAATCCTTAGCCAACGTGAATCTTTGCGGAGAACCGCCCTTAAACAGTGCCACCTCATTTTCCGCTTTCATCCAATACTGCCGCTCGGGATGTTCCCAATTCTCGGCCAAAGTGAATTTTTTCAGGCCGCCCGTTTCAAACCGCTCCACTGTACGCACAGCTTTAATCCGATAGCCATTGTCCGCTTCCCAATCGTTAGCCAGCGTGAACTGTTGCAGAGAGCCGTTGTCAAACATCTTAACCAACGTTCGCGCCTTTAACAGCACCTCATCAGATACCTCCCAATCTTCAACCAATACGATGAGTGCCGGATTGCCATTCCAATGCCGTTCAATAACATGATGCTTGACATCCGCAATATCAGATTTATCTGCACATCCTCCAACATGAAAAGCAAGCAGACCGTAAAGCATTACCAATCGTGTCAATTTCCGCATGTGTGGGTCTCCTCCGCCTCAAGTCGTCAATTCGCTCTTTGTCTCTTATAGTAAAGCCCATAATTACTGATACACAGCGACCAGCGCGCTTACAAAGCGCGCCTACCGGTAAATGTCACCATATTTTTAGATTTCACTATAAATTTTACACCATAAAAAACCAACTTGCAAATCATGCTCAGACGAACCGTTGTTACCCTAGCGACCCGCAACCTATCGTCGGTTCTGTTCAGCCGTATCAGTGGATGGAGAACGGATTTCCTGTGGCGATTTTTTGGACTCACCCTCTATCAGCTTGCCATCCTTCTGCTTCACGACACCGACACCATCGAAAAATATCTGTCATTTCCCATCGGATTCCATTTGACGCTCGGTTGCGGTGTGCTCCTGATGGTATTCGGCCATAGACTTATCCTGCTACTGCTCACATCAATATCCACGTCCATCTTTCTAATACCGTGGAACCGGGAAGTGGTTGACCGTCAAGTTGCCGACGAGTACATCCTGTTGATGCTACTTCCAACAATCGGCGTATTCCTCACCCTGCTTCGTCTGTTACACAGGTGGCTACAGAATCGGGAACACTTTGAACTTGATACCGCCCTCAAATCGGAGATTGACACCGCGCATATATCCTTCTTTCGGCTCAGCATCGTCATTGCCATGTTTTTCGCTGTCCTACACAAGCTGAACTCCGATTTCTTTAACCCAGATGTTTCGTGTGCATCCGTGCTTGCCAAGGAGTTAGAATTGTGGTG
This sequence comes from Candidatus Poribacteria bacterium, assembly GCA_965198165.1. Classification (GTDB taxonomy): domain Bacteria; phylum Poribacteria; class WGA-4E; order WGA-4E; family PCPOR2b; genus CBDAOT01. The sequence continues at coordinate 4,935,392 of OZ240244.1, read as the reverse complement.
GAGACTTCCCATTCCCGATACCATGCTGAACGCAAAGCCGGATCAGGTGATTTTAGGTGAGGCCTTAGTTCCGACCCTGCTTCTGCTGTACCCGAGGCTCGGCATTCTGTTTGCGACCATCTTTGTCGGTCTTATCGGGCATATTGGTCCAACGCTATTCACAATGCTTATGTTTATGATGGCCTGTGCGTTTTTTCGGCATGAAGATGGGGAAAGCATACTCAGCGGACTGAAACGGTATTGGAGCGGGTTGCTGACCTTCGCTCTAGTTATTTCGGTCATATCTTTTAAGACGTTCACAGGGAAAAGAACCTGGTTTGAATTTCATCTTTATCAACTGGTAATAATCGGTCTGATATTCTGTGTATTCTGTATACTTGTAGCAGATTGGAAGCGGTATAGTTGGGTCAGGCACCCGCTTCTACGCTCTCTCGTGGCGAACTTAAAAACGCTTATCACCCCCCGTTTCAATATAGACACCCTGTTCCCACATAATAGAGCGATAAGAATTGCTTTAGTGAGTTTCGCTGTGTTATTCTTTCTCAACGGCATGTCTCCATATTTCGGTCTGAAATATCGCTACAGTTTCGCAATGCTGAGCAATCTCCGCGTTGACACTGCGCGGTGGAACAGTATGGTGATACCGAAATGGTTCTATCTCCGCAAGCATGACCCTTTTATTCATGTCACCCGTGTGAACATAGACAGATACACCCAAAGGAGACTGTCTGAACTAGAGCCAAAACGGCAACACGAGATGCGCCCCGGTCTCATCTCACCGATGAGTTTTAAGCACCGTTTACACATCCTCAAACGGCTAAATGCAAAGGCGAGCCTCGAATTCACCTATCGTGGCGTGTCTTACGCCTACGAGGATGTGGTCAATAACGCAGAATTGGAAAACTGGCTTGCGGAAATACCGGACAGTAAGATGTTCCAAGAGTGGCTTCCTGCAGAGGGCCCACAGCCGTGCGTACATTAGGTATACGAAATATGAAAAAACCGGAGAAGCAGACCGATGGCGTGACGCTCCGTGCGCTACTACTGTCCATCGTCCTGATTCCGCTAAACTGCTATTGGTTGATTGAACTAGAGGTCGTGCGCTACACAACCCCCACATGGGTTGTGCCACTTTCCAACGCGCTTTTTTTCATTCTCATCCTCATCCTCTTAAACATCGGATTGAAGTACGTCCACCCGAAAATGCCGCTCGGGCAGGGCGAATTGATGGGGCTCTATGTAATGCTTTCGATTGCCTCAACCCTCTGCTCCCACGATATTATGGAGCGGTTGATGGGGACAATCGTACACGGATTCGGATTGGCAACCCCCGAAAATGATTGGAAAGCCCTGTTCGGAAAAGACTTGCCTAGTTGGTTGACGATGTCAGAGCCGCGGCTTCTGGAAGGGTATTATCAGGGAGATACGGCGTTCTATCGCCAGCATATCATCTCGGCATGGCTAGAGCCTGTCCTCTGGTGGACAGGGTTTATGCTACTGCTCTCCTTTGTGATGCTCTGTGTCAGTGCGCTCGTGCGGAAGCAGTGGACAGAGCGGGAACGTCTGACCTACCCAATCATCCAACTCCCCTTTGAAATGACCAACGTTACGTCACATTTTTTTCGGAATCGGGCGATGTGGCTCGGTTTGGGAATTGCGGCGGGCATCAGCCTCCTGAACGGGCTTCATCACTTTTTTCCGACACTCCCCGCCCTCCCCATCACAAGGCGTCACTACAGATTCCCTGACATGCCGTTGCGCGCATTCGGCACCATCATCGTCGCGTTCTATCCATTCGCCATCGGGCTCGGTTTTCTAATGCCAATTGACCTGCTGTTCTCAACGATTGTATTTTATGGCATCTATAGGGGACAAGCGGCCCTCGGAAACATGGTCGGCTGGCACCTCCTTCCCGATTTCCCTTATCGGAGTGAACAGTCGTTCGGGGGGTTTATCGGGATGATGCTTTATCTGTCGTGGGTTGGCAGGGGGCATCTGAAGAATATCGGACTAGACTTAGGGAGACTTCTTAAATTTCCGACCCTAAAGGGTGGCTCGATGACGAGACGCAATTCTACGCCACTCGAATCCAGGGACGAACCGCTCTCCTATCCCGTCGCCATTTTGGGCGCAGGCATTGGACTCCTTCTACTGGCGTTTTTTGTCATCCAGATGGGAATGACGACCGGAATCGCAATCATTTTCCTCGCCATCTATCTGATGGTAGCGATTGTCATTACCCGAATGCGTGCAGAAGCGGGCATCTTTGTGCATAATTTCCACTACACATCGCCCGTGATGTCCTTAATCAACCTCTTAGGAACTCAACGCCTCGGTCAAGGAAACCTCATCTCTTTTGCCCTACTGCGCCCTTTTAATCACGGATTTCGGGCACATCTGATGCCCCATCAACTTGAAGCATATCAGCTTGCGTCAAAAACGCGAAGTCGCTACGGCGGGATGCTCGTTGCCATCCTCTGGGCAACGCTCCTCGGTGCTATCGCGACGTTCTGGATTCAGTTGCATCTCTACTACAAACACGGCGCGGCCTCCGGCTATTTCAACACATGGCGAATCGGGAGTGGCACGTTCCGGCAACTGGAGAACTGGATTTCCTATCCCGGTGCAACGGATTGGCCGGGCATCATCTTCATGGGCGGAGGGTTGCTTATGACAGGCTGTCTAATTCTGATGCGTCTCCGCTTCTTCTGGTGGCCGCTACACCCTTTGGGATACGTTATGTCTACCAACGGTGAGATGTCCGACCTTTGGCCTGTCATTATCATCAGTTTCACGTTGAAGTGGATTATCCTGCGGTATGGTGGGCTAAAAGCGCATCAGAAAGCGATTCCGTTTTTCCTCGGGCTTGTGCTCGGGGATTATATGATGGGCAGTCTATGGAATATTCTCAGCATCGTTTTGGATACAACGATTTATCAATTTTACCCATAAAAATCAAGTTACCACATCAACCTCGCCAAGACCCCAATCAGAGCACCTGAGCCACGACGAGTGTCATATCGTCCGTCGGCTCAGCGGGACGAGTGAATTCTTCAACCTCGGCGAGAATCGCTTCAACCCACGCCTGTGCGGACAAATTCTGACCGGCAAGTGATTCCAGCAGAGGGCCCATCCGTGTCTCCTCATAAAGTTGCTCCTGTGCATCTCTTGCCTCAGGTAGCCCGTCGCTAAAGAACAGCAATACATCCCCGGCGCGTAGCGAAAACCGAGTCCCGACATATTTGGACGCTGTCAGACTGCCGAGCGGTACGCCGTTGTGAAATTCGAGGTCAACAACCTTTCCATCGCGCAGACAGATGGGTTCCGGCAAGCCAGCGTTGAAATGCGTAAAAGTTTTGTCCTCAAGGTCAAGCAGTGCAAACGACAGCGCAACAAACGTCCTTCTCGGAAGCACTCCCTTTAAGGCGTGGTGCATCTTCTCCATCGTTTTGTCCGGTGACTGTCCATGCTGAATCTCAGATTGCAACATGCCGTTGGCGAGAAATGTCGTTGCTGCCGCCTTCATGCCGTGTCCTGCAACGTCTATCAGAACGATACCGAACTGCGTGTTTTGGTCGTCAAGCCAGAGATAGGTAAAATAATCCCCACCGACCTCCGTAGCAGGCTTGCAGATGCCAGCGATGTCGAATTCCTCAATCTCTGGCGGACGCTCCGGCAACAACGATTTTTGCACGTCCCGCGCATCTTGTAGCTCTTGTCGCACCGCCTGCTGATACTCCGAAATCCGTCTGCGGTGGTTGATAAAAGCTGTCGTCAAAGCAACCAGAGTTCCCAACAACAGCACACCCACGCTTCCAACCGGCACGAGAAAACCCGCCGTTTTGTAGAATGCAATCGGCACAGTGATTCGGACGGATGCGAAATCGGAGTAGTTTAGGTCACGGTCAATTGCCTGAACTTGGAAGGTATAGTCCCCCGGTTCCAGATTGAGATAATCCTTCTCTTCCCTTTCAGTAGGCGTTTGCCAATCGGCATCGTGTCCAATGAGCTGATAAGTATAACGCATCCCCCCGGGGCGAGTCCTGAAACTGGTTGCATGGAATCTGAATACCACCTGTTTAACATTGGCAGACAACTTAATCGGCTTATCCGGTTTGTACGATTGACCATCAGCTTCAACCCTCGTAATCGCGACGGGGGGTTGCACTTTCTTCGGATGCATGAACCGAATAGCCCCACCGCCAAGTGTTCCAAACCAGACACTTCCACTTCTGTCGATGTAGAGACACGTCACCGTATCATTCACAAGCCCATCTCGCGAATCAATCGTCTGGAAAGTCCTGCCATCATATCGGCTCAGCCCCCCGTTGGTGGTTCCAAACCACATCACCCCCTCGGTGTCCTGGAGGATGTCCGAAACATGATTGCTTCCCAATCCATCCTGTGTGGTGTACCGCGCCCAACCCGCTCCATCGTACCAACTTACACCGTTCCCATCAGTTCCAAACCACATCGCACCTTCACGGTCTTCAAAGACAGATAACACCGTGTAGCCAGCTTGGGTGTAGGTTTCCCAACGCTCCCCATGGTACCGACTCACACCGCGCCCCCTTTCCGACTGATTCCCCGTTCCAAACCATATCGCGCCTTCACGGTCTTGAAAAATAGATGACACGGTGTTGCTGGCTAATCCGTCCTCCTGGGTGAACGTCTTCCAATTCTCTCCATCAAACCACTTCACACCATCACCGGGTTGCATTGGACTTCCTGTGGCGAACCACATCGCGCCTTCTCGGTCTTGAAAAATGTCACTCACACCGTTTACCCCGAATCCGTACCGTCTCGAATAGATTTTCCACTCCTGCCCATCAAAACGGCTGACTCCCCCCCGATGCCTTCCAACCCACATCGCACCGGCTTTATCGCCGAAAATCACACTGACAGGATTAAATTCTAACGGATTTCGGGATGTGTAGGTCTGCCAATTTTCTCCGTCATATCGACTGATGCTACCCCCTAGCGTACCGAACCACATGTGCCCCTGCTCATCTTGCAAGATACGACTCACCTTGTTGCTCGATAACCCCTCACGCTGTGTATAAGCGATCCAACTACTCCTATCCAACCGACTAACCCCACCCCCTAACGTACCGAACCAGATAGCACCTTCTTTGTCTTGCAGAATCGCGTAAATCGTGTTGCTGCCGAGTCCATCCGCTGTGGTATAAGCCTGCCACTGACTTCCATCGTACCAAGAGACACCGCCATCTTCCGTACCAAACCACAGTTCACCCGCATCGTCTTGCAGAAGAGCCAGAACGGTGTTATCTGCCAACGCATCGGTTGATTCCGAATTCTGGGTTTGCGTTGCGGCTACCTCGGGCGCTTCCTGCCACCCGAAAAGTTGCCTACGACCACGGAAACGCCTCCTACGCTCGGAACGCCCGGATTGTGGATTCGCTCCCGTTCGATTCGGCCGGACAGATTGGTCGGAGGGATTGTCTCTGCTTCCACGGATAGGTGAGATCCCCTGTTCTGTATAGAGTGTCCCACTCTCCCCATCAAACTGGGCCACTCCCCGTCCTATTGACCCGACCCAGATTGCACCCTCTGCATCCTGCATGATGGCAGTTACCCGCGGTATTGGGATATGCTTCGTGCGCGCATAATTCTCTCCTTCTACACGCTCATACCGATGCACACCCCCCAATCCCCCAACCCAGACTGCGCCGGATTGGTCTTCCATAATGGCAGTCACTGCTCTTATTCTCCGATGTACTTTCGGTTGGTCAAAGATGCGCCACGTCTTCCCGTCAAACCGACTGATTCCCTCCCAGGTCCCAGCCCAGATTACCCCAGATCGGTCTTCAATGAGGGTATTTACATCGTCATCTATTAGTCCATCAGCTTTCGTATAGCTATGCCACTCTTCGCCATCCAACCGGCTCACGCCGTTATGGGTCGCCGCCCAAATCGCACCGGTACGGTCTTGCAGGAGCGCGTGGATTGTATTATCCGCCAACCCATGTCGCACTGTATACGTGCGCCAATTTTTTCCATCAAACCGGCTCACCCCGCCAAACGTCCCGAACCATATCGCGCCATCTTTCGCTTCTAGGATAGCAGTGACCGTGTTGTCTGCCAATCCATCAACATATCTGTAGGTCTTCCAAACCCCTGTCCTTCGACTACCGCCCGTACCGAGTTGTTGTGCATTAACGCTCTGCCAAGCCAAACCGAACAGCGTAACCACTGCCAATATCGTCAAGACGACTCGTAGTGTTGTGGTAGGGTTTACTATTGACGTTTTCATTTTTATTGTCCTCGGATTTTAACACTTTTACAGAGACTTCAACTATTGGAAAAAACTTTCACCCTATGGTATACTATTTGCGTCACATTTTCAACACAATTTAGGAATTTATCCCACACATCCATTTCAGAAAGGACAACCACATGGCGAATCCACAGAATGAACTCTCTTCAAAAGACTACCGGGAAATCGATCGGGAGCATGTCTGGCACCCGCTCTTTCAACATCAGCTTTTGGATGGGACAGATCTAGTCGTATTCAAAACCGCGAACGGCAGCACCATCACCGACACGGATGGCAACCAATACCTCGATGCCTATTCGGGGCTCTGGAATGTCAACGTCGGATACGGGCGGCAAGAGATTGCGGACGCAGTTTATCAGCAAATTCAGCAGTTGCCCTACTACCCCCATTCACAGATTAATCCCCCAGCGACATTGCTCGCGGCGCAGCTGGCTGAATTGCTACCCGGCGACCTGAAACATGTCTATTTCTGCAACAGCGGTTCAGAGGCAAACGAAACCGCTATCAAAATTGCGCGACAGTACGGTCGGCAGAAGTTTCCGGGGCAAGACCGCTACAAAATCATCAGTCGTTATCGAGGCTACCACGGTTTCACGTATGGCGCGATGTCGGCAACCGGGCAGGCCCGCCGTCGAAAGGCGTTTGAACCGCTAGTACCCGGGTTCCCACACGTCCACCCGCCCTATTGCTACCGATGCCCCTTCGGATTAAGTCAACCGGAATGCAACACCGTTTGCGCCGATGAAATCGAGCGGGTTATCCAGTGGGAAGGCGCAGAAACGGTCTGCGCGGTTATCGCCGAACCGATTATCGGTGGCGGGGGGGTGCTTATCCCGCCAGACGACTATTTCCCAAAACTGAGAGAGCTCTGTGACAAGTACGGGCTACTAATGATTATTGATGAGGTCATCACCGGCTTTGGCAGGACAGGGAAACCCTTCGCCTGTGAACATTGGGGCATCGAACCCGACATTATCACCCTTGCGAAGGGGTTGACGAGCGGCTATCTACCGCTCGGCGCGTGCGTCACAACCGATGCGGTCTTTGATGCTTTTCTCGGAGCACCGGATGAGAAACGGGAGTTTGAGCAGGTCTGCACCTACGGTGGCCACCCCGTCACCTGCGCCGCCGGTCTGGCAAACTTGAAGATTCTCACAGAAGAACGGCTGTGGGAAAATGCCGAGCACATCGGCAACCATCTCCTCGAAAAACTGAAAGAACTGGAGGCACTACCGATTGTTGGAGAGGTTCGGGGGAAAGGCTTGATGATTGGTGTTGAACTCGTCCAAGACGACAAATCAAACCTTGACACGGCGACAACGAACAGCATCGTCGGTGCGATGAAAGCAAAAGGGATTCTCATCGGGAAAATTGGTCATGCGCTGGACGAACCCGAAAATATCGTATTCCTCGCGCCCCCACTCACCACAACCGTCGAAGAAGCGGATACGATTGCTGAAACACTCCAAGACGTACTCACGAATCTTTAACACGTTTAACGAATAAACCTGTAGGAGGGAGTTCCTACTCCCAATAGCCCCTTTCACCTTTTCCCAATCACTTCGTGTTAGCACAGGAGGTTTTGTATGCAGACAGTCCGTGTCGCAACGTATGATGGGCCCTTTACCAAGCCCCAGATTAAGACGGTGCCTTGGCCGAAGGTGCCCGACAAAGCCGCAATCATCCAGATTAGGGCATGTGGTGTATGCGGAACCGACCTGCATATCCTCAAGGGACATTGGCCCAAGCCTTTGCCCTGGCCGCTTACGCTCGGTCATGAATTGGCCGGTACTATTGTCGAGAAGGGCCCTGCCTTAGAAGTTGACTTTATGGGCAAACCACTGACAGTCGGTTGCAAAGTCATGTTGCCACCCTTGATGCCGTGCGGGGAATGTTACTACTGCGTACACTACCCGAACAACGCCAATCGCTGTCTCAATCCAACGTACTACGGTCGATATCTGCCCTTTGAAAAGCCACCCCACCTCTGGGGTGGCTGGGCTGAGATGGTCTATGTAGACCTAGACATGTTGCCAGCGACTAAAATTTACCGCCTGCCCGACAGCATGTCCCTGATGCTCGGGTCGCTTTCCGAACCGTTGACATCCTGTATTCGTGGCTTGAACCGGGCCATATCGGTCGGAGGCTATCGGGTCGGTGATACGGTCGTGATTCAAGGGTCGGGGCCCATTGGCCTATTGGCACTCGTTGCGGCGCAGGAGATGGGAGCAGGTCGTGTCGTGGTCGTCGGCGCACCTGAAGTGCCACGGCTGGAACTGTGCCGCGAGTTTGGGGCGGACGTAACAGTCTCCATTGAGACCCACACGACAGCAGAAGAGCGCATCAATGCCGTCCGCCAGACCGTCGGCGGTTTTGGTGCGGATGTGGTCGTTGAGTGCAGTGGGCACCCTGAAGCGGGTCCTGAAGGAATTGAGATGCTTCGTGACGGCGGAACATACGTTGAGATGGGGCAATTTACCGATGCTGGTAGTATTGAGACCAACTGGCACCGTATCTGTACGAAGGACATCAACCTTCTGGGAAGTTGGGCGTTCACTGCCAACGACATCCCTTTGGCTATTGACATGCTTGACCGGGCGACAAATCGCTATCCGTGGCATAAGATGCAGAGCGAATTTCCTTTCACCCAAGCGGGTGTCATCGACGCAACGCAGAGCGCGATGACGATGAAGTGTGTTAAAGCCACCATCGTCCCGAATCAGGACATTGAATGATGCCAACACACTAGGTGGTATGCACAGCGAAGTAGAACCGCTGACATCTCTCTACATTTTCCCGCAAAACGCGCAAAAAGTGCATCCGAAACTGTGTTATTGTGAATAAGACTGCTGAAAGGAAACAGATGACCAAAGAACGAATTCAGATTTTAGTTGATGCTTCACGCGACACCGGCCACTCAAATGGATTGATACAAATCGAGCCTGACGACATTTATCAGACAACCGACAACCGGGATTATCTTTGCGAGGCGGTACTGAAAAATTACGACGTGCTGGCGATTTGCAACAGCACCGCACTCAAATACACCGATGAAGAACTCAAACTCATCCGCGAGTTTGTCGAAAACGGGGGTGGACTGCTCCTAGCCGCCAGCACAAGCCAGTTCGAGCGAGATGTCCGGGCACCAATCACTGAATTGGGGATTAACAAAATCGCAGCTCTGTTCGGGGCGCGGTTTCTCACATTAGCTGAAGGGGCGGGCGCAATGGATACCGACGTGAATCCATTGCGCGGCTACACAAAGCAGAGTCTACGCTTCACCGACCACGAAATCGTCGCCGGATTGAGCATTGATGACCTAGCCATCACGCATTGCGGCATCCTCGATATCCCCAAAGATGCTGAAGTTTTCCTCGAGCACAGCGAGACGAGAGAACCGGTCGGGGGATGTCTCCATTTTGGAACAGGACGGGTGTTGCTGATTAATCACCAACTCTTTCAAAAGGAGAATCATTCAGTAGCTGGTCAATTCATTGATTGGTTGGGAATTAATCACACCTCTTTGGTCACGGGTGATGAGACGATTCCCGATGAAATTCCTGTTGAGGAGCAGGTCAAAGAGGAAGGGAAAATCAAAATTTTCTATACCAACTTCGTCGCAGACCGTGTTAATACCTGTCTGGAGTTTGCCAAAAAACTGACGGACGAGATGCTCGCAAAATTTCCCAAAGGCGAGAAAATTGAATGGAAAATCGATCTAATTCCGTCGTGTGTTCACGATTACGGATTCGATTGGAGCGATTCGGTAATGACAATCGGGGCTTGTGTCAGCGATGCCAGACTCGCCTATTCACTCGGTGTTGAGGTGTGCGGGTTGCTCGAACACAGAACGCCCTTTGGAAAGGCGCACAGCGTCATCAGTGAGGCAGAACGGTTTGACGGATTTCAGTTTTTGTTCGGTATCTGGGCGATGAAACAGCTCGGATTTGGGGCGGAAGTGGCAACGATGACCAGCCAAGTTGACCGACAATTTCGTGAAATCGAGCGAACTAGAAAGGCGATGGGCATCAAGGAACAATCTCTCCAGTCAATATGGATACTGAAGGCGTTGACCGAGAAATATGGTGACGAGTTGTTTGTCCGACTGACCCAGACGGTGTCTGAAAAGGGACACGACATCGGAAAAAATATCCCACATTCCACCTTCTCACGGTTGGATAGGCTTGTCTACTACCTGAGTCTGACGGTAGATAAAGACCTGTTCCCGTGGTTTGAAGCCATCCGCACAACCGTCCACCCGCTCCCATTGCTCCCGAATGAGAGCGACGAATTTGCCGCGAGCGTCCGTGAACGCCTGAACGCAATGATTCGTGACACAGCTGCAGACACAAGCGACAGAACCGATGCAATCACCAGCATACTCGCAATTACTGACGAAGATAAGCAAGAGGATTCGGCGTTGGTCGCCAAACTGGAGGCAGAGGACAGATACGAACGCCTAATTGCCGCGACAAAACTTGTCACAACCTGCGACCATCGGGCGATGAAGGCCCTGGAAGCGTTGACGGGTGACACTGAGGATGATGGGCTCGTAGCGATCGCAATACTGGCGTTGGTTCGCAATGGTCAGGGGGGAGATATCATAGAACGGCTCGTTGAGATTGCCCCGCACCAAGATTATAGATACCAACTCGAAGCGGGATACCTGCTTGAAAAGATTGGGCACGAAGCCGCCGAAAGGTTCTCCTACAAAGGGCTCACGGACGAAAATGGTGCGGCGGTTGTAACGATGGATTGCAAACACAACGGTGAATTACAATTCGTGCCAACCATCGCAGGTCACCGTGTAGCCACTTGCAACTCAATGCTCCAAACACACCACTTCCCCTATAACACGCACGTCCCCGGCATCTACATGAGTTGGGTGCATACTGAGGACAAATTTCGTCGGAAGGGGCTGTCGCGGTGGGCATTCGGCAAGACAATGTCTCACCAATTCGTCCGTCAATATTCTTGCGTTTCTCTCTACACCCGCACACGCAACCCCGCGCATCCAATGTACAGGAGTTTCGGTTTCGTTGATGGACTGTTGGAGCAAACGTTGACCAAAACATTGCGGCACGAAGAGACGAAAGTGGTTGAAGGGCTGGTCGTCCATCCCTACACACCGGGAGATGAAGTTGCGATGGCAACGGTACTGAACGCATTCTATGCAGACCAAGTGGAACGCAGACCGAGACGCGCCAGAAGGCGGAGAACGTCGGAAACCCGACTGATTAAGCTTGCCGAGAAAGATGGGGAGATGCTCGGATATGTGCAGGTGCAATGCGATGATAAGGAAAAGAGCGTCTCAATCATCGGATTCTGTCTTAACCCCCAACCTTCCGAAGGTTCCGAACATCCGGAGGGTTTCCTTGAGGCAGTCGGTGCCGCACTGCTCTGCACACTGCACAACGACCTGGTTAAACGTGAATACAAAAAGATAAGTTGGTACCCGGAAGGAGAGATGGAAAAAGCCTACGTCCGAAGGCTATTCAACAATTTTGGATACAGTTCCGAGGAGACAGACTGGGTGTGGATGTTTAAAATCATCAACCTGCCAATGCTACTTAACGAACTTGCCCCACTGCTTTCCAAGCGACTCAACAAGAGCAACGCTTACAAAGACTGGCAGGGGACAATATGTATTAAAACCCCAGAACACCAAGCAAGTATTACCATCAAAGATGGCGAAATTCGTGCATCCGCGGAAGTCCCAGAAGATACTGGAATCCGCCTTTCAACCGACAATGATACACTCACCCAGTTTATCTTAGGCGTGACCACACCATACGAGGCATATCTTCAGAATGAATTGCACATCGCGTCAATGGTCAACAGTTCGGTAGAACGTCTGTTGGAGACACTGTTCCCACGCCGTCGCAAAGGCAACGCTTGAGGCAACGTTCAACCCGTGGGTAGGAAATCCTTTTCCCACCCTGCGGAGATCAGCTCCCAACCATATCCACAATCGACACCGGCTCACCACCCGCATCCGTAGACCGCACAACCGCGTCCATCATGGCAACTGTCCAGAGATTGTCCGCGCCGCTCGTGCTGGTCTGACCGTTGGTCTCAATCGCTTCTACCACTTCGTTGAGTAGGGCATTATCTCCGCCAAATTCGGCAGATGATTCAACCTTGCTCCATTCGTTATGCTCCGGCTTGCCGAACTCCAACCCATTCCCATACCGCAGTGACCCACCGCTGCCATCAATCCGCCAATGAAATTCCGGGATATGCGATGCCCAAGCACCGAAGTAGCTCACCTTAACATCGTCCTCAAATTCGTACAACGCGCTGACACTTGTTTCACCTGTGAAATCCCCCCAAGGCGGGAGAAAACTGAATCCAGTGACACGAAGTGGTTTTAGATTTAGCGTGAAACGAATCAGGTCAAGGTCATGAACTCCCATCTCCCAGAGATAGTTATGGGCCATCGCCTTCTGGTAGCTGTTCCCGCCGTATCGCTTGCGATGACGGACGAAAACGCCGTGCCCCACCTTTCCCAAGTCACCGTTTGCAATCATCTGTTGCATTGTGCCGACCTCTCGCCCAAAGCGGTAATTCTGTCCCGCCGAGACGACCAGTCCCCTCTCCTTGCCCGTATTCACTATTGCCTCAGCATCCTCAAATGACAACGCGAACGGTTTCTCCGCCAGCACATGCCACCCCGCGGACAACGCATCAATGCAGTTTTCCCGTCGATACCACGAAATCGCTGCGATAATAGCGATATCTGCGTCAACGTTCTCGGAGGCTTCCGCAACGCTCTTAAAGACTTGAAGTTCAAGGCCCGGAAACGTTTCAGCAACTTGTTGATGCGCCGCATCTGCCGGGTCTACAATCGCTACAGGTTCAAAATTCTCGTGGGCATCGGCCATCCGTATCCAATGTCTGCCTCTGCCACCCGCTCCAATAATAATCGCACGATAGGCCATTAGAATTCTCCTAAGCAAGTAAAAAAAAGAAGGCCTGCAAAACTCACAACAGACCTTCTTCTAATCAACAGTCTTTATACAGTTGCAGGTTCAAGGAAGTTGAACGAAAACACTATCCTTACCTTCGACAGCGTCATCATTCACCTTAGCGTGGCAGCCGTGGCAACCGTTGCTACCTTTTGCGGTGCCATCACCAGCAGCGGCACTGAAATCAGCATCCGCTGACTCCCGTTGATACTGGACATACTTCCAACCGTTGTGGGCACTGTAGCTCGCATCCTCCAACTTCCACATCACAGCGACACGCCAGAGGAACGTGTTGGTGTCATCCATAATCCCTTTGACAATCGTGGTGCCGTTTGAAAAGGTTTTCTTGCCCGCGTCTTTGAGGGCTTCGACACCCGGTGAGTTAATATAGACGGTTCGGGTTCCCTTCCCGTGTGCAACACCACTGTCCTCCGGTTTTGTGAACGTTGCAGGTGGTCCCTCAAGCGCAACACTGGTCCAGGCTGTGTATCCTGAAATGTCTGCCGGTAGCCCTGCTGCTAGGAGTTGAACAAAGACACTGTCCTTCCCCGGTACAGCTTTATCATTTACCTTGGAGTGACAGCCGTGGCAGCCATCGCTCCCCTTTTCTGTGCCGTCACCAGCGACTGCCAGTAAATCAGCATCCGCGGTCTCCCGTTGATACTGGACATACTTCCAACCGTTGTGAGCACTGTAGCTCGCATCCTCCAACTTCCACATCACAGCGACACGCCAGAGGAACGTGTTGGCATCATCCATAATCGCCTTGACAATCGTAGTGCCGTTCGGAAAGGTTTCCTTGCTGGCATCTTTGAGGGTTTCAACACCCTGTGGGTTAATATAGACGGTTCGGGTTCCCTTTCCATGTGCGCCCCCACTCTCCGTCGGCTTTGTGGCTTCAGCAGGCGGTGCGCCAAGCGCAACACTGGTCCAGGACGTGTAGTTTGCAATATCTGACGGTAGTCCGACCTCTTCCTCTACTTCTTCGTCATCCGCGTCACCACAGGCCATGAGGGCAACGCATCCAATCAAAATTGCAATGAGTGCAAACTGTCGTTTCAACATGACAAATACTCCTTAATCGTTTTTGAGGTAAAAACCTCATCGTCGTTAGTCTGTTTAAAAAGATTGAACTGCCATACTCGGACAGTTATCAATCTGAGAGGCATTATTGTAGAACATCACCTAAGCAATTTGCAAACTTAAATTCACACTTTTCAGTGATTTCAAGTCTTAAAACCTGTTTTCTAGGCGGGGATTCCTTTTCTCGCCACGAGCAATAACTTTTCAAACTGGCTCTTAAATTCGCTCCAAGTATGAATCCTACAAATTCCGGAGAAACCTCCGATCGAAGAGTAAATTATACCACTTCCGACCAATCACTTCTGTGACCTACATTACATTTAGGATAATTACCCGTCAATCGCTTTTCGCAACTCATCGCCATGTTGCCGCCACCAACTGTAGAGAATCGAAATATCCGTGCCGATGCAGAAGTCTCGGACCCCGAGGTCAAGATAATATTTCGCTTGGTCGGCGGTACCGATTTCTGCGCGCGGCGGTACACCCATTTTTATCGCAGTCTCAAAGACCCTCCGCTCAGTCTCCTTAATCTCCGTTGAGCTGCTCTGTCCCGCTTTGCCAATACTCATCGAGTAATCCGAACCGCCCCACTGAATCATATCAACGCCTTCGACCGACAAGACCTCCTCCAGATTATCGACCGTGCCTTTCTTCTCGACCATAATCAAGACAACAATATCCCTAAGTGCCTCGACGTATGCGGGCGTACCACCGTATCCCATGTATGAAAAACGGCGAGTGGCAACCCCATAGGAACCACCATCTTCCGGGGTATCGGGACGCGCAATTTTCACGCACTCGCGCACATCTTCAACCGACTGGCAATCGGCGAACAGAACGCTCTGGAACCCCGACCCGATCGCGCGTTGGGCGATGAAACCGCGCGGCTCCTGATCGACTTTGATCATCATGGACATGTCGTGAAGCTCAGCCGCCCGGGAAAGGTCGTCAAGGGCATACAGGTCGAATGGACCGTATTCGCCGACGAATTCAACATAGTCGTACGCTCCAGTATGTCCAATCGCTTCAACGATGGACGGCCACGTTGTGTGAATATGGGTACCAACGGTCGGTTTCCCCGTGTTAAGTAACTCTCGAAATTTGTTAGCTCTCATAACTTACCTCCAAAATACAAATAATAGTGTTCCGTATTATAAACCTAAGTTGCTATCTATTCCAGAGAAACCGAGTTTTTCCGACCCTACGGGTGGCGCGACGAACGCGACGCAAAAAACTCGGTTTCTGCCCCGTTTTTAAATTTACTGCCTCGATTCTGGTTAGCGAAAAGCGGGATAATACGGCATCTCCTCCCCATCTGTCCAAGTCGCCCGTAGTTTCGCCAATATATCCCGTACCGTCGCACCGATGGCTGGTAAGTACGAGAATTCCTCTGTCGCCTTCACCAACACATCGAGCCGGAGCAGAAGGCGTTGTTGAACCGTCGAGATGCCCGATTCGTCGCGCTCCTCGAGCAGGCCATGCGTTAGGGAGTAAAACATACCGATAACCCAATGCGTACACGCCTCAACAATCGCCCGATAGAAGAGCGTATCATCTGTTGCTTCAGGACACCCCTTTACCAGCTCCGCGCGGTAAGCGTTCTCCATTTCGCGCATGACAGCGGCGGGAATCCTATTGACACACCAACACGTCGGGAAATAAATGCGTCCGTAGACACCATCTCTGAGCGCGTGTCGAAAATCGCCGAACTCAAAGTTGAGTAGCCGCAGTTCCCCCCCGACGAATCGGCTATTATCCGGGCAGAGAGCACCGTGCGTATAGACATCGAACGGCCCCGGGTTCGCCACAAGCGCAGCAACCGCTTCCATTTCATCCGCGACCTCCCGACGAAGTGCCACGCCCACAGCATTGCAGGCTTGCGCGAGCCCGATGAGGAGCCCTTCCGCCGTTGAAGGACTCTGCCATCTCGGTCCAAGCCCATTTCGGACGCGCTCATACTCCGCTCGCTTACCGACTGTGAGCGCATGCATCCGCCCCAACACCGTTGCGAACTCGATTAACCCGACCTCTGCATCAGTCGGTGCGTCTCCGAGCAACAGCTCATCAAGACGCTCTCCGTCGCCCAAGTCTTCGATAACGACCAGCCCTCTCTCGCTGTCACCTCCGTAAAAACGGGGGGTTAGAGAAGTACCATCGGTGACATCGCTCAGAAACTGCACTCCCGCCCAATCGTTAAAGAGCCGAACCGCAGGGCCTTCCAGCGAGTCAGGGTCATACACGTCGTCATCGTGTGCGAGTACCTGCTTGACGACAACGCTCATCGGTGCATCTTCGGGACTTGTTCTCACGCGGCACCGAAGCACATTCGAGCGACTACCGCTACCAAGACGCTCTTTGACCTCAACCCGTACCTCGCCTCCGAACACTTCCGACAAGATCTTTTCAGTCGTTGCGATGATTTCGGTGTCTACTCCTGTCATTGATAACCTCCACATGATACGGCTATCGCTCGGTGTTCTAATTTGACACGCTCGCAGTGGGCTTGGATATGACTATCCAAGCCGAGCAAGAGCGCACTCGCAGTGGATTGACAAATCCACGGCACACAGACCAAAGGGCTTGGATATGGCTATCCAAGCCGAGCGGGGCGCGCCGAGTCAAAGATGCCCACCCTTACCGGATCAACTTCAACGTCTCATCCAGATTCTGAATCCCCGCTGTTGTTCCCATTGCTGTTACACATGCTGCGCCCGCCGCCGAAGCGAGTTCAGCTGATCGGTTCACATCCCAGCCCATGACCTTCCCTGCGAGGAATCCAGCGACGTAGGCATCTCCCGCCCCCGTCGCATCAACAGGCTTCACCTTATACGCCGGCACATAGAGTTCCTGATCTTTGGTTCGGACGTAACTTCCCGCTTCACCCATCTTCAATCCAACTGTTTGAATCCCGTAGTCGAGTAAGAACTCGGCGATTTCGGGCGGAGATTTGCGACCAGTCAACTGCTCTGCTTCCTCAATGCTCGGCAGAAAAATGTCAACGTAAGCCAAGCACGGCTCCAAGGTCGCCAACCAATTCCCCGACGCATCCCATACCGTGTCCAACGATGTCGTCACGCCCATATCTTTGGCCGTGCGTAGAATATTTGCCGTCGGTTGACCGTCAAAATTTGGCATCACAAAAGAACCTGCGACATGCAGAATTTTGCACCTCTTGATGAGTTCCAGATCGAGATCGGCTTCCGAAAGTGCGGCGTTCGCGCCCATATAATGGCAAAACGTTCGTTCCCCATCAGAGGCAACGCTAACAAATGTGAAAGAGGTGTTAGCCGTTGAATCGCGGATCATCCCTTCTGTATTGACCCCATTCTCGTCCAAGGTCTGCAGGATAAAATCGCCAAATCCGTCTTGACCGATTTTGCCCATCCCACCAGCGGAAATGCCGAGCAGCGCCAGTGCTGTCGCAGTGTTATTCGCGCAACCGCCTGTGTGCATTTCGAGCTCATCAAACAATATTAATTTCCCTTTCTCCGGGAAACTATCGATCGGGCGGCCAATGACATCCACGACAAAAATTCCGACACATAAAACATCCATCTGCTACCTCTTTTCAACTGTCTTCGCCAGATATAATATCATAAACGTCTCATCATCTGCATTCACAAGATGATTCAATTCCATCGGCAACAACGATTGCCGCACCCAGCCAACCAGCTTTGGTACGTCCTCCCGAACAAGATACCGCAGGACAACTTCACCCGAGAGTATTTGAGCGAATTTCTGTCGCGTTCCAGATAGTTCTTGAGAGAATGGGGGCATTTTCGACGTAGTGGAACGCTCTTTTATCTTAACACGGTCATTCGGCTGAACTGCTCCTAGGTATGCGTATCCGTCACCATCAATGAACCATGCGTTTTCGAGAGCATTCGGGAGATGGTGTCTAATCCACTTTTCGCCCGCATCTTCCTCATATTCAGGGGCTTTGTCAGGAAAGTCAGCGAAGGATTCAACAACGTAAGTGCTCGTAAACCACGCATCCAAGGTCGCCTGACGCAGGCGTGTTTCTTTGGACTCAACGAGATGCAACGGCAAGCTCTCTTTAGGTATCAAAGGCTTGATAAATGTTCCACTATTAAACCGAATCGAGGTTCGAGTGTGCGCGGATGAAATCATTCCGAGATAGCTCTGCAAGTGTGCGCGTCCCCGTTCGGGATAGACAGAGCAGACCGAAAGACGATTCATTGATACGGAACTCGGCACGAAATACCGCGAAAGAATGACGACGCAGGAGAAAAACAGGGTGAGCAGGAATCCGGCAATCCAGTATTTCCCCAAGCGGTCTTGCCGCCTCCCCGCCCATACGGTAAATCCCCCGAAACTCAGCAGATACAGCAACAGGAAAATCGCCAATCCCCGAATTAGGGGCGCACGGGTTGATGACACGGAACTTAACAACGCTTGAATCTTTTCGTGATGCTTGCGGGACCGGTCGTAGAGTGCCTCAAGACGGCGCGGCGACCTACCGACTGTTTTAAGCATCCACGCCCAGAATTTGTCGTGTCCCGGCGATTGAGCAAACGGATGCGCGTTGTAGTCAAACGCCATACAGATAATCTGACCATTGCCGAATACACGATTGGCGATATAAACCACATCCGCATCACCGATTAGTATACGACTACTGCCTCGGCGTGTGAAATCAATAACATTAAACGCGGAATCCACCTTAAATCCGAACCGACGCATTGCATTGGGAAGTTCAGCAACAGTCTTCAGTTCACCAAGCGTTATAGGCAAAAACGGCTCCAAAAAACTGTTACGAAGATACCGCAAGTCGCTTCCGCCAGATACAATCAACGTTCCGCCTTCATGAATCCAATCTAGGAGGGCGGTCTGTTGCCTCCGATAAATGTAACGCTCCGTCAACGCAACACCGCGAATTACAAAGAGATCAACCGCATCGTATCCCTTCCAATGCGTCGGTAGATATTTCTGCCCTCCCAGAAAAGTAACGAACGTATGCCCTTCTCCTTTTTCATCAATCGGTTCGCCATCCCATCGACTCAACACCCCGCGCCCCGGTGTTAATGCGAGGAGTAGTAAATCTCTCGCCTGCTTAGGCAGTTGCGGGATGAGTTCCCTGCTAATTTGAACGTGCCCATCCTGATGAATCAGTTTCAGACTCAATTTTATGGGAGTATTCGGCTGGAAAATATAGAGGACAGGACGTTGCCGATCCGTTGGCATCAAGACGAGCCGCGTGGAGTAGGTTTGAATGCGCCGCCCCGACAAAACATCGTTGACTTCAACCAGAATCTCCCCAGTAAATATCTCGGGCTCATCCCGACTGACAGCCAAAACGTGTAGTGGTACCCATCGGTTCCGTTTGTAGTATCCGTCCTGTTTGTCAGGGCTCGCGAACCCGAATTGAATGGATTCAATCTCAATTGTTCCAAAAGCAGACGCGCTCATCAACAAAAAGAAGACAAGGCAACAAATCCACCTATTGCGTGAAGCGTGAAACATAAAACGGGCTGCACGGTTCATCAAAAATTCTTCGCGGTAGCAATCCCAACCCTTTAGGGCAGGAAAGAAACCACGCTCCTTTCTTTGAATTCATCAACACGTAGTGGTGACTTTTCAAACAAGCTCTTAGAATTGTATTAGGTATGAAAGAAAAAGTCAAGGGCAAAAAAGGATTGCGTCAGTTGCTACCCATTCGGTTCGTAGTAGCGCAATTCATTGCGTATCCTGCTGTTCTTCTTTGCACCTTTGCATCTTTGCGTTTTATTTAAGCAACTTGGGTTATAAAGTTCTTACTTGATCTGTTATCAAACCTGTTATAAAATAGATGCGTTTCCACAATCTGATCCGAATCATCGGCTTGGATGTGGGTATCGCACAACTTGCGAAACTTTTTTCTGAATAATATGAGGCCATTATGATTAAACTCGGAATTTATGGTTCAATGTTTGGCAAGGACGACCCAACAACACTCGTAGATGTTGACAGCTTCATTGACCTTGCTTATGAGTTGAGACTCGATATCGTCGATTTTCGTGCGGACGTAGGGTTCCGCTCTAGGGAACTCAACTACCTCCGCAAGCTCAAAATAAAATGCCTGAAATATGGGCTACCCATCGGCTACCTCGCGACTGTCGGGCATTTTGTGGGCACAGAATCGGAGTTACGCGAAAAAATTGAGCAAATCAAAGAAGACCTAGATATGGCTGTCTTCCTCGGTGCTCCGATGATTCGCGTGTTCTGCGGCGAGCGGCCTGAGAGCGTCGAAGCGCAAGAAAGTGAAATTCGCTGTTTTCAGGAAGCCTGCGACCTTGCCGCCGAAAAGGGCATCATTGTGGGGCTACAGAATCACCCGTGTACAGGCGATGATGTCCTGCGTCTCCTGCACGAGACCGACCGCGAAAACTTCACCTTCATTCTGGACACCGGTCAATGGGTTGGCTCGCCCGCCCGAAATCAAGGGATACCAGATTCGGATTTCGATATCTACGCATTCATGGAACAGACCGCCCCATATGCTTCGTATGTCCGCGCTAAAATTTATAAGGTCGATAGCGGTCGCGAAGAATGGCTCGATTACGAACGCATCGTGCAGATTCTGACAGCGGCAAATTTCAATGGGCCGATGTCCATGACATTTGAAGGTGGCAAAATCAATGAATGCGATGACAAGGAATCTTTCACGCGGGCGGCAAAGCACCTGCGCGAATTACTCGCAAAGTACGACACGGGCTAAGCGATGAAAATCACACAGATTGAGTTAATTCCAATCTATTCAACACGCGAAATGGGGCGCACTGGCCCTTCAGATCCGGAGCAAGCGGTTTCGCACCATCTCATCGTTCGACTGAAGACCGATGCTGGCATCACAGGTCTCGGCGAGATGTCGGATGTGAACTTTCGTCTGACACCGGAAAGCGTGAGCGGTTTACACAGGCGACTGGAATCCCTGCTCGTCGGCCAAAACCCCTTTGATCTGACGGCCATCTACGTCGCTTGGGAAGGGCAAACGTGGGAACATCAGGTCGTGTGCGGGCTAGACATCGCACTGCACGATATTATCGGAACGGCACTTGATATACCGCTCTATCAGTTGTTCGGTGGGAAATACCGAGAACGGATACCCTTTGCCTATCCACTGGCACCGTGCAAGCTTGAAGCGGATGTCGAGGCAAACTTGAAACGGATTGAGAGATTGCTTGACCAGGGGCATTCTACGATTCGCTACTATTTCGGTGCAGACCTGACGCTAGATGAACGCTTTTTGAGCAAACTGCGCGAACAGTGGCATCTTCAGGTGGAGATTAACGCTTTGGATGCCAGCGGCCGATTTGACGTTCAAACAGCGATTGATGTCATTCAGCGTTTCACCCGTTTCAAACCGAATCTCGTTGAATCCCCAATCAGTGGCCGCCACGAAGCCGCGGTTGAAGACTTTATCGCTGTCCAAAATGCGGTCAAAGTGCCGCTGAGTGAGCATGTCGCCGACCAATCGGTCGCTGTCCGCTTGGCACGTCATCAAGCCGTACAGGTCTTCAATCTCGGCATCGGCTACTCCGGTATAACTGCATGTCGCAAGCTGTTTGGTCTCGCTGAAATCTTCGGTATCAAAACGGTAATGGGTAGCACTGTAGAGCTATCCATCGGCACCGCCGCACGTGCCCATCTGGCGGCAGCGGTGCAAAATTTAGACTTCCCGTGCTACCTCGCCGGTCCGCTTGTCTATCAAGAACAGGTTGTCCACCAACCGGTCCGCTACGAGGAAGGGCATATCATCGTCCCAGAAGGGCCCGGATTGGGACTACAACTCAACGAACAACGGTTGCAGGAACAGAGGTTGTGGTGAGTTCATCCAATTGAAGCCGCGCTGTCCAGCGCACGGTTTACACCACAACACCCAACACCCAATAGCAAAAGGAGATGCAATGAGCGATAACATTTACGCACAACTCGGTGCACGCCCAATCATTAACGCCGCAGGAAACTCCACCAACATGGGCGGGTCAACCCCTGCCCCGGTAGTGAAGCAGGCGATGGAGGACGCGGAAAAATACTTCGTGGATATGTCAGAGTTGCTGGAAAAGTCCGGTGAGCGTATCGCTTCCCTGCTCGACGTTGAGGCGGCTTACGTCACGTCCGGATGTTACGCCGCGATGGTGCTTTCTACCGCAGCATGTATGACAGGTAGCGACCTGGAGAAGAGCGCACAACTCCCCGACACCACCGGCATAAAGGACGAAATCATCATCCAGACCAAACAGCAATACGGTTTTGACCGCGGGTATACCCTACCCGGTGGCAAGCTGATAACGGTCGGGGATGCCAACGGTTGCACGTCAGAACAATTCGAGGCGGCGATTGGCCCGAACACTGCAGCGGCAGTCTACCTCGTCAATCCCGGTGAAGACCCCTCTATTGTCTCTCTGGAAGATGCGGTCAAGCTTGCCCACGCCCACGACGTACCCGTTATTGCGGATGCCGCATCCCAAATCTATCCGCTTGACTACTTTCGGAAAACCGCGCAATCCGCCGATCTGGTCTGTTTCGGTGCCAAATACATCCACGCCTCCCATTCTGCGGGATTCGTCTGCGGCAGAAAGGATTTAATCGAAGCGGTGGCTATCCACGGATTTATCAGTCCCCGCCCATTTGGACGCGGAATGAAAGTTGACCGGCAGGAGATCATCGGGGTTTGGGCAGGACTCGAGCACTGGTTCTCAATGAATCACGAAGAACGCTTCGCCGAATATCGCGCCAAGTTTGCTACGATTGAGCGCGGGCTTGAGAGCGTTGAAGGGGTGCAGGAGATAAAGGTGGCGAGCTCCCAGAGATACTGGGGTGTCGAACTTCACGTTGTTCTTGACGCCGCGGTGTCAGAAAAGAGAGCGCCGCAGGTACTCAACGAACTCGATGCGGGAAATCCACGCATCCAAGCAGGCGGTCAAGGCAACGATACAATTGTGATTCGAGTTGACAATCTTGAGGAAGGCGACGAACAGGTCATCGCAGACAGACTAAGTGGTCTGCTCGTATAAGTGCCGTTTAGGAAGTTATCGACCCTACAGATTGTCAGTTTGTTTTTTTGAAATGGAGGGTAATAATCATGTTAGCTATTGGCATCTTCGCCCCCTACGGCGCAGACCACGACCAAAACATCGCCTTCTGCCAAGATACCGATGTCCACCACATCATCCACAGTGCCGCAGGCATCGCTGGGGAAGGCCCTGACGGGGTTCCCGCCGCCAGCACGTTGACGGAGCTTGTGAAAAAGTACGCGGATAGCGATGTCAGCATCACCGCGCTGACCCCACCCCGTATCAGCTTAGACGCTTTTACTGATGCGGACGCTCGGAACAGCGAGTTAGACACCATGCAGCACATTATCGAAGGTATGGGGCAAGCAGGCATCCCCCTACTCCATCTTTACCTCCGCGTTGAACCCCTACCGCCGGATGCTACCGAAAAAGAGAGGCTCTGGAACGGCATGGTTGATGTCTACCGCGAGCTCTCGGAGATTGCCACAAACGCCGGCGTTCGCGTCTCCACCCATCACTATCATCTGCCCGACCGCCTCCTCTGGAATTATGACACGATGTCAAGGCTACTCAACGAAGTCCAAAGCCCCGTCCACGGTGTCACATACTGCCAAGGAAAATCGCAGATGGCGGGCGATGACCTCGTCTCCGATATTTTGAACTACGGTGATCAGATTTTCATGTTCCACATTCGGGATGTCATTACCCGCGTTTCTAACGATATGCCGCCCGAAGTCGAAAAACGCCTGATGGACATCGGCTACCTTGAAGTCGCGTTCGGTACGGGAGAGGTTGATATGGTTGGGTGCATCCGCGCACTCAAACAGATTAACTATCAGGGCCAGATCTACCCGGAACACTTCCCAGCAATTGCCGGAGACCGAGCCGCAGGAGTCGCTTGGACGATTGGCTATATTCGGGCGATGGACGAAGCGGTCGAATCTTAATCGCTTTGAAAGATTGGAAGCAAAGAAGGACGACTGGAAGAACGGAAGATTGGAAGAGTTTATACCAATCTACTCTTCCGCTCCAGCGGAGCGCAATATGACTCGTGAAATAAATTTGGTATTATCCCTTCCACCCTTCCACCCTTCCAGTCTTATCCTTAATCATGGAAGGAGGAAGCATATATGCCTAACACGGAACCTGTGCGAATGGTTATTGTGGGATGCGGCATGATTGCCAGAGGAGGCTATCAGCCGCGTTGTCAGGCCTACCCAGGCCTAATTGATCTTGTCGGATACTACGATGAAGACCGCTCACGAGCGGAAGCCCTCGCGGAAAACGGTAGTGGAAAAATCTATAACTCCCTCGACGAAGTCCTGAACGACGACAAGGTCGAAGCAATCATCAATCTGGCAATTCATCAGGCACACTATCCAATCTCTTTAGCCGCCCTAAAAGCGGGCAAACACGTTCACTCCGAAAAGCCCATCTCGCTCCGCACCGCCGAGGCAAATGAGCTGGTGGACACCGCAAATGCAATGGAGCTCAAGTTCACATGCGCGCCATCAGCGATGCTTGGGGCAGTACAACAAAACGTCTGGAAACGCATCCGCGACGGGGAAATTGGCGAGGTGATTTCCGCCATCGGGAATTTCGGCGGTCCCCTAGAACACTGGCATCCAAACGCCGATGCCTTCTTGGGAAAAGATGTTGGCCCCTTTCGGGATGTCGCCCCCTATCCCTTAACAGCGATGACAACGATGATTAGCCCTGTGAAGTGGGTTCACGGCTTCGCCAGAGTTGCAGTCCCGGAGCGTATGCTCTATCAGGGCCCCCGTGCAGGCACAAAGTTTCAAGTGACGGAGCCAGACCACGGGTTCGCTGTGCTGGAATTTGAGAGCGGCGCACACGGATTCATCTATCACAGTTTTACCGTTGCGAGCGACATACCCCCCTACGAAATTCACGGCACCAAAGGTGGGTTTTCAATCCAAGCGCACGATGACGGCCGCGGCATTCGGAAGTTCACACCCGGCAAAGGCTGGGAGGATGAAGCTTCCCCGCCCGAGGCTTTTGAAGGTTTGGATTGGGGGAAAGGCATTGCAGACCTTGCCGATGCCATTCGGCAGAATCGGCCCGTATACCGTTCTGCCGCGCAAGCGCGTCATGTCTTGGAAATCTGTGACCGTATCCTTGAGTCTTCCGATACAGCCACACCGATTGATGTCATAAGCCGCTTTCCCACCCCGGTCCCAACGGCGCATCCGTCGCCGTGGGCATCATAACAAAGATTAGGAGGAAAACCAATGGAAACCATCACACTCGCATCAGGCAATTCAATCCCAATACTGGGAATGGGCACATGGGCATTGCGGGGCGAAGCGTGTAAAGTCGCTGTTAAAATAGCGATTGAGTTGGGATATACACACATTGACACCGCGTGGATGTACAGCAACCAAAGAGAAATCGGCGAAGCACTCCGCGAAATCGGGGCAGACAGAGCGGAACTGTTCATCACATCCAAAATTTGGCACACGCACCTGCGGTACAACGAGGTGCTCGCACAGTTCGATGAATGCCTCGACCAACTACAGATGGATTATGTAGACCTACTGCTGATTCATCATCCCAATGAATCGGTGCCGCTCCAAGAAACCTTCGATGCTTTCAACAAAATACACGACGCAGGACAGGCGAAAAGCATCGGAATCAGTAATTTTAGCATACGTCAAACTGACCAAGCGCGCCGAGTATCCCAAGCCCCTATCGTCACCAATCAGGTCGAATACCACGTCCGGAATCGTGATGAAGACCTCTTAGCCCACTGCACGAAGCATCAGGTTGTGGTAACCGCCCATCGTCCGCTGGCTGTGGGAGCAATTGTACAAGACCAGACCTTGCAGGACATCGGCAAAAAACACCGAAAAACAGCGGCGCAAGTCGCCCTGCGCTGGCTGATACAGCAAGACATCATCGCTATCCCGAAATCTGGCTCTGAAGCGCATTTGAAAGAGAATCTGGATGTGTTTGATTGGGAGCTGACCTCTGAAGAGATGGGACAGATTAACAAAATCTCCCGATAAGCAAGTTTCAAGAATCAACTTTACATTTTGACAGAAACCGAGTTTTTTCTTCAAAACTCGGTTTCTCTTGAATAGGCAAAACCAGCACAGCTCCCATTCTTCCGAGTCGCTTTAGAAGTTAAACTTTAATACCAAAACTTGCTGATGACGTTTAAGATTAAACGGGTAACCCCAACCCCGGTAGGTGCGGTTTTGCGTCAAGTCATCTGAAGATGCGTCAACTCATGTTGCCATCCGTCCTCGGACAGATGGGCAGATGACTGCGCGCATCTTGTGCGCTCGCTCACGCGATGCGCTCGCTCACGTGCGTCAAGTCATCTTGCCATCCGTCTTCGGACCACCCGTTAGGGGTAACCGCACCGGTCGTCCGTATGCAATTACCCAATTTATTTTTTATCTTCATTAGCAACTTGCAAAAAATAAACTTTACATTTTGATCAAGGATCGTGTAGCGTTTCCACTCTTCCGATCCAGCGGATCGCAATGTCTATAGCAAGCGCAATGCCCTAAATCCCGCACTCCAGCGGAGTGCAATGTGTATATTTTATATTTAAACCTGCTAGATGCAAATCGTATTTACAGGTTGAAAGGAACAGTATCCATTGAATTCATCAAACCCCATCGTAACACGCGAAACACTCTGTCAGAAGATTGCTCAGATTCCTCAAGTCGATATCGGCCATTTCCCGACACCGCTCGAAGAGTGCCCCCGCCTATCTGAGGCGTTGGGTGGCCCGCGCATCCTAATGAAACGTGAGGATTGTTCTGGGCTTGCATTCGGGGGGAACAAAGTCCGACAGTTGAGTTTCACAATCGGTGAAGCGGTGCATAAAGGTGCTGACACCATCGTACACGGTGCAGCGTCTCAGTCCAATCACTGTCGGCAAGCGGCGGCGGCCGCTGCTCGGCTCGGTTTGAAATGCTATCTACGACTTTCCCGCGACAGCAAAAGTGTAGTACAGGGGAATCTATTGCTCGATTACATCGTAGGTGCTGAGGTCGAATTGGTTGATGCACCACTTGGCCCTGAGCTTGACGCAATCAAGTACGCCTTGGCTGAAGACTTGAAGTCGGAAGGCCTTAAGCCGCACGTTATCGCCGCCCCTCGGTCTACCGCTCTCGCGGGTGTCGCCTTTGCGTGGTGTATTGCGGAGATTCACGCGCAACAGGAGGTGATGGGAATCGAAGCGGATTGGATTTATGCGGCTTCGGCAGGCGGCACGCAAGGGGGGTTAGTCCTCGGAACCAAAGCACTTGGGATGAAACTCAAACCGGTGGGAATCGCCCCGATCGCTTGGGATGACCGAGTCGAGCGTGTCCGAATCGCCGCAAACGATGCCTCCGAGATTCTCGGACTTGACGTTGAAATCAGTGATAACGAGGTCAGCAACACAGACGCATACGTCGGCGAAGCCTACGGTGTTGTGACCCCCGAATGCGTTGAAGCCCTCAAATTGGTCGCCCAAACGGAAGGAATTTTTCTTGACCCGTCCTATACGAGCAAGGCTTTTGCTGGGCTAATTGACCACATCCGTCAGGGCAAAATCGCTTCTGACGAAACGGTGCTTTTCCTGCATACCGGGGGAACGCCGGCCTTGTTTGCGTATAATAAGGAGTTGATTGGGACAGAAGCGTGAGCGCGTCGAGGCAGGGATGCCTCTCCCACACGCTTTTTTAAACTTGCTTAAAGTCGCGATTCAGACAGTTTAATCCTGTAAATCCTTTAATCCTGATTCAGACACTTTGCACTCCACGACCGAGATCTCCTCAGCGGTCAAGCCGTAGAGCTGATAGACCACCTGATCAATCAGTGCGTCGGTACCCTGAATGTGGGCGAGCAAGGGGGTGAGTTTGGTGCAACTGGATGCAAACTCCCGCTCAAGCCGTTCTTGAAAATCTCGCGCCGACGGGTCAACGGTGATGGACCGATGGTTTTCCTTGAGGATGCCTAGCAGTCTCTCAAACGGTAGCTCGTAGTAGCCTTGAAGCCTGGTCTTGTTCTTGAGCGTGTTAATTTCGGCCCCGATTTCCCGTCCGAGCCAGCGCAGGAAGCCACGAATCTCCTCTCCTTTCGCTTTGTTCATCTCAAGCATCTGCTCCGCGAGGAAGCCGAGCAGGTCGTGGACGACATCGGCACGCTCCTGATCGGCGGTGAGATGGTGTTTCACAAAGCCGAGGACGCAGTCGATGCTCCCTTTGTTGAGGCAGAATTGGTAGAGCCTTTTGGCTTTTTCGAGTTGCCGGTCGCGCTCGGCGGCGGAGGTGGTGAAGTTGATGCGGCGGATGGGGAAATCTCGCATGTATTGATAGATAAAGCGCAATCGCCCGCCTCTGTCCGCATCCCCAAGTACCATACAGAGGTGCTTGAGATAGTAGAAAGTCAAGTGGGAATTTAAGAGGGCAAGCAGATACAAGTCGGAAGTTGGGATGAGGTAAGCTGTGTTTGTTAAAAACAGTCCCGATTCATCAAAGCAGAACCGGCAATTCATACCGATATCGGGATAGACAATTTTCGGTTTTTCAAAATCATCGTAGTAGCTACAACTTCTCAATTCCCACCAATGTTCTCCTTGATCTTGCCGTCTCTCCAATCTCTCCTGAAATTGCTGGAGATGATTGAAAACGGCGGGGTATTGTTCGATCGGCACCCCGATATATGTCCAGATCAGATATCGCTCGCGAAACTGAATCTCATACTTGCGGATATCATCCCCAACAACACACGGTTTAATAATTTCTGCCGATCTGGGGTCCTCGGCAATCAGGTAGTCGCGTGTTTCGGCATTGATAATGAACGCGTTGTTGAATCCTGTGGTGGCACCTCGACGTATCTCACCCTCACAGTAGCTAGTGAGGGTTATGCTATTTTCCCTGATTTTGTTCAAAATTTCGATTTCGTTGGCACGCGCTAATGTCCAATTTTCACCCAACGCATCCTGATCGAGCTGCTCACCGATGTGGTCAATTTCTGCTTGCAACGAATCAAAATCGAGCGTCTGAATCTGGGTGAATCGGAACGTTTGTGTGTCAACAGATTCTCGCTGGGTCAGGATGATTGCGGGCATCGCGGCGGCATCGGCGAAAACAGGGAGCTCACCAAAATCAACAATTTCACTCAGCGTGGCGTTAGTTGAAAGATAAAGGCGCAAGCCCTTTCCATAATTCGCCCGCATGAATTTATTCGACGTGATCATTCCAAATCGCCCCTGCTTTCGCATCAACTCGTGCGCTTGTTCAACAAAGTAAACGTAAAGGTCAGCGATACCGCTGTAGGTCTGATACGTCGCAAGAAATGGCTTGGTATCGCCCAACGCCTCTTGTCGGATGTAAGGTGGATTCCCAATCACCACATCAAACCCCGGATTATCCTTCTCCCGTCCATATTGGTCCCGAAACACTTCGGGGAACTCAATCTCCCAATGGAAGAACCGTTTCTCCGTCGCTATCTCTTGCGCCCTACGATAGCACGGTAGGTTTTCAAGGGCATCGATATCGTTGCGGAGGGCATTTAGTGCCTGATGATAATCGGCGCGGGAGACATCGTTTCCGAAATAAACACTGGTCCAGAGATTCGCCACGCCTTTGTGAAAGCGGAGCATCGTTTGGGCGATGTCCAATTGGTGCTCCTTGGCGTGGATCTGGTCCGCTGTGCGGCTCTCCGTCTCCTCGATGAGCAGGTAGTGCCCGATGGCGGTGGCGACCGTGTTGGTGAATGGGAAGGTCATCGGAAACTCAGTCTGGGTTTCGCTCGTTTCGCGGCGGTTTCTCCTCAGTTCTGGCAGGTGGGAGAGGTTCTCAATCTTCGCCCCGATTAGGGAATTGCCGCAGCGGATGTGATGGTCGAGGAACGAGAGCGGTTCGCCCTTTGCCACCGTGTGGAGCCAGAGAGAGAGTTTCGCCAACTCCACCGCCATCGGGTTGAGGTCAACGCCGTAAACGCACGATTCCACAACGCGCCGTCGCCAATAGGCGAGCTCCGTATCTTCGCTCGCCGTATCGGTTGTATGTGTCGCGCCCGGGTGTGTGATCAGTTTTTCAGCGAGATAATCGACAACGCCGACGAGAAAATGACCGCTCCCTGTGGCGGGGTCGAGGATTTTGAGCGATAGAATCTCATCAACGCTTTTGCCCTCACAGAGCGGTGCGAGCGTGTTTTCGACGATGTAGCGCACGATATAATCGGGGGTGTAGTAGCTGCCGGTCGCCTTTCTTTTGCCCTTGTCGGTCAGCAGATAGACAGCGCCCTCTGGATAGGCGACCTGCTGACCGGGGGAGGATGGTGGTGCGACTGTCTCGCCTCCCTTCTTTGAAACGATGACCAAATCTTCTGCGGCAATTTGCGGCTGGTATTCGAGCAAGCCTTCGTAGATGTTTCCCAAATGGCGCACGTCAAGGTCACGATAGACGATGCGTTCGCCGTTCTCCGTCCGTGTCAGGAGTTCGATGACCCTCGCCAGGGTATCGTTGCCAAGTTCGTATTCCTCAAGAAACGGGTGATGCGCTGGATTGAAAAGCCCACCGTTGTATTGCGGGATGAGGTCGTCCCAACCGTCGTTGATGAGCGTAAAGAGCCCCCGTAGCTGTGCCCAATAATTGTTGAGCGTCGAGATGAGCGGGTCCCCCCGATCCAGCGTTTCGTGAATCGTCCCGGCGAGTGCGGCGAGACTGTAAGATGCGGCGTAGTGCGGGTTTTCGACCGGCAACAGTCCCCGACTTTCGGCGTAGAGGATAAACAGGACACGGTACAGCAGAATTAGGCAGTTCGTGTGGATGGCATCGAGCGGCGCGTTGGCTGGGTCGAAACGGTTGCGGCGGAAATCAAGGAAACCACCGATGAGCAGGCGTAGGGCATCGTAGACCCGGTGCTTCAGGTCATCGGAAACGTCGATGGTATATTGGTGGCTCTCCCCCAATACGCGGTGGAGGAACGATGTTCCGCTCGCATCAGGTATGAACGCGTCGCGCCGAAAGAGACAGTAGAAATAGCGGAAGAGCTCTAGGTCTCCATTCTCGGTGAGCAGTGCGGCGAGGTCTACCTCGTAGAAGCTATCGAGCCGATAGCTGGTCTGGCGGTGGTAGAGTCGCCACTGCCGCCCGTTGGTCAAGATGCCCCAGAGTTTATCAGCACCCCGCAGATAGAAGTCGATCTGGTAGCTCGGATTTTGATTGTTGAACGGGTCCCCTCCCCCCCGCGCCTTCCCATCCAGGTTTCGGGACCACGCCTTGGCATCACCGATGGCGAGGGCGGTTCTAAAGAACGAGTTTGTGTTGATGTGAGGTTGCGCCGCAGCGTGGGCATCCCCCGATGCGAAGAAGGCATAATCGGGCCGTTTGGTCCCCTGCGATGTTTGGAGTGTGGGTTGCACCTCGAAAACGTGTCCTAACTGTTCCAGCAACGGCTGGATGAACTCGCGTTCGGTTTGTGCCTCGTTGAGGTGTTCGGCATTCGGCGCGACGGTGTCGAATAGGTCCCTGATTGCGGCGTAATCGGATTCGATGTTGGGTGTATCCGCCCACTGCGGTTGTTCGACAATCAGGGAATCAAGGTAGTAGTTTGAAAAGAACGATTGATTTTTAACGGCGTTCGGTAGGTTTTCGGCGTTCATAGGGGTCGGTTCATCACGGTCTGGATTAGGTTATTTCTAAAGCGGAGCGGAATGTTTAATCAGAATGTTTATATGATAATATAACCTATACTCCGCAGTTGTGGA
This sequence comes from Candidatus Poribacteria bacterium, assembly GCA_965198165.1. Taxonomy (GTDB): domain Bacteria; phylum Poribacteria; class WGA-4E; order WGA-4E; family PCPOR2b; genus CBDAOT01. The sequence goes on along the minus strand of OZ240244.1, from coordinate 4,903,286 downwards.
TGCGAATTGAGAGAATTGATGGTATCCTTTTCGTAATCCTATTCTTTAGGGGAAGATTTAATGACACAACTCGTTTTCGCCATAAAATGACGGGGTGGGTTTGCCAATATCCCCTCCAATTTGAGTTTTACAACTTATTTTTTAATAACCGGGTTGACAGCGGTTACAAAATGCGATAAATTGATGTCGGTGTCAACCTCTGTTGCTTCACTTAACTTTTGAGATATTATCCCCTGACAATAAGAAGTGGCCTAGCTTCAAGGGGATATCTAATTGATTTGGGTTCATGGCGAAAGGTTGACAAAGGTTGACAGAAAAAAAAAGTAATCCGTAGCGCGTTTTACTGTTAAAGTTTAGCTACTGAAGTTTAAAATTTATCGGGTGTATCGGGAGTCGGAACTCCCTCCCACAAGTGAAACTCCATCCACAAGTGAAACTCCATCCACAGGTGAAACACTTTCACATAGATGGAAATTTGTTTTTATTTCTTCTTAGCTGGCGTAAACGTTGCTGAAATTATGCCCCTTTTTACATTCCGCTGGCAAACGTGAGTCATGTTAACATACGGTCAATTGTTTAGCAAGCACATAAAACTCGCGGAAACGGGAGTTTCACACACACGTAATTATTTCTGGTTAGAATCGCACGGTAGGACAGCAGGCCTGCCAGGGCGCGGCCTTTTTGCGTCAAGTCAGATTATCGGCTATTCAGGAATTCAATAAATGCTGGAACCACTCAAAATAGATGCGGAATATCGGATATAACATTACGGGTTTTGATTGTCAAACCGGGCTTACCGAGGCGGCACTCTATACGGGCGAACGGTGCGGTTGGGAAACCGCACCTACCAGGGGGAGGGGAAACTGGGGTGCCCCGATTCAATTCTGAAACGTGATAGGCGACTAAATCGCTGAGGCGGCGACGAGGTTTGAGCAACGCCCCAATATCCCTTCGCCCGCCGCACTCGGTTGTGTCGTAAACAGGGTGCAGACCATCTCACGGGCTGAATCCACCCAAGCCACTGTGCCTGTAGCACCGTAATGCCCATAAGCACCGGGTGAGACCAGATTGCCGAAAGCTGACCAATCGGATGTCGGTTGAAGTCGCCAACCGAGTCCCCACGCTTGACCGAACTTGACATGCTTAGAAATCTCTGGCATTGGTGTAGTCTGATCGGTGGTCATCGCTTGGACGGTTGCCGGGCTAAAGACGCGAGCCATCTCAAATTCGCCGCCGTTGAGAAACGCTTGACAAAAGCGGAACATATCGCCGACTGTTGAGAACATACCGCCCCACGGTGCCCCGAAATTCCACCAATACGGCTTATTCCACGTCCAGGCCAATTTCTCCGCTTCTTCCCCGACGTTCACATGGGCGATGCGCTCTGTTGGCAACCCGCCAGCACCAAGCGATGTATCGTCCATGCCAAGGGGTTGGAAAATCTCTTGGTGTAGAAATTCGGGTAGCGGAACGCCTTCAATCCGCTCAACAATTTCGCCGAGCAGTGCGATGCCACAGCTCTGATACTGGATATTGGTCCCGGGCGGGAAGTTGAGTTCCAGTTCACACATTCGGCGGGTAAATTCTTTCAACGGGATATGTTGCTCACGGAGCCGTTGGTTTTCGGGGAGCATGTCAGGGAGCCCGGAGGTATGCGTCATCAGATGCCGGACGGTCACCGAGTCTTTGCCCCTGTTTCCAAATTCCGGAATAATTGAGAACACCGGGTCATCAAGCAGAAGTTTCCCTCTCTCCACAAGCAACATCACTCCCGCCACCGTTACCGGCTTGGTGATAGAGGCGACGAGAAAGATGGTATCCGGCTCAATCCGCGGAGATTCCGACCCTTGCGGGTGGTCGCGTGAGCGAGCGCATTCGGCGTACATGCGCCCAAAACTTCGGGGCGGAACTGGAACCCCGTGCCGTGCCACGCAGATTGTCGCACCGGGGATGCGTCCACCTTGTACCAACTCTTCTAGGTAATTGTAAACTCGGTCTAATCGTTCCAACGAGATAGAAATCGGCTTCTGGGTCACTGTTACCTCCTCCCAAATTAGCAATTGAACGGAACTTTTGGAAAATCAATTATGTGCCGGTCTTGCGCGAGTGGATGTTGCACTGGCACCGATGGCTGGAATGATTTCGCCTGCGGTGTCGCTTGAGTAATCGAAAATCGCGAACCCCGCACCGCCAGCTTGGCGAGCGATATGAATCTGCCCGACAACCCGGTCGGGTGTGAGTGCCACCCTGGACGTTGTGGCACCAATGCCCGGATAGATTGGAATACGCTTTTGGCTTAATTCAAGTTGACGCTTGACAAGATGAGCAAAGCGGCTGTCATCGTCGGTGTAAATCATCGGGCACAGGAAATCAATGTAGCCTGCTTCTGCCCACGCAACCCAATCCTGCCCGACATGTTTGACGCAAGGCGGATAGTCGCTGAAAACAGCGGCGGAGAGCTTCAAATCTGGGCGTAACGTGCGTAGGCGTTTATGAGCAAGGCGCACAAGTCGGCTAATCTGTTCAACCCGCCAATCGAGATACGCCTCTTTGAGCGCACCAGCTTTCAAAACATCGTCGGGCCAATTCTCGGTTTTTCTGCGCGTTGCAAGGGTAAAGCGTGTCCGGCAGTTCTCGCAGTAACACGCCTCAGGGCCCGGATAGCGTATATAATCGAAATGGATGCCGTCCACGTCATAATTCTGTGCAATCTCCAGCAGGCTATTTAGCTCCAATTTAACGTTCTCCGGATGGGATGGGCATAGCCAGTTAATCGGCTTACCCGTGCGTGATACCTGTGTTCGTCCAGCTTCCCGCATCTTTGCGACGAATGTATCGGGCGCGCCGTGTAAATTCCAGTTGACTTTCCACACATGCACTTCCAATCCATGCCGATGTGCGGCTTTGACACATTGGGCGACCTGATCGCCGTACTGATCAAATATTTCACTGCGCGGCAGAACGTTGCTCGGATAGTGCGCGAGCCCTCCCCAAAGCATATTCGGTATAATCATGTTGAACCCGGCTTTCGCCAATTCACGCGCAGACCTATCCCAATCGCCGGGGTACGCGCCGGTACCGGAGTGATTCCATACCGCCCGCCCCTGCCGTTTCGGGCTAGAATGTGCCCAAAGATATGCCTCGGATAAGGCACTACGCGCCTTCGTTGCGGTGTTTGCAGCGACAGCAAAGTTTTTTCGACGATATTGCGTTTGCGCTTGGAACATCAGTTTCTCAGCATCTTTTAACCCTTTCAACGCTCTGCGGTTTTTCGCCTTTTTGATAAATTCTGCGGTTGCCTCGAAATTCTTGAGATGTCCGACAGACCCCATGTTATCCAGCGATTTCGCCGCGATGTCGGCCCAATAATCGGAGTCCAGATGCCCGAACAGTGCAGCGAACAGTTGCCGCTTGGCTCGCCAATCGTCGGACAAGACGATATGGCTCAAAAATGCACCGTTATCCCCAAGGAACAGCGCAGGATATTTCGTTCTCGATTCGTTCACATCGTGCCAATAACCGACTGCTCTGGTGCGGTTATCCGTGGGTTCAGCGACAGTGATGTTCCACGATGCCTGTTTGACCGATTTGGGCAGTCCCACGATTTCGGGAGCATGAAGCTGGATTGATGCAAAGTCCTGACGCACCCAATCCGTCGGGCGCAGGTGCAGTAAATCTGCGATGTCCTCTGCGAGATTGTATGTCACAAACAGCTTCCCACCTCCTTCGACGAACCGCCGCAACGTATCTGCAACTGTATCGGGAATCTTGGGGTTTGAGGGCAGGATAACCAGTCTGCGCTCTTTAAGCGTGTCCGTGGAAATCACCGTATCGTCAAGTGTATCCGCCGATATCCCGACCTCTTTAAGCATTTTCGTGAGCACCCTCGCCGCAGTTCGCACCGCTTGAATATCCCCGGTTGATGCCCCTTTGGTGCCTGTCGGCATCATGATAACAGTGTGATGAGACAGTGCTGCCAACTGGTCAACGATAACAGATGATTTGACTGTTGTCGTCGGCCAGACTGACAGGCGAATACCAGTAATCGCTCCCCAACTCGGCGCGCCTTCGGGGCGGAAACCCGCTTTGTTAAAGACCAACCGCTGCCACCCGTTTTGCTCAAGAGGGAGTGATGCCCCGTACCAACCGCTCTTGCTACGGAAATAGAGGGTAAGTGAATCCAAAGCATCAGGGTTCTCCACAAACAGGTCCAGTGTGAAATAACCGTAACGGCTCAAATTGATGGGAGACCGCTTCCACAAGCCGAGTTGATTTAAGTCTAAGTCATGAACGGTTCGCTTCAACTCTTTGGAAGAGGGTGTTGAGATTCGCACCCCACGTCTATTTTCATGCACGACTGCTTTGACCGCAGGTGTGCCCTCGCCGTTTATCCAGACGCGCTGTGCGGTTCCATTATCCAGATAATCAAACGCTTCAATGACCCGTTCCTGCGCCGCCTCAATATGCTGGACTAAAGATAGCGCAATCAAGATAGCAACGAGAACGGGGAGGGGATACAGTTTTCTGATCATTTTTTCCGAACCTTTCGCGTCAACGGAACAAATCGAACGGCCATAACCTGTTTGGTCGTCACTGTTCCGTCCAACGCCTTTTCGACAAGCATCAAGTTTTGTACCTGAAATCTCCCGCCCACCGGGATACACATACGCCCGCCTGGCTTGAGTTGACGGACTAACGGCGGCGGAATGTGGTCTCCGGCGGCGGTAACGATGATGGTATCAAATGGGGCATGTTCTTCCCAACCGAAGTAGCCATCTCCAATCTTTGTGGTGACATTCTGATAGCCGAGCTGTTTGAACCGCTTCTTCGCCTGTTCGCCGAGCGGCGTAACGATTTCAATCGTAAAGACTTGGGCAACCAATTCCGATAAGACCGCCGCTTGGTACCCTGAACCTGTGCCGATTTCGAGCACTTTGTGTTCCTTTTTCGGTTTCAGCAACTCCGTCATGAAGGCGACGATATACGGTTGTGAAATGGTCTGGTCATAACCGATGGGTAGGGGGGAATCAATGTATGCGCGAGATTGATACCGTTTTGGCACAAATTCATGACGTGGCACTTTCCGCATCGCATCCAAAACACGTTTGTCCTTAACTCCGAGGCGACCATCCTGAACAGTGTCCGCATCAATCTGCACAGCGACCATTTTTTCGCGTCGCTCCTTATAGACATCTCCACGGGTGGGTTGGGCGATTGCACATAGCACAAGGCAGGTTATACAAATGGCGAAACCGGATTTCATCACGGTGCCTCCTGTTCTGAAAATTTCGTAGCAAATTTCAGTCTTAAAGTTTATCTTCTGAAACGACTCGGCAGAATGGGTGCTCTGCCCGTTCTGCCTATTCCAGACAAACCGAGTTTTGCCGAAAAACTCGGTTTCTGCCCCATCCTTCCCCTCTTCCCCCCTTCTACCCTTGCTTCGATTCACTGTTTTTTCCTCTTGCCACCGGTCCTTCTCTTCCCATTAGTGACTGTCGAGGGCGAGCCGTTCAAGTATCCTTCGACCCCTTTGGCGATTGCCGTAGCAATTTGGCGTTGGTAGGTCTTAGTTGCAAGTTTCTTCGCCTCTTTTGGATTTGTCATAAAGCCAACCTCAATCAGAATGGCTGGGACTTTGGTGTCATTCAGAACCCGGAAGGGTGCGTGTCTCACGCCCCGGTCTTTTGCTTTCGTCGCACGGATGAGTTGTTTATGAACAGTGCTCGCGAGTCGGCGGCTCTTGGTATCGCTGTAGAAGGTTTCGATGCCGGATACGCGCCTGCTCGAGAACGCATTGGCGTGAATACTGATAAACAGATTGGCGTTCTGCTTCGTGGCTAATTTTGTGCGTGCTTTAAGGGGAAGAAAAGTATCCTTTTCGCGCGTTAGGCGCACTCTGTACCCTTTCTTGGCCAAAATATCGCGAAGTGCCTTCGAGATATCCAATACGATCTTCTTCTCGTGTCCCCATGACCGGCTCAAGGCCCCGGGGTCTTTTCCACCGTGTCCGGGGTCAATCACAATGGCCCTGTTGAGCTTAGGCCGTCGATTGAGCGGGGGCATAGCTATCGCTGTTTTACCATTCTTAGCTGTTCCCGCCAGTTTCGACTGCTTTTGTGATTTAGGTTTGGCCGGAGTAGCAAGCGGCGCGAGGTCTGTGCCGTTCGCCTCAACTGTCTTTTTCGGTTCCTGTTGCACTCTCGGTGAAGGGTCGGGCGCGGTATCCGACACAGATACGCTTGCTGTTCGCTCCCGAGTTTTGCTCGGTCGCTTCGGCGATTTTTGGGCTGAAGGATTAGTGAGGGCGGATGTATCTACTTTGCTGGTTTCAACCTGCGGCACCGGTTCTGTCGCGACAGGCGGTTTCTGTTCGTCTGTCTTTCGTTGCTCAGAAACATCAGCCACACGCGCCGAGGGCTCTATCTGTTTTCGTTGGAGGTTCACAATTCGTCTTGCGGTTTCAGCGACAATCTCGGCTTTTTCGCTCCGTTGCGCCAGGGCTTGATATGTCGCCATCGCCGACGAGAAGTGTTGTTGACGTTCATACACTTCGCCGATTTGCAACTGTGCTTCTTCTGAAATCGGATGCGCGAGATAGTTGCGGATAACAGTCTGATAGTATGTTATCGCACGCAGGTCATCGCCGAGCGTCTGATAGCAGTATCCCAACCCATAGTTTGCTTCAGCGGCGTATTGAGAATCCGGGTAATTGTCAAGGAGTGTTTTGAAGCTATCAACCGCCCCTTTAGTCGGCGTAGCTTCAGGCGCGACAGTTCCATCTCGGTCACGGTGCCCTCTGTTTTGCCTCAGCCACATCCAGCAGGAAGTTATCGCATACTGCGCGTCATCCGCCCATTCGCCTTGCGGGTCGGCGTTGATGACCCTCTGGAATTCACCAATCAGCGCAATCCATTCCTCATCCATCACCTCAACTTCGCCGTGAATCAGTTGAGAATGCCGGGTTGAAGCGGCGTTGTAAATTGACGATGGTGAATCAGTTAATTGGGCACACGAGAACGAAAAGGAGGCGAGTAATACGAAAACCGATACGCATATTTTCTTCAGATGGGTGATACGTGTTGCGTAAAACGTGAAACGCAAAATTCGTTTTCTTTGTTCCATCCTGCCTCTCTTCCACCTCTGCTTCAGTTCCCGATCTCTTTATTTAGGGCGTTTGCCAATGTTGCAAATTCAGCGATACTTAACGTTTCACCCCGCCTACGAGGGTCTATGGCGAGTTGATTGAAGGAGGCTTCAAGCACATCCCTATCAATAGAAACGTCACTTCTTAAAAGGGCGTTTCGTAACATTTTTCGGCGGGTTGCAAAAGCAGCGCGGACGATTCGGAAAAACAGCTTTTCATTTTCAACAGTGACCGGGGGGACATCTCGCAACTTGAGCCTGAGCAGGGCAGAATGGACTTGTGGGGATGGATAGAATTGATGTGGATGGAGGGTTTGGATAATCTCAGCCTCGGCATAGTAGCAAACGCCGACCGATAGGGAGCCGTAATCCTTGCCGCCCGGGGATGCCACGATGCGTTGCGCGACTTCCATTTGCATCATTAGGACACAGGTGCCGAGCTGCTGATGGTGCTCTAATAACTTCCAGAGCACAGGGGTGGTTATGTAATAAGGTAGGTTCGCAATAACTTTAGTCTGTTTGACAGGGAAGTTGCAGAGCAACGGTGACAGCTCTTGCTTGAGAATATCCGCCTGAATAAGCGTCACATGGGGGCTGTGTGAAAACTTCCGCTCTAATTCGGTAAAGAGCATCGCATCGAGCTCAACCGCAACGACCTTTTTCGCCTGAATCGCCAGCGCAGATGTGAGGAATCCCAAACCCGCTCCGATTTCTAGTGCAAGGTCTGCGTCAGTGAGCTGTGCCGCCTCGACAATTTCTTGTAATGCATTCGGGTCAATCAGAAAATGTTGACCGAGCCGTTTTTTGGGTCGTCTACCGGTGCGATTGAGAAATTCACGAACTTGTTGATAAAGTGTCATATCGAGGCTTTTCAGAGTGTTTTACATTCGTTAGCGCGTTTAGGTGTTCTGTTCGAGCGAAACCGCCCTGTCTAAAATAATATCGGCGACCGCGCGTTTGGTGAGCAAGGGAAGTGGCTCGATTATGCCCTCACGGTCTAACAGTGTCACAATGTTCGTATCCGTCTCAAACCCAGCACCCTCCATCGAGACATCGTTTGCGACAATCAGGTCGCAGTTCTTGTCAATCAACTTCCGTTTGGCGTGAACGAGGAGGTCTTCGGTTTCGGCGGCAAAACCGATCAAAATCTGATGTGTCTTCCGCTCGCCAAGTGTTTTGGTAATGTCACCGGTTCTTTCAAGCGCAATTGTTAGTTGCCCTTCCGTTTTCTTAATCTTCTGGGGGGAGAAGGTCTGCGGCCGGTAATCGGAAACCGCCGCCGCCATTACTACTACATCGGCTCGATCGAAAACGTTGAAGACCTCCGTTTGCATTTCAAGCGTGGATTCCACGTTGCACGGTTCAATACCAACGGGTGGATGCACTGCCGAAGGACCGCTGATGAGAGTGACGGTCGCGCCACGAGCGTATGCGGCTTCAGCGATGGCGTATCCCATCTTTCCACTTGAACGGTTGGTGATGAAACGGACCGCGTCAATATATTCCCGCGTGGGTCCCGCCGTGACGACAACATTTTTACCGTGCAAATCCTTGCGCGTTGTCAACAGTTGTGCCATCCGTTCAAGGATGACCTCGACCGTATTCAACCGTCCAATTCCCTGTTTCCCAGAGGCGAGGTCGCCGCTCACTGGCTCAACAAATTCAACACCGTGCTTTTTTAGCGTTTGGATGTTTGCCTCCACAAACGGATTCTGATACATGCCGCTTTCCATCGCGGGCGCGAGCAGGATGGGACAGGTGACGGAAATGGCAACGGTAGACAACGCATCATCCGCGATGCCGTTGGCGAGCTTCCCGACGGTGTTTGCTGTGGCGGGCACAATTGCCAGTAGGTCTGCGGTGTCCGCAAGTTCAATGTGAATCGGTTTCCAATCCGACCCAGAATCGAATAGATCAAGTAGCACAGGATTACGGGAGAGGACTTGAAATTGGAGCGGCTGTATCAACCGTGTGGCGTTTTTCGTCATGACCACATGAACGATAGCCCCTTGCTTCACCAATTGGCTCGCCAAATCAATGGATTTATGGATGGCGATGCCACCAGTGACACCTAAAATGATGCTTTGGCCTTTGAGTTCCATCTGAACACCGCCTTGAATGGCTCATACGGATAGATTTACTCGGTGCGAGGAGATGTCGGAGGGGAAAACTCTTCGTTGACCAGCTCCACAAGCCGATTGTCTATTCGGCACCGTGCCACTGAGATGATATTACGGATCTGCTCGACAGCTTGATGAATCTCGTTCTCCGGGTTGATGACGTAATAATCGTAATTTTCAATGGTGGCAACCTCTGAACTCGCCGTTTCCAAACGTTGCTGGCGTTCCACGTCCGATTCCGTCTGGCGACCCCTAAGCCGATTCGCTAAAATCTCGAAGGATGGGGGCAAGATAAAAACGAGTACGGTTTTGAAATTCTGTTTTTTCACCTCCATTGCGCCCTGCACATCAATTTCGAGGAGCACATCTTTGCCTTCAGATAGTGCACCCTCGACTTCAGATTTCAGCGTACCGTAATAGTGTTCGCCATATTTTGCCCACTCAACGAAGCCGCCCTGTTGTGTCAGCTGCTCAAACTCGGTGTGTGACAGGAAATAGTAGTTGACCCCGTCAATTTCATTCTGTCGGGGTGGGCGGGTCGTCGCGGAAATTGAGAAGCGCAACGATGGCTCTGATTCACATAGGGCTTCAACCAAACTTGACTTACCGGCGCCAGAGGGACCCGATAGCACAATCAATAATCCCTGGCGGATATGCTGTTTATACCACATTCTGAACGATTTCCCGAATCTTTTTAATTTTTTTTCTCCCTCAAGTGGCTACCTATTCCAAAGAAAGTTTACATTGACATATAAAAATATAAAAAGGCTTGGATTTGGGGGGCCAAACCAAGCAGGTAGGATAAATAGGACGCAAGGGCGCAAAGCAGAAAAGAGAAAGAAAATAGATACAAAGGCTTGGATTTGGGGGGCCAAGCCAGTCAGGACCTCACTTGCATGAGGGAAAGGGGTAACGGCAATTTTACCGTAGCACGGTGATTCCACGCTGTTCGCTTGATTCCCAATATGTCCGAAGATGTTTCCGGTTCCTGTGGAAGTGATTGGAGCGTGTTTCCTAGTCTGCCGCTTCTTCTAGCTCGACGATGACCGGGGATTCAATCCGGATGGCATCCTTGATGCAGACCTCTTCGCAGAGTTTGCATCCGACACAATCTTTCGGTTTGACCAGTTCGCAAATCCCGAAGAAACTTTCGGCATGTTCGCCCGTCTCCGGATCGAGTAGTTCAAGGCAGTCCCAGGGGCATACGTGTACGCAGAAATCACACCCTGAACAGAGCTCTTCATAAACAACAGCAATCGGTCGCTTTGTCGGCATCACGATGAATTTGCACACGTTCCCAAATTGGTCACGGATGGCTTCTACAGGGCACACCATCCCACATGCGCCACAGTCGATACATATATCCGGGTCAATGTCGTGAAGCATATTTCGCTCGCCGGTAATCGCATCAACAGGACAGTTGGTCAGGCATGCTAGGCAACCGACGCACTCTTCTGTAATGTAATAAGCCATGATATTGTCCTCCGCCGATATTTTTGTTTAGACATGGTATTATAACATAGATTTATCCCTTAATGCAAATAAGACATTTCAGGCATTCAATTATCATTGACGCGGTTCGGTCAAAATAGTGGACTCAAGGCTCGCAAGGAAATTCATAAACTCTGCTGTTGCAGGTGCAGTCTCCTTGAATTGGGTTTGATATGCACGGAGCACCCGATCGAGTTTGATCAGGTCAACCCTACGGTTTTTGTTTGCCTCGCGGACTTTTTTAAATGTCTGCTCAATATCCCCCCTTGAAACGCCATCGGGTCGATTCTTAATAACGCCATCGGGTCTTTTCTTTTCAATTAAGAGTTGTTTCTCGACTTGGTTGAGCGCGTATCCTGCCATTAAATATCGTGCGCCTTCCCACCCACCGATCGAGCGATACACAAAGACCGAGCCTATGACACCGATTACAACAATCACTATAAGAAAAATCAAAACCCGTCGGTAACATCCCTTTAGCCTATTGAGTATCGCCATGCTTTCAATTTCCTCCGAACTACAGGAATCTGCCTTGTCGAATCGTAAGGTCGGTTTTTAGTTTCTGATTGCCGATGAACTTTGTGCCGTGCGTGTCGAAGAACTCAAATTCGCCCTCCACCAGATCGAAAACCGCAATATCTGCGTCCGCACCGATTTTGAGGTGTCCAATTTCAACTTCACGCTCGATGGCTTTTGCCGCCGCGACCGTCGATTTCTCGATGACATCCGAAAAGGAGAGCCCGAGATGCAGAAATTTCGACAGCGTGGTCGGCAGGTCGTAGACAGGGCCGTTGATATTGCCTGTATGCAGGTCGGTACTAATCACATCAGAGATAAACCCTTGCTCCATAGCCCGTTGGGCGACCTCATACCGAAAACTCCCGCCGCCGTGTCCGACATCAAAGATAACCCCGTCTTCACGGGCAGACCACGCTTCAGGAATCACACGCCCTTTTTCGTCAATGATGCCATCGCCGCGCCCCTGAAAGCAGTGTGTGATGATATCGCCCGGGCGCATCAGTTTTAACACGTCTGGGAGCGGCACACCAGAACCAATATGGCACATCACAGGGGTGTTGGAACGTTCCGCCGCTTCAATGGCGAGTTTTAGTGGTTCAACGCCGTTATTGCCGACCTGAAACGCACCTTGACGGACTTTTACGCCGGTCGTGATATCGCGATGCTTCATTATGGTTTCGGCAACTTTCCCGGGATTGGCGTATTCAAGCTCGCGCATCTCACCCACTGGGCCGTAAACCAACCCGATACCGGAGATGTGGATGTATGTTAATATGCGGGTACGGGCGGGTTCGGCAATAAACTCCCGAAATCCGGGAAAGGTCGCCCAACCCGGGCTCCCCGCATCGACAATCGTTGTGGTGCCTGTCGTTGTGCAAACCGGATCCGCCTTGATTCCCCACGTCGTGACCCCAGCGTAGACGTGGGCGTGGATGTCCACCAGCCCGGGAGTCACGTACTTGTCTTTTACGAAAACCGTCTGGGTCGCACGGTTTTCGGGGATGTCTGCCTCAAGCGCGGCAATCTTCCCATCCGAGATTGCGAGGTCGCACTTCCCATTTAATTTTTGGGCGGGGTCAATTACGGTGCCGCCTTTCAGCAGGATGTCGTATTTCATAGATTTTGTTCCTCTAACGCAATAAGCAAATTACACTTTGATCAGAACCGTAGGGGCGGGGTCCCCCCGCCCTCAGAACCAGCGCAGCTTCCCCCCTTCCCCTCTTCCATCCATCCTTCCACAACTTGCTTGCACGCCACCCACTTAGGCGTATCCCTTAAACGCCCCGCTGGTCTCCCCAAATATCTACATGGACCCGAGGCGAATAGCGATAGCCGTGCTCTTTGCAACACGCCACAAGCCACTCCTGTTTCGAGCGCAACGCATCAGCGGTTATGCCTTGAGGCATCAACACGATTGTTTCCTCCGGGATGGGGATTTCTGCCTGTAGCGTTTTAATCTCCACAAGGTCTTCGGGACTGTCAACAACGAATTTGACTTGGCATTCATACCCATCGAGAAACTTGCGGATAACATCAGGGCAGATTCGTCCCCGCTCATGGCGCCGAAAGAAACGGTCATCCGGAGACGGATTGGAGTTCCGCAGTTTCGGACTCATTGAGATTAGATGCGCGGCAACAGGCGCGAACACCGTCGCGTTGGTCTCAATCGTGATGTGATGCCCGTTCTGATTCAGTGCATCGCAGAGGGTCATCAATTCCTTTACCTGAATAAACGGTTCGCCACCGGTAATCACAACATGCTTGCAATCATATCCCGATATCGTTTTGACCGCTTCTGTAATGCCGATATCCCTGTTCTCTGGCTTCCAGCTGGTGTACGGTGTGTCACAGTTGGAAACCAGAAACCGATTCGCAAAATAGCAGTGTGTGTTTTCAATCGTTAAATTAAAGACACCCGTTTTCGCCGCGTTGATTTCTCTCAGGCTTGGATTCTCGGGCTCGCTCCAAAGTGCTTCTCCAAGCGAAGGCGTTTTTGACGTTGATAACTTTTCAACCGATGCCGATAAATATTGAGCGGGTGTCCAACCGCATTGTGTCTTGAACTTGTGTTGCGGGGTTGTGATAACGTCGCCCGATGGTGTGGCCACTTTTGCAAGATTGGAAAGCGAACGGTAATACGTGTGGGTAACTTCACTCTCACACAAAATCCCGATCTGCCCCTGCTCGACTGACAACACCTTATCGCCAATACGAATCGCTTGAATCGGTTTTTCGGTGAAGTCTGCCATCAAGACCGGTGTCTCCCCAACAAAACACCAGACACATCTTAGGTTACAGTAGCTGGTCCTGAAAAACACAGAGGGCACACCGATTAACTTGCCTTCGCCCTGAATGGTGTAGAAAAGTTCACTAAATTTCATAATTAAAAAGGCAACTCCAATTCAAGCTGTCCCGTAACCGTGGGGTGGCCAACCGCATATCCCTTCTGAATTTTTTCGTGATGCAGGCGATTCCACTCGCTCTCGGCATCGGCGAGCCGATAATCGAACGCCTTCTCTTTCTGTTGTAATTTACTCCCGCGCCGTCCATATCGGCTCACTACGGTATAAAAATCGAGGGCCACCCCCTCCGCGAGATAGAGATGATAGACCTTGTCGGAAGTGCCCTCTTGGTAGTAGAAATGCCCTACTTTTTTCGCCAGTAATGTCTCATCAAATTGAAGGTAAACCGCATCTTTATCCGGGGCGTGAAGACAGACATTCCACCCATTCGCCGCACGAGCGCGATAATGGTCGTAGGCGAACTGTTGTAGGCTCGATTCATTAGAACCGCGGAACGCAACGCACAGTTCCGGTGCGCCACCGAGTTCATCGCAGACAACGGGCAGTCGTTCCTGAAGGCTCGCGGATTCCTCCGCAATTGCAGACAGACTGACCTGTATCCCCTCTGCTTGAGCGGCAACTGAAATCTGGGCAACCCATTTCGATAAATCCGTTTGATCGACAGCATAGAGGTCTAATTGCATCTAATATCCTCCACGATATACCGATTGCTCACTTCCGCTCGGACATCAAAACTCTTTCGGTTGGGTTTGAGCCCCAAAAATTGGACAGATGAGGATTAAAAAATAAATTGGATAATTTCATACGGGCGACCGTGCGGTTGCAAACCGCACCTACCGGGGGTGGAGTTACCCGTTTAAATTCTTAAACCTCATGCGTCCAATTTCAAGGACTCAACTCGACCGACGAGATGTTCTTTTTAACGCTCAATGAGTTCAATCTGCACGTTATCCGGTCCCTTGAAGAAAGCCATCGGCAGACCAGCAGGTTTCAGGTCTTCAAGTTCGGCACCTTTCTCTTCCAACTCTGCTACGGCGGCATCAATGTCGTCTACCAGAAACGCGAGTTGATAGACACCCCAACGCGGCCTCCCGCTAGTTGATTCAATGTCGAGGTCTCCAAATCTCGGAGAGATAAAAATTCTTTCTCCGCCGATATCCATCCGGACAATTTCCAGACCACGGACTTCAACGCGCTCAGTGACTTCGCCATCGAACATTTTTTCGTAATATGCAACAGCCGCTTCGAGGTCTTCGGAGCGAAGATGGACATGATGAAATTCACAATTCATTTGAGTCTCCTTTGTTCATAACAGTTTTGATACATCGGGATGCCCCGATTCCGGTCTCATTGAAAAGACCAAGTTATTATAGAACGAAATGAGGGTTAATGCAAACAAAATTCTCGCGGTTGTGGTTGGTTCAGAATTGCGTATTGATTTCTACGCTATTCAAATAGCCGTGAATCCATGGGCGTGTCCGTTCACTCATTCCAGCGAAAAAATGTAGATGCAGCCAGAGCGTCATGCCCCGCAGGAAGGCAAGCCGTAAGTGTAAAGGGAGTAACTTCCGCTCGGTTGCGGATAGGGGAGCGATTTTTTCGTACGCACTCAGGAAAATCGCCCGCTGATTTGCTGTTAAAGGTGTATCTTGATACACGGCGGGAAAGAAAACCAGCGCGTATCCGAGATCAAAGAGACGGTCTGCGGGCCGAGCAGTATCCAGGTCTAAAATGGCACGGATGCGATTCCCCTTATCAAATTTCAGGTTCTGGGCGCGGTAATCACCGTGTATTACCCATTGGGAGTTCCCAACTTCCCCCAACTCATTTTCCAACGACTCCAATTCCGCTAACCAAAGCTCAATAGTGCCGGGTGACAGTGGCGGGTTTGGGCTGTCTACAACGGCGACTCGAATGCCAGCCAGTCTTTCCCTCAACTGCGCGAAGACCTCCCGTTCCTTATGTTCCCACTCGCACACAATTGGGGACTGACCCTTACGGGTGGAACCCATAAGACTTGACGCAAACCCTCGCAGCTGCTGATGAAAACGCCCCAACATCTCACCTGCATAATGGAGTGTTTCGGTTGGATTGGTGCTATCGTAATTGTTTCCCTCAATAAACTCCGACACTGCATAGACCTGGGCCCCTGACCTCGTGTATGTCTTCCCGGCGTTATTGACGAGCAGGCGAGGTACAGGAAGGCGGTTCTGCGACAGGAAACACTGCACAGCGTGTGTGAATGCGATGCGTTGCACACTGTCGGCTGAGAAGATGGCATCAGGCTTGTAGCACTTGAGGAACAGCTCTCCTTGAGCGGTGCTCAGCTTTATGGTCGTACTCATCGCGCCTGTACCGATTGGCGTTGCCGCGTCGATCTTTATATTGTAATTTTGGAGGATGGATTGTTGAAGGTCAGTGGAAATATAGGAAGACATAGGATTCATCAGGTTTCAATAATAGATTTTACATTTTGGCAAAGACCACGGCCCCTCAGGCCGGTCCCGCTGGATTGGCAAATCCAGCGGATCGGATACGCTTTGCGCCTTTGCGTTCCTTCTTGCCTAAAGCTGTTGGAGCAGTGCGGTGAGCAACGCGGCGCGGGTTGGCAAGGAATCGACCAGAATGTGCTCGTGGTCTGCGTGTGCTCCTGCACCGAGAACACCTAATCCATCAAGGGTCGGGATTCCCAATGCAGCTGTGAAGTTTCCATCACTGCCCCCGCCGGTCGCGCCCTCTTGAAGGGTCAATCCGAGTTCATCTCCGATTTGCTGAGCCCGCTGAAAGAGGCTCGCAATCGCCGGCGTACGTTCCATCGGTGGGCGTTTGAAACCGCCTTGAACTTTGAGGGTTACTAGATCGGTTTGCGGTTTCGCATCCAGAATCGCACGCTCAAGTCGTTCCGCTTCGGCGGTTGTCCATACCCGAACATCGACTTCCGCTTGAGCGTGGGCGGCGATGACGTTGGGACGTGTTCCCCCGCGCACGATTCCCACATTGACTGTGCTTCCGTGTGATGGGTCGTTGAGACCCTGTAGGTACAGAATTTGATGCGCGAGTTCGTTAATCGCGCTAACTCCTTTTTCGGGCTCAATGCCTGCGTGGGCGGCTCGCCCTTCGAGTTCCATTGAAAAATACCCGATGCCCTTACGCGCAGTTTTGAGAACACCACCGGGGAGCGGAGGTTCCACCACAAGGACGTATTCGGCGTGTTGTGCGTGTGCTTCAATCAACCCACGCGAGGTCGGACTCCCAATTTCCTCGTCTGAGGTAAGTAGGATGATGACCGGGCGAGGCAATTTCAAGCGGAGTGATTCAATCGCCCGCAGCGAGAACTCGGCCAAAACAATACTGGCTTTCATGTCAAAAATACCGGGGCCATAAGCTTTACCGTCCACAATTCGGAAAGGGTGGTCGGCAAGTGCGCCGACGGGCCAAACGGTATCGTAGTGACCAATTATCAAGGCAGGTCGGGTGCCGTGCTCTGCTTTGAGGTGGATTCGTAGGTGGTCACCGCCCGTTGTGTTCTCTAGGAGGGGCACTTCAGCTCCCGCCGCTTGAAACCGCTCTCGCAGGTGGTTTGCCAACCGATTCAGGTGTGGTTGGTCGGTGCTTGGGGATTCGTGTTCGACAAGCTTTCTCAGCGTTTCTATCATCGCTGGGTGTTGTTCTTGAAAGTAGGTCGTTAGCGTCTGTGAATTCATGGATGCCTCATTTTATCCCGGTAGTGAGAGGGTTCTTATGGCGTAGTGGTGGATGCGTTCTTCGTTTGGCGTGTATCCAATCCCAGGCTGGTTCGGGAGAGCGATGGCACCGTGAACGGCGCGTATCGGCGGGTCAACGATGTCTTGGGCGTAGTATTTGTCTGAGCCGGACACGTCACCGGGAAGGCTGAAACCGGGCAGGCTTGAGACCGCTAGATTCGCGGCTCGTCCAACGCCGTACTCGTGCATACCGCCACACCAAACGGGAACCTCTTGGGCGTGGCAAAAGTCATGAACCCGTTTGGCTTCCAACACCCCACCCAAACGACTGACTTTGATGTTAATAATGCGGCAACTTCCCAACTCCAATGCTTTCCGTGCGTCCGCTACCGAATGGACGCTCTCGTCCAAGCATAAGGGGGTTTGGAGTTCCCGTTGCAGCTTCGCATGGTCAATGATATCGTCATGTGCGAGGGGTTGTTCGACCATCATTAGAGAGTAGGTATCGAGTGCTTTGAAAACCGGGAGGTCGGAGAGCGTGTATGCCGAGTTGGCATCTACCATCAGCGGGAGGTCGGGATACCGTTCCCTGACTTGACGGATCACATCCACATCCTTACCCGGTGCGATTTTCAGCTTGATACGACGATAGCCCTCATCTAAGAACTGCTCAATGTTGTCAAACAAGCGACCAATATCCTGCTCAATTCCCAAACTGACACCGGACAAAATTTCTTTGCGATTCCCGCCGAGGATGGCGTGGAGCGGTTGCCCTTGGGCTTGGGCGATCAGGTCCCAGCAAGCCATCTCTAGCCCAGCTTTGGCGAAGTTGTTGCGTTTGACGTTTTTGTACAGTTGGGTCAATTCCTCAATCTGCGTCCAAGGTTGACCGAGCACCGCGGGGACGAGGAAATCTTTGAGCAGATGCCAACAGGTCTCTGTGGTCTCTTCGCAGTAGTATGGGGTCGGTGGGACAGCGCATTCGCCCCAGCCTGTGAGGCCGTCGGCGGATGCTTTTACCAAGATGTGGTCGAGGTGTGTTCTTTGGCTTGAACTGGTCACGAAGGTGCGAATGAGTTGGAGTCTAACGATGATTAGGTCGACGTGTTCAATTTTCATTTTATCTCCTTATCAGAAAAAAGGAACGCAAAGACGCAAGGATGCAAAGGCGCAAAGCAGAGGGAGGGAAACGGATTTCCCACCTACGCGTGTAAGAGTTGTTTCACCGCTACCCCAAACTGCTCTCCTCGGTCTCTATAATCTCTAAAACGCCCAAAACTCGCCCCCGCTGGACTGAGCAACACAACGTCTCCCGCCTCTGCCAAACCGTAGGCCCTTTGCACAGCGTCATTCATGTCCGTCACAAAAGCATATTCTGGAAGCGCGCTCTGCTTTGCATGTCGCAGGATGTCGTCCCAGAGCCGTTCTCCAGTCGTTGGGAACAAGATAACGGCTTTGACACTGCCACCTAAGACCGCTTGGGCGAGGTCGGTAAAAACCTGCCCTCTATCAAAACCACCGGCGAGGAGAATGACATTCTGATTCGGAAAGGCGTGTATTGCGGCGATGGTCGCCTCTGGAATGGTGGATAAACTGTCGTTATAGAAGTCAACACCGCTACAGGTTCCGACGTACTCAAGACGATGTTCAAGCGATTTGAAGCCTTCAATAGCGGCGGCGATGGTCTCAGTTCCGACCCCAAAGTGCCTGCCAACAATGATAGATGGCATGACGTTTTGTAGGTTGAAGGGGCCTTTAAGCGGGATGGCGTGTATCGGGATGATTTTCTCGCGCCTACCCGCCGAACAGTAAATGAGCGTGTCATCTTCGAGAAAGCACCCGACTTCTTCTACAATGTTGTACCCAAAAGGGATTTTTTGTGCTTTGCTACCGTTTGCAATATCCGCCGATATCGGGTACGAAGCATTGAAAACCGTGTAATCGTTCTCAGTCTGGTAACGGACGATGGTCTGTTTGGCATTCACATAAGCGGCAAAAGAGCCGTGGTAATCCGTATGTTCTGGCACGATATTCTGGATGACTGCAATGTGTGGACTCTTGCGAACAGCCATGAGTTGATAACTGGACAACTCCGCTACAAAAACGGTTGATGCCGTTGTATTTTCCAGAGAGGAGAGTGGAGGGATGCCGATATTTCCGGTTAAGCGGGCATCCACTCCGCCTGCCTTCAACACTTCATAGATTAATGAGGTGGTAGTACTCTTCCCCTTGGTGCCGGTGACTCCGATGGTGATGCCGGGGCAACTTTCAAAGAATAGCTGTGCGTTGGATGTGATTTTCGTGCCGTGTGCTTTTGCATCAACGAGTTCTGGGAGCGATGGGTTAACCCCCGGTGACTTAAAGATAAATTCATATTCTGCGATATGCTTGAGGTACGTATCGCCGAAGAAAAGCTGTGTCCTGTTGTCGGATTCAATCGCTTGTTGTGTGGTCAGCTCTAACTCTGTCCAAGCGCGTTTGTCCGCCAATCCGAGGAGTTTATCAGGAAACAGTTTCCGCAGGTAGGCTAGGGTGCTCATCCCCTCTCTGCCGAGTCCGAGGATTAGGATGCTGGAGTTTTCTAATTGACTTGTGGTCGGCATCAATTGACCGCCTCGTATGATTTATGGAAGATTGGGGGAGAAATCGCAACCCAACCGGCCATCCGTATGAAAACTCCGGTAGGTTATGAATCCCGACAGGCGAATTTCAGCTCCTCATTTCCTGCATCAGCAAGCCCTCAAGGTCAGGCGGTATAGCGTGTTGGCTGTCCCAAGCATCTAAAATGATACTTGTTCGCTCAGCCATGTTCTGCTGTGTTGCCAGCGTCTGCTCCTCCACTGCTCGCAAGACCGGAGGAAGAGGTCTGCTCGCCTTCCTCAGGCAGAGATAGAACGCGACGAGCGTCTCCTCAAAAGACCCCACACATTCAAACGGCTTGACTGCTCCCTGCCCCAATAGACTCAACGCAATCTCGATCAACTCCTCCCTTTCAAAGAGGTCCTCCGAGAAAATAGAGGTTGTGAGCAGATGGGTCTCTACGAATGGATAGAGTGCGGTGTACACAAAGAGGCACTTTGGACACGCATGACACCATGAATTGGTCTTCTGTCCTCTATTGCAACTCCGAAAGAGCGGGAAGTAGTCGGTCAATTGAGAGAAGAGCCGCGCAATCTGGAGCTCGTAGATTGGCCGAAGGAAACTGAAGTAATCAATCGCCTGACCCAAATATCTCTCGGAATAGTCTCTGAATCTCTGTTCAAAATCGAAGCTCTTTGAGTATTGGTGATTGATTTCCGCACCCCTGAAATTCACATTCCCCTCATTGGAGCTCCGTTCATTAGAAAGGGCGATGCGCCGGTAATCAAAAAGGACAGCACATGCGGCACTTAGAAAGGCGAGATATGCAGAGAATGGGGTATGCCCGTTCAGGTAGCCATCTTGATTTAATCGCAGAAGAGTTTCGTCAATGTTGCGCGTAACCGTGATGGATTGCTCGCTGCGACTCGCGCGAATCGTGTCCGTAGCAGCGTGTGTCGGATTCAACGCTAAGCATCCTACTCTTTTATTCGCGTTTTTAAGTATCTCGCAGGTTACTGCGGAATCCTTTCCACCGCCAATCGGAACCAACACCCGGTTGCTATCAAGCTGACCATCGTAGGGGCCAACTGGGGGAGTAGAACGGCCGTCAATCTTGAAGGTCACAAGGTCGGGGACAGTAAAATCGATATCGTTGACGAAAAAGAATTCGCCCATCCCCTTTATCAAGAGGTCCTGCCACCATGAAATTTGATACCCATCTAGGCTTCCCGCTTCGATAACGATTTCTGGTGAGCAGGCCGCCTTCCAGTAGCTCGGTATCTCCATCAAACCGAGATGAAAGGCGATGTTATTCAGTGTCTCGGTTCGGAGCTGAGAAATTCGCCCATGGTCTACGCCTTTTATCACAACCTCTGGAGAGAAGCATAGCCCTGGCTCCATTTCAAAGTCGAAAACAAATTTAAGAGATAACGCTTGCTCCACAATTGTATACCCACGATAGAAAAAACGGGGATGTTTTTGTCGAAGCACCTCCAGCAATTGTGTCATCTGTCCCTCCGCTTACCTAAGCATTCCAGCACCCCTGAATCAACCCGCTCAGCAATAAGATATCTCCGATTCCTGTCTTCTCCAACGCCAGTGACAATGTACTTTCCTTCGTCATAGCCGAGATGGTGTTCAAAGAACCTGTCGGTGGCAATTCGCCATTTTGACGCACTTTCAAAGTCTTCCTGCTGTAAAGCGGTCCAGTTTTCGGGAATCTCAATAGCAATCGTTTTCGCATCTTTATCGGGTTGGAATACTGCGGTGCCTTTATCGAATCTCTGAATTGTTCTGTTTCCAGTCAAGTCGTGGACTGTCGCGCCTCGCCTCCCTGAGAGCCCCTGAGTCACGCGCTCGGTGTTAATTAGCCAAGTGATGCTAAAACGGGAGGCGGAAACTTGATTGAGTTCGTTTCTGAAAGGGTAGTAATCTGGGTAGAAATCAGCGGCGATGGCTTTTAATTTTCCGAAGTTGAGTCGCGCATTTGCATACTGTAACGAATCCGCTGTCCAGTTGATAACATCAATCCCCTCCGATTGAGCCGTTTCAGCCTGAATTCTCTTGAGTGTAAATCCGATGTTGTGCGCTCGGTGTGTCGATAAGACCCCTAATAACTGCGACTCTACGCGAAAATCACCCCGATACCTTGTACGCCACACATCGGGGAGTTGTGGGCCATCAAATTTATAAAATCCAAACAGAAAACCGACCAGCTCCCCACTGTCCCTTGCAACAAGCGATGTCCCCGCATGAAAGTCAATTGAATGAATATCCGCAGGATATAACAAATCAGAGCCACCTCCCCAGATGGATTGCTGGAGTTGTCGAATCGCTAACGCTTCCCCAGCAACCGGCGTTCCCACCTTAACGCCTTCGACCCTTCGACAAGTCCGTTGGTATCGCTGTTCCATACAAACATTATAGAATACCACCCTATCACCATCAAGCAACGCCTCCAGTCTGCGCTCCGTCTCCCCCGCGTCCAGTGCCTCTGAGGCTGTCGCAGACACCGGCTTGTGAAAACGAAGAGTGTATTCGCGCACGTTCTCCCGAATCCCTCGAGGAAACAAGAAACCTACCCCGACAAGTTGCCCGCCACTTTCAAAAATGACCGTCCTTCCACCCAGCTTCGGGAACGTCACCTTTAAGAAGTGCGGCGGAAACAAACCCGGATTGTCCGGCGCACCGAGGAGTTTCCTGAGTCCGTCGATATTGGCATTTTGGGAAGATAACAGGGTTATTTTGATTTGTGCAGGCATCGGTTCTGTTTACTTTCTGCAACAATGTGCAGTACATCGGTTTATCAATCTTGCGTGTAAGACCCCATCCCTTTTGCGTCAACTCATGTTGCCATCCGTCCTCGGAAGGGTGGGGATGTAACACGCCGCAGCGCGTTAATTGTAAAAAACCTTGTAAATTTCGATGGGATATGCTATGCTCCTTCTACCGTTTCGAGGCAAGGGTTCACACTCGCAACCTAGCGGGTGCTTGCCTCACCTTCTGAAACAAGGCATAAACGGTGAAACGGAATCCCATGCGAACATTTAAATACAAACTACAAAACCACAAGCGCAACAAACACTTACATCGCGACTTGGAAATCATCGCCCACGTTCACAACCACTTCGTGGCATTGTGTCGCCGCCACTATCGCATCTATTTTGACGGGTCGGCTATCGACTGCCGACCCGTCAAACAGTGCGAAGGCTACAAGCGTTTGACATTCAGCCGAATGGCCAAGCACCTCACGAAACTCAAACGGCTTGATAAGTTTGCCCACTGGCACATCCCGTTTTCGTGGGCAGTCCAAAACGCTTTGAAACGAATTGAACGCGGATATATCAATTTCTTTGAAAAACGTGCCAAACGCCCACCCAAATTCAGAAGTCGTAAAAAATACCGGTCTATGACGTTTGACGGTTCGCAAGTCAAAATTGAACCCGTCGCCGATGCGGAACATGGCATCCGCCGGTCGCCCGTTGCGAAAATTTGTATCCGGAGGCGTTGGTATCGGTTCTGGTCTTCACGACCCATTGAAGGCAATATCAAACAGGTAACGGTCAAGCGTGATACACTGGGCGATTTCTATTTAACCATCACAACAGATGACGAAGGTTTAACCCCTGAACCACTAACTGGTGAAACAGCAGGGATAACTATCAACTCTGTCGTAGTACACGATGAGGTACACAACAGTAGAGTTGATAGTTATGATTTTGGGTTAAAAACCTTTCTCACTTGTTCTGATGAAACGAAATACGAATCGCCTCTGTTCTATAAACGCTCGGCTACTCATGTTGCCAAAGCCTCACGGTCACTGTCCAAAAAGAAACAGGGCAGTAACAACCGTGAAAAAGCACGAAAGCACCTGGCCCGTGCCCACCGTAAAATTCAACGCCAGCGTGAAGATAATCACTTCAAACTTGCCATCGACCTCGTCCGCAAGTTTGACTTCTGCTTTTTTGAAGATCTAAACCTCAAGGGTATGGCACGGCTTTGGGGCAAAAAAGTGCTTGACCTCGCCTTCGGTGACTTCATGTTGAAAATACGATGGCAAGCCCATAAGCGGTGCAAGCGTGTTGAAACCATTAACCGTTGGACAGCCACAACAACGGTTTGCCATAGTTGCGGTCAAAAACACGCCTTCATAGACCTCAAAGTCCGTGAATGGCGTTGTTCATGTGGTATCAAACACGACCGCGATGTGAACGCCGCAAAAGTGGTTCACAAGGTTGGGACATCAACCTTTTTGAATCGGTCGCTTATCGATAAGCGACCCGATTCAATTGCCGGAGAGAGTGTTAGACTCGCTACAGCGGGCATCCCTCTATGATAGCAGAATCCCCATCCCTTTAGGGTGGGGAGTATGTCAATGTCACCCGAATTGCTACCTTGATCGGAAAAATAGAACGCAAGGGCGCAAAGAAGATTAAATTTAACGCAAAAAACTCGCAATCAATTCGCTACGACTAACCATTTTTGCCATTACTATTTCATTATCTCACATTTTTGCGGAATTTTCAAGAGTGTTGTGTTTTTTTGCAAATTGGCGTAGGGGCGTTAAACCTATATAGTCGCATTTCACAGTGAGCAACAGGGACCGTTTTGTGTCGGTTGCTGAATTTAATGCTTGACATAATTTTGAAAGGGTTTTAGAATGTTTTTTAAAAGGTAGCGTTTCTTTAAAGCCTGTTTGAAAGGTCATCATGACGTATCGGGAGGTCTGATGATTCGCCTGATTACTCCAACTCTGATGTTATTGATTACATGTTGGACCCTTGCCAACGAGGCTGACGATACTGACCGCTTTACGTTTGTTCGGTTGGCATATACTGGAACGGACTGGTACGGCAACGGGTGGCGGGTAGATTGGCCTGCCTCTGACCGTAATTTTATCTGGCAACTTTCGCGTGCGACTAGTATCCCCGTCGCACCGCGAGAAGCGGTTGTGCATGTCCGCTCAGACGAGATTTTTGACTACCCCTTCGCCTATATGCTGGAAGTCGGGTCACTCGAATTGACGGATGCGGAAGCGCGAAATCTTCGTGAATACTTGTTGCGCGGCGGGTTCATCATGATTGATGACTTCCACGGCGAGCGGGAGTGGCGGCGGTTTTACCGTCAATTCAAAAAAATCTTTCCGAAACGCGAACCGAAAGACATCCCAATATCCCATCCCCTGTTTCACAGTTTTTTCGACATTGATGAATTGATTCAAATCCCCGGCTTGGCGGCTTTGTTTAGGGGACGCACTTATGAGCGGTCTGACGGTTATCCTGTCCGGTGCCGAGGGGTGTATGATGACCGTGGGCGGTTGATGATGATGATAAACTTCAATACTGACCTCGGCGACGCTTGGGAACATGCCGCAGAGGAATTTTATCCACGGAAATACTCGGATATGGCGTACCGGATGGGGATTAATGCGGTGGTGTATTCGTTGACGCACTGACTTCAAACGGTCGCTTATCGACACGCGACCGTTTGAAACAGGTGGGGTTGGAAGTCGTCCCAAAACGAGAGGGGATTGGAATGGTCGCCTGTCGATAGTTCAGATGGTCGCTTATCGACAAGCGACCATCTGAAACCATTCCAAGTGGAAGACATTATCGGTAGGGTAAGAAAAATGTGGGAAAGGGATTTCCACCCTCGTAGATTTTGCTTATGATAAGTAAAATCTACGGTATTGGTCTCTACTTCTGCTCGGGGAACGGTGCCCGAATATCGTAGCGTCCTTCTTCGAGTACCTCTAACGTACCGTCGGCAACCATCAGCTCAAGTGGTGATTCTTCTGTTTCGAGCGGCATGTTGACTACGCTTTTGATTCGGAGCGACTCGTATATTGCCATCATAATTTCTATCGTATACCGCGCCTGCTGTCCGCTACTGCGGTGTTCGGCAATCTCGCCTTCCATCCAATCGAGCAGTTCCCGGTACTGATTTTTCTCTTCTGGTTGGGGCGTAATCTCCTGCCAACCGCCTTTCTTCGCATTTTGGAGCAGTACGACGCCGCCTTCGCCCATTCTAATCTGTCCTTCAGTGCCGTAAATCCGTGGCATCGGAACGGGTGGGTCTGGCAGGTCGCCCTCATAGACGGCTCGCGTACCGCCTTCAAAACAGACCAGCCCCATACAGAGGTCTTCACATCGGCTACGGCGTTCCCACCTATCGGTTGTGCGTGAGGTCTGCCCAATTACCCAAAGGGGCTTAGGGTCTGATAGGATATACCTCCAGCCATCAATCGCGTGTGTCCCTGTGTTGAGCAATCCCGCCTTAGGCTTTGCCCGATGATGGAGCATCGTCGGTTGCCCGATGGCTCCATCAGCGACCAGTCTTCTGACTTGGGTATTCGCCGCGCTGAACCGTCCATTGTGCCCGATGGCGAGGAATGCCCCGTTCCGCTCACACGCTTCAATCATGTGATTCGCTTCGCCTAATGACGCGGACATGGGTTTTTCGCCGATAATGCCTTTAACCCCCGCGTTAGCCGCTGCGACGGTAATCTCAG
The DNA here is from genome assembly GCA_965198165.1 of Candidatus Poribacteria bacterium. Classification (GTDB taxonomy): domain Bacteria; phylum Poribacteria; class WGA-4E; order WGA-4E; family PCPOR2b; genus CBDAOT01. The sequence goes on along the minus strand of OZ240244.1, from coordinate 4,876,915 downwards.
CGCGAACGCCCTGCCACGTCGGGATGCTGACAATGTCAAGCTCCTCTTTCTCTAACATCTCTTTATAATCGGTATATGTATTCGGAATCCCGAACCCCTCGGCGAGTTTTTCTGCGGCTTCGTGACTGATGTCCACCGCCGCAACAATCTCTGCCTCTGGCTGGTTCGTCCATGCGCGGGAGTGGGAGCGTCCCATACCGCCACAGCCGATAATACCGACACGGTAAGTTTTTGCCATGAGTTTAACTCCTTTTAGAATATATCCGTTGCGAATCTTCTACCCTTCCTTATGTGCCCCGCGCCTCGCGAGGCGCGGGGGGCGCAAGAATCAGTACTATTAACTCTGTCGAAGTACACGATGAGATGTACAATAGGAGAGTTAATAGTACTCGCAAGGGCGCAAGGGGCGCAAGGGGTTAAGAATCTAACGCAAAGGCGCGGGGGACGCAAAGGCGCAAGGGAAGAATAAGATGGTAAAAATGATAAGAATCCGATTCTGTATTCTCAATCAGTACTATTAACTCTCCTGTTGTATGCCTCATCGTGTACTACGCCAGAGTTAATAGTACTCCGTTTTCCCTTCCTTTGCGCCTTTGCGCCCTTTGCGCCTTTGCGTTAGATTCTTAATCGCCAGACTTAATAGTTTTCCGTTTTCATATCAATTTCTGCTCTTCAAGGAAACTAATCACCTTTTGGGCAGACTCCGGGAGCGACAGTTCCGCAGTGTTTACCACAATTTCAGGGTGAGGGGGTGTCTCGTAGGGGGCACTGATTCCTGTAAATTCTTTGATTTCACCTGCCCTCGCTTTTTTGTACAGTCCTTTGGTGTCCCGTTGTTCGCATACGACTAGGGGACAATCTACAAAGACCTCGATAAAACGGTCTTCCGCGACGGTTGCCCGGGCTTTGTCTCGGTCGGCGATATACGGCGAAATGAAGGCGGTCATCGCAATCACGCCTGCATCGGCAAACAACTTTCCCACTTCTCCGATACGACGTATATTCTCCTCCCGGTCTTGGGGAGAAAAGCCGAGGTTCTTGTTCAACCCGTGACGGACATTATCTCCATCAAGGACATAAGTGAGATGCCCCCGTTCATGTAGCACATTTTCGACTTCATGGGCGAGTGTGGACTTCCCAGACCCCGAAAGCCCCGTAAACCAAATCACGCACCCTTTCTGATTGAGCAGTCTTTCGCGGTCTGCTTGTGCGATTGTGGCTTGATGCCAAGTAATGTTTGTTGCTTTCTGTTCGGTCAATACAATGTCTCCTATTAAGATAAAAAATGATTAGGTAATACCATTTCTAAATAAAAATGTCGCATTACGGTCAGAAACCCATCGGGCCATTTCGGTTGCGGCGTTTTGTGCATTTAGGGGGAAAAGTCGGGGCAGGGATGCCCCTCCTACAATGCCCCTAGTGAATTTTGAAAAGTCGGGGCAGGGATGCCCCTCCTACAATGCCCCTAGTGAATTTTGAAAAGTCGGGGCAGGGATGCCCCTCCTACAATGCCCCTAGTGAATTTTGAAAAGTCGGGGCAGGAATGCCTCTCCTACAATGCCCCTAGTGAATTTTGAAAAGTCGGGGCAGGGATGCCCCTCCTACAATGCCCCTAGTGAATTTTGAAAAGTCGGGGCAGGGATGCCCCTCCTACAATGCCCCTAGTGAATTTTGAAAAGTCGGGGCAGGGATGCCCCTCCTACAATGCCCCTAGTGAATTTTGAAAAGTCGGGGCAGGGATGCCCCTCCTACAATGCCCCTAGTGAATTTTGAAAAGTCGGGGCAGGGATGCCCCTCCTACAATGCCCCTAGTGAATTTTGAAAAGTCGGGGCAGGGATGCCCCTCCTACAATGCCCCTAGTGAATTTTGAAAAGTCGGGGCAGGGATGCCCCTCCTACAATGCCCCTAGTGAATTTTGAAAAGTCGGGGCAGGGATGCCCCTCCTACAATGCCCCTAGTGAATTTTGAAAAGTCGGGGCAGGGATGCCCCTCCTACAATGCCCCTAGTGAATTTTGAAAAGTCGGGGCAGGGATGCCCCTCCTACAATGCCCCTAGTGAATTTTGAAAAGTCGGGGCAGGGATGCCTCTCCTACAATGCCCCTAGTGAATTTTGAAAAGTCGGGGCAGGGATGCCCCTCCTACAATGCCCCTACAGATATTAATGAGTGATTTATTATCAGAATTGGTATAAGATACTTCATTCTTGTACCTTGGTGTTTCCGAGGACGGATGGTCGTCCGAAGACGGATGGCAACATGCCCTAACGGGTGGTCCGAAGACGGATGGTCGTCCGAGGACGGATGGTCCGGGGACGGATGGTCGCGTGAGCGAGCGCACAAGATGACTTGACGCACGTGAGCGAGCGCATCGCGTGAGCGAGCGCAAGTTGACGCACGTGAGCGAGCGCAAAATTAAAACCGTGTCATCAAAGAAACCCGATTGCTGTTGCCTAGCTCGCTATTCCCAAGGAACGCGTAATCCACAGAGAAGGCGGCACCGGTGGTGAACGCCAGCCGTAGCCCTGCCCCCGCTGTCATCAATCGAATCGTTTTTAAGCCTTTCCGTTCTGTTATGCCCCCCCTCAGCGAGAGCAGGTCTGCAAAGGTGTATTCTGCGCCGTAGTGCATTTCAAATGCGTTCCTGCTGTCGGTATCGGCGGTCAGTACCATACGGCTATTTAGGGGGGCGATGTCAAAATGGGCGGCGATACCCAGTTTCAGGTTAGGCAGGATGGTGTCTGTATTGGATGCCCCACCTGCGGCGAGCGGTGGGGTATTCCAGTAGAGTTTCGTTCTGAAGAAGTCTGCTACCATCAGACCTGCTGAGAGATGAGCCGCGCGGGTAGGTGCTGACTTCCAGAGTACGCCTATATCCCCACCAATGCCCAGCGCGTTCGTGTTCTTGAGGGCGGTAATATAAATCAACTTCGCATTCCCACCGACGTAGAGGGGGAGTCGATTCCACCGAACCGGACTGCCGTAGGAGAGGATGAAGGCGTTGTTGGTATTGCTGAAGGTGCCTTGAATTTCGGGGCGATTTGAGTTCACGGGCAAGCTGGTTATTGGAATGTCATCAATACCGACGCGTAGCCAACTGAGTCCTAGCGCGCCTGCCCTTCGCCCTGACCTTCGCACCGGGTGAACGGTGTTGACAAAATCGTAGCTATCCAAACTCCCGAGGCTAGAGTGCATGAAAGTGATTTCAGTGTGAGCGAGTTGTCCGAGTCCGGCTGGATTCCAGTATGCAGCAGTGGCATCGTCCGCGATGGCGGTGTAGCTACCGCCCATGCCTAGGGGTCGTGCGCCGACTCCGAGTGTTAGAAATTCGCCGGCGTATTTGTCTGCCCCTTCAACAATTGGCACAGTCAGGGTTAGGCTAAAAATGAGGAGTGGAAGAATGGAGGAATGGAAGAATGGAAGAATGGAGGAATGGAACATTCTTTATTCCTTTCGCTATTTGAGTTTCATTAGCTTGATGATTTCTGTGAGGTCTTTTTTTCCTTCGGTTTGGACACGAATCTTACAGTAGTAAACGCCATTGGCTACTTCTTCGCCATCTTTATCTCGCCCATCCCATGGCACCATCATAAAGCCTACTGGTGCGTCTTCTTTTGATTCATAGATGAGCCGTCCGGACAGGCTGTAGACTTTGACGGTCAGCGCATCTGCTGCCCCGTCTACCATACAGGAGATGGTTGTATCTTCTCGAAATGGATTCGGATAATTCATCGCTTTGGACAATTGGACGACTTCTGGCACACGCGCTTTGAGCTCTGCCACGGATTGGTTGCCATCGTTATCGCTGGCAGTGAGGCGAAATTCATAACTGCCGGGTTCTAACTGAGCAGATTGATAGTTTAAGACGACGTGATTGGCACCGGGGCGGTGTGTCAATCGGTATTGGGTATTTGGAACTGGCACAAACTCGCGCCCGTCTCGGCTGAACTCTAGGCGGATGGGGCGGGTGACGGTGTCGACACCGTTGTCATCGGTGAGCGTTGCAGTGATGAATGGTTCTTTGGAGATTGGGTCGCCATCAATGAAGTGCTGTCCCCCGACGGTTAACTGGATAATCGGTGGGATGATGTCGTCGCTCTGCATCAGTGTGAGGGTGCCGAGCATCGAGGTTTGCGCGCGGATGCGTCCAACGGCTCGCGTCTCAAATCGGAAGCTGTCGCCGGCTTCAAACCGCCATCTGCCGGGGGCAATTTTGAGGGTCAGCCCAAATTCTGGATACTTAAATTCTTCTCCCACCGTTCCGAGTATTGGCTGGTCGTTCCGGGACAGGATGCCGGTTTTCTTCCCTTCGATTTGGAAATGTGCTGAATCGGTAAATAGGATGACCCATTGGTCGGGTGGCATGGTGGAAGAAGATTTTACTGATTGATTAGTCAAATCTTCTGGCTCAAGGTAGATGTATTGAAGTGTGCCGGTCCCGTTGTTATCCTCACGTAAGGTAGAGGCAAATAGAGATGGATTCTCACGGCTACTGGATTCGCTGATGACAAAGGTTAGGGTATCTCCGTATTGGAATGGCTTGTCGCCGGTGTGGATGTCAATGGCGATGCCATCCTTGAAGTGGGTCATATCGGTAAATGCGGCGATTTGCCGACCTGGGTCAAGGAGCTCTAAGGGTGCGCCATCCTTAGCGAGTAAAACACGGTACGTGTTTGCCGAAGTGAAGAGCAATACCCACACCCCAGGTGACGCTCCAGTCGGCGCGATGGTGACCGCCTCAATTTCGCCATTCCCAGCATTCAGCGGTCGCACGTTAGTCAGGGCGGTTTGCGTCTGCATTAATCCGTTGGAAGCGGTTACTAGCTCGGATGGCAGGCGAACCCAAAATCCAGTATCCACGAACAGGTATGCGCCAATCTCTTTTGCTCGTGCCTCTGCCCCTTGATTGATTGCGTCGTCTTGTTCGGGGGTCAGCGTAATAATCTCTGTCTGAAAAGGTGAAGCGTCAAGTGCTGTACCTCCAAACAACTCATCCCTGATATTCGCACGAAGAGTGCCGAGGTCGAAGCGAATCTCGACGGGAAGGGTGACCGGTAGGGGCGTTACTTGTAAGGGCGGGGCCATCTCGCCTTTACGAGCGGGCTCGTCTAGTGTTGTGTAGTAGGCAACGGCATTAACTCCATTCGGCAGTGTTATCGGTTTTAGGCTAGGTTGCCCAATCGACTGCGTTGAAAAGGGACCTAAGGCTTTAGGCTCTTTTTCTCGTTTTGGGTGCCTTATGCGTAGGGCACCCAAAACGACAAGCTGGTCTCGGTTGAGTGGTGTGATTCTTAAAACAGTTGGTTCTGCTACTGCCTCACTGGGTACGCGAAAATCAATGATGCGGTCGGTGCTTCTGACGTGCATGTCGTTTAAGCCGACTAGGGTGCCGTGGACTTCGATGCGCCGTTCACTGATGTTATTTTCCTCGTCGCCTTCATGCACCGTATTACCACTGTCAACATAGATGAAGATTTCATGGGTGCCGAGCGGTAATTGGTGTGGGATGGTCGCGACTGCAATCCAGTTATTGTTGAGCGGTGATTCGCTCCATGTTCGTGGGCTTGTCGCTTCGCTACTCACATCCTTATGCGGTTGTAGTGCGTCGCGCCGTTGCCATGCATTGATGGGTATCGTCGTCTTTCCAATCGGCTGGGCGTTCAACACCCCGTCGATTGGGGTATCCACAGCACCGTCTTCATTAACGTCGGGATTCCCTTCAAAAAAGGTGACTTCTACCTCGCCTACTAATTCTTTTAACGCTTTTAAGTCAAGCTCTTCAATCTGTTCGACTTCGACGTTAAGGGAGAAGCCACTTGCTTGGGGGGAATAGCGATAATAGATGAATGGCTCTCCGCCGAGCGATTCACTCTCGACAACGCTCAGGTCTGGGAATAAAAATGGACGGTATTCTTGCGTTCCAGAATCGACGACGTGCCCTTCGATGTCGGTCACGGTAATTTGGTAGCGGATGGCTTCACCGTTTGATGGGGTGGGCAATGGCTGAGCCACGGTGTACCACTGCTTCCTGACCGCGGTATCGGGGCTGACTGCGGTATCGGGGATAAGGAGTTCGGTGTGCCATTTCGCAGTATTTGGGTCTCGCCATTCGAGTCGCACTTCTTTTACGCCTTTATCTCCGAGTTCATCGGAGACTTGGATGCGGATGCGGAATGTGGTGTCACTCACTAATTCGGGCTGAATATCAACAATCTTGGGTACGAGGACGGTGAATGAGTCGCCACCGACGGCTATGTGTGTTGCGTTTTCGGCATAATACTCAACATAGCCTAGTCCGGCGGCAATCCCTTTCGGAACGTTGATTGATAGACTGGGAAATCTGCCGTTAGTCACTTGTGCTTCTTGGGTCACGAGGACGTCGCCTGTGTAAAATTCGACTTGCCCGTCTTTCCCCTGCACGGTCTGGTATTTCCCGGGGAAGACGGCTTTGACTTTAAGCTTACCGTTGAAGTTTGACAACGGGGTGAACACTTTCCGTTTCAGTTTTGGGTCGTAAGCGGCTTCAAACACGCGCCCGATAGCTAGTTTGAGTGTGCCACCGGGTGCGATGGTTTTCGTTTCGATTTCTGGTTGCATTTCGTAATCTGCCATGGCTAACTTCATGGCGGGGTCTCCAAAGAGGGTGTATCCCATCATGACATCTATCTGCCCTAGCCCGTTTGCCATGAGCAGTTCTACTTTTGAATCGAAACTGAGCGCGCCGAGTTCGCGCTCGTTGCGTTTGAATAGGTCGTCAAAGATTATCCGATTCAGGGTGTCGTTCCCGCTCCCGTAGGTCAAGCGGGTGGCACTCAACATGCCGATGATACCGCCTCGCTCTTTGCGGAGTAGCTTCTCTGCCATGCTCGGTTCGCTGGCGGCATCAAAGTAACCGTTATAACAGGAGAGTACCATCATAAAGGGGATGTGTGGGGTTTGGTCTAACTGGTCTACTGATGCGTTGTCAAAGATTGCCTCATGCGCCCAGACAATCCTGCCGCCATGCCCTGCGTATTGGGCGATGACGCTGCCGTGGCTGAGGGCATCTATGACCATATCCTTAGCCACCCGTTGTGGAAGTTTGCCGGGATAGTTTTGCGGGTTAGCGGTGACGGTGTTGATGATGTCTTCGAGAAAGATTCTGATTGTTTCGTAGCCCAGGAGTGTGTGGGTTCGCTCGATTTCGGTCAGGCTTTTTTTGAAGATAAAGTCGCCGGAGTTGGTGACTTCGTCGTCTGCCACTGAGATGATTTGACGCCGCCAGTTTCCGTTGGGGCGCCGCTGTTCGTAGTTGAGGATTTTGTCAATGACCGCATTGGCTTCGTCGATGGTTTCGACGCTTAATCTTCCGATGTAAAAATCGGCGAGTTCGTCTACGCCGCTTACGGTGGCGAACCAGTGGTCAATGGAGGTGCGCCCGAAGGAGCTGGTCCAGATGTAGTGGGTCGGGATGTAGCCTGCCACTTCGGGGGGGACGGGATAGAATTCGTCGTCTATCCCTCGGAAGTCGAAGGTGCCGTCGCCTAGTATCACAACGTAGGAGAGCGCGGGGGTAACCCAGTGGGTGTAGGCGTGTTTGAGGAATGCCTTTATCGCTTTGGGGTTTACCATCCCGTTGCTGAATAGGTCGTAGATTTGGGTCACATCGATGACTTTTGACCGGTATCCACCGCCGCCGGGGGTCGCTCGCCATGCGGCGAGTCTTTGGGCGGGCTCTAAGTAGACGGGATGGGTGAGGATTAGGTAGTCTGCACCATTTGAAGGGGATAGCAGGTCGCTGGGCGGAACGGTATCGACGCGCACGGGCGATAGCACACCTGCGGAGGACACTGCGACAAACTTGGAATCGTGGGTATCAGGGGTTTCAAAGGTCGCGTTGTAGGCGGTATGAGGGATGTTTAGACTTCCATCGTCGTCGTCCGCGGCGGTGTTGTGTTCGATTTGAGAACGGTAGATGGCTCGGAACCGCTGGCGTTGTTGGTGTGTTAGGGGGGTGCGTATCACATCGGGGGCCTGGAGTTTGGAGACTAACTGCTCGCCATCGTATTCGTAAATGTTTATCTCTGGCGATAGGAAGGACTTAACGGTGTATTGCAGTTTGCGACGCTTGCGGATGGCGTATGACTCTTCGCTCACGGGTGAGGCGAATTCTAGGTAGTCGTTGACCGCCAAAAGCAGGCGGGTATACTCTATATCGAAATGGTTGATATAGACGTGATAGGGGTAACGAGTGGTGTCGTCTTCGACAGCGGTATCGACGCGGGCAAGGCTCAGGATGTTAGTTTCCCCTTTCGTCGCGTCGCGCAGATTGTCCCACACGCGGAGGGTTTTCTCTACGGTTATGGCGTTCTGGCGTTCCCACTTGATGCTACCAGTATTAACAACTCTGTCGGGGTCGTCTTTAGGGCGTAGTACAGGAGAGTTGTTAGCACTCCCAATCCGCACGTCGTTTAGTGTGACTAAAATCTCGTGGTCGGTGGGTGTGCCGCCTTGTAGCGTTATTCTGATTTTGGGCTGGGTGAAGCTTTGGGCGAGGTCGTAGAGCGGAAATGTGAGGGCCATGCTGTCAAAGTCGCTCTTGTTTTTGATGCCTGTCCAATACCAGAAGTCGAGTGCCTCAAACCAACGGTGTTTGTCGTTTGGCGTGATGTCGTCTGGATGTGCGTATTCAAGGTTGCTGGTGAGATGGTCTTCCTCAAAGTGAATCTGTGAGCGGAAAACGGATACGATTTTGGCTGTCGGGTCTCGCGGCGACGCAGAACGCTCTGAAACTCGCACACCCCGGCTCGGCTCTACACTCAGCCAATACACATTCCACCGTGTATACCTGTCATCGGTCGCCAAACCGAGAAATTCGATGTAATCTCCCAGATCCAAACGACCATCCCGTTCCCCCTTGACGTATATCGGTATCTCGCGACCATCACTCTTCAAATGCAGATAACGCGGGTCGGCATCCAGACGAATCCCCCACCTCTGTTCTAACGCCTCACTGGTCAGTCGATAGATGCCGGTTTTATCAACGAGTATTTTGTACCGGGTCTCCGATGTGCCTTGGGCGGCAGGAGTGTCTTTAACGGCTCCATTGGGGGGGGCTTGGTTTAACGCGCCTCTGGGGACGCGCCAACGCACCGCTTGGTCGTAATTGAGTAGCAGTTTTCGGAATGTCCTCTCGAACTGCTCTGGCTCGTCAACTCTGGAGGGAGGAAGGGGGGAGGAGGATTGGAAGGATGGAAGGAGGGAAGAGGGGGGGGAGGAAGGGGAGGGGTGGAAGTGGACGCGGATAACCATACGGGGATGGGTTCGCAGTATGCGGGTGCTTGCCTCGTATTGGACGGGGTGCAGTTGGAGGGCGATAAGCCGCTGGGAGCGGAGGGTGCCTTCGTAGGCAATTCGGGCTAGGTCGGTGGGGTAGATGCCACTGTGTTGGTAGGCTGAACCGTCTTCACGCCATTCTTCGGTGAGGATTTGGATGTCTTGGGTAGTCACTCTTAAAGCGGGGGTGACGGATTGACGGGGGCGCACGGGATATGGGACGGGAGGGATATGGTAACCTCGGTGTGTTTCGTGGGTGGCGAGTATGACTTCTACGCGGAACTGGACGTTGGGGGGTACGCCGAGCAGGACTCTTGAAACGGGGAGACGGGGATTGCCTGTTTCGTCGGTGTACCCGCACTCTTCGTAGTGAACGGCTTGATATCTAACGCCGTCGTGGGTTACGGTTGCGGTTTGGAGGTCGGGCAGGTCTAACGCAACGGTAATCCCTGAAGTGTCTGACTGGGCGTGTATCGCTGATTGGGCGGTGTTTGCCCATGGGGGGCTGAGCAGTACGCTGAGTAGAAGAGGGAGGATGTGTAACGATTGCGCCGCGCGCCAAGCGTGTCGCGTGGCGCAATCGAATGTGATGGGGGGTCGCTGTGGATGGGGCATTTGGTGTTGGCTCCTCGTCGCCGTTAAGATTGTGGCTGATTATGCAGGGGTTTAGTGGAATTTTCAGAGCGGATTCTTCACTGTTTCTGAATGATACGCCACCCGATTGCTCCGTTCTGTAACTTGGCTCACAAACTCTCCCCCAACCTGAAAAAATAAAGCCTGCTGAAAGCCGAATGGAATAACTCACAGCAGGCTCTACGGATTGTCCATTGTAAACAGAAGCTTCACTTTTCCAAAATTGTAACGCAATCTAAAGCCGCTTAATTTCTTCGCTTAATGGCACCCCAAGTTGTCGCCACCTTATCCTTTAGGGAAACCGCAAGCATCTCGCCTTTCGAGGCTTGAACGATTTCGTCAAGACTGAGCGCACGACTCCAGACCGCAACCTCGTCAATCATACCCCCATCAAAGGTGTACTGTGGCCGGTCTTTCGCACACCCAATCCGGAGGTCCTGGTCATTTATCCCGGCAAAATCAAATTTTTCCGCTTGCTCATTAAGCAATTTGCCATCAAGATAGATTCGCTTGGTGCTACCATCGTAAGTCCCTGTAATATGGTGCCATTTTTTATCCTTCATCGCGTTTGGAACCTGATGGTTTTTTCGACTGTTCGTTGCCCCCAACATCATCAGAATATTCGCGCCAAACACACCGAACCCGTAACAGTTCTTCTCGCCACCGTTATGGCAGTTTTTGTCAAACCATTGAGCACTTGATGCCGCCCATGCCTTTTGGTAAACCCATGCCATCATCGTAATATTGCCCTTGATTTTCAGACTATCAGCGGCGGGGATATTGACACAATCTGGCCCCAGGGCCGTAATCTCAACGGCATCTCCATATTGCCCCGCCACGAACTTGGTGTTTGCAATGACCTTCGCATCATGGCCGTTCCCGGATTCATCAACGACTGTCTTTCCTTTGCCCTCAAAGGTCAAATATACCACTATGTCATCTTCAAGCGCGGCATCCGACCATCCAACAGGAATAGCTATTAAAGTCACCAGCAGTAAATAGAAAAGGTGTTTCACTTTTTCCTCCTTAAAAGGTTAGGTCAGGCGGGCATGGCCGTACCCGACAGTATGTGCAATCATTTTGGGAATGCGGAAGTTCAACTTCCGCCCTTACAGAATCATATTAGCGTATCAGAAATTTTTACAGAATGCAAGCCAAAAATAAAACGAACCCGCTTATCAATCTTGCGTGTAAGACCCCATCCCTTTAGGGTGGGGATGTAACACGCCGCAGCGCGTTAATTGTAAAAAAACTTGTAAATTTCGATGGGATATGCTATGCTCCTTCTACCGTTTCGAGGCAAGGATTCACACTCGCAACCTAGCGGGTGCTTGCCTCACCTTCTGAAACAAGGCATAAACGGTGAAACGGAATCCCATGCGAACATTTAAATACAAACTACAAAACCACAAGCGCAACAAACACTTACATCGCGACTTGGAAATCATCGCCCACGTTCACAACCACTTCGTGGCATTGTGTCGCCGCCACTATCGCATCTATGGACAGTGCGAAGGCTACAAGCGTTTGACATTCAGCCGAATGTCCAAGCACCTCACGAAACTCAAACGGCTTGATAAGTTTGCCCACTGGCACATCCCGTTTTCGTGGGCAGTCCAAAACGCTTTGAAACGAATTGAACGCGGATATATCAATTTCTTTGAAAACCGTGCCAAACGGCCACCCAAATTCAGAAGTCGTAAAAAATACCGGTCTATGACGTTTGACGGTTCGCAAGTCAAAATAGAACCCGTCGCCGATGCGGAACATGGCATCCGCCGGTCGCCCGTTGCGAAAATTTGTATCCGGAGGCGTTGGTATCGGTTCTGGTCTTCACGACCCATTGAAGGCAATATCAAACAGGTAACGGTCAAGCGTGATACACTGGGCGATTTCTATTTAACCATCACAACAGATGACGAAGGTTTAACCCCTGGACCACTAACTGGTGAAACAGCAGGGTTTGATTTTGGGTTAAAAACCTTTCTCACCTGTTCTGATGAAACGAAATACGAATCGCCTCTGTTCTATAAACGCTCGGCTACTCATGTTGCCAAAGCCTCACGGTCACTGTCCAAAAAGAAACAGGGCAGTAACAACCGTGAAAAAGCACGAAAGCACCTGGCCCGTGCCCACCGTAAAATTCAACGCCAGCGTGAAGATAATCACTTCAAACTTGCCATCGACCTCGTCCGCAAGTTTGACTTCTGCTTTTTTGAAGATCTAAACCTCAAGGGTATGGCACGGCTTTGGGGCAAAAAAGTGCTTGACCTCGCCTTCGGTGACTTCATGTTGAAAATACGATGGCAAGCCCATAAGCGGTGCAAGCGTGTTGAAACCATTAACCGTTGGACAGCCACAACAACGGTTTGCCATAGTTGCGGTCAAAAACACGCCTTCATAGACCTCAAAGTCCGTGAATGGCGTTGTTCATGTGGTATCAAACACGACCGCGATGTGAACGCCGCAAAAGTGGTTCACAAGGTTGGGACATCAACCTTTTTGAATCGGTCGCTTATCGATAAGCGACCCGATTCAATTGCCGGAGAGAGTGTTAGACTCGCTACAGCGGGCATCCCTCTATGATAGCAGAATCCCCATCCCTTTAGGGTGGGGAGTATGTCAATGAGAATCCTTCCGGCATAAAGTCAAAACCTCATCCACCAACTCATCCCATCTGCCTTCAAACCGCTGACCGAACTCCGCTTCACCGCCTGTGGCCAAGGTGCCCCGTAGCATCGGGCGAGTCTCCTTTTTTTGCTCCCAGAGTTCTAGGCCGCCAAAGTCATTGTGCAAAAAATGGAGTGCAACGCCCGCTCGGTCCTTATCGGAACAGTTCGTACGGGTACAGTGTGCCACGCCGTAACAGAAGAAAACAACGCCACCCGCTTTAAGCTCAACCGCAACCGCACGTTCTTCGGGTGGGTCACAACGGATGTGATGGTCGCTCAAGGGATCGCGATAGTGCTCGTACTGTTCGCGATGGCTACCGGGGATAACATTCAAGCAACCGTTTTCGATGTTGGCATCGTGAATCGCAATCCACATCGCCGTGCCGCGTAGCGGGTCCGCGATTTTGAAGTAGGCGTTATCCTGATGCCAACTCGTGCCTACGCCTTTCCTAGGTGGTTTCCAGAACGCTTGATCGAGTTCCAGCATGAAATCGTCACCGATGAGCTGGCCGACAACGGATACGACTTTTGGATGAAACGGGAGTGCCTTGTGAAAATCGCTCCGATTGTTGAGCGGGATAACTTGAAGGTTCTGCTTTTCACCGTCATTATCCCTCTTTGTGCCATTTTCCTGAACCGCGCAGTTTATCCCGGTCCCATTTTTCAGTTCCGTCTCATAAATCCGCTCCAATTCGAGGCGCAGAGCCTCTGTCTCACGCGGTGTAAAAAAGCCCTCAAACCAGATACAGCCATCTTCTCGAAACCTGTTGTGCTCTGCTTTAGACAATTGCATTATCGAAACAAACGCCTCCTTATAAGCAAGTTTCAGTATTAAAGTTTATCGGCTGAAGCGACTTGGAAGAGTGAAAGAATGGGGAAAGAAAATTCACCCTCCTTCCCTCCTTCCACTCTTCCCTCCTTCCACTCTTTTCTATGTTCTGAGTGCCGCTGGCACTATGATTGAATCCACCATGCCGTGCAAGATTTTTTTGTCCGCAGGACATACTGCCGCTTGTATTCCCCCAAGCTGAACCTTATCTCCTGTCACGAAGTAGTACGGACGGAGGAGCGGTCTGCCAGCCATACTCTGTATGTCGCCCTGCTCGAAATCGTAATAGGTCATCCGGACGCGCTTTGCTTTGTAGAATTTCTGGAGGATGTACGGAGTCTGATCGAAACTCAATAGCGCGTTTTCAACGGCGGACTCCCACTCCTCTGTGGCGAGGTCGTGTCCGATTGACACACCACGGCTCCCCCACGCCAACTCCGAAAATCCGGATGGCTTGAGGACCAGCTCCCGCTGTCGTTGCGTAACGTGGATAATCTGCCGCCAGTCCGTGACAGGAACCCCATCAATCTCAAGATTTGGGACGACAGCGTGGGGCGGCAATGGACGAGGGTCGAGCACCCAAGTTTCCGGGAGCACATTTTCCAAGAAGGCGTAGGTTTTCTTTCCAAGCCCTTCCTCCCAGAACCGGCGAAGGGTCGGATGATGGAAGAGCGCAAAGAGGGATTTTTCTTCGAGATGCGCTCTCGGCGGCGGAGTCATCACAACGCTCCGCTTCTTTGCCGCATAAAGCATCAACTCCGCTTTCGGGATATTTTTGAGGTCAAACAACTCAAAGAAACGGTACAGCACATCAATCTGTGTCTGGGCTCCGTGCGGGGCTTGAAAAAATAACCCCGCTTCCGTGAAGCTGACTTCATGCGGTTTGAGGGTATAAGCACTCAAACCCACATCACGGAGCACAGATGCGAGCCATTCCATCTCTGCCCAATAATCGTCCGACTCATCCGAAACAACAATCGCTAGGGTCGGCGATTCCACTTTTGCCAGCGACCGAATCATCTCAGCAAAACCGTGTACCATCCCATCGCTCCCACCGACGACATTGTGATTGAGCTCGGCATACATCCACCCCAAGCAACCGGTACCGCCAATGAAGCCAGGCACCGAGTCCAACTCCGTGATAATCATTCCATCGTCCGACGGGATAACATCGGGGCGAATCACCTGCGGAATTTGACTCTTGAAGCGGTTCATCCGGTTGTATTCAATCACGGATTCCGGCTTGCCGCGGTCAAGATAGGCCGAAACCCATGACGGTTGAATCCCACGAACACTCTGCGAATAGAGCAGATTCGATGCGCGATAAAACCGGAGCAGATGCCCCCCAAGTTCTTCAAACCATTCCAACTCCTCTGGCAAGACCCAAAACGGTTCCGGCGAAAGACGCGATGATGCCTTGCTCTCCGGGTGAATTTCCCGTTTTTCGCCTGTAAACAGCCCCCCCTCTGGAATTAGACTGTTTATCAATAGACACTTTTCTCTATCATCCAAACCGGCCTCCTTTGAATTGGCTCAATTTTCAGTCTTAAAAATTCCCATGAATCCCTGTTTCAATATTTACAATTTGACCTGTTTGACGAAAAAGACACGGTCCTGGTTCGCAATATGTTGCAACACACTACGGGGCACACGGCTATCAACGCTTATCACCATCACGGCATGGTGCCCGATATTAGAACGCCCAACGGTCATGTCCGCAATGTTGATATTGTGGGTGCCGAGAATCGTTCCAAGCAACCCAATCATCCCAGGCTGGTCTTGGTTATAGATGAGAATCATGTCCCCTTCGGCTTTTGCGTGGACATGGTGCTGGTCAATTCGTACAATCCGTAAATCCGCTTGACCAAACGCTGTACCTTGGATGACTCGGGGCGTACCATCTGTCATTACAGTCACAATAATTGAATTGGCAAAGTGTCCATCCGAATGGCTTTTCGTCTCCGTTACCCTTATGCCACGTTGCCTGATGAAGAGGGGCGCGTTGACGTAATTCACATCTGTCAGCACAGGGGAGAGTAACCCTTTCTGCAACGCAACGGTTATCGGGGTGACATCCTCATCATCGAAGAGTTCGCCGATATAGTCAATTTTTAACTCCGAAATCTGACCGTCAACGAGCTGGGCGTGGAAACTCCCAATCTTTTCGGCAAGCGTGAGATAGGGGCCTAGCACTTCAAGGGTACGCCAATCAATTTTAGGCTGATTGACAGCGTGTTCGACAGGTAATCCACGGAGCGCGTTGACCACCTGTTGCGCGATTTCAACGGCGACCTGTTCCTGCGCTTCAGCCGTTGATGCACCAAGGTGCGGCGTAGCCAGCATATTGTCAAGCGTGAGCAACGGATTATCGGTCGCCGGTTCCTCTTCAAACACATCAAGTGAAGCCCCCGCGATGACCCCATTCTTTAGGGCCCGGTAAAGTGCCTCTTCGTCAATGATACCCCCACGCGCACAGTTAATGATACGGCACGAGGGCTTCATCATCGCAAACTCTTCGTCACTAATGCTGTGGTACGTTTCCGGACTGACAGGCGTATGGATGGAGATATAATCCGCTTCCTTGAAGAGTTCTTCGCGTTTTACAAGGTGAATGCCCGATTTTTCGGCGGCATCAAGGGACACATAAGGGTCATAAGCAATCGTCTTCATACCAAACGCCTGCGCCCGATGCAATACCTCAGATCCAATTTTGCCCAAGCCCATCACACCGAAGGTTTTTCCATACAATTCAACACCGATAAATTTGTTGCGTAGCCACCGTCCCTGTTTCAAGGAAATGCCAGCCGGTAAAATGTTACGAGAAAGGGCAAGCATTAGCGTGAAAGTGTGTTCAGCCGCAGAAATCGTATTACTTGTTGGGGTATTAACCACAAGAATACCTTGTCGGGTCGCCGCGCTCAAATTGATATTGTCCACCCCAACGCCCGCTCGTCCGATCACTTTCAGGCGCTTCGCGGCTCTGATGACATCTTCCGTTACCTTGGTCGTACTGCGGATAATCAGCGCATCGTAATCCCCAATCCGATTCAGCAATCCCTCTGAGGTCAAGTCGGTTTTGACATCAATCTCAAAATCTGATTCACGGATTAACAGATTCACCCCCTGCTGCGACAGCGCATCGCTGACCAGCACTTTCATGGTCATACCTCCTTCGGCATGTTCATACCTCCTTCGGAAGATGGGTAAATATATCACTAAAGAAAAACGTTGTCAACAGAAAACGGGCATCCCACCAGGGCAATCGCATGTAAACTCTGCTGTGACTGATTTCTGAGCGATTTGTATCAGATGGGCTTAGGAGTGGTATGAAAATTTTACGTCGAGAGACGGTGAGCCACCACATCTCCGGCCCGAGGACGGGGCTGTGCAGGATTGGTGGTTCTTTCCTTCTGATAAATGGGTAATGTTTGGTGGTTCGGGTGGGGAAGGGATTAAGCGGATTAAGGATGTACCGAGATTCGGAAGGCGTTTCCCTGCCCACTGTGCATAAGCCATCGCATCATGCCAACTCACGCCTACAATTGGGTGACCGTCTGTGGGCGAAAACGGAACCGATTGGTTCAATAGCGGTGAAAGAGTCTCAAAAACTCGGTGGCTCTAATTGGCACAACTCAGGTTAAGCAACGTTGAAGAATAAACTTTATTTTCACACCCACAAAACGGTGATATACAGAGATAGAGTGAACCCCAACAGCTACGCTGTGTGGATTACCTCTCTTCCGTGCAAGGCACCATTCCTTCAGGGTGGTGATGTAGCACGGCACCGCGCGTTTTTCATAGATTTTGCTTATTATAAGTAAAATCTATTGCAATCATGGGGTTTTGTGCTATAATACTGTCAACCTTTCGAGGCAAGGGTTCACACTCGCAACCCAGCGGGTGCTTGCCTCACCCTCTGAACCAGAGCGTGAAAGGCTGAAAGGTAACTCCCATGTATGGCACACGAAAAATCAAAGCGAAACATCTAAACGTTGATACCGGGTATCTTGACCATCTTGCCCGCGAAGCAGGTCGTTGCTATTCCAAAACAGTCTCTTTAATTCGCAAAACGCACAAGCAAAAAGGCTTTTGGTTATCTGAAGGCGACACTCAAAAGTATCAACGCCTCCGTGGTTATCAACTATGCGCTCGCTCACGCGACCATCCGTCCTCGGACATTCTCAAACGGTGCAAGCCATCTGTCAAAGCTAATACTATTAACTCTAGCATAGTACACCCTTGAGCGTACAGCAGGAGAGTTAATAGTATTTCAAAGCACTCAAGAGTTTCTTCTCGGTACGTCAATCGAATCCCGATGCCAAACCTCCAAAGCGCACTCCAAAGTATTTCAAGGTGCATTGGAAATCAACGGCTATCAGTTATCATGATGGCGTGGTACGGTTGTCTAATGGAAGAGACCGCGAACCGATTGAGATAAAAGCACCACAAAAGCCTGTTTGTGTTGAGTTGTATTATCATCGCGGTCACTACTATTTCTCGCTGGTCTATCCGAGGACGGATGGTCGCGTGAGCGAGCGCACAAAGTTGAACCGCTCAACCGTGAAATCACAGGTAACGTTGTGGCTGTAGACATGGGCGAGATTCACCCAATACTATTAACTCTGACGTAATACATCCTCTAGCGTACAACAGGAGAGTTAATAGTATTTGTCTCACATGATGGTCAAAACGTGACCATCTACAATGGCCGTAAACTTCGGTCAATCAAACGCTACCGTGAAAAAACCAAAGCCCGGTTTCAGTCCAAAATGGACAAGTGCAGACAACAGTCAAAACGCTGGTACAGACTTCGACGTGCGAAAACAAAAGCACTGGAGAAAATTGATGCACAAATCAAGGATGCTGAACACAAAATCACTTCACGCTTTGTATCCGACTGCAAAAAAGCGAAGGCGGATACGATAGTGATAGGCGCCCTCAAAGGCATCCGTGAACGTGCAAAGTTTTCCAAGAAGTCCAACCAGAAGATTCACCAATGGCCGTTTACACGCATCGCAGAGATGATACGCTACAAAGCCACGCTCGTGGGCATCAAAGTTGATACAGTCAGCGAGGCATATACCTCACAAACCTGCCCACAATGCGGGCATCGGCACAAGCCATCAAACCGCAACTATCACTGCAAGCCGTGTGGTTTTCAATACCACCGCGATGGCGTTGGTGCAATCAATATCTGGTCGGACTTTTTGGCTCGGTCGTCGAAGAGCGAGCCAAAAAGCCAAGTATCAGGGTGGCTATTGCACCCTGTAGTTGGGGCAATGGCATCCCCCACAGGTGTTCGGTTTCATTCGCATCTGTGCAAGTCTATCGCTTAGCGGTATTCAAGAATCCCCATCCCTTGTGAAATTTGACAATCAAAATCGGTAATGTTTGGTGGCTCGGGTGGGAAAGGAATTCCCGCCATAAGTCGAGGATTGCAAGAAGGGTAGGTCCGGGGACGGATGGTCCGGGGACGGATGGTCGCGTGAGCGAGCGCATCGCGTGAGCGAACACAAAAGGGATTTCCTACCCACGGGCCGGCGGTTTTTAGAAATTACCGAAGTTGAACGTCAAAACTCATTAGGGTGGGGAGTATGTCAATTCTTTACCAGCATCTTCTTGGTCGCTGTGAAATTCCCTGCTTTGAGCGTGTAGAAATAGATCCCACTTGCCACAGGCTCACCCTGTGCGTTGTTGCCATCCCAATACGCCGCACGGCTTTTACTCTGATAGATTCCGGCCCGCTGATGTCCCAGCTCTAACCGGCGCACCAACACGCCTTTTGGGTCGTAGAGCGTGAGCGTTACATCGGCGGCGTGGGCGAGATGATACGGAATCCACGTTTCGGGGTTGAACGGATTGGGGTAGTTCGGCAAGAGGGACGTTTCGGCAGGGCGCACATCCAGTGGCTCGCTCAGGGCAACGCCTTGGGGCGCAGCAGAGACGCGGTTCCCTTTGTCATGTCTGTATGCCCGAACAAGGACCCAAATTTTGCCCCTGGTTATCCTACCATATTCAATCCGTCCCCAGACTCTTACCTTGTTTGATCCAATCTTCTCATGTCCCTGTATATACGCCTCGGCGGTTCCAAGAGCACTGGACACGGACACCGGTTTTATGCTTGACACTTTGTAGTCCGCAAAGTCGTAAGCAAAGTTAAAAGTCCGCTCCCAATAACGGGTCCTGACTAGCGGATTCCAATCATGATCTCCGTTAATCTCGTGTGCCGTTAGTTCAGACCAATTCACCGGGAACTGGTGAGTCGGGGCGTACTTAGGAACAATACCGTTCTCGCCGCCTGTCAGCACATCTACAAAAGGGACCGCAACCTCCAGGCCGAACTTTTCAAATCCGTTTTCAACCGAATATCTGTCATTCGGGATCCCCGGCGAATCCAGTGACCAACTTCGCCGCATTTCATCACTGGTGAACCACCTAAACACATTGTTCGGGTCCGCAACCAGGAAGTCACCGTAAGTGTTGTAACCAACCACCACCACATAATGGAGAACATTATCAAATCTAAGGAGGATTATTGGGGGACGATTTTGTCTGACGTAGTACTTTAAGTGGTTAAGGGTTAGTTGATGATACCAGGTCGCAGGCACCCCCAAATCGGTAAGGGCCTCCCTCAGTTCGCCTGGGAAAGAGCCGGCTTCGACACGATGAACGTCCCCTGCCTCCCAAATATCGCCTTGCCCTACCTCTTTCGCATAGTAATGTAAGATCATTTCAGCAGAGGTTGTGCCGCAGGTGTTATCGAACTGATCCAGCAGTATGAAATGACTGTCCCCGTAATGCCTGAACGTATTCTTCAGTAGACCATGTTTGCTGGAGGTTCTGGAGCGCATCTGACTTTTATCTATCAGCAGGCCGTCTATCAGTGTTGCCGAATCCAACTTGCGTTTTGACTGAAGCAGATTGATTTCGGCTTCGGTAAGCCCCGAGAGCGGCCCTGAGATGGTGAACCGCCCCCCGTTCGAGTATTTGTAGAACCCGGCAGTCTTAACCAACTCCGCGCGGTTAACAGAACTATAGGCAATCGCATCATTCACTACGTCCTCATGAACGGTAAACGCCTTCCGGGGATGTATCCACAATATATAGTTTAGTCTCGTCGCATGGTTAGATGGTCTAACCAGACCATTCCGTTCGATTCGGACATATACATCAACTACCCAACTTGGAACATACAGCTGTTGTAATTCGCCCGGTTCAACTTTATACCAACCCCGTGTTCGATAAAAATTTCCATTCCAATAGGAGTACGTTACCCACGCGTTTGTCGTATCCCTCCCGTTGAAGACGCTGTAATTCGCCGGCACCAACTGCGTCATGGTTAGCGTAAGCAGGGCAAAAACAAACATGAAAACTGTGATTTTACGCATTTTCACCTCGATTTCGTATCCCAATACATGAAAAAAAGTGGAGCGTGATAGCGTTTGGCAGAAGCCTACTAACCATCACTCTCCAGGGTTTATCTTTGGCTAATCTCAAAGAGATTAACACAGGTATCAAGCCTTGGACTCTTAACTGATGCACACTTGATGCGACTCACGTACCTCGGAGGCACACCAACTCTGGCAACTCGAAAATGCGATAACACTTCCGAAAGGGTCTTCGCGCAACGAAAACCGTTGTTGTTGTTCGTGTTCGTTGGATTGTTCCTGTTGCGATTGGCGACGCGCAGGTTTTTCGGATTATTGTTCCACGAGCCACCGCGCAACACGCGAGAAACTCGGCTTGAGACCTCGTGGGGCCTCCGATGAATACCACCGGAGGACAGCACGCTTTTAAAAATAGAGAAACAGACTGGGACTTCATGACCGCTGAAAACGGATTTCAGAGAAAATCGCCCGACGCAGGCCATAAGTGTCGGCATGTCGAACATGCCCAAGCCAACTTTGCACCGATTGATTCACATCGTGTTGCGAAATTTTGCCGGTGCTGTAGTCCTTTTGCAACCGTTTGAATCTACGGCGGGCACGAGTGACGGAGGATTTGCGGAGCCGGCGATGGCTTGGGAAAATTTGGTAGCCGAGGAAATCCGTGCCCGCTTTGACAGGAAAGATCTGGCATTTGTATGAGTGTAACTTCAGACGTAATTTTGCCAAGTACCTTTCCATCTCTGCCTTCACCTGATGCAGACGCTCTTTCGCGCTGTCAAGCACCACGAAATCGTCCACATAGCGGATGTAGTGTCGGCACCGCAAGTCTTCTTTCACAAAATGATCGAACCCATTCAGGTAGATGTTGGCAAAAAACTGACTCGTCAAATTGCCAATTGGGATACCTCGCTTACGGTTCAGTGGTGTCAGCAGATCGTCACCTTCAAAGTATTCAAGGACTTGTTCTTGGGCGTTACTCCCATCAACAATTAGATTCATCAACCAGAGCGTTTGGACATCCCTGATTTTGCGTCGAAACATTGCTTTGAGGATGTCGTGGTCAATTGATGGAAAATACTTTTTGATGTCGCATTTGAGCACGTAACGGTTCTTACGACTGAATTCGGTAAAACGGTTGACCGCTTTGTGAGTTCCCTTGCCCTTCCGACAGGCGTAAGAATCGAAGATGAACGTCCGATCGAAAATCGGTTCAATGACATTGCACAGTGCATGATGGACAACTCGGTCACGATACGGGGCGGCACTGATTTTCCGCAACTTCGGTTCGTAGATGTAAAATTCGTGATACGCTCCGGGCTGATAGTTTCGCGTTTGCAATTCTTCCTGCAACCGGTAGAGCTCCCGCTCCCGATGAAAGTTGAATCTGGCGACTTCGGCCTGAAATCGCTTGCCACACTGTGCTTTCCGTGAGGCATTGAGTAGATTCTCAAAGGAGCAAATCTGCTCGAAAAGACGGTTGTGCGTTTTCATGATGCGGTTGATTGACTCTTAATCCACCCGCCAACTAGCTTCCCCACTTCATTAATCTCACCCGAGATATATTTGTACTGTCTGACTGAAATCAACTTGAAATCGTGGGATAAGCGGATTAAAAAACGGAGTTTCTCTAATTGAATGTTCGCCCGCCGAAGCAACTCTAACCGTTGGCGGGTATACGTCGCTTCAATAAGCAACTCCAGCGTATCTAGGGCAAGGTTCACAATTCTATCGCCAAGTGTGAATTTCTGCGCGCGCGGAAATTTCTCCACCCGCGACAGAATCCACACAATCACATCGTACAGCTTTGGAACCGCTTTGATGGTCGTTGATTCGGCATCTCTTGACACAGATTCTCGCTTTTAACCGCAATTATCACTTTCATTCATAATTTTAACAAGTGTTAAAAAACTCAAAAATCGGAGATCCGCTAACGCGGATAAGGGGTAAAGAAGTAAAGATTTAGGGAGTTACTGAGCCCTCGCGCAACGAAAACCGAAGTTGTCGAACGCGTTCGTCGGAGTGCTCCTGAGGCGATTGGCGACGCGCAGGTAATTCGGACTATTGTACCACGAGCCACCGCGCAACACGCGAGTAGTTTTAACATTTGTGAAGTTATTCATTACCCATTGAACACTGTTCGCGCCTGAGAGCGGATTCTTTCGGGGAGAACCGAAATAGAAATCCTTATCGTACTCATCGAGACACCACTCCCACACGTTGCCCGCCATGTTGTACAAACCGTACCCATTCGCCGGATACTTATCCACCGGGGTCGTATCGCCAACATTACGCCCGTAGTTCGCCTTACCGAGACCGATGCCATCCCCCCACGGATACTTTTTACCAGCCAACCCACCGCGCGCCGCATACTCCCACTCCGCCTCTGTCGGCAGTCGCTTCTCCACCCAACTCGCGTAAGCCATCGCCCCATACCAACTCACATTCACGACAGGGTGGTTCGATTTCCCATTGGGATACTCATTCCCATTCCAGGAAGATAAGTAGAGTGTACCGCCGAATCGCTTATCAATTCGAGCTTTCTGCCAGCGGGGGTTGGCAAGCACGAACTGCTTATACTCTAAATTGGTCACCTCATGTTCGTCCATAAAGAACGCATCAATGGAGACGGTATGCACCGGCTGTTCATCGTTTTGTGCCTCCGGGTCGTTGCTCCCCATCTCAAACTCGCCTGCGGGAATCAGCACCATGCCTACAGGCGGCGGGTCACCGGTGTCCGGCGTGTCACCATCGACGTTCGGTGGGGTCGCAACGGTGTAGTTTAGCCCTTGGACACCGTTTACCCAAGCGAGGTTGAGGTTAAGGGGGCCCGAAGGGAAGGGTCCGGAGATGGTCGCCGTTTTGCCACTTATTACGATGCTCCCTGCACTCACAGTTACATTACCGGGGGCACTGCTAAAGGTTACGGTAATGGTCGCGTCTGGCTGGATGGTGCTACCAGCTGTGGGACTCGCGGAAACGAAATTAGCAGGCTCCGGCGGGTCTTCACCACAACCTGCGACGGAATACACCGCTATTATCACTAAAACGGATAAACGAAACACTGTTTTCATAACAAATCTCCTTTCTAGGTTGATTTTTTACGGGCTTCAGAATAGCCGAAGCCCGATATTTTCTGCTCAAGCCTGTATTACATACAAGCTATATCGTATCCACGGTACCTTTGCAACCACTTGAATCGTCGGCGCGCACGAGTAACGGAAGATTTGCGGACCCGACGATGGCTCGGGAAAATCTGATAGCCCAGAAAATCTGTGCCCGCTTTGACAGGAAAAATCTGGCACTTGTGTGGGTGTAACTTCAGACGTAATTTTGACAGATACCCCTCCATATCTTCCTTCACCTGATGCAACCGTGCCTTGTCACTGTCAAGCACTACGTTTTGGCACAGATTCTCGCTTTTAACCGAATTTTTCACTTCGATTCACATCAGTAGGGAACACCGATTGGTGTCCCCTACTGTCTTAACAAGTGTTAAAATGTCAAAAATTGGCGAGCCGCTAACGCGGATAAGGGGTAAAGACTTAAAGGTTCAAGGGATTACTGAGCCCTCGCGCAACGAAAACCGAGGCCGGCGAACGTGCTCGTCGGACTGAGCCCGTAGCGATTGGCGACGCGCAGGTTCTCCGGATCATTGAGCCACGAGCCACCGCGCAACACGCGAGAAGTTTTAACATTTGTGAAATTACTTATAACCTGAGATATACTGTTGGCACCGGAAATCGGACTCTTACCGGGAGAGCCAAAATAGAAATTCGCATCATACGCATCCAGGCACCACTCCCACACATTGCCCGCCATGTCGAACAAGCCATACCCATTCTTAGGATACCCGCCAACAGCCGTTGTACCTCCAACATTCTTGTCAAAGTTCGCCTTCCCGGCATCAATGACATCCCCATTGGGATACTTTTTACCCGCCAAGCCGCCGCGCGCCGCATACTCCCACTCCGCCTCCGTCGGCAGTCGCTTCTCTGCCCAACCCGCGTAAGCCATCGCCGCATACCAACTCACATACACCACCGGGTGGTTCGATTTCCCACTCGGGTAGTTATTCCCGTTCCAGTGCTTTAAGTAGTTGCCATTGTGGAACCGCTTCTCAATCCGATCTTTACCCCAGCGCGGGTTGGCAAGCACGAACTTCTTATACTCTAAATTGGTCACCTCATGTTCGTCCATAAAGAACGCATCAATGGAGACGGTATGCACCGGCTGTTCATCGTTTTGTGCCTCCGGGTCGTTGCTCCCCATCTCAAACTCGCCTGCGGGAATTGACACCATGCCTGCCGGCGCAGTCACATCTTTCTCTGGTGCATCTTTCTCTGGTGCATCTTTCTCTGGTGCCGTGACCGTATAGCTCAGGACATAGGCACCCCCTTTCCAAGTGATTGTGATGTTCAGTGGGCCAGCGGTGAAGGGCCCGGAGATTGTCACCGTTTGACCGGCGGTGGTCGCCCGCCCTGGATTGACAACGACGTTACGGGGCACATCGTCAAAGAGCACGCTAATGGCCGCGTCTGGCTCGATGGTACTACCAGCTGTGGGACTCGCGGAAACGAAATTAGCAGGCTCCGGCGGGTCTTCACCACAACCTGCGACGGAATACACCGCTATTATCACTAAAACGGATAAACGAAATACCTTTTTCATAACAAATCTCCTTTCTAATGCTTCGTCAACCAATAAATTGTGGGTAAAATGATGTTGCACAATTCCTTAACATGAGCGCAATCCTTTAGCTCTAATATTGCTTCTTTATCACTTCTCGGCAATAACATTTATGGCGGAACGGTTCCCCAAGGGAAATATGAATCCAAGTGTACTCTCCACCCCGCCCTGACAAAATTAGCTGCCCAAAAGGAAGGTCGCTTTGCTTAATGCGATTAAAAACCTTTTCTAATTCAACTCCTTTCACCTTGAAATCTGCCGCTTGGAAATGTAAATGTTGGCTATATTTACTGCCGTTTACTTTACAATTCAATTTTGGATAGCGATAGCCACTAGAGATTATAACCTGCTTGTTGCCAAAAAGCTCTCGGATCGGTTCAAGCAATGTCTCACACAAAGCTTCCGCCGCGCCCCTCAGAGATTTGTCTTCATACGCGATTCTTCGGTTCTCCTCAAGGAGCTCTGGGTATTCTGATGTTTTGGTCATTTCATAAAAATTGAAATGCTCTGTAATCTGAAAATTTTCCATAAGGCACCTCTCTTTAGTTGAGCGTCAGAAAGCGTCTGACTTTTTCGGGTTCACTCCACGGAAATGCAGATGTCGGTTCGGTGGGTTTCGGTCTCTGGAAACCGTACCGAATTGTGAGTTTCTGCATTCCCCACTCCGTTTCGCAGTTGCAAAGCAGATGTAGGGAGGAGGTGATGCTCTCCCCGCGGCTTAGTTGTCTTAGCGTGACTTAGTCATTAACTTCAACTCAAATGGCATCACAAGCCCAATATAAAGGGCATGATTAAAACTTGAAATCACCGGATCACCCGGAAAAAACTTCTTATCATTCTTCGGATCCACCAAAGGAAACCCATCAAGGATTTTCAACATTTCTCGCTTCCCATTGGGTTCAAATTTTCTAAATCTTGCATAGCGACTGTCACAATGATATTGCTTTATAAGCTCGTGCGCTCGCGCTTGGAATCCTGGACTTAATTCCGTTCCTCTTCCTAGGGTGTAACCCATTACGAAATTGAGTTCCTTTGTAACTCTTTTTGAAAGGCCGAGAACAAATCCATCTATATTCGTTTGTGATGTTCCATAAGTAAATGCAACAGAGAGTAGGAGGTCATCAAACCAACCCAGTAGAGGGTACTTCTTAAAAGTCGGTTTGATGTAAAACAGGCCACCAGTGAAAAAGACAGATCTAAATCGACTATCCATCTCAATTAACAGTGCATCCTCAGGGGACTTAAAATTAATCGGATCGTCAAGGAGCCAGCTAGCTCCAATGCCAGCTGCGAGACTGAATGATGAAGAGCTGGATTCTTCCTGACTTTCTGTGTCGTCCATCTCTGCGGTGGCTGTACTTAACAAACAGATGTAAACCAGACACAGATAAACTGTTAGTAGACTAACTCTTTTCATGTATTCCTCCATAATTGTGGATTATTCCTTGTTAGACAAGATACTTTTTACCAGACAATCCCCTACGCTCCACATACTCCCACTCTACCTCTGTCGGCAGTGGCTTTCCTACCAAACCTGCGTAAGCCCCTATATTTGTGAATAAAAAACGTATCAACAGAGATGGGGACACTAGCTGTTCATTGTTTTTCGGCTTTAGGGGCTTGGTCTCCCGGCGGAACCGTTTATTTCTGCGTAGCGGGCGTTACCTTGTAGTCTAGTACATAGTCACAATCATCCCAACTGAGATAGACACTCTGTGCACCTTTGGCGAAGGCACCGGAGATAACCACTATTTTACCAGTAGGGGTCGCTTTCCCTGGATTGACAGTGACGTTACCGGGTACACCGTTAAAGGTCACGGTAATGATCGTGTCTTGTTGAATGATGCTATCAACTGGCGGATTCGCAGAAACGAAACTAACCGTCTCCTCTAGGGGGGGCGGATCGTCGCCGCAACCTGCGACGGAAAGCACCCCTATTATCATCGCTAAAACCGATAAACGAAACGCCGTTTTCATAATAAATCTCCTTCCTGGGTCAATTTTTTCGGACTTCAGAAGTCGCTGGAGCCCG
This sequence comes from Candidatus Poribacteria bacterium, assembly GCA_965198165.1. GTDB lineage: Bacteria > Poribacteria > WGA-4E > WGA-4E > PCPOR2b > CBDAOT01. The sequence continues at coordinate 4,849,362 of OZ240244.1, read as the reverse complement.
ATCTAAATGGGACTGAATGTATGGACAGAATACCTAATGTTGTATGGTACGCTAATCCACAGGCTTCAAACGTGCCTGAAATCCTGAAAAAACAACTGTATTTTACAACATTAATGATCGCGCCTGAACCCTGATATGTCAAGGAAAAAATGCACTTTTACGGCATTTTTTCCATTCCACATAAATATTTTTTTAACACTTGAGAAAAACGTCCGATCGAAAATCGGCTCAATGACATTGCACAGTGCATGATGGACAACTCGGTCACGATACGGTGCAGCACTGATTTTCCGCCGTTTCGGCTCGTAGATGTAAAACTCGTGATACGCTCCGGGCCGATAGCACTGCGTTTGCTTTTCATGATGCGGTTGATTGACTCTTAATCCACCCGCCAACTCGCTTCCCCACTTCATTAATCTCACCCGAGATGTATTTGTACTGTCTTGCTGAAATCAACTTGAAATCGTGGGACAATCGGATTAAAAAACGGAGTTTCTCAAGTTGAATGTTCGCCCGACGGAGCAACTCTAACCGTTGGCGAGTATATTCTCTTTAAGTTAACAATGGTTAAAAATAAAAATTTTCGATACGCTAACGCTGATAAGGGGTAAAGAAGTAAAGATTCAAGAAATTACTGAGCCCTCGCGCAACGAAAACCGATTATTGCTTTTACCAACCATTATCTGATATAATCAAACAGCTCAACCAACATCAAACAGCTCAACCGACTCAAATTCTTTTTCTTTTGGGAGGCGATCTTAATGAAACAGACAACGATTCCCGGTGTTGAAAAAGCGATTTCGCAACTTTTTCTCGGTAGTATGGTATTTTCCCCCGATGGGATGGATTTTAGCTTCTCAATGCTTGACCAATTCTTCGACGCAGGCGGCAACGCAATTGATACCGCGCACGGTTACGGCGGGGGCGGCAGTGAGATAACGATTGGAACCTGGATGGCAACGCGAAACAATCGGTCTGATGTATTCATACTGGATAAGGGAGGCCATCCAAATGGCAGGGTGCCGCGGCCACGCCTTGCGCCTGAAGAACTTGAACGAGACATCCGAGAGAGTCTTACGCGGTTACGAACCGATTATATCGACTTGTACGTGTTGCATCGCGATGACCCCGGTATCCCGGTCAGTACAATTATCGACTTTCTAAATCAGGAAATCGGGGCCGGTAGGCTCCGCGCCATTGGCGCATCAAATTGGGAGCATCACCGCATCCAACAGGCGAATGATTACGCCAGCGAACGCGGATTGAAGGGTTTTGTTGCGAGCAGTTCCAATCTAAGTCTTGCTGTCCCGATCGAGGCAATGTGGGCAGGTGTGCTGTCCGTATCACAAGAAGCGTGGCACTGGCATCGGGAGACGCAATTCCCGCTAATGCCTTGGTCGGCACAGGCACGCGGTTTTTTCAGCGGTGCGTTCACGCCGGAGAATCGAGAGGACGCGAACATGGTGCGCGTCTACTATAATGACGATAATTTTGAACGCCTCAGGCGAGCGCAGGCGTTGGGGGAACAGAGGGGAGCTTCCGCTATCCAGATCGCGCTTGCCTATGTATTGCATCAACCCTTTCCGATTTTCCCGCTTATCGGACCGAGAACCCCGGACGAACTGACCTCATCGCTCGGCGGTATGGAAATCGAACTCTCTGACGAGCAGGTGCGGTGGTTGAATCTTGAAGATTGAAAGGAGCAAACTGACGAGGATGAAACTACTCTCAATTAACGTTTCGTTACCCAAAGCCGTTGAATACAACGGCAAGACGATTAAGACGGGAATTTTTAAAAAGCCTGTGGAGGGCCGCATCACAGCACGCTCGTTGGGTTTGGATGGTGACGGTCAAGGTGACCTCCGCGTACACGGTGGCATCTACAAAGCAGTTTATTGCTATTCGATTGAGAATTACAGGTACTGGAGAGACAAAACGGGGCGAACAGACTTCACTTACGGACAGTTCGGCGAGAATCTCACAGTTGAAGGTATGTTAGAGGACAAAGTTCACATCGGTGATGTGTTCCGTATTGGCGATGCACTGTTTGAGGTGACCCAACCTCGCGTCCCATGCTTCAAGCTGGGCATTAAGATGAACGACCCGGAATTCATCAAACCGTTTTTAGCGAGCGAGCGGGTTGGATTTTATGTGCGTGTGCTCGAAGAAGGCGAGATTGGCGCAGGCGACGTTATTGAGCAGGTCAAGGCTGGCCCTGAGCAGATGGCGGTGAGGCGTGTCCTCCATCTCCGTTATTTTGATAAAACAAATCGGCAGGGCGTTGAGAAAGTGTTGAGCATCCCTGCACTGTCACCGAGCTGGCGCGATTCGTTTGAAGAGCTCTTGGCGAATATATCCTAAATGATACAGTTTGAGAATCTTCCAATTGACAAATAAAGTGCGAATTTTATACGTTATTGATTCCATGACAAGAGATGGAGCAGAGACGCAGTTGCTCAAGACCTTAAGCCGATTGCCGAGCTCTGAATTTGAAGCCTTCATCGTATTGAGCCGTGAAGCAGGCGAGCGTTTCGACCAACTCGTAACCCTTCCGATTGTCCAAAACGTTACCATCTTAAACGATGGGCGACGCGCTTCTGTCTCGTCGATGCTTGAGAACGTTTTCAAGTTGGGCGGAGTTGTCAAAGCGACGGAGCCCGACCTGATTCACAGTTGGCTCTGGTACTCCAATTTTCTGTGTGGACTTGCATCTCGTTTTTCTCTATCATCGCATCTGCCGCTGATTGTATCACAGCGCGGCGACTATCAGGCTAGATATGGGCGATTTCGGCTTTGGCTAACCGAAAAGGTCATCTACAACCGCGCAGACGTTATCCTAACCAACGCGGCTGGCATTCGGGATAACCTCTGTAGTCGCTATCCCGAAAAACAGATTGTCTGGATTAAAAACATCATTGACATACCCCCGCTCCCCACTCCGCGTCAGGAAGGGGTTGAGGGAGATGTCCCACACATCGTAAGCGTCGGCAGATTGGCAGCAGAAAAAGGGCATCAGTTCCTGATTGAAGCGTTGCATTTGCTCAACACGAAATTCGACTTCCCAGATTTCAGAGCAACCATTTTCGGCGAGGGCGAACTCAACAATGAACTCCGTCGTCTTATAGACAGCTATCAGCTTTCAGACCGCGTCCAGCTTCCCGGCTTCTGCGACGATGTGTTCTCTGCGCTCTCCTGTGCGAATCTTTTCGTTCTGCCATCGCTGCACGAAAGTTCGCCCAACGCGCTGATTGAGGCGATGGGGGTTGGGGTTCCGTGCATCGCTTCGGCGGTAGGGGGCATCCTCGACCTGATTGACGATGGCGAAAGTGGATTGCTGATTCCGCCCGCCGCTTCAGATGCGTTGGCAGAAACGATTCACCGTGTCTTGACGAATCGGGAACTTGCCGAAAATTTGGGCAAACGAGCGCGACGGAAGATTCAGGATATGTTTGATAATGACCAATCCATTGGGCAACTTGAAACCGTTTATCGAGAATGTTACGCTGCGAAACGATAACTGAAAATATCTCACGCTTCACCTACGATGCACAGATTGATTAAGCAAATTCTCGCCCTCATCATCCGATGCTCAGGCATCCCCTTTCTCATTCGTGAAGTGCTTTGCCGCAACAGAGTGACGATTGCCATGTATCACAACCCGAATCCGGAGGTCTTCGCGAGACATCTGAAATTTTTGTCGAGGCACTACAATTTCCTCCCACTTGAGCGGTTGGTGAATGCAATTCATAGCGGAGATTGGTCGCCTATCCCACCGAAAAGTCTTGTCATCACTCTCGATGATGGACATCTCGGAAATTATGAACTGTTACCGCTTTTCAGGGTATACAATATCGTCCCGACCATCTATCTCTGCACCCAGATTATCAACACCAATAGACATTTCTGGTTCCGGGCGGACGGTATCTGGGGTGGACATCTGAAAAAATATAGAGAATCGCTCAAGAAATTACCGAATCAGCAACGATTGGCTCGTCTCAAAAAGGAGTGCGACTTCGAGCCGCAGAAGCCCTTTGCTGAACGGCAAACCTTAAATCGCGACGAACTGGTTGAGATGGCACCTGACGTAGACTTTCAAGTACACAGCCAGTTTCACCCAATTTTAACCACCTGTACTGATGCCGAGTGTGAACAGGAAATTCGAGGCAGTAAAGGAGATTTGGAACAGTTGTTAAAAGTCAGACCGGATCATTTCTGTTATCCAAACGGCGATTACACCGAGCGGGAGCTCTGTATCGCCAAGCAGGCGGGTTATAAATCGGCGCGGACATCCGACTGTGGTTGGAACAACCGCACCACCCATCCGTACAGATTAAAGGCGATGGATATTAGCGATGATGCCGGTGTCAACCAGCTTGTCGCGCAGATGAGCGGGGCGTTTCAGTATTTGAAGTACGCGCTCAAAGGTCGTTTCGATGGGAAATGCCCAACAATTTTACCGAACGGCTTGGAAGGATGGAAGGATGGAAGGAAAGGAAGCATCCCAGAACGGTGATTCACATTTGACATTGACGAAATGGCAGACAGCATACATTGAGAACGCCTATCGGGAGTTGGAGTCGGGCATCACAAGCGAGCGAATTGAGGAATTGGGATTGGACGTGCGTGGTAAGGCTTTTCTCGATGTAGGGTGCGGCCCTGGCAATTTTCTCGTAGGGGTATCAGCGGATGCACCGAGATTACTGGTAGGCGTTGATTTAGATGAGCAGTTTTTATCGGTTGCCCAGACGGAACTCAAACGCCGCTCTGTGCAACACTTCGTGTTGATGAAAGCAACGGGGACAAAACTCCCTTTCGCCGACAGTTTTTTTGACATCGTGACCTGTTTTCTTGTGCTCCCACACGTCCCGGATGATAAAATCGCATTAATGGAATTGGCACGGGTCTTAAAAAAGGGGGGCATCCTCGCCATCTCCGGGCACGATATAGGCTTTCCACTACGCTATCTCAAGCGTCTGAAATTTAAGCCACTGCTAGTCTATTTTTGGACGCTGGTCTACGGCTTGACGGGAAAGAAGTTGATTCGGAATACGCTCCAAAATTATAGGAAGATATGCAACGACCTCACCGAAATAGGGCTTACCGTTGACCAGATTACCTTGCCGCGAAAAAGCTTCGGATTGGTAGAGACATATCGGATTAAGGCAACCAAAAGGGGATGATTAACGGTAAAAAAGGTTGATGAAGGTATGCACATAAAGTTATAATGATTGGGAATGAGCAAATTTCACCATTAAAGTTTATCTTTGGGTGTATCGGGAGTAGGAACTCCCTCCCACAGTAGATAGGAACGCCCTTCTAATGAGTTTTGACGTTCAATTTCGGTAATTTCTAAACGCAATCGGACGATAAAGGCTTAAAATGACATAGTGAAAAACTCCCGAAACCCTTGTAAACATTGACTTTTACGCTTGTTTTGACCTCTGAAACGTGCTATAATAGGGTATCACGTTTGACAGGGAGGAGTCAATGAATTTGATTGAGATAATGGAGAAGTTTCCTGATCAGGAATCGTGCATTGAACATCTTGAACGGGCGAGGTGGGGTGATGAACCGGAATGCCCGCATTGTGGGAGCGAGGATGTGGCGAGAAAACGAGAGAATAAATTGGTGGGACGGTGGAATTGCCACACCTGCCTGTCGAGTTTTAACGTGTTATCCAAAACGATGTTCCAAAAGACGAAAATCCCGCTTCAGAAGTGGTTTTTGGGTATTACGCTGGTGATGAACGCGAAAAAGAGTCTGTCCAGTTGCCAACTTGGTCGTGATTTAGACCTACACAGCCGAACAGCATGGTATATGCAGGTGCGTATCCGTGCGGAGATGGCATCACAGGAGTCTGGTGTGTTCCTGAAGGGCATTATCGAGGCGGATGAGACGTATATCGGCGGTAAGCCGAGGAAGAAGAACAAGAAATCAGACCGTGATGACGCTCCCAATAACCCGCGCGGGCGTGGCACAAAGAAAGCGGCTGTCGTTGGGGCTGTTCAACGGGGTGGTAAGGTTGTCGCTTCGATGCTGTAACGGGACGGGAACTGGTGAAGTTTATCACTGGTAAAGTCAAGGAACGGCAGGAATCAACGCTTGTCAGTGATGAGTATACGGCGTATAAGGAGGTCGGTAAGAAGATAGACCACAAGGTTATCAACCATAGCGAGCAGTTTGTTGACGGTGAGACCCACACTAACACGATTGAGGGGTTCTGGTCGTTACTCAAGCGGGCGTGGTATGGGTCTCATCATCATTACAAGAAGGGATACATACCGCTTTACATCGCTGAAGCGGCGTACAAGTATAACCACCGAAAGGTGATTAACGTGGTGGACAGGTTCATTCTGAAGACGGTTCGGATTCCGAATCACCATTAAGTGTCGTCTTGATTTCCATTACATCAGACTGTAGTGCCTCAACGACTTTACAAAGGCTGTTATAGCCTGCGTCAAGTTTAGCGACATCAGTCTTGAGTTCAGCGACATCAGAGAGTATCTTCTCCTGATTGCTTAATAGCGTCTCAAGCATGCCTATTGGTTCAGTTTTGGGTGGTGAAAATTCCATGCGTGCCTCCTTTGAATTAAAGGGTGGTGTAGCGGCGTGAATTATACTACAGGTTGGAGGCTATGTCAAGCCGTTTCGCATATTCTCGCACCGTTCTGATACGCATTAAGCATTAGAAACGGAATGTAAAGATTCCTCCGATTTCTTTGTGATTGATGATGGGGATAGCTGCTAAATTGGACTCGTTTCGCTTCTGAAGAACATCTGATTCAAACGCGCGTTGTTGGGGGTATAAGATGCGATTTTGAGCGTTGATTTCTGCGGCGGAGTTAGCGGCATCTATCATTGACCATGCCCAATTGCTGAGTCCAATTGCGATCCCGGCAACTCCCCAAACATTATCGCTGTCTGGATCACGATTGCCATAATTGTCTTCAATGGCTTCGTAAATCATCGCGATTGTTATCCCTGCTACTATCCAATGACCTATAGCCTTGTCATCGTGGCCATTATAGACTTGTCCTGCACCAACAATCAGGAATGACAGACCAAAGGCTACCCCAGGGCTTTTCTTATCAGGAATCATAAGCGGATTTGTGGGTAGTGCTTGGGGGAATGCTGGTTGTACCAATATGGGTTCTTTGACAATTCTTTTGACTTGCTGAATGTCGTACACAAACACACTACCGTCTCTCGTCTGTATCTTGAGTGATTCGGTAGGTATTTGTTCAATGATGGTTCCACGGATGGCGGAGCCATCTTTTAGATAAACAACATCTTGTAGATTGGTACTCTGTATTTGAGACATAGCAGAGGTCGTAAGGGCCATTGTGACTATCACTAGGGTGATAAAACGCAACATTTTCGAGTTCCTTTCTGTGTACAATAAAGGTTGTAAATCATTTTTGATCACAAAAAAAAGCCAACGGTTTGCTTGTAGCAAGTCTGAATCATTGGATTTTTGGGTCGCTTGTCGATACGCGACCCAAAAATTCAGACGTGCTAATCAAACCGTTAGCTGCAACTATTTGAGGTGAAATTATGTCCAGTCAGGTGAAATGCAAAGCTAATGTTAAAGACGGCCCACGCGTTGGCGAGAGTCTTATTTCCAGAGAACCGATGCGTGAGCTTGTGAGAGAAGGCAAAGGTTATCGAATCATTCAGCCACAGCTTTCGGAGCAATCCAAACCTGATTGCCCTGCTCAAGAGCGTCCATCATCTCAGTGAAACAGTCGATTGCCTGCTGACTTGTTTCAAAGTTGGCCATGGGACAATGTCGTAGCTTTGCTTCCATAAACGTTTCACAAACAAGTGTGAATAGACCCTCGATATAGCGTATGGCAATTTGGTCGGCTGAGTCCAAATTAACAGCCAGTATCTGATTGTGTGGGTCATCAGAGTCATTGTCAACTATAACGAACATTTCAAACTCCTTTCTGTGGGAGTGTAAAAAGTGAATTTATGTAATCTTGACACGCTTCCTTGCTACTCCTAAAGATAGGTTTTGCTCCCCAATTACTAGGTGTTTCATATGTTGCAATAACACTATAATCGTAGTCGCCGCTTCCACTTTCTATACGGAGTTCAAAGATTCTGGTGACATTTATCCATAGATCTTCGTCTAAAACTTTCACAAACATAAGTTTATCCTCCTATTCTGTGAGATATAATCGCGTCAATGGTTAGGTGGTGTACTACGGGGTCATGGCAATTCTTTCTGTAAGTGAGTACAGAAGTAGCAGAACCGCTCGCCCGTAGTACACCATAAAGTGGGCTATAAGCGAGGCGTATGATTTGCTGTTATATAAATCAATACCCCATCACCGCCCCGCCGCAAGCCCATAAGGCGGGATGTTGCCGGGTGAGTCTTACAATTAGGAGCCCATCAACACCCCATAAGGAGGGGGAACACCGGCGGAGTACCGGCTTCGATGGTAGGAGGTATGGGCCCAACCACCCCTCCTATCACCTATCCCCCATAATGTTGTGAATTATAACACGGGTTTGGCCATGTTGTCAAGCCTATAACGTCTGATTGCGTTTCTAAAAACCGGACCGTGGGTGGGAAATCCCTTTCCCACCCTTCTTGACGTAAAGGCGAAACCAGCCCGCTCCAGCGGAGTGCAATGTGTAATGAGATTTAAGTAGGGAATAACGATCGTTATTCCCTACCGATTTTGATTGTCAAATTTCATCAGTAGGAATATCGGGAGTGGGAACTCCCTCCCACAGTAGGAACTCCCTCTCACAGGTTTATTCTTTAAGCTTGCTTATCAGATTACGTTAAAAAATTCAAATCATACGGAGAAAATACGATGGTAACAATGGAGACAATTACCTCGCTTTGTAAACGGCGCGGTTTCATATTTCAAAGCACTGAAATTTACGATGGACTGGGCGGGTGCTGGGATTACGGGCCGCTCGGTGTCGAATTGAAACGCAACGTCAAAGAGGCGTGGTGGAAAATGGTTGTTCGCCAGCGCGACGATATTGTCGGGTTGGATGCCTCAATCCTGATGAACCCATCAGCTTGGGTTGCGTCAGGCCATGTTGACAGTTTTACAGACCCGATGGTCGATTGTAAAGTGTGCAAGAAACGCTTCCGCGCCGACCACCTTAAAAAGGATAAATGTCCGGAGTGCGGTGGGGAATTGACCGAGGCTCGACAATTTAACATGATGTTCAAGACCTTTGTTGGGCCGGTGGAAGAGAGTGCATCACAAGTTTATCTTCGCCCGGAAACGGCACAGGGTATTTTTGTAAATTTCAAAAACGTCCTCGATTCCACAAGGCTCAAACTGCCGTTCGGGATTGCTCAGATCGGGAAAGCCTTTCGGAATGAGATTACGCCCGGAAACTTCACGTTCCGCACACGCGAGTTTGAACAGATGGAGATTGAGTATTTCGTCACACCAGATACCGATGAGGAGTGGTATCAACGCTGGTCATCGGAGCGGTTTGATTGGTACCTGCAATTGGGCATCCGCAAGGAGAATTTGAGGCTTAGACCTCATGCCGCAGATGAGCTCGCACACTACGCCAAAGCGTGTGTCGATGTCGAATATCTGTTCCCGATGGGGTGGTCGGAGTTAGAGGGCATCGCAAACCGTGCGGATTACGACCTCTCCCAACACATCAAGCATAGCAAGAAGGATTTGCACTACTATACGCCGGGGGATAATGAACGTATCATACCGTATGTGATTGAACCTTCGGGGGGCGTTGACCGCGCAACGCTGGCGTTTTTGGTTGATGCCTACCACCAAGAAGAGGTATCGGGGCGGCAGCGAACCGTGCTCCGCTTCCATAAAGACCTCGCGCCGATTAAAATTGCGGTTCTGCCACTCTTGCGGAATCGCTCCGAAATTGTGGAATTGGCGCGCAAAATTACCCAAGACCTACAAAAAAGTTTTGTCACGGTCTACGACGACACCGCCGCGATCGGACGACTCTATCGTCGGCAAGACGAGGTCGGTACACCCTATTGTGTCACCGTCGATGTCGATTCGCTGGAAGATGGGGCAGTTACGATTCGGGAGCGGGACAGCATGGAACAGATGCGTGTTTCGGTTGACCAGCTTAAATCGGTGTTTGATGAAAAATTAACATAGCAATAAAAGGAGTTTACAAAGTGTATTATCACAGAAGCATTCTACTTCAAATTACTGTCCTCGTCCTGCTCTTTGGCTTAACCTGTTCCATCGGTTGGGCAGGCTACAAACGTATCAATACCCCAAACCCCGCTGACCTGATGGCGGTGGAGATTTACCAACTCGACAACGGTTTGACCGTCTATCTCACGGAGAACCACCAGACACCGCGCTTCTATGCCGAAATATCCGTCCGGGCCGGGAGCAAGCACGACCCGTCAGATTCAACCGGTATCGCCCATTATCTTGAACACATGCTCTTCAAAGGAACCGAGCAGATGGGCACACTCGACTATGAGAAAGAGAAGGTGCATCTCGACCGGATCACCGAACTTTACGAGCAACACTACCACGAAACCGACCCGGAAAAACGCGCCGAGCTCTATGCCGAAATTAACCGCGAGTCTCAACTCGCCGCGCAGTACGGTATTCCCAACGAGCTTGACAAGCTATATAAAGGTATGGGAGAGCACGCGCTCAACGCACACACGAGCGTCGAAGAAACGGTTTACCGCATTGACCTGCCAGCCAACCGTCTCAAACAGTGGGCGGTCATAGAATCGGAGCGTTTTTTGAAGCCGGTTTTTCGATTGTTCCAAACCGAACTCGAAACCGTTTATGAAGAGAAAAATCGGTCGATGGACAGTAAATCGCGTATCATCAGTGAAGCGGTCAGCCAACAACTCTACAAGAACCATCCGTATGGACAGCAGACAACGCTTGGCTCCGTCGAACATCTCAAGAATCCGTCACTAAAAAAGATGTACGAATTTTACAACACGTACTATGTACCGAACAATATGGCGATTCACATCTCCGGTGACATCAACATTGCACAAACCATCCAACTCATCGACACCCATTTCTCGAAATGGCAATCGAAGGAACTCCCCGAACTTCAGACATGGGAAGAAGCTCCGTTGCAGGGCGTTGAGCGTGTGACGGTGAAGTATCAGGGCGAAGAGTATGTTCTGCTGGCATTCCGCACCGAAGGTCGAAATCATAAGGATGTGGAGGCACTCATACTGCTTGATATGATTTTGGACAACGCGACAGCGGGCCTCATTAACTTGAATTTGAATCAGCAACAGAAAGTCCGACGCGCAGGCTCCTATCCATATCTGAACAACGACTACGGGGCGCAATACCTCTGGGGTATCCCAAAGGAGGGCCAAACCCTTGAGGAGGTCGAACAACTTCTTTTGGAACAACTAGAATTGATAAAGCGGGGAGAATTTGAGGACTGGCTCGTGCCTGCAATTGTGACCGATTTTAAGAAATCAGAGAAATCGGGATTGGAATCGAATTTCGCTAGAGCTGCGGTGATGCGAGAATCTTTCCTCGCGTTTCAAGATTGGGCTCGGACGGTGGGTGAAATCGCACGTATGGAGCAGGTCAGCAAAGAGAAAATTATCGAGATTGCGAACCGCTACTTCGGCGGAAACTATATTGCCGGCTATCGCATTGACGAACAACACGATGTCCCATCCATCGAGAAACCTAAGATTGATAAAATTGATATCGACACGACCCGGGGTTCCGATTTCATCAAACAGGTGATGAGTATGCCCGTTAATGAGATTGCGCCGGTTTTCGTTAAGCCCGATGACTACACAATTAGCGATGCCCACAATGGGATTAAGCTTTACTACTCGAAAAACCCGATCAATGACCTGTTTTCGTTCACCATCTCAGTTGAAGTCGGAAGCCATCACGATAACAAACTCGGCATGGCTTCGCAACTGCTCGACAAATCTGGCGCCTCAACATACAACGCGGAAGCACTGAAAAAGGAGTGGTACAAACTCGGCTCCGATTTCGGTATGAGTGTCGGCAGTAACACAACCAATTTCATAATTTCTGGGCTCGATGAGAATTTCGAGGCATCACTGGCGTTGATGATGGACCTGTTGAACAACCCCACAGCTAATGAGGAAACGCTGGCGGAACTGGTCAACATCATCCTCAAGAACCGTGAAGATGCAAAGAAGAACTTCAGGACCATTCACCGTGCGGTGTATCAATACAATCGGTACGGCAGTGACTCCTCTTATCTGAAACTGCTACCCACGGAGGATGTCAAAGCTCTGACTGTCGATGAACTGCACGGCCGAATTAAGGGGCTCTTGGGTTATAAACACACGCTGAGTTACACCGGCTCTCTGCCCTTAGAACAATTGCTTGCGACGTTGAAGACGCATCATCCCATTCCAATGGAACTGAAACCAACACCACCTTACCATTTTTTCAAGGCACGGGGAGTTGCGGAGACCGAGCTCTATTTCTTCCACAAAGAGATCGCCCAGGCACAGATTCGTCTTGAGTTTGGCGGTGAAATCTACAACGAGATGAACAATCCCGCCAGCCAACTCTACAACGCCTACTTTGCAGAAGGGATGTCGGGGATTGTGTTCCAAGAGTTGCGCGAAGCCCGCGCACTGGCTTATCAGGCAGGCGCACGATACGCCTACGGCAATCGGAAAGGCGACCAGAATCTGATGCTTGGTGTCATCATGTGCCAACCGGATAAAACGTCGGAAGCCGTCGAAGCCTTTGTTGACCTGATTGACAATCTCCCTGAGTCACCCGAGCGGTTCCAAGAGGCACGCGAATCAATCTTGAACCGATACCGCACCGCGAAGATCGGGTTTCGAGGCGTTATCGGTGCTGTGCGTTCGTGGGAAGATTTAGGGGTTGAGATAGACCCACGTCCGTGGCGATATGGGCAGATTCAGAAGGCAGAGATCGGCACACTGCTCCAATTCCACAAGGAACAGGTCCAGAATCGACCGAAACTCATTTCGATTGTGGGAGATAGAACTAAGATTGATATAGCACGGTTGGCAAAGACGGGAAAGGTAATTGAGGTAGGGCTAGAAGACATTTTCGTTGACTAGCTGAAGAATTTAACGCAAAGGTGCAGAGAACGCAGAGAAACGCAGGGAAAAGACAGAAGATTTTTTCTTTTTCTTCTTCTTTCCTCTCTCTTCCTCTGTGGGAGGGGCTTCCTAGCCTCGATTCTTCTCTCTGCGCCCCCTGCGTCCCTGTGTTAATGGTTTTCCTCTGCTTTGCATTTTTGCGTTCCAGATCTAGCGCGCCCCTAGCCCCGTGAACGGGGAGGAGATTCAAATGATTCGAGAGGCTATACAGAAAATCGTTGATGGCAACGACCTAACGGAGCACGAAACCGTTGAGACGATGAATGAAATCATGGAGGGCGAGGCGACGGATGCCCAAATTGCCAGTTTCATTACGGCACTGCGGATGAAAGGCGAAGCGATAGAAGAGATTACCGGTGCGGCGCGTGTTATGCGCTCAAAAGCGACCCCAGTGCCGACCAAACACCCGTTGGTTGTTGATACGTGCAGTACGGGCGGCACCCGCTTGGACTCGTTCAATATTTCAACGACCTCCGCCCTTGTGGTTGCCGGCGCGGGAGTGCCTGTGGCAAAACACGGCAATCGAGGGGTCACCCGAGTCAGTGGGAGTGCAAACGTGTTGATGGCACTCGGCGTGAATGTTGAACTTGGGCCCGAACAGATTGGTCAGTGCATTGATGAGGTCGGGGTCGGATTTCTCTTTGCGCCGATGTTGCACGGTGCGATGAAATATGCCATCGGGCCGCGCCGAGAGATTGGGCTCCGCACGATTTTTAACACCATTGCCCCGTTGACCAACCCAGCGGGTGCGCGAGCACAGGTGCTTGGGGTTTACGCACCCGAACTCACAGACCGACACGCAAACGCGCTCAACAGTTTTGGCAGTCAACACGCCTTCGTCGTGCACGGAAACGACGGCTTGGATGAAATCACAACAACGACCACCACCCGGGTCTCGGAGTTGGTCAATGGCAGTGTGAAAACGTATACACTTGACCCAACCGAATTGGGCATCCCTAAGGCACAACCGGTAGCCCTCCTCGGCGGGACACCCGAAGAGAATGCCGAAATCACAATGCGAATCCTCAAGGGCGAACCGGGACCGCAGCGCGATATCGTCCAGCTCAACGCGGCAGCGGCGATTGTCGCAGGGGGCAAGGCGGACAGTATCCCCAATGGATTGGAGGCGGCGGCGGAGTCCATTGACTCGGGGAAGGCTTTGGAGAAGTTGGAAGGGCTCGTGGCAGTGTCGAATTTGTAAGCGGATTTTCCAAAAAGGAGGCAGTTATGCACATCACGGCCACAAACTACACGGTCGCGGATTATTGTCAGGCAATGGAACGTCAGGAAATTATCGTTAATAGGGACTATCAGAGAAGTGACAAGGTTTGGCCCCCAGTCGCCAGGAGTTTCCTAATTGAGACGATTCTTAAGAACTATCCAATTCCCAAATTCTTTCTGTTTCCGAAAACCGACTTGAAGAGCAGGAAAACCCATAGAGAGATTGTCGATGGTCAGCAGAGAAGTCGTGCAATTTTGGACTTCTACAATGACAAGTTCCCCTTGTCGCACTCAAGTGAGATCACCGAAGCCGCAGGGAAACATTACTCCGAATTAGCGGATGAGCATCAACAAACCTTCCTAGATTACGCGCTGTCAGTCGATCTTTTTCTTGCGGCAACACCTACTGACATCCGCGAAGTTTTCAGAAGAATTAACGCCTATACTGTTCCCCTCAATCCGGAGGAGAAACGCCATTCGATTTATCAAGGCGAGTTTAAGTGGTTTATTTACAACCTATCCAAAACTTATGGCCAGAATCTAATTCATATCGGTGTTTTTACCGAAAAGCAACTCATTCGGATGGCTGATGCCAAGTTGTTTACCGAACTGACCCACGCCGTTCTCAAGGGAATTATGAAAACAAACGCGAAAAGCTTGGACGCTCTTTACAGAGACTACGATTCAGAGTTCCCGGAACAGCAAGAGATGAAACGACGCATCTCGAATACAATCAATTTCGTTATCTCCCTTGAAGAAATTCATCGAAGTGCATTGATGAAGTCGTATAATTTCTACACTTTGATGCTGGCAATTTCCCATCTGAAATCTCCCGTGGAATCCCTGACCTCGCTGTATCGACGGTCAACCGACTACGCTTATAATCGAGATTGGGTGGTTCCAAACCTCACAACCCTCGCTGAGGTGTTGGATGCCGACACTTTTGATGATAAATTCAAACCATTCGTTTCAGCAACTGTGAGCGATACCAATAGTGCTCAAAACCGAAAAACGCGATTCAAGTGGTTCTGCAAAGCGTTAGAACCGAAGCTATTATAAATGCGGCCCTCAAAATATCTCAAACGCCTTCGTCGCAAAACGAGCGTACGGCATTTAAGCAAACTACGCACGTTAGCAGACGGGGCGAGTCAACTGGCTTTGCCCGAATCTGACCGTGTTATATCTTACGTGACCATAGCATGTCTAAATACGTGGGCGAATTTTGCGCGTACCTACTTTCTCTCCTGTACGCTTGCGCCGTGGCGAGAACAGGGATTACAGATTCAATGTAATACTGCAATTCGCACTTTTGACGATGCGATTGATGCGGCAATGAAAAGATGCAAGCCCTTAATGTGGAAACAAAGGCAACATGGAAATTGGACACGACGCGATGAACCGGTGTGGCATGTTCCTAAGAACTTGATTGACAGTTGTGATGAAATCGGTTGTTCTAACTACACTGCAATTCAGAATGCTTTTTCAATTCAAACCAAAGTTTTCGACCATTTATCAACATTTCGCAATTTCTATGCTCATCGAAACGACGAAACAGCGATAAAGACTCAGAAAATCGCAGGTGAATATACCATTCCGTTTCCCGCTCATCCCAGCGAAATCCTCTTGTCACACGCTTATGGTCGCCCCCAAATTCTGATTTTAGATTGGATTGATGACCTAGACACAATCGTCCAATACCTCTGCGAGTAGCGAGGCGGCTTGAAAACCCCTTGATCTTAGATACAATCGCTGCTCATGAAGTTTCAGAATTGAATCAGGTAACCCCGGTTTTCCCAAAACTCTGGTAGGTGCGTGTTTTGCGTCAAGTCATCTTGTGCGCTCGCTCACGCGACCATCCGTCCTCGGACCACCCGTAAGGGCCAACCGCACCGGTCGCCCGTATGACATTACCCAATTTATTCTTTAAGCTGGCATAAATAGAGACTTCTTTCGTTTGCTAAATATCATTTAGATGTGCTATACTTTTGATACGGGCCATCCGTTGGGCATCACGATGGTGTAGTGTGTGTGTCCCCCACAATACTGAAAATCCGAATTTTTGAATGCGAACGAAGGCGGGCCAGATGACCTATGCCGTTCCAACAGATTTGCCATACCTACCACCAAAACATCCAGCACACCCACGCACAAAGCACTGCAACCGCTGAACTCTCCTTGCATACGCATCTCAAAGCGTTTTTAGAAGAGACCGCTGAACTTTTAGGATACGCTATCACTATCACACACGAGCCTCGAAGATTGGAGGTTGGCAGACCCGATTTCGTTGTGAGCAGTGGCTTATTACCAGTCGGTTATATCGAAGCAGAGGCTTACCGCAGACCCCTCGATGCCCTCACAGGTCACGCCAAAGCCCAAAACGAGCGGTTCATCGAGAACCTCGATAATTTCATCCTCACCAATTTTGTCGAATTTCGATTGTACACGGAAGGACAACTGCGCGCAACAGCACAAATTACAGACGAAAGCACGGCTAACTTAGAGACCTTGCTGGATCGGTTTCTCAGCGCGAGCCCGGTCCCAATCGCAACACCGGAAGCCCTCGCCAAACACCTCGCCCGCCGCACACGCGAACTCCAAACCCAAATCGGGACGACACTCACCGATGAAAACAGCGGTATCTACCGGATGTTTTCCGCGTTTAAGGAACTGCTCCTTGCCACGCTGACCCCCGACGATTTCGCAGATATGTACGCCCAAACCCTCGCGTACGGCCTCTTTGCCGCACGCTGCACACTCCCCAACGCCACCAACTTCTCACGGCTGACTGCCGCAGATGCACTGCCCCGGTCAAACCCGTTTTTGCGACAACTCTTTTATCAGGTTGCCTCGCCTGAATTGGATAACAACGTCAAGTGGATTTTGGACGATATTGTAAACCTCTTAGCAAACGTTCCCACAGAGATGCTCCGCACCGCTTTTGTCCCCCAAACCCATTTTGAGGATGCGGTCATCCACTTCTACGAAACCTTCCTCGCTGAATATGACCCGCAACGCCGCGTCGACCGTGGGGTCTACTACACCCCCCCACAGGTTATCGCCTACATCGTCCGCTCTGTCGATGGGTTGCTCAAAACAGAACTGAACAAACCCGATGGGCTCGCCGATGACAAAACGCTGATTCTCGACCCCGCCACAGGCACCGGCGGCTTCCTTTTGGCAACCCTGAACCACATCAGCGAATACATCACAACCACCTACGGCACAGGACACTGGAATCGCTACATTAACGACCCACAACTCGTCCAGCGACTCTTCGGTTTCGAGATTTTGGTTGCGCCGTACACAATTGCCCATCTGAAGCTGAGTCTGTTTCTCCAAGCACAAGGCTGGCACACAACGGAACGCCTCCGCATCTATCTCACCAATACACTGGAGGAACCGGTAGAGAAGGAACTATACACTTTTGCAGAGTTTATCTCCGATGAGGCGAATGCGGCAGTGTCCGTCAAACGAGATTTCCCTCTACTTGTTATCCTCGGCAATCCACCCTATCCTCGCGATTCTGCGAATCCCAGCCGCAATAGCGATGGGGGGTTCACTTTTATCGGAGAACTGATTGAGGACTACAAACAGGTAGACGGGCAATCGATAGGCGAGAAAAACTTAAAAGCACTTCAAGCGGATTATGTGAAGTTTACCCGGTGGGCACAGTGGCGAATTGATAAAAACGGCGAAGGCGTTATCGGCTATATTGTCAACAACAGCTTCCTTGACGGTCCCATCTTTCGCGGGATGCGAAAGAGCTTGTTGGACAGTTTCAACGCCATCTACCTGCTCAATTTACACGGTAGTAGCAGAAAAAGGGAAGCTACCCCGACAGCACAGAAAGATGAAAACGTGTTTGACATCGTGCAAGGTGTCTCTATCCTACTGTGCGTCAAGCAACGCGACAACCCTACCGTTGCTGAGGTCTATTACGCGGATGTATGGGGGAGCCGGGCGGAGAAGTATATAGCACTGTCAGAAACCGATCTCCAAACCACAGCATGGAGCGAACTGCAACCCACATCGTCTCAATACCTTTTTGTGCCACAAGCAGCAGAACTGCGTACAGAATACGAAGCAGGATGGGAGGTTACCGACATCTTTCAAACACGTTCAGTGGCCATCGTCACAGGGCGGGATAAATTGACGCTTCATCGCACTCCTGAAACGGTACGAGAGACTGTAGCCGATTTTGTTTCACTTTCTGAAACTGAGGCGCGGGAGCAGTACACATTGGGAAGGGATAGCCGAGATTGGAAAGTCCACACCGCCCAAGCGGATCTTCGTAACCATCCCAACGCAGAACAGCACATTGCACCGATTCACTACCGCCCCTTTGACACGCTTTGGACCTACTACACCGGGAATTCGTCTGGGTTTCAGATGAGACCACGCCACGGTGTTATGCGTCATCTACGAAAGGACAACCTCGCCCTCTGTATCTGTCGCGTCGTCAAAAGCCCTGTATGGAAACACGCTTTGATAACCGACAAAATCACTGAAAATAGTTATATCTCAAACAGAACAAGTGAATCTGGACACGTTTTTCCCCTCTATTTGTATCCGAATCCGGAGGAATTGGAGCTCACTATAGAACGCTCGCTCAATTTCAAACCCGACTTTCTCAAAGCACTCTCGGAGCGGTTAAGGTTATCACAAACTGCAAAATCGGGGTTGCCTCAAGGCGTTTCACCGGAGGAGATTCTCGGCTACATCTATGCGATTTTATACAGCCCCACCTATCGTGACCGGTATTATGAATTTCTGAAATACGAGTTTCCTCGCATCCCCTTGCCACGTAATATTGAACACTTCCGCCAACTCAGCGCGTTGGGACAAGCACTGATTGACTCGCATCTGCTGAAAGATAGAGGGATTTCACATCAGCATCGCTTTGAGGGCGAGGGAGAAGGTGTTGTCGCAAAGGTTCGCTACGCGGACGGAGCCGTCTGGATCAATCGGACCCAGCGGTTCACGGATGTCCCCGTAAACGTATGGGAGTATGAGGTCGGCGCATATCAGGTCTGTGAGAAGTGGCTGAAAGATAGAAAAGGTTCGGAGTTAAGCCTTGCTGAAGTCCAGCAGTATCGGGGTATTTTGGTCGCAGTGGCGGAAACCCTTCGGCTCATGGCAGAAATTGACGTGGCAATTGGAGCATTTCCTATCTGAATCAGTTGAGTTCCGAAGGGGCGAGTAGCGATATTGGAGGTTTGAAAAACCCTTGATCTTAGATACAATTGTAGCACACAAACGAAAAGAGCTTGAACAGGAGGCGGCATCCATCCCGTTGAGCACACTCAAAAGCCGAATCCGTGACCTGCCACCGACGCGAGATTTCCGGATGGCAGTTTCGAGACCGGGTGCTGTCAACCTCATCGCTGAAGTAAAGAAGAAATCGCCGAGCAAGGGGATTATCCGCGAGGATTTTCATCCGGTCAAGATTGCCAAAATTTACGCGCAAAACGGCGCATCGGCAATCTCTGTGCTGACCGACCATCAGTTTTTTGCCGGTGAACTCGCCTATCTGAGCCAGATTCGTGAGGCGGTCAACCTCCCCCTGTTGCGGAAGGATTTCACCATTGACGCGTATCACATCTACCAAGCCCGTGTTGCCGGTGCGGATGCCGTACTTCTGATCTGTGCGATTCTAACCGTCGCGCAAATCCGAGAATTTATCGAAATTGCGAAACAGCTTGGGTTGGCCAGCCTCGTTGAAGTTCACACCCAAGCGGAATTGGAAATCGCGCTTGAAGGTGAGGCGGAACTCATCGGCATCAACAACCGTGACCTCAAAACCTTCCATACCGATATCGCCACAACCTTCCACTTGCGCGAATCGCTTCCAAGTGATAAAATTGTCGTCAGCGAAAGCGGTATTTATACCCATGAGGATGTGACGAAACTCGCAGAAGCGAATGTCAACGCCATCCTCGTAGGCGAGTCGCTGATGCGGAGCGCGGACATCGGGGCGAAGGTTCGAGAGTTGCTCGGCGCCTAAAGGAATTTTGACGTTCAATTTCGGTACCCCAATCCGGTAGGGGCGGTTTGATGAAACTTAAAAAATAAATCGGGTCATTTGCGAACCGAATCAGAGGGCATTCCCACTCCCAGTGCAACCGTTCCCCGCGGACTCCGTGATTCATCCAATAACCGCTTTTCCGCGTCTTCCGCGTCCTCCGCGCCTTCCGCGATTCAGACAATAAAACCCCGAAAAAATGTGAAAATTTTGGCACCGCCCGTTGAAAAAGAGTTTGACACCACGTTGAGACACTGTTATACTTTCATGGAATTTAATCAATGGGGGAATACCATGCAAACTAATCGGAGCAATAGATCCGCGCTGTTCACATCTCGTGACACCGAAAACGCTATCCTCTGGTTCACAATCACTGGGGTTCTCCTAATTATCTTAGTTGTTTTCGATTAATATTCTCGGAAAAACAACGGGGAGTGGCTATTCTACGTGCGACGCTAAAGGATATGCCTCAAGTGTTAGCATTAGCTACAACTTTAACTATCTTCAAGGAAGGAGTAGACATCATGCTTACGCGCTACCGGGCATCTCGTGAACGAGAACGAAAAGCTGTACAAAAAGCTCGGCAAGAAGCTCAAGCAGAAGCTCAAGCAAAAGCGCAACAGGAGATAGAAAGAGCTCGAGCAGAAGCCTATGAGCAAGGCTATAATGATGGCAAAACAGGTGTCAAAAAGAAAGTCTGAAACCCTTGTGATCACTAGCTTTTTGCTTGTTTTTAGCTCCGGAATATGATACAAAATAGTATCTGATTTCGGAGATAAGGTCAAATGAATTTGCTTGAAGTAATGGAACAGTTTCCAGATCAGCTACTAATTGTGATCATTTATATGTGCTATACTTTTGATACGCCCCATCCGTTGGGCATCACGATGGTGTAGTGTGTGTGTCCCCCACAATACTGAAAAATCCGATTTTTGAATGCGAAGGAAGGCGGACCAGATGACCTATGCCGTTCCAACAGCTTTGTCGTACCTACCACCAAAACATCCAGCACACCCACGCCCAGAGCACTGCAACCGATGAACTCTCCTTGCATCCTCATCTTAGGACGTTTTTGGAAAAAACGACTGAACTTTTAGCGTAGAGATCTGCTAGATTTGCCAATCCAGCACGAGCAAACTGGACCTGCCTTCCACATCTCTGCAAGTAGCGAGGAGTTTTTATGAAATTAACACCACACGCAGTCGAACAATTTCAACGTGAAGGGTATCTCAGAATTGACCATCGTCTTTTGGACGATGACCATCTCGCAACCTTGCGGGAACATTACGACGCTCTGTTTGCACAGAAGCGCGGCACAATCGGCGAAGGACTACGCAACCTCGCTGTCGTTGGGGAGACAGAGAACGATGCGGATGCCGATCGGTCTGAGGAGATGTTGCAGATTATGGAGATGTGGCGGTTCGATGAAGCCTATCGCGAGTTGCTATACCACTCACCGCTACTCGACATCGCCGAGAGCCTGATTGGGCCCAACATCCAGCTGTTCCACGACCAAGCCCTCTACAAGCCCGCATATCACGGCGGTGAGGTGCATTGGCATCAGGACAACGGCTATTGGCGTTGTACGCCCCCGAATCTGGTGAGCATCTGGATGGCACTCGACGATGCCGATGAGGAGAACGGCTGCATGAACGTGATTCCCGGTAGCCACCTCGAAGGTCTCGCCGCACACGACAGGGCGACGTCAGAGAAAGGGGCTCTGCCCGCACTGTTGGCAGTCGAGGCGGATGTCAACCGCGCCGTGGCGGTGCCCGTCAAAGCAGGGCACGCGATGGTGCACCACTGCATGACACTCCACCAAACAAATCCGAATCCAACCCCACGAGAACGCCGGGCAATGGTGATTCACTACATGCCCGCCGGGACACGAAACGGGAGCGGTGAGGTGATGCATGACAATCTGCTGTTGCGCGGTGAGCAGGTTGACACCCCAACCCCGTAATAGCAGCTTGCCCCGCCAGTACCGTAGCCGGGGCATCTTGCCCCGAAGGAAAACACAATGGCAAACCAACAAACTCCTCATTTTTTAGATGGCACATCAATCGAAATCCTACGCGAGGTTGAAACGGGCAAAATCCGACACGCCGTATTCGATTTTGATGGCACGATTTCACTCATCCGCGACGGTTGGCAGAACGTCATGGTCCCGATGATGGTCGATATCCTTGATCAAACGCCGACAAACGAAACACCCCAAGAGCTCGAAGCTATCGTCGTTGAATACGTAGACCGACTCACGGGCAAACAAACCATTTATCAGATGATGCAATTGGGCGAGGAGGTCAAAAAACGCAGCGGGAATCCGAGAACACCACTCGATTATAAGGATGAATACAATCGCCGCCTTTTACCCATTGTCGAGGAGCGAATTGCCAAACTGGTGCGTGGCGAGATAAGTGCCGAAGGATTGCGTGTCCCGCGCTCACTTCAATGCCTCCAAAAACTTCAGACGCACCAGATAAAACTCTACCTCGCCAGCGGCACGGATGTCGAGTTTGTACGGCACGAAGCGGAATTGCTCGGGGTCGCGAATTACTTTGATGGCGGCATATTTGGGGCACTGCGCGAATACAAGAACTTCTCCAAAGCGATGGTCATCGAAAAAATCCTCAAAGACTTCAACCTGAGTGGGAGTGAACTGCTCATCGTCGGTGATGGGTACGTGGAAATCGAAAACGCCAAGGCGATTGATGCCATTGCTATCGGGGTCGCATCGGTAGAAAACAATATCTACAACATGAACGCAGACAAGCGCAGTCGATTGATCCGTGCTGGGGCAGACATCATAATCCCCGATTTTCGAGAGATAGACACCTTGTTGGAGTACCTATTTAACCCTACCCCATAGGCAACCCCGTGGGAGACCTAATCCGTGGGCGGCAAATCCCTTTCCCCCCTTGATTACGATATGATGATGGCTTTTCAAACAAATTCTTAGACGTATGCTTTCCAAAGCGTCCGCTAATTGATTAGGGGTGTAAAGCTCAAACAGAGCCCCAAATGAAGCAAAATCAGCTTGACATAAATCGCAATTGAATATATCATAGAAGTATGGAGCGAAACAAACCGACACCTAATCTATTATCCAGCGAAATTGTAGGTTTATGTGATAAGTGGGGATTATACCGAGGTTCGCGAATAACTGCTGAGGATGTTCGTGCTTGGCTAGAACAGTTCGAGTATAATACCGAACAGAGACTTATGTTTAACCCAAGTCGCCACCTACCATCTGCGGATAACAGCTCTGCTGGATTTGGCAGTCAAGCGTGAGCGGGCGCGGCCTGCTTTAACCCGCTTTGAGCGCATGAAGGGCACCCCTGCCTCCACACGCGAAGGGAGAACATTATGGATACGGTAAACGAATTTGAACTCAAACAGAGAAAATATATACCCGTCTTTCCAAAAGCGACCGGAACACCGACGGTTTACATAGAGGGCTACCCCTCTGAGGAAGAGGACCCAATGCCTGGCGCACAATATCACGGTGTACAACTCGCACTGTTTTACGACCAACTCTCACGGTATTTTGAAATCGATGAGCACATCCATGTTGGCATTGATTCGTTCGTCTACTATTGTGAAGGGGACATCTCAAAACGCCTCGCCCCTGATGTTTACGTTGTGTTTGGGGTCGCGAAAGTGCCGCCTCGGTACAGCTTTTATACGTGGAAAGAAGGCGCCGTACCTGCCACTGTGTTTGAATTTCTGTCCGATTCAACAGCAGCGGGTGATCGGACTGAAAAAGTGCACCGGTATCTAATTGATATCGGTGTTGAAGAGTACTTCATCCATCAACCGGCACTGGATAAGCCTCCGGAAGTTCGTGGGTGGCGGCGTAGCCCTTCAGGAGGGATAGTCGAAATGGATTCCGACGAATCGGGTGGTTTGTTCAGCGAATCGTTAAATCTGTGGTTTCGCTGGGAAATAGACGAGCATCGCCAAGTCCGTCTGTTACGCCCATATCTTCCAGACGGAACTGCGATAACCACCTCTAGGGAAGAAGAACACCTGAGGTTGGAAGCGCAAGCGATGGCTGTAGAAGCGACAGAACGCTGTCAGGAAGCGGAAACCGTTGCCCGCGCAGAAGCAGAACGTGCGAGAGCAGAAGCACAACGCCGGCGGGAAGCGGAAACCGTTGCCCGAGCAGAAGCACAACGCCGGCGGGAGGCAGAAGCGGAGTTAGAACAGCTCAGGGCTCAACTCGCGACCCTCCAAGACAAAGACGCGTGAAAATTTAACGAAGCCAAGTTGAAAAGGTCTTTGGGCACCTTTCAAGCAGGCTTATGCCCAATACCGATGTGGGTTTGCGGGCAATTAGGGATTGTATAGAACCCCACATTCATTTGGACAAAAACGAGGTAGTTAAACAAACGGGAGTATCGCTGTGCTTCATTCTCTTTCAGTTCAGGAGGCAATACAGTCCTTTCCGATTTTCCATCTTTAATCAGCTCTGATAAAAGGAAAACCTATGAAGAAAGCATACCCACTTTGGATGCACCTTCCCGCTTGAAAGGAATTGAAACTGCTCCCCCCGCTCTTCTTGTCTCCTAGATATACCCATGAATCCAGAACAACAAGCCGCTCTACGCGCCATTCCCTCTATCGAAAAACTGCTCACCGACGATGCCTTTGCTGAATTACAGGAGCAGTACTCACTCGACCTAATCACAGACACGCTACGCACCGTCGTTGAGAAGATTCGGGAGAGCATCCGTAGTGGTACGCTACAGACTCCGCCCCTTGATGCCTCCGAGTACGCCCAACGGGTCCGTGACGCGCTCGAAGACCTAACGACTTCGCGGTTTTTACCGGTCATCAATGCAACGGGAACGATTACACACACCAACTTAGGCCGGGCGTTGCTCAGCGATTCTGCATGTGACCAGCTTGTGCAAGCGGCGAGCAACTACGTCAGTCTGGAGTACGACCTGAAGACGGGTAAACGTGGGCACCGCGATAGGATTACTGAACCGTTGTTGCAGCGGTTAACGGGTTGTGAGGCATCAACGGTCGTGAATAACAACGCGGCGGCAGTGCTACTGGCGTTGAACACGTTGGCGGAGGGCAAAGAGGTTATTGTTTCGCGTGGGGAACTCATTGAAATCGGTGGGGCGTTCCGAATCCCCGATGTCATGGAGTCAAGCGGAGCAATCCTGCGCGAAGTCGGGACCACGAATCGAACCCGTCTCCGAGACTACGAAAACGCGATTGGCGAAAATACTGGGTTACTGCTCAAAGTCCATCCGAGCAACTACAAAGTAATCGGGTTTGCCTCTACGCCGGAGATAGAGGAGATAACTGAACTTGGAAGGCAGCACGGAATTCCAACGATGGAAGACCTCGGTAGCGGGTCTCTCATCAATCTGACAGATTATGGGCTACCGCACGAGCCGGTGGTACGGGAACGGGTTGAGGCGGGCGTTGAGCTGGTTACGTTCAGCGGCGATAAACTGCTCGGCGGGTCACAGGCGGGGCTAATCGTCGGCAAAGCGGACCTGATCCAAAAAATTCGCGCAAACCCACTCATGCGCGCCTTGCGCGTTGGCAAACTGACGATTGCGGCACTCGAAGCGACGCTACGCTTGCAACTTAACCAAATCAACCTGACCGAAAAAATGCCGATGCTCCACCGTTACACAAGATCTATTTCTGAACTCCGGAACATCGCCGAGCGACTTGCCACGGGGCTAGCACAAATCTTCGATGGCCGCATCACAGTGACAATCGAAAACAGTCACGCCCAGATCGGGAGCGGTTCACTGCCTGTTGAGACCTTACCGAGCCTTGCAGTGGTCCTCGAAGCTCCGAACATCTCCGCCGAAGGGCTTGCAACCCAATTTCGGACGCAAGCTGTGCCCGTAATCGGTCGGACCCAAGACGAGCGTTTTTGGCTTGATGTGCGTACAGTTTACGATAAGGAAGTGGATTCGATTATCGAGGCGGCAAAAGGTATCGAATCTCATTGAAGGTAATTAACCCAAGTTGCCACCTATCTGTTGACATAGCACCCCTATGGAGTGCAGTGTCTTAAATACACCGTTTTCTATAGACATTTCACCCCGTTCCCTTCCCAGTAACGGGTGGGGACTCCGGGTCGGGAAGCGTCTAAAAAAAACTTGTTGAAACGTTCAAAACTCGTTAGTAGCAACTTGGGTTAATGTAGATAAATCCACCCTTAAACTAACAACTTGGGTTCAGCGCGTAGTCTATGTTTAGCCACAAACTTTTTGAATAACGATAGAAAAAGATTGGGAATACAGCAGAAATAACTCCCCATATTCCAAAATTGACACGGAAAGGGATAGCGGTGAAAAGTTCAAAGGCAAAGTAGCTCGTAAAGACGAGGAACACTGTTGCACCATAGTTAATATACATTGCCCCGGTAAAATATCCCTGCTCGCGTTCAAATTTCATCCCACAGATGGTGCAATGGGAAAACATAGTGAACCTTTTTTGAAAGAGTTTACCTTCTGCACATCGGGGACACTTAAGTCCAAAACTGCATCTGATGATTCTTCTGAGTTTGCCACGCATTTTTATTCATTACTCCTTACTGAACACACTGTCCAAATCGTTCTTGGATACTGCCGGTATATCGCTTTTTCGTAGGTGTGCGCCGTTCGGTTTGGCAGGCAGGGTACCCGATCTTCCATCTTCGCGTTGCCGATATTTAAAATAGCGTGTTTATACCATAAAGTCAAGGAAATTATACGACTTGTGCTAGTTCCGTAATAGTTTTGTTGTTCTTCACAAATGTTCATATTCTGTGAATCAACGCTGAAGGCGCGTATGGCATTCAGCGGGAGCGATCTCCGAATCGCGACACGCTGTCAGCAATCGGAGTTGCCTCCTACCTTCGGATGTTTTGAAAATCCATGAATTTTCCGTTAAAGTTGAGGTATCCAAACACACCCTTAAAGGAGAACCCCATGGATATACAAATTGTAACGGTTTTTTATCTCTGTGACAAGCTCTTAGAAGCACTCAATACGGCACTCGTTGCCGCCCTGCTCTTCGGTGGGAACTTCAATTGATCCTTCAAATCATTTTTAGGGGAAGATATCATGCGACACGTCATCATCGGCACTGCTGGACATGTAGACCACGGGAAAACCGCACTCATTCGCGCCTTGACAGGGATGGAGACAGACCGACTCAAGGAGGAACGGGAACGCGGACTCTCGATCGAGTTGGGGTTTGCTTACTTCGACCTGCCCGACGATTCGCGAGCGGGGATTGTTGATGTACCCGGGCATGAGAAGTTTATCCGAAATATGCTCTCTGGGGCTTATGGGATGGACATTGTACTGCTCGTCGTTGATGCAAAGGAAGGTGTACAGGAACAGACATTGGAGCATCTTGAAATTCTCGACCTGCTCGGTGTACCCACAGGCATTCTCGTGATGACCAAGACAGACTTGGTGACAGCGGACGAGTTGGCGGAGTCAACGGAAATTGCCCAAGAGATGTTGGTCGGCACGACCCTTGAAAACGCACCGACGGTCAATGTGTCATCAATTACCGGTCAAGGCATTGATGCACTCAAGCAGACCATCGTTGCACAGGTGAATGCCGTGCGGGTGGATGAGCCTCGCGATGGCATTCCGCGCCTTTATGTAGACCGGGTATTTACAATGCAGGGGTTCGGGGCAGTTGTGACCGGCACCCTGATTGGGGGTACGATTCAGCAGGAGCAACGCCTAATGATTCTGCCGCAAGGGCGTGAAGTCCGTGTTCGAGGTGTACAGGTACATAACCAAACGGCGGAAATCGCATCCGCTGGGCAACGCACGGCGTTGAACCTGTCGGGGATTACGGCTGAAGAGATCGAGCGCGGGGATGTACTCTGTCCAATTGCGTTCTCAAAAGCCACTAACAATATCGATGTATCCCTGAATGTTCTGTCTGCGTTCCCAAGAATGCTTGAGCATTGGACTCGTCTGCGGCTCTATCTCGGTACGAATGAGACGTTTTGTCGGTCAATTTTGTTGGTTGACGAGGCTGTCTTGCCGGGAGACACAGCGCAAATTCAACTCCGTCTCGAAACGCCAATTCTCACCTTCAGAGGCGATCGGTTTATTGTCCGCGACTTTTCCGCCCAGTATACGGTTGGTGGCGGACGAGTCATCAATCTGTTTGCACCAAAACACAAGCGGTTCACCGAAGAGACATTAACGATTTTGGATGCGTGGGAAAGCGCGGACGACGCAGAAGTGGTCGACTTGGTCTTGGGACAGAGCCAAGACCTCTGCGTACCGGAAGATTTCTTCCACTACTATCTTCCAAATTCCGATACCGCCATCCGGAATTTCTTAAAGGAACTTGAGGCAGCGAAAAGGGTTGTGCGTTGGGCAGGCAGTACGCCGCTCGTCTCAGCAACAGACCGAACAGAAAAAGCGTCTCGCGACCTCATTGATGCTTTGGAGGCATTTCACAGCCAGAACCCGCTCGCGCCTGGCCAAAACGTCGCCCAGCTTCGCCTTCAAATCGGATTGGACGAAGTCGCTTTTGAGAAGATTGTGGCTCGCCTGATTCAGGAGGGGCTGGTCGTCAAAGATGGGAACTCCCTCCGTTTGGCTTCACACCAAATCCAATTTTCTGCCGAGGATGAGACAATCAAAGAAAAAATTGAGGCACTCTTTTTGGAGGTGGGCATCAATGCGCCGAGTTTGGCTGAACTAACGACGCAACTTTCGCAACACTCGCCTCAATCCATTCAAGACACCTTTTATGCGATGCTCAATCTCGGCGGGTTCGTCAAAATTGCGGATGGGCTCTTTATTCATGCCGATACGTTTGAGAAAACTGTCAATCTGCTTATTGACTATCTGGAAAAAAATGGTATAATAACCGTTGCCGAATTCCGCGAACTGGTTCAAACCTCGCGAAAATATGCGGTGCCCTTCCTCGAATACTGCGACAGTCAAGGCATCACAATTCGAGAGGAGAATCATCGGCGGTTGCGGAAATCGTAAAATCAAATCCGATGGGAGGGGATAGGGTCCGGTGGCCCTACTGGTCTTCAAAACCAGCTTGTCCATGCAAGTGGGTAGGTGGGTTCGACTCCCACCCTCTCCCGCCATTTTCCCTTCTGGGACTCTTAACGCAGAGACGCGGAGAACGCAGAGAAACGCCAAGAATTTCAACGCAGTGACGCGGAGAACGCAGGGAACGCCAAGAATTTTAACGCAGTGACGCGGAGAAGGCAGAGAAAAGACAAAGAATCTTTCCTTTCTTTGTCTGCTCCCACTCTTCCCTCTGCGCCACTGCGCCTTCTGCGCCTCTGCGTTAATGGTTTTAAATACACAAAATTAAACGAGAGGTTAATCATGCAATCACTTCAACAATCAGTTCAAGCAGTCATCAATGGAGGGCGGATTGGCAGTCCCGTATTTTTACGGTGTCTGCTTCAACTTCCGATCGAGTCGGATGAGGTCGTCCAATCCGTTGCCGCACTTGCAACGCTCGCGAATACGTGGATGCCATCGTCGCCCGAACAGCTCTATGTGCAGGGCAGTCCGGATGCGGTGCAATCAACAGCGATGATTCAATATGAAGGCGGGCAGACAGCGAATCTAAGTATTAATCGTATTCCCGCCGAGCGGGCGGGCTCGGTTGACCTGATTCTCATCGGCAACAAGGGCGTTATCTACCACCAAACCCCGATGGGACGACAGCATCCGATGATAAGCAAAATCGAACTTGATGGCGATGAACCGCTGACAGATATAATTGACGATGCCATCAAAACGGGAAAACCTGTGAAGTTGTAGCCACGGTGTACTAAGTGATGAATGGAGGACATGAAGATGGGAGATGAAAGGAAATATGGTGTACTATTAATCGGGGGACATCGCACGCATCAGGAAAGCTATGCCTTGTCGTTTGCTGAGGAACCGCGCTGTCAGCTCATCGCATTTTCCGATGAAAAGGATGCGCCGCCAGACCGAGTTGAACTGAATCGTGGGCTTGCCGAAGAATTAAACCTGTCGTATATCTCCGATTTGGATGAGGCATTGGCGCGGGATGATGTGCAAATTGTCAGCTTATGTGCTGAGACGGAACGGCGCGGGAAGGTGGGGGTGCGTTGTGCTGAAGCGGGCAAACATCTCTACCTCGATAAACCGATGGCCCTGAACGTCGAAGATGCACAAGCCATTGTTGCCGCAGTGAAGCGAGCAGGGGTTCGGAGCCAGATGTTTACCAACATACACACCCCGTGGGCGCGAACGGCTCGGCAGGCACTACAAGAGGGTGCCGTCGGGGCACTCCGTGCGATTCACTGTGATATTTTCTTTGCGAAGGGGCATCCCGGTTCCGCGCCAGTCGGTGAAAAACGGCGAGAGAAACCGACGGTCGGACGATACACCTTCATTGAAGCGAAGCGGGAGATGTTTGATGTCGGGGTCTACGCTGTGACGATGGTAAATTGGCTGACTGGAAAGAAGGTCAAAAGCGTTTTCGGCACGACCGCGAACTACTTTTTCAAGGAACACGTCGGGTGCGATATCGAGGATTTCGGCACACTGATGTTGACGCTAGAAGACGGCATCACTGCGACAATCGCAGGCGGACGGATGGGTTGGATGAGTCATCCGCAAGGGGGTGTTCGACGGCTCCATCTCGTCGGCACACGCGATACCTTGACGTTTGACTCATCGCAATCGCGTTTGGAGGTCTTTACCGATGAACCCGTTTTTCGGCCCCCGCCTCCACACCCGCTAGACCCGATGGGGATGTGGCGGAGCACTCAGGTCGAAAGCGGGATGCAACCCAAGCGGTCATGGGTTTCGGTTGATGAGGAGAAAGCGTTGGGTGAATTTAGCGCGTTCGTAGACTGTATTGAGAACGAGGTAGAGAGCGAGATGAACGCTGAAATCGCTGCCGAATCAGTCGCTGTCATTTCTGCGGGGTATCAATCGGCGGCAAGTGGCGAAGTGATAGAGTTAGGCTAACCTATTGGTCATCGCTTCAGACCCTCAACGCAGAGACGCGGAGAACGCAGGAACGCAGAGCAGAGAAAAGACAAAGAATCTTTCTTTTCTTTTTCTGCTCTCACTCTTCCTCTGTAGGCGGGGCTTCCTAGCCCCGATTCTTCTCTCTGCCCCCTGCGTCTCTGCGTTAATGGTTTTCCCCCTCACCGTGTTCGCCCTTTTCGTCGTGTTCACCACCCTCGCCATGTTCACCGCCCTCGCCGTGCTCACCTGAGCCAATCTCTGGATGGGCAGACCATTTATCAAAGTCTTGTCCTGTCGCCTCAAGTTTGACGTTTAGCTGTTGGCCCGGGGCAAGGTCAGTCGGTGTCGTGGGCCCGAGTTCAATTCCGTTAGATAGGTGAACTTCAACGCGCACCCTTGCCAAAGTTTGGTTGGTTGTATTTTCCACCGTTCCAACGAAAGTGTGCGTTTTCGCATCGTATTGGAGTGTCAACCGCGCACCGTTTCGCACTTGGTCGTGAGTTTGGTTTTTAGCCAACTGAAGCCCCGATTCCTCTCCTTCGCCGCCGCCTTCGTCGTGACTTGGGAGGTGACCAGCCTGTTCCTCGGCTCCCGCATGTTCGGAATCGTTATCACGGTCTGGCGATGTACAACCGATGACACCGATAAGGATAGGGATAATAAGGATGGTTAGACTTGATGTCCAGATGTTGAATCGCATTTGATTTTACTCCTATAAGCAAGTTTTGGTATTAAAATTTATCTTCTGAAGTCCCCAATTGATTGGGCGTATCGGGAGTGGGAACTCCCTCAGCCACTCTCGGCCTCAGCCACTTTCTGGATGAGCAGACCATTTATCAAAGTCTTGTCCTGCCGCCTCAAGTTTGATGTTTAGCTTTTGGCCCGGAGCAAGGTTGGTCGGTGTCGTGGGCCCGAGTTCAATGCCATTAGATAGGTGAACTTCAACACGCACGTTGTTCAAGGTTTGGTTGGTTATATTTTCTACCGTTCCAACGAAAGTGTGTGTTTGTGCATCGTATCGGAGTGTCAACCGTGCACCGTTTCGCACTTGGTCGTGAGTTTGGTTTTTAGCCAACTGAAGCCCCGATTCCTCTCGTTCTCCACCCTCTTCTCCGTGAGTTGGGAGGTGACCCGCCTGTTCCTCACCTACCGTATGTTCGGAATCGTTATCACGGTCGGGCGATGTACAGCCGATGACACCGATAAGAACGGGGATAATAAGGATGGTTAGACTTGATGTCCAGATGTTGAATCTCATTTGATATTTCTCCTTTGAGATACTCCCAAGCTGAAGCAATCGGATTCTTATGAGGTTTAATTGACATACTCCCCACCCTAAAGGGATGGTGATTCTGCTATCATAGAGGGATGCCCGCTGTAGCGAGTCTAACACTCTCTCCGGCAATTGAATCGGGTCGCTTATCGATAAGCGACCGATTCAAAAAGGTTGATGTCCCAACCTTGTGAACCACTTTTGCGGCGTTCACATCGCGGTCGTGTTTGATACCACATGAACAACGCCATTCACGGACTTTGAGGTCTATGAAGGCGTGTTTTTGACCGCAACTATGGCAAACCGTTGTTGTGGCTGTCCAACGGTTAATGGTTTCAACACGCTTGCACCGCTTATGGGCTTGCCATCGTATTTTCAACATGAAGTCACCGAAGGCGAGGTCAAGCACTTTTTTGCCCCAAAGCCGTGCCATACCCTTGAGGTTTAGATCTTCAAAAAAGCAGAAGTCAAACTTGCGGACGAGGTCGATGGCAAGTTTGAAGTGATTATCTTCACGCTGGCGTTGAATTTTACGGTGGGCACGGGCCAGGTGCTTTCGTGCTTTTTCACGGTTGTTACTGCCCTGTTTCTTTTTGGACAGTGACCGTGAGGCTTTGGCAACATGAGTAGCCGAGCGTTTATAGAACAGAGGCGATTCGTATTTCGTTTCATCAGAACAAGTGAGAAAGGTTTTTAACCCAAAATCATAACTATCAACTCTACTGTTGTGTACCTCATCGTGTACTACGACAGAGTTGATAGTTATCCCTGCTGTTTCACCAGTTAGTGGTTCAGGGGTTAAACCTTCGTCATCTGTTGTGATGGTTAAATAGAAATCGCCCAGTGTATCACGCTTGACCGTTACCTGTTTGATATTGCCTTCAATGGGTCGTGAAGACCAGAACCGATACCAACGCCTCCGGATACAAATTTTCGCAACGGGCGACCGGCGGATGCCATGTTCCGCATCGGCGACGGGTTCAATTTTGACTTGCGAACCGTCAAACGTCATAGACCGGTATTTTTTACGACTTCTGAATTTGGGTGGGCGTTTGGCACGTTTTTCAAAGAAATTGATATATCCGCGTTCAATTCGTTTCAAAGCGTTTTGGACTGCCCACGAAAACGGGATGTGCCAGTGGGCAAACTTATCAAGCCGTTTGAGTTTCGTGAGGTGCTTGGCCATTCGGCTGAATGTCAAACGCTTGTAGCCTTCGCACTGTTTGACGGGTCGGCAGTCGATAGCCGACCCGTCAAAATAGATGCGATAGTGGCGGCGACACAATGCCACGAAGTGGTTGTGAACGTGGGCGATGATTTCCAAGTCGCGATGTAAGTGTTTGTTGCGCTTGTGGTTTTGTAGTTTGTATTTAAATGTTCGCATGGGATTCCGTTTCACCGTTTATGCCTTGTTTCAGAAGGTGAGGCAAGCACCCGCTAGGTTGCGATTGTGAACCCTTGCCTCGAAACGGTAGAAGGAGCATAGCATATCCCATCGAAATTTACAAGGTTTTTTACGCGCGTCTGAATGGTTCAGACGCGCGCGCTGCGGCGTGTTACATCCCCACCCTAAAGGGATGGGGTCTTACACGCAAGATTGATAAATAATTCGGTAATTCGGGGGTGTAACCCCCTCCCACAGGCAGATTCAGCCAATGCCCTGTTTACGGTTCAGACAATTGATGTGTGCTTCACACTGTCTTCATTGATTATAGTGTAGCACAAATAGATGTTGAATGCAAGGGTGTAAGTATTTTGTCAAAAGTTTGGGGTAGGGGGCAAGATGCCGCTGCTATGGGGTATGGTTGGGGAATGTTCAGAAGAGTGGAAATTTTTGTGACCGCCTTTACGGACTGAACAGGTCGCGCTGTTTGGCGAGTGCCATTTTATTTCCGATGTCTTGCCACGCTGTGACGAGGTCGTTGAAGATGACAGCGTTCTCGGAGTCGCCGTTGCGGTCGTAGTGGTTGTAGAGGATACGGGCCATCCGCTCGACGGAATCGAGCTTGCCGCGCATTGCTTCGCCGACATCTGCCGCGCCTTCGATGCCTCTACCGTACTCGAAGCTCAGATGATACGCCATGCGAAAACACGCTTCCCACGCGGTCATATTATCGGGAAGCGGCTGTTCGCTATCTGCTTCTAAAGGGTGGGAAGATGACTGGTCGCCAAATGCCTCAATCGGCAGTAGCCTCACCTGGCCCCCTTCGGCGGTGAGCACAGACCCTTGTAAGTTGCTGATGACGATGTCCTTGGCGGTTGCTAATGTCTCTGCCTCACCGTACGGCCCTGCCGCATAGCCGTGTTGTTTGAACCAGTCAAAGCAGAACCGACTCTCCGAATCCAGTTCACCCTCTTGGCGGTCATGGTAATGGGCGATGACGCGGTTAATTTCTGTCAGGGCATCGCGTATCGGCACAAGCTCACCGCTGATTCTCGCTACCCTGCTGTACCGGGAGTAGATTTGCATCCCCGGCCCGATGGCGGCTTGTGCCAAATCGGTCGGGGCGATGTGGTTCTCGCGCGTGAGTTGGTCGAGTGCTACGGGCAGTTCCGCTTTCAGCGCGTCGAAAAATTCACGGCGCGTTGCGAACTCGGCATCATCGGGACGTGAGCGGCAGACCAGTACGATGGACGATGCCAGCGCGTTGGAGTTGAGTGCCCTGGAGCGCCCGGGACGTTCAGTACGCATCGGCCAGGTGCCGACTATTTCAAACCCCGCCGATATAATAGAACTCAACATCGTCTCCCAGCCGGTGGAAGCTCTGCCTTCCCGCTCCTCCTCCTGTTGTTTGTACGCGTAGAAGATGGAGGAAGGCAACTCATCGGAGCACCGTTCTCGTATCCGCTTGAGCGTCTGATTCAGCAGGCCTTCAAATCGCTGTCGGGAGTCCTCAAATCGGGATGCGATGGCTGTTATTTCGTCGTCTTTGGGGGTTAGGATACCGGCAAACAGGTCGGGGTAAATGTCGCGGAGTAGGGGACGCAGCCACACGTAGAAGAAATCGGAGAGGTCGGCATAGCCGATGTTGTCATAGTAGGGTGGGTCGGTGACGATGACCGGTCCAGCTTGGACGTGCCCTTGCGGGTGGCAAGATGACTTGACGCAAATCGTTGTGGACGCATCTGCCTGATGTACAGCACCGCCGTTCGCATCTGCTGGCAGTCGCTTAACAACCTCTGCGATCCACTCAATTTGCGCCATCCAATTCTGCGATGAACTACAGAAAGGATTGGATTCGGCAAAATCCCACATCATCGAAATTGTTTGGCGTGCGAAAACTCCGGCGATTTTGTCGCCGGAGTTTTGCCATCTTGCAAAACTAGAACCGCTGTTTGCAGTTCTGCCAATGGCAAGGGCAAGGTATGTGCAGATGGCATCGGCGTATTCATCATTGTCGCCATGTTGCCTCACCATTTCTCGTACGTCTGCAATCAAGTCGCTGAGTGTCGTTAATGCGAGCAGTTGACGTTGGGTGAACAGTTGATGCCATTGTGTGAATCCGTATCTCTGGACTCTAAAACCCAACGCTTGGTCCGGCAAATTGCCCGTCGGTCGCCAATCGGGTTCAGCAGATGTGGCCGCTTGGATATGCTCGTCGGTCGGTGACACGTAGAGACGCTTACGTTCTCCCTCGGCGACGATGGCAGTCATCTGTTCTCCCATGTTGCCAGCTCTCGCCTGCTCACGGACATCAGCCAACCGAACCGCGGTGTTGCAAGCGATGCAGACTGCGCCGTGGCGGTTTACTGTCCCGCTGTTGGGGACATTGTTACTGTGATTCTGCACCTCAAAGGATACCCGCTTCGCCTCGTAGTCAACGACGGGCCTCATCCAATGTTCGTTGTTGCGCTTCTTTGATGCCTGAAAAGTGGTTTTGAGAGGCATCTGGACACCGCAGGCGGGGTTTGGACACGGGATGGTACGCGCCCACAGCCACGCAATCACCGTAGCATCGGTACCGGCGGGCAGTTTTGCCTTGGGGTAGAGGTTCCCAATTTTTTTAAGTGCCTCTCCGCACATCCACGCTCCGTAGTAGCGGATGTCGTCTGCGAGCCCAGATGTGCCGCGCCAGGGGAGGCGTTGCTTCTTTTTGCCCTTGCCTACCGTCATTCCCATGTCGTCGGCATTGGGGTTGACGGGAGGGCTATTTTTAAACTTGGGCGGTATTTCAATCAGTGCCTTGTTGATGAGCACTGCCACCGGGTTGAGGTCTGAAGGCAACAGCGTTGAGTCCAAGCCGCTGCGCTTCAAGCGGTATAGAGCCGCCACCAGTGAAAGGGTCGTATATCGGCACTCCTTGTTTGCTTAGGTAATTCAACACTTCGGCCGCATCAGTGGGTGCTGTTTCGCCTCGGGTCCGTGCGACCGAGCGGGCGATTTCATAACGTGCGTCTGCCAAAAGTATCTGTACATCAGGTTCGCTTTCGTCGGTGCTCTCCCACTTGACGAGTTGCTTTATCATTTCGTGGAGTCTGTTCCGCTCGGCGCGTTGTTCTGCTTCAGTGGGGAACTCGTCCGGACAGGAAGATGGGTCATCCACCAGAGAAGCGAAAATGACCGCACGACAGGCAGCCAGTGGCTTACGCGACCACCACAAATGCAACGTGGAGGGGTGCCCGTGCCGAATGGATTTTTCTCGTGCAGATTCGCTGTTGATTTCGTCGAGCGGCAGGTCAACTTCGATAAGTTTACGGCGGTAAGTGGTCATCTACTTTGCCTAACTCTCCGGATTGGCCTCGATCTTTTCTAGGATTTTTGTCGCGATGGCTAATGTGGTCTCCTGTGGCACCTGTTTGCCAAACTCAGCGACCAGTACGAGGACGTTCTCCTTTACAAACAGAAAATTGTGGTCTGCCTGCCACGCCTTAGCACCTTTGAGGCGTTCTGTTGCTTCAGAAGGTTGATAAATCGACTCACGCCGCCCTTGAACCCACACGGTCTTTGTCGAGAGCCAGGGCCGGCCTTGGTCGCCGGCAGTTTGTGCCTCCTCGCTTGACTCAAATAGCCAGTAGCTAATCATGACTTGCTGGCTTGCGGAATTGTGTAGCCACCAACGCTCGCGCCATCCCAGTGTACAGAGCGGTTTGCGAGGAGCCGTTGGGGAATAGAGCTCCATTGCAGTTGACAGGTGCGCGTCGAAAGGGGTGAGGTCGTCTGCCGTGAGTAGAATCTGTTCAAGTTCGGTGATGTGTGCTGTACTCATAATTCAATCCTTAGGCCCAAATGATCAGGTCAGGTTCGTACGGGTGAAAGAGGTCTGGGTGTTGTGGAAGTATATTGGGACTCGCGGTCATTGGGATTTTCGCGGCCGAGGGCGAGAAATTGGTAGCGGGTGATGCCGAGCGTGTCGTAGTAACCGTTGAGGTAGTTATCGACGAGCTCTGAGGGGAAACAGGTCAATGCCGGCGGGGACAGGCGTATGGGTCGTAAAGACGTTGCCCGCGGCGGAAGCAGCTCGCGCTTCGTCGAAGGTGAGGTGCTCTGTTTCCATCAGTTGCCGAATCCGCTCGATGGCCATAAAGGCGGAGTGGCCTTCGTTCATGTGGCATACCGTGGGGCGAATACCCAACTCGATTAGGGCGCGGTAGCCCCCGATGCCCAACAGCATTTCCTGCTCAATCCGTTTCCTCAAATCGCCGCCGTAGAGGGGAGTAGGAACTCCCTCCCACAGGTTTATTCTTGAAATCTATGGTATCTACTATGCTCAGGTGCCATTCTCTTGGTTATCCAACAACTGACGCAGGGCTTCGCGCTCCTCATCACTCAAGCCATCAATTCTGTCTTCAAGTGACAATCCTTGAAGTCGCTGTTTAGCATCCAATCCTTGAAGCCGCTGGACAGGGGTCAATCCCTCCTCGGATGCCAACAACTGACGAAGGGCTTCGCGCTCCTCATCACTCAAGCCATCAATTCTATCTTCAAGTGACAATCCTTGAAGTCGCTGTTTAGCATCCAATCCTTGAAGCCGCTGGACAGGGGTCAATCCCTCCTCGGATGCCAACAACTGAAGAAGGGCGCGGCGGTCTTCATCGCTCAAGTCTTCAATTCTATCTTCAAGTGGTAAGCCACGAACCCGGTCTTCACTACTTATGAACGGGAGCAGGTCTTGACCCATATTTTCGGCGATGTATTCCAAATTTCGGGTATATTTGTCTGCCATGCTTAAAATCCTCCTCGTCGTCTCTGGGTGAATTCGATACGCATACGCGAGATATTTTGCTTGACCACTTTTCACAATCTCCTCAATTATCACTCTGGCGTGTAAGACCCCATCCCTTATGAGTTTTGACGTTCAAGTTCGGTAATTTCTAAGAACATATCACCCCGTAGGTGGGAAATCCCTTTCCCACCGTTCTTGACGGGACTGAGACATGAACCCATTACTGACCCTAACGGGTGGCGAGATGACTCGACGCATTTTGAGTGTCAAATTTCATCAGGTTCTCGTTACTTGATTTCTGCTGATATAAAGTACCTGAAACGATAATCCAGTGCCTGTCAGATTCTCTGCTATGCTCAGGGATCATTCCCTTGGTTATCCAACAACTGACGCAGGGCTTCGCGCTCCTCATCACTCAAGCCATCAATTCTATCTTCAAGTGACAATCCTTGAAGTCGCTGTTTAGCATCCAATCCTTGAAGCCGCTGGGCAGGGGTCAATCCTTCTTCGGTTGCCAACAACCTATTAAGAAAGGTTTGACGGTCCGCATCGCCCAAGGCATTCAGTATATCTTCAAGTGGTAAGCCACGAACCCGGTCTTCACTACTTATGAACGGGAGCAGGTCTTGACCCATATTTTCGGCGATGTATTCCAAATTTCGGGTATATTTGTCTGCCATGCTTAAAATCCTCCTCGTCGTCTCTGGGTGAATTCGATACGCATACGCGACATATTTTGCTTGACCACTTTTCACAATCTCCTCAATAATTGTTTCACTTTTTTTCTTTGAGGACGCGAATAGCAGAAGCGAATAGTACATCGGTTCCATTGGAAGTTGATTTACCGCAATCAAGTAGATTTTCAGTCCAAGGGCATTGCGACACAAATAGTAGCCTTCAGCTATCTTTTGGAATTCAAACTCCGGATGAGAGAGAACCTTTCGAGGCGTTTGGGCGCAGACGATAGTCACCGTCAGCTCGGAAACGGACACGTGACGCTCTAAGAAATAGTGACAACACCGCATCACAATTCGATAAAATCCTTCAATCGTCAACCGATCTCCCTCGCCCTTAAACTCAAGAATATTGTCATTGAGAAAGTGCCAATACGGGGTTTGGCCTTGGAAGGTGCAAAGTGCCTCTGGAGTCTGAAAGTCAATAACAACATCAATTCTTAGGGGCAACAACCCGACTTCCACTTCCGTTTGAATATTGATTTCCGGTCCTTGGAACAGCGTAGTTATCATGTGTTTGAAAATCGGGTCTATTGCCGATTTTCTCTGTTCCGAGTCACGCTCATCGTCCATCTTACCCTCCAAATTCCTACATGAGATTGATTATGAGTATACCACCTAATCAATCTCATTTTCAAGGTAGTAATGGCTGTCACTAGGGTCATTTAATTCTCCCGTAGGAGCGATTTCCAAATCGCGACTCTTCGCGGTAGGAGCGATCTCCAAATCGCGACTTTTCGCGGTAGGAGCGATCTCCGAATCGCGACTCTTCGCGGTAGGAGCGATCTCCGAATCGCGACTCCCCGCCGAAATCGGTCAAAAAACGGAAAACTAAATAGCCCTGTGGCTGTCACATCTTAATCCTCGAAATCCTTTAATCCCGCCCGCGATTCAGACAATTTTTTCGATATACCAGTTGATATCCACATCAGCGAAGATTTGGTTGAGTTGTTCGCATTCGTGGAGGAAGTGCCATTCGCGTTGTGAAACCTCGCGCCCGCCGCCGTAATCCCATGCGAGTTTTGCTAGGCGTTTGAAATCTTCGTGGCGTTCTACAAGTCGCTTTTCGGCCAGGTCGCGTGTACTCCAGTTGGTCACCATAAACTGCCAGTCGGACGCTTGGAGGATGAGCAGTTCGCGGATGGATTGGTCGAGGATGCGCTGGAGCGTTGGGTCGTCTTTCGCACCAAACGCTTTAGCGAGCTGTTGCATTTCGTGCTCGGCGTGGTAGATGCGTTCCCATGTCCATTCGACCTCTGGATTGAGCCAAGTGCTACTGTCGAAGTTCGCGCCCCACGATGATTCGGGTAGGTAGACCCAGTTGTACGCAGGGTGCTGTTCGAGATATTCGG
This sequence comes from Candidatus Poribacteria bacterium, assembly GCA_965198165.1. Taxonomy (GTDB): domain Bacteria; phylum Poribacteria; class WGA-4E; order WGA-4E; family PCPOR2b; genus CBDAOT01. The sequence continues at coordinate 4,808,515 of OZ240244.1, read as the reverse complement.
AGCAGGTCGTGGTTCTAATTTCGGAGTCCGCGTCGATGTATTTGATCAAGGTATATAGCCATGTAGGACCTTCAAACCACCAGTGTCCAAAGAGCTCGGTATCGAAGGCGGTCATAACCATTTTTGCTTGCCCTGTGTGTTCAAACTGGGTGCGTAAGCTTTGGGTGATAAGCCACTTGTAATGTCCGGCGTGTTCGGCAATTTTGACAGCGGCATCGTCTGGATGGTAGAACTGTTTATTCCCCATCGGCACATCTTCGTCGGTGATCTTCCAGTACCGATGCACCCCTTCGGCGTGGCGTTTGTGGAAGTCGAGATAAGCACCGTTGCCGGGATAACCGCGTTGCTTGAGCCACACCTGTTCGGAGAGATTGCTGTCCCGCGTAAAAACGGTGACAGACTGTTTCGGCACCTCTGAACCACCGACACGGTACGTGTCCAACGGCGTTTTGTGGAGGTCAGTGGGATTCGCTTTTTCGAGTTGATGCTGGTCAATGACGAAAAACTCGAGTTCATTCTCGCTCAGCACGGTTTCAACGCCGTGCCGAAATCTTGACGCTTCCGACTGCCGCGAGGTGTATCGGGGGCACCATTGACCCGCAGGGCGATAACCGCACTCCGGCACCCAGATACCGCGTGGTGAATTGCCGAAATGGTGGCGGTGTGTTTGAATCGCAAGTTTAATTTGCGCTTCAATGCTCGTGTCCTCTAAAAGCGCAGGCAGATAGGGATGGGTCGCCGCACAGGTGATGAGTTCGATATGACCATTATCTTGGAGTTCCTTAAACGCGCCAATGATATCTTTTCCGTAAGTTCGGTTGAAGAGGCGGTCGGTTTCGGTGTAGAACTGCTCCCACCGTCGTGCCAACCAACGCGGGTGGGGGTGCTCAGACCTAAATTCCTCACTGTCCTGACGGGCGAACTCTGCTTTTAATTCACAGTATTCCCTCAGTTTTGTCTTGAACTCGGGATGGGCGAGTTGCTCTGCGAGAACAGGTGAAATTCCAATCGTCGTCCGGGGCGAGATGCCCTCACTAACGAGTCGATTGAAAACCCCCAAGAGCGGAATATAGGTTTCAATCGCGGCATCAAGTAGCATCTCTTCTTCAAGGCGGTTTTGCCCAATCACATAAGGGATATGAGAGTGCAGAACCAAGACAAATGAGCCGTAGAATTTCGTGTCCATATAATTTTCCAACCACTACTGTGGGAGAGATTACTGTGGGCGGGCGTTCCTACGCCCGATACTATTGCGGCAAACTGTGGGAGGGTGTTTCTACTCCCGATACTATTGAGACAAGTGGTGCATTTCTATTGTCAGAACAGCTCCATAATCGGCTTCACACCGTTATCAACAACGGGGATGGGTCGGGCTTGTGGGCCGGGGAGTTCGTGCTCAAGGTCAATTCCGAGTGCGTAATAGATCGTTGCCGCAACCTCTGCGGATGTTACGGGACGGTCTTTCGGATATGCGCCGATTTCGTCGGACGTGCCAACGGCTTGGCCGCCTTTTACTCCGCCACCGGCAAACAGAATTGTCCAACACTGTGGCCAGTGGTCGCGTCCCCCGGCGGGGTTGATTTTCGGGGTTCTGCCGAACTCGCCCATCGCCACGACTAGGGTGTTTTCGAGTAAGCCGCGCTGACTGAGCTCTTCGAGGAGCGAGCTGTAGCCGTTATCGAACCAGGGGCCGACGATGTCACGGTATGCTGTGATTGGGGTAAATGGGCGTGAGCCGTGCATGTCCCATGTAATCTCGTTGAAGACGGTCTCGAACATATTGACCGTCACAAATCTTACGCCGCGCTCTACCATGCGTCGGGCGAGTAGGCAACTTTGTCCGAATTTGTTCATACCGTACTTTTTGCGAACCCGCTCCGATTCCTGTCTCAAATCGAACAACTCACGCGCTTTTTGTGAGTTGAAATCCGGATTTGAAGGGTCTGCGTTAATGAGCAATGGGTCATAGGTCTTTCCCAGATAGCCCGCATTTTGACCGTGTGGCAGATTCCCACCGGTCGCTCCCATCGGCGTAGGCAACAGAACGTGTGCCGGAACATCGTCGCGCCGCCCCTTGACCGCACTGAGCACACAACCGATATGCGGATGTTCAATCTCGCAGGAAAAGAGTCGTCCGGTCTGCATTAGCTGATGGCCTTTGTCGTGTACAGGTGCCGCAGTATGGTAAACAGAACGCACGAGAGCATATTTGTCCGCATGTTTGGCCATCTTGGGGAAGATTTCGGAGATATAAATACCGTCTGCATTTGTGCGGATGGGTTTATACGGTCCGCGAATCTCTGCGGGGGCATCCGGTTTCATGTCCCATGTGTCGAGTTGGGATGGGCCGCCCAATAGGTTTATCATAATGCAGTTGATGTCTCTGTCCGCGTTCACTACCCCTGCCGCTTTGAGCCCAACAAACTGGGGCATTGACAAACCGAGCATCGCCAGTGACCCGGCGTACAGGAAGTCTCGGCGGGTTATGTTATCACAAAAGTGTGCCGGTTTCTGTGCATCCAATCTGACCACGATTTTCTCCTTTACCGGTTGCCTTCAATCGGAAATATAGGCGGGTTGGTTTTGGTAGATTTCAAGAGTCTTCAGGTGACGAGACCTCACTCAAGCTGTGTCCATCCCTATTTGCTTTTGCTTGCTTCTCTTCTTCTTTTAAGCGGGCTATTTTTGATTCTATGTCATCGAGCTCTGCTTGTGCCTGTTTCTTTTGCTCTTGCAGGTCATCTACATCTGATTTTATCGATTTCAACACGGGCCCCATTGCTCGCATCAAGGCATGAGACTTCGCTTGTGCGCGTAAATCTGCTCTCTTAGCCCGTCTGACCTGTTGCCGGACTTCCTGGCGTTGTTTCTCGCGGCGATCGTTCTCAATCAATTTCTTAACCCTAGAATCGTATTCTACGCGCGAAAGGGTTTCGATTTGCTCTCGTGCTTCGACAACGTCTGGGTACTTCAGTTCTATTAGACGCTCGAATAACTGAAGTTTCAACCCCTCGCTATGAGTCAAATCTTCTTTTTTCGTTCCATCCCCCAGATGGCAAGGTAAAGGTTCTGGCCTTCGTTTTGCCAGCGCATCAGGGTTCGGGTGCTCACTTTGAGAATCTCGGATATTTGCTTGAATGTGAGGGGGTAGCCATCTATGCCATCCCGCGCCTCTACAATCAGGTTCACGAGATTTTGAGAAATTTTCGTATTAGACCGTGGGATATCTGTCATCTTTGTCACTGTTGTCAGTGGCCATTTTTGCCAATTCTAATCAGGTATTTCAACGCAGATAAAGGCTCGTTGAAATGCTCAAAAAGCCGCTTGTAGACTGATCTAAATGCCATTTTTACCTCTCAAATATGGCACGTCTTTCGTTGCCATTAGTTGATTTTTAGAGGAACTTTGTATCCGTCACGGCACGTCTGGATGGCACCTCCATGTGCTATTTCAAAAGTTGCTCCTTATTCCAAGACGCTAAGCACATTGGGCACGTTTTCACAACTCGTGTTGATTCATCTTCCGCCCCTTTTCTTATCAAGATGGCAACTTGGATTATTTTATCATATTTTTTAACTTCAAACAACCATGAATTGCCGATCCTCGGACTATTTAGTTCTATACACACCCCCCATCACTTGACTTTTTGATTGTTGCTTACAATCCAGAAATGATATAATGTGTTCTCATATCGTCGTGGACGCTGAAGAAGACATCCTCGTATTTGGAAGAATGAACCCTTGTTAAAAACTCAATATCTCTAAAAAAATGAGGTACAGATGGAAAACCGATATAATTTCAACAACATCGCAAGGCTCCCTGCTCCGGATGATAACGTCGCAATCGTCACGAGAAGGATGGAGGCGGGTTCCGTAATAACCGAATGCGAAGGGGAGGAATTCGCGTTGTCCCACACCGTTCTGGAGGGACATAGATTTGCCATTGGTCACATTGCGGCCGGTGAACCGCTGCTTTCGTGGGGACTGCCGTTTGGCTATGCGACGACCGAGATTCGACCTGGGGCTTATGTGTGCAACGAGAAAATGATCGGTTCGCTCTCTTTGAGAAACCTTGATTTCGAGTTGCCAACCCGTCCGAATTTCAAAGATCAGATTGTCGCTTATACCCTTGATGAGGATACGTTTCAACTCGGGAGCCCATTACCGAAATATGACCATGCGCTCCTTTTTAGCGGTTATCCGCGGGCAGGAGACCGTGGCGTTGGGACGCGGAATTACATCGTCGTTATGGGTACCACGTCGCGGACTTCTAGCTTTGCGGAGGCGTTGGCGAATCGGTTCAAGGGCATCGGGGGAGACTATGAAAATATCGACGGCGTTGTAGCGGTGACGCATACTGAAGGCGGGGAGGGAAGAACGCCGAACAATCTCGACCTATTACTTAGGACGCTGGCGGGATTTGTGGTTCATCCGAATATCGGCGCGATTTTGGCGGTTGACTACGGTTTGGAATCGGTGACGAATCGGACGCTTCACGATTATCTGACCGCGCAGGACTACCCAATTCAGCATGTCATTCATCAATTTTTGAGCATACAGGGTGGCTTTGAGGCGACCTTGGAAAAAGGTGAGGCGATTATCAAGGGGTGGTTGGATAGTGTCAACGCGATGCAGCGGACGGAGCAACCTGTGTCGAACATTAAAATCGCGCTTCAGTGTGGTGGGTCGGACGCATTTTCGGGGGTGTCGGGCAACCCGCTGGCGGCTTATGTCGCGAAAGAGGTCATCCGTTACGGGGGGAGTGCCAATCTCGCGGAGACGGATGAGTTAATTGGGGCGGAGGCGTACCTCCTTGAGAACGTCAGAGATATCGAGACGGGGCGCAAGTTTCTCGATACGGTCGAGCGGTTTAAGGAACGGGTGCGCTGGCATGGGCATTCGGCGGAGGGGAATCCGTCGGGCGGTAACAATTTTCGGGGGCTTTACAACATTGCAATCAAATCAATCGGCGCAGCGATGAAGCGGCACCCTGATGTGTGCCTCGATTATGTGATTGATTACAGTGAGCGGATGCGCGAGGCGGGGTACTATTTTATGGACAGCCCGGGCAACGACCTTGAGAGTGTCGCAGGTCAGGTTGCGTCAGGGTCAAACATGATCTTTTTCGTTACAGGCAACGGCTCAATTACGAATTTCCCCTTTGTGCCAACGGTCAAAATCGTCACGACGACTGGGCGTTACCGTCTCTTGGAGAAAGATATGGACGTAAACGCTGGCGCGTACCTTGATGGCACCCCGATGGATGAATTGGGGCAGGAGATGCTGAACCTTACCGTTGAAGTGGCTTCGGGCGAAAAATCGGTTGGGGAGCAGGCGGGGCATTCTCAGGTCTCCCTTTGGAGGGATTGGAAGCAGACTGCGCCAACCGTACTTGAACCGCTCTTGGCATCTTCCGATGTGCAGGATGGGAAACCGTTGTCAATCAACGCGGCTTCCGATATACCGGTGGTCACATTTAACGCCTTTCAAACAGAGCAGGGCTATCGGAGTGACCAGATCGGCTTAGTGCTACCCACCAGTTTGTGCTCTGGACAGATTGCCCAGATGATTGCCGAGCGACTCAATGCGCGGGAGGTCGGACACGAGAAAGGCATTTCGCGGTTTGTCTCACTGCCACATACAGAAGGATGTGGCGTATCAAGCGGTAGGTCTGAGGAGATTTACACGCGCACTCTCATCGGACATCTCATTCATCCGAGCGTTGCACATGGGTTGCTTTTGGAGCACGGCTGCGAAAAGACGCACAACGACCACGTTGCCGATGCCCTTGAATCGTGCGGCGTTTCTCTCGGCGATTACGGTTGGGCGAGTGTCCAACTTGACGGCGGTATCGAAGCGGTAATTCAAAAGGTGGAAGATTGGTTTAGAGATGCGGTCGAATCGGCAACACCGCCCTGTTATGCCGATGTGGGGTTGGAACACTTGCGCGTTGGGCTAACTTCAAGTGGGAAGGTGACGGAATTGGTCGCCGAAAGTATCGCTGAATTGACTCTGGTTATTATCGGCGCGGGTGGAACAGTTATCGTCCCGGCAAATGCGACGTTCTTGGCATCACCAACCTACGCGGAACGCATCCTCGGCACTCAGGCATTTAGAAACACGCTCGCCTACGGTCAAAATATCGTTGAGCGGGGGTTTCATATCATGGAGACACCTACAGACCACCCTGTTGAAACGCTAACGGGATTGGGCGCGACAGGGGTTGACCTGATGTTTGCCCATATTGTGGGGCATCCTCTACAGGCGAATCGCATGATTCCGCTCATTCAAGCCACGACGGATGAAACAACGTCTGCTTTTTATAAATCGGATATGGATGTCATTTCGTCTGAGGCGGATTCGACACCATCTGCCTTTTCACAACGGATACTTGAGATGATTGGAGAGGTTGCCTCTCGCCGCTATACGCCTAAGCTCTACGGCACAGGAAATACGGATTTCCAATTTACGCGGGGATTGTTGGGGGTTTCCATGTAGATGAAAAACTGGAAGAGGGGAAGGGTGGAAGATTGGAAGCTGTGTCGGTTCTATAAACATGCTGCTTGCTTCGGCAGAAGAATGGGAGATGTACCGGTTCTGGCTATTCTGGAGAAACCGAGTTTTGCCGAAAAAACTCGGTTTCTGAAAGTTGCTTATGACGCATTTTATTTATCGTACCCTTATGATACTTCTGGCCTGCCTAATTTCGTCCCACGGCTTTGCGCTCACGGACGGAGAAATTGATGCGCTCATTGCCGAGATGACAATTGAGGAAAAGGTGGGGCAACTGATGATTGTTGGTTTTGCGGGGAAGCAGGTCAACAAGAGCATTCGCGAACACATCGGTCAGCGGTTTATTGGGGGTGTTACTCTCTTTAATCGGAATATCCAATCGCCGCAGCAGGTGGCGCGGTTGACCAACGAACTCCAGCGTTTGGCACAAGGGACAGAGCATCAGATTCCTCTGTTTATTGCCCTTGACCAAGAGGGGGGTTGGGTGACACGACTCAAGAAAGGGGCGACGATTCTGCCTGGGAATATGGCGTTGGGGGCAACGGATTCGACGGAATTGGCTGAGCGGGCGGGGGCGATTACTGCGATTGAACTTTCAGCGGTGGGGATTAACCTGAACTTCGCGCCGGTGATGGATGTGAATAATAACCCGAAAAATCCTGTGATTGACCGCCGTGCCTTTGGGGAATCGCCTGAACAGGTTTCGCGCTTGGGAGTGGCTTATATCCGTGGGCTACAACAGAACGGTCTGCTCGCAACGGCGAAACATTTTCCCGGACACGGCGATACCACTGTTGACTCGCACACCGACTTACCGACCGTGAAACATGACCTTGACCGCATCCGGGCAATCGAGCTAAAACCGTTTCGCGCAACGATTGAAGCGGGCGTGGCGGCAATCATGACAGCGCATATCCTCTACCCCGCCCTAGATGCCAATCGGCCCGCCACACTCTCGCGCCCCATTTTGACAAACCTACTGCGCGAGGAACTCGGCTTTGAGGGCTTGATTATCACGGACGATATGGAGATGAAAGCGATTGATGACCGTTACCCCGCGGGCGAGGCCGCAGTGATGGCAATCGAAGCGGGTGCAGATATAGTGCTTGCGCTCTGGACACCGACCAAACAGCGCGCAGTCTATGACGCTTTGCTGGTGGCGGTGAAGCGTGGGAGCATCTCGAAAGGCAGACTGGATGCATCCGTCAGACGCATCTTGAAGGGCAAGCGGGCGTGGTTCGACCGACGTTTCGTTGACCCGAATGTTGCAACCAAAATAGTCGGCAGTCCATCACACAAACAGCTCGCGCAGACCATCGCATCACGGGCGATAACGATTGCCAAAAACCGAAATCGCATCGTGCCGTTGAAATTAGAAACGGAAACGGATCTACTCATCCTGCACCCGTCGCGAACGCTATTTAACCTCTTCAACCGCCGACATGGAAACAGCACGTACCTACAACTCTCTAAGAAACCGGATATTGAGCAGATACTGCCACAATTGACCCGTCAGGCAGACCAAGCGGACTTTGTCATCGCTGGGGTTGAGAACCATCGGCAGGCGAAATTGGTTAACCAACTCCGTGTTGCAACACGGACACCCATCATCGCTATCGCGTTTGCATCGCCCTACGTCCTTCGGCACTGCCGGGATGTGAATGGCTTGCTTGCGGCTTATGATGGTCATTACGCTTCTGTATTGGCAGCGGTTGAGGTGATTCTCGGCAAACGGAAAGCGGAGGGAAAATTGCCTATTCAACTCGGAATTGGGGAGTGATTGGGCGTGATAACAACGGTGTTGACACCGGGCTGGTCGTCTGAGTAGTCAGTCCTAATCGGGTTGGACACGCCAGCATCCGTTTACTGGTTGGATTTCAATTCCATGGCCATGGGATGAGGTGCCCACGATGTTCATGAATGAGTTGGTGGCAATCCTGACAGAGTACGGTTAGATCACCTGGGCATTCTTTGCCTACACTTCTGTAGGTGCGGTGGTGTAC